>NZ_JALPRD010000001.1 GCF_023197165.1 Sphingopyxis sp. MSC1_008
GCCCGCCGCCGACTTCGTCTTCCCGCTGCTCAATCGCGGGGGCTTTTTCAATTCCGAAATGCTGCTGCCTTTGCTCTGCAACCAGCACGGCCTGCCATACCTCGGTGCCTCGCCGATCGTACGCGGCCTGTCCGACGACAAGCATCTGACCAAGCTCGAGGCCGCAGCGCGCGGCGTGCCGACCGCGCCTTGGGCGCTGTTTCGCCGCGGCGCCCCGGTCGACGTGGCGCGCTGTCCGCCGGCGCGGCGCTGGGTGATCAAGCCGAACAACAGCTCAGCCTCGTGGGGCGTTCGCGACGCGCACGACCGGGTGCAACTTGCGCAGGCGGTCGCCGAAATCCACGCGCTCGACCATGATGTGCTCGTCGAGCCCTTCATCGACGGCAGCGATATCGAGGTGCCGGTGATCACGCTGGACGGCGAGCCCGCGATGCTGCCGATGATGATTTTCGAGCAGGGTGATCCGACCCAGCTTCGCACCTATCAGGAAAAGCGCGACCTCGTCGGCAACGTCGGATATTGCATCAAGCGCTTCGACGATCCGGCGATCAGTGCGCAGATCATCGACTATACAAAACGCATGGCGGACATATTCCGCCCGTTCGATTACGGCCGGTTCGAGTTTCGCGTCGATCACACGACCGGCGACGTCCGGCTGCTCGAGGTCAATCTCAACTGCAACCTCTGGTCCGAAAAGCTGTTCTCGCGCTCGGCCGTCGCGGCGGGTTTTACCCACGCGGCGCTGATCGAAACGATCGTCGCCGAAAGCATGCTTCGCCAGATCGCGCCGGCCGCGGCGCGGCGGAGCGCCGCATGAGCGGTTCGATCCTGATCCTTGCCGGCCGCCGCGCCGGTGCCGTCGATGCGCTGGCCGAGACATATGATGTCGGCGACAAATGCCTTGTGCCGGTCGCCGGGCGGCCGATGATCGCGCATGTACTGGAGAGCGCGGCTGACAGCAGTGCGCGGCAGGTGTTTGTTTCGACACATCATGCGACGCTGCTCGCCGAGTTGAACGATCCGGTCGTCGATCTGCTCGGCGACCGGCTGATTGTTGTTCCCGCGGCCGACAATCTGGCGGATTCGGTTATCGCGGTCGCGGGGGTTGCCAGCTTCCCGCTGCTCGTCACGACCGCGGACAATTGCCTGCTGACCCCCGCGACGATCACCGTGATCGAAGCCGAAGCGGAACGGCTCGGCGCCGATGCCGGGGTCGCGCTGGCGCGGCGCGAGGATGTGCTGGCGGTTCATCCCGAAGGCCAGCGGCGCTTTTACGCGTTTTCCGACGTCGCGGTGTCGAACTGCAACGCCTATTGGATCGGCCATCCGAACGCGCTGCGTGCGGCGGAGGCGTTTCGCGGCGGCGGCCAGTTCGTCAAGAAGCCGTTTCGCGTGATGCAGGCGTTCGGCCTGATCAACCTGCTCCGCTTCCGCTTCGGGCTCGGCCCGATCCACCACATCTTCCAGCGCATTTCGCGCCATCTGGACGTCGAAATCGCCCCGCTGCTGGTCAGCAACGGGGCGACGGCGATCGATGTCGACAATGAAAGGTCGCTGCGCGTGACCGAGGCGCTGATGAAGCGCCCCGATATCGTCAATCCGCGACCCAGTTCCCGTGAAAGCCGGGAGGAACCCGGTGCGGCAGATGCACGACAGCTTGCGGTGACCCGGTAAAATCATCGGCGTTGAGGATGAGGAGCGCGGTCGTCTCGTCGTTCATGTTCACGACCAGCCCGATCAGCCAGCCGTCATCCTCGGCGCCGCTTTCGCTGCGCGGGACAAAGACGAACTCGCCGGGATGGCGGCCGGGGCCGAAATCGTGGATCGCGGTCGTGCCTTTGTTGAGGTCGTGCTTGAACAGGCGCGTTTCGGCGAGCGCCCATTCGGCCGAGGCGCCATCGGGGATCGCGATCGTGTAGGCGTAGCGATAGGGCTTTGTGGTCAATCGTTCGTCATAGCGCGGGAACTCCTGCGCATGATCGTGGATGACCGTGCGAACCGTGGTGCCCGCCGCCGGATCGATCGTCCAGCGTTCCATCCGCGATTTTTCGCTGTCGGGGCCGCGTTTCGAACTAGCGAACATCGTCTCGTGCGCGACAACATCGACGATCACCTTGCCATCGGCGGTTTCATAGGCGTTGGCCGGGTGAAACACATAGCAGGGTTCGACCGGTACCCAGATGATGCTGTCGCCGCTGCCTTTCCTGGGGAGGAGGCCGACGCGGGCCTGATGCGCGTCGTTCCACGCATAGGGGAAGCGATAGCCGCCGAGCAGCATCTTCATCGAGAAAGTGACGGGCAGGTCGAAGACGAGCACATAATTTTCGGTGATCGCGCAGTCGTGGATCGACGGGCCGTCGCTGACCGCGATCGCTTCCTCGCGAATGACATGCGCTTGCTTGTCGAGCACGACGTGCCAGACCTTGGTCGGCTCGTCGCCGCGATAAGTGATCGCGTGCATTTCGTCGGTCATGGGGTCGTGATGCGGGTGCGCGGTGTAGGCGCCGGCGAGCGTGCCGTCGAACGGATTGTGCGCAATCGTGTTCAACTCATAGCCGAGTTCGACGGGCTTGCCGCCGGCTTCGACGATGGCGAAAGTGCGGCCCGCGAGACCGACGACATTGGTGTTCGGCGCGTCATTGCCGTCAGCGCGCGGGCCGGGGGGCAGTTCCTCGCCGAGCACTTCGCACGCCTCGCTGCCGCGCACCCAGCGGTTGCGATACCAGTCGGCCTTGCCGCCTTCGATGCGGATGCCGTGAACCATGCCGGCGCCGGTGAACCAGTGATAGCTGGCGGGATCGGGGGCGGCCGCCGGGTTCGGCCCGTTGCGCAGGTAACGGCCGGTCAGCGCGGCGGGGATATCGCCCTCGACGCGCAGGCCTTCCAGCGTGACCTCCTCGGTCATCGGCTTGTGGATGCCCGTCAGGAACGGATGCGCGTCGGTGGGGCGGGGGAGGCGCTTGCGGTTGAAGTCGGCGACCTTGCCGATGCCTTTGACAACCGCACCGCGGATCAGGGTTTCGACGTTGCTTGCCATGATATTGCTCCTTACGGATGTTGGCGAATGGGCCGCGTGGCAGGGGGCTTGTGCGGACGACTCGATATGTTTACAGTGACAACATCATGGCAAGCAAAGATAACAGTGTCAACATAAAAAGCGACGGCGCGAAGGCGGCGGGCGCTTATCATCATGGCGACCTGCGCGCGGCGGTGATCGCGGCGGGGCTGAAGCGGCTGGAAGAAGGCGATAGCGCCGAGCTCGGGCTGCGCGCGCTGGCGCGCGACGTCGGGGTGAGCGCGACCGCGCTATACCGGCATTTCCCCGACAAGGAGGCGCTGCTCGACGCGCTCGCCGACGAAGGGCTGCGGCGGCTCGGCGCGCTGCAGGCGCAGGCGTGGCTGAAAGCGGGCGGCGCGGTCGCGGGCTTCAAGGCGACGGGCATCGCCTATGTCCGCTTCGCGCACGACGAGCCCGCGCTGTTCCGGCTGAGCTTCACGCGGCAGATGACGGAACGCAGTCCCGACGGCGCCAGCGATGGCGGCGAGGTTGCATATAATCTGCTCCGCGCCGGGGTCGGCGAGGCGCTTCCCGGCGTTGAAGACCCCGATACCGCGGCGCTGCACGCCTGGGCGCTGGTGCATGGCCTCGCGATGCTGATCCTCGACCGGCGCATCGAATGGGACGAGGCGAAGGTCGCGGAAGTTGTCGGGCTGACCTTTGGCGGGGTCGGCTGACGGTTACCCGAGCGCGCCGCGAGCGGCTGTTATTATTAGCGGTTTATTTTCCCCTTTTCGGTTAACTGATCGCATGACCCAGTCGCTGTCCCCCAGAGTCGAAGCGGTCTTTTGGTTCCTGTTGACCGCAACGGGATATTTCCTGTTGGCGAGCCTGTCGCTGTACGCCACCAAGGGCGCCGACAATATCGCCGCGGTATGGCCGGCCAGCGGATATCTTCTCGCGCTCCTGATCCTGATGCCCGCATCCGCGCGGATCGTGGCGTTCGCAGGGATGGTGGCGGCCAGCCTGACGGCCAACCTCCACGGCGGCGCGCCGTTCTGGCCAAGCCTCGCCTTCACTTTTTCGAACGGCTGCGAAGCGGCGCTCGCGCTGTGGATCCTGCGCCGCCGCGAACCCGACGAACTTTCGTTCATGGTGCCGCGTTCGGTTGTCAGCTTTTGCATCGCGGCCTTCACGGCCAGCACGGTCAGTGCAGTCCTGGCGTGCGGGCTCGCAGGAAAGGGGCTGGATTTCCTCCTTTCGTGGCTGACGACGGTCTTGCTCGGCATGCTGATCGTGACTCCGCCGATCGTGATGCTTGCGCGGATGGTCGGCACCAACGCCCTGACCAACGCGTCCATACGGATGAAAGCCGAAGAGACCGCGATCCTGACCATCACCGGGCTGGTCACCATATTATCCTTTTCGCAATCGCAGTTTCCCGTGACCTTCCTGCCGTGCATCGCGGTTGTCGCGGCGGCGTATCGCCTCGGCCCCTTTGGTGCGGCGACCGGGATGCTGATCGTGACGATCATCGCCTCGCTGCTGACCGGGCAGGGTTATGGACCGATCGCGGCGATCGAGGGTTCGCAAAAGATACGGGTGCTGTTCCTGCAATTCTATCTGCTGGTGCTGCTGTTCACCACCTTGCCGCTCGCGGCGTTGCTGATCGGGCGCCAGCGGCTCGCGAAGCGGCTGGAGCAAAGCAACCGCTGGCTGCTGCAGGCCGAAGCGGCGGCGCTGGTCGGCCATTGGCGCGTCGACCTGCTCGGCTGGACGATCACATGGTCCGACCAGAGCTATCGTATCCATGGACTGGAACCCGGGATGCCGGTCGACGTCGATTATAGCGTCAAACAATATGTGGCCGAGGACCGGTTGGCGGTGCGAAGGATTTTGGCCGATGCGGTCCGCACCGGCCAGCCTTTCGAATTTCAGGGACGGATATTGCGCGCCGACGGCGAAATCCGGCATGTCAAATCGCACGGTTCGATCGAGATGGGGCGCGGCGGCAAGGCCAGCGCCATTTTCGGCACCGTCCAGGACGTGACCGAGACGGTCGAGAATGCCCGGATCCTGGAGGCTGCGCGCAGCGCGGCGGAGCGCGTCGCCAACACCGATATGCTCACCGGCCTGCCGAACCGGCGTCATACGCTGGCCTCCCTCGAAAAGGCGCTCGCCGGCGCGCGCGACCATGGCGCGCCGCTTGCCGTCGCGATTTTCGATATCGACCATTTCAAGCGGATCAACGACACGCACGGCCATGCGGTGGGCGACCAGGTGATCCGCCGCGTCGCGCATCGTGGCAAGGCGGCACTCCGCGAGGGGGATATGCTCGGCCGCATCGGCGGCGAGGAGTTTGTCTGCATCCTCCAGCGATCGAGCGCGCAGGCGGCCGAAATCGTCGCCGAGCGCGTCCGCAAGGCGGTCGAGACCGGCACCGCCGCCGAAGACGACCTCCCGAACGCGACGATCAGCGTCGGCCTGGCGATCTATGATGGCGAGGCTGATGTCGAGGAACTGCTGCACCGCGCCGACAAGGCGCTCTATGTCGCCAAGCGCGAGGGACGAAACCGGCTGCGTAGCGCGGCGTGACGTCGGCGGGTGGCGGCTAACGACCGAAATCCGCCATTTGTCGAGCCTGCGTGCCCTCCTCAAAGCCGACGTTGACGAACAACACCTGATTGGCGCTATGCCACCCGCTTCATTAGGAGCTTGTGCTAAAATGTGGTCTCCGCCTCTGTTGGAGACGTAAATGTGCGCGACATTTCGCGCGAGAGGATCGGTAGATATGGCGGTCAATATGCTAAGCGATATCTTATTTGATTATGCCCCTTGCATGGCGGTTATTTCACTTTCGACGCTTATTGCGTCATATACATCAGACAAGTTTGGAATAATTGTTAGTATAATCTTTACATTATCGTCTTTTGCTGGATCTGTAATGTTGATGGTAGTGGGCGGTTTCGCCATTCTCATTGTAGGATTTCTTATATTTCCTACATTTGTATGGATTAGCATTTTTTCTGGGTCGCTATTCTAGAACAAGGGCATAGACTAAACTGGTCTGAGACGGCCATTGGCTGAGCGGAGCGCTGCTAATCGGAAAGTCAGGAATCCACCCCAAAGCCCTCGTTACGCTTTGGCGGCGACGGTTTTGTTGATAGGCTCGGCATCGGTCACGGGCTGGGTAAGGTAGCGTCATGGAATCGGATGAAACAATAGTGGCGCGGCGGATGCTGCTCACCGGCGCGAT
This sequence comes from Sphingopyxis sp. MSC1_008, assembly GCF_023197165.1. Lineage (GTDB taxonomy): Bacteria > Pseudomonadota > Alphaproteobacteria > Sphingomonadales > Sphingomonadaceae > Sphingopyxis. The sequence goes on from NZ_JALPRD010000001.1 coordinate 6,255, forward strand.
CGGGACGCTCGCTGTGATCCACGCGCCTTGGGCGATGGCGAAGCTGCCGAAGACCGGCGTGAAGGGGCTGATCGCGGGCGCGTCCGATGGGGCGCTCGACAAACTCGCTGTGCCCGGCGCCTTTTATCGCGATACCGCGGTGCGCATCCTGTTGCCGGGCGCGGGCGGGAAGCTGGCCTCGCAACTCTTCGGTATGGGCGACAAGCTGGGACTTACGACCAATCTGACCAAAAGCCTGAACGATGCCGGCGGCAAGGCGGCGGGCGAGGCGAAGCCGGTGTTTCGTGCCGCGATCGACAATCTGCGCTGGACCGACGCGCCGGGGCTGGTGACGCAGAATGATGGCGCGACGCGCTATCTCCAGACGACCGCGGGCAGCGTGCTGTTCGCCAAGGTGTCGCCGCTGATCGGGTCGGCGCTGGAAAATGTCGGCGCCTATCGCCAGCTCGACCAGCTGTCGAAGGGCAATCAGTTGATGGCCTCGGCCGGGCTGACGCGCGACGGGCTGAAGCGGTCGGTGACCGAACAGGCGCTGAAAGGCATATTTCACTATATGGCGGGCGAGGAGGCGGCGCTGCGCCGGAACCCGGCGGCGTTGTTGAAGGGGGTGTTTTAGGAGACGGTGGCTTTCGTCGCGCTCCCGTTGACACCCGGCACTCCAAATCCTATATCGCCCCCTCACCCCATCGTCCGAGATAGAGCCTGACTTTGCGCAGCGGGCTGTACGGATAGGTCGTTGGGGATTTCGACAGGCGTTGGAAAGCTGCGGTAAACCGGCAACGGTTGCCTGCGGCTTTTTTCGCGTCGATGCGCTCGCGACCTGATTTTTTGTAAGGCGAGACAATCACTTATGGCGACCAAGGCGAAGTCGGTGGGCAAGGCCCTCGAAGCAACCGCAAGCAAGCGAATCCGTAAGCTGTTCGGCAACATCCACGAAGCGGTGGAAATGCCCAACCTCATCGAGGTGCAGCGCGAATCCTATGAACAATTCCTGCGGTCCGATCCCTCGGTCGGCTATGTTTCGGGCCTCGAAAAGACGCTGCGCAGTGTTTTCCCGATCCGCGATTTCGCCGGCACCGCCGAGCTCGACTTCGTCCATTACGAACTCGAAGCACCCAAGTACGACGTCGAGGAATGCCGTCAGCGCGGCATCACCTATGCGGCGCCGATGAAGGTCACGCTGCGCCTGATCGTCTTCGAGGTCGACAGCGAAACCGACACGCGTTCGGTCCTCGATATCAAGGAGCAGGACGTCTACATGGGCGACATGCCGCTCATGACCGAGAACGGCACCTTCTTCGTCAATGGTACCGAGCGCGTCATCGTGTCGCAGATGCACCGTTCGCCGGGTGTGCTCTTCGACCATGACCGCGGCAAAACCCACTCGTCGGGCAAGTTCCTGTTCGCCGCGCGCGTGATCCCGTATCGTGGTTCGTGGCTCGACTTCGAATTCGACGCCAAGGACATCGTCAACGTCCGTATCGACCGCAAGCGCAAGCTGCCGGTCACCAGCCTGCTCTATGCGCTGGGCATGTCGGGCGAGGAAATCCTCAACCACTTCTATGACCGTCTGGTCTTCGAGCGCGCCGAAAACGGCTGGCGCGTGCCCTTCATGGTCGAAAACTGGCGCGGTGCGAAGCCCGCGTTCGACGTCGTCGACGCCAAGACCGGCGAAGTCGTCTTCGCCGCCGGCCACAAGATCAGCCCGCGCCTCGCCAACAAGGCGGCGAAGGACGGTCTCGACACGCTGCTGATCCCGACCGAGGAAATCTTCGGCCGTTATTCGGCCTATGACCTCATCAACGAGTCGACCGGCGAGATCTATATCGAAGCCGGCGACGAAGTGAGCGCCGACAATCTCGAGAAGATCGACGGTGCCGGGATCGACAAGCTCGTCCTGCTCGACATCGACCACAACAACACCGGTCCCTGGATCCGCAACACGCTGAAGGCCGACAAGGCCGAGGACCGCGACCAAGCGCTTTCGGACATCTATCGCGTGATGCGCCCCGGCGAACCGCCGACGCGTGAAACCGCGGAAGCGCTGTTCGGCGGGCTGTTCTTCGACGCCGAGCGGTACGACCTGTCGGCCGTGGGCCGCGTCAAGCTCAACATGCGCCTTGGCCTCGAAGCCGAGGACACGGTCACCACGCTGCGCAGCGACGACATCCTCGCCGTCGTCAAGGAACTGGTGAACCTGAAGGACGGCAAGGGCGAAATCGACGATATCGACAACCTCGGTAACCGTCGTGTCCGTTCGGTCGGCGAGCTGCTGGAAAATCAGTATCGCGTCGGCCTGCTCCGCATGGAGCGCGCCGTGAAGGAGCGCATGAGCTCGGTCGATGTGTCGACCGTGATGCCGAACGACCTGATCAATGCGAAGCCGGCGGTGGCCGCGGTTCGCGAATTCTTCGGCTCGTCGCAGCTCAGCCAGTTCATGGACCAGACCAACCCGCTCTCCGAAGTGACGCACAAGCGTCGCGTTTCGGCGCTCGGGCCGGGCGGTCTGACGCGCGAACGCGCGGGCTTCGAAGTCCGCGACGTTCACCCGACGCATTATGGCCGTATCTGCCCGATCGAAACGCCGGAAGGCCCGAACATCGGTCTGATCAACTCGCTCGCGACCTTCGCACGCGTGAACAAGTACGGCTTTATCGAGACCCCGTACCGCAAGATCGTCGACGGCAAGGTCACGACCGACGTCGTCTATCTGTCGGCGATGGAAGAGCAGAAGCACACGGTTGCCCAGGCGAACGCCGATCTCAACGACGACGGCAGCTTCATCGACGAACTGATCTCGGCGCGTGAAGCGGGCGAGTTCCTGATGGCCCCGCGCGATCAGATCACGCTGATGGACGTGTCGCCGAAGCAGCTCGTTTCGGTCGCGGCGTCGCTCATTCCGTTCCTCGAAAACGATGACGCCAACCGCGCGCTCATGGGATCGAACATGCAGCGTCAGGCTGTGCCGCTGATCCGGGCCGAGGCTCCGGTCGTCGGTACCGGCATGGAAGAAACCGTTGCGCGTGACTCCGGCGCGGCCATCGCGGCGCGCCGCGGCGGCGTGATCGATCAGGTCGATGCGACGCGTATCGTTATCCGTGCGACCGATATGGTCGAACCCGGCAAGTCGGGCGTCGACATCTATCGTCTCCAGAAGTTCCAGCGTTCGAACCAGAACACCTGCATCAACCAGCGTCCGCTGGTGAAGGTGGGCGAGATCGTCCGCGCGGGCGATATCATCGCCGATGGTCCGTCGACCGAGCTTGGCGAACTGGCACTCGGCAAGAATGTGCTCGTCGCGTTCATGCCGTGGAACGGCTACAACTATGAGGACTCGATCCTCATCAGCGAACGCATCGTGAAGGACGACGTCTTCACCTCGATCCACATCGAGGAATTCGAAGTCACCGCGCGCGACACGCGTCTTGGGCCCGAAGACATCACGCGCGACATCCCGAACGTCGGTGAGGAAGCGCTCCGCAACCTCGACGAAGCGGGCATCGTCTATATCGGTGCCGAAGTCGGCCCGGGCGACATTCTGGCCGGCAAGATCACCCCCAAGGGTGAATCGCCGATGACGCCGGAAGAAAAGCTGCTGCGCGCGATCTTCGGCGAAAAGGCCAGCGACGTGCGCGACACTTCGCTCCGCCTGCCGCCGGGCGTGTCGGGCACGGTCGTCGAAGTCCGCGTCTTCAACCGTCACGGTATCGACAAGGACGAACGCGCGATCGCGATCGAACGTGAAGAGATCGAACGTCTGAAGCAGGACGCCGATGACGAACGTGCGATCCTCAACCGTGCGACCTTCTCGAGCCTCAAGGAACTGCTCATCGGTCAGGCGACCAGCGCAGTGCCGAAGGGCCTGAAGAAAGGCGATGTCGTCACCGAAGAGATGCTCGTCGACCTCGACCGCGCCGACTGGTGGAAGCTGGCGGTTGTCGAAGACAATGCCCAGGCCGCCCTCGAAGCGATCAAGGCGCAGTATGACGAAGCGATCAAGCGGATCAGCGCGAAGTATGAAGATCGCGTCGAAAAGCTGCAGCGCGGCGACGAACTCGCCCCGGGCGTGCTCAAGATGGTCAAGGTCTTCGTCGCGGTGAAGCGCAAGCTGCAGTCGGGCGACAAGATGGCCGGCCGTCACGGGAACAAGGGCATCATCAGCCGCATCCTGCCGATCGAGGACATGCCGTTCCTCGAAGACGGGACGCACGTCGATTTCGTGCTCAACCCGCTGGGCGTGCCGTCGCGCATGAACGTCGGGCAGATCCTCGAAACGCACCTTGGCTGGGCATCGCGCGGCTTCGGCCAGCAGATCACCGCGGCGCTCGAGGATTGGCGCATGGCGAACCCCGACCCCGAAGCGGGAGCCCCGCCCGAGGCGGTTCGTGAAGCGCTGCTTCTGGCCTATGGCGATGAATATGCCGACGAAATCAAGGCACGCAGCACGGAAGAAGTCGTCGAACTCGCCTCAAATCTTTCGGTGGGCGTGCCCTTCGCGACCCCGGTGTTCGACGGTGCGCGCGAAGGCGACGTGTCGGCGATGCTGGAACGCGCCGGTCTCGACCGGTCGGGTCAGGTCGATCTGTACGACGGCCGCACCGGCGATCGTTTCGACCGCAAGGTGACGGTGGGATATATGTATATCCTGAAGCTGCATCACCTGGTCGACGACAAGATCCACGCGCGTTCGATCGGGCCGTACTCGCTTGTCACCCAGCAGCCGCTGGGCGGTAAGGCGCAGTTCGGTGGCCAGCGCTTCGGTGAAATGGAAGTGTGGGCGCTGCAGGCTTATGGCGCGGCGTACACGCTTCAGGAAATGCTGACGGTGAAGTCCGATGACGTGATCGGCCGCACCAAGGTTTACGAAGCGATCGTCAAGGGCGACGACACCTTTGAGGCCGGCATTCCCGAAAGCTTCAACGTGCTCGTCAAGGAAATGCGCTCGCTGGGCCTCAACGTCGAACTGTCTTCCTATGCGGAAGAAGACCCCGACAACGCCCCGGATGCCCTTCCCGAAGCCGCCGAATAATGATTTTCCTCACCCCCTTCGCCCGCGGCGAGGGGGGAAGAGTGGAGCTTAGAATATGAACCAGCTTACCAACTTCATGAACCCGGTCGCGAAGCCCGAAACCTTCGACATGATCAAGATCGGCATCGCGAGCCCCGAGCGCATCCGCTCGTGGTCGTTCGGCGAGATCAAGAAGCCCGAAACCATCAACTACCGCACGTTCAAGCCCGAGCGTGACGGCCTGTTCTGCGCGCGCATCTTTGGCCCGATTAAGGATTATGAATGCCTGTGCGGCAAGTATAAGCGCATGAAATACAAGGGCATCGTCTGCGAGAAATGCGGTGTCGAAGTCACGGTGACCAAGGTCCGCCGCGAGCGTATGGGCCATATCGAGCTCGCCGCGCCCGTCGCGCACATCTGGTTCCTGAAGTCGCTGCCGTCGCGCATCGGCCTGCTGCTCGACATGCAGCTGAAGCAGCTCGAGCGCGTCCTTTATTTCGAAGCCTATATCGTTCTTGAGCCCGGCCTGACCCCGCTCGAGAAGTTCCAGCTTCTGACCGAAGACGAACTGCTCGACGCGCAGGACGAATATGGCGAAGACGCGTTCAGCGCCGGCATTGGCGCCGAGGCAATCCGCGTGCTCCTCGAAAATCTCGATCTGGAGCAGGAACGCACCGATCTGATGGAAGATCTGGCGACGACCAAGTCGGAGCTGAAGCCCAAGAAGATCATCAAGCGCCTCAAAGTCGTGGAATCGTTCATCGATTCGGGCAACCGCCCCGAGTGGATGATCCTCGAAGTCGTGCCGGTCATCCCGCCCGAACTGCGCCCGCTGGTGCCGCTCGACGGCGGCCGCTTCGCGACGTCGGATCTCAACGACCTCTATCGCCGCGTGATCAACCGTAACAACCGTTTGAAGCGTCTGATGGAGCTGCGCGCGCCGGACATCATCGTCCGCAACGAAAAGCGCATGCTGCAGGAAGCCGTCGACGCGCTGTTCGACAACGGACGCCGCGGTCGTACGATCACGGGCGCGAACAAGCGTCCGCTGAAGTCGCTGTCCGACATGCTCAAGGGCAAGCAGGGCCGCTTCCGTCAGAACCTGCTCGGCAAGCGCGTCGACTATTCGGGCCGTTCGGTCATCGTGACCGGTCCCGAACTCAAGCTGCACCAGTGCGGCCTGCCGAAGAAGATGGCGCTCGAACTGTTCAAGCCCTTCATCTACGCGCGCCTCGACGCCAAGGGTCTGTCGATGACCCTGAAACAGGCGAAGAAGTGGGTCGAAAAGGAACGCAAGGAAGTCTGGGATATCCTCGACGAAGTCATTCGCGAGCACCCGGTCCTCTTGAACCGCGCCCCGACGCTTCACCGCCTCGGCATCCAGGCGTTCGAGCCCGTGCTGATCGAAGGCAAGGCGATCCAGCTTCACCCGCTGGTCTGCGCCGCGTTCAACGCCGACTTCGACGGTGACCAGATGGCCGTTCACGTCCCGCTGAGCCTTGAGGCACAGCTGGAAGCGCGCGTGCTGATGATGTCGACGAACAACATCCTCAGCCCTGCGAACGGCAAGCCGATCATCGTTCCGTCGCAGGACATGGTGCTGGGTCTCTATTATCTGTCGATGGAGCGCCCGGGCGAACCCGGCGAGGGCATGCTGCTCGCCGACATGGCCGAAGTGCACCAGGCGCTTCACATCGGTGCGGTCACGTTGCACACGAAGGTCATCAGCCGCGTCCCGCAAACCGACGAACAGGGCAATGAGTATCAGAAGCGTTTCGAAACCACCCCGGGACGCATGCTGATCGGCGAATGCCTGCCGAAGTCGCACACTGTGCCCTTCGACGTCGTCAACCGCCTTCTGACCAAGAAGGAAATCGGCGACGTGATCGATCAGGTCTATCGTCACACCGGCCAGAAAGAGACCGTGTTGTTTGCCGACGCCATCATGGCGCTGGGCTTCCGCAACGCGTTCAAGGCAGGCATTTCCTTCGGCAAGGATGACATGATCATCCCCGAGTCAAAGGAAGGCATGGTCAACGAAACCCGTGCGTTGGTGAAGGATTTCGAGCAGCAGTATCAGGATGGCCTGATCACGCAGCAGGAAAAGTACAACAAGGCGATCGACGCCTGGTCGCAGTGCGGCGACAAGGTCGCGAACGCGATGATGGACGAAATCCGCGCCGAGCCGAAGGACCCGAAAACCGGCCGTCTGGCCCCGATCAACTCCATCTATATGATGGCGCACTCGGGTGCCCGTGGTTCGCAGGCCCAGATGAAGCAGCTCGCCGGTATGCGCGGCCTGATGGCCAAGCCGTCGGGCGAGATCATCGAAACCCCGATCATCTCGAACTTCAAGGAAGGCCTGACCGTTCTCGAGTATTTCAACTCGACCCACGGTGCGCGTAAGGGTCTGGCCGATACGGCGCTCAAGACGGCGAACTCGGGTTACCTGACCCGCCGGCTGGTCGACGTGTCGCAGGACTGCGTCGTGATCGAGGAAGATTGCGGCACCGAACGCGGCATGGAAATGCGTGCGATCATCCAGGGCGGTTCGACGATCGCCTCGCTGGGCGAGCGCATCCTTGGCCGTACCACGCTCGAAGACGTCGTCGACAAGGACGGCAATGTCATCGCGCCGGTGGGCACCTTGCTCGACGAGCCGACGACGCAGCGGATCGAAGATGCCGAGGTTCAGTCGGTCAAGATCCGTTCGCCGCTGGTTTGCGAAGCGGTGCTGGGTGTTTGCGGCAAATGTTACGGCCGCGACCTGGCGCGCGGTACGCCGGTCAACATCGGTGAAGCTGTCGGCGTTATCGCCGCGCAGTCGATCGGTGAGCCCGGCACGCAGCTGACGATGCGTACGTTCCACATCGGTGGCGCGGCGCAGGTCAACGAGCAGTCGAACGCCGAAGCGATTTCGGACGGTACGATCGAATATCGCGACATGGCGACGATCGTCGACCAGCGTGGCCGCCGTCTGGCGCTGTCGCGTTCGGGCGAAATCGCGATCATCGACAGCGAAGGCCGCGAGCGCGCGTCGCACAAGCTGCCTTACGGCGCGCAGATCCTGCACAAGGACGGCGAGAAGGTGAAGAAGGGCGACCGGATTGCCGAATGGGATCCGTTCACCATGCCGCTCATCACCGAAAAGCAGGGCGTCGTGAAGTATCAGGATCTGGAAGATACCAAGACCCTGATCGAACAGGTCGACGAAGCGACGGGCATCGCCCAGCGCGTCGTGATCGAATATCGCTCGGCGGGCCGTGCCAAGAAGGAAGACCTTCAGCCGCGCCTGACCTTGCTCGACGATCAGTCGGGTGAAGCGGCACGTTACCTGCTCGCGGTCGGCACGATGCTGTCGGTCGAGGACGGTCAGGAAGTGCAGGCGGGCGACGTTCTGGCGCGTGTCAGCCGCGAAGCGTCGAAGACGCGCGACATCACCGGCGGTCTGCCGCGTGTTGCCGAGCTGTTCGAAGCGCGCATTCCGAAGGACAACAGCGTTATCGCGAAGATCAGCGGCCGCATTGAATTCGTCAAGGATTACAAGGCGAAGCGCAAGATCGCGATCGTTCCGGAAGAAGGGGATTCGATCGAGTACCTCATTCCCAAGTCGAAGGTTCTGGAAGTGCAGGAAGGCGACCAGGTCAAGCGCGGCGATGCGCTGATCAGCGGCTCGCCGAACCCGCACGACATCCTCGACGTCATGGGCGTCGAGGCGCTGGCCGAATATCTCGTCGCGGAAATCCAGGAAGTCTATCGACTGCAGGGCGTGAAGATCAACGACAAGCACATCGAGGTGATCGTTCGCCAGATGCTGCAGAAGGTCGAGATCACCGCTGGCGGAGACACCACGTTGCTGCCGGGCGAACAACTCGATTATCTGGAGATGATGGAATATAACGCCAAGCTGCCGAAGAATGGCGTGCCGGCAGAGGGCCGTCCGGTCCTCCTCGGCATCACCAAGGCGAGCCTGCAGACGCGCAGCTTCGTTTCGGCGGCGTCCTTCCAGGAGACGACCCGCGTTCTCACCGAGGCTTCGGTGCAGGGCAAGATCGACTCGCTGCAGGGCCTCAAGGAGAATGTCATCGTTGGCCGCCTCATCCCGGCGGGTACCGGCGCTGCCATGAACCGCGTCCGCGTTACCGCGTCGAGCAAGGATGCCGCACTGCGCGCCTCCATGCGCGCCGCGAACCAGGAGCATCTGATTGCGCCTGCGACCGCTGCCGAAGAGCATGCCGCCGAACTGGCGCAGGGCCCGGAAGCTGCGATCGGTGACGATCCGCTGGGCACTGTCGAAGGTGAAACCCACGGCAGCGATGCCGATGCCGGCGATTACCTGATCAAGGGCGACGAGGCGTAAGCCTGACCCTCGTTCCCGGGTGACAGCCTGAAAAGACAAGCCCCGCCGGATCGCTCCGGCGGGGCTTTTTCTTTGGTGGCTCTGGAGTGGGGAACTGCCGCTCGTGCACCCCGGCGAAAGCCGGGGCCCAGTGCGGAAAGCGCAAGGTTAGCGTTGGAATTCTGGGCCCCGGCTTTCGCCGGGGTGCACATATCTATCGCTACCGGTCGCTAGCCGACAAATAGAAAAGGGCCCACCGGGATGGCCGGTGAGCCCTTGGTCCTGGGAATGTGCGGGCCGGTGCGACAGCGCTTCGAAAGCGTCCGGCCCAGATGCTCTGTCCTAGGGCGCGAGGATCGCGACGGCGAGGTACAGCAGCAGAGGCAGGCCGAAGCCCAAAAGCGTCAGGGCGACAAAGCCGACGCGCGTCCACAAGACGTCGATGCCGAACTGGTCTGACATCCCGGCGCACACGCCGAAGATCATCCCGTCGCGACGATTCTTGCGAAAACCCTGTTTCATTTCTTTCCTTTCCATCCCGGCGATCGGGCCGGCGTTATTTTCGGGGTGTGGGGGCTGGTCAGGCGACCAGCCCACCGAAATGTGCAGCGTTCGGGCCAACTGCGGCGAGGAACATCATCGAGCAGTAAAGCGAGGCAACAGCGGCAATCGCATAGCTCTTGAACGAGTCGACATTGAAATGGGCCATGATATTTTCCTTCCTTGAACCTTCCATTCCGGACTATCCGGTGGATGCCGACACTGTTGCAGGGACCGTGCCAATTTCATTCATTGGCGGTTAAGCGGGGTTTTTGGGGTCGCGACAGATTATTTCGTCGCGAAAAATGCGCTAAGATGGTGAAAATTCCCGCTAGTCGGAAAATATTCAAAGGAACTTCAGCTGGCGCCGGACTGGAAACGCGCGAGGGGCTGGGGTAGGCGGACAGGCAGATGACGCTGATCCGCCTTTCGCTGACCGATTTTCGCAATCATGCCGGCGCGGACATGGCGGCCGCCTCCGGGCTCGTCGCGCTGCACGGCGACAATGGCGCCGGCAAGACCAACATATTGGAAGCGATCTCGCTGCTCGCGCCGGGGCGGGGACTGCGCCGTGCCGCGCTCTCCGACATGGTACGCGACGGCGCGAACGGCGGCTTTGCTGTCTTTGCCGAGGTTCAGGCGGGCGCTGACCTCGCGCCGGTGGCGCTCGGCACGGGGATCGAGGCCGCGCAGCCCGGGCGGCGGATCGTACGCATCAATGGTGCTACGGCCGCGGCGACCGCGCTGGGCGACTGGCTGGCGGTCTTGTGGCTGACCCCCGCAATGGACCGGCTGTTCGTCGAGACCGCGGGCAACCGGCGGCGTTTCCTCGACCGGCTCGTGCTGGCGCTCGACCCGCGCCATGCGCAGCACAGCAATCGTTATGAGGCGGCGCTTCGTGCACGGGGCAAGCTGCTTGCCGATCCCGCGCAAGCCGACGAGCAATGGCTGACGAGCCTCGAGGCACAACTTGCCGAGCATGGCGCGGCGATGGATGCGGCGCGCCAGCATATGCTCGCGGGCCTCTCGGCGGAACTCGCAGGTCAGCCCGACGCGCCGTTCGCGCGCCCGCTATTGACGCTGGTCGATAGCGAAGGCGCGGCGCGGACGGCGCCGCACGACGTCGAAACGCTCAAGGCGCTCTTCGCCTCGCGCCGCCGCATCGACGCGGCTGCGGGGCGCGCGACCGCAGGGCCGCACCGCGACGACCTGTCGGCCGTCCACGCCGCGACCGGCCGCGCGGCGGCGCGCTGCTCGACCGGCGAGCAGAAGGCCATGCTGCTCTCACTTGTCCTCGCGCACAGCGACAGCGTTGCGCGCGCGCGCGGGCAGCGCCCCGTGCTGCTGCTAGACGAGGTCGCGGCGCATCTCGATCCGCTGCGCCGCGGCGCGCTTTACGAGCGGCTCGCGGAGCAGGGCGGGCAGGCGTGGCTGACGGGAACCGAGGCGTCGCTGTTCGGCGATATGCCGGGCCCGGTGACGCGTTTCCGCATCAGCGGCGGGCGCATCGCGGCGGGTTAGGCGCCGCTTGTAAAGGCGCTTCCTATCGCTCATGCTCGCACGCAGGCGACAGGTGGGGGAAGCCGGTGCAGCTGACAGTCAGAATATTGATCGGGCTTGCGCTCGGCCTGGTTGCCGGGATCGCGCTGCTGGAGCTTGTTCCGCAGAGCGCCGATCGGGTGGGCGTAGTGGCACAAGTCGTCGGCGGACTATGGCTCAACGCCCTGCGCATGACAATCGTGCCGCTCGTGTTTGCGCTGCTCGCGCTCGGTGTCGTCAATGCGGCGTCGCTGGCGGGGCAGGGCAAGCTCGCGCTCAAAACGATGGTCGTCTATCTTGGCTTATTGCTCGTCGCCGCATCGATTGGCGCGACTTTGCCGCAGGGGCTTTTGTCGATCTTTCCTATCCCGGCCGACGCGGTCGATGCGCTGCGCGCCAGCGCCGGCCTGCATCGCGGCGAGGTCACGCCATCGCCGCCGGTGAGCGAGATGCTGCTCGGCATCATTCCCGCCAACCCGATCGAGGCGGCCGCCAATAGTGCGATGCTGCAGATCGTCATCTTCGCGCTGGCATTCGGGCTGGCGATGACGCGCGTCGATATCAGCCGCCGCGCGATCTTCGTCGACCTGCTCACGGCGCTTAATGAGATCCTGTTCGTTATCATACGCTGGGTGCTCGCGATTGCTCCGCTCGGTGTATGCGCGCTGGGGCTGTCGCTCGCGCTGAGAGCGGGAGCCTCGGCGTTTGGGGCGCTTGGCCATTATGTCCTGATGGCCTGTTCGATGGCGCTATTCGGCATCCTGCTTGCCTATCTCGTCGCGTGGATCGGAGGCGGAATTTCGCCTTGGCGCTTCGCGCGCGGCGTCGCTCCAGCGCAGGCGGTGGCGATCAGCACGCAGTCGTCGCTCGCGTCACTGCCCGCGACGATTGCCAGTACCGACGCGTTGGGCGTTCCCCGCACGGTGTCGGGCGTGACCTTGCCGCTCGCGGTATCGATCTTTCGCTTCAACGGCCCGATGCAGAACCTGTTTCTCGGGCTCTATGGTGCGTCGCTCTATGGCGTGCACCCAAGCTGGGTGATGATTGTCGCGGCGATTTTTGTCGCGGTGCTGATCGAGCAGAGTGCGGTCGGGCTGCCGAACCAGCTCAACTTCTTCACGGTTTACCTGCCGGTCTATGCGGTCCTTGGCGTGCCGGTCGATATCTTGGCGCTGCTGATCGCGGTCGATGTGCTCCCCGACATGGTTGCGACCGCGGGCAATGTCACGATGAACGCCGCGACGACGACCGCGATATCGAAACGGCTTGTGCCCGAAGCGGCAGAGGTGCCGGAGCGGCTCGCTGTCTCGGCGTAAGCGTCAGAGGATCTCGTGGACCCGGTCCTGCGGGCGGCACAGTCTCACGCCTTTGTCGGTTTCGACGATCGGGCGTTCGACATAGGCGGGGTTGGCGGCCATTGCGGCGATGATTGCGTCCTCGCCAGCATCCTTCAGCCCACGTTCCTCGGCGTCGGTGCCGCGCAGGCGCAGCGCGTCGCGCGCGGTCAGTCCGGCGTCCTGGAACAGCTGGCGCAGCTTGTCCGCGCTATAGGGATTTTTCAGATATTCGACGACCGTCAGCGCGACGCCGGGCGTCTCCTGAAGAATCGCAAGCGTCTTGCGCGAGGTGCCGCAAGCGGGGTTGTGCCAGATGGTCGCGTTCATGCGGCATGTCCTAACGCAGCCTTACAGCAGCGTAAACTCGCTATTCATGGCATATATGGCACATCTTCCCGCATGAAGGGGAACCATCAGCTTGCCTTTCGCGGCCAACACACGACTTATGCAAAGTCGAGGGACCGTAAAAGGCGGCCAATGCGGGGTTGGGTTGCAAGTGAATGAATTGATCGATCGACGGGCGATGTTGGCAGCGATGGCTGGGGCGGGGGCGATGGCCGCCGTGCCCGCACGCGCACAGCTCCCCAACTGGATTCAGCAGCCGGTGGCGCCTTTGCCGCCGCCGGTCGACTATCTGGCCGTGGCGAAGAAGCAGCTCGCGATGCAGGGACGCAATATCCCGCAAAGCGACCGCGTCGGCGTCGTCGATTTCGGCCTGCCGTCGTCGCGTCCGCGCTTTGCGCTCGTCGACATGGTCGCGGGCAAGGTCGAGATGTTCCCGGTGACGCACGGGCGCGGATCGGACCCGCAGCACGACGGCTGGCTCAAGAATTTCTCGAACCGCATGGGCTCGCTCGCGACCTCGCGCGGCGCGTATCGTACCAGCGACTATTATTGGGGCGCCAATGGCTCGTCGATGCGGCTCGCGGGCCTCGAACCCGACAATTATTCGGCCGACCAGCGCGCGATCGTCGTGCATGGCGCCTGGTACGCCGACCCGGCGCTGATCGCGACGCAGGGCAAGCTCGGGCGGAGCGAAGGCTGTTTCGTGTTCGGCGAAGAGCTGTTGCCGATGATCCTTTATAAGCTTGGGCCGGGGCGGCTGCTGTTCGCCGACCGGTTGAGCCTGCCGCCGCCGATGCCAAAGCCGTTCGAGCTGCCGCCCGCCGATCCGCTGTCTGGCACGGAAAATCTTCGGCGCGCGAGCTCGATCAGCGGGCCGCTGCCGAAGACGGCGGACTGAGCGCTTCCACCAGCCGCTCCGGCGAAGCGTGCGCCGCGATGAACCTGTGTTCAGATCGTTCGTCGATGCTCGTCGGAGCGCGGTAGCAGGATCGTTGCGAGTCCCAGCAAGGGCAAATAGGCGCAGAGCTTATACACCCAGACGATGCCATAGAGGTCGGCGAGCTGGCCGAGCCCGGCCGCACCGATCCCGCTGATCCCGAACATCAGGCCGAACATCAGCCCTGACACCAGCCCGACACGCCCCGGAACGAGCTCCTGTGCATAGACTACGAGCGCGGCGAACGCCGATGACATGATCAGGCCGATCGAGATGGCGAAGATCGCCGTCCAGAAAAGATTGGCGTGCGGCAGGATCATTGCGAAGGGCGCGACGCCGAGGAAGGACGCCCAGATCACGGCTTTCCGGCCGATGCGATCGCCCACCGGTCCCCCGGCAAAAGTCCCGATCGCGATCGCGGCGAGAAAGCAGAAGAGATAGAATTGGGATTCGCGCGCGGTCAGCGCGAAGCGTTCGATGAGGTAGAAGGTGAAATAGTTGGTGAACGCACCAATGTAGATGAACTTCGCGAACATCAGGATGCCGATCGCCGAAAGCGCGCGGATGATTTCGCGGCGGCTGTGCGGCGATGCATGGATAGCGGCGGGTGCACTCGCCTGCGCCCGGCTGTGCTGGACCCTCCAACGCGTGACGCCGAAGAGCACCCAGATCGCCGCGACAGCGACGAAGGCGAGCCAGCCGACCGCGGTCTGCCCGAACGGCAGGATGATCGCCGACGCGACGATGGGGCCGAGCGCCGATCCCGTGTTTCCGCCAACCTGGAACGCCGACTGGGCGGTGCCGAAGCGGCCGCCCGACGCCATCCGCGCGACGCGTGATGCCTCCGGGTGGAAGGTCGCCGATCCGATGCCGATGACGGCGGAGGCGAGGATCAGCGCCGAATAGCTTTCCGCCATCGCAAGCGCGCCGACGCCGGCCAGCGTGACGATCATACCGAGCGGCAGCAGATAGGGCAGGGGGCGCTTGTCGGTATAGAGACCGACCCATGGCTGGAGCAGCGAGGCGGTGACCTGATAGATCAGGGCGATCCAGCCGATCTGGCCGAAGCTCAGCTGATATTTGTCTTTGAGCATCGGGTAAATCGCCGGAAGCACGGCCTGGATCAGGTCGTTCAGAAGATGCGCGAAAGCGACGGCGCCGACGATCTGCACGACGAGCTTGGGGCCGTCCTGACGCGGCGCGGCGGGAGGAAGCAGATTGGGGGAGGCAGGCAGGCCGGCGGCGGTATCGGTCACGATCGGGTCTTTCGCTTTTCGGGAAGCGCGCCTCTAGCAAGCGAATTTCTTTCCCGCTTGCTTGCACGAGCCAATCATTTCTGCGAGTGGGACATGATGCATTTTTATCCCGATGAGAATGATGATGTGGCGCGGCCGGTCGTCGCGATCGGTCACGACTATCCGGACTCGTTCGAGCTGGCCGAGCATCGGCACCGTCGCAGCCAGTTTCTCTATGCCGCGAGCGGCGTGATGGCGGTCAGCACACCCTCGGGCGCATGGGTGGCGCCGCCCGAACGCGCGGTCTGGATTCCGGGCGGCACGCCGCATTCGGTGCGCATGGTGGGGGCGGTGCAGACGCGCAGCGTTCTGGTCGAACCCGGCGAATGTCCCGGGCGGGGGCTCCAGTGTCAGGTCGTCGGCGTGTCGCCGTTGCTTCGCCAGCTGCTGTCCGCCGCCGCACACGTGACGCCCGAATATGATGTCGCCGGCCGCGACGGGCTGGTCATGCATCTGCTGATGGCCGAAATTGACGCGGCGCCGCCGATCCCGCTGGCGGTTCCTTTCCCGTCGCACCCCGCGCTCGCAAGGCGATGCCATGCCTTCCTCGAACGGCCGAACGCGGCTGCGACGATCGATGAATGGGCGGATGCGATGGGAATCAACCGCCGCAGCTTTACGCGGCTTTTCCGGCGCGAGACGGCGATGAGCTTTGCCGAATGGCGTCAGCAGGCCTGCCTGTCGGTTGCGTTGCCGAAACTGGCGGCGGGGGAGCCGGTGACGTCGATTGCCTATGATCTTGGCTATGACGGCCCGGGCAATTTTTCGACGATGTTCAAGCGCGTGCTCGGCGTTCCGCCGAGCCGCTACCGGTCGCCGTAGTATAACTCGCTGGCGTCGCTGCTCAGTAAATCCCGCTCGTCCCCGGCGTCGTAACCCGTGCGGTCGTCGTCACCGTCGGAACCACGGGGGGCGGCGTCGGCGCGACGATCGTCGCCGTCGGGCGGCCGGGCTGCGCGAAGCTCGCCACGACGGGCGCGTCGCGGCCATAGATGTCGGCGAGCTTCTTCACGCCGCCCTTGCCGTCGGGGATGACGGTCCAATAGGCGACATAGACGGGGAAGGGATTGTCGAAGCCAAACCGCGTCGTCGCGCCGCTGGCGATCGCCTCGCCGAATTCCTCGGGGCTTTTTCCTGCGAACATCACCGCCATCAGGCCCGAGAAGTGCAGGGCGCGCTCGGTACGGATGCAGCCATGGCTGAACGCGCGCGCCGCAGCGGCAAACGCGCCCTTCGACGGCGTGTCGTGGAGGTAGATAGCGTGCGGATTGAGCATCTCCATCTTCATCACGCCCAGCGCGTTGTTCGCGCCGGCCTTTTGCACGACCGACAGCGTCTTGCCGCTGCCCGTCCAGGTATAGCCCTGCGCACGCGCGGCGGCGGGGTTGCGCGCGATCGTTGCACCGATGCCTTCGTTGATGATGCTGCGCGGCAGCGTCCAGGTCGGGTTGACGATGATGCCCGTCGCCATCGGATTAAGCTGCGGCGTGGGCGTCGCCGACTTGCCGACGACGGCCTTATGCGTCGCAATGATCGTGCCGCCATGGACGACGCGCGTCAGATATTCGGGGACGTTGCTGACGACATAACGTTCGCCTAGCGCGCGCGGCATCCAGCGCCAGCGTTCCATGTTGACGCGGATCGCGTTGGCGTCGGCGGTTGTCTTTGCTTTCTTGAGCGACGCCTTGAGCGCCGCGAAATCGGGATGAACGGGGTCGAGCGTTGCGAGCGTCTCGCTGACGGTTCCTGCACCGAGCGCCGCGGCGAGCAGCGAGAGCAAGGGCTCGCTGTCGCCGTCGCTGTCGACCATGAACCACTGCTTGCGCGCCGCATTGGGCGTGCGCCCGTCGCGCAGGTGCGTCGCGAGCAGCAGGAAGGTGTCGGTCGCGGTCTTGTCGAGCCGCGCCTGATCGCCGCTCATGATCGCGGCGGCGAGCGCGTCGGGGCTATAATCCTTGGCGAACAGACCCTCGGCGCCGGCACCTTCGATCGATACCAGCAGTGCCTCGGCATTCTGCTTCGACCAGTTCGGCAGATTTGCTTCGGCCGCGGTTTCGACCACGGGGGCGTCGTCTTGCACCTTGTCGGGCTGGAGGATTACCGAATCCTCCTTGACCCCCGGCTGCGCGAAAGCGGGCACCGCGAACAGGCTCAGCGGAAGAAGAAGCGCCGCAGCAGGACGCGCCGAAAAGGGGGAGTTTTTGACCATGGTTAAAGCCCATAGCCAAAAAGCATCCACAGTTAAAGTGAGCTGCCGCACACTCCGTCGCAAGAATAGATGTCAGGCTTTCGCCTCTTCATCCTGCTTGGCCAGCCATTCCTCGAGCCACTTGATCGTATAGTCGCCGTGGATGACATCGGGGTCGGCGAGCAGCGCCTGATGCAGCGGGATGTTGGTCTTCACGCCGCTGATCACCATTTCCTCAAGCGCGCGGCGCATCCGCATCATGCAGCTTTCGCGCGTGCGGCCGTAAACGATCAGCTTGCCGATCATGCTGTCGTAATAGGGCGGGATCGAATAGCCGGCGTAGAGCCCGCTATCGACGCGCACGTGCATGCCGCCCGCGGCGTGATAGTTGGTGACCTTGCCCGGCGAGGGCAGGAAGGTGCGCGGGTCCTCGGCATTGATCCGGCATTCCATCGAATGGCCGCGGAATTCGAGGTCTTCCTGTTTGACCGACAGGTCCGAACCGCCCGCGATACGGATCTGCTCGCGGACGAGGTCGAACCCGGTGATCATTTCGGTCACCGGATGCTCGACCTGGATGCGCGTGTTCATCTCGATGAAGAAGAATTCGCCATTTTCCCACAGGAACTCGATCGTGCCAGCGCCGCGATAGTGCATCGCCGCCATCGCGTCGGCGCACACCTTGCCCATGCGCGCGCGCTCCTCGGCCGAGATGATCGGTGAGGGGGCTTCTTCGAGCACCTTCTGGTGGCGGCGCTGGAGCGAGCAGTCGCGTTCGCCAAGGTGGATGGCCGTGCCCCGGCCGTCGCCGAACACCTGAAATTCGATGTGGCGCGGGTTGCCGAGATATTTTTCCATGTAAACGGTCGGGTCGCCGAACGCCGCAGCGGCTTCGCTCGACGCCTGGCCCATCAGGCTTTCGAGGCTGTCGGCGTCGGGAACGACTTTCATCCCGCGTCCGCCGCCGCCCGATGCCGCCTTGATCAGCACCGGATAGCCGATTTCCTCGGCCATTCTCCGGCATTCGTCGCCATAGGTGACCGCGCCGGGCGAGCCCGGAACGACGGGCAGGCCCAGCGCCACTGCAGTGCGCTTGGCCTCGACCTTGTCGCCCATCGTGCGGATATGCTCGGGTTTCGGCCCGACGAAGATCATGTCATGCGCTTCGATGATCTCGGCGAAGCGCTCGTTTTCGGACAGGAAGCCATAGCCCGGATGGATCGCGTCGGCGCCGGTGATTTCGGCGGCCGAGATGATCGCGGGGATATTGAGGTAGCTGTCCTTTGCCGCAGGCGGGCCAATGCACACGGCTTCGTCGGCGAGGCGGACGTGCATCGCGTCGGCGTCGGCGGTCGAATGGACCGCGACGGTCTTGATGCCCATTTCGTGGCACGCGCGATGGATGCGCAGCGCGATCTCGCCGCGGTTGGCGATCAGGAGCTTTTCGATGGCCATTTTTTGATCAGCCGATGGTGAACAGCGGCTGGTCGAACTCGACCGGCTGGCTGTTCTCGACATGCACGGCTTTCAGCGTGCCCGACGCCGGCGCGGTGATCGGGTTCATCACCTTCATCGCCTCGACGATGAGGACCGTGTCGCCGGCCTTCACCGCCGAACCGATGGCGGCGAAATTCGGCGCGCCGGGTTCGGGCGAGAGATAGACGGTGCCGACCATCGGCGATTTGACGGCGTCGGCGAAGCTGTCCACAGCCGGAGCTGCGGCGACGGCGGGCGCCGCGGGTGCGGCTGCTGTAACCGGCGCGGCGGCAGGGGCGTAAGCGACGGGCGCAGCGTTCAGCGTGCGCGCGACGCGGATCTTGCGCTCGCCGTCCTCGACCTCGATTTCGGACAATCCGGTGTCGTCGAGCAGCTCGGCGAGCGCGCGGACATAGGCCGGATCGACGTTGATGCCATTGTCTTTATGGTCACCCATGAGAATATTTCCTGTTGTTGCGGCGTCGGTGTTCCGACGCTCAGACCCCGTTTTTGATGCGCCCTATTGTCAGAGACGGGCGGCGGCGTCCAGCGCCAGCGTATAGCTGTTCGCGCCATGTCCGGCAAAATGCGCCACCGCGGCCATGCCGACATAGCTGATGTGCCGGAATTCCTCGCGCGTCATCGGGTCCGACAAATGGACCTCGATCACCGGCACCTTGATCGACCTGATCGCGTCGTGGATCGCGATCGAGGTGTGGGTGTAGCCGCCGGCGTTGAGCAGCACCGCCTTGGCGCCCGCGATGTAGGCTTCGTGCAGCCAGTCGATCAGCACGCCTTCGTGGTTCGTCTGGCGGCATTCGACGCGCAGCCCCAGTTCGTCCGCTTGCGCCTCGAGCCGCGCGTGGATGTCGTTCAGCGTGTCATGCCCGTAAATCTCGGGCTCGCGCGTGCCGAGCAGGTTGAGGTTGGGGCCGGAGAAGACAAAGACGGTCGGCTTGTCGGTACGCTCGTTGGTCAAGGGCTTGGCTTTCGGTTGCGAGGAGGCGCGCTCCCCCTATATGGGCTGCTCGGCAAAAGGCAAAGCAAGGCGGATTCCCCAGTGATCTCGGTCATCCTCAACGGCGAGCAAAGGCAGGTGCGCGAAGGCAGCATCGCCGACCTCGTCGCCTCGCTGGGTCTCGACGTGAAAAAGGTCGCGGTCGAGCGCAACCGCGAGATCGTGCCGCGCTCGACGCTGGCCGATGTCGCGCTCGCCGAGGGCGATGCGCTGGAAATCGTGCATTTCGTGGGAGGCGGCTGATGCCGGTTGGGCGCATCATACCCAATCGCTATGCCGACGACGCACGGACCGGCGAGGGCTTTTTCAACGATGTGCTGGGGCTGGAAACTGCGATGGCGATGGATTTCATCACCATCTATCGCTCGGGCACCCAGCCGATGGCGCAGATCAGCATCCTGACCGAAGATCCATCGGGGCTGCGTCCAGCCTATTCGGTGGGCGTCGACGATGTCGATGTGGTGCATGCGCGGGCGGTCGCGGCAGGGCACGAGATTATATACGCTCTGCGTGATGAGCCGTGGGGCGTCCGCCGGTTTTTCGTTCGCGATCCGCTCGGCGACATCGCGAATGTGGTACAGAATAAGGATTGAATGTGGACAAGATCGACAGTTGGACCGTCGCCGGCCGGACTTTCACATCCCGGCTGATCGTCGGCACCGGCAAATATAAAGATTTCGAGCAGAATGCCGCGGCGGTCGCGGCGTCGGGGGCGGAGATCGTCACCGTCGCGGTGCGCCGCGTCAATGTGTCGGACCCGACCGCGCCGATGCTGACCGACTATATCGATCCCAGGAAGATCACCTACCTGCCCAACACCGCGGGCTGCTTCAATGCCGACGACGCGATCCGCACGCTGAGGCTGGCGCGCGAGGCGGGCGGCTGGGACCTCGTGAAGCTGGAAGTGCTCGGCGAGGCAAAGACGCTCTATCCGAACATGCGCGAGACGCTCGAGGCGACCGAAGTGCTCGCGAAAGAGGGCTTCCTGCCGATGGTCTATTGCGTCGACGATCCGATCGCCGCGAAGCAGCTCGAGGATGCGGGCGCAGTAGCGGTGATGCCGCTCGGCGCGCCGATCGGTTCGGGGCTGGGCATCCAGAACCGCGTCACGATCCGCCTGATCGTCGAGGGCGCCTCGGTGCCGGTGCTTGTCGATGCGGGCGTCGGCACGGCGAGCGACGCCGCGGTCGCGATGGAACTCGGCTGCGACGGCGTGCTGATGAACACCGCGATCGCCGAGGCCAAGGACCCGATCCGCATGGCGCGCGCGATGAAGCTCGCGGTCGAGGCGGGACGCGACTCCTATCTCGCGGGGCGCATGGGCGTTCGTCGCTATGCCGATCCGTCGAGCCCGCTGGCCGGGCTGATTTAGGCGCTTCAGTCCGGATAAATTTCGAGGCCCATGGCCGCCAAAAGATGCGGCTGCTGGTCGGCCGACACGATCATGCCCTCAAGCGTTGCGAGTTCCCTGAGATTCAGGGCGGTCACATCCGCGCCGCGAAGGTCGGCGCGTGCGAATTTGGCGCCGGCGGTGAGTGCGAGGACAAGATCGCTCCCGCGCAGGTCGGCGCCTTCCAGATCGGAATCAAACAGAACCGCTTCGCGAAGGTTCGAGTTCGAAAGCTCGCAATCGGGCATCCGAACGCCGTTCAGGTCGGCGAATTCGAGATTGCATCCGCGAAAGGCGGCTGCTGTCTTGACGAGTTTGCGGCCAAAGGTCCGGCTGAAATCTGCCTTGTGAAACTCGGCGCCCCGCATGTTGCAGGCATCGAACTCGACGCCGAACAGCGTGGAGCGATCGATCTTGGCAAAGGAAAGGTCGCAGCGCCTGAAGCGCGCCTGGTCCAGACGCGAGAAAGCGAATTGTGCGCCGACGTGGCCTGCGTCGTCGATGAGCGAACAATTCTCGAAAATCACATCGCGCATATCGACGTTCGCAAAGCGGCACCGGATCAGGCGGACCTCGGTCAAGCGAGCGTCCTGCAGGCAGGTTCCTGTAAACTGGACGTCGCGCAGAACGCATTTCGCCAGCGTCGCGCCGGCCAGGTCGATCTCGGCGAAGTCGAGGCTGGAAAGATCAGCGTTTTCGATAATGCAGCCCGGTTCGAGTTTCACCACATCTCCTCCTCTCGGCCGTCGCGCGCGTCGAAGCAGTAAGCAAGGGATTGGAACGTATCAAGAACAATTATGGTGATCGACCGACTGTCCCTTGCCCCGAACGCTTTGTCTTGTGCCCGGAACAAATCCTCCGCCGATCCGTTGGTGTGGCAAGAGGCGAGCCCCTCCCGCCTCTGAAAACCAAGGAGAAACCCCGTGGGTGAATTCACCGAAAAGGCGAAAGGCATCGCCAACGAAGCCGCTGGCAATGCAAAACAGGCGGCCGGCAAGGCGACCGATAACGAGCGCCTTCGCGCCGAAGGCGAAGCGCAGGAACGCAAGGGCGAAGCCCAGAATCTGAAGGGCAAGGTCCAAGGCGCGCTTGGCGACAAGATCTGACCGCTTGCTCGTCACGCAAGCAAATGAAAAAGGCCCCGAGGTATCCCTCTCCCCGGGGCCTTTTTCTTGCGTGGCGTGAAGCGGTTTATTTCCCGCCCGACGCTACCAGATCGACGTCGGTCATCGCGCCGTCGCGGCGCATCATCAGCACATAGGCGAGGTCGCCCTTCGTGCCGCCGAGCATGTGCTCGTTGCCGTTGACGCGGTGGTCGCTGGTGTAGCCGGCGCGGATCGCCATCGTGTGATAATAATCGAGCACCGCTTGCATCGACGCCGCGGTCTGGAAATTGACGACGCGGATGTTGCACTTGCCGCCGGCGATGCCCGCGGCTTCGCGCAGCGTCGCGCGCGGATAGACTTTGAACGCGGCAGGCAGGCGTTCGGCCCAGGCGTTGCTGTATGTCAGCTTGGCGTCGCAGCCGCCCTTTTGCTGGTCGCGCGCGAGCGCGCCGATCGTAACGGGGCGCTGCTTGGCTTCGCAGCCGTCGCATCCGGCCTCGAACGGCAATGCCTTCGGCGCAGCGAGCAATTTGCCGGCCGACAACGCCGCCGCGGCTTCGGCGGCGGTCGCGGCCTTGCCGCCCGCGATGCCGGGGACACCCCCGTCGACGGGCCGGTTGCCCGGACCCACGGCATTTTTATTCGATTGGCCGGCCAGCTTCGGGTCGACCATGATTTTATCTTCGAGCGAGCCCTTGATCGCCGGGTCCGCGTTGGTCAGCCCGTTGTCGAGCGGCGCGAGGTCGGCCTTGGCGTTGGGATTATCCCGGCACCCGGCGAGCGGCGCCGCCGCCATCAGCAAGCCGGTAACCAGCCATTTTCCGCGCAACATCATCGCTAACACTCCCTTAATCCATTGCGGGGAATGCCCTATTCTGGTCAAAAAGGCCCAAATAAAATGCGTTAACGGGCGGGGCTTTGTTGGGCGAAAACTGTCTCGGAGCGAGACGCTTTTGTGCTTTCGCTCACGCTCCGGGCAGGAATTCCTTGCGCTTTACCCGCCACGCATCGGCGCTTTGCGTCCACGCATCGACCGGCGCATCCTGAAAAGGCGCGGGCAGGCGGGTCGGGCCGCTGTTGGTCGCGCCGAGCCGCTTCGCGAGCGCCTGCGAGCGCGTGTTGTCGGGGTCGATGCTGTGCATCAGTTCGGGCCATTTCAGGAATTCGACCGCGAAATCGCAGGCTGCGACGCTACCTTCGAGCGCATAGCCCTTGCCGGCGAATTTGGCGCGCACGCCGTAGCCGATCTCGGGCGCGGGCCAGCCGTCGGGCTCCCACGGGCCGAGGCGTCCGACCCATTCGCCCGTCGCGCGCTCGATCACCGAGAACATCGAAAAGCCGCGGATGTGCCAGGCGCCCGCGAGCGTACACCACATGCGCCATGCCTGCGAGCGCGGGCAAGTGCCGCCGATGAAGCGCATCGTGTCTTCCTCGGCGCACATTTCGGCGAAGCCGTCGAAATCCTCGGTCGCGGGCGGACGCAGGATCAGCCGCTCGGTGACGAGCAGGGGGCCGTTCAACATCTTCATTCTCCCGCAGCAATTGGCCGATGCTTCTGCGGCAAGAGCGCGTATTCGGCAAGCGGATACGCTTGAGGGCACCGGCGGTTAAACCGGTGCCCTCTCCATCAGCGTGTACGGGCGGAGGGGTCCGAACCCGCACTCGAGACGGGGTGCGGTTCTTTTAGCGGCAGCGATATTTGTCGCGGTCGACCTCGCGGCCGATCAGCGCGCCGGCGCCGGCACCGATGATCGTGCCAAGCAGCTTGTCGCCGCCGCCGGCGATTTCATGGCCGGCGAGACCGCCGACCGCGCCGCCGATCAGCAGGCCGGTCGTGCCATTATCCTTCTTGCAGCGATAACGGCCGTCATTATCGCGCCACACGCGGGTGTTGCGGTTGATCCGCTCGTCGCGGGCATAATGGCGACGGTCCTTCTTGCGGTAGAAGTTCGACGACTGGTCGAGCTGATGGAAGCCTTCGGCGTTTGCCGGAGCCGCGATACCCGCATAGGCAGGCGCGGTCAGGGCGACACTGGCGGCAGCAAACGCGCCCATCAGTCCCTTGGTGAAATTGCGCATAAAAAGTCCTTTCCTGGTTCAGCGCCTCGTCCCGCTTGGACAAGACTGGGCGCTTCGATGGGAAAACGAGCCGGGTCGCAAAGCCGTTGCATGAACCCAAGGCAACAAGACGAGCCGAGAGCTTCCATCGACGAACCGAAAGCCCTTGCCGCATCGGCGGCGGCATGCGACAATCCCGGCATGCTCAATATCGGATCGCTCGTCATTGGCGTTATCGCCTTGGTTCTGGCCGTTTTTGCTTTCATCCCGCTACTCGGCTGGGCGAACTGGGTGATCATACCCTTTGCGGTCGTCGGCTTGGCGCTCGGCGTGATGTCGGACAAGACGAGCGGGCGGAACCTCAACATCGTCGTCATCGTCATCGGCGTCATCCGCCTGATGCTTGGCGGCGGCATTATCTGATCCAGCCGGGCTAGCCGATCATGAACCAGCCAGCGGCCCCCGCGGGGAGCAATCAGGGCGGCTTGCCCTTCGCGATCAGCGCCTATCTGATCTGGGGCTTCGTTCCGCTCTTCTTCAAACTACTGTCGAGCGTCCCGCCGGTCGAAGTGCTGGCGCAGCGCATCGTCTGGTCGCTGCCGCTCTGCTTCCTGATCATGGCGTTCCGCCGCCAGATCGGCGAATATCTCGTGGCGCTCCGCGATTGGCGCGTGTTGCGGCTGCTGCTCGTCAGTTCGGTGCTGATCGCGCTCAACTGGCTCGTCTATATCTATTCGATCTTCACCGATCATGTGCTCGCCGCCAGCCTCGGCTATTATCTCAATCCGCTCGTCAATGTGATGCTCGGGATGATCTTCCTCGGCGAAAGGCTCTCGCGGCTTCAAGCGCTCGCGGTCGTCATCGCGGGGATCGGTGTCGCGATCCTGCTCGCGGGGGCGCTCGACACGTTGTGGATCAGCATGACGCTGGCGTTCAGTTTCGGCACCTACGGCCTGATCCGCAAGATCGTGCCGGTCGGATCGCTCCCGGGCCTCGCGATCGAGACGACGTTGCTGTTGCCGTTGGCGGCCGCAGCCGCGGCCTACTATATCTGGCTCGGCGATGGCCGCGGTTTCGGATCGGAAGCGGGGATCAGCTGGCTGCTTGCGGCGGGCGGGGTCGTCACGGCGGTGCCGCTCCTGCTCTTCGCGACCGCGGCGCGGCGGATGAGCTATGCCGCGCTCGGCTTCGTCCAGTATCTGGCGCCGAGCATCGCCTTCCTGCTTAGCCTGTTCGTGTTCCACGAACCGCTGAAGCCCGCGCAGCTTGCCTGCTTCCTGCTGATCTGGGTCAGCATTGCAGTGTTCAGCTTCGACATGTGGCGCAAGATGCGCGCCGACCGGATGATGCCGGCGGCTTAAACTTCCTCGTCATGCCGGACTTGATCCGGCATCCGCTGCGGCGCTGAAGTCATGGACCCCGGATCAAGTCCGGGGTGACAAAATGAAAATCAGACGAGCCGCCAGCCGAGCGTTTCACCGGCATGGAAGGGAACGACTTCGCCGACGCGCTCGGGAACGACGGCCTCGCCGCGTTCGAGCGTCACCGTGCCGGTGTTGAGCGGCAGGCCGTAGAAATTCGGGCCATGTTCGCTGGCGAAGCCTTCGAACCTGTCCAGCGCGCCTTCCTCGTCGAACACCTGGATATAGGATTCGAGTGCATAGGGGGCGTTGAAGATGCCCGCGCAGCCGCACGCGGCTTCCTTCGTATGCACGGCATGCGGCGCGCTGTCGGTGCCGAGGAAGAATTTCGGCGAGCCCGATACCGCGGCGGCGCGGACCGCGAGCCGGTGCTGCTCGCGCTTGGCGACGGGCAGACAATAGGCGTGCGGGCGGATGCCGCCGACGAGCATCGCGTTGCGATTGATGTGGAGATGCTGCGGCGTGATCGTCGCGGCGACATTCGCGGGCGCGGCCGTCACAAAATCGACCGCTTCGGACGTCGTGATATGTTCGAACACGATTTTCAGGCCCGGCAGGTCGCGCACAAGCCCCTTCAGCGTGCGCTCGATGAACACCGCCTCGCGGTCGAAGATATCGACGTCATGGTCGGTGACCTCGCCGTGGATGAGCAGCGGCATGCCGATGTCGGCCATGCGCTCGAGCACGGGCATGATCTTCGCGACATCGGTGACGCCATGCGCGCTGCCGGTGGTCGCGTGCGCGGGATAGAGTTTCGCCGCGGTGAAGATTCCCTCGGCATGACCGCGCGCCATTTCGTCGGGGCTGCTGTGATCGGTGAGATAGGCGACGATCAGCGGCGTGAAGTCGAGCCCGGCGGGCACCGCGGCGTTGATGCGGTCGCGATACGCGGCGCCTTCCTCGGCGGTCGTGACCGGCGGCGACAGGTTCGGCATGATGATCGCGCGCGCGAACTGGCGCGCGGTATATTGCGCGACATGGCCCAGCATCGCGCCATCGCGCAGATGGACATGCCAGTCGTCGGGGCGGCGGATCGTCAGGCGGTCGGTCATCGAAAAGACTCGTCGATAGTGGGCTTGGCTTTGGCTGCCGCGTCCCTAGATTATCGTCATGGCCAATACCACCCTCAACGACCGCGCCCTCATCCGTCTGTCGGGGGAGGATGTCCGCGGCTTCCTCCAAGGGCTGGTGACCAACGACACTTCGGGCAATCTGCCGGTATGGGCGGCGCTGCTGACCGCGCAGGGCAAGGCGCTGTTCGATTTCCTGATCTGGGGCGACGAGGGCGACGTGCTGATCGATTGTGAGCGTGACGCTGCCGAGGGGCTTGCCAAGCGGCTGACGCTCTATCGGCTGCGCCGCGCGATCACGATCGCAGCCGAACCCGATCTGGCGGTCCATTGGGCGCCTGAGGGCGATCTGGGTGTTGTCGACCCGCGCCTGTCCGAACTCGGCCAGCGCTGGCTTGCCCCGGCCGACGAAGGCGAGGGTGCCGACGCCGCTTGGCGCGCCCATCGGCTTTCGCTCGGCGTCACCGAGGGACGCGCCGAACTCGGCGACGGCACGACCTTGTGGCTTGAATGCAATGCCATCGAGCTGAACGGCGTCAGCTTTGCGAAGGGCTGCTATGTCGGACAGGAAAACACCGCGCGAATGAACTGGCGGCAAAAGGTCAATCGGCGGCTGGTCGTTGTCCCGATCGCCGAGGCGGACGAAAAGCGGCAGGTTATCGCCTATCCCGACCTCGGCTGGTCGGTCGAGCACCGGCGGACCGAGAATGTCGAAGCGGCCACCGCGCCCGCGTGGCTCCGCGAGGGGCTCGCCGCCGGTTCATGACAGGTGCAGCCTTTGCTGCTAGATTGCAGGGCATGCGCGCTATGCTGATTTCGTCGGCGCTCGCCGCCGCTTTCGCCCTGTCGGCTCCCGTCATTGCGGCGCCGACATCCTTGCTGCCGACCGAACCCGAGGCGGCGCAGCCCTCCTCCAAACTCGCGCCGCTGGCAGCGGACTCCGCCTGGACGCCGCGCTTCGCGGCTGCTGCCGACCAGCTCGCGACGGCGCTTCGCTCGCGCGACGAGGCGCAGTGGGCGCCGCTGCTCGGCGGGCAATGGCTGTCCGCCGCGGATCGCGAGCGTGTCCGAACCTTGCTCGGCGACCCGAACAGCCCGTTCCTGCCGGCGCTTTTCGCGAAGGGCGTTACCGATCGCGCGATCTTCGGCTGGGATGCGCCCGCGTCGCTCAGCGCCGACGAACGCGCGGCGATCGAGGGAGGCCAGGAGGCCGAGGCGCTGGTGTGCTGGTCGGCGGGCGGCAATGGCCCAGGGCCATGGCCGGCGACCGCGGTCGAGGCCGATAATCGGCCGGGCCGCTCCTATGCTTGCGCGCGGATCGCCTACAGCATTCGCGGCGAGACGCCGACGTGGCGTGCGTTCATCGAACAGCGCGAGCCCGCTTAACCAATCCCCAACCCTCTTCTGCGAAAAGCGCCTCATGTTGGGGCGCTTTCTCGGTTTGGCTGCGGTGATCGTGGCGGTTTCGGTCGGCTTGGCGGGAATCGCCAGCCGGTCCTCGTCCAATGACGCGGTCGAAACGTCGAACGGCGTTTCGGGCAATCACGACAATTGGACGACGCACAAGCTTCGCAAGGACAAGTCCTTGGCCGCGGCCGAAGCTCGCGGCGAGTCGGGCCGGCCGAGCGAGGTGTTGCTCGCTCGTTCAGGCGATTCGCATTTTTACGCCGATGCCGACATCGACGGCAGAAATATTCGGGTGCTGGTCGACAGCGGCGCGTCGATCGTCGCGCTGACGCGGGACGACGCCGAAGCCATCGGCATCGACGTCGATCGCTTGCCGATCACCGGCACCGCGCGCACCGCGGGCGGCGACGTCCCGATGCGCACGGTCATGCTCGACAGCGTCGAGATCGAGGGGATCGAAGTCAGGCGCGTCGAAGCCGCGGTGGTCGACGCCAACATGGGCGTATCGCTGCTCGGCCAGAGCTTCCTATCGAAACTCGCCGCGGTGAACGTCGAGGGCGATACGATGACGCTGCGCTGAGGCGGTTTAGGGGTGGGGAACGGACACCGCCCCCTTTCGTCACCCCGGACTTGATCCGGGGTCCACAGCTACCGTAGCGCTCATGGATCCCGGATCAAGTCCGGGATGACGATGAGGGTTAGGACTGCTTCCGGTCTTTAGCCGCCGCCCCCACTCTTGCCATTTCCGCCGCATTTCCCCACATCGAGCGCCATGAACGCTCCCAATCCACCGATGCGCGCGGCGATCGTGCCGGTCACCGCCTTCCAGCAGAATTGCACCCTTCTTTGGTGCACCGCGACTAATAAAGCGGCCTTCGTCGATCCCGGCGGCGACCTCGACAAGCTCAAGGACGCCGTGCGCCAGGCGGGGGTCGAGGTCGAGAAGATCCTCGTCACGCACGGCCATATGGATCATTGCGGGCAGGCGGGGATGCTCGCGAAGGAACTCGGCGTGCCGATCGAGGGGCCGCACGAGGACGACCGTTTCTGGATCGATGCCTTCGCCGAGGACGGTGCGCGCTTCGGCATGGTCGGCGAATCGTTCGAGCCCGATCGCTGGCTAGTCGATGGCGATACGGTAACGGTTGGCAATCTGACGATCGACGTCATCCACTGCCCGGGGCACACGCCGGGCCATGTCGTCTTCCACCACGCGCCGTCGAAGCTCGCGATCGTCGGCGACGTGATCTTTCAGGGCTCGATCGGTCGCACCGACTTCCCGCGCGGCGATCACCAGCAATTGCTCGATTCGATCACGCAAAAGCTGTGGCCGCTCGGCGGCGACACGACCTTCCTGCCGGGACACGGCGCGCACAGCAATTTCGCCCACGAACGGCGGACGAACCCGTTCGTGAGCGATATGGCGCTGGGCAGTTAGACCAAATTATTTCGGCGCGGCGGCTTCGGTTTCCACGATTTCGGTCGTGGTGATGCTCGTCGGCGTCAGATAGACGATCGCGAGCGCGCCGATCGCGAGGCCGAGTTGCGTCAGCATGGTGATGATCGTGCCGGCCATCCGGCCCCACATCATCCCGTCCATGCCGAGCGCGTGCAGGATGCGGCCGACAAGGTAGAGCGCGCCGACGCCCCACAGCCAGAGCGAGGAGCCGAGGCCGAGTTCGACGAGTGCGAGCAGGATCAGCACAAAGGCCGTGTTTTCGACGAAATTGCTGTGCGCGCGCATGCGTCGCGTGAGGAGGTCGTTGCCGCCGTCGCCGATGAAGAGCTTTTCCTTCGTGCGGACGCGGCCGACGCGTACCGAAAGCCACAGGTTGAGCAGCGCCGCCCCGGCGGCGATCGTCAGGCTGATCGGCAAGATAATCATCTGGTTTCCCCCTTATGGACCGGCGCGTTTCGCTTGCCGGCAGCGGGCAGGGTGTGGCATCCCCGAACCGGGGCGGCAAGCCTGTGCGATCATGGACGCAATGGGCTTGCCTTTGCGGGCAAAAACGCTATAGCCCCGCCCGATCCGGCACCCGACACCATATGGCGTTGAGGCACCCTCCGGCGGAAGTTTTTCCCTGTCGAACATCGGCAGGAGCGGGCTTCGGCGTGGCGGGCGGGCCAGTCATTTCCGGCGACGGCGGTGACAAATCCGGGTAGCCGATTCGTGACACACTATTTAAGAATGCAGGAAATATCATGGCCGTTCCCAAGCGAAAAACCTCGCCCTCGAAGCGCGGCATGCGTCGCAGCCACGACAGCCTGAAGGTTGAAGCCTTTCAGGAATGCCCGAACTGCGGCGAGTTGAAGCGCCCGCACAATCTTTGCAACGCCTGCGGCCACTATAATGGCCGTGAAGTGGTGTCGGTCGGCGCGTAAAAATCAAGCCGGAGGGCATTAAATGGCACTGACACCGCGAATCGCAATCGATGCGATGGGCGGTGACGTCGGCGTGCGCATGATGCTCGCCGGCGCCGCGATGGCGCGCCACAAGCATGATGGCCTCCGCTTCATCCTTGTCGGCGACGAGGTGCAGATAAAGGCGGCGCTTGAAAACCACCCCAATCTGCGTGCGGCGTCGGATATCATTCACACCGACGGCGTGGTGTCGGGTTCGGACAAGCCGAGCCAGGCGCTGCGCAAGGCGAAAAGCACCTCGATGGGGCTCGCGATCGACGCGGTAAAGCGCGGCGATGCCGGCGGCGCCGTTTCGGCGGGCAACACCGGTGCGCTGATGGCGATGGCGAAGCTCGCGCTGCGCACGATGCCGGGCATCGACCGGCCGGCGCTCGCCGCCTTGCTGCCGACGCTCGGCGACAATGACGTCGTGATGCTCGACCTTGGCGCCAACACCGAATGCGACGCGACCAACCTGACGCAATTCGCGGTCATGGGCGCCGCTTATGCGCGCACTGCCATGGGGCTCGAACGCCCGCGCGTCGCGCTTTTGAACATCGGCACCGAAGAGCTCAAGGGCACCGACGAGATTCGCGATGCCGCTGCGATGCTTCGCGCGGCCAAAGGGCTGCCGATGGAGTTCGCGGGCTTTATCGAGGGCGACAAATTGTCGCGCGGCGACGTCGATGTGATCGTCCACGACGGTTTTTCGGGCAATATCGCGCTCAAGACAATCGAGGGGACGGCGCGTTTCGTCACCGACCTGCTCCGCCGCGCCTTCACCAGTTCGACGCGCTCGAAGATCGGCTTCCTGATTTCGCGCCCCGCGACCGAACTGCTCAAGCATCATCTCGATCCCAACAACCACAATGGCGCGGTGTTCCTCGGCCTGAACGGCGTAGTGCTCAAAAGCCATGGCAGCGCCGATGCGAAGGGGGTCGCGAACTGCGTCCACCTCTGCGCCGAACTGATCGAGAAGGATATCACGCGTCAGGTGACCGAAGATCTCGCGAATTTCCGCAGCGGCGCCGCAGCATGACGCTCCGCGCCATATTGGCCGGCACCGGCTCGGCGTTGCCGCGGACGCGGGTTTCGAACGCCGAACTCGCGACACGCGTCGACACCAGCGACGAATGGATCGTCGAACGCACGGGCATCCGCTTTCGCCATATCGCCGAACCCGACGAGACGACGGCAACGCTCGCCGCCGATGCGGCCCGGCAGGCGCTGACGGCCGCGGGGCTTGAGCCCGCCGACATCGGCCTGATCATCGTCGCCACTGCGACCCCCGACAATACCTTCCCCGCCAGCGCCACCAAGGTGCAGGCGCTGCTCGGCAGCCCCGATTGCATCGCCTTCGACGTCGCGGCGGTCTGTTCGGGATTCCTTTATGCCGTGTCGGTCGCCGACTCGATGCTCCGCACCGGCGCCGCCAAACATGCGCTGGTGATCGGTTCGGAAACCTTCAGCCGCATCCTCGACTGGGAGGATCGCACGACCTGCGTCCTCTTTGGCGACGGCGCGGGTGCCGTTGTGCTGTCGGCCAAGGACGTCGACGACGATCGGGGCATCCTTGCGACGCGTCTGCATGCCGAGGGAAAATACGCAGGCATGCTCTATGTCGACGGCGGTCCGTCGACCACCGGAACCGTCGGCCACGTCCGGATGCAGGGCCGCGAAGTCTTCCGCCATGCCGTCACCAACCTCGCCTCGGTGCTCGCCGAAGTGATGGCCGACGTCGGGCTGTCGGCCGAAGAGATCGATTGGGTCGTGCCGCATCAGGCGAACAAGCGGATTATCGACGCAACCGCGAAAAAGCTGGGTTTGCCGCCCGAACGCGTCGTGCTCACGGTCGACCAGCACGCCAATACGTCGGCGGCGTCGGTGCCGCTCGCGCTCGACCTCGCGGTGCGCGACGGGCGCATCAAGCGCGGGGATCTCGTCGTGCTCGAGGCGATGGGCGGCGGCTTCACCTGGGGCGCTGCCGTCCTGCGCGTCTGACGCTTCGCTCCGGCGCGTCAACTTCTCGCTCCATCCGTTTCAGTTTGGCGGATTAATTCGCATTTGTTACATATGCGGACAGGGACTCGTGACGGTGGGGGCTGTCAGGGAACCCATCGTGCATTTTCGCTTCAGAGGGGGAAGGGATCAACATGACCGCAGGGACTCTTACGCGGGCCGACATTGCGACGCGGATCAACCAGCAGATCGGGCTGTCGCGCAATGAATCGGCCGCAATCGTCGAATCGATTCTCGATCATATGTCCGACGCGCTCGCGGTCGGGCAGAATGTCAAAATCTCGGGTTTCGGCACCTTTGTCCTCCGCGACAAGGCGCAGCGGATCGGCCGCAATCCCAAGACCGGTATCGAAGTGCCGATCCTGCCGCGGCGCGTGATGACCTTTCGCGCCAGCCAGACGATGCGAGCCCGCGTTGCCGGCAAATAGACCGTATCTGACCCATGTCGGGTTTTGAGATGACCGACGATGGCGGCAAGGCGTCCGGCGCCATGCTCGCCATCGGCGAACTCGCGGTGCGCATTGGCGTTCCGACGCATGTGCTGCGGTATTGGGAAACGCGTTTCCCGCAACTGAAGCCGCTCCAGCGCTCGGGGCGCCGCCGCTATTACCGCGCCGAGGATGTCGCGCTCGCCGAGCGCATCCATCATTTGCTGCATGTCCAGGGCTTCACCGTCGAGGGTGCGCGCAAGGCGCTATCCGAGCCGGGCGCGGCTCCGACGGCGCGTGCGCCGTTGACCCGCGAGACGCTCGACAGCGCCGCGCCGATGCGGGTCGCCACGGGAATCCCGGTCGAGGCACTGGTCGCGCTCCGTCAGCGGCTCGCCGCGGCGATAGGCTAAGCCTCAGTCATTATCCATCGCCGGCGCGAGTGCCGGGTCGAGGTCGCGCGGGCGAATGAAACCTACAAACCGCGCGCTGTTCGTGTCGAGATCGTGCCAGTCGCCGATATCGAGCTCCAGCCGCGCCAGCGCCGAGGTCGGCAGCTTTTCCTCGACCTTTGCGCGGAGTTCATCGTCGCCCGATTCGGGAACGAGCATCAGGATAAGATCCTCGAGCCCCGGATTATGCCCCGAAATCAGCAGATGCTCTGCATTTTTGCCGGTGTCGCGGATCACGTCGATCAGCGTCGCGGCGGAGGCGAGATAGATGCGCCGGTCCCAGTGCGGCTCAAGGGCGTCAAGGTCGGCCGCGGGCTGGAAGATGTCGAGCGTTTCGGTCACGCGCACCGCAGGCGAGGCGATGATGCGGTCGACGGGCAGCTTTTGCCGCTTCAGCCATTGTCCGATCATTTCGGCGCCGCGCGCGCCGCGTTTGTTGATCGGGCGGTCGAAATCGCGTTCGACCTGCACGTCCCAGCCCGATTTGGCATGGCGCAGGATGGTCAAAGTCTTCAAAATCGCTCCCCGCGTTCCCACGCCCTTGTTCTCGTTCGCCGGCCTTGTGCCGGAAACTTATGACGGTGAAAAGGCTGGAAAGGCGGTTTTTCGCCTTTCCACATTCGCCGCGGCGACATGATTGACCGCTTCGTCGAGCGGCAGGCGGCGGATCGGCGTACCCTCCGGAAAGGCGCTGAGCAGGCGCGAAGGAAAGCTGGGTGAGAGCATCACGAACTGGCCGAAATCGTCGGCGCGGCGGATCAGGCGGCCGAACGCCTGCCCGATGCGGCCGCGAATGACCATATCGTCATAGGCGCTGCCGCCCTGCGCCGCGCGCCGGGCCGCGTGCAGGATCGTCGGACGCGGCCAGGGCACGCCCTCCATCACGACAAGCCGCAGCGAATCGCCGGGAACGTCGACACCGTCGCGCAGCGCATCGGTGCCGAGCAACGAGGCGTGCGGATCGGCGCGGAAAATGTCGACGAGCGTGCCGGTGTCGAGCGGATCGACATGCTGCGCGAACAGCGGCAGCCCCGCGCGCGCCAGCCGGTCGGCGATGCGCGAATGAACGATACGCAGCCGCCGGATCGCGCTGAACAGCCCCAATGCGCCGCCGCCCGACGCTTCGATCAGCCGGCTGTATGCGCCCGCGAGCGCGGGCAGGTCGCCGCGCGCGATGTCGGTGACGATCAGCACCTCCGACTGGCGCGCATAGTCGAACGGGCTTGGCACGGCGAAATGCTGGACCCCGCCGTCCATGTGGCGCGCGCCGGTGCGGATGTCGGCATCGGTCCAGCCGCCGCTGCCGTGCCCGCCGTTCCGCAAGGTCGCCGAGGTGACGAGCACGCCCTGCGCCGGCCTGTACACGACGTCGGCGATCGGTCGCGCCGGATCGAGCCAGTGGCGATGCAGTCCGGTATCGAACTCGCGCCCGTCGTAACGGTCGACAGCGAGCCAGTCGACGAAATCGGGATCGGCAGGGCCGCCGACGCGCCCGAGCAATGACAGCCAGCCGCCCAATGTGTCGATCCGCGTTCCAAGGCTGTGGCGCGCGCCGTCGACTCTTGCTCTGGCTTGCCCGTCGAGCCAGTCGGGTGGATCCTCGATCAACACCTCCAGTCGTTTGCCGAGCGCCATCAGCGGGCGGAGCAGCGCCTCGACCGCGTCGCTCGCCGCTGCGGCAGCGGTCACCAAATCGGAGTCCGGATCGGCAAGCTCGGTTTCGAGCCCATAGCCCGCGTCGGCGGTGCGCGTATCGACCGCGCGCGCGTAAACCTGCCCGCGCACCGCGACGAGCAGCCGCTCGATCGCGCCCCACGGATCATTCTCCGACAATCGGCCGAGCCAGCCGTCGCCGGGAAGTTCGGCGGCGGCGGCGATCGCCGCCTGGATCGCGCGGTCGCCTGCCTCGTCATAGCTGGCCACATCCGCGAGCCTTGCGGCGAGTCCGCGGCGCCGCCCGCGCGACTTGCCCTCGGGCCCCAGCACCCAGCGGCGGATTTCGACTGCTTCCTGTCCCGTCAGCGCCGCGGCGAACATCGAATCGGCGGCGTCCCACAGATGATGGCCCTCGTCGAAGATCAGCCGTGTCGCTGGCGCCCCGCCGTCGCGTGGGCGCGCCGCCTGCACCATCGTCAAGGCGTGGTTAGCGATGACGATGTCGGCCTGCGTCGCGGCACGCGCCGAATGTTCGATGAAGCATTTGCGGAAATGCGGGCAGCCCGCATAGATGCACTCTCCGCGCCGGTCAGTGAGCGCGGTCGTGCCGTTGCGGCGGAACAGCGCGGGGAGCCAGCCGGGGAGGTCGCCGCCGACCATGTCGCCGTCGCGGCTGTACGCGGCCCAGCGGGCGACGAGCTGCGCGAGGATCGCGGCGCGCCCCGAAAAGCCGCCCTGCAACGCATCTTCCAGATTGAGCAGGCAGAGGTAATTTTCGCGCCCCTTGCGCACGACCACCTTTTCGCGGTGCGTCGCTGCATCGGGGTATAGGCGCTCGGTCTCGCGCGACAATTGGCGCTGCAGCGCCTTGGTGAAGGTCGAGATGCAGACGGCACCCGCCGACTGGTCGATCCATTGCTTGGCGGGGGCGAGATAGCCGAGCGTCTTGCCGATGCCCGTCCCCGCCTCGGCAACGAGCATCTGTGGCGCGTCCTTACGCTCGCGCGGCGCAAAGATCGACGCGGTCGCGCGCGCATAATCCTGCTGCCCCGGCCGCCGCTCGGCGCCGTCGCCGGTCAGCCGATCGAGCCGAGCCGATACGTCGTCCTCGTTGATCGTCACCTGGCGCGGCGTCCCGCGCGGCGGCGCTTCTTCCCATTCGGGTAGGCGCGCGAACAGCCAGCGCTCGTTCGCGTCGGGCTGTGACAGCCGCGGCTGGACGAGCGGCGACCACGACCAGCGCTGGCGTGACAGCGCCTGCACGCCGTGCCACGCACCCTCGCGCTCGGCCCAGTCGGGATCGTCGAGGCTGGCGAGCATCGCCGCGGTCGCTTTTGGCAAGAAAGCGGCAATATCCTCCTCGCCCTTCGGCGGCGTCAGTCCAATTGCCGAGGCGATCCCTGCCGGGGTCGGTACGGCGAAGCGCGCGGGGTACAGAAAAGCGAAGAGCTCGAGCAGGTCGAGACCCGAAAGCTCAGGATAGCCGAGCCGGTCGCCGGTCAGCGTGGCATTGAGCAGCAAATGCGGGGTCGCTGCGACCGCGGCGATCGCTTCGCCGCGCCCGACGCGTTGCACGCGGCCGTGCGTGTCGGCGATCCATATGCCGATATGGCTCGCATGAATCGCGGGCAGGGTAAGCGGGTCGGGAGCCATCGTCTCAAGCTAGGGACAAAAGGCGAACGCGGCAAGCATTGCTCCCCAATGATGAGTGAATGGGATGCTGTTTCAGCTCAATCCACGACGTCCGAACACGGTCGGCCGATTGCTGTGGAAAATCTGTGAGGGCTCGACCATCGATGCGCCGCGCGCGATTTTCAGCGCGTTATAGAGCGCCCCATGCGTCAGCTCATAAGGAAAGCGCACGCCCATGCGGTCATGCTCGGACCACATGACGACCGCATAAGTCACCTGTCCGCCATAATGGATTTCGCAGCGCGAGCGCGCGGGCATGCTGGCGCCATCGATCCGCGCGCCGCCTTCGGACAGGTCGGTGATCCGGCCGTCGACGAAGTTGAGGACGCCATTGACGGTGACGTCGATGGCAACGGCGGTGCGCTTGTGGCCGCGGGCGGCGGGGGTGCGAAAATTGTCCATGTCCGGGACGCTACGCCCGCATGGTAAATTTTCTGGTAACGATGTTGGGTCGCACTGGGACAATGTTGCAAGTGGTCGCCCGCGATGGTCTATGCAGAGCATGGCCCGACCGATCATCCTTTACGGCATCGCGCTTGCCGCCGCGGCTTTCCTGCTCGAGTGGCTGAATTACAAACATGTCGTGCATCGCTGGTCGACCGAATTCTATATCGTCTGCGTCGCCGTCATTTGCGTTGCGCTCGGCATATGGGCGGGTAACCGGCTGACCGCGCGGCCACGTCAGGCCTTCGCACGCAACGACGCGGCGATCGCGGCGCTGGGGCTCAGCGCGCGTGAATGCGAGGTGCTGGAGATGCTGGCGGCGGGGCACGCGAACAAGGTAATCGCGCGCCAGCTCGATATCTCGCCCAACACGGTCAAGACGCACATCGCGCGCGTTTATGAAAAGCTGGCGGTCGCCAGCCGGACGCAGGCGGTGCAAAAGGCGCGGACGCTCGACATCCTGCCGTAAAATCGGGCTAAACCATTCAAATCACCCGTTTGGGCGATGGATTCCAACCGTTGTTTCCCCCCATCTCGCGTGGCATCCATCAACAGGGGAGAGACATCATGGGCAGGATTATCGCAGTCTACGGCGCCATCGCGGGCGTCATCGTCATTCTCGGCATGTTCATCAGCATTACCTTCGTCGCCGATCATGGCACGATGGGCATGGTCGCCGGCTATCTGTCGATGCTGGTCGCGCTGCTGTTCGTCTTCATCGGCGTGAAGCGCTATCGCGACGTCAATCTGGGCGGCGTGATCAGCTTCTGGAAGGCGCTCGGCGTTGGACTCGGTATCGGGCTTGTCGCGTCGCTTTTCTACATTCTCGGCTGGGAGCTCTATATGTGGCAGACCGGCGGGACCTTCATGACCGACTATATCGCCACGAGCGTCGGGGATATGCGCGCCGCCGGCAAATCGGCGGCTGAGATCGCAAAATTCTCGGCCGAGATGGGCGCGATGGCGGAGCAATATAAGAACCCGCTGTTCCGCATGGCGCTGACGCTGACCGAGATTTTCCCGATCGCGCTGCTGGTGTCGCTCGTTTCGGCGGCGCTGCTGCGCAAGAGCAGCTTCCTGCCGGCGACGCAGCCGCGCGGATGAGAGCGACGGGAAGAAGGCCTGCGCGCGTCCGGTCTTCTTCCCATCCTCGCTTCTTGCCGCTATGGGCGCGGCATGACTGACTTGCACCTTCACCCGTCGCTGCGCGAACCCGCGCAAACGTCCAAGGCCTGGCCCTTCGAGGAAGCGCGCAAGATCGTCAAACGCTATCCCGATGGCAAGCCGGGCGGTGAAGCTATATTGTTCGAAACGGGTTACGGCCCGTCGGGACTGCCGCATATCGGCACCTTCAACGAAGTGCTGCGCACGACGATGGTCCGCCGCGCCTATGAGGCGCTGACCGGCGGCGCAGCCACGCGGCTTGTCGCGTTCAGCGACGATCTGGACGGCCTCCGCAAGGTTCCCGACAATGTGCCGAACGGCGACATGCTTCGCGAATATCTGGGTAAGCCGCTCACCGCGATCCCCGATCCGTTCGACAAGTATGAAAGTTTTGCGCATCATAACAATGCGATGCTGCGCGAGTTTCTCGACCGGTTTGGTTTCGAATATGAGTTCGTGAGCTCGACTGAGCGCTATCAGTCGGGCGCATTCGACGACGCGCTGAAGAATGTCCTGCGCCACAACCAGGACATCCTCGACATCATGCTGCCGACGCTGCGCGCCGAACGCGCTGCGACCTATTCGCCGATCCTGCCGGTCAGCCCCAAGTCGGGCATCGTGCTGCAGGTGCCGGTGACCGTCGTCGATGCCGATGCGGGCCTCGTTTCGTTCGAGGATGAGGGCGAGACGATCACGCACAGCATCCTCGGCGGCGGTGCGAAGCTGCAGTGGAAGGTCGACTGGGCGATGCGCTGGGTCGCGCTTGGCGTCGATTACGAGATGTATGGCAAGGATCTGACCGACAGCGGCACCCAGTCGGGCAAGATTGCCAAGGCGCTCGGCGGGCGTAAGCCCGAGGGGCTGATCTACGAAATGTTCCTCGACGAAAAGGGCGAGAAGATTTCGAAGTCGAAGGGCAATGGCCTCAGCCTCGATCAGTGGCTCGACTATGGCAGCGAGGAAAGCCTGGCCTTTTTCGCGTATCGCGAGCCCAAGGCGGCGAAGCAGCTGCATATCGGCGTGATCCCGAAGGCGGTCGACGAATATCTGCAGATGCGCGGAAATTACGCAGCGCAGGAACCTGACAAGAAGCTCGGCAACCCCGTTCACCACGTCCATGCCGCGCGCGGCGAGGATATGCCGACGGCCGAGCTGCCGGTGACCTTCGGGCTGCTGCTGAACCTCGTCGGGGTGATGGGCGCCGATGCGTCGAAGGACCAGATCTGGCGCTACCTCGGCCAATATGTCGACGGCGCGAGCGCGGCGACCTATCCCGAGCTCGACCGGCTGATCGACAATGCGATGGCGTATAACCGCGACTATGTCGCGCCGACGCTCAATCGTCGCAAGCCGCGAGGCGGCGAGGGTGCTGCACTGAAGGAACTCGACGACAAGCTCGCGGCGCTGCCCGCCGATGCCGGTGCCGACGATATCCAGAACATCGTGTACGAAATCGGCAAGAACGAGGCCTATGGCTTTGAAAACCTGCGCGATTGGTTCAAGGCGCTGTACGAGACGCTGCTGGGGTCGAGTGCGGGGCCGCGCATGGGCAGCTTCATCGCATTGTTCGGGATCGACAACACGCGGCGACTGATCGCCGAGGCACTGGCCTGAGGAGTAGAGCATGGCGGGTTACGAGCTGGCGCAGATCAACATCGGCCGCTTTCGCTTGCCACCCGACCATGTCGCGAACCGCGATTTCATGGATGCGCTCGACCATGTGAACGCGGTCGCCGAAGCCGCCGACGGCTTCGTCTGGCGGCTCACCGGCGAGGGGAATAATGCGACCGACGTGCCCGTGACCGACGATCCGCACCTGATCGCGAACATGTCGGTGTGGCGTGATATCGATGCGCTTGCGACCTATGTCTATCGCACCCCCGATCATCTGACGGTGATGAAGCGGCGCAAGGAGTGGTTCGACCATATGGCGGTCTATCAGGCGCTGTGGTGGGTTCCCGCAGGCCATCGCCCGACGGTCGCGGAGGGCATGGCGCGGATCGCGATGCTCGACGCGAACGGGCCGACGGCCGAGGCTTTCACTTTCAAGCGGCCCTTCGCCGCCCCCGACGGCACCCCGGCGCTGCCGATCCAGGACGAATGCGCATGATCGATATCTTCACCACCGGCGGGACGATCGACAAAGTCTATTTCGATGCCTTGAGCGAGTTCCAGATCGGCCCCGCTGCGATCCCCGACATGCTGCGCGAAAACAACGTCCATGTCCCGCACCGCGTCACCCAGCTGATGCGCAAGGACAGCCTCGAGCTCGACGATGCCGATCGCGAGGCGATCCGCGCCGCGGTTGCTGCGAGCGATGCATCGCGCATCCTCGTCACGCACGGCACCGACACGATGGTCGTTACCGGGCGCGTGCTCGCGGGGATCGCGGGTAAGACGATCGTGATGACGGGGGCGATGCAGCCCGCGTCGGTCCGCGCTAGCGACGCCGAATTCAACGTCGGCTTCGCGCTCGCGGCGGCGCAGACGCTGCCGCCCGGGGTCTATGTCGCGATGAACGGGATGATCTTCGACCCCGAAAAGACGGTCAAGGACCGCGCGGGCGCGCGCTTCGTCCAGGAAGGCTGATCAGCCCTTGGCGGTGACCTGACGCAGCACCGCGGTGTAATCCGGCGCGATCGTCATCGAATCATGCTTGCCTGCGCGGCCAAGCGCGGCATGCACCTCGGGCAGGCGATAACAGGGCACGCCCATGAACAGGTGATGCTCGGCGTGATAATTCACCCAATATGGAGCAACCGTCGCACGCGCCAGCCAGCCCGCGTGGGTGGTGCGCGCATGGGTGAAGGGATCGTCGCTGCCGGTCGTCGTGCAGGCATGTTCGGCGATGTTGCGGACGCGCAGGTACAGCTGGAACGTCGTCGCCAACCCCGCGAGCCACAGCAGGTACGGCGTCCAGCCATAGAGCGCGAGCGAGGCCGCGAGCAGCACCGCCTGCACGATCAGGAAGCGCCCGACCGCGCGCGCCACCGCCATCGCGCCCGCGACGTCGATCGTCGGTGACGTCATGCCGTCGTCGGACTGCTTGTTGAACGGTGTCCCCGCCTTGGTGCTCGCGCCGCTTTTCTGACCCTGTTCGCCGCGCAGCATCGCTTTCAGGCCGACGAAGGCGAATCCGAATTGCGCCACGCGCTGTTTGAAGAAGGTCTGACCCGTCATGTCGCGCAGCACCTTGCGCCACAGGCTGGCGCGCGTGGTGGGGAAAGGCTTCGACAGCGACAGGTCGGGGTCTTCGGGCTGCTGGGTGAATTTATGATGCTGGAGATGATAGGTGCGATAGGCGATCAGGTCCGATCCGACCGCCGCGCCCGTCAGCCATTGGCCGAGGAAGTTGTTGATTTTCCGGTCCGGATGGAGCGCGCCATGCGCGGCGTCGTGCATCAGGATCGCGAGCCCGAGCTGGCGTCCACCAACGAAGATGACCGCCAGCAGCCACGCCACCGGGTTCTGCGACCAAGCGGCAAGGCCGACGAGCGCGATGCTGACGATCCACGCGTGCGCGACGAGCCAGATGCCGCGCCATGATGATGCGCGGGTGAGGGCCGACCATTCGGCGCGGTCGAAAAAGCGGTCGGGCGGGAACAGGCGGACGGCGGGCATGACCGATCTATAACGAGTTGCGAACCGAAACGTAACCCCTTCCGTTTTGGCACAATATCGGCGGAAATCGCGGGCTCGCGGTAAGGATTTGGAAACCCCTTTTGGCCACTGCTCGCCGCGACCAGAAAAGCGGGGAAGTTCGGAACATTGGGGGTTCGGCGTAACATCATCCGGCCGGGAGGCGGCGATTTGCCAGCGGGCGAATCGCTGTTCGATTCACCGGAATTCGTCACGCACCTGATGCGCGTGGCGAA
The DNA here is from genome assembly GCF_023197165.1 of Sphingopyxis sp. MSC1_008. GTDB lineage: Bacteria > Pseudomonadota > Alphaproteobacteria > Sphingomonadales > Sphingomonadaceae > Sphingopyxis. The sequence goes on from NZ_JALPRD010000001.1 coordinate 48,859, forward strand.
GCTGTGGCATTATGTGCTGATCGGCCGCGTCCTTGCATTCCTGACCTTCGCCTTTCTGCCGGGCCTTACGGGCTTCCTCGATCATCCTTCGCACTGGCTGGTGATGGCGGCCGGCTTGCCATGCGATGTCGCGCTGACGGTAATCGGGCAGGCGATGCGCAAACCGCGTCCGATCGCGCACAGCCGAGTGCGGCTGATGGCGATGCTGTGCATGGCGCTGATCGCGCTCGGCACCTTGCTCAACGCGGCGGCGATGTTCGATGCGATCGCGGTCCCCGACGGCAGCCGCCATTTCGATGCCTTTACCGCGATCCACATCGGATCGCTGCTCGTCGCGGCGTCGGCGGTCGCGGTGGTCCGTCCCGCCTTTTTCGCTTTCGCCGGTGCGACCGCATTGGGTGGCGCGATCGGCGTCGCCTCATGGCCGTTCGCGGTCGCAGGTTTCATCTTCCTCGGCCTGCTGATCGTCATGATGCGTGAGGACGTCCGGCACCAGCGGCGCGCGACGCACGCCGCTCGGCAGGGCGTCAGCGACCAGCAGCGCGCGCTGAACCTGATGCGCGATTTCGAGCGCGCGGGGCGCGGCTGGTTCTGGGAAACCGATCGTTACGGTCAGCTCGTCTATATCTCGCCGACCGTCGCGGCGCGGCTCGACCGGCCGCTCGCCGACCTGCTCGGCCATCCCTTTACCGACATCATCCGCAAGCGCATCGGCAACGACGAGAGCGAAGAGCGGACGCTGGGGTTCAGCCTCTCGTCGCGCACCCCGTTCAAGGAACTGACGGTGCAGGCCGCGGTGCCGGGCGAAGAGCGATGGTGGTCGATTTCGGGCCAACCGATCAGCAACGAGCTTGGCAATTTCCAGGGGTTCCGCGGCAGCGGCACCGACCTCACCGACAAGAAAAGGTCCGAGCGCGAGATCAACCAACTCGCGCGCTACGACACGCTCACGGGCCTCGCGAACCGCCGCCACATCACCGACCTGCTCGAACGCGCGCTCAAGAGCCATAGCGGGCAGCCGCAACCCTGCGCGCTGCTGCTCATGGATCTCGACCGCTTCAAGGCGGTCAACGACACGCTGGGGCACCCCGTCGGCGACCAGTTGCTGCAGCAGGTCGCGGGGCGCCTGACGCAGATCGTCGGCGACAAGGGGCAGGTCGGGCGGCTCGGCGGCGACGAGTTCCAGATCGTCGTGCCGCAGCTGAGTCAGCCCGAAAAGCTCGCCGGCATCGCCAATGCGATCATCCTCAGCCTCGCCAAGCCCTTTTCGATCGAGGGAGAGCAGGTCCGCATCGGATCGTCGCTCGGCATCGCGGTGTCGGACGGGCAGGGGGTGACGGCATCGGCGCTCGTCCGCAACGCCGACCTCGCGCTTTATGCCGCGAAGGATGCGGGGCGCGGCGTCTATCGTTTCTATGCCGACGCGATGCACAATCAGGCGAGCGAGCGCAAGGCGATCGAGGATGCCTTGCGCGACGCGCTGGCAAAGGACGAACTCAGGCTGCTCTACCAGCCGATCGTCGACGTCGAGAGCGAACGGATCACCGGGTTCGAGGCGCTGATCCGCTGGCATCATGCGACCGACGGGCTGATCAGCCCGTCGAAATTTATTCCGATCGCCGAGGAGTCGAACCTGATCGTGCCGATCGGCGAATGGATCATCCGCACCGCCTGCGCGACGATCGCGCACCTCGGCCCCGGATATCGCGTCGCGGTCAATGTCTCGCCGCGGCAGTTCGCCAATGAAAAGCTGCCCGCGACGATCATGAGCGCGGTGTCGGCGGCAGGCATCCGTCCCGAGCAGCTCGAGCTCGAGATCACCGAGGGGGTCTTCCTTGACGAGAGCGCCGAGAACCTCGCGATGTTCCAGAAGCTGAAGCGCACCGGGGTGCGGCTGGCACTCGACGATTTCGGTACGGGCTATTCGGCGCTCGGCTATCTGAAGAAGGCGCCGTTCGACAAGATCAAGATCGACCAGAGCTTCGTGCTCGGCGCCGCCGATCCCAGCAGCATGAACGCCGCGATCATTTCGTCGATCGTTGGATTGGCCACCGCGCTCAAGATGGAAACGACCGCAGAGGGAGTCGAGACGCACGACGACCTCGCGCTGATCCGAGGGCTCGGGTGCAGCCATGTCCAAGGTTATATTTATGGCAAGCCGATGGACCTCGTCGAAGTGCTGGCCTTGCTTCGCGAGGGCGACGGGCGCGCCGAGGCGAAGGGCTATAAGAGCGCGCGCGAGGCGCGGCTTACGACCTTCCGCACGATCCAGGTCGGTAGCGGCGGCCATCGATATGAGGCGATCGTCCGCAACATATCGTCGCGCGGGGCGCTGATCGAGGGACTCTGGAATGTCCCACCCGGGACGGCGCTGACCCTCGAATTCGGCGCTGATCAGGTCTTCGATGCCGAGGCGCGCTGGTCGGCGGGCAACCGCGTCGGCGTGAAATTCGCCGAGGCGGTCGAGATCGACGGGCTGACGGGCGCGAAGACGGTCACACCGGCGCGTGGACGCATCCGCCGCGCCGCGTGACGACCGCGATCAATCGGCAATCCGGCCGCGCGCCATCACCCAATCGACTTTTTCGAGTACGGTGACGTCGCTCAACGGGTCGCCGCTGACCGCGATCATGTCGGCCGACATGCCGGGTGCGATGCGGCCGATCTCGTTTTCGAGCGACAGCAATTTCGCCGCGACCGTCGTTGCGCTCGCCAGCGCCTCGCTCGGGGTCAGGCCATGTTTGACGAGCAGCGCGAACTCCTGTCCGTTGCGGCCATGTTCGAAGACGCCGGCGTCGGTGCCGAACGCGATCGGCACGCCGAGCGCCCTGGCACGCGTCACCGCCTTGCCGACGTCATTCAGCGTCATGCGTACCTTGTTCTCGACCGTCGGGGTATAGATGCCCTTGCCGAGCCGCTCGCGGATGCCCTCGAACGCCATCAGCGTGGGGACGAGGTAGGTGCCCTTCGCCTTCATGACCTTCAGCGTCGCGTCGTCGGCGAAGGTGCCATGCTCGATGCTGTCGATGCCCGCCGCCGCCGAAGAGGTAATCCCGCCCGCGCCGTGCGCATGCGCCATGACCTTGAGCCCCAGCGAATGCGCGGTATCGGCGATGCTCTGCAATTCGGGACTGGTAAAATGGCCTTCGAGCCCGCGCGCCTGCTGCGACAGCACGCCGCCGGTCGCGGTGATCTTGATGACGTCGGCGCCCGCGCGCGAGGCCTTGCGTACCTTCTCCGCGCATTCGAGCGGGCCGGTGCAGGTATAGCCCTGGTCGAGCACGGCGTGGACGTCCTCGCGGAAACCGGTGACGTCGCCATGCCCGCCGATGATCGACAGCGCGGGGCCGGCGGCGACGATGCGCGGGCCTTCGATAAAGCCGTTCGCGGTGCCGCGACGGAGCGAATAAGCGGTATATTGCGCCGATCCCGCCTCGCGCACGGTGGTGAAGCCGGCGCGGAGCGTGATCGCGGCATTCTTTGCGCCAACGACGACGCCCCATTCGTCGGGGTCGACCGCCGCCACGCGATAATCGTCGCCCGGATCGCCGGTCAGGTGGACGTGGAGATCGACGAGACCGGGAAGCAGCGTCTTGTCGCCGAGATCGACGACTTCGGCGCCGGCGGGTGCTTCGGTGCGTCCGGCAGCGATCGAGGTGATGCGGTCGTCGGTGATGGTGATCGTCGAGGGGCCTTGCGCCGGTTTGGACGCGTCGGTGATGACGCGGCCCGCATAGACGATAGTGGTTTTTGCATAGGCTGTCGTGCCGAGCAGCGCGAGCGTCGCTGCCGCGACCATTCCCAATTTACGCATGAAATCTCCCCTGCCTGATCGCGCCACCGTGGCGCGGCGGGCGGGGGAGAGCAAGCGCATAAAAAGAGGGGCCGGCGGACCGGCCCCTCAGTTTGTCATCTGATAACCGAAAGGAATATTACCAGAAGAAATCGTGGATCACGTCGATCACTTCGCCCGAGTAGGTATCGACCAGAAGCGCGTCGTTGTAATAGCGGATCCAGCGCGTGCCGCCGTAAGCGGGCGGCAGGCGGTAATAGCCGGGGTCGTTGATCCAATAGCGCGAGCTATAGAAGAGCGAGTTCAGGCTGAACCCGATGCTGAACCGCGTATATCCGTAACCGCGATACGGGTTGTAATAGCGCGGCATCCGGTAGTGGCTGCGATTCTGGTTGCGATAGCTGCGCCAGTCGTAGCGGCGATCGTTGCGCCAGTCGCGGTTCCACCGATTGTTGCGGTCGCCCCGATCCCAGCGATCGTTGCGGCCGTCGCGATAGCGCCGGTCGACGCGGTCGTTGTTATTGCGGTCGTACCGCCGATCGATCTGGCCGTCGCGGTTGCGATCATAGCGGCCGTCGCGCCGGTCGATACGGTTGTTGTTGTTGCGATCCCAGCGGCGGTCGAGGTCGCCGTTGCGATTGCGGTCGTAGCGGCGATCGACGCGGTTGTTGTCGTTGCGATCATAGCGCCGATCGACCTGGCCGTTGCGATTGCGATCCCATTGGCGGTCGATGCGGCCGTCGTTGTTGCGATCATAGGTGCCGCCGCGCTGGCGCTGGACCTGCTGGGCCTGACGCTGCTGATCGCCCTGACGTTGCTGCCACTGCTGGCGCTGCGCCTGGCGTTGCTGGTCGTTGCCGCGCTGCTGTTGCCACTGCTGACGCTGCGCCTGGCGCTGCTGATCATTGCCGCGCTGTTGCCGTTGTTGCTGGCGCATTTCGCTGCGCTGCTGGCGCTCGACTTGCGGTTGCTGGCTTTGCTGACGCTGAGCACGCGCTTCACCACCGCCGCGGCGCACTTCGGGACCGCGTGGTCCGCGGTCTCCCCGGTCGCCACGCTGCGCGATCTGCACCCGCTCGCCCGATGCCTGTGCGGCGGCCGGGGCGATCGGGGTCAGGATCGTTGCAGCGATAAGCAACCCTCCGAACATCTTTTTCATCTCGCCATTCTCCAACTCATGTCCCGTGTGCTGAAGACGCCAGCCGGGATGATGAATCGATTCTTACGCTCCGCAAGATGATCGATGGCTGACCGCGCTGTTGCCTGCGGTTCAGCTACATGAACGGGCGCGTTCAGCTGCCCGGCGGCAGGCGCAGGGCCGGAACGGCGCGCGCCGCATCCTCGGGACGGATGCCCGGCGGCGGCGCGGCGGCAATGCGTTCCTCGCCGCGGATCACGCGTCCCGCGAGACGGATCGCGGTGCGGATGCGCGGATAGGTACCGCAGCGGCAGATATTGGTCATCGCCGCATCGATCTCGGCATCGCTGGGATTGCTGTTCGACCGGAGGAGGGCTGCGGCGGCCATGATCATCCCCGACTGGCAGAAACCGCATTGCGGCACCTGTTCGGCGACCCACGCCTGCTGCACCGGATGGCTGCGGTCGCGCGCGAGCCCCTCGATCGTCGTGACGAAGCGGCCTTCACACTCGGCGATGGTGACCATGCAGCTGCGAATCGCTTCGCCGTCGATATCGACGGTGCACGCGCCGCACTCGCCGGTGCCGCAGCCATATTTGGTGCCCGTCAGGTTCGACGCGTCGCGCAGCGCCCACAGCAGGGGCGTTTCGGGTTCCATGCGATATTCGACCGGGCGGTCGTTGACCGAGAATCGCGTCATGCGGTTCCTGTTAGCGCAACGGCTGGATTAGTCACGCCAGCTCGTGTCGATCTTGTCGACCTTGCGCACCATCGCGTCGAACTCGGCCTTGCCCGCCTGCCCGGGGATCGAGGCCATGAACAGGTCGCGCTGGTGGACCGCGATCACCTCGTTCGGGACGGTGATCGGCTGGCCCATACTCATCGTCGCCATCTGGATCTCGCACGCGCGCTGGAGCGCCCAATATTTGATGAAGGCTTCGGTCAGCGTCTTGCCCATCACGACGGGGCCGTGGTTCTTGAGCATCAATATGCGCTTGTCGCCGAGGTTCTGGACAAGGCGTTCGCCCTCTTCCTCGCGCACCGTGACGCCCTCAAAATCATGATAAGCGAGTTGGCCCGCGAAGTTGCAGGCGTAGAAGTTCACGGGCTGGAGCCCGCCTTCGAGCGCGCAGACCGCGACCGTCGCGGTGGTATGCGTGTGGATGATCGCGTGCGCGTCGGGCAGGACGCGGTGGAACAGGCTGTGCTGGACGAAGCCCGCCTTGTTGACGTGCCAAGGGTTATCCTCGTCGACCTTGTTGCCGTCGATGTCGATCTTGATCAGGTTCGACGCCGAAACCTCGCTGAAATGCAGGCCATAGGGGTTGATCAGGAAGGCGCCTTCCTCGTCGGGGACCTTCACCGTGATATGGTTGAAGATCATCTCGTCCCAGCCCATCATCGCGAAGATGCGATAGCAGGCGGCAAGCTCCTGCCGCGCCGTCCATTCGGCTTCGCTATATTTGCTGTTACGCTTGAGCTGGGTCGCCATGGCCTGTCCCTCATTATGATGTTAGTTTCGTCCTGCTACCTATGCCATAAGGATGGGGCCGGGCACAATCCCGGGAGCGGGCGGGGCGGTTCGATAGCGGGGCAGGCGCGGTTTACCGCGCAAGGGCTTGCATTTTGCCGCGAATCCTTTTAGTGGCCCAGCCATCGGAACGTCGCGGGTTCGCGGCGCTTCTTTTATTGCCCTTATATCGGCGATTTATGGCGGACCGGATGGCCGGTAGCCGTTCATCGTTGGACGAACCGGAGACGACACGGCGTATGCAAATCATCGTTCGCGACAATAATGTCGACCAGGCCCTTCGCGCGCTCAAGAAGAAGCTGCAGCGTGAGGGCGTGTATCGCGAAATGAAGCTGCGCCGTCATTACGAGAAGCCCAGCGAAAAGCGCGCGCGCGAGCACGCCGCCGCTGTCCGCCGCGCCCGCAAGATGGAGCGCAAGCGGATGGAACGCGACGGGATCAAGTAAGACCGTCTCCCGTTCGGGATGCTGATCGAAAAAAGGGCGCTGCGGCAACGCGGCGCCCTTTTTCGTTATGCGCTTACGCATAATTGCCTCTGGACCGTTCCGCGCCGCACCGCCTATAGGCCTCGCCAGCATTTTCGCCCCGGCCGGGGCAGCGGAAGGATCATCCAAGATGAGCGTAACGACGGTTCCATTGCGTCCGGTGAGCAAGGGCGGCCTGTGGCTGATGTGGTTTGGCCTCGCGGCGCTGCTGGTCGCAGGCGCGGCCTTTGCCTGGCACATGACCCCGCGGATCGGGTTCGAGGTCGTCAAGGAAGGCACGGGGCCGAGCCCGACCAAGGCCGACGTCGTGCTGGTGAAATATGAAGGCAAGCTCGACGATGGCACCGTCTTCGACGCCAACGAACAGGCGCCGATGCAGGTCGCGCAGGTCGTTCCGGGCTTTTCGGAAGCGCTGACCCGCATGAAGAAGGGCGGCGAGTACAAGATCACCATCCCGCCGGCGCTCGGTTATCAAGACCGCGCGGTCGGCCCGATCCCGGCCGGCAGCACGCTGCACTTCGCCGTCACGCTGCTCGACTTCCGCTCGGAGGCCGAGGTTCGCGCGATGCAGCAGCAGATGCAGCAACAGCAACAGATGATGCAGCAGCAACAGCAGATGCAGGGCGGCCCGGGTGGCCCCGGCGGTCCGCCGCCGGGTATGCCGCCGCAGTAAGCGAGCGGCGTTAGCGAAGCAGAAGCGGCGGCGGGCTCAGGTGCCCGCCGCCGTTTTCGTTTTGACGCCGTCGGCGTTGCGTTCGGCCTCGCGTTCCAGCGCGACCTTGATCATCGCGATGATCGGATCGGCGAGGAACAGCCCCATCAGGCCGAGCAGCGCGCCGAACAATATCTGCGCGCCGAGCACGAGCGCGGGGGCAAGGTCGACGGTCTTCTTGGCGACCATCGGGACGATCAGATAACCGTCGACCGTCTGGACGATGAAATAGATCGCGATCGCCCACAGGCCGGTGTCGGTTCCCGCCGAGAAGCCGACGAGGACGAGCAGTACGCCCGACACGATCGCGCCGATATTGGGGATGAACGCCAGCAGGCCGGTGAGCAGGCCCATCAGCGCCGCCATCGGAATACCGACCGCCATGCAGGCGAGCCAGGTGCCGATGCCTTCGACCAGCATGCCGAGCAGGCGCCCCGCCATGAGGCGGCGTAGCGTGAAGCCCATGCGCGCGGTGGTGATGTAGAAATTCTCTCGGGCTTTCATTGGCAGCATCCAGGCGACGCCACGCTCGTAAAGCCGCGGTTCGATCGCGATGAAGATGCCGAGGACGAGGATCATGATCAGGCTGGTCAGTCCGCCGAGAACCGTACCCACCGCGGCGGTGACGCGGCCGAATGTGCCGGCGAGATTGTCGGTGATCGTCTTTGTATCGAGCTGGAAATTGCCCATGCCATGGTCGCTCGCCCACGCGGCGATCCGCTCGACCTGTCCCATCACGACGGTTTGCAATGTCGCCGCCTGATCGGCGATCTGCGAGCCCGCGAACATCACGGTCCAGACAAGGAAGACGACGAGCGAGAGGCAAACGATGAGCAGCCGCCAGCCGCGCGCGATCGGCAGCACGCGGCCGAGCAGGCGCGTCCCGCCGTCGAGCATCGATGCCATCACGATGCCGGCAAAGATCAGCAGGATCGGCTGGATCAAGACGATGCATAGACCGATGAGCAGCGCGAGGCCGATCCAGACCCCGGCCTTCAGCAGTTCGGTGCGGACAAGCTGGCTGCGGATTTCGGTGGGGCCGGGGGCCTCCCTGTGCGCGTCGGCCTTGGCGGCGGCACTGGCGGCGCGCGTTCCGGTTGTTTTCCTTGTCGCCGCCATGTCGTTTTCCCCGTTGTGTTAGCTGCCCTGACGCTCGGGCCGCAGGTCGGTTCCCGCGCGCCCCGATCGCAAGGCACTAAACCAGCTCAATGGGTTATACCACTCGGCGGTTCCATCGGTCGAAAAACTGATGATCTCGGCGCGCCCGGCAATCGCGTCGAAGGGAACGGGGCCGCCGAGGCCCTTCTGGTTGGTGTCGACGCGGCTGTCGGCGCTGCCGTCGCGGTTATCGCCCATCAGGAAGATATGATCGGCGGGTACGGTGACCGGGCCATAATCGTCGGTCGCATAGCCGGGCCCCATGTCGATCGTGTCGAAGGTCGCGCCGCCGGGCAGCGTCTCGCGGACGATCGGCAGTTCGAGCATTTCCTTGCCGCTGGCGTCCCTGGTCACGAAACGGAACAGGCTGCTGTCGGGGCCGGGGGTGTTGAGGTCGACCGGGATCGCCAGCATCGGCTGAACCTCGCGCTTCACCGGCTTGCCGTTGATGCTGAGTTCGCCATTGCGGAGTGCGATTGTGTCGCCGGGCAGGCCGATCACGCGCTTAATATAGTCGATCCGCGTCACCGGATGCTCAAGCACGACAATATCGCCGCGTTCGGGCAGTTTGCTGAACAGCCGGCCCGCGAGCTTGGGCGCCAAGTGAAAGCTGACCGACGAATAGGACCAGCCATAAGGATATTTGCTGACGATCAGCCGGTCGCCGTTGCGCAGCACCGGCATCATCGAATCGGACGGAATGTAGAAAGGCTTGGCGACGCAGCTGTGGATGCCGAGCACGAGCAGCAGAATCACCACGACGTCGCGGATCAGCTTGCCCCAGCTCGCGTCATCCTTCGTCTTGTGTTTCGCCATATGAATGTCAGTCCTTGATTGCTTCGATGATGACAAAGGCCTGCGCCCACGGATGGTCGTCGGTCAGCGTCAAATGAATATACGCGCTGTGGCCGGGCGGAGTTATCTGCGCGAGCCGCTCCGCGGCGCCGCCGGTCAGCGCGAGCGTCGGCGCGCCCGACGGCGCGTTGACGACGCCGATGTCCTTCATGAACACGCCGCGCTTGAAGCCGGTGCCGACCGCTTTCGAAAAGGCTTCCTTCGCGGCGAAACGCTTCGCGTAAGTGCCGGCGCGGGTGAAAGGCCGCCGTGCCGCCTTGGCCTTCTCGACCTCGGTGAAGACGCGATTTTCGAAGCGCTCGCCAAAGCGGTCGAGCGACTTCTGGATACGCTCTATATTGCAGAGGTCGGAACCGAGGCCGATGATCACAGCGCGCCTCGCGCCTCGTCCATCAGCGCGCGCATCCGGCGCACCGCGTCCTCCAGCCCGGTAAAGATCGCCTCGCCGATCAGGTAATGGCCGATGTTGAGTTCGGCGAGCTGCGGGATCGCGGCGACGGGGACGACATTCTCATAGGTCAGGCCGTGCCCCGCGTGCGGCTCGATGCCATTCTTCCACGCGAGTGCGGCGGCGTCGGCAAGGCGGCGGAGTTCGGCGGCGCGTTCCTCGCCCTCGACATGGGCGTAGCGGCCGGTGTGGAATTCGACGACGGGGGCGCGGAGGCGCATCGCGGCTTCGATCTGACGCGGATCGGGTTCGATGAACAGGCTGACGCGAATGCCCGCGTCGTTGAGGCGCGCGACGATGGGGGCGAGGTGGTTGTGTTGGCCCGCCGCGTCTAGCCCGCCCTCGGTCGTGCGCTCCTCGCGCTTTTCGGGGACGATGCACGCGGCGTGCGGCATATGGCGCAGCGCGATCTCGACCATCTCGTCGGTCGCCGCCATTTCGAGGTTCAGCGGCAGGTCCGTGGCGGCCTGGATGCGCTTGAGGTCGTCGTCGCGGATATGGCGGCGGTCTTCGCGCAAATGCGCGGTGATGCCGTCGCCGCCGACCGCCGCGACGATTTCGGCCGCGCGCACCGGATCGGGGTGCTCGCCCCCGCGCGCGTTGCGGATCGTCGCGACATGGTCGATGTTGACGCCGAGCCGCAGGCGCGAAGGAGCGCCGCCGCTCAAGCCGCCTTGCTCCGGCTGCCGGGCTTCACCGCTTCGGTTCCTGCCAGCGTTTCGGGCAATTCATCCTCGGCATAGGTCGGGAAATTGATCGCGACGAGCGGATAGAAGGGCACGCCGAGTTCGACATTGCCCGCCGAACGGTCGACGAGCGCAGCCTCGGCGATCACATCGCCGCCCGCGGCGCGCACCGCCTCCATCGCTTCGCACGACGACAGGCCGGTGGTCACGACATCCTCGACCATCAGCACCTTGGCGCCCGGATCGATCGTGAAGCCGCGGCGCAGTTCGAAGGTGCCCGTCGGCCGCTCGACGAAAATCGCGGGTTTGCCGAGCGCGCGGCCCATTTCATGGCCGATGATCACCCCGCCCATCGCGGGCGAGACGACGATGTCGATCGCCTGTTTCAGCTCGCGCGGCAGCTTGGCGGCGAGCGCGACGGCGAGCCGGCCGGCGCGTTCGGTGTCCATCAATACGCGCGCGCACTGCAGATAATATTCGCTGTGACGGCCCGAGGAGAGCAGGAAGTGGCCCTGGAGCAGGGCGTCGGCGGCGCGGAATTCGGCCAGGATTTCATCATCGGTCATGGAGGAGTTGTTCTTTTATCCAGTGCGTCGCTCGTGATGGGCGACCGGGTTTTGGCGGCGAAGATTATCCAGCCGCAAAATAGTGTTAGAGATGCTTGAGGCAAGCGGCAAGCGGGTCTATAGCGCCCGCGAGATTCAGCCCCTTGCCGGCTGCCGCGACGCGTGTCCGGCCGCTGCCGCAAAGGGGGTGGGCATCAATAAGAACAACAGGCAACGGGCGGCACTATCCTTATGAAGAGCTTGAAAACCCTTGTAATTGCGGCGGCTTTGTCGCTGGGCGCGGTGGGCGCCGGCCATGCGCAGGCACCCGCGACGGCTCCGGCCGAAGCACCCGCCGCAACGGCTGTGGCGAATCCGGTTCCGGCCGCCGCCGATGCGGCTGCTCCGGCAGCGCCGCCGGTCGCGACGACCGCCGCGGCTCCGGCTGGCGATGCCACTTACGTTCCGATGAAGCCGACCCCCGGGGTTGGCCAGCCGGTCGACGGAGGCATCGATTTCCAGCCGCAGGTCAGCCCGATTGGTGAACAGGCTTACTGGTTCAACCATGTGATCCTGTTGCCCGTTATCACGGTGATCACGCTGATTGTCCTCGGCCTTTTGCTGTGGGTGATGTTCCGTTTCCGCGCCAAGGCGAACCCGGTTCCGTCGAAGACGACGCACAACACCTTCATCGAAATCATCTGGACCGCCATCCCGGTGCTGATCCTCGCGGTGATCGCGGTGCCGTCGATCCGGCTGCTGGCCCAGCAATATGAACCGCCGTCGAAGGACGCGCTGACGATCAAGGTCACGGGTTATCAGTGGTATTGGGGCTATGCCTATCCCGACCAGGGCATCGGCGAATATGTTTCGAAGATCCTGCCCGAGGATAAGGCCATCGCCGCGGGCGAGCCCTATCACCTCGCCGTCGACAACCGCATGGTCGTGCCTGTCGGTCGCCAGGTGAAGCTGATCATCACCGGCGCCGACGTCATCCACAGCTTCGCGGTTCCGGCCTTCTGGACCAAGATGGACGCGGTCCCCGGCCGTGCCAACGAAACGACATTCACCGCGAATAAGGTCGGCGTCTATTACGGCCAGTGCTCGGAACTCTGCGGCGTCGACCATGGCTATATGCCGATCGCCGTCGAAGTGCTTCCGGTCGACAAATGGGAAGCCTGGGTCCGCTCGAAGGGCGGCAACCCGGCTGGTCCGGTTGCCGCGGCTCCCGCCGCTGCCGCGCCGGCGCCCGCTGCCGCCGCTCCGGCTGCGGCGCCCGCCGCGACGCCGGCCGCCGTCACGACCGAAGCTGCACCGGCAGCGGCGCCCGCCGCCGCGCCGGCCGCCAAGAATTAATAAGGGGTCCGACAGATGACCGATATCGCAGCGACTGCACCCGCGCACGGCGCCGAACATGGCCACACCCATGCGCACGACGACCATGATCACGACACGCCCGGCTTCTTTGTCCGCTGGTTCATGTCGACGAACCACAAGGACATCGGCACCCTCTACCTGATCTTCGCGATCATCGCCGGCATCGTCGGCGGCGGCTTGTCCGGCCTGATGCGCCTCGAACTCGCGCATCCGGGCATCCAGTATCTGGGTGAGTGGGCGCAGGCGCTCGGCGGCGCGCAGGATCTGACCGCGGCCAAGCATTTCTGGAACGTCATGATCACCGCGCATGGCCTGATCATGGTGTTCTTCATGGTCATGCCTGCCATGATCGGCGGTTTCGGCAACTGGTTCGTGCCGCTGATGATCGGCGCGCCCGACATGGCGTTCCCGCGTATGAACAACGTGTCCTTCTGGCTGACCGCCGTTGCGTTTGTCATGCTGATGGGGTCGCTGTTCGTCCCTGGCGGCAGCGGCAATGGCGCCGGCACCGGCTGGACGGTCTACGCGCCGCTGTCGACCAGCGGCTCGGTTGGGCCGGCGGTCGATATGGCGATCTTCTCGCTCCACCTCGCGGGCGCGGCGTCGATCCTCGGTGCGATCAACTTCATCACCACGATCTTCAACATGCGTGCTCCGGGCATGACGCTGCACAAGATGCCGCTGTTCGTGTGGTCGGTGCTCGTCACCGCGTTCCTGCTGCTGCTCGCGCTGCCGGTTCTCGCCGCGGCGATCACGATGCTGCTGACCGATCGCAACTTCGGCACCACCTTCTATGATGCGGCCGGCGGCGGCGACCCCGTCCTCTACCAGCATCTCTTCTGGTTCTTCGGCCACCCCGAAGTGTACATCATGATCCTGCCGGGTTTCGGCATGGTCAGCCAGATCATCTCGACCTTCAGCAAGAAGCCCGTGTTTGGCTATCTCGGCATGGCATATGCCATGGTCGCGATCGGCGTCGTCGGCTTCATCGTGTGGGCGCACCACATGTTCACGGTCGGTATGAGCGTGAACCTCAAGATGTACTTCACCGCGGCAACGATGGTGATCGCGGTCCCCACGGGCATCAAGATCTTCAGCTGGATCGCGACCATGTGGGGCGGCTCGCTGAGCTTCAAGACGCCGATGATGTGGTCGCTCGGCTTCATCTTCATGTTCACCGTCGGCGGTGTGACCGGCGTCGTGCTGGCCAATGGCGGCGTCGACACCAATTTGCATGACACTTATTATGTCGTCGCACACTTCCACTATGTGCTGTCGCTGGGCGCGGTCTTCTCGCTCTTCGCCGGCTTCTATTACTGGTTCCCGAAGATGTCGGGCCGGATGTACAGCGAAGCCCTCGGCCAGCTGCACTTCTGGATCTTCTTCATCGGCGTGAACGTCATGTTCTTCCCCCAGCACTTCCTGGGCCAGCAGGGCATGCCGCGCCGTTACCCCGACTATGCGGAAGCCTATGCGCACTGGCACCTGATCTCGTCGTACGGCTATGTGATCATGGGCGTCGGCATGCTCTTCTTCTTCGTGAACATTGGCTACTCGCTGTTCGCGGGCAAGAAGGCCGCCGACAATCCGTGGGGCGAAGGCGCGACGACGCTCGAATGGACGCTGTCGAGCCCGCCGCCGTTCCACCAGTTCAACGAACTGCCGCGTATCGCCTGATTTGTGCTTCCCCCTGCCGGTGACGGCAGGGGGTGCATGACATCGGGCTGGAGTAACCATGGCGCAGAGCCTGACCCACGGCGAAACGGCACTTCCCGCCGACTGGCGCGACCTGTTCGCGCTGACGAAGCCGCGCGTCATGTCGCTGGTGGTGTTCACCGCGCTGTGCGGGCTGCTCGCGGCGCCGATCAACGTGCCTCCCGTGCTCGCTTTTTCGTCGATCCTTGCAATCGCGCTGGGGGCAGGGGCTTCGGGCGCGCTCAACCAATGGTATGAGGCGGGGCTCGACGCGAAGATGAAGCGGACCGCAGGCCGGCCGCTTCCCGCCGGGCGCCTCGATCCGCAGACCGCACTGCAGTTCGGCGTCGGGCTTGCCGCCTTTTCGCTGTTCCTGATGCTGTTCGCGTCGAACTGGCAGGCGACGCTGCTGCTCGCCGTCTCGATCCTCTTCTATGTCTTCGTCTACACGATGTGGCTGAAGCCGCGGACCCCGCAGAATATTGTCATCGGCGGTGCCGCCGGCGCGTTTCCGCCGCTGATCGGCTGGGTCGCCGCGACGGGTTCGATCGCGCCGCTGCCGGTGATGCTGTTCCTCTTGATCTTCCTGTGGACGCCGCCGCATTTCTGGGCGCTCGCGCTGTTCATGCGCTCGGACTATGCCGCCGCAGGCATTCCGATGATGCCGGTCGTCGCGGGTGAGAAATCGACGCGGCGCCAGATTCTGTTCTATGCCGTCATCATGGCGGTCGGTGCCATCGCGCCGTGGCCGCTCGGCTACACCGGCGCGCTTTATGGCTGGACCGCGGTGCTGCTTTCGGCCGTGTTCGTCCTGCTGTCGGTCCAGGTCGGCACGCGCACGACGGGCGAGGGCGACCTGATGCGCCCCGAAAAACGCCTGTTCGCCTATTCGATCGCCTATCTTTTCATTCTGTTCGGCGCTGTCGTCGCCGACCATCGGTGGCCGCTATGACCGAAGAAACTCCGAACGAACCGTTTGACGAGGCCGAATATCGCCGCCGTCAGCGCAGCCGTGCGAACCTGATGGCGTGGATGCTCGGCGGGCTGGCGATCCTGTTCTTCTTCATCACCATCGCCAAGATGCAGATATTCTCATGAGAGCCTTTCCGGTCATTGGGCGCATGTCGCCGAACGCGAAGACCGCAAGCCTGGCCGCGTTGATGGCGCTCGCGATGACCGGTCTCGGCTTCGCGGCGGTGCCGCTCTACGATCTCTTCTGCCGCGTCACGGGCTTCGGCGGTACGACGCAGCGTTACGACCCGGTCGCCGCGGCGGCCGAGCCCGAAATATTGAGCCAGACGGTCTCGGTCCGCTTCGACGCCAATGTCTCGCCGAACCTGCCGTGGAAATTCTATCCCGAGCATCCGACCGATACGGTGAGCATCGGCGCGCGCGACATGGCAATCTTTATCGCCGAGAATAATTCGGCGCATCCCGTCGTCGGGACCGCCAGCTTCAACGTCACGCCCGATCAGGCGGGCAAATATTTTACCAAGATCCAGTGCTTCTGCTTCACCCAGCAACGGCTCGAGCCGGGGCAGCAGATGCGCATGCCGGTGCTGTTCTTCGTTGATCCCAAGATCATGGACGACCCCGACGCACGCGACGTGCAGGAAATCACCCTCAGCTACACCTTCCACCCTGTAGACGAGGGTAAAAAGGCGAGCTAAGGCCGCGAACAAGAGTCTAACAAGACCGGCAGATGATGGGGAATCATCATGCTGGGGCTGCTAAAAACGGGAAACACGCCATGTCCGGTGCGAAACATCATGACTACCACCTCGTAAATCCCAGCGTCTGGCCGCTCATCGGCTCGGTCGCTGCGCTCGTGATGTTCTTCGGGCTCGTCATGGCGATGCACGCCGATTATTTCGGCGGCGTCGGCAAGTGGGTCCTCGGCCTCGGCTTCATGGGCGTCATCGCCACCTTCTTCAGCTGGTGGTCGGACGTCATCAACGAAGCGCATGCCGGCGACCATACGCCGGTCGTCCAGCTGCACCTGCGCTACGGCATGATCCTGTTCATCGCGTCCGAAGTCATGTTCTTCGTCGGCTGGTTCTGGGCGTGGTTCGATTTTTCGCTCTTCCCGGTGCCGATCGAATATGCTGAAGGCGCGGTCACCTCGCTGTTCGGTCAGGATGGCGCCGCTGCGATCACCATGTGGCCGCCGAAGGGCATCGAAGTCATCGATCCTTTCTCGCTGCCTTTGCTCAACACGCTGATCCTGCTCTGCTCGGGCACGACGATCACCTGGGCGCACCATGCGCTGATCCACGGCGACCGCGAAGGCCTGAAAAAAGGCCTGTGGCTGACGATCATCCTCGGCGCGGTCTTCTCGTCGATCCAGGCTTACGAATATATGCACGCGCCGTGGGGCTTCGGGCAGAGCAACTACAGCTCGGCCTTCTACATGGCGACCGGCTTCCACGGTTTCCACGTGCTCGTCGGCACGATCTTCCTGATCGTCTGCCTCGTGCGCACCTACAAGGGCCACTTCACCCCGCAGCAGCATTTCGGCTTCGAAGCCGCTGCCTGGTACTGGCACTTCGTCGACGTCGTGTGGCTGTTCCTCTTCATCATCGTCTATGTTTGGGGCGGCTGGGGCGCGCCGATCGCCGCGCACTAAATTGCCGGCTGGCGACAAATTTCAAAATGGGCAGCCGCCGGTCTGGCGCGCTGCCCTTTTTGGTCTCTGCCCCGAATGCGGCGGCAAGACGCTGTTCGACGGGCCGGTGAAATTCCGCGCGACATGCGAAAGCTGCGGCCTCGATTACGGCCGCTACAATGTCGGCGATGGTCCCGCGGCGTTCCTGACATTGATCATCGGTGCGCTGCTCATCGCGATCGCGCTGACGCTCGATGCCATGGTGCGGCCGCCTTTGTGGGTGCATATCATCCTGTGGGTGCCGCTGACCGCCGCCGCGGTGATCTATGGCCTGCGCGTTGGCAAGGGCGCCTTATTGGCGAGCGAGCACCAGCGTCAGGCAGCCGAAGGCCGTAAGGTGGACAAGAATGACTGAACCTGCCCAACAGTCGACGCGGCGCTGGCCGCTGATCCCAACGATCCTTGTGCTCGTCGCGGTCGCCGCGATGATCGCGCTCGGCGTCTGGCAGTTGCAGCGCAAGAGCGAGAAGGAAGCGTTGATCGCGCTCTACCAGCGCAATGTGGCGATGTCGTCTTTGGTGACTTATCCCGAACTGCCGCCCGTCCCCGACGCCGTTCTCTTCCGCAAAAGCAGCGTCGTCTGTCTCGAGCCGGTCCGCTGGGATCCGCGCAGCGGCACCGACCGGAAGGGTGCGGCAGGCATACGGATGATCGCCGACTGTCGGACCGGCGCCGAGGGACCCGGCGTGCTCGTCGATGTTGGAATCGCCGACGATTTCACTCCGCCCGAATGGAAGGGCGGCACCGTGCAGGGGACGATCGTTCCTGGCCCTGAACAACCGACGGTGATGGAGCGCGCAATGGGCAAAGCCGTTCCGGCACGCGCGATGCTGATTGCCGACGCGCCGGTCGCGGGCCTTCGTGCCAGTGCGGTGCCGCCCGCCGACAACACGCCCAACAACCACCTCGCTTACGCTGTGCAATGGTTCCTGTTCGCCGCCGCGGCGCTCGTCATCTATATATTGGCTGTCCGTCGCCGCTTGCGGCCGTGACCTTCGCCCGCTAGGCGCTGGGCCGCCATGGAATATATCAGCACCCGCGGCTCTGCGCCGACCTTCGACTTTCGTGCCGCAACGCTTGCGGGGCTCGCCAGCGACGGCGGCCTTTATGTGCCGGCGAAATGGCCGCAGATGTCGGTTGAGGAAATTCGCGCGCTCGCGGGGCTTGATTATGCCGAAACCGCTGTGCGCGTCATGCGGCCCTTCGTCGAGGGCGTGCTGACCGAGGACGAACTGCGCGAGCTTTGCCGCGCCGCCTACGGTCGCTTCAGCCACGACGCGGTGACCCCGCTCATCCAGCTCGATCATCGCCACTGGCTGCTCGAACTGTTTCACGGCCCGACGCTCGCGTTCAAGGACGTCGCGCTGCAATTGCTCGGCCAGCTTTTCGAGAAATTCCTCGCCGGCGGCGATACCGACATCACGATCGTCGGCGCGACCTCGGGCGACACCGGATCGGCGGCGATCGAGGCGGTCGCGGGGCGCGAGCATATCCAGATCTTCATGCTCCACCCCGAAGGCCGCGTCAGCGACGTCCAGCGGCGCCAGATGACGACGGTGCTCGCGCCGAACGTCCATAATATCGCGATCGATGGCAGCTTCGACGATGCGCAGGCGATGGTGAAGCGGCTTTTCGGCGACGAGGAAGCGCGCAGCCAAGTCACGCTGTCGGCGGTGAACAGCATCAACTGGGCGCGGCTGATGGCGCAGGTCGTCTATTATTTCTACGCGGCGGTCCGCCTCGGCGGGCCTGACCGTCCGGTGGCATTCAGCGTGCCGACGGGCAATTTCGGTGATGTGTTCGCGGGTTATGTCGCGGCGCAGATGGGGCTGCCGATCGCCAAGCTCGTCGTCGCGACGAACGTCAACGACATCCTTCACCGCGCGCTGACCCGCGGCGACTATAGCGCAGGCACGGTGACGGCGACGGCGACTCCCAGCATGGACATCCAGGTCAGCAGCAATTTCGAACGGCTGCTGTTCGACCTCGCGGGCCGCGACGGCGCCGCGATCACCGGCATGATGGGCGAATTCGACACGAACCGCGCGATGACGATCCCCGCCGACATGCTCGCCGGCGCGCGCGGGCCGTTCGCCAGCGCGAGCATCGACGGCGACGCGATGGCGCTCGCGCTGCGCTGGGCGCAGGAACATGGCGGGCAGATCATCGATCCGCACAGCGCGGTCGGCCTCGCCGCCGCGCGCGCGCTCGAGATCGACGCCGATATTCCCGTCGTCACGCTCGCGACCGCGCATCCTGCCAAGTTCCGTGAAGCCGTCGAGCGCGCGACCGGCGTGCGCCCGCCGCTCCCCGCGCGGCTCGGCAATCTGTTCGATCGCGAGGAACGCTATACGCGCCTGCCGGGCGACTATGATGCGGTGAAGGCCTTTGTCCTCGCGGAAGCCGCGCGTGGCTGATCTTCTGCCCCTCGTCACGCTCGTCGGTGAGGCGTGGGACGATTATGGGCTGGTCGACAGCGGCAATGGGCGCAAGCTCGAACGCTATGGCCGCTATCGCTTCATCCGGCCCGAACCGCAGGCGATGTGGGCACCCGCGCTCCCGGCAAGCGAGTGGGAAGCCGCCGACGGCGAATTCATCCCGGCGTCCGACGACGATGGCGGCGGCCGCTGGTATTATAACAAGCCCGTACCCGCCGAAGGCTGGCCGCTCGCGTGGCGCGAAACGCGCTTCACCGCGCAGTGCACACCGTTTCGCCACCTCGGCTTTTTCCCCGACATGGCGCCGGTGTGGGACTGGCTGCGCGAACGCGTCGCCGACAAGGCGGACCCCGCTTTCCTGAACCTGTTCGGCTACACCGGCGTCGGTAGCCAGGCGCTCGCCGCGGTGGGCGCATCGGTCACGCATGTCGATGCGTCGAAGAAGTCGGTGGGGCAGGCGCGCGAGAATGCTGCGCTCGCGGATATGGCCGACAAGCCTGTCCGCTGGATCCTCGACGATGCGGGCAAGTTCACCGCGCGTGAGGTCCGGCGCGAGAAGCGCTACGACGCGATCCTGCTCGATCCGCCCAAATTCGGCCGCGGCCCGACCGGCGAACGCTGGCAGATCGAGGAGGGACTTGGCCCCCTGCTCGCCGATTGCCGCCAGCTCCTCGATGAAGACAGCCGCGCGCTGTTCCTCACCGTCTATGCGGTCCGCATGTCGGCGCTCGCGATCGGCGAACTGCTCGCACAATTGTTCGCCGACCTGCCCGGCAAAATCGAATGCGGCGAACTTGCGGTGCGCGAAGAAGCGCGGGGATTGCTTCTCCCGACCGCGATTTTCGCGCGTTGGAGCCGCTGAACCACGTTTTCGCGCTTATTATGTTGCATACGTTTGCGGCACCGAATCTGTAATATTGTGACCGAAATGCCACAGCCTATGCGTTGACAATGAGAACGTTCCCATTTAGATAACGTTCACATAACGGATATGCCGCCATCAAAAGAGCGGTTGAGTGGGAGGAATGGGGATGCGGGCGTCTCAAAAGCAGTGGTTTGCCAAATTTCTGGTCGGTACGTCGGCGCTGTCCCTGATGGGCATGGCGCAATCCGCCGTCGCGCAGGAAGCGCCGGCCGAGGGTGAGGTGAACGGCGACGAGATCGTCGTGACCGGCATCCGCGCCAGCCTTGCCGCATCGGCGGATATCAAGCGCGAGGCGCAGGGCGTCGTCGACGCGATTTCGGCCGAAGACATCGGTAAATTTCCCGATACCAACCTCGCCGAATCGCTGCAGCGCATCACCGGTGTGTCGATCGACCGTAACAATGGCGAAGGTTCGCTGGTGACGGTCCGCGGCTTCGGGCCGGAATTCAACCTGGTGACGGTCAACGGCCGCCAGGTGCCGACTGCGACCATCGGCGACGGCGGCAGCGCGCCATCGTCGCGCTCGTTCGACTTCGCCAACCTGGCATCCGAAGGGATTGCGGGCGTCGAAGTTTACAAAAGCGGCCGCGCGACGATCGAATCGGGCGGCATCGGTTCGACCATCAACATCCGCACCCCGCGCCCCCTCGACAATCCGGGGCTGCGCGGCAGCATCGCCGTCAAGGGTGTGTATGATTCGTCGCGCAACAAAGGCAATCCGATCACGCCGGAAGTGTCGGGTATCCTCAGTTCGACCTTTGCCGATGACACGATCGGCATCATGATCGCGGGCTCTTACCAGAAGCGCAAATCGAGCACGAACTCGGCCAATGTGGGCTATCGCGACGGCTATCTTGGCAGCGAGAATAATTGGGGTTCGCTGGCGCAACCGGGTACGGCGGGTGCCGCGAACATCACCAACCGGCCCGATCCGACCGACGTCTATCAGGTGCCGCAAAACGCGTCCTACGATCTCAACGACATCGACCGCGAACGCATCAATGGCCAGGCGGTGCTGCAATTCCGCCCGAGCGACAATCTGACCGCGACGGTCGATTATATCTATTCGCGCAACACCGTCGAAACGCGGAACAGCAATGTCGGCGTGTGGTTCAACCATGGCGACACGTCGAGCGCATGGACCGATGGTCCGGTCGCGGGCCCGCTCTTCTATACCGAACGCTTTGGGCCGCCCGACCCGGGTTGCTCGGCGCCGTCGCCGGCCCCGCCGAACAACTGCCAGGTCGGCAAGGATCTGTCCTACAGCGGCGCGCTCCAGGAAAACCGGGCGGAAAATAATTCGCTGGGCTTCAATCTCGAATGGAAGGGCCCGGACGGCGTAACGGTCGAACTCGACGCGCATCATTCGACCGCCGAAGTGAAGCCGGTCAACAACTTCGGATCGAGCATGTCGCTGGGCAATGCCGTTTTCGGTGTTGCCAACCAGACGATCAATTTCGAGAATGATCTGCCGGTCATCTCCTACGGTATGCATCCGGGGATCGATCCGCTGAATACAGCGCTGATCACGCCGACCGGCAATGCGTTCCGCAACGCCTATTTCCGGAACCGGATCGACCAGGTCCAGCTTCGGGGCAAATATGACCATGACGGCGGTTTCCTCGACAGCATCGATTTCGGCGTTTCCTATGTCGACAGCAAGGTGCGCTCGGCGTTCGGCACGATCCAGAACGACGATACGTGGGGCGGGGCGGGTCCGGCTTCGGATATTCCCGACGATATCTTCTCGCTCGTGACGCTTCCCGACAAATTCCCGGGTCTCGCCCGCGACGGCATGATCCAGAGTTTCTACACCTTCGATTTCGAGCGGATGGCCGGCCTGATCGAGCAGAATTACCAGACGTGCAGCAACCCTGCGACGGGCACCGCCCAGCCGGGGACCTGCCTTGCCGAATTTAATACCGACCGGCGCATCTCCGAAAAAACCCTGGCGCCCTATCTGCAGGTCGCGACCGTGTTCGATCTTTTCCAGAACCCGGCCCATTTCGTTGCGGGTATCCGTTACGAAACGACCGATATCGCGTCGTCGGCACTGGTGCCGGTGCCCGTGACCACCACCTGGGTGGGCGAGAATGAATTCAACGTTATCTTCTCGCCCGATGAACAGTTCACGCGTTTCAAAGGGTCGTACAATAATTGGCTGCCGGCGTTCGACCTCGACGTCTCACCGATGGACAATGTCAAGCTGCGTGCGTCGTACAGCCACACGATCACGCGCGCCGACTATGCGAGTATGCAGGGCGGGCGCTCGCTCGACACGCTGTTCCGCATCGGCGGCGGGACGGGTGCACTGGGTAACCCCGGTTTGATCCCGTACAAGTCGAAGAATATCGACCTGTCGGCGGAATGGTATTACGCGCCGACAAGCTATGTCTCGGCCGGATATTTCCACAAGGATGTCAGCAACTTCATATCCTCGACGCGCGTAGACTATAGCGCGCCCGGGATTACGACCCCGGAGAATGGCCCCCGGTGGCAGGCAGCGCTCGCGGCGCTCCCGCCGAACCCGACGGTCGGGGATATCCGTCAGTATATCCTCAACAATTTCCCCGACTCGGTGAGCGGTAATACCATCCTTGCCGCGCCGGGCGATCCGGAGGTCAATTTCGAGATTACGACGCCGGTCAACAGCGATCAGACGGCGACGATCGAGGGTTGGGAGTTCGCGCTCCAGCACAGTTTCTGGGACACTGGCTTTGGCGTGATCCTGAACTATACGATCGTCAACGGCGACGCGACCTATGACAATACGAAGCCCGCATCGGTGGCGGTACCCCAGTTCGCGCTGACGGGGCTCAGCGACAGCGCCAATGCGGTCGCCTATTATGACAAGAACGGCCTCCAGGCGCGTGTTGCGTGGAACTGGCGCGACGAGTTCCTTCAGGGTTCGGGTCCGAACCCGACCTATATCGAGGAATATTGGCAGATCGATGCCAGCGCCAGCTATGAGTTCATCCCTGGCCTCACCGCCTTTGTCGAGGCGATCAACCTGACCGGCGAGGGACGGCGGGGCCACACGCGGCACAAGAATAATGTCACCTTCGTACAGCCGGGCTTCGCCCGCTATGCGGCAGGGGTCAGGTTCAGCTTCTAAGGCGGGTGGGCCACTTCCGCCGGGTCGCAGGCAAGAGGGTCGCGCCTTTCGGGGTGCGGCTCTTTTGCGTGACGGCGGCGGTGGGTTGGCTTAGGATCGACGGTAATGGATAGCGCGATCGAGAGGGTTGTCATCGTGGGCGGCGGCACCGCCGGCTGGCTCGCGGCTTGCCTCCTCGCCAGCGCGCGCCGCGCCGCAAAGCTCGACGTCACGCTGATCGAGGCGCCCGACATCCCGACCATCGGCGTCGGTGAGGGCACCTGGCCGACGATGCGCGCGACGCTGGCATCGATTGGAATCGACGAGGGTGAATTTCTTGCCGCGTGCGACGGATCGTTCAAGCAGGGGTCGCGGTTCGACGGCTGGGTGACCGGCGCCGAGGACGACCGCTACCTGCACCCGTTCACGCCGCCGCCAGCCGCGCCGACCACCGAATTGCTCGCCGCCTGGCAGGCGGGGGCGCCGGACTTGCCGTTCGCGGCGGCAATGACCGCGCAGGCGCATGTCTGCGCGGCCGATCTCGCCCCACGCCAGCGTGCGATGCCCAACTATCAGGGGGCGGCGAATTACGCCTATCACCTCGATGCGGGGAAGTTTGCGGCGCTGCTTTCGGCGCATGCGGTCCAGCGGCTCGGGGTGCGCCATATAGCGGACCATGTTGTCGATGTGGCGCGCGACGGTGCAGGCGGCATCGCATCGGTCGCGACGCGCCAGAACGGCGATATTGCGGGCGACCTGTTCATCGATTGCAGTGGGCATGCGGCGCTGCTGATTGGCAATCATCTTGGCGTCGAGTGGATCGATCGCGGCGATGTCCTGTTCAACGACCGCGCGCTCGCGGCGCAGGTTCCGGTTGCCCCGGGAAGCCCGATCGCGTCGCAGACGGTATCGACCGCGCATGCGGCGGGCTGGATCTGGGACATCGGCCTGCCGGGCCGGCGCGGCATCGGCTGCGTCTATGCCAGCCGCTTCATGGACGACGATGCCGCCGAGGCGACGCTGCGCGCCTATATCGCGCGCGTCCTGCCCGATGCGCCCGACGTGCCGGCGCGGCGGCTGACCTTTCCGACCGGGCATCGCGCGCGGTTCTGGGAGGGCAATTGCGTCGCAATCGGCCTGTCGGCGGGTTTCATCGAGCCACTCGAGGCGTCGGCGATCGTGATGATCGAATTGTCGCTGAAGGCGCTCATCGACAATTTCCCGGCACGTCGCGCGGCGATGCCGATCCACTCCGATCGCTTCAACGAGCTATTCCGCTATCGCTGGGATCGCATCGTCGAGTTCCTCAAGCTCCACTATGCGCTCAGCCGGCGCGATGAGCCCTATTGGCTTGCGCAGCGTGACGCCGCGCATATGCCATCACACCTCTCGGAGATGCTGGAGCTCTGGCGCGACCAGCCGCCGTCGGCATGGGATTTCCCGCGCGTCGACGAGATTTTCTCGGCCGAAAGTCACCAATATATCCTCTATGGCATGGGCTATCCGGTGCCCGCCGATCTACCCGCGAGCGAGCGCGCGACCGCCTTGCTCGCCGAGAACCGGCAGCGCGCCCGTGCGCTCGCCGCGGCGCTGCCCGCCCATCGCGACTATCTCGACGCCCTCGCGCCCGGTGCCCCTAGCGCCGCGGCGCGATAGGAAAGGAATTTGATGACTCGTCACGCCGTCCTCGACAACAAGACCCACCGCGACCTGCGCATCCTGACCGACGCGGGGGCGGACCTCGGCGACGACATCATGGCGACGCTGACGGTGCCGAGCGAATTCCGGCGCGTGCAGGCGCATTTCCCGATCCTCTTTCGCCGCGAAACCGGGCGCGAGGAATTTACGGCGCTGGCGATGTTCGGTTTCGAGAATGGCGAGAATCTGTTTCTCGACGGGGATCGCTGGGACGCGCGCTATCGCCCGCTGTCGGCCGCGATCCAGCCGTTCCTGATCGGGCGTTCGGCGGGTGGCGACGGTCCGGGGCAGATCCATATCGATATGGACCACCCGCGCATCGCCGCGACGGGCGAGGGCATTCGGCTGTTCGATGCCGACGGCATGGCGACGCCCTATCTCGACGACGTCGCCGGGCGGCTCGGCGATCTCGATGAAGGCCATCGCGAGAGCGGCGCCTTTTACGACGCGTTGCTCGCCTATGACCTGCTCGAACCTTTCAGTCTCGAAGTCACGCTCGACGACGGATCGATCCATTCGCTCGTCGGCTTCCACATCATCGACGAGGCCAAGCTGCGTGCGCTCGATGGCGAGGCGCTTGGCGCGCTCCACGCTGCGGGGCATTTGATGCCGATGTTCATGGCGGTCGCCTCGCTGTCGCAGCTGTCGGTGCTCGTTGCGCGCAAGAACCGCAGGCTGGCCGGTGGCTGAGCGCGACCGCGCCATATATGACCGCCTCGCGCCGGTGCCCGAGCTCGAGTGGAATAAGGGGGCAGGGCTCGACGCGTTGCTGGAAGGCGCGCGCGAGCCCTTTGTCCTGCGCGGATTGGTAAGGGACTGGCCGCTGGTCGAGGCGGGCAAAAGGTCGGCGCGCGACGCGCGGCACTATCTGCTGGGTCATGCGCGCGACCGTCCGTTCAAAGTGTCGATCGGTGCGCCCGGGCACGATGGCCGGCTGTTCTACGATGCCGAGATGGAAATGAATTTCCGGGTAGGGACGGGCAAACTCGCCGACATCTTCGGCGGCATCGATACGGCCGAAGAACGGAGCGAAAACCGCACCGTCTATCTCGCCTCGATCGATATCCCGTCGCATTTCGACGGCCTCGACGAAGCGAACTCGGTCGATCTTGGCGACCGCGATCCGCTGAAGAGCATCTGGATCGGTACGCGCACGCAGATCGCGGCGCACAATGATTTTCCCGACAATCTGGCCTGCTGCGCCGTCGGTCGGCGCCGTTTCACGCTGTTTCCGCCGAGCGCCTTTCGCGACCTCTATCTCGGCCCGATCGACAACACGCCCGCGGGGCGTGTCGTCAGCATGGTCGATTTCGATGCGCCCGATCTGGCCGCACATCCGCGCTTCGTCGATGCGATGGCCGAAGCGCAGACGGTCGAGCTCGATCCCGGCGATGCGATCTTCATTCCGTCAATGTGGTGGCACCATGTCGAAGGGCTCGAGGGTTTCAACATCCTGGTCAATTATTGGTGGCGGCGCACTCCGGCCTGGCTCGGCCAGCCGCAGGCGGCGCTCAACCACGCGATTCTCGCGATCCGCGATCTGCCCCCCGAAGACAAGGCGATCTGGCGCGAGCAGTTCGACCATTATGTCTTCGACAACGACGACCGCGTCACCGATCATATTCCCGAAACCGCGCGCAGCATCCTCGCCCCGCTCACGTCCGAGACGGCGGGCCGACTGCGCGCCTTCTTGCTGAGGGCTTTGAGTAAATGAGCGACAAGAAACCTGTGCAGCGTGTCGTCATCGCGGGCGGGGGTACTGCCGGCTGGATGATGGCGGCGGCGATCGCCCGCACCATGGGCCCGACCGTCGACCTGACGCTCGTCGAATCCGAACAGATCGGAACGATAGGGGTCGGCGAGTCCACCATCCCGCCGCTCGTCAATTTCAACCGCATCCTCGGCATTCCCGAGCCCGAATTCATGCGTGCGACACAGGCGACCTTCAAGCTCGGCATCCTGTTCGACAACTGGAAGCACGACGGCGACAGCTATTTTCATAGCTTTGGCCTCTCCGGAAAGGATCACTGGTCCGCGGGCTTCCAGCATTTCTGGCTCAACGCGCGCGCGCGTGGGCATGAACAGCCGTACAGCGATTATTGCCTCGAACTCGTCGCGGGGATGGAAGGCAAGTTCGCGCATCTTCCCGAAGAGCGGATGAACTATGCCTATCATGTCGATGCGACGCTTTACGGGCGTTTCCTGCGCAAGCTGGCCGAGGCCGACGGCTGCAAGCGCGTCGAGGGCAAGATCGCGCGCGTCGAATTGAACAGCGAAAATGGCGATATCGCCGCGTTGCATCTCGACGGCGACCGGCGCGTCGAAGGCGACATGTTCGTCGATTGTACCGGCTTTCGCGGCCTGCTGATCGATGGCGCGCTGCATGCGGGGTTCGAGGACTGGAGCCACTGGCTGCCGAACGACAGCGCGATCGCGGTGCAGTCGAAGCACCAGCGCCAGCCGCAGCCCTATACGCAGGCGATCGCGCATGATGCCGGGTGGCAATGGCGCATCCCGCTGCAACATCGCATGGGCGCGGGCATCGTGTATTCGAGCGGCTATCTGTCGCGCGACGAAGCCTATGACCGGCTGATGAGCAGCGTCGGCGAGCCGTTGATCGAACCCTTCGACATCAAGTTCAAGGGCGGCGTGCGGCGCAAGCAATGGTTCCGCAACTGCGTCGCGGTGGGCCTCGCGGGGGGTTTTGTCGAGCCGCTCGAGGCGACGACCGTGCACCTGATCCAGCGCGCTGTGCTGCGCTTTATCCGGCTGATGCCGAACGGGCGCGTCAGCGAACGCGACGCACAGGAATTCAACGACCAGCAGCGGCTCGACATCGAGCAGATCCGCGACTTCGTCGTGCTGCATTACAAGGCGACCAACCGCCGCGACAGCCCCTTCTGGCGCCATGTCGCCAACATGCCGATCCCGGACTCGTTGCAGCAAAAGATCGAGCTGTTCCGCGAAACCGGCCGCGTGTTCCGCAAATATGAGGAATTGTTCGCGGAAAATAGCTGGGTGCAGGTGATGATGGGGCAGGGCATCGAGCCGCAGTCCTATCACCCGATCGCCGACAAGCTGCGCGACGACGAGGTCGAGCGGCTGTTCCAGTCGATCCGCGACAATATTGCCCAGACGGTCGCGACGCTGCCCGAGCATCACGCCTATGTCGCGCGTTATTGCGGAGCGGAGGAACCGAAGGCGGCATGATCAGTGCCGCCGCGATCCTGATGCTGGCGGCGCCCGCGCCCGCCGACGGCGGCTGGCGGCTCGTCTGGTCGGACGAGTTCGACGGCGCGGCGATCGACCGCGGCAAATGGGATTTCGACGTCGATTGCTGGGGCGGCGGCAATAACGAACGGCAATGCTACACCGACAAGCGTAGCAATGCCGCGGTCGAGGACGGCAAGCTGGTCATCACCGCGCGCAAGGAGAAGGCGACGGGGCCAGCCTTTCCGCTGGCACAGCGCGGCGATCCGGCCAAGGCAAAGGCAGAGGCGACACGCCAGTTTACATCGGCCCGTCTCGTCACGCGCGGCAAGGCGGCATGGACCTATGGCAAGATCGAGGTGCGCGCCAAGCTGCCGCAGGGGCAGGGGACGTGGCCCGCGATCTGGATGCTGCCCGAGACCAATCATTATGGCACCTGGGCCGCCTCGGGTGAGATCGACATATTGGAGGCGGTGAACCTGGGCGTGCGGTGCGACACGTGCAAGGGCGGGATCGAGAACCGCATTCTCGGTACGCTGCATTTCGGCGGGCAGTGGCCCGACAACCAGCATAAGGGCGACGAGACCGCGCTCCCGGCGCCGCTCGACGGGTTCCACGTCTTCGGCATCGTCTGGCAAAAGGGCCAGATTGTCTGGACGATCGACGGCAAGCCCTATGCGACGCGGATTGCGAGCGAGTGGTCGACGAGTGGATCGACCGATTCCGCGGCGCCGTTCGACCGCCCCTTTCACCTGATCCTGAACCTCGCGGTCGGCGGCGGGCTTGCTGAAGACCGGGGGATGAGGGGAGTGGATGAAAGCGGCTATCCGAAAATTATGGAAATAGATTGGGTTCGCGTCTGGCAATGTGGGAACGATGGCGTTAGCGATTGCGGCAGTACGGGGGATCAAGAACGATAATGGGGCGTCGGCGGCAGTCGGTAACGATCAAGCATGTTGCAGCCGACGCGGGGGTGTCGCTGCAGACGGTGAGCCGCGTCATCAACAACGAGCCCAATGTCCGCCCCGAAATGAAGGAGCGGGTGCAGGCGTCGATCGACAAGCTCGGTTACGTTCCCTCGATCGCGGCGCAGCGGATGAGCGGGTCGCGCTCCTATCTGATCCTCGCGATCAACGACCGCGAGCGCACGATCGCCGACTGGCAGGGGCGACAGGGGGTCGACTGGGTCGATCAGATGCTGCTCGGCGGGATGCTGAAATGCGCCGAATATGGCTACCGCATGATCTTCGAGCTCGTCGATACGCACAATGATCATGTCGAGCGCGAACTGCGTGCAGCGATTGCGGCGCTGCAGCCCGACGGCGTCATCCTGACCCCGCCGCATTCGGACAATCCGCTGATCGTCGGGCTGCTCGACCAGCAGAAGATCCCGTTCGCGCGCATCGGATCGCGCGGCGGCGCGGCGGGCATTGCGCTGACGATGGACGATGAAGGATCGGCGCGGCGCGCGACGCGGCACCTGATCGACCTTGGCCACCGGCGCATCGGGTTCATTCCGGGCTCGCCCGAATATAGCCTCAGCCGCTGGCGCATCGACGGCTGGAAAGGCGAAATGGCGGCCGCCGGCCTCGCCACCGATGGACTGCTTGCCGAGGGCGATTTCACCTATGCGTCGGGCGCCGCCGCGGCGCGGCACTTGCTGGGCGGCGCCAGTCCGCCCACGGCGATCATAGCGAGCAGCGACCAGATGGCGCTCGCGACGCTGGAGGTTGCACGCGACCTCGGTGTCGATGTGCCGGGGCAATTGTCGATCGTCAGTTTCGACAACACCCCGGTCGTCCGCTTCACCCAGCCGGCGCTGACCGCGGTCGACCAGCCGGTCGCCGAAACCGCGTCGCGCGCGGTCGAACTGATCATCGCGGCGCAGCGCGGGGCGCCGCGGCCGACCGAACCGACGCGTGTTCAGGGCGGCCTCGTCCAGCGCGGATCGACCGCCGCGCCGCCTGTCGCCGTCCATGGCTGATGCCGGGACCCCGCGCCGCCAGTCTCTCCCGTTCCTCCTGCTTTATGCGCTCGCGTCGGCGGGCGGAGCGATAGCCTATGTTCCCTTCCTGACGATCTGGCTACCCGGGCGCATGACCCAGCTCGCCGGGACCGCCGACGTGCAGACGCTGGGATATGTCACCTTTTTCGGCGCCGTCGCGGCGAGCGCCGGCGGCATCGGTTTCGGCTGGCTCAGCGACGTGACGCGCAACCGGCGCGGCTGGATATTGGCGGGGCTGGTCCTGACGATCGCCTTGCTGCTGGTAGTTCCGCTGGCGCATAATATATGGTCGCTCGTCGCGATCATCGTCGCATGGCAGCTCACGCTCAACATGATGCTCGGGCCGCTCGCGGCATGGGCGGGCGACTGCGTTCCTGACGAGCAAAAGGGGCTGCTCGGGGGGCTGCTCGCCTTTTCGCCCGCGCTTGGCGGCTGGTCGGGATGGCTCGTCACCTGGCCGGGGCTGGTGTCGGCGGAGCAGCGGCTGGTGGTCATCGCGCTGCTCGTGGCAAGCGCCGTCCTGCCGGTGCTGCTGCTCGGCCGCCCGCGCGCCTTCCCCGATCTCACCGCGCCGCCCCCGGCACGCGCGGTTGGCGAGGCGCAGCGGCGGCCGACCGGCCCGGCGGTGCGGATGTGGCTCGCGCGCCTGCTCGTCCAGATCGCCGAGGCGGCGCTGTTCGCCTATCTCTATTTCTGGTTCCGTTCGATCGATCCCGGGATGCACGACAATGAAAAGGCGCGATTGTTCGGCATGGCGCTGACGATCGCGATCCCGATCGCGCTGGCGGCCGGCCGCTGGGCCGACCGCAACGACCGGCCCTTCGTGCCGCTTGTCGCTGCCGCGGCGGTGTCGAGCCTCGGAATGGTCGGGATGGCGCTGGCGACGGGGCTCGACGCGGCGAAGGCGAGCTATCTCGTCTTCGGCATCGCCTCGACGGTGTTCCTGTCGCTTCACAGCAGCCAGACGCTGCGCATCCTGCCACGGTCGGACCGGCGCGGGCGCGACCTGGGCATCTTCAACCTGACCAATACCGTGCCGTCGCTGATCATGCCGTGGCTGACGATCTCGCTCGTCCCGGGTTTCGGGTTCGACGCGCTTTTCCTGCTGCTCGCGGCGCTCTCCGCGATCGCGGTGCTGCTGCTCGCGACGATGCCGCGCCTGCGTTGATATAGCCCGAAAACAGAGCGCTTGCTTTCAGCCACCCACTATGCGAAGTGAAACTTGATAACGTTCACAATAGAGGGATGGGAGAGACGATGCGCCGACAGGCAATGGGTATGGCGACCGCGCTGCTGCTGGCAGGAACGGCAACCGCGACCGCACAAACCACGGAACCCGAAGCGGCCAAGGTCCATCCCGAACTATGGCCCGCGGCCAAAAGCCCCGCGGCGATCTCGGACCCCAAAACCGAAGCGCGGATCGACGCGCTGATCGGGAAAATGACGATCGAGCAAAAGGTCGGCCAGCTGATCCAGGGCGATATCAGCACGATCACACCGAAGGATCTCGAAACCTATCCGCTCGGCTCGATCCTTGCCGGGGGCAACAGTGGCCCGAACGGCAATGAACGCTCGACCGCCGCCGACTGGGCGAAGCTGGTCGGCGATTTCCGCGCGGTGTCGCTCCGGCCCCAGGCGAATGGCGTTGCGATCCCGATCATCTTCGGCGTCGATGCCGTCCACGGTCACAACAATATCCCCGGCGCGACGTTGTTCCCGCACAATATCGGGCTCGGCGCCGCGCGCGATCCCGAGTTGATCCAGCGCATCGGCGCGGTGACCGCAGCCGAAATCGCGGGCAGCGGGATCGAGTGGACCTTCGCTCCGACGCTGGCGGTGCCGCAGGATCTGCGCTGGGGGCGGAGCTATGAAGGCTATGCGTCCGATCCCAAGCTGATCGCCGATTATGCGAAGGCGATGGTTATCGGCCTCCAAGGGCCACTGGTCGCGGGCAAGACGGTCGACGGCACGCATGTCGCGGCAACCGCCAAGCATTTCCTCGCCGATGGCGGGACGTTCGAGGGCAAGGACCAGGGCGACGCGAAGGTCGAGGAGAAGGAACTGATCGCCAAGCATGCCATGGGTTATCCGGCGGCGATCGACGCCGGGGCGCTCACCGTGATGGCCAGTTTCTCGAGCTGGCAGGGCATCAAGCATCACGGTAACAAGGGGCTGCTGACCGACGCGCTCAAGGACAAGATGGGCTTTGCCGGCTTCGTCGTTGGCGACTGGAACGGGCACGGGCAGGTTGCGGGATGCAGCGTCACCGATTGCGCCCAGTCGATCAACGCCGGGCTCGACATGTTCATGGCGCCCGACAGCTGGAAGGGGCTGTACGAGAGCACGCTGAAACATGCGAAGGACGGCACGATTTCGGCCGCGCGGCTCGACGATGCGGTGCGGCGCATCCTCCGCGTGAAATACAAGCTCGGTCTGTTCCCCGAAGGCCATGTCGATCGCAGCACCGTCAAAGCCGTTGGCACGCCCGAGCATTTGGCGGTCGCGCGCGAAGCGGTCGCCAAATCGCTCGTCCTGCTCAAGAACAATGGCGGCGTCCTGCCGATCAAACCGGGCGCGCGCGTGCTCGTCACCGGCCCCGCGGCCGACAGCATGGCGATCCAGTCGGGCGGCTGGACGATCAGTTGGCAGGGCACCGACGTCACCCACGCCGACTTCCCCAATGGCCAGACGATCTGGGAGGCGCTGAACAAATCGGTGCGCGATGCGGGCGGTGTCGCGACCTTGTCCGACGGCGGCGTGTATAAGGAAAAGCCCGACGTTGCGATCGTCGTGTTCGGCGAGGCGCCCTATGCCGAGTTCCAGGGCGATGTTGCGACGCTCGACTATCAGCCGACCGAGGCGACCGATCTTGCGACGCTCAAGAAGCTGAAGGCCGCGGGCATTCCCGTCGTCGCGCTGTTCCTGTCGGGGCGGCCGATGTTCACCAACCCCGAAATCAACGCCGCCGATGCGTTCGTCGCAGGCTGGCTGCCGGGCTCGCAAGGGGTTGGCGTCGCCGATGTGCTCGTCGCGGGCAAGGATGGAAAGACCCCGCGCGCTTTCACCGGGACGCTGCCCTTCGCCTGGCCCGCCGACGCGCGTTCGCCGGTCGAAAAGCCGCAGTTCGCGGTCGGCTATGGCCTGAAATATGGCGCAAACACGACGGTGCCGCAGCTTCCGGAAGAGCTGGGCGTCGACATCGCCGCGGCGCTGAACGTCGAAAATTTCTTCTCGGGCGGCCGCGCGCGCGCGCCTTGGGTGCTGACCGTGACCGACGCGGGCGGATCGCGCCCGGTGGCATCGCCGCCGGTATCCAGCCCCGGCGGCCTGATCGCCGCGCGCTCGGTCGACGTGCGGGCGCAGGAGGACGGCAAATCCTTTGTCTGGACCGGCCCCGCCGCGCTGCACCTCAGCGGCCCCTATGCCGATCTGTCGCGCCAGCTCAATAACAGCTTCGCGCTGCGCGTCGACTGGCGGGTCGATGCGATCGGTAGCGCGCCGGTCAGCCTCGCGCTCGGCGGCAAGGCGTTCGACGTCTCGGCGGCGGTCAGGGCGGCGCCAAAGGGGCAGGTCTCGACGATCAAGGTGCCGCTCCGCTGCTTCGCCGATGCGGGCGCCAATCTGCGGCAGGTCGACTATGCCGTCTCGATCGCGAGCGACAAGGGCTTTGCCGCGACGCTGTTGAATACGAATGTCGAGGCGGTTGGGGAGAATCTGCCTTGCCCGCCGGCGGTGAAGTAACCAAACCCGCAAACGGGTTGGTTAAAAAATGGGGAGAGAGCAGATGGCATTGGTGCCCAACGTTCCGACGAATGCGGACCCGGACATAGCCCAAGAGGCGGGCAAGCGCGGCGGCAGCACACAGGTGGTGCTGATCCTCGCCTTTGCGGTGTTTTTCCTGCTCGGTGGAGTGACGAACATCAACGACCTGCTGGTCGGCAAGTTCAAGCCGATGTTCCACCTGACGCATGCGCAGGCGAACCTGGTGCAGATGGCGTTTTTCATCGCCTATGGCGCCTTTTCGATCCCCGCCGGCATCATCATGTCGAAGCTCGGCTATATCCGCACCTTCGTGCTCGGGTTCGTCATCGTGGCGGCGGCGGCGTTCCTCTTCATCCCGGCTTCGGCCGCGGCATCCTACCCCGGCTTCCTCGCGGCGCTCTTTTGCATCGGGGCCGGGATCACGGTTCTGCAGGTCGCGATGAATCCGGTGATCACGACGCTGGGGCCGGTCGAAACCTCCCACAGCCGGTTGACCTTTGCGCAGGCGTTCAATTCGATCGGGGTGTTCCTGATGGTCTATGGCGGCGCGACCTTCCTGCTTGGCGATGAACAGCCGATCGACGCCGAGACCGCGAGCGAGGCCCAGATTCAGGCCTATCGCGTCGCCGAGGGGGCGTCGATCGGCACCGCCTATATGTGGCTCGGGGTGCTCATGCTGATAATTGCGGCGGTGTTCTGGATGTATCGGTCAGCGATCGACCACGCCAAGACCGACGATGTGAAGCTGGAGGGCACGTGGGGCCTCTTGACCCACAACCGCCGCGTCCAGTTCGGTGCGCTGTGCATCTTCGTCTATGTCGGCGCCGAAGTGGCGATCGGCTCGAACCTCATGGCCTATCTTGCCGAACCGAGCGTGATGGGGCTGGGGCTCCAGGCCGCGGGCAAGCTGGTGGCGATATACTGGCTGGGCGCTCTTGTCGGCCGGTTTCTCGGCGGTTTCATCCTGCGACTGGCCAAGCCGGGACGCGTGCTCGCGACCTTTGCGGCGGGCGCGATTTCGCTGATCATCCTGTCGGCTGTGACGACGGGAGCGCTGTCGGGTTGGGCGCTGATTCTGGTCGGCTTCTGCAATTCGCTGATGTTCCCGACGATCTTCAGCCTCGCGACCGAGGGGCTCGGCGAACGGACGCCGCAGGGATCGGGCATCATGTGCACCGCGATCATCGGCGGCGCGATCGTCCCGTTCCTGTTCGGCACGGTGGCCGACCTCAGCGGCGACATCCGGCTTGCGCTGGCGGTGCCGCTGATTTGCTATGCGATCATCGCGAGTTTCGGGCTGTGGGCGGCGCGTCCGGCGACCGCGTAACGGTCGAGCGATGCCGTGTGACGAATAAAACCGCGGGCGATCGCGCGCTGGTGCGCGATCGCCCGCGGCCTCCCGCCCCCTCGCGGGAATTCTTGAAATTCAGGCCGGATCGGCGATTTCGATCCGGTTTCGTCCGGCCGCCTTGGCCTTGTAGAGGGCAGCGTCGGCGGCCTTGAGCGCGGCGCGCGTGTCGCCATAGCCAAAGACGTCGGCGACCCCACCCGAGAAGGTGATCTGGCCGAAGGGTTCGTCGGTTTTGCGGTTGATCAGGCGCCGGTCGGCGAGCGCCTCGCGCGCATCGTCCAGCTTTTCGGCCGCCTGCGACGGGGTCAGGCCGCGGAACAGCATGACGAATTCTTCGCCGCCGTGGCGCGCGACATGGCAATGATCGTTCGAAATCCGCGCCAGCGTGTCGGCGATCGCCTTGATCACGCGGTCGCCCGCCTCGTGGCCGTGGATATCATTGACCTTCTTGAATTCATCGATGTCGCAAAAGGCGATGCTCAGCGGTTCGACCGCGGCGCGCGCTTCCTTATAATGCCGGTCGAGCAAAACCTCGAACGCCCGGCGATTGGGCAGGCCGGTCAGATAGTCGAGCTCGGCGTCACGCTTGGCGCGATCGAGACTGCGGCGCAGCGCCTTCGCCTCGTCCTCGCTCTTGCGCATGTCGTCCTCGGCCTTGCGCGTGCGGTCGAGCATGACCCTGGCGAGGTCGGCGAGATTCGAGACGATACGCCCGGTTTTCTGCAATTGTTCAAGGTCGATGACGTGCTGTTCGAGTTCGGTACCATAGTCGCTGGTGACCGTGCGGGCTTCTTTGGTGTTCGCGTGAAAGGATTCGAGATTGGTTTCGAGCCGGGTCATCAGGCGGTCGAGATCGGCGCGGTCGGGCAGGCCGATGTCCTGTTCGCCAAGCTCGTCGAGCCAGTTCTGATTGATACCGGCCGCTGATTGCGCCTGCGCGATCACCTGCCGCGCGAGCCGGGGATTGCGGCCCGAAAAGGCGCTATGCGCGAGCAGCAGATTGGCGGGCGACACGTCGAGGTCATTGTCGACGAGGAAGGAGGTGATCGATGCGGCGAGTTCGTATCGCGCCTGCCGCGCAAGGTCGAACGGGGGCGCATGGCCGCCTTCGGGGGGAGCGCCGCGCGATTGGCGAAGCCCCAGCCAACCCAGGAACCGTCCTACCGGTTCGTTCGATTGTGTCGCTTTGGTGGTCATGCGATGTTTAACGAGCGCGAAGGACAAGATTTAAGGTCGATTGATGCCCGGGAAGGCATATTTTCGGGCGGATTTGATCCGGTTCGGAGCGAGCGGCTCAACCCAACCGGCAAATCAGGGGCTTAACCGAAAGCCCCGCATGAACGATTGCGCGGACGGGGCGTTCTCTGGCACTGAGCATCTGCGTTCGACCAGATGCTGCCGCCGCTCCCGCGCCAGTGGACGCGGGCGAGGGCGAACGGCGGTCGCTGATCGACCTGCTCGGCCCGACACCGGTCGCGGTCGACGAGCTGGTGCGCCAGTCGGGGCAGGACGCCGCGACAGTCCAGCTCGTCCTGCTCGAACTCGAGCTTGCGGGGCGCGTCGAGCGCCATGCCGGAGCGAAGATTTCGCTCATGTGACCGGCGATCGGGAAATCATCTGTAGCGACGGCAGGCAGGACGCGGGCAAATGCATCCTGCCCCCGCATCGGGCGGGTGCGAGGCCAAATCCTTCTTGACGGGATAGCGAGGCACCAGCCACCCTTGCGCGCCTGAGAACGGGGCCGGGGAAATAAAATTGCAATTCGATGCCAGCTTGGTCGCGCCGGTGGCGCGCGATACATTTGTCCACATCAAAGCGAATTGGCGGACGTTCGCGCTGATTTTTCTGGCGTCGACGACGGCGGGCGTTGGGATGGACCTCAGTCCAGCGCTCGGCGAAGCCGCGCTCCTCTACGTTTTCGCTTTCATGTTCTTCAACCTCTTCTTGCAAGCCTCCATCATCATCGCGGTTTTGAACAGCGGCGGGCAGATCGTTCCATCACGGAAATGGCGGATCGCTTCGCTGTTCGGCGTCGGGCTGGTGACCGGGCTCGGGATTGCGTTCGGACTGCTGGTGCTGGTCCTCCCCGGGATATTTTTCGCTGGCCGCTGGTTTCTCGCCGCCCCGGCGCTTTTCGCCGAAGATATATCGGTGTCCGAAGCAATCCAGGCGAGTTGGGATGCGACCGAGCAGCATTGGCTGGCGTGCTCGATCATCGCCTTGGCGATCTTCCTGTGCCAGGGGGTGCCGCTTGTCGCCGGCATGTATCTCGTCCCGGAGGGCGACATCACGCGCATCGGAACGCTGTTGGTCACAAATGCATTGTCGCAGGCCGCGTGGGTCTTTGGTATCGCCGCCGCCGCTACCATGTATCTGACCATCGGTCGCCGCACGACCCGCAGCGCCGAAATTTTCGGTTGACGCGGCGCCCGTCGGCGCCACCCTCACGCGTACGTACGTAAGGCACAGTCAGAACTAAAGGTTTTTCATGCAATTGGTAATTGTGGAATCGCCCGCCAAGGCGAAGACGATCGAGAAATATCTGGGGCGCGATTTCAAGGTACTGGCGTCCTATGGCCATGTCCGCGACCTGCCGCCCAAGGACGGGTCGGTCGATCCCGACGACGGCTTTGCGATGCAGTGGCAACTGTATCCTGACAAGACGAAGCGGATGAAGGAAATCCAGGACGCGGCGAAAACCGCCGACCGATTGATTCTCGCGACTGACCCTGATCGCGAGGGCGAAGCGATCAGCTGGCATGTGCAGGAATTGCTGCGCAGCAAAAAGGCGCTCCCCGCCGAGGTCGACCGCGTTACTTTCAACGCGATCACCAAGGATGCGGTGCTCACCGCGATGGCGCAGCCGCGCGCGCTCGACGACGACCTGATCGACGCGTATCGCGCCCGCCGCGCGCTCGATTATCTCGTCGGCTTCACTCTGTCGCCGGTGCTGTGGCGCAAGCTACCCGGCGCCAAGTCGGCGGGCCGCGTGCAGTCGGTGACGCTGCGCATGATCGTCGAACGCGAGCGCGAAATCGAAGCATTTGTTGCGCAGCAATATTGGTCGATCACCGGCCTGTTCGAAATGTCGGGCACGCCGTTCAAGGCGCGTCTTGCGCAGTGGCGCGGCGACAAGATCGAGCGGCTGTCGATCACCAGCGAAGCCGATGCGCGCGCCGCCGAAGCCGATGTGAAGGCGGGGCATTTCACGGTCGATGCGGTCGAGACCAAGCCGCTGACGCGCAATCCGCCGCCGCCCTTCACGACGTCGACCTTGCAACAGGAAGCCGCACGCAAGCTGGGTTTTTCCGCCAGCCATACGATGCGGGTCGCGCAGGGACTCTATGAGGACGGTGCGATCACCTATATGCGAACCGACGGGGTTCAGATGGACGGCGCCGCGATCAGCGCGGCGCGCGCGGCGATCGCGAACCGCTATGACGGCGGCTACGTCCCCGACAAGCCGCGCCTCTATCAGACCAAGGCGAAAAATGCCCAGGAGGCCCACGAAGCGATCCGTCCGACCGACTTTTCAAAGGACAAGGCGGGCAGCGGCGATCATGCGCGGCTTTACGAACTGATCTGGAAGCGCGCGATGGCGAGCCAGATGGCCTCGGCACGGTTGGAGCGGACGAGCATCGACCTGGCCGACGGCACCGGAAAAACGATGATGCGCGCCACCGGGCAGGTCATCAAATTCCCCGGTTTTCTCGCACTGTATGACGAAGGCCGCGATGACAGCAGCGACGATGATGACGCACGTTTGCTGCCCGCGATGGCCAAGGGCGATGCACCCGCAAAGACGGGGGTCGAGGTCGAAAGCCACGAAACCCAGCCGCCACCGCGCTATTCCGAAGCCAGCATGGTCAAGAAGATGGAAGAGCTGGGGATTGGGCGCCCGTCGACATGGGCGGCGATCCTGCAGGTTCTGAAGGATCGCGCCTATGTGACGGTCGAGAAGAATCGCTTCATTCCGGAAGAAAGCGGGCGGTTGCTGACGGCGTTCCTCGAACGCTTTTTTGCGCGCTATGTCGAATATGACTACACGGCGGGCCTCGAGGAAGAGCTCGACGACGTCTCGGGTGGCCGCGCGCAGTGGCAGGCGGTGCTCGAACGTTTCTGGCGCGACTTCAAGCCGCGCACTGGCGAGGTGATGGAGCAGAAGCCGTCGGAGATCACCGCGGCGCTCGACGAATTCCTCGGCCCCTATCTCTTTCCCGACAAGGGCGACGGCAGCGACCCGCGCATCTGCCCCAATTGCGGGACCGGCAAGCTGGCGCTTCGCGGCGGCAAGTTCGGGCCGTTCATCGCGTGCAGCAATTATCCCGACTGCAAGTTCACGCGGAAATTCGCGCAACCGGGCGGCAGCGACGGTGCGGATACCGGACCCGAGACGATGGGCACCGACCCCGAATCCGGGCTGGAAGTGACGAAGCGTAATGGGCGTTTCGGGCCTTACATCCAGCTTGGCGATGGCAAGGAGGCAAAGCGGTCGTCTATCCCGAAGGATATCCCGGGCGAGGATTTCGACCTCGACTATGCGCTGCGGCTGCTGAGCCTGCCGCGCGAGGTCGGGACGCATCCCGAAAGCGGCAATGTCATCATGGCAGGGCTCGGGCGTTACGGCCCCTATCTGCTCCACGATGGCAAATATGCGAAGCTGACGGGGACCGCCGAAATCTTCGACATCGGCATGAACGCCGCGGTCGTGCGCATCGCCGAAGCCGCGGCGGGCGGCGGGCGCGGGCGCACCAAGGCCGAGCCGCTCAACACCTTTGGCCCGCACCCGACGAGCGGCGGCGAGATGAAGCTGATGGAAGGACGCTTCGGCCCCTATGTCACCGACGGCACGACCAATGCGACGCTGCCCAAGAGCGCCGATCCCGCGACCTTGACGCTCGAAGAGGCGATCGCGCTGATCGACGCGCGCGCGGCAAAGGGACCGGCGAAGGGCAAGAAGAAGGCGGCGCCGAAGAAGGCCGCAGCGAAGAAGGCGCCGGCCAAGAAAACAACCGCCAAGAAAGCTCCGGCGAAAAAGGCAGCCGAGTAGCAACGGCTGAAAGCTGCTCCTACCTATCTCGTCATTCCCGCGAAAGCGGGAACCCAGTTGCAACGGTTGCTCGCTGGGTTCCCGCTTTCGGGGAATGACGAAATTTGGTGAGGTTAACGGTCGGCGTTCCCGACGCGCCAAACGCATGATAGGATGGCGCAACCGGAGACATGTCTATGCGCCACTTGCTTGCCGCCGTTCTGCTCGTCCTGTCGATGCTTTCCTTGCCCGCCGCGGCACAGCCTTCCCGATATCTGATCTCCGCCCAGCCGATGGCGGACGCGCCCCCGGGGGTGCAGGCGTGGCGCGTGCAATATTGGACGACCAACGGCAGTGGCCAGCGCTTCGCCGCTACCGGCATCGTCGCTGCACCGATGGAGGCAATCCCGCCGCGTCCGCGCCGCGTGATCGCCTGGACCCACGGCGCGTGGGGCGTGGCCGGGAAATGCGCGCCGTCGCTCAGTCCGAATTTCTTCGCCGCGACCGCGGGGATCGATGCGGTGCGGAGCGGAAATGTGGTCGTCGCGCCCGATTATATCGGCCTTGCCAACCCCACGATGCATCCGTTCCTCGTCGGCCCGGACACCGCGCAGTCGGTCCTCGACGGCGTGCGTGCGGCGCGCGAAATCCCCGGCGCCGCTGCTGGCAGCGACTTTGCGGTCTGGGGTGAATCGCAGGGGGGTCATGCGGCGCTCTGGACCGCAATCGCCGCGCGTTCCTATGCCCCCGATTTGCGGCTCATCGCGACTGCGGCGGCGGCCCCGCCAACCGATCTCGCCGCCAATTTGCGCGAAGGTAGCGACAAGAATGCGCGCGCGCTGCTTTTGTCGTTCACGCTGCATAGCTGGTCGACGCTCTATGGCTTCTCGATGGACGGCATCGCCAACCGCACGAACCAGGGCATCATCCGCAGGTTGGCGGAGAATAATTGCATCAGCCTCGAGAAGAAGCCGAAGTTCGGCATGATCCTTGGTGTCCTGACCATCGTTCGTGCCACGAAGAACAAGGATATAGCCAAGATCGAGCCATGGGGAGGCTTCGCCCGGACCAACAGCGTCGACGCCGCGCGCGTGCCGGGACCGCTGCTGATCGCGCAAAGCAGCAACGACACGATCATCGCGCCCGCGGTCACGCGCAAATTCGCCAAAGCCGTCTGCCGGCGCGGAACGGCGCTGCGCTGGATCGAGATGTCGGGCGGCCATGTCGACGCGGCGCGCGAAAGTGCGCAGGAAACGATCGGCTGGATCACCTCGCGCTTCGACGGCAACCCGCCGCCGAACGACTGCCGGCGGATATAGCGAACGAGGCTAGTCGAACGTTTTAGGGTCGACGATCTCCCTCGCGAACCATGCACGAGCATCGGGACGGAACAAGAAAAAGATCGAAACTGCGGTCAGAGCGGTGCTGGCAAGCGAAATAGCGAGCGCGAAACCCTTGGGTGACATCGGGTCATTGATCGACGTCAACGTCGACACGACGCCAAATCCCATCACCACGACATAGATCCACTTCGCGACATTGTTTGCCCGCCGTGAGATCAGATACCAGAGCAGGAGGCTGAGCGCGAAACCGAAAACCAAAGCAAGGCCGACGGCGATCACCGCAACGTCAACCGATCGCGAGAGGATCGGATCCTTCTTCAGCAGGTCTACAACGGTCGTCCAATGGAGGATCATGCCACCGATACCGATAAGGATCGACGCCCAGAAGCTGCGCTCGAAATTGATGATAGATAATGGGCGCCCCATGCTGCCTCTCCCGCTAGTCGACCCAATCAAGCCCCATGTCGCGATAGACGCCGCGGTCTTCGTCCCAGTTCGCCTTGACCTTCACATGCAGGAACAAATGCACCTTGCGCCCCAGCAATTCGGTCAGCTCGGCGCGCGACTTGCTGCCGATTTCCTTGATGCGCTCACCCTTGTGGCCGAGGATGATCGCGCGCTGGTTGTCGCGCGCGACGAGAATCTGCTGGTGGATTTCGGCGCTGCCGTCGGGGCGCGTCGTGAATTTCTCGGTCTCGACGGTCGACTGGTACGGCAGCTCTTCGTGAAGCTGGCGATAGAGCTGCTCGCGCGTGATTTCGGCGGCGAGCATGCGTTCGGGGGCGTCGCTGACCTCGTCCTCGGGGAAATGCCAATGGCCTTCGGGCATCAACGCCGCCAGCGTCGCCTTGAGTTCAGGAACCCCGTCGCCGGTGCTCGCCGAGATGAAGAAGGTTTCGTCGAACTTGACGCGCTCGTTGAGCTGCGTCGCGATCGTCAGCAATTTGTCCTTCTTGGTCAGGTCGACCTTGTTGAGGACAAGGAACTTCTTCTCGGGCCGCCCCTCGATCCCCTGCAGCACGCGCTCGGCGCGCTCGCCGAGCTTCGCCGCGGCGTCGATCATCACGAGGATCGCCTCGGCCTGGTCGAGGCTGTTCCACGCCGCCGCAACCATCGCACGGTCGAGCCGGCGAGTGGGGGCAAAGATGCCCGGGGTATCGATCAGCACGATCTGCGTTTCGCCGTCCATCGCGACGCCCATCAACCGCGTGCGCGTCGTCTGCGCCTTCGGGCTGACGATCGCGACCTTCTGGCCGACGAGCGCGTTGACGATCGTCGACTTGCCCGCGTTGGGCGCGCCGACGACGGCGACAAATCCGCAACGGTGGGTCATATTTTTAATCCTTCGAGTTCGGCGAGCAATGCCGCCGCCGCGGCCTTTTCCGCCGCCTGTTTTGATGCGCCTTCGGCTTCGGCGCGCGCGAGTTTGCCGATGCTGACCGCGATGCGGAAGCGCGGCGCAT
This sequence comes from Sphingopyxis sp. MSC1_008, assembly GCF_023197165.1. Taxonomy (GTDB): domain Bacteria; phylum Pseudomonadota; class Alphaproteobacteria; order Sphingomonadales; family Sphingomonadaceae; genus Sphingopyxis. Next base: position 92,265 of record NZ_JALPRD010000001.1, read on the forward strand.
GGTCGGGGCCTTCGCGCGCGATGATTTCATATTCGGGCGGGCGGCGTTTGCGCGCCAGCGCCCATTCCTGCAGCGCGGCCTTGGGATGCTTGGGTGCTTCCTGCTGCCCGTCGATCATATCATCCCAGTGGGTGAGGATGAAGCGGCGCGCGGCATCGGCGCCCTGATCGAGATACAGCGCACCGATCAGCGCCTCGATCGTATCGGCGGCGATATTGTCGCTGTAACGCCCGCCGTCGCTCCGCGCCTGCGCGCCGAAGCGGACGAGGTCGGTGAGCTTCAGCCGCTGCGCGATCGCCGCGCAGGTCGCGCCCGACGCGAGCACATGCAACCGTGACGACATTTCGCCTTCGCTCGCGGTGGGAAAGCGCGTGTAGAGTTCGGACGCGATGACGAGCCCGAGCACACGGTCGCCGAGGAATTCGAGCCGCTGATAGTCGGCGCGCCCGGTGCTTCCGTGCGTCAGCGCCAGATCATAAAGCGCCGGGTCGTCCGGGGTGCAGCCGATGATTTCGGCGAGCGCCCCGGTGTCGAGAGGATCGTTCAAAAACCGTCCCCGATGCGGCCCCACCGCGCCGCGGTGAACCAGCTGATCGGGTTGATCCAGCTCGCCGACCCGTCGGTCGAGAACATGCCGACCAACGCATGGCCGACCAGGTTTTCCTCGGGGACGAGGCCGATGCCCTGATTTTCCATCGCGGGGAAACGGCTGTCGGCGCTGCGGTCGCGGTTGTCGCCCATCAGGAACAGATGGCCTTTGGGGACGACGACGAGCGGCGTGTTGTCCTCGGGGATCGTCGTGATGTCGAGGATGTTATAGCTTTTACCGCCCGGCAGCGTTTCGCGGAACTGCTTGTAGCGGCACTGGCGCTGGCCGTCGGCGGCGACCTCTTCGAACTCGGGCGAATAGCAGGGCAGGGTGCCCGTCATGCGCGAGGCTTCGACCATGTTCGGCGTCACCGGAATGACGAAATCGGCGATGGCCTCGCGTTTCAGCGGCTTGCCGTTCAGCCAGACGATGCCCTCTTTTACCTGCACGCTGTCGCCGGGCAGGCCGATGACGCGCTTGATATAATCATTGTCGGCGACCGGCGGCGCCTTGAACACGACGACGTCGCCGCGTTCGGGGGTGCGCGCGAAAATTCGGCCCGGGATCAGCGGCGCGCTGAACGGAAGGCTGTATTTCGAATAGCCATAGGCCATTTTGTTGACGAGCAGATAGTCGCCGATGAGCAGCCGAGGCTGCATCGATTCCGACGGGATGTTGAACGGCGACAGGAAAAAGCTGCGAAAAATCAGCACCGCGATCGCGAGCAGCGCGAGGAAACGGACGGTGTCGACCGCCTCTTCCTTGGCGGACACGGGGGCCGGGGTCGGGGACGACGGCGCGGGTCCGGTCGGGGGCGTCACATCGGCGGTAAAGCTGGCTTGGGTCATGCCGCGCATTGGCGATGAATAGGTTGCCACGTCAAGCAAATATCGGTGGACGACACTGGCGCGCTGGGGACGGCAGGCTTAGAGAAAGTCCGCGATTCACTCCCCTTCGAGGACAATAGACGATGACAACCGCATCCGACGCCTGGCAGGCGCTTTCGAACTGGCAACCGCAGAAGCTGACCGATCTGGTCGCCGCCGACCCCGAAACGCGGCTGCAGGCGCTGGTGCGCAGCGTCGCCGACATCCGTTTCGACTTTGCCAAGACGCACCTCGATACGGCCGCAGTCGGCATCCTCTCGAGCCTTGCCGATGCGCAGGATTTCGCGGGCCGGCGCAAGACGCTCTTCTCGGGCGGCATCGCCAACCCGACCGAAGACCGCGCTGCCGAGCATAGCGCCGAACGCGGCGACGGCGCGCCGGAGTCGGTTCACGCCGCGCAGGCGTTGCACCAGCGGATGCGGATGATGATCGACGCTATCGAGGCGGGCGCATTCGGCGAGATCCGCCACCTGCTCCACATCGGCATCGGCGGATCGGCGCTCGGCCCCGATTTGCTCATTGATGCGCTCGGCCGCCACAGCGACCGCTATGACGTCGCGGTGGTGTCGAACGTCGACGGCGCCGCGCTCGACGAGGTCTTCGCCAAATTCAGCCCCGAACATACGCTGGTCGCGGTCGCCTCGAAGACTTTCACCACCACCGAAACCCTGCTCAACGCCGATTCGGCGCTGCTATGGCTCGAAGAGGCCGGGGTCACCGACCCGCTCGGCCGCTTCATCGCGCTGACCGCGAAGCCCGAGCGCGCGATCGAGTGGGGCATCGATGAAACGCGCATCCTGCCGTTCAACGAAAGCGTCGGCGGGCGCTATTCGCTCTGGTCGTCGATCGGCTTTCCCGCCGCGCTGGCGCTCGGCTGGGACGCCTTTGCCGACCTGCTCGAGGGCGCGGCCGAGATGGATCGCCATTTCCGCCTCGCCGACGGCGCCGACAATATCTGCCTGCTCGCCGCCTTCGCCGATCAGATCTATACGAACCGGCTCGGCTGCCAGACGCGCGCGGTCTTTGCCTACGACGAACGGCTGCGTCTGCTTCCCGACTATCTGCAACAGCTCGAAATGGAATCGAACGGCAAGTCGGTTACATTGGACGGCCAGCCGGTCGGCCGCGAAAGCGCGCCGATCACCTGGGGCGGGGTCGGCACCGACGCACAGCATGCGGTGTTCCAGTTGCTGCACCAGGGCACGCATCTGACCCCGGTCGAGTTCGTCGTCGCGCGCGAGCCCGACCATCTGCTCGACGACGCGCATCACGAAACGCTCGTCGCGAACTGCATCGCGCAGGGCGCGGCGTTGATGACGGGACGCAAGAGTGAGGATGGCGCGCGCAACTATCCGGGCGATCGTCCGTCGACGACGATTCTGCTCGACCAGGTCACGCCGCGCAGCCTCGGCGCGCTGATCGCCTTTTACGAGCATCGTGTGTTCGCCAACGCCGTGCTGCTCGGCATCAACCCGTTCGACCAGTTCGGGGTCGAGCTGGGAAAGGAAATGGCGAAGGGCCTTGCCGAAGGAACGGTGGAATTCGACGCAGCGACGCAGGCGTTGATGAAGGCGGCGCTTGGAGAATAGCCCTTCGGTCCATCACTGTGACCGCAAAATTCGATTGGCATCGCATGCCGGCGTAACCACATAGGCCGCCGACACGAATATCACGCGGCCATAAAGATCAGGGGTTTTGAATGAGCGAGTTTGATTTCGACCTGTTTGTCATCGGCGCCGGGTCGGGCGGGGTTCGCGCCTCGCGCATCGCCGCTTCGCACGGCGCGCGCGTTGCACTGGCGGAGGAATATCGCGTCGGCGGCACCTGCGTCATCCGCGGCTGCGTTCCCAAGAAGCTGCTCGTTTACGGTGCGCATTTCGCCGAAGATCTGAAGGACGCACGCAAATTCGGCTGGGACGTCCCCGATTGCAAGTTCGACTGGAACCGCCTCCGCGACAATGTGCTCGCCGAGGTCGACCGGCTCGAGGGCCTCTACGGCCAGACGCTCGACAATCACAAGGTCACGCTGTTCAAGACGCGCGCGACCGTCATCGGCCCGCAGAAGGTCCGGCTCGCCGACGGGCAGGAAATCAGCGCCGAACGCATTTTGATTGCGACCGGCGGCTGGCCGCACGTCCCCGAATTTCCGGGCAGCGAGCATGCGATCACCTCGAACGAGGTCTTCCACCTCGAAACGCTGCCGAAGCGCGTCGTGATCGCGGGCGGCGGCTATATCGCCAACGAATTCGCCGGCATCTTCAACGAATTCGGCAGCAAGGTGACGATCGTCAACCGCGGCGACACGATCCTGCGCGGCTATGACGAGCAGATCCGCGACCGGCTGCTCCAGATTTCGATGACCAAGGGCATCGAATTCAAGTTCAACGCGCCGTTCCAGTCGATCGAGAAGAATGACGACGGATCGCTGACGGTCCATCTGGATAATAGCGATCCGATCCAGGCCGACGCGGTGCTCGTCGCCGCGGGCCGCGTTCCGAACAGCAAGGGGCTCGGCCTCGAAGAGGTCGGCGTCGAACTCGACAAGGACGGGGCGATCAAGGTCGACGAGACGAACCAATCGTCGGTGCCGAGCATCTATGCCGTCGGCGACGTCACCAATCGCATCCAGCTGACCCCGGTGGCGATCCGCGAGGGGCAGGCGTTTGCCGACAGCGTGTTCGGCGGCAAGCCGACCGTCGTCGACTATGCCAACGTCCCGAGTGCGGTGTTCAGTCACCCACCGATCGGCGCGGTCGGGATGACCGAGGCCGAAGCGCGCAACAAGCTCGGTTCGATCCGCGTCTATACCAGCGATTTCCGTGCGATGAAGAATGTCCTCGCGGGCCGCAACGAGCGCGCGCTCTACAAGATGATCGTCAACGCCGCGACCGACCAGGTCGTCGGCCTGCACATGATCGGCCCCGACGCGCCCGAAATCCTGCAGGCCGCGGCAATCGCGGTGAAGGCGGGGCTGACCAAGGCCGATTTCGACGCCACCGTTGCGCTGCATCCGAGCATGGCGGAAGAGTTGGTTCTGCTGAAATAGCTATAATCATCGTCACCCCGGCGAAGGCCGGGGTCTCGCCCTCGACCTCGACGGTGAGATCCCGGCCTTCGCCGGGATGACGAATGCGTGATTGGTTCCAAAACACGACGCATCTGCTATCTTTCCGGCACAAGCAGCGAGGGGAGGGGCGCATGGCGGGAACGGCATTGGTCACCGGGGGCAGCGGTTATATCGCGGGCTTCCTGATCCGGCAGCTGATCGACAATGGCTGGACGGTCCACACGACCGTCCGCAGCCTGAAGCGCGAACCCGAAGTCCGCGCCTGGCTGGGCGTCGATAGCGACCGGCTGAACTTCTTTGCAGCGGACCTCGAACATGATGCGGGCTGGGCCGAGGCAATCGTGGGATGCAGCCACGTCGCGCACGTCGCTTCGCCCTTTCCGCTGGGCGTCCCCAAACATGCCGACGAGCTGATCGTCCCGGCACGCGAGGGCGCGCTTCGCGCCTTGCGTTTCGCGCGCGCGGCGGGGGTCAAGCGGTTCGTCTTGACCTCTTCGATGGCGGCGATCGCTTATGGTCATGGCAAGGGCCGCGACATCTATACCGAGGCCGACTGGACCAATCTCGACAACCCCGACGTGATGCCTTATCCGCGCTCGAAGACGGTTGCCGAGCGCGCTGCACGCGACTGGGTGGCGACCGAGGGCGACGAAATGGAATTCGCCTCGGTCAATCCCGCCGCGGTGTTCGGGCCGCTTCTCTCGGACGACCTCTCGACCTCGATCGAGCTGGTGAAGCAGTTGCTCGAGGGCAAGGTGCCGATGTGCCCCGATATCGGTTTCGGGATCATCGACGTCCGCGACGTCGCCGACCTTCACTATCGCGCATTGACCGCGCCCGGCATTCGCGATGAACGCTATATATGCTCCGGGCCGTTCCTGAAGATGATCGATGTCGCGAACCTGCTCCGCGCGAACCTTGGCGAGCAAGCCCGGAAAGTGCCGAAGCGGAAGATGCCCGACTGGCTGCTCAAGCTGTTCGCGCTGGTGCGCCCAGAGCTCAAGCAGCTCGTCGCCGAACTCGGCAACGTGCGCGGCGGCGACAGTCGTCATGCGATGAACACATTGGGCTGGACGATGCGCACGCCCGAGGAGGCGATCCTCGCGACGGCGCATAGCTTGATCGAACGCGGGATTGTGAGGGTCTGATCGTCGCCCCCGCGAAGGCGGGGCCGCCGGACGAGTAGCGCAAGGCCGACAACGGCCCCCGCCTTCGCCGGGGCACCCTATTTCCTTGTCCATTCGCATCGAACGGATCGCACAGATTCCGCTACCCGATCCGGTACGGCACGACATCGCGCCGGTCCGGATCAACCAAAATCGGGCGGTCGCTCGGCGGAAAGGCGCGTTGGTCGCAATCGTCGCGCGGGCAGATGCGGCACGACAGGCCGATCCGCGTCGCGGCTTGGGGCGCGGCAACATCGACCCCGTCGGCATAGACGAAGTCGCCCGCATATTGCGCCTCGCACCCGAGCGCGACGGCGTAGCGCCGGGGCGAGCGCGCATAGCTGCCCGACGGCTTCACCAGCCCCTTCGCCATCGACACATAGCGCAGCCCGTCGGGCGTCTCGGCGAGCTGGAACAGGATGCGGTCAGGGATCGCGGCGGCTTCGTGGACGATCCACAGCGGACACGCGCCGCCAAAGCGCGCAAATTGCAGCCGCGTCGCCGAATGCCGCTTGGTGATGTTGCCCGCCATGTCGACGCGGCAGAAGAACATCGGGATGCCGCGCGCGCCGGGGCGCTGGAGCGTCGAAAGACGGTGACACGCCTGTTCGAAGCTCACCCCATATTGCATCCGCAGCCGGTCGATATCGTGCCGCACCGCGCGCGCGCTGGCGCGGAAGGGGGCATAGGGCATCAGCACCGCGCCGGCGGCATAATTGGCAAGACCGACATGCAGCAGTTGCCGCGCTGCCGCGGTGCGCAGCGGTGAGGCTTCGACGACCGCCGCAATCTCGTTCGCCAGCGCGAGCGCGGCGAGCTGGTGCGCAAGCTGGAAGCGCCGGCTTTCGGCGGGCAGCGACGGATCGATCACCAGATGCCGCATCGTCGCATCGAAATCGCGCAACGCTTGCGTCTGGCCGTAGACGATCGAAATGCCGAGCGCATCGCGCAGCCGGCGCTCGATCGTCTCGACGGGCGGCGAGGGGTCGCGCCCGCGCAGCTGCCCCGCCAGCGCCTCCGCCGCGCGGTCGATGCTGTCGACATAATTGCCCGCGTCGTGGAACCAGTCGCGCACCTCTTCCCACGGCAGGCGGCTGCCCTCGGCGGTGCCGCCGGTCAGCGCCTCGTCGATGATCTGCAGCCGCTGCCCCGCGCGGCGGTAGGCGGCGTGGAGCGCGACGAACTGGTCGGCGAATTGCGGCTGTTGCAGCGCGGCGCGTTCGAGCTGTTCGGGGGCGAGGGGCGATGCTGCGAAAAGCGGGTCCGCCGCAGCCTCGCGAAGCGCTCCCGCGCGGCGGTCGCCGGCGTCCGCGGCCACTTCTTCCCATTCCAGCGGAAACAGCTTTTGCAGCCTGTCGAGCAGCGCTGGCGTCAGCGGGCGGTCATCATGTTCGATCTGGCTGAGGTAGGAAATCGAAATGCCAAGCCCGCCCGCAAAACTGGCCTGTTTGGCCCCGCGTGCGATGCGGAGTTCGCGGAGCTTTGCTCCCGCAAAAATGCGCTGCCGTGCCATCGGAATGGGCTCCATTGCGATGGGTGTCGAGCCGCCGCGGGGGTTTAGGGAGGGGTATTGCGACGTCTCGACACCCTTAAAACGTTTGAGCGGACAATATACGGCTATTTGCAAAGTAACAATTTACAACTTTGCAAATTCACATTTGCGTGGACGGCGCAATCGGAGCAGACGACGCCTTCCAAGTCCGATGGAGAAGCCAGTGTCCGCCAATATCGCCGAAATGGAACGCCGCCGCGCCGCCGCAGCCCTTGGGGGCGGACAGAAGCGCATCGATGCGCAGCACGCCAAGGGCAAGCTGACCGCGCGCGAGCGGCTCGATGTCCTGCTCGACGAAGGTTCGTTCGAAGAGCTCGACACCTATGTCGAGCATAATTGCACCGATTTCGGGATGCAGGATCAGATCGTCCCCGGCGACGGGGTCGTCACCGGTTCGGGCACGATCAACGGCCGTCTTGTCTATGTCTTCAGCCAGGACTTCACCGTCTTCGGCGGCTCGCTGTCGGAGCGGCATGCCGAAAAGATCATGAAGGTGATGGACAATGCGATGAAGGTCGGCGCGCCCGTCATCGGCCTGAACGACAGTGGCGGCGCGCGCATCCAGGAGGGTGTGGCGTCGCTCGGCGGCTATGCCGAGGTGTTCCAGCGCAACGTGCTCGCATCGGGCGTGGTGCCGCAGATCAGCCTCATCATGGGGCCATGCGCGGGTGGCGCGGTGTACAGCCCCGCGATGACCGACTTCATCTTCATGGTGAAGGACAGCTCGTATATGTTTGTCACCGGCCCCGACGTCGTGAAGACCGTGACGAATGAGGTCGTGACGCAGGAAGAACTCGGCGGCGCGATCACCCACACGACAAAAAGCTCGGTCGCCGATCTGGCGTTCGAAAATGATATCGAGGCGCTGCTCGCGGCGCGTGATTTCTTCGATTACCTGCCCGAAAACAACCGCAGCGGCGTGCCGGTGCGCCCGACGAGCGACCCCTATGACCGCGCCGAGGCGAGCCTCGACACGCTGATCCCGCCGAATGCGAACCAGCCGTACGATATGCACGAGCTGATCCGGAAGACCGTCGACGAGGGCGATTTCTTCGAGGTGCAGCCGGCGCATGCCGCGAACATCATCTGCGGCTTCGGGCGTATCGAAGGACGCACGATCGGCATCGTCGCCAACCAGCCGCTCGTGCTCGCGGGCGTGCTCGATATCAATTCGTCGAAGAAGGCGGCGCGCTTCGTCCGTTTCTGCGACGCGTTCGAGATCCCGATCATCACCTTCGTCGACGTCCCCGGCTTCCTGCCCGGCACGGCGCAGGAATATAACGGTATCATCAAGCATGGCGCGAAATTGCTCTTCGCCTATGCCGAGGCGACGGTGCCCAAGATCACCGTGATCACGCGCAAGGCCTATGGCGGCGCCTACGACGTGATGGCGTCGAAGCACCTGCGCGGCGACCTCAACTACGCCTGGCCCACCGCCGAAATCGCGGTGATGGGCGCGAAGGGCGCGGTCGAGATCATCTTCCGCAGCGATATCGGCGACCCCGAAAAGATCGCGCAGCGCACGAAGGAATATGAGGATCGCTTCGCCAACCCGTTCGTCGCAGCCTCGCGCGGCTATATCGATGAGGTCATCCACCCGCACAGCACGCGCAAGCGGATCGCGCTGGGACTGCGCAAGCTCCGGAACAAGCAACTCGAAAACCCATGGAAGAAGCACGACAATATTCCGCTCTGATCGCGGGCGCGGATATTATCCGTGTGTGTGATGGCCGGCACATGAGAAATACCGGACTGGAGGCAAGGACGGGAGGCGGTTAGAACATGACCGCCATGTCCTTGATTCTGAAAGAGGTTTGAAGATGCGTATATCCCTTTTTGGTGCCCTGATCGTTCCCGCCCTGCTGGCTTCGCCGGCGGCGTTCGCGTTCGACCCCGATACCCCCGTCGGTGGGCCGAAACCTGCTTTTCCGGTGACGCTGGACAGCGAAGAGAACACCACGATCGGCCTCGCGTTCCGGACCGCTTTCGGGCTTCCGAAAGGCGCCGATCCGACCGCAACGCGCGAGATCGACGGACGCACTTACCAGTTCCGTCCCGCAGCGATCCACCTGCTGTCGAACAATGTCGGCGTGCTGCTGAGCCTCGGCAGCCTTGAAGAGGCGGGACACAGCGAGGGCGGGATCAACGCCATCCACTATCTGCAGGGCGGCCCGTCGGGCTGGCAGCGCAAGGGCGAGTGGCTGAACCTCGGCTCGGTTGGCTCAGTCGGCAATGCGGCAACCGGGTGGGGCTTCAGCGGTGCGCTGGGCAAGAACGCCTATCTCGTCACATCGGGGGGCGGCGTGTGGCAGGGCTGCGCGATCAGCAGCGCGACGCTGACCGAGCTGGCGCCCGACGGGCCGGTCGATCGCGCGAGCTTCACCGAGGGCATGAGTTCGGGTGCCGGTCTGAACCAGAAGGAGCAGAGCTTCGACGGCCAGATCACCGCGGCCGTTCCCGACAAGAGCTTTACCGTCACCTATAAGGGGACACGCGCCATCAAGCAGCAATATCTATTGAAGAGCGGCAAGTATGAACTGGTCGGCAAGGACCAGATTCCGGGCTGCTGAGGAGAATGAGATGAAACTGGGCCGCCTCAATCATATCGGCGTCGCAACGCCGTCGATCGCCGATAGCATCATCTTTTACCGCGATGTGATGGGGGCGACGCAGATTCACGAGCCGTTCGACCTGCCCGAGCAGGGCGTGAAGGTCTGTTTCGTTGATACGCCCACCGATACGGGGCTGAACGGCACACAAATAGAGCTGATCGAGCCACTGCCGGGCAATGCGTCGATCGCGGCTTTCCTGCAAAAGAACCCCGCAGGAGGCCAGCATCATCTGTGCTACGAAGTGCCCGACATTCATACCGCCAAGGCCGAGTTCGAGGCGATGGGCAAGCGCGTGCTCGGCGAACCGCGCATCGGAGCGCATGGGACGTTGATCTTCTTCCTCCACCCCAAGGATATGGGCGGGGTGCTGACCGAGATTATGGAGACGCCGAAGGAGGCGCACTGAGATGACCGACAAGCCGACCATCGACCAATGGGCCGCCGCCGCCGACAAGGAAGTGAAGGGCAAGGACCTCACCTGGCACACCGCCGAGGGGATCGACGTCAAGCCGCTCTACACTGCCGAGGATGTGACGGTCGATCCGGGCATCCCCGGCTTCGCGCCCTTCACGCGCGGTGTGCGTGCGTCGATGTATGCCGGACGGCCGTGGACGATCCGGCAGTATGCGGGCTTTTCGACCGCCGAGGAATCGAACGCTTTCTATCGCCGCAACCTCGCGGCGGGGCAGAAGGGGCTGTCCGTCGCCTTCGATCTCGCGACGCACCGCGGCTATGACAGCGACCATCCGCGCGTCGTCGGCGACGTCGGCAAGGCCGGGGTGGCGATCGACAGCGTCGAGGATATGAAAATCCTCTTCGACGGCATTCCGCTCGACCAGATGTCGGTCAGCATGACGATGAATGGCGCGGTGATCCCCATACTCGCCTTCTTCATCGTCGCGGGCGAGGAGCAGGGGGTCGATCGCAAGCTGCTCGACGGCACGATCCAGAACGACATCCTCAAGGAGTTCATGGTCCGCAACACATATATCTATCCGCCCGAGCCGAGCATGCGGATCATCTCGGATATTTTCGGCTACACGTCGCGCGAGATGCCGAAGTTCAACAGCATCTCGATTTCGGGCTATCACATGCAGGAAGCCGGCGCGACGCAGGTGCAGGAGCTCGCCTTCACCATCGCGGATGGCGCCGAATATGTGCGCTATGGCGTCGCCAGCGGCCTCGACATCGACAAGTTCGCGGGGCGCCTGTCCTTCTTCTTCGCGATCGGCATGAACTTCTTCATGGAGATCGCGAAGCTCCGCGCCGCGCGCGTGCTGTGGCACCGCGTGATGACCAACCTTGGCGCCAAGGACGAGCGCTCGAAGATGCTGCGCACCCATTGCCAGACGTCGGGGGTCAGCCTCACCGAGCAGGACCCGTACAACAATGTCATGCGCACGACGATCGAGGCGATGGCGGCGATGCTCGGCGGGACGCAGAGCCTGCACACCAATGCGCTCGACGAGGCGATCGCGCTCCCGACCGACTTTTCTGCCCGCATCGCGCGCAATACGCAGATCGTCATCCAGGAAGAGACGGGGATGACCAAGGTCGTCGATCCGCTCGGCGGCTCTTATTATGTCGAGGCGCTGACGCAGGAACTGGTCGACAAGGCGTGGGAGATCATCGAGCGCGTCGAGAAGGAAGGCGGGATGGCGAAGGCCGTCGCCGCGGGCTGGCCCAAGGCGATGATCGAGACCGCCGCCGCGGCGCGTCAGGCGCGCGTCGACCGCGGCGACGATGTCATCGTCGGGGTGAACAAATATCGCCTCAAGGACGAGGATCTGCTCGAAACGCTCGAGGTCGATAACGCCAAGGTGCGCGAAGGGCAGATCGCGCGGATCAACCGCATCAAGGCGTCGCGCGACGAAGCTGCGTGCCAGGCGGCGCTCAAGGCGCTGCGCGACGGTGCCGCAGGCCAGTCGAGCATCGAGAACAACCTTCTCGCGCTCGCGGTCGAAGCCGCCCGCGCCCGCGCGACGCTCGGCGAAATCTCTTCGGCGATGGAGGAAAGCTTCGATCGTTACGGCACCCAGCCGACCCCGGTTAAGGGCGTCTATGCTGCGCCCTATGAAGGCGACGACCGCTGGCAACAGGTGCTCGACGGCGTGAAGGCGGTCGAACGCCGCATGGGCCGCAAACCCAAATTGCTCGTCGCCAAGATGGGACAGGACGGGCACGATCGCGGCGCCAACGTCATCGCATCGGCGTTCGGCGACATGGGCTTCGACGTTGTGTCGGGACCGCTGTTCCAGAGCCCCGACGAAACCGTCGTCCTCGCACTCGACAGCGGCGTTGACGTCGTCGGCGCGTCGAGCCTCGCGGCGGGGCACAAGACACTTATCCCCGAACTTATCCACAAGCTGAAAGAGGCGGGGCGCGGCGACATCAAGGTGATTGCGGGCGGGGTCATCCCGCCGCAGGACTATCAATATCTCCGCGATGCGGGGGTGCAGGGCATCTATGGCCCCGGCAGCAATGTGGTCGAATGTGCCGCCGACGTGCTGCGCCTGCTCGGCCATAATATGCCGCCGCTGGAGGACGCCGCGTGATCGGCTCGCTCGGTCTGATGTTCGCTGCCTTTTCGGTCGCTTCGACGCACGCCGAACCCGCGAGCCGCCCGAGCGAGTTCCGCAAGGATGTCGCGGTCGAGTGGATCTACCGGCAACAGATCGACGATGTCTATTTTACCAACTGGTACGGCCGCCTCGAAAAGACCGACGGCCCCTGGTGCGACGTCTATTTCGAGACGAGCGACAAATATGTGAACAAGGGGCTGATCCGCCTCAACTGCGACGATCCCGAAGCCGATATCGACTTCACACTCTACGGCGTCGGCGAATATGGCGATGCCGAAACCGCGCGGCAGATAACGATCAGCTATGGCGACCGCCGCCCATGGGCGGACGGCAATTATCAGGACATGTTCGGCGAAACGCCGACGATCGAATTTTACGGCGCCGCGCTCGAGCGCTTCTGCAAATAACATCAAAGAAGGTCGACACTCCATGAACCTCTCCCAAACTGCCCCGCAAGACGATCTGCCGCGTACCGACTGGACCCGCCAAGAGATCGCCGAACTGTTTGACCTGCCGTTCGACGAACTGATGTGGGAGGCGCAGGGCGTCCACCGCCGCCATCATGCACGCGGTGAAGTCCAGCTTTGCACATTGCTCAGCATCAAGACCGGCGGCTGCGTCGAGGATTGCGGCTATTGCTCGCAGTCGAAAAGCGCCGACAGCGGGCTCAAGGCCACCAAGCTGATGGACGTGCGTGCGGTGCTGCAATCCGCGGCACAGGCGAAGGATTCGGGCTCGAAGCGTTTCTGCATGGGCGCCGCGTGGCGTAACCCCAAGGACCGCGACATGCCCGCGATCGTCGAGATGATCGAGGGCGTGCGCCAGATGGGCATGGAAACCTGCATGACGCTCGGCATGCTGACCAAGGAACAGGCGCAGACGCTCGCGGTCGCGGGGCTCGATTATTACAACCATAATATCGACACGAGCCCGGAGAATTACGAGAATATCATCTCGACCCGGACGTTTCAGGACCGCCTCGATACGCTCGACGAAGTCCGCAACGCCGGGATCAACGTCTGCTCGGGCGGCATCGTCGGGCTGGGCGAGACGCGCAGCGACCGCGTCGGCTTCATCCACGCGCTCGCGACGCTCGAACGCCACCCCGAAAGCGTTCCCGTCAACGCGCTGGTCCCGGTGAAGGGCACCGTGCTCGGCGACATGCTCGCCGACACCCCGCTCGCGAAAATTGACGATATCGAATTCGTCCGCACGATCGCGGTCGCGCGCATCGCCATGCCGAAGTCGATGGTTCGCCTGTCGGCGGGCCGCGAGAGCATGTCGGAGGCGACGCAGGCGCTCTGCTTCATGGCGGGCGCGAACAGCATCTTCACCGGCGACAAGCTGCTCACCACCGGCAACCGCGGCGACAATGCCGACGCGGCGCTGTTCGCGAAGCTGGGGATCGTCCCGATGGTGAGCGAAGAGCCGATGCGCGCGCAGATGGAAGCGGCGGAATGATCCTTTCCGCCCTCTTGGTCTTGGCAGTCGCCGCACAGGATCCCGAGATCGATTGCGACAATGCGATGGCGCAATTCGAACTGAACGCCTGCGCCTATAGGGAGTTCGAGCGCGCCGATGCCGCGATGAACGCGCAGTGGAAGGTGACGGCGGCGCGTATGAAAGCGATCGACGCCGAATTCGACCGCACACAGGACAACCGCCCCGGCTATTTCGACACGCTTCTCGCCGCGCAGCGTGCATGGCTGACGTACCGCGACAAGCAATGCGCGAGTGAGGGCTACACGATGCGGGGCGGCTCGGCCGAACCGATGGTGATCAGTGGATGTCAGACGCAGCTGACCGATGCGCGCACCAAGCAACTTAAAGATTTGATCGAGGAATATTGAGGGCCATGTTCAAAAAGATCCTGATCGCCAACCGCGGTGAAATCGCCTGCCGCGTCATCAAGACCGCTCGGCGCATGGGCATTGCGACCGTCGCCGTCTATTCGGACGCGGACGCGCGCGCGCCGTTCGTGCAGATGGCCGACGAGGCCGTGCATATCGGCCCGTCGCCCGCGTCCGAATCCTATCTGATCGCCGACAAGATCATCGCGGCGTGCAAGGCGACGGGCGCCGAAGCGGTGCATCCGGGCTATGGCTTCCTCTCCGAGCGCACCAGCTTCGCCGAGGCGCTGGCGAAGGAAAATATCGCCTTCATCGGCCCGCCGGTGAACGCGATCGCCGCGATGGGCGACAAGATCGAGTCGAAGAAGCTCGCAAAGGAAGCCGGCGTGAACGTCGTTCCCGGCTTCGTCGGCGAGATCGACGATACCGAACATGCCGTGCGCATCTCGAACGAGATCGGCTATCCGGTGATGATGAAGGCCAGCGCCGGCGGCGGCGGCAAGGGCATGCGCCTCGCCTATGACGAAAAGGACGTCCGCGAAGGCTTCGAGGCGACCAAGCGCGAGGGGCTCAACAGCTTCGGCGACGACCGCGTCTTCATCGAGAAATTCATCCTCAACCCGCGCCATATCGAGATCCAGATTCTCGGCGATCAGCACGGCAACGTGCTCTACCTCAACGAGCGCGAGTGCAGCATTCAGCGCCGCCACCAGAAGGTGGTCGAGGAAGCGCCGTCGCCCTTCGTCACCGAGAAGATGCGCAAGGCGATGGGCGAGCAGTGCGTCGCGCTGTCGAAGGCCGTCGGCTATCACAGCGCGGGCACCGTCGAGCTGATCGTCAGCGGCGCCGACCCGACGGGCGAGAGTTTCTACTTCCTCGAAATGAACACGCGCCTACAGGTCGAGCATCCGGTGACCGAGGCGATCACCGGCATCGACCTCGTCGAACAGATGATCCGCGTCGCGGCGGGCGAAAAGCTCGAGATGACGCAGGACGACATCAAGATCGACGGCTGGGCGATCGAGAACCGCGTCTATGCCGAAGATCCGTACCGCGGCTTCCTGCCCTCGACCGGACGACTCGTGCGCTACCGCACCCCCGTTCCGGCGTGGGAAGGCGACGAGCGCGGCGTCGATGGCGTGCGCGTCGATGCGGGGGTCGAGGAAGGCGGCGAAGTGTCGATCTTCTACGACCCGATGATCGCCAAACTGGTGACCTGGGGCGAAACGCGCGACGAAGCCGCCGACCTGCAGATCGCGGCGCTCGACCGCTTCGAGATCGAAGGGCTCGGCCACAATATCGATTTCGTCTCGGCGATCATGCAGCACCCGCGCTTCCGCTCGGGCGAGCTCACGACGGGTTTCATCGCCGAGGAATATCCCGAGGGTTTCCACGGCGCCTCGACCGATGCCGATGTCACGCGCGCACTCGCGGCGATCGCAGGCTTCATGGCGAGCGCCGAGGCCGACCGCGCGCGCCGCACCGACGGTCAACTCGGCGACCGGCTCGAACCGCCCGCCAAATGGCAGGTTTCGATCGACGGTACCTCGTACAAGGTCAAGGTCGGCGAGAAGCATATCAAGGTCGAGGGCGACCGGGTCGACATCGCGCTCGAATATACGCCGGGCGACCGGCTGGTGGTTGCCGAGATCGACGAGACAGAGCTTGCGGTAAAGGTCGCGAAGACGCGCACTGGCTGGAAGATGACGACGCGCGGGCATATCCATGACGTGCGCGTATTGCCCTGGCACATCGCATCGCTGACCCAGCATATGATCGAGAAGATCCCGCCCGACCTCTCGAAATTCCTCATCTGTCCGATGCCGGGCCTGCTCGTCACGCTGCATGTCGGCGAAGGCGACAAGGTTGAGGCGGGGCAGCCGCTCGCGACGGTTGAGGCGATGAAGATGGAAAATATCCTGCGCGCCGAGAAAACAGGCATCGTGAAGACGGTCAACGCCGCACAGGGCGACAGCCTTGCGGTCGACGCGGTGATCCTCGAAATGGAATAGCTCAATCCCGTTCGTGCTGAGCTTGTCGAAGCACCGTCCTTCCTTCTACGAGGTAGAGAAGAACGGCCCTTCGACAAGCTCAGGGCGAACGGAGTTTTGTGAATGCACGTTTCCCACGACGCCGAAGCGCCGGCATCGCCTGAAATCAACTTCGACGATTTCCTCCGCGTCGACATCCGCATCGGCACCATCGTCGAAGCCGAACCATTTCCCGAGGCGCGCAAGCCCGCGTTCAAACTGAAGATCGATTTCGGCCCCGCGATCGGGGTGAAGAAAAGCAGCGCGCAGATCGTCGACCGCTATGTGCTGGAAGGGCTTGCGGGGCGGCAAGTCGCCGCCGTCGTCAACTTCGCGCCGCGCCAGATCGGCAAATATATGTCCGAAGTGCTGACGCTCGGTTTTGCAGATGAAGAAGGCGCCGTGATCCTGTTCGCGCCCGACCGTCCCGTTCCGAACGGGTCGCGCCTCTTCTGATTTTCTCGCCTGTTGCTCAGCGCCATTTCGCCGCTAGGCTGGCGCGAAGAAACAGGGGAGAGGGACGATGAACCCACTAAAGGCCGCCATTCTTGCGGCTTCTTGCGCGGTGCTGCTGCCCGTAACGGCGACGGCCGAGGTCGAACCGCGCCGCGCGTTCGACGTCCAACTGACCCGCAACCTCGTTTATAGCCGCGCCCCGATAGATGCCTCGAAGGATCGGCCGCGCCAGCGCGATCTGCTGTTCGACGTCTATCGCCCCGTCGCCGACGGCAAGCCGCTGGCGAACCGCCCCGCGGTCATCATGGCGTTCGGCGGTGCCTTCCATCGCGGTGACAAAGGCGAAGAGCGCTTTACCGAGGACGGCGCGCAGGACAGCTCGATGGCCGATTATTGCCGCCGCTTCGCGCGCGACGGCTATGCCTGCTTCTCGATCGACTATCGCCTGACGCCGGAAGACCCCGGGCTCGCGAAACCCGTCGATGAAAAGAAGCTCGTTCCAAAGTCGGTGAACCTGTCACCCGCTGCCACTGCGCGCATCGAAATCGTGCGCCAGCGGATGGGCTTGCCGCCGCTCGACGATCAGGCGCGCAACCAATATTGGCGTAGCATCCTCGCCGCGGCGGAGGATATGGCGATGGCGACCGAGTTTGTCCGGCGCCACGCAGGCAAGTTCGGCGTCGATGCCGACCGCATCGCGCTCGGCGGTTTTTCGGCGGGGGCGATCACCGCACTCAACACCGCCTATGGCATCGGCGTTCCGGTCAAGGCGGTGTTCGCGCTGTCGGGGGCCGTTGGCGGCTATAACCCTTCCCAAACCGTCCAGCCCGGCATGCCGCCGGCGCTTTTCTTCGTCGGCCAGAACGACCTGGAGGGCATCCAAGCGGGAACGCGGTTCGCGGTCAAGGCGCTGAACGACAAGGGCATCGCCGCCGAGGTCGCGTGGGTGCCGGGCTTCGGCCACTTCTATCCGATGGGCGCGGTCAGCCTGGGCAGCGACGTCAGCCGCATCCCGGTCGAGACGCGCATCCTCGCGTTTCTGGAGGCCAAGCTGGGCAGCAAGCCGAGCGAATAGCCAACCGGCGAATGACGGGCTAGGCTGCGCGCGGGAAACAGGGGAGAGGGATCATGACTTTACCGGTAACTGCATTTGTGGCCGCCATTTGCGCGCTACTGCTGCTCGCGACCGCGATCGATACGGTGCGCCAGCGGCTGCGTCTGAAAGCCGCGTTCGGCGATCACGGCGATGCGAAGCTGATCAGCGCCAGCCGCAGCCACGGCAATCTGGCCGAATATGCGCCGATCACGATCATCCTGCTCGGCTTGCTGGAGACCGCGCGCGCCAATCATTTGGCGCTCATGGTCATCGGCGCGATCTTCCTCATCGGCCGCGTCGCGCATGTGATCGGACTCTATACGCCTTCCGAGCCGGGAAGGGCGCCGTTGGGGCGCCAGATTGGTGTCGCTGCGACCTTTGGCACGTTGCTCGTGCTGGCCGGTTGGACGCTGTGGATTCTGCTTACCAAGAATCTTTAAGCCCTTCGTCATGCCGGACTTGATCCGGCATCCATTTCTGCCGTGGCGCCATGGCCCCCGGATCAAGTCCGGGGTGACGAAGAAGATCAGTCGACCAGCGCCACCGCCCTGATCCATCCCGCGCTCGCGCGCTCGATCTTCACCGGGAAGCAGCTGAAGGTGAAACCCGTCGCGGGGATTGCGGCCAAATTGGTCAGCTTCTCGATCTGATAATAGGGGCGGATGCGCCCCGCCTTATGCCCTTCCCAGATGATCGACGGGTCGCGCGTCTCGGCCCAGCGTTTCGCCGTGTGGCTGAACGGCGCGTCCCAGCTCCACGCGTCGGTGCCGACGACCTGCACGCCGCGTGTCGTCAGATAGAGCGTCGCCTCGGCCCCCATCCCGCAACCCTGATAGGTGAAATTGTCGGTGCCATAGACTGCGCCCGACTGGACGAGCACGATGTCGAGCGGCTGGAGATCATGCCCGATCCGCGCCAGCTCGGCCTCGACCTCGGCGCCGCTCACGACATGGCCGTGCGGGCGATCCGAAAAGTCGAGCTTTACCCCCGGGCGAAAGAAGAGGTCGAGCGGCGCCTCATCGATCGACGGGGCAGGGGTCGCGCCGCTGTCGGTCGTCGAATGATAATGCCAGGGTGCATCCATATGCGTGCCGTTGTGCGTGCTGAGCGACAGCATCTCGACCGCCCAGCCTTCGCCGTCGGGCAGATCCTCTTTGGTCAGCCCGGGGAAGAACATCGCGATCTGCTCCCACGTATTTTCGTGGGTCATATAGGTGATGTTGGGGCGCATCACCGGCGGGTCGGACACGACATCATTGGTGATCGGGATCGAAAGATCGATGAACTGCATCGCGGCATCCTGCCACCGGAATGACGCTACGCCAAGAAGGCTTGCGCGGCGGCGCTTGCCCGGTAGAGAAGGGCGAAAGCCCCATGCAATATGCAATGGGGCGGGGGAGAGTATATGACCGAAAGTGCCGCCGCCGGACCCGGCGCCGTTTACGAACCGAGCGCGAAGGATATTCGCATGGTCATCGCCGCATCGTCGGCGGGCACGGTGTTCGAATGGTATGATTTCTTCATCTACGGCACGCTTGCGGCGATCATCGGCAAGGCTTTCTTTCCCAGCGACAATGCGACGCTCGAAACCTTGCTCGTCTGGGCGGGGTTCGCGGTCGGCTTCGGTTTCCGGCCCTTGGGCGCCGTCCTCTTCGGTTTCCTTGGCGACCGGCTGGGGCGCAAATATACCTTCCTCGTCACCGTCACCCTGATGGGCATCGCGACCGCGGGCGTCGGCATGATCCCTTCGGCCGCCACGATCGGCATCGCGGCGCCGATCATTGTCATCCTGCTCCGCGTGCTGCAAGGGCTCGCGCTCGGCGGCGAATATGGCGGCGCAGCAGTCTATGTCGCCGAACATTCGCCGCCCGGAAAGCGCGGCTATTATACCAGCTTCATCCAGGCGAGCGTCGTCGGCGGCTTCGTATTGAGCCTGATCGTCGTGCTCGGCTGCAAGGCGCTGATGCCCGACACGGTCTGGGAAAGCTGGGGTTGGCGCGTGCCCTTCCTGCTCTCGATCATACTGCTCGTCATTTCGCTCTGGATGCGCCTCAAACTGTCCGAAAGCCCGGTGTTCCAGGCGATGAAGCAGGAGGGTGAGCTTGCGAAAAATCCGCTGAAGGAAAGCTTCACCTACCCCGGCAACCCGCGCCGCATCTTCATCGCCTTGTTCGGCATCGCTGCCGGCCTCACCGTCATCTGGTACACCGCGATGTTCTCCGGCCTCTCGTTCCTCAAAGGGCCGATGAAGGTCGAGGATACCGCCGCCGAAATCATCGTCGGCTGCGCCGCGGCGGTCGGCATGGGCTTCTTCATCTGGGCGGGGCGGATGTCCGACCGCATCGGGCGCAAGAAACCGATCGTCTGGGGCTATGCCGCGACGCTGGTGCTGCTGTTCCCGCTCTTCTGGTGGATGGGCAGCGTCGCCAACCCCGCGCTCTCCGCCGCCGCCGAACGTGCGCCGGTGACCGTCACCGGCTCGCAGTGCAGCTTCGACCCCTTCGCGCAGAAGCAGGAAACGGTATGCGGCCGCACGCTCGGCGAGCTGACGAAACTCGGCGTCCCCTACACCGTCGCGCAGACCGACAGCGGTTTTGACAGCGTCAAGATCCGCATCGGCTATCGCGAGGTCGCGAGCGAGGATCCCGCGCTGCTCCAGCCCGCGCTCGAAGCGATGGGCTATGATTTCGCCAAGCAGATCCCGAGTGCGGCCAGCATCGCCGTCATCTTCCTCGCCTTGCTCGGTCTCAGCGCGTTGTCGGGCTTCACCTATGGCCCCGTCGCGGCGCTGCTCTCCGAAATGTTCCCGCCGCACGTCCGCTATTCGTCGCTGTCGATCCCATACCATCTCGGCACCGGATATTTCGGCGGCTTCCTGCCGCTGATCGCGAGCTTCATCATCGCGAAGACCGGCAATGCCTATTCGGGCCTGTGGTACACCTGGGGCGTCGTGCTCGTCGCTTTCCTCGTCACCGCCTTCATGCTCAAGGACCCGGTCGAAGGGCAGTGGGACAAGCCGGCGCCCCGCTGATCACCCCATTGGCGGAGCGAACGAAGCTGTATAGGGGCAGGGCATGATCGAAGTCCCGTCGCCGCTCCGCCTCCGTCTCGACAGCCAAGCGCTCGTCGCCAATTGGCGCTGGCTGGCCAGCCAGAGCGGCGCGGCGTGCGGCGCCGCGATCAAGGCCGACGGCTACGGCCTTGGCGCGCGCAGCGTCATGCGGCACCTCGCCGCTGCCGGATGCCGCGACTTTTTCGTCGCGACCTGGGCCGAGGCGGCGGCGCTGATGCCCTTGCCCGAAGGCGTATCGCTATCGGTCCTGCACGGCGTCGGGACGAGCGATATGGTTGCGGCGCGCACCCTTCCGGTACGGCCCGTGCTGAACAGCGTCGAACAGGTCGCGCGCTGGCGCGAAGCGGGCGAGGGGCGGCCGTGCGACGTGATGGTCGATACCGGGATGAACCGCCTCGGCCTGCGCGTCGACGAAGCCTTGGGCGGCGCACTCGACGGGCTTTCCATCGAAACGCTGCTCAGCCATCTGGCGTCGGCCGACGAGGACAGCGACCAGAACGCGCAGCAGCTCGCGGCATTTCAGGCGCTCCGGCAGGCCATTCCCGCGCGACGATACAGCCTCGCCAACAGTGCCGGCATCTGCCTCGGCGCCGATTACGCCTTCGACCTGACGCGCCCCGGCATTGCACTCTATGGCGGAACACCGCGCAGCGAAGCGCAGGGTCATATTCGCCAGGTCGTTTATCCCGAGACGCGCGTGCTGCAGATGCGCACGGTGCGCGAGGGTGAGACGGTCGGTTATGGCGCGACCTGGACCGCACAGCGCGATAGCCGGATCGCGGTCGCCAATATGGGCTACGCCGATGGCTATCTGCGCTGCCATGCCGGAACGGGCGGCGGCGCGACATGGCGGGCCCATGCGCTGCCGCTGATCGGCCGCATCTCGATGGACCTCATCGCCTTCGATGCGAGCGACGCCGGCGCGGTCGGCGAGGGCGACTGGCTTGCGCTCGACTATGACTTGCCCTCGGCCGCTGCGCGCAGTGGATTGTCGCAATATGAGTTGCTGACGGGGCTGGGCGCCCGGTTCGAACGGGTGTGGAGCTAGCTCGCTCGGACGTAGGGCGAAGGTGTCCGCAGGCCCCAAGGGTCGAAGCTTTTCTCCCTGATCCAGCGGGTACAGACCCATTTTTGGCCACGTTGCACCGGCTGGCCCGCATGGCGGCTGCGTTCGTCGATGCGGCCATCAAGCCGCGTGTTGACGAATGAAATGGCGTCGCCTTCGCGACCTTTGATCGCAAGATCTGCGGCAGGAAAGCTGGTTTCGCCGCCGACATAATCCTCATTGAGATAGACGATGACCGTTTTGCTGCGCTGGTTGGGTTCCCCGGGAAGGCCGTCGTGGTGCTCGCGATATTGCTGACCGGGCTCGTAGCGCAAAATGACCAGCGGCTCCCCTTGATCGATGCTGGTCTGCGTTGCGGCGGCAATCCGCAGGTTCAGGGCATGAACCACCAGATCTTGCTGGATCGGTCCGAGCACCGCCCCGAAGGATGTGCGAATGGGGTGCTGCATCGATTTCCCGCTTTTTGAATCGACAATGATCGAGGGCGTCAGCAGCGGGTCGGCGAGCGCCACGACGTGCGTGCATTCCGCCGCCGTGAACAAGCCTCGCAAAACACCCACCTGGGGATGGAGCGATAGCGCTTCGGTTTCGGGCAGTTGGCGGGGGGAGCCTTCCTTATCGAGCGCCATGGAATCGAGGAGCGCTACCTGCCGGGCCGCCGCGCCGTCATTTTCGGCAGCGATCCGCAGAAGCCGCACGGCATCCTGCCAGTCAGGTGCCGATCCACCCGCGCCCAGCGCCACAAAAACGGCATGCGTGATGGCCGCGCCGCTATGGCCTGCGTCCGCCGCCAATCCGAAGAGGCGCCGTGCAGCGGCAAAATTCCGGCCCACGGGTTCGCCATAGACGTGCCACAGCCCGAGCAGATGAAGGGCATCGGCATCGCCATTTCTTGCCGCCGTCGCGGCAAGCTGCACCGCGTCGTCGACCGCGCCGGCGTTCAGCAACGCTTCGGCACGTACGGTCAGGGATTGGGAATCGGCCACGTCGTCAAGCCTATCTCAGCAAGATGCCAGAGGCAAAAAAAAGGGATGGAGGTCGATTGACCTCCATCCCCGAACTTTGAGAAGAATTCCGATCAGAAGCGAGCGCGGAAGCCTGTGAAGTAGGTACGACCCATCACGCGATAGATCGCACTGCCTGCACCAGTCGCCGTCGAACCGAGCGGCGGCTTCTTGTTGGTTACGTTATCGATACCGGCAAACCACTCGAGCCCCTTGGTTCCCGATCCGTCGTCGCCGATCAGGAACGATCCGCGGACATTGTGATACAGTACCGACGGGTACTTCTTGATGTCGACAACGTCGGCGTTCTGAGCCGGACGACCCTGCAGGCTGTACAGGTTTTCATAGGTCGTCGTCAGCATCGGGCCGATATACTGCGCCCCGTAACCGAGCTTGTAACGCTTGTTGATCGTGAAATCGACGTTGAAGACGACTTCATCTTTCGGATCCCCCAGCTCGCTGAGGATACGGTTTTCGAAGTTCGGCTGCGTCGGGTCCAGATAGTTGCTGTTCTTCAGCTGGTGCGTGTAATAGACGCGCGAGCTTACATTGACATTGTCCGAAACCGCACGCGCGTAAGTCGCCTGGAAGTCGATGCCGCGGCGCTTCAGCGAAGCGAAGTTCAGCGGCGTCTGAACGAGGCTGCCTTCTAGCACCTGCCCCGGCGCTTCGCCCTGAGGACCGCCACCGGCACCTGCGCGCTCGAAGAGATCGCAGAACTGGTTGTCTTGGGTCGGAAGGTCGTAGCAGCTCTGAACGATCAGCAGCGCCGTCGGCGAGCTGATCACGCTCTTCACCTTGATGTCATAATAGTCGACGGTGAAGGCGAAGCCCGGAAGGAAGCGCGGCTGAATAACAGCGCCGATCGTCAGCGAGTTCGACGATTCCGACTTCAGGTTGGGGTTGCTACCGCTCCGGATTTCCAGCGGCGTGGTCGGGCTCGTTGCCGCCTGGAAGTCGGGATCGTTCAGGATCGCACCCAGAGCAGCCGCACAGTTGGCCGCACGGAACTCCGTGCCGGTGTTGATCCGGCTCGAGTTGCACGGATCCGCATAGGTCGGCGCGAAGTTCTGGCCGAGCGGCGAAGCCGTATCGGTGTAGTTCGGTGCGCGCACCGACCGACCATAGTTCGCACGGAAGCGAATGTCCTGAATCGGTGCCCAGTCGACGCCTGCGTTCCATGCCCAAACCGTACCGGTCGAGCCATATGCCTTGTTATAGTGCGACGCACGAACGGCGCCGCTGAGGCTCAGGTCATGGAAGAACGGCACGTCCTTGAGCAGCGGCAGGTTCAATTCGCCGAAGCCTTCCATGACTTCGAGGGCCGGCGGATTAAAGGTCTGGAGCGCGTTCAGGAAGGTCAGGCCCGAATTGACGATGTCATCCGCCTTGAAATAGGCGTCCTCACGCCGCCATTCGCCACCAACCACGACGCTGACAGGGCCGCCGGGCAGGTTGAAGAACGAACTGGTGTCGCCCGAAACGAACGCGGTGACATCCCACTGGCTGAGATGACCGGCGCTGCCCGAATCCGTGACGATATAGTCACGGGCAGCGCTGTTGTCCTTGCCGCCGAACGGGTTGTAGGGCACGCAGGCCGCGATATCGGCGGCCAACGAGTTTTCTGCAGGGCTGCCGTCAATGCCGGCGACATCCGCAGCGACGCGGGCCGCAGCGGGATCGAACTTCGCCCGGCACTGGATGCCTGCACCGGGGTTGGCCGGATCGATACCGGCGTCAAATGCCAGCATCAGGCGCTGGATATTGACGTTGCCGAGGATCGTGATGTCTTCCTTGGTGCGGCCATAGTTGGCGGACACTTCGTACGACCAATTGTCGCTGATGTCGCCACGCACGCCAGCTACGACGCGGAAGGTTTCACGAACCGCGTCTTCGTCGCGAATACCCAGATCGGTGAGGTTGCGCGCAAGCGTGAAGCGGTAGGTGCCATCATTGATCGCCGCGATGTTCGCCGCGCTCAGTGCCGCCCCGCCGGTCAGACCGGTGTTGCTGCCCGAGGCGAGGATCGCGTTGGCAATCGTGGTGCGCTGCGCAGGAGTCAGGAACGGGTTATCGAGACGGTAGTTGGCGCGGTTGTCCGCGAACGTCTGGTTGAAGCCCTGGTTGAATGCGGGGCCAGAGTTCGAACCTTGCGTATGTGCACGGGCATATTTTGCATCGACAAAGAACTCGGCTGCATCGCTGAGTTCATACCGGCCAATCAAATTCACGACATAGCGTTCGTTGAACGGCATCACGGACAGCAGGCGATCTTCGCGGTTGCTGTCGCCATTGCCGCCGATGAACTGGCCGAGCGGACCAGTGCTGGTGCGGGTGCCGGTCTGCAGACCGAGGTTGCCCCCGGCGTCGAAGATCAGGTTGCAGTTATAATTTGTGCGTGCGCCATTGCCGGCAGGGATGCCCGTTCCGCACGGTGCCGCAGCGTTGCGGGTCTGGACGATCGGGATCAAGCCAAAGCGCGCGATGCTCGACGAGCGGATGTTGCGCGTGAAAACCGTATCGGGAATGCCGTCGCTGCTCGGCGAGCCATCGGCGTCAAACGTGGCAAAGCCGTTGTTCTCACGCAACCAGGGGATTTCCGAACCGAATACGCGCTTCTGCTTCGAATATTCGCCGGCAACCATGATGTTGCCGCGGCCATCGGCAAAATTGTGGCCGACGATGCCTGCAAGATACTGGTTTCCGCCACCGCCGAATTCGGGAATTCCCATCCCGCCGCGAACCTGGATACCGTCGAAGTCCTTCTTCATGATGAAGTTGACGACGCCTGCGATAGCGTCCGAGCCGTAGACTGCCGAGTTGCCGCCGGTAACGATGTCAACGCGCTCGATCATGTCGGTCGGTATCGTGTTGATGTCGACCGATGCCGCACCAAGCTGGAGATCCGAAGGAACATGACGGCGGCCGTCGACCAGCACCAGGGTACGCGCGACGCCGAGGCCGCGAAGATCGAGCAGGTTCAGACCGGCGATGCCGATCCCGAGACCCGGGTTCTGCTGCGCAAAGGTGCTCCGCAGCTGGGGCATATTGTTCAGCGTCTCACCGACGTTGATGCTGGACTGCTCGAAAAGCGAGTCACCGGAAACCGAAGCGATCGGAATCGTCGATTCAAGATCGGGACGGCGAATGCGCGAGCCGGTGACGATGATCGTACCTTCGTCCGCTGCTTCCGCCGTATCGTCTGCAGGAGCGACCTCCTGAGCCATCGCGGGCATTGCGCTGAACAAAGCAAGAGTCAGAGCGGAGCCCTGAACTAGCAGGCTAGTCTTCTTCATAGTGATTTTCCCCGGTTACCGTTCAAAAAGTGGGAGGTGAACGGATTGTGGTCTAGAAAGACCGAAATTTTCGGGGGGCACAAGCTTTTGATGAAGTTTTTCTGACAGTCAGCCGACTCCGCTGCGTTGCTGTGGCTTTTTCGCAACAGGTCGGTGCCGGATGCAGCCTCGCCGTTTGAAATCAAAGTGCCATTCCGTGAAATGAACGACCATCCGGCTCTCTTCATGGCACAAAAAATGCCGTAAAAATGATTACCTTTGAAACGAAATTGCGTGAGCGAACTTGGCGGCTTGCGGAACCCCTCCGTGCCCCGAATGCGCCTGCACGAGCCTCGTCGAAAGAGGCTCGGGCTGCTCGGCTGCCGCGAATCATCTCCGGCACGCGAGCGGCCGCGAATCCGCGCATGTTGCGATGCATCATTATTTGATGCTAATGCGGGCGCTTCGAATGTCCGGGTGGCGCGATCGCCATGGCCCGGGCATTGCTAGGAGCGCGGGTCAAGATGGCGAAGTCCAGGGCGGGGGCGACGGAAGATGACGTCGTCACGATCAAGAAATACGCCAACCGGCGGCTCTACGACACCGAGCGCAGCTGCTACATCACGCTCGAGGACCTGGGCACGATGGTCCGCGACGGCCGCGATTTCCGCGTCGTCGACGCCAAGAGCGGCGACGACATCACGCACAATGTCCTGACGCAAATCATCATGGACGAGGAAACGCGCGGCGAAACGCTGCTGCCGGTCAATTTCCTGCGCCACCTGATCGGCATGTACGGCGACAAGATGCAGTCGATGGTGCCGCAATATCTCGAAGCCTCGATGACTGCGTTCCGCAAGAACCAGCAGGACGTCCGCTCGGCGCTCGAAGGCGCCTTGGGATCGAACCCGCTCGCGGAATTGACGCGCCGCAATATGGAGATGTTCCAGCAGGCGGCGGGGGCATTCATCCCAGGCGCCAGCGGCGGCAGCAAGGCCAAGGATGCCGAGATCGCCGCGCTCAAGGCCGAAGTCGCCGAACTCAAGGCTGCACTCGCCAAGAAGCATTAATCGGGCCGCCACGGCGCCCCAACTACGGAAAATACGGAATATCATGGTCAAACATGCGCTCAGCGTAACCCGGCAGGCCGACTTCGCGGCCTGGTATCAGGATGTCATTGCCGAAGCCGATCTGGCCGAGGAATCGGGCGTGCGCGGCTGCATGGTCATCAAGCCGTGGGGCTACGGCATCTGGGAACGCATTCAGACCGTGATGGACGCCGCGATCAAGGATGCCGGGGTCCAGAACTGCTATTTCCCGCTGTTCATCCCGTTGAGCTTCTTTGAGAAGGAAGCCGATCATGTCGATGGTTTCGCGAAAGAAATGGCGGTTGTCACGCACCATCGGCTGATCCAGGACGGCAAGGGCAAGCTGATCCCCGATCCCGAAGCAAAGCTCGAGGAACCGCTGATCGTCCGCCCGACGTCGGAAACGGTGATCGGCGCTGCGATGAGCCGCTGGGTGCAGAGCTGGCGCGACCTGCCGCTCAAGGTCAACCAGTGGGCCAACGTCGTCCGCTGGGAAATGCGCACGCGCATGTTCCTGCGCACCAGCGAGTTCCTGTGGCAGGAAGGCCATACCGCGCACGCCGACAAGGCCGATGCGATGGCCGAAACGCTGCGCGCGCTCGAAATGTACCGCAGCTTTGCCGAGGATGTGCTCGCGATGCCGGTCATCGCCGGCGAAAAGCCCGAGAATGAGCGCTTCCCGGGCGCCGTCGCGACCTATTCGATCGAGGCGATGATGCAGGATGGCAAGGCGCTGCAGGCCGGCACCTCGCATTATCTCGGCACCGGCTTCGCCGAAGCCGCGAACATCCGTTACCAGGACAAGGACGGCGGCCACAGCCTCTGCCACACGACGAGCTGGGGCACGTCGACGCGCATGATCGGCGGCGTCATCATGACGCATGGCGACGACGACGGCCTCCGCTGTCCGCCGCGCATCGCGCCGCATCAGATCGTGATTGTGCCGATGCTCCGCGACAATGAAGAGGACGCCGCGATCCTCGACTATTGCCGCGACCTCGAAAGCCAGCTGAAGGCACTCAATGCGTTTCGCGAGCCCGTTCGCGTGCTGCTGGATGCGTCCGCGAACAAGGCGCAAACCAAGCGCTGGGGCTGGGTCAAGAAGGGCGCGCCGATCATCGTCGAAATCGGTCCGCGCGATGTCGCCGGGGGCAATGTCGCGGTGATCCGTCGCGACCGGCTGTACAAGGACGACGGCAAGCTCAATTCGGCGTTCGTCGCCAAGGGCGACTTCGTGGCCGAGGCGGTGGCGGCGCTGGAAGATATCCAGTCGAACCTCCATGCCGAGGCGAAGGACCGTCTGCATGCGAATATTCGCCGCGACGTCACCGACCTGAAGGCGCATTTCGCCGGCGACGACAAATTCGTCGGCTGGGCCGAGGTGCAATGGTCGCGGCCGAGCGGCGCGGCGCTCGACGACATCGTCGCCCAGCTCAAGACGCTCAAGCTGACGATGCGTAACACCCCGCTCGACGCCGCGCCGGCGGACGGCGCCTGCTTCTTCACCGGCGAGCCCGCGGTCGAACGCGTGCTGATCGGGCGGACCTACTAAGCCCGGTCGCCCTTGCGCCAAGGGCGCCGCGCCTTTAGCCTTCGCGCCGAGGGGCTCGAAGGAGACTGTCGATGCGCTTTTCCCTGTTGATCGCGGCGGCGACGCTTGCCTTCGCCGCGCCTCCCGCCGCGGCGCACCATGGCTGGTCGTCCTACGACGAGACCAAACCGGTCACCCTGACCGCGTCTTTCACCGAATTGTCGTGGGGAAACCCGCATGGCAGCGCGAAGATGCGCTGGCAGGGCAAGGTCTGGGACGTCATATTGGCGCCGGTCAGCCGCATGGAAACGCGCGGGCTGACGCGCGCGGAGATCGAGCCTGGCAAACGCCTTCGCCTGACAGGCTATCTTCGGCGCGACGGCACCGCCGAAATGCGGGTCGAGCGCGTGATGGTCGGCAAGAAGACAGTCGAGCTGCGCTGAGCGAGGCCGCATGGAGCCCATCCTGACCGCCGCCGCGGCGTGGCTCGACATGGCCGGCATCGGGCCGTGGTCGCGCGGATCGGCGCTGGTATATCCCGTTGCCAACACGCTGCACCTCCTGGGCCTTGTCATGCTCGTCGGCGGAATCGGCGTCGTCGACCTGCGGATCGTGGGTTTATGGCAGAGGCTGCCGGTGGCGGAACTGTCGCGCGCGCTGACGCCGGTTGCCGTCGCCGGGCTGATCCTGATGGTGGCCAGCGGCGTGATCCTGTTCGCCGCCGACGGCGCTGCGCTGGCACGGTCGGCGATATTCGAGCGGAAGCTGATCTTCATCGCGGTCGCGCTGTCGAACGCCGCCGCCTTCCGGCTGATATGGCGCGCGCAGCTGTCGAAATCGGCGGGCACGGCACCCGCCGCAGCCCGCGCCATGGCCGCGGCCTCGCTGTTCCTGTGGCTCGCGGCGGGGGCGTCGGGCCGCTGGATCGCCTATAGCTGACATAGGGTGGACCGCCTGAGCGATTGCGCGGCACGGCCGTGAAAAGGGTTCGGCGCCTGTCATAAATCTGGTAGGATGCAGCGGCAAGATCGGGCGATGAACCCGGCCTGCGGCGGGCGCATCCTATCGGACGTTTGACAGGGGGAAAGGTCATGAAAAGACAGATTGCCGGATCGACGATCATCGCGGCGATGCTGCTTGGCAGCATCACGCCCGCCGCGGCCAAGCCGCCCTCGGACATTTCAGACCTGCCCGGTTCGCGCGCCGCGGGCGCCGAAACCGCGATGGAATCGCGCGGCTATGAAATGACGAAGACCAGCGGCGGCGCGCAATATTGGTGGAACAGCGGGACGAAGACGTGCGTCAGCGTCGTCGTCGCCAACGGACGCTATGCGAACGTCGACAAAGCCGATTCCGGCAACTGCGGCCATGGCGGCGGAGGCTCGGGTGCCGGAGCGGCGATTGCCGGCGTGGCGGCGATCGGCCTGATCGCGGCGCTCGCCAGTCACAAGAAAAAGCATGGCGATCATGGCGACGCCAATCACGACGGCGAATATTCGCGGGGCTATAATGACGGTCTGTATGGCGGTCAGTATGACCGCAACGACAGCGAAGGCTATCACGACGGTTTCATGGCGGGCGAGGCCGAAGCGTCCAACCGCCGCGCCGCGAACCGCAGCTATGCGCGCGGCGGCCCCGACGCGGCCCGCGCCGCATGCGAGCGCCGCGCCGATCAATATCAGAATGCCCCTGGGGGAAGCAGCGTCGCGGTCAGCCAGCGCAGCAGCGGCGGCGGCAATTATGTCTTCACGATGGCGACCGGCCATTATCGTTCGACCTGCACGGCTTCGTCGAACGGCCAGGTGATCGACATTTCGCCTTATTGAATCGGCTTGGGGGTGACGGCCCGCCCGTTACCCCCTATCCGCGGACAATGGCCCGCAAACAATATCACGGACTGCCGACACCCGAGCAGATCCTTCGCTTCATCGAAGAGAGCAAGGAGGCGGTCGGCAAGCGCGAGATCGCGAAGCATTTCGCGCTCCACGGCAACGACAAGATCGCGTTGAAGGCGCTGCTCAAGGATATGACCGACGAAGGGCTCGTCGACCTCGCGCCCGGACGCGCCTTTCACAAGCATGGCGGGCTGCCGCGCGTCACCGTGCTGCGCGTCGCGGCAATCGATGGCAGCAATGTCTGGGCAGTTCCCGAGCGCTGGGAAGCGGCAACGCCGGCACCACGCCTCCGCGTGATCGAGCAGGGGCGCAAAGGCGCGCTCGGCGTCGGCGACCGCATCCTCGCGCGCACCGAGGAACGCGGCAGCGGCCATGTCGCGCACCCGATGAAGCGGCTCGAAGCCGGCGGCGAGGCGGTGATCGGCGTGCTCGTCGAGGATATGGGGCCCGGCGGCAAGCCGATCCTGTGGCTGCGCCCCGCCGACAAGCGCGCGCGCTACGACTTCGCGGTCGCCGACAAGGGCGAGGCCAATATCGGCGATCTCGTGCGCGCCGAACTGACCGGGCGTGGTCCCGCGATCAAGGCGAAGGTCGTCGAGCGCCTCGGCGATCCCTTCGCGCCGCGCGCCCTCAGCATGATCGCGATCGCGCGGCACGAAATCCCGCATGTCTTTGGCGCCGAAACGCTCGCCGAGGCCGAGAAGGCGGCGAAGCTGCCGCTCACCCCCGAGGGCCGCGAGGATCTGCGCGACCTGCCGATCGTCGCGATCGACCCGATCGACGCGCGCGACCATGATGACGCCGTCTGGGCGATCCCCGACGACGACAGCTCCAACAAAGGCGGCTTCCGCGCGATCGTCGCGATCGCCGACGTCAGTTACTATGTCCGCCCCGACGGCGACCTCGATCGCGAGGCGCGGCGGCGCGGCAACAGCGTCTATTTCCCCGACCAGGTCGTGCCGATGCTGCCCGAGACATTGTCCGCCGGCGTCTGCTCGCTGAAGGCGGGGCAGGACCGTGCCGCGATGGCGTGCCATCTCGTCATCGACAAGCATGGCAAGGTGACGTCATGGCGCTTCACGCGCGCGCTCGTTCGGCTGCGCGCCAACATCGCCTATGAACATGCGCAGGCGGCTTATGACGCCGATGCGCCCCGCGACGAATGGGATGCCGATGTGCTCCCGACGCTCAAGAATTTGTGGGCCTGCTGGACGCTGCTCGCCAAAGCGCGCGCCGCCCGCGCGCCGCTCGACCTCGACCTGCCCGAACGCCAGGTCATCCTCGACGAGGCGGGCGGCATTGCCGAAATCCGCGTCCGCGACCGGCTCGATTCGATGCGGCTGATCGAGGATTATATGATCGCGGCGAACGTCGCGGCGGCAAAGGCGCTCGAGGCGAAGAAGTCGCCGGTGATGTACCGCATCCACGAGCCGCCGAGCCGTGAAAAGCTCGTCAGCCTCAAGGATTATCTCGAAACCTTCGAACGGAGCTTTGCGCTCGGGCAGGTGATCACGCCCGCGGTCTTCAACCGCCTGATCGACGGCTTTTCCGAAGACGACCGGTTGCCCGAAATCATGCAGGCAATCCTGCGCAGCCAGACGCAGGCCTATTACGGTCCCGCCAACGCCGGCCATTTCGGCCTCGCGCTCGGCAGCTACGCGCATTTCACTTCGCCGATCCGCCGCTACGCCGATCTGGTCGTCCACCGCGCGCTCGTCGACAGCTATAAACTCGAAGTGCCCGGCAAGCCTAAGGATCTGCCCGCGCGCACCGGCCTCGGCGAAGCCGACGCCAAGGGCTTGTCGCGCATCGGCGAGACGATCAGCGCGCTCGAACGCCGCGCGATGGAGGCCGAACGCGAAACCGTCGACCGCTATGTCGCGGCCTATCTGTCGACCAAGAAGGGCGAGATCGTTCAGGCGCGCATCACCGGGGTGCAGCCCTTCGGCTTCTTCGCGACCGTCGACGGGCTGGGCGGCGACGGGCTGGTGCCGGTCTCGACGCTCGGCAACGAACGCTTCTTCTACGACGAAGCCGCGCGCAGCCTCGATAGCGAACATGGCCGCGTCAGCTTCACGACCGGCCAGCGACTCGACCTCCGGCTGATGGACGCCAACCCGATCAGCGGCGCCTTGCGTTTCGAACTTCCCGATGCGCCCGAGGGCGGCTTCCGCAACCGCCCGCCGCGACGCGACGGGGTTAAAGGGAAGGGGACCGGGAAAGACGGAGCCGGCAAGCATATGGTCGGCAAGCGCGGGCGGCCGGCGAATATCAAACACAAGGGCAAGCGGCGCTAACGCATCCCTTCGTCATTCCCGCGAAAGCGGGAACCCAGTCTGGCGTTGCTGCGGCGTTCCCGATTTCGCGGGAATTACGAGGTTATGTTGTTGCCAGCGTCTGCAACAATGCCGCGCTCTCCGCATCGGCTGGAAAGAAAGCCTCGATCGCCAGCTCGGACAGGGTGATATCGACCGGCGTTCCGAAAATGGTCACCGTCGACACAAAGCGAATTTGACCCATTGGCGTGTCGAGAATCAGCGGCACCGCAATACCATTCGCCGCGCTTCGATGATGCTCGTCTTCCACGACGGCATAGCCCGCAAGTTCCTCGCGCAGCGCGATCAGCCCGGCGTCGGCGCTCGCATCGATCTGGTGATCGAGCCGTTCGAGAAGATGCGCGCGCCATTCGCCCTGATTGACGATATGCGGCGCCAGCCCCTCGGGGTGCAGCGCGATACGGAGAACGTTAACGGGCGGTTCGAACAGGTGCGGCGCGGCAAGCCCCGCGAGGATTGCGACGGCGCTGTTCGCCGCGACCATATTCCAATGCCGGTCGACCGCGAGCGCGGGGTAGGGCTCGTGCCCCTTCAGCACATGCTCGACGATCGCGCGCATCCCGGCCATCTCGGCGCTGTCGAGCGGCCGCTCCTGATAGTCGGGGGCATAGCCCGCCGCGAGCAGCATCGCGTTGCGCGCGCGGTGCGGCACCTCGAGGCAGTCGGCGATTCGCTGCAACATTTGGGCGCTCGGCTTTGAGCGCCCGGTCTCGATAAAGCTCAGGTGCCGCGTCGAAATCTCGGTATCGAGCGCGAGGTCCATCTGGCTCATCCGGCGGCGGGTGCGCCATTCGCGCAATTGCTCGCCCAGCGTCGCGACTTGCATGATCGTCTCCTTCATCCGGAGAGCTATACCTCCGCCTTCCTGTTTTCCATTACCTCCGGCGTAATCGACGCCATTCACTTTCGAGGCCAGTTTGAGGAGGTCGAAAGGAGAACCCATATGTCGATCCTCAACCTGAAGAACATCCTCGTCGCCGACGCCATCACCTGCGGAGGCGTTTTTGCCATCGGCCTGTTCGCCGCCGCACCCGTCGGTGCGCTGCTCGGGCTGCCCGAAAATATCGTCGCGATCGGTGGCTGGATCTGCCTCGCCGCCGCGCTGCTGATGATCGTCGCCGCGCGGCAGGCGGTGCCGAATCCGGCACTGGTCAAGCTGATCGCAGTCGGCAACCTCGGCTGGGTCGCGGCGAGCTTCGCGGTGGTCGCAACCTTTGCCGCGCAGATGACCGGCCTCGGCATCGCGGTCGTCGTGGCGCAAGCCTTCGGCGTGCTTGGCTTTGCGATCATGGAATGGAAAGACGCCGCGGTGCCGCGTAGTCTGGTCGTCTAACTCAGCGCATCGAGCCGGGCGATATCGATCCCGCCCGGCACCAGCATCACCGGACAAGGAAGCGTCCCCGCATCCTGTCCGGTGAAATGCGCAACCAGCGGCCCCGGCGCGCCGCTCGCTGCCGTCGCGAGCACCAGCGCCGCGATCTCGTCGCTCGCCCCGATCACTTCGCGGACCACTTCGGCGGGCTTGCCCGACTTGATCATGATCTGCGGCGTGACATTGGCTTCCTGCACCACGGCATCGGCGGCGGCGGCCACCAGTTCCTCGGCATGCTCGCGCGCCTCGGCCTCGATCGTCGCCTGGACGCCGCCGAACGCGACGAAATCCTGTGGCGGAATAATCGCCAGCACCATCACGCCGCCGCCCGTCCGCGCCGCACGGCGCGCGGCAAAGCGCAGCGCCAGCGTCGCCTCCGGACTATTGTCGATCACCACCAGATATGTCCGCATCACCCCGACCCCTCGTGTTTTTGCTTGGGGTAAAGAGTGCGTCACATTCGTATGAAACGCAAGTTGGCCCGCTAGACCTTGACCGACGCAGGGCTTATGGCGAGGAACAAACCGTAGCGGCAGGCGACGCCTGCGAGACTGACGCCCAAGGTTCAAGAGGGACACGCCTAACCATGCCAATCGAACTGAAAATGCCCGCCCTCTCGCCGACGATGGAGGAAGGCACCCTTGCCAAATGGCTGGTCAAGGAAGGCGACACGGTCAAATCGGGCGACCTGCTCGCCGAAATCGAAACCGACAAGGCGACGATGGAGTTCGAGGCGATCGACGAAGGCGTCGTCAGCCAGATTCTCGTCGCCGAAGGCACCGACAATGTGAAGGTCGGCACCGTCATCGCGGTGATCGCGGGCGAGGGCGAAGACGCATCGAGTGCGAAGGCGGCTCCGGCCCCGGCGCCTGCTCCCACAGCGGAACCGAAGGCCGAAGCGCCAGCGCCCGCCGCTGCGCCTGCGCCGACTCCCGCGCCGGCACCGGCACCGGCAGCCGCCGCTCCCGTCGCATCGGGCGACCGCATCAAGGCCAGCCCGCTCGCCAAGCGCCTCGCGGCCGAACGCGGAATCGACCTCTCGACCGTCACGGGCACCGGCCCCGGCGGCCGCATCGTCAAGGACGACCTCGACGGCGCATCGGCCGGAGCGCCCGCAGCACCCGCTGCTGCGCCGAGCGCGGCCGCTGCCGCTCCGGCAGCCGCGGGTTCCATCCCCGATTTCGGCATCCCGCACGAGGACGAAAAGCTGTCGGGCATGCGCAAGACGATCGCGCGCCGCTTGACCGAGTCGATGCAGCAATCGCCACACATCTACCTCACCGTCGACATCCGCCTCGACGCGCTGCTCAAGCTGCGCGGCGAGCTCAACGCCAGCCTCGAAAGCCGCGGCGTCAAGCTCAGCGTCAACGACATGCTGATCAAGGCGCTCGCGGTCGCGCTCGAACGCGTGCCCGCGTGCAACGTCAGCTTCGGCGGCGATGTGATGCGCCAGTACAAGCGCGCCGACATCTCGGTCGCGGTCAGCATCCCGGGCGGCCTGATCACCCCGATCATCACCGACGCCGGCGGCAAGTCGATGTCGAAAATCTCGACCGAAATGTCCGAGCTCGCGGCGAAGGCGAAGGAAGGCAAGCTCCAGCCCAGTGAATATCAGGGCGGCACCGCCTCTATCTCGAACATGGGCATGATGGGGATCAAGCAGTTCACCGCGGTGATCAACCCGCCGCAGGGCATGATCATGGCGATCGGCGCGGGCGAGAAGCGGCCCTATATCGTCGACGACGCGCTCGCGATCGCCACCGTGATGTCGGCGACGGGCAGCTTCGACCATCGCGCGATCGACGGGGCGGATGGCGCGCTCTTGATGAAGACCTTCAAGGAACTGGTGGAGAACCCGCTGGGGCTGGTGGCGTAAAATGCCGAACGCGTCCCATAGCCCCTCTCCCCTTGCGGGAGAGGGGTTGGGGAGAGGGGGGCGGCCCGTCGCACTCGCCCGGGCAAAGCGCATGCGATCGGAACCCACCGAGGCCGAACGGGCGCTCTGGCAACTTCTCCGGGCCAAGCGGTTCGTCGGCTACAAATTCAAGCGCCAGGTTCCCATCGACCGCTACATCGTCGACTTCGTCTGTTTTGCAAATCGTCTGATCATCGAGGCGGACGGGTCCCAGCATGCAGAAAGCGACTATGATGCGGACCGCGACGCTTACCTTACAGGGCAAGGCTTTCGCGTCCTCCGCTTCTGGAACAATGATATTCTGACAAGTACTGAGGGCGTAAGCGAAGCCATCTGGGCGGCGCTTCGGGACGAAGCGTCCACCCCCTCTCCCCAACCCCTCTCCCGCAAGGGGAGAGGGGCTTTAGAAGGAGCCCATAATGGCTGACACCAACTACGACCTCATCGTCCTCGGCTCAGGCCCCGGCGGCTATGTCGCGGCGATCCGCGCGGCCCAATTGGGTCTGAAAACAGCGATCGTCGAGCGCGAGAATCTCGGCGGCATCTGCCTCAACTGGGGCTGCATTCCGACCAAGGCGCTGCTGCGCTCGGCCGAAATCTATCATTATATGCAGCATGCCGGTGATTATGGTCTGATCGCGCAGCAGATCAGCGCCGATATCGACGCGGTGGTGAAGCGCAGCCGCGGGGTCGCAAAGCAGCTCAGCCAAGGCGTCGCCTTCCTGATGAAGAAGCACAAGATCACCGTCCATATGGGCGAGGGCAAGCTGACCGCGCCGGGCAAGCTGGAAGTGAAGGGCGAGAAGGGGACCGAGACCCTCACCGCGAAGAACATCATCGTCGCGACCGGCGCGCGCGCCCGCGACCTGCCGTTCGCGCCCGCCGATGGCAAGCGCATCTGGACCTATCGCCACGCGCTCGTCCCGCCCGAAATGCCGAAGAAGCTGCTCGTCATCGGATCGGGCGCGATCGGGATCGAGTTCGCAAGCTTCTACAGCGACATGGGCGCCGAAGTGACCGTCGTCGAAATGCTCGACCGTCTCGTCCCCGTCGAGGATGCCGACGTGTCGGCATTCCTCGAAAAGGCGCTCAAGAAACAGGGCATGACGATCTTCACCGGCGCCGGCGTCGAGGAACTCAAAGCCACCGCAACCGGCGTCACCGCCAAGATCAAGACCAAGGACGGCAAGACCGAAAGCGCCGAATTCAGCCACGCCATCGTCGCGATCGGCATCGTCCCGAACACCGAGAATATCGGGCTCGAAGCATTGGGCGTGAAGACGACTAAGGGCCATATCGACACCGACGCGATGTGCCGCACCAACGTCCCCGGCATCTGGGCGATCGGCGACGTCACCGCGCCGCCGTGGCTCGCGCACAAGGCGATGCACGAATCGGTGATTTCGGTCGAGGCGATTGCCGGCAACCACCCGCACGCGATGGACCCGCGCAACATCCCCGGCTGCACCTATTGCCGCCCGCAGATCGCCAGTGTCGGGCTGACCGAAGCGAAGGCGAAGGAACTCGGCTACGAGGTCAAGGCGGGCACCTTCCCCTTCATCGGCAACGGCAAGGCGATCGCCTTGGGCGAGTCCGAGGGCTTCACCAAGACCGTGTTCGACGCGAAGACCGGCGAGCTGCTTGGCGCGCATATGATCGGCGCCGAGGTCACCGAACTCATTCAGGGCTATACGATCGGCAAGACCGCCGAGCTGGTCGAGGATGACTTCATCGGCACCGTCTTCCCGCATCCCACGCTCAGCGAAACGATGCACGAGGGCGTGCTCGCGGCGTTCGGGCGTCCGCTGCACATTTGAACTCACAACATTCTCGTCACCCCCGCGAAGGCGGGGGTCCCGCTTTGCCGTCACAAGGAAGCGGGATTCCCGCCTTCGCGGGAATGATGAAGGAGGAATTGTGAGCGCCGAATCCTATCGCTTTCTCGCCATAGCAACCGCGCTCCTTTTCGCCGTCATCCTCCTCGGCCTCGCGGTCGGCGCGGGCTGGACCGAGGTCGCCGACTGGCAAATCTCGCACAGCCTCGCGATCCGCGTCGACGAACGCGACCCCGCCTTCATATCCTTCATGCAAGGTGCGAGCTGGATCGGCGGCGGCACCCCGCGCTGGATCATCGTGATCCTGCTCTGCACGCTCGTCTGGCACTGGTGCGGCCCGCGCTGCGCCGTCACGCTCGGCGGCGCGTCGCTGCTCTCGAACCTTGCCTCCAGCCTGATGAAGCTCGGCTTCGGCCGCGCGCGCCCCGACCTGATCGATCATCTCGACCATCAGACGAGCTATTCCTACCCCAGCGGCCACGCGACGAGCGCCGCGACCGTCTACCTGCTCCTCGCCTGGCTCGCCCCGCCGCGCTGGCGCCCCTATGCCTGGACGCTCGCGGCGGCGATGATCATCCTCAACGGCTTCTCGCGCATCATGCTCGGCGTCCATTGGGCGAGCGACATCGCCGGCGGCACGATGCTCGGTGCCGCCTTCGCATTGCTCGGGGCCTGGTGGGTCGGGCTTTCCACTCGACAGCCGCGCGCCAGCGGTTAACGTCGCGTCCATGGCGCAAGGCACTCACGATTTCATCCCCGACCCGCGCAACGACGCGATCCTCATCAACGTCAATGGCGACCTCGTGCCGCGCGCGCAGGCGAGCGTGTCGGTGTTCGACAGCGGCTTCATGCTCGGCGACGGCGTGTGGGAGGGGATTCGCGTCCACAAGGGGCGCATGGCATTCCTCGACCAGCATCTCGATCGCTTATGGGAAGGCGCAAAGGCGATCGCGATGGACATCGGGATTTCGCGAGCGGAACTCGAAGCGCGCCTCTATGCGACGATCGATGCCAACGGCATGGAGGCGTGCCACATCCGCCTGATGGTCACGCGCGGCATCCGCTCGACCCCCTATCAGGACCCGCGCGTCGTCATCTCGCCCGCGACGATCGTCATCATCGCCGAATATAAGGACCCGCTGCCCGCGACGGTCGAAAAGGGCCTATCGCTGTTCACCGTCCACGTCCGCCGCGGCGACCCCGCGGTACAGGACCCCAAGCTGAACTCGCACTCGAAACTCAACTGCATCACCGCCTGCATCCAGGCGGCGCAGGCCGGCGCCGACGAGGCGCTGATGCTCGACCCGCACGGCTTCGTCGCGACGTGTAACTCGACCCATTTCTTCATCGTGCGCAAAGGCGAGGTGTGGACGTCGAGCGGCGACTATTGCCTCGGCGGCATTACCCGCAGCAACGTCATCGGGCTATGCCGCGAGAATGACATTCCGGTCTATGAGAAGAATTTCTCGCTCACCGACGTTTACGGCGCCGACGAGGCGTTCGTCACCGGCACCTTCGCGGGTGTCGTCCCCGCGCACACGATCGACGGGCGCGTGCTGACCGAGGGCAGAGGGCCGATGGTTGCGCGGTTGCAGACCATCTACAAAGCGCTCATCGAACGCGACATCGCGGGGCGCTCGCGGCCGTGAGTGACTGCGTCCGCATCGCGATGTGGTCGGGGCCGCGCAACCTCTCCACCGCGATGATGCGCAGCTTCGGCAGCCGCGCGGACAGCTTCGTCAGCGACGAACCCTTCTATGGCGCGTATCTCAAGCAAACCGGCGACCCGCAGCCCATGATGGATGCGGTGATGGCGTCGATGGATTGCGACTGGCGCGGCGTCGCACGAACGATGACCGGACCATGCCCGACCGGCGCGCCGGTCTGGTACCAGAAGCATATGGCGCACCACATGGTCGGGCCGATTGCGCATGATGATCTGCCGGGCTTGCGCCACGCCTTCCTGATCCGCGACCCCGCGCGCGTCGTCGCGAGCTATGCGGCGAAACGCGTCGCGGTGCGTCCCGATCATCTCGGCACCGCGAAACAGGTCGAGTTTTTCGACCGCGAGGCCGACCGGCTGGGTCATGCGCCGCCGGTAATCGACAGCGCCGACATATTGCGCGACCCGCCCGCCATGCTGCAGAAATTATGCGCCCCGCTCGGCATCGCCTGGGATCCGGCGATGTTGCACTGGGAGGCCGGATTGCACCCGACCGACGGCATCTGGGGATCGCATTGGTACGACGCGGTCGTATCGAGCACGGGCTTCGGCGTCCCCGACAAACCGGTGCCCGATTTGACGGGCGACGAGCAGGCGATCGCCGATGCCTGCCGCCCCGATTATGACTATCTGGCGCGGCACAAGATCACCGCCTGACGCATTTTCCGCTGTCCTATTTAATGCCGGTTTGCCATCTAGTTTCCGGGCACCAACAAGGGGCGGGGTAAACATGCAATCGCGAATGAAGTTCGGCAGTTTTCTGCGGGGAATCGCTTTGGGCTCGACGGCGCTTTTTGGCGCTGCCATCGCGCCCGCGCAGTCGCAGGAAGCGACCGGACAGACGGTCATCACGGCCGCACGCTACGTCGATGTGCTCACCGGCAAGACCGTCGAGTTCCCCGCGATCTTCGTCGGCGCCGACGGCCGCATCACGAACATCGCCGATGCGCGAACGGTCCGCTGGGGATCGAACGTCAAACATATCGACCTCGGTGACAAGACGCTCGTCCCGGGCCTGATCGACATGCACGTCCATCTCGACGGCCCCGCCGACATCGGCGGCTATCGCGGGCTTGAATTCACCGACAGTTTCTGGGGCATGACCGCGGTCAAAAATGCCAACGACATGCTCGGCGCGGGCTTCACCACCGTGCGCAACGTCGGGTCGGACAACCGCAACGATATCGGGCTCAAGCAGGCGATCGACGCGGGCTATGCCACCGGCCCGCGCATCGTGCCCGCAGGCTATGCACTTGGTGCGACCGGTGGCCATTGCGACAGCACTTTCCTGCCGCCCAGCCTCGAAAAGAACGACGGCAAGGAAGAGGGGATTGGCGATACGCCCGAGGAACTGCGCTATCAGGTCCGCCGCCAGCGCAAATATGGCGCCGAGGTGATCAAGGTCTGCGCGACCGGCGGCGTCTTTTCGCGCAACACCGAACCCGGCCAGTTGCAGGTCTCTGAAAGGGAACTCGCCGCGATCGCCGACGAGGCGCACCAATGGGGCCTTCGCGTTGCCGCGCACGCGCACGGCGCAGACGGTATCCGCGCAGCGATCGCGGCCGGGATCGATACAATCGAGCATGTCAGCCTCGTCGACGACGAAGGCATCCGCATGGCGCTCGCGCGCAAGCGTCCCGTGTGGTTCTCGATGGATATCTACAACACCGAATATACGCAGGCCGAAGGCGCGAAGAATGGCGTGCTCGAGGATAATCTGCGCAAGGACCGCGAGATTGCGCAGATCCAGCGCGACAACTTCCGCAAAGCCGTCAAGGCCGGCGTGCGCATGGTCTTCGGCTCCGACGCCGGTGTGATGCCGCACGGGCAGGTCGGCGGCCAGTTCCGCGTCATGGTCGAGTATGGCATGACGCCGTTGCAGGCGATCCAGGCCGCGACGAAGAACGCCGCCGAGGCGCTCGGCCGCGAACAGGACGTCGGCGCGATCGCGGTCGGACGCTACGCCGATATCGTTGCGGTCGACGGCAATCCGCTCGCCGACGTGCGGCAGCTCGAGAGCGTCGATGCGGTGGTGAAGGGCGGGGTGCTGGTCCGGGGACAATGAGTAGCAGCGTCGCCCCCGCGAAGGCGGGGGCCGTTGTCGGCCTTGCGCTACGCCGATAGAGGCCCCCGCCTCCGCGGGGGCGACGGATTTGTTAAACCACCAGCCGGTCGACCAAAGCTTCGCGCATGTCCGGGGTGAAGTTCAGCACCGCCTCGGCATAGGTCGGGATATCGCCATGGTCGCGCCGTACCGTGGCGAGCGCGGCGTCGAGATAGGCGGGGTTGACCGACATCAGCGCGCGGATCGCATCGTCATGGATTTCGGCGCCATAACGCGAGCGGATATGCGCCGCGCCCTGCGCGATCCGCTCCTCGATCTTGCCCGCGGTGTTGGTCAGCAGATAATCCTGCATCAGATCATCCTCATGGACCCCGAGCAGCCGGTGGACGATCGCAACGGCAAAGCCGGTGCGGTCCTTACCCGCGACGCAATGGACAAGGCTCGGCGCGTCATATTCGGCGAGCGCGGCCAGATAGAGCCGCAGCGTCGCGACAAGCGCGGGGCGATAGGGCATGCCGGCATAGGTATCGATCATCCGCTCGCGTGCCGTCTCGACATCGATCGTCCCGCCCGCCGCCTGCAAATGCGGTGCGAGGCCTGCGGTTACGCCGCCAGCGAACAGCACGCGCGCCGAAAAATTGCCGGAGCGGCGGCACGGGTGCAACTCGCGCTCGTCGTCGCCGCGCAGGTCGATCACCGTCTCGAGCCCGAGCGTATCGAGCGCGTCGAGATCATCGTCGGTCGCCGCCTCATGGTGCGCCGAGCGCCACAGTGACCCGTCGCGCAGTCGCCCGCCGCCCTCGACCGCATAACCGCCATAGTCACGGAAATTGTGGACGCCGGCCAGTGGCAGGACTCGCTCGGCAATCATCATCATTCTCCTGTAAACACCGGGGGACGCTTTTCGACGAAGGCATTGATCGCCTCGCGGTTATCCGCGGTTTCATGGACGATCGCCTGATAGGCTGCACTCAGTTCCAAAATATCGCTCATCCGGCTGTGCTGCGCTTCGCGCAGCAAACGCTTCGTCAGACGCAGCGCGCGCGGCGGATTGCAGACGATCCGCTCGGCAATGGCGATTGCACGGTCGAGCAGTTCCGCATCGGGCACGACGTCCGTGACCAGACCATATTCCTTTGCCTGGGCCGCGTCAAAGCGGTCGCCGGTCAGGAACAGTTCGGCGGCACGCGGATAGCCGAGGATCTTCTGGAGCAGCCAGGCGCCGCCGTCGCCGGGAACGATGCCGACCTTGATAAAGCTGCACGCGAATTTCGCGCTTTCGGCGGCGATGCGGATGTCGCAGGTGCAGGCAAGGTCAGCGCCGAGCCCGATCGCATGGCCGTTGACCGCGGCGATCATCGGCACTTCGCAGTCCATCAGCGCGCGGATCACCGCCTGCACGCCTTTGCGGTAATTGGCGCGGGTGGAATCGGGCTGGTCGAGCACGCCGATGCCGGTGCGGTCCTGCATGCCTTTCAGGTTGCCGCCGGCGCTGAACGCCTTGCCGCTGCCCGTCAGGATGATCGCGCTGACGCTGCGGTCGTCGCCGAGGGTGCGGAGCGTGTCGATAATGTCCTGGCAGTCTTCGTGCGTGCCGATCGCATTCATGCTCTCGGGCTTGATCATCGTCAGGATCGCGATCTTGCCCCGCCGCTCGACACTCAGAAATTCGCCCATCTTCAATTATCCTTTGCTGCCTAACCAAAGCTATTGCATGGCTGGTGCGACATGCAAGGCTTTGCGCTCTATCCTTTCGATCCGCCCGGCGACATTGCCGCACTGCGCGCCGATTTGCGGGCATGGCTTGCGGTGAACCAGCCGCAGGGCGACGTGGTGGCGCAGGCGAATTGCTGGGCGAGTTTCGATGCCGGTTTCAGCCGCGCGCTCGGCGCAGCGGGCTATGTCGGCATGACGCTACCGGTGCGCTACGGCGGCGGTGACCGCCATCCGCTCGAACGATATGTCGTGATCGAGGAATTGCTGGCGGCGGGCGCACCAGTCGGCGCGCACTGGATCGCCGATCGACAGACCGGCCCGCTCATCCTGCGCTATGGCAGCGAAGAGCAGCGCGAACGCTATCTGCCCGGCATTGCCAAAGGCGAGCTTTACGCCTGCATCGGCCTGTCCGAACCGGGCGCCGGCTCCGATCTGGCGGCGGTCCGGACGACCGCGCGCGAAACGCCCGACGGCTGGCGCATCAACGGGCAGAAGATATGGACTACGGGCGCACACTTCTCGCACATCATGCTCGCACTCGTCCGCACCGAAGAGGGTAGCGAGCGCAACGCGGGGCTCAGCCAGCTGCTGATCGACCTCGACACCCCCGGCATCACGATCCGCCCGATCATCGACATGGCGGGTCATCACGACTTCAACGAAGTCTTTTTCGACGATGTGCT
Organism: Sphingopyxis sp. MSC1_008; assembly: GCF_023197165.1. Classification (GTDB taxonomy): domain Bacteria; phylum Pseudomonadota; class Alphaproteobacteria; order Sphingomonadales; family Sphingomonadaceae; genus Sphingopyxis. The sequence continues at coordinate 136,729 of NZ_JALPRD010000001.1, forward strand.
TGTGCCGCACGGCGCATTGGTCGGCGAACGCGGGCAGGGGTGGAAACAGGTCACCGCTGAACTCGGCCTCGAGCGCTCGGGCCCCGAACGTTATCTGTCGAGCCATGCGCTGCTCGTCGCGCTGATCGACGCGGCGGGCCCCGATCCCGCCCCGGAGCTCGCGACTTTGATCGGCGAACTCACCGCCGAGATGTGGGCGCTGCGCCAGCTGTCGATGTCGACCGCTGCAAAGCTCGCAGCGGGCGAAGACCCGATGGTCGAAGCGTCGGTGGTCAAGGAACTTGGCAACGCCTTCGAACAGGATATGCCGCGGCGCGTGCAGGCGATCGTCGACAGCGGATGGGACGATGAAGATGATCTTGCGAAGCTCCTTCGCGCCCTCCTCATCGCCTCACCCAGCTTCTCGCTACGCGGCGGCACCCGCGAAGTGATCCGCGGTATCATTGCGCGCGGATTGGGTCTGCGATGAGCGCGGCGCGCGAGATGTTGTGCGACACAGCGCGGGCGGTGTTTGCCGAAGCCGTGACGGCGGGTATCGCGCCGGTCGAGGAAGCGGGCTTTGGTTTGCTGCTCGTTCCTGAGACGGAAAATGGTTTCGGCGGCGACTGGGGCGACGTGAACGCGGTGCTGCAAATCGCCGGTGTCGTCGTGCCGGACCTCCCGGTCGCTGAGTTGATCGCCGGTGAAGCACTCCAGCCTGCGGCAACGGTGAGTCTGATGGCAGGCGCGATGGGGCAGGCGCTGTCGCTCTCGATCGACCATGTGAACACCCGCCAGCAATTCGGCCGCCCGCTCGGCAAGTTTCAGGCGGTGCAGCAATCGCTGGCCGTGATGGCGTGCGAAGTCCGCGCGGTAGAGGCGGCCGCGGCGGCGCTGGCGTCGCGGCTCGATGCCGTGAGGCTCGACGTAATTGCCGCCGATTTCGAGATCGCCGCGGCGAAACTACGCGCCAATCGTGCCGTCGGCGTCGTCGCCGCGATTGCGCATCAAGTGCATGGCGCGATCGGGTTTACCGAAGAATATGACCTTCACCGAGTGACCGTCCCGCTGATGCGTTGGCGCGGCGCGCACGGAAACGATGCCTTTTGGGCGGCACGGCTGGGCCGTCAGGTTGCTGCCCTTGGCGGGCGCGGCCTCTGGAAAGCAATGACTGCGCGTGGAGCCTAGGCGTTAGCGCACTGCACCACCTTCGTGGAGCGCCGCGATCTTGTCGGCGTCATAACCCAAACCCGCCAGCACGACGTCACCGTCGGCGCCGACCGCAGGAGCCGGGCGCGGCGTATCATTGACCGTCGCCGAATAGCGCGGAGCAGGGGCGGGCTGCACCGCGCCGCCGATGGTCAGGAAGGTTTCGCGTTCGACATTGTGCGGATGCTGCGGCGCTTCGCTCAGCGACAGGATCGGGGCGAAGCAGACGTCAGTCATTTCCATGATCGCGCACCATTCGTCGCGCGTCTTGGTCGCGAACAAGGCGGTCAGCTTGTCCTTCAGCGGCCCCCATTGCGCAGGGTCCATCTGCGCATCGAAATCGGTGTCGTGGGCCAGCCCGATCTTCTCACGCAGCAGCGCATAGAATTGCGGTTCGATCGACCCGATCGAGATGAATTTGCCGTCGGCGCAGGCATAGCTGTCATAGAAATGCGCACCGCCGTCGAGCATGTTGACGCCGGCCTGATCCTGTAGCCGTCCCGCAGCGTGGAACCACCAACTCATTCCCGCGAGCAGCGCCGAGCCGTCGGTCATCGCGCAATCGATCACCTGGCCCTCGCCCGTGCGCGCGGCGTGGACGAGCGCGCTCGACATGCCGAACGCCAGCATCATCCCGCCGCCGCCGAAATCGCCGACATAGTTCGCGGGCGGGACGGGCTTTTCGCCCGCGCGCCCAATGCCGTGGAGGACGCCCGACAGCGAGATATAATTGATGTCGTGTCCCGCCGCCTGCGCATAGGGGCCGAACTGGCCCCAGCCGGTCATGCGGCCGTAAACCAGCTTCGGATTGTCCGCGAGCAGCACCTCGGGGCCGAGGCCCAGCCGCTCCATCACGCCCGGCCGATAGCCCTCGATGATCCCGTCGGCGCTTTTGCAAAGATCGCGCGCGATCTGCACCGCTTCCGGTTTCTTCATGTCGAGTATGATCGAGGTGCGGTTGCGGCTCAGTGGGTCACGCGGGTCCATGAAGCCGCCGGGGCGATCGATGCGGATCACCTCGGCGCCATGGTCGGCGAGCATCATGCCGCAGAAGGGACCGGGACCGATGCCCGCAAACTCGATGATCCTGATACCCTTCAGCGGTCCGGTCACATGACTCTCCTATTCCGTCAGATACGTTCGATGATGATCGCGGGGGCCATGCCACCCGCAGCGCACATCGTCACGAGGCCATAGCGGCCGCCCGACCGTTCGAGCTCGTCGAGCGCGGTGCCGATCAGGATCGACCCGGTCGCGCCGATCGGATGACCGAGCGCCATCGCGCCGCCGTTGATGTTCACCTTCTCGCGATCGAGATCAAGGTCGCGGATGAACTTCTCGGCGACGACCGAGAAGGCCTCATTGATTTCCCAGACGTCGATATCTTCCTTCTGGAGGCCGGCCTTTTCGAGCACCTTCTTCGCCGCAGGGACGGGGGCGTTGAGCATCAATGTCGGATCGTCACCGATGTTGGCATAGGCGACGACGCGCGCGCGCGGTTTCAGTCCATGCTTGTCGGCATAGTCCTTGGACGTCAGCAGCAGCGCGGCGGCGCCGTCGACGACCCCCGACGAGTTCCCGGCATGATGGAAATGCTGGATCTCGATATCGGGATAACGGCGGTTGACCTGCTTGCGGAAGGTGAAGCCTCCGCCGAGGTCGAAATCGGCAAGGCCCGTGAAGGCGGGCTTCAATGAGGCCAGTCCCTCGGCGGTCGTTTCAGGCCGCGGAAATTCCTCATGGTCGAGCGCGACGCTGCCGTCGGTATTCAAGACCGGCACCACCGACTTGTTGAAACGGCCTTCTTTGATCGCACGATCGGCGCGCTGCTGGCTCACGAGCGCGAGCGCGTCGAGCGCTTCGCGGCTGATGCCTTCGATCGTCGCGATAGCGTCGCCGCACACACCCTGATGCGACTGCGGATGCAGTTCGTCAAGCGCTTCGTGGCCCGATCCCATCAGACGCGGCGGCAGTCCCGCGTTCGCCTGTTCGGCGGCAAAAGCGGTCGTATAGCTCATCATCTCGGTGCCGCCCGCGATGACACAATCTTCCATGCCGCTCATCACGCTCGCGGCCGCGAAGTTCACCGAGCTGATACCGCCGCCACAGAAACGGTCGAGCGTCGTGCCGCTGGCCTTGGTGTCATAACCCGCCGACAGAGCCGCCATGCGGCCAAGGTCGCCGCCCTGCTTGCCATTCTGGCTCGACGTCGACCAGACGATGTCGTCGACCGTCGCGGTGTCGAGATTGTTGCGGTCGCGGATCGCGGCGAGCACCGTCGCGGCAAGGTGCTGAGGGTGCAGATGCGACAATGCGCCCTTGCCGGGCTTGCCCACCCCGCGGGGGGTACGAACGGCGTCGATGATATAGGCTTCGGCCATGAGGGAATTCCTTTCGGTCGGGGAGATTAGCGGGGAGCCATGCGAATGGCGCCGTCGAGACGCACCGCTTGGCCGTTGAAATAGGTATTGCGAACCATCTCCATCGCGAGGCTCGCATATTCCTCGGCCTTGCCGAGACGCTTGGGGAAGGGGACCGAGGCTTCGAGGCGCTCCTTCACCTTCGGGTTCATATTGTTGAGGAGGGGCGTGCCGAACACGCCCGGCATGATCGAATTGACGCGGATGCCAAGGTCCATCAGATCGCGTGCCATCGGCAGGACGAGACCGTTCACGCCCGCTTTCGCCGAGCCATAGATAACCTGGCCGATCTGGCCATCCTGCGCCGCGACCGAGGCGGTCAGCACGATTGCGCCGCGTTCGCCGTCTTCCATTTCGGGAAGACCCGCCATGCCTTCGGCCGAGATCGACGCCACGCGGTAGCTCGCGGTCAATATGCCCTCGACGCCAAAGGCGTAGTCGGCGGTGGGTGTACGGCGATAGCTACCGCTTTCCTTGTCATAGGCGAGCGTCTTGCCGCGGCGCGAGGTCATCGCGCAATGGACGCACACGCGCTCCTGCCCATGCGCGGCGCGCGCTTTCGCATAGCCATCGAGGACCGATTGCTCGTCGGTGATGTCGACATGCACGAAAAGCCCGCCGATCGACGCCGCGACCTCCTCGCCCAGCGCGTCGTTGATGTCGAAGATGGCGACCTTCACGCCCGATGCGGCGAGTGCCTCAGCGGTCGCGCGGCCAAGGCCCGACGCACCGCCGGTGACAACCGCTGAGATGGTGGAATCGATTTTCATAGGCGCGCTTCCTCAGGCCGGAATCTGGTTGAAGGGGATGCCCTTGTCGGGGCGATGGTCCTGCGGCAGGCCGAGGACCTTCTCTGCAATCGTGTTGAGCAATGTCTCGTCCGATCCGCCCGCGATGCGGCCGGTGGGGGCATTGATCCAGCTCGACGCCCAATCCTCCTTTTGCGATGCATGTTCATCGAAGAGGAAACCGTCGCTGCCCTGGAGATCGAGCGCAAGCTCCGACAGTTTCTGGCGCGAGCGCACCGCGACCAGCTTGTTGAGCGATCCTTCGGGGCCCGGCATCATCCCCGCCTGCATCATCAGCCGCGCGCGAACGTTGATCGAATCGAGCCCCGATCGCATCGCATAGTTGCGCGCGATCTGTTGGCGGATCCGGCCGTCCTTGATCGCCGGGCGTCCGTTGAGTTGGGTGTCTTTCGCGAGATCGACGAACAGGTCGAGATGCGGCCCGAACCCCGCGCTGTCGGTCGCGACATAGCGCTCGATCATCAGCGTCGCGATTGCGACCGCAAAGCCGCCGCCGACCGGCGACATGCGGTGATCGTCGGTGATCTTCACATCGTCGAAGAACACCTCGTTGACGTGGCTGTCGCCGCCGGCGAGCTTGATCGGGCGCACGGTGACGCCCGGCGCCTTCATGTCGACCCAAAAGTAAGTCAGCCCCTTGTGCTTCGGAACAGTCGGGTCGGTGCGGACGACGATGACGCCATAGTCGCTATAATGCGCCCAGCTCGTCCACACCTTTTGCCCGTTGATCTTCCACCCGTTGCCATCTGGTTCCGCCTTGGTGCGAAGGCCCGCCAGGTCCGATCCACCCGAGGGTTCGGAAAAGAGCTGGCACCAGATTTCCTCGCCCTGCAGCGCCTTCAGCACTCGTTCCTTGACGAAATCCTTGTCGCTGCCGAACTGCATCAGCACCGGAACCGGCATGCCGAGCGAGATGCCGAAATAGAAGCTCGGGAAACCGTGCTTCATCTCCTCGGCGTCGAAGGTGACTTTTTCGAGATGGCCGAGCCCCTGGCCGCCATATTCGGTCGGCCAGTTGATGCCGGCATAGCCCGCGGCGAATTTCGCTTTCTGATAACGGCGACCGAGCGCGAGATCGTCGGCTTCGGACAGGCCCTTGCGCGCGGCGCGGCCAAAGCTCGGCGCCATCGACGCGAGCCACGCCGCCGCCGTCGTACGATAGGCTTCGAGATCGCTCATGCCGCTTCCCCCGCAAGCTGGTCGACGAGAACGTCCTCCCAGAACAGGCTGCTGCCTTGCTCGATTGCGAGGCTGCGCGCGCGTCGCATGTGGAGGTGAAGGCCGATTTCCCAAGTGACACCAATGCCGCCATGGATCTGGATGCAATCGCGCGCGGCGGTGTCATAGGCTTCGGTTGCCGACAGGCGCGCGGCCGCGGCGGCGGTGATGAAATCGGCGGCACCTTCGCGCGCCGCAGCGTGGATGCAGTTCGCGCGCGCCAGTTCGACAAGACCGTAGAGCTCGGCAATGCGATGCTTGACCGACTGGAACGCGCCGATCGGCTGACCGAACGCCTTGCGGGTCAACGCATAGTCGCGCGCGATTTCCATCAGCGCCTCGGCGCCGCCGGTTTGTTCGTGCGCCGTGACGACGGCTTGCAGCGCCAATATGCGAAGCGCGGCATCGCGCGCCGTGCTACCAACCGCGAGCGTCTCGGCCGGCACGCCCGAAAAGCCGATATCGGCAATCAGGCGGCTATTGTCGAAGCTCGGGACGGCGGCGCGCTGCGCCCCGGCGAGTTCGACCAGCGCGAGCACGGGCATGCCGGGGCCATTCGCAAAGACGATGGCGATGTCCGCCGCGAGCCCTGCAGAAACCCCTCGCACGGTGCCTTCGAGCCGGTCGCCGGTAAAGGTCACATCGGGGCGCGCGGGAAGGGCATCGGGACCCGCGGCAAAGGCGATCGCGCCGATGATTTCGCCACTCGCCAATCCGGGTAGCCAGCGCGCCTTTTGTGCGGTGGAACCGAAGAGCTCGATCGCCTTGGACGCACCGAAGCTCGACGTCAGAAACGGTGCGCCGCTAATGCTGCGCCCCGCCTGATGTGCAATCAATCCGAGCTCGATCAGCCCGAGCCCCAGGCCGCCTTCGGCTTCGGGAAGTGCGAGCGCGGTCCAGCCTTGTTCCCGCGCGGTATCCCAGAAGGGGCGATGATATTCGCCGGTGGCTTCGAGCAGCGGCAGCAGCGCGTCCTTGTCGACCCGCGCTTCGAGGACGCGTCGCGACTCGGTCGCGATCGCCTGCTGGCCTTCGTCGTAGAGGATGGTCATGCCTGCACCCGTCCTTCTCCCATTATCTCGTTGCCGCCAGTGAACCGGACGTTGACGTAAACGTCAAGCACTTTGACGCTACGCTTTCGCCACGGCAACTGATGGTCGTATCAGGCGAGCCCGGCCTTCCAGTCGCGACGGATCTTCTTGGCGAGGCTCCATTTGTGGACCTCGGTCGGGCCGTCGTAGATGCGAAAGGCGCGGACTTCGCGGAAGACCTGTTCGACGATCGTCTTGTCGGTGACGCCGGTGCCGCCCATCACCTGGACGCAGCGGTCGGCGATCCGCATCAACGCCTCCGACACTGCGACCTTCGCCATCGAGCTTTCGACCGTGCCGAGCGATCCGGTGTCGAGCACGCCCGCGCACCAGTCGATCATCAACTCAGCTTGCTTCAGGTCGATCATATTTTCGGCGAGCATGAAGCCGACGCCCTCGTGGTCGATCAGCGGCTTGCCGAACGCTTCGCGGCGGTTGGCATAATCGGTCGCGATCTCATGCGCGCGGATGCACGCGCCGAGCCAGCGCATGCAATGCGAGAGGCGGGCAGGCGAGAGGCGCACCTGCGCGTAACGAAAACCTTCGCCCGCTTCGCCAAGCATCTGGTCGGCGGGGATGCGCAAATTGTCGATCGTCAGCGTCGCATGTCCGCCGGGCATCGAACTGTCGATCGTGTTCGGCACATCGTCGATGCGGATCGCCGGGTCGGGCAGGTCGACGAGGAACATGCACGCCCCCTGCTCGGACTTCGCCATCACGATGCCGACGCGCGCGCCCTGCGCGCCAGTGATGAAGGTCTTGCGGCCGTTCACTACCCAATGATTGCCATCGAGGTGGCACGTCGTCTTCATCATCGAGGGGTCCGACCCCGCGCCGCCCTCGTCGGCGGGCTCGGTCATGAAGAAGGCCGAACGAACATGGCCGGCAACCATCGGCTTCAGGAAACGCTCCTTGAGCTCGGGGCTGCCTTCCTTGCCGAGCAGATACATATTGCCCTCGTCGGGCGCCATCGTGTTGCACGCGAGCGGACCGAGCGGCGACAGCCCGCTCTTGATCAGCACAACCGCGGTCTCGCGCTGGTTCAAATGATCGCCGTCGCCCAGGATATGCGGCGTCAGCACACCCGCAGCGCGCGCGTGTTCGCGCATCTCCATGACCAGTTCGTCGGTCGGCGCGCCATGATGGTCGCGGCGCGGGTCCTTCTCGTAAGGAACGACCATTTCGCGAACAAAGGTCTCGACCTTTGCGGCAATCGCCAGCGCCCGATCCGATATACCTTCGCGCGCCGTCATTCCGATTCCCTTCGCTATCTAACTATTTTCCTAGTCAACCCGACGTTGACGTAAGCGTCAAGTTATTTCATGGATCGCGGCGAAGATGCCGTAGGGGCAGGACCGCACAGGAGAGATCGAGATGGCTTTCAAGACACGCATCACCGAAATGCTGGGTATCGAGCATCCGATCGTCCAGGGCGGGATGCAGAGCGTCGGCTATGCCGAACTGGCAAGCGCGGTGTCGAACGCCGGCGGCCTCGGCATATTGACCGCGCTGACCCAGCCGACCCCCCAAGCGCTGAGCGCCGAGATCGAACGGTGCTGTGCGATGACCGACAAGCCGTTCGGCGTGAACATGACCGTCTTCCCCACGATCAACGCCCCCGATTACAAGGCCTATGCGCAGGCGATCATCGACGGCGGGATCAAGATCGTCGAGACTGCCGGCACGCAGGCGGTGCGCGAAATCTGGGAGATGCTCAAACCCCATGGCGTCACGATCCTCCACAAATGCACTGCGGTTCGCCATGCGCTGTCGGCCGAGCGTGCGGGCTGCGACATCATCTCGATCGACGGTTTCGAATGCGCCGGACACCCGGGCGAGGACGATATCCCCGGGCTGATCCTGATCCCCGCTGCCGCCGACAAGGTGAAGATCCCGATGCTCGCTAGCGGAGGCTTCGGCGACGGCCGCGGCCTTGTCGCCGCCCTGACCCTCGGCGCCGAGGGCATCAACATGGGTACGCGCTTCTGCGCGACGGTCGAGGCACCGATCCACGCCAATGTGAAACAGGCCTATATCGACAATGATGAGCGCGGCAGTTTCCTGATCTTCCGCAGCCTCAAGAACACCGCGCGCGTCGGCAAGAGCGACGTGAGCGAAGAGGTGGTACGCCGTTTGGCCGTGCCCGACGCGACCTTCGCCGACGTCGCCGAACTGGTGAACGGCAAGGCGGGCCGCGAACTGCTCGAAACCGGCGACCTCAGCAAGGGCGTATTCTGGGCCGGGATGGTGCAAGGGCTGATCCACGACATCCCGACCTGCAAAGAGCTTATCGACCGGATCATCGCCGAGGCCGATGCGATCGTCGATCAGCGGCTGGGGTCGATGCGCGCGTAATTCGCTTGGCACGCTGGCGCCGCGCGGCGGCTTTCGATAAGACCCGATTCATCGCAATTTGGTCATATCGAGAGCCGCCGGCGTCAGCCCGCCGGCGCGGCAAGGGGGATTTTTGAGCCTCATCGAATATAAGGGTTTTGGCGGCGTTGTTCTGGCGGCCGACATGCTGGGTGACGAGAATGACCCGGCGGTCCTGCTGGTCCCCGACATCGGCCAGGGCCGCGCGAACTGGCGCGAGGTCGCCGAGGCGCTCGTGCTCTCGGGCCGCCGCGTCGTCAATCTCGACCTTCGCGAGAGCGCCGACCTCGCGCCGCATGTAGAGGATTTGCGCGCCGTTCTTGCGCAGATGGGATCGCGGCCCGTCGTCGTCGCAGCGGGACGCGGCAGCTGGATCGCTGCGCACGCACTGGGCCTCGATGATGGGACGCATCTCGCCGCGGGGCTTGTCCTCGTCGACATGCCCGTCGATGACGTGGCTATTGCAAGCGCCGCCGCTTCCCGCCTCGCGCTCCCAACTCTCGTCGTTCGCGGCGGCTTTTCTCCCGCGCGGGAGAGCGCCGACAGCGACGTCTTCATCGCCGCGCTGCCGCTCGGCCAGAGCGCCGACATCAACGATTGCGACCTCGAACTGGCATCGGATCGGCGCGAAGCGCTGCTCGGCCAATTGCTCGAGTTCCTCGAACGGCGCCAGCCGCGCGAGGCGATGGAATTCAAGGCGGGGTCGGACCCCCGGACGCTCCGCGACGCGATGGGTTGTTTCGCCACCGGGATCACGATCGTCACCGCGCTCGATGCGGACGGAACACCCGTCGGTCTGACCGCGAACAGCTTCACCTCGGTCTCGCTCGATCCGCCGTTGCTGCTGGTGTGCATTGCTAACACCGCCGGCACTGCGCCCGCATTACGCGAAGCGGCGCATTTCGGCGTGAACGTGCTCCAGATCGGCCAGCAACCGACATCGAACCGCTTCGCGGCAAAGGGTGAGGACCGCTTCGCGGGCCAGCCGTGGGCGCCCGGCCAGACCGGGGTGCCGCTGCTCGGCAGTTCGCTCGTGTCGTTTGAGTGCCAGCACGAGTCGCTGCACGAGGCGGGCGATCATTTCATCCTGGTTGGCAGGGTCGTGCGCGCGCAGTTTGAACCGCACCGCGATCCTTTACTCTATTTTCGCGGAAAATACCGGAGGCTGCATTTCGCCTGATTGGCGGACAGGGTGGGATTCGAACCCACGGTGAGCTTGCACCCACGGCGGTTTTCAAGACCGCTGCCTTAAACCACTCGGCCACCTGTCCGCACGGCGTCGCCATAGCGCGTGACGCCCTTGCGGCAAGCGAAACCTTGCCCGCTCGGCCCGCCCCGCGAATGACTCGCTTTGTCTCGCGGCAACCTAGTCAAGCCGCTCGCATCTGTGCGAGACACGTCTTATGGTGGGGACATGATGCACGCTATACGTTTCAGAATCGGACGCCTTTTCAAATTTGCGACGGCGTTTCTGTCGGCATGGATGCTCACGGCGTCGGCCCCGGTCCATGCCCAGAGCAGTGACTCCAGCTTTGACACCTATGTCCAGTCGCTATGGCCGAAGGCGCAGGCGCGCGGCGTGTCGCGCACGACCTTCGACAGGGTGTCCGCCGGGCTGACCTACAATCCCCGCGTCGTCGCGCTCGATCGCGACAATCTCGGCAGCCCGCCGAGCCCCAACACGCCGATCCCAGCCTTTGCGCCGTACAGGACCAAGCATGTCGACGCGGCGCGCATCGGCGGAGGCCGCCGCGTCCACGACCGGCTGCTCCCGCTCCTCTCGCGCATCGAGCAGCGCACGGGCGTTCCGACCAGCATCATGATCGCGATCTACGGCCATGAAACCGCCTATGGCCAGGTCACGGGCAATTTCGACCTGCCCGAAGCGCTCGCGACGCTCGCCTATGAAGGGCGCCGTCGCAGCCTGTTCGAACCCGAACTGATCGCGACGATGGTGATGGTCGAACGCGGAGTCCCGCGCAGCGCGCTCAAAGGCAGCTGGGCCGGGGCCTTCGGCTATCCGCAATTCCTGCCGTCGGTCTATCTGCAGGTCGCCGAGGATGGCGACGGCGACGGCGTCGCGCGCATCTGGTCGAGCGAGGCCGACGCGATCGAATCGATCGGCTCCTACCTCCGCCGTGCCGGGTGGCGCGCCGGGCAGCCTTGGGGTGTCGCCGTCACCGTGCCGGCGAGCTTTAATCGCGGTGCGGTCGCCAATCGCCTGACCCCGACGCGCTGCCCCCGCGTTTTCGATCGCCACAGCCGCTGGCGCTCGATGGCCGAATGGCGGGCTGCGGGTATCCAGCCGCTGAGCGGACGCTGGCCCGACGGCAATGTACAGGCGACGCTTCTCGAACCCGATGGTCCCGGTCGGACAGCCTATTTGCTGACTGGTAATTATCGTGCGATATTGGACTATAATTGTTCCAATTTTTACGCACTGTCTGTGGGGTTGCTGGCGGATGAAATCGATCGTTAGGGGCGGGGGCCTGATGGCCGGAGCGATGCTAATGCTCTCCGGTTGTGGTAGTATGGATGGCAAGCGCGAAGGTGGGCCGGCGGCGAACCCGGCCCCTTCGTCCGCTGTTGCGGGCGTGGCCGATGTGCCGGTGAAGATCGGCGATCCCTATTCGGTCGGCGGCGTGACCTATACGCCCGCCGATATCCCCGATTATGACGATGTCGGCTATGCGAGCTGGTATGGCGATGAACTCGCCGGGAGACCGACCGCGAACGGCGAGACCTTCGATCCCGCGGGCATCTCGGCGGCGCACAAGACATTGCCGCTACCCAGTTATGTCGAGGTCACCGCGCTCGACACCGGGCGGACGATCCTCGTGCGCGTCAACGACCGCGGCCCGATGGTCAGCGACCGGCTGATCGACCTGTCGCGCGGCGCCGCCGAACAATTGGGCCTGACCGATAGCGTCGCCGCAGTCCGGGTCCGCCGCACCAATCCGCCCGCGGCCGAACGCGCGCAGCTTCGTTCGGGCAAGCCCGTTCGCGAACGTATCGCGACGCCCGGATCGCTGCTGGCGATCCTGCGCAGCAAGGCAAAGGCGCTGCCGGTGCCCAAGGCCGCCACTGCGGCAACGCCGGTCGCCGCTCAGCCGGCGGCGCCGATCGCGTCGGGCAAGGCCAAGCCCGGTGACGACCGCTTCGTCGTCGAAGGTCCGGGGACGACGAAACCCGCAATCAAACCCGCCCCGACAGCGAAGCCGGCTGCGACGGTCGCGGGGAAATATGCCGTGCAGGTCGGAGCGTTCAGCAGCGAGACCCGTGCCAATGCGGCCGCCAAGTCGGTCGACGGCTATGTTACGAAGGCCGGCAATCTGTGGCGCGTTCGCGTCGGCCCCTTCGCGAGCGACACCGATGCGCGAGGCGCGCTTGGCAAAGTCAAAGCCAAAGGCTTCCGCGACGCGGTGGTCCAACGCGACCGCTGACGAGCCTGCGCGTGGGGAAGCCAGGCATCTTCGTGAAGGGCGGGACGGCGGGTCTGACCGCGCTCGCGCTGACGCTGGCTTTTCCGGCAGCATCGGCAGGTGACGCGCGCCCGAAGGGCGCACCGGTCAGCCGCCCGCTCTATGTCACGCAGGCGCCGATCGTGATGCTTAAGGATCTCGATTCGGGCGCGATTCTCTTTTCACGCGGCGCCGACAAGCGCTTCGCCCCTGCGTCGATGGCTAAAGTAATGACCGCCTATGTCGTGCTCGACCTGATCAAAAAGGGCGAACTCGCGCGCGACGAGAAATTCACCGTCAGCGAAGCGACCTGGAAGAAATGGAACAGCAGCACCGGCGGATCGACGATGTTCCTCAGCCCGAGTGAAAAAGTCTCGGTCGACGAACTGCTCAAGGGACTGATCACCGTCTCGGGCAATGATGCCGCCGCAGTCCTCGCGGTCGGAATCGACGGAAGCGAGGACGCATTCGTCAAAAGAATGAACGTCGTAGCGGCTAAAATTGGGATGACATCGAGCCGCTTTGGAACGCCGAACGGCTGGCCCGACGGTGGCGTCACCAAAGTGAGCGCCACCGATCTCATCACGCTTGCCGACCGACTGATCCGCGACCATCCGGACGGCTATTATCGCTATTTCTCGCTGCCGAAGCTCCAGCATGGCAAGTCGCCCGAGGGCAAGCCGATCATCCAGTCCAACCGCAACCCCATTCTTGGCCGTTTCGAGGGCGCCGACGGGCTGAAAACCGGCCACACCGCCGAAGCCGGATATTGCTTCCTCGGTTCGGCGAAGCGAAACGGTCGCCGCCTCATCATGGTCGTCGCAGGCATGAACAGCGAAAAAGCACGGCGCGACGAAGCCGAGCGGCTGATGAAATGGGGTTTCGACGAATGGGAGGGAAGGGAGCTCGTTCCCGCGGGCGCCAGCCTCGGCCGGATCGACATTCGAAAGGGCGCTATTCCCACGGTCGCCACCCAGGCCGGGATCGCGGTGCGGATGACGGTTCCCAAGGGCTATGAGGGCGGCTATCGCGCGGTGATGCGCTCCCGAGCCCCCATTGCCGCGCCGCTCACTCGCGGAACGCCGGTCGCCGATCTCGTCGTCACACCCGATGGCCTGCCGTCGCAAACGACGCCGCTGATTGCCGCCGCCGATGTGGCTGAGGGCGGCTGGTGGGCGCGCGCGCGAAGGGGATTCTACCGGCTGACCGGCTTGTGACCGGGCGATTCATCACGCTGGAAGGCGGCGAAGGGGTCGGTAAATCCACCCAGATTCGCGCGCTCGCGGCTGTGATCGAGGCGCACGGCATCGAAACCGTCGCAACGCGCGAACCCGGCGGCAGCACGGGGGCGGAAGCCATCCGTGCGCTGCTGATGGAGGGAAGCGACGACCGCTGGGATGCGCGCAGCGAGGCGCTGCTATTCGCCGCTGCGCGCGCCGATCATGTCGCGCGCACGATCCGCCCCGCGCTCGCCCGCGGCGCGTGGGTGCTGTGCGACCGTTTCGTCGATTCGAGCCGCGCCTATCAGGGCGGCGGCGGCGGTATCACCGACGCCGATATCCTGGCGCTGCACGGTTTCGGCTCGAACGGACTGTTGCCCCACCGCACATTCCTGCTCACCGTCAGCCCGGACGAAGCCGCACGGCGGCTGACCGAACGCGGCGGGAGCGACCGCATGGGCAACAAGCCTGCCGACTATCAGACGCGGCTCGCAGCACGCTTTGTTGAAATGGCGAAAGGCGAGCCCGAGCGATGGCGGATTGTAGATGCCGACGCCGCGGCGACCGAGGTCACCGCGAGAATCCTTGCTGAACTCGCGGAATGGCTATGATGATTGGCCATCAAGGCGCCGAAAAGGCGTTTCTCGAAGCGTGGCAGGGCGGTCGCCTGCATCACGCCTGGCTCCTCGCCGGACCGCAGGGGATGGGGAAGGGCCTATTTGCCGAACGCGTCGCGCGATTTCTTGTTACCCATGGCCGCGGCGGCGATGGACAGGCGATCAGTCTCGACGACCGCGGAGACGACGCAGCGGCCCGGCTGGTCGACGCCGGAAACCATCCTGAGATCCTCCGCCTCGCACGCCAGCCGAAGGACAAGGCCAAGGAGCTCGCGCGCAACATCACCATCGAACAGGTCCGGCAGATGATCCGCCGCCTGCACCTGTCGCTGTCGCTCGGCGAGTGGCGTGGGATCATCGTGGATACGGTCGACGATCTGGAAACCGATGGCGCCAACGCACTGCTCAAGACGCTCGAAGAACCGCCGGCGAAAACGCTGTTCCTGCTCGTCAGTCATTCGCCGGGCCGCTTGCTCCCGACGATCAGATCGCGGTGTAGAACGCTGCGTTTTCAGCCGGTTGAGCGTGACGCCATGACACCGTGGCTGCACGGGTTGCGCCCGATGCTGGAGATGGCGGAGGTGCGCGCGATCGTCGCTGCATCGGGCGGCGTACCGGGCAAGGCCCTTGCGCTGATCGACAGCGATGTCGCGGCGATGGAAAAGAAACTGCTCGCCATCGCGACGGGCGGCGATCCCGAGAACCGGCTGCGCGAGGCGCTCGCGCGCGAGGTCGGCGGGACCAGCAATCGCGCCCGGCTCGAACTGGTGATCGACATTGTTCCCGGGCTGCTTGCGCGTCTGGCGCGCGAACGGCCGGTGGCCGAAATCGCACCGATCCTTGCGCAGTGGGACCGCGTCCAGCGCACGGTTCGCGATGCGATCCGGGGATCGTACGACGGCGCGATGGTGGGCTTCGAAATCGGCAATTGCCTCGCCGAATTGGCGCCACGTGCGGGGCAAGCAGCACGCTGACGCTTTCCCTCGCGCGCGCCAACGGCTAAGGCGCGCGCATGTCCGAAAACAACGAACCTTTCTACATCACCACAGCGATCAGCTATCCCAATGGCCGCCCGCATATCGGCCATGCTTATGAAGCGATCGCGACCGACGTCATGGCCCGTTTCCAGCGCGCGCGTGGCCGCGACGTCCGGCTGGTCACCGGCACCGACGAACACGGGCTGAAAATGTTCCAGACCGCGCGCGACCAAGGGCGCGCCACGATCGACCTTGCCGATGAAATGTCGGGATATTTCCGTGAGATGTATGCCACGCTGAATATCAGCTATGACAATTTCATGCGCACATCGGATGCGGCGCATCACGCGGCGTCGCAGGCGATCTGGAAAGCGATGGAAGCCAATGGCGACCTCTATCTCGATCGCTATGAAGGCTGGTATTCGGTCCGCGACGAGGCTTTTTATGACGAAAGCGAACTGACCGACGGGGAAGGGGACGCCCGCCTCTCGCCGCAGGGAACGCCGGTCGAATGGACCGTCGAGGAAAGCTGGTTCTTCCGTCTGTCCAAATATCAGGACAAGCTGCTCGCGCTCTACAACGACCAGCCCGATTTCATCCGCCCCGATAGCCGCCGCAATGAGGTGCTGCGCTTCGTCGAGGGCGGCCTCAAGGATCTCAGCGTCTCGCGCACCAGCTTCGACTGGGGTGTGCCGGTGCCGGGTTCACCGGGACATGTGATGTATGTGTGGGTCGATGCGCTCACCACTTATCTGTCGGGACTGGGCTATCCCGACCCGGATAGCGATTTCGGAAAATTCTGGCCGGCGAATATCCATATGATCGGCAAGGATATCGTGCGTTTTCATACGGTTTACTGGCCGGCCTTCCTGATGAGCGCAAATCTTCCCTTGCCGAAGCAGGTGTTTGGACACGGGTTCCTGCTCAATCGCGGCGAGAAGATGTCGAAGTCGCTCGGCAATGTCGTCGACCCGATGGCGCTTGCCGATCAGTTCGGAGTCGACGGGCTGCGCTATTATCTCCTCCGCGAAGTCAGTTTCGGGCAGGATGGTACCTATTCGGCCGAGGCGATCGTGCGCACCGTCAACGCCGACCTTGCGAACAGCTTTGGCAATTTAGCGCAGCGCAGCTTGTCGATGATTTTCAAGAATTTGGATGGCAAGCTTTCGGCCGACTATGTGCCCGCGCAGGACGATATCGACCTGCTCTCCGATCTCGACGACATGGCGGCCGTCCGCTTGCCGCGCGAGTTCGAACAACTCGCCTTTTCGATCGGCATCGAGAACTGGATCCGGGCGGTCTTTGCCTGCAATCAATATGTCGACACGCAAGCGCCCTGGGCGCTGCGAAAGACCGATCCTGAACGCATGCGCGCGGTGTTGATGACTTTGTTCCGGGCGGTTCGCACGCTAGCGATCGCGATCCGGCCCGTCGTGCCCGCAGCGGCCGACAAACTGCTCGATCAGATGGGTATAGAGGCACGCGACTTCGGCGCACTGGGCGACACCGAATGGTTCGCGAAGCTCGCCGCCAGTGGCTTCACCCTCGGCCAGCCTGCGCCGATCTTCCCGCGCCTCGAACTGCCGGAAGGGGAAGGGGAGGCGTAATGCTCGTCGATTCGCACTGTCACCTCAATTACAAAGGCCTAGCCGAGCAGCAGGGCGAGGTGCTGGAGCGCGCTCGCGCGAAGGGTGTCACCGCGATGCTCAACATCGCGACGCGCGAAAGCGAATGGGACGACGTGCTCGCCGCCGCCGAAGCGAACGAGGATGTGTGGGCGAGCGTCGGCATTCATCCGCACGACGCCGATCATCACCCCGACGTCGATACCGCGAAGCTGGTCGAACGCGCGGCGCATCCCCGCGTTATCGGGCTCGGCGAGACCGGGCTCGACTATTATTACGACAAGAGCGACCGCGCGCGGCAACAGGACAGCTTTCGCCGCCACATTCACGCGTCGCAGCAAACCGGCCTGCCGATCATCGTCCACACACGCGATGCCGAAGCCGACACACTGGCACTGCTCGGCGAAGAGATGGGCAGGGCGGTGTTCCCCGGTGTGATCCACTGCTTCACCGCGAGCGACGATTTCGCGCGGCACGCGCTCGATCTCGGGCTCTTCATCTCGATCTCGGGAATCGTGACATTCAAGAATGCCGCCGACCTCCAAGCGACGGCCAAATGGCTTCCGCAGGACCGGCTGCTGATCGAAACCGATTCCCCCTTCCTCGCCCCTGTCCCGCATCGCGGCAAGACCGGCGAGCCCGCCTTTGTTGCCGATACGCTCGTTTTCCTCGCCAAGCTGCGCGGCGAGGACGAAGGCGCGCTCGCCGCCGCGACGAGCGCCAATTTTTACAAGCTTTTCAACAAGGCGTGGCCATGACGTTCCAAGAATCATGAGGTTAAGAATTCTCGGCTGCGGGACGTCGTCGGGTGTCCCGCGGATCGGCAACGACTGGGGCCAGTGCGATCCCGACAATCCACGCAACCTCCGCAGCCGGGCATCGATCATGGTGTCGCTCGGCGGCTTTCGCATTCTCGTCGACACCAGCCCCGATATGCGGTTGCAGTTGCTCGACGCGGGCGTGGGTGAAATCGATGCGGTTATCTGGACCCACGAGCACGCCGACCATACGCATGGCCTCGACGATCTGCGCCAGGTCATGCACCTGCGCCGGTCCGCAGTTCCCGTCTATGCCCGCGATCATGTGCTCGATATCCTCAAATGGCGCTTCACCTATGCCTTCGCGGGCAATGCCGGCTATCCGGCATCGGTCGATCCGATCGACCTCCACGATCATCAGTCGATCGGCCCTATTGAAGTGTCGGCAATCGAAATGCCGCACGGGCCGATCAAGGCCACGGGCCTGATCTTCAGCGACGGTGCGCATAGAATCGCTTATGCAACTGATTTTTCTAAGTTTACTGATGAAATGGTCGACTTCTTCCAAGGCGTCGACCTGTTCGTCATCGATGCGCTGCGCCGTTATCCGCATCCGACGCATCCGCATCTGGCGATGACGCTCGAAGGCCTTGCGAAGGTCGGCAATCCGCGCGCGATCATCACGCATATGGATAATACGATGGATTATGACGACCTTGCGGCCGAATTGCCGCCGGGTGTCGAACCCGGATATGATGGGCTGGAGGTGCAGCTATGAGTGGCGACACGACTGTTCAAATCCTGTGGTTCGCCGGCGCGTTCGTTTTGGTCCTGAGTTCGTTGCTGGCACGACGCTTGCCGATGGCGGACTGGCTGAAGATGGCGCTGGCGTGGGTGGCGATCTTCGGGCTCGTATTCCTCGTCATCCGCACGTGGCAGGCGGCGACGTAGCGAGGGGGCCTGCCTCCTCTCCCACCTCACACTATTTAACATAATATATATTATCGGATAATCACATGACCGAGACGGCAGCCCAATCCCCCATCGACCGCCTGCTCGCCATCATGCGCCAGTTGCGCAATCCCGATGGCGGCTGCGAATGGGATTTGGCGCAGGATTTCTCGACCATAGCGCCTTACACGATCGAAGAAGCCTATGAGGTCGCCGACGCCATTGCCGGCGGCGATCCCGTGGCTATCTGCGACGAGCTTGGTGACCTGCTGCTCCAAGTCGTTTTTCACAGCCAGATTGCGACCGATGACGGCCTGTTCGGTTTCAACGATGTCGCCAACGCCATCAGCGACAAGATGGAACGCCGCCATCCGCATATCTTCGGCGGCGGCGAGACCGGCGACGTCCGGCAGCAATGGGAGCAGATCAAGGCGGTCGAGCGCACCGCCGATGGCCCGGTTAGCGCGCTTGCCGGTGTAGCGCTGTCGTTGCCCGCGCTGCTTCGCGCGCAAAAGCTGCAAGGCCGAGCCGCACGCGTCGGTTTCGACTGGCCCGACACCGATGGGCCGCGCGACAAGATTGCCGAGGAACTTGCCGAGGTCGCGGCTGCAGCGACCGATGCCGAACGCCACGAAGAGGTCGGCGACTTGCTGTTAGCGGTGGTCAATTATGCGCGCCACCTTGGCGTTGATGCCGAAAGCGCCTTGCGCGATGCCAATGCCAAATTCGCGCGGCGTTTTGCCGCCATGGAAGATCGCGCCGGCGGCAGCCTGTCGGGCCTGCCGCTCGACGCGCAGGAAAGTCACTGGCTGGCGGTTAAGGCGTCGGAGCGTCAGTAGTCGGCCAGAGCCGCTCGAACCGCGCGCTGTCGGCGGGATCGAGCCGCACCGTCAGCACATGGCCTTCGGCTTCGGGCTCGTCGGCGAGCACTTCGCCGCGGGCATGAAGCCACGCCGCCGCTTCACCCTCGCTATAAGACAGATAGATACGCTGTACCTTATGCAGCGCGGTCAATTGTGACGCCATAAGGGTCCGCGCGGCTTCGACACCCTCGCCCGTTACGGCCGAGATCACTGCGACGTCGGGGCGCCGCGCCGCCATTTCTTCAATGTCCGCCCGGCGGTCGCTATCGGCGGTGTCGATCTTGTTCCAGATTTCAATCTGCTGGATCACCGGTGGTGCATCACCCTCCCCGCCGTCTTGCGGCCCATTGACGCCGAGCGAGTTCAGGATGGCGCGCACGTCGTCATATTGCGCGTCGCTGTCGGGATGGACGATGTCTCGGACATGGACGATCAGGTCTGCGGTGGTGACTTCCTCCAGCGTCGCGCGGAACGCCGCGACGAGTTCGGTCGGCAGGTCGGACACAAAACCCACCGTGTCGGACAGGATCGCCTTGTCGATGCCGGGCAACCGGATTTCGCGCATTGTCGGGTCGAGCGTGGCGAAAAGCATATCTTCCGCCATGACGTCACTTCCGGTCAACCGATTGAAGAACGTCGATTTTCCGGCGTTAGTATAGCCAACAAGCGCGACCACGGGCCACGGCGCACGCTGCCGTTTCGATCGCTGCAACTGGCGCGTGCGCCGCGCATCCTCAAGGCTGCGCCGGATGCGCGCCATGCGGTTGCGGATCATCCGCCGGTCGGCCTCGATCTGCGTTTCGCCCGGGCCGCCGAGGAAACCGAAGCCACCGCGCTGACGTTCGAGGTGGGTCCAGCTGCGCACCAGCCGCCCTGCCTGATAATCGAGATGCGCGAGTTCGACCTGCAGCCGTCCTTCGGCGGTCGCGGCGCGCTCGCCGAAGATTTCGAGGATCAGCCCCGTGCGGTCGATCACCTTCGTCCCGAACGCGGTTTCTAGATTGCGCTGCTGGATCGGGCTGAGCGCCGCATCGACGACGACCAACTGCACGTTCTTTGCCGCGATGTCGGGCGTGATGGCATCGATCTGACCTACCCCGAGCAACGTCGCGGCGCGCGTCTGGCGAAGCCGAAGAGTATGCACCGCGACGACGTCGAGCCCGATCGCAAGCGCGAGTCCCCGCGCCTCCTCGGCGCGCGCATCGAGGTCGCGCGCGAGGCGCTGGCTATGCCATTCGGGCACGACGATAAGCGCGGCGGCGCCGCGCGTTACCTCGTCTTCATTGTCGATTATCGGGTCGATCAGGCGTTGTCCGCTTCTGCGTCCGGCTCGCTGTCGGTCAGGTTGATCGGGCCGTTCGGCTGAACGGTCGAAATCGCATGCTTGTAGACGAGTTGCACCTGGCGCTCGCGCTCGAGCAGCATGCAGAACAGGTCGAACGCGACGATATCGCCCTGCAGCATCACACCGTTGACGAGAAACATTGTTACCGACTCGTCCGACTTGCGTACCGCATTCAGGAAGACGTCCTGCAACGCCTTGCCCTTGCTCGCCGGCGCATCGCGCAAATTGTCGCCGAGCAACGACAGGTCGAAGTCGTGCGACGGCATCACCGTCGAAATCGCATGCTTGTAGACAAGCTGCGATTGCCCATCGCGACGGAGCAGCAGCGAGAAGTTGTCGAACCAGGTGATGATGCCCTGCAGCTTCACACCCTTGACCAGAAACATGGTCACCGGGGTCTTGCTCTTGCGGAGGGCGTTGAGGAAAATATCCTGGAGATTCTGGTTTTTATCGGACACATTTGCCTCCTGTTTTTGGCGGTTAAACCGCGGGTACGGCGCCGGTTTTCCGGCTTTCAAGACCTTCTTTGCGAGCACAATATGCGGCAAAGGACGCGCAAGGTCTAGCGCAAAGCCGCTATCCCTCGCCGTCCGAACTCTCGGTAAGCCCCAAAAGTTTCAGTTTGCGGTGCAGTGCCGAGCGCTCCATGCCGATGAAGGTCGCGGTGCGCGATATATTGCCCGAAAAGCGGTTGATCTGGATGCGCAGATATTCGCGCTCGAAATTCTCGCGCGCTTCTTTGAGCGGGATTGCGGTGATCGATTCCGAATTAGGCAGGATGTCGGTTCCGCCGCGTACCAGTTCGGACGGCAGCATATCGGCGTCGATCCGCGCGAGGCGGTCGCTCGGTGCCAAAATCATCACGCGTTCGATCACGTTACGCAATTCGCGAACATTGCCCGGCCACTCATGCGCCTGGAGCGCCGCCATCGCCTCGGAACTGATTTCGGGCGGCGCGACGCGGCGGTCGGCGGCATAACGGCGGATATAATGATCGCAAAGGCTGGCGATATCGTCGCGGCGTTCGCGCAGCGGCGGGATGTGCACGGGCACGACGTTCAGCCGGTAATAGAGGTCCTCGCGAAAGCGGCTTTCGGCGATTTCGGTCATCAGATCGCGCGCCGATCCCGAAATGATGCGCACGTCGACGCGGATCATCGTGCGACCGCCGACGCGGGTGAAGCTTTGGTCGGTCAGGACGCGCAGGATCTTGCCCTGCGTGGTGAGCGGCATGTCGGCAACCTCGTCAAGGAACAAAGTGCCGCCATGCGCCTGTTCGAGCAGGCCGACGCGGATCGATCCATCCTCGGCTTCGGATCCGAACAATTCGGTCTCAACCGTTTCGGGATCCATTCGCGCCGACGAAATGACGCGGAACGGCGCATTCTGCCTGCCGCTCCATCCGTGCAGCACGCGCGCCGCCACCTCCTTACCGACGCCGGGGGCGCCGGTAATGAGCACGCGGCTTCCGGTTCCCGCCACGCGCTTCAGCGTCGCGCGGACATTGTTGATCGCGGCGCTGGTGCCGGTCAGTTCGTCCGACGGCCCCGCCTTTTCGCGCAATTGCTCATATTCGAACTTGAGCCGCTCATTCTCGGTCGCGCGCGCGACGAGGTGGAGCAGGCGCGACGCTTCGAACGGCTTTTCGATGAAGTCGAACGCACCGCGGCGGATCGCCGCGACCGCCGTGTCGAGCCCGCCATGGCCCGAAATGACGATGATCGGCAGCGTCGGGTCGAACGCCTTGATCGCCTCGACCAGCCCCAGCCCGTCGAGCCGCGAACCTTGCAACCATACGTCGATCAGCGCCAGCGACGGCCGCCGCTGGCGGATCGCTTCCAGCGCCGAGTCGCTGTCGGAGGCGGTGCGCGCCTCATAACCTTCGTCTTCCATGACGCCGGCGACGAGGTCGCAAATGTCGCGTTCGTCGTCGACGATCAGAATATCAAGCGCCATGATCTTCTCTGTCCTGCCGGTTCCGGATGCGTCCGGGAACCGATTCACTATGCCCCATGCCTTGTTCCCCGCCCTTGCCGGCCAATGGCCGCAACCGGTCGGGATGGAGCGTCAGGGTGACGCATGTCCCCTGCCCCGCCGGATTGTCCGAAAACTCCAGTTCGCCATAATGTTGCTCGACGATCTTTTTGACGATCGCGAGCCCGAGGCCCGTCCCGCCCTGACGCGTCGTCATATAGGGCTCGGCAATGGCGTCGCGCGCCTCCGGCAGCCCGATGCCGTCGTCGGAAACGCGAATGACGATCTCGCCGTCCGCACCGGAAAAAAGTTCGGCGGCGACATGTCCGGTGACATTCGCATCTGAATTTTTATATTTTTCTTCAATCGCTTCGACGGCATTTTTGACAATGTTCGTCATGGCTTGCGATAACAGACGGCGATCGCAGACCAGCGGTTCGATCTCGGCCGGTGTTTTGACGGCGAACGCGATGTCGGGCTTTGCGACTTCGAACAGGAAAACCGTCTGGCGCAGGATATCGCGGACATCCTCAACCCCAAAGGTTGGTTTCGGCATCCGGGCAAAGCTGGAAAATTCGTCGACCATGCGCCGCATGTCATGCACCTGTCGGATTACCGTGTCGGTGAGCTTGCGGAAGGTGGCACCATCGCCCTCGACCTTGTCGCCAAACCGCCGCTGGAGCCGTTCGGCGGCGAGTTGGATCGGCGTGAGCGGATTCTTGATCTCGTGCGCGATACGCCGCGCCACGTCGGACCAGGCCGCGCGGCGCTGATCGAGCAATTGCTGCGTGATGTCCTCGAAACTCAGGACAAAGCCGTCGCCCTGCGCCACCGCTTTCGCCGCGAGAGTCGCGGGCTCGGCATCCTTGCGCGAAAGCTGAACGATCGCCTCGCGCTCGTCGCTGATCAGCAGACGCGCCAGTTCGGGCGCGACATCGTCGAGGGGCTGTCCCGTCAGGCATTCGGCCGACTGGCAAATCAAACGCTCGGCCGCGGCATTGGCGAGCAGGATGCGGCGATCGGCATCGACCGAGACCACCGCCGACGACACCCCGCTCAGCACCGCCTCGATAAAGCTGCGCCGGGCCTCAAGCTGCTCGTTCACGCTGACGAGCGCGCCGGTTTGGCCCTGCAACTGCTCGGTCATCCGATTGAAGGCACGCGTCAGCACCGCGATTTCGTCGTCGCGTGCCGGCGGGGTAACCCGGACCGACAGATCGCCGCCCGCCGCGGTTCGCGTCGCCCCGATCAGCGTGCCGAGCGGACGGACGATGCGGTCCGCAACCACAATTGCCGCGATGACGGCAAGCGCAAGAAGCAACAATGAACCAAGATAGAGGGCGCCGTTGAATTGCAGCTGAAGCTGCTGCGAGCGGTCGAACAGGTTGTTATAGTCCGCGAGCACCGCACTTGCGCGCGCCGACTGCTGAAAGCCCGGTACATTGGTGTCGCGTGAGGCGTAGACATAGGCGCGGCGGGTGCCGGGAAGCCGCGCCGCGGCTTCGATCCGGTTGGGCTGGCGAACGACGACGACATCCTCACCAGCATCGAGACGCCCGACCATTGCAGAACCGAGGCGATTTTCGGCCGCCCGGTTGTCGGGGTTGATCGCCGTGGCCGTGCGCGCAACGCCGTCCTGCCCGATCTCGATAATCGCCGACTCGTTGAGGCTGCGCACGACAACCTGCTGCAGATAATAGTTGCTGAACTTCGGACTATCGATCGGGAACAGTGTCAATTGCTTGCCGAGGTCAGCGGCCATCGCATAGGTGTTCGCGCCAACTTGGCGCTGGTTTTCCTGATAATAGCCCTCGGCAAGGTTGGCGGCATTTTCGAACATGCCGCGCGAGCGGTCCGAAAACCAGAAATCGACGCCGAATTGGAAGAGCAGCGAGGCGAAGATCACGACGAGCAGCGTCGGCGCCGCCGCGATCAACGAAAAGAGCGCGACGAGCCGGACATGGAGACGGCCGTTGCCGCCGGCCATCGACCGCACGGCGCGCGCGCGCGCGACGCGGCTGCCGATGAGCACGATCAGCGCCATCGCCGGAACGAGATTGGCAACCATGATCGCCGCGACGAGCGCGGGCGTCAACAGCCGCTCGCTCTGCGCATCGCCGGTCACGAAGATATAGGTCGCAATGGCGACGCTGACGATGATGGCGAGTGTATAATATTCCGGGGCCGCAAAGCGCCAGAAACCCGAACGCACTTCCTGGCCGTCCGAATCCATGTCGAGAGCCAGGGTGGGGGACTGCGCCATTGTTGCTACGCTACGACAATCCTGTTGCATAGAAAACACACAATCTACGCGAGTGTCGCCCAATAGCCCCGATTTCGGGTTGTCCTTGCCAATCAAGGCTGTGCTGGATCGATATCGAGCTGCCCGAGGCGCTTGCGCAATGTGTTGCGGTTGATGCCAAGACGCCGCGCCGCCTCCAACTGGTTGCCGCGAACATCGCGCAATACACGGCGAAAAAGCGCTGCCTCGACGATTGCTTCGAGTCGTCCGTGGATATCGCCGTCGCCTGCGGTATCCGCCATTCGCTCGCGCGCCCAATCGTCGACCGCGCGGGCGATCAGCGCCGCGGGCTCGACCGCGCCGCCGCCCTCGCCGCTTTCGTGCAGCACCGCCTCGACATCGCGCACGGTCACGACGACGTCGCGCGACAAGACGGCGAGCCGCTGGACGACATTGCCGAGCTCGCGAACATTGCCCGGCCAGTCGTAGCGTTCGAGCCATTGCATCGCAGCGGGCGCGAATTGGCGATCGGGCAACCCCGAACTGCGCCCGGCCTCGACAAAGTGGCGGACGAGCGCGGCAATGTCGCTGCGCCGGTCGCGCAGCGGCGGCAAGGTCACGGGAATGACGTTGAGGCGGTAAAAGAGATCCTCGCGGAAGCGGCCGTCAGCGACCAAGGTGCGCATGTCGCGATGCGTCGCCGCGATGACGCGGACGTCGGCGCGCAGCGCCTGGCTGCCGCCGACGGTCGAATATTCATTGCTTTGCAGAACCCGGAGGAGGCGCGTCTGCGCCTCGAGCGGCATGTCGCCGATTTCATCGAGGAAGAGCGTGCCGCCCGCCGCCTGTTCGAAGCGCCCGGCATTGCGGCTGTGCGCGCCGGTGAAGGCGCCCTTTTCGTGACCGAACAGTTCGGCCTCGATCAGTTCGCGCGGGATCGCCGCCATGTTGATGGCGACGAAAGGTCCGTTGCGGCGCAGGCCGGTCGCGTGGATCGCGCGCGCCACGACCTCCTTGCCCGTGCCCGATTCTCCGAGGATCAGCACCGCCAGATCGTTCGAAGCGAGCCGCGCGATCGTGCGATAGACCGCCTGCATCGCCGGCGCGCGGCCGACGAGGCCATGGCTATCGGCGGGCGCAGGTGCGTCCCTTGCCGCGGGTTCCGCCTTTCGCTGCAACGCGGCGCGGACGCTCGCGGTCAGCTCGTCGAGATCGAACGGCTTGGGCAGATAATCGTAACTGCCGATCCCCGTCGCACGCACCGCGGTATCGAGCGTATTCTGCGCCGACAGCACTATCACCGGCGTAATCGCGTCGACCCGCAGCGAATCGATGCCATCGCCATCGGGCAGGACAACGTCGGTGATGACGAGGTCGGGCCGGTTGTCGGCGAGCCAGGCATTGCGTTCGGCGATACTGGCGACCGATACAAAGCGGCCACATTCGCCGACCAATGTCTCGCGGATGATCATCGCGATCGCGGGATCGTCCTCGACCAGCAGGATTGTCGCCTTGCTCATGCCGGCCGTCCCTTTTGCGCGACGGGCAGGTGAACACGGAAGCGGGTCCATTCGCCGTCGCGGATATGCTGGACGGTGCCACCCATATCGCGCGCCAGCTTCGCGACGAGCGCGAGGCCGAGCCCCCTGCCCTCGCGCTTCGTTGTCACGAACGGATCGAACAGGTCGCCGCGAATATCGGCGGGAACGCCCGGGCCATTGTCGCTGACGCTGACCTCGATCGGCAGCGCGATGCGGCCGCGTCCGTCGCCATTGTCGATCGACAGGCCATGCCGATAGGCCGTCGTCAGCCGCACGACGCCATCGTCGCGCCCACCCAGCGCCTCGCACCCGTTGGTGAGCAGGTTGAGCAATATCTGCACCATGGCGTCATGGTTTCCGTGGACGAGCGGCAGCGAGGGGTCGAAATCCTCGGCAAAACGCAAGCCCGGAAACTGCCGCGCGCGCGCGGTTTCCATCGCCTGATGGATCGGCTGATAGAGGTTGATCGGACCGCACGCGATCGGCTGGCCGCGCGAAAAATGCTCCATCTGGTCGATCAGCGTCGCGATCCGGTCGACCTCGGCGCAGATCAGCGTCGTGAAGCGCTCGCCGCCGGCGTCGGTCTTGCGCGCCAGCAACTGCGCGGCGCCCTTGATGCCCGCGAGCGGGTTCTTGATCTCGTGTGCCAGCATCGACGCCGCCGCGCCCGCCGCGCGCCCCGAACGCCCGATCGCGCCGCCCATCAATTCGGCGTCGCTTTGCGACGGCACGAGCGCGAGGATGCGGTGGCCGCTCTGGCCATAGGGCACCATCTGCATATCGACAAAGAAGGACCGGCGGCCACCCGCCGAAATCTCGGTACGATGCGCAAACAGCGCCGACGTCGAAGCGTCGCTCATTCGCTGCCGATAGCTGCGATCCATCTCGATGACGTCGTAGACGACGCGGCCGACCATCGCCGACCGGCTGACATTGCAGAGCTGTTCGGCGGCGGCATTAACGAAGAGCACTACCCCGCCGCCGTCGATCAACAGCGTCGGGATGGGGTGCGACTGGATCAGCTCGTCATGGTCGAAGCTCGGGATACTCGACGTGAGCGCGGTCACGCCGCCGCCTTGCTCAAGAACGGCGCGTAAAAGCGTTCGAGCGCGTCGAGCACGTCGCGGCTGCTCGTAATCTGGTTGACCTTGTTGCGAAACTCGGCCGAGCCGTGGAGGCTCTTGACGTACCAGCCGAGATGCTTGCGCGCCATATTGACCCCGGTCACTTCGCCATAATGGTCGATCATCGCGCGATAATGCGATGTAATGACGTCATATTGTTCGTCGATGCCGGGATCGGGACGCGCGTTTTCGCCTCGCAGCGCCGCCATCACCTGTCCCAGCAGCCACGGGCGGCCATAAGCACCGCGGCCGATCATCACGCCATCGGCGCCGCTTTGCGCCAGCGCGGTTTTCGCATCATCGGCCGAGCAGATATCGCCATTGACGATCACCGGGATCGACACCGCGTCCTTGACGGAGCGCACGAAACCCCAGTCGGCTTCGCCGCGATACATCTGGTTGCGCGTGCGGCCGTGGACGGTCACCAGCTTTGCACCGAGATCTTCAGCGATATGAGCAAGTTCCGGCGCATTGAGGCTGTCGTGGCACCAGCCCATGCGCATTTTGACGGTCACCGGCACCTTCACTGCCTTGACGCAGGATTCGATCAGCGCCGCGGCGAGTTTCAGATCGCGCATCAGCGCCGACCCGGCATCGCCATTGGTGACCTTGCGCACCGGGCAGCCCATGTTGATGTCGATGATCGACGCGCCGCGGTCTTCGTTGAGCTTCGCCGCCTCGCCCATTTCATAAGGCGTACAGCCGACAAGCTGCATCGACACCGGCTCTTCAACCGGATCCCACGCGGCTTTCTGGATCGACTGACGCGTTTCGCGGATCGCCGCCTGGCTCGCGATCATCTCGGTGACGTTGAGCCCCGAGCCATAATAGCGGACGAGCTTGCGGAACGGCAGGTCGGTGACGCCCGTCATCGGCGCGAGGATCACGGGATCGTTGATGGCGATATTGCCGATCTGGATGGGCCGCAGCGGCGCCATGGCGGGGAGCTTTCGTCTGATTGCCTAAAATTTGAGCAGCCCGTACACGCTAAGCCGCTTTCCCGCAAGGCGCGGCTGCGCTAACCGGCGCGCACGATGACCGAGTCCGCCCTTTCCCTTTTGCCGCGTGTCGCGGTCATATTGCTCGCGGGTGGCCAGGGAACGCGCGCCGGACTGGGTGTGCCGAAGCAGCTTGCGATGCTGGGCGCGAAGCCGGTGCTGCGCTGGAGCGTCGATGCCTTTGCCGAACATCCCGCCGTCGGCGGCGGCGTGCTCGTGGCAAATGATGACGTCATGGCTGCGCTTGGCGACCTTCCGGATGGCTGGATTTCCGCCGATCCCGGTGTCGAGCGGCAGCAATCGGTCGCGAACGCGCTGGCTGCGCTGGCCGATTGGGAAGACGGCGCGTTCGTCCTCGTTCATGACGCCGCACGGCCCGGCGTGGCCGCGGCGGTGATCGATCGTCTGCTCGCGGCGCTGCACGATACCGAGGCGGCGATCCCTACACTTCCGGTTCCCGACACCCTCGTCGAACAAGTCGGGCATCTCGCCGGCGAGGTCGTCGACCGCAGCGCGCTGGCGCGCGTTCAGACGCCGCAAGCGTTCCATCTTGGCACATTGCGCCGCGCGCATGCCGAGGCTGTCGAGGCCGCCGCCACCGACGATGCGCAGCTTGTGCGACGCCTGGGTGTGGCGGTTGCGACCATCCCGGGCGACGCCCGCCTCCATAAACTGACATATGCCGAGGATATGGCGATCCTCGCTGGGCTTTTGGGGATCGGTACGATGATGCGAACCGCGGTCGGCATGGGGTATGACGTCCACCGTCTTGTGTCGGACAAACCGCTGTGGATCGGCGGGATAGAAATCGCGCATAGTCATGGACTTGAAGGGCATAGCGATGCCGACGTCGCGCTTCACGCACTGACCGACGCGATCCTCGGTGCGCTTGGCGACGGCGATATCGGCGACCATTTCCCGCCGAGCGATCCGCAGTGGCGCGGCGCCGCCTCGCACCGCTTCCTTGGTTTCGCCGCCGAACGGGTGGCGGCGCGTGGCGGGCGTATCGACCATGCCGACCTGACGATCATCGCCGAGGCGCCGAAGATCGGCCCGCACCGCGCCGCGATGCGGGCACGGATTGCCGAAATCCTTGCGATTCCGCTTGAACGGGTTAGTGTCAAAGCGACTACGACCGAGCGGCTGGGCTTCACCGGTCGCCGCGAGGGGATCGCGGCCCAGGCGGTCGCGACCCTACAACTTCCGGAGAATTGAACCTTGCTGTCCGATGCTGAAACGCGCCTTGCCGCGCGCGACGACCTTGCCGCAACCGTCCTTGCAAACAACCGCGCCGCGGGGCGGAAAATCGCTGTCGCCGAAAGCTGCACGGGCGGCATGGTTTCGGTCGCGCTGACCGATATTGCGGGCAGTTCAGACGTGTTCAGCGCCGGCTTCGTCACCTATTCGGGCCATGCCAAGCAGAGCCAGCTCAACGTCAGCAGCGAAATCCTCGAAACCTTTGGCGAAGTCTCGCTCGCGACCGCGTGGGCGATGGCGGCGGGTGCGCTCGCCAACAGCGAGGCCGACCTGGCAGTGGCGATCACCGGAATCGCCGGACCGGGTGGCGGGTCGGAGAAGAAGCCGGTCGGCCAAGTGGTGTTCGCACGCGCGCTGCGCGGGCAGGATCCCGACGATTATTTTACCCAGCGGGTGCAATTCGAATCGACCGATCGCGCCGCGATCCGCCATGCGGCCACGCTGTTCGCGCTCGACCTGCTTCAGCCCGACAAGGACGAACTGCGGCCGTCGGAAGACATTGCCCTGCCGGCTTAGACGTTCAGAAATCGGGCCGCCCCGCGTTCACACTGCCCGTGAAATCAAATGGCGTCGTTTGATAGATTTCGTTGATCCAGTTCGCGAACAGCAAGTGAGCGTGACCGCGCCACCGGTTTTCCGGGGACAGCGTGGGATCGTTGGCAGGAAAATAGCTTCTCGGAAGCTGGGCGGGACCGTCGCGGTGGTACTCGGCCGCGAGCGTGCTGGTGTCATATTCAAGATGGTTGAACATGTGCAGCATTCCGTTGGCGCGGTCGTCGACGAGGCCTGCGCCGACTTCGACACTGCCTGCCAGAACATGCAGCCCTTTTGCGCCTGCCAAAGCGGAAGGGCAAACCTCTGTCCAGCGCGAGACAGGAACATCGAATGTGTCTGAAAACCCCCGAAGATAAGGCGACGTGGGAGCCAGATTTTGGTGCCTGAACACGCCGAAAGCTTTGCGCGACAGGTCGCGCTTTG
Source organism: Sphingopyxis sp. MSC1_008 (assembly GCF_023197165.1). Classification (GTDB taxonomy): domain Bacteria; phylum Pseudomonadota; class Alphaproteobacteria; order Sphingomonadales; family Sphingomonadaceae; genus Sphingopyxis. The sequence goes on from NZ_JALPRD010000001.1 coordinate 167,759, forward strand.
GAACGCCGTGAAAGTGAAAAAGCGCGGCTTGAGCAGCCCAGCAGATCGTGAAGCAGCGATGGACATGCGTCTGTGTCCAATCGAGGATCGACCGCAGTTCGGGCCAATAACGAACATCCTCATAAGGCAGACGCTCGACAGTTGCGCCCGTGATGATGAAACCATCGAATCGCTCGGCGCTGACGTCGCTCCACGGTCGATAGAAGGCCGCCATGTGATCGGCCGACGTGTTGCGGGAAACATGATCCGTGATCCGCACCAGCGTCAATTCGATTTGAAGCGGAGTTGCCCCAAGCAGCCGGGCTAGCTGGGTTTCGGTGTCGATCTTGTTCGGCATAAGGTTTAGCAAGCCGATCCGCAGCGGCCTGATATCCTGGCGTATTGCATCGGCTTCACCCATCACCATGACCCCCTCGGCTTCAAGCGTATGTCGAGCAGGGAGTTGATCGGGTATCGTTATGGGCACGGCGCGTCGCTTCCTCTTTACCGGTTCGACGCTTGGTGGCTTGATCCGCTTTAGTTGCCGGCCCGGCCACATCCTCCTTGCGGAGTGCCACCTTGCCCGGATCGGCAGGTTGGCGTTGGGCGTCGCCCCAACTCTTGATGCTGGGCTCGTCTTACGTCGCCGGAACTGATTTCGCAACGGCCGGTTTTGCGTGGCCTGTTCGCCGAAGAAAACGCCGTTGGAGCCCGTCAGGCCACAACCCCGTAAAGTTCGTCAGCGCGCGTTTCGAACGCCGCGATCATCTTGCGCAACGCCTTGTCGAACATCTGCCCGGCGAGCGCCTCGAACATCCGGCTGCGGAACGAGAAATCGACGAGAAAATCGACGCGGCATCCCCCACCCTCGACGGGCTGGAAATGCCATTCATTGTTCAGATGCTTCATCGGCCCGTCGATGTAACTTACGCAAACCTCGCCCGGCCGCTGCTTGTGGACGCGGCACGAAAAGCTTTCGCGCAAGCCCTTGAAGCCGACGATCATGTCGGCGACCGCCTCATGTTCGCTGTCGCTGCGGATGCGCAGCGCGATCACCCACGGCAGGAACTCGGGATAGCGCGCAATATCGGTGACGAGCGCGAACATCTGCTCGTCGCTGTACGGCAGGACGCGGGTTTCGTGATGTCTTGGCAAAGGCCGATCAGCCGGCCTTGACGCGCGCCAGCTGCGCTTCGCGGGCGGCGCGCATGCGTTCGAAATCGTCGCCGGCGTGATAGCTCGAACGCGTCAGCGGCGACGCGGCGACCTGCAGGAAGCCCTTCGCGCGCGCGATCTGCGCATAGGCGTCGAACGCCTGCGGCGTCACGAAATCGATCACCTTGGCGTGCTTCGGGGTCGGCTGGAGATACTGGCCCATCGTCATGAAATCGATGTCGGCGCTGCGCATGTCGTCCATCACCTGATGCACCTCCATCCGTTCTTCGCCGAGCCCGAGCATCACGCCCGACTTGGTGAAGATCGATGGATCGCGGCGCTTCACACTTTCGAGCAGGCGGAGCGACGCATAATAGCGCGCGCCGGGGCGGATCGTCGGATAGAGCCGCGGGACGGTTTCGAGATTATGGTTATAGACGTCGGGGCGCGCATCGACGATCGCAGCGACCGCGCTTTCGGGCTTGTTGCGGAAATCGGGGGTAAGGATCTCGATCGTCGTCTGCGGCGTTTCGCGGCGCAGCGCGTTGATCACCTTCACGAACTGGCTCGCGCCGCCATCGGGCAGGTCGTCGCGGTCGACCGAGGTGATGACGATATGGCTGAGCCCCATCTTCGCCGCGGCGATCGCGGTGTGCTCGGGCTCGAGCAGATCGACGGGGCGCGGCATGCCGGTCTTGACGTTGCAGAAGGCGCAGGCGCGCGTGCAGGTGTCGCCGAGGATCATCACCGTCGCATGCTTTTTCGTCCAGCATTCGCCGATGTTCGGGCACGCTGCTTCCTCGCACACTGTGTTGAGGTTGAGCTCGCGCATCAGTTTGCGCGTTTCGGCGTAGCCGGGGCTGGTCGGCGCCTTGACGCGAATCCAGTCGGGCTTGCGCTGGCGCTGGCTGGGAGTGGTGGCGGGTGATGCGGGAGCGTTCATTTCGCCCACATAGTCGTGCACGCGCCTCTTCTCAACCTCTCTACCTATGCTAAGGCGCGTCCATGACTCACTTTGCAGATATGATCGATGGTTACCGGCGTTTCCGTAACGGCGGCTGGCAGCAACAGCGCGAACGCTGGAACGAACTCGCCGAGGGGCAATCGCCCAAGGTGATGGTGATCGCCTGTTCGGACAGCCGATCCGAACCCTCGCAGATTTTCGACACCAACCCGGGCGAAATTTTTGTGGTTCGCAATGTCGCGGCGCTGGTGCCGCCGTTCGAAACGACCCCCGGACGTCACGGCGTGTCGGCGGCGCTCGAATTCGCGGTCCAGTTCCTGAAGGTCGAGGAAATCGTCGTGATGGGGCATGGGATGTGCGGCGGGTGCCATGCGGCGCTGCACCGTTCGATGGCGGGCGCCGAGCCCGGCCGCGGCGGCTTTATCGCCGACTGGATCGCGATGCTCGACGACGCCAGCGAGCAGGTTCGCAGCGCACATCAGAACATCGACAACCGTGAAGCCGGCCGTGCGATGGAATTGGCGGCGGTCCGCGTAAGTCTTGACAATCTGATGACTTTTCCCTGCATTCAGGAAAAGGTTCGGCGCGGCACGCTGACGCTGCGGGGCGCCTTTTTCGCGATCAGCGACGGAGTGCTGCACGTGATGGACGAGGCGACGGGAGAATTTGCTCCCGCCTGAACAGGAGGGCGATATGAGCAAAAATACATTCTGGGTCACCATGATATTTGTCGCGGCGATCGTCGGGGCGTTCCTGGGGCCGGCTCTTGCCCAATCGCTCTCGACCGGCGCGATGCTGACCTTTTCGGTGGTCACGCTGGTTGCAATCGTCGGGCTGATCATCTGGTCGCTGTCGAGCAACAAGTCGGGCAAGAAAGCCGACACCGCCGCGCTCGCCGACGCCCGGACGATGCGCGCGCCCGAGGGCAAGGCGCGCATCTATGTCACGCGGCGTGGATTCGTCGCCGCGCTGCAGGGCATGAATGTCACGCTCGACGAGACCGCAAGGGGCCAGATCAAGTCGGGACAGATGCTGATGGCCGACGTCGCGCCCGGCACGCACCGGCTGCATGCTGCGATGGCCAAGGGCCTTATGGCCAATGCCGGCACGATGGAGCTTGAGGTCGGCGCCGGCGAAGTCGTCGTGATCGATGCAATGTTCGAAATGGGCGCGCTGAAAGGCGATGCCAGGATGACGCGGCTGGACGGCGCAAAGGCGCGCGAGAATGTGGGCGCGACGAAGCTGATCCTGTGGGAAGTCGCGCCCGCCTGATCGGCGACGAAGCGAAGCATATCTGCGGGCAGCGGTGAAACGCCGCTGCAACAATGGCGCCCACGGCACGTTCTCCCCGAAAAGGAGAATTGGATGGCCCTTCGCCAAACCCTGTCGGCTGCGCCGGCGCTTGCTTCCCGTAGACGTGCTTTTCCCGGCGAAGATGAATCCTACACCAAAGCCCGAAAATCCCTGTTGGCCGAAGAAATCGACCTGCGGCGCAAGATGACGCGGATTGCCGAGCAGCGCCGCCAGTTGCCGCCGGGACCGCTGATGAAGGATTACCGGTTTAAGGACGCGAACGGCGCAGAACTGGGGCTGGCCGAGCTGTTCGGCGGGCATGATACGCTGGTCGCCTATTTCTGGATGTACGGCCCCGAGCGCGAGCGCCCCTGCCCGATGTGCACCAACTGGCTGGGTTCGGTCGACGGCAACGCCAACGACCTGAAACAGCGCGTCGCATTCAAGATCTTCGGCCGCAGCCCGGTCGAGCGGCAAAAGGCGTTCGCGCTCGAACGCGGATGGCAGGCGCTCGATTTCCTGCAACTGGCCGACGATGATTACGCCCGCGACTTCCGCCTGCTCAATGGCGACGGCAGCGAAAATCCTGCGCTCGCGGTGTTCAAGAAGCGCGGCAATGACGTGCGGCTGTTCTGGAAAAGCGAGATGACGAGCGAGATGGCCGATCCGGGGCAAGACCCGCGCGATGCGCCCGACATCGCGAGCCTGTGGAATATCCTCGACCTCACGCCCTCGGGCCGCGGGACCGACTGGTATCCGTCGCTGGAATATTGATTGCGTCGGCTTGTTCTCTACACCACTTCCGTCATCCCTTGATCCGGGATCCCGCTTTTTGACGCACGCACTGGCCTCGACCTCAAGCCGGACCCCGGATCAAGTCCGGGGTGACGATGAAAGTGACGGCAACTGACGATCGTTAGCGGGCCGACACGCGCAGCTACCGATCAGGGAATCGCGTAAGTCACATTCGCCTGCCCGACGGGCTTGTCGACGTCGTCGGTCCAGATACGCACATCCATCACCGCGAGCCTTTTGCCGAGGCGCAGCATATGCGCGTCGGCGAAGATCGGACCGGGACGGCATGGGCGCAGGAACTGATAGTTGAGCGCGCTCGTCACCGCCATCGCGACGGGGCCGATATGCGCGAGGACGAGCGCATAAGCCGCCATATCGGCGAACCCCATCTGCGTCGGGCCAGAGATGAGCCCACCGGGGCGGAGCGCCTTGTCGGTCGGGTCCATCCGCGCCTGGATGTAACCCGGCGCGGCGGACACGACATGCCCGCGCGATCCGGGTTCGGAGTGGGGGAAAGCCGCCTTCAGAAAGTCGTTGAGCGCATCCGCATCCATGCGGATCGCGCCCGACGAGATCGGAGCCGCCTCCCCCAACATCAGATCAGCGCGTCAGCTTCTTGTACGACGTCGCATGCGGGCGCGTCGCATCGTCGCCGAGGCGGCGGATCTTGTCCTCTTCATAGGATTCGAAATTGCCTTCGAACCATTCGACATGGCTGTCGCCCTCGAACGCAAGGATGTGCGTCGCGAGGCGATCGAGGAAGAAGCGATCGTGGCTGATGACCACCGCGCAGCCCGCGAAATTTTCGAGCGCTTCTTCGAGCGCCGCGAGCGTTTCGGTGTCGAGATCGTTGGTCGGTTCGTCGAGCAGCAGGACGTTGCCGCCCTGTTTCAGCATCTTGGCCATATGGACGCGGTTGCGTTCACCGCCCGAGAGCTGGCCGACCTTCTTCTGCTGGTCGACACCCTTGAAGTTGAAGGCACCGACATAGGCGCGCGTCTGCATCTCGTGCTTGCCGATGTTCATCATTTCGGCGCCGCCCGAGATTTCCTGCCACACATTATTGTCGGGCTTCAGGTCGTCGCGGCTCTGGTCGACGAAGCCGAGGTGGACGGTGTCGCCGATCGTCACCTTGCCGTTGTCGGGGGTTTCCTGCCCCGTGATCAGCTTGAACAAGGTCGATTTACCCGCGCCGTTGGGGCCGATCACGCCGACGATGCCGCCGGGCGGAAGCGAGAAGGACAGGTTTTCAAAGAGCAATTTGTCGCCAAAGGCCTTCGAGATATTCTCGACCTCGATCACCTTGCCGCCGAGGCGTTGGGGAACCTGGATGACGATCTGCGCCTTGCCGGGGATGCGCTTTTCCTGCGCCTCGACGAGTTGGTCGAAGCTTTTGATACGCGCCTTCGATTTGGCCTGGCGGGCTTTGGGCGACTGCCGGATCCACTCGAGCTCGTCCTTGATCGCTTTCTGGCGCCCCGCGTCCTCGCGCGATTCCTGCTCGAGGCGCTTGCCCTTCTTTTCGAGGTAGGTCGAATAATTGCCTTCGTAGACGAAATAGCGGCCGCGATCGAGTTCGAGGATCCAGTTCACGACATTGTCGAGGAAGTAGCGGTCGTGGGTGACGAGGATGACGTTGCCCGGATAGTCGACGAGATGCTTTTCGAGCCACGCGACGCTTTCGGCGTCGAGGTGGTTGGTCGGTTCGTCGAGCAGCAGGATCGAGGGCTTTTCGAGCAACAGGCGCGTGAGCGCGATTCGGCGCTTTTCACCGCCCGACAGGCTTTCGACGCTCGAATCACCCGGCGGGCAGCGGAGCGCTTCCATCGCGATTTCGAGCTGGTTGTCGAGCGTCCAGCCGTCGACCGCGTCGATCTTTTCCTGGAGCGTGCCCATTTCTTCCATGAGCGCGTCGAAATCGGCGTCTTCGGGCGGATCGGCCATCAGCGTGCTGATCTCGTTGAAACGCTCCATCATGTCGGCGACGCCGCGGACGCCGTCCATGACGTTTTCCTTGACGGTCTTGGTCGGATCTAGCTGCGGCTCCTGCGCCAGATAGCCGACGGTGATCCCCTCACCCGCCCACGCCTCGCCGGTGAATTCCTTGTCGATGCCGGCCATGATCTTCATCAGCGTCGATTTACCGGTGCCGTTCGGGCCGACGATGCCGATCTTGGCATCGGGATAGAATTGCAGGCTCAGATCCTTGAGCGTCGGCTTTTGCGCGCCGGGATAGGTCTTGTTCAGACCCTTCATCACGAAACTATATTGGGCGGCCATGGATATGCTCCGGTATGGGCTGGGCCGCGCGCGCGGCCGGGAGAGTTATGAGTTGCGCGCCGGTTAGCGAATGGGCGCGCGATTGGCAATCGGCGCTTGCGCGCGCGGGGCGCGCCGTTACGAAAGCGGCATGAAAATCTTCCACAGCTCCACCCGCTTAGCCGGTATCGCCGCTCTTCTCCTTATCGCCTCGCCGACCTCTGCTTCGCCACCGATAGTTGAAACCGCCGTCGACCTTGCCCAGCATGGCCCCGACCTTGCATGGTCGATCACCGAAGATCTGACGACCGAAATCGGGCCACGCATGGCGGGCACCGAAGCCGAAGCCGCTGCACGCCGCTGGGCTGTTGCGCGATTGCAGACGATGGGCTTTGCCAATGTACGCGAGGAGCCGTTCGAGATGCCCGTGTGGGTTCGCGGCACCGAGGAAGCATGGTTGACCAGCCCCTTCCTGCCGCAAAAGCTTGCGATTACCGCGCTCGGCAACTCAAGTTCGACCGGGGCCAAGGGGATTGAAGGCGATATCGCCTATTTCGCAAGTTTCGATGCCCTTGCCGAAGCGCCCGATGCGAAGGTCAAAGGCAAGATCGTCTTCATCGATCACAAGATGCAGCCGACACAGGACGGCAGCGGCTATGGCTATTATGGACGGGGCCGGTTCACCGGACCCAATGTCGCCGCGAAGAAGGGCGCGATCGCCATCGTCATTCGAAGCATCGGCACCGACGCCCATCGCAATCCGCACACCGGCGTCACCAATTTCGAGGCGGGCATAAAGCCCATTCCCGCGGGCGCGATCTCGAATCCCGATGCCGACCTGCTTGCCCGCCAATGGAAGCGAGCGGTCCCTATCACGCAGCCCCAGCGCTTCAGGATGAAGCTGGTCCTGACGCCGCAGAATCTAGGTAAGAAACATTCGGGCAATGTCATCGCCGAAGTGCCGGGCAGCGATCCCGCCGCCAGCCCGGTCATCATCGCCTGCCATCTCGACAGCTGGGATCTCGGTACGGGAGCGATCGACGACGCCGCGGGCTGCGGCATCATTACCGCCGCCGCCAAGCATGTCATGAAAGCTGAAGCACCGCGCCGCACGATCCGCATCTTGTGGGCGGGCGCCGAAGAAGTCGGCGTGTTCGGCGGCAAGGCCTATTTCGAAGCGCATGGAAAAGAGAAGCATGCCGTCGCACTCGAATCCGATTTCGGCGCCGATCGCGTGTGGCGGGTCGATTTCAAGCTGCCCGACAGCGCCAAGGCGCTTTCGGACCGGATTGCCGCCGCGGTGATGCCGTTCGGCGTCGTCCGCGGCAAGCAGCCGGCAAACGGCGGGGCCGATATCGGCGCGCTCGTGCAGGCCGGGGTTCCGGCGATCGATCTGGCCCAGGATGGCACGCGTTATTTCGATATCCACCACACCCCCGACGACACGCTCGACAAGGTCGACCCCGCGCAATTACGGCAAAATGTGACGGTTTGGGCTGCGACTCTGGCGATTCTGGCGAACAGCTCGAACGCCGAGCTTCCCTAGTGTGACGGAGAAATGACAGAATCCCGCCGCCGCCGACCATCTCAATTATTTTTGTTGACGATTCATGCGGAACGGCTAAATCCCGCGGCTCGCGGTACGGGAAGTTTTCCCGGACGCGTTAAGGCATTTTAGGGAGCCCACACATCATGAAGAAGTTTGCTGCTATCGCCGTTGCTGCCAGCATGTTCGCCCTCGCCGCTTGCGGTGAAAAGGCTGCTGAAGAAGCCACCACCGAAGCTCCGGCCGCTGAAGCGGTTGCTGAAGAAGGCGCCGACGCCGCTGCTGCTGGCGCTGAAGCCGCTGCCGCTGGTGCCGACGCTGCTGCTGCTGGTGCAGAAGCTGCTGCTCCGGCTGACGCTGCTGCTGCCACGGCTGCTCCGGCTGACGCCGCTGCTGCTCCGGCCGCTCCGGCTGAAGAAAAGAAGTAAGTCGCAGCCCTTCGGGGCGTTGACTGAAACGAGATCAGGGCGGTCTTCCTTCGGGAAGGCCGCCTTTTTCTTTGCCCGCGGGCGCGATGTGAAACCCGGTGGGGCGGTCAGGCGTCATTCGGGTTGGAAAGGAAAATCCGATGCCGATGCCCACCCCGCCCTTCGATCTCAAGGGGCTCGATCACATCGTCCTGCGCATATCCGATCTCGACCGGATGCTCGCCTTCTATCGCGACGTTGTCGGCTGCAGCGACGAACGCGAGCAGGCGGAAATCGGCCTGTTCCAGCTTCGTGCCGGGCAATCGCTGATCGATCTCGTGACGATCGACGGCCGCCTCGGTGCGGCCGGTGGCGCGGCGCCGGGCAGCGAGGGACGGAATGTCGACCATTTCGCGCTCGCCATCGACCCGTTCGACGAGGCCGCGATTCGTGCCCATCTCGCACGCCACGGCGTTGCGATCGAGCAATCGGGGCCGCGATATGGCGCAGAGGGCGAAGGCCCGTCGATCTATTTCCGCGATCCCGAGGGAAATCTGATCGAACTCAAGGGTCCGGCAACAAGCAGCGTATAGACTTGCGGCCCGGCGCTGTCTAAGGCGCGGGGCAGTAGTCGGGGAGTAGCGCAGCCCGGTAGCGCACCTGCTTTGGGAGCAGGATGTCGCAGGTTCGAATCCTGTCTCCCCGACCACTATCCAAAAACGGCGCTTTTTAGCCATTTTCACGACTTCCGATATAGCAAATGATATAGCAGATCATATAGCAGAATTTGCGCAACTGAACGCTCGACAAAGCTTCGCGCCGACTGTTATCCCCGACTAGGGGGAGTCGATGATCAGCGATCAACACGAACGGGACGCAGCAGACAAACGTAGGGAGGCAAGGCAACTTGGCCCTCGCGTTCTGCTGTTCGCCCTCATCGTTCTAATGTCCCATGTGCTAGAAGTGCGGCCTTCAACCGTTGACGCCGCCGGCGTGAAGATCGCCGTTGCTGATGCAGTCGTGATCCGTGGCGGCTTAGCGCTGATTTTCTATTTCTACTTCTGGTCAATGGTCACTTCGTGGATGGACGGGGCTTTCTTTTTTCCGCTCGCGACACACAAGGTTTTCATGAGGAATCTCATCAAAAGCTATAGGGGAGCACTCCGGGCCGAAAAAGGAAGCAGGTTGGTCGAACAGACCCCCAAAGAAGTGAAACGATACGTCCGTTCCCTGCTGAACACCCGGACGTTCCTAACGGCGCCATTCGTCATTGTTTGCATGTTGGTCGTCGGCGTTGCGCTAGGCGTGGGCATCAAGGACGTCTGGGATTTCGGAGCTTATGTAATTGTGAAGTTAGGAAATCCCGAGGGTTTGTCATGAACGATGTCGAGAAGGCCCGAAATAAACTGTTGATTGCATTGTTCGTGGAAAGTCACCGTCCTGAGCGCCGCCAACTGTCTCGCGAACAGCTGCAATCGGAATATTTTCTGAAAATGGATACGCCGCTATTCAACGGCTTGGCGAAGGAGCTGCGGGACGCTGGTCTGATTAAAATCTATCCCGACCGAGCTACTTATGTGGTTCGGCTGCGTTCCGATGCGCACGCCGCGGCCCTAGGCCGCATTCTTGCAGCGATAGACGCCGAAAGTTTCAACGTGAATTGGCAGGGGCAGCGCATCGGGACGGATGCCGACAGCGAACTGTCGAGAGAGCTATTGAAAGCAATTCCTGACGGTTGGTTATTGCTTACGTGGGCTAAAGACGATCCTGCGCCGACGACGCCGACACACTCGCCACTCACCTCACAACATATATCGGCTGCTCGCGACGTCATCATGGTAGGCGGGAACGTTCATCACCCGGCTGACGCTGGAGGCGATCGGGGCTCCTTGGGATGGACGAAATGGCGCACCATCTTTGGCGGGCTTGGATTGATTGTCGCGATCGCCGCGATTTTCGTGGCTGAATACCTTTGAGGCGCCACCCCAAAAATCGACTGCATGTCGTTTGACACACACCCGACTCATGCCCTTATGAGGCGCCCGACCGATGCACCCGCCGCCATGTGAGCCGGTGTCGGTTGGAGTAAATCAGCATGAAAAATGCACATCTGGCGCCGCATGAAATCAAATTTTTCGGTGCACTCGCCGAGTATATGGCTTTTGTTGAGGCGACAGGCGCCGACCTGGTGGCCGATGCAATCTATGACATGATCGGCACCGAACCCGAGACTATCGCCCCCTCGCCGGTGTCAGCGGGTGATTGGGGCGAGGTCTTCACAAACTAAGCAGGCGGTCGACACTGTGTAGTGGCCATTGCCCTGACGGATAAAAGCCCTCTATGTCTTGATAAGAAACGACATGGGGGGCTTTAACATGAAAGAAGAGAAATCTGCCGAGAAGACATCACCGGGGGTGGAGGAATATTACGAAGGGCCCCTAACACACAACGCCGAGCCCATTTCCCGCCGGACACTGACCCTAGGAATCGTGGGGGTGATTGCAGTCATTGGGGCGTCGCTATTTAGCGGAATGCAAGATCGCACCCCGGCAGCGCTACAGCGTGAATATGACGATGCCATTGCGGAGGTCGAGAACTTCGATTTTTCAGCAGCCCCGCCCCCCGCTGCCCGGATGGATCCAGAATTGGAGATGGGCTCTCGGCAGGCTGTCGAACTGAATGAAATGATCTGCAAACAGACCGGCCAAAACTGCGAGCTGGCGGAAATGGCACGCAAGCAACACATGGAACGCTACTGGCGTTTCTGAGACTACGGAAGCTTAGCAGAGCGTAGTCCATTTCCGAAGCGAAGGGGGGCGCGCCGAGCCCAAAACTGGAATTGAGGTCGGCCCCCTAGTCTGCTATGCTGCCCGCGCCGCGAAATCCGCGGAGTTCCCGTAATTCAGTTGTGATTGATGCGAGATTATTTCATCGCGCTCGCTCCCAAAATCATGCGCGCTGCTCGGCGCGCTGGATCGCCGACCGGCTCACCCCATACTGTCCGGCAAGCTGCCCATAAGATCGCCCCTGCCCCCTCGCCGCACGTATATCGGCGCACTGTTCATCTGTCAGTGCCGCGGGCCGACCTAGCCGCTTCCCTGCGGCCTTGGCGCGCTGCAACCCTGTCTGCGTGCGCTCGACCAGCAAGTCGCGCTCAAACTCTGCCATGGCGCTTATGACGGTCATCACCATCTTTCCCGCGGCGCTCGTCAGGTCGACGCCGCCAAGCTGTAGGCAATGCACCCGCACGCCATCACCCGCGAGCCGGTCGATCGTGGCGCGCACGTCCATAGCGTTGCGGCCAAGACGATCTAGCTTGGTCACGATCAACACGTCGCCAGACTCCATGCGATCGACCAGCCGCGCGAAGCCCTCTCGTTCCATCGCCGGGGTGGAACCTGATACCGTCTCGGCGATGACCCGCTTAGGCTCGACCGCGAAACCGGCAGCGACGATCTCGCCGGTTTGATTATCGGTGGTCTGGTCGATCGTGCTTACGCGGCAGTAAGCGAAGGTGCGGGACATGGGAACGACTCCTGTATCTAAAACGTGTCCCGTATATCTAGCTGTATCGAAACCATAGTCAACCTATATTCCGATACGATCTATGGGGGTATATCGTAACCGGTCGTTTTCGATACAGTCGGGCGGCGCTGGAATTGCCGGCGCGGCAGCGTGAGGGGGAATCTGCGGGTATTAGGGCTCGCAACCGATCACCGGTGTTGACTGTGCGGCGATCGGTTGCTGGGGGTCATGGGAACGCGGTGCCGATTAGAGCGATGGTCGGTGAGCCGATGGGTTGGTTTGGGCTGGCAATAGGCCATGCCCTTAAGTCGTTTGCCCCAAGCAACCGAATGTCCGATAGGGGGTGGTTAGCGGCCATTTTCCGGTCGTCTGCTCATCTTAGCAAAATCGCCGTGCAAGAATCTTCGCGGTAAAAATCGTCACGGGCAGACTAATTATGGCGAGAAAGCCAAGAGCAATCATTGCAATGCCGTGAGGGTCATGCTTCCAGTTTTCAATATACACAATGAGCATGATCAAAAGGCTTGGGAAAGCCAATGCGCTTCCTACTTTCAAATGCCTTGATTGAGCATTCATTAGTTTGAGAACGCAGAACGAAACTGCCGTGACAATTACACTGATCGCAAGGCCTACGGCCAAGAAAAGTATGTCGCTTGAACCCATCGATGGGCACGGTTACGCGATATCTGGAATGTCCGCAACTGGTCGTTTGCTGCCATTCCTGCCATTTTCGACGCGATGACTGGAATCGACCAGAAGCGGACATTGTGTGCGCGTTCAGTCCTCTGTAATCTATGATTATGACTCAGAGCGCGTTTGAATGGGATCCACGTCCACCGACCGTCAATGAGCGACTCATCTGTGGCGTATGGTTGACGGCATTTATGGTTGCCGTTGCAAATCGGTATTTTGCGTGGCGGCTGTTTCAAGGCTTTGACAATTGGGTTCTTTTTGCCCTGCTCGTTGTCGTATTTTTCCTCATCGCTAGATTGCCTACAGTAAGGCGCAATGAGAGCATTCGACGACCTTTGGGATATTGGCTAACGATCGGCGCTGGTGTGGTTGGTGCGCTAGTTTTGACATTTATTGGCTCTCAGCACTGAAGGCAGCTTCCCACCCCTTACCGGTCATTCCGCTCTTCGACCTCGGCGGGGTATTGATGAAATGCGGTCAAATTATCTTTGATGCGAATTCGCCTCAATCAGCGCCGCGCCGAAATCAGCCAGCGCCGCCCACCTGTGCCAGCGCGGCAAAACGTCCGATGTTCACGAGCCTCTCCGAGACAGCTTGCATCAGCAAATTGTTCGCGGGGAGGCTTTTGATGTGCGGGGGGTCCAGTTGCTCATAATTTACAAATACCTCGCGATCGATCCCGCTGGTCTGCGAACCTGTGAAAGCGAGGATTGCGGACTTGGGAGCGACCGCGGCGATCAACTGCGGCGGCGGTGGGTTCTGGCCAAGCAGCCTACGTATCTCCGTTCCCTCATTCACCGGCAGCGTTCGGTTATAAACGTGCGCGGCGGCATGCGCGCGAGACAGGGACCAGCTAATGCCGCGGACAGCTTCTTGCGGCGTGTAGGTCAGCGCGCCACGGTAGATTGTCACTTGGTCAGGTAAGGCGCGCCACACGGCGAGCTCGGATGGGATCATGATACCGGCGGGGTCTGACAGGTTGAGGTTGGCAAGCGTCTCGGGGATTGCCTCGCCGCGCGACCGGCGCCGGGGGGTGTGATACCGATAGATGAGCCGCACGGCGGTGCCGAGTGCAATGGCGTCTATCTCGCCGCGATCAAAGGCATCTCGAAATGCGCGCTGTAGCCCCATGGGAAAAGCGGTCATCGGCTTCTTGAGGGCATAGAGGAACGATGCCACCGCAAACTTGGCTTGCGGCATGTGGTGCTCGGCGTTCCAGTCGGTAGAAGCGAAGTCGGGCGCAAACTGATCATAGGCTGGCTGCGCTGCCGCCATAAACGCCGCGCGGTCGAACTGCTTGATGTAGTGGTTTTCGGTCTGCTCGGCAGCATATAGCGTCCATAGCTGGTCGAGCATTGAGCCGAGATATTTGGGTGTCATTAGTTGATCTCCGAGGTGGGGGCCGATCGCGTATTCGCCTCAATGAGCGCCGCGCCAAAGTCATCTTGTCCCGCGCGGTCGCGCTTGGTCACGTCACGGGATTTCGCGGCCATGCCGAGCTTGATCATTACATTGCCGAGAGACTGGAGGTTTCGCCGATAGTTTTCCTCGTTGACCTCTTTGCCTTCGAGCAGGTCGGCGGCGAAGCGTTCGCACAGCATGGCGAGGGTCGCGGCGTTCACGAGCAGGACGCGCTCGGCGGGATTGGGATCATGTTGCAGCTGGCTCGCGAGTTCGGTTGCCAGCGTGCGAAAGCGTTTCGCATCGATCGTGCGGCCATCGATCTTGCGGCCGGCGACGACAAGCGGTTCGTTGGTGAAGGCGTCGAGGTCATGCATCGGTTCGAACCCTTGGCCGGTGTTTCCCGCTGTTCGGCGACATGCGGTTGATTTTGGGGAGTTCACGTCCGCTTTCGAGGAATTCGAGCGCGCGCGTCTGGACGTATTGCGGGTTGAGCCCCGCGAGCTCGCACACTGACCGGAAATCCCCTCCCCCATCCTGTAGCCAGCAGAGGGCACGGCGGCGGGCATAGTCTCGTTCACTAGGGCGCGATGCGCTGACATAAGCGCCGGCAGCGTCCATAATCGCTGTGTTGAGCACGGCGAGCATGAGGCGGCGTTCGGGGCTTATCTCATAGTCGAGATGATTGTCGGCGGTGGGAAGCGTGGGGGTCATGGCTTGGCCCCCAACCGGGCGCGGCAGCGGCATCCCCATTCCAGCGGCGGGGACATGCGGGGGCCGAAAGGCGTATCGAAGGGCTCGCCGAGGGGCACGCCGAGAGGGTTCATGATTTTGACCTGGCTGTGCTGGTGGCGCACGCGCTCATCCCCGGCGGTATGCCAGTATCGGCGTTGGTCGGCGGGGAGTGCGCCGAACCGGTGCGCGATCAACCAGCCGGTTAGCTTCGCTTGTTCGGTGAGGGCATGAATCCCCTCTCCCATAACAGCCTGAGTGCGATATCGGCGAAGCGCGGCGGCGTGGCGATCGAGCATGGCGTCAGCATTGGCGGCGGTAAGATTTGGATTGCCGAGCGCCTTGGCGAGCATACGGATTTGCGCGGCAGACAAATGGCCTCGCGTTGCCGCGATGATCGCGCGGGCATCGACCTTGCGAACATAGCTGGCGCGGATGCGATTGCCGGCAGCGTCGGTGCGCGCCGGCACCAGCACGCGCGGTGCGTCGAGGTAGGTTTGCACGGCTTCCCGCATGATTTCGAGCGAGGTGGCCTGTTTAACCGACAGGCCGATCGCTCGGCGCAATTGTGCTGCGCGGGCGTCAGGGGTGCCGCTGCCGTAAATCGCGCTTTCGATCGCCGCGCGGATTGCATCGGCGGTATCGGCTCGAAACGCGGAAAGGAACGCACCGGCAGCGGTATTGGCTTCGCGCACGGCGTCGCTGTTCGAGTTGAGTGTGTGTCGGGCTTGGGATGCCGCGAGCGCGGCGATTTCCCCGGCGAGCGTGGACAGCGCGGCTAGGCCATCGGCGAACGGCGTATCGAGGTCATCGGGAAGGCCGGTGTCGTCGAGTCCAAGGATGAGCGCAATCTGGCGCCGAATGTGGCTGGCGTCGATATCGTCGAGCGCCGACGCCAGCACGCTCATATCGATCGTGTCGAGATAGCCGTCGGTTGCCGCGATCAGCACAGCGGACAGGTCGCTTTCGCGGGACGTTGCGAGGGTTTCGATTGCGTCGGTCACTAGAAGCGGACCTCAGCGACGTGCGCGGACGATGCGCGCAGATACGGTTCGACCAGACGCCGGACGTGTTTGGGCAGTTCGTCGGCGACCGTGGGGTAAAACATTTCCATAGAGTCGCCGAGCATGCGTTGCATGATCGCGGGACCACCGCCGAGGGTGCCGGTGGCGAGCAGATGGATTGCGAGCTCAACCGAGGCCGTTTTGATCGCATCGGGAATGTCAGTGGTCAGGGGATAGCCGAGCGGTGCCTGATCGGCGACACGCGGCCATGCCAGCGGCTGTGTCGGCGCCAGCTTGCGGCCCTGCCAACCCAAGCGATCGAGCACCGCGGTTGCCGTGATGATCGCTTGTTCGCGCGCTCGCGCTGCGGAGTTGGCCCACGGCGCGGCGAAGAGGCGCGTGTCCGCTATCCTGTCGGCGTCGGCGAGCGACAGATAGGCATTCTGACCAATAGCGATGATCGGGCATTCGTCGAAGGCGGCGCAATCGCCGGTGGGCGTGGTGTCGGTCACGACAGATATACCTTTGTGATGGAGGACGCGCCGAGGGTGCGGCGTTCAACTCGAATGGCTTTGAGGGTTTCGCCGTCGGCGAGTTCGAAGGTGTCGCCGATGCCAACGGGGCGCGGATGATCGAACAGCCAGACAGTCGCGCGCGCGTCGGGCATATTCTCGCCAGACGCGCGGCCAATCAGTTTGCCGGGGCCGTAGGTCACGCGCGCCGGGTGCTCGGTTGAGCCGTTCGAACCTTGGTTGCCGAACAGGTCGCGGGACGGCGTGTGCCAATGGCGCACCGTGGAATTCATAAGGGGGCGATGGGAAGCGAACATATAGTCTCGGGATCTCGGGTTAGGTGCCGGTCGCGCCCTCCAAATCAGGAGAGAGAGGGCCACCGGCTGTCAGTGTTATTGATGCTCAGCCACTTGCTGACTTGGCCGCACCGGACGGGCAAAGGTCCGGCCTTGCCGCCCCAACCAATCCGCGCCGCCAGCTTGTGATTGCGGAATGGTTTGATGGGGCTGCGTTGCTGGCGGCAGGGTTGGGTTAAGTCAGTTTCACGCCCTTCAGGCGCGCGGCGCATTTCGGGTGCTCGAGCACGAGCGTGCCAAAATGTTCGACGCGGGTGCGGAATGCCGGCTGCGATTGGAGCTCGCCGAGGTCGCGGACGCTGATAGGCGCGGTCTGCGCACCGAACATGCCATCGGGGCCGAAGCGAACGGCGTAGATGCTCGCGGTGTTATTCGCCGTGCCCTGCGTTTCGTCGAAGCCGAGGATCGCATCGCCTTCGTTGTCGTCCTCCACGATGCCGAACGGCACGCCATAATAGAGGTCGATTTCCCGGCCGAGGTCATCCTTCGCGATCGTCAGCGCGTTCACGCTGCGGGCGAGCTGGCGAATGACCTGCCGCGTTTTCTTGTTCATGAGCAACAAGCTCGGCTCACCGGCGACGGCATCGACCAAATCGTCGAGCATGGCGAGCGTCAAGACGCCGCCGTTCGTGCCGGCGCTGATAACCTGATTGCCGGTCAGGCGAATGTTGAGGCCGTCAAATTCCTTGGGATTGGTCGTGGCATCGCCGTCAAACACTGTCTTGAGGTGCGACAACGACAGCGCCTTGACCTTCATGGCGTCATGGATTGCGCGGGTATCGTTCGGGCCGGCGCTCCACGCGATCAGTGCGGTATCGACGTCGAGGTCGCCGCCAATGATTTTCAGCGGGTCCGCAAGCTGCGTGACTACGCCGGTGCTGGGCGTGTAGCTTTCGCCGATGCCGCGAAACGCGATGCCGGGGAGCGTGGTTTCGCGATTGTAGACATACGCCGCGCCGGCAATGTTCTGCCACGGCATCCGGTGCATGATGGGGTTGGTGTTGGCGAAAATCTCGACAACACCCGACTGGAGCGTGTCGTTCTGCAACTTGGCCCATTCGGTCTGGGTGAGCATTCTAGGTTATCCTCTTTTTGGTTTGCGCGATTATTTCGAGTAGCCGGCGGCCAACTTCGCGTAAGTTGGCAGCGACGATAGATCGGGGGCTTTCGGGGTGATGGCGGGGCGTTCGCCGGCATCGGTCGGGGGCACGACAGGCTTGTCGAAAGCGCCGGTCGCCTTGGCCTGAGTGAACCATGAAATCTGGTCGGCGGGCGAAAGGCTATCGGGAATGAGGCCGCGCAGATGTTCGGGCACACCGGCGAGCGTTGCCTTGGCGGTTTCGGCAAGCTGTTTCTTGAGCGCCGCGAGTTCGGCAGCGGCGGCGTCGTCTACCGGGGGCGTGAGGGTCGGCGTGAGCGCCGGGGTTTCAATTTCGTCGGACATGATTACTCTTTCACAGGGGAGCCGCGAGCGCGGCGGATTCATCGTTGCGGCGTTTCAATTCTTGGAAGGCGGCAGCGCGGTCGCCGTAGCCATCGGGGTTAAGCGCGATCAGCACGTCGACCGGACTCCAAGCCCCAAGTTCGACCTTGCTGCGCGCGTTTTCGAGCAACTCGGCTTCACTCAGCTGGTCATGCTGTTCGGCAAAGTCGCAGCCGATCGTTGCGTCATCGGGAATGGTGCCAGGGCGATGCGTGTTGACCACCGCTTTGAGCGTGGCGAACATTCGCGCCTCCATTGCACGCGCCTGTGCGACCTGATCTTGCCGAACCTCTTTGAGGTCGAGCCTGCCAGCGTGCTTCGCCGAGCCGGACTCCGCGACTTTGGAAAGGTCGAAAAGATCGCTGCCGACTCCGTATGTCGCGGCGGTTTCTCGCAAAACGAATTCGAGCGCGGCGAGGATCGATGTGATTGGGGCATTGGGGGCCGCGAAACCAAACTGCCCATTTTGCGGGAGCGCGATGACGCGATCGGGGCCGAATTGGAGAATCTCTCCCGCCGAAATGCCCGACGCCCAAGGTTGCCCTTGTGCCTGAAACTCGACCGCGCGCCACAGGTTCGCGAGCCCGACGTTAAGGGCATCCTGTGCCGCATAGAGGTCATCGCCACCGGGGATGAAAAACTCATCGTCGGGCAGGCGATCGTGCCACGGCACGAACGGCAGGAGACCGTAAGGATTGCTGCCGGTCGGGTTGCCTTCGATCGGCTTATGTGCGCCCCGATGGTTCAGCCTCTTGAAGCTGGTCGCGGTCCAATCGTGGTAACAGGTGTCCTCCGGTCGATCGCCGGCGTAGCTGACGATGACCCGTTCGGGGCGCTCGGCGTTGCTGCCGAGCACGTCGAGCACATTGGGGGTGAGCACCGAAAGCGTCGGTTGCTCGGCGTCGTCGTCCCAACCGACTTGCAGCATGACAGTCTTGCAGACTTCGAGATACCGGCTGGCCTTTTTGAGCACGGCATCGGCATTCATGGCGCGATAGAGGGCATCGCCGGCAGCTTGGTCGAGGCCGTTGAATGTGCGGCGGGGCGGTTGGCGGTAGGTGCTGGCGCGCTTGTCGGCGATTGCACGCACGACGTTCACGCTAAAAATGCGGAATGTCTCAGGCTTCGCGAAACGACGTGCGATCAGCGCGTATGCGTCATCATGCGACTGGTCCCAATAATAGCGGAGCCGCTTGGCATGCTGTTCCTTGCGCGCACGGCTCGCCGCGGTGATGCGGATAACGTCGCTGGTATTTCCTAGTCCAAACACAGATGTTTCCAATGTGGCGCGCGCGGTCATCGCGGCAGCGTGTGGGAGCCGACGTTGCGGAGCTTGTCGGCGATGAATGCGGGGAGCGGCAGCGGGGTCAGCGGGCCGCGGGAAAGGTATGCGTCATACAGCCGCATGGCGTCGGCCATTGAGCGGCATGCATCTGCGCACGGCGGAATGTGACCGCCGCCGTTGAGGCTACAATGTTGAATGCTGGCACCGCGACCGTTGCAATTGATGCCTTCGATCTCATACGGATTGAGAGTCACCGATCGCAGCGAATAGAGCGCCCACACGACGGCGTGTAAAAAGTCATCGTGCTTGCCGCGGGGGTGCTGGAATTTCGGCACAGCGGCCTCGCCGTCGCTGGCTTTGCCATCTTCGTGGACTTCAAAGACGCGCATCTCGGCAATCAGGTCAGTGAAGCGGGGATGGATATGCAACCGGCCTTCGGCGGCGGCCTGATAGAGCGCGAGGAACGCCGCGTATTTCGTGCGACGGCTCGGGTGGACCACTTCGGCCCCGGCGCTATAGGGGCGCGTCCCTGCCCAATCGGCAATGTCCTGCGCGCCGTAGCTTTCGAGCACCACGCGGGTCATGCCATATTCGGAATGGTAGCGATCGAACCGGGACTTGATGCCGCCTGCGCGAGAGAACGGCACGGCGTCAGCATCAAGAATAAAGACGTGCTCTTCGTCGTCGATCGCGATCTTCGCGACTGCGGCGCATACCGTGGCATCGCCGCGCACCGTGCCGCCAAAGGCACGATCAAGTCCCCCGCCGACGATTACAGCCGAGCCAGACGCCAGCGCCGCTACATCGAGCGGATAGATTTCGATGGCGGGATCGAGAATGTCGGCGGGGAACAAGAGGTGTGCGGCATCTGAAAAACGATTCAGGTGGAGCAGCGCGAATTTGTGGGGGAGCATCTGTCGCGACAGGCTGCGCAACTTCGCCGGGTCGATCCACGCCGGTGTGTTCGCACAGGCGTCGTCGAGGTCACGATATTCGATATGGCTGAAAGCGATCGACAGGTCGGGATCGGTCGGGTGGTTTGCCGACTGATAGAGTTCAAACAGCTTGCTGGACTTCGGCGCGACTGTGCTGTCGATCAGAAGTAGAGAGCCTTGGGTATCGAGCAGCGAACCAGCGAGCGCTTCGTAAACGTCATCGCCGCCATTCTTCGCGGCATGGATTTCGGAAATTTGGGCTGCACTCAGCTTCATGCCCCACAGCGCGGCGGGGTTGCTGGAGTAGGCGCGGATCACGCTGCCGGTGCTCGGCATCTCGATGCGATCAGCGCCGACAATGATTGTGCCGTTGGCGACCAAGCGCTTGAGCAGCGGGGTGTTCTCGAAAGCCTGTCGGATCGTGCGGAACGCCGTGGACGTGACTTGCTTTTCGGAGTTGGCGACCACCGCAATGTTTTCGGCGGGACGCGATAGGAAGCGCCAGATCAGCACCATTGCGCTGGTCAGTGTTTTGCCGTGCCGTCTCGGCCAACACAGGCAAGCAACAGAAACGCCGTCAGTGTCGAGCGCCTTGGCAATCTCCACGTGCTCGCGGGGGCCAGGAACAAACGGGACATAGCCGCCGGTGCCAGACGGAACGCGAGGTTCAACGTCGGCGAGAAACTGGAAAAAGCCTTTCGAGCCCAAGCGCCATGACGCGATAGAGGCGGCTAGACCAGAAGGGGCGGAAGAACGGGACAAGTGGACACACAGACAGATTGAGGGGAACGCCGCGGATTTCGCGGGATCAACCTGAAACGCTGGTTTGAAGCGGCCTATTGTGAGGCGGGGCGCGCTGGCCCGGTGTCCTATGTCGATGCCGTGACCGGCAAAGCCCACATGGTTTCAAACCCTAGTGGCGGGTTGCCAGCCCCGCTTGCACGCCGGCAGCAATGGGTGGCCTGATTCTGGATGGAATGCCTTTCGCCTAAGCAAGCTGGCAACCGAGCCTCCCGAAACCTTCGGGGCGAGGCCAGCCCCGGCACTCCGGGACTTGATGGGCAACATTGTATCATAGGGGTGGGATTAGTCAACAGAAATCTGGAACGCAGGGAGAACATGCGAACGCCGGGATGCAGTTGGTTCGACCTTCGAGCCTCCCTTGACAGCCCAACACAAAGCTGTTTACGCGCGCGCCCCGCACACACACGATTCACGCGCGCACGCGGTTTTTTGTTAGTTTTATTATATATATATATTTTCTTATATAGATTCTTAGATTCAAGATTCTTGTTTTCTTCACTTCGTTCAGAAAACGGGAAACGATTTTTCGCTTCGCTCAAAACCGTTCCTGGTGGCTGTCGCGTTGCTCCAGCTCATGAGATCCCATGACCTCGCGGAGTTCGTGATGAAGACGGGGAACCTGACCTGCGCGGAGTTCCCATGCGAAACCCGAGATTGACACCGCTGCGGAGTTCATAGACCTTCGGAACACTGGGCACCCCGGCGTGCCCAAAGACCCCGCCAAGAACCTGTCTCGGCGAGCATGGGTATTGATATGCCTTAAATTTCTGATTTCCGGGCGCCTACGGCGTGGAGAATGGATTTTATAGGCATGGGTAACCGAAAAGTCCCTTCACGCTCTATGGGGCCTCCTAGGGCATTCTAGACGCTATTACCGAGTCCCTCGAAATCGACGCCTTCCCACCGCACGGCTTCGATCCAATCCTTGAGCATCGTCACCGTGCCCTGCCGAAGCTGCCCATACCCGCCGGTGGTCGATTTCAAGCTATGGCCGAGGCACACGGCGACCTCATTGTCCATCAACCGCGCCTCATCGCGCAATCTGTCGGCGAGTTCATGGCGGAAGCTATGTGCCCCGATGCCATCCCGGCCTTGCTTAACACCGATCGCCGCGAGGTAGTCACGCCACCAGCGCGACGGCTCGGCGCCGATCTGCCCCCGGTTGTTCGGCTTCAACTCGGGGAACAACTGCGCCGCATTGTCGCCCCCGGCGCGCTTCCGCTGGCGCTCGACGAATGCAAGGAAGCCGATAGCTTCCAGCTTCGAATGAACCGCCGCAGGACGGCTATGCCCGCTCTTCGTCGACTGCCCGGCGCTGTCATCGTGGGCGATATGGATCATCCAGACGCCATGCTCCTGCCGAACATCGCCGACGCGAAGCTGCGCAATCTCTCCGATCCGAGCGCCGGTGAACATGCACACCAGCGGAATCCATTTACGCCAGTCGTCGACATGCTGATTGCCAGCTTTGTGCTCGTCGCCATCGGCTATAAATCCGGCAAAGAGAGGTGATTGCAGAATTTTGTTGAGAACGGGTGTCGTGAATGGCGGGCGCGGGTTTGCCCCCTTCACATCGTCATAGTGCAATCCATCGACGGGATTTTTCATCCCCGCCCAACGCGGATGCTTGCGAAGCCACGTATACAGCGGCGATATGGTCGAAAGGTGTTTGTTGATCGTCGTGAAGGCAACCCTCGGCAGGTCCAGTTCGCGTGCCTTCACGGCGGCGTCGCGCATGTTGAGGCGCTTGAGCGCATTGTGCGAAGCCCACTTGGGCGGAAGGTCGCGTAGCACATCGCGGTAGTCGGCAATTTCCTCTGGCGTAATGGAGTCAACCGCCCGCTCATTGCCGACAAATGCAACGAACTGTTGAACCACCTTGCGGTCCTGATTGATAGTGTCAGCGCGTTTGCCGCGCTTACCGTCCAAGGCGTTCTTGGCCAGCATCTCCGCTGCCCATTTCTCGAACAGTTCGAGCAAGGTTTCGCCGGGCTTGGCCCTTGCCGCCGATCGCTCGCGCACTCGCGTGACGATTCCGCCCTCGGGTTCGGGGGCAATCTCACCATGCGCCGCACGATAGCTGGTATCGAGCGCGGCGTGGCGTGCCGAGGCGAGATATTCGCAAAGCTTGGCGTAGCCCCCGCTATCGGGGGCAAGGTCAATTCCAAGGTCGTCGATCGCCGCGTCGGCGAGGCTGCGGATCGTGCCGCGATCCTCGGCAGCGGATAGATTGATCGCTGTGCGGCGCTGGTATCGCTGCCAGCGCTCGCCACCCGCACTGGCGGCGGCAAGCCGGCGACCGGCCTCATGCTCGCGCAACCCGTCATACCCGACCATGACCGCCGCAGCTTCGAGGTCGTGGTCGCTCGGGGTGCGGGGCAGCGGCGCAACCGCGCCAGCCCGAAACCGAGCCTCCCATTCTGCGAGGATAGGATGAGCCCGCCGCTTCGCCTCTTGCCGATCGCTAGTGCCAGTGGACTTCATGAGCAGCTTGGGTTCGCCGGTCTTTCGGAGCGATGCGGGGACGGCTCGCCGCACATACCAAGTTCCATTTTTGCCGCGCTGAAAAAGGTGCTCGGTATCGCTCAATTTGGCCTCGCAATATAGCAACTGATATAGCAAGTCCTATAGCAAGCGGAATTATAATGTCTAGGAAATCCAATGCTCTTAGGGAGTCCTAGGCGTTTGCCATATCATGATTCATATCCTGTCTCCCCGACCACTATCCTCCCAACAATTTACCCGGCCGACGTCGCAATCAACCGCGCGTAAAAGTCGATCATCCGCCTGAAGCTGTCGATCGTCATATGCTCGTTGGTGCCGTGGATCATCGCGGTTTCCTTGAGCGTGAAGTGCATCGGCATGAAGCGGTACACATCCTCGGAAATCGGCTCCATGCTGCGGCTGTCGGTCGCGGCGACAACCAGATAGGGGGCGACGACGGCATCGGGCGCATCGGCGCGCGCCGCGGCGACGACATATTTCCAGCCCTGCGAACTGCTCGACGACACGCGCGACGGCTCGTTGGGCGGCTTGACCCAGCTGAGTTCGACCGGCGCGTCGCCGACCGCCGCCTTGGCGCGCGCCATGACGTCGGCCGAGCTGTTCCACGGCGCGATGCGATAGTTGATGAGCGCGCTCGCCGATTGCGGCAGCACATTTTCCTTGGGGCTTCCCTGGAGCATCGTTGGCGCGATCGTCGTGTGGAACGCCGCAGCGGACGACGGCGACGCCGAAAGCTGCTTTTTAAGGACCGAACCGAGCAACCACTGGTTCGCGACCGCGAGCTTTGTCGTGCCGCCCTTGTGCGCAGCAAGCGCCTCGACCATCGCCGCGCCCGGGCCGCGCATCTCGATCGGGAACGGGCTTTCGGTGATCGCCAGCACCGCGCGCGCCAGCGTCGTCACGCCGGTTTCGGCGGGCGGCATCGAACTGTGCCCCCCGGGCGCGTTGGCGGTCACCTGGAGCGTCGCATAGCCCTTTTCGGCGACGCCGATCAGGATGGCGGGCCCGTCGATCACCGGCGTGTCGCGCAGCACGACGCTGCCCTCGTCGAGCGTGTAGAGCGCGCGCACGCCCTCGGCCTTCAGCTTGGCGGCCGCGGCGACGGCGCCCGATCCGCCGGCCTCTTCGTCGTGCCCCGAAACGAGGTAGATGCCGCGTTTGGGCTGGAACCCGTTCGCCGCCAGCGCCTCGATCGCTTCGAACAGGCCGATGAGCGAGCCCTTGTCGTCGACCGTGCCGCGCCCCCACACCGCCTTTTCGGCGATCGTCCCGGCAAAGGGCGGATATTTCCAGTCGCCTTCGGTGCCCTCGGTGACCGGAACGACATCCTGATGCGCCATGACGATGATCGACGCGAGCGACGCGTCGCTGCCCGGCCAGTGATAGACGAGCGTCCGGTTCGGCAGGATTGTGCGCGCCATGACGCGGTGCGTCGCCGGATAGGTGGCCGCGAGCCAGTTATGCAGCCGGTCCCATTCGGCAATGTCGTTCTCGGCCGGATCCTGGTGCGAGATCGTCTTGATCTGCGCCGCAGCGCTCAGGTGCCCGACCGCGGCATCGAGATCATAAGCCGGCACGGCGGCGGGCCGGATTGCGCTGCCGTCGGCGATGTCCTTGGGCGCGAAGGTCGCGGTCCGTACCGCCACCGTCCCCGCAATCACTGCAACGATCGCAAGACCGCCGAGCAAAATCGTCCGCCGCTTCCCCATGTCCCTCTCCTTCTGCGGGCGCAATGGAGAGGTATCGGTTTCGATTTGCAAGGGAAATGGTGTGAATATTAGGGGAAAATGGTGGGCCCGGCAGGACTCGAACCCGCAACCTAGCCGTTATGAGCGGCCAGCTCTAACCGTTGAGCTACAGGCCCCCTTTTCAAACCCGGTGGGGGTGTGCGGGCGATAGCGGAGGCCGCGCCGCATTTGCAAGCGCCAACGATCAGGAGGTCGGCTTTGGCGCAATCTTCCGTTCGGCCATCGCCAATATGTCCGCGGCGGTCGTCGCCTCGACGCCGCGGCGCGCGAGATGATCGAGCACGACCTCCCACCAGCGATAGAAGAGGTCGAGATCCGCAACGCTGCGGACATAGGGCGTGTTACCCGGCTGCAGCGACGGCGAGTGGAACGAGAAGTTGAGCACCGGCAGGCGCGCCTCGATCGCTATGTCGATCGCCTTGCACGCGCGGTCGGCCGGAATCCCCTCGGGCGTCAGCGCGATCCGCTCGACGAGCCCAAAACGCGCGAGCGCGGCGCCGGCGTGCGTGCCGTTTCGCGCAACGCGGTGATAGACGTGGCGCCCCGCTCCGCCGAGCAAGCCGCCGAAGACGGTGGTGACCGGCATTTCGAGCACGGCGCCCTGCTCGGTGCGAACCCACCATGGATGCAGCGGCGCGTCGCGATAGTCGGGGCCGTGCCCGGCGCGATAATCGAACCCGCTGCGCACCGATGTGTCGCAGCGGAAGCCCAGATCGGCGAGCATCGCGGCGCTATCGGGCCCCAGACCATAGCGCCCCGCACGATAAACGGCCGGTGCAATGCCGAAGCGGTCGCGGATCGCATCGCGCAGCGCCGTCATCTTCGCACGCTGCAAATCGGCGGGCAGATTTCCGGTATAGCTGTTGCGCTCGTTCACTTCCTCGTCGTGCGGCGGCGTCACCCACGGATGAAGCTGCGCCCCGATTTCGCAGCGGCCGCCATCCTGCGCCGTACCCAGGATGTCGACCGCGCGGTCGTCGGCGACGATCGGCCAGTCGACAAGATAGATGGGCCGAACCGCGGCTCGCTCGAAATAGCTTTGGCATTCGGCGAGCGCGGAAACCGACGCGAGGCGATAGCCGGTGCGCGCGAAGGGCGCCGCCCAGTCGAAATCCTCTTCGGTATCGATCGTGACCCAGAAGCGCGGCCGTTCGCCCGCCTCCAGCTCGATCAGGTCCGATGCGGCCGGATATGCAAAGAAATTGCCCGCAGGCTGCACCACGCCCCCCTTGCCCCCCGAAAGCCGGCGGACCGGCCTACTCGCCTTGCTGGGCTTCCAGCTCGACTTCGGCCTTCGAGTTGGCGGAGGGCAGGTGCAAGGTCAAGGCGTTATGCCCGATATCGAGGCGTCCGCCGCTGCTGCGCGCGAGGCTGTCGACGAGGCGGAGCGAGAAACCGAGGCTGAGCACCGCGGCGCCGGGCGCTTCGCCTTCGGGGCTGAACCCCGGGTCGAGCAGTTCTGCCGCCGTGGCAAAACGGATCGTCGCGGGGCGGACGACCCGCAGTTGGAGCATGTCGTCGTGCCGCGACTCGGTCACCAATTGCCCGACCAAAATTGCCCCCGGTTCGGACACATCGACCAGCGCGGTCAGCAGGCGGCCGACCATCCGCCGCACATCGGCATCGCTGGCAAACCCGAGGAACGGTCCCCCCACGCGCGAGATGCTGAGATCGACGCGCTGGTCGGCGAGGAGCGCCGCCAGTTCGCCTTCGACCTGCGTCACCACGGCGCCGATGTCGACGACCTCTTCCGACGGGGCATCGATGCGCGCCGAGCCGCTTCGTGCCGCGGTCTCCAGATCGTCGATGATCGATTGCACCGACGCGGCATCGGCAACGATCGTTTCGGCCATCCCGCGGTAGCCGTGGCTGACCGGCCCGAACATCTGCCCCGAAATAATCTGCGCGAAACCCGAAATGGCATTCAGCGGGCTGCGAAGCTCGTGGATAAGCTGACGGATCGAATCGCCTGAATCTTCCGCGGCCGGTCGCCCATAGGGCATTTCATTGCGGTGCGGGCGACGCGCGCTCGCGCGGTAACCGCGGAACTGGCCCGTCGCCGGATCGAACCAGGGCAACGCCGAAAAACGCCATTCGCCCGCCTCCGCCGGCGCCCCTTCCAGCAGCATGCGTGCATTGATGATTTCGGCGCGCTGGCGAAAGGCGCCCGCGGCCACGCCGTCGGTGCCGGGCTCGCCGCCAAAGGCCGCCTCGGCGATCGACAAGCCGATCACCGCGCCGCGCGTCACGCCCTCGACCCAGTGAATCACGCCGTCGGGGCCGGTTTCAAACAGAAACGCCGCACGCGGCGCGCGCGACTGGGCAGGCTGGGTGCGCGTCGACTGATATTTGTCGATCCGGCGAACGAGTTCGCTGATCTGGCTCGGATGCCCTTCGCTCGCACGCTCGGGCGCCGCTTCCGCTGCGGGCGCAGGTCCCTCTTGCGCGGCGGCTTCGGGCTGCGGGAGCGCGACCGACGCGCTACCAAGGCTGGCGAGCGCGCGATAAACACCGCTGGGCAGGTCGGAACGCCCCGCCAGAACCGATCGCGCCATCGCGCTCGTCGCCGGCAGCAGCGCCAGCCAGTCGGCTTCGGCGAGCCGCGCATCACGCAGCATGATCGCCGACACCGCCGGAACGTCATTGGCGTAAAGTGCGACGAGCGGTGCGAAACGGCCATGGCGCGCGACGGCGCGCGCACAGTCGCGGCGCACGGATTCGGGGACGCGTGGCCTGAGCACGGCGAGTGCATGCAGGCTGCGGCGAATGTCGTCGTCGGACAGTTGATTGCCGCGCTGAGCCAGAATATCGGTAAGTTGTCGCCAGGCCGTGATGCTCGCACGGCGATCCGCAGGCGCCTGGCGCAAGATGGTCGCAATCATCGAGTCAGCAGTCACGCGAAATCAGCCCCACAGCCCTGGTCGTTGGTTAGCATATGCTTACCGGCTAGCGTGAATCATCCGGTCATGAAAGTGCCTTAACCGTCCACGTCGCATTGTGGGACAATTGCAATCGCCTGAAATAATATTATGGTCATCGCAGTTTTGGAAAGCGGATGTTTCAATGATGGCTAGTCAGAAATTCGATCAGATTGATTTGCAGATACTGGGCGAGCTGCAAAAAAACGGGCGGATGACGAATGTCGAACTGGCACAGATGGTGGGGCTGACGGCGCCGCCATGTCTCCGGCGGGTCCGGGCGCTCGAAGAATCGGGGGTCATCCGATCCTATCACGCCGACCTCGACGCATCGAAGCTCGGCTACGGAATCACCGTCTTTGCGATGGTCAGCCTGCGCAGCCAGGCCGAATCCGACCTGAAGGCGTTCGAGGATTATGTCGGCGGGCTCGCCGAGGTGCGCGAATGCTATATGCTGAACGGCGAGATCGACTTTTTGCTGAAAGTCGTCGCGCGCGACCTGCAGAGCTTCCAGTCGTTCCTGACCGCGCACCTGACGTCGGCGCCCAACGTTACCAGCGTCAAAACGTCGCTGACGATTCGCACCGCGAAACAGCTCGCCGGAATTCCGGTCGAACCCTGATCGCTCGCACGAAGTGCATAAAAAAGGCGCCGCCCCATCGGAGCGGCGCCTTTTTTTTAGTCTGGGCCGAAGCGATCAGCTGCCGGTCGCGGGGGCCGCTGCCGGAGCGGCAGGTGCGGCCGGAGCAGCCGGCGGGGCATCGATCTTTGCCGTCCACAATTGGGCAAGCCGCTTGCGGGGCCCGTTGATCTGCGCGAAGCTTGCCTTCGCACCCGCGACGTCGCCCGAATGGGCCTGCGCGACGCCGAGGCGATAGGTCCACAATTCCTTGTCGCCACCAGCGGTCAGCGCTGCCTTGTACAGCGGAATCGCGTCGCCATAGCGGCCATAGCCGACCATCGCATCGCCCGTGGCGCCCGCAACCTTCGGATTCGACAGCGTCGAAGGCTTTTGCGCGTAAGCGGTCAACGTCGTTTCCTCATCGCCCATACGCTCGGCCTGGCTTTTCAGCAGCTCGTTGAACTTGGCGTCGCTGTCGGGGATCACCTTGCTTTGCTTGCCGGCCTTGATCAGCGATACGACCTCGCCCGGCAGGGCGGCTTCGGTCGCGAGCGCGGCATATTCCGCATATTCGGGCCGCTGCTGCATCGCGCCCGTCGCGCGCATCAGGCGGAGGACGTCGAGCCCGATTTCCTTGTCGGGATTGGCCTGCAGCATGGTGAAGAGCGTCTGGCGCCAAACGGTCGGCTGGTTATAGTCGCGCATGCGCAGCGTCATCAGGTCGAGCACCTCATTGGTGCGATTGGCGGCCTGCAACGCCTTGATCGGCCGGACATAAAGTTCGTCCGACGGGCGCTGACCAGCGGCGCGGCTCGCCTCGATCGCGGTCTTGGCGATCGCGATGCCCTGATCGACCTGCCCCGAGCTCAGATAGCTGTCCATCAACAGCACGGGCACGTTGGCTTCGGTCGAGCCCGCGGCGCGCGCGGCCTCAAGCCGCTTGATCGCCTTCGGATAGTCCTTCGCCGCATAAGCAAAATTGCCCGAGAAGAAGTTGTAGACCGCGAGATTTTCCGGCGGCGTCAGGCCCGAATCGAGCATCGCGTCGAGCGCCTGCCCCTGAAGCGCCTGATCCTTGTTCAGGATGCCGAGCTGGAGCTGATAGAAAGCGACGAGATATTTGTCGTCGGGCGTCGTGGCGGTCCCCTGCCCTTCGGTCACCGCCGCCTGCAATGTCGCGGCGTCCTTTGCGGTGGTCGCGTCGGTCATTTTCTTGAGCGAGGGGCCGAACCCCTTGCTCGCCGACAGGCCCTTGCCCTTCGCTTCTTCTTCCTTCTTCGGCTTTTCTTTCTTCTGAGCTGAAGCCGGGGTCGCAGTCGCCATCAGCGCGCAGCCCAGCACAGCGGCCATCGCCGTTGCGGGCATCGAGCGGAAACGGTTGAACATCGAAATCTCTCCTTTAACTCGGCCGCCTTCGCCCAAGCATGCGCCTTTGGCGCACACAGGTTCGGCCGCGCGTCGTTAACGCGGCTAAACCCGTCGCGTTGCCAAGGCAAGACAGGCGGTATCGATATTTGAATGGCGGAAAGCGGCTGAACCGAAATTGAACCCGGTCTGCCGGTCCGGGCCGGGCAGCGTCAGGACGGCGGTCAGGCGATCGCGTCGATCGCCAGGTTGATCTGACGCAGTACCGCGGGGTCGCCCGGCGCGCCTTCGATCGCCGCTTCGGCGAGCTGGATCAGCGGGATGATGCCGAAGGTCGCGGCGAGCCCTTTCAGGCGGGTTGCCGCCATTTCCCAGTTCGCATCACAGCGCGATCGGCGCATCAGATCGGACAGGTCGCGCGCGCTGCCGGTGAAGGCGGTGCGCAGATCCATCGCCATCGCCGGATCGTCGCCGAACGCCGCGCTGAGATATCGATCAAGGGGGCCACTGTCGAAAGACATTCCACAGGATTGGCAGCTTGTAGTTAAGTTTCCGTTTCATGGCGGCCATTTGATGCTAAGATGGCAGGATGACGGGGGAAAAGAAGATCGTCGGTTTGTGGCGGAATTCCGCGACAAACCAGGAAGCGGACAGCGCGGAGCCGGCAGAAGTGGCGGCGCCCGAAGCCGCGCTCGCGCCCGAAACCGAGGCGCCCGCCGAACGGGATTGGCTCGACATGTCCTCGCTCAACGACGCCGAGGATGTTGACGAAGCGCCACGCGCCGCGCCGGCTTGGCGCGAGCGATTTGCCCCGGCACTGCTTATCCTTCTGGCGGTCGGTTGGACCGGGTTCGCGCTGTCGGTTGGGACGAGCGGCTTCGCACGCAGCCCGGCCCTCTCCGCCTGGCCGTCGCTCGTCGCGACGATCGCGATGCCGCTGACGCTGCTGGCGGTGCTGTGGATGGCCTTGCTCCGGTCGGGCCGGTCCGAACAGGCGCGCTTCGCGCGCGTCGCTACCGCACTTCGTGAAGAAAATATGGCGCTCAACCAGTCGATGCATTCGCTCGGCCTACACCTCGCCGATGCGCAGAAGCAGCTCGGCGATCAGGCGAAGATTGTCCAGCAGCTCGGTCTCGACACGATATTGCGGCTCAATGAAAGCAGCGACAAGCTCGCCGGCAACGCCTCGGTCATCGCCAACGCGCACGACCAGCTCGCACGCTCGGGCGATGTCGCGCTGCAGCGGATGGACGGGTTGCTCGCGGGCCTGCCGCGCATCGACGATGTCGCGCAGCGGCTCGCGGTCAATTTCCGCGAAGCCGGACTCGTCGCGCACCAGCAGGGCGCCAATCTCGAAGCCCGGCTCGCGGCGCTCGGCGAGGAAGCGGCGAAGGCGGCCCAGTCCGGAGCCGATTCGACCGCGACGGTGCTCGAAGCGATCGTCGCGCTGCAGGAACAGACGAAGGAAACCGAATCGGACCTGCTCGCCGCCTCGGCCCAGGTCGCCGACGTACAAGGCGCGGCGCTCGGGCATATGACGAAGGTTGCGGCGTCTGCACGCGACGACATGGCATCGACCGTTGCGGCGATGACGGGCCAGATGGATCAAAGCTGGCGGCAGTTCCGCGAAGGCGTCGACGACGCAGGCGCGCTGATGGATGCGAAGCTCGGCCTCGCCCGCGATGCCGGGAATGCGATGGGCGCGCAGCTTTCGGCGCACGCCGACGCCAGCGACGCGCTCGCCTCGCGCATCACCGCGCATGTCGCCGAAGTCGGCAAGCAGCTCGAAATCCTCGATGTCAGCGTCAGCGCCAGCACGGGGGTGATCGGCCGCACGATCGACGACACCAAGGCGCATCTCGGCGCCTTCATGCAGGAAGTGCAGAGCGGCAATGCTTCGGCGCATCAGCTTATCACCCATGCCGAATCGCTCTTGCTCGCGCTCGACGCCGTGACGCGCGAACTCGACGAAACGCTGCCGCACGCGCTCGATCGTATCACCTCGCACGGCAAGACGACCCAGACGGCGCTGTCGCAGCTCCGCCCGATCCTCGATGCGTCGGAACTCGTCGCGCAATCGACGGCATCGCACGTCAACGCCGTGCAATCGACGCTGAAGGCGAACGAGGAACAGATGGCGGGTCATGCGACTAGCCAGCAGGCGCTTGTCGACCGCATCAACGACTCGCTTGCCGAGGCCGAGACGGCACTCGCCAAGCTGCGCGAGGGCGCCGACGAGTTCGCCGAACAGGGCGGCGCACGCATGATCGCGACGCTGAGCGAAGTTCGTGCGACCGCCGATTCGGCTGCCGACGAAGCGCGACTGACTCTCGAAAAGCTGGTGTCGAGCGCGCGCGAAACGATGCAGGCGACCGCGACCGATGCGATCGATGCCGCATTCAAGAACGAGATCATGGCGCAGCTGAGCGCGATCGAGGATGCCTCGGCGCGCGCCGTCGCGGCCGCCAATGGCGCCGCCGACCGGTTGATGCGCCAGCTGATTACGATCATGGACACCAGCGCGAGCGTCGAACAGCGCGTGAACGAAGCCGAGCAGGCCATCGCCGCATCGGACCGCGACTCGCTCGCGAAACAGGTTGGCTTGCTGACCGAGTCGCTGAAATCGACCTCGATCGACGTCACCAAGATCCTGTCGAGCGAAGTCAGCGACATCGCATGGGACGCTTACCTGAAGGGCGACCGCGGCGTGTTCGCACGGCGTGCGGTCAAGCTGATCGACAATAGCGAAGCTAAGGAAATCCTGCGCATCTATCAGGCCGACGATGGCTTCCACGCGTCGGTGAACCAGTTCATCCATGATTTCGAGGCGATGCTGCGCGTGCTCATCGGCGCGCGCGACGGGTCGGCGATCAGCGTCACCTTACTCTCTTCGGATATTGGCAAGCTGTATGTCGCGCTGGCGCAGGCGATCGACCGCCTGCGGAACTGAGCGGCGCTGGAATAAACGGATCGGCGTAGCGGCTTTCGTCCGGAAGCGGACATTGTGAAGTTGCGCGAATGCGTTGACGTCCAGACCTCTTCTGACGATTCCGGAATTCTTCCCGTCAGCAACAGTTGTTGAATTCCTCGCGAATCTGTCAGTTCGGCGCGCGCTTCTTGAAATGCGGAGGGTTGATGTTGTCCTCGGCCGCTAGTTTGCGCCAGCGATCGAAGCGCGCGGACGTCAATTTGCCCTCGGCAATCGCTGCCCGGACGGCACAGCCTGGCTCCACGCCATGCGCACAGTCGGAAAAGCGGCAATGCTGCGCTACAACGACAAAATCGTCGAAAACTTCTGATATTCCGGTGGCCGCGTCGGACAGTTGCAGTTCGCGCATACCGGGCGTGTCGAGCAGCCAGCCACCTCCATCGAGTCGGTGCATTTCGCGCACGGTGGTCGTGTGGCGACCCGTACCGTCACCTGCGCGGATCGCTTGGGTAGCGATGCTGTCCGATCCTCGCAAGCTGTTTACGAGCGTCGATTTTCCGACACCCGAGGATCCGAGAAGCGCAACGGTTTCGCCCTTACCGCACCATGCCGCGAGGCGAGCGACGCTGACAGGGTCGCGGCCGTTAACCGATTCGACGCGCAATCCCGGTTCGATTGCGCGTGCGGCCGCCGCAAAAGCCTCCGGGTCATCGGTCAGATCGGTCTTGGTAAGAACCACGACCGGATTTACCCCGACCTCGCGTGCCAGCACCAGATAGCGCTCCAGCCGGGCGACGCTGAAATCCTGGTTGCACGAGGCGACAATGAACAGGGTGTCCACGTTGGCGGCGATCATCTGCTCTTTGCGGGGATCGCCCGGCGCGCGCCGCTTGAACAGGTTCATTCGATGCAGGACGCGTACGGGCTCAAATGTGTCGCGGTCGATAAGCAGCCAGTCCCCGACCGTCGGATGATCGTCCGACGGACCCGCGCCTGGAATATAGGGCGAGATGAAGCGCTGAAATCCAGCACCCGCAACGTCGATCTTGCCACGGTGGACGGCCATCACCCGGACGGGATGGCATTGCAGGGCTTCCTCGCTGGTGACCTGTTCGCGGAAATGGGCCTTCCAGCCTAGAATTTCCAAAATCTTATCGGGCGATTTCATACGGCCGCAGACGCATCTTTCGTTAAACCCAATACGCGGGTTCTGGGCATCGGTTACGATCCAAAAGCGCGCACTGAAATGTGGGGACCTGCATTGGCAGGACAACCTCTGAGCGCGGTATACGGCCGCATTCCCCGGGTGGCCAGCTTGTAGCGAATATTAGCGGGGCACCCATTGTCCGCTTTTCGCCCCAAAGCAGACATGTCACATCTGAAATCGAGCGTGTCGATACTCAGGCCCGCCCGGTCAGCACATCGGGGTCGGCCCAGCCGTTCACATAGGCGACGTAATAGAGGACGAAGGCGACCGTCGCGGCGATCGTCATCTGGAGCAGGATGCGCCCGGGGCGGAAGGCCGCTGGCGCGCCCGGCTCCTGCCCCCGCACCAGCGGTGTCGCGTCATCGCTCGCGCGGCGGCCGTGGAAGGGCAGCACGAAAAAGGCGCTGAACGCCCAGAAGAGCAGGTAGATGGCGAGCGCCGAGGTCCATTTCATCGTTGCAGGTCCGTTCAGATGGTGACGAGCATCACGTCGACGACGGGCTTCTTGCCCGTCCAGTCGGTCGCGACGCGGCGCACGCCAAGGCGGATCGCCTCGCGGAGCCTTTCCTCGTCGCGCGCCGGGCCGGTGGCGGCCTGTTCGGCGGCTTCGCGCATCTCGTCGATAAAGGCTTCGCGCTCGTCCTCGACGGGCACGCCGCGATAGCTGATCGCGCTGTCGACGAAACGCTTTTCGGAAAAGATCGCCGCGACGGTGATATGGCCGTGGAGCGAGAGTTTGCGGCGTTCGTTGATCGTCTCGCCATCGGCGGGCAGGATCACGTCGCCGTCGAGGATCAGCCGTCCTGCATGAACGCGTTCGACGATCTTCGCCGGACCGGGCGCCAGCCGTACCATATCGCCATTTTCCTGCACGAGCGCACCCGGCACGCCGCGTTCGAGCGCGAAGCGCGCCTGTTCGTGCATATGGCGGATCTCGCCGTGCACCGGCAGGACGAGCTTGGGGCGCAGCCAGCCGTAGAGCGCAGCGAGCTCGGGTTGTCCCGGATGGCCGCTGACGTGAATATGCGCCTGCTTTTCGGTGACGGTCAGCACATCCTTCGCCGCAAGCTGGTTCATAATCCGACCGATCGCGACCTCATTGCCGGGGATCTGCTTCGACGAGAAGACGACGGTATCGCCCGCCTCGAGTTTGATCTGGTGGATATCGGCCGCCATGCGCGCGAGCGCCGCGCGAGGTTCGCCCTGCCCGCCCGTCGCGATCACCATCACCTTGTTGCGCGGCAGGCGCATCGCTTCGTCAAAATCGACCGTCGGCGGGAAGTCGTTGAGATATCCCACCGAGCGCGCGACGCCGAGGATGCGGTCGAGCGAGCGGCCCGCGACGCACAAGGTGCGCCCCGTCGCCTTCGCGACCGCGCCCAGCGTCGCCAGACGCGCGGCGTTCGATGCGAAGGTGGTGACGACCACGCGGCCCTTTGCCGCGCCGACCGCCTGCTCCAGCCCTGCCCGCAGGCCGCCTTCGCTGCCCGAGGCTTCCGGATTAAACGCGTTGGTCGAGTCGCAGACGAGGACGTCGATGCCCTCGTCACCAACCGCGGTCAGCGCCGCCGCGGTCGCGGGTACGCCAAGGATCGGTTCCTCGTCGAGTTTCCAGTCGCCGGTGTGGAAGACGCGGCCATAGGGCGTGTCGATCACCACCGCGCTCATTTCGAGGATCGAGTGCGCGAGCGGGATCAGGCGGATGCCGAACGGGCCGAGCTGGAAATTATCATCGATATCGACGGTCTTGAGCGTGACTGCTTTCTCCAGCCCCTCTTCGGCGAGCTTGTGCGCGATCAGCCCCGCGGTGAAGCGGTTCGCATAGAGCGGCACGCCAAGGTCGGCGGCGAGATAGGGCAAGGCGCCGATATGATCCTCGTGCCCGTGCGTCAGCACGATGCCGAGCAGGTCCTTCTTGCGGTCCTCGATGAATTCGAGGTCGGGCATGACGATGTCGATGCCCGGATAATCGTGGCTGCCAAAGGTCACGCCGAGGTCGAGCATGATCCATTTGCCGTCGCAGCCATAGAGATTGGCGTTCATGCCGATCTCGCCCGATCCGCCCAATGCGAGAAAAAGCAGCTCCTTGCCCGGAGTCGTCATATTATTGGCTTCCATTGATGATAGAGGTGCATCAGCCCGTTCAGCGTCAGGTCGGGCTCGATACGATCGAACAGGTGTCCCTGTTCCTGAAAAAGCGTCGCCAAGCCGCCCGTCGCGATGACGGTGAGCGGCTTGCCGATTTCGGCCTTCATGCGTGCGATCAGCCCTTCCATCATCGAGACATAGCCCCAATAGACGCCGATCAGCATCTGGCTTTCGGTGGTACGCCCGATAACGCTGCTCGTTGCCGGGGCTTCGATCGCGATACGCGGGAGCTTTGCCGCCGCCGCGACGAGCGCTTCGAGTGACAGGTTGACGCCGGGGGCGATGATACCGCCCAGATAAGCGCCGTCGGGGCCGATATGGTCGAGCGTCGTCGCGGTGCCGAAGCTGATGACGAGCTTGTCCTTGCCCGGCTCGACCGCCTGCGCCGAGATTGCGTTGACCGCGCGGTCGGCGCCGACCGACTGCGGTTCGTCGACCCTGAGCGCGATGCCCCAGGTCACGGGCTCGCGGCCCGCGACGAGTGCATCGACGCCGAAATATTTATGCGCGAGCAACTGGAGATTGTGGAGCGCGCGCGGCACGACGGTCGAGATGATCACTGCTTCGACATCGGTGCGGTCATGACCTTCGATCCGCATCAGCTGGTCGAGCCACACCATATATTCGTCGGCAGTACGCCGGTCGTCAGTCGCGATGCGCCAGCGCGCCAGCAGCTCGGTGCCGCGGAACAGCGCAAATTTGGCATTGGTGTTGCCGACATCGATCGCGAGCAGCATCTTAATTCCCCTCGACCGGGCGCCGCAGTTCGACGTCTCCCGCGTGGATCAACATGGTCTCGCCGCCGTCGCGGCGCAAGCGCAGCGCGCCATCCTCGGCGAGACCGTCGAAGGTGCCGTCGATCCCCTGTTCGGACACGCGGAGCGGCGTACCGACGGGATGCGCTTGCGGGATCCACGCGCGCACGATGCTTGCGACGCCTTCCTGTCGCCACGTCCACAGCGCATCGATCATCGCGATGCCGAGCGCCCCCGCGAAATGATCACGGTCGAGCGCAATGCCCTTGGCAGCCAGCGTCGCGGTCGCGCGGTCGGGCAGCTCGGGCGCGGCGACGAGGTTGACCCCGATACCGATCACCACCGAATTGCCCGTGCGTTCCATCAAGATGCCGGCGCATTTGGCGCCATCGATCAACAGGTCGTTCGGCCATTTGAGCTGCGCGTCGACGCCCGGCGCGAGCGCGGCAACAGTCTTGGCGAGTGCGACCCCGGCGACGAGCGCCAGCGTCGCGGCCGACGGATCGCCGATCGTCAGGTGGACGACGGTCGAGCCCATGAAATTGCCCTGCCCGTCATTCCAGCCCCGCCCCAGGCGACCGCGTCCGGCGGTCTGGCGGTCGGCAACCAGCCAATGGCCTTCACCGACATGCTCACCGCCTGCCAGCCGCGCCAGCAGGTCGGCGTTGGTCGAACCTGTCTGCGCGATCCGCTCGATCGGCGGTATCAGAACAGCACCGCAGCGGCGCTGGCCGAAAGGACCGCCAGCACGGGGATGAAGAGATAGCCGATGACCGAGAGCCACAGCGCGCTCGCGGTGATCACCGCATCCTCGACGATGGCACCGCCACCCTTCGGGAATTCGGTGTCCGACTTGTCGTCGAAGTACATCGTCTTGATGATCGCGATATAATAGAATGCGCCAATCACCGAGGCGACGATACCCGCGACCGCCAGCGGCACGAGGTTCGCGTTCACCGCGGCCTCGAACACCAGATACTTCGGCCAGAAGCCGAACAGCGGCGGGATGCCGGCGAGGCTGAACAGAAACACCGCCATCGCCGCGGCAAGGCCGGGGCGACGCTGCGACAGGCCGGCGAGCGCCGGGATGCTCTCGACCTGATTGCCGTCGGCATCGCGCAGCTGGAGCACGACGAGGAAGGCGCCGAGCGTCGTCAGCATATAGACGAGCAGATAGGTCAATACGCCCTCGACCCCCTGCTGCGTTCCGGCGGCGAGGCCGACGAGCATGAAGCCGACATTGTTGATCGACGAATAGGCGAGCAGTCGCTTGATATTCTTCTGACCGATCGCGCCGACCGCGCCGAGGATGATCGAGGCGAGCGACAGGAAGATGATGATCTGCTGCCAGGCGCCGACCGCGGGGCCCATCGCGTCGATCACGACGCGCGTCATCAGCGCCATCGCCGCCACTTTCGGGGCCGTCGCGAAGAAGGTCGTCACCGGGGTCGGCGCGCCTTCATAGACGTCGGGGGTCCACATATGGAACGGCACGGCGCTGATCTTGAAGCCAAGGCCCGCAAGCACGAACACGATGCCGAAGATCAGCCCGATGTTGAGCTCGCCGCCCAGCACCTTCGCGATCCC
The DNA here is from genome assembly GCF_023197165.1 of Sphingopyxis sp. MSC1_008. Lineage (GTDB taxonomy): Bacteria > Pseudomonadota > Alphaproteobacteria > Sphingomonadales > Sphingomonadaceae > Sphingopyxis. Next base: position 206,671 of record NZ_JALPRD010000001.1, read on the forward strand.
GGCGAAATCTGTGGTGCCGGTGAAGCCATAGAGCAGCGAAATGCCATAGAGCAGCATGCCCGAGGCGAGCGCGCCGAGGACGAAATATTTGAGGCCGGCTTCGGTCGAGCGCTCGTCGGTGCGCATGAAGCTGGCGAGCACATAAGCGGCAAGGCTGTTGAGCTCGAGCCCGACATAGAGCGTCATCAGGTCGCGCGACGACGCCATGATGCCCATGCCGAGCGCCGCGAACAGGATGAGCGTCGGATATTCGGCGCGCATGCCGCCGTTGAAGAAGCGCGGCGCGACGATGATGCAGACGAAGCTCGCCGCATAGATCAAAAGCTTGGCGAAGCCGCCGAAGCTGTCGACCGAGAGCGTGCCCGAGAAGACCGTCGTTTCGATGCCGAACAGCGCGACGACGGCAGCTGCCGCGGCGGCGAGCGTCAGCAGCGAGCTCAGCTGATAGAGGCCGACATTGCGGTCACCGAAGAAGGTGCCGAGCATCAGCGTGATGAGCCCGCCGATTGTCAGGATCAGTTCGGGCCAGATGAGCATCAGGTCGGCGGTCATTGGACGCCTCCTGCATGGCTCGATCCGTGGGCGGTTTCACCGTGCGGCTTCGCTGCCTTCGGCTTGCCGGCGGCGAGGTGCGCGTCGCCCGCGGGCTTCGCCGGAGCGAGGCGCGCAACGACCGTGGTCACGTCGCCGCGCATCGGCGCGAGGAAGCTTTCGGGATAGACGCCCATCCACAGCGCCACGGCGGCCAGCGGCACCATGATCGTCCATTCGCGGGGATTGAGATCGGCCATCGCCTTCACATCGTCCTTGGTCAGTTCGCCGAACACGACGCGGCGGTAAAGATAGAGCATGTACGCAGCACCGAGGATGATCCCCGTGGTGCACACGAAAGCGACCCAGCTCGAGGCTTCATAGATGCCGGCGAGGCTCAGGAATTCGCCGACGAAACCGCTGGTCCCCGGCAGGCCGATCGACGCCATCGTGAACAGCATGAAGAACAGCGCATAGGCCGGCATGTTGACGGCAAGGCCGCCGTAACGGTCGATCTCGCGCGTGTGGAGCCGGTCGTAGATCACGCCGACGCAGAAGAAGAGCGCCGCCGACACGACACCATGGCTGAGCATGATGATCAGCGCGCCTTCGATGCCCTGCTGGTTGAACGCGAACAGCCCCGCGGTGACGATCGCCATGTGCGCGACCGACGAGTAAGCGATCAGCTTCTTCATGTCGCTCTGCACCAGCGCGACGAGGCTGGTGTAGACCACCGCGATCATCGACAGGCCAAAGACGATCCACATCAGCTGCCCCGAGGCATCGGGGAACATCGGCATCATGAAGCGCAGGAAACCATAGGCGCCGAGCTTCAGCAGCACGCCCGCCAGGATCATCGAACCCGCGGTCGGTGCCTGCACGTGCGCGTCGGGAAGCCAGGTATGGACGGGCCACATCGGCATCTTGACCGCAAGGCTGGCGAAGAAGGCGAGCCACAGCCATGTCTGCATCTGAACCGGGAAGTCATAGTTCAGCAGCGTCGGGATGTCGGTTGTGCCCGCTTCGTGGATCATCGCGATGATCGCGATCAGCATCAGCACCGACCCAAGCAGCGTGTAGAGGAAGAATTTGAACGCCGCATAGATGCGGTTCGCGCCGCCCCAGATGCCGATGATGAAATACATCGGGATCAGGCCGGCTTCGAAGAAAATGTAGAACAGCAGCAGATCTTGCGCGCAGAAGACGCCGATCATGATCGTTTCCATGACGAGGAACATCGCCATGTAGAGGCCGACACGGCTCTTGATCGCGTCCCAGCTCGCCAGAATGCAGAGTGGCATCAGGAAGACGCTGAGCATGATGAGCATCAGCGCCATACCGTCGATACCGAGGGCATATTGGAAACGGCCGAACAGGTCGGCGCGCTCGGTGAACTGCCACTGCGCCCCGCCAATGTCGAACTGCGCCCACATGATGCAGCCGAGGACGAAGGTCACGAGCGTCGCGCCGAGCGCGACCCAGCGCGACATCTTGTCGCCGACGAACAGGCAGGCGATGGCGGCGATCGCGGGGACCGCGAGCATCAGCGAAAGGATCGGAAAGCCGCTCACAGGAAATTCACCATGGCCCAGCTGGCGAGGCCGACAAGACCGAGCAGCATCACAAACGCATATCCATAAACATAACCCGATTGCAGCCGGACCGCGAGACGGGTCCCCCCAGCGACGAGCGCGGCGGCGCCATCGGGACCGAAGCGGTCGATGGTGCCTTCATCCCCGCGCTTCCAGAAGAAGCGTCCGATCGCGAAGGCGGGCTTCACGAAGAGGATGTTGTAGAGCTCGTCGAAATACCATTTGTTGTACAGGAACTGGTGGAGCAGCTTGAACTGCGCCACGAAGCGCGCCGGCAACGTCGTGTTGCGAATATAGCTGTTCCACGCGAGGAACAGGCCGATCGCCATCACCGTGAACGGCGTCCATTTGACCCAGGTCGGCACTTCGTGCGCGTGGTGCATCAATTCGGCGTCGAACGCGAGGCTGCCCTTCCAGAACGCCATGCCCTCTTCGGGGTAGATGAACTGGTGGTGGAACGCGATGCCCGCGAACACCGCACCGATCGACAGCACGACCAGCGGGATGAGCATCGAGATCGGGCTTTCGTGCGGGTGATAGCCCGCTGTGCCGTCACTCTGCGCGTCGTGATGGTGGTGATCGTCGTGCGCGTGCGCATGATCGTCACGACCGTGGCCATGATCATCGTGAACCGCATGCTGGATATGCTCGCTCTGTTCCCAGCGCGGCTTGCCATAGAAAGTCAGGAAGACGAGGCGCCACGAATAGAAGCTGGTGAGGAAGGCCACGAAAATGCCAACCCAGAAGGCCACCACGCCGCCGCCGCCGCTCGCATAAGCCGCCTCGAGAATGCCGTCCTTCGAATAGAAGCCGGCGAAACCCGCAACCCCGGCGATACCGACGCCGGTGATCGCCAGCGTGCCCAGCATCATCGCCCAATAGGTGATCGGGATCGATTTCCGCAGATTACCGTAATAGCGCATATCCTGCTCGTGATGCATCGCATGGATGACCGAACCGGCACCAAGGAACAGCAACGCCTTGAAGAAGGCATGCGTGAACAGGTGGAACATCGCGGCGCCATAAGCGCCCGCGCCCGCGGCAAAGAACATGTAGCCGAGCTGCGAACAGGTCGAATAGGCAATGACGCGCTTGATGTCCCACTGCGTCGTCGCGACGGTCGCGGCGAAGAAGCAGGTCGCGGCGCCGACGAACATCACGACGCCCTGTGCGACGTCGCTGGTTTCGAACATCGGCGACAGGCGGCACACCATGAAGACGCCCGCGGTGACCATCGTCGCGGCGTGGATCAGCGCCGACACCGGGGTCGGGCCTTCCATCGCGTCGGGAAGCCAGGTGTGCAGGCCAAGCTGCGCCGACTTGCCCATCGCGCCGATGAACAGCAGCAGGCAGAGGATCGTCATCGTGTCGAGACGCATGCCCATAAAGCTGATCGTCGAGCCCGCCATCCCCGGCGCCGCGGCAAGAATCTCGGGGATCGAGACGGTGCCGAACACCAGGAAGGTGCCGAAGATGCCGAGCATGAAGCCAAGATCGCCGACGCGGTTGACGACGAACGCCTTGATCGCGGCGGCATTGGCGCTCGGCTTCTTGTACCAGAAACCGATGAGCAGGTACGACGCGAGACCGACGCCTTCCCAGCCGAAGAACATCTGGACCAGATTGTTCGCGGTCACGAGCATCAGCATCGCGAAGGTGAAGAGCGAGAGATAGGCGAAGAAGCGCGGCTGGTCCGGGTCCTCCTCCATATAGCCCCAGCTATAGAGGTGGACGAGCGCCGACACCGTCGTGATCACGACGAGCATCACCGCGGTCAGCGTGTCGACGCGCAATTCCCAGTTGAACTGGAGCGCCCCCGACGAAACCCAGTGCAGCACCGGCGTCACCGTCGCTTCGCCGCTGCCTGTCACGAACGACAGGAAGATCGGCCAGCTCAAGGCGCAGCTGGTGAACAGCGCGCCCGTCGTCAGGATTTTCGACGGCACATTGCCGATCACGCGCTGGCCGAGGCCTGCGATGATTGCCGCGAGCAGCGGCAGGAAAACGATCGCCTGGATCACCGGTTTACCCCTTCATCCGGTTGGCATCGTCGACGGCAATGGTGCCGCGGCCGCGGAAGTAAATAACGAGAATGGCAAGACCGATCGCGGCTTCGCCCGCAGCGACGGTCAGTACGAACATCGAGAAGACCTGGCCGACGAGATCGCCGAGCGCGGCGCTGAACGCGACAAGGTTGATGTTCACCGCGAGCAGGATGAGTTCGATCGCCATCAGGATGACGATGATATTCTTGCGGTTGATGAAGATGCCGAGCACGCCGAGCGTGAAGAGCACCGCCGAAACGGCGAGATAATGGCCGACCGAAATCACAGTTCCATCCCCTGCCCGACGCCCGGATCGACCAGCCGCGTTGCGTCCTGCGGACGGCGCTGGTTCTGCTTCGAGATATTCTGCGTGCGTACCCCGCCACGCTTGCGGTGCGTCAGCACGATCGCGCCGATCATCGCGACGAGCAGGACGATACCCGCCGCCTCGAACAGGAAGATATAGCGTGTGTAGAGCAACTCACCGATCTGCTGGATATTGCTCTTGTCGCTGACGACCGGTGCAGCGCGTGCCGCGAGGTCGACCCCGCCCGCGCTCCATGCGCCGACCGCGAACACCAGTTCAGCGGCCAGGATGATCGCGACGAGCGCGCCCAGCGGCAGATAACGTACGAAACCCGCACGCAATTCAGCGAAATCGATGTCGAGCATCATCACGACGAACAGGAACAGCACCGCGACCGCGCCGACATAGACGATGACAAGCAGCATCGCGATGAATTCGGCGCCCGCGAGCAGCATCAGACCCGCCGCGTTGAAGAAGGCGAGGATCAGCCACATCACGCTGTGGACCGGGTTGCGCGCGAAAATCACCATGGCCGCGGAGGCGATGACGATGGTCGCGAACAGATAAAAGGCGAAGAGTTGGATCATGTGCGCGCGCCCTTATCGATAGGGCGCGTCGGCGGCAAGATTCGCCGCGATCGCGCGTTCCCATTTGTCGCCATTGGCGAGCAGCTTGGCCTTGTCATAGAGCAGTTCTTCGCGCGTTTCGGTCGCGAATTCGAAGTTCGGCCCCTCGACCACTGCATCGACCGGGCATGCTTCCTGACAGAAGCCGCAATAGATGCACTTGGTCATGTCGATGTCGTAACGCGTCGTGCGGCGCGAACCGTCGTCGCGCGGCTCGGCCTCGATCGTGATCGCTTGCGCCGGGCACACCGCCTCGCACAGCTTGCACGCGATGCAGCGTTCCTCGCCGTTCGGATAACGGCGCAGCGCATGCTCACCGCGGAAACGCGGCGACAGCGGGTTCTTCTCGAACGGATAGTTGATCGTCGCCTTCGGCTTGAAGAAATATTTCAGCGTGAGGGCGTGCGCCTTCACAAACTCCCACAAGGTGAAGCTTTTGATGAGGTGGGCAATGGTACTCATGAATACCTCGTCAGCATCAGATAGCCGGAGATCAGGAAGATCCAGAGAAGCGAAATCGGCAGGAAGACTTTCCAGCCCAGCCGCATAAGCTGGTCATAGCGATAGCGCGGGACGGTCGCCTTGACCCAGCTGAAGACGAAGAAGAAGAACAGGATCTTCGCAAACAGCCAGATGATGCCCGGAACGGCATAGAGCGGCGCCCAGTCGATCGGGGGCAGCCAGCCGCCCCAGAACAGCACCGCGTTGAGCGTGCACATCAACAGGACGTTGGCATATTCGCCGAGCCAGAAGAGCGCGAAGCTCATCGACGAATATTCGGTCTGATAACCCGCGACGAGCTCGCTTTCCGCTTCGGTCAAATCGAACGGCGCGCGCGCGGTTTCGGCGAGCGACGAGATCAGGAACATCACCGCGAGCGGGAAGAGCAGCAGGTTGAAGCCGAAGGCGTTGACGATGCCAAGCCCATGGCCCTGCTGCGCTTTCACGATCTCGTTCATGTTGAAGCTGTCGGCGAATAGCACGACGCCGATCAGGATAAACCCGATCGAAACTTCATAGCTGATCATCTGCGCCGAGGCGCGCATCGCCGAAAAGAAGGGATATTTCGAGTTCGACGCCCAGCCCGACAGGATCACCCCATACACCCCAAGCGACGAGATCGCGAGGATGTAGAGCAGCCCGACGTTGATGTCGGCGAGCACCGCGCCCGAATTGAACGGGATCACCGCCCACGCCATCAAGGCGACGGTGAAGGTGATGATCGGTGCGATCAGGAACAGCCCGCGGTTCGCGCCGGTCGGGATGATCGTTTCCTGCAGGAACACTTTAAGACCGTCGGCGAAGCTTTGCAGCAGGCCGAAAGGACCGACGACGTTCGGACCGCGGCGCAGCGCAATCGCCGCCCAGATCTTGCGGTCGGCATAAATGATCATCGCGACGCTGAGCATCAACGGCAGCGCGATCAGCAGGATGCCGCAAATCGTCGCGACGCCCCACGCCCAATTCGGGTCCATTCCCCAGGAGATGAAGGTCTCGGTCATTTCCGGGTCCCGTCCTGGTTTTTCCAACCATTATGCGGCCCGGGCTTTTCCGACTTGCGCGGATTGAACCCGCGCCAGACCGAATAGCCCATCCCGACCAGCAACACGCTGGCAATCGCATGCACCGGGTTCATTCCGCGGCCTCCGCAAAGTCTGCGCCATGGATCAGCTCTTCCGAGCAGCGCTGCATCGTCGGCGACGCGCGGCAGATGGCGTTGGTGAGGTAGAAATCCTTGATCGGCGACGGGATCGCGCGCGCTTCGGGCTTCGCGCCCAGCTTCGGCACCGTCCATCCATAGCCGGCAAGGCCTTCGACGCCGAGCGCGGGCACCGCGGCGATCATCGCCGCACGGCACTGCGCAAAGCTGTCGAAACCGAGCGAGACGCCAAGCGCATCGGCGAGCGCGCGGAAAATGCTCCAGTCCTCGCGCGCATCGCCCGGTGCGAACACCGCCTTCTCGCTGCGCTGGACGCGGCCCTCGGTGTTGACCGTGGTGAAGTCCTTTTCGGTCCATGCCGCGGCCGGCAGGATAACATCGGCGGCATGTGCGCCCTTGTCGCCATGATGGCCGACATAGACTTTGAACGTGTCGGGCAGCGCCGCGAAATCGACCTCGTCGGCGCCGAGGAAGAAGGCGAGCTTCGGCTTCGCCGCGATCACATCCTTGATCCCGCCGGGCAGGCCGTAGCCGAGCATGAGCGAACCCATACGCGCCGCCGAGAAATGCACGACATTATAGCCGTTCCAGCCGTCCTTGACCGCATTCACCGACTTGGCGAGCGCGAGGCCGGCGCCGTGGACGCCGGGCACCGACAAAGCGCCGCCGCCGAAGATCAGCATCGGACGCTCGGCACCCTTCAGCGCGTCGAGCACCGCCGCAGGCAGCTTCGAAACGAGCGACGCGTCGTCGCCGAGCCACTGTGCCTTGTAGGTCAGGTCGGTTTCGGGACCGACGGCGAAAACCTTCGCGCCCTTCTTCCACACCGCCTTGCGGATGCGCGTGTTGATCAGCGGCGCTTCCCAGCGAAGGTTCGTGCCGACGAGCAGGATCACATCGGCATTTTCAGCCTCGGCGATGCCGGTGTTGAAATTGACCGCCGACAGGCTGGTGACATCATAGTCGAGGCCGGTCTGACGCCCTTCGAGCAGCGCGCCGCCGAGCGCGTTCACCAGCGTCTTGGCCGCGAACATCGTTTCGCAATCGGCGAGGTCGCCCGCAATCGCGGCGACCGACGAACCGGCCTTAACCGCCGCAATGGCCGCAAAGGCTTCGGCCCAGCTGGCGGGCTGAAGCGCGCCGTTCACGCGAACATAAGGCTGGTCGAGGCGGCGGCGGACGAGGCCGTCGACATGGTGGCGCGTTTTGTCGTTCGCCCATTCCTCGTTCACGTCATCGTTGACGCGCGGCAGCACGCGCAGGACCTGACGGCCCCGCGCGTCGATACGCACATTGGTGCCGACCGCGTCCATCATGTCGATGCCGAGCGTCTTGGTCAGCTCCCACGGCCGCGCTTCGAACGCATAGGGCTTGCTGGTCAGCGCACCGACCGGGCAGAGATCGACGATATTACCCGACAATTCGCTGCCGACCGCACGTTCGAGGTACGACGTGATCTGCATATTCTCGCCGCGATAGATCGCGCCGACATCTTCCACGCCCGCGACTTCCTCCGCAAAGCGGACGCAGCGCGTGCACTGGATGCAGCGGGTCATCACCGTCTTGACGATGGGGCCCATATATTTCTCGGTGACCGCGCGCTTATTCTCGTCATAGCGCGTCGCGCCGCGGCCATAGGCGACCGACTGGTCCTGCAGGTCGCACTCGCCACCCTGATCGCAGATCGGGCAGTCGAGCGGGTGGTTGATGAGCAGGAACTCCATCACCCCTTCGCGCGCCTTCTTCACCATCGGGCTGTCGGTCTTGATCACCTGCCCCTCGGCGGTCGGCAGCGCGCACGATGCCTGCGGCTTCGGCGGACCCGGCGACACTTCGACGAGGCACATGCGGCAATTGCCGGCGATCGACAGGCGTTCATGGTAGCAAAAGCGCGGAATTTCCTTCCCCGCCATCTCGCACGCCTGCAGAACGGTCGCGCCCTGCGGGACGTCGAGTTCTGCGCCATCTACGGTAACTTTAGGCATCTTCAGTCCTTGGCTGCCACAGTCGGCTGGCTCGCGCCGACTGACAGACGATAAAGCGCTTCACCGATCACGCCGCGAAAGACGGATTTGGAAAAAGTCAATTTTGATCCCTCAAAGACGCAAGGCCCCATCGATGGTGCGATTTGCCCAAAAGCATTTGCTTCAGCATTGCTGGCTACCGCGCTGAGAATGAGCGCACGCGACGCATCCGGCGCCTTGCGAACCGTACAATCGGCAATCTGCCGAAGCGCGATCTTTGATTGCGCGTCGCCCGAAACCTTCACGTCGCTGCCCACCGAATAGTCGATGGCTGGAACCGCACTTAAATCTCGCGGCCCGTCCTTTTGGAACTTCTTCCGGTATAGCACGTCATAAACCCCACCACGGAACAAGGACTCACTAAACCGCATTTCCCCGGTCGAAAGGCAATTATCAATCGATAGATTGTTCGCAGCTTTGAATGCGGCTTCGGAACCGGGGAAAGTCTCAAGATATGATTCAACGCGGACTCGCGAATTGTCCACGGCACATTCGGCATAGCGATACATGGCAGTCCGCGCACGGTCTGCAATACTCATGCTAGGGCTCTCAGGAATTTGCACCGGATCAGGCCCTAAACGCGTCCCGGTCCATTGCGCGTGCCCGTCCGTCGCGATGACGAGCGCCCCTGCTACCACAGCGCAAAAAATAAATGATCCGCGTCTCACTCCCCTGCCTCCAGCGCGCCGCCGTTCTCGCGGATGCGGCGCTCGATTTCGGGGCGGAAGTGCTTGATCAGGCCCTGGATCGGCCACGCGGCGGCATCGCCGAGCGCGCAGATGGTATGACCCTCGACCTGCTTGGTCACGTCGAACAAGGTGTCGATCTCGCTGATGTCGGCGTCGCCGGTGCGCAGGCGTTCCATCACGCGCCACATCCAGCCGGTGCCTTCGCGGCACGGCGTGCACTGGCCGCAGCTTTCATGCTTGTAGAAATAGCTGATGCGGCTGATCGCCTGGACGACGTCGGTCGACTTATCCATCACGATCGCGGCGGCAGTGCCGAGGCCCGAACCGACAGCTTTCAGCCCGTCGAAATCCATCGGCGCGTCCATGATCTCGGCCGCGGGGACGAGCGGAACCGACGAGCCGCCCGGGATCACCGCAAGCAGATTATCCCAGCCGCCGCGGATTCCCCCGCAATGCTTGTCGATCAGTTCGCGAAAGGTGATGCCCATCTCTTCCTCGACGACGCACGGGCGCTCGACATGGCCCGAGATCTGGAAAAGCTTGGTGCCCTTGTTGTTCTCGCGCCCGAAGCTCGAAAACCACGGCGCGCCGCGGCGAAGGATCGTCGGGACGACCGCGATGCTCTCGACATTGTTCACCGTCGTCGGGCAGCCGTAGAGGCCCGCGCCCGCCGGGAACGGCGGCTTGAGGCGCGGCTGGCCCTTCTTGCCCTCGAGGCTTTCGATCATCGCGGTTTCTTCGCCGCAGATGTACGCGCCGGCGCCGCGGTGGACGAAGACGTCGAAATCATAACCCGACTTCGCCGCATTCTTGCCGAGCAGGCCGGCGTCATACGCCTCCTGCACCGCGGCGAAGAGCGTCTCGGCCTCGCGGATGAATTCGCCGCGGATATAGATATAGGCGGCGCGCGCGCGCATCGCGAAGCCCGCGATCAGCGCGCCTTCGATCAGCTTGTGCGGATCGTGGCGGATGATCTCGCGGTCCTTGCACGAACCGGGCTCGGATTCGTCGGCGTTGATGACGAGGAAGCTCGGGCGGTCGGCGCGCGGCTCCTTCGGCATGAACGACCATTTAAGCCCCGTCGGGAAGCCCGCGCCGCCACGGCCGCGCAGGCCCGACGCCTTGATCTCTTCGATGATCGCGTCCTGGCCGCGCTTCATCAGATCCTTGGTATTGTCCCAATCGCCGCGCGCCTGCGCGGATTTGAGGTTCCACGGCTGGAAGCCGTAGAGATTGGTGAAGATGCGATCTTTGTCAGCGAGCATGGCGGGCCTCACTCACCCTTCTTTTTGTTGTCGCGGCGGGCGATGATCGCAGCGAAGAATATGATGCCGATCCCGATGAAGGCGGAACCCAATGCAATCCAGACCGCCATTACCAATCCTTCCGATAGTCATGGTTGGCCTGGACCATTTCCTTCAGCGTCGTCGGGCCGCCCTCGGGCTCGCTCGTATGACGCTTCGGTGTCTGGGGGCCGGTCTTGGGCTGCTCGCCCGCGGCGAGCGCATCGAGGATGCGGACGGTGCTGTCGTAGTCGAGATCTTCGTAATTATCGTCGTTGATCTGGACCATCGGCGCGTTGGTGCATGTGCCCATGCACTCGACTTCGGTCAGCGTGAACAAGCCGTCGGGCGTGGTCTTGCCCTTCACCATGCCGCGGTTCTTGCACGCGGCCATCACATCGTCCGACCCGCGCAGCAGGCACGGTGTCGTGCCGCAGACCTGCACATGATAGCGGCCGACGGGGACGAGGTTGTACATCGTGTAGAAGGTCGCGACCTCATAGGCGCGGATGAACGGCATATCGAGCTGGCCCGCGACGAACTCGATCACCGGCACGGGCAGCCAGCCCTGCGTCTGCGTCTCGGCGCCGACCTGGCGCTGCGCGAGGTCGAGCAGCGGCATCACCGCCGAGCGCTGACGCCCCGCGGGATAGCGCGCGACGATCGCCTTCGCCTTCTCGGCGCTTTCCGCCGTCCACGCAAAAGCGCCCCAGCGCGCGCGGGTTTCGGCTTCGTCGGGGATTTGGGGTGCGTCAGCCATTTGCTGTAATCTTTCCGGCGTAGAATGTCTTTTCGGCCTGCGCCAAGCGCTGCCTCCGCTTGCGGAAGAAAAGACCTCCGGCAGACAAAAGCAAAATTGCAGCCGAGTTTTGCAGCCAAACGCTCGACGGCAATCGCTCAAACGCAACAATTTGCCAGATGACTGTTGCAGCGATGACGAAAGCAAAGCCAAACGCGAAAAATTCCGGCAACGCGGACGGTGCTGGCTTCGGCGCCCGCCCAAACCGGACGTCTTCGGCGTGTACGAGGTTCCAGTATCGCGGAAGCCGACTCACCGGTCGCACTCCCCGAACACGACGTCGATTGCGCCGATGATCGCGGTGGTGTCGGCGAGCATGTGCCCTTTCGACATCATGTCCATCGCCTGCAGGTGCGAAAACGCGGTCGGGCGGATCTTGCAGCGGTACGGCTTGTTGCTGCCGTCGCTGACCAGATAGACGCCGAATTCACCCTTCGGGCTTTCGGTCGCGACATAGACTTCGCCGGCGGGGACGTGGAAGCCCTCGGTGTAGAGCTTGAAGTGATGGATCAGCGATTCCATCGACTGCTTCATCTCGCCGCGCTTGGGCGGGACGACCTTGCGGTCGAGGCTGGCGATCGGGCCCGTGGGCATGTCGCGCAGGCACTGCTTGATGATCTTTGCCGACTGATAGACTTCCTCGACGCGCACCATGAAGCGATCGTAGCAATCGCCGCGGGTGCCGACGGGAATGTCGAATTCCATCGCCGCATAGGCGTCATAGGGCTGCGACTTGCGCAAATCCCATGCGATGCCGCTGCCGCGGATCATCGGGCCCGAGAAGCCCCATGCCAGCGCGTCTTCCTTCGACACCGTCGCGATGTCGACGTTGCGCTGCTTGAAGATGCGGTTGTCGATGACAAGGCTCATCGCGTCGCCGAACAGCTTCGGCAGGCGCTTTTCGCACCATTCGCCGATGTCGCAGAGCAGCCGTTCGGGGACATCCTGATGCACGCCGCCCGGACGGAAATAGGCGCTGTGCATGCGCGCACCCGAAGCGCGCTCGAAGAAGTTGAGGCAATCCTCGCGCAACTCGAACACCCACAGGTTCGGCGTCATCGCGCCAACGTCCATGACGTGCGACCCGATGTTGAGCATGTGATTGCAGATGCGCGTCAGCTCGGCGAACAGCGTGCGCAGATATTGCGCGCGCGCCGGCACTTCGAGATCGAGCAGCTTCTCGATCGCCAGCACATAGCTGTGCTCCATGCCGAGCGGCGAGCAATAATCGAGCCGGTCGAAATAGGGCAAAGCCTGCAGATAGGTCTTGTACTCGATCAGCTTTTCGGTGCCGCGATGCAGCAGCCCGACGTGCGGATCGACGCGCTCGATGATCTCGCCATCGAGTTCGAGCACCAGACGCAGGACGCCGTGCGCCGCGGGATGCTGCGGGCCGAAGTTGATCGTGTAATTGGTGACGGCCTGATCGCCCGCCGTATTGGCGGTGTCGACCGGATAGCCTTCGAACAGGTCGCCGCCATAATGGTTGACGTGAGGAGCGTCGGTCATGCGTCACCTCCTGCTTTGGGCTTGCGCGGCGCGCGCGGCTTGGCCGGTGCCTTTTCGGCCTTTGCCGTCGCCGGCGTTTTCGCCGTTTTTGTCGCCGGCTTCGCGCTGGCGCCGTCGCGGCTCGTCTTCGCCGCCTTGAGGTTAGCTTTCGCCCCTGCCCCGGTTTGCGCCGGCGTTTCGGTCGTCTTCGGGGTCGGCGGCGGCGAAGCCTTCGCCTTGTCGTCGGACGCCTTCACCTCGGCCGCCGTCATCGGCGTCGGTGCGCCCTTGCCCGGGGCTTCGCCCGTGCCGCCGGCCTTTTCATCGCCGGGCAGCACATAGTCGGCGCCTTCCCACGGCGACATGAAGTCGAAATTGCGGAAATCCTGCGCGAGCTTCACCGGCTCGTACACGACGCGCTTGTCTTCTTCGCTGTACCGCAGCTCGGTATAGCCGGTCAGCGGGAAGTCCTTGCGCTGCGGATGCCCCTGGAAACCATAGTCGGTCAGGATGCGGCGGAGGTCGGGATTGCCCGCGAACAGCACGCCGTACATGTCGAACACTTCGCGCTCGAGCCAGCCGGCGTTCGGCCAGACGGGGACGATCGTCGGCACCGGCGTCGCCTCGTCGGTCGACACGCGAACGCGCAGGCGATGATTCTTCGTAACGCTGAGCAGGTGATAGACGACTTCGAAGCGTTCGGCGCGGTCGGGATAATCGACCCCCGCGATCTCCATCATCTGCTGATATTCGAGGTTATCGCGCAGCGCGACCATCACGCCGGCGATCGCATCGCGTTCGACGGTGATGCTGTCTTCATCGACGGTGAAGACATGCGCCAGCAAGTCGGTGCCGAGCAGCTTTTTCAGCGCATCGGCGAGCGCCGGTTGCGGCGCCACGAGAGGAGCAGGATGGGCCATCAGCGTTCGATCGTCCCGACGCGACGGATTTTCCGCTGCAACTGCATCACGCCGTAAAGCAGCGCCTCGGCGGTCGGCGGGCAACCGGGGACATAGATGTCGACGGGCACGATGCGGTCGCAGCCGCGCACCACCGAATAGCTGTAGTGATAATAGCCGCCGCCATTGGCGCAGCTGCCCATCGAGATGACATATTTCGGGTTCGACATCTGGTCGTACACCCGGCGCAAGGCAGGCGCCATCTTGTTGCAGAGCGTGCCCGCGACGATCATCACGTCCGACTGGCGCGGGCTGGCGCGCGGCGCGGCGCCGAAACGCTCCATGTCATAGCGCGGCATGTTGACGTGGATCATCTCGACCGCGCAGCATGCGAGGCCAAAGGTCATCCACCACAGCGAGCCGGTGCGCGCCCAGTTGAACAGATCCTCGGTCGAGGTGACGAGAAAGCCCTTGTCGCCGACTTCGCTGTTGAGGTCGTCGAAAAATGCCGCGTCGGGGTTCGTCCCCGGCGCCACTGGCATCATTCCGGGGTTCGTCCCCGGGGCAACCGGCATCTGGCCGGGCGGCAGGATGATCGAGCTGCTCATTCCCAGTCCAACGCCCCTTTCTTCCATGCATAGACAAGGCCGAGCGTCAGTTCGGCGAGGAAAATCATCATCGTGGCCCAACCGGCCCAGCCGATTTCCTCGAGGCTTACCGCCCAGGGAAAGAGGAAGGCGGCTTCGAGATCGAAGATGATGAAGAGGATGGCGACGAGATAGAAGCGCACGTCGAACTGGCTGCGCGCGTCCTCGAACGCCGGGAAGCCGCATTCATATTCGGTCAGCTTCGCCGGATCGGGCTTGTGCGCCCCGGTCAGCCGCGCGACGCCCATCGGCAGGAAGACGAAGGCGGAGGACAGGCCGATGGCGACGACCAGAAAGATCAGGATCGGCAAATATTGCGTCAGATCGACCATGGGAGCTCGCAGTTCTGTTGTTCATATTTTGGGGTGTCTGGCACCCGTTTATCGGGGGCGCTTTAGGCCACGAAGCCGCGCGTCGCAAGCACCGCGGGCAGGATTTTCGTATCGCGCGTGACCAAAAGCACAAAGGCCGCTGGTGGCAGCCCCTATCGCTGTGATACCCCACGCAAAAAGGGTCGGAGTACCGCGCTTTCAGGGCGCAACTTGGATAAAGGGAGCTTCCATGGGACCAATTACCGTTCGCGCCGCACTCGCCTTGGGCGTCGCTGCACTTTTCTCGGCGACGCCGGCCCACGCCGAACTGATCAACGCGTCGAATCCCGCAACGATCAAAGCGATCCTCGAGTCGCAGGGCTGGCCCGCGACGCTGGTCAGCAAGCCCGGCGACGATCCTTATCTCGAAAGCAATCGCAACGGCCTGAAATTCCTCGTCCTCTTCATGAACTGCGAAGAGGGCAAGAAGTGCAAGACCCTGCAATATTATATGGGATTCAGCGATGCGAAGGGCGTCTCGCTCGACAGGCTCAACAAGTGGAACAAGGACAAGCGCTTCGCGCGCGCCTACAAGGATGACGAAGGCGATCCGGTGCTCGAGATGGACGTCGACCTCGATTTCGGCGGCATCCCGCGCGAAAATGTCGGCGAGACGTTCAACACCTGGGCGTCGCTGATGGACAGCTTTCGCGAGTATGTTTTCGAAAAATAGGCCACGCTAATCGCTCGTCACCCCGGACTTGATCCGGGGTCCCGCTCAACGTCGCAAAGCGGGATGCCGGATCAAGTCCGGCATGACGATGAGGAACGTACGCCCGTCAGGCGTTGCGCAGCGCGCCTGCGACGAGCTTCTGCAGCTTCGAATGCACCGCGGCGCTGCCGGCGATGAACTCGCTGCGCTCGATTGCACGGTCACCGCCGCGAAAATCGCTGACGAAGCCGCCGGCTTCGCGCACAAGCAGCATGCCCGCGGCGACGTCCCAGACCTTGAGGTCGCTTTCCCAGAAACCATCGTAACGGCCCGCCGCGACCCACGCGAGGTCAAGGCTGGCGGCACCGAAGCGGCGAATGCCGGCGACTTCGGGCGCGACGGCACCGAAAATGCGGCTCCACTGCGCCATATTGCCGTGACCCATGTACGGGATGCCGGTTGAAACCAGGCATTCGTTGAGGTGGCGGCGCGATGCGACGCGCAGGCGGCGGTCGTGCAGCCAGGCGCCGCGGCCGCGTTCGGCCCAATAGCTTTCGTCGGTGACGGGCTGATAGACGAGCGCCGCGGTGACGTCGCCCCAGCCGCCGCCGGGCTTCGGCTCCTGCACCGCGATCGAGATCGCGAAATGCGGGATCGCGTGGAGGAAGTTCGAGGTGCCGTCGAGCGGATCGATGATGAAGCGCGGCTTGCCGGGCTCGCCTTCGATGATTCCGCCTTCTTCGAGCACAAAGCCCCAGCCCGGACGATCGCGGCCGAGTTCGTCATAGAGGGTGCGCTCGGCCGCCTGATCGGCCTTCGAGACGAAGTCGGCCGGGCCCTTCTGCGAAACCTGCAAATGCTCGATCTCGCCGAAGTCGCGGCGCAGCTTCGTGCCGGCCTTGCGCGCGGCGCGTTCCATGACGGTAATGATGCCGGATACGGCCATAATTTTTCTCCCCCCTCCCGCTTGCGGGAGGGGTCGGGGGAGGGAATGTTTCCATCGTGGAGGCCCCGTCCCTCGACAGGCCCTCCCCTAGCCCCTCCCGCAAGCGGGAGGGGAACTCAGTCAGTCGGCGCGGCGAACATATTCGCGGTCGTACACATGCACGACGATCTTGGTTCCGCTCGTGATGTGCGGCGGCACCATCACGCGCACGCCATTGTCGAGGATCGCGGGCTTGTACGACGACGAGGCGGTCTGCCCCTTCACCACCGCGTCGGCCTCGACGATCGTCGCTTCGATCGTTTCGGGCAGCTCGACCGAGATCGGGCGCTCTTCCCAAAGCTCGAGCACGACGTCCATGCCGTCCTGCAGGAATTCATGTGCTTCGCCGACGACGTCCTTGGCGATCGTGATCTGCTCGAACGTGTCCTTGTCCATGAACACCAGGTCGTCGCCCTCGGCATAGAGGAACTGGAAATCCTTGGTGTCGAGGCGGACCTTTTCGACCGTGTCGGCGCTGCGGAAGCGGTTGTTGAGCTTGCGGCCGTCGATCAGGTTCTTGGCTTCGACCTGCATATAGGCGCCGCCCTTGCCCGGCTGGGTGTGCTGGATCTTGGTGACCTTCCAGATCCCTTTTTCATATTCGATAATATTGCCGGGACGGATTTCAACGCCGGTGATTTTCATCGCGCACACTCACAGTTCAAGGATGGAAAGAGCAAAGCGGCGCCCGCCGGGCACAGCTATCAGGTGCGCGCCTTTAGCCGCGCCAGCGCCGAAGGGCAAGCCGCAGCGTTAGGGCGTCGCGACGACCAGCCGGCGCGTACGCCGATAGCTGGCCCAGACAAGCACGACGAACAGGATGAGCCCGACCCATGGCGCATAGGGTGCATAGCCCTCGCCGGTCACCGCGAGCGGCGCGTCGTTGTCGGTCACATAGACGGTCCCCGCGTAAAAGACGCCGAGCAGGCTTTCGCCGACGATCATCCCCGTCGCGGTCAGCACGCCCATGCGATGCGCGAAGCTCGCGTTCGGACGCTTCGCCGCCCAGCGGTCATAGAACCAGCCGCCTACCGCACCGATCACGACGGGCAGGATCACCGCCATCGGCAGATAGATGCCGATACCGATGGCCAAGGGCGGCAGCCGCAGCTTGCCCGCGCGGCCGAGCAGCGCGTCGACGATGATGAAGCCGATCCCCGCGAGCACGCCAAGCCCAAGCATCGTCCAGTTGAGGTCGCCGCCGAGCACGCCCTTCGCAAGCGAAGAAATCAGGCCCGCCTGCGGTGCGGCCAGCGCTTCGGGACCCGCACCGGGGACGCCGACGAAACCGACGGTCTCGTTGAGCACATTGAGCACCGGCGGGACGACGAGCGAGCCGAAGATCACGCCGATGATCAGCGCGACCTGCTGCTTCCACGGCGTCGCACCGACGAGCTGGCCGGTCTTCAGATCCTGCAGGTTGTCGTTCGAAATCGTCGCGATGCCGAACACGAGCCCGGTGACGATCAGCGCATAGGCGACCATCGCGGCGATTTCTTCCTCACCACCCCCGCGGCCGAGCAGGCCGAGCAGCAGCAGCGACGATGCAATGATCGCAAGAATGCCGATCCCCGACACCGGCGAGTTCGACGCGCCGATCAGGCCCGCCATATAGCCGGTGACCGAGGCGATCATCAGCCCGACGATGATGATGAACAGGATCGCGCCGGCAATCAGGATCATCGACGATCCCGCGAGCGGCCCGCCGGCGAGCACTGTCCAGAGCAGCCAGCCGATCGGCAGCATCAGCGCCAGCGAGCCGCCGAACACCCATTTGATCGACATATCCTGTTCTTCGATAGCAAGTACGGCGCCGCCTTCGCGCGCGCGGCTGGCCGCCATCGCCGAGCGAATACCGCCGAGCACCGGCCCGGCAATCTTGATCAGCGTCCAGATCGCGGCGACCGCGATCACCCCAGCGCCAAAGAAGCGCACGTCGGCGCGGAATACGGTGTTCGCCAGCGTCTCGGCATCGCCGCTCCCGCCTTGCGTCAGGATCGGCAGCAGCACCCACCAGCCGGTGACCATCCCGACGAGCTGCGCCATGCCGACCGACAGGCCGACGAGGTGGCCGACGCCGAACAGCGCAAAGGCAAGCCCGCCCGCGATCCCGGTCGCGCCGCTTCCGACCGCAAACCAGCGCGCAACCTCGGCGCCAGCGAGTTTCATCTGGGTCATCAGGGTAAAGACGGCAGCGACGATGCTGTTCCACAGCAAGGCCGACAGCCCGGCGCGATTTTCCTCGGCGCCTTCGGCGCTGGCGGCGCCGACCTGCAGCACTTCGGCGGCGGCGCGGCCCTCGGGATAGGGAAGATCCGAATCGACGACGAGCGCGCGGCGCAGCGGCACCGAGAAAAGCACGCCCAAAATCCCGCCGAGCATCGTGATCGCGGTGGTCTCCAGCATCGGGAAGCCCTGCCAGTAACCGACCATGACAAGTCCGGGCAGCACGAAGATGATCGCCGCCAGGGTGCCCGCGGCGCTCGCGATCGTCTGGACGATGTTATTTTCGAGGATCGTCGACCCGGCCATATAGCGCAGCAGCGCCATTGAAATCACCGCCGCGGGGATCGAGGTCGCAAAGGTCAGCCCGACCTTCAGCCCCAGATAGACGTTCGCCGCGGTGAACATCAGCGTGAGCAGGCCGCCGAGCAGGATAGCCCGGATCGTCAGTTCGCGCCCGCGGGACGTCGGCGTGGTCGTTTCGGTCATCAAAATTCTCCCCATCCGCTGTCTTGCGGGGCACCGCGACGAGCGCAAGCAAAAAGCCATGAACCGAGGTCGTTGGACCGAAACGCCAAAAGCGACGGGCCGATATCCTTTTGACGTATCGATCCAATATGACGCGCGCCGCCGCTGTCATATGCGCACCCATGATGAGTTTCGATCTTACCGACCTTACCCCGCCGCCCCCACGCGGCAACGCAGCACCTTCGTCGCGCGGGGCACCTTGCGCCGGCCTTTTTGGCTGGCGCAAGGATGCGGCGGTGCCGCATGTGCCGAAGGATGCTCCCAAGACGCCGGGCCGCGATTACCCGGCGGGCTGATCTTCGAGAAGGGCGCGGAACGCGCGCACCGCCGCCCCGGGCCCTTCAGGGTGCGCCCAGACACCGCCGGAAACGGCTAGGAAATCGGCGCCGGCTTCGACCAGCACCCGCGCATTGTCGACCGTGATGCCGCCGATTGCGACGCACGGCAGTTCAAACATGCCCTGCCACCACTCGAGGATTTCGGGTTCGGCCTGATGGTCGACCGTCTTGGTGGTTGTCGGATAAAAAGCGCCGAAGGCGACATAGTCGGCTCCAGCCTCGCCCGCTTCCATCGCCATATGGCGGCTCGCGTGGCAGGTCACGCCGATCTGCGCCTCGGGACCCAAAATCCGGCGTGCCTCGCGCGGGTCGCCGTCATCCTGCCCGAGATGCACGCCGTCGGCCTCGAGCCGTTTCGCAAGCGCGACATCGTCATTGACGATGAACGCCACGTCATGCGCGGAGCAAAGCGCCTGCAACGGCTCGGCGAGCCGTGCCGCTTCATGCTGGTCGAGATCCTTCACGCGAAACTGGAACGCGGCGACCGGGCCGGCGCCGAACGCTTCGGCAAGTCGGTCGGGAAAATCGCCGCCGACATCGAGCGGTGAAATCAGGTAAAGCTGGCAGGTCGGTGTTTTCATGGCGCGTTCATAGCGGCGCGGTCACAGACGGGCAAATGCTGAACATACACCGCCTCGCGATCCTCGCCCTCCCCGCCGCGCTTGCCCTTTCCGCCTGCGCTACGACGCGCGGCGCGCCGCTGCCCGACGGCAGCGACGTCGCGCTCGGCCAGAAAGCCTATGTCGACGGCCCGCTTGTCCAGCCGGTCGAGGTCCTCGAAGACAGCCGCTGCCCGATGAACGCGCGCTGCGTGTGGGCGGGCCGCGTGCGCGTAAAAATGGTCTGGATTCGCGGCAACGGCGAGAAACAGCCGTTCGAAGCAACGCTGGGTGAGCCGGTCCAGCTCGCCGACGGGCAGTTCACGCTCGAATCGGTGCGTCCCGAAAAGATGACCAATGTGACGATCAAGCCGTCGGATTATCGCTTTTCGTTCCGCTTCGCGGGCGGGCTCTAAGCGCCGCCTTCTTTTCTCCGTCATCCTGGCGAAGGCCGGTCTCGCCGTTGCGTTTCGATGCACCGCAGAGATCCTGGCCACCGCCGGGATGACGTGAAATATGCGGCTGAGGCTCAGCGCATCCGCGCCAGCACGAACCCGTCCCAGCCCTTGGCGCCGACCGTCTGGATGGCGGTCGCGTCGAGGCGCGGATTGGCGCTCAGCATATCGAAAAGCGCGCGCGTGCCGACGATACGGTCGTCGTCGCTGTTCGCCTCCAGCACCCCGCCCTCGCGCACGACATTGTCGACGATAATCGTTGTGCCGGGGCGACCGAGGCGGATGGCTTCGGCAACATAGTGGCTGTTGCTCTGCTTGTCGGCGTCGATGAAAACGAAGTCGAAGGGCGCCTCGTCGGTCATCGCTGCCAGACTGTCCGCCGCAGGGCCGGTCCCGATATCGACCTTGGCCGACACGCCCGCGCTTTCGAGATTTTCTTGCGCCACGCGGGCGTGATACGCCTCGAGTTCGAGGGTCACCAATGCGCCGTCGTCGGGCAGAGCGCGGGCGAGCCAGATCGTCGAATAGCCGCCGAGGGTTCCGATCTCCAGGATACGCCGTGCACCCGCCATTTGCGCGAGCAGGAACAGCATCTTGCCCTGTGCCGCGGACACGTCGATCGGCGGCAGACCTTGTCCGGCATTGTTGGCGAGGATGGTGGCAAGCGCGTCATCGTCGCCAAGCAATCTGGCGGCGATATAATCGTCGACGGCTTGCCACCGCTCTCCCATCACCTAGGCCACGGAGGCCGCGTGAATTTCCTTGATCGCGCCGCCGAGCGACGCGTTGAACTCGTCATCGCCCATCTGGTGGCGCAGGTCCTCGAGCAAAGCGCGGCTGAAGCTCGCGATGATGCCGGGGTTCTTCGCCAGCTCGACGCATGCCTCGGGGCGCGCAAAGCCGCCCGACAGCGCGACGACGCGCAGCACCTTCGGATGATCGACGAGCGGCTGAAACAGGCCGGCCTCGGTCGGCAGCGACAGCTTCAGCATCACCGGCGCGCCAGTCCAGGCGTCGAGCGCCGCGAGGGTTTCCTTGAGCAAGAGGCGGTCCGCCGCATCGCGCTCGGCGCTCTTGATGTTCACTTCGGGTTCGATGATTGGAACAAGGCCGTGCGCCGCGATGCGCGCGGCTTCGGCGAACTGCTGTTCGACGATCACCTTCACGCCCGCCGGATTGGCGAGGTTGACAACGCTGCGCATCTTGGTGCCGAAAACGCCCTTGGCGACCGCACGCTCGCAGAGCTCATCAAGGCCGGGGTTGGCCTTCATCAGCTGCACGCCGTCAGCTTCGTCCTCGAGCCCCTTGTCGACCTTGAGGAACGGCACCACGCCGCGTTCCCACAGCAGCGCCGGAACCGGCTTGCCGCCGGCTTCGCCGTCCATCGTGCGCTCGAACAGGATCGCGCCGATCACCTTGTCGCCGTTGAAACACGGCGCGGTGACGATGCGGCTGCGCATGTCGTGGATCAGGCCGAACATTTCCTCGTCGTTCGAGAAAGCGTCGGCTTCGATCCCGTAACCCTTCAATGCCTTGGGCGTCGAACCGCCGCTCTGGTCGAGTGCGGCGATGAAGCCCTGCCCCGATTTGATCTGGTCGAGCATGGCGGCATTAGCGGTGGTCATAGGATCTCCGGTTGTTTGCATACGTATGTGGCGCTGCGCATAGCGACCCCTTGGGCGCGATGCAATGCGGCGGGAAAGTCTATGCCTTCAGTGCGTCGACGCCCGGCAACGGCTTGCCTTCCATCCATTCGAGGAAGGCGCCGCCGGCGGTCGAAACGAAGGTGAAATCCTTGCCGACACCGGCGTGATTGAGTGCGGCGACTGTATCGCCTCCGCCCGCGACCGAGATCAGCGAGCCTTCGCGGGTCAGCGCCGCGGCGGTCTTGGCAAGCGCGACGGTCGCGGTGTCGAACGGCGGCGTCTCGAACGCGCCGAGCGGACCGTTCCAGACGAGCGTGCGGCAATTCTTGAGTACGTCGGCGAGCGCTTCGACCGCGGCCGGGCCGACGTCGAGGATCATTTCGTCGGCGGCGACTTCGTGCACGTTGACGGTGCGCGTCGGCGGGTTCGGGGCAAACTGCTTCGACACCACAACGTCATAGGGCAGATGTATCGTGCATCCTGCGGCATCGGCGGCGTCGAAGATGGCGTTGGCGGTATCGACGAGGTCATGCTCGCAGAGCGACTTGCCGACATCGACCCCCCGTGCAGCGAGGAAAGTGTTCGCCATGCCGCCGCCGATGATCAGATGATCGACCTTGCTGACGAGGTTGCGCAACACGTCGATCTTCGACGAGACTTTGGCGCCGCCGACCACCGCAGCGACCGGATGCGCCGGATTGCCGAGCGCGGCATCAAGCGCCTTGAGTTCGGCCTCCATGGCGCGACCCGCGTAAGCAGGCAAACGGTGTGCAATGCCTTCGGTCGAACCATGGGCGCGGTGCGCCGCCGAAAAGGCATCGTTGACGTAGAGGTCGCCGATTTCGGCCAGCGCGTCGGCGAACGCAGGATCGTTTGTTTCTTCGCCCGGATAGAAACGTGTATTTTCCATCACCGCGACGTCACCCGCGGCGAGCACTGCAATGCCCGCCTTCGCGCCCTCGCCCACGGCTTCAGGAATGAACATCACCGAATGGCCGAGCACGTCTTCGACGCCGCCCATCACGAGCGACAGCGACTGGGTCGGGTTCTTCGCGCCCTTCGGCCGCCCGAAATGCGCGAGAAGCAGGACGATCGCGCCCTTGTCCGACAATTCGCGGATCGTCGGCATCGCTGCCTGGATCCGCGTCGCGTCGCTGACCGCGCCTTCGAACAACGGGACGTTGAGGTCGACGCGCACGAGAACGCGCTTGCCGGTGACGTCACCGATATCGTCGAGGGTCTTGAACGCGGTCATCGACGTTTCCTTTTGGATCAGAGGAACTTGGCGATCACGCCCGCGGTGTCGATCATGCGGTTCGAGAAGCCCCATTCATTGTCGTACCAGCTGAGCACGCGCACCAGCTTGCCATCGATCACCGAGGTTTCGAGACTGTCGATCGTCGAGCTCGCCGGATTATGGTTGAAGTCGATCGAAACGAGCGGCTCTTCGGTATAGCCGAGAATGCCCTTCAGCGGGCCTTCGGCGGCCGCCTTTAGCACCGCGTTGACTTCTTCCTTGGTGGTCTCGCGGAGCGGCGTGAAGGTCAGGTCGACAACCGACACATTCGGGGTCGGAACGCGGATCGACGAACCGTCGAGCTTGCCCTTGAGTTCGGGCAGCACCAGGCCGACGGCAGCCGCCGCACCGGTCGAGGTCGGGATCATCGACATCGCGGCAGCGCGCGCGCGGCGCGGATCGTCGTGGATCTGGTCGAGGATCTTCTGGTCGTTGGTGTAAGCGTGGATCGTTGTCATCAGGCCGCGCTCGATACCGATCGCTTCATGCAGCACCTTGGCAAAGGGCGCGAGGCAGTTGGTGGTGCACGATGCGTTCGAGATGATCAGGTGATCGGCGGTGATCTTGTCGTCGTTGACGCCATAGACGACGGTCAGGTCGACTTCCTTGGCGGGGGCTGAAATCAGCACGCGCTTGGCGCCTGCATCGAGATGCTTTTGCCCGCCAGCCTTGTTGGTGAAGAAGCCGGTGCATTCCATCACGATGTCGACGCCGTTGGCGGCATGCGGCAAAGCAGCGGGATCGCGCTCGGCGGTGACCTGGATGCGCTTGCCATTGATGATCAGGTCGTTGCCGTCGACTTCGACCGTGCCGTTGAAGGCGCCGTGTACCGAGTCATGGCGGAGCAGGCGGGCATTCGCCTTGGCATCGCCCAGATCGTTGATCGACACCAGCTCGAGATCGTGATCGCTACGCTCCAGAATCGCGCGCGCCACATTGCGGCCGATGCGTCCGAAACCGTTGATTGCAACCTTCACTGCCATGTCGAAAAATCCTTTCTGCGTGGGATAAGCCGGTGCTTAGTTGCCGAGCTTTGCCAGTATCTGGGGGGTGATATCATCGGCGGTAAGGCCGAAATGCTTGAATAGGTCTTCAATCGGTGCCGAGGCGCCGAAGCTGTCGATGCCGAAGCGCAGGCCATGGCGCCCGGTATAGCGCTCCCAGCCAAAGGTCGTGCCCGCCTCGATCGACACGATCAGCGCATCGTCGGGCAGGATATCCGCCTGATAAGCGGCGGTTTGCTCGTCGAAAAGCTCGGTCGAGACCATCGACACGACGTCGGCGCCGTGACCTGCGGCCTCGAGCTTGTCGGCGACCTCGATCGCGAGCGACACTTCCGAACCCGTCGCGACGAGCACGACCTTGCGCGCAGCCGAAGCATCGCGAAGGCGGTAACCGCCTTTCAGGCAAAGATTTTCGCTGACGTCATGGCGCAGCGGCGGGAGGTTCTGACGCGTCAGTGCGAGCAGCGACGGCCGGCTTTCTTGCGCCAGCGCGAGCGCCCAGCATTCGGCGGTTTCAACCGCGTCGGCGGGACGCAGCACGAGCAGGTTCGGCATCGCGCGCAGCGACTGGAGATGCTCAATCGGCTGGTGCGTCGGACCGTCTTCGCCAAGCCCGATGCTGTCGTGCGTCATCACATAGACGACGCGCTGCTGCTGCAGCGCCGACAGGCGGATCGCGGCGCGGCAATAATCGGCGAACACCAGGAACGTGCCGCCGTACGGCACCACGCCGCCGTGCAGCGCCATGCCATTCATCGCGGCAGCCATGCCGAATTCGCGGATGCCGTAATAGATATAGCGCCCCGAATAATCATTCTTCGTCAGCGGTTTAGTCGACGAGGTTTTGGTGTTGTTCGAACCGGTCAGGTCGGCGCTGCCGCCGACGAGCGCCGCAATATCCGCGGTCAGCGCGCCAAGCGTGTTCTCCGACGCCTTGCGCGTTGCGACCTTCGGCGGTTCGGCGACCAGACCGTCGAGATAGGCTTTGAACGCGTCACCCGGAACGATCTTGCCAGCAATGCGCTCAGAAAATTCGGTTTTCTTATCGCTATTTGCGAGTCGATCATTCCATTCTGCGTGAAGTTTTTTGCCCTTCTCGCCGAACGCCGCCCACGCCGAAGCGATGTCGGCTGGAATGACGAACGGTTCGGCAGTCCAACCCAGTTCCTTGCGTGCTGCCGCCACTTCGTCGGCGCCGAGCGGTGAACCGTGCGTCGCCGAGGTGCCCTGCTTGTTCGGGGCGCCGAAACCGATGACGGTGCGGCACGCGATCAGCGACGGGCGCGGATCGGCGAGCGCGGCGTCGATCGCGCGGCGGATATCGGCGGGATCGTGCCCGTCACAGCTTTCGACATGCCAGCCGGTCGCCGCATAGCGTGCCGCGATGTCCTCGCTGGTCGACAGGTCGGTCGACCCGTCGATGGTGATCTTGTTGTCGTCCCACAGCACCGTGAGGCGGCCAAGCTGCAAATGCCCAGCCAAACCAATGGCTTCGTGGTTGATGCCCTCCATCAGGCACCCGTCGCCGGCTATGACATATGTGCGATGATCGACAAGATCGTCACCATAAAGCGCATTGAGGTGGCGTTCGGCGATCGCCATGCCGACCGAGGTTGCAAGCCCCTGCCCGAGCGGCCCGGTCGTCGTCTCGACGCCCGCAAGCTCGAAATTCTCGGGGTGGCCGGCGCACGGGCTGTGCAACTGGCGGAAGTTGCGAATGTCATCCAGCATCGGCCGCGCATAGCCGGCGAGATGCAGCGTCGCGTAGGCGAGCATCGAACCATGCCCTGCCGACAGAACGAATCGGTCGCGGTCGGCCCATTTGGGGTCGGCCGGATCGAACTTCAGATAGTCCGAATAAAGCACCGTCGCGACGTCGGCCATGCCCATGGGCATCCCGGGATGGCCGCTGCTTGCGGCCTGTACGGCATCCATCGCAAGCGCGCGGATTGCGTTGGCGAGCTGACGTTCGGGCAGTGTCATTGGTCCCCCGGAAAATGGCTGGGCTGGCACCGGACACACCGTCCGGTTCGATGCGGACAGCCCTTTGCGGCGGCGGGGGCAGGAGTCAACCGCCCGTGACGGAAAATCGGCGCATTTTCGACCGACAGGGCAATTGCACCCCCTCCCCGGCACTGCTAACCCTTCGTCATGGAACTCGATCTCGACGAATCCAGCCTGGCCATCGGCCGTATCGAACGCGCGCTCAGCCGCATCGAAAAGGCGCTCGCCGACCGCGCGAACCGGCCCGAATCGGCCGCTCAAGCCCCCGCCGCAGACCAATCGGCGCTGAAGGCCGAGGTCGCTGCGGTCATCGGCGAACTCGACCGGCTGATCGCGGAGGCCGACCGTGGCTGATGTGAAATTGACCATCGCGGGACGCCCCTATGACCTCCATTGCGAGGACGGGCAGGAATCGCAGCTTCTTCAGCTCGCCGCCGTCGTCGACGAAAAGGCGCGCGAAATGCCGGGCGGGACCGAAGTTCGCCAGCTCCTGTTCGCGGCGCTGATGCTGGCCGACGATGCACAGGATGCGAAGGGCAAGATTGAAAAGTCCGAACCGCAGTCCGATTCGCTTCGCGCCGCGGTGGCGCTTGCCGAAAGCCGCGAAGCGACGGCGCGCGACGAACTGCGCGCCGCGGTGACACGCGAACAGGCCGCGCTCAAGGAGCTGGAGGCCGTTCTTCAGGCCGGTCCAGCCGCTGCGCCTCCCACGAAGCCCGCGCATGATCGAGCGCTGCTGCAAATCGCCGACCGGATCGAAGCGCTGGCCGCGAAAGTCGAGCAACTCCCTTGAGCAAGCGGGCCCGCGCCCCTACATAGGGGGCGGCGGGTACTGCCCGGCACGAGCTTTTGCGAAAATCCCTGAGGCGATACATCATCCTAGGGGGCTGTCCCTGCCCGGACCCTGGTCCGACGTACATGGTCCCCACCTGACGTTACTGGCGTCAGAGGACTTTCCAGCAAACGACCTCGGCGGTCCCGCCAACCGATCCAGCCAGTCCCAGAGGAGGCGATGACCGACTTGTCCGCCGATCTGGTCCAACAAAAGCAGAAACTGCGTGAAAGGCTGCGCTTTCGCCGCAAGCATTTCGCGGCGAATCTCGACGGGATGGCGCAGCTTGCGGCGTTTCGCGCGCTGCCGGCGCCGCTTTCCGATCTCCTCGCCGATCATGCCGTCGTTGGCGCATACGCCGCGTCGGGCGACGAGCCCGATGTCATGCCGATGTTCGCTGGCCTTGCGGAAGCGGGCGCGCTCGCCCTGCCCCACCATGCCGGGCGGATCGCCGAAATGAGTTTTCGCCGTTGGGCACCCGACCAAGCGCTGGTGAAGGGCCCTTGGGGCACGCGCCAGCCCGCAGACGGCGCGCTTTTGGCGACACCCGACCTCATCTTCTGCCCGCTCGTCGGATTCGATCGCGAGGGCGGCAGGATCGGCCAGGGCGGCGGGCATTATGATCGCTATTTCGCCGCGCATCCCAAGGTGCTGCGGATCGGAATCGGCTGGTCGGTGCAAGAAATCGACAGCACACCCCGCGAATCAACCGATATCGCGCTCGACGCGATCCTGACCGAACAAGAATTCATCCTTTGTGGAGACCGTTTGTGAGCCAAATACCACCCGGGCCCCAGCCGAGTTGGCGTAAACCCGCCGGCATGTTCCTGATCCTGGCGCTGATCGCGGTGTGGACGGGCATTGTCGTCAGCGTGTCACCATGGGTCGGTACATGGCCGGTGCTGGTGCAGGCGGTCTTCTATCTTGCGGCGGGGGTCGTATGGATCCTGCCGCTGAAGCCGCTGCTGCGCTGGATGGAATTGGGGAAATGGCGCGGCTGAGGCGCCGCGCCATTTTTCCCGATTTCCAGTGATGGAATGGTCCCAAGACGCGGTGGCCATTCCGTCCGAAAATGGAAGGAATGGCGCGAGTGACGGGGCTCGAACCCGCGACCTCCGGCGTGACAGGCCGGCACTCTAACCAACTGAGCTACACCCGCGTGTGCTTGGGAGCCGCGCCAATATGGCGCTCGCCCCGACCTGTCAACCGTCGCTTTCCTCATGCGTACGATTTAATCGATCGCGCACCTCGTCGGTCGTCGTCAAAGTGCCATGTTCGAACAGGAAACCCGCCAGATCGGGGGTGCCGGTCGACGCGAGTACGGTCTGCAGGATGAGCAGCAGCGGCACCGCCAGCAGCGCCCCCGGCGTGCCCCACACCCATCCCCAGAAGCTCAACGACACGAGAATCAGCAGCGGATTGATCGTCAGGCGCTTGCCGAGCACCAGCGGGGTGATCAGATTCGCCTCGACCAGATGGACGCCGATGAAGATCAGCGCGGGCAGCAGCGCGAGCCCGACGGCATCGAAGGTCATCAATCCGCCGAGCCCGAGCAGTACCGCGGCGACGATCGGCCCCAGATAGGGCACGAAATTGCAGATGCTGACGATCCCGCCCCACATGAAAGGTGACGGCATGCCGAGCGCCCAGAGCAGGAGCGAGACGGTCAGGCCGAGAATCGCGTTGATCATCGTGATCGTCGCCAGATAGTCGGCGGTCGCATCGACGACATTCTGGATAACGCGCGCGGTCTGCATCGCGCCGTCGAAGCTGCCGCGCCGCCGGATCGTGCCTTTGCGCAGCCGCGTCCATCCCGCGAGGAAGAAGAAGATCACGAGCACCGCGAAAAAGAGCTGGATCGCGGCCGCGGGCGCCGAAGAGATGAAATAGTCGACCACCGACGTCGGCGCGGTCGCCGCCACGGCCTGCGCCGTCGCCTCGGTCCCGCTGGCGACCGACATCAGCGTGCGATCGACGAAGCGTTGCAGCGTCGAATAAAAGTCGATGAGCGGCGCGAGATTGCTCTGGATGCGCGGGATCGATTCAGGAATGCGCGCGAACCAGCCGGTGGCAGGTACGACGATGATCGCGAGCGCGGCGTTAATAATCGCCAGAAAGACAGCAAGCGCGAGGAAAGCCGCAAGCGCCGACGGCAGTCCGCGCCGTTCGAGCCATTCGAGCAATGGGACGAGCGCGATCGCAATGACGATCGCCGCGGTAAGTGGCAGGAAGAATTCGGCGCCCGCCTGCAATGCGAAGGGCAGTATGAGGCAGAAGCTGGCACCAAAAAGCAACGCGAGCGCCGCGAGAAGCCGGTCGCGGCGGAAATCGTCGATCTCGATCTGGTGCAGCGGATTGATGCGCGGCGGACGCCCATCCTTGCTGCCCCGCTCCTCCGCCACCCCTGCTCTCCTTGTTAACCGCCTCGTCTTACGCGAGCTTTGGTTTGCGCGCCAGTCGGCCTGTTTTGCGACAAAACTGGCGGACGCCCTGTCCCCATCTGGGTCAAAATGCGTGTTTCTTCCTGCTTTTTAACCAGAAATTACCCTTTATCGGCGACTGACGGCTCCAAGGACCAACCTATTCGGAGTCAAAGTGATGATGATAGCGCCTGTGGGGGGCGCGAAGCATCGGCTTCTACCCTCTTGTTCAATTCTTGCGCTGCTGGCCGCGTTCGCGCTGCCAATGCAGGCCGAGGCTGCCGGCACGCGTGCCGGCTCGACCATCAGCAACACCGCGAGCGCAAGCTACGACACTGGCGGCGGCCCGACGACCATCGATTCGAACCGCGTCGACCTGCTTGTCGACGAGTTGCTCGACGTGACGGTCGATTCAAGCAATCCCGCCGACGTCCCGACGACGCCGGGCGCGACGGGTCAGATGCTCACCTTCTCGGTCACCAACAACGGCAACGGCGTCGAAGCGTTCGGGCTCAGCACGATCGCGAACGCCGGCGGCGACAATTACGACCCCGCAGTCACGCAAATCTATCTCGACAACGGCGACGGCCTTTTCGATGCCAGCACCGACACACTCTATACACCGGGCGCGAACGATCCGTCGCTGAGTCCCGACCAGAGCATCACCGTTTTCGTCCTCGCGACGACGCCAGGGACGGTCGTCGACGGCAATCGCGGCATCGTCAGCCTCGTCGCGGCGGCGAAAACAGGCACCGGCGATCCCGGTGACAGCTTTGCCGGCCAGGGCGAAGGCGGCGGCGATGCCGTCGTCGGCTCGACGGGTGCCGACGGCACGGATGCTGGTGCGTATGTCGTGTCCGCGGCGACCGTGACGCTCGTCAAATCGGCAGTCGTGACCAATTCACTCGGCACCACCGACCCGGTCCCGGGTGCGACGATCACCTATACGATCGTCGCCACGGTCGCGGGCAGCGGGTCGGTCAGCGGGCTTGCGATCACCGACAATATCCCCGCGGACACCAGCTATGTCCCGGGCTCGATCGCGCTCGGCGGCAGCGGGCTGTCCGACGCGGCCGACGCCGATGCGGGCGATTACAACGGCACGCGGATCAACGTCGCGCTTGGCACCGTCGCCGGCGGTCAGACCCGTACCGTCACCTTCCAGACCAAGATCGATTGATGGAGACGCGCATGCGCACCGCCCTTTTCCTTTTGCTCGCCGCGCTGATGCCGGCCCAGGCGTTCGCCGCGAACGAGGTCGCGCTCGACAATGCCGTGTTCGTCGAACGCGTGTCGACCGACGCGCAGGGCAAGCAGAAGATCCTGCTCGAAGAACCGAAGGTCGTCGTTCCCGGCGACCGGCTCGTCTTCGTGCTCAACTATCGCAACGCCGGCGCGCAGCCTGCCGACAAGTTTGTGATCACCAACCCGATGCCATCGGCGGTTCGCTTTGCGGACGCCGGCGACACGCGGCCTTTGGTTTCGGTCGACGGCGGCAAGCAGTGGGGACTGCTTTCCGACCTTTCGGTTCCGATGACCGACGGCACGCGCCGCGCGGCGCAGCCCGCCGATGTCACGCACGTCCGCTGGGCTTTTCAGAAACCGATCCCGGTCGGTGGCACAGGCAAGCTCATGTTTCGGGGAGTTGTCAAATAGCGAAGGAATAAAACCGCTTAACGGTTGCCAGCGGTGGGGAAACGGCAACCAACATAAAGCCCAGGAGCTCAGCTATGACCAGCAAGCTGACTTATATGGGTGCCATCGGTCTGGCGTCGCTTTCGAGCGTCGCCGCCACGCCGGCTTTTGCCGCCGGAACGACCGCGGGCACCACGATCACCAATACCGCCACCGTCGACTATCAGGTCGGTGGCGTCGCACAGGGACAGCAGTCGGCGTCGAACAATTTCACCGTCGACCGCAAGATCAACCTGCTCGTCGAAGAAGTCGGCACGGTAACGACCAATGTCGTGCCGGGCCAGACAAATGCCGTCACGACGTTCCAGCTGACCAACAGCTCGAACGAAATACTCGACTTCGCGCTCGTTGCGTCGCAGATCGTGGGCGGGACCGCCTCACATGGCGGCACCGACACATTCAACGCCAATAACGTCCGGATCTATCGCGACAACACCGTCACCGGCACCGTGGGAAGCTGGGATGTGGGCGACACGCTGATCACGGCTTATGTCGACGAACTCGTCGTCGACACTGCGATTCGCCTGTTCGTCGTCTCCGATATCCCGGCTGGCCTCGCCAACAACGCCGTCGCGGGCGTGACGCTGCGTGCCACCGCGCGCGAAGGCGGGCTTGCCGGCACCCAGGGTGCCGCGATCACCGAAACCACGGGTGCGAACACCGCGGGCAAGGACACTGTCTTTGCCGATATCGCCGGTGTAGCGGGCGATGTCGCGCGCGACGGTTCGCATAGCGACAACGACGACTATACGGTGCAGACCGCGACACTCGCGGTCACCAAGACCAGCCGCGTCATTTCGGATCCGTTCAACAATACGACGAATCCGAAGCTGATCCCGGGTGCGGTGGTCGAATATTGCATCGCGGTCGCCAACACCGGCGGCGCCGCGGCGACGTCGGTGGTGATCAACGACCCGGTTCCAGGCCAGTTGACGTTCAATGCGGGCACAATCCTGCTGGGCGGCACGGTCACCAGCGGGACGTGCGATTTCAACGGCACGGCGGGCGGCAGTTACACGGCGCCGAACGTGTCGGGCACGATCGCCTCGATCGCCGCAGGCACCGCAAGCACGCTCGTCTTCCGCGCGACCGTCAACTGATCGGGTAACGGAAGGGGCAGCGGGTGTTCCGGCGAAAGCCGGGCTCCGCTGCCCCCTTCGGGGCTTGTATGGCACTCCGCGCGAAATTTTATGGCCTTGTGGCCGTCCTGGGCGCGGCAGCAATGCTGCCTGCGGCACCGCCGGCGCGCGCGCAAATGATCACGAACACGGCTTCGGCGCAGTGGACGCACGACGGGCAGCCCGGTCAGGCGCTGTCGAACCGCGTCGACGTGACGGTCACACCGCGTCCGGCGGCGCCGCCGGCGATCGCGACCTATCGCCTGACGAATGGCGGCGGCGACAAATCGGTCCCGCTGGCACCGACACAGTGCAGCCGACTGGACGTGCGCAGCGCGGCGGCACGTAGCGCCACCAGCACGATCCCGCTCGGCGGCGTGTATGAAGGCATCTCGACCGCCCCGGCATCGCTGCAAAGTACCGACAGTTTCCGCGCCGGCGAAGCTCTGGTCGTGGGGGTCACGCTCGCATCGGCCAACGCCGATCCGCAGCAGCGTGATATGCTGACAGTCGTCCTCGAACTCGAAAACGGCGACCGCGAGCAGATTACACTGACCGAAACCGCAAACGACAGCGGCGAATTCGTCGGCTTGATCAACACGATCGGCGTTCCGCCTGCCGTAACGCAGGGCGATTGCCGCCTGTCGGTCAATCCCGGCGCGCCGCTGATGCTGCGCGTTACCGATCAGGCAATCGCCAGTCTCGTGGCACGCGCGACGATCAACTTCCTCGTCGATCCGTTCGGCATTGTGTTCGATAGCGGCGACGGCGCGCCCGTAGCCGGCAGCCGTGTGACGATCGTCGACGCGGCGACCGGTCAGCCCGCGCAGGTGTTCGGCGACGATGGTGTCTCGGCCTATCCGTCGAGCGTCGTCACCGGCCAGAGCGTCATCGATGCCGGCGGCACGACGTACAATTTCCCGCCGGGCGACTATCGCTTTCCCTTCCTTGCGCCGGGCACCTATCGCCTGATCGTCGCGCCGCCCGCGCCCTATACCGCGCCGTCGAAGTCGAGCGCCGCCGACCTTGCCGCGTTGCGCCGCCCCGACGACGGGCAAATGTTCGAAATCACCGGCGCGAGCTATGGCAACCCCTTCACGCTGAACAGTCCCGCGCCCGTGCGCGTCGACATTCCGGTCGACCGGCCCGGGCTGCCGCTCGCCCTGCGCAAGACGACCTCGACGCAGGTCGCGGTACCCGGCGACGTGATCCAGTATCGCATCGAAGTCGCGAACCGCGACACGCGGCGCAGTACCGGCGCCGTCACCATCCGCGACATGCTGCCTTCGGGTATGCGCCTGCGCGCCGATACCGTGCGGGTCGATGGCGTGCGCGTGACGGCCGATGTCGCCGCCAACGGCCGCGAGTTCGCTGTCACGCTGCCCACAATTGCGGCGTCGCGCTCGGTCCTGCTTACCTATCTGGCCGAGGTCATCGTGTCGGCGCAGCCGGGCAATGCGCTCAACCGCGCCACCGCCACCGACAATCGCGGATCGGCGAGCAATATCGCCGAAGCAACGATCGCGATCAAACGCGACCAGCTCGGCGACCGCATGACGATCGTCGGCCGCATCACCGACGGCGGCTGCAGCGTCGATCCGGGCAAGGCCGACGGCGTCATGGGCGTCCGCGTCATGCTGCAGGACGGCAGCTACACGGTCACCGACGAGGATGGCCGCTATCATTTCGAAGGCGTACGCCCCGGCCTGCATGTCATCCAGATCGACCCGTCGACCTTGCCCCTCGACCGCGAGGCGATCGATTGCGCGCGCTCGACGCAAAGCGCCGGCAGCGCGATCTCGCGCTTCGTCGAAGGTCGCGGCGGTGCCCTGAAGCGCGCCGACTTCCGCGCCGTCGCGAGTGCGCCGCGTGCCGCACCGAACAAGGCGACGATCGAAGCACCCAAGGTGCTGAGCGATCCCGACGCCGCCGGTTCCGGTCGCGACTGGCTCGCGGGTCAAACACCGGGCATCGACTGGCTGTTTCCAGACATCGATCACAACCCGCGCGCCAAAGCGATCCGCGCTGCGGTGAAGCACGCGCCGGGCCAAACGGTGTCGCTCCGCGTCAACGGCAAGCCCGCCGATGCGCTGACCTTCGAGGGCGTCAGCAAGTCGGCCGACGGCAGCGTCGCGGTCAGCTTGTGGCGAGGGCTCGAAATCCGCGAGGGCGAAAACCATCTCGTCGCCGAGGTGAAGGATGCGAACGGCGCCATCCTCGAAACGCTCGAACGCAACATTCATTATTCGATCACCCCGATGCGCGCATCGCTGATCCGCGAAAAGTCGATGCTGGTCGCCGATGGCGTGACGCGGCCGGTGATCGCGGTGCGCCTGACCGACCGCGACGGCAAGCCAATCCGCGCCGGGCTGACGGGCGATTTCAGCGTCCCTGCACCTTATTATCCCGCGGTCGAAGCCGATGCGCAGCAGGCGCGCCAACTCGCCGGCCTCGAACGTGCACAGCCGGTGTGGAAGATCGATGGCGACGACGGCATCGCCTATATCGAGCTCGAACCGACGACCGCGTCGGGCACGCTCGCGATGGATTTCACATTCCGCGACGACAAGGTGACGCGCAAGCAGACGATCGAAACCTGGCTCGATCCCGGCAATCGTCCGTGGACCGTCGTCGGCTTTGCCGCGGGGACGCTCGGCTACAACACACTCGATGACCGGATGGAGCCAGTGGCCAAGACGCTCGCCGATCTCAACGCCGACGCGCGCCTCGCGCTCTATGCCAAGGGCCGCGTGCGCGGAAAATGGCTGATGACGCTGGCGTATGACAGCGACAAGGACAAGGACGACACGCGGTTCGGCGGCGTGATCGACCCGCGCGCCTATTACACCATCTACGCCGACCGCAACGAGACGCGTTACGACGCCGCGTCGGTGCGCAAGCTCTACCTGCGCCTCGAACGCCCGCAATTCTATGCGATGTTTGGCGATATCGAGACGGGGATTTCGGAACCCGAGCTCGCCCGCTATCAGCGCGCGCTGAACGGCGGCAAGGCAGAGTATCGTGGGCGCAACGTCGCCGCGACCGCCTTCGTCGCCGACACGCCGTACCGTTTCCGCCGCGACGAGATCCAGGGCAATGGCCTGACCGGCCCGTACCAGCTCGGCGCGAAGGACATTTTGCCGAACAGCGAGCGGGTTACCATCGAGACCCGCGACCGGCTGCACAGCGAGCGGATCGTCGACAGCGTCAGCCTGTCGCGCCACGTCGATTACGACATCGATTATCTGTCGGGCACGATCCGTTTCCGCGAGCCGGTGCTCAGCCGCTCGTCGAACCTCGATCCGCAGTTCATCGTCGCCGAATATGAAGTCGACGGCGTTGGCCAGCGTGTGCTCAATGCCGGCGGCCGCGTCAGCTATCAGTCGAACGACGAGAAATTGCGCGTCGGCGCGACGTTCATCCACGACGAGGATGGCAACGCCAAGACCAATCTCGGCGGCGTCGATGCACGCTATCGCCCGACGATCGAAACCGAGGTCCGCGCCGAACTCGCGGTCAGCGACGCCAAGGCAACCAACGGCAGCACGACCGCCGACGGCACCGCGAAGGCGTGGCTGATCGAGGCCGAGCATCACAGCAGTAACGCCGACTTCCTCGCTTACGTAAGCGAGCGCGAGGCGGGTTTCGGCACCGGCCAGCTCAACAGCAGCGAGAACGGCACGCGCAAATTCGGCTTCGATGCGCGTCTGAAAGCGAGCCGTAACCTGTCGGTGACCGGCAGCGCGTGGCAGGAAGATTATCTGGACACCAATGCACGCCGCCGTGCCGCGCGCGCGCTCGTCGAATATGACAATGGTAGCAGCGTTGCACGCGCCGGACTAACGCATGCCGACGATCGCCTGACCGACGGAACGCGCAATCGATCGAACATCGTCCAGCTGGGCGCAACGCAGCGGCTGTTCAACAAGCGGCTCGAACTCGACGCGCAGACCGAATTCGCGCTGGGCGGGAAGAACGCGAGCGTCGATTTCCCGACCCGCCACCGTCTCGGCGCGCGCTTCGCGATCAATCGCGACGTCAATCTGGTCGGCAGCTACGAGATCGCCGACGGCAACACGATCAAGGCACGCACTGCGCGGCTTGGTTTCGACCTGACGCCTTGGTCGGGCGCGCGCCTGCTCGCCACCGCGAACCAGCAGGAAATCGGCGAATATGGCCCGCGCAGCTTCGCCGCTTATGGCCTGTCGCAGTCGCTGAAGCTCGGCGAACGCTGGTCGGTCGATGTCTCGGTGGATGGCAATCGCACCATCGGCGGCATTCGCGCCGGCAATGTGCTCAATACCGACCATCCGGTCGCTTCGGGTGGTTTCCTCGGCGGCAACGGCACGCTGACCGAGGATTTCCTCGCGATCAGCACCGGCGCGACCTATCGCGCCGACCGCTGGACGCTGACCGGCCGCGCCGAATATCGCGATGGTGAGATCGCCAACCGCCACGGTTTGACGCTCGGCGGTCTCCGTCAACTCGGCGAAGGCCGCGCACTCGGCGCTCTATTCACTTACGCCAAGGCGAGCGGTGCCGGCACCGCGCCGACGACCGAGGTTATCCAGTTCGAAATGAGCTGGGCGCATCGCCCCGCCGATTCGCGGATTTCATGGCTCAACAAGAGCGAGTTCCGTTCGGACAAGGTCCGCGACTCGGTCGCGGGTCAGGCTGGCCCGATCGGCGGCCCGTCGCTGACGATCGACGGCGATGCGACGAGCCGCCGCCTGCTCAACAGCCTGTCGGTCAACTGGACCCCACTCGGCGAGCGCGGGTTCGGTGAAGGCTGGTACGAGCGCGCCGAAATCGGCCTCTTCTGGGGTACGCGCTACAATTTCGACCGCTTCGGAGCGGATGATGTGAAGGGCTGGTCGAACCTGATCGGCGCCGACTTCCGCTTCAACCTTGGTGAGCATGTCGACGTCGGTGCCTCGGGCACGGTGCGCGTCGGGACCGATGCCGATACCGTGAGCTGGGCGGGCGGTCCGACGGTGACGCTGGCACCGATGACCAATGCGAACATCACCTTTGGTTACAATTTTGCGGGCTTCCACGACCGCGACTTCGAAGACGCGCGCTTCTCCCGCTCGGGCGCGTATGTGACCTTCAAACTGAAGTTCGACCAGACGAGTTTCGCGGGGCTGGGGCTGTAATCCATCCGCGCGTTTGGCGAAGCAATCCGGCGCGCGCGTCCACTGCCCCGGATTGCTTCGTCGCTATCTTAGTCCGCGAACAGCAGGACCGGCGTTTCGACCAGCTTCTTGAGCGCTTGCACATAGCTCGCCGCATCAAAGCCATCGACGACGCGGTGGTCGCAGCTGATGGACAGGTTCATCAGCTTCGCGCGGCGAATCTCGTCGCCGTCGAAGACCGGGCGTTCGACGATCTTGTTCGGACCGATGATCGCGACCTCGGGCCGGTTGATCACCGGGGTCGTCGCGATGCCGCCGAGCGGGCCCAGCGAGGTCACGGTCAGCGTGCCGCCAGTCAATTCCTCGACCTTCGCCTTGCCGGTACGCGCGGCTTCGGCGAGGCGGGTGATTTCGGTCGCGAGCTGCCACACATTCTTATCCTGCGCATCGCGGATGACCGGGACCATCAGGCCGGCGTCGGTCTGCGTCGCCATGCCGAGATGCACCGCGCCATAGCGCGTGACCACGCCGCCTTCGTCGTCGTAGCGCGCATTGATCATCGGGAACTGCGGGATGGTGCGGCAGATCGCGACGATCAGGAAGGGCAGCATCGTCAGCTTCGGCCGGCCGCCACGGTTGGCGTTCAAATCGGCGCGCATCTCTTCGAGCGCGGTGACGTCCATTTCCTCGACATAGGTGAAGTGCGGGATAGCGCGCTTCGAGGCCGCCATATTCTCGGCGATCTTGCGGCGCATGCCGATGACCTTGATCGGCTCGTCGGCGCGGGCGCGGCTGGCGCCGGGAGCATGATAGCCCTGTCCGCCGCTGTAGCGCAGGAACGCGTCGAGGTCGGCGTGGCGGATGCGGTCGCCCTCGGCCTGAACTTGACCAAGATCGACACCGAGGTCCTTGGCGCGCGCGCGAACGGCGGGCGACGCGAGCACGGCCCGGCTGTGATCTGCAGCCGCGACCGGCGCGGGGGCCGGTGCCGGAGCGGGCGTCGGCGCGGGAGTTGCAACGGGCGCAGGTGCTGCAACCTCGGCCACCGAGATTTCCTCGGCACCCGGCGTTTCCGCGACGATTTCCTGTTCGACCGGCGTGTCCGCGGGCGGCGCCTCGACATCGCCGTCGCCATCGGTCTCGATCACCGCGAGCGTCGATCCGATCGGGATCAGGTCGCCGACCTCGCCCGCCAGTTCGACAACGATCCCCGAAACGGGCGATTCCATTTCGACGGTCGCCTTGTCGGTCATCATGTCGGCGAGTTGCGCATCTTCCTCCACGCGCTCGCCGATCTTGACGTGCCAGGCGACGATTTCGGCCTCGGCAATGCCTTCGCCGATGTCGGGCAGACGGAATGAATAACGGGCCATGGCGTCAGTCCTTCAAAATCTTGGTCAGCGCGGTCGCGATGCGCACCGGGCCGGGGAAATAGGCCCATTCGAGGCTATGCGGATAAGGCGTGTCGAACCCGGTCACGCGTTCGACCGGCGCTTCGAGATGATAGAAACAGCGTTCCTGCACCAGCGCCGCGAGTTCGGCGCCGAAGCCCGACGTGCGCGTCGCTTCGTGAATGATCAGGCAGCGGCCGGTCTTTTTCACCGACGTCTCGATCGCCTCGATGTCGAGAGGCAGCAGCGTGCGCAAGTCGATGATCTCGGCGTCGATGCCCATTTCCTCGACGATCGTCTTGGTCACATGGACCATCGTGCCATAGGCGAGGATGGTGAGCGCTTCGCCCGAGCGCACTGTCGCGGCCTTGCCGAGTTCGATGCGGTAATGACCTTCGGGCACCGCGCTCGCGTCATGCTTCGACCAGGGTTCGACCGGGCGGTCGTAATAGCCGCTGAACGGGCCGTTATAGATGCGCTTGGGCTCGAGGAAGACGACGGGGTCATTATC
This sequence comes from Sphingopyxis sp. MSC1_008, assembly GCF_023197165.1. Lineage (GTDB taxonomy): Bacteria > Pseudomonadota > Alphaproteobacteria > Sphingomonadales > Sphingomonadaceae > Sphingopyxis. The sequence goes on from NZ_JALPRD010000001.1 coordinate 246,465, forward strand.
CTCGATCGCCGCAATCAGCAGGCCCTTGGCATCATACGGGTTCGACGGGATCACCGTCTTCACGCCGCAGATATGCGTCATGATGCTTTCGGGCGACTGGCTGTGCGTCTGTCCGCCGAAGATGCCGCCGCCGAACGGGGTACGCACCGTCATCGGGCAAATGAAGTCGGCCGCCGAACGATAGCGCAGACGCGCGGCTTCGCTGACGAGCTGGTCGAGGCCCGGATAGATATAGTCGGCGAACTGGATCTCCGGGACCGGACGCAGGCCGTACGCGCCCATGCCGACCGCGACCCCGATGATGCCGCATTCGTTGATCGGTGTATCGAACACGCGCGTCTTGCCATGCTTTTTCTGCAGGCCCGCGGTGGCGCGAAACACGCCGCCGAAAAAGCCGACGTCTTCGCCCATCACGACAGTGTTGGGATCACGTTCGAGCATGACGTCCATGGCGCTGTTGATCGCCTCGATCATGTTCATGGTTTTGGTTTCAGTGCTCATTATTCGGGCTTCCAATTGGGGCCGAACTTGGCCTCTCGCTCGGCGAGCATCTGATCGCATTGTTCCTTGAGGTGCCAGGGCATCTCTTCGAACACATCCTCGAACATCGTCTCGAACGGCTGGTGCATGCCGTGGCCGAGGATGCCGAGCTTTTCGGACTGTTTCTGGGTCGTCTTGACGAGATCGTCGAGTTCCTTCACCTGCGCCTCGTGGCGTTCGGCATCCCATTCGCCAAGCGTTTCAAGATGCTGACGCAGCCGCGCGATCGGGTCGCCGAGCGGCCATGCGGTCGCTTCGTCGGCGGGACGATAGGCGCTCGGATCGTCCGAGGTGCTGTGGCCTTCGCTGCGATAGGTGAAATGCTCGATCAGCGTCGGGCCGTTGTTCGTGCGAGCGCGATCGGCGGCCCACTGCGTCGCGGCGTAGACCGCGAGCGGGTCGTTGCCGTCGATGCGGAGGCCCGCGATGCCGTAACCCACCGCGCGCGCCGCAAAGGTCGTGCGTTCGCCGCCGGCAAAGCCCGAGAAGCTCGAGATCGCCCACTGGTTGTTGACGATGTTGAAGATCACCGGCGCGTTGTAAACGGTCGCGAAGGTCAGCGCCGAGTGGAAGTCGCCCTCGGCCGACGAGCCCTCGCCGCACCAGACGGTCGCGATACGGCTGTCGCCTTTCGACGCCGAGGCCATCGCCCAGCCCACGGCCTGCGGATATTGCGTCGCGAGGTTGCCCGATACGCTGAAAAAACCATGCTCGGGCGCCGAATACATGATCGGCAGCTGACGGCCGAGCAGATGGTCGCCGCGGTTCGAATAAATCTGGTTCATCATCTGGATCAGCGGATAATCGCGCGTGATCAGGATGCCCTGCTGACGATAGCTCGGAAAGACCATGTCGGTGCGATCGAGTGCCATTGTCGACGCAACCGAGGTCGCCTCTTCGCCGGTACACTTCATATAGAAGCTGGTCTTGCCCTGCCGCTGCGCGCGGAACATGCGGTCGTCGAACGCGCGGGTCAGCATCATGTTACGAAGCATCGTGCGCAGCCGTTCGGGCGACAGCTTCGGATCCCACTGGCCCTTGGCCTGCCCGTCGAAATCGAGCACGCGAACGAGACCATAGCTCAGCTCGCGCATCGCATCGGGCTTGGTCGCTTCGCTCGGGCGCGGGATCGCTTCGACCGCGGGAACTTCGATATCGCCAAAGTCCGGGGTATCGCCGGGGCGATAGCGCGGTTCGGGGATATGAAGCGACAGCGGCGGCAAATTGCTCGCCGGGCGCTGAGGCGTCTCAGGCATATCTTCTTCCCTTTGCAGGCGCGAATCGGCGCCTAGTTATATTTCAACGTGACGACATATTATTACGGTCGCCATACGAATGCAACGGCGGCGCTCAAACCGCGACAGGCGCGGAAATATGCGCTTGCGGCGCATATTCCTCGACTGCGAAATCGTCGAACCGATAGTCGAAAATGCTCGGAGGGCGGCGAAGGATGCGCAGCTTCGGCGCGCCGAGCGGAACGCGCGACAACTGCTGTTCGACCAACTCCGCGTGGTTCAGATATAAATGCACATCACCGCCGGTCCACACGAGTTCGTGCGCGTGAAGGCCTGCCTGCTCGGCGACCATCCGCGTCAGCAACGCCGCTTCGAAAACATTGAAAGCGAAGCCCAGCCCCAAGTCGCACGAGCGCTGGAACAGCAGGCACGACAAGCCGCCATCGCTGCGAACATGAAACTGATAGGTCATGTGGCACGGCGGCAGCGCCATGCGGTCGAGGTCAGCGACGTTCCAGCCGGTGAAGATGTGCCGCCGCGATCCCGGATTATTCTTCAGCGAATCGATCAGCGCCGCAATCTGGTTATGTCCTTGGCTTGCGCGGCGAAAAAGCCCCTCGCCTGCCGGCTCGTAGCGCGGCCAGTTCACCCATTGATGGCCATAGACGGGCCCGAGATCGCCCCAGTTCGCCGCGAAACCCTCATCATCGATGATTCGCGACTCGAAATCCTCTGCGCTGATCTGGTCCCCGGTCTCGCGGCGATATTTGTCGAGCGGCCAGTCGGTCCAGATCTTCACGCCCTGCGAAACGAGCGACCGGATATTGGTGTCGCCGGTCAGGAACCACAGCAGTTCGCGTAGGCCGGTCTTCCAATAGACGCGCTTGGTCGTGAGCAACGGGATCGCATCGTCTTTCAGCGAGAATCGCATCGTCTCGCCGAACAGCGAGCGCGTCCCCACGCCGGTGCGGTCGACCCGCTCGTCGCCCTCGACCCAGATGCGGCGCATCAGGTCCAGATATTGAAGTTCATAATGGATGGAATCAGGCAAGACTCGGCTCCCGGCTTTGTCTCTCGGTGCTAGGCTTCGCGCCGCGAGGGGACAAGGGAGCAACATGGCCAGCGCCGCAAAGCCTCCGATGCGGCGCAGTCGCGCGTTGGGAATCGCGCTGCCTGAGCGCATGGGGACGGCGATGACCCTGTTCGAACCCCTCGGCAAAGCGCCGGATCCGTCGGCGCTGGCTGGCTTCGTGCCGTGCCAGCTTGAGGATGATGTCGCGCGCCTGTTGCTGCGCCCGATGTTCGATGACGAGCGGGAAACCCTGCTCCTCGCCGCATTCGACGCTTTCGAACGCCTCGTGCGGCTCGAACGCGTCGATGGCGATAGCTCGGGCCGCTGCGTTATCCCGCCGCGCGCTTGGCGCACGCTCGTCGACGGCGGCATTACGACGGTCGTCATGGCACACAACCACCCCTCCGACACGCCCTGGCCGAGCGACGCCGACATCGGCACGACGCACGACGCCGCGCTTTTCCTGCGCACCATGGGCATCGATCTGGCCGATCATCTTATTTTCGTTGCGGGCGGTCATTTCAGTTTTCGAACTGCCGAAATGCTCTAGTTCGGGCAATCATCTTCAATGTGCCGATTGGCGCTTGAAGTTCACAGATTGCGCGTCTAGAGGACCGCCCTGCCTTCGCGGCGACCCCGGTCGGCGCGCAGATCGGTCGGGGAGTAGCTCAGCCTGGTAGAGCACTGTCTTCGGGAGGCAGGGGCCGGAGGTTCGAATCCTCTCTCCCCGACCAATTTCTTGCATATTGCAGATTCTGCACCGTCTCTTCTTGTAAGTCGGCGCACAACATCCTAAATCTCTTCTACGCCGCCGTGGTTTTCCCCCTTTCCATCGCGGCGAGTGTCCCGTCATCACTGACGCGGACGCGTCCTCCCTGGACCCTGGCCACCTCGTACTTCGGTACGAGGTGGTTTTTTATTCAGCGGCTTGCGCGAATATTTCGGCGTCGGGCCGGCCAAATCCCGCTTCGGCGACAAGGTTCGAGAACCAGCGCGCCAGCCGCGCGATACCAGCCGCGTCGGGCAAGCGCTCCGCCGTCAGATAGAGGCTGCGGTCGATTTCGATCTGCACCGCGTGGAAGGCGTCCGCCGGGCGGCCGTGCGTCCGGATAATATGCCCCCCGGCATAGGGCTGGTTGCGCGCAACGGGCTCGTTCAATCGCTCGGCCGACGCCACCGCCAGATCGATCAGCCAGTCGCCCGCGGTTTCGCCAAAACGATCGCCGACGATGATTCGCGCGCCGTGCCCCGGCTGGCCCGCCGGAATCGGCGGCATCGAATGGAGATCGATCAGGATCGCATGGCCATATTCATCGCGCGCCGCGGTGAGCGCATCGGCGAGCGCCGCATGATAGGGCCGATGAAAGGATTCGAGGCGCCATTCGAGCGCCGCGCCATCGATCGGCCGCTTCCATAACGGACCGCAATCGGCGAGCCGCGTCGGCACGACGCCAAGCCCCGCGCGTTCCTTTCGCCCCGGCGCCGAAAATTGCGCCCGCAGCGGCATGGCAACCTCACCCGGCGCCATCTGCCCTTCGCCGCGGTTGAGGTCCGCAACGGCGCGCGCCCACAGCGCGTGGACGACCGTCGCGCCCGCATCGGCGGCACCAGCCGCGATCAGGTCGCACCAACTGTCCTCGAGTCGTTCGAGGTTCGGCCGGTGGACCCGCGCCGCGCTCAATATCTCGGGCGGATAGATGCGTCCGGCGTGCGGCACCGACACGACGACGGGGCCGCTCGCCGCGGGCCGGTTGACAGCGATGGCGGCGGACGGGATGGTGCGGGACGGCATAAGCGTTGGGTGGCAAAAAAAGCGGGACGAATCCAGCGCCGCGCGTCAATTTGTTAAATCTCTGACGCTATGCAGGGCGCGACAGAGGGGGCAGCCGACCGGAACCGGCTGCGCCGAAGGACCAGGGAACAGATTTCAATATGATTCGCATTTTGCTGGCCGAAGATGACGACGTGATGCGCGAATATCTCGCACGCGCGCTGACCAGCGCCGGCTATCACGTCACCGCGGTCGATCGCGGCACCGCCGCGGTCCCCTATATCGATTCGGGAACCTTCGACCTGCTTCTGTCGGACATCGTGATGCCCGAGATGGACGGGATCGAGCTCGCGCAGCACACCGCCAAGGCCGCACCGCAGACGCAGGTGATGTTCATCACCGGCTTTGCCGCGGTTTCGCTGCGCGCCGAGGAAAATGTGCCGCAGGCAAAGCTGCTGTCGAAACCCTTCCACCTCAAGGATCTGGTGCGCGAAGTCGACAATATGTTCGGCCGCAGCGACCGCTCCAGCCAACAATAACGACGCCGCCGCACGCGAAGGGCTTGCCAAGTCGCGCCGAGGCATTTAGGGGGCGCGTCACCCCAAGGGATGGGCGTGTAGCTCAGTGGTAGAGCACTGTGTTGACATCGCAGGGGTCGCAAGTTCAATCCTTGCCACGCCCACCATTAAAAACGCCGCCACCCCGATGGGTTGGCGGCGTTTTTGCTGTCAGGCCATGCCGCGCGCAAGGTCGCCGCGCGACGCGTCGCCGATCTGACTGCCGCCGTCGCAGTCGAGGATTGTGCCGGTGATATAACCAGCAGCGGGCGAGCAGAGAAACACCGCCGATTCGGCGACCTCCTCGACCTCGCCCCAGCGCTTCATCGCGATGCGGTCGAAATGCGACTGACGCGTTTCGGCGTCCGGGGCGAGCCGCGCCATGCCTTCGGTCCCGGCGATCGGGCCCGGCGAAATGCCGTTCACGCGCACCTCGGGCCCCCATTCGAGCGCGAGGACGCGAATCAGCTGGTTGATCCCGGCCTTGGCGGCACAGGCGTGTGCCTGCAGCGCAGAAGCATTGACCGCCTGCCCCGCGGTGATCGCGATCAGCGACGCGCCCGGACGGTTGAGAAGGTCGTGGCACCCGCGGAACACGTTGAACGTCCCGTTGAGGTCGATGTCGACGACGGTGCGAAACGCATTGGCCGACATGCCGAGCGCCGGGGCGAGGAAATTGCCTGCCGCGCCCGAAACGACGATGTCCATCGGACCAAGCTCGCTCGCGACGCGCTCCATCACACCGCGGATCGCCGCATAGTCGCGCACGTCCCCCGACAGGCCGAGCGCGCCCTTGCCGATGTCCGCCGCGGCGCGCGCGGCCTTGTCGGGATCGCGCCCCGCCACCGCGACCTTCGCTCCCAGCTCGGCGAAACGCCTGGCGATGCCGAGGTTGATGCCGCTGGTGCCGCCGGCGACGAAGGCGGTCTTGCCGGCCAGCAGACTGTCCCGGAATGTCGTCATGTTTCTCTCCCTTCGCTTGTCTCTATAGGCAGATGGCACCGATGCGGGGTTGACGGATCGAAACCAGTCGCCTTTTGAAACTGGAACAGACAGCAAGGATGATCCGATGGCAAGTGCCGGCCCGACCTCGAACAGTTTCATCTCGCAGCGGCTGAAGCTTCACTATGTCGACTGGGGCAATCGCGGTGCGCCGCCGCTGCTGCTCGTCCATGGCGGGCGCGACCATTGCCGCAACTGGGACTGGGTCGCCGGGAAACTGCGCGACCGCTATCATATCATTGCTCCCGATCTGCGCGGCCATGGCGACAGCGCATGGTCGCCCGACGGTAATTACGCCATGGACACTTTTGTCTATGACCTGGCGCAGCTGATCCACCAGCTCGACCTTGGTCCGCTCTCGATCGTCGCGCATTCGATGGGGGGCAATATCGCGCTGCGCTATACGGGCCTTTACCCTGAGAATGTCCGCAAGCTCGTCGCGATCGAGGGGCTCGGCCCCTCGCCCAAGGTGATCGCCGAGCGTGCGAAGACGGGTTACGCCGAACGCTTCCGCAAATGGATCGACGACAAGCGCCAGGCCGCCGGACGCACCCCGCGCCGCTACGCGACGCTCGAGGACGCGCTGGCGCGCATGATGGGCGAGAACAGCTATCTGACCGAGGCGCAGGCGCGCCACCTGACCATCCACGGCATCAGCCGCAACGAGGATGGCACGTGGAGCTGGAAGTTTGACAATTACCTCAATGTCTGGCCCGCCTTCGACATGCCGCAGGATGACATCGCCGCGCTGTGGGGCGCGATCAACTGCCCCACCCTGTTGCTGTATGGCGCGAACAGCTGGGCTTCGAATCCCGAGAAGGACGGCCGGCTCCGGCATTTCAACACTGCCAAGGTGATCGAATTCGAGAACGCGGGTCACTGGCTGCATCACGACCAGTTCGACCGGTTCATGTCCACGCTAGACGAATTCCTCTAAACGGGTCGCCGGTTGCGCGCGGCGGTGCGCGATGAGAGGCGGCGTGATGACCTATACGGGGCAGGTTTCGAGACGACAGAAATTCGTGTCAGGCGGCGCCGCGCTGCTCGCCGTCGGCGCGGTTGGATTTGGCCTCGCGAGCGGCCTCGATCTCGATGTCGTCCGCAAGGCCAGCGACGCAATCGCGGCAATTGCCCTGCCCGCGCCAACACCTCCGCGCGAGGACGTCGCGCCAGCGAAGGCGCCGAGCAAAAAGGCCAGCGGCAAGGCATCGGCCGCCAACCGACATGCCAAAGCTGCGGCGGTCGCCGCCCCGCCGCCCAAGCTGCCCCCGATCACCCCGCCAGTCGCCGCCGCGCCGCGTCCCGGCATAGGGACCGACGGGTCGGCCGGCGCGACGCCGAATCCCGGCCCCGGATCGGGCGCAGGCGGGCGCGGCGACGGGACGGGTGCGGGCGGCGCGGGCCGCGGAACCGGCGGCGGCGGAACCAAGGCCGTCTGGCGCAGCGGCACGATCCGCGACCGCGACTATCCGCGCGAAGCCAGCCGCGCGAAGGCGGGCGGCGCGGTCGAAGTGCGCTTCACAATCGAAGCCAGCGGCCGCGTCAGCGGATGCCGCGTCACACGGCCCAGCGGCGACGCCTCGCTCGACCTGACGACATGCGAGCTGATCGAAGAGCGTTTCCGCTTCAAGCCCGCGACCAATGCCGCCGGCGAACCCGTCGCGAGTCAATATGGCTGGCGGCAGAGCTGGTGGCTCGAACGCCGGCATTAAGTGTCTTTCGCAATTGGTATCGATTGCGACAATATCGCGAATGATTCGCATTAGAGTTGACTTTGCAATCGACTCGCAATAGCGGCGACCCACCATAACAATAGGGGGTAACAGCCGTGAAGCCTACGACGTCCGCCACTTTCCTGGCGCTCTCCTGCGTCGGCAGCCTGATCAGCACCTCGGCCATGGCGGCCGATGCGGGTGCCGATGCGTCTACCGAACAGCAGACCGAGCGCGAGCGCCGCGACGAGCGCGAGCAGATCATCGTCAACGGTCAGCATTACCAGACGCAGCAGGAATCCCCGAAATCGACGCGCCCGGTACGCGACACGCCGCAGACCGTCACGGTGATCACCGGCGAGACGATCGAACAGCAGAATTTGCTGACGCTGCGCGACATGCTGTCGACCGTCCCCGGCATCACCTTCGGCGCTGCCGAGGGTGGCTCGCCCCCCGCGGATTCGATCAACTTCCGCGGCTATTCGGCGGGCAGCGACATCACGCAGGACGGCGTGCGTGACAGCGCCGCCTACAGCCGCTCGGACTCGTTCAACCTCGAACAGCTCGAAATCGTCAACGGCGCCAATTCGGTGCAGAGCGGCGCGGGTTCGGTCGGCGGGTCGATCAACATCGTCACCAAGCGCCCGCTCGACGAAACGCGCGTCATCGCCACCGGCGGCATTGGGACCGACAATTATTATCGCGGGACGGTCGACGCCAATATGCGCGTCAATGACCTGATCGCCGTGCGTCTCAACGCGATGGCGCACAAGAATGACGTGCCAGGCCGCGATTTCGACAATTACAAGCGCTGGGGCATCGCACCGTCGGTGAGCATCGGCATGAACGGCCCGACCAAGCTGACGCTGCAATATCTGCATCAGGAAGACGACAATCTCCCGCAGTACGGCGTGCCCTATTATGACGGCCTCGTCCCCGGCGTCGATCGCAGCGACTATTTCGGATACCGCAACGTCGACCGGCAGGACATCACCGTCGATCAGGCGACCGCGATCTTCGAACATGACCTCAGCGACACCTGGTCGGTCCGCAACCTCGCGCGCTGGCAGCAGGTCAGCCAGCTGACTGTCGTCGGTCCGCCGCAGGGTACCTATTGCCTGTCGACCGGCGTCGCGGCGAACGGCGGAAGCTGCACGATCAACGTCGCGGGCTTTGGCAACTTCACCGTCCCCAACGGCTATTATTATATCGGCGGACCGCGCGGGAACCTGCGCGATTCCAGGAATGAGCTGATGTACGATCAGGTCGACCTGCGCGGGACGTTCAACACCGGTGCGATCGAACATACGCTCGTCATCGGCGCCTCGGCTTTGTGGGAGAAATATACGCTGAACAGCGGCAATGCGCTGCGCAATGCCGACGGGACGCCCTTCTATGCCCGCTATCCGCTGGTCAGCATCGCCAACCCGAACGAGGTTGTCGTCGGCCCTGCCCTGCCCGCCGGCTTCACCTATGGCAGCAACGTCTATGACGGCCCGGTGAACTTCACCTACACCGGCCGCACGGTCGGCGAGGTCGACAATTATTCACTCTACCTGTTCGACGCGATGAAGATCGGCAAGTTCGAGATCAACGGCGGCGTCCGCTATGAGAAGAGCAGCGGGTCGAGCCGCGCCGGCCTCGGCATTCCGACGGTCACGAGCTATAGCGACAATCTCTTCTCCTACCGCCTTGGCCTCGTCTACAAACCCGTCGAAGCCGTCACGCTCTACGCCGCTTTCGGCAATTCGAAGACGCCGTCGCAGTCGTCGGTCAACGGCAGCTGCTCGGAAGCCGCGATCAACGGCAATTGCAGCGTCAAGCCCGAGGGCGCCAAGAATTACGAAATCGGCGTAAAGGCCGAGGTTGCGGGTGGCCGCCTGTTGCTGAGCGCCGCGGCGTTCCGCAACGAGCGCGACAGCTATCGCGTCAATTCGGGCGATGTCGGCGTGCCCGACCAGCAACGCGACGGGCACTCGCGCGTCGATGGCATCGCGCTGAGCGCGGTCGGCCAAATCCTTCCGGGCTGGTCGATCACGGCGAACTATACCTACCTCGACAGCGAGATCATCCAGTCGGTGTCGGATTACTGTCTTGCCAACCCCGGTCAGGGCACATGTACCAATTCGGTCGCCGTCCCCGATCCGGTTGCGGGCGCGCACCTGCAGAACACACCGAAGCATTCGGGCAGCCTGTTCACGACCTACGAACTCCCGTTCGGGCTGAAGGTCGGCTATGGCGTGACGTATCAGGGCAAATATGACTTCAACCTGCCCACGGCGACCAATACGACGATCATTCAGTCGGACGCCTATTGGGTTCACAACGCCTATCTTGCCTATAATTTTACCGACAAGATTTCGGCGCAGCTCAACGTGAAGAATTTCGCCGACAAGCTCTATTACACCCGCGTCCGCAACAATGGCTGGGCCACCCCCGGCGATGCGCGGTCGGCGGTGCTGACGCTGTCGGTCGGCTTCTGACAACCGGTGACGGGAGCGGCCTTGCGTCGCTCCCGTCATTGATCGAATTTCTCATTTGTGGCAGCGCGAAGCGGTCGTGCCGAAGGGACATCCCGCTCATGTTGATTGCCGTTCCCGATTTGCTGTCCGCCACCGAACTCGCGGAAATCCGCGCGATCATCGACGCCGCCGAATGGATCGACGGCAACGCGACGTCGGGCCACCAGGCCGCGCTCGCCAAGAATAACGAGCAATTGGCCGAGGATGGCGAGGCCGCCAAAAAGGCGGGCCGGCTGATCCTCGAGGCGCTCGGGCGCTCGCCGATCTTCTTCGCCTCGGCGCTGCCGCTGCGTATCTATCCGCCGCTGTTCAACCGTTATGGCGCGGGACAGGAATTCGACACGCATGTCGACAATGCGATCCGCCTCAAGCGCGGCAGCGATTTCCGCATTCGCAGCGACCTGTCGATCACCCTCTTTCTCGAAGCGCCCGAAAATTATGACGGCGGCGAATTGCTCGTCGAGGATCATTACGGCGTCCAGCGCGTCAAGCTGCCCGCGGGGCACGCCGTCATCTATCCCTCGTCGAGCTTGCACCGCGTCACCCCGATCACGCGCGGGCGGCGCGTCGCCTCCTTCTTCTGGCTTCAGTCGATGGTGCGCGGCGCCGAGGAGCGGCGTACGCTGTTCGACCTCGATCGCGCGGTGCAGCGGCTGACCGGCGAACTTGGCGGCAAGGACCGTTCGGTGATCGAACTCACCGGCGTGTATCACAATTTGCTGCGGCTCTGGGCCGACAGTTAGCCCAGCATATCGCGCCACGCATGCGACAGATATTCGCGGTCGCCGGCGACGATGCACGCTGCGAGCTGCTGCTCATCGGCGAGCGCGATCGCCGCCTCTGTCCCCAGGATCGTCAGCGCGGTTGCCCAACCATCGGCGCTTATGCAGTCGCGATGGAGCACGGTGACCGACGAAACCCCGCTGACAATCGGACGTCCGGTCGCGGGATCGAAGCTGTGCGAATAGTGCCGCCCGCCCGCACTGAAGCCGCGGCGATAATTGCCCGAGGTCGCCACCGACAGGTCGTGCAGCGCAATGCGCCACGGCGGGATGGACGATGTCGGCGGCATCTCGACATCGACCCACCAAGGCTGGCCATCGGGGCGTATCCCCTCGCCGCGCAATTCGCCGCCGACGTCGAGCAGGAAATGCCGCACGCCGATATCGAGCAGCCATGCGGCCGCGAGGTCGACGGCATAGCCTTTGGCGATGCCCGAGAGGTCGAGCGCCGCCGCTTCGCCGCGCCGGATGCGCCGCGTCCCCGGGTCGAAATCGATCGTGCGGTCCGGGTCGGACTCGCCAGCCGGCGGCACCCGACCGGTGCGCCCGGCGCTGCCGAAACCCCAAGCGTCGGTGATGCGGCCGATGCCGGGGTCGAAGGCTCCGCCGCTGGCACGCGCGATGTCGAGCGCGACCTCGATGACATGGGCGAATTCGGCGGGGATTTCGCACCATGTTCCGGGCATCGCGCGATTGAAGCGCGAGAGGTCGGATTCGGGCGCCCACTGGCTCATCTGTTCGACGACGAGGTCGAGTGCGGCCTGAACGCCGTGCAGGGTCGCGGCGGGCGGCGAGACCGCCTGCAGCGACCAGCCTGTCCCCATCGTTTCGCCGACGAAACTTTCGATGGACGCCCCCGCGCCGCGCCGGGCGAAAGCCGCGGGCGTCAAGGCGCGGGGGATGAGGATGCGGTCGGTCAGGGCGCCAGCACTTCCAGCGTCGTGACATAGCTCGCGCGGCGCTGCGGCGCGGGGGGTGTCGCGGGTTCGGGGGGGCCTTCTGCGCGCGCGGTCTGCGGCGTCGTGACGTTCAGCCAGTAGAGGCCGGGTTCGGTCCAGTTGATCGCGACCTTGCCGTCGGCGCCGGTCTTGAGGTCCATCTGGCCAAGCTGGTCGCGATAGCGGATGCCGCCGGGGATCACCGTCACCGGCAGGCCCGCGGCGGGCTTGCCGTCGAGCAGGAACTGGAAGGTCGCGGCCTCGCCCGCGATCAGGTCGTTCGGGTGCGTCACGGGAACCAGCTCGATGCCCTTGCCTATCGGCTTGAACAAGGTGGTCGTCGGTTCGCCGACGGTCACGAAAATCTCGTTGCGGTTGTTCGATTCGGCGGTCTTCACATTGGTCGCGCCGGCGGGGATGCGCTCGGCGAGGTTCGCGGTGGTGGTGCCGCGCGGCAGGCGCTCGGTCTTGCCGCCCAGGTCATAGCTGCCCATCACGCCGTCGGACACCGAGGCGATGCGCCAGGTGCCCTTTTTGGTCAGATGGACGTCGAAGGTGCTGCGATAGCGACCGGTCGCTTTATTCTCGATCGCCGCCTCGCTACCGTCGGGTGCCCACGCCTTCAGGGCGTCGAGACGCATCGGCTGATGCTCGAAATAGAAGAGATCGTTCGACACCGCGGCATCGACGGTGACCCACACGTCATCGCCCGACAATACGGTCGACGACGGCAGCATCCACTGACGGTGCGCCGAAGCCGGAGCGGCGACCAGTGCCGCCAGCGCGGCCGTCGCGGCGAAACCCCAAATTCGCTTTTTCATTTCCCTGTCCTTTCAGGCTTTAACGGAAGGCGACCGAGACGGCGCCCAGTTCAGTCGTTCCAGCGGCGCGCCCACCCGCCCCTGCCTTCGCGGGCCAGGTGAAGGGGATGCGCAGAAGTTCGCGGCCGCCAACCTCGCGCGCCGCCTCGATCACCAGCGTGTACTGGCCGGGCGCGGCGGCACCGAGCTGCGCGCGCGAGAAGGAGACCTTGTGCGCGCCGGGGGCACGCGTCGCGCCGGTGATGCCGTTCGCGGGAAAGGTCATTGATCGCCCCGCGGCGCGCCACCACTGGCGCACGTCGCGCAGCCATTTGGTGCCCTCGTTCGCCTTCATGTCATAATCGTACCAGACCGCGACGGTCTTCGCCGACGCGCCGGCTTTCTCGACCCAGATGGCGACGTAGGGCTTGTGATATTCGGCGACCTTCAGCCGCGGAATGTTGATCGTCACGTCCATCGTACCCGGATCGGCGGCGAAGGCGGGCGCGCCGAGCACAGCGCCGAGGCCGATCGTGCCGCCGAGGATGCGTGCAGGGGTGGAAAGCTGCATATGGGTCTCCCTAATGGATGAAGATGAAGGCAATGGCGGCGGGGATCGCGAGCCCCATTCCGACAAGTGGCCAGGTGCTCTTGCGCTTCGCCGAATGCAGCCAGAGAAGAACCAAGCCGGTGATCGCGAAGATGAGGCAGGCGAAAGCGAAGATGTCGATGAACAGGCTCCACTCGCCGCCCGAGTTGCGGCCTTTGTGGAGGTCGTTGAGGTAAGAGATCCAGCCGCGGCTGGTGACCTCGCTCGACGCCGCGCCAGTCGCGAGGTCGATCGCGACCCACGCGTCGCCACCGGGGCGCGGTGCGGGGAGATAGACCTCGCCATCCGACCATTCCGCCTCGCTCGCTGCTTTCACCGGAAAGTTCCGTTCGACCCACTCGGCGACGGCGGGCGGCAGCGGTGCCTTTTCGGCGTCGGGGACCGCCACCTTCAGGCGCGCCAGCAAAGCCGGCGGCATTTTTGCCGATTTTTGCGTGACGATCGGCGTGCCTTCGATGTCGGCAGCATGATTAAGCGTGAACCCCGTGATCGCGAACAGCAGCAGGCCGATGAGGCTGACAGCCGAGCTCATCCAGTGCCACATGTGCAACTGTTTCAGCCAAAAGGCTTTTCGGCTCTTCCTCATCGCCGGTCGCGGGGGTGTCGGTGCATGCATCCAGGAGTTCCACCAAAAAGGGATGCATGGCCATTATCGCGAACGATTCTCAATTACAATATGATTCCGGATCGTCGATCGGATGAAGACTTGTGCCGCCGATTTCCGGCAGATGGGCGGGCGCCTAATTCTCGCGCCCCGCCATCCAAAGCGTCTGGGTGAGCGGTTCAATAAGGTATGAGAGCGCCGTCCGCTTGCGCAGCGGGATCATGATGTCGACGGGCAGGCCGGCACGAAGTCCGCCATCCTCGCGAACGCGCCGGAGCTTCGCGAGCTCGCTGGGCGGCACGACCAGCTCGATCTTGAAATATCGCATGCCCGAACGCTCGTCCTCGAAGCTGTCGGCCGAAATCTTGGAAATTTGACCGACGAGGATCGGCAGATTGCGTTCCTGCAACGCGGTAAAGCGGATCTGCGTCGCCATCCCCGGTGCAAGATCGTCGGCATCGGTCGGCGATGCCTTGCCATCGATGACCAGGGCACGGTCTTGCGGAACGATCTCCATCAGCGTGTCGCCCGCCGAAACGACGCCGCCGACAGTGAAGATTTTAAGTCCGACGACCCGGCCGCCGGCGGGAGCACGCACGGTCGACCGGGCCAGCTGTTCGCGCACCGCGATCAACTTGGGCTGAAGTTCGTCGAGGCGAACCTGCCCCGCCTGCTTCGCCGTCGCCACCTCTTCGAGCATCTGCTTGTCGATGCCCACCATCTGCATCTGCGCCTCGCCGATCGCTTCGGAAGAGCGGGCGATGTCGGCGCGATACGCGCCATAGGAGCCGTCGAGCTCGGCCGCGGAACGCTCCATGCTGCGCACCCGGTTTATCGATACGAAGCCTTTGGGAAGCAGGGTGCGCAGCCCGTCCAATTCGTCGCCGATCAACTGTTGCTGCACCTTGTTCGAATTCATCTGATAGCTGTACCCGTTGATCTGTTCCGAATGCTGGCGCATCCGCTGGCGCAACACGTTGCGCTGTGTATGTACCGAATTGCGCCGCGCTTCGAAAAGCTGGCGCTGGCCGCGCAAGGCTTCGGCCGCCAACTCCCGATTTTCGGGTGCCAGCGATGCAAATTCCGCCGGTTCGGCGACGCTTCGCAGACCGCCGAGTTCGGCGACCAGACGCGCGCGCTGCGCCAGCAGGGCGATGACTTCGCCGGTCAGTCCGCGTTCGGCCGCAACCAGCTCCGATGCAGAGATCGTGAGGAGCGGCTCGCCTTTTTTGACCGTTTGTCCCTCGACGACATGGAGTTCGGTAACGATGCCGCCTTCGCGGTGTTGAACCGCTTGGCGACTGCCCGACACCGCAATTACACCGGGCGCATAGGCCCCGGCATCGAGCGGGGTCAGCGACGCCCAGCCGAGCATCCCGACAAAGAAGAAGGCCACGATGAGTCCGCCGATGCGCAGTTCGCGATGCGGCCGGTCGGCGGAATCATGGCCCACAGGACGATCGCCGCCGATCGGCGGCTTCCAGGTCATATCGGTCATGGCCGCGCTCCTTCATGGATTGGGACAACATTCTGCTTTGCCGCGGAATTCTGCAGCGCCTGGAGGATTTCGTCGCGCGGCCCCACGCCGACGATCGCACCGTCGGCTAGGATCGCCAGCCGGTCGGCGCTGGCCAGGACGGCGGCGCGATGCGCGACGATCATGATCGCCGCGCCGTGCAGCTTCGCGGCACCGATCGCCCGCGACAGCGCTTCCTCGCCATCGCTGTCGAGCGCCGAGTTCGGCTCGTCGAGAACGAGGATGCGCGGGCTGCCATAGAGAGCGCGCGCCAGCGCGACGCGTTGCGCCTGTCCCGCCGACAGCCTGTGGCCATTGCCTTCGATACAGGTGTCGTAACCGCCTGGCAGATGCAGGATCATCTCGTGGACGCCGGCCATGCGCGCAGCGATAACAACCTGCTCGTCAACCACCTCTTGCGGAATACCGCGCGCGGCACCGAAGCGGGAGACGTTTTCGCTGATCGTTCCGGGCAGCAGGCCGCAATCCTGCGGGAGATAGCCGATATGCTGCGCAAGCTGTTCGGGATCCCAATCGGCCATACTGGCGCCATCGACCCTGATTTCGCCAAGGTCGGGCGGCAGCGCGCCGGCGACGACACGCGCGAGGGTCGTCTTCCCCGCCCCGGACGGGCCGACAACACCCAGCACCTCGCCGGGAGCGAGTTTCAAGAATATATTCTTGAGCAGGATCGCGCTGCCTTCGGCATTGCGGACGACAACGCCCTGTAGGTCGACCTGCCCCTCTGGATCGGGCAAGGTCGTACGTGCGACCGGACCGGCCGACTGCTCGAACAGCCTGCCGAGCGTCTGAAGCGCCTGGCGCGACTGGACGATATTCGGCCAGAGGCCGACCAGCTGCTCGATCGGCTGCAGGGCGCGGCTGAGCAGCACCGAGGCGGCGATGATCGCGCCGACCGAAATCTGTCCGTTGATGGCAAGCCAGGCGCCGACACCCAACGCGAAGGATTGCATGAACATCCGCACGAATTTGACGAGCGAATTGTAGCGGCTGCCCGAAAGCTGGAGATCGGCGACGGCATTCAGGCCGACGCTGCGCTGCTGGATGTGCCGCGAGACCAGCGCGCGCCGCATCCCCAGAGCGCGCACGACCTCGGCCCTGCGCAACATCGCCTCGTGCGATTCATAGGCGGCCGCATTGGCCTGATGCGCCTCTTCGGCTTTGGCCTTGCTGCGCCTTTCGTTGGCGATCGCGAGTGTGATCAGCACACTTCCCGCGCCGAGCACCAACAATCCCAGAATCGGGTGAATGAGGAAGGCCACCAAGAGATAAAGGGGCGTCCACGGGACGTCGAACAGGGCGGTTGCGGCCGGTCCGGCAAGCGATTGACGCAAGAGGTCGAATTCACGCATCGCCTGGTGTGTCGAAGGGTCGCCGGGTGCCGCGCGCGACCGGGCCAGCAGCCGGTCCAGTATCTCTCCCGAGAGCAACCGGTCGAGACGTAGCGACGCGCGGGCCATCAGCCGCACCCGGATCGCATCGAGCGCCGACAGCGTGGCGATCGCGACGCCGACGACGACGGTGATGAATATCAGCGTCAATACGCCATTGGTCGGCACAACCCGGTCATAGACCTGCATCATGTAGATGGTTGGTGCGAGATAGAGGATGTTGATCAGCGCACTGAATGTTGCTGCGAGGATGAAGTGAGTCCGACAGGCTCGGACGGCTTCTGACAATGCCGGTGGAACGGGCATCCAGAACAGTCGCATGCAATCCTCCCTTATTATCATTATCGAAAAAAATGGCGCCGGGAGGGGGGGAGGTCCCGGCGCCAAGCTGGTTATGCGAACGGATAATCCCCGTCGAAATAGTGCCGGACGTGGCGCCCGTTCACTTCCATCCAGTCGTCGATCAGCGCCCGGATCATCTGGAAGGGGTTGTCCTGCTGGTGGACCGAACCGCCGCCGTGGCCGTTATTCGCGCCGCCGGAATTGACGACATCCTGTGGCCGCGCGTCTCCGATGAACTGATCGGCACCGCCGCCCGTATTGAAGACCAGCCGATGGTCGGAGGTCAGCCCCGATATGTCGACGGTGTCGGCACCCCGGCCTCCGTTGACGGTGATCGTGCTGAAGTTGAGGCTGGTCGGGTTAAAGTTGCCGATAACCTGGATCGTATCGCCTCCGTTCGCTCCCGATCCGCCAGGCAGGACGCCGCCCGGCGAAGACACGTTAAGCGCGTTGACGTTGATTTCCTCGATATTGTCGAGTTCGGCCACGACCGAGGCATTGTTGGTTCCGTTACGGGTGATCACGATCTCGGTGTTCGCATTGAGACCGGTTATGCCTGCCGCCTCGGCCGCGGCGCGGGCGTAGATGCGGAAGGTTTCCGCGCCCGCGGCGCCGGCCAGCACATAGGTGTCCGTGCCGGCCCCGCCGTCGACCAGATCCCTGCCACCGGTCGCACCGGTCTGCGTTATGGTATCGGTCCCGTCACCACCATTGATGATGTCGTTGCCGGCGCCGCCATTGATCGCATCATTGCCGGCAAAGCCGAACACCGCCTGCGAACCCGCCGCACCAGTGGCGCCGTTGAGGTTATTGTTGTTGCCGGCGGTTCCGGTGACAACTGCATAGTTGACGCCATTGAACCGGAGCGTTTCGACGTTGCTCACCGTATCGACACCCTCGGCGCCGGTATTGTCAGTGACGACAAGCGACGTTCCGCTGGTCGTGACGCTGTAATTTCCGACCGCTCCGGCAAAGACCGCGACGTCGTCGCCACCATTGCCGTCGATCGTGTCGTTGCCCGCGCCGCCCGTCAGCGTGTCATTGCCTGCCCCGCCACTCATCGTGTCGGTACCGAGACCGCCGGTGACGGTGTCGTTGCCGCCGCCGCCGTTCAGCACGTCGTTACCCTGACCGCCGTTGATGGTGTCGTTGTCGCCTTCGCCGTTGAGAAGGTCGTTGCCGTCGTTGCCGTTCAGCGTATCGTTGCCGCCGCCGCCGTCGGCGATATCGTCGCCCGCAGTACCAGCCAGGGTGTTGTTATTGCCATTGCCGTCCCAGTCGACGCCGGTCGGTCCGGTCGCGGCGGATATGACCTGTTCGGCCGTGCCGCCGCCATCGGTAAAGCTCACCACAACGCGCAACTGAAGTCCCGCCTGCGCGCCAAACGTCGTGCCTCCCGGATTGTTGGGCGTGAAGGTCGCGTTGGTCGCCCCGGCAATATTGGCCCAGGTCACACCATTGGCCGACTGTTGCCACTGGTAGCCGAACGTTCCGAGCCCGTTTCCGTCGGCAATCGCCGCGGTGTTCACCGTCAGCAACTGACCTTCGGTCGGCGTCAGATCGCTGATGACGGGTTGGCCCGTCGCCGGCTGGTTGACCGCGATCTCGACGTCCGAGAAGCGCATGCGTTCGATGTTGCGCAAATTGTCGGTGCCGTCGAGCTGCGTGCCGCGCGCATGCGCCACACTGATCGTGCCATTCGCATTATAGGTGATGTCGTAATTGGCCCGAAGGTCGGAGAATACGGCAATGTCCGTGTCGCCCGCCGTCGTATCGGCCAGGATTTCGCGGACGATCACCAGCTGTCCCGGGTTGATTTGCCGGTTGAAGACCCGCGTCACCAGCTCGGTCATGCTGTTGGCCGTCGCGATTTCTGCACCGACCCCGCCATTGGGACCGACGCTCTCGCGAACGCTGATCCGCACGTTCAGCCATTTGTCGCCATCGATGATGTCGTCGCCGGCATTGCCCCGGATCAGGTCGCTGCCATCGCCGCCAAGGATGATGTCGCCGGCGTTATACGAGGTGACGCCCGCCCCGACGACGGCCTGGAGCCCGGAGATCCGTGCGATGCCCGCGGCGTCGAGGTTGCTTCCCGTATATCCTTCCGACCCGCTGATCGCGGGGTCAGGATCGAACGGCGCGCGTTCTGCCGCGGTGATGTTCGATCCTGACAGGACATCGTTGAAGCGCGACCCCGAAAGCCCCTCGACGCTTTCATAGGCGTCTTGTGTTGCATTTGGTGGAGGCGTGGGATTCTCGTCGAACACGATCCCGCGCGTCAGATCGGCGTCGGTGCCCGCAATGTTATCCTTGTAGATCGCCCAGTCCCAACCGGACATGCCGGCCATCTTGGCGCGACCCGGGCTGCCAACCATGATGTCGTCGCCGCCTTCCGCGATGAACTCGTCGAACCCGCCAAGGCCGAAGAAGACATCGTGGCCGACGACACCGTCCTGCGCGAAAATTTCATCGAAATTGTCGCCGGGCGCGCCGTCGAAGGTACCGTGCTCGATCCAGTCGTCGCCCTCGTTGCCGAGGATGCGCTCTGCAGTGATGTTGCCAAGAATGAAGTCATTGCCTTCACCTGCGAACACTTCCGACCCGGCGTCAGTGCCGAGGACGATGAAGTCTTGTCCGCGCCCACCGAGCACCAGGTCGAGACCCGGTCCGGTGTTGATCGCATCATGTCCGTCGCCGAGCTTGACATTATCGTCGCCGCCGATGTCGCGGACGATGTCGTCGCCTGCGCCGGCATTGATGATGTCGTTGCCGGCGCCGCCTTCGAGCGTGTCGTTGCCGCCGTCGCCGAAGATCGTGTCGTCGCCTTCGCTGGCGATGATGATATCGGCGCCCTCGGTTCCGCCCAGCACCACATGCTCATCGCCGGTATAGCGAAGATAATTGGTATCCGGACCGACGGTGCCGGGGTTGTTGCGGACGACAAGCGGGGTCAGGATGCCGCCGCCGGTCGGATCGGTGCTCTCGAGATCGCCGTCACCGTCCAGATCGTTGAACTGCCGCGTCGGATCGACCTCCAGGATCAGTCCGGGCGTAGAGAAGACGTCGGAAGGAAGATGCGTCGCATTGGTGTTGCGCATGATCATCCCGGCGAAGCTGTTGCCTTCCATCTCGCTGAACAGGTGCAGGCCGTCGAGACGCTGGAGATAATAGAAGCGGTCGGCGTTCTGCAACTGCTCCATCTGCACTTCGAAGACGAAGTTGAAGGTGGAGCCGAGCATGCCGCCGAAGGGCAGGATCTTCTCCGCCAAGCCGCCGATCCAGAGATCGACATTGTCGAGCCCGGTGGTCGTGACGCCGCTTGGCGGACTGGCCCATGCGCCTTCGCTATTGAGGAAGTCGGAGGCATCGGCCGGCGCGAGGATCACGCGATCGTCGAGCGGGTCGTCCGGATCGCCGACCACGGTCTGGTCGACGCCGAAGATGATCGCCATCGCCGCAGCGCGCTTGCCCTCGGCCGTGGCTTCACCCGTGATCAGCGAATGCGTGCCGTAAGCCGCGACGAAGTTGATGATTGACGCCTCGTTCTTGAGATTACCGGCGAAATCGACCCAGCTTTCATAGGGTTTCAGCCGCGCATCATTGTTGGTCACCTCATAGAATTCGCGGCGCGCTGCGTTCAGCGAGGGAACGCCGGTGTCGCGGCCGCGGGCAAGGTTGATCGTGGCGAGATCGAGCGGCAGACCGAGCAGATTGTTGCGCAGCGCGCTGGTGACGAATTCATCGATCTCGTTCCCGACCTGACGGGTCATACCGCGAATGATGTCACCCGCTGCCAAGCCGTCTGCGATCACGCCGCCAGGCCCGTTGAACGCCGTGGGGTTCAGGAAGCCATCGATCAAGCTGATATCGTCGGGTGTGAAAGTCGGGCCGAACCGCGATATATCCTCGGTCAGCATCGAGTGACCAAAGCGATAGACGACATGCGCGAATTCGGCGACGATATCCGGATTGATCGTCGTGTCGAACCCGTCCGGCACGATGAAGAAGTCGACCTGCGGCTGGATCTTGCGCGCGAACTCCTCGAACACGAGATGCTGATACTGCATCTCGGTGCCGAATTTCGCGGCCTGGAACAAGCGTTCGCCGTCCCATACCAGCGCAGCGACCTGAGCCGGGGTGGTCGGCAGCGACGCGACGTCATCCGCCAGCCATTCGTTCAGGAACGCAAGGTCACCGGAAGCCAGAACGACCTCCTTGGTATGTTCAACGAGGCGGTTGTGTTCGGCATGGAAGACATGATGAACCGCGGTCAGGCCGATATTCTCGTTCACGCGGCCGTCGCCGGCCATGAAGTGCGCGTCGAGCAGCTCGTCGTCATAAACCAGCGGGTTGTTACCCGGATTCTGCAAGCCGATCGTGATGTCGCCGTCCTCGATGCCGTTCGGCACCGCGGTATGGGCAATGTCGGCGAGGAACGCGCTGTTGGTGCGAATCGCGGTGGCAAGACTCACCGGCGCCAACGGCGTACCCGAAATCACGGTGTCGTCAGCCGTGTTCGGAATCCCGTCGCCGCCGATGCCCGTGATCACCTGCGCATAGCCCGCAGCGTTGGGGATGAAATTGCCATAGGCATCGGTACGAAGCAGCGGCACCTTGCCCACGTCCTGATCGGTGAGCAGGATGCCGAGCATCAGCGCCTGTTCCTTGACCTCACCCCAGGTCGCCATGCCGCCGGGGGAGCCGCCGACGCCCTCGATCAGCTTGCCGGTCGCAACCGGATGGCCCGCCGCGTTCACTTCATACTGGCGCAGGAACACCTGATGCGAAGCGTGCGAAGCATAGGTCTGGTTCTGATCGACGTAAGATGTCGTCGTATTGACCGGCCGCACATCGTCCGCGGTTCCCATGATGCCGTCGGTGCCGGCCGAAACCGTGGCGCGGGTCAGCACCATGAAGTTGGTTTGGCTGCCCGGAACATAGAGCGGATCGTCGGGCTGGAGCGGGATGAAGACGGTGCCGCTGCCACCCTTGTTGACCAGATCGAGACCATGATCGAAAAATTGGCCGAACAGGGTGAACCACGAGTTGAACGAGGCCGACAGGCCGCCGTCGGGCGAAATATTCGGCAGATGAACGTTGTCGCCGTCCATCTCGAGACCATAGGGTGCGAGCGCCGCATCGCGAACGACGCGCGCGGCCTCCAGATCGGCGACTGTCACGTCATGCGCGGCGGTCGCTGCGGCCAGGGCAGCCTGCGCGGCGACCTCGGCGGGCGTGTCGCCGGGCAGCCCGTCGTCCGCGACGGTCGCCGCCGTCTGCGCGTTCTGTTTCACGACGCGTGCCTGATATTCGGCGTCGGAGGCGGGTTTGAAGGTCTGATAGATCGCCGTGATCGCTGGCAGATCGCCCAGCGGATCGGCGCTTCCCGCGCGATCGAGTCCTTCCAGAATCGCGGCGGGATTGCCCAGCGTTTGATCAACCAACAAGTTGGAGATCGTCCTTAGACTGCTGTCGAAGACGAGCGAGTTTGGGTTGTTCGACGGATTATAGTTCGGCGATGTCGGCATCGCCGGAGCCGGTCCCGGCCCATCGGGGTCAAAAAGCGTTCCGTCGGCCGGCCGGTAAACCGGATCGAGCAGCGTTGGGAACGGCACGTTGGACGCGCCCCATTGTTCCTGGCCCGGGAGCAGATGGTTATTGCTGCCATCGACCGCGCGTAATCCGAAAGAAAGATTGTACGCCGGGACAAGTCCGCCCGGTCCGTAAAGCGGCTGCCCTGCGGCATGTGCTTCGGCAATCTTGATCTGATCAAGAATGAAGTCGAGATCGCTGCGGATATACGTAACCATGCTTACCTCCCTGCAGTAAATCCGCACACGCCGCCCACCTGTCGGCTCGGTTCTCGACTCGCGATTTCGTGGTCGATCTGCGGATTTTGAGGTTGCAAGCTAAGTCTTATATTGTGTCGCCGTCGAGTTGGACTGGTGACCTATTACGTTCCCGCCGTTCTATATTCACGCGGCATATAACGATGTCACAATCTATATAGTACTTTTGATATAGGGAGTACTCGCGCAAGTTGCAGGCCAAAGGGCCTGCGACTTGCGCGAGCATGGCAAAAGAAGGGAGGGAGGCTGGTTTCAGGCGGCGACGAAAATGGTCAGCCGATGGCGACGAAGCCTGGCTCAGCGCCGGTACGAGATTTGAGACACGCCGCTGAAATTGCGCTGCAACATCGGCCTTCCCCGCTTCTCTTCGAGAAGGCCGGGCAGATATGTCTCGTTCGCGCTGTCATTATACGCTCGCGCCTGCATCACGGCGACCGCGCTGACCCGGTTGTGCACACCCAGCATACGAAATGCCGCGGCAATATGAACCTTTACCGTTCCTTCGGCGATGCTCAGAAGCCGCGCGATTTCCTTGTTCGAGCGCCCGGCTGCGAGGAGGTTCAAAACCTCGAATTGACGCCCCGTCAGCGCCGTCTCGTACACACCGCCGTCATCGTCGGCGATGCTCACCTTCCGGGCATTCAGGTCGGAAAGGAACGCCGGGACATAGATCTGCCCGGCCAGAACCGCTCGCAATGCGTCCGCCATCTCGTGGACCGGATAATCCTTTGGAATATAGCCGTGGACGCCGGCACCCAGCGCGTCGAGCACCATCTCGCGGTCGCGGGATGCGGTCACGACAACGACGCGGACGTCGGGATATTTGACGCGCAGGTCGCGCAAGCCTTCGCGCTTGTGCATTCCCGGCAGGCCGAGGTCGATCGTCACAAGATCGATGGAACGCCGCGACGCCAGTCGGGCGATGACGGACGGAAAGTCCCAGGCTTCGATCAGATTGGATAGACCGAGATTTCGCGCGAAAAGTGTGGTCAGTCCTTCGCGGCAAAGCGGATGGCTATCCGCAACCAAAATTTCACCTGTTTCCTTCGCCACGGATTTGCCCCCCACGGGTACTTGCCTAGGCACGCGCCGGCAAACATACGCCCGCTTGACCCCCTTCCCGCCGCCGCGACCCGAGCGAGAAGGCACTCTTTTTTGTTATGAAACGAATCGGTCTTGTTAAGATTATGCGCCTAAGCTGACGCCAACCTGACGGTTAACTTAGCTGACGATCAGATTGTTCATCAATTTGATGGGCGCCTTGAAATAGCAGGCCAATTTCTTTTCGGTGAGGATTGGTAATCAGCGTGGCATGGTGGATTTCGGCAATTCGCGCCACGATCGCGAGGCCTAGGCCCGCTCCGCCGGCGTTCGCATGATCGGCGCGAGCGAACCGCTGGCTGAGCGCCGCAAGGTCCGCAGCCGACAAGCCGATCCCCTCGTCCCTGACACAGATGCGGACATCGGGCCCGACCGCGATCACAACCGTTCCGCCCTCGGGGGTTACGCGCAGCGCATTCTCCACCAGGTTCGACACCGCTGCCGCGAGCGTTTCCCTTATTCCCGAAACCACAGGCTCGCCCTCGACCGCCAGCTCGACATGCCTGCCCTGCTCCGCCGCCAGCGGCGCAAAGCGGTTGATCACGTCGATCGCCACGTCGGACAGCAAAACGACATCGTGGGGAACGGGGCGCGCGCCATGCGCCTCCACCTGCGCCATCATCATGATCTGACCGACAAGCCGCTTCATCGCGGCGACGTCCTTCTTGAGCCTGAGAGCATCGGGCGAGCCCAGCCGGTCCAGTTCGATCATCAGGATCGCCAGCGGCGTCCGCAGTTCGTGGGCGACATTGGCGGCAAAGGCTTCGCGCTGCTCCGCGACGTCGTCGAGGCGCGCCAGCAGATCGTTGAGCGCGCGCGCAAACGGCTGTGTTTCGAGAGGAAATTCCTCGAGACTGACGCGGAAGCCGCGATCGGTGCCCACCACCGAATCCATGCGGGCCGCTGCCGTGCCAAGCGGAGCAAGCGATGTTCGAATGACCCACCTGACCGCAAAAAACATCGGCACCATAAGCAGGAGGAGCGGCAGCACGACATGTTCTGCGATTTCGAGCCATTCGCCGCGCCAGCCATCCGACGCCGACTTTTGTTCGAGCATGACCTCGACATCGAAGCTGACGAAAATAATCAGCGCAAGACCGCCAAACGCGCCTGTCCATGCAAGGCCGCGCGTGAGGCGGCGCGATACGGAATGCGGCGCTTTAATCCCCGTAGTCCCGGAGCAGATAGCCCATTCCGCGGACGGTCACGAGCCGGTCGGGATGATCGGCATCGCTAAGCTTGTGGCGGAGCCTGGACACAATGGCTTCGACTGCATTGGGCGTAACCGGTTCATCGAATCGGTACAGGGCTTCCTCGATGGTCGATCGGCGAACGACCGCCCCCGCCCGCCGAATTAGCAGTTCCAGCAAATCGGCTTCGCGGCGGGTCAATTCGATGGCATTGTCGCCGCTCCGCGCCGTTCGCGCCGCGACGTCGAACGCGAGCTTCCCGGCCCTGATGACCGGCAGGCTGCGCGTTCCCGGCCGGCGCAGGAGTGCGCGAAGGCGGGCGGCGAGTTCCTCGATTTCAACAGGTTTGACCAGATAGTCATCTGCCCCGCCATCAAGGCCGGCGACCCGATCCCCCATCCCGTCGCGCGCCGTCAGGATCAGGACGGGCGGCAGGGGATGGCCCGGCCGTTCGCGGCGCAGCCATTCGAGCCCGTCCCCGTCCGGCAGCCCGAGGTCCAGAATGATCGCATCATATGTCGCGCTGGCAAGAGCGGCCTCGGCTGCGTCGAGATTGCCGACACCGTCCCCGCTAAATCCATGCTGAGCAATGCCGTGCGAAACGAGCCCCGCCAAACGGTCGTTGTCCTCTATGATCAGGACACGCATGTCGCACCAATTGGCAACGGAGTCCCCCACGGTCATCGCCAGGCACGCCCCCCAAAACGAAACCCCCGCATCAAGGGAAGCTGTTGCCGGTCCGTCGGAGTATGAACTCATTATTCGCGAAATCAAGAAGGCCGGTATCGAGGATAATTCGCCCCGTCATCGGCCTCCGAGGCGCCGCCGGCGGTTTGCCAGGAAGAATCCGGCGCATCGTTTCTTTGCGGGGATTTGTATAAAGTGGCGGAGACGGAGGGATTCGAACCCTCGGTACCGGATTTACCAGTACGACGGTTTAGCAAACCGTTGGTTTCAGCCACTCACCCACGTCTCCGCATGGCCTGTCGCGCTAACGACAGTCTGGCCTAGGCGGGTCGCTATAGCCATGCACTTCGCACCCCGCAACGGCAAAGATTGTGCAATTTCGGGGTCAAAGTCCCCATTTCGTCGTCCAGATGATTCGGTCTGGCGTAAATTCGACTCAAGTCATCGCCCGTTCATTGCCCGCGCGCGAAAGCGAGTCATGATTAACGCAGAATTCGGCGCGCGTGCGTCACTCGATCTTTGGGGGTCCAATATGCGGAAAACGTTCACCAGCCTTGCCCTGGCAGCAATGGCATCGCTCGGCCTCGCGCTGACGCCGCTTCCGGCAGCCGCGCAGATGCGCGAAATCGATCCCAACAGCACCGTAATCGATTCCGATCTCAACAATCCTGCGCCGCCGCCGGTATCGGGTGATTCGACGGCCGGCACGTCGTACGACAGCGATCTTGCCACGGGCGACCAGCAGACCAGCGAGACGCCGCCCGTGGACGGCACCGCGACCAGCGCCGACGTCTCGGCGACCACGGTCGTGGCGGCGCCCGGGTCGACCTACAAGAAGGACGATCTGATCGGCGCCGCGGAAGGCGTGTTCGGCAAGGGGGCACAAGGGCTTGCGGGGCTGATCGAGGATATTTTGAAGGAACAGGGCGAACCCAACGCCTATATTGTCGGGCGCGAAGCCGGCGGCGCGCTTGTGCTCGGCGTGCGCTACGGCTCTGGCACGCTGCATCACAAGATCGAGGGCGAATTGCCCGCTTACTGGACCGGCCCGTCGATCGGGTTCGACGCCGGCGCGAATGCCGGCAACACCTTCGTCCTGGTCTACAACCTCTTCGACAGCGAGGATCTCTACAAACGCTACCCAGCGGGTGAAGGCGCGGCCTATCTGGTCGGCGGCTTCAACGCGAGCTATATGCGCCGCGGCGACGTCGTCCTGATCCCGATCCGCGTCGGCGTTGGCGCACGCCTTGGCGTGAACGCCGGCTATATGAAGTTCCGCAAAAAGCAGAACTGGATCCCCTTCTAAACCTCGGCATTGCCGCGGGGGCGACAGGCCCGCGCTTTCGGGCGCGGGCTTTTTCTTTGCCTCGAGCCCAGGCCGCCGTTACCGGACCTTAACCTTATGGGCGCACCATCCATCTTATGAGACGATCGGATTCCCCTGCACCGATCGAGCCCCCTTCGCGCTTGCACATTTTCCCAAGCCCGGCGGCTCTTCCACTCCCCGTGTATCGCGATTTCGTCGCCATGTTATTCAGCATGTGGCTACCGATATTTGGCCTCGGAATCGTTTTTGTCGGAATATGCCTTCTGGTCGGTCGGGAACTCGACAGTCCCTTCCTCCTCGCCCTCGCCGGGCTGGGCGTCGTCACCACCTTTCTTCGCCTGGCCACCATAAGCGCATGGTTCCGCGCGGGGCCCGCTGGCGATTTCCATGCTCTGAGGCGCTGGGAGCGCCGCTATGCCGTCGGCAACTATGCATCGGCGATCCTTCTCGCGCTGCTCAACGTCGTCGCCATATCGTCGCATTATCCGCTGCTGCACCTGATCACCGTCAGCCTGGTCTTCAGCTTTGGCGCGGGCATCGTCTCCCGAACCTCGGTTCGGCCGAAAATCTGTGTCACCAGCCTTTTGCTCGCCACCCTTCCCACGATTGTGGCCCTCGCGCTTCACGCTTTCGACGCGCACCCTATTCCGCTGCACGGCGAACTGTTCCTGATCGAAGCGTTCATCGTCGCGATGATCACCGCGCTCAGCCTTCAGACCGTGGTCCATCTCTATCGGTCGGCGGTCGAGCATCACACCGCGCGGCACGACATGGCGAAGCTTGCCCGAACCGATGCCCTCACCGGCCTTTCGAACCGCCTGTTGCTGCGCGAGCAGTTCCAGTTTCATACCGCGACGGCGCTGCGCGCGAAAAATCAGGTCGCGCTCCACTTCCTCGACCTCGATGGTTTCAAGGCGATCAACGATCGCTACGGCCATCCCGCCGGCGACGCGCTGCTCGAACAGGTCGCGCGCCGCCTAGAGGGAATGGTACGCGCCGAAGATGTCGTGTCGCGGCTGGGCGGCGATGAATTCATCGTGCTGCAGGTCGGCCTTAGCGACGACACCGAGGCCGAACTGCTCGCACGCCGGATCATCCGCGAGATCAGCAAGCCCTATCTGGTGGACGATATTTCGATGTCGGTATCGGTCAGCGTGGGCATCGCAACGGCGCCCAAGCTGGGGGTCGAGCTGGAGCGGCTTCTGGCGTGCGCCGATGCTGCTCTCTACCGCGCCAAGGCGGGGGGGAAAGCGCGCGCGCTCTTCTGTGTCGAAGCCGATGCGGCGATGGCCGACATCGCGGCCTAACCCTCGCTAATCGCCGTCGAAGGCGATTAACGTCTCACAGGTAAGCCCGGCAGCCCCGAGCCGCTGTGAGCCGCCGAGATCGGGCAGATCGATCACGAACAGTGCGGCGGCGACCTCGGCGCCGACATTCCGCATCAGTGCTGCCGTGGCGAGGATGGTCCCGCCCGTCGCGAGCAGATCGTCGACCAGCACGACACGGTGGCCGGGCAGCACCGCTCCTTCGTGCAGTTCGAGGCGGTCGACGCCATATTCGAGTTCATAGTCGATGCCGATCGTGACGCCGGGCAGCTTGCCCGCCTTGCGCACGGGGACGACGCCGAGCCCCATCGCGGTCGCCATCGCGGCGCCGAAAAGAAAGCCGCGCGCCTCGACCGCGACGATGAAGTCGGGCCGGTGCACGGCGGCGCGCGTGCTCAAACGGCGCACGCTTTCAGCAAAACCGGCGGCATCGCCGATCAGCGTGGTGATATCGCGAAACTGGATGCCCGGCTTGGGAAAGTCCGGGATGGTGCGGACGAGCGACGCGAGGTCGAGGTCCGGCTGAGGCGGGAGGGCGATCACAAGACGCGCCCTCCCCGGCTCATCAATGCTTCTTGTCGGCCCAGATGTTCCGGTACGACAGGTAGGTCAGCACGGTGAAGATCAGCAGGAAGAAGAAGACTGCATAACCCACCTGGATGCGCTTGATCAGCTTCGGCTCGGCGGTCCAGACGAGGAATGCCGTGACGTCCTTCGACATCTGGTCGACGGTCGCCTTGGTGCCATCGGCATAGGTGACCTGATTGGGCGCCAGCGGCGGAGCCATCGCGAGGTTGAGGTTCGCGAAATAGGGGTTGTAGTGCAGCCCCGTGCCCGGCTTCAGTTCGGCCGGCAGGTTCTTCGGCGGGTTCTGGAAGCCGGTCAGCAGTGAATAGACATAGTCCTTGCCGCCTTCACGCGCCTTGGTGATCAGCGAAAGGTCTGGCGGCAGCGCGTTGTTGTTCGCGGCGCGAGCAGCCGTTTCGTTCGCATAAGGCGACGGGAAATAATCCGACGACAGGCCGTCGCGGGTCGCCGGTTCACCCGTGTCGGGGTTGATCGACGGGACCTGGAAGCCCTTGGCAAAGGTCTTGATCTGGCCTTCGGTGTAGCCAAGGTCCGCAATGTCGCGGAACGCGACGAGGTGCAGGCTGTGGCAAGCCGAGCAGACTTCCTTGTACACCTGCATCCCGCGCTGCAGCTGGGCCTTGTCCCAATGCGGCAGAACAATGCCATCGCTGGCCAGCTTCAGATGCCGGGGGTGTTTGTGAAACTCATGCGCGACATTGGCTTCATTGCTGAGCGGCGTCGTGAAGATCGCGAGCACCAGCGCGGTAATGAAACCGAGACCGACGAGAAAACCGAGCGGACGAACCATGGCTGTATCAGCTCCTATTAAAGTCCGGCGCTCAGGCCGTTGCCGAAGCCGACGCAGTGTCGGTGGCGTGTTTGGCGAGGACCGCTTCGGTGATCGAATTCGGCATCGGAAGCGGGCGTTCGATCCGCGACACGATCGGCAGGATCACCAGGAAGTGCGCGAAATAGTAGATCGCACCCAGCTGGCTGAGGATCACCCAAGGCTGTTCTGCCGGCTGCATGCCGCACCAGCCGAGAAGCAGGACGTCGACGACGAGGATCCAGAAGAAGATCCGGTACAGCGGACGATAGTTCGACGACTTGATCGGCGAGCTGTCGAGCCAAGGCAGGAAGAACAGCAGCGCGATCGAGCCGAACATCGCGATGACGCCCCACAGCTTCGCGTCGATCCACAGGAAGTTGAAGGTGAAGGCCTTCAGGATCGCGTAGAAAGGCAGGAAATACCATTCGGGAACGATATGCGCGGGGGTCGAAAGCGAGTTCGCCGGGATATAATTGTCGGCGTGCCCCAGCGCATTCGGGCTGAAGAAGGTCAGCGCGACGAAGATCAGCAGGAAGATGCCGACGCCGAAGCCGTCCTTCGCGGTGTAATAGGGGTGGAACGGGACGGTGTCCTGTTCGTCCTTCACCTCGATGCCCGTCGGGTTCGACGAGCCCGGAATGTGCAGCGCCCAGATGTGCAGGATGATGACACCCAGGATCACGAACGGCAGCAGATAGTGCAGCGAGAAGAAGCGGTTGAGCGTGGCGTTGTCGGGAACGAAGCCGCCGAGCAGCCATTCGCGCACCGGCTCGCCGACGATCGGTATCGCCGAGAAGAAGCCGGTGATCACCTGCGCACCCCAGAAGCTCATCTGGCCCCACGGAAGCACATAGCCCATGAAGGCGGTCGCCATCATCAGGAGGAAGATCACGACGCCGAGCAGCCACACCATTTCGCGCGGCGCCTTGTACGACCCGTAATAAAGGCCGCGGAAAATGTGGAGATAGACGACGATGAAGAACATGCTCGCGCCGTTCATATGCGCGTAGCGGATGAACCAGCCGGCATTCACGTCGCGCATGATATGCTCGACCGAATTGAACGCGACGCTCGCGTTCGCGGCATAATGCATCGCCAGAACGATACCGGTGATGATCTGAATCATCAGCGCGGCGCCGGCGAGAACGCCGAAGTTCCAGAAATAGTTGAGGTTGCGCGGGACCGGATAGCCGGGGCCCGTGGCGTTATAGACGAGGCGCGGAATCGGCAGTTTCTCGTCCATCCACTTCATCAGCGGATGCGTCGGTTCATAGGGTTTGGCCCAGGGAAAGCTCATCTTATCTCGCTCCTCAGCCGATCGTCACGACGGTGTCGCTGTTGAATTCATAGGGCGGCACAACCAGATTCTTGGGTGCCGGGCCCTTACGGATGCGCGCCGCGGTGTCGTAATGCGAACCATGGCACGGGCAGAAATAACCGCCGAAATCGCCCTTGTTCTCGCCTTCCGCAGCACCGAGCGGCACGCAGCCGAGGTGTGTGCAGACGCCCAGCGTGATCAGCCAGTTTTCCTTGCCGGGCTTGGTGCGCTGATCGATCGTTTCGGGATCGCGGAGGTCGCCGAGCGGAACCGCCTTGGCTTCGGCGATTTCCTTGGCGACGAGGTTGCGCACGAACACCGGCTGCTTGCGCCAGCTGGTCTTGATCGCCTGGCCGGGCTGGATCGCCGAAATGTCGATTTCGGTCGTCGACAGCGCGAGCACGTCGGCCGACGGGTTCATCTGGTTGAGCAGCGGCAGAACCACCGCAACCGAACCGACACCAGCGAAACTCACTGCCGCAATATTGATGAAATCCCGGCGGCGTACGCCATCCTCGATACCGGCGTTGAGTTCAGATTCACTGGCCATTCGACTGCCCTTGCATGGGTGAACTAACAAAAGTTCTCGAAGTTCTGGCCGCCCCTGTTGCACGCGCACGAAAGCGCACAACCCGGCGGCCCCTCCGGGAATTGCGGGCCTGATAGCCGCACTGTTCGGGCTTGCCAACAGGCAATTTCGGCTTCTTTCACTGTACCAAGGCGCCGTATCAAGGCCTCTCGATTCCTCGCGGCGCCGCGGCTATGGGCCATGCATGGAAATCGCCCTGTTTCAGCCGGATATCGCGGGCAATGTCGGCACGACATTACGCACCGCAGCCTGTTTCGGCGCGCCTGCGCATATCATCGAACCCTGCGGTTTTCCTTTCTCCGACGGCGCGCTGAAGCGCGCCGGGATGGACTATGCCGCGAGGGCTAATGTGCGCCGGCATGCCGACTGGAACGACTTTGCCCGATGGAGCGCGGACTCGGGGCGGCGGCTTGTGCTGTTGACGACCGCGGCGGCAACACCCCTGCCCGCCTTCGCCTTCCAACCCGACGACGTCCTGCTGCTCGGCGCCGAATCTTCGGGGGTGCCGCCTTATGTTCATGATGCGGCCGCGGCGCGGGTCGCGATTCCGATGCAGCCGGGCTTTCGCTCCTTGAATGTCGCGGTCGCGGCTGGCATCGCGCTCGCCGAAGCGCTCAGGCAAACGAAAGGCTTTCCGGCATGATCTCGCTCGACCCGCAGCAAAAGACGGCACGTAGCTGGTTCGAATCGCTCCGCGACCGGATCTGCGCCGAATTCGAGAAGATCGAGGCCGAGGCCGGCAGCGACGCGCGCTTTGCCTATACGCCGTGGGATCGCGAGGCCGAAGGGCTGGCGCCGGGCGAAGGCGGCGGCGGGGTGCGCGGCGTGATGACGGGCAAGGTGTTCGAAAAGGTCGGCGTCAATGTCTCGACCGTCGCGGGCGAGTTCGCCCCCGACTTTGCCGGGTCGATTCACGGCGCCGGCGAAGACCCGAGCTTCTTCGCGACGGGGATCAGCCTGGTCGCGCATATGACGAACCCGCACGTCCCCGCGGTGCATATGAATACGCGCTTCCTCGCGACGACGAAGCGCTGGTTCGGCGGCGGCGCCGACCTCAACCCGCCGATTCCCTATCAAGAGGACACCGATGCTTTCCATGCGCGGCTGCGCGCGGCGTGTGCGCCCTTCGGTCCCGACGTTTACGAACGCTATGCCAAATGGGCCGAGGATTATTTCTATATCCCGCATCGCGGCGTCCACCGCGGCGTCGGCGGGATTTTCTACGATCATCTCGAATGCGGCGACGATGCCGAGTATGACCGCAATTTCCAGCTGACGCAGGCGGTCGGCGAAGCATTCCTCGACATCTTCCCGCAGATCGTGCGGCGCCGCATGGGGCTGCCCTTCACCGAGGCCGAGCGCGAGGAACAACTGATCTGGCGCGGGCGCTACGCCGAATTCAACCTCGTTTATGACCGCGGGACGCTGTTCGGGCTCAAGACCGGCGGCAATATCGATGCGATCCTGATGAGTCTGCCGCCGCTCGCCAAATGGAACTGACGTAAAAAGGGCGCCCCGTTGTCCGAGGCGCCCTTTCTATTTTCCATTGGCGTCGATCAGGCGAAAACATCCCCCGATGCGCGCGGCGCGATGGCGCGATAGACGCCGACCGGCATCGAGAAGGAAATCATGATGATCGGCAGGTAGACGAGCGCGGCCATGACGATCATCGTCAAAATCGCCCCGACCGCCGAGCCGCCCATGATTGAGCCCAGAATGCCGCCGAAGATCATTCCCGCGATCATTGCATAGATGATTATCCCGATCACGAAGAGGAGGTAGAAGCCGACGATTACCCACTGCGAGGGGCCCGTCAGCCGCCACGATTCGCCAAGACCGGTCACCGGGTTGCGCGTCAGGCGCTCGGCCATCACGGGGCCGGCGACCATGAAGCGGCCCTGCACCCACAGCAGGAAAACGAACAACGCGATATAGAGAATGATAATCAGGACGATCGCGCCGCCGCCGATCGCACCGGCCGCGCCCGATTCCAGTGTCTCCGGCGAGAACGCCCCCATACCGCCGAGTGCTGCGCCGAAGATCAGCGTTAGGATGAACATGACGATAGTGATCAAGATGTTGGCTGCGATCATCACGACAAACATGCCAAACGCCAGTGCCGGCCCGGCCTGGAACGCCCACGCGAAATTGGGCGCTTCGCCGGGATGCATACCACCGCGCCAGATCAGCATCGAGACCCCGTAGAAGATTACCCCGGCGACGAGCGCGAACAACGCGATCTTGCTGAATGCCCCGAGTATGAGCGACGGGTCGTTGGGCGCCAGCGCGATCGCAGAGAAGGTCGATCCGAGCAACAGAAAACCGAGCAATCCGACAACGACCAATGCCCCGCCGACCCATATCAGCATCTGCATCCAATTGGCCCTCAGAAACGCAAAGGTTTCCGAGAAGGCTGCTCCGATACTCATCCTTGTCATGTCACTTCCCCCTGTTTTAGACCAGACTCTCACTCCATCCAAGGCGGGAGAAGCCGAACCAGCTTCGCCCGTGTGCTACACATCATTATTGTTGGCGGTAACCCGCATCACTTGAACACATCGGACGATGCAAGCTGGCGATAGGCTGCGGCCGAAACCGCAATCGACGCCAGACTACCGACGGCGCTGAAAACAGCCTCGATGAAGCCGCCCAGCATCCGCCCGAACCCCGGCTCGCTGCCCGCAATGACCGAGACGATACCCCCGATGATCAGCGCCGCGATCACGATCACCAGCGCGACGAGGAACAGGAAAAAGAAGATTGCCCAGCCGTTGCCCCGCGTCAGGTCCCAACTCGTCCGGATCGCTTCGAAGGGGTTGTAGAGGCTGCGATCGGCGACGGCCGGCGCGACCAGCGCGAGACGCCCGACCAGATACATGCCCGGGACGAGCAGCAGGAGAAAGCCAAGACCGATCGCGAAACCGCACAATATCTGGATCGCGATCATCGTCGGGAATACCATGAGCGCGAAGGTCAGCGCCTCGCCGACGCTGGTCCCTGTCCGCGACAGCCAGAGCCGCAGGATTCCCGCCGTGCCGATGAGCGTGCAGAGCGCGATAGCGAGTTGCCCCGGGATCATCTGACGAAAGCTTTCGCGAAAACTCTCCATAACCTGATTGAAATCGGCGCCGGCCGCGGGCTCGATCGGCACCGGGCCGAACCATGCCACCGCGAGCGCCGGCAGGAACAGGAAAACGCTGGCAATCGTGCCAACCAGCGCCGTGTGCGATTTCAAAAGTTGCAGTGTGTCGTCCCACGCCGCGCCCATGTCGAATTTTACCATTGATACCCCGTCATTTTTTCGATTTCCCAGTTGCGGCGAAGGTGACGAT
Source organism: Sphingopyxis sp. MSC1_008 (assembly GCF_023197165.1). GTDB lineage: Bacteria > Pseudomonadota > Alphaproteobacteria > Sphingomonadales > Sphingomonadaceae > Sphingopyxis. Next base: position 282,000 of record NZ_JALPRD010000001.1, read on the forward strand.
CTTCGGCGCTCCTGTCCAGCCCCGTCGGCAAGCGTTTCAGAGGGTCTTGCGCGAGACGCCGCGGCGCGCCAGATAGCCCGCGCATGTCCCCCCTTTCCCCGCCCGAATGGACCATCAGTCCCGGCCTGACCGACTACGACCTCGCGCTTGCCGATATGGAAACGCGCGCCGCCGCGATCCACGCCGGCGAGGCGGGCGAGCGCATCTGGCTGATCGAGCATCCGCCGCTCTATACCGCCGGGACCAGCGCCGACCCCGCCGAGCTGCTAAGCCCCCAGTTTCCCGTTTATAATGCCGGGCGCGGCGGGCGCTATACCTATCACGGCCCCGGCCAGCGCGTCGGCTATGTCCAACTCGACCTGACGAAGCGTGGGCGCGACGTGCGCGCCTATGTCTCCGCGCTCGAAGGCTGGGTGATCGACGCGCTCGCGCTGCTCGGCGTCGAGGCGCGGCGCGCCGAAGGACGCATCGGCATATGGACCGACGACCGGGACGGCCGCGAGGCCAAGATCGGGGCGATCGGCGTGCGCGTGAAGCGCTGGGTGACGATGCACGGCTTTTCGCTCAACGTCGCGCCCGACCTGGCGCATTTCGGCGGCATCGTGCCGTGCGGCATCGCCGAATTTCCGGTCACGAGCCTCGCTGCGTTGGACCGGACGGCGTCGTTCGCCGACGTCGATGCGGCGCTTGTTCAGACGCTTCCGGCCTTTCTCGACAAGCTTTCGCCGAAAGACTAGGAACGCCGCATGACCCGCACCCTTCTCGCATCGCTCTCCCTGCTCGCGCTCGCTGCCTGTGGCGGCGGCGACACCGCCGGCAAATCGACGACCAAACTCGACGCGGTCGAGGTCCAGCCGGGATCGGTGAGCGATTCGATGATCATCCTCGACGATGCGGTCAGCGACGGCACCGCGGTCGACAATAGCGTTCCCGACGATGGCACCAAGAAGGATGCGGCGAAGGCCGACGAAGCCGATACTGCGGATGAGGCAGCGCCCGCAAGCGAAGCGGACGACAACCCCGATGCGGTCGACATACCCGTCGCTAAAAAGGCGATCACCGCCGATCCCGCCGCGAAAAAGAGCGAATAGCTCCTAGCGCAATCCCAGATTCTTGTGCGTCTGCAGCGACAGGCGCCAGCGCGGATCGTCCATCACCAGATCGATGCACGCCTGAACATTGGCGGCCGCGTGCGGATCGTCGAGCGGCTGGACGAGCAGGTGCTTGAAATCGAGCGTCGCGAGCCGCGCGACGTCGCTGCCCGGCTGCGGCCAGACGAGTTTCAATTCGTCGCCGCTCGTTTGCACCAGATCACTGCCCGCCTTAGGGCTGACGCAGATCCAGTCGATGCTGCGCGGGATCGGTAGAGTGCCGTTGCTTTCGATCGCGATCGTGAAGCCGCGTTCGTGCAGCGCGTCGATCAGCGCCGCATCGACCTGCAACATCGGTTCGCCGCCGGTGAGTACGACATAGAGGTCGTCGCTGCCGGTCCCCCAACTTTCGGCGATGACATCGGCGAGAGCCGCCGCGGTCTTGTATTTTCCGCCCAAAGTCCCGTCGGTGCCGACGAAATCGGTGTCGCAGAACTGGCAGACCGCCGTGGCGCGATCCTTCTCGCGCCCCGTCCACAGATTGCAGCCGGCAAAGCGGCAGAAGATGGCACGGCGCCCCGCCTGCGCGCCTTCACCCTGCAGGGTGAGGAAAATCTCTTTGACGGCGTAAGTCATCGGGTCAGGCGTAGCGCGTCGGGTCGGCCAGCCCCGCGTCGGCGAAGCCCTTTGACCGCAAGCGGCAGCTGTCGCACGACCCGCAATGCAGCCCCTCGGGTGTCGGATCGTAGCATGACCAGCTCATCCCCGCGTCCATGCCCAGTCGCGCCGCTTCGGCGGCGATATCGGCCTTGGTCATGTGCTGGAGCGGCGCGTGGATGTGGAAATCGACGCCTTTGTCGCCGTCGCGCGTCGCGAGCGCAGCGAGCTTTTCGAAACCCTGGATGAATTCGGGGCGGCAGTCGGGATAGCCCGAATAGTCGAGCGCATTGACCCCGATGACGATGTCCTGCGCCTGCCGTGCTTCGGCGAGGCCGAGCGTCAGCGACAGGAAAATGAGGTTGCGCGCAGGGACATAGGTGATCGGGACATCGCCGCTCCCCTCGACCTCGGGTACGCCGTCCTTGGGCACGTCGATATCGGCGGTGAGCGCCGAACCGCCGAAGCGGCGAAGGTCGAGCGGCAGCACGATATGCTCGGCCGCGCCGACATAGTCCGCGATCCGCGTCGCCGATTCCAGTTCGACACGGTGGCGCTGGTTATAATCGATTGTGAGTGCGACGATACGCGCGCCGGCCTCGCGCGCGAGGCCCGCGCAGACCATCGAGTCGAGGCCGCCCGACAGGAGGACGATCACCGTTTTTTCGGAAACTTGCTGCATCGGCGCCAGATAGTCCCGCGCCGCGGGGCGCGCAAGTGCTGCGCCGCACCAAAGAAAATGGGCCGCGAGGCATTTGCCGCACGGCCCAGTTCGGCATCACAGCCGTTAGGGAGAAAGGCACACATCGGTATGCCACGCCTTCACCCTAATGTTGGATGGTTAATATTTCGTTCGCTCAGCAGCCGCCGGTGCGGCGCGCTTCGATTGCCTGCGAAAATGGCCTGCCCTCGGCGATGCCCTGCGTGTCGATCTGGACGAGCCGGTTCGTCTCGCTGCGGATACTCGTGCGGCCATGCCCTGCACCGGGGCAGGTATAATGGACGGTCACCGAATTCGGCGTGTCCTCGATGATGTAGCGCGAACAGGTCGAGCGCGGATGCCGGATCTGGATCATCCGCCGCGCGTCGCCGACGCAAATCGTCTGCAACACCTCTTCCTTGCCGCGTTCGCGAAGCTGCCAGCTGCCTTTTTCGAGACGGTCGAGCATCGCCAGCGAAGGCGCCTGCGCCGGTACTGCGCTCGCAGCGGCGCAGCCGAGCGCGATGAGTGACATTCGTACTATGGGAGAGAAGATCGCCATTCCACCTGTTCCATTGGCCGCCCGCGAGCGAGCGAATATGCGACCCTGTTCCCTTATAGCTAGCAAGCCGGGAATGCGTTTTCAACCACTTGGCGCCGAATTACCTCGCTTCGTCGCCCAAACTTGCGGAAACCACGCAGCTATTAGGCGCGATTGTGGGCCGAGATTTCATCCAGTGGGATCGGAAAGAAGCGCGAACAAAAGGCGCAGTCGACGACGATCCGGCCATTTTCATCGGCCATGTCGGCACGCTCGGCTTCCGGAAACTGCGCGAGCACCCCGGCGAAATAGCCGGTGCTGCACCGGCATCCGCGCGACACCCCGATGCCCGGCTCGACGCGCACCTCATCCTCGTGGAACAGCCGCCACGCGAGCGTTTCGAGCGAGGTGGCGGGGTCGGTGAGCTCCTCGTCCTTCAGCGTCGCCGCGATTGTCTTGGCATGCTCCCATTCGGCATTATCGTGTCGCACGTGCAACCGGTCGCGGCCCACTTCGCCTTCGGGTAGGTGCTGGAGCAGCAAGCCGCCCGCAAGGCATCCCGCCTCTGGATCATGGCGCGCGGCAAGCTTGATCAGGCTCGGGATCTGCTCGGACTGTTCGAAATAATGCTCGGCCGCCTCGCCGATCGACGCGCCCTCGAGCGGCACGATGCCCTGATAGCGTTCGGCGGTCGTCGCTTGGTCGAAGGTGATCGCAAGGAAGCCCTCGCCGAAGAGCGCGAACAAAGTCGGGTCTGAGCCGACCTCGGCGAGCCGTTCGGCATCGAATTTCAGGTAACCGCGCAGTTCACCGCCGCGATAGTCGCAGACGAGCAGCTCGATCGGCCCGCCGCCGGTCTGCGCCTGCAGCGTCATCTGGCCATTTTCGTCCTTCAGCGTCGAGCCGAGCAGCACGGTGAGCACGAGCGCTTCCGCGAGCAGCTTTTCGGCGACCGGCGGATAATTATGCGCGCCCATGATCGTCTGGAGCGTCGGCCCCAAACGCACCAACCGCCCGCGCACATGGCGCTCGGCGATCGTGAACAGCAAGGGCTGGTCGAACCAGGTTTCGATGATGTCACTCACGTCTTCGAACTCACAATTTTCCGAACGCCCAGAGCAGGATCGATTTTTGCGCATGAACGCGGTTTTCGGCCTCGTCCCACACACGCGACTGCGGCCCATCCATCACTGCATCGACAACCTCGTCGCCGCGGTGCGCGGGCAGGCAATGGAGAAAGATCGCATCGCTCTTGGCACCCGTCATCAGTCGCTCGTCGACCTGATAGGGCGCCATCGCTGCAATCTTGTTGTGTGCGTGATCCTGCCCCATCGACACCCAAGTATCGGTGACGACCAGATCGGCGCCCGCGACCGCCTCGCGCGCGTCGCGCGTGATGTCGATACGCGATCCCTTGGCGCGCGCGGCTTCAACAAAGTCCGCGTCTGGATCATAGCCCTGCGGAACGCCGGCGCGGACATGGAAACCGAACAGCCCCGCCGCCTCGATCAGCGAGGAAAGGACATTATTGCCGTCGCCCAGCCATGCGAGTTCAAGCCCCGGCAGCGCCTTACCGCTCTCGACGATCGTCAGCAGGTCGGCGACGATCTGGCACGGATGCGACAGGTCGGTCAGCCCGTTGATGACGGGAACGCTTGCATATTCGGCAAGCTCCTCGACCTTCGCATGATCGTCGGTGCGGATCATGATCGCGTCAGCGTAGCGCGACAGCACGCGCGCGGTATCGGCGATCGTCTCGCCGCGCCCGAGTTGGGTCACGCCAGCATCCATGATCATCGACGTCCCGCCAAGCTGGCGGATCGCGATGTCGAACGAGGCGCGGGTGCGCGTCGAATTCTTTTCGAACACCATCGCGAGCACATGCCCTGCGAGCGGCGCATCGGCGTCGACCTTGCCCTTGGGCCAAGTCGCGCGCGCCGCCTTGCGATCGATCGCGTCGGCGAGCATCGCGGCGACCGCGTCCCCGCCCGCGTCGGACAGGTTCAGGAAGTGCCGCATTATGCCCTCCGTTCTACAGGAACGGAAAACATCAGGACTCGGGCGGCGTGTAGCTCGCCGCGCCCGCTGACAATTTCTCGATGAACTCGGCAATATGGCTATCGTCGATGTTGAGCGGCGGCAGCACGCGAACGACATTCTCGCCCGCCGCGACGGTCAGCAGCCCGTGATTGTCGCGCAGATGCGCAACGAACGCGCGGCTGTCCGAATTGAGCTTGAGCCCGAGCATCAGCCCGACGCCGCGGACGCTGTCGAACAGCTGGTCGTGGTTCGGAATGAGCTGCTCGAGCGCGCCGCGAAGGCGTTCGCCCGTCGCCTTGACCTGATCGAGAAAGCCCTCTTCGAGCACGACGTCGAGCACCGCCTGCCCCGCAGCGCAGGCGAGCGGGTTGCCGCCATAAGTCGAACCATGCGTGCCGATCACCATGCCGCGCGCGGCCTTTTCGGTCGCGAGGCACGCGCCCATCGGGAAGCCGCCGCCGATGCCCTTGGCGGTCGCCATGATGTCGGGGATGACGCCGAAATGCTCATAGGCGTAAAGATGGCCGGTGCGCGCAACGCCGCACTGGACTTCGTCGAACACCAGCATCAAGTCGCGCTTGTCGCAGATATCGCGCAGCGCCTGAAGGAAAGGCTGCGATGCGGGGCGGATACCGCCCTCGCCCTGGATCGGCTCGACGAGGAAACCCGCCGTATTGTCGTCGACCAGATCGAGCGCGGCGTTGATGTCGTCAAACGGCGCATAGGCGAAGCCCGGCAGCAGCGGGTCGAAACCCTTGCGCAGCTTTTCCTGATTGGTCGCCGAGATCGTGCCGAGCGTGCGGCCGTGGAACGCGTTGTTGAAGGTGATCAGCGTGTGCTTCTCGACATTGCCCGCGCTCGAATGATAGGCGCGCGCGGTCTTGATCGAACATTCGACCGCCTCGGCGCCCGAGTTGGTCAGGAACACCGTATCGGCGAAAGTGTTTTCGACGAGCCGCGCGGCATAGGCCTCGCCCTGCGGACTGCCATAGAGGTTCGACACATGCATCAGCGTCGCGGCCTGTTCCTGGATCGCTTTCGTCAGGTGCGGATGGCCGTGGCCGAGCAGGTTCACCGCGATGCCGCTCGCGAAGTCCAGATAACGCTCGCCTCGCTCGCCGATCAGATAGGCGCCCTCGCCGCGAACCGGACGCACAGCACACCGGGGGTATACGGGCATCAGCGGCGTGATCGTCATGGCAGGCACCTTTCAGGCAAAAGTAAAAAGGCGACCCTTCTGCGGGCCGCCCTTGGTCGGGCCGTCCCTATACTGCCGCAGCCGGAGGCGCGTCAACATCGGGAGCCTGCGGACGCCTATAGCGCCTTGCCCGCCTCCATCGTCAGCGCGAGCGAGTGCTTGCGCGCGTCATGGTCGTACATCGACGACGCAATGATCACCTCATCGACCTTCGTGCGTGCAACGAACGCCTTCAGCCCCGCTGCGATATCGTCGGCGGTGCCGACCGCCGAGCATTGCAGCACATGGTCGAGGATCGCGCGGGCGTTCGGCGGCAGACCGTCCTTATAGCCGGCAAGCGGCGGCTGCATCTTGCCCGGATTACCGGTGCGCAGCGCGACGAACGCCTGCTGCTGCGATGAGGCGAGCAGTTCGGCCTCTTCGCGCGTGTCCGCGGCAAAGCTGTTGAAGGCGGCGGCCGCATAGGGCTCCGCGAGCTGCGCCGACGGTTTGAACTGGCGGCGATAGATATCGAGCGCCTCGTCGAGCGCGTCGGGGGCGAAGTGGCTTGCGAAGGCGTAAGGAAGACCAAGCATCGCTGCGAGTTGCGCGCCGAAAGTGCTCGACCCCAATATCCACAGCGGGATATGCGTGCCCGCCCCCGGCACCGCCGTGATGCCAAGCTGTTCATCTCCGGCGAGGAAGGCCTGAAGCTCCAGCACATCCTGCGGAAATTGGCGCTCGTCGCTGGCGAGTGTGCGGCGCAGCGCACGGGCGACGCGCTGATCCGATCCGGGCGCACGCCCGAGACCCAGATCGATGCGGCCGGGGAACAGGGCTTCGAGCGTGCCGAACTGTTCGGCGATCACCATCGGCGCATGATTGGGCAGCATGATGCCCGCGGAACCGATGCGGATGCTCTTGGTGGCCTGCCCGAGATGCGCGAGCACGACCGAGGTCGCGGCGCTCGCGATCCCCGTCATGCCATGATGCTCCGCGACCCAATAGCGCGCGTAGCCTAGCGCCTCGGCGTGACGGGCGAGATCGGCGGCGTTGGCGAGCGACTGGGCGATCGTGCCGGTGTCGGTCACGGGCACGAGGTCGAGGAAAGAGAGTTTCGTCATGAAACCGATATGCGGTGGCGGGGCTCGCGGTTCAAGCTCAGCCATTCGCGGGTATCGTGAAGAAAAACTATGCGCGCTCGTCTTTTGGAGAGTCCATCAGCACATAGGTGGTGATCGAATGGACCTGTGGCAGCATCCCGAGCACCTCGGTATGGAAATGCTTGTATGCCGACAGGTCCTCGGTCTCGATGCGCAGCAGAAATTCGATCGCGCCGGTGATATTGTGGCATTCGCGCACTTCGGGGGCATCCGCCATCGCCGCCTCGAAATCGGCCTGTGCCTTCTTGGTATGTGTCGACAGGCCGACGGTGACATAGGCGAGGAAGGTCAGGCCGAGCTTGGCGGGATCGATCCGCGCGCGGTAGCCAGCAATCACCCCGCTACGTTCCAGTTCCTGCACGCGGCGCAGACATGCCGAAGGTGACAGACCGACGCGCTCGGCAAGCTCGAGGTTCGAGATTCGCCCGTCTTGCGACAATTCGCGCAATATCTTTCGTCCAATGGCGTCAATCTTGATCATAGATTGCATATTCTATCGCAATGCCGCCGATCTTTGCAATCCATAGCATCGCAAAACGCATTATGTTGCGCGCATGGAACAAACCACCCTCGCCGCGCTCTCCGCCTTCGCGCTTGTCTCGTCGATCACGCCGGGGCCGAACAATATGATGCTGATGGCGTCGGGCGCCAATTTCGGCCTGCGCCGCACCGTGCCGCACGCGCTCGGCGTTGGTTTCGGCTTCACGCTGATGATCGTCCTTGTCGGGGTCGGGCTGATGGGCCTGTTCGACCTGTTCCCCGTGCTGAACACCGTGCTGAAGGTGGCGAGTGTCGTGTATCTGCTGTGGCTCGCGTGGAAGATCGCCAACGCCGCAGCGCCCGATACCGAAAGCGGCGCGCGCGGCAAGCCGATGACTTTCTTTCAGGCCGTGCTGTTCCAGTGGGTGAACCCCAAGGCCTGGTCGATGGCGCTGACCGCGATCGCGCTCTACGCCCCCGACCGCAATCTGGGCGCGGTGCTGCTCGTCGCGGTGGTCTTCGGGATCATCAACCTGCCCTCGACCAGCCTGTGGGCAGTGATGGGACAGGTGATGCGCAACTGGCTGTCGAGCCCGGCGCGGCTGCGCGCGTTCAACTGGACGATGGCGGCATTGCTCGTCGGATCGCTCGCGCTGCTGATCTGATTGCAAGGTTGCGGTCTGCAACCTATGGACGGCGCTCCCCTCTTCTGACCGGAGAACAAGAGCATGCAGAGTCGTCGCCTCGGCAAGAGCGCCATCCATGTGTCCGACATCTGCATGGGGACTATGACCTTCGGCAGTCAGGCGGACGAGGCGACGGCGTTCCGCGTCCTCGACCGCTGCTTCGACGCGGGGATCAATTTCTACGACACCGCCGAGGGCTACCCGGTGCCGCCCGACGTCAAATGGGTCGGGCGTACCGAGGAGATCGTCGGGCGCTGGATGAAGACCAAGCCGCGCGACGCGATCATCCTCGCGACCAAGGTGTCGGGCCCGAGCCATGTGTGGTTCAAGTCGCCGTGCCGGAACGGGATGACCGCGCTCGACCGCAAGAATATCATGCAGGCGGTCGATGACAGCCTGACGCGGCTCCAGACCGACTATATCGATCTCTATCAGACGCACTGGCCCGATCACGACGCGCCCTATGACGAGATGATGGATGCGCTCGACGAACTCGTCCGCGTCGGCAAGGTCCGTATTCTCGGCTGCTCGAACGAGACGAGCTGGGGGCTGATGAAATCGCTCGCGGCGTCGGAGGCGCTTGGCGGCGCGCGCTACCACACGATCCAGAATAATTTCAGCCTCAACAACCGCCGCTTCGAGGACGAACTGGCGCAGGTGTGCCGGCAGGAAGGCATCAGCCTCATCCCCTATTCGCCGCTCGCCGGCGGGGTGTTGTCGGGCAAATATCAGGGCGGGGCAACGCCCGAGGGCGCGCGCTTCTCGCGCTATCTGAAGATGGAGGGCCGGCAGGCTGCGATGGGCCGCCGCTTCGTCAACGAAAGGAGCCTCGCCGCGACCGAACGCTATCTCAAGATCGCCGAAGAGGCCGGGCTGCATCCGGTGACGATGGCGACCGCCTGGTCGAAACAGCACGACTTCGTCGCCTCGACGATCGTCGGGGTCAGCGCTTATGATCAGGTCGATCCGATCCTCGATGCGATGGAACTAGTGCTGTCCGACGAAGTGATGAAGGCACTGTACAAGGTCAGCAAGGACATCCTCTACCCGATGGGCTGAGCCGACGGCCATTCGAGGATCAGCGCCTCGCCGACGGGCAGTGTGCGCCATGCCTTCGAAACCCGCTCGAACGTCTCGAATATTTGCGGGCGCGCAGCATCGATCCGTGCACGCTCGTCGGCGCTGAGCGATGCCCTCGTCCGTTCGGCCTCGCCAAGTGCCGCGCGCTGCGCCGCGCTGTCGGGGCGCGTGCCGCTCCGCCACGCAATGTCGAAGAGGAAGGCAGCGAGTTCGGACAATTCGCCTTGGCGACCCTGCGCCTTGATCAGCTTCGCGCCCTTCGCGACCTGCTTGCGCGCCGCGCGCTGGCGCTCCTTTGCCGACAGCGCACCGCCCGCCTCGACGTGGAAGGAACCCGCGTCGCCGCCCGCCGCGATCTGACCGAATACTCCGGTCTTGAGCCCCAGCGCCGCCTCGACGACGAAATGCACCATGTCGTGCGGCAGGTCGGGATCGAAACCGGGCGCCGGATCCATGACCAGCACAGGCAGCCCGGCGCGTTCGATCCGCATGCTGTAGCGCCGCTCGCCCGACCGGATGAAATGGACTTTCATGGGGTCCGCCTGTAGCTTCATCTTCCGTTCTGCCAAAAGGATTTACGATGCCGTCTGCCAGCCGCGCGTTTTTCGCCCTCGCCGCTTTCTCCGCCATCGTCGGCACCGCGCACGCCGCAAACCCGACGATGTTTCGCGATGCGGGCTGCGGCTGCTGCCTCAAATGGCTCGAGCAGGTGAAGGCGTCGTTCGGGCAAAAGGCGGTCGTGGTGAACTCGCCCGACATGAATTCGGTCAAGGACAAGCAGGGTGTGCCGCAGGCACTGCGTAGCTGCCACACCGTGCTCGTCGGCGGCTATGTGATCGAGGGGCATGTGCCTGCGAAGGAAATCAGCCGCCTGCTCCGCGAGAAGCCGAAGGGCGTGAAAGGCCTCGCGGTCGCCGGGATGCCGATGGGTTCGCCCGGCATGGAGCATGGCGACCACCGCGAAGCCTATAAGGTCATGACCTTCGGCCCCGGCGGCCAGCGCGTCTATGCGAGCTATGCCGCGAGCGGCGGCGCGCACGCGCACTGACCAGAGAGCCGCGGGTCAGGCCAGCTCAGCCTTGAACAGTTCGAGCATTCGCGCCCACGCCTTTTCGGCCGCGGCTTCGTTATAGGCGCGGCCATCCGGCGGGCACCAGCCATGCATCGCGCCTTCGTATACCTCGACCTCGTGCCACTGCTTGCGCGGTTCCAGCACCGCTTTCAGCAGCACCTTCTCGTTCGGGGTTTCCTTGTCGTCGTTATCGGCGATCGCGAACAGATAGCCGGCGTTGGTTTTCGGGATCAGCAGAAGCGGGCTGTCGGGCTTGTCGGTGCCGACGCCGCCGCCATGAAAGCTCCCCGCCGCGCCGACGCGATCGGGCTTCAGCGCCGCGGTATAGATCGTCATCGCTCCGCCCATGCAGTAACCGGTCGTGCCGAGCTTGCGCTTGGTATCGACCTCCTTCTGCGCGTCGAGGAAGGCGAGGTGTGCCTTGGCGTCGGTCTCGACGATCGGCCGCGTCAGTTGCTTCAGATAACCGAACAGTTTTTCGCGGATCGCAGGATTATTGAAATCGTTCGCGGCGTCGACCACTGGCGACTTCTGCCAGCGGTAGAAGGGATTGACGCAGAGCACCGCATAGCCCTCGCCCGCCAGCCGGTCGGCCATCTGGCGAAAGGCAGGCCGAAGCCCGCGGATATCGGGCCAGATAAGCACGCCGGGATGCTTGCCGCTCGCGGGCGCGACGAAATAGGCATCGCAGGTGCCGTCGTCGGTCTTGATCTCGACATCGCGGCCCTTCACTGGCTTGCCCGTGATCGCGCGCGCGGGCAGCGCCGCGACCAGCGCACCGGCTCCCGCGAGCGCGGCAAAGCTGCGCCGCCCGACGGACAGCCCAGCGCGGTCAAGATCGGCTTCGGTGTTCTCGGTGCACATATCTCTCTCCTCGAAGGGCATTTTTGGAAAGCCGCGGAAAACTGCGCAACTTCACTCGCGATTGCATATTTCGTCCCGTGATGGGGGTCGAACGGATGGCGAAGCTAATCGAGCCCGCCTTTATAGGACAGCGGTTTTTGTCGCTTAAATCCTCCCTGTGACGCAGATATGGGGAGGGAGACCATCCGAAGGATGGTGGAGGGGCAGCGACGTCGCGCCATTGCCCCTCCGTCAGCGCTTTGCGCTGCCACTTCCCCATGGCTTCGCCACAGGGAGAATCATTTGAGGTTGAGTGTCAACGCAGCAACCTCTTCGAACGTCAGCGCCACATGATGCACGCCAACCTCGCGCAGCATCGCGCCATGGCCTGCGCGGTCGACGATATGCCCTGCGCCGCAAAAGCCGACGACGGTCATCCCCGCCGCAATCGCCGCTTGCGCCCCGGTCGGCGAGTCCTCGATCGCAAGGCACGCAGCCGGATCGACGCCCAGCCCTTTTGCGGCGGCGAGATAGATGTCGGGAAACGGCTTGCCGCGGTCCCAGCCGTCAGCGCTGTAAACATGCTCGCCGAAATGATGACCGAGCCCGAACAGGGCGAGCGCCCAGCCGATATATTCGGCGCGGCTCGACGAGGCGATCGCGCGCGGGAGCGGACCGAGCGCGTCGAGGAATGCGGCGACGCCGGGGACGGCATCGAAGCCCTCCATATAGCGCGCCCGCGCGCGTTTCCGGTGCGTCTCACGGAAATCGGCGGGCAGCGCGCGGCCATAGCGCGCCACGATCCGCCGCTCGGTCTCCTGCCAATTATGGCCATAATAGTCGCGCAGGCATTCGTTATAGGTCGCGGGCATGCCCGCGGCGGTCAGGCTCTCGGCGAGCGACAGGTTCGCGCGCACCTCACTGTCGGCGACGACGCCGTCGAAATCGAAGATGATCGCGGCGGGAGGGGTTGCTCTCATATTCTTCATATTTCCCGCCTAGAGCATCGGGGTTCAGGAGACACCCCAATGAAGTTCATTTCGCTCAAGTCGCGCGGCGGCAATTATCTGGTCGTCGCCGAAAATGTCGCCTGGCTCCGCGACTATGAAAATGGCCAGACGCCGGTCGGCATGGTCGGCGGCGCGCCCTTGCTCGTTGCCGGTAAGATCGAGGAAATCGCCGAATCCATTCTGGCGCAGGCCAACGCGGCGGAGTGACAGCCCGGCGACGCGAGCGTCAGCGCATGACCTCATGCTCGCGCGCATAGCCCCACGCCCCCTCGCCCGACCAGCCGCGCCCGTCGGGGAAGCTCAGCTTCAACCCGCTGAGCTGCGCGGGGGCGAACAGGCGCATATTGACGCCCATCAAATCGACCTCGCCGCCCATCCGTTCGATCAGCCCCTCGGTCGCCGACCAGTGCGTCGTGCAGCCGCAGGTCGCACAGAAATGCAGGTCCGAATTGGGGTTTTCGCGGTCGGCGCGATTATAGGTTCGCGTCGCGCCCTCGATCACGACATTGCGCGGCGACATATAGCTCCAGAGGATGCCGTGCGAGAAGCAGAGCGAGCAATTGCACTCGGCGATCTCTTCGGGCGCCTTGGCGAGCCGCACCGAGACGGCACCGCAGTGGCATGTGGTATTCCAATTCATTGGCGCCTCATACTTCATCGATAGTCGCATCAAACACGGCGGCGTCCAAAACTGGGCCGCACAGGCGCGGATTGGACCGCGGGTTCGACCGGGTTTTGAAGCCGGTCGATGGCGGCAAGCGCCTCATCGATGCGGCAGTCGGTCAACGTAAACCCGATCCAGATATCGGCGCGTACCCCGAACAAGGCGTTTGCCTTCGAAGAATAGCCCGCCGGGTGCGAAGGTGGAAATCTGTCGGGGCGCGTGAGGCGCAGCAGAATAAACTCCGTTTTACCTCGGCTCCCCCACGTCGAAATTCGCGAGATTTCTTGCCACGGGATCATATCGTCTGACCAGGAACGCGAATAAATTCCTTTGGACGAAATTCTGACGCGTTCCGCCGCACCGAATAAACGCGGTAAAAGCCCGATTCCCGCTATCCCGAAGAAAACCAGCGCGATCCAGCCGACTATTTGCCGTTTCATGCCTTGCGCAGGAATGAGGAAAATAGTCGAAACCCAAACAAAGCCGGCACAAATGGCGATTGCCGCCCCAATGCGCCACCAAGAATCCCTTGCGATGAAGGGGTCTTGGCTCACTCCACCGTCACCGACTTCGCCAGATTGCGCGGCTGGTCGACGTCGGTGCCCTTGGCGACCGCGACGTGATAGGCCAGCAACTGCACCGGCACCGCATAAACCAGCGGCGCGATCAGCGGGTGGACCTTGGGCATTTCGATCGTGGCCATGCAGCCGTCGCCGGCTTCGGCGAGACCCTCGGCGTCCGAAATCAGCACGACCTTGCCGCCGCGCGCCATGACTTCCTGCATGTTGCTGACGGTCTTTTCGAACAGCGGCCCGCTCGGCGCGAGGACGATCACCGGGACGGCTTCGTCGATCAGTGCGATCGGGCCGTGCTTCATTTCGCCCGATGCGTAACCTTCGGCGTGGATGTACGAGATTTCCTTGAGCTTGAGCGCGCCTTCGAGCGCGAGCGGATAGTCGGGACCGCGGCCGAGGTAGAGCACGTCGCGCGCCGGGGCGACGAGATGCGCCATCTTGGAGATTTCCTCGTCGTGCGCGAGTGCGGCGTTGAGCGCGGCGGGCGCCTCGATCAGATGCTTGACGATCTCATGCTCGTCGGCGGCGCTGAGCTTGCCCTTCTTCAGCGCGAGATGCGCGGCAAGCGCGGCGAGCACCGCGAGCTGGCAGGTGAACGCCTTGGTCGAGGCGACGCCGATTTCGGGGCCGGCGTGGGTCGGGAGCAGCAGGTCGGCCTCACGCGCCATGCTGCTCGTCGGCACATTGACGACGACCGCGATCGTCTGTCCGTTCGCCTTGCAATGGCGGAGCGCCGCGAGCGTGTCGGCGGTCTCGCCCGACTGCGAGATGAAGAGCGCGAGCCCGCCGGGCTGGAGCACCGGGTCGCGGTAGCGGAACTCCGACGCGACATCGATGTCGACGGGAACGCGCGCGAAGGTCTCGAACCAGTATTTGGCGACCATGCCGGCGTAGAAGCTGGTGCCGCACGCGACGATCGTGATGCGCTCGACGCCCGCGAGGTCGAAATCCATCTGCGGCAGCGCGACGGTCTGTTCGAGCGGGCGGATGTAGGAGGAGAGCGTCTGCGCAACGACGGTCGGCTGCTCGAAAATCTCCTTCTGCATGAAGTGGCGGTAATTGCCCTTCTCGACCGCTGCGGCGGTGACGCCCGAGGTCGTGATCTCGCGCGTCACGGGGTTGTTTTCGGCGTCGTAGATCTGCGCGCCGTCGGTGGTGATGACGACCCAGTCGCCTTCGTCAAGATAGGCGATCTTCTGCGTCAGCGGCGCGAGCGCCAAGGCATCGCTGCCCAGATAGGTTTCGCCATCGCCATAACCGACGACGAGCGGCGAGCCGAGGCGTGCACCGATGAGCAGATCGGGATGCTGGCGGAAGGCGATCGCGAGCGCGAAGGCGCCGCGGAGCTGCGGGAGGACCGCCTTGACCGCATCCTGCGGCGACTTGCCCGCCTCGACCTGTTCGCTGACCAGATGCGCAACGACTTCGGTGTCGGTCTCGCTTTCGAACTTGCGGCCGCGTGCCTGCAAGGCTTCGCGCAGCGGCTTGAAATTCTCGATGATGCCGTTGTGGACGAGCGCGACTTCGCCCGTCGCATGCGGGTGCGCATTGCTCGTCGTCGGCGCGCCGTGCGTCGCCCAGCGCGTGTGCGCGATGCCGACGGTGCCGGGCGCCGGGTTGCCCGCGAGTTCCTTGACGAGATTGCCGAGCTTGCCCTCGGCACGGCGGCGGATCAGCTGGCCGCCCTCGACCGTGCATACGCCCGCCGAGTCATAGCCGCGATATTCCATGCGCTTCAGCCCGTCGACGAGGCGGTCCGCGACCTGGGCCGTGCCGATGATTCCGATAATTCCGCACATGTTTTCTTACTTTCGTTCAAAGCGTGTAAGGCACGCGAATCCCCGGCATGGCCGCCGGAAAATCCTTTACATTCCGCGTCACGAGAACGCGACCGCGGGTGAGCGCGGTGGCAAGTATGATCGCGTCCGGTGATTTCAATCCCGGTCGTTCACGGCGAAGCGCCGCTGCGCGATCGGCAATTTCTTCGTCGAGCTCGTCGATCCCGAAACCCGACAAAAGAGCCTGCGCGCGCCGGAGCCCCTCACCCTCGCCTTTGGACATGATTTCGAGCCAGACGATCCGGCTGATCCAGACACGACCTCGCCCTGCAGCGCGCTCGATTTCCGTTCGCGCCTGCGGGAATCCGCGCAGCAAGTCGATCAGAATATTGGTATCAAAAGCAAAGCCGCTCACTTTTTCTGGCGCTTCTTCTTCGGCTTATCAAGCTTTCCAGATTTGCCCCCCTGTTCTGCAAGCCAAGCTTTGTGCGCCTCATGCTCACGATCGTCATTGGCATCGAACAGGTCGGGAAACTCGGCGCGCGTCGCCTCATAATCCGGATCCCAAGGCCGGGTCGACGCCGCGCGTTCGCGTCGCTGCCAATCAACCGCGTCCCCGATATCGTCGCGCGATTGCCACGCACCGAAGCCCTTTTCTATCCAATCGTCGGGCGCGTGCGGCCGATAGGCAGTGACTGCGTCACGGAGCACCGCCGCACGCGATTTGCCCTGCTCGACCGCGAGTTGGTCGAGCCATCGAATATCTTCGTCGGGCAGATCTGCAAGAATGCGAGTCATGATATACTGATATCATATCACGATATCAAATCAAGCCAGCAACTGCTTTCTATAGACAAGAAACCCCGATTTTTCCGCGATGCGATCGTAGAGTGCCATCGCCGTTTCGTTCGTCTCATGCGTCAACCAATAGACGCGGGGCAGCGAACGCTCCCTTGCCGCGCCATAGACCGCCTCGATCAACGCCCGCCCAACACCCTTTCCGCGCGCTTCGGCGGTGGTGAACAGGTCCTGCAGATAAAGCGAGGGCAGCAACGAGGTGGTGCTGCGATGCAGGAGATAATGGGTGAGGCCAAGCAGCGCGCCGTTCTGTTCGGCGACGAGCGCGAACATCGGCTCATACGGATCGAAGAAACGCTCCCACGTCGCGGCGGTGATCTCGGGCGCCAGCGCCGTCGCGCCGCTGCGGCCATAGAATGCGTTGTAGCCCTCCCATAAAGGCAGCCAGCGATCATAATCGGCGCGCGCCGCCGGACGGACGAGCAGGCCGCTCATGTCCGGCCGAAATTGCGGTCGACGAAGATCATCGCGAACTGGACCGGATCGGGCGCCTCAGCATTGCCCGCGGCGAAGCGCGCCTTGCCGTCGGTCCAGATTTTCAGGATCTGCGCCTTTAGTTCGGGGCCGAACTTCATCTGCTGCTCGACGATCTGCTCCCAGCTTCCCTTGACGCCGAAGCTTTGTTCGAGCTGCGGCACCATCGCCTTGCAATAGGTTTCGGTCGCGGCGTCGAGATGGCCGATCGCCTTCAGCACCCAGGCGTCGACAAAGCGCAGGAAGGGCGTGTCGGTATAGCGGTCGGTCAATTTTTCTTCTCCGGATGATTCGATGAGGATAGCGGTAGATAGTCACCGAGGATGTTGCGTTCCATGGCCTCGCCCCACCCCGCGCCGTGGTCGCTCACATACAGCGCGGCCTGCCGGTCGGAAATATGATGGTCGCCATAGGTCAGTAGCTGGAGGATGGCGGCGGGGCGCAAATGACGGCTGGCCCAGCCGAGCGGCGTGTCGCCGTGCGCGTCGCGGCACTCTTTGTCCGCCCCGGCCTCGATCAGCAACCGGATCGTCGCGGCGTCGCAATAGGCAGCCGCAAGGTGAAGCGGATATTCGCCGCAGGTACGAATGTCGCGCATGAAGGCGCCGGTTTCCTTTCCCGCAATCGTCGGCACCTTGGGATTGGCGCCGCGATCGAGCAGCAGCCGCACGACCATCGCATAATAGGGCCGGCCCGCTTTGGACAATGCCGCATGCAGGACGGTTTCGCCCGTATCGGCGTTGCGCCAGTCGGGATCGGCGCCCTGCTCGATCAGGAAATCGGCGGTCTTCCAGAGACCGGAAAAGGCGGCGTTGCCAAGCTCGGCGCCGAGGTCGAGCGTACCGAAATCGCATCCGGCGGCCAGCGCGGCGCGAAGCCCGGTGACATCGCCATAATAGACCAGCCATTGCAGCACCGAGACGCGGCCCGAGGTTGCAAGCTCCGGCCCGCCGGGCCGTACGAGCAAGTCGATGACCAGATCGGTGCGCCCCTTGGCGATCAGGTCGAGCAGCTGGTGATTTTCCATGGTCGGCTCCTGCGCACCGGGCGGGCGTCCCACCCTATCATCGCGGCACGTCGGTGGCGACCGCAGGCTGCGCCTTCCAATCGTCGCGGAGCAGGCCGTAGATCAGCGAATCGCGCACGCCGATATGCGTTTCCCACTCGCCGCGCAGCCGGCCTTCGCGCTGAAAACCCAGGCGTTCGAGCAATCCGATCGAGCCGGGGTTTTCGGGGTCGGTGTCGGCAAATATCCGGCGCAGGCCCATCTCGCCGAACCCATGGTCGATCACCCGCGTCACCGCCTCGCGCGCGATGCCGGTGCCCCATTGGTCGCGGCGCAGGATATAGCCGATCTCTTTCACGTCGGGCTTGCCGTCGATCAGGATCACCCAGCCGAGCGCCGCGTCATCGCCCGCGGTGATCGCCCAGCACAGATAGCCCTGCCCTTCGGCGGCATTGCCCTTGACATAGGCCGCGGTCTCGGCGGGCGATGCGTGCGGCCCGCTCGACCACCAGATCATCACCTCGGGATCCGACAGCACCGGGAACAGCGCGGCGGCATCGTCCTCGCGCAATTGGCGCAGCACGAGGCGCGCGGTCGTCAGCGTCGGCGCGGGCATCGGGCTATTTCTTCTCCGCCGCTTTTTTCTTGCGCATCGCGTCGTGGAAACGGTCGGCCCAGCCGGGCTTGACCAGCTGCTCGGCGCGAACGAGGCGAAGCTCGCCGTCGGCGACGTCGGCGGTCACCGCGCTGCCCGCGGCGACGATCGCGTCGCGGCCGATCCTGACCGGTGCGATCAGCGCGCTGTTCGATCCGATGAAGGCATTCTCGCCGATCTCGGTGTGATATTTGAAATAGCCGTCATAGTTGCAGGTGATCGTGCCCGCGCCGATGTTCGCGCCCGCACCAACCGTGACGTCGCCCAGATAAGTGAGGTGGTTCGCCTTCGCGCCCTTTCCCAGCACCGCTTTCTTGGTCTCGACGAAATTGCCGATCTTCGCCTTCTCGCCGAGGATCGTGCCGGGGCGCAGCCGCGCGAACGGGCCGACTTCGCAGCCGGTGCCGACGATAGCACCTTCGATATGGCAGTTCGCGCGGATCTTCACATTGTCGGCGATCTTCGTGCCGGGGCCGAAGAAGACATTGGGCTCGATCGTCACGTCGCGGCCCAGCTCGGTATCCCATGAAAACCATACGGTGTCGGGAGCGCGCAGCGACGCGCCGCCCGCCATCGCTTCCTCACGCTTGAACGCCTGCCATTGCGCCTCGGCCGCCGCAAGTTCGGCGCGGCTGTTGATCCCGGCGACGTCGGCCGGATCGGTCTTCACGACCGCGCAGGACCGTCCGTCGGCGTTCGCGATATTGACGATATCGACGAGATAAAATTCCTTCGCGGCATTATTGTCGGTGACACGCGCGAGCAGCGCGAAGAGGTCGCGCGCCTTCGCCGCCATCAGCCCCGAATTGCACAGCGTCACCGCGCGTTCGGCGTCGGTCGCGTCCTTGTGCTCGACCATTTTCACAACGCGGTCGCCTTCGGTGATGACGCGGCCATATTGCAGCGCATCGGCGGGCTCGAACGCAAGGACGACGACGGCGGGGGCGTCGGCAGCCCCGAGGCGATCGATCATCGCCCGCATCGTCGCGGCGGGGACGAAAGGTACGTCGCCATAGAGGATCAGCACGTTTCCGTCGAAACCCGTCAGGGCGCCTTCGGCCTTCTGCACCGCGTGGCCGGTGCCGAGCTGCGGGTCCTGCACCGCCAGATCGGCGCTGCCCGCGAGCACAGCTTCAAGCTGGTCGGCCTTGTCGCCGACGATCACGACCTTTTTCGCAGGGCTCAGTTCGTCGACGCTCGCCATCAGGTGCAACAGCATCGGCCGCCCCGCGATCGGGTGCAGCACCTTGTGCAGGTCGGACTTCATGCGGGTGCCCTTGCCCGCGGCAAGGACAACAGCGGCAATGGGGGCGGCGATTTTATTGCTCATGCGCGCAGCCATGCCAGCAAATCATTGCGGTTTCCAGAGCATCGCGCCATGCGCGGCGGATGAACGGATTTCCTTTTGCGATCGTCGGCTTCGACCTCGACGGCACGCTCCTCGATACGCTCGGCGACCTTGCGGCGGCGGTCAATCATACGCTGGGACTGACGGACCGCGCCCCGCTGGCCGAAGCAGCCGTGCGGCCGATGATCGGTCGCGGCGCGAAACATATGCTCGAGGAAGGGCTGCGCGCGTCCGGCGGCGTCCCCGATGGCGCGGTCGAGCGGCTCTATCCCGAACTTCTCGCCTTCTACGAAGCGCATATCGCGGTCCACAGCCGCCCCTTCCCCGGGGTGATCGCCGCGCTCGACCGGCTCGATGCGCTGGGCGTTCGCACCGCGGTCGTCACCAACAAGGCCGAGCATCTGGCGCGCGTCCTGCTCGGCGAATTCGGTCTCGCCGACCGCATGGCGACGATCATCGGCGGCGATACGCTCGGTGTCCGCAAACCGTCGCCCGAACCGATCCATGCGATGATCGAGCGATGCGGCGGCGGGCGCGCGGCCTTTGTCGGCGACAGCATCTATGATGTGATGGCAGCGAAGAATGCGGGCGTGCCGAGCGTCGCGGTCAGCTTCGGCTTTCTCGACCGGCCCGCTCCCGAACTCGGGGCCGATCACGTGATCGATCATTTTGACGAATTGGTGCCGCTGCTCGCGACGCTTTAGCGCTTCCGCCACTTCGTCCAGAGATGCCGCGCGAGCATCGCGGGCGGCATGCGCAGCCAGTGTGAACGGATATAGAAAGCCTGTTCAAGCAGCGGGTCGGTCACGCGGCCCCAATCGTCGCGCGCGAACAGGCGGCGGCGGAACCAGCCGTCGGCCGGATCCTGCCGATCCCACCCACTTGGCAGCGCCGCACCATAAAGATCGCGCGACAGCCGCGCGGCGCGGTGAACGGCGCTTTGCAATCCGTGCAGCGCCGCCCGGCCGTCGAGCTGCCCCCAAAACCCCGGATTGGCCGCCGCGAAGTCGCGCGTCATCGTGTGGAAATCCCACAGATTGCGCAGCCCGCCCTGCAAATCGCCGTCGGCAAGCATATGCGCGGCGCAGTGGCACGCCATGTCGGCAGGGTTCAGCACCGCGAAACCCGCGCTGCTGGTCACCGCATCGCTGACCAACGCCAGCGCGTCGGGGGTGATCCGGTGGGTGCGTGGCAGGATCGTGTGGTGGACATCGACCATCCGGTCGCGCGCCCTGTGGATCATCGGCGGCAGCTCGTGCATATGCTGGCGGTAATAGGCGTCGTCATAAGGATCGGACTTCACCCATTCCCACCCCGCCTTGAGCAGCAGGTTTTCGGCGCGGCGGATGTCGGGCGCGAGGACCAATATGTCGAGGTCGCCGATCTGGCGTCCCGCGGCGCACGACATGTCCGCGGCGGCATAGGCCGCGCCTTTCAACAGCACGAACTCGATCCCCGCGGGGGCGAGCGCGCGCCGCGCCATCTCCGCCTCCCACAACGCCTGGCGCTGCGCGACTTTGGCGACGGTGCGCTGGTCGGCGAAGAGCGCGGCGACGGCCGGCGGCAGACCGGCATCGGCGAGCCGGTGCGCGAGCGTCGCGAGCATCGCCTCGCTGCGCGCGACGCCGATCGCGCCGTCCCAGTCACGCGGAGCCAGCGTGGCCGGGTCGCGGCGGCCGGCGAGCAGGTCGACGAAGCTTCGTACCGCGCTCACAGCGCCGCCTCCGCCCAAAGCTGCTCGACCAGTGCGAGACCCGCGGCGCTGTCGGGATAGGAAATACCGAACGCCGGGGTTTCGCGAACGAGCCGCGTCAGTGCGGCGAAACCCGCCTCGCCGAGCGCGACATAGTTGGTCGACGCCTCGGTCAGCCGGACAAAGGCCTCGCCTTCACCCATCGGCTCGACCGCTACCTCACCGCCAAAGCGCGGGAAGAGCAGCAGCGCGGGACGCGCGGGTTCGTGCATCGCCGCGATCGCGTCGGCACGCGGGATCAGGTGGCGGATATCGCCCTTCGGCGTTGCGGCGAGCAGCGGGCCGAGCCGCGCGGGATCGACGCGCGCGGCCACCTCGGCGATCGCTTCATTCTTGAGGCTCACCGCGCGCGGGAAAGCGAAAGCCTCGCCGCCGGTGGGGTCGATCAAGGTGAATTCGTCGCCCATCAGCCGCCAGTCGCTCTCGCCGAGCAGCGCGGCGAGCGTCGATTTGCCCGAGCCGGACTCGCCCGACATGATCAGCGCGCGGCCATCCTTCGCCACCGCGCTCGCATGCAGCAACATATGCCGCCGCCAGCCGAGCGCGACCTGCAAATTCATCCCCATTTCGGCGGCGAGCAGCCCCATCGACAGCGGCAGCGGCAACGCGTCGGGAACGACGAAATCGCCGCCGATATGCACCGAGGGCCGCAGCCAGCGCCGCCACGGCCGCGCCGCGAACAGCCGCACGGTTGCGTCGGCGGGGCGCACATCGTCCTGCGAATATCCGGCGTACAGCCTCGCAAGCGCCGCGACCGGCTCGGCCCAGTCGCTTCCGATCCGGAACTGCACCGGGCCGACGGCTATGCGCACATGATGCCTCACGCGCGCTCCACGAGTCCCATCGCTGCAAGTTCGCCGAGCCGCTCGGCAAGGATCGCCTGAACATCGTCGTCGCCGCAAAGATCGAAGGCCGCCGCAAGGCGCGAGGCGAGGCGCGCGGCGCTGCACGCGTCGGTGCCCATGGCGCCCAGAATTTCGGGCATCGGCGAGACGACGAGATGCGTCTGCATCGAGCGCCGGTCGAAAATCGCGGTCAGTTCGCCGAGCGGCTCGATACGCAGCGCGCCCGGCGGCGCGGCGCGGTAGGTGCGATCAGTCATAGACTTCGGCGGCGGCGGTCAGTTTCGCAAGGATCGCCATCAGGGTCGCGCGTTCGCTGGCGCTGATGTTCGATTCGAGTTGCGCCTCGCTGGCCAACGCCGCGGGGACGATCGCGTTATACAGCGAGCGTCCCGTTTCGGTGAGTTCGAGATGGTGCGAACGCCCATCGGCCTCATGCGCCTGGCGCGCGATCAGCTGGCGGTCGGCCAAGGCTTTTGCTGCGCGGTTCACCGTCACCTTGTCCATGCGCGTCGCCTCGACCAGCTCGCGCTGCGTCTTCGGCTGCCCTTCGCCGAGCACCGCCATCAACCGCCATTCGGGAATCTTCAGCCCGAAGCGATTCTCATATTCGGCGGCGATCCGGCTCGACAGGGCATTCGATGCGATGGACAGGCGGTAAGGCAGGAAATTATCGAGATTCAGCTTCTTCGCGGCCATGAATTGGTAACCCCCAAACGCTCAAAAATCCCGGCGCGCCCATCCTATCGCCTGTTTCGGGCCTGTGAAGGGCGGAATGACGCAGGGGTCAGAAAGAAAGGCGCGCGCCGACCCACAAGGTTCGGGGCGTCGCGCGTTCGACGATGCCCGACGACGAGATTGCGGCGGGTACCATCTCGTCGAAGATATTTTCGCCACGCGCCTCGATGCTGACCGCGTCCGAAAAGCGCCACGACAGCCCGGCGTCGAGCGTCAACGCGTCGTCGAGCGCGAGCAGCCCCAGATCGTCCTCATTCTGCTTGCCGATGTAACGCAACGTCGCAAAGCCGCCGAACGGGCCGCCCGTGTTGCTGCGCAGCGACACGCTGCCGCCGTGCTTCGCGATTTGCGCCGGGCGGCGGCCGTCGAGCCCAAGTGCCGCGCCCGATGCGTCGACCTTGGCGTCGGTGAAGGCATAGGTCGCGCGCAGCGTCGCGGGACCGATCCGCTGCTCGGCGCTGATCTCGACGCCCTTGCTGTCGATCGCGTCGAGATTCTCCCGCTGGTTGAGGTTCGGCGCGAGCGTGACATTGGCGATCGCATTCGTCAGATGGTTCACGAACAGCGTCGCCGACAGCTTCGTATCGCCGCTATCCCAATCGGCGCCAACCTCGCCACCCCACAGGCGTTCGGGTTCCAGCGCGGCATTCGCGGCCGTCACTTCGGCGCCGACGCGGAACGGGCGATAGAGTTCGTTGAGCGTCGGCAGCCGCCAGCCGCGATAGGCGGCAGCGCGCAGTGAAAAGGCGTCCGATGCCCACCGAATGCCGGCGCGGCCGCTGCCTTCCCAGCCCTGTCGCGAAGCGAAGCGCAGGTCAGTGATCACCGGCCCGGCGATATTGCGTTCGAGACGATAGCCCTCGCCCAGCCACCAACGGTCGACGCGGCCGCTGAGCGTCCAGAGGAAGTCGCTGAAGCGATCGCCCGATGTCCATTCGGCGAAGGCGCCAACGGTGTCGCTGCTGCCGCCCGCAAAGCGGTGGCGGCCAGGGATCAAGCTGGTGAAGAAGAAGTCCTCCTCGGTACGGCCGACCGTCCGCCGCCAGTCGACACCGACACGAAGCGGATTCGACCCATCGAAGGCCGGGCGAAATTCGAACCGCGCGCCAAGGCCGGTCGCGGGCACGCGCTGAAAAAGCGCCGGCGCGACGCTGTTCCGTCCCGCCGCGACACTCGCGAAGCCGCTTTCGAAATCGCGGAGTTGGACATAGCCGAGTGCAAGCCATTGTGCCTCGCCGTCGTGGATGAAACGCAGGCTGGCGTCGATCCCGTCGAATTTGCTTTGGGTAAAATCGGTCCCGCGGTCGCGCCGGTCCGAAAAGCCGCGCACGCTCGCCTCGATCCGACTGTTGTCGCCGGCGTCAAAACGAAGACGTAAACCAAGTCCGCCTTGCTCGTAAGGCGCCGCGCGGTCGACGGAACCGCGCTGGCCTTTCGCAACCGGCACGAAGCCGTCACCGCGACTGTAGCGGCCATCGACCGAGACCTGTCCATTGCCGATTGCGCTGCCGACCGAAGCCGATGTATCCCAGCTGTTGCGGCTGCCGTAAGCGAGACTTGCCTCGGCGCCGTCGGTCATTTCCGAATATAGCCCGACCGTACCCGCCAGCGCGCCCGGACCATCAACCCCGCTGCCGCCACCGCGAGTGACGATGATGCCGCCGAGGTTGATCGCGTCATAAGCGCTCCACGCGACCCAACCGCCGAAGGGATCTGCTTGCGGCACGCCGTCGAGTGTGACGAGCGCGCGCGCCGACGCATTGCCGCCGAGACCGCGCAGCGTAATGCCCTGGCTTGTCGGATGCGCCGAGCGACCGTCGGACCTGCGGAATTGGACCAGCCCGGCCTCGTCGCGAAGACGATTCTCGACTCGCGCGCCGAAGCCGGGAGCGACATCGGTCAGGATCGCGGCGTTCTGCACCGCATCGCTGGCGGGTCGGCTCAATACACCGCTGCCATTGACGATGATCACGTCGCGCGGCAACGAAGTGCCAAGGATACAGGGAGGCTCCTCGAAAAATTCCTCCTCCTGCGCCATCGCCGCCGCCGGCAGCGCCAGCGCCGCGACCCCCATCAGAAGGCGGATCACGCGGGCTTTACCGCGTCAGGATGGGCTTTCTGGAAAGCCTCCAATTCCAGGCACGCAGCGTCTATTTCGACGAGCCTTGGGTAATCGTCGAGCGACACCTCGAACCGCCGCGCATTATACATCTGCGGCACGAGACAGCAGTCGGCGATCCCCGGCGTATCGCCGCCAAGATATTTGCCCTCGCCCGCCATCGCCTCGAGCGCCTCGAAGCCCTGCGCGATCCACGTCGCGATCCAGCGGTCCTTGGTCTGTTCGTTGAGCCCGAGGTCCTTGGTCAGATATTTGAGGACGCGCAGATTGTTGAGCGGATGGATGTCGCTCGCGATGACCTGCGCGCGCGCCAGTGCGACCGCGCGCGGCATCGCCTCTTCGGGGATCAGCCGCGGTTCGGGAAAGGCGCGGTCGAGCCAGTCGATGATCGCCATGCTCTGGATGATCGGCTCGCCGTCGACGACGAGCATCGGGACGAAGCCCTGCGCATTCTGCTCGAGATAGGCGTCGCTGCGCTGCTCGCCCGCGATCAGGCTGATCTCGACGCGCTCATAATCGAGCCCTTTCAGGTTCAGCGCGATGCGAACGCGAAAGCTGGCCGAGGAGCGGAAATAATCGTGGAGAACAAGCTGGGTCATGGCCCGCCTAATGCGATGCTTTCGGCATCTCCGCAATCCATTGCCGCAGCAGCGCCGCGCCCTCCTTATGTACTGTCGAGCGCCCGACCTCGGGCATCGCAATGCCGGGGTCGGTGCTTTCGAGGCGATAGATGAGGAAACTGTGCGCGGGATCGCCGGGTGCGATGGCAAAATCCATCCCCCCACTGCCCCGCCCTGCCGCGGTCGGGCGCTTGCCGATACCGTAATTGACGCCCGTCGGATCGTCGGTCCAGCGCAGGAACAAGCCGCTGTTCGACGCGCTACCCGCGGGATTATGGCAGTGCGCGCAATTGACGTCGAGATAGGCGCGCGCGCGGTCGGCGACGCTGCCCGCCTTCGGATCATCCCATTGCGGCATCGTCGGCTTCAGCGCTGCGGGATTCTCGAAATAGACGCTGCGCAGCTTGTCCGAAGCCGCCGGGTCGAGGATGAAATTGCGCGCCTTCGGCCCGATCGGCACGATCTCGCCGGCGAGGCTGTGGCACTCCTTGCACTGGTTCTTGTTCGGCACCGCGTAGCGGATGCTGTGCGTCTCGCCGTCGGGGCTCTTGAAGGTCACGGGTACGCGGCGGCCGCCCAAGGCCAGCGTCGCGTCCTTGCCGTCGGCGTCCCAGATATAGGGCAGTGCAGTCCAGCCCGACGCGCGGCGGATCAGCAGCCGCGTCTCGACCGGATGCCCTTCGTCGACATCGCTCCAACCGAAGCTTTTGACGAGCACCGTGCCGACCGGAAACTCGATGACCCCGTCCGCAAGGACCTTCGCCTTCTTCCCCGCAGGGATCGAGATAAAGCGGTGCTTGTCGGTGTAATCGCTGAACAACGGCGCGCGCAGCGTGTAGCCGATGCCGGTCGCAGGAAGTTTCGGATCATTGCCGCGGAACAGCCCGAATGCCGACAGCTTCGTCGGCATTGCGTCGCTTTCGACCACCGCCTGATCGACCGACGGAGCCACGAGCGCCGCCCCGCCGCTTGCACACAGCAGCGCCGCACAAATCGCGGCGAATATGCGTCTCACCGGACCTTTGCCTCCATCGCTTCAGGCAGCTTGATCACCGGCAGCGCCGCGGGCGGCGTGCCCTTCGACAGGTCGGCGGGCGACGGCTTCGCCTCGCTCTGCGGCGTCTTCACATCGGGCAGGTTCAGCGACAGCACGCCGACCTTGTCGAGTACGATCGCATCGCCCGCGCCGTCCCACAGTATTGGCGGAATACTGCCGCCCATCGCCGCGGCGATCATGTCGCCGCCCGCGAATTTCGGCGCATAGCCCGCCTTGCCATGCTGGTTGCCGCGCACGACGATGCCCTTCGGCAGCGGCTGATATTTCGGATCCTTATGCTCGTAGCGATAGCCGACGATCATCACATTCGCGGTGCCGTTCTGATCGAAGACATTGTCGAAAATCTCGACATTGCGGTTCGCCATCACCAGCACGCCCGTGCCGGTCGGGACGCTCGCGACGATATTACCCTTGGGCGCGAAATTCGGCGTGCTGTTGTCGTTGACGATATTTTCGAACACGCGGACATTGTGGCCGCCCTGCATCGGCAGGCTCGGCAGGTCGAATACCAGGATGCCGCCGGTATTTTTCGTCGCGATATTGTCGTGGACGTCGGCGTCATAACTGTTCTCGATCTCGATCCCCGCGACATTTTCGGTCGCAATCGAATCGCGGACGACGATATTCTTCGACTGGCCGACATAGATGCCCGCATCTGAAGCGCCGCGCACGAAAACGCTGTCGATCAACACATCGCTGCTCTCGACGGGGTAGATGCCGTACGCGCCGTTGGTTTCCTTCGGCCCCGCGGTCCATTCGACGCGCAGCTTGTGATAGACGATGCGGTCGGCGCCCTTCGACTTGATGCCGTCGCCCTTGGTATTTAGCACCGCGAATTGGGTCAGGAAGACATTGTCAGAGGTGACCAGAAGCCCTTCGCCTGCGCCCTGCTGTCCCGCAAAATCCAGGATCGATCCGCCCTCGCCCGCCCCGGCGCCGCGCACGGTCACATTGGCGACGTCGAGCGACAGGCCGTCGGTCAGCTTCCACACGCCCGCGCCGAGTTGCACCGTATCGCCCGGCTGCGCGAGGATCAGCGCTTCTTGCAGCTTTTCGTTCGCGTCGGGCGTTGTTGCACTGACGCTGATCACTTTCGCCGCCGCCGGACTGGCGGCAAATGCTGCCACGATGCAAAGCGTCGCCGCGTGGCGCAGGCCATGGAATCGCATATGTCTCTCCCCTTATTTTCGGGGAGCATGGTGCAAGACTTGACGGATGCCAAGCGATGTTGCTGACATATGTGTAGCTAACCGGGGAGAGGTCGCTTTGATTCACAGATTTGGTTTGGCGCTTGTCGCCTTGATAGCCGTGCCGTCGATGGCGGCGGCACCCGCGCCGATCGCGGGACGATGGAAAACCGACGATGGCAAAGCGGTCGTCGTCATGGCCGCGTGCGGCAACAAGATGTGCGGGCGCGTCGATCGCCTGCTGATCAAGCAGCCGACCGGGGGCCAGCGCGACGAGCGCAATCCCGACAAGGCGAAACGCGGCCGCCAGGTCACCGGACTACAGATTTACTGGGATCTCGTGCCGCACGGCGACGGCTGGAAAGGCGAAGGCTATAGCCCCGAGGACGGCCGGTATTACAAGGCGCATCTGCGCGCCAATGGCGGCAAGATGACAATGAAAGGCTGCGTCAGCCTGTTCTGCCGCACGGTGACTTGGACGAAGGCGAGCTAATTTTAATCCTCCCTGTGCCGCAGGCATGGGGAGGTGGCAGCGCAGAGCGCTGACGGAGGGGCTTATGGCGCGGTGTCACGGCCCCTCCACCACTCGCTTCGCGAGCGGTTCCCCTCCCCATCGCTACGCGACAGGGAGGATTTGTCCTCAGCCCTCGCCCAAAATCCAGTCGACGCCCGCTGCGACGTGGATTCGCGTCGTGTCATAGATCGGCAGGACATTGGCGTCGGTATCGACCAGCATCACCAGTTCGGTGCATGCCAGCACGATCGCCTGGATATCCTGCTTCGCGATGTCGGTGATGAAGGTTTTCATCGTGCGGCGCGAACTTTCGTTCACCTTGCCGAGCATCAGCTCTTCGTAAATGATGCGGTCGATCTCGTCGACACGGCTCGTGTCATAGGGTGCAAGCGTCAGGCCGTGGCGGACGAGCCGCTGGCGGAACCAGGGTTCGGTCGTCACATTGCGCGTGCCGATCACTGCCGCCGCCTTGACCCCGTCGGCCTTCATCTTCTCGCCGGTTTCGTCGACGATGTGGAGCAGCGGGATCGAGATCGCCGCGGCGACATCCTCGGCGACCTTGTGCATCGAATTGGCCGCGATCATCAGCGCGGTTGCGCCCGCCGCCTCGAGCCGCTGCGCCGAGGCGATCAGCACCTCTTTCGCATGCGTCCACCCTTCGGGGGTCGTGATGCGCGACAGGTCGCAATAGTTGAGGCTCTCCATCAGGATCGGCGCCGAACAGGCGGTGCCGAGGCGCTTTTGCACCCCCTTGTTGAGATGGCGGTAATAAAGCTCGGTCGATGCCCAGCTCATTCCCCCGATCAGGCCGATTTTGCGCAAGATGGTCCTCCAAAATACAACAGGACCGGGTCGTTGCCGGCCCGGTCCCGTCTATCGCTAGATAAAGTGGCGCCCCCGGGCAAGGCCGGGGACAAAACTTTGCGGCAAAGCGTCAGTGCCCGCTGTCGCTTTAGCTCCTAGTGCCCGCTACCGCTCAGGGCCTTGACGATGTCGTCGGCCATCTTCTTGGCATCGCCGAGCAGCATCATCGTCTGGTCCATATAGAAAACATCGTTGTCGACGCCGGCATAGCCGACCCCGCCCATCGATCGCTTCACGAACAGTACCGTCTTCGCCTTTTCGACGTCGAGCACGGGCATGCCGTAAATCGGCGACGTCTTGTCGGTCTTCGCCGACGGGTTGGTCACGTCGTTCGCGCCGATGACAAAGGCGACGTCGGCCTGCGCGAATTCACCGTTGATGTCCTCGAGCTCGAACACCTCGTCATAGGGCACATTCGCCTCGGCGAGCAGCACGTTCATATGGCCGGGCATGCGCCCCGCGACCGGATGGATCGCATATTTGACCGTCACGCCCTCTTTCTTGAGCTGGTCGGCCATTTCGCGGAGCGCATGCTGCGCCTGCGCGACCGCCATGCCATAGCCCGGAACGATGATGACGGTGTCGGCCTGGCTCATCAGGAAGGCGGCGTCTTCGGCGCTGCCGGGTTTCCACGGACGCTGTTCCTTCGATCCGCCGTCGCTTGGCCCAGCATCGGCGCCGAAGCCGCCCGCGATCACGCTGATGAAGCTGCGGTTCATCGCGCGGCACATGATGTACGACAGGATCGCACCCGACGAGCCGACAAGCGCGCCGGTGATGATCATCGCGGTGTTGCCGAGCGTAAAGCCCATCGCCGCCGCGGCCCAACCCGAATAGCTGTTGAGCATCGACACGACGACCGGCATGTCGGCGCCGCCGATCGGGATGATCAGCAGGAAACCGATAAGGAAGCTCAGCCCAGTAACGGTCCAGAAGATCCACGGGCTCTGGTCAAAGGTGAAATAGGCGACGAGCCCGATGATCGCGGCGAGCGTGCCGAGGTTGATGATGTGCCGGCCCGGCAGCATGATCGGCGACCCCGACATATTGCCGTTGAGTTTCAGGAACGCGATGACCGACCCCGAGAAGGTGATCGCACCGATCGCGATGCCGAGGCCCATTTCGATCCGGCTGACGGTGAAGATCTCGCCCGCGGCGTCGGCGATACCGAACGCTTGCGGATTGAGATAGGCGGCCGCGGCCACCGCCACCGCGGCGAGGCCGACGAGGCTGTGGAACGCAGCGACAAGCTGCGGCATCGCGGTCATCGCGATGCGGCGCGCCATGACGATGCCGATGACGGCACCGATGCCGATCGCGACGAGGATTTCGACCAGCCCGATCGTATCGAGAAGGCCGTCGGCGGTCGCCGGCGCATGCGTGAGCAGCGTGGTGACGACCGCAATCAGCATGCCGGCCATACCGAAACGGTTACCGGCCTGTGCCGTCGCCGGGCTCGACAGCCCGCGCAGCGCGAGGATGAACAGGACGCCGGCTACCAGATAGGCGACGGAGGCCCAGGGATTGACCGCGAGACCGTGGCCGCCGGTTGCGGCGGAAAGGATCGACTGAAATTCCATCTCAGCGCTCCTTCTTCTTGTACATCGCCAGCATGCGCGCGGTGACGGCAAAGCCGCCGAAAATGTTGATGCTCGCCATCACGACCGCGGCGAGGCCGAGCCATTTGGAAGAGGCCGACCCCGCGGCGGCGCTGGCGATCAGCGCGCCCACGATGATCACCGACGAAATGGCGTTGGTGACGCTCATCAGCGGCGTGTGCAGCGCCGGGGTCACCGACCAGACGACGAAATAGCCGACAAAGCAGGCTAGTACGAAAATTGAAAAAATCGCGATAAAATCCACGGGCTCGCTCCCCTGCTGATTCCGTTTCGCGCACCTCTTGCCGCGCGCCGCCGAATGTGTCGACTCCAAAGCTCCCAAAAAGAAGCGCCCGCATTCCTCGGCGTGAGAAATGCAGGCGTTTTGCGACATTAAATATCGCTTTTCCGGCCAGACCGGCGATGTTTTTTACATTTTCGGGACGAGCAGCGCGTCGATGACATGGACGACACCGTTCGACTGGCCGACATCGGCCTGCGTCACCGTCGCCTTATTGCCGCTGGCGCTGGTCAGCAGGATCGCATCGCCGCTCTTCGTCGCGGTCAGATCCTGCCCGTCGGCGGTCTTGAGCACGGCTTTGCCGCCGCCTTCGGCAATCTTGGCGGCGAGGTCGGCCGCGGTCAGCTTGCCCGGAACGACGTGATATTTCAGGACTCCGGCGAGCACATCCTTCTGCGCGGGCCGCATCCAGCCGTCGCGCGTCACCGGCGGCACCTGCACAAAAGCGGCATCGGTGGGCGCGAAGACCGTGAACGGCCCCGCACTCGACAGTGTTTCGGCCAGCCCAGCCTGCGTCACCGCCGCGGCCAACGACTTGTGATCGGATGAGGCCGCGAGATTAGCGGCAATGGTGCTGCTCGCCAGCATTTGCGACGGGGCGGCAGCGGGCACGGGCGCGGTTTCGCCGCCCGCGACGGTCGTCGTCTCGGCCGGCGTTTCCTTCTTGTCGCCGCAGCCCGACAGCGCGAGCGCGGCCGCTGCGGCCGTCAGGATCAGATGGGTTTTCATGGCCTTATCCTTTCAAAAACGAACGCAGCGGCGCGAATCATCAGCCGAGAGTCGGCATCAACACGCCGTTGATGACGTGAATATTACCGTTCGACTGTTCGACGTCGGGCTGGGTGATGAAGCCGCTGCTGCCCTGCGTGCCATCGACCTTGATGTTGCCCTGCACCTCGGTGAAGGTCAGCGTCTCGCCCTCGACGGTCGCCAGCGTCGCCTTGCCGCCGCCGGCTTTGATCTTCGCGTAGAGATCCTCGGCGGTCACGCGGCCCGGAACGACATGATAGGTCAGCACCTTCGCGAGCGATTCGGTGTTGTTCGGATTCATCAGCCAGTCGGTCATCGGCTGCGGCACCGCAGCAAACGCCTGATCGGTCGGCGCGAAGATCGTGAAGGGCTGGCCCGCGAGCTTGTCCGACACGCCGGCGGCGGTCAGCGCCGTGGCCAGCGTCTTGTGGTCGGGCTTTGCGGCGATTTCGAGCGCGATGCCGGTGGGATGCGCGGGTGCAGCAGGAGCCGCGGCTTCAGCCGGAGCGGCGGCGTCAGCGGCGACTTCGGCCGGCGCAGCGACATCTGCCGGTGCGGCGGTTTCGGCGGGAGCAGCAGTTTCCTGCGCGTAAACCGGCGACAGGGTGGCAAGCACGAGGAGGGGAGTGGCGAAAAGCTTCGCAGACGACATCAATCATTCTCCAACTGGTTGAAACTCAGGGTTTGGGAAACCCTGAACGCATAGTAACCAAAGGAGGTTTCATGAAAAGGCCGAAAACGGCCATTTTTTACAATCGCGTCAGCGGCCGACGATCAACTGCGCCATAAGCTGCTGGATTTTCTGCGGATCGCTCTTGCGCGAAATCTTGACCTCGAGCGGCGTCGCGGCGCCCGACACCCACACTTTCATGTCGGCATCGAGGTCGAAGGTGCCAGCCGTTTCGAACGAGAAACGCGTGACCGAACGCCATGGAATGCTCTGGAAATCCTTCTTCGATCCCGTCAGCCCCTGCACATCGACGAAGATGAAGCGCAGGTTCGTCAGCAGCACGGTATCGCGGATCGTCCGAAACGCGGCGAGCACGCGCTCGCCCTCGATCAGCCACGCCTGGAACTCGGCCTGCGCGCCGGCAATGTCGATATCCCCGGCGCTGAACAGGCCCATCGCTCTAGCCCAGCAACCGCTCGTTCACGACCTTGCCGCCCTGCGTCAGGCGCACGGCGTTGCCGATTTCCTCGTCGAGCACGGGCTTGCCCGCTTCCTTGTCCCAGAAGGCCGAAAGGAAGTTGAACAGATTGCGGCTGAACAGCGCGCTGGTGTCGGCGGGCATCAGCGCGGCGATATTCTTTGCGCCGATCACGGTGACGCCGTGGATCTTCTTCGCCTCGCCCGAGACCGATCCCTCGACATTGCCGCCGCTTTCGGCCGCCATGTCGACGATTACGCTGCCGCTGCGCATCGTCGCGAGCTGCGCGTCCGAGATCAGCCGCGGCGCGGGGCGCCCCGGGATCAGCGCGGTGGTAATGACGATGTCCTGCTTGGCGATGTGCGACGACACGAGCTCGGCCTGCGCCGCCTTATATTCGTCGGACATTTCGGTGGCATAGCCGCCCGCGCCCTCGCCCTCGATCCCCGCGACGGTTTCGACGAAGATCGGCTTGGCGCCGAGCGACATGATCTGTTCTTTGGTCGCAGCGCGCACGTCGGTTGCGCTGACCTGTGCACCAAGGCGGCGCGCGGTCGCGATCGCCTGCAGCCCCGCGACGCCGACGCCCATCACGAACGCCTTGGCGGCGCTAACGGTGCCCGCGGCGGTCATCATCATCGGAAAAGCGCGGCCATAGGCGTTCGCTGCAATCAGCACCGCCTTATAGCCCGCAAGGTTTGCCTGGCTCGACAATATGTCCATCGATTGCGCGCGCGTGATGCGCGGCATGAATTCCATCGCGAGCGCCTCGATCCCCAGCTTTGCATAATCGTCGATACGCGCGCGCTCCCCGAACGGGTTGAGCCCGGCGGCGAGCCAGGCGCCCTCGGCAAAGCCCGACAGCCCCTTGGGATCGGGCCCCTGGATCGCGAGGATGATGTTCGCGCCTTTCAGCACATCGGCGCGGCTGCAGACACTGGCACCCGCGGCGCTATAATCGGCATCGGCGATCGAAGCGTGATCGCCTGCCCCCGATTCGACGGCAACTTCGGCGCCCAAGCCAATGAATTTCTTCACGGTTTCCGGGGTAGCGGCGACGCGGGTCTCGCCTTCGGCGAGCTCCCTCAGGACAGCGATGCGCATGCCGGTCGCGTCAGGAGGCGATGAGAAGGACGACGCCGATGACGACGACCGCGGTAATGATCGAGCCGATCTTGAACAGGCTGATGAAACCCGCATAGGTTTCTTCGGCTGCCTTCATTTCCTGCTGTGCCATCGCTTTTCCCCTTAAACGGCTATTTTGCTGTGCGCGAACGCACAGCGCCGTGCCCAGAATCGGTTATCGCGCCGGTCTTAGCCACGCGCCCCGCGATGCTCAAGTGCGGGTTTGGCCGCTGGACTTCGATGCAGGAAAAGACGAATGCCCTTAATCGCCCTTTTACCCCTATCGGATACACATGCATCCCTCAGCAAAACAAACCCATAGCAATGTCGGTTCAGGGGGCAGATTCGAAACGATGACTAGCACGCGCGACACGCGAATGGTGATGATCGTCGACAGCGAGCCTGCCCAGCAGCGCTTCCTGGCCGCTCTTGTGTCGCGGGGCGGCTGGCGTAGCGTCATCGCTGCCGACACCGACACCGCGCTTGCCAAGCTCGGCACGCAGGAGGGCATGGCGCTCGACGCCGTGCTCGTCGACCAGGGCGCGCCGGGGATGGATATTTCCGAATTCGTCGGCGAACTCCGCCGCTGGCGCCCCGCGCTGCCGCTCGTCGTGATCACGATGCGTAACGGGGTCGAGGTCGCTGTCGGCGCGATGCGCGCCGGCGCGAGCGACTTCGTCCAGAAACCGATCGCTCCCGACCGGCTGCTCGAAGCGCTCGACCGCGTCGTGTCGACCAGCGGTCCGCAGGGCGAACTTCGCCCGCTCACCGAAAAGCTGCGCGCGCCACTGGCATTCGAAGAAATCATCGGGTCGAGCCCCAATTTCCGCAGCGCGCTCGCGATCGCCGCCAAGGCCGCGCGTGCGCGCGTCCCGGTGATGATCAACGGCAAGCCCGGCACAGGCAAGGAAGTCTTTGCCCGCGCGATCCACAGCGCCAGCCCGCGCGCGCGGGGCCAGCTTGTCATGGTCGACTGTTCGGCCGTATCGCCCGGCCTGATCGGGTCGGGGCTGTTCGGTCACGAACGCGGTGCCTTTGCCGGCGCGTTCGACCGCCAGATCGGGCGGCTCGTCCAGGCCGACGGCGGCAGCATCATCATCGACCATGTCGAATGCATCCCGCTCGAAACGCAGGCGAAGCTCGTCGAATTCCTGAACAGCGGCGAAGTGCAGATGATCGGCGGGTCGATACGCCAGAGCGTCGACGTCCGCATCATCGCGACGAGCACCAGCCCGCTCGACAAGCTGATCGAGGCCGGCCATTTTCGCGAAGACCTGTTCTACGCGCTGTCGAGCGCGCAATTCACCCTGCCCTCGCTCTCCGAACGCCGCGGCGACGTCGGCCCGCTCGCGCGCCACCTGCTCGCGCGCATCGGCGGACTGCCGGGCATGGGGCCGATCGGCGTCACCGACGATGCGCTGCGCCTGCTCGCCGCCTATGCGTGGCCGGGCAATGTCCGCCAGCTTCAGGACGTGCTGTTCCGCGCTGCGGTGAACAGCACCACCGACGTGCTCACCAGCGCAGATTTCCGCGCGATCGAGGCGACGCTCGGCGGCGGCAGCCCGAGCGGCGAAGGCGAGATCGCGATCAACGGCGAAGCGATCGGCGTCACGCTCTACCTGCCCGACGGCAACCTCCGTCCGCTCGAGGAAATCGAGGCCGACGTCATCCGCCTCGCGATCGGCCATTATCGCGGCCGCATGAGCGAAGTCGCCCGCCGCCTCGGCATCGGCCGTTCGACGCTTTACCGCAAATTGAGCGACCTCGGGATCGACACCGCCGCCTGACGCGCTGCCCGCGCGGTTCAGTCGATCGCGCTTGATATATAAGTTTGAACTAATATATTTATCCCGAAACCATCGGGAGAATCATCATGCCGTTCGATACCATCGCCCAGGCCGCCATGGTCGTCCGCAAGGTCGAAGATGTTATGCACGAGGGCCAAGCTGCGCGCGCGGTCGTCGCGTCGCGCGATTATCCCACCGCCATCGCCGATCTGTGGGACGCGATCACCGAAAAGGAGCGCATCCCGCGCTGGTTCGCGCCAGTCGACGGCGATCTCATCCTCGGCGGAAAATATCAGATCAAGGGCAATGCCGGGGGGACGGTCACCGCGTGCGACCCGCCGCGCAGCTTTGCGCTTACGTGGGAATTCGGCGGCGGGATAAGCTGGGTCGAGGTCGAGCTGGCCGAGGCGGGCGACGACAGGACGCGCCTCACGCTCAGGCATATCGCCCCGCTCGACGACAAATCGGAGGAATTCTGGGACAGGTTCGGCCCTGGCGCGGTCGGCGTGGGCTGGGACCTGTCGCTGATGGGGCTCGGCTGGCATATCGAAACCGGCGAGAGCAACGAACGCTTCGCCGAAGAAACCTGGGCGCTGAGCGATGAAGGCAAGGCGTTTGCCACATGGAGCAGCGAGGCATGGACCGCCGCGTCGATCGCCTATGGCACCGCCGAGGCGGCCGCGAATCGCGCGGGCTCCAGTACGACTGACTTCTACACCGGCGCCGCCTCGCCCGAATGAGCCTGGGATGAGCCCCCAATGAGCAATGCCTTCGACATCCTCGGCGACCCCGTGCGGCGGCGGATCCTCGAACTGCTCGCCGACGGGCAGCGCGCGTCGGGCGAGATCGTCGAGGTGATCGCCGCCGAATTCGCCATCTCGCAGCCGGCGGTGTCACAGCATCTGCGTATCCTGCGCGATAGCGGCTTCGCGACGTCGCGTGCCGACGGGCGGCGGCGGCTCTACGCCGTCGCGCCCGAGCGTTTCGACGAGATCGACGCATGGGTCCAACGCTTCCGCCGGACGTGGGAGCCAAGGTTCGCGGCGCTCGCGACCGAAGTGGCGCGCGGGAAAAAGGCGCGGCGGCAGGACAACGAATCCGCCGGGCCGGTCGACTTGCCCGACGCCTAGCGTTAGGCTGGCGCCATGACACAATCATTCACCGGACGAACGGCGCTCGTCACAGGCCATTGCTCCGGCATCGGGGCGGCCGCCGCCGCGCTGCTCACCGAAAGCGGCGCGCGCGTGATCGGCGTGGACGTTTCGCAAGGACGCGACGTCACGAGCCCAGAAATGTGGGAGGCGCTGGCCGGCGATGTCGCCGACATCGACCTTGCGGTCGTCAACGCCGGCATTTCCAGCGCGGGCGAGATTGCCGAAATGGATTTCGCGCGTTGGCGCCGCACCCTGTCGGTCAACCTCGATGGCGCGATGCTGACCCTGCGCGCGGCGATGCGTGCGATGCGCGCGCACGGACGCGGCGGCGCGATCGTCGTCACCGCTTCGATATCGGGTATCAAGGCCGAGCCCGGGGTTGGCGCCTATGGCGCGTCGAAGGCCGGCGTCATCCAGCTGGCGCGCGTCGCGGCGAAGGAAGGCGCACCGCTCGGCATTCGCGTCAACGCGATTGCCCCGGGCGGCGTCGATACGCCGATATGGGATCAGCTCGACTTTTTCCCTGCGATGGTCGCCGAATATGGCAGCCGCGAAGCCGCGATCGATGCGATGGCAAAAGCGGCGACGCCGCTCGGCCGCTGGGCCAGCGCCGGGGAGATTGCACGGCAGATCGCCTTCCTGTTGTCCGACGATGCGGCGAATATCACCGGCGCGGTGCTGACCGCCGACGGCGGCTATTCGCTTTAAACGGTCAGCGCGGCATCGCGCAGCCCGCGCCAGACGCGAAGCGCCTGCCGGTTCTCGGCAATGTCATGGACGCGCAGCAGCTGCGCGCCCTGCGCCGCCGCCTGATAATGCAGCGCCACCGTGCCGC
The DNA here is from genome assembly GCF_023197165.1 of Sphingopyxis sp. MSC1_008. Taxonomy (GTDB): domain Bacteria; phylum Pseudomonadota; class Alphaproteobacteria; order Sphingomonadales; family Sphingomonadaceae; genus Sphingopyxis. The sequence continues at coordinate 320,290 of NZ_JALPRD010000001.1, forward strand.
CGAGCCGCTGGTCGGCGGGGGCCTCGTTATCGAGCGCGCCGATCATCCGCTTGCGGCTGGCGCCGAACAGGACCGGGCAGCCCAAAGTATGAAAGAGCGCGAGACCATTGATCAGCGTCAGATTGTCGCCGATCCCCTTGCCGAAGCCGAGCCCCGGATCGACGATGATCTTCGCCGGGTCGACCCCGGCGGCGACGCACGCCGCGACGCGCTCGGCGAGCATGTCGTAGACGTCGAACAACACATGCGCATAGGCGCCGCCCTCATGCGGGTCGCTCTTCGCTGACGGCGCGTGCATCAGCACAACCGCGCAGCCGGCGTGCACGACGACTTCCATCGCGCGGTCGTCATAGCGCAGCGCCGAAATATCGTTGACGATCCGCGCGCCGGCGGCGAGCGCGGCCTCCATCACCGCGGCCTTGCGCGTGTCGATCGATACCGCAACACCGCCCCGCGCGAGCGCCGACACGACGCCCTCGATGCGCTTTATCTCGTCGCCTTCCCAGACCAGCGGCGCGCCGGGGCGCGTCGATTCACCGCCGACATCGATGATCGCCGCACCCGCCGCGCCCATCGCAAAACCGGCTTCGGCGGCGGCGACGCTATCGACATGCTTGCCGCCGTCCGAAAAACTGTCGGGCGTGACGTTCAAGATGCCCATGAGTTGGGGCTCGCTCAGCCGGATCATCCGCTCACCGAGTTGCAGCACGCCGCGCGGCCGGCCGACACCGGCGCGCTGCGCATTTGCCGTCTGCGCCAGCCGGTCGGGCATGGCCGCAATCCAGCCATCCCATTCGGGAACCGCGACGATCGCCGACTTGACGGTCAAACCGTCGCGAAGGCTGACGTGCCATGCAGCGAACCAGACCATAGAGTCGGCGATCCGCAGGCAATCGTCGTCGAGTTCGTGCGGGCGGTCGACGAAGCAGGTCGGGCGGCAATAGATTTGCGCATCCGCCGACGCGGCGCCGAGGTCGGGCTTGGTTAGAGGTGAAAACATGCCCGGTCCCTTCGTCGCCCCCGCGAAGGCGGGGGCCGCTGGCATTATAAAGCCGCCACGTCGTGGCAAGCCGATTACGGCCCCCGCCTTCGCGGGGGCGACGGTCTTTTACGCTTCGTTTGCCAGCAGCCAGTCCTGCCGCACCGCGTCGATCACGCGGAGTTCCTTGCCATTGTCGACGTGCCAGAAGGTCCAGCCATTGCAACTCGGCGCGCCTTGCAGCCCCGCGCCGACCTTGTGGATCGACCCCGCGGGCTGGCCTTCGCAATCGAGGCTGCCATCGACGCGTACCTTGGCTTTCCAGCGGCGCTTGGCATCGGTCAGCACCGTTCCCGGTGTGATCAGGCCGCATTCGACGAGTGTGCCGAACGCGACGCGCGTCGCGGCCTTGGGCGCCATCATCGTCTTCACCGCGCTTTCGTCGAGCGGTAGCGCCAGTTCGATACGTTCCAGCGCGGCGGCGATATAATCATCCTCGCGTTCGATGCCGATGAAGTGACGACCGAGGCGCTTTGCCACCGCGCCCGTCGTGCCGGTGCCGAAGAAGGGATCGAGGATCACGTCGCCTGGGTTCGAGCAAGCGAGCAGGACCCGATAGAGCAAAGCCTCGGGCTTCTGCGTCGGGTGAACCTTCGTCCCGCCCTTCTTGAGCCGTTCCTGACCGCCGCAGATCGGGATCAGCCAGTCCGAACGCATCTGCAATTCGTCGTTCAGCGTCTTCATCGTGCGATAGTTGAAGGTGTAGCGCGACTTTTCGCCCATCGACGCCCAGATCAAAGTCTCATGCGCGTTGGTGAAGCGGGTGCCCTTGAAATTGGGCATCGGGTTCGCCTTGCGCCAAACGATGTCGTTGAGGATCCAATAGCCATTGTCCTGCAACGCCGTGCCGACGCGGAAGATGTTGTGATAGCTGCCAATCACCCAGATGCTGCCGTTCGGCTTCAGGATGCGCTTCGCTTCCTTGAGCCACGCATGCGTGAAGCGATCATAGGTCGCGAGGCTGTCGAACTTGTCCCAGTCGTCGTCGACCGCGTCGACCTGGCTGCCGTCGGGGCGCAGCAAATCACCGCCGAGCTGGAGATTATAGGGCGGGTCGGCGAAGATCATGTCGACCGACGCCGCAGGCAGGCTGCGCATCATTTCGACGCAATCGCCCTGCAAGATGCTGTCGAGCGGCAGGTCCGCGGGGTCGACCTTCGGCGTCCGCTTCTTCGTCGCCGGCGCCTTGACCCGTTCCATCACACCCATGCTTCACCCCGTTCCTTGCTCGTAAGAAGGCCCTGATGAGTCCGACGGAGTCCCCCGTCAAGCGCAGGACTCTAAGGATTCCGCCTCTCTAACTGGTTAACGCGATGAGAACGAAACGAGTCTGGCACACCATATGGAGTCGGCGGCGACTCGGAGACTCAACCGCTGGTGGTGTGGCGATGAAGACTCACCTGCGAAAAAAAATTTGCTTCGCGGGGTCAGAGACCCGGATCGACCCCGGTCAGGTCGATCGAACGCTGCCACAGCTCGCGGGCGAGCTTCGGATCGCGCGCGTCGCGCGTCGCGCGCGCCGGCCCCGAGCGTCCCGACACTTCGCCGAGCCCCTGCGGCCCCAGATAATCGCCGCCCTGCACGCGCGCGCCCGTCGCCGCCTGCAAGGTCGGCCATGCGCCCTGCGCCGCGCTGTTGAAGAAGGGGCCGGCGAGCGGCGTCATCGTGCGCAGCGGCAGCGGCAGGTGGCGCGTCAGCTCGGTGAGCGCGACCCCCGGGTGGCATCCGATCGCCTGCGTCGCACGCCCAGCAGCGCTTAACCGCCGGTCGAGTTCGAACATGTGGAGCAGGTTCGCGAGCTTGCTCATCTGGTAGCGCGCCCAGTTGTGATAGCTGCGCGACGCCGACAGGTCGCTGTAATCCATTGCGCCGTTCCGGTGCGCGATGCTGCCGGTGATGACGATGCGGTCGTCGACATGCGGATGGAGCAGCCCGGTCAAAGCGAATGTGCCGAGGTGGTTGACCCCGAATTGCAACTCATACCCCTGTTTGGTCAGCGTCCGGGGCGGGATCATCACCCCCGCATTGTTGATCAGTACATCGATCCGCGGCCCCGCGAGCACTGCCTTCGCCGCATCGCGGACCTGATCGAGATCGGCGAGATCGAGCGGCTGGAACGACAGCTCGGCCTTTGGCACGTCGACCCAGATCCGGTTCATCGCGACCTCGGCCTTGTCCTCATCACGGCACGCAAGGATCACATGCGCGCCGCGCGCCGCGAGGATTTTGGAAACTTCGAACCCGATCCCGGCATTGGCACCGGTGACAAGGAAGGTGCGGCCGGTCTGGACCGACACATCGTCGGCCGTAAATCCCCTGCTCATCCTCTTCCCCCTTTGGCTTTCGGGCTTCAGACCAGCTGCATTTGTGCGACCGGGGCAAAACTGGTCCGATGGTGCGGCGTGGGGCCATGCTGGCGCAGCGCGGCGAGATGCTGCGCCGTACCATAACCCATGTTGGTTTCCCAGCCAAAGCCGGGGAAATCGCGCGCCATGGCCACCATGAAGCGGTCGCGATGCTCCTTCGCGATGATACTCGCCGCCGAAATGCACGGATGCAGCGCATCGCCGCCGATGATCGCGGTCGCGGTGTAGCGCCAGCGCGGCAGCCGGTTGCCGTCGACAAGTATCTCGGCGGGCTCGAACCCCAGCGCCTCGACCGCGCGCGTCATCGCGAGGAAGGTCGCCTGGAGGATATTGATGCGGTCGATCTCCGCGACGCTCGCCTCGCCGACGCCCCAGCGGCACCGCGCCTTGATCTGCACTTCGAGTTCGGCGCGGCGTTTTGCCGTGAGTTTCTTGCTGTCGTCGAGGCCCGGGATGCCGCCCTCGCAGAGCAGCACCGCCGCCGCGACCACCGGCCCGGCGAGCGGCCCGCGCCCCGCCTCATCTACCCCGACGATCATATACGCCACGGCGGATAGCGCCGATATTCAGCCGCCTGATAGAGGCACAGGCGATTACCCGCGGGATCGGCCAGCCGCGCCTCGCGCCAGCCCCATTCCTCGTCCTTCGGCATCTGTTCGAACCGCACCCCGCGCCGCGCGAGGTACGCGACCCACGCGTCGAGCGCACCGCTTTCGAGATAGGCGGTCGCGCCGCCCGCCGCGACGTCGCCGACGTGGATCGACAAGGTAACCCCGTTTGCGGCCTCGAAGCGCGCGTAACCATTGTCGGGGCTATCGACGATCTGCTTCAGACCCATCTGCTTGTAGAAAGCGACCGACACCGCATAATCGTTTGCCGGCAGCGTGATCTGGTTGAGCGCCGGGCCGGTGAACAGCCCGTCGTTGCGCACATATTGCTGCCCCATCGGGCCATGCCCTTGCCCGAGGCCGGGTGCATCGTGCAGCGACAGCCGCACGAAATCGCGCGCGCGCGCGATGGCGGGTTCGAGCGGCATGCCCTGCGCGAGCCCCGTCGCGATCGCGCTGGCGAGCGTGCAGCCGGTGCCGTGGCTGTGCGGCGTGTCGATCCGCGGTGCCTCCCAGCGCGCAACCTCACCCTCGCCCGTTTCGAGCAGGCGGTCGATCACCGTCGCGCCCTCGGCATGCCCGCCCTTGACGAGCAAAGAACAGCCGTGCGCGAGCACCGCCTCCTCGCCGCCGAGCGCGTCGAGCTCGGGCAGGTTCGGCGTCGCGACCATCGCGCGATCGAGCAGCGCGCGGAACGCGTCGATCGTCGCCGCGTCGGCCAGCACCGATCCGCTCGTCGCGACCATCACCGGGTCGAACACAAGCGCGGCCTGCGCCAGATCGGGCCGCGACAATCGCTCTGCAACCACCGCGGCGGTTTCGGCGCTGCCGATCATGCCGATCTTGACGGCATCGACGCCGATATCCGACGCGACGCTGTCGATCTGTTGCAATACCATCGCCGTCGGGACCGGATGGAAGCCCTGCACCCCCAGCGTGTTCTGCGCGGTGATCGCGGTGATCGCTGTCATCGCATGGCCGCCGAGCATCGTGACCGCCTTGATATCGGCCTGGATCCCCGCGCCGCCGCTGCTGTCAGAGCCGGCGATGATGAGGACGCGTGCGGTGGTCACCCCTTATGCTTTCGCTCCGTCGAAGCCGGGAATTTCGCCAGCGCCGCGCCCTCGCGCAGCGGGCGGTCGAGCAGGTCGCCGCCGCAATTGGGGCAAATCTCGTCGAGCTTGTCGGCGCAGTTCGCGCAAAAGGTGCATTCGAACGAGCAGATGAAGGCGCCGTGAAGGTTGGCGGGCAGATCCTTGCCGCATTTTTCGCAATCGGGTCGCATCTCAAGCATGGTAAGTCTCTTTCAGTTCTAACAAAATTAGGGTTATGCCGCCGCAGCGCGCACGGCGTCGCAGATCATGTCGACGACCTGCTCAACCTGCCCGGCGTCGTCGCCTTCGGCCATGACGCGGATCAGCGGTTCGGTGCCCGACGGGCGGATGACGAGACGCCCGCGCCCGTTGAGCGTGGCTTCGCCCTCGGCGATCGCCGCGATGACCTGCTTGTCCTCGAGCGGTTTGCCGCCCGCGAAGCGGACATTTTTCAAAAGCTGCGGCACCGGGTCGAACTGGTGCAGCAATTCGCTCGCGGGCTTGCCCGACGCGATGAGTTCGGCGAGCACCTGTAGCGCCGCGAGCGTGCCGTCGCCGGTCGTCGCATGATCCGACAGGATCATATGCCCCGACTGCTCGCCGCCGACGTTGAAGCCGCCCGCCTTCATCCGTTCGAGGACATGGCGGTCGCCGACCTTGGTACGCTCGAGCCGTAGCCCCTCGCCCTCGAGGAAACGCTCGAGGCCGAGGTTCGACATCACCGTCGCGACGACGCCGCCGCCTTTCAGCCGCCCCTGCCGCGCCCAGCTCGCGCCGATCAGCCCCATGATCTGGTCGCCGTCGACGATCCGGCCCTTTTCATCGACGACGATCAGCCGGTCGGCGTCGCCGTCGAGTGCGATGCCGATGTCGGCGCCGCTCGCGACCACCGTTTCCTGGAGCAGCGCGGGCGAGGTCGATCCGCATTTGTCGTTGATATTGATGCCGTTGGGCTCGACCCCGATCGCCACCACGTCGGCGCCAAGTTCCCAGAATACCGTCGGCGCGCTGTTATACGCCGCGCCATTGGCGCAATCGAGCACGATGCGCAGCCCGTCGAGGCGGACGGATTCGGGCAGGCTCTGTTTCACCGCATGGATATAACGGCCGCGCGCGTCGTCGATCCGCTTCGCGCGCCCGATGTGGCTGGGCTCCGCGAGCTTCGGCTCGACAGTTAACAGATGCTCGATCTGCGCCTCATCCTCGTCCGACAGCTTATACCCGTCGGGCCCGAACAGCTTGATCCCGTTATCCCGAAACGGGTTGTGGCTAGCCGAAATCATCACGCCGAGGTCGGCGCGCATGGAGCGCGTGAGCATCGCGATCGCCGGGGTCGGCATCGGCCCGACTTGGACCACGTCCATGCCGACGCTGGTGAACCCCGCGACGAGCGCGTTTTCGAGCATATAGCCCGATAGGCGCGTGTCCTTGCCGATCACGACGCGGTGCTTGTGGTCGCCGCGCAGGAAGTGTGCGCCCGCCGCCATGCCGACGCGCATCGCGACTTCGGCGGTCATCGGAACCTGGTTGGTCAGGCCGCGGATCCCGTCGGTTCCGAAAAACTTGCGCATGTTCCCTCTGCTACTTGAGCCAAGACCGGCAAATGCCTGCCCCGGCTTCTCACGGGATGGCCCCCGCGGAGCATTTCCCGGCCCAAAAACCGGTTCCCGTTTCTTTCGGAAGGTGCTCTATGTCACGCTCTTTTGCTTGGCAAGCAGGCCAGAAAAAACGCCGGGAGAATCCGTCTTGAAATCCGCTTGGTTCATCCTTTCGGCGCTCGTCGCCGGCATGCTGCTGGGAATCGCCGTCGAACTGGTGTCGCCCGATGCCGGAACCGCCTCGCTTCCCTATATCGAACCGATCGGGCTGCTCTGGCTCAACGCATTGAAGATGACGATCGTCCCACTCGTCGTCGCGCTGCTCATTACCGGCATCACCGCGACCGCCGATGCGGCGCGCGCGGGCAAGCTCGCCTTCCGCGCGGTGATGATCTTCCTCGGCGCGATCACGCTTTCGGGGCTGATGACACTGTTTCTGGCGCCGCTTCTCCTCCGGCTCTTTCCGCTGTCACCCGGCGCCGCCGAAGCGCTGCGCCACGGCCTTGGTGGCACTACGCAGGCAGGACCGTCGCCAACCTTTGGCGATTTCCTGCTCTCGTTGATCCCGACCAATCCGATCGCCGCGGCCGCCGAGACCGCGATTCTGCCGCTGATCGTCTTCACCACGATCTTCGCCTTTGCGATCACGAAGCTCGAGCCCGTGCAGCGCGCGACGCTGTCGGGGCTGTTCAAGGCGCTGGGCGACGCGATGCTGATCGTCATCGGCTGGGTCCTCGCGCTCGCGCCGATCGGGGTTTTCGCGCTGGGCTATGCGCTCGCGGTCAAGGCCGGGGTCGCGGCGTTTGGCGGGCTCATTCATTATGTGCTGATCCTCTCGGCAATTGGGATCAGCTGCCTTCTCCTCGGCCTCCTGCTCGCTTGGCTCGTCGTCGGCATTCCGCTGCCGCGCTTCATCCGCGCGATGGTCCCGACGCTCGCGGTCGCGATCAGCACGCAAAGCTCGCTCGCCAGCCTGCCCGCGATGCTGAAATCGTCGGAGGAGCTCGGCGTCGATCCGAAAAAGGCCGACGTCGTGCTGCCGCTCGCCGTCGCCTTGTTCCGCTTTACCAGCCCGGCGATGAACCTCGCGGTCGTTATCTATGTCGCGTGGCTGTTCGGGGTCGAGCTGACCCCATGGGAGATGGCGGTCGGGCTCGCGGTCGCGATCGCCGCCGCACTCTCGTCGGTCAGCCTGCCCGGCTCGATCAGCTTCGTGACCTCGATCGCGCCGATCGCGGTGTCGATGGGCGTGCCCGTCGCACCGCTCGGCCTGCTCGTCGCGGTCGAGACTTTTCCCGACATCTTCCGAACCCTAGGTAATGTCGTCGGCGATGTCGCCGCGACCAAATATGCCGCTGACGGTGTCGACGACGCGGCCCCCGCAGCAGGAGAAACGCCATGAAATATCGCAAGCTCGGCCACGGCCTCGAAGTGTCGGCGATCGGCATCGGCTGCATGCCGATGATCAAGGGCGGCTACATCCTCTACGGCGAGGCCGCCGACCTCGACGAATCGACGCGCACGATCCACCGCGCGATCGACCTTGGCGTCACCTTCTTCGACACCGCACAAATCTATGGCCCGTTCAGCAACGAGGAACTCCTCGGCGACGCGATCAAGGGCAAACGCGACGGGCTCGTCATCGCGACCAAGTTCGGGTTCAAGTTCGAGGGCAAGCAAATCACCGGCGTCGACGGCTCGCCCGCCAACGCGCGCGCCGCGTGCGAAGGCTCGCTCCAGCGGCTCGGCATCGACACGATCGACCTCTTCTACCAGCACCGCGTCGACCCCAATGTGCCGATCGAGGAAACCGTCGGCGGGATGATGGAGCTGGTGAAGGAGGGCAAGGTCCGCCACATCGCGCTGTCCGAAGCCGGCCCCGAAACGATCCGCCGCGCCGCCAAGGCCGCGCCGATCACCGCGCTGCAGAGCGAATATTCGATCTGGGAACGCGACATCGAGGACGAAATCCTTGGCGCGTGCCGCGAAAACGGCATCGGCTTCGTTCCCTATTCGCCGCTCGGCCGCGGCTTCCTCGCGGGCGCGGTGCGCAGCCGCGACGAGCTTCCCGAGAATGACTGGCGCCGTAACGACCCGCGCTATTCGGAAGAAAATTTCCCCGCAAACCTCGCGATCGTCGATGCGATCGGAGCGGTTGCCAACCGGCATGGCGTGTCGAAGGCCCAAGTCGCGCTCGCGTGGCTGCTCACGCAGGGCGACGACATCGTCCCGATCCCCGGCACCAAGCGCCGTGCTACGATGGAGGACAGCGTCGGCGCGGCCGACGTCACGCTGACCGCCGACGACCTCGCCGCGATCGAGGATGCGGCGCCGAAGGGTGGAACGAGCGGGCCGCGCTATGGTGAAATGGGGATGCGGATGGTGCGGCTGTAACGGCAGCTAGCGACCAATAGCGGTCGTCTAGCGTCACTGGTGATCGATACGATATCTGCGTGCTGGATTAGACTAGCTGCCGCTGAGCGGCATGCCGTTGGCATTATTAAGCAATCCTTTTCCGCCTAAGGCGTATCCAAACTACGCTTCGCAATAATTGAGAGAGCCGATTTCGTGCCAATGAAAGACCTGAAAATCCATTACATCGGGACACTGCTCGCCATCTCTCTTGTTGGTTGCGAAGCACCTAACGAAGCCCGATATCGAATGACGGTGGAAGTAGATACGCCAGCAGGGGTGCGAACAGGAACCTCTGTGCGCGAGTTAGAGTATTTTGGACAGGGAGGCTGGTTTCCTTTCGGAGAGAGCCGTGGAGGCACAAGGGTGACGGGCCAAGCCGTGGCGGTCGTGCTGCCGAACGGGAAAACCTTGTATGCGCTAATGACGGGCAGAGACGGAGAGCATGATTACGGGGCCACCGTCGCTGCCAAAACTCTGGGACCGAAAACGAGCGGGCATCGCCCTTTCAGCATATTGCCGCTCGAAGGCAGGACAGATGGCAACGTGATGCCCATGCTTGCATTCTTTGAAGATCAAAGTGACGCACGAACCATTGTGGTCACCGATCAGTATAGTATGAATGGTGACTTTGGGCCGGGATACTCCCTAAAGAGCATCGTAATCGAATACACAGATGATCGGTTTGAGCCTATTGAGCTGCAGGCGCCTTCTCTCGATCGAACTCAAGCCCTCAGGACTTGGTTTCGAGAAATAGGGATCGAAGATCCCAGAGTGGCAGCGATCAGTGGCTTTGATCGTGGTGTGGAGGCAGTAAAGCTGAAACTTACATTGGCGGGTGGCTGAAGCGAAACGGACATTTGAGGCGAGCCGCGTTCGGCCGCTTCCCACCCCAAAGCCGACATCGGCTCCGCGATCCTTTACCCCTAACCCTTCGCTTCGATCCGCTCGCACAGCTGGTCCACCTTTCCCGCAAGCTCATGAATCCGCATCTGGTCGAGCTTCTCGTGCAACCGCATGATCTCCAGCTCGGCGCGCAGGTTGATCTCGTAATCGAGCCCCGCCGCGATCCGGTCCTTCGCCGATGCGCGGTTCTGGCTCATCATGATGATCGGCGCCTGAACCGCCGCCAGCGTCGAGAGCATCAGGTTGAGGAAGATGTAGGGATAGGGATCAAACGCCATCCCCCAGCGCGCGAGCACGTCCGAATTGAGCAACATCCAGCCGAGCAGGACGGCGGTGAAAGCGATGATAAAGCTCCACGACCCGCCCACCGCGGCGACGCGGTCGGACAGGCGCGCGCCGAAACTCGCCCCCTCATCGTCGATGTCGGAGGCGTCGCGGCTGATCAGACGGCGTTCGGCGATCGCGTCAAGAACGCGTCGCTCGTCGGCATCGAGTTCGTCGAGCGGCCGCCCGAGCAGGCGAAGCGACAGGTCGGCGGTCGTCGTCGTCGTATCGTGCATCCCATCAACCCATCCAGCGCCAGATTCCGGCGACCATATATCCCAGTGCTCCATGCGCCCAGGTCGCGACAAACCAAAGCAATATTCCGCCGAATAAAGCGTGCGGCCGCGGGATCGTGTCGGCCCATGGTGTCGCCCTGCCGACCTGCCGCGCATAGGGCACGAAACTTGTCCGCGCCGCCCACTGGCGCCACGCATCGCCCATCAGCCGCGCCTTCTTTGCATCCTGCCCCGCCGAACCGACGAGCGCGAGGAAGATGATCGTCGCGGACAATATGATCTGGGTCGTGGTCGGCATCACCAGTACATGCGCAAAGGCCCACAGCGCAAAGCCCCACATCATCGGATGCCGCGTGATCGCGAACACGCCGCGCGGCGCGGCTTGGGCTGCCTTGGCCGCTCCCGGCGCGGGCAGCGCCGGATTGCCGATCAGCGATCCGATGAACAATATGCTCGCAAAGAGTATGATCAGCGATGCGAGAATCCACAGAGGATCGTCGACCACCCACAAAGGCGGCTCGGGCGGCATCCCGCGCCACGCCTGCACCACCATGATCAAAGTCGCGATCGCGACGATCGAATAAGTGATCTGGAACCCCCGCTCGCCCAGTCGCCCCGCGAGCCCGTCGCGAAGCGGATGCGACAAAGCGAGGTGCGAGCCGACGAACAGGACGCAGGTCGTGATCAAAAGCGACATCGGTTGCATGACCAGTCCCTCCTTCAACAATGTTATCTTTATGTCCAAGCTGCCGCTGCGCGCGACTCGGAATGCATTCACCAACAGTGATGCGCGACAAAGATAACAGTGTCAACATGGCGGGCGGGAGTGGGCAGGCGATGAAACGCCCGCCCCGCCTACCGGTCGTATGCCTTGGGCAATGCCCCTTCCTGCGGGGTCGCATAGCGGTCGCGCAGGCGGTCCTGCCGCGTCGTCAGCGACTGCGCTTTGCCATCGATCCAGATCGCGGTCGGGCGGCTGCCGAGTTCGAGCGGATCATGGTCCCAGATCACGACATCGCCGGCGTGGCCCGGACGCAGCGAACCGATGCTGCCCTCCATGCCGACGGCGCGCGCGGGAACGCTGCTGATCGAGGCGAAAGCTTGATCCCACGTCATGCCGCTTGCCCCGGGCACGCGCGCGAGGCCGACGAGATTGCCGGCATATTGCGTCGCGTAACCCATTTTGTGCGCGTCATCGTCGTCGAACACACCGACCGACACGTCGACGCCCGCGGCCTTCAGGCGGCCCGCGTTCGATTGCGTCGCGCCGAGCTGTTCGAAACTCGACGGCAAGTCGGTAAGCGGCGAGACGAGCACCGGAACCTTCGCCGCCGCGATGTCGCGCGCGACGAGCCAGCCTTCGGTCACCCCGACGAGCACGAGCTTCAACGCGGGGAACTCGCCCTTCAGCTTGATGACGTTGACGATGTCGGCGGCGCGGTCGACGCGCACGAACAGCGGCGTCGTGCCGTCGATGACGCGGACGAGCGCATCGGCGTCGGCACGCTGGATCATCGCGTCATTGCCCCATTCGGCGAGCGTCGCCGGGTTGCGGGCATAGCTGCGCGCCGCGAGCAATTGTTCGCGGAAGAGCAGGAAGGTTGCCGCACGGCTGCCCCCCGCCTTTGCCGAGCCATCCTCGCCGAACGCGACATATTGCAGCGCGCGCGGGCGCGTCACCATGTCCATATCGTCGGCGAGGTCGACGACCGCCCCTTGGCCTGCGAACAGATTGCTGCTGCTCGCCGGCGCAACGATCGCACGCGTCACGCCTGAGGCGCGGTTCACCGCGACGGGCGAGCCCATCGGGTTCAGCGCTGGCGCGATATCGAGCCCCGCCGAAAAGCGCGTGCGCGGTGCCGACCGGTCGTTGGTGCCGCTGACGGCATCGACTTCGGTCAACCCGACGCGGCTGAACGCCGCGACGATCCCCGGCGTGACATAGCGGCCCTGCGCATCGACGCGCTCGACGCCTGCGGGCACCGCAACGCCGGCGCCCGCGGCGACAACCTTGCCGCCGCGCACCACGACGGTGCCACCGTCGATCGGCGCGCTGCCGTCGCCTATGACGAGCTTCGCATTGACGATCGCGACGTCCTGCGCCGCGGCCGGAAGCGCGATCAGCGCCGCGGCAGAGAGAAGAAGCGCGCGCATCATTTCACGTCTCCTTCGCCCGGCTGGCCCAGCTCGAAATCGCTCACCGGACGCCGTTTCGGATCGTTTGCGTCGAACATCAGCGCGCCGTCGATCCACACCTTTTCGGGGCGCGTATAGGCGCTGAACGGGTTGCCGTTCCACAGTACGACATCGGCCATCTTGCCCGGCTTCAGGCTGCCCGTCTTGTCGGCGATACCCAGCGCCTTGGCGGGATTGTACGACAGCCAGGTCCACGCCACCTCGTCGCTGACGTCGATGCCGATGCGGCGCCCCGCGGCGCGCGCTTTCGCGGCTTCCTGGTTCAAACGCTGAATCTGGTTCGCGTCGTCCGAATGGACGATCGTACACGCCCCCGCCTTGTAGACGAGCGGGATATTCTCGTTGACCGAGTCATAGGCTTCCATCTTGAAGCCCCACCAGTCGGCCCACATCGCCGAGCAAATGCCTTCCTTCGCGAGAATGTCGGCGATCTTGTACGCCTCGACCGCGTGGTGGAAGGTCGACACCTTGTAGCCGAATTCCTTCGACATATCGATGACGAGCGCCATCTCGTCGGCGCGGTAGCAATGATTGTGGACGAGTATCTCGCCCGCCAGGACACCCGCAAGCGTCTCCATCGCAAGGTCGCGGTCGACGGCTTTCCCGTCGTCCATCTTCTTCTTGTAGGCTGCCGCCTTCTGCCAGGTCGCGCGGTTCACCGCGAAATTGCCCATGCGGGTCGAGGGCATCCGTCCCTTGCCGCCATAGACGCGCTTCGGATTCTCGCCGCACGCCATCTTCAGGCCGTAGGGCGCGCCGGGGAATTTCATCCCCTGCACGGTGCGCGAGGGTACATTTTTGAGCGTGATCGAACGCCCGCCCATCAAGTTCGCGCTGCCCGGCAGAATCTGCAGGCTCGTCACGCCGCCATTCGCAAGCGCGCGGCTGAAGCCCGGATCCTGCGGCCAGACGCTATGTTCGGACCAGACTTCGGGTGTCGTCGGCGACGTCGCCTCATTGCCGTCCGAATGCGCCTCGACGCTGGGCGACGGATAATCGCCGAGATGGCTGTGGATGTCGATGACGCCGGGGGTCAGGAACTTGCCCGTGCCGTCGATCACATCGGCATCGGTCGGCAACTCTATGTCGGGGCCGCCAATGCGATCGACCTTGCCGCTCGTCATCACGATCGAACCATTGTCGATCCGTCCGCCCTCGCCGTCGAAGATCGTGACGCCTTTCACCACCGTCAGGCGGGCGGGATATCCCTTGTACGTCGAGGGATACGGATCCTTGTTGAACTTGACCGGTTTCTCGGCGGGCTTGTCGCCCGCCGAGGCCGTCTCTCCATTGCTCGCCGCACAACCGACGAGCGCCAGCGATACCGCAGCCAGCAGGCTGCCCTTCACACCACGGATCATCGATTACGCCCCCTTGGGTTCGGGATGAACGCCGGCCGCCTGCGGCTCGGCTTCGCCGATGCCCGCCAGCCCGTCGTCGCGGTCGCGCAGCGTGTCGAGGTGCATCCAGCGCTTCACGATCGGGCTGACCGCCAGCACCGCCACCGCGGCACCGATCGCGATCCAGCCGAACATCTCGTAAATCTCGAGCAGCTTGGCCTTGCTCATCTCGCCGCCATGCCCGCCGGTCGCTTCGCCGATCTTGCCAGCGACGAAATTGCCGACCGCGGTCATATAGAACCACGCGCCCATGATGAGCGACGCGACGAAAGTCGGCGCCAGCCGGTTCATCGCCGAGAGGCCGACGGGGCTGAGGCACAACTCGCCGGTCGTGGCGAGGAGATAATAGAGGAAGACGAAGATGACCGGGGTCATCGCCGCGATGCCAAATGCCTGTGCCCCCCACATGAGGATGAGGTTCGCGAGCCCCATCTGCGCCAGCGCCAGCCCGAACTTGGCCGGGGCCGACGGTTCCTTGCCGCGCTTGCCGAGCCATTGCCACAGCGCGGCGAACAGCGGGGCGAGCAGGATGATGTAGATCGGGTTGATCGACTGGAAGATCGATGCCGGCACCGCGCCGCGATCGACATAGCGATCGGTGAACAGGTTCATCGATCCGCCCGCCTGTTCGAACAGGCCCCAGAACAGCGGGTTCAGGGCGATCAGGAACAGGATTGCGAACATCCGGTCGCGCGCATGGTCTTCGCGGTTCATCTTCTCCACCACCATCACGCCGAGGAGGAGGAGGAAGCCGAACAGCGCCACCCACGCCGCGGGCGCGAGCCCGAGCGCGACGGGTCCGCTGGCGATGCCGAGGCCAAGGATGAGCGCCAGCGGCAGGAACAGCATCAGGACGAGGCCCGCGAGTGCGAGATTGACGCGGCTGCGCGGACCGGCGCCGATCGAGCCGTAGGGCAGTTGGAACGTCGCCACGAGGACGACGTAGCCGAGCAGGAGGATGCCCGAGACGAGCAGGAGGTTCTGGATTACGTCCTGATACTGGACGAGCGCCCAGATCACCGCGACTGCGGCCAGACCGACGGCATAAAGCGTCCACTCGCTCGACCGCGACAGCGGTGCGGGCGCCTCGCCCGCGCCCTTGAGCGCGCTCTTGCCGAGAACGAAGACGACAAGGCCGGCGAGCATGCCGATGCCGGCGAGCCCGAAGCCATAGCCCCAGCCGATCCGCTGGCCGAGATAGCCGACAAGGATCGTGCCGAGCGCGGCGCCGACGTTGATGCCCATATAGAAGATCGTATAGGCGCCATCGCGGCGAATGTCGGTGAGCCGGTAGAGCTGGCCGACCATCACCGAGATATTCGCCTTGAGGAAGCCCGAGCCGACGATGATGAAGGCGAGCGCCGCCCAGAATACGTTGATCGTCGGATCATCCTGCCCCCCGACACCTTCGACCGCCATCAGGCTGTGGCCGGCCGCCAGCAGCAGGCCGCCGAACAGCACCGCCTTGCGCTGGCCGAGATACCGGTCGGCGAGATAGCCGCCGAGCACCGGGGTGATGTAGACGAGGCTGGTGTAGGCGCCGTAGATCAGGTTCGATTTGCTGTCGTTGAACAGCCAATGCTGGGTCAGGTAGAAAATCAGGATCGCGCGCATGCCGTAGTAGGAGAAGCGCTCCCACATCTCGGCAAAGAAGAGCATGTAGAGGCCCTTGGGGTGTCCGGCGAATTCGGGTTTCTTGCTGCCGGCGATCAGCGCACCGATGCTGAGGAAGACGCCCAGAACCAGAAGTGCGATCACCGCAATCCAGTCCCCCTCGTCCCACGAGCCCATATTTTTCATTATGTTGCGTCCCTTTTAGGATTGTCTGGCGCGGCCTCCCGGCGCGCGAATGCGGCAACCTAGCGCGAAAATTGCGTATGGGAAGAATCTAATTGCGCATGAAACCGTCTCGATCGGGCCGAAATTTATTGCGAACAGTTCGCAACACTTGCGCAAACGCACGCGAAAGGCCACATGGCGCACGATGTTCAACGACACCTCCTCGCTCCTCGCCCATCTCGCCACCCGCCGCTCGGGCAAGGCGCGCGATATGATCGCCCCCGGCCCTGACGCGGCGCAGCTTCAGGACATCATCGCGCTGGCGCTGCGCACGCCCGACCATGGCAAGCTGGCTCCCTGGCGCATCGTCACCGTCGCGGGCGATCAGCGCGAAGCCTTTGCTGCGCTGCTAAAAAAAGCGTGGGTTGCCGAGAATCCCGGCGCGGCGGGCCTGGACCTGTCGGCGCTCGACCAGTTCGCGCATCAGGCACCGAGCCTGCTCGTGCTCGTCTCGACCCCGGTGCCCGGCGCCAAAATCCCCGTCTGGGAACAGCAGATGTCGGCGGGCGCGGTCGGGATGAACCTGCTCCACGCCGCGCACGCGCACGGCTTTGTCGGCAGCTGGCTGACCGGCTGGGCGGCCTACAACGCCGACGTCGCCGCCGCGTTCGGCGCGGGCGACGGCGACACGATCGTCGGCTATTTCTTTCTCGGAACGCCCGCCCGCGAACTCGACGAACGGCCCCGCCCCGAATATGACGACGTCGTCCAGGCTTGGGAAATTTAGTTTCACTTTCCGGACCTAGTTTGTAATTAGTCGCATTTGACTGTGCTGCTGTCTTATGGCATTAAGGCGGCATGCTCGATCAGTCCAAACCCGTGTACCAGCGTCTGCGCGATGTCATCGCCAACGCCATCCTCGACGGCCAATTTCGCGACGGCGACATGTTGCCGTCGGTCCGATCGCTCGCCGCCGAGGAAGGCGCCAACCCGCTGACGGTGGCGAAAGCGTATCAGACCTTTCAGGACGAGGGGCTGGTCACGGTGAAGCGCGGCGTCGGCATGTTTGTCGCCGAGGGTGCGACCGAACGGCTCCGCAACCTGATGCGCGCCGATTTCCTCGCCAATGTCTGGCCGCCGGTCGCGCAGCAAATGCGCCGCATCGGCCTCGACGCACGGACCTTGCTCGACCTCACCGAGGCTTAACGCCCGATCTGCGCCGCCTTGTCGCGCAGGTCCGCCGCCGCCTGGCTCTTGCCGCGGCGTTCGAGCAGGTCGGCGTAAAATTCCATGATCCCGGCATTCAGCGGCTGCAGCCGATAAGCGCGATCGATCAGCGGCAGTGCGCGCGCGTCGTCGCCCTTTGCCGCCCACGCCCGCGCGAGTTCGCGGAGCACCACGACGTCGCGATTGCCGATCCGGCGGCGTACGCGTTCCAAATGCGCGATCGCCTGGTCCCAATGCTCGACGTCCATCGCAAGGTGGCCGGATAACCGGTCGGCGGCGATGCTCGACGGCTGGCTGCGCTGCAGCGCGAGGATCGCGGCGCCCGAACCCGCGGCATCGCCCGCGCGGAACAGCGCATTGGCAAGCCGCAATGTGGTGCGCTCGCTCGCATCGAGGTCGCGCGCGGCGCGATAAGCCTGCACCGCGAGGTCATATTGCCTGCCCGCCAGCGCCGCATCGCCGAGCAGGATATGCGCGTCGGCAACGCCGCGATTCGCATCGCGGAGCCGCGTGGCGCGCGCGATCGCCCGCGCGCTGTTGCCACTCGACAGATCGGCCGAAATTGCGGGAATCGCATAGGCCGGATTGAGCGGATCGGCATCGGCCGCCATCGTCAGCAGTCCGTAATCATTGTCGGCGGCAAAGGGCACCGCCTCGCCGGGCGCCAGCGCCGCCGCGCGCCCCAGATAGTCCGCCGATTCGATGCGCCGGCCGAGTTCCGCCGCGGAGCGCGACGCGAGCAGCAGCGACCAGTTGTCGGCGTCGGGGCGCTGGACCAGCGGCAGCAAGGCTGCGAGCGCCGCGTCGGCGTCGCCATCGGCCCATTCGGCGGCCGCGAGGATGCGCCGTGCAGTAAAATTCTCGGGCTGCTCGGCCAGCAGGCGGTCGGCCCAGGTCGCGGCAACCGCCTCGCCGCCGAGTTCGAGTTCGACGATCGCGCTCAGCAGCATGAACGACGGCTGCGCGTCGAGTTCGCCGCGCGTGCGCTGGAGCAGGCTGCGCGCGAGGCGGTAATTGTCAGCGCGCGCTGCGAGCACGGCTTGGAGATAAAAGAGACGCGGATCGCGCGGGACGATCGTCGCGGCGTGGCGCAGCGATGCGAGCATGTCGCGGTATCGCCCGAGGTCACCGAGCGTCGCCGCCTGCTCGATCAGCGCATCTTCATTGTCGGGATCGGCGGCAAGCGCGGCTTCGTACCAATCGAGCGATGCCTTGAGGCCGTCCTTGGTCCGTACGAGGTTCGCTTTGAACGCCAGCGCCGCGCCGTTCGTATTGTCGAGTTCGATCGCATAGTCGACCGCGTCGCGCGCGCCGAGCACATCGGCATTGGCGTCGCGAAAGCGCGCGACGTCGACCCACAGCGCCGAAGAGCGCGGCAATTCGCGCACCGCGCGATCATAGGCTTCGCGCGCCGCGTCCAGATCGCCATTGCCGAGGTGGACATCGCCTGCGACCCACGCCGCCTCGCCGATCATCTCGGGGATGATCGGGCCGTCGTCCAGCGTTTCGAGAGCGCGGCTCCCCTCATCCTGCATCGCATAGGCGCGCGCCAGCAGCGGGCGCAGCGCGGCTTCCTTGGCCCCCGCGCCGAGCGCGCCCTTGACCGCCGCTTCGGCCCCGACGCCGTCGCCCAGCTTGATCGCGACGCGCGCCAGTTCGACGCGTTCGACAATGACCTTTGGATCGCTCGCTATGGCGTTCTGAAGGGTAGCACGGCGCTCCTCAAGCGCCTTGCGCGGTACGGACGAATATCCGTCGCCGCACGCTCCCAGCAGCAGCGCCGCCAGCAGCGGCGCGCTTGTCCAGACGCGGCGAAAATCCATTCAGGCGTGCATCCGGTATTGCTTGAGCAGGTCGTAGAGCGTCGGGCGGCTGATCCCGAGCAGCTTGGCGGCGGCCGAGATATTGCCCTCGCTTTGCGTCATCGCACGGCGGATCGCGACGCGGTCGGCGGCTTCGCGCGCGCTGCGCAGGTTGAGCCACGCCTCCTCGCCTTCCGCCTCGCCGCCCGCCATGTCGAGATCCTCGCGCGTCACCAGCTTGCCATCGGCCATGATCACGGCGCGCTTGATGCGGTTTTCCAGCTCGCGGACGTTGCCTGGCCAGCGCCCCTCGTCGATCGCCTGCAGCGCGTCGGGCGCGAAGCCGCGCACACCGGGGTTCATCTCGGGCGCATATTGGTGGAGGAAGTGCCGCGCGAGCAGCACCGCATCGCCCGGACGCTCGGCGAGCGACGGAATCTTCACCACCATCTCGGCGAGCCGATAATAGAGATCGTCGCGAAAGCTCTGCCCGGCGATCATCGCGTCGAGGTCGCGGTGCGTTGCGCAGACGATCCGCGTGTCGACCGCGATCGCCTTGCGCCCGCCGATACGCTCGATCGTCCGCTCCTGCAGAAAGCGCAGCAGCTTGACCTGCAACGGCAGCGGAATGTCGCCGACTTCGTCGAGGAAGAGCGTGCCGCCATGCGCGAGCTCGATCTTGCCCTCGGTCGTCTTCACCGCGCCGGTGAAGGCGCCCTTCTCGTGCCCGAACAGCTCGCTTTCAAGCAGGTTCTCGGGGATCGCGGCACAGTTTATAGCTACGAACGCCCCGTCGCGCCGCCCGCTCGCCTCGTGCAGTCCGCGCGCGAGCAATTCCTTGCCGGTGCCGCTCGCGCCGAGCAGCATCACAGAGACGTCGAGGTTCGCGACGCGCTCAATCGTGCGCGCGACCTTCTGCATTTCGGGCGCGCCGGTGATCATCCCGCCGAGCACGCGATTGTCGCTCGAACCCTGCTCCGCCAGCCGCGCATTCTCGACCTCGAGCTCGCGCACATGAAAGGCGCGGGCAACGATCAGCCCCAGTTCGTCGATATCTATCGGCTTCTGGTAGAAATCCCACGCTCCGCTCGCGATCGCGGTCAGTGCGCTGGCGCGTTCGCCATGCCCCGACACGACGATCACCTTGGTGTCGGGTTTCGCCTCGAGGATCGCCTTCAGCGTCCGGAACCCTTCGCGCGTCCCGTCGGGATCGGGCGGCAGCCCGAGGTCGAGCGTCACTACATCGGGCTCCTCGGCACGCAGCAATTCGATCGCCGCGTCATGGTCGCCGGCGACCAGCACCTGATAATCCTCATACGCCCATTTGAGCTGCGCCTGCAGCCCCGGGTCATCCTCGACCACCAGCAATTTACGCAGACTGGCCCCACCTTCGGTCATTTATGTCCCACTTTCATCACACGCGCACCAACACCCGCGTCGCCCCGCGCATCGGCGAGTGGCAGCCACAGCGTGAAGCTGCTCCCCTTGCCCGGCTCGCTCACCACTTCGATCGCCCCGCCCATCGCCTGCGCGATCTGCAGCGCTTCGAACGCTCCCAGCCCGAAACCCGATTCCTTCGTCGACACGAACGGCTTGAACAGCTCGTCGCGAATGAAATCGCGCGTCATGCCGCAGCCTTGATCGATCACGTCGATCCGCACGCGCCCCTGTTCGGCGACCGCGACGACCTGCACCGGCGTGTCGGGCGCCGACGCGTCGATCGCATTGGCGACAAGATGCTGGACAATCTGCCGGATCGCCTCCGCGTCGGCCCACGCCGACAATCCCGCCTGACAGCCGACGAACAGCGCGCGGCGCGGGCGCATTTCGGCTGCAATCTCGTTCAGTACTGGCTCGACCAGCGTCCGCCCCGCCTCCGCCGCCGGCCCGCGCTCGCGCGGCGACAGGCGGACGAGCAGGTCGCTGAGGCGCCCCGCCGAAATCTTCAGCGTTTCGACCATGTCGGCGCGAAAATCCGCCTTGTCGGCGTGGCGCTCGGCGTTGCGCGCGAGCAGGCCGATCTGGCTCGCCAGATTCTTGATGTCGTGCATGATAAAGGCAAAGCGCCGGTTGAATTCGTCGAACCGCCGCGCCTCCGACAGAGCCTGCTGACTTTGTGATTCAGCCAGATAGCTCGCCGCCTGCTGCCCCGCGATGCGCAGCACGTCGAGATCTTCCCAGTCGAGCGCGCGCGACACCGCGGGCCGGTGCAGCACCACGATCGCGATCATCCGCTGGAAATGCAGCACCGGCACGACCACCCACGCGCGCGTATCGGCGATCAGCCACTCGGGGATCGCCAGATCCTCGCCGGGATGTCCCCGGCGCTCGGCGTCGAGGTCGACGATATGCTGCGTTTCCTGCAGCATGAAGGCCGACCGCAGCGACAGCGTTGCGTCCTCGCTCGCGCCGTCGGGCCAATGCCAATGCTCGGCGATGCGAAAACCGCCCGACGCGCCGGGCAGCATCAGCAGCGCGCCCGGGCTTCCGGTCAGTTCGGCGAGCGCCTTGGCGACGCGGCGGTGCAGGTTGCGGTCGTCCTCGCCCCCATCGCCTTTGGCGCCCTGCCCCAAGGTCGCGGTAAAGCGCATCCATTCGGCGCGATAATCGTAGCGGTGCTCGAAAAAATGCTTCGAAATCATGACCGACAGCCACGCCCGCGATCGCGCCGAGGCGAGCATCAGCCCGCCAGTGCCGAGCGCGACCAGCAACGAGATCGCCTGTGCCAGTTCGGCATAATCGCCGCCGGCGACGCGTGCGACGGCACCGGTCAGCGCGATCACGATCAGATAGGCAGCGGCGCCCAGCAGGATCAGCGTGCGCGTCGCGGCGGTGCGCGACAAACGCATTCGCTCGCGCCCGATGTCCATCGCGGCAACCACATAGACCGGCAGCGTGAGCAATACGATCGCCGGAAGCAGCGCGATCAGCGTCGATGCGATTTCGCCGGTCAGCGCGCCGATCAGCTGGACGTTGAGTTCATAGGCCCACAGCATCGCAAACCCGCCGGCGACAGCCATCACCGGCATGCGCTGCCCCGCACTCGCATGGCGAACCCCGCCGTCGATCATCAACAGTCCACCGATCGCCACGACCGTCGCGGCAAAACCCAGCGTCGGCGTCATCCATGGCTCGGCCGCCGCGCCGGCGCGCAAATGCGCCGCAGCGCCGAGCAGCAGCGTCAACAGGCAGATCGTCGCGAGCATACGTACGATCAGGCGCAGCGGTCGCGACATCGGCGCGCGCGGCGACCAGAAGGTCGCCCCCAGCCAGACGAGCATGGCGAGGTCGCGCACCGTCTGCACGACCAAAGATTGCGACGATCCGGGGCCATAGACGGCCATCGCTGCACACCACAGCGCGGTGGCGGCGGCGGCCGCGGCGAGCAATCGCGGCGCCGGCATCAACGCCGCCATCCGCGCGCGCGGCCGCATCAGCAGCCACAGCGTGACGCCGGCAAAGCCCGCCAGCGATAGGCCCGACAGGATTTGGGACAGGCCGGTGAGCGCCGACACGGCTACCGCGCCCCCTCCGGCCACAGCACGACGCGTACGGTCTGGAGCAGGATCAAAAGGTCGAGAAAGGGCGAATAATTCTTGGCGTAATAAAGGTCATATTCGAGCTTCACGCGCGCATCCTCGACCGAGGCGCCATAAGGATAGTTGATCTGCGCCCAGCCCGTCAGGCCGGGCTTCACCATATGGCGCTCGGCATAATAGGGGAGCTTCTTTTCAAGCTCTTCGACAAAGCTTGGCCGTTCGGGGCGCGGCCCGACAAAGCTCATGTCGCCCTTCAGCACGCACCAGGTCTGCGGCAGTTCGTCGATGCGCAGCTTGCGGATGATCCGGCCGACGCGGGTGACGCGCGGGTCGTTTTCGCTCGCCCACACCGCCTTGCCCGCTGCCTCGGCATCGGTGCGCATCGAACGGATCTTCAAGATGTCATAGGGCTCGCCGAACAGCCCGACGCGCGGCTGACGGTAAAAGACCGGGCCGCGGCTGTCGAGCATCACCGCGATACCCGCGATGAGGATCAGCGGCAGTCCGACGACCAGCACGAGCAGGCTGGCGAGGATGTCGAACAGGCGCTTGCCAACTTTTGAAATACGCTGCCCGGCCGAAAAGCCGTCGGAAAAGATCAGCCCGCTGGGGTTCGTCGTTGCGAGGTCGACGCGCCCCGTCTCGCGCTCGATGAAACTCGCGATGTCGTTGACATGCACGCCCGTCGTCTTGACGCGCAGCAGGTCGTTCAGCGGCAGCGCGTTGCGCCGCTCTTCGAGCGCGAGGACGACTTCGCCGGCGCGAAGCGCAACGACGTGATCGGACAGATTGGCGAGCGCGTCGCGAGGAATAGCGCCGGGCACCGTCGTTTCGCTACCGCTCATCGCGACGAAGCCGACCATCTCTAGCCCGCTTCCAGGGGTGTCGGCGAGGGCTGCAAGCCGCGCCGCACGCGGCCCGGCGCCGAGCACCAATATGCGGCGGCGAAACGCCTCGGTGCCCGAAGATTGGGTGAGCGCGAGGCGGATGACGAACAGCACCGCAATGGCAAAGATCATCGCGTACAAGCTGTTGGCGCGCCACAGCGTCGCGGTCGGCAACAGGAAGCCCAGCACCGAGAGGAAGATCACGCCAAGCGAAATCGCCGCGAGCAGGCGCGCGGTTGCAAACCGCATCGAGCGCAGCCCTTCGTTTCCGTACATTCCGGTCGCCATCATCGCGAGCGAATTGGAAAGGCCGAAGGTCAGAAGCGGCAACCAGCGCCCCGCGAGCGGCCCGGCGTCGAACCCCGCCTGATGCGCATAAAGATGCCACGCCCCCTCGGCCGACCCGAGCAGCGCGAAAAATTCGATCAGCGCCAGCCAGACGACAGCGTGCGGAACATAATGTTTAAACAGCCGGAACATGGGGACCTTTCGCTCGCGCGATCCTACAGCCGAGGCGTCAACTGTCGGTTAATTTTACACTCTCGATATCCGCAATGACAGAGTGACCCGCCGCATCAAACAGGATAGACCGCACGTTATGAAGCTGATGATCCAGCCTGTTATCCTGTGCGGCGGCGCCGGCACGCGGCTTTGGCCCGAATCGCGGGGCACCCGCGCCAAGCAGTTCCTGATGCTTCACGGCCAGCGCAGCCTGTTCCGCCAGACGGTCGAGCGCACCCCTGCAGGCCCCGATTTCCTGCCTCCCATCGTGCTATGCGGCGATGGCCATGTCGCGATGGTTCGCGAACAGATGAGCGACCGCGAGGAGTCGCTGCTCGTCGAACCGATGCCGCGCAACACCGCCGCCGCGATCGCGCTCGCCGTTGCAAGGGCCGACGCCGACACGCTGCTGCTCGTGATGCCGAGCGATCATGTCATCGCCGACGTCCCTGCCTTTCACGCTGCGATCGCCAAGGGCGCGCGCCTCGCGCAACAGGACTGGCTCGTCACCTTCGGCATCACCCCCGACAGCCCGGAAACGGGTTTCGGCTATATCGCCGCCGGCGCGGCGCTGGGCGAAGACGGCTTTGCGGTCGACCGCTTCGTCGAGAAACCTCCGCTCGCCGATGCCGAAGCAATGCTCGCGGCCGGCGGGTACAGCTGGAACGCCGGGATCTTCCTGTTCCGCGCCGCGCGCATGCGCGACGCCATGCTGACGCATTGCCGCCCGATCTTCGAAGCCGCCGATCGCTCGATCGCAGCGGGCATGCACGACGGCGACGCGCTTTACGCCGATGCCATTGAGTTCGCGAAGGCGCCTTCGGATTCGATCGATTATGCGGTGATGGAAAAGGATGATCGCGTCGCGGTCGTCCCCGTCGCGATGGGCTGGTCCGATCTCGGCTGCTGGCACACGATCCACGCGCTCGCCGACAAGGACGATGCCGACAATGCCGTCATTGGCGATGCATTTCTCCACGAAAGCCGCGGCAATCTGGTCCGCGCGGGCGACAAGCGCGTGTCGATCCTCGGCATGGACAATATTGCGGTGATCGTCGATGGCGACGACATATTGGTGATCCCGCTCGAACGATCGCAAGAGGTTCGAGCCGCGGCGAAGGCACGCGAATAGAGGCGTGCCACATCAGGCACTTGCGCTCGCGGTGACTTGCTGCAACAGTACACCCATGAAGCGCGTCCGAAGGGATGCGCCAACGCTGTTCCGGAGATCACCCCATGTTCGATCGTCGCACTCTGCTCGCCGCCGCGGCGGCTTCCTCGATGCTTGCCGGCGTCCGCCCGCGCGCCGCCTTCGCCGCGACATCTGATGGCGAAGGCGCGCGGTTGACCGCGATCTACGAGCGCATCTACGACATGCTGCTCGACCAGGATCCCGAATTCGCAACCTCGCTTGGCGCAGACAAGGGCTACCGCGCCGCCGCCAAGGCGAAACTCGCCGACCGCTCGCCCGCGGGCATAAAGCGCGGCCACGACCTCTATCGCACCGGCCTCAAGGAACTGAAGACGATCGACCCGAAGAAGCTCTCGGGCATGGACCTCGTCAACTACGAGACCTTCCGCGGTCCGTGGGAGGATTATGTAAAGGCTTACGACACCTTCAGCTACGGACTTCACAGCTGGCCTGAACCGCATCCGGTAACGCAATTGAGCGGCACCTACCGCTCGATTCCCGATTTCCTCGTCAATCAGCACAGCATCGCGAACGCGGCCGACGCCGAAGCCTATCTTTCGCGCTGCGCCGATTTCGCGGTGCAGCTCGACAATGAGACGGGGCGCATCAAGGCCGATCACGCCGCGGGCGTCATTCCGCCCGATTTTGTCATCGACCGCACGCTGACCCTCTTCGAAAGCATCATGGCCCCCGCGCCCGACGCGAATATCCTGACCACCAACCTCAAGACGAAGACCGCCGCGATTCCGGGCGACTGGGCGAAACGCTGCGCCGGACTTGTCGAGGGCAAAATCTATCCCGCAATGCGCCGCCAGGCCGCCGAACTTACCGCCGTGCGCCCGCGCGCCACGCACGACGCCGGCGTGTGGCGCCTGCCCAAGGGCGACGAATATTATGCCTATGCGCTCCGCTATGCGACAACTACGGGCATGTCGGCCGAGGATGTCCACAAGCTCGGGCTCGACCGCATGGCGGCGCTCACCGCGCGCGCCGACGCGATCTTCAAGAAGCAGGGCATGTCCAAGGGGACGGTCGCACAGCGCATGCGCGAACTCGGCAAGGACCCGCGTTTCCTTTATCCGAACACCGACAAGGGTAAGGCCGACCTGATCGCCAAACTGAACGAGCAGATCCAGGAAATGCAGCGCCGCCTGCCCGAAGCCTTCGGCCGCCTACCCAAGGCGAAGTGCGACATCCGCCGCGTGCCACCCGAGATCGAGGCGGGCGCGCCCGGCGGCTATTACCAGATCCCCGCGCTCGATGGCTCGCGCCCCGGCGCCTATTATATCAACCTGCGCGATACCGCCGAAAACCCTTCGTGGACGCTGCCGACGCTAACCTATCACGAGGCGACGCCGGGCCATCACCACCAGATCGCGCTAGCGCAGGAAGCCGAGGGCATCCCGCGCCTCCGCCGCCTCCCCGCTTACTCGGTCTATACCGAGGGCTGGGGCCTTTATGCCGAGCAGCTCGCCGACGAGATGGGCGTTTACGCAAACGATCCGTGGGGCCAGCTCGGCTATCTGCAAAGCTATATGTTCCGCGCCGCGCGCCTCGTCGTCGACACCGGGCTTCATCATTTCCGCTGGAGCCGCGAAAAGGCGATCGCCTATTATAACGACTCGCTCGGCACCCCCGAGGGATCGAACGTCACGGAGATCGAGCGCTATTGCGTGTGGCCGGGACAGGCGACGAGCTATATGGTCGGCCAGACGCGCTGGGTCGCGATCCGCGAAAAGGCCAAGGCCGCGCTCGGCGACAAATTCGACATCCGCGGCTTCCACGACACCGCGCTGTCGGCGGGCGCGATGCCGATCTCGGTGCTCGAGTCGGTGATCGACCGCTGGGTGGCCGGGCAAAAAGCCTGAGCCAAACTCGAAAAACCCTTCGCCTGTTGCGACAGGCGAAGGGTTATCTTGGTTGATTTCCAAGGATCAACCTGTCTGCGAACGCTTCTTCCTCGGCACTGAGCGACTCCGATTCAATTGCATCGGTTATCAGGTTCACATTGCGGCCCACGGCGTTTCTCTGTCGCCTGGGGTCAGATGAAGATCAGATGCGGCATCACCGCAAAGATCAGAAAGGCGAAGCTGAGCGACGCCATTGCGGCGAGGGGTTCGCCATTCAGGGTTTTGAAGTTAGCGTACATTTTTTGCCTCCTTTGTTGGCGAGAGGAGAAATGCCCGCGCGCCGTGTGCGGCAGCGTTTGAACGAGCGTTGGAATTTGCCGTGACAGCGTGGAAATTGCGCGGCAGGACATCCAAATGCGCGGATCAGAGCCCTTCGAGGTCAACCTGCTCGGCGAGTTCGAGCTGCGCCGCGGCGGCGAGCCCGTAGCGCTCCCCGCCTCGCGCAAGACGCGTGCGCTGCTCGCCTATCTGCTGCTCACTGCAAAACCCGTGCGCCGCGAGCGGCTCTGCGAGATGTTCTTCGACATTCCCGACGATCCGCGCGCCGCGCTCCGCTGGTCGCTGTCAAAAATCCGCGCGCTGCTTGGCGACGACGCCGACCTGCTCGCCGCCGACCGCGAGCGCGTCGCGATCGACGCGTCGGGCTTTGCGTTCGACATCGACCGCCCTGACCCGATGCACGCGCTCGACTCCCCCTTGCCGGGGCTCGAACTCTCGGGCCTCGACGACTACTCGCTGTGGCTCGCATCCGAACGCGCGGCGATCGACCGGCGCCGGCGCCGCTGCCTCGACGAAGCCTCGCGGAGCGCGACCTGGCCCGCCGCCGATCAGGCGCGCTTCGCCGCCGCGGCCGAGGCGCTCGGTGAAGACGGATCGACGATCGCGCGAGCCGAATTCCCGGTGCAGCAAGTGCGCTATTGCTTCGCGCCCGACGGCGTCCGCATCGCCTATGCCGTCACCGGGGGCGGTCCGCTGCTCGTCAAGACCGCCAACTGGCTTAACCATCTCGAACTCGACTGGGGCAGTCCGCTGTGGGGCCGGATGGTCGGCGGGCTCTCCGAACATTTCCGGCTGGTGCGCTACGACGAGCGCGGCAACGGCCTGTCCGACTGGGATGTCGGGCATATCGATTTCGACTCGCTGGTCACCGATCTCGAAGCAGTCACCGACGCGCTCGAACTCGACCGCTTCCCGCTCTTCGCGCTGTCGCAGGGCTGCGCGGTCGCGATCGAATATACGCGGCGGCATCCCGAACGCGTTTCGCACCTGATCCTGCTCGGCGGCTATGCGACGGGGTGGCGCCACCGCGTCGATCAGGGCGAAGCCGACGAACGCGAGGCCGTGATCACATTGGTCCGCCGCGGGTGGGGCAAGGATACGCCGATCTATCGTCAGATCTTCTCGCAAAGCTTCACGCCGTCGGCGACCGCGGACGAACTGACCTGGTTCAACGATTTCCAGAAACAGACGGTGTCACCCGACAATGCGGCCGCCTTCCTCGACCTGTTTGGCAATATCGACGTGCGTCAGCATCTGGAGCATATCGACGTGCCCACATTGATCCTCCATGCGCGCGCCGACCAGCGAATCGGGATCGAGCAGGCGATCGAGCTCGCTTCGGCGATCAAGGGCGCCTCGCTCGTCACGCTCGACAGCGACAATCATATCCTGCGCTCGAACGAGCCCGCGATGGACCTCGTCATCGAACAGATCGTCAATTTCCTGAGCTGAACACCTAGAGGCCGCTAATTCTGGAAGATCGCCGGCGTTCCGGGTTTGACCATTTGCGCGACGCGGGCGGCATCCCAATTGGTCAGTCTGACGCAGCCATGGCTTTCGGCGCGCCCGATCGTATGCGGCTCGCTCGTTCCGTGAATGCCATAGTGCGGCTTGCTGAGATCGATCCACGCGACGCCGACCGGGCTGTTCGGCCCGGGTTTCAACATCACCGCATCCTTGTCGTTGCTGACGTCCCAGAACAGTTTGGGATTATAGTGAAAGTCCGGATTGCGGCTGACGCCCTGGATCTTCCATGTACCGATCGGCAGCGGGTCGTGGCGGCTGCCCATCGTCGCGGGGAATTGCGCGACCAGCTTCTTGCCCTCGTCATAGACTTTCAGCACGCCCTCCGACTTGTCGACGACGATCTTTGCCGCGGCAAGCTGGTCCGGCGCAACGCCCAGACGTTCGAGCGTGTCGTTCCAGCCGCGCGGGTCCTCCCCTGTGGTCGGCACATCGACGTCCGGGATGTTCGGGACGCGAAATGGGCGGCCGGCGCCGACCAGCGTCGACGGGCTGTTCAGTGCGACCAGCGTCTCGGGCGTGGTGTGAAAGCGCTCGGCCAGCGCTTCGGTCAAGTTGCGATAGCCCAGCGCGGGCAATTTGGCCTGGTCGGCGGCGTCTTTCGGAAAGGCCGGAACGAACGGTCCCTTCGCGAAACCAGCGGGGATGACGACCATCCGGGTCGCCGGGATACTGCGTCCCTGTAGCAGCGCCTGCTCGGTTGCCGCGTCGAGCTTGCCGCTTTCTTCAAGACCGCGCGCCTTCTGAAACCCGCGGAGGGCGGCGACATAGGACTGCCCCTCCTTGCCGTCGATCACGCCCGGCGAGAAACCAAGATGGTCGAGAAGAACCTGCGCGCGAAGAGTCGGCGGCTCGGTGAAGGGCGCCGCGTCGGTCTTGGCGTCCTCGAACCGGAGCGAGTCCGCATCGACGTCGGCTTTGCTCGCCGGCGCTTGATCGGCCTCCTTGTCCGGGGCCGCATTGCAACCCGCGACGAGCAAAAGGCACGGCAGAATGGTGATAAGTTTCAAATGGCTGTCCTCGCAGTTCGTGCTGGATCAACGATCCTGTGCGCGAAAGGATGCGGGACAATGGGTCGTGGGCGGACAGAAGGCCGTCCTCAGCCTTCCCCGTCTTCGGGCGCGACCTTCGCCGCCAGCACCCGATGGCGCAGGGCGTCCCAGTCGGGAAAGCGCCAGAAGCTCGGGCTGTCGCGGCCCACAATCCGCGGATGCTCGGCCGACGGCGCGACCGCGCGGTCGACGGGTTCGATCTCGGCGAGTGCGTCACAGTCGAAAAAGGCCCGAACGACGACATCCTCCGATGCCTCGCCGGCGCTGCCGACTACAACGCCCAGTTCGCCCGTCGACAGCCGGACCAATGTGCCCACCGCATAGATGCCGACGCTGTCGGCGAAGCGGTCGAGCAGCGCGGAGTCGAAATGCCCCTTCCACTTCTTCATTTCGGTCAGCGCCTCGCACGGCGTCCAGGCACGCTTGTACGGCCGGTTCGACGTGACCGCGTCATAGACGTCGCAAATCGCGCCCATGCGCGCGGCAAGCGACAGCTCATCGCCCTTCAGGCCGCCCGGATAACCGCTTCCATCGATCTTTTCATGATGCCGCAGGCACAGTTCGAGCGCGAGATCGGGCGCACCG
Source organism: Sphingopyxis sp. MSC1_008 (assembly GCF_023197165.1). GTDB lineage: Bacteria > Pseudomonadota > Alphaproteobacteria > Sphingomonadales > Sphingomonadaceae > Sphingopyxis. Next base: position 350,746 of record NZ_JALPRD010000001.1, read on the forward strand.
GCCGAGTTGGCGAGCAGGCGATGCCCGGCGACGGGATGCGTCCGCACCGACTGCATTTCGCCCTTCGACAAGACGCCGGGTTTGTTCAATATCGCGTCGGACACCGCGACCTTGCCGACATCGTGCAGCAATCCCGCGACGCCCAGATCCTCGACCTCCTGCGGGTCGAGTTCGAGATGGCGCGCGAAATTGATCATCAGCGCGCAGACCGCGACCGAATGAAGATAGGTATATTCGTCCTTTTCCTTCAGCCGGACGAGGTTGATCAGCGCCTTCGCATCGCGTTCGATCGACGCGCCGATCGCGCTCGCCAGCTTGACCATGCGCTTGACCTCGACCGCCCGGCCTAGCCGCGCGCCCTCGAACATGTCGGTGACGGCCTGGCGTGTTCGATCGATCGTCCGCTTCGCGCGGCGGCACTCGCCCACATAACCGCGGCGCGGACGCGGGGCCGCACGATCCTCCGGGTCGGGTTGGGCGAAAACCCTTGTCGATCGTGCGGCGCTGACGGTCGGCCGAGGTCTGCCCCATGATCGCGACAGCTTTCGGTGCGGGCTTGCTTCGCCTTTGCTTGGCTGGCGACCGTCGGACGGCGCAATCCCACGCTCGGGATCGATCATCAGGCCTTCGATGCCCGAATTGCGAATACGCTCCAGCTGCTCGGATGTTTCGATCCGGAAATTGCTACGCCAGAAGGGATGATCGAACCACGACCCTTCAAAGGCGTGGACGAACATGCCCATTTCGACGTCCTGTGGTTCAATTCGTACAAGCATTTCGGGTCCCGTTGCGGCCGCCTGATAGACACGCACCCTTCCCAATACGGCACGGTATGTGCCAAATTAAGCCACAAGGTAAATGCCGGTTAACCTCAATCGCCCGCAAAATCGAACGCGCTCACCCCGCGCTCGCCTTCGCGGAAGCGCAGCGGGCGGCCGAGCGGCGGCATCGAGCGCTGGACACAGCCGGTGCGCGTGCAGCGGCGGCAGCCGAGCCCGATCGGAGTCGCTCGCTCACGCATCAGATCGATCCCGCGCGCGGCGATCAGCGGCGCCGCGACCTTCGCATCGACCCCGACGCAGACGGCGAAACGCGCGGGCGTGCCGCTGCCGGTAGCACCGGGCGCGGCGACCGAACGCGATTGGGTGAACCAGCGCGAGCCGTCTTCGAGCTCGACGAGGTCGGCGATCACCTCGCCGGGACGTGCAAAGGCTTCGTGGACGCCCCACAAGGGGCAGTGTGCATCGCCGTCGACGAGCGGCGACTGGCTGGCCCCCGCATAACGCTTGCTCCCCTGCCCCGCGCGGTCGATGCGCAGCATGAAAAAGGGCAGCCCGCGCGAGCCGACGCGCTGCAGGGTCGTCAGCCGGTGCGCGACCTGCTCATAGCCCGCGCCGAAGCGCCGCTGGAGCAGCAGCAGGTCGTATCCCGTCGCGTCGCAAGCGCGGAGGAAGCGGCTGTACGGCATCATCAGCGCCGCGGCGAAATATTGGATCAGGTGGCGCTCGAACAGCTTAGCCGCCGCGCTCTCGGTGAATTCGGCGCCCGCGACCAGCGCATCGATTTCGGCCTTCGCCTCGATCTGCGCCAGCGTCGCCGCGGCCTGAAAGGTGCGCGACGCGGGGCGCAGCAGCTCGTTCAGCATGAGTTGCCGCGCGTGCCAGTCAAGCCAGCGCAGCCGGTCGGGCATCACGTCCGACGGCAAGATACGGATGCCGAGTTGGTGCCGCGTACGCAAACGCTCGGAAATCGTCCCGTAAAGGTCGCCGCCCGCGAGCCGCAGTTCGTCGGCCAGCTCCTCGGCGCGCGCATCGAGGTCGGGGAAATGGTTGCGCCATTTCTCGATCGCGCGGCGCACCGCGGCGACTTCGGGTGCATCGCCTTCACCTTCCGCGCGCCCCTCGGGCGCCGCATCGAACAATCGGGCAAAGGCAGCGGCGGTGGCCGGCGCCGTCTGGAGCCACTCCTCGACCTCGTGCGTCCCGATCCCGAGGTCGGCGAAGCGCGGGTCGGCGAGCCGTCGCCGGAGCCCGGCGAGCCCGCCGGGCAAGTCTTCTGCGCCGAGCTTTGCCGCATCGAACCCAAAGCGTTCGGCGAGCTTGACGATGACCGTGGCACTCAGCGGACGCTGGCCATGTTCAATCAGATTGAGATAGCTCGGCGAAATATCGAGCGCCTCGGCCATGGCGGCCTGCGTCATCCCCGCCTCGCGCCGCACCTTGCGCACCGCCGGCCCCGCAAACACCCGCCGCTCTGCCATCGCGTGTAACTTTCTTTACTACTTTACACGCTTATTTACACATAACGGTCATATTTCACAAATATTATTGACAAAGCTTTTCACTTTTGGCGACAACTTCGCCAACTTCCACCCATCACCTCCGCACAAGGATAAGACGATGGGTTATCAGGAAGACATGGCGCAGGCAGGCCGCCTCATCCGCGATTACGACGGCACATGGGACGGCATCAGCGGCGAGAGCATTGCCCGCATGCGCGCCCAGAACAAGTTCCGCACCGGTCTCGACGTGGCGCGCTACACCGCGCGCATCATGCGCGCCGACATGGCGGCCTATGACGCCGACCCCGCGAACTACACCCAGTCGCTCGGCTGCTGGCACGGCTTCATCGCGCAGCAGAAGATGATTTCGATCAAAAAGCATTTCGGCACCGTCAAGGGGCGCTACATCTACCTCTCGGGCTGGATGATCGCCGCGCTGCGCAGCGAATTCGGCCCGCTGCCCGACCAGTCGATGCACGAAAAGACCAGCGTTCCGGCGCTGATCGAGGAAATCTACACCTTCCTCCGCCAAGCCGACGCCCGCGAACTCGGCGGCCTGTTCCGCGAACTCGACGCTGCGCGCGCCGAGGGTGACGAGCTCAAGGCCAAGCAGATCCAGTCGGCGATCGACAATCATGAGACGCACGTCGTGCCGATCATCGCCGACATCGACGCGGGCTTCGGCAACGCCGAGGCGACCTACCTGCTCGCCAAGAAGATGATCGAAGCCGGCGCCTGCGCACTCCAGATCGAAAATCAGGTCAGCGACGAAAAGCAGTGCGGCCACCAGGACGGCAAGGTCACCGTGCCGCACGAGGACTTCATCGCGAAGATCCGCGCCTGCCGCTACGCCTTCATGGAACTCGGCGTCGAGGATGGCATCATCGTGACGCGCACCGACAGCCTCGGTGCGGGCCTGACCAAGCAGATCGCTTTCTCGAAAGAAGCCGGCGACCTTGGCGACCAGTATAACAGCTTCCTCGATTGCGAAGAGGTCGAAGGCGCGGGCAGCCCCGGCGACGTGCTGATCAACCGCGACGGCAAGCTGGTGCGCCCGAAGCGCCTGCCCTCGAACCTCTATCAGTTCCGCTCGGGAACCGGCGAGGACCGCTGCGTGATGGATTGCATCGCAAGCCTGCAGAATGGCGCCGACCTCTTGTGGATCGAAACCGAAAAGCCGCACATCGAACAGATCGCCGGCATGGTCGACCGCATCCGCGAAGTCGTCCCCAATGCGAAGCTCGCGTATAACAATTCGCCGAGCTTCAACTGGACACTGAACTTCCGCCAGCAGGTGTTCGACGCGTGGGAGAAGGACGGCAAGGACGTTAGCGCCTATGACCGCGCTAGGCTGATGAGCGTCGATTATGACGGCACGCCGCTCGGCGACGAAGCCGACAACCAGATCCGCACCTTCCAGCGCGATTCGGCGAAGCGGGCGGGCATCTTCCACCACCTGATCACGCTGCCGACTTATCACACCGCGGCGCTGTCGACCGACAATCTCGCCAAGGAATATTTCGGCGACGAAGCGATGCTGGGTTACGTCAAGGGCGTCCAGCGCGCCGAGATCCGCCAGGGCATCGCCTGCGTGAAGCACCAGAATATGTCGGGCAGCGACATCGGCGACGATCACAAGGAATATTTTGCCGGCGAAGCGGCGCTCAAGGCCGCGGGCAAGGACAATACGATGAACCAGTTCGCCGCGTAAACGAGTTAGACGCGGGGGCCCGTTGCAACCCCCGCGTCGCCCATCTTGGCGCGGGGGCCAGCGACCCCCGTGCCTACCGAGCTTTCCTGGGGAGGAAAGCCTGTCCGTCGGAAGCCCTGGTGCTTCCGGCGGACATTTTTATTGCGGCAGCGCCGCTTCTTCCTCGCGTGTCTTGACCAGCGACCAGATGACGCCGCCCGCGATCAACGCCACGGTCACGCCCAGGCTGACCAGCGGCGGGAACTTCGCACCACCCAGCACGAAGTCGGCGACGAAGATCTTTGATCCGATGAAGATGAGCACCAGCGCGAGCGCATATTTGAGGTAATGGAAGCGGTGAACCATCGCCGACAGCGCGAAATAAAGCGCGCGTAGGCCAAGGATCGCCATGATGTTCGAGGTGTAGACGATGAAGGTATCGGTGGTGATCGCGAAGATTGCCGGCACGCTGTCGACCGCGAACACGAGGTCTGCGAGGTTGATCACAACGAGTGCGAGGAAGAGCGGCGTCGCGGCGAGCACGATCTTGCCGGTCTTGGTATCGGGCACGCGCACGAAGAATTTCTCGCCGTGCAGTTCGTCGGTGATCGGCATCCGGCGCGAAAGCCATTTGACGACCGGATTGCCCTTCACGTCCATCGGCTTTTCGCTCGCGAACAGCATCTTCACGCCGGTGAACACGAGGAACGCGGCGAAGATATAGAGCAGCCAGCCATATTCGGTGACCAGCGCCGCGCCGCCCGCGATCATGATGCCGCGCAGCACGATCACCGCGACGATGCCCCACAGGAGCGCGCGATACTGGTAGCGCGGCGGAATCGCGAAGGTCGTGAAGATCAGCGAGATGACGAAGATATTGTCGATCGACAGCGCTTTCTCGATGAAGAAGCCGGTGTAATATTGAAGGCCGGCCTCGCCGCCCTTCGCGGCCCAGACCCACGCACCGAACGCGGTCGCGATGCCGATGTAGAGCGCCGAGAGCTTCAGGCTCTCACCGATCCCCATCTCCTTGTTTTCCTTGTTGAGGATTCCAAGGTCGAAGGCGGTGAGCGCGATGACGAGCGCGATGAACGACAGCCAGAACCAGGCCGGGGTGCCCAGCCAGTCGGCAAACAGAAATTCCATTGTAATTATTCCCTGGATAGGCCGAGCGCGCCGCCTTTCGGCAGCGTGCCCGGTCGTCAATTATGTGGGATTAGCGCGCGAGCGCCGGACGCAGAGCGGGCCGCATCGTCAGGGCGGCAAGCCGCTCCTTCACCGCGAGCTTGAGCGTTTTCAGGCGCAGCAGGCGGACCGGGTCGGCGCCGCGCCGGCGCACCTCGCGGCGCTCGGCATCGTCGAGCTGGCTGTGCAGCACGGTCAGGCGATAAAGATTGGGATTCAAAGTCATAAAAGGGCCTCCTGATTGAAAATCAAGCAGGTGACGCCGATGCCGGGACCCCGGAAACAGGGGGGAGATAGGGCCAGAGCATCGGGGTCACCCGATGCGGTCCGACATCACGTGGCGGGAAATATCCCGCCGACGCCAGAGGGGCCCGGCCCGCATTTCTTTTATTTAGGGTGCCGTCCCGCGGCTTGCAAGTCCCCTCGCCGCCCGCCACGCTGCAAGCGGCGCAGGAGGAAGGTTCGAATGAGCGTTTTTGTCGATAAGGATGGCCCTGTCACGATCGTCACCATTGACCGCCCGGCGCGCCGCAACGCCGTCGATCCCGATACCGCCGTCGCCTTGCGAAACGCCTTCGCGGCCTTTGCCGCCGACGAGAGCGCACGGATCGCGATCCTGACTGGCAGCGACGGGCATTTCTGCGCAGGCTTCGACCTCAATGCCGTCGGCACATCGCGCTACGACCCCGACGGACCCGGCCCGATGGGGCCGACGCGGATGCTGCTCGAAAAGCCGGTGATCGCCGCGGTCGAGGGCCATGCCGTCGCCGGCGGGCTCGAACTCGCGCTGTGGTGCGACCTGCGCGTCGCGGCGGCGAGCGCGGTGTTCGGCGTCTATTGCCGCCGTTGGGGCGTGCCGCTGATCGACGGCGGCACCGTGCGCCTGCCGCGCATCGTCGGGCAGGGCCGCGCGCTCGACATGATCTTGACCGGCCGCCCCGTCGCCGCCGACGAGGCGCAGCGCATCGGCCTTGCCGACCGCATTGTGCCCGATGGCAGGGCGCTCGAAGCAGCGATCGAGCTGGCCAAACAAATCGCGGCTTTCCCGCAAATCTGCATGAACAGCGACCGGCTCAGCGCCTATCGCCAATGGGATTTCGATATCGAAGGCGCACTTGCGCACGAAGCGCGCGCCGGGGTCGCCCCCTTGCGCGAAGGCGCGGCGGTGGGGGCCAAACGCTTTACCGAGGGCGCGGGTCGCGGCGGCAGCTTTGCAGCCTTCAAAGGAGAGTGAGGACGGAGATATGGGTTGCGGCGCGGCTCTTTTCCGCATCGCAAAAAAGGACAAGGCGGCCCCCCGGGGGCAAGCCCGGGGAGCCGAAGTGGGAGGGGCATATCGGCGTGCGTGTGACGTCCACACTTTGCGGAACGCGTGGGGCGTCAGGGCTGATGAGTATGTTAGCGCCACGCGATGCCGGCGGTGGAAGCGGACCCGCGATCAATCAATTCGATTGAAATGCGTCGTTTCCAATTTTTGACAATTGTCGGCGGACCAGACAATCGTTTCGGTCATGGATTTCATATCCTTGGCGACGGTATAGACGCGCGTCGATACCCGCGTTCCGGCCTTTCCCAGTGTCATGACCAATGTGTCCGGCGCCGGCTGACGCAAGGCGACACTGTCGATGAAATCCATATTGCCGGTGATCGGTACGGGGACGCCATCAAGAGCGGCGGTCGATTCCGAATGCTTGCTGGAGCCGTCCGGCGCGACGATTTCCACGCGCGTTGTCCATTTTCCGTCCTGCGATGGGTGGAACGTCATCGTGACCCGTTGAGGGCGTTCCTTTTCCGGCATGAGCGATGCGTCAAGCGACCAGCTTCCGACCAGCGGTAACTGCCTGGATGCGGCGCTGTAACTGGCGTTCGGGGTTCCGGCTTGATCGGCCGAAGGAGCGGCTGCGACCATTAATCCAACGGCAGCCATGGGTATTGCGATGAGCATGACGATCATTCCTTTCGAGCCGCGAACCCCGACGGTTGCGGTGTGCGCCAAGTCCTTCCCGTCGGGGCGCTGTTTCGAAAGATCGATATTTTCGTCACAAGTTTTTTGGAGGTTCAGGAGGCGCGCCAATTCGCGGCTGCTGCCGACCCCCGTCTTGCGCCGGGCGGAACGCAAACGCTCGTTAATCGACGTTTCCGAGCGGCCCAGACGCGCAGCAATGGTCTTTACCGTATGCCCGGCGACCAACAGTCCAAGAATTTCCATTTCCCGGTCAGTGAGGCATGCGGTCAAGCCGGGAGCAGGTCCATTGGCAGACATGTCTTTTTGCTCACCACAACCTCACGAACAGGTCCATCCCAATTTATTTGGGAAACGGCAACGGGGCCAGATCGAGCATTGAAGGAACGCGCGTTGGAACATCGTCGGCGCCATGATCCGGGAGAACAATCTCACCCCGATTCGACGAACCGGTCTGCGTCCGCAAATGACTGCGGCGCCGGTGCCACCCATCCGGGTTCCGCGTCTCCGCTTATTTCTTCGCCATCAGCTTCAAAGTCATCGCGGTCAGCGCCTCCGTCGCGGTCGAGATGACCGCGGGTGCGTCGGGCGCCCAGAAGGGCGAGTGCAGGCTGGGCAAAGCCCGCCCTTCCTTCTTTGCCGCGTCATATTCGGCCTGCGGAACCCCGCCGACCCAGACGATCAGGCTCTTGATGCTCTTGTCCTCGCGCCCAAAGCGGCTGAAATCCTCGCCGCCCATCACCGGCGGCATCTGCACGACGCGGTCGTCGCCGAAGCTGTTTTTCAGATACGCCGCCATCTCCTCGGTGAATTCGGGGGTGTTATAGGTCGACGGCGTATATTCATTCTTGTCGATGCTCACGACGGGCATCTTGTCGTCGGGGATGCCCGCGGCGATCGCTTCGCCCTTCGCGATGCGCGCGATGCCGTCGAGAAGATGGTCGCGCACTTCGTCGCTATAGCTGCGAACGGTCAGCTGGAGCTTCGCTTCGTCCGAAATGATATTGTGCTTCGCCCCGGCATGGAAGCTGCCGACGGTCACCACCGCGCTGTCGAGCGGGCTGATCTCGCGCGCGACGAGCGTTTGCAACGCGCCGACGATGCGGCTCGCGAGCACGATCGGATCCTTCGTCGTCTGCGGATAGGCGCCGTGACCACCCACCCCCTTCACCGTGATGTCGACGCTGTCGACATTGGCGAGTGCATAGCCCGGCGTGTAGCCGATCTTGCCTGCGGGGAACTGCGCCGCGTCATGGAACGCCAGCACATATTGCGGCTTGGGAAAGCGCGTGTAGAGCCCGTCGGCGAGCATCATCCGCGCGCCCGCGCCGCGTTCCTCGGCGGGCTGGCCGATCATCACCAGCGTGCCCGACCATTTGGCCTTGTTCGCCGCCATCAGCCGCGCGACGCCGACCCATGCGGTCATGTGCGTATCGTGCCCGCACGCGTGCATCACGCCAGTTTCGACGCCCTCTTTCGTGGTCACGCGTATCTTCGACGCGCCGGGCAGCCCCGTCTGTTCGGTGACGGGCAGGCCGTCCATGTCGGCGCGTACCAGCACGACCGGCCCAGGGCCATTTTCCATCACCGCGACGATGCCGGTGCCCCCGACCTTTTCGGTGACCTTATACCCCAGCTTGCGCGCTTCGGCGGCGAGGATGCCCGCCGAGCGGACTTCCATGAAGCTGAGTTCGGGGTTTGCGTGCAAATCCTTGTAGATCGCCATCAGCGATGGCATCTGCTTTTCGACCTCGCCGCCAAGCGTTTGCGCCGCGGCAGGCGAAGCAAGAGCCAGCGCCGCGGCGCCCGTCCACAAAATTCGCATGCTAATTCCCCTGTGTTCTTGTCAGCTCGCCGGGACCAGTTCGATCACGTCGATCAAGGATTCATATGCCGGCGCGGGCAGCACGAGCCGCCAGCGATTGTCGCCGATCCGCTCGACCAGCCCCGCCATGTCGCGCATCCGGTCGCTGCCGTAATTGACCGCCATCTTCTCGTCGCCAAGTTCGAGCGTGCCGAGAAAAATCTGCCGCTTCAGATTGTCGGGAAAAATAAGGCCGACGGGCCGCTGCGACCCCGAAATCTTGGTCAGGCTCGACAATCCCTGTTCGGGCGCGACGCGGCACCGGAACCAGCCATATGCGACATAGGACAGGCCGCTGCGCCCCTGCGCGCCGACCTTGACCGTCCGGCACTGGTAATCGCCCGCGGGCAAATGCGGATTGGGTAAGGCCGCCATCGGTTGCAGCAGCACGCCCTCGCGATCGATGTCGGCGCCGAAGCCTTTCGCGCGCGCATCGGCCAGCGCCGCCTGCCAGCTGCTGTACCAGCCGCGAATGCGCTCCTTGTCGGCATCGGTCGCCGTCGCGCGCCAGCTTCCCGTCTCGTCCGGCGGCGCGTCGGCCGCCGATGGCGGCACCGGCGGCACGGTACGGCAAGCACTTAAGGTGACGCCCAGCGCCACCGCCAAAACCCATATGGTGCGACCCATGATTCTCTTCTTCTCCCCGGCCCCTCTACCGTTAACCTTAGGAGGGCGAAGGAGATTGCTCAAGGGCGCAGCCGGTCAGGCGGCCGTCCAGCCGCCGTCGACGCTGAGGTTCGCGCCGGTGATGTTGGCCGCCTCGTCGCGGGTCAGGAAGGATGCGATCGCCGCGACCTGTTCGACGGTCACGAACTGCTTCGTCGGCTGACCCGCCAGCAGCACGTCGTTGATGACCTGTTCGCGCGTCATGTTCCGCGCCTTCATCGTGTCGGGGATCTGGTTCTCGACGAGCGGCGTCCAGACATAGCCGGGGCTGATGCAATTCACGGTGATGCCCGCGTCGGCGACTTCGAGCGCGACGGTCTTGGTGAGGCCCGCAAGCCCGTGCTTGGCCGTGACATAGGCCGATTTGAACGGCGAGGCGACGAGCGAGTGCGCCGACGCCGTGGCGATGATCCGTCCCCACTTCTTCTTGCGCATGACGGGGACGGCATGGCGGATCGTGTGGAACGCGGCGGTCAGGTTAAGCGCGATGATCATGTCCCATTTCTCGACCGGGAAATCCTCGACCGGCGAAACGAACTGCATGCCGGCATTGTTGACGAGAATATCGACCCCGCCAAAATCCTTTTCGGCACGTTTGAACATCTCTTCCATCTGCTCGGGCTTCGTCAGGTCGGCGCCGTCATAGGCAGCCTTCCCGCCGCTGATCGCTTCCAGCCCCTTGCGCTCGGCTTCGATCGCGTCGGCGTCACCGAAGCCGTTGATGATGATCGACGCGCCCTCGGCGGCAAAGGTCTTGGCAATGCCGAGCCCGATTCCCGAGGTCGATCCGGTGACGAGAGCGGTCTTTCCTGTGAGGCGCATGTGAAGATCCTTTTCATGGGGGAGAGGCTATTCAGGAAACGTCGAGTTCGGTCTTTGGTCGCAATGCATTCGATTGCACTGCGAAGCTATCCGACCGCCCTTCGGCGATGCTGTCGGCGAGCAGGTGGCCGTCCTTCATCGCAGCCTCGACCGCATCGCGCCCGAGCGCCCAATTGACCTCCATCGTCGAGCGCGAAAATTCGAAGTCGCGCGCGCCCGTCTGCCATTTGGGCGGTTCGTGAATCAACTGGACGACGTTGAGCGCCTTGCAGTCGACCATTTTGCGGACCGCCTTGACCTCCGACAGGTCGGCGAACTCGGGCGGCAGTTTCTGCAGCATCCGGTCGATCAGCCGGTGCTCCTTGCGCCGCCGCACCAGCCCGTCCGAAATGCGGCGCGTGCGGCTGGAAAAGCGGATGTCCTTTTCGCGCGACCAGGCTTCCTCCATGTCGTGCGGCCGATCGCCGCGCGCGGGGAACAGGTCGACCTGGAACACCAGCATATCCTCGTTCGCCGATTCGACCACATGTTCGAGCGGCGTGTTCGATACGAGCCCGCCGTCCCAATACCAGTTGCCGTCAATCTCGACTGGCGGGAGCCCGGGCGGCAGTGCGCCCGAGGCGAGGATATGCCGTGCATCGAGCGTTTCTAGTTTCGTATCGAAATAGCGGAAATTGCCCGTCTCGACCGCGACCGCGCCGACCGACAGCCGCACCTTGCCGTTGTTCACGCGGTCCCAGTCGACCAGCCGGTCGAGCGTGGCGACCAGCGGCGCGGTATCGTAGAAGCTGACGGCTTCGGGCGTCTGCCGTTCGGCAAAGGCGGGCGGCGGGAAACGCGGGATGAAAAAGCCGGGGACGCCAAAGGCCATCACCTGCCCCGCCGCGGCCATATGCGTCCACTCGCGCGCCCAGTCGGCGTCGGCGGTCGGGAGCGAGGGCAGCGCCGACGACACGCCTTCCCAGAATTCGCGCATCTTGCCTACGGCCTGATCGCGTTCGTTTCCGGCGATGATTGCGGCGTTGACCGCGCCGATCGAAATCCCCGCGACCCAGTCGAGTTCGATACCGAGATCGATCAGCGCCTCATACACCCCCGCCTGGAACGCGCCGAGCGCACCGCCGCCCTGCAGGACGAGTACGACGAGGTCGGGAAGCGGAAGCGCGGCGCGGGCGGAACGGCGGGGCATGGACTCGGGGATCCTTTGGTTCACGAGAGGCTGGCAGATTTGTGCACCGCAACACAGACTATTGCAATGGCTCGATTATATGCGAAGCCCCTTCCAATTGCCCGGCGCTGCTGTAACTATCATAGTGGAACGAGCCTTTTACCGGTGGAGAAGCCCCATGCGCCTCGACGATTATGATCCCGGCGACGATATTCGCGATCTGGGACAGAGCGGGGGCGGCTTCAGGGGTGGCGGAGGTGGTGGTCTCGGCGGGCTGCTCATCGGATTTCTCCCGATGCTGCTTGGGCGCAAGATGGGCTGCGGCACGATCCTGCTGATCGGCGTGGCCGCCTTTTTCCTGCTCGGCCCCGGCGCCAACATGCTCAGCAGCGGGAGCGGCACGACCGATCCCATGGCCGACAGCCGCGGCGCCAATACGCAGGCTTGCGACACCGAGGGCGAACGCTTCGCGTGCAACGTCTTCAGCTCGACGAACAAATTCTGGGGCACGCAGATCAACGGCTATCAAGAACCGAAACTGCGCTTTTTCACCAATCGCAACGAATCGGGCTGCGGCGCGGCGCAGGCCGCGATGGGGCCGTTCTATTGCCCTGCCGATCAGGGCATCTATCTCGACACCGCCTTCTTTAGCGAACTCGCGCAGCGGTTTGGCGCCGCCGGCGATGCTGCGCAGGCCTATGTCGTTGCGCACGAAGTCGGTCACCATATCCAGACGGTCAGCGGCATTTCGGAGCAGGTCCGCCGCGCCCAACAACGCGCCTCGCAAGCCGAAGGCAATGCGTTGCAGGTCCGTATGGAATTGCAGGCCGATTGCTACGCAGGTGTCTGGGCCGCACGCGCCAGGAACAGCGCGGGCCAGCCGGTCATGGAAGAGGGCGACATGGAAGAGGCAATGCGCGCCGCCAATGCGATCGGCGACGACACGCTGATGCGCTCGGCGGGGCAGCGGCCGGTGCCCGAAAGCTTTACCCACGGGACGAGCGAGCAACGTATGAGCTGGCTGCGCCGCGGCCTGCAGTCGGGGGATCCGCGCCAGTGCGACGCGTTCGGCGCGGCCGGCTGATCGCGGCGCTGGCGGCGGCACTCGCCGCGGCGCCCGCGTCGGCCGAAACCCTTTATGTCCAGGCCGGGCGGCTGATCGACGGCGTGTCGAACGAGGTCCACACCGGCCAGTGCATCACCGTCGAGGCGGAGCGTGTCAAGGCGGTCGGCGCGTGCGGAAAGGCACCCGATGGCGCGAAAGTAATCGACTGGTCGGGCTTTACCGTCCTTCCCGGCCTGATCGACCTCCACACCCACCTCGCCGACCTCGGCCAGAGCGCCGACCTTGCCGCACCGATGAAAGCGTCGCCCGCCGAAACCGCGCTCGTCGGCGCGCGCAACGCGCGCGTCACGCTCGAAGCGGGTTTTACAAGCGTGCGCGACGTCGGCACCTATCGCGGCCTGACCGACGTTACGCTGCGCAATGCGATCGAGCGCGGCGACGTGCCCGGGCCGCGCATGTGGGTCGCGGGCGCCTATCTCACGATCCCGAAAGGCGGCGGCGAGCTGAACGGCGTGGTTCCGAACGAACAGCTACCGCCCGACATGCGCCTCGGCGTCGCGGCGACGCCCGAGGAAGCGGCGGCGAAGACGACGTACCTGCTCGACCATGGCGCCGACTTCATCAAGACGATCGCGACCGGCGCGGTGCTGGCGATCGGCACCGAGCCCGGCGCGCCCGAAATGACCGTCGAGCAACTGCGCGCGGTTGTGAAGGTCGCGCATGCGCGGGGCAAGAAGGTCACCGCGCATGCGCACGGTGCGATCGGCATCCAGAACGCGATCAACGCGGGGGTCGACAGTATCGAACATGCGAGCCTTGCCGACGAGGCGACGCTGCGGCTTGCGAAGAAGCACGGCACCTGGCTCGCGATGGACATCTACAACGGCACCTACATCGACGATGTCGGCACCAAGGAAGGCTGGCCCGAGGAGTATCTGCGCAAGAACCGCGAGACGACCGATGCGCAGCGCGCCGCTTTCCGCCGGGCGGTCGAGCTGGGCGTCAATATCGGTTATGCGACCGACGCGGGGGTCTATCCGCACGGGCTCAACGCACGTCAGTTCCGCAACATGGTCAAATACGGGATGACGCCGATGCAGGCGATCCAGTCCGCCACCGGGCGCGCCGCAATCGAAATGGGGCGCGACGATGTTGGCGCGATCGTTCCGGGCCGCTATGCCGATTTCGTCGTGGTAAAGGCCGACCCGCTCGCCGACATCAGCGTCCTCGAAAAGATCGATCATGTGATGAAGGGCGGCGTGCTGATCCGTTAGCGGCCGGATCCGATTATTTCATTCAACGAAGAGATGGTCATCGACTCTAGGAGTTTACGACCTCGCGCGCGGCCTTCCTTCCGCGAACCTTCTTGACCGCCTCGATCTGCGCCCGGCCAATCCGCGACGCGGCATGAAGCTCCGCGCGGGCGAGCAGCAGTGCCAGATCCTCGCGGCCGATGTCGAACGTCTCGCCCAGATCGGCGAGCGCGGCGTCGATGTCGTCCATCAGCAATCCCGCAGGCGCCACCGCGACTGCAGGCTTGCCTTCGACGGGCGCGGCGCGGTGCGGATAGCTATGTCCCGAAAAGCGGTGAAACAGCACGCCAACCGCGACAAGGAGCAACGAGTTTACGAGCATCGGAACGAGGAGGTGGCCGGCATGCCCCGACGCCAGCGTATGCCCGCCGATCACCGCGCTCAATGCCGCGGCGCCGCCGGGCGGGTGGAGACAGCGCAGCAGCGACATGGCGAGGATCGCGCCCCCGACAGCCAGCGCTGCCGCGAGCGCGGGCTCTGGAACCAGCCCCGTCACAATCACGCCGAACAGCGCCGACAGGACATTGCCGCCGACGATCGACCAAGGCTGCGCGAGCGGGCTCGCCGGAACCGCAAACAGCAGCACCGCCGACGCACCGACCGGCGCCACGATCCACGGCGTCGCTGCGGGAAAGAAGGCGACACACATGACGCCGACCAGGCCGATCCCCGCCAGCGCCCCGATGCTGCCGATCGCGCGGTCGCGAAGGCTCGCGCCGGCAAGCAGCGGCACGAACAAGCGGATGGTAGTTGTCGACAGCGCCCTGAACACGCGATTCTCCTCTTCGCGCCGCGCCGATGGACGATTATCGCCGCGCAATCCAGACAGCTTTGATTTGACGCGACGAAGCTGATTTAGCGCTTGGGTCTTGAACGCGCTCGTGGTGGCGTTAAACCGCGCCATGCGTAACATGCTCCTCACCAGCGCGATCGCGCTCACCGCCGCCCTTTCCTCCCCCGCTCTGGCCCGCCCGATGACCGAGGTCGACCTTGCGACCTTGAAGCGCGTCGCCGCGCCCACCGCCTCGCCCGACGGGCGATGGATCGTGTTCCAGATGACCGAAACCGAGGCTGAGACCTATAAGCGCTCGACCGGGCTGTGGCTCGTCGACCGCAATGCCAAGGATGCGAAGCCCGCCCAAATCGCCGACACCGCGGGCAAGAATGAAACCGCCCCCGCCTTTGACAAGGACGGCATCCTCTATTTCCTCTCGAACGCTTCGGGCAAGGATCAGGTGTGGCGCATCGATCCGAAAGCGGGCACCGCCGCGACGCAGGTCACCGATACAAAGGCCGATGTTTCGGGCTTCAAGATTTCGCCCGACGGCGCAAAGCTGCTGGCGTGGGGCGACATCGCGAAGGAATGCACCGACTTCGGCTGCGACGCCAAGGACAAGGGTGCGCTCCCCGGCCCCGGCACCGGCCGTCTGTACAAGGATGGCGCGGGCTTCGTCCGCCACTGGGATCAGTGGGAAACGCCCGGCACCTATAGCCGCCCGTTCGTCTTCAACCTCGCCGATGGCAAGGCGAGCGCCGCGCGCCCGGTCGACGCGGGCCTGATCGGCGACAGCCCGTCGAAGCCGTTCGGCGGCGGCGAGGAACTCGCGTGGGGCGCCGACAGCCGCACCGTCTTTTTCACGCTGCGCAAGGCCGACCGGGGCGAACCGATGTCGACCAATCTCGATATCTATAGCTGGCTGGTCGACAGCCGGATGATGCCGACGAACCTGACGCAGGACAATCAGGCGACCGACACCCTCCCCACGCCTTCGCCCGACGGCAAGTGGCTAGCCTATGCCGCGATGGCGCGGCCGGGGTATGAGGCCGACCGGCAGGTGCTGATGCTGCGGAACCTCGAAAGCGGCGAGACGAAGAAGCTCACCGACGCATGGGACCGTTCGGTCGGCTCGATCGCATGGGCGGCGGACGGCAAGTCGCTCTACGTCACCGCACAGGACACGCTCGAGCATCCGGTGTTCCGCGTCGATGCGGCGACGGGCAAGGTCGAGAAGCTGAAAGCAACCACCGAGGCGTTCGAAGGCAATATCGGCGATGTCACGCCGCTGCCCGGCGGCGGTCTCCTCTATTCGCGCAACAGTGCGCTGGCGCCGACCGACCTGTATGTCCGCGACCCCAAGGGCAAGGTGAAGCAGATCACCGCGGTCAACGCCGCACGCCTCGCCGAATTCGACGCGGTCGAGCTTGACCGCATCCAGTTCGCGGGCGCGAACGGCGACAAGGTGTGGGGCATGATCCTGAAGCCCGTCAGCCCCGTGCAGAAGCTGCCGGTGGCCTTTATCGTCCACGGCGGGCCGCAGGGCAGCTTCGGCAACAGCTGGTCGACGCGCTGGAACCCGCGCCTCTTCGCGCAACAGGGTTACGGCGTCGTCACGGTCGATTTCCACGGTTCAACAGGTTACGGGCAGGCGTTCACCGACAGCATCAACAAGGATTGGGGTGGCAAGCCGCTCGAGGATCTGAAGCTCGGCCTTGCCGCCGCGGGCAAGCAGGATGCACAGCTCGACATAACCAACGCCTGCGCGCTCGGCGCCTCCTATGGCGGTTACATGATGAACTGGATCGCGGGTCAATGGACCGACGGCTTCAAATGCCTCGTCCAGCACGACGGCGTGTTCGACCTGCGCGCGATGGCGTTCGAGACCGAGGAACTGTGGTTCGACGAATGGGATCATGGCGGCCCTTGGTGGGAACGCACCGACCCCGAAAAGTGGAATCCGGTGAACCATGTGACCAAGTGGAAGACTCCGATGCTGGTGATCACCAGCGAGAAGGATTTCCGCATTCCGTACAGTCAGGGCCTTGCGGCATTCACTGCGCTCCAGCGCCGCAATATCCCCTCGGAACTGCTCGTCTTCCCCGACGAAAACCATTGGGTGCTGAAGGGCGCGAACAGCGTCCAGTGGCACCAGACGGTGTTCAACTGGCTGGGCAGCCATCTGAAGAAATGATGCCCGGCGGGCGGCAGGTCACAGGGCGATCTCGCCGCCCGCCTTACCATAGAATATGCGCCACAAAGCCAGATCGTCGCTGAAATCGGCATAATGATGCTCGACCCCGGCCGCGACGAACAGCAGATCGCCCGCGGCGAACGGCGTGTGCTCGCCGCCGTGGATCAGCACGCCGTGGCCGCGGATGACCGCGTAAAGCTCGTCCTGCTCATGCGGCGTCTGGCGGTTCGGCGGCACGGGAACCGACAGGCGGACGTCGAGCGTCCCGCGTTTCAGCGCCAGCACCGATCGTTCGCCCCTGGGTGTCGGCAGTTTACCCGCATAGTCGGCAAAGCGGATGACACCGCTGCGCATCGCATCGTCCATGACCTCGCTCCTGCAAGCATCTGGCATCCTAAACTCTGCCGATCCGGCTTGCCAGTCCGCACCCCGGCTGGCAAAGGCGCCCGGCTATGCCGATGGAAAAAACGTTCGATCCCGCCGCTATCGAGGCGAAATGGGCCCATGAATGGGAAAGCCGCGGGCTGTTTCGCCCCGCGCGTCCCGACGCGACACCCTTCACGATCGTCAACCCGCCGCCGAACGTCACCGGCGCGCTGCACATCGGACATGCGCTCGACAACACGCTGCAGGACGTGCTCGTCCGCTACGAACGCCTGCGCGGCAAGGATGCGCTGTGGGTCGTCGGCATGGACCACGCCGGCATCGCAACGCAGATGGTCGTCGAGCGCCAGCTTGAGCAGCAGCAGGACAAGCGCACCAATTACAGCCGCGAAGATTTCATCGACAAGGTGTGGCAGTGGAAGGCCGAAAGCGGCGGCCAGATCACCGGCCAGCTCCGCCGCCTCGGCTGCTCGATGGACTGGAGCCGCGAGCAGTTCACGATGGACCCGCATTTCACGCGGGCGGTGGTCAAGGTGTTCGTCGACCTGCACAAAAAGGGGCTGATCTATCGCGACAAGCGCCTCGTGAACTGGGATCCGAAGCTCAAGACCGCGATTTCGGACCTCGAGGTCGAGACGCACGAGATTCAGGGCGGCTTCTGGCACTTCAAATATCCGCTCGCCGACGGCGTGACGCTCGACGACGGGCGCGATTATATCGTTGTCGCGACGACGCGCCCCGAAACAATGCTCGCCGACATGGCGGTCGCGGTGCATCCCGACGATGCCCGCTACCGGAGCGTGATCGGCAAGGACATTCTCCAGCCGATCACCGGCCGCCGCTTTAAAATAGTCCCCGACGAACATGCGGATCCCGAACTCGGTTCGGGCGCGGTGAAGATCACCCCGGGACATGATTTTAACGACTTCGACGTCGGCAAGCGCGCGGGCTTCAAGCCCGGCGAGATGCTCAACATGCTCGACGGCGACGCGAACGTCATCCAGACTACCGATGGGCTGATCCCCGCCGAATATCTCGGCCTCCACCGTTTCAAGCGCGACGGCAAGGACGGCGCGCGCGAACTGGTCGTGCAGCGGATGAAGGAACAGGGTTTCCTGATCCCGCACACCGACAAGGACGGCGGTGAGCATGACGCGGAGCCGCGCACGATCCAGACGCCCTTCGGCGACCGCGGCGGCGTGGTGATCGAGCCCTGGCTGACCGACCAATGGTATGTCGACGCCGAAACGCTCGCGCAGCCACCGATGCAGGCGGTGCGCGACGGGCGCATCAACATCGTCCCCAAGACGTGGGAAAAGACCTTCTTCAACTGGATGGAAAATATCCAGCCGTGGT
The DNA here is from genome assembly GCF_023197165.1 of Sphingopyxis sp. MSC1_008. GTDB lineage: Bacteria > Pseudomonadota > Alphaproteobacteria > Sphingomonadales > Sphingomonadaceae > Sphingopyxis. Next base: position 369,473 of record NZ_JALPRD010000001.1, read on the forward strand.
GCGTCTCGCGCCAGCTATGGTGGGGGCACCGGATTCCGGCCTGGTATGGGCCGCAGAAATTGGCCGACGGCTCAACTGAAGCGGAGATTGTAGCTACGCCCATCGGTGGTGGCGCTTCTCAGTTGGACGCCAAACTCAATCAAGTGTTTGTCGCTGAGTCAGAAGAAGAAGCGCTTCAACAGGCAGCGGCCTTTTACGAGGTGACCGTTGAGGAAATTCGGCAGAATAATGCCGATCCTAGCGCTCCCGCATGGGCGCCGCGCGCTATTCAGGACGAGGACGTCCTCGACACTTGGTTCTCCTCCGCGCTCTGGCCGTTCGCGACGCTAGGCTGGCCCGAGAACACCGAGCTGCTCAAACGCCACTACCCCAACGACGTCCTCGTCTCCGGCTTCGACATCCTCTTCTTCTGGGATGCGCGCATGGCGATGCAGGGGATGGAGTTCATGTCTGACGTTCCATGGAAGACGCTCTATCTCCACGGCCTCGTCCGCGCGCCCGATGGCGCGAAGATGTCGAAGTCGAAGGGCAATGTCGTCGATCCGCTCGGTCTGATCGACCAGTACGGCGCCGACGCGCTGCGTTTCTTCATGTCGGCGATGGAAAGCCAGGGCCGCGACATCAAGATGGATGACGCGCGCCTCGCGGGCTATCGCAATTTCGCGACCAAGCTGTGGAACGCCGCGCGCTTCTGCGAAGCCAACGGCATTTCGGCCTCGACCAGCTTCGAAGCGCCGCCTGCGACGCTGCCGGTCAACCGCTGGATCATAGGCGAGGTCGCCGTGACCGTCGCCGCGATGGAAACCGCCTTCGCCGCCTATCGCTTCGACGAGGCCGCCAACGCGATCTACAGCTTTGCGTGGGACCGCTTCTGCGACTGGTATCTCGAGCTGATCAAAGGCGCGATCGACGACGAGACAAAGGCCGTCGCGGGCTGGGTGCTCGACCAGATTCTCGTCATGCTCCACCCCTTCATGCCCTTCATCACCGAAGAGCTGTGGACGGGGCTCGGCGATCGCGCCGATTATCCGTTGATCACCGCGAAGTGGCCAGCGCCGACGGTCTCCAGCGACGCCGACGCCAGCGCCGACATCGACTGGCTGATCAAGCTGGTCAGCGAACTCCGCACCGCAAAGGCCGAACTCGGCCTGCCGCCGGGCGCCCGCCTGACCGCGCATTTCCCGGCATCGCTCAAAGGCCGCACTGACGAGCTCGCGGCGCAGCTCGACCGCCTCGCGCGCCTCGAGGGCGTGAGCTTCGATCCAGCGCCCGCGGGCGCATCGGCCCAGCTCGTCGTCGAGGGAGAGACGATCACCGTCCCGCTCGAAGGCGTCATCGACATCGCCGCCGAACGCGACCGCCTGACCAAGGCACTCGCTGCCGCTGCGAAGGAACGCGACGGCCTCGCCGGGCGGCTGAACAATCCGTCGTTCGTCGAACGCGCCAAGCCCGAAGCCGTCGAAAAGGCACGCGCAGACCATGCGGCCAAGGAAGCCGAAGCCGAGCGCCTGACCGCCGCACTGGCAAGGCTGGGGTGAGCGAAGAGGTCCCCGTCACGCCGACGCCGGTCGCGGCGGCTGCCGACCCGGCCGCGAGCCCGGTCCCGCCGCGCCAGACCGCGCGCGGCGGCGGACGGATGGATCTGACCAGTGGGCCGATCACCAAGACGCTGATCCTTTTCGCGCTGCCGACACTCGCGTCTAACATTCTCCAGACGCTGTCGGGCTCGGTGAACGCGATCTGGGTCGGGCAATTCCTCGGCGAAAGCGCGCTCGCCGCGACCGCCAACGCGAACATCATCATGTTCCTGATGTTCGGCGCCTTCTTCGGTTTCGGCATGGCGGCGACGGTGCTCATCGGCCAGTCGATGGGGCGCGGCGATATCGACGCCGCGCGGCGGGCAACTGGCGGCGTGATCGGGCTTGCGCTGATCTTCTCGGTTGTGATCGCGATCGTCGGCTGGTTCGCCTCCGACCGCATCCTCGGCTGGCTCGAAACCCCGCCCGAAGCCTTTGCACTCGCGCATGATTATCTTCGGGTGACCTTCCTCGCCGTCCCCGCAAGCATGCTCTCGGTCACGTTGATGATGGCCTCGCGCGGCGCAGGCGACGCGATGACGCCGCTGCGTTTCATGATCCTCGCGGTCGTGCTCGACATCGTTTTCAATCCCGTCCTGATCCTTGGCCTCGGCCCCTTCCCACGGCTTGGCATTGCGGGGAGCGCGCTCGCGACCGCGCTCGCCGGCACCATCAGCCTCGCGGGCATGATCGGCTGGTTCTACGCCAGGAACCATGTGCTGCGCCTGCGCGGGCATGAACTGTCCTATCTGCTTCCCAAATGGTCGGAGCTGCGCTTCATCATCGGGCGCGGCTTGCCGATGGGCGCACAGATGCTCGTGATCTCGGGCGCCGGACTCATCATGGTCGGGCTCGTCAACCGCGAGGGGCTGGTCACCGCCGCCGCTTATGGCGCGACATTGCAGCTGTGGAACTATATCCAGATGCCTGCGCTCGCAGTCGGCGCTGCGGTCAGCTCGATGGCGGCGCAGAATATCGGCGCCGGGCGCTGGGATCGCGTCGCGTCGGTGACCAACAGCGGGATCGCGATCAATCTCGCGATGACCGGCGTGCTGATCGGTCTACTCCTGCTCTTCGACCGCGCCGCGCTCGCGCTCTTCCTCGGCAGCGAAAGCCCGGCGATCGAGGTGTCGCGTAACATTCAGCTGATCGCGACCTGGACCTTCCTGCCCTTTGGCACGACGATCGTCCTCATCAGCACGCTGCGCGCCAACGGCTCGGTCGTGCCGCCGCTCGTCATCCTGTTCCTGTCGATGTTTCCGATCCGCCTTGGCATCTATTATTTCGGTTATCCGTCGGTGGGCAGCGACATCCTCTGGTGGAGCTTCCCGCTGTCGTCGCTCGCCTCACTGGCGATGGCGTGGGCGATCTACCGGCGCGGCGATTGGCGCCGCGCGCTGCCGCAACCGGCCGGCTAACCAGCCTTCGCCTTTCGACCAAGGTGCGCGCAGCTTCGACTGGCGGTCCGGTGCCCGCTAGCCATCGATCGGTATTTGGCGCTAAAGCCAGCATAATGAACATCTCAAACCGCAAGGATGCGCTGCGCGATCAGCGCGCGAAAATGTTGGCCGCGGCGCCCGACTGGCGCGCCTCCGACGCCCGCGTGAACCCCCGGGTCGCGATCGGATCGATCATCGCGATGTGGGCGATCTATTTCCTGATCACCTCGGTGCTCGCGATGCTGACCGGCGTGCCCGAGCAATGGCCGTCGGCCGGCCGCCGCGCGATCGTCGTCGTCGCCGGCATCCTATGCACCTTTGTCCTCTATCAGCTGCTCCAGCGCGCCCAACCCCAGAGTTTCGGCGCCCGGTTGGCAGCCGCCTTCGGCGCCGCGGTTCCGCTCGTGATCATCTACGCGACGGTCAATCTGATGGTTTTCTATTATTGGTTCCCGGTTTCCGACAGCGCCAAGATCGTCGAAGAAATGCAGTCGAAATATTCGGTTGCGTGGGAAACGATGCTGATCCTCGACAGCTCGATCCGCTGGTATTTCTTCTTCGCCGTCTGGGCCGCGCTCTATGTCGCGTTCGGCTATGCCAACGAGATGCGCGCGCTCGAACGCCGCGCCAATCATTTCCGGATGGAAGCACAAACCGCGCAGCTCCGCGCGCTGCATTACCAGGTCAATCCGCACTTCCTGTTCAACACGCTCAATTCGCTGTCGACCCTCGTCCTCAAAGGATCGAAGAGCGAGGCCGAGACGATGATCATGAACCTCGCGTCCTTCCTCCGCTCGAGCCTCGCCGTCGATCCCGAGCAATTGGTCAGCCTCGACGAAGAAATCGCGCTGCAACGCCTTTATCTCGATATCGAGCAGACGCGCTTCCCCGATCGCCTCCAGGTCGAAGTGGAGATGCCGGAAGAATTGGAGCATGCCTGTGTTCCCGTGCTGATCCTGCAACCGATCATTGAAAATGCGATCAAATATGGCGTCGCGCCGAGCAAGGGAAAGATCGCGGTCCGCCTGACCGCCAGCGCCGAATACGGGCTGCTGGTGCTGCGCATCGAAAACGATATCGATCCGAAGGCCCCCGCCCCCGCGTCGGGCACCGGCCTCGGCCTCGGCAACGTTCGCGAACGCCTGCTGACCCGCTATGGCCCCACCGCGGGATGCGAATGGGGCCCGTCGGACAACGGCGGTTTTGTCGTATCGCTGTGGCTGCCACTGGCACGGGAGGCTTGCTAATGATCCAGACGCTTCGCACTCTGATCGTCGACGACGAACCGCTGGCAATCGAACGATTGCAGATATTGACCGGGCAGCAGGACGGCGTTTCGCTCGTCGGCACCGCCAGCGACGGTGCTTCAGCGCTCCGCATGGTCGATGCGCTCGCGCCCGACCTCGTGCTGTGCGACATCGCGATGCCCGATCTCAACGGGCTGGAGGTTGCCGCCGCGATCGAGGGGCTCGACAACCCGCCCGCGGTCGTCTTCGTTACCGCTTTCGATCGCTATGCGGTGGCGGCGTTCGACGTGGCCGCGGTCGATTATCTGCTCAAGCCCGTATCGCCCGATCGCCTCGCCCGCGCCCTTTCGCGCGTGCGCGAATGGCGTGCGACCGAGCGCGCACCGGCGCAGAAAAGCAGATGGATCAATGAATTCTGGGTCCAGAACCGCGGCGAGATGTTGCGCATCGACGCTGGGCAGGTCGACCTGATCGAGGCTGAACGCGACTATATGCGCCTCCATGTCGGCGGCCGGAGCTGGCTGATCCATCAGACGATCAAGTCACTCGAAGCGCGCATGAACCCCGATCAGTTCATGCGCATCCACCGCTCGAAAATGATCCGCCGCGAAGGCATCGTCGGGCTGAAGCACCATGGCGACGGCGCGTGGAGCGTCGACTTGGGCGAAGGCGGTGTCCACCGTATCGGGCGCACCTATCTCCACGATGTAAAGGCGATCATGCACGCCTAAAAAAAGCGGCCATGCCGCGGGGGCATGACCGCCTTTGGGATCAACATACGGCGGGATGGGTCAGGGAGCGGCGGCGACGACAATCCGGCCGCGATCGGCGAGGCGGGCGCTTTCGCCGTTGAACAGGCCGGCCAGTTTCACGTCGGCATCTGCCATCGCGCTATCCTTGCAGCGATTGGCCACGGCACGTTCGCGAAGGGCCTGCCGGTAATCCACCCGGATGCCGCACACTTTTTGAACGGCAAATTTGACACGGGTGCTCAGCCGCTCGCGGCCGTCAGCGCTCGACAGGTTCAGGTCGTCATACCGCACGACGACGGTATGCCGTTCGCCATCGTCTTCGGCCGCGGCAGCGGCCGGAACCGAAAAGCCGGCCAGCGCAACCGGCGCCGCCAGCAGGAAAGAAAATTTCGCCATGGGGGAGTCCTCTCTTCAAAAGGATGCGGGATACCGGCCGGCGGACCGGGGAGACCGTCTTCCGATATCCCGCAAGGGAAGTGATACCCCCTAGACGTCATGAGAATCGCCTTTGGATCGATCGGGGCGGACAGCGGCTCGATTGACAGACGAAGCGCGTCGATCCGTCGACGAATGGCCGACCGCAGGGCAATATCATGGCGCCGGACTTGCATCCGGCGTACGTTCATGGCCAAATTGACCGATGACGAGGAAATTATCTTTCGTCGCGAGTCGCAACGCAGGCGTGTGGCTGTTCCGCTTGTCGGTGCTTGCGCTCGTCGGCGTCACTGGCGGGATGATGCTTGGCGAGATGGCGGTCGGGACGCGATTGGGCCGTGAAACCGGCGAGCCGGCATCCTATTCGCGCCTTAGCGCCAATCCCGACGCGCTAGAGCCGCAAGGCGACGGCGCCGCGCCGTGCCTCGACTGCGGGGACAGCTACGGCGTCGCGCTACGGCTGCGCGCGCATCGCGACAACAGGATGAGCGACGAATTTCGCGAACTGGGGGCGGTCGACGTCGACCCGCCGATCCTCGCCGATACGGACGACGACTATCTGTACGGTGGCCGCTTTCCCGATCCGGAGCCCGCCGTAACGGCGTCGGGCGAAGACCCGCGCGGCGACACGCCCGTGAGCGATCTCTCGCCGCCCGACACGACAGCGGTGCCGGTGCCGGTCGAATATTGAGGCCTAGCGCGGCGGCGGTGCCGGCGCAGCGCAGCGGGTCATGTCACCGGCCTTGCACGCAGCGGCGTCGGCTTCCCATTTCATCCGCTCTTCGGCCGACATCGCGGCGACGCGCGCCTTCTCGGCTTCATAAACCGCGGTTTCCTCGCTGAACACTTGCTGGTCGTGCGCCACCTGCTGCTGCGCGGCCGACACTTCCTGTGCATAGGTCGTGTTGTCGGCCTTGGCGCGCGCCGCCTGTTCGGCATTGAGCCGCGCGGTGTTCGCCCGCTCTTCTGCCGTAGTGCCGTCCTTCATCGGTTTCGCCTCCGCCGCCGTATCGGCCGGCGTCTGGAAGGCGACGGCCTGACCCGAGGCGAGCAGCGCAAGCGCGGCGGTGGCCGCCATCATATTTCTGGTCATCGGAGCTTCTCCTTCAATCCAAATGTCTGCAGGTCCAACGCTTTGCCCGATAGGCCGTTCCGCCTCGAATTGACCTCCCCGAATTGACCTTGGGCGGGGCAAAGGTCATGCTGATCGTCCTGACCTTGTCCGATCGGCCGATCATTTGCCAGCATCTCCGAAGCATCCCCTCAATCGCCCGGTGTTTTTCACCCCCCTTGCGGTGCTTCTCGCCGCCGTCATCCTCAGCCTTTGGCAGGGTCCCGCAGTCGTCGCGGCCGAGACGGCGATCAATGACTGGATATTGCGCTACTTCTCGCCGCTCTTCGCGTGGGCAGGAATCGGCTTTCTCATCCTTCTGGCGGGCATTGCCGTTTCGCCGCTCGGAGGGCGGATCATCGGCGGGCCGGACGCGAAGCCCATTTTGACCCGATGGCGCTGGTTTGCAGTGACGCTATGCACCACAATCGCCACCGGGATCCTCTTCTGGGGCGCCGCCGAACCGCTCTTCCATCTCAATGACCCGCCCGCAATGCTGGGGCTCGAGGCGGGCAGCGATGCGGCGGCGACCTTCGCCATGTCAACCATGTTCCTGCATTGGACGCTGACGCCCTACGCCATCTATACCGTTGCGGGCCTCGCCTTCGCACTCGTCTATTATAACCGCCGCGAACCGTTCAGCCTGTCGTCGCTGTTCGTTCCGCTGCTCGGCCAGCGCGCGCATGGCCCCGCCGGGACGGGGATCGACATCATCTGCCTCTACGCGCTGGTCGCGGGCATGGCGGCCTCGCTCGGCGCCGGCCTGCTCGCGCTCGCGGGCGGGGTCGAAGGGATTGGCGGCTTCGACGGCGGCGCGCCGCTGCGCTGGGGAATCGCCGCCGCGATCGTCGCCAGCTTCCTGATTTCCGCAGCGACCGGCCTGCAAAAGGGCATCGCCGGCCTGTCGGTGCTCAACACATGGCTGTTCTTTGCGATCATCGCCTTTGTCCTGCTCGCAGGGCCGACGGGTGACATGATCGGCCTGTCGCTGCGCGGCGTGGTCGACTATTTCCAGACCTTCATTCCGCGAAACCTCGGGCTCGACGTCGATACCGGCTGGCATCGGCAATGGACGATCTTCAATTGGGCCAACTGGTTCGCGTGGGCGCCCGTCACCGCGCTGTTCCTCGGCCGCCTCGCGGTGGGGTACAGCGTCCGCGCCTTCATCCTCTATAATCTGATCCTGCCGTCGCTGTTCGGCGCGGTGTGGATGACGGCGATCGCGGGTGCGACGATCGCGTTCGACCAGCAAAGCGGCGCCGGCCTTTACGCCGTCCTGACCGCAGAAGGCCCCGACCCCGTGCTGTTCCGGCTGTTCAGCGCGCTCGGCGGCGGACCGGTTGTCGCCGGGGTGGTGCTGTTCGCGATCTTCCTGTCTTATGTGGCGGGCGCCGACGCCAATGTCTCGGCGATGAGCGCGCTTTCGACGCACGGCATCTCGCCCGACACGCCCGAAGCGCCGCTGTGGGTTCAGGCGGTATGGGGCATCACCGTCGGCCTCGTTGCGCTGGTGCTGGTTGCGGGCGGCGGTATCGACGGCATCCGCATGATGTCGGTGCTCGGCGGCTTCCCGGCATTGTTCGTCATCGTCGGCGCGGCGTTGTCGCTGACGGTGATGGCGGTACGGGGACGGCACGAAGCCGCCCCCGCCCAATCCTGAGAAAGGGGTCTCAGGACTACCAGATTCGTGTGCGTTCCTCGGGCTTCAGATAATATTTGGCGCCCGCGGCGACGCTGAACGCCTTGTACCACGCATCGACGTTGCGCACAGGCCCGATAATGCGCCAGCGCGCCGGGCTGTGCGGATCGCTCGCCACCTGCTGTTTGATCGCATCCTCGCGCTGCTTCGTCCGCCATGCCTGCGCGAAGGCGAGAAAGAAGCGTTGATCGCCGGTCAGCCCGTCGATCACCGGCGCGGGCTTGCCCCCGAGCGACCGGCGATAAGCGTCATAGGCGACCTCCAAGCCGGCCAGATCGGCGATATTCTCGCCCATCGTCAGGTCGGGGTTGATGAACGATCCGGGCGCCGCCTCATAGGTCGCATATTGCGCGCCGAACGCCTTCGCCTGCGCGTCGAAACGCGCCGCATCCTCGGGCGTCCACCAGTCGCGCACCGCGCCCTCGGCATCGATCTTGCGGCCCTGATCGTCGAAGCCGTGCGTGATTTCGTGACCGATCACCGCGCCGATCGCGCCATAATTGACCGCATCGTCGACGCTCTCGCTGAAATAGGGCGCCTGCAGGATTCCGGCCGGGAACACGATCTTGTTCTCAAGCCCGCCGTTATACGCGTTAACCTCCTGCGGGTTCATCGACCATTTCTTGCGATCGACCGGCTTGTTGAGGTCCGACAGCGCATAGGCATATTCGAATGCCGCGCTACGCTTCACATTGCCGTAAAGATCGGCGGGATCGATCTTGAGCCCCGAATAGTCGCGCCATTTGTCGGGATAGCCGACCATCACGTCCATCTTCGCGAGCTTCGCCAGCGCGGCGTCCTTGGTCGCCGGAGCCATCCAGCTGTTGTTCCGGATACGGTCGCCCATCGCGAGCTTCAGGTTGGTGACCAGCACCTCCATCTTCGCCTTCGCGCTCGCGGGGAAATATTGCTTCGAATAGGTTTCGCCGACCAGCTCGCCGAGGCTGCCGTCGACGAGCGTCAATCCGCGCTTCCAGCGCGGGCGCAGTTCGCCCACCCCGCTCAGCGCCTTGGCATATTCGAAGCGGCTGTCAACAAACGCCTTCGACAGATAGGGCGCGGCATTATCGGCGACATGAAATTGCTGCCACAGCTTGATCGTGTCGAGCGGCGTCTTGGCATAGAGCGCCGCGATGTCGCGCACCGCGGTCTTCTCGTTGACGATGATGCGCTTTTGCGGCGTAATGCCCGAACCGGCGAACCAGGCGTTCCAGTCAAGCCCGGGTGCATAGGTCGCCAGTTCGTCCGCCGACATCGGATTGTTGATCTTGCCGATGTCGCGGCGGTCGGCGATCGCCCAGCTGACCTTCGCGATCTCGGTCTCGAACGCCATGATCGCATCGGCCGCCTTTTCGGGGTCGGCATTGCCCGCCATCTTCATCGTCCGCGCGATATAGGCGCGGTACGCGTCACGCTGCGGCTTGAAGCTGTCGTTGAGATAATAATCGCGCTCGGGAAGCCCGATGCCCGCCTGCCCCAGCCACAGGACGTTCACCGTCGGATCGGCGGTGTCGGCATAAGGGCCGCCGCTGACGATCGTCGAACCGAACGTCCCCTGCGTGCCGCCCATGAAGCGCGCCATCTCGCTTTTGTCCTTGATCGCCGCGACCGCCGCAATGTCGGCCATCAGCGGTTTGGCGGCGAGCGCTTCGACGCGCGCCTCGTCCATGAAGCTTTGATAGAGCCCGCCAACCTGGCTCGCTGAGGGCGCACCCGCGACGACCGCGCGCAGCTGGCGCTGGGTCAGGTTATAGACGTCGTAATCGACACCCGCCGATGCCTGGTCCGACGGAATCTCGGTGCGCGCGAACCAGCCGCCGTTGGCGTAGCGATCGAAATCGTCGCCGGGCTTTACCGACGGATCGCGCGCGTCGAGATCGACGCCCCATTTTCCGAAGGTCAGCGCCTTGAGCGATCCGGCCGACGAAGCATCGCCCTCATCGGCCGCCGCGGCCAATAGAGTTGCATTGCTCCCTACCTCGCTCGCCACCGCCGGTGCAGCGGCCAGCGCCGCTATGATCGCCAGCCCCGCGGCGCCGCAAAAAAAGCTCTTCATTTCCCCAGTCTCCCGATTGCCTGCGCCGTCGGGTCCGGACGGCGCACATAGTCATTCTTGTCCGCTTGTGATGCCAAGCGGTCAAGCAAGCTACACGACGCTTGGTCGAAGCCTTTGGGATGTTGGTGGAAAGGCTAGGCGGCGCGCGCGCATTGCGGCGCGGCTCAAGCCACCCTATCTATGGCCCAACCGCGCAAAACCGCACTTGCGCCCCTAGAACAAATCTGGAACATACCTCTCCCATGAGTCTCACCCACATTAAAGTGCGCGGCGCGCGCGAGCATAATCTCAAGGGCGTCGACGTCGACCTGCCGCGCGATGCGCTGATCGTCATCACCGGCCTGTCGGGCAGCGGCAAATCGTCGCTCGCCTTCGACACCATCTATGCCGAGGGGCAGCGGCGCTATGTCGAGAGCCTCTCTGCTTACGCGCGCCAATTCCTCGAGATGATGCAAAAGCCCGATGTCGAGCATATCGACGGGCTGTCGCCGGCGATCAGCATCGAGCAGAAGACAACGTCGCGGAACCCGCGCTCGACCGTCGCGACGGTGACCGAGATCTACGACTATATGCGCCTGCTCTGGGCGCGCGTCGGCATTCCCTATTCGCCGACAACCGGCGAGCCGATCAGCGCGCAGACGGTCACCGACATGGTCGACCGCGTGATGGCGCTGCCCGAGGGCACACGCGCCTATCTGCTCGCGCCCGTCGTGCGCGGCCGCAAGGGCGAGTATAAGAAGGAACTCGCGCAGTGGCAGAAGGACGGTTTCACCCGCGTCCGCATCGACGGCGAATTCTACGAGATCGGCGAGGCGCCGACGCTCGACAAGAAATACAAGCATGACATAGAGGTCGTCGTCGACCGTATCGCGGTGCGCGAAGGCCTCGGCACCCGCCTCGCCGACAGTTTCGAGACCGCACTGAAGCTTGCCGAAGGACTCGCCTATGTCGACCTCGCCGACGGTCTGGTTCCGGGCCGCGAGGAAGAAGACACCGGCGGCGCGATGAAGGGCGCGGGCATCCCGGCGAACCGTCTGATCTTTTCCGAGAAATTCGCCTGCCCGGTCTCGGGCTTCACGATAGCCGAGATCGAACCGCGGCTGTTCAGCTTCAACGCGCCGCAGGGCGCATGCCCCGCATGCGACGGGCTCGGCGAGCGGCAGGAATTCGACCCCGACCTCGTCGTGCCGAACCATGCCCTCAGCCTGAAAAAGGGCGCGGTGGTGCCGTGGGCAAAATCGAACCCGCCCTCGCCTTATTATATGCAGGTGCTCGAAAGCCTCGGCAAAGCCTATGGTTTCGACCTCACGACGCCCTGGCAGGATCTGCCCGGCGAGGTGCAGCTGATCATCCTCTACGGCAGCGGCGGCAAACCCGTCGAGCTGACCTTCAAGGATGGCCGGCGCAGCTACACGACGCACAAGGCGTTCGAGGGCGTGATCGGCAACCTCAATCGCCGCCTGCTCCAGACCGAGAGCGCGTGGATGCGCGAGGAACTGAGCAAATATCAGGCGCCGCACCCGTGCGAGACGTGCCACGGCGCGCGTCTGCGCCCCGAACCGCTCGCGGTGAAGATAGCCGGCGAGGACATCAGCATGTCGGCGCAGCGTTCGGTCGCGGACGCGCTCGGCTGGTTCAGCACGCTCGACGCGAAGCTGAACGACACGCAGCGCCAGATCGCGAAGGCGATCCTCAAAGAGATCAACGAGCGGCTTGGCTTCCTCAACAATGTCGGGCTCGATTATCTCAACCTCAACCGCACCTCGGGCACGCTCAGCGGCGGCGAGAGCCAGCGCATCCGCCTCGCTTCGCAGATCGGCAGCGGGCTGTCGGGCGTGCTCTACGTGCTCGACGAGCCGAGCATCGGCCTCCACCAGCGCGACAACGACCGCCTGCTCGCGACGCTCAAGCGCCTGCGTGACCTCGGCAACACCGTGATCGTCGTCGAGCATGACGAGGACGCGATCCGCCACGCCGATTATGTCGTCGACATGGGCCCCGGCGCGGGGCTCCACGGCGGCGAAATCGTCGCCGAGGGCACGCTCGAAGAAGTGCTAGCAAACACCAAGAGCCTGACCGCAGCTTATCTGACCGGCGCGAAGAAGATCGAGGTGCCCAAGCATCGCCGCAAGGGCAACGGCTTCGACCTCGTGCTCAAGGGCGCGCGCGCGAATAATCTTCAGAATGTCACCGCGAAGATCCCGCTCGGCACCTTCACCTGCGTGACCGGCCTGTCGGGGAGCGGCAAGTCGAGCCTGATCATCGACACGCTCTACGCCAGCGCGGCGCGCGTGCTCAACGGTGCGCGGATGATCGCGGGGCCGCACGACAGCCTGAAAGGGCTGGAGCATTGCGACAAGGTCATCGACATCGACCAGTCGCCGATCGGCCGCACCCCGCGCTCGAACCCCGCGACGTACACGGGCGCTTTCACGATCATCCGCGACTGGTTCGCGGGCCTGCCCGAAAGCCAGGCGCGCGGATACAAGCCGGGGCGTTTCAGCTTCAACGTCAAGGGCGGCCGCTGCGAAACCTGCACCGGCGACGGGCTGATCAAGATCGAGATGCACTTCCTGCCCGACGTCTATGTGACGTGCGAGACGTGCCACGGCAAACGCTACAACCGCGAAACGCTCGAGGTGAAGTTCAAGGGCCACAGCATCGCCGACGTGCTCGACATGACGGTCGAGGATGCGGCGGAGTTCTTCAAGGCGGTGCCGTCGATCCGCGAGAAGATGGCGATGCTCGTCCGCGTCGGGCTCGGCTATATCAAGGTCGGGCAGCAGGCGACGACGCTGTCGGGGGGTGAGGCGCAGCGGGTAAAACTCGCCAAGGAGCTGTCGCGTCGCTCGACCGGGCAGACGCTCTACATCCTCGACGAGCCGACCACCGGCCTGCATTTCGAGGATGTGCGCAAGCTGCTCGAAGTGCTGCAGGCGCTCGTCGACCAAGGCAACAGCGTCGTGGTGATCGAGCATAATCTCGACGTCATCAAGACCGCCGACTATATCCTCGACCTCGGCCCCGAAGGCGGGGTCAAGGGCGGCGAAATCGTCGCCGCGGGCACCCCCGAGCAAGTGGTGAAGGAGAAGCGCAGCTTCACCGGTCAGTATCTGGCGCCATTGTTGAAGTAATTGCCGCGCCCCACAGCAGCGCACCCAATTGACAAGGCACTGACAGCCTTGCAAGTAACTTCCGGCCGCACTCTGCGGCTTGGGGGAAAATGGATGAATTACCTGAGGGGCGCGGCCGCTTTTGCGGTCTCTTTTACCATGCTTTCGATTTCGGTTCAGGCGCAGGAAGCCGCGGCACCCGCCGCTACGGCCGAACCCGCCGCCGCCGCCGAACCTGCCGCCACGCCGGCTGCAATCCCGGCGGTCGTCGCCGCACCCGCGCTCGCCGTCGCGGCGCCGGCGCCCGGGTTGATGCTGCCGTCCTATACCGAAGTGATCCTGACGCCCGATGCCGAGGCGAACAGCAAGAAATTGCGCGAGGGGCATACGGTGCCGATGCACACCGTCTTTGACGTGATGCACAATGGCGTCGTCGTGATCCCGAAGGGCACGCGCGGCATGGGCACGGTGACGTGGCGCACCGGCAAGGGCGCATTCGGCAAGTCGGCGAAGATGGAGATCACCTTCAACGAACTGACGCTGCCCAACGGCCACCGCCTGCCGCTGGCGGGCATGCATCGGCAGGAGGGCGAAGGGAACACCGGCGCCGCGGTCGGCGCGGCGATCGCGGTCGGCGTGTTCGGCGCCTTTGTCACCGGCAAGTCGGCGATCATCCCGAACGGCCAGCATCTGATGGCCAGGACGAACGAGACGCTCGCCTATTCGATCCCGGCGGGCGCGGTGATCATCCCGACCGCGCAGCTGGCACCCGCGGCCAGCGTCGCGGTGGTGACGCCTGCCGCGACGGTGGCGCCCGCCGCCGCGGTGACGCCCGCAGCCGAAGCGCCAGCCCCGGCAGCGCCCGCGGCCGGCAGCACGCCGACCACCGACTGAATGGACCGAAGGATGGGGGTCCCGAACGACATTTCGGGGCCCCCTCTCTTCGCGACTCCTGCTGGAGAAAACGCGCGGGGGCGGCTAGGCTGCGCGCATGATTTGCGACGGGAGTTTCATGCGATGCCTATCGGTCCTGTACGCCTTACCCTTCCCTGCGTCGCCGCGTTGCTCGCGGCGGGACCTGCGATGGCGGCACCGGCGCCGTCTTCGCCCGAAGCCGCGCTCGAAGCCTATGTCGACGGGCTGCGCACGGGGCGGGTCGAACGCCTGCAGGCGCTGTTCCTGCCCGACGGGCAATTTTGCACCTTGGCCGAAGGCGGCGCGGCGCCGATCGGCTGCAAGCGCTTTGCCGAAGTGCTCGGCGACTGGGCGGCGCGGCCCGATCCCGCGGCGACCGGGCGCGTCCTCGACCGCCGCGACGCGACGCCGTCGATGAGCGCGGTCACCTATGAACTGCATTTCGGCGGCGACCGGTACGTCGACCAACTGCTGCTCTATCGCACCGACGCCGGGTGGCGCGTCGTCGCCAAGACCACCGCGGTGCAATAGCTAACGCCACACCGCCGAGAGCGGGTAGAGCGCGATCAGCCAGATGAGGCAGGCGCATATGATGCGCCGGTCGCTTGCCCAGATCGCCAGCGCCGCGACGGGGAAGAAGCTCCAGGTCTGAACGATCCTGCGCAGGTCGAAGGGCGGGAAGCCATCGAGCGCCGCGACGCTGGCGATCAGCGCGACGTTGCACAGCAAGATGCCACCGATCACCATGCGCCGGTGCTTGTCGAAATGGGCGTTCAGGTCGCTCCACGCCTCGGGATCGTCGGGAAAAATGAGGCTCGCCGCGACATAATAGATGGCAGTGACGAGGAAGCCGCCGAACAGCACCGGCCAGCTCAAAGGCAGCAGGTCGCGCAGCGACCAGCCGTACATCCAGAAGGTGACGACGTCGCACGACACAAAGAGGCCGAGCAGCGCGGTCGGCCACCCGATGCGGACGCGGTGGCTGGCCTTGAGCGCGCGCGCCAACCCGCCAAGCCCTTCGGCGAGCGCGAGGCCGAGGATCAGCCCGAACAGCGAAAAGATGAATTCGAACCCGCTCATATGCCCCCGCATCGCTCCACTTCGTCCATCGATCCGCCCTATCGCAACGGCGCGGCGGATCAACCCTGTCCCGCGCCGCAATGTCCAAAGTTCAGGAAAGTTCAGCCTTATGCGCCGATCTACCGCGGCCCCGCCCCATAGGCGAGACAAGGCCAGCCATGGCGCCGCCGCCCCGTACGCCGGGCAGCAACCGTCGTTGTCGATGAATTGAAAGAGCTGGATGAAGGCTGGCACAGCCGAATAATGTAGGAAAGCGGTTTTTTACTCTCCTCCCCACCCGCTTGCGGGAGGGGCAGCGAGACTTGCGAACCTGTTCGCTAGTCGCAGCGGGGTGGGCACCTGACACGGTGCCGGCCCACCCCCAACCCCTCCCGCAAGCGGGAGGGGAGTCAGATCACCCCATCAGTTTCGCGGTGATATCCTCGGCGGCATAAATCCGGATCACCGGCGGCTGCGGCGACAGCGCGCGCATTTCGGCGACGAAGGCGCGCGATGCGGGCACCGCGAAATGGGCGCGGACCGCGTCGATGCTCTCCCACTCCTCGACGAAGACGAGGCATTCATAATCCGAGCCATCAGGGGCCTGTCGAGGGACGACATCGACATGGCAATGATGCGCCAGACACCCCGCCTCGCCGCGCGACCGCGCGCTATGCTCGGCGCCGAGCGCGATCATGTGGTCGCGATGCTCGGGGGTAAGGATGACGTGGCCGGTGATGAGGATCATTACAAAACATCAGCCTTTTCCGGTGCCGAATACGGCTGTGAACCTCCGCGCTCATCAATAAGCCCGCGCAACCTTGCCTTAGAGCGAACTTCACAAAGGATTTTCACGAACAAAATCCACAATCTCTATTCCAGCAAGCGTTGAGCCTTTATAGCCCTGCCGCCCCAATACCACGATCTCTGCCCGCCGCTGCGCCGCTTCTGTGTATGGGTTCGACGGCTCATCGAAACTCGGATCGCGAACCCGCGCCATTAGGAAGCCGTTTTGATCAGGATTTTCAATACTTAGGCCATTTGTATGAAACCTGAAGCCGTCTGTCCGCAAGGTCATTTCGCGCAACGATGTCCATTCGAGTTTTGCCGCGTCCCGAATTGCCTCGGCATCCGAAGTGTCAATCGTCACCGGCCGGTCTAGGCTTGGAAATACTGTGGCGTTGTGAACGGAAGGGCCAATTGGAGTGGCGAATTGCTCGGCCGCTCGCTGCTGCCCAGCAACAGCCGCCCGAAACACATCTATCATCGCCATAAATTCTTCGTGTCGGCGCTGGTCGTTTGCGTCGCGAGCCGCCAGATGATCGCGGTTCATTTCCGCCATCGCTTTGATTGCCGCCTCAGCCACATCGGGTTTGCCGCTGAACCGAGCGATCACGGCCTTCCACCACTCTTCCAAAAAATGGCTGGCCAGTTCTTTGGCAAGAGGCAAGCCGAGAGGAAGAGTACCAAAGATTGCATTGAAAAATGAGATGAGTTCTAAAGAGCCCGCCGCCGGTTCTTTCGCTTTCGCAATTACGGGCGCACGCTCTCCGCGTTTGGGAAGCCGCCCGTAAACTAGAACGATAAGTCCGTCGGAAATTATGCGCTCTGCACCCAGCATAGACAGCGCAAGCATTCGCATGTCCATTTGATGTTGGTCTGCTTCGCCACCCTTATAAACAATCCGAAAGTCCGCATCGTCCATATGACTTCGCTCCCCCAAGAACGAGAAGATACAGCGCAACCGCTTACTATGTCAAAATAGTCGGTCATAGGGCTTGTACCATCGACGGAAGCCAGTCGCGGTCCGTCGCATCGTCCATGACACATATATGACAATCCCTGTCACATACACGTCACACAACTCCCCCAAATGGCCCTCAGCGAGTCGCCGCGGGGGTGGCGGCTTGGTTCGGTAACGACCCCCACCACAGGATTATCCCATGCTGCAGAAATTCGCTCCCCGGTTGCTTGGCGTCGCTGGTGCCGCGACGTGCGCGCTGGCGCTTTCCGCGTGTCAGGATCAGGCGTCTTCGGGCGGCGGCGCGCGCGATTATATCAGCGCGGTCGGGTCCTCGACCGTCTATCCCTTTGCCACCGCGGTCGGCGAGAAGTTCGCCGAGGCGACGGGCAACAAGACGCCGAAGATCGACAGCACGGGCACCGGCGGCGGTTTTGAGCGCTTCTGCTCGGGCGTCGGCGGCGACACCCCCGACATCGCGAACGCATCGCGCCGGATCAAGAAGAAGGAATTCGACACCTGCGCCGCGAACGGCGTCAAGGAGATCGTCGAAGTCCAGATCGGCATCGACGGCATCGCGCTGGGCGAAGCGGCGCGCGGCCCGGGCTTCAAGCTGACCGAGGAAGATGTGTATAAGGCACTCGCCGCGAACCCCTATGGCAAGCCGAACACCGCGAAGACGTGGAAGGACGTGAACCCCGCGCTTCCCGCGGTCGCGATCTCGGTCTTTGGCCCGCCGTCGACCAGCGGCACCTATGACGCGTTCAAGGAGCTGATCCTTGGGCGCGGCTGCGACGCCAATGCGGAGATGAAGGCGCTGAAGGACAGCGACAAGGACAAGCATGAGGCGACCTGCACCACGCTGCGCGGCGCGCCTTATTATGTCGAGCAGGGCGAGAATGATAACCTCATCATCTCGAAGCTCGACAAGAACCCGACGAGCCTCGGCATCTTCGGCTTCAGCTATCTCGACGCCAACAAGGACAAGATCAAGGCGGTTCCGGTGCAGGGCGTCGCGCCGACTTACGCGGCGATCGCCGACGGCAGCTACCCCGGTTCGCGTCCGCTGTTCATCTATGTCAAGAAGGCGCATGTCGGCGTCGTTCCCGGGCTCGCCGAATATGTCGCCGAGTTTTTGAAGGGTGCGGGCGAAGGCGGTTATCTGAACGCCAAGGGGCTGATCGTGTCGCCGAAGGACATTGAGGCGACCGCGGCGGCGAACGGCAAGGGCATGACCGCGCTGAACGGCGCCGAGCTCAAGTAACGCAATTAGACGGCTCTCCCCCTCTCCGTTCGTGTCGAGCGAAGTCGAGACACCCCTCGTGAGTGTTTGCCTTCACGGCATCTCGACTTCGCTCGATGCGAACGGAAATTTTTGGACTGAGAAGTGACCTTCAACGCCGCCGCCCTTTTGCTTTTGATCGCGGGTCTCGCGCTGATCGGCTGGCTCGCCGGCCGCGCGCGGTCGAACCTGCTCGCCGGCCGCGCGGGGACAAAGCTCCATTCGCGCCCGCAATATCATGGCTGGTACGTCGCATTGTGGCTGTTCGCCCCCGCTGCGCTGTTCCTTGCGGTGTGGTCGTCGGTCTCGCCGGCGCTGATCACCAACCAGGTGCTGGCGACGGAGGCGGCGCAGAGCCTGCCGTCGTTCGGGTTCGAGCGTGGTGCGATCCTGTCGGATGCCCGCGCCGTCGCGCAGGGCAAGCAGGCCGATGTCCGGCTGCCCGCCGCGGCGCCGCTGGTGAAACCCTACGCCGACGCGAGCCACAAATATGCGTGGATCGGCATCGCCGCGATGCTCGCGCTGGCACTCGCGGGCGGGCTTTACGCCTTCACGCGGATCAAACCCGATTTCCGCGCGCGGACGCGGGTCGAAAAGATCGTGATGCTGGTGCTGCTGCTCGCGTCGCTCGTCGCGATCCTCACGACATTCGGCATCGTGCTGTCGCTGCTGTTTGAATCGATCCGCTTCTTCCGCCTCGTCTCGCCCGCCGAATTGCTGTTCGGCACCCAATGGGCGCCGACGAGCGGGGCGCCGCAGCCCGACACCTTTGGCGGCATCCCGCTCTTCTGGGGCACGGTGCTTATCGGCGCGATCATCGCGATGATCGTCGCCATCCCCATCGGCATGATGACCGCGGTCTACCTCACCCAATATGCCGCGCCGGTGGTGCGCAAATGGGTGAAGCCGATCCTCGAAATCCTCGCGGGCGTGCCGACGGTCGTTTACGGCTATTTCGCCGCGCTGACCGTTGCCCCCGCGCTGCGCGAATTCGCGGTGATGTTGGGTATTCCCAACGCCTCGACCGAAAGCGCGCTTGCCGCGGGTATCGTGATGGGCGTGATGATCATCCCGTTTGTGTCCTCAATGGCCGACGACAGCATCAACGCGGTGCCGCAGGCGATGCGCGACGGATCGCTCGCGCTTGGCGCGACGCCGAACGAGACGATCCGTCAGGTGTTGATCCCCGCCGCGCTTCCGGGCGTGATGGGCGGCATATTGCTCGCGGTCAGCCGCGCGATCGGCGAGACGATGATCGTGGTGATGGCGGCGGGCCTGTCCGCGAACATGACCGCCAACCCCTTTGCCAGCGTCACCACGGTGACCGCGCAGATCGTCAAGCTGCTCACCGGCGACCAGGAGTTCGACAGCGCGAAAACGCTCGCCGCCTTCGCACTCGGCCTCGTCCTCTTCATCGTCACGCTGCTGCTCAACATCGTCGCGCTGCGCATCGTCAAAAGATATCGTGAAGCTTATGAATAGGCAGACCGCCCCCACCGACTGGAAAGGCTCCGTGATGCAGACGCGCATCGCGAAGCGCTACGCCGCCGAACGCCGCTTCAAGCTGTTCGGGCTGGGCGCGGTGCTGCTCTCGGGCGCCTTCCTCGCCTTCCTGCTCTTCGTGATGGTCGGCAACGGCGCGCGCGGATTTATGTATACGCATGTCGCGGTGCCGGTCGATTTCAAGGCGATGCCGCTGACGATCGACAAGACGCGGCTCGGCGATGCCGACGCCGATCAGGTGATCGCGAACGCGGGGCTCGCCGACATCGTCGCCTTTGCCGCCGACGAGGCGCTGGGGACCGACGGGTCGAAGCTGATTTCCGAAAATGCCTGGAAAGAGGTGCGTTCGCAGATCAAGGACGATCCCGAATTGCTGAACGGCAAGACGGTGTTCGAACTGCCCGCCTCGTCCGAAGTCGACATCGCCGCCAAGGAAGGCGCCAAGGGCGCGCTCGGCGCGAAGGTCGATGCGCTGGAGAAGGACGGCAAGCTGTCGACGGGCATCCACTGGCCCTTCTTCAAGAACGCCGACGCGACCGACCCCGCGGTCGCGGGCATCTGGGGCGCGCTCAAGGGATCGGTGCTGACGATCTTCATCGCCTTCCTCATCGCTTTCCCTACGGGCGTGCTCGCCGCGCTCTATCTCGAAGAATATGCGCCGAAGAACCGCTGGACCGACCTGATCGAAGTGTCGATCAACAACCTTGCTGCGGTGCCCTCGATCATCTTCGGCCTGCTCGCGCTCGCGGTGTTCATCAACTGGTTCGGCCTGTGCCAGGCGAGCCCACTCGTCGGCGGGTTGACGCTCGCGCTGATGACGATGCCGGTGATCGTGATCGCCAGCCGCAACGCGATCAAGTCGGTGCCGCCGTCGATCCGCGACGCCGCTCTGGGTGTCGGCGCGAGCCCGGTGCAGGTGGTGTTCCACCATGTCCTGCCGCTCGCGCTGCCCGGTATCCTCACCGGCACGATCATCGGCATGGCGCGCGCGCTGGGCGAGACCGCACCGTTGCTCCTCGTCGGCATGCGCGCCTTTATCGGCGACGTTCCGGGCGGCATCTGCTCGCCCTCGACCGTGCTGCCGATGCAGATCTTCCTCTGGTCGGACGAAGTCGACCGGGGCTTTGTCGAGAAAACCTCCGCCGCGATCATCGTGCTGCTTATCGTGCTGCTGTCGATGAACGCCTTTGCGATCTATCTTCGCAACAAATTCGAAAAACGCTGGTGACCCCAATGACCCAAGACGATCTTACCATCGCCGACCCCAAGATGAAGGCGCACGGCGTCAACGTCTTCTATGGCGAGAAACAGGCGATCAACGACGTGTCGATCGACGTCGGCACCGACTTGGTCACCGCCTTCATCGGCCCGTCGGGCTGCGGCAAGTCGACCTTCCTGCGTTCGCTCAATCGCATGAATGACACGGTCGCGAGTGCGAAGGTGACCGGCCAGATCGAGCTCGACGGCGAGGATATCTATGCGCCGTCGATGGACGTCGTGCAGCTGCGCGCGCGCGTCGGCATGGTGTTCCAGAAACCGAACCCCTTCCCCAAGTCGATCTATGACAATGTCGGCTATGGCCCGCGCATCCACGGGCTCGCGCCCGGCAAGGCCGACCTCGACGTCATCGTCGAGCGCGCGCTGGTGCGCGCCGGCCTGTGGGACGAGGTCAAGGACCGGCTTCAGGAAAGCGGCACCGCATTGTCGGGCGGCCAGCAGCAGCGCCTGTGCATCGCGCGCGCCATCGCAGTCGATCCCGAAGTCATCCTGATGGACGAGCCCTGCTCGGCGCTCGACCCGATCGCGACCGCGAAGATCGAGGAGCTGATCCACGAACTGCGCGGCAAATATGCGATCGTGATCGTCACGCACAACATGCAGCAGGCGGCCCGCGTGTCGCAGCGCACCGCCTTTTTCCACCTCGGGACGTTGGTCGAATATGGGAAGACGACCGACATCTTCACCAACCCGAAGCAGGAACGCACCAAGGACTATATCACCGGCCGCTACGGTTGATCCGTAGCCGCGAAAGGAACGAACGATGGCAGTAGTCAACGATCATACGGTCAAGGCATTCGACGAGGACTTGAACCGTCTTCGCGGGCTGATCAGCGAAATGGGCGGCCGCGCCGAACAGGCGCTGCTCCAGGCGATGACCGCGCTCAACATGGGCGACCTCGAACTCGCGGCGCAGGTCGTGCGCGACGACAAGAAGATCGACGCGCTCGAAAGCGAAGTCGAACAGCTCGCGGTCCAGACGATCGCGCTCCGCGCGCCGATGGCCGACGACCTCCGCGAAATGATCGCGGCATTGAAGATCGTTTCGGTCGTCGAACGCATCGGTGACTATGCGAAGAATATCGCCAAGCGTGTCGCGCTGATGGACCAGACGCGCTCGATCGAGGCGATCCCGCTGCTGATTTCGATGTCGAACATCGTCGCCGAACTGATCCACGACGCGCTCGACAGCTTCGCGGCGCGCGACGCCGAACTTGCAGTGCGGGTGACGGTGCGCGACAAGAATGTCGACGATTTCTACAACAGCATCTTCCGCACGCTCGTCACCTTCATGATGGAAAACCCCAAGTACATCACTGAAAGCGCGCACCTGCTGTTCGTCGCCAAGAACCTCGAGCGCATGGGCGACCATGCGACGAACATCGCCGAGATGGTCCATTATGTCGTGACCGGCGAGCGGATGGAGGAACGCGAGCGCGGCGAACAGCCCGAAGATGGCGCCGCGGAGCAGGAGCAAGGCTGATGCCGCAGCCCGACCTGCTGCTGATCGAGGATGACGAGGCGATCGCCGAACTCATCGTCTGGCATTTCGCACGCGAAGGCTTTTCGGTCCGCCAGACCCCCGATGGCGAGCAAGCGCTCGTCCTCGTCGAGGAACGCGTCCCCGACATCGTCCTGCTCGACTGGATGATCGAGAGCCTGCCCGGCATCGAGGTTTGCCGGCGCCTCCGCCGTAACCCCAAGTCGGCGAACGTGCCGATCATCATGCTCACCGCGCGCGGCGAGGAAGAGGATCGCATCCGCGGGCTGGAGACCGGCGCCGACGATTATGTCACCAAGCCGTTCAGCCCGCGCGAACTGGTCGCGCGCGTCCAGGCCGTGCTCCGCCGCCTGCGCCCCGCGCTGGCGGGCGAGATGCTGACCTATGCCGACATCGAACTCGATTCGGTGGCGCACAAGGTCGTGCGGAACAGCCAGATCGTCGCGATGGGGCCGACCGAATTCCGCCTGCTCCGCCATTTCATGGAGCATCCGGGCCGCGTCTTCTCGCGTGGGCAATTGCTCGATAGCGTATGGGGCCAGGATAGCGACATCGAACTGCGCACCGTCGACGTCCATATCCGCCGCCTGCGGAAAGCGATCAACCTGCCCGGCACGAGCGACATCATCCGTACCGTACGCTCGGCGGGTTATGCGCTCGATTCGGGCAAGAGCGTCTGAGGTTTAGGCTCTCGCCGCTGCGCAGGAATATCGTTCCGGGAACGAAAGCGGCCAAGGCGGCTTTCGACCGGCTGCCGACCTATCCTTCATCGTCATCCCGGACTTGATCCGGGATCCATAGCTGCGCCGTCGTCGTGGATCCCGGATCAAGTCCGGGATGACGAATGTCTGGAAGCGGCCTGCAGTTGTACCCCGGCGAAGGCCGGGGTCCAAGGCGCAACCAGCAGACGTCAGCGTTTTAACGCTCTGGGCCCCGGCCTTCGCCGGGGAACATAGCGGATCTATCAGAACCGAAAAACCGCTCTGTTTCTATCTAACAGCGGCTCGCCAGTTTCGCTAACAGGAATCGTTTGCAATAAACCATCAGGCTTGCCAATGGTCTGGCATGGCTCGCCGGCAATGCGCGGCAGGCTCGCCCTGAAGATATTCGGCAAAGGAAACCGGCATGAAAAAATGGCTCGCTCCGCTTCTGGCGATAAGCGCCGCTGCCTCGCCCGCCGCGGCGCATGAGGTCTGGATCGAACGCGACGGCGCCGCTCCTGCGCGCATCTATCTTGGCGAGCCCGCCGAAGCGGTTCCCGAAAGCGGCGATCCGGAATTTCCGAAACTGAAAGCCCCTGTCCTGTTCACCGGGAACCGCGAACGCCCTGCTCCGCTCGTGCGGCGCACCAACCATATCGAAGCGGCGGTTTCGGGCGCCGGCGACGTCCGGCTGGTCGACGACAATGTTTTCGAACCCTGGGCCGGCGAGGACGGAAAATTGCAGGGCGTCGTCTATCATGCCCGTGCAGGCCGCACCGAGACGCGCCATGCGCTCGATCTGGAAATCGTTCCGCTGGCCGCGGGCGGCGACAGCTTCGCGGTTCTTTGGCAGGGCAGCCCGCTTCCCGGCGCCAAGCTGACGATCATCGACCCCGATCGCTGGGCGAAGTCGACGTTCGCCGACGACAAGGGCGTGGTCGCTGTCCCGGCGCGCGGCAAGGGCCGCTACCTGTTGTCGACGACGCACGAGGTCAAAGGCGACCGCGTCCTTTCGGGCAAGCCGGTCGCCAGCACGGTCCATGTATCGACCTTGACCTACGTCGCGCCTTAGGGCGGGCTTCGACTGGCAACCGCGATCCATTTCATCGTCATCCCGGACTTGATCCGGGGTCCATAACGACGGCGCGGCTATGGATCCCGGATCAAGTCCGGGATGACGAAAGAAGAGTGAGCCACAACGTCCGCTCACTACCCGAAAGCCGCAATCAGATCAGAAATCGATCTGCGTTCGCAGCCCGAACGTATCGGCCGAATAGCTGCGATCGCCCGTCGCTGTCGCGACGCGCGCATCGTCGAGCCACAGCTTGCCGTAGTTGGCAGTGATCCGGATATAGTCGATCGGCGCCCAGACGATCCCGATCAACGCGGTCTTCTGCTGCCCGCCGACGATGCCCGCGTCATTCAGGTCGAGATAGTCGTAGCGTGCATTGACCTCGATCGCGCCAATCCCGCCGGCGTTGATCGGCTTCGACGGCTTGAGGCGGTCGAACGCGCCATCCTTGTATCCGCGCACATCGCCGCCCGTAAGTACCATGCCGACCTCGGCATAGCCGCCGAAGAAGGTCGGGTCGGCGGCGGTGCTGCGCTTGACCGTCTGCCAATAGGCTTCGCCCGCGGCGTGGAACGGCCCGGCGATTACTGCGCCTTCGAGGCCGAGGCCGCGTTCGCTCGATATATCGAGCAGCCCGGTGTCGACCAACCGGACGTCGGTCGTGTGGACGAAAGGCCGCGCGCGGTAGCGGTTCGTCGCCGCGGGGTCATTGGGATCGCGGTAATGGCCCGACGCGGCAAGGTGAAGCTGGGCATTGCCAAGCTTCGGCATGAACACGACGCGGCCGTCGACGCTGAGACTGTGGTTGCTGTCGGTGAGCTCGGCGGCATTGTCGCCGAACACCCCGGCCTGCAGCAGCAGCGCCTTGCCCTTATATTGCGCCGACAGCCCGACACGGCGTTCGAAACCGAACGCCTGCGTAAAGGCGGCGCGCTCGGTAAAGCTGGTGAACAGGTCGCTCGTCATATCTTCGAGCGACCAGAAGGGCTTGATCTGACCCGCGGTGACAGACAGCGGCCCGGTGCCATAGGTCAAATAGATGTCGGTGAGTTCGACGGTGCTGTTCGCGATATCGGCCTCGACGCGGTACGAAAAGCCGCCCGGGATCTTGCCGTCGACGCCCAGATAGACGCGGCGGAATTCGGTCGCGGTGCCGCCGCGGATGCCCGTCACACCCGCAGGCGCGTCGATGCCCGCGACGTCGAGCTGGATGCGGCCGCGCGGCTTGAAGCTCCAGCCGTCGGCGGTCTTGATCTCGGGCGCGCCCTTCCAGCTGATCTCGGTCGCGGGCTTCGCGGTGACCGAAGGCGGCGCGGGCGTCGCCACCGGGGCCGGTGCGGGCGCCGGCGGCGCGGTCGCGGTGTCGAGGCGCGTTTCGAGCGTCTGGACCTTCGCCTTCAGCGCCGCGAGTTCGGCGCGCAGCTCTGCCGCCTCCTCGGCCGTCATCGCCTGGGCATGGGCGGCGGTCGGCAGGCTGAACATCGACGTCGCCAGCAGGGCGGCGGTCAGGGCGTGGCGCATGAGGGATTTGCTCCGTTGCGAAAGGTGACAAGCTCGAGGCGCTGCTATGACGCTTGCATGACAGATGCACGTCATTTGCGTGACATTTTTGTTTCAATCGTCATTTTTTCACCCTCTTGCCAGCGGGGTGCGAACGGCTAAGGACGTTCCAGTTTTTTCGGGCAACCTTTCTTCGGGGGCGGCCCCATCCGGGAGACCATCATGACGATCAAATTTGACGGGCGCGTTGCTATTGTTACCGGCGCCGGCGGCGGCCTTGGCCGCGCCTATGCGCTCGAATTGGCGCGGCGCGGCGCCAAGGTGGTCGTCAACGACCTCGGCGGATCGCGCGACGGCACCGGTCATTCGGACGCGGCGCTGCAGGTCGTCGAGGAAATCCGCGCCGCGGGCGGCACCGCGATCTCGAACGGCGGCAGCGTCACCGAATATGACCAGATGGTCGAAATGGTCGCCAAGGCGAAGGAAGAATGGGGCGGCGTCCACGTCCTGATCAACAATGCCGGCATCCTTCGCGACAAGAGCTTCGCCAAGATGGAGCCCGCCGATTTCGACCTGGTGCTGAAAGTGCATGTCAGCGGCAGCGCCAACGTCACCAAGGCGTGCTGGGACCTGATGCGCGAACAGGCGTACGGCCGCATCCTGATGACCGCGTCGTCGACGGGCCTGTACGGCAATTTCGGCCAGGCCAATTATGGCGCGGCGAAGCTGGGCCTCGCGGGCCTGACCAAGACGCTCCACCTTGAAGGCGCGAAATATAACATCCGCTGCAACACGATCGCGCCGGTCGCGGGCACGCGCATGACCGAGGACATCTTCCCCGCCGAGCTGTTCGAAAAGTTCACGCCAGAGAATGTCGTTCCGGCGGCGCTCTATCTGGTCAGCGAAGACGCCCCGACCAACATGATCGTCGGCGCGGGCGCGGGTGCGTTCCACGCCGCGTTTGTCACGATGACTCCCGGCGTCGCGCTGCCCGAGGGCGAGCGCACCCCCGAGGGTGTAGCCGCGGCGTGGGAGAAGATCATCGACCGCAATGGCGAAATCGTCCCGCAGTCGGGCAGCGAACAGTCGATGAATGTCATGAAGGCGTTGATGGCGCTGGGTTGACCTTTGTCGAGTCCTCCCTGTGACCGCAGGTCATGGGGAGGTGGCAGTCACGGAGTGACTGATGGAGGGGCAAGTGGCGCGATGCCGCTGCCCCTCCACCACCCTGCGGGCGCCCCCTCCCCATCGCTTCGCGACAGGGAGGATCCGAAAGCGCCACGCTGTATTGACACACTAACACGCCCATGCCATAAACATCGCGGGGCAAGGGGATCGGACAGAAGGACGACCCCGATGTATAGTGAAACCGACCTGCAAGCTGCGGTCGATGCAAAGGTACTGACGCCGGAGGCCGCGCTGGCTTTCCGGTCGCATATCGCATCGGTACGCCCCGCCCCCGGAGCGGATGAGGAATCATTCCGCCTTATCACCGGCTTCAACGATATTTTCGTCAGCATCGCGGCGGTGATCCTGCTCGTCGCGGTCGGCTGGATCGGCGCGTCGATCCATACCGCGCTCGGCGGCGCGTTCGTCGCCGGATCGGCGTGGTTCCTCGCCGAATATTTCACCCGCAAACGCCGCATGGCATTGCCCAGCATCGTCCTCGTCCTCGCCTTTGCGGGCGGCGTGTTCGCGACGATGGTCGGCTTCCTCGTCGAGCATGGCGAATCGATCTTTGGCAGGGACCCCGGCGAAACCACCGGCGCGATCCTCATCGGCGCGATGGCGCTCGTGACCGCCGGCGCGACATGGGCGCATTGGAAGCGCTTCATGGTGCCGATCACCGTCGCCGCCGGGACCGCCGCGCTCGCCGCCACCGCGGTCGCGCTCGTGCTCGCGATTACTGGCATGCCCAGCCCCGACGGCACGCTGCCGATGGCGCTCGTGCTGATCGCCGGGCTCGGTGTCTTCGCGCTCGCGATGTGGTGGGACCGCAGCGACCGGGTGCGCCAGACGCGGCGCAGCGACGTCGCCTTCTGGCTCCATCTGCTCGCCGCGCCGATGATCGCGCATCCGATCTTCCACCTGCTCGGCGTCACCCGCGGCGACGACATCGGCAGCGCCGCGGCGGTGATGGTGATCGGCGTCTATATCCTCTTCGGCCTGATCGCGCTCGCGATCGACCGCCGCGCCCTGCTCGTCTCCGCCCTCGCCTATGTGCTGTTCGCGATGACGCAGCTGTTCAACACCTTTGGCGCGGTCGAACTCAATGTCGCGCTGACGGCGTTCGTGATCGGCTCGGCGCTGCTGCTGCTCTCGGCCTTCTGGCAGAATGCGCGGGCGGTGGTCGTCGGCTTCCTGCCCGACAATCTCGCGAACCAGTTGCCCGCGACGATCCGTCCGGTCAGTCCGATACCAGCTTCATAAGCTTGCGTTCGACGGGGGCGAGCACGTTGGAAAGCTCGTCCCCGCGTTTCAGGATCGCCCCGGCTTCGGAGACAAGGGCCCACATGCCCTGCCGGCTCCGCAAGGCGGGGCGTTTTTCTATGCGGTATTCGGGGCGCTCGGCGGCACGGCGAAAGGCCGAGAAGATCGCGGCGTCGCGGTGGAAATCCATCGCATAGTCGCGCCAATGCCCTGCGGCGACCATGCGGCCGTAGAGGTCGAGGATGCGCATCAATTCGGGGCGCTCGAAACCGGTCTGCTGCGGCGTCGTCCTATTTCCGAACGACAGAGGCGTGACCGTTCCCATCAGGTGCCGGTCCGGCTCCCTTTGCGCCGCGGCGCTTCATCGTCCTCGGCCGCGGCTTCGCGTTCGTCGAGTAGGGCCTTCAGCTGCTTTTGCATCAGGTCGAGCTGGCATTGCAGCAGTTCGACCTTCTGCGTCGCGGGGTCGAAGGTTTCGCTGCACGGCGTGCCATAGGGCACGAACTCGCGCGCATATTCGCTGGCGTCGAGCAGGGTCGAACGTGCCGGAATGCCGACCATCACTGCGCCCTCGGGCACATCCTTGGTCACCACGGCGTTCGCGCCGACGCGCGCGCGGGCATTGACGGTAACGGGGCCGAGGATCTGCGCGCCCGATCCGACGATAACATCGTCGGCGAGTGTCGGGTGGCGCTTGCCGCCGATGCCGTTCGCGGGATCGGTGCCGCCGAGCGTCACGCCCTGATAGATCGAGACATTGTCGCCGATCTCGGCGGTTTCGCCGATGACGACGCCAAAGCCGTGATCGATGAACAGGTGACGGCCGATCTGCGCCCCCGGATGGATGTCGACCGCGGTCAGGAAGCGCGACAGATGATTGACGAAGCGCGCGAGGAAGAACAGCCGCGCTTCGAACAACCAGTGCGCGATGCGGTGCATGCCGACGGCGACCAGCCCCGGATAAAGTAGAATTTCCCAGCGCGACCGCGGCGCCGGATCGCGCGCCTTGATCGAATCGAGATAGGCGACCAGCCCGTTGAACATCGCATTGTCCCCTGCGACCCCGTTTGTTCTGGCGAAGATAGTTGTTTGGAGGTGCTATTTCCACCCCCGACGCGTTTTAATCGTCAGCGGCCGAAAAGGCCGAGGCGCAGAAGGAGCATGCCCTCGCTGCGCAGGTGCCGCTCGCCATCATGGCTCGCGATCGCGGCGGCCCAACGATCGAGCATCAGGAGCGAGCGGTTTCCGGCGAAAACCCGGCGCGACGGCGCGGCAAGACTCTTTGCTTGGCCGAGCAGATCGCGCGCCTCACGCTCGCCGTCTTCGACCCCCGCGCCCCACAGGAGACCCCAGCGTTTTCCACCCGCGGCTTCGCCGCCTGACAGCGTGAAAAGTTGCCCGCCGAAGCTCTCGGACGCGGCGCGCCGTTCGGCGTCATCCTCGGCAAGCAGCATCGCTTCGGCGGCATCGACGAGCGCGTCGAGACCGCTCTGCCCCGCCAAAGTCGCCTGAAGCTCGGCGAGCAGCGGCTCGCCCTTCGGCAACGCCGCAGGATCGTTAGCCAGCATGGCCATCATATCGCGCCACCAAGCCAGCTTGATCTGCCCGATCAGCGGCTCGCGCGCATCGAGCAGCAGCTTCGTCAGCCGCGCCGCCAATCCCCACAGCGCCGACATCGCGGCGCGCCGCGCGTGCGGTACGGAGACCAGCACGCGCGGATCGCGCATATCGGGATAGAAAGCCGTCTCTTGGTCGTCAGGCGCGATTGCGGACCGCCTTCACGGCTGCCACCACGCGCGGCGTATCGATCAGCGCGGCCTTTTCGAGGTTGTGCGCATAGGGCAGCGGCACATCCTCGTTGCACACGCGCATAACGGGCGCATCGAGATCGTCGAAGCCATGCTCCATCGCGACCATCGCGAGTTCGCTGGCGATCGAACAGACCGGCCAGCCTTCCTCGACGATGACGAGGTGGTTGGTCTTCTTGAGGCTTGCGAGCACCGTCGCGATGTCGAGCGGACGGATCGTGCGAAGGTCGATGACCTCGGCGTCGATGCCCTCGGCCGCGAGCAGGTCGGCGGCTTCGAGCGCGAGCCCGACGCCGATCGAATAGCTGACGATGGTGACATCGCTGCCCTGACGCATGATCCGCGCCTTGCCGATCGGCAGGACGAAATCGTCGACCTCGGGCACGTCGAAGCTGCGGCCATAGAGCAGCTCGTTTTCAAGGAAGACGACGGGGTCTTCGGTGCGGATCGCGGCCTTCATCAGCCCCTTGGCATCGGCGGCGTCATAAGGCGCGATCACGATCAGGCCGGGGACGCTCGCATACCAGGGTGCAAAATTCTGGCTGTGCTGCGCGCCGACGCGCGCCGCGGCGCCGTTCGGGCCGCGGAACACAATCGGGCAGCGCATCTGGCCGCCCGACATATAGTTGGTCTTCGCAGCCGAGTTGATGATGTGGTCGATCGCCTGCATCGCGAAGTTGAAGGTCATAAACTCGATGATCGGACGCAGCCCGCCCATCGCGGCGCCCGCGCCGAGACCCGCAAAGCCATATTCGGTGATCGGCGTATCGACGACGCGCTGCGCGCCGAATTCCTGGAGCAGGCCCTGCGTGACCTTGTACGCGCCCTGATATTCGGCGACTTCCTCGCCCATCACGAAGACGCGATCGTCCTTGCGCATTTCCTCGGCCATCGCGTCGCGCAAAGCTTCGCGGACGGTCAGGCGGACCATTGCCGTGCCTTCGGGGATTGCGGGGTCCGACGCGCGTTCGGCGGCAGCGGGGGCTGCAGCCGGTGCGGCAGCGGGCGCCGGTGCCGGTGCCGGTGCCGGTGCTTCAGCCTTCGGTTCGGGCGCAGCAGCCGGTGCGGCGGCAGGCGCCGGAGCGGCCGCTTCCTCGCCCTCACCCGTGATCGTCGCGATCACGGTGCCGACCTTCACATTGTCGGTGCCCTCGGCGACCAGAATCTGACCGATCGTGCCCTCGTCGATCGCTTCAAATTCCATCGTCGCCTTGTCGGTTTCGATCTCGGCGAGAATGTCGCCCGACTTCACCGTGTCGCCTTCCTTGACGAGCCACTTGGCGAGCGTGCCTTCTTCCATCGTCGGCGACAGTGCCGGCATTTTCAATTCGATGGCCATCTCAATATTGCTCCACCAGCACGTCGGTATAAAGTTCATGAAGTTCCGGTTCGGGCGCGCTTTCCGCAAAGTCGGCGGACTCGGCCACGATCGCGCGGATTTCCTTGTCGATTTCCTTGAACTTGTCTTCGGTGATGCCCGCATCGGTCATCAGCTTTTTCAGATGTTCGATGGAATCACTCTTGTCGCGCACCGCCTGCACTTCCTCGCGGCTGCGATATTTGGCGGGGTCGGACATCGAGTGACCGCGATAGCGATAGGTCTTGAGCTCCATCAGCACCGGCCCCTTGCCCGCGCGCACCCATTCGAGCGCCGTCTCGGCGGCGCCGCGCACCGCGAGCACGTCCATGCCGTCGACCTGCATGCCCGGGATGCGGAAGCTTTCGCCGCGGCGATAGAGCTGGTCCTCGGCCGACGAGCGGTTCACCGAGGTGCCCATCGCATATTGGTTGTTCTCGATCACGAAGATGATCGGCAGCTTCCACAGCTCGGCCATGTTGAAGCTCTCGTAAACCTGGCCCTGGTTCGATGCGCCGTCGCCGAAATAGGCCATCGCCACGCCGCCGTCGCCGCGATATTTGTGCGCGAAAGCGAGCCCGGTGCCGAGCGACACCTGTGCACCGACGATGCCGTGGCCGCCATAGAATTTATGCTCGACGCTGAACATGTGCATCGAGCCGCCCTTGCCCTTCGAGATGCCGGCCTGGCGTCCCGTCAGTTCGGCCATGATGACCTTGGGATCGATGCCGTAAGCGAGCATGTGGCCATGGTCGCGGTAGCCGGTGATCACGCTGTCCTTGTCGCCGTCGAGCGCCGACTGCAGGCCGACCGCCACGGCTTCCTGACCGATATAGAGGTGGCAGAAACCGCCGATCAGGCCGAGGCCGTAAAGCTGCCCCGCCTTTTCCTCGAAGCGGCGAATGAGCAGCATCTCGCGATAGAATTTTTCCAGCTCTTCGGGCGTCGCGTCATAGGGAACGGGATCGCGCGGTTGCTCGCGGTTGCTCGCGGCGGCCGGGGTGGATGCAGTCTTTTTGGGCGCGGGGGAGGTTCGCGCAGGTGCTTTGGCCAAGACGGGTTCCTTTGCATTTAGCCGTTACGGCAAGCCGCCATATAGGAGAGCCGCGCCGCACTTGGCAACGCCCACCATGGGCGGGCGCTATGCCAACTTACGTATGCAGCAAAAGTTCTGCTCACGCCCCCTCTTCGTCATTCCCGCGAAGGCGGGAATCCCGCTTTTCCGGACCGAAAAAGGAGGCCGATGCTGCACCTGCAAAAGAAAGCGGGATCCCCGCCTTCGCGGGGATGACGGGAAGCAGATGACAGCCTTACGGTTTCGCGTCGGGTTCCATCGGAATGATCACCTCGTCGGGGTGATAAGCGCCAAGCTTCTCGCGGACATATTCCTCGGCGAGATCGGGATCGACGCGGCGCCGGTCGAGCAGGTTGACGCGGTTCTGCAGCTCGGTCTGCTTCTTGGTCAGCTCGCTCAGGATGACGCGCTGCTTTTCGACCGACTGGCCATAATCGCCCCAGGCGTACAGGCCGGTCGGACCGAAAATGATATAGCCGATCATCGCCAGCACCACCATCACCGCGATGGCGGGACCGGCGGCGCGGTGCATCGATTTGCGGAATTTGTGGCGCTGCGTCATTCCGGCCCTTGAATCAGAGTTGATTCGCGGCGTCAAGACGTCAGGCCACAGTTTTCCGCAGCTTTGCGATCAGCCGAAAATCGACGCGCCCGGATAACGCGCCATGTCGCCCAGCTCTTCCTCGATACGGATCAGCTGGTTGTACTTTGCGAGCCGGTCCGAGCGCGCGAGGCTGCCGGTCTTGATCTGGCCGCAGTTGGTCGCGACCGCGAGGTCGGCGATCGTCGAATCCTCGGTTTCGCCCGAACGGTGCGACATCACCGCGGTGTAGCGCGCGCGGTGCGCCATATCGACCGCGTCGAGCGTTTCCGACAGCGTGCCGATCTGGTTGACCTTGACGAGCAGCGAGTTGGCGAGGCCGTCCTTGATCCCCTGTTCGAGGCGCAGCGGGTTGGTCACGAACAGGTCGTCGCCGACGAGCTGGCACTTGTCGCCGACGAGGTCGGTGAGCGCCTTCCAGCCCACAAAATCATCTTCGCTCATGCCGTCTTCGATCGATTTGATCGGATAGTCGTTCACCAGCGCGGCGAGATATTCGGCCATCTGCTCGGGGCTCAGCGACAGTCCTTCGCCGCTGATCTCATATTTGCCGTTCTTGAAAAATTCGGTCGCGGCGCAATCGAGCGCGAGCACGACGTCGGTGCCGAGCTTGAAGCCCGCCTGATCGACCGAGGCGGCGATGAAGTCGAGCGCGGCGCGCGTCGAGGCGAGGTTCGGGGCGAAGCCGCCTTCGTCGCCGACCGCGGTCGCGAGGCCCTTCGCCGACAGACCCTTCTTCAGCGTGTGGAAGATTTCGCTGCCCCAACGCACGGCTTCGGCGATGCTGCCGGCGCCGACGGGCATGATCATGAATTCCTGCACGTCGATCGGATTGTCGGCATGCTCGCCGCCGTTGATGATGTTCATCATCGGAACGGGGAGCGTGCGCGCCGAGACGCCGCCGACATAGCGATAAAGCGGCAGGCCGCGCGCGTCGGCCGCGGCCTTCGCGGCGGCGAGGCTGACGCCGAGGATCGCGTTGGCGCCGAGGCGGCTCTTGTTCGGGGTGCCGTCGAGGTCGATCATCGCTTGGTCGAGTTCGCGCTGGTCCTCGGCATCGAGGCCGATCAGCGCTTCGGCGATGTCGCCGTTCACCGCGGCGACCGCCTTGATCACGCCCTTGCCGAGATAGCGGCTCTTGTCGCCATCGCGCAGCTCGACCGCCTCGTGCGCGCCAGTCGAGGCGCCCGAGGGAACCGCGGCGCGGCCGAAGCTGCCGTCCTCCAGAAGCACATCGACTTCGACGGTGGGATTGCCGCGGCTGTCGAGGATTTCGCGGCCGTGAATGTCGATGATGGCGGTCATGGAAAAAGTCCTGCTGGCGGCCGGTGACGGGCCGGTGGAGAAAGGCGCCCGCCTGTTATCGGCAGGGTGACGTTAGTGCAACCGCTGCATAGGAATTTTGCGCAGGGATGGAACCATTGGGCTCGCCTTGCTATATATTCCGGTAGGACCAAGAGAGGATGCCCGCATGCGCGGCGCCCGACACGACAGAAGAGGACTAAATGATGGCCAAAGCCGCTACTCCCGCGACGAAGAAAGCCGCAGCTCCCCGTCCCAAGGCCCCCGCGAAGGCCGCAGCCACCAAGGCCGCGCCCGCCCGCAAGCCCGCAACCGTGAAGGCCTCCGCCAAGGATCATCCGATCCGCGACCAGATCGCCGCGACGCGCGACACGATCAAATCCGAAGCGTCGAAGAAGGCTGCTTCGCTGAAGAAGGACGCGACGACGCTGAAGAACCAGGCGTCGACCAAGGCGCGCGACGCCGCGAACAAGGGTAAGGACAAGGCCGCCGAAGCCGTCGGCAGCCTCGCCAAGCTGCTCGAAGATAGCGCCGGCACGGTCGATACCAAGTTCGGCAAGCAGTATGGCGACTATGCCCGTTCGGCGGCCACGACCGTTGCCGGCCTTGCCACGACGCTCGACAAGAAGGATCTCGACGAGCTCGCCGCCTCGACCCGCGACATGGTCAAGAAGAACCCGGCGATCGCCGTCGGCGCCGCCACGGTGATCGGCTTCGTGCTCGCCCGGATGCTCAAGGGCAGCTCGAACGATTGACAGGGCATTGGCATCTTCCGATCCGAATACCCCGCCGGTGCCCGACGCGCGCAGCTTTGACGGCATAAGCCACGGCTATGCGCCCGACGGGCGTCCGGTCACGCCGCCCCCCGTTCCGCTCGAAAAGATCGTCGGCGACGTCGTCGACAATCTCTCGGCGACGGCAAGGGCGGAGCTGGCGCTGATCGAGGCACGCAGCGAACTCGCACTGCACGGCGCGTCATGGACCGCGGCGTGGGGTGCGGTCGCGGCAACCGCTTTGGGCATCGCCATGCTTGCACTTGCGTTTGGGGCGATCCTTGCGCTCGCGCCGCATGTCGGGCCGTTCGTCGCGACCTTGATCGTCGTTGCGGTGCTGCTCGTCGTAGCGGGTTTTGCGGGGTGGCGCGCGCAGCTCAGCTATGGCGACATTCGCACCGCGCTTCGCCGCGACCTGACGAACGAAGGGATCGACGATGCCGCGGACGCGTAACCGCCTGATCGCCGCGGCGCGCCGCTCGATGCTCCAACGCGCCGAACTGCACCGCCGGCTCGACGTCGCGCGCGCGGCGCTGAGGCCCAGTGCGCTCGTCGATCGCGGCAAGTATCGGATCGGCGAGAAGGTCGACGACACCGCGCATGCGGTGCAAGAGCAGTTTCGCAACAACCGGCTGCCGATCGCGATCGCTGCGGCGGCGGGCATCGTCTGGTTGCTGCGCGAGCCGATCAAGGAACATGCGCCGCGCCTGGTGCAAAAGATTCAGGACCTGGCGACCGACGTCGCCGATCATTTTCGCTCCGCCGACGAACCGGCGGACGAGGATGAAATTGAACCATTGGAGGAAGATGATGAAGCCGTTCGGTGAAACCGCCCGCGAGACGCGTGCAAAAGCGAGTGAACTTGCGGAGAAAACCGCCGAAAATGCGCGACTGACCGCCGAGGCGGCCAAAGCGCGCATCCAGGACGGTTATGGCCGCGCGCGCGCCGCGACCGAGGACTTGGCGGCCAAGGCGAGCGAGCAGGCCGGGGTTGCCCGCGAAGCCGCGGGCGAAGTCTATGAAAAGGGCAAGGCACAGGCGAAGCGCGCGAACAGCAAGCTGAAGGACGCCGCCGAGAAGCAGCCGCTGGCTCTGGTCGCGGGCGCGGTTGCGATCGGCGCGCTGCTCGGTTCGTTGCTGCCGAAGGGCCGTAGCAAGGACGATCCCGACAGCTGAAAGACAGCTTACTTGCTTATTCGCCCGTTGCGGAATAGGGGGCTGCGCTTCCCCTCCCCAAGACTTTTACCGGCAGGAATCCGAAGATGAGCAAGCTTCACCTGGTTTTCGGCGGACGCGTCAGCGACCCGCAGGGCATCGACTTTACCGACCTTCACAATCTCGACGTCGTCGGCCTGTTCCCCGACTATAAGACGGCCGAAAAGGCGTGGCGCAGCGCCGCGCAGCGCACAGTCGACGATGCCGAAATGAAATATGTCGTCGTCCACCTGCACAAATTGTTGCAGCCGGACGCGGAGTAAATCTCAAGAACGTCGCCTCCGCGAAGGCGGGGGCCGATATCCGTCCTTACGCTACATCTCCAGCGACCCCCGCCTTCGCGGGGGCGACGTATATGGGCTTACCGGAAATTGTCGGCGTAGGCCTGGATCTTTAGCGTGCGAACGGGGGGCGCGGTCACTTCGACCTCGATGCCATTACGCTCGGCGTAGGCCACCGCTTCTTCCTGGCTCGCAAAGCCCAGACGCAACTGGCGCTGCGTGTCGCCGCTGCCCGCCCAGCCCATCAGCGGATCGGCCTTGCGCGCTTCGGCGGGGGCGAATTCCAGCATCCAGCGCTGCGTCCCGGCACGCCCCGACTGCATCGCATTCTTGGGCTTCTGGAAGATACGCGCTTTCATCGGGATGTCCTGTAACTGGGGCCTGTTCCGCCGCCTTAGCGCCAACCCAGCCCTACGAAAAGAGGTCTATTGCGCATCGCGCCGCGCCTGCGCCGCTTTGGTCATCAAGCTTGGCCGCGCGTTCGCCGGATCGTCGGGCCAATTGTGCTTGGGATAGCGCCCGCGCATCTCGCGTGCGACATCGTGCCAGCTGCCGCTCCAGAAGGAGACGAGGTCGCGCGTCGTCTGGATCGGGCGGTGCGCGGGCGAGGTCAGCGCGAGCACGAGCGGCACCGGCGGGTCGCCAATCGTCGGATGGCGCGCGAGCCCGAACAATTCCTGCACGCGCACGCTGACCGTCGGCCCGCCGTCGGCGCCATAGTCGATCGGATGCCGGCTGCCGACGGGCGTCGCATAATCCGCGGGCGCATGTTTTTCGAGCAGCTGGCGCGCCGGCCAGTCGAGCGTCGCCATCAGCGCGTCGGTCAGCCTGCGATCGCCAATGTCGCGGAGGCCGCGGCACCCTGCGAGCAGCGGCTCCAGCCAGAGTTCGAGACTGTCGGCGAGCGCGCCGGTCGATAGCGCGTCGATCCCCGCATAGGAGGCGCGCTGGCGCAACGCCTGCGCCGCGGAGCCCCAGCCGATCAGCCCGAGCCCCTTGCTGTGCACCGCCGCCATGCGCACCGCGATATCATCCTCGGCATTTTCGCTGCGCGCCGCCTGCCCGCTCGTCAGCGCGATCGCGCCGAGCCGCCGTTCGCGACGATGATCGACGCGGTCGTTCGCGCTGTCATAGCTGCTCGCCGAATGCGCGACGATGCGGTTGGCGAACAACTCTTCGACCTCGGCCTGCGCGATCGGCGCCGCGGCGAGGATGCGCACGCCCGCGGCATGGCCTTGCGCATCGGCGATCGCGAGCCATTCGCTGCCCGCGAGCGGATCGACCGCATCGATGCGATAGGCGCGGCCGCCAACGCTCAGATATTCGCCCCGCTGCCCTGCCCGCTGGCGCGCGACGCGGTCGGGCCAGGCGGTCGCGATCCAGCCGCCGATCGAGCGCGGTTCGACATCGCCGGTCCCGACCGCCAGCTTCTCGCCGATCGTCGCCAGCCGTCGCGCGAGGCGCCACGCGCCTTCGGAGCGCTCGTTGCGTTGTCCGCGCCAGCGCCCGAGCCGCGCCTCGACATCGACGCCGCGCCCGCCAAGCCCCGGTTCGGTCAGCAGCACCGCGAGCCGTCCGGCCATCTCGCCCTCGCCCGCGCGCGCCGCGTCGAGCAGCATATGCGCGAGCGGCACCGGCAGCGGGATCGCGGCGAGCGCCTTGCCGTGTGCCGTGATGCGACCGTCGTCGGCGAGCGCGCCGATCGCCTGAAGCCGCGTCTTCGCTTCGGAAATCGCGGCGGGCGACGGCGGGTCGAGCCAGCCCAGCTGGCGCGGATCGACGATGCCCCAGCTCGCGCAATCGAGCACGACGGGCATCAGGTCATTCTCGTGGATTTCGGGCGGATCGAAGGGCGGCATGCCCGCGGTCGCCGCGGCTTCCCACAGTCGGTAGGCGACGCCCGGCCCCTGCCGCGCCGCGCGCCCCGCGCGCTGCGTCGCCGACGCCTGGCTCGCGCGTTCGGTGACGAGCCGCGCAATGCCCGCAGCCTTGTCGAAGCGGGGGCGGCGCGACAGGCCCGCATCGATCACGATGCGCACTCCGTCGATCGTCAGGCTGGTTTCGGCGATGCTCGTCGCGAGGATCAGCTTGCGCCGCCCGTCGGGATCGCGGACGAGCGCCTTGCGTTGTAGCGCCGGGTCGATCTGCCCATGCAAGCGGTGGACGGCGAGCGGCAGGCGCGCCTCCTCGACCGCGGTCGCGGCGCGTTCGATGTCCGCCGCGCCGGGCAGAAAGGCGAGCATGTCGCCTTCGGGCTCGTCTGCGAGCGCCTGCCGCACGGCGCCGAGCACCGACGCCTCGAGCCGGTCCTCGGCGCGGCGGCCGATATGGCGGAGGTCGAGCGGCCAGATCTTGCCCTCGCTCTTCACCACCGGCGCATTGCCGAGCAGCGCGCCAAAGCGTACGCCGTCGAGCGTCGCCGACATCGCGACAAGGCGGAGGTCGTCGCGGAGCCCCTGCTGCGCGTCGATCGCCAATGCCAGCGCGAAATCGCCATCGAGGCTGCGCTCGTGAACCTCATCGAACAGCACCGCCGACACGCCATGAAGCTCGGGATCGGCGAGGATGCGGTTACGGAACAGGCCCGGCGTCATCACGAGCAGGCGCGTCGCCGCCGACTGTTTGCTGTCGAGACGCGTCGCATAGCCGACGCGCCCGCCGACCGCTTCGCCCATCTCCTCGGCAATGCGTTCTGCCGCGCCCCTCGCCGCGAGCCTGCGCGGCGAGAGCAGCCACACCGCACCCTCGCACCACGGCTGGTCGAGGATTGCGGGGGCGACACGCGTCGTCTTGCCCGCGCCCGGCGGCGCAACGACCACGGCGTTGGGCTTCAGCACCAGCGCCGCCATGATATCGGGCAGCACGACGTCGATCGGCAGCGACTGCATCAGGCGCGCGCCGCCGGGTTGCCCAGTTCGGCGTTCAGGCGAAAGGCTGCAGCGGCAAGCGTCTCGACAGTCTCGGGCGACACCTCGGTCGCCTCGACCATCACCAGATTGCCGAGTTCATATTTGCCACTCGCCCTGATCCGCGGCTCCAGTTCGCGCAGCCTTTTGCCGCGCCAGAAGCCGATCAGCACGCGATGCTCTTCGGAGCGGATCAGGATGCACGGACCATTCGCCATGAAAACGAGGTTCGTCCATTTGATCGTCTCTTCGAAAGGCGCCGCGCGCAGGATTGCCGCGCGCATCATTTCGCAGCGTTCGCGCTGCCAGCCCGACAGTGCAGCGATATAGGCGTCGGGGCTTTCCGCCGCTGGGCCCATCATCGCCATCGGCGCCGCCTCAATAGGCGCGCGCGACGGCGAAGGCGACCGCTTCGGTCAGCGCCGACTTCGCCTGGCTGGAACTGAAACCGCCGATCGCGTCGACCGCGCGCTGACCGTAGTGGCGCGCGCGCGCGAGTGTGTCGGTGATCGTGTCGTGCTTGCGGAGCAGCGATGTCGCATAAGCGAGATCTTCGTCCGAGATCTTGTGCCCCGTGATCGCGAGCTTCCAGAACTCGCGCTCCTCGGAGCTGCCCCGCGCATAAGCGAGGATCACGGGGAGCGTGACCTTGCCATCGCGGAAGTCATCGCCGACGCCCTTGCCCATCGTTTCAGCGTCCGAAACATAGTCGATCGCATCGTCGACGAGCTGGAACGCGATGCCGAGGTTGCGGCCATAGGCGTCGAGCGCGGCCTCCGTCGCCTCGTCGCGCTCGGCGACGACTGCTGCGATCTTGCACGCCGCGGCGAACAACTCGGCGGTCTTGGCGTTGATGATCGCGAGATACTGATCCTCGCTCGTTTCGATCCGGCGCTGTGCGGAGAGCTGGTTGACCTCGCCCTCCGCGATCACCGCCGACGCGCGGCTGAGGATCTTGAGCACCTTCAGCGAGCCGTCCTCGACCATCACCTCGAACGCGCGGCTGAACAGGAAATCGCCGACGAGCACCGAGGCGCTGTTGCCCCAGATCAGGTTCGCGGTCTTGCGCCCGCGGCGCAGGTCCGATTTGTCGACGACATCGTCGTGAAGCAGCGTTGCGGTGTGGATGAACTCGACCGCGGCGGCGAGCTTGCAGTGGCGGCGCCCCGGATAGTCGAGCAGCTTGCCGCACGCGAGCGTCAGCATCGGCCGCATGCGTTTGCCGCCGCCCGCGATCAAATGGCCCGCGAGTTCGGGGATCAGCGGCACTTCGGACTGCATCCGGTCGAGAATGACCGAATTCACCTCGTTCATGTCGGCGGCGACGAGCGCCATCATCGGGTCGAGCGAGGGCGGCCGGTCGCCGTGGAGCTGATGGATTTCCGCAGTCATAACGCGGCGAGCCTTGGCGCCGCGGTCACGATTTTGCAACGACTTTCGGCTTGCTTTGAAGGCCCGCCCGGTGCCAAGCGTGCCGGAGAAGAGAGGAATCGCGCACCCATGGACGACCAACTGAGCCGCTATCGCCAGAGCATCGACAATATCGACGCCGCGCTCGTCTATATGCTCGCCGAACGGTTCAAGGTGACCAAGGCGGTCGGCGAGCTCAAGGCGCGCGAGGGCCTGCCCCCCGCCGACCCCGGCCGCGAGGAGCGGCAGATCGAACGGCTGCGTGAGCTGGCCCGCGATGCAGACCTCGATCCCGATTTCACCGAGAAGTTCCTGCGCTTCATCATCGAAGAGGTGATCCGCCATCACCAGAAAGTCCGCGAGGCTGGGGCATGAGCACTGACCATCCAATCTTCGCCCGCTGGCCGGCGCAGCACCCCGACCGGATTCAGCTTTTCTCCGCGCCGACGCCGAACGGCGTGAAGGCGGGCATCATGCTCGAAGAAACCGGCCTCGCTTACGAACCGCACCGGATCGACATCATGGCGAACGAGAGCCATGACCCGGCGTTCCTCGCGCTCAACCCCAATGGCAAGATCCCGGCGATCTACGATCCGCAAGGCCCCGGCGGAAAGCCGCTCGCGCTGTTCGAATCGGGCGCGATCCTGATCTACCTCGCCGACAAGAGCGGGCTGTTCTTGTCCGCCGACCCGGCAACGCGCTACGAAACGATCCAGTGGGTGATGTGGCAGATGGGCGGCGTCGGCCCGATGTTTGGCCAACTCGGTTTCTTCCACAAATTCGCCGGCCGCGAATATGAGGACAAGCGCCCACGCGACCGCTACGCGGCCGAATCCGCGCGCCTGCTCGGCGTGCTCGACGAACGGCTGGCGGAGCGGACGTGGGTGATGGGCGACGACTATAGCATCGCCGACATTTCGCTGCTCGGCTGGGTCCGTAATTTGATCGGATTTTACGAAGCGCGCGAGATTGTCGGATTCGACCGGTTCAGCCACGTCCAGGCATGGCTCGATCGCGGCCTTGCCCGCCCCGCGGTCCAACGCGGGCTGGAAGTCACCGCGGCTTGAAGCGAAAGCCATTCGTCGGGGGGCTCGCGATCCTTCTCGCCGCGACATCGATTCCCGTCGCCGGGAAAGCGCAGCCCGACGGCGGCGGCGACCGCGACTTTCCCGAACTGCATGGCGAGCTGATCCATTCCGATGTGCCGCTCTATGGCTATGAAGACGATCTGGTCCCGGAGCATTTTTCCGACGATGACGGCAGCTTTGGCTGCATGAGCCGCGTTGCGACGGGCGACTGGACGATCAAGCGCAGCGACGCGGCCGAAAACGACGAGCCCGAATGGCTGCGCTTTGGCAATTATGGCGTTTTCCATTGCGCTATTGTCGAGAGCGGCCCCTCGGACCGCGATCGGCTGGAAACGAGCGGTTATCGCTACTCCTTTTTCGTTCAAATCGGAAAGACCAATTTCGCCGGCAAGCCGGTCGAATTATGGATCCTGCAATCGGGAATGCGGCCGGGCAGCGACTATCTTCTTCTCGCTCGTGCCCCCGGTGACAGCCTGATCGAATCCTTCGACGTCCTGCAAAGACGATGCCCCGCCGCGAACCGGCGCGAGGGCCCGCTAATGGACGTCTGGAGCACCCGATATTGCAGCATCAATTCGCGTCGGGACCTGATCGCCCTGGCGAAGGCGATGGCGAAGGAACCCGTGTTGGCCAAATTGACGTTCGTCGGACCGGCCGCTGCCGAGGTCGAAGCCGAAGCGGAACCGCCGGCCAACTGACCCCCATCATCCCGCCGGCAGCCTCAGCCGCACGAGCAATCCGCCCAGATCTTCGCTCTCTTCGAGCGCGATGCTGCCGCCATAGATTTCGGCGACGTCGCGCACGATCGCCAGTCCCAGCCCCGTCCCCGGCTTGCCGCTGTCGAGGCGGACGCCGCGATCGATGACGCGGTCACGGTCGGCTAGCGAAATCCCCGCGCCATCGTCTTCGATCAGGATTTCCGCCATCCCGTCTTCGCGGCCGACGGTAACAAAGACGCTGCCACCGCCATATTTGGCCGCGTTTTCGAGCAAATTGCCGACGAGTTCGTCGAGATCCTGCCGCTCGACGCGCACGACGACGGTCTTGTCGCCCGCCGCATCGAGCCGCGCATCGGGGTAGAGCGCGGCGACCGCGCGCGACACGCTGTTCACGCTGTCCCAGACGGTCGCACGCGCCTGTGCCGCGCCGCGCCGCCCGACCGCGCGCGCGCGCGCGAGGTGGTGGTCGACCTGCCGCTGCATCGTCGCGGCCTCGCGCCGCACGGTCTCGGCAAGCTCCGACGTCGAGCTCGTCGCGCTGTTGACGAGCACGGTCAGCGGGGTTTTCAGCGCATGTGCGAGATTGCCCGCGTGCAGCCGCGCCTCCTCGGCCTGTTTTTCGTTATGCGCGAGCAGCGCGTTGAGTTCGTCGACCATCGGCTGCACCTCGAGCGGCAAAGGCGCATCGACGCGGCGGTTCTGCCCGCCGCGCATCGCCGCGATCGCGCGGCGGATGTGGCGCAGCGGCCACAGGCCGTAAAAGGTCTGGAGCGCAGCGAGGATGATGAGCCCGAGGCCGAGCAGCGCAAGGCTGGGAATCAGCGTCGCGCGTACCGCGCGATTCTGGGTGTCGAGGGCTTCGCGCGACTGCGCAATCTGGAACCGCCAGCTGGTCTTGCTGCCCGGCAGGATGACGTTGCGTTCGAGCACGCGCAGTTCCTCGTCGGGAAACTGGGTGCTGTCGTACGTGTGGATCTGGTTGTCGATATGCGGCGTCGGCGCCTTGAGCGAGCGTTCCCACAGCGAGCGCGAGCGATAGGGTTCCTGATTGCCGCCGCTGATCTGCCAATAAAGCCCGCTATAGGGCTCGAGGAAGCGCTGGTCGCCGAGCGGCTCGACCAGCCGCACTTCGCCATCGGGGCCGATCTCCGACGAGCGGA
Organism: Sphingopyxis sp. MSC1_008; assembly: GCF_023197165.1. Classification (GTDB taxonomy): domain Bacteria; phylum Pseudomonadota; class Alphaproteobacteria; order Sphingomonadales; family Sphingomonadaceae; genus Sphingopyxis. The sequence goes on from NZ_JALPRD010000001.1 coordinate 413,579, forward strand.
TCATCGCGATCAGCACATATTCGAGACTCGAATCGAAATTGCGCGTGATCGCGCCGGTCAGCACGCGGTCGAGCGCAAAGCCGCCGCCGATCAGCAGCACCGAAATCCACAGCGCCGCGATCGCGATCATGCGGCGCGCGAGCGAGCCGGTGATTCGGCTGGTCAGCGCCCCCGGTTTTTCCGTCGCGTCCGGGTCCTCCACGACTGCCGGGGCGACGTCGGCTTCCGTCACGGCTTACTGCGGGTCGTCGAGTTGGTAGCCAAGGCCGCGGATCGTCGTGATGATGTCAGCGCCCAATTTCTTGCGGATGCGCGTCACGAACACCTCAATCGTATTCGAATCGCGGTCGAAATCCTGATCGTAGATATGCTCGATCAGTTCGGTGCGCGACACGACCTTGCCCTTGTGGTGCAGCAGGTACGACAGCAGTTTATATTCCTGCGCGGTCAGCTTTACCGGTTCGCCCGCGAGCGTGACGCGGCCCGAGCGCGTGTCGAGGCGAACGGCGCCCGCGATCAGCTCGCTCGAGGCATTGCCCGCGGCGCGGCGGATCAGCGCGCGCAGGCGGGCGATCAGCTCTTCGGTCTGGAACGGCTTGGCAAGATAGTCGTCGGCACCCGCGTCGAGCCCCGCCACCTTGTCGGACCAGCTGTCGCGCGCGGTGAGGACGAGCACCGGAAAGTTGCGCTTTTCGCGGCGCCAGCGGTCGAGCACGGTCAGCCCGTCGATCTCGGGCAGGCCGAGGTCGAGGATCGCGGCGTCGTAATTTTCAGTCGAGCCGAGGAAGTGGCCATCCTCGCCATCGGTCGCAAGGTCGACGGCATAGCCGGCGCCCTCCAGCGTCGCCTTCAGCTGCGGGCCCAGCGTGGGTTCGTCTTCGACAATCAAAATCCGCATTCAGGCGCCTTTCCGTTGCGCACCGGGCAGCCCGGCCGCATGTTTCGACTGTGTATCAAGTCCGAACGATCATCGCAAAATCTCGTTGCGACGAAATGTCGGTTCATTGGAATGTCAGGGTTTGCGTCCCACGATCCGGCCGGTGCGGGCATCGACATAGACGACGACGACCTGGTTGCCGTCCATGAATTTCAGCGCATAGATCATCCGCCCTGCATCGAACTGCGGGCCGCCGAGATAGGTCATGTCATTATAGGGCGGGCGCGAGCGGACGTCGGCGATCAGCTTGTTGAGCGGGATAACCTGTCCCTGTGCCGCGGCTTCGCGCAGATTGTCCTGGTCGCGGTTGCCGCGCGCGGCCGCGGGCGCGCCTGCCGAGAGCAGCAGCGCGGAGATGAGGGAGAGGGTCAGTGTACGGATCATGGCCGTTTCTCTAACGCGAAAGCATTGAATAGGCGATGAATGGCCGGGTCAGCTCCGGTTTCGGTTCGTGCCATGGCCGGAAGGCCATGGTGGGCGCGACAGGGATTGAACCTGTGACCCCACCCGTGTGAAGGGTGTGCTCTACCGCTGAGCTACGCGCCCGATCGGGGCGGACCAATGGTCCGGCGTCCGAAAGCTGGACGTCCATAGCCGCTGCGACGGTGATTGCAACGGGCATTTGCTCAATCTTCACGCACAAACCGCATGGATCCCACCCGGCAGATACAAATCGGGCCGCAGCTTGCGCCACGGCCCGAGATGGTTTCACCAGAAGGTGCCTGTCAACTTAGTTGACGGCGTCCTTAAGGGCCTTGCCGGCCTTGAACTTCGGCTGGTTCGACGCCGCGATGGTCATCGTTTCGCCGGTGCGCGGGTTGCGGCCGGTCGATGCCTTGCGCTTGCTGACTGCGAAAGTGCCGAAGCCGACGAGACGGACTTCGCCGCCCTTCTTCAGCGAACCGGTGATCGCGTCGAACACGGCTTCAACCGCTTTGCTCGCGTCACCCTTGGTCAGGCCGCTCGAGTCAGCGACGGCGGCGATCAGGTCTTGTTTGTTCATGCCTAAGGAACCCCTGCAATATGGTTGGTTTAATGATTCTCATGGCCCGAAGCCATGGCGCGTCACTAACGATGTTTAACCCCGCCTTGTCAAAGCAAAAAAGGGCGCAAAACGCCCCAAAACGTCGATTTTGCGACGAATTTGGGGCGAAATGCCGTCAGGCGGCGATGACTCAGTGCCGAATCGTTGTTTCGGGGTCGGTGCCGGAGTGAACCGGGGGCGACGCGGCAAGCTCGTCGGCCTCGGTCCATTCGATCGGAACGACCGGCGAAACCAGAGCCACGGCGAGCACTTCGTCGACGTGGCTGACCGGGATGATCTTCAATCCGGTCGTGATATTCGCCGGGATTTCAACGAGGTCTTTCTCATTCTCTTCGGGGATCAGCACGGTCTTGATGCCACCGCGAAGAGCGGCGAGCAGCTTTTCCTTAAGGCCCCCGATCGCCAGCACGCGGCCGCGCAGCGTGACTTCGCCGGTCATCGCGACATCGCGGCGCACCGCGATCCCGGTCAGCGTCGAAATCATCGCGGTCACCATGCCGACGCCCGCCGACGGACCGTCTTTCGGCACCGCGCCTTCGGGCAAGTGGATGTGGATGTCCTTGCGCGCGAACAGGCTGGGCTTGATGCCATAGGCCGGCGCCCGCGCTTTCACGAACGACAGTGCGGCCTGCACCGATTCGGTCATCACTTCGCCGAGCTTGCCGGTGGTGCGGACCTGTCCCTTGCCCGAAGCGGTGACGGCTTCGATCGTCAGCAATTCGCCGCCAACCTCGGTCCAAGCGAGCCCCGTCACGGCGCCGACCTGGTCCTCCAGATCGCCCATGCCGTGGCGGAATTTCCGCACGCCCGCGAATTCGGACAGGTTTTCCGGCGTCACGGTGACGCTTTCCGCCTTGCCCTCGAGGATGCGGCGCAGTGCCTTGCGCGCGAGACGCGCAATCTCGCGCTCGAGCGTGCGAACACCGGCTTCGCGCGTATAATAGCGGATAAGGTCGCGCAGACCTTCTTCGGTCAGCTCGAACTCGCCGGCCTTCAGCCCGTGCGCCTCGACCTGCTTCGCGATCAGGTGCAGCTTGGCGATCTCGACCTTCTCGTCTTCGGTATAGCCCTCAAGCCGGATGATCTCCATGCGGTCGAGCAGCGCCTGCGGCAGGTTGAGCGAGTTCGCGGTGGTGACGAACATGATGTCGCTGAGGTCGACGTCGACTTCCAGATAATGGTCCTGGAACTTGCCATTCTGTTCGGGGTCGAGCACCTCGAGCAGCGCCGATGCCGGATCGCCGCGGAAATCCTGGCCGAGCTTGTCGATCTCGTCGAGCAGGAACAGCGGGTTCATCGTGCCGGCCTTTTTGAGGTTCGTCACGATCTTGCCCGGCAGTGAGCCGATATAGGTGCGGCGGTGGCCGCGGATTTCGGCCTCGTCGCGCACGCCGCCCAGCGACTGGCGAATGAACTCGCGCCCGGTCGCCTTGGCGATCGACTTGCCGAGACTGGTCTTGCCGACGCCCGGAGGGCCGACGAGGCACAGGATCGGGCCTTTCAGCTTGTTGGTGCGCGCCTGGACCGCGAGATATTCGACGATCCGGTCCTTGACCTTTTCAAGCGCATAGTGGTCGTCATCGAGGACCTCCTGCGCCTTTGCGATATCCTTCTTGAGCTTCGACTTCTTGCCCCACGGCAGCCCGATCAGCGTGTCGAGATAGTTGCGCACAACGGTCGCTTCGGCCGACATCGGCGCCATCGCACGCAGCTTTTTCATTTCGGCCTGCGCCTTGGCCTTGGCCTCCTTCGACATTTTGAGGCTGTCGATCTTGAGCTGCAGTTCGGCGAGGTCGTCGCCGCCCTCGCCATTGTCGTTGCCAAGCTCGCGCTGGATCGCCTTCAACTGTTCGTTGAGATAATATTCGCGCTGGCTCTTTTCCATCTGGCGCTTCACGCGGCCGCGGATCTTCTTTTCGACCTGCAACACACCGAGTTCGCCTTCCATGAAGGCGAAGACCATTTCGAGCCGCTTCGACGGCGCGTCCTCGACGAGCAACGCCTGCTTGTCGGAGACCTTGATGTTGAGGTTGCCCGCGACCGAATCGGCGAGGCGCGAGGCGTCCTCGATCTGCGACAGCTGGACCGCGGTTTCGGCGGGCATCTTCTTGTTGAGCTTGGCGTAATTTTCGAACTGATCGACCACCGAGCGCATCAGTGCGGCGGTGTCGACGCTGTCGTCGATCGTGTCGCCGACCGGCTTCACGCTCGCCATCACGGCCTTGTCTTCGTTGGTGAGCGCGAGCAGCTTCGCACGCTCCTTGCCTTCGACGAGCACGCGGACGGTGCCGTCGGGCAGCTTCAATAGCTGCAATACGGTGGCGATCACGCCGACGTCGTAGAGATCGTCGCGCTGCGGATCGTCCTCGCCCGGATCGAGCTGCGCGACGAGGAAGATTTCCTTGTCGCTTTCCATCGCGGCTTCGAGCGCGGCGACCGAACGGTCGCGGCCAACAAAGAGCGGCACGATCATGTGCGGGAAAACGACGATGTCACGAAGCGGAAGAAGGGGATAAGATTGCGTCATTACGGCTCCTGGACGGGCCCCGCGACCGGGCGCACCGCCCTTCTTATAGGTGGTTCTTCGCTAATATGGCGTAACTTGGCACGCATTCAATGTCGCTGCGCTGAACAGCGGGGCAAAGCTGGCTCAAAATGGCAGCTTGAAGCCCGGAGGGAGCGGCAGGCCGCTCGTCATCTTGCCCATTTCCTCGTTGCTCGCCGCGTCGGCCTTTTCGCGCGCGTCGTTAAACGCGGCGGCGAGCAGGTCTTCGAGCATCTGTTTGTCGGCCGGAACGATCAAGCTGTCGTCGATCGAGATTTGCTTGATGCGGCCCTTCGCGCTCGCACGAATCCGCACCAGTCCTCCGCCCGACACGCCTTCGACCTCGACGCTGTCGAGCTTCGCCTGCGCCTCCTGCATCTGCGCCTGCACCGTGGCGGCCGCTTCCTGCGCCGCCTTCATCATTTCTTCGATCGATTTCATGGGTTGGACTTATGGCGATTGTCGCCGGTCTCTTCAAGTTTCGCGTCGGGAAAAGCGGCCAGGGCGGCCTTCACCACCGGCAGCTCGCGGATTCGCGCGTCATTATCGGCGAGTGTTGCGGCGCGGATTTGGCCAAGGCTCGGCCGTCCTTCGCCCTCGCCTTCCCGCACCTGCCAACGGCTGCCGGTCTGCGCGAGCAGCGCGTCGCCCAGATCGCGCGCGAACGACGCGCCGAGCGCGCCAACCGGCGCGAAAACGATGCTGCCCGGTTCGAGTTCTATGATTCGCAGATGATCGTAGACATCGACCGCAAGCCGATGATTTCCTGTGCTTTCGAGGAGCTGATGGATCTGCGAGACGGTAAGCGCCGAGGCAGGCGACTCCGCGCTTGCGATTGCTGGCGCTTCCGTGACGGCCACCGGTTCGGCCGTCATGCTTTCCTGCGTTGCGGGCGCCGCCGGCGCGGCGAGCGGCATCGTCGGAACGCCGCCCTTTTCGAGCATTTTCGCGAGCTCGCCCGGATCGGGCATCGACGCAGCGTAAATCACGCGCAGCAGCAACATTTCGAGATGCTCGAGCGGATTGTTCGCGCGCAGCACCTCCTCATGCCCCTTGAGGAGCAACTGCCACAGCCGGTTGAGCGGCGCGAAACCGAGCTTTTGCCCCCAGTCGCCGATGCGTTCGCGATCGGCTTCGGCCAGCGCGGGGTCGTCGTGGCGCGAAACTTTCGCCAGCGTGATCGCGTGCGTCAGGTCCATGAGCCCCCGCACCATCGCGACAGGTTCAATGCCGAGCGCATATTGCGAGCGCGCGAGGTCGATCGCGCCGCCGGCATCGCCTTCGAGAATCGTCGCCATCAACTGCCCGATCGCCGACCGGTCCGAGAGGCCGAGCATCACGCGCACCTGATCGGCGCCAATCTTCCCGCCGCCATCGAGGTCGGCGTGCGCGATCGCCTGGTCGAGAATCGACAGGCCGTCGCGCACCGAGCCTTCGGCAGCATTGGCGATCAGCCAGATCGCCGGCGCCTCGGCCTCGACACCTTCCTTTTGCAGGATCGAGCTGAAATGCGCGAACAGCATGTCGGGGGTGATGCGGCGAAGGTCGAAACGCTGGCAGCGCGACAGCACCGTCACGGGCACCTTGTTCACCTCGGTCGTCGCGAAGAGGAATTTGACGTGCGGCGGCGGTTCTTCGAGCGTTTTCAGGAGCGCATTGAAGGCGTTACGCGACAACATGTGCACTTCGTCGATGATGTAGATCTTGTAGCGTGCTGAGACCGCGGCGTAGCGCACCGCCTCGATAATCTCGCGCACATCGTCGACGCCGGTGTTCGACGCGGCGTCCATTTCGATGACGTCGATGTGGCGGCCTTCGGTGATCGCACGGCAGGGTTCGCACACGCCGCACGGATCGATCGTCGGCCCGCCCTGCCCGTCAGGACCGATGCAGTTCAGGGCCTTGGCGATCAGCCGCGCGGTGGACGTCTTGCCGACCCCGCGCACCCCGGTCATCAGGAACGCATGCGCCAGCCGGTCGCGCGCGATCGCATTGCCGAGCGTGCGCACCATCGCATCCTGCCCGATCAGCTCGGCAAAGGTTTGCGGGCGATATTTGCGCGCGAGAACGCGGTACGGGCCGCTCGACGGCTGCGGCGCCGTCTCGGGCAGGTCCATTCCCAGCATCGGGGTTTCGTCGTCGGCGGAATCGCTCATAGGCTCGTCTTAGGGGGTCCACTTGCCTTTGTCGAAAGCAAGATGCACCTTCGTCCGATGTTTCGCGATCAGGACAAACTCGACCGTCTTTATGACCGCGCGCTGCACATTCAAGCGGGGCTTCGGAACGGGCTTTGCGAGCCGATCTTCCGCGCCTTGTCCATCCGAAATTATGATCATGGGCAAGTGCTGTTCGCATGCGATTTCGCGGTCGAAGGAATGCGCAGCAATCACCCCGCATCGTCTGCCTATTGGTATCGAAAGGCCTGGCGAAGCGGCAACGCAAATGCCGCGCAGCATATGGCGATGAACTGTTTCGCAGCGAACGATTTGCAGGGCTATCGGCGCTGGCTGCGCCGAGCGGCACGATTGGGCGATACCGACGCCGCTTTCGAACTCGGCAAGTTCGCAACACGGCTGCCAATCGCGCGGCTACGCCCTATCGGACGGATTCGCCCCGAATACCGGCGCAAAAACGGAAACGCCCATTCGTTCGACATGTGGTGAGGGTGGGAGCCGGAACGACCCGCAGCGAATTCGTTGCGGCTGCTTCCTTCCGGACCTGACCGGGTTGGCGAAGACTGCGTCCGCCCGACTCCCGCGGCGCATATGGCGGGGGTAGCAAGAAAATGCAAGACCAGCCATTCGTCATGCCGGGCTTGACCCGGCACCCGCCTTTCTTGCCTCGAAGAAGGAAGGCAGGCTCCGGATCAAGTCCGGGGTGACGGAAGAAATCAGCGCGGTCCCTGCATGTTGCGGCTTTCGGCGGGGATGTGCACCGTCAGCCCGTCAAGATCGTCGGTGAGCACGACTTGGCACGACAGGCGGCTCGTTCGCCGTACCCCTGCGGCAAGATCGAGCATATCCTCCTCCATCTCGCTCGCGGGCGGCAGGCGGTCGAAATCCTCACGTCCGACGATGACGTGGCAGGTCGAGCAAGCCATCTGGCCCTCGCACGTGCCCTCGAGCGGCATCATATGCGCCTGCGCGACGTCAAGCAGGATCGATCCGGGTTCGGCCTCTGCCTCGGTGCGCGCCTTGCCGTCGGCGTGGATGAAGGTGACGCGCATCAGTTGACGCCCTGCAATCGCGCGGCGTCCCTGATCGCTTGCAGCCCATCGCGCAGGTCCTGCTCGCTGGTGTAGCGGCCCCAGCCGAGGCGGATCGAGGCGCGCGCGTCGGCCTCGCTCACGCCCATCGCGCGGAGCACATGGCTGACCTTGCCCGATCCGCTGCCGCACGCACTGCCGAGCGAAAAGGCGATTTCGCGCGCGTCGGACATCAGGCGCAGGCCGTTCACGCCATCGCGGCGGACGTTGAGGTTGCCGTGGTAGCGCTGCGCGGCATCGCCATTGATCGTCCATTCGGGGAGCATATCAAGCGCGAGCGACCAGAGGCGTTCGACATGCGCGGCGTCCTTGTCGAACCGCTCGGCCGCGAGCGCCGCGGCGGCGCCGAATCCGGCGCATAGCGCGGGCGAGACGGTGCCCGAGCGCATCCCCTGCTCCTGCGCGCCGCCGAACATCAGCGGCGGCAGGTCGACGCCGTCCCTGATCCAGAGCGCGCCGATACCCTTCGGCCCGTGGATCTTGTGTGCCGAGATGGCGATCAGGTCGGCATCGCCGGGGATCGCGACGCGGCCATAGCCCTGTACCGCGTCGCAGAGCAGCAGGCTGTTCTTCGCGTGCGCGGCGGCGGCGAAATCGGCGACCGGCTGGATCGTCCCGACTTCGTTGTTGACCAGCATCGTCGCGACAATTCCGCGCTCCGGAATCAGCGTGTCGTCGGGCGGCAGCGCGAGTCCTTCGCTATCGACCGGCAGGATCGTGGCGTTCAGGCGTTCGAGGCATTGCAGCGAGGCGGCATGCTCGATGCTGAGCCCCGCGACGCCGCCGGGCATCGCCTCGGCCCCGCGCAGCAGCGCCCAGTTGAGCGCTTCGGTCGCGCCCGATGTGAAGAAGACGCGTCCGCCCCTGGGCAGCAGCGCCGCGACCTGATCGCGCGCGACCTCCACCGCCGCCGCCGCCGCACGCCCGCCTTTGTGCGTGCTCGCGGGGTTCGCGAAGCCATCGCCCTCACCCGGCCCCTCCAGCCAGCGCAGCATCGCCTCGCGCGCCTCGGGAGCAAGCGGCGTCGTGGCTTGGTAGTCGAGGTAAATCATCCGATCGGCAGATCCTTATTGCGAGCGATTCGCAAAAGTTGCAACATGCTACGCAATTTCTATATAGGCGCCATCTTCGCTCCGCCACCCTGCCAGCCCGGCGATTCGGCGGCCAGCCATAAAAGATAAGAGGTGCTCCCATGCCCGACGTCATTTTCCCCGGCCCCGAGGGCCGTATCGAAGGCCGTTTCTCGCCCCCGCCGCGTCCGCGTGCGCCGGTTGCGCTGATCCTTCACCCGCACCCGCAGGGCGGCGGCACGATGAACGACCGCATCACGCAGGCGATGTACAAGAGCTTCGTCGCGCGCGGTTTCGCGGTGCTGCGCTTCAACTTCCGCGGCGTCGGCCGCAGCCAGGGCACGTTCGACAATGGCATCGGCGAGCTGAGCGATGCCGCGTCGGCGCTCGACTGGGTTCAGTCGATCCACCCTGAGGCACAGACGACGTGGATCGCGGGCTTCAGCTTCGGTGCGTGGATCGGGATGCAGCTGCTCATGCGCCGCCCCGAAATCCGCGGCTTCCTGTCGGTCGCGCCGCCGGCGAACATGTACGACTTCAGCTTTCTCGCGCCCTGCCCCTCGTCGGGCATCATCGTCGCGGGCGGGCAGGACGAGATCGTGCCGCCGAGCGCGGTGCAGAAGCTGGTCGACAAGCTGCGCACGCAAAAGGGCATCACGATCCATCACGACGAGATCCCGCGCGCCAACCATTTCTTCGAGCATGAACTCGACCAGTTGATGAAGTCGCTCGATAACTATCTGGATATGCGGCTCGCGCCCGATTCGCCGATCCGCTGAGGAATTACCGTCGCCCCCGTGAAGGCGGGGGCGACGGCTGGATTATTTCACCGGCACCAGCCAGATCGCGACATTCGCGAACATCACCAGCGCGGCGACGAGCATCAGCAGCGCGCGGCGGCGGTCGCCCTTGCGAAAGACATAGACGGCACCGCCGCTCAAAAGAACGCCGGTCAGCATCAGGATGGACATGATCGTGTCGGACATAGGGCGGCTTTATCGGCACAGTCACAAATTTGCCACCTCGCTTATGGCCAATCCGCGCGGCTTCGCCTAAAGGGCGCTCATCGATTCCCTATCGCCCCGCGGGAGCCGCATCATGCGCATTGCAATAGCCTCTGACCACGCCGCCTGGGAGCTGAAAGCCGCTCTCGCCGACTGGCTTCGCGAAGCCGGCCACGAAGTCGAAGATCTCGGCACCAACGGCCCCGACAGCGTCGATTATCCCGATTACGGCTACAAGCTCGCCGAAGCCATCGCCGACGGCCGCGCCGAACGTGGCGTCGCGCTCTGCGGGTCGGGCATCGGCATTTCGATTTCGGTCAACCGCAACCCCGCCGCGCGCTGCGCGCTCGTGTCCGAGCCGCTGTCGGCGAGGCTGTCGCGCGAGCATAATGACGCGAACGTCATCGCGATGGGCGCCCGCCTGACCGGCATCGACATGGCCAAGGCGTGCCTCGACGCCTTCCTGACGACCGATTTCGCCGGCGACCGCCACGCGCGCCGCGTCGACAAGCTTTCCAATCCGCCCCAACTGGAGACCAGCCGATGACCACAGACACGCTTGCCAAGCCTATCAAATCGGCCGGCTATTTCACCGACGGCGTCGACACCGTCGATCCTGCGGTCGCGGCGGCGATGAAGCATGAACTCGAACGCGAGCGCTATCAGATCGAACTGATCGCGTCGGAGAATATCGTCTCGAAGGCGGTCCTCGAAGCACAGGGTTCGGTTTTCACCAACAAATATGCCGAAGGCTATCCCGGCCGCCGCTATTATCAGGGCTGCGCGCCGTCGGACGAGGTCGAAACCCTCGCGATCGACCGCGCCAAGCAGCTGTTCGACTGCGGCTATGCCAACGTCCAGCCGCATTCGGGTGCGCAGGCGAACGGCGCGGTGATGCTCGCGCTGACCAAGCCCGGCGCGACGATCCTCGGCATGAGCCTCGACGCCGGCGGGCACCTGACTCACGGCGCGCCGCCCGCGATGTCGGGCAAATGGTTCAACGCCGTGCAGTACGGCGTGCGCGCCGACGACCATCTCGTCGATTTCGATCAGGTCGAGGCGCTGGCGAAGGAACATCGCCCCGCCCTCATCATCGCGGGGGGCTCGGCCTATCCGCGCACGCTCGATTTCGCGCGTTTCCGCAAGATCGCCGACGATGTCGGCGCGCTGCTGATGGTCGACATGGCGCATTTTGCGGGCCTCGTCGCGGGCGGCGTCCACCCCTCGCCGATGGAACATGCGCATGTCGTCACCACAACGACGCACAAGACGCTGCGCGGCCCGCGCGGCGGCATGATCCTGACCAATGACGAAGCGATCGCCAAGCGCATCAATTCGGCGGTTTTTCCCGGGCTGCAGGGCGGCCCGCTGATGCACGTCATCGCCGCCAAGGCCGTGGCGTTCGGCGAAGCGCTCCGCCCCGAGTTCAAGGATTATGCGAAGGCAACCGTCGCAAATGCGCAGGCGCTCGCCGGCCGGCTGAAGGCACGCGGCGCCGACGTCGTCGCGGGCGGCACCGACACGCACCTCGCGCTGATCGATCTCCGCCCGCTCGGCGTCACCGGCCGCGACGCCGACGAGGCGCTCGAACGCAGCGCGATCACCTGCAACAAGAACGGCATCCCGTTCGACCCGCTGCCCCCGGTCAAGACCAGCGGCATCCGCGTCGGATCGCCCGCCGGCACGACGCGCGGCTTCGGCATCGCCGAGTTCGAGGAAATCGGCGATATGGTCGCCGACGTGCTCGAGGCGCTGCGCGACAAGGGCGAGCATGGCGACGCCGATGTCGAAGCGAATGTCCGGGGCCGCGTCCGCGCGCTGTGCGAACGCTTCCCCATCTATCAGGGATAAGGCAATGGCACGGCAGCACCCCGAGGAACCGACGCTGGTCGAACTCTCGATCGAAGAGGTCAAGGCGATGGGCAAGCAAGGCATGGCCCATCCCTCGACGCGCCCCGTGCTGACCGGCGGCGTCGTCGGCGCGATCGCGGGCGCGGTGCTGCCTGTCGTTTCGTGGCCGGTCGGCCTGCTGGCGGGCGCCGCGATCGCGCTTTACAGCCGGGTGAAACGCTAGCCCATGCGCTGCCCCTATTGCGGCCATGAAGACAGCCAGGTGAAGGACAGCCGTCCGACCGAGGACGGCGCGGCGATTCGGCGCCGCCGCCAATGCGAGGATTGCGGCGCGCGCTTTACGACCTTCGAACGCATCCAGCTCCGCGAAGTCGGGGTGACCAAGGCCGACGGCCGCCGCGAACCCTTCGACCGCGAGAAATTGATGCGCAGCATCCAGATCGCGTGCCGCAAGCGCCCGATCGACGGTGCGCGCATCGAACGGCTGGTGTCGGGCATCCAGCGCCAGCTCGAAACCTCGGGCGAGAGCGAAGTCCAGGCGCAGCAGATCGGCGGCATGGTGATGGAAGCGCTGAAAGGCTTCGATAGCGTCGCCTATATCCGCTTCGCCAGCGTCTACCGCGAATTTACCGAGGCCAAGGATTTCGAGGAATTCGCGTCGTCGGTGACCGAAGCAGCGCACAAAAATTGAGCGCGGCCCCGCCTCCCGTCATCGTTCTCGTCCGTCCGCAGCTGGGTGAGAATATCGGCAAGGCGGCGCGCGCGATGCTCAATTTCGGGCTGACCGAACTGCGCCTCGTTTCCCCGCGCGACGGCTGGCCCAACCCCGACGCCGGCCCCGCATCGGCGGGTGCCGACATCGTGCTCGCCGAGGCAAAAGTGTTCGACAGCCTCGCCGATGCGGTCGCCGACTGCACGACCATCTATGCCACCACCGTGCGCAAGCGCGGCGTGATGAAGCCCGTGCTGACCCCCGAAGCGGCGGCGCGCGAGGTTCATGCCAGCGCGGGCCGATCGGCCTATGTTTTCGGCGCCGAACGCTCGGGGCTCGAAACCGACGATGTCGCGCTCGCGCACAATATCGTGACTGTGCCGATCAATCCCGAATTTGCATCGCTCAATCTGGCGCAGGCGGTCATCTTGCTCGCCTATGAATGGTCCAAGGGTGTCGCACTCGCGAGCCCGCCCGAAGTGCCGCTCGACCCGCCCGCGCCGCACGCCGAACTCGAAGAATTTATCCAGCATCTCACGCGCGATCTCGACGCGAGCGGTTATTTCGTGCCGCCCGAGCGGACCGAGGCGACGCTGCGCACCTTGCGCACCGCGCTGACCAAGACGGGGTGGTCGCACAATGATATCAGGATGATGCACGGCATCGTGACGGCACTTGGCAGGACGCCCCGATCGCGATAACGGGGCGAATCGTCTTGGAGAATATCGATGCTGACTCTCGTTCTTTCCCTTGCGCTCTCCGCGGCAGCCCCCGAAGCGGCCGCGCCGCCCGCGACCAGCGAAGCGAAACCTGCGAAACCGAAAATGGTGTGCCGTGCGGACAGGAGCTCTGGGTCGCGCCTGAAGAATCGCATCTGCATGACGCAGGAACAATGGGACGCGCAGAAAGGCAATATCCAAGACAGCGACGCGATGAGGGGCCGTATCTCCGGCTGACAAGGCCGCGTTGACTGGTCAGGCCGATGGCCGGACTACCCGCTTCGACGGCCTCTTGGCTGCGGCAGCAAACATCACTAGAAGGCCGCATCCTCCAAGGAGCGAATATCTATATGATCTCTGCGATACTTTCCCTGGCCCTTGCCGCAACTTCCGCGAACATGGCTGATGACTTGCCCGCAAAACCCGCAAAGCCCAAAAAGGTCTGCGAAAAGGTTGAAGTGACCGGCAGCACGGTGCCCAAGCGCGTTTGCCGGACGGTCGTCGAACCCGTGAAGCCGAAAGAAGAGGCGACGCAGGCCGTTGTCGACAAACCGGCGGCCGGCGCTACCAACTAAACGGTCAACGATTGGCGCGCAGGCGATCCCATTCGACCGCCTCATAGGCGATCGATTGTTCGACCAGTTCGTTCCACACGGCACGCAGCCGCGCGGACTCCAGTCCGGCGGCTTCGGCTTCGCGCGCGACATTGTCGAGCACCTCGGCCTTGCGGGCCTCGTCGCGAACGCTCGCCCGGTCGGGCTTGATGCGCGCGGCGGCGTCCATATAGCCGAAACGGCGGACGAGCAGCGCGACCAGCTCGCGATCGACCTGATCGACCCCGGCGCGGACATCGATCATCGTTTCACACTGTTCGGGAAGTTTGGCGGACGTCATGCGCGCTGCCTTTAGCGGCTTTTTTCGCGCTGTCGAGGCATGCCGCCAATTGGCCCCGCAACGCTTGACTTTGCGCCCCTGCCCGTCTAACCGCGCGCCTTCGCAATGGACCCCGCACCCCGGTGAAGCGGCGGTCGCATATGGCATCTGGCCATATGGTGCGACCCGGGAACCGCCGAAATCCTTCGGCACACAGCATATTGGAGACGACATATGTCGAAGCGCCAGAGCGCCAAGTATAAACTCGACCGCCGGATGGGTGAAAACATCTGGGGTCGCCCGAAGAGCCCCGTCAACCGCCGCGAATATGGCCCCGGCCAGCATGGTCAGCGCCGCAAGGGCAAGATGTCGGACTTCGGCATCCAGCTCCGCGCGAAGCAGAAGCTGAAGGGCTATTACGGCGACATCACCGAGAAGCAGTTCAAGAAGAACTATTTCGAAGCGTCGCGTATGAAGGGCGACACCGGCCAGAACCTGATCGGCCTGCTCGAGCGCCGCCTCGACGCCGTCGTCTACCGCTCGAAGTTCACCCCGACGATCTTCTCGGCGCGCCAGCTCGTCAGCCACGGTCACGTCTATGTGAACGGCGTGAAGTGCAATGTCGCGAGCCGACTCGTGAAGCCGGGCGACGAAGTCACGCTCGGCAAGAAGGCGCAGGAAATGGCGCTGGTCGCCGAAGCGCAGAGCCTGCCCGAGCGCGACCTGCCGGAATATCTGTCGGTTGACGGCACCAAGTCGACCTACGTCCGCGTCCCGACGCTCGACGAAGTGCCCTATCCGGTGAAGATGGAACCGAACCTGGTCGTCGAATTCTATTCGCGCTGATCGCGTTCGCTATCGAATTCAAAGGGGCGGTCCGGAAACGGGCCGCCCCTTTTCGTTTCAGTGCGGCAGGAAAGCCGAAATCTTGCGCAGCATGTCGCTGCGCGCCTCGCCGGTTTCGAGACTATGTGCGAGTTCGGGATATTCGATCAGCTCGACGCGCTTGCCCTTCCCCTCTAGCGCGCGCTTCATTGTCCGCGATTGCGAGATGTCGACATTCTGGTCGAAACTGCCGTGGAACATCAGCACGGGAACCTTGATCGCATCGGCATTTTGCGCAGGCGATCCTTCGCGAATGTGCGGGCCCGAACCGATAAACCGGGCGCTGATCCGCGCCGCGCCGGTGCGCGATTCCTCATCCTTCAGCTGCTGCAGGTCGGTGACGGGGGCAATCGCGACGATCGCCTTGAACAAGTCGGGCGCGAGCACGCCCGATTGCAGCGCCGCATAACCGCCATAGGACCAGCCGACGATCGAGAGCCTGGCCGGGTCGGCCCCCTGGCTGGAAACCAGCCAGCGGCCGCCATCGGCGATATCGCCAACCGCAATCCGCCATGACTGAAACCCGTTGTTCTGATACCATTGGTCGCCATAGCCCGACGACCCGCGATAATTCGGCTGGAGCACCGCATAACCGCTTTGCGCAAAATATTGCGCAAGCCAGTCGAACCCCCATTCGTCGCGCGCCGATGGCCCGCCGTGCGGCATCACGATCGCGGGCACCCCCTTGGCATCCTTGCGCCCCGGCGGCAACGTGAGATAGCCCGGCACCATCGTACCGTCGGCCGCGGGATAATTCACCGCCTTCACGGGCGACAAGGTCGTATCGGCCAGTTGTTCGCGCGATGCGAGAAGCGGACGCAATTCCTGTGCCTTGGGATTGAACAGATAATAGGCGCCAGGGTCGGTGTCCGATTCCGCACGAACCAGATAGCGGCTCTCATCCGCCGAGGCGTCGACGATCACGACCTGCTTGCCCCCGAGCGCCTTCGAAAGCGCGCTCGTCATTTTGGCGAGAGGCGCATCGGTCATCACCGCCTCGCGCCGATCGGTCGCGTAGGACACCCCGACAATCCGTCCGTTACGGCCGATGCGTATGACGCCGTCAACGTCGACATCGGGGTGCGTATATATGGTCGAAATGGCACCGCTGCCGTCGAGCGCCATCGCAAGCACCGCCTTGCGTCCATCGATCTTGCCGAAACCGAAAACACGATCGGTTGCGGGATCGATCGCCGTCGGCCAGAATCCATCTTCGGCGACGATGTCCGATTGGGAGAGCGACTTCCACGCGTCGCCATCCTTTGACCGATAGAAGAAGCGGATGATCGGATCGAGCTGGCCGGTGGTGCTCGAATAGCCCTGGCTTGCCATCACGCGGACGTTGCCGTGCCCATCGGACAGGTAAAAAACGGCATCGCGATTGGGCGCCTGGACGCGGCGCGCCATCCCGCTGACAGAATCGATCCGATCGACCCCGAGACCCTCGGCGCTGCTGGCGATGCGCGTTCCAGTGTTATTCTCCGGCACATAGCTGCGTGTCATCAGCAGTGATCCGTTATCCGACGCTGACCAGTCGATCACGCTGCCGCCCCGGAAATCGGAATAGAGCGAACGGTCGTTCCGGCGTTTGCTGAGAACGCGTAGATTGGCTCCTGTCGCATCGACCGCGACGATGTTCGTCGCCGCCATAATATATCCCCGAACATCATCGCGCATGAAAGTCTGGCACGCGAGTCGCACATTGGTCACCCAGCCGCACCAGCTCAGATTGCCGCCGGCACCCCCGTCGCTCGACAGGATCTGACGCGGCGTGGCACCGGCGGCCGTATCGACAACGAAAAGCCGGCGCTCGCGTTTGACGCCCTGTTCGACGAATGCGAGATGGTTCCCGTCGGGCGACAGGCTGACGTCGAGGATCGATTCGAGCGCGCCGAAGCGCGCGGCATTATCTTTTTCCTGCGCCTGAGCTGCGAAAAATGGCGACACCATCGTCACCAAGGCAAAAACAGACGCGCTGCGCCCAAGCCATTTCACTGAAATCATTGTACTCCCCCGGTATTTCCACCTCGCTCAACCTGCCCATGGCGACGCAATTATCAAGCGGATTCATGACCATAATTGCATGATTCCGTACGCGCGCCCCGCCTTGCATCGCAGCGCCCCGGCTGGCACAAGCCCGTTCGTCGCAAATGAAACTTTCCGAGGAATTTCCATGCTTCGTTTCCCCCGAACGACCGCAGCCTTCGCGGTTCTCCTGACCGTTGCCGCGTGCAACACATCCGACAAGGCCGCGACTTCGGCCACCGCCATTCCCGACGTCCAGATCCCCGAACTGTCGCTCGCGACGCTTCAGGAAGTGACGAAGGAATTGTCGTCGGACGCCTATGAAGGCCGCGCTCCCGGCACCCCGGGCGAGGAAAAGACCGTCGCCTATATCATCAAGAAATACGAGGAAGCGGGGCTGAAGCCCGGCAACAACGGCAAGTGGACGCAGGACGTGCCGCTGGTCGAGATCACCGCGAAGAATGCGACGCCGCTCACCTTCACCGGCGGCAAGACGCCGGTCACCGCGCAATATGCGAAGGATTATGTCGCGTTCAGCTATCGCGTCCAGCCCAAGACCGCGGTCAAGGACAGCGACGTCGTCTTCGTCGGTTACGGCATCAACGCCCCCGAAAAGGGCTGGAACGACTATGCCGGGCTCGACGTGAGCGGGAAGACCGTCGTCGTCCTCGTCAACGATCCCGACTGGCAGACCAAGGAAGCCAAGGGCGAATTCAACGGCCGCGCGATGACCTATTATGGCCGCTGGTCATACAAATATGAGGAAGCCGCACGCCAGGGCGCCGCGGCGGTGCTGATCGTCCACGACACCGAGCCCGCCGCTTACGGCTGGAACGTCGTCGAATCGAGCAACACCGGCACCAATTACCTCGCCGAAACCAAGGACGGCGGGGCGAAGGAAACGCTCGCCAACGGCTGGATCCAGCTTCCGAAGGCGAAGGAGCTCTTCGCGAGCGCCGGGCAGGATTTCGACAAGCTGCGTGCCGACGCGGGCAAGAAGGGGTTCAAGCCCGTCGCGCTGACCGGCGTGAAGGCAAACTTCAGCTTCGACAACGCGATTTCGAAGAAGATGTCGCGCAACGTCATCGGCGTGCTGCCGGGCGCCAAGCGCCCCGACGAATATGTGCTGTACACCGGCCATTGGGATCACCTCGGCCGCTGCACGCGCGTGGGTGGCGACGATATCTGCAACGGCGCGGTCGACAATGCGAGCGGCATCGCGGGCCTCGTGACGCTGGCGCAAGCCTTCCACAAGGCGGGCGCACCCGATCGCAGCATCGTCTTCCTTGCCGTCACCGCCGAGGAATCGGGCCTGCTCGGTTCGAAATATTACGCCGAAAACCCGATCTTCCCGCTCGCGCAGACGGTCGGCGGCGTGAACATGGACGCGCTGAACGCAATCGGCCCGGCGAAGGACATCGTCGTCGTCGGCCGCGGCAAGTCCGAACTCGACGCCTATGTCGCCAAGCTCGCCGAGATGGAAAAGCGCGTCATCAAGGACGAACCGACTCCAGAGAAGGGCTTCTATTACCGTTCGGATCACTTCAGCTTCGCCAAGCTCGGTGTGCCGATGTTCAACTTTGGCAGCGGCGACGATCTGGTCGAAGGCGGAGTCGAAGCCGGCAAGAAGGCGGCGGAAGATTATGAAAAGAACCGCTATCACGCACCCGGCGACGAATATGAGGCGATCACCAACTGGGGCGGCATGATGTCCGACCTGCGCCTTTATTACGCCGCAGGTCGCATGCTCGCGATGACCGACGCATGGCCGAACTGGAACGAGGGCGACGAATTCCGCGCCGCCCGCGACAAGTCGCGCGCCGGCAAATAAGCGAAAGAGTGCGCGCCCATGACGCTGAAAATGCCTGCCGAATGGGCGCCGCACGAAGCGGTCTGGATCGGCTTCCCGCACCTCGCCGAAGAATGGGCAGGTGCGATCGATGAAGGGCGGCGCGACGTCGCCGCCTTCGCCAACGCCGTCCATGACAGTGGCCGCGGCGAAGCGGTGCGGCTGGTGGTCAACGACGCACGGCAGGCGGATATCGCCGCCGCGCTCGTCGATCCGGGCGTACGCATCCTGATCCAGCCCTTGGGCGACATCTGGCTGCGCGATACCGGGCCGATCATTGCCGGCACCGGCGCGGCACGCCGCGCACGCAATTTCGAATTCAACTGGTGGGGCGAGAAGTTCGTCATGCCGGGCGATCGGGAAGTCGGCGCGGCGCTTGCGCAGGCCAGCGGCCTGCCGGTCGACGATCAGGACTGGGTGCTCGAGGGCGGCGGGATCGACGTCGACGGCACGGGGCTGTGCGTCACGACCGAGGAATGCCTGCTCAACACGAACCGCAATCCGACGCTGACGCGCGAAGACATTGCGGTCCGGCTCCGCCAGTCGCTCGGGATCGACCGGCTGCTGTGGCTCGGCAACGGGCTGGTCGGCGATCATACCGACGGCCATGTCGACAATCTCGCGCGCTTCGTCGGCGAAGGACGCCTCGCGCTGCCCGTCACGGCGGGCGAGGATGATCCCAACGCGCATATCTATGCCGATGCGCGCGCACGCACCGCGGCATTCGGCGGGGTCGAGATCGTCGACCTGCCCTCGCCCGGCCGCGTCGAGATCGACGGCGAGATCGCGGCGGCGAGCTATATGAACTTCTATATCGGCAACAGCGTCGTGGTCGTGCCGACCTATGGCGTCGCCAACGATCAGGCCGCGGTCGATACGCTCGCCGCGCTGTTCCCCGATCGCCGCGCCGTCGGCGTGCCCGCGCGCGGCATCATTGTCGGCGGAGGCAGCTTCCATTGCTCGAGCCAGCAGCTTCCATCCTAGTATCGGGCGCAAAGCCCCTTATATTCCGGCTCGATTCGAGCCATCACGGACCCGCCCATGACCCGCACCATCACCGTCGCCGCGCTGCAGCTTCCCCTGCCCGGCCCCGTCCAGCCCAATATCGAGGCCGTGACCGCGC
The DNA here is from genome assembly GCF_023197165.1 of Sphingopyxis sp. MSC1_008. GTDB lineage: Bacteria > Pseudomonadota > Alphaproteobacteria > Sphingomonadales > Sphingomonadaceae > Sphingopyxis. The sequence continues at coordinate 433,482 of NZ_JALPRD010000001.1, forward strand.
TCGTCGAGGAAGCGGCCGCGAAGGGCGCGCAGGTGATCCTGCCCCCCGAACTTTTCGAAGGCCCCTATTTCTGCCAGGTCGAGGATGAGGAATTGTTCGCGTCGGCGCGCCCGACCGCCGAGCATCCGAGCGTCGTGGCAATGCAGGCGCTTGCCGCGAAGCTGAAGGTCGCGATCCCGACGAGCTATTTCGAGAAGGACGGGCCGCATTATTACAACACGCTCGCGATGATCGGCCCCGACGGGGCGATCATGGGGACGTACCGCAAGAGCCACATCCCCGACGGCCCCGGCTATGAGGAAAAATATTATTTCCGCCCCGGCAACACGGGCTTCAAGGTGTGGGACGTCTTTGGCACCCGCATCGGCGTCGGCGTCTGCTGGGACCAATGGTATCCCGAATGCGCGCGCGCGATGGCGCTGATGGGCGCCGAACTGCTCTTTTATCCGACCGCGATCGGCAGCGAGCCTTATGACGCCGATCTCGACACGAGCCGCATGTGGCGCCGCGCGATGCAGGGGCATAGCGTGTCGAACTGCATGCCCGTGATTGCCGCCAACCGCATCGGGACCGAAGGCGACGCCAACTTCTATGGCCACAGCTTCATCAGCGACGAATGGGGCGATCTGACGCAGGAATATGGCGCGGCCGAAACCGGCGTCCTCATCGAAACGATCGACCTCGACCGCGCGGCGAAGCATCGCGCCGGCATGGGCTTCTTTCGCGACCGCCGGCCGCAGCTCTACGGGCGGCTGGTCGAGGATATCTAGCAAAAAACTGGGGCGAAGCATGGAATTACCCGACGATATTTTCACCGAGCCTGAGGATGTCGATCCCGAGACGCTCGCGAATCTCGGCCCGCTCCGCCGCCTCGCCGGTATCTGGGAGGGGCAGCGCGGGGTCGATATCAACCCCAAGGCCGACGGCCCCGAGACGCGTCAATATTATGAGCGGATCGAGATGCAGCCGATCGACCCGCAGGCGAACGGGCCGCAGCTATTTTACGGGCTGCGTTACCATTTGCACGTCAACACACGCGAAGAGGACATCGCCTTCCATGATCAGGTCGGTTACTGGCTCTATGAAGCCGCGACCGGTCTGATCCTTCAGACGCTGGCGATCCCGCGCGGCCAGATCGCGATTGCGGCGGGACATGCCGAGCCCGACGCGAAACAGCTGGTGCTGAAAGCGACGCGCGGCCAGACCGACTATGGCATTTGTTCGACGACCTTCCTCGAGCTCGCCTTTCGGACCGACAGCTATCAGATTACGGTCGATTTCCATGACGATGGATCGTGGAGCTATGTTTCGGACACGACGCTGATCGTCAAAGGCCAGCGCGATCCCTTCCTCCATCGCGACCGCAACACGCTGACGAAGATCGCCGAACCCGACCTCAATCCCTGGGCCAAGATCGCCCGCGGCGGCTAGGATCAGGACTCGCTAATTTCCTCTCGTCATTCCCGCAAAGGCGGGAATCCCGCTATTCACCGCTGCGGCGACGGGGTTTCGAAAGCTCTTTGCGTCTTTGCGCGAACAAGAAAATCCCGCGCAAAGAACGCAAAGAAGAAGGAAAAAGCGGGATTCCCGCCTTCGCGGGAATGATGAAATTTAATATGCCCTGACCCCGGTCAGCTTTCGAAGCGGTGGATGCTTTCGAGGTCGGCGCGATCGAGCGGCTGCGTCAGCCACAGGCCGCCGCGCCCGGCGCGCGACCAGCGGACGATCGCGCGGCGCTTGACCCCGCCCGCGAGCACCAGATCGAATTCCTTGCCGACCTCCAGATGACCGTCGTGGATGAAGCCGGCGCCGTTTTGCGACAGGTCGACCAGTTCGATGTTCGTCGTGCTTTCGTCGGTGACCGCCTTCGCCTGCGTGCTCACCGGCAGCCGCGGCTGGCGATAGCCCGTGGCGCGCTGTTCGGCCGCCAATTGCTTGAGCACGTCGGCGACATCGACTTCCTTGTCGAACGCCACGCCGCACCGCCCCGCGTCGGACCACACGACTTCACCGCGGATCGCAACGGTATCCGACAGCGCGATCTCCAGCTTTTCGCCGACCGCGACCGGAACGTCGGCCGCAAGCATCATACCCTTGTCGGAAATATTCCGAACCCGCCACAAACCCGCATCGCCATTGCGCATCACCTTGGCGATCCGCCAGACCGTGCGATAGCGGTCACCGCCACGACGATCGCCGTCGGTTCCGCTTTGCTGCTCCTCCACCGGATCGGAGAGGCGACGTTGGTTCATGTCATCTACCTTATAGAAGCAGGACGGAACGGAAGCATAACTTCCCGCCTATACTGCAAAATACACAATCCCCACCACGCCGCATTACTTGAATTAAGCTTATAATTCAATCATAGTGCGGAACATAGTTAACGTCACATCGGTCAGAAAATTCGAAAGCGTGCGGCCCGGCTGGTCGTTCGATAGCGAAGCTTTCGTATTTTACACAATTTACGGTGCGTCCGCGCCGGGATTAAGTGCCAAAATGACAGGTTCGGCCCAGCCATTTGCGCCCACACGACAGGCCGGTCGAACCGAGCGATGCTTTTCGCCATGAAAGCGAAACTACGCTTGACGGCGCCAACTCTACCGATCAAGTTGAGTTGCCGGCTTGATCCCGACCGGCGAGGCGTTTTTCCGGGATCCGCGGCTTTTGACCGGGAAGCAGCTTGCTCCGCGTTACCAACAGCTAAAGCGCGCGATGCTCAGGCGACAGCGCCAGGTATCGTGTTCCCCTCATTCGATGAGGTGATACGATGCAATACTCCCCACCGCGATAGCGGCCCGCGTCCGGGCCGGACGCTCCCCTGAATTGAACGCCTCGCCGATCTGCGCGCGGCTGTTTGTTACGTTTTTCCGGCGCCGCCTGGCGATTGCCGATCGCATCGTCGCGCGCTTCGCCGTCGCGACACCAATTACACAAGGAATTCGACATGACTGTCCAGACGCTTGAACATAGCAAAACCGCCACCAAACTCTTCGACATCACCCCGCTACAACCGAGCCTCGGCGCGCAGATCAGCGGTATCGACCTCACCCAGCCGCTCGACCGCCCGACCTATGACGCGCTGCGCGCCGCGCTGCTCCAGTACAAGGTGCTGTTTTTCCGCGACCAGAATCTGACGCGCGAAGAGCATATCGCGCTTGGCGCCGCGTTCGGCGATCTTGAGGAGCATCCGGTCTTCTCGCTGCCCGACTATCCGCAGATTCTGCCGTTGATCTCGCAGGAGCTGAAGGGCAAATATCGCCAGTCGACCGACAGCAACTGGCACGCCGACACGACCTTCCGCACCGAACCCTCGGCGGCGTCGATCCTGATCCAGCGCGTTTCCCCGTCGCTCGGCGGCGATACGGTTTTTGCCAATGCGGTAGCCGCCTATGAAACGCTCGACGAGGAGACGAAGGCGCGGATCGACGGCCTCACCGCGATCCACGACCCGAGCGTCTTCATCCAGTTTCTCGACACAGAGGAAAAGAAGGACGCGCTGCGCGCGAGCTTCCCGCCGGTCGAGCATCCCGTCGTGCGCATCCATCCCGAGACGGGTGAGAAGGTGCTTTACGTCAATTCGGTGTTCACGCGGCACATCGTCGGGCTGCCCGAGGAGGAGAGCAAGGCGCTGCTCGCGCGGCTGTTCGACCAGGTGAAGCGTCCCGAATTCCAGGTGCGCTGGAGCTGGCAGCCCGGATCGATCGCCTTCTGGGACAATCGCGCGACGCAGCATTATGCTGTCCCCGACTATAGCGAGGCGCGCCATATGGAGCGCGTGACGATCGTCGGCGACCGCCCCGTCGGCGCGAACGCCGCCTGATCTGAATTCAGCAGATGAAACTCTCCCTCACACCCCTCCGCACGCTCGTCGCCGGCGCCTTCCTGTCGCTCGCGGCGTGCGGCGGCGCGGCCGACAGCGGCACGACGATCAAGATCGGCGACCAGCTGCACGCGCTCAAATCGTCGCTCGACGTGTCGGGCGAAGGCCAGCCGACCGATTACAAGATCGAATGGGCCAATTTCGTCGGCGGCCCGCCGATCATCGCGGCGCAGACGGGCGGATCGCTCGATGTCGGCTGGATGGCCGAAACCCCGCTGATCTTCGCGCAGGCCGCGGGCAGCCCGGTGAAAATCGTCGCGGTGAGCAAGACGGTCGACGGCGGCGGCTCGCCCTACGCGCTCGTCGTCAAACCCGACTCGCCGATCCGCAGCATCGCCGACCTCAAGGGCAAGTCGGTATCGTTCATGAAGGGGACGGTGCTCCACTATTTCGTCGCGCGGCTGCTCGATAAACAGGGCCTGTCGCTGAAGGACATCAAGCCGGTGCAGGCGACGGGCTTTGGCACCGGACTGCTCGACAAGGGGTCGGCCGACGCGATCACGATCGGCGAGCCCTATCTGACGCAGGCGCTCGACGCCGGGAAGGTGCGCGTGCTCGCCAGCGGCGCGCCGCCGAACACGCCCGGCTTCTTCTATCTCGTCGCATCGGACGCGGCGCTCGCCGATCCGGTGAAGGCGAAGGCGATCGGAGATCTCGTCGCGCGCGCGGCGCGGGCGACGCGCTGGCAGCGTGAGAACCCGGCCAAGGCGGCACCTGCGCTCGCCAAACGCTATAATGTCGACGCAAAGATCGCCGAAAAGATCATCACGCGCGCGCCCGCGAGCTATGCACCGATCAGCGATGCGATCATCGCGGCGCATCAGGATGAGGCCGATCTCTTCTTCAAGGAAGGGCTGATCCGCAAGAAACTCGACGCGTCGCAGATCTTCGACAAGCGCTACGACGATATCGTCGCGGCGCAGGAGGTGGCGAAGTGAACGCGCCCACGCCGATTGCCCTCGCCGGCGACCCCGGCCGGCTCGTCCAGCCGGTCGTCCGCAAAACCGGCAATCGGTCCGAGCGTTTCTCCTTCGCGCGCCGCGCGACGGGGCCGCTGGTCATCGTCGCGCTGTGGGCGATCTCGACGAGCGCGGGGTGGATCGACCCATCGATCCTCCCCTCGCCCGCCGGGCTCGTCGCGGGATGGCAGCAATTGTGGACCGAGCAGGCGCTCGCGTCGCAGATCGCGACCTCGCTCACGCGCGCGCTCGTCGGCGGCACCGTCGGCATCATCTTCGGACTCATCCTCGGGACGATCGCGGGCCTGTCGAAGCTTGGTGAGGAAGTGTTCGACGCGCTGCTCCAGATGCTGCGCACCATCCCCTTCCTCGCGCTCGTGCCGTTGTTCATCGTCTGGTTCGGGATCGGCGAGGCGCCCAAGCTGCTCCTCATCGCGCTCGCGACGATGTTTCCGATGTACCTCAATACCTATGCCGGAGTGCGCAACGTCGACCGCAAGGTGATCGAGGCGATGCGCAGCTTCGGGCTCGGCGGCCGCCGCCTGATCCTCGAGGTCGTGCTGCCGCTCGCATTGCCGCAGATTTTCACCGGGCTGCGCTTCGCGCTCGGCGTGTCGGTGCTCGTGCTGATCGCTGCAGAGCAGATCAACGCCTCGGCCGGTCTCGGCTATCTGCTCAACAGCGCGCAAATGTACCAGCAGGTCGACGTCATCCTGATCTGTATCGCCATCTACGCCGTGCTCGGCCTCAGCGCCGACCTGATCGTCCGCTCGCTCGAACGGCTGTTTATGCCGTGGCGCGCGGGTGTCGCCATCCGATAGGAGATTTATCGATGTCCGCCGTTATCTCGATCGATTTCGCCGCCGCCGAGCGCGTCGCCGCGCCTGACTTTTCGCACCGCCCGGTCGCGGTCGAGGTCAGCGAGGTCAGCCGCAATTTCACCGGCACCAATGTCCTCGACAGCCTCAACCTGACGATCCACAGCGGCGAATTCGTCGCGCTGCTCGGCGCGTCGGGCAGCGGCAAGACGACCTTGCTGCGAATCCTCGCCGGGCTCGACGCCCCCGATGGCGGCGAAGCGTGGGTGCCCGAGGCGCGCACCGTGGTGTTTCAGGAACCGCGGCTCGTCCAGTCGAAGAGCGTGTGGAAGAATGTCGTGATCGGCCTGTCGGGCAAGGACGCATCGCGCGAGCGCGCCGAGGCGGCACTCGCCGAGGTCGGACTCGATCATCGCACCGATGCCTGGCCTGCGACGCTGTCGGGCGGCGAGGCGCAGAGAGCGGCGCTTGCGCGTGCGCTGGTGCGTGAACCGCGGCTGCTGCTGCTCGACGAGCCTTTCGCAGCGCTCGACGCGCTGACGCGGCTCAAGATGCAGCGCCTGATCGGCGAATTGTGTCAGGCGCACGGCCCCGCGACCCTGCTCGTTACGCATGACGTCGAGGAGGCGATCCTGCTCGCCGACCGCATCCTTGTGCTCAAGGAAGGGCGGATCGGCTACGACACGCGCGTCCGCCTGCCGCACCCGCGCCGCGCCGGCGGCGAGGAATTCGACGCGCTGCGCGATACGCTGCTTGCCGAACTGGGCGTGCCGCAAGCGCACTGACGCTCGGCTACCTACCACAGCAAAGGCTTTGACCACCCCGGCATGCATCGGCATGCTGGGGTCAGGGGGATTTGGACTCATGGTAATTTCGCGCGCACGGGCCTGGGCCACGCGCATGCCCGGATCGGGCTGGATGATCGTCGCGCTCGTCGTCGGCTTCACGATCGGCACCTTCATCGCGGCATCCTCGCCCGTCGTCGAGGCGGCGCAGCTGGTCGGCGGCATCTGGCTCGATGGGCTGCGTATGACGATCGTCCCGCTGATCTTCGCGCTCGTCGCGACCGGCGTCGCCAGCCTCGGCATGGACGACCATCACGAGGCGGCGCGGCTCGGCCGGCGCTTGCCGCTGGTGCTGATCGGCCTGCTGATCGTCTCGGCGGTCATCGGTGCCCTGATGGTCCCGCCGCTGCTCGGCGCGGTCACGATCGCGCCCGCCGATATCGCCGCGCTGCGCAGCCTCTTTCCCGCCCCACCGGCACCGGCGGTCCCCGGGGCCGCCGAGACGATACGCGCGATGATCCCGACCAATGTCGTCGCGTCGGCCGCCGAAGGCGCGGTCCTGCCGCTCGTCATCTTCGCGCTCATACTCGGCCTTGCCGTCGGCAAGATCGACCGCGACCGCGCCGAAGCCGTACTCCAGCCGCTACGCGGGCTCGCCGATGCGATGATCGTCGTCGTCGGCTGGGTGCTCCTCGTCGCGCCGATCGGCATCTTCGCGCTCGCGCTGGCGATCGGCGCCACCGTCGGGACCGCCGTGCTTGCGATCCTCGCCCAATATCTCGCGATCTCGATATCGGTAACGCTGGTGCTCATTGTTCTCGGCTATGCGATTGCGCGTTTCGCCGGGGGCGTGCCGCTCGGGCGCTTTGCGCGCGCCATGGCGCCCGCGCAGGCCATCGCCGCGAGCACCCAATCGTCGATCGCGACGCTGCCGGCAATGATGGTGAGCGCCGACCGGATCGGGATTGAGGAGCGCAATGCCGCGGCGATCTTGCCGATGGCGGTCGCGACGTTCAAGATCACCGCGCCGTCGAATACGGTGATGATGGCGCTGGCGCTCGCGTGGATGGCGGGGATCGAAGTCTCGCCGCTGCACCTCGCGGTCGCCTTGCCGCTCGCGGTCTTGTCGTCGCTTGCGATCCTCGGGATGCCGGGGCAGATCAGCTTCTATGCGTCTGTCGCGCCGACTGCGATCGCAATTGGCGCGCCGATCGAACTCTTACCGATCCTGCTCGCGATCGACGTCATCCCCGACATGGTTCGCACGGTCGCCAATGTAACGCACGATGTCGCGGCGGCGGCGGTGATCGCGCCGCCCACCGCGGTCGATCAATAACGGCCCGACAGCAGCGCGCCGGCGCCCGGAACCTCGGTCGACAGCTCTAGCCGCGTTAGCATCTGGTGCGCGGTGCAGATCGCCGCCGACACGACGGGCAAGCCGATTGCATCCTCGATCTTCTGCACCGACGGCAGCGACGGCATCTGGACGCATGCCGAGAGCACGAGCGCATCGATGCCGGTCAGGTCGAGACGCTTGTAATGGTCGAGCAGGTCCGCAGGGTCCTGCGCCGCGACCTCCAGATTGTCCGGAATTTCCAGTGCGAGCCAGTCGCTTACCTCGACACCTTCATCCTGAATGTAGGAAACGACCATCTGCGTCAGCGGCTTCATATAAGGCGCAACGAGCGCGACGCGCTTCGCCTTCAGCGCCGCAAGCCCCTCGATTAACGCCCCCGCGCTGGTGACGACCGGCGCCGCGCGGCCATTTTCGACCGTACGCTGGTGCAGCCGCGCCTCCGAAACGCGATGATAGCCCTCGCCCATGCTCATGATCGCGACGAGGCAGGCATAGCCGAGCACGTCGACCGCGGCGTCGGACAGCTCGAGTGCGCAGCGGTCGGAATCGGCGTCCATCGCGGCGAGTTCCTCCTTCGTCACCTTCTTCATCCGCATCCGCGACGAGTGGAAGGTGAAGCGTTCGGGCGCGATCGCCTCGCGCGCACGGAGCAGCGCTGGGATCTCGGTTTCCATCGTGACGTTCGAGCTGGGCACGATCTGCCCGATGCGGATGGGGCGGGTCATCTTGGACGCCTCAGACTGCGATGATCGGGTTGCGCAGCGTGCCGATCCCCTCGACGGTGCATTCGACGACGTCGCCCGGCCACATGAACTCCTGCGGCGTCCGGCCCGCGCCGACGCCCGCGGGGGTGCCGGTCGCGATGATGTCGCCAGGTTCGAGCGTCATTACGCTCGATATATCGGCGATCAGCTGGGGCACGTTGAACAGCATGAAACGCGTGTTGCTGTTCTGCTTCTCGACCCCGTTCACATGCGTCAGGATATTGAGGTTGTGCGGATCGCCTATTTCTTCCGCGGTGACGATGCAGGGCCCCATCGGCGCAAAGCTGTCCTGCCCCTTCGACACGATCCACTGCCCCGCGCGGCGGCAGTCGCGCGCCGACACGTCGTTGATGACGGTATAGCCGAACACATGGTTCAGCGCGTCACCCTCGGCGACGTGCCGCGCGGTGCTGCCGATGATCACCGCCAGCTCGGTTTCCCAATCGAGTTGCTGCGTCACCTTGGCATTGTGACGGATCGGATCGTTCCACGCGACGACCGCGGTCGGCGGCTTCGAAAAGATCACCGGCTGCTGCGGCAGCTCGTTAGAAGTGTCGAGCGAGCGCGCCGATTCAGCAACATGCTCGGTATAGTTGAGACCGATTCCGAAGATATTTTTGCGCGGCCTCGGGATCGGCGCGAGCAAGCTGACATTGCCCTCGGGAAGCGAAGTACCGATCAGGTCGGCGGTGGTAGCCGATGCGACGGCCTCCTGCAGGAAGCGCAGCGCGATCGGGCCGAGGTCGATGAAATCGAGCATCGTCGAGGGCAGGTCATTGCCGATCGCATCGCCGAAATATTCGACGTCGATCACAAGCCCGTCGTGGAGAAGGCCGAGCCGCGGTTCGGTCTCGACCGTGCGATAAGTCACGAAGCGCATAGATAGTCCTGTCTGCTCAGGCGGGCTGGTGGCCGCCATTTTCGGAATAGGGCTCCTCGATCCGGACGCCGAGCGCCTCCATCACGGGAAAGTCGTTGAACGAGAAGAGAAAAGCCTCCTCGGAAGGGTCGAGATTGACGTGCTCGTGCCACACCCACGCGGGCACGCAGAAAATGTCGTGCGTGCCCCAGTCGAAGCGCTCGCCGCCGATGATCGAATAGCCGCGGCCCCCCGCGACATTATAGACCACATTGCCGGTGTGGCGGTGCGCCTTGCCGCGGAAGCCGGGCTTCAGCATCTGCATATGCGCGCCCATCGTCTGGAGCGCCCAGCCGCCGGTCAGCGGGTTCGAATAGCGGACCATATGGCCATCAAACGGCGTGCCCTCCGAAACCTTGGCGAGGTTCCATAAGGCGTCGCGCGTTACTTCCCAGCGATAGACCATCACCGGTGAATAAGGCTTGTCCCACGCGCCGATGCCTTCGGGCCGCAGCGACCCGCCACCATAGCTAAGCGGCAGATCGTCGGTCGGGAAAGCCGCCGTCTGCGCGGGCTGGTCATAGACCGCGTAGAAATTGGTCTCGAGGCTGTTCATCAGCGGGATGTCGAGCCCGTCCTGCCAGATCGACACTTCGCCCTCGGCGACGACGCCATGGTCGTGCCAGCAGCCGCCGGGCGTCAGCACATAGTCGTTCGCGCCCAAGGTGATGTGGTGCCCGTCGACGACGGTATAGGCGCCCTTCCCCTCCATGATGAAGCGGTGCGCCGAGGCGGTGTGCTTGTGCGCGGGGGTGATCTCGCCAGGGCGCATCGCCTGCATCCCGCTGAACAGCCAGCCGCAGACCGCGACATTCTCGCGCCCCGCGTCGCTGTCGTTGAGCAGGGTCACGACGCGGCGCCCTGCTTCCTCGGGCTTCACCAGGTTGAGCGCGCGCAGACACATGTCGCGCATATCGGCATAGCGCCAGAGCGTCGGGCGATAGCGCGTCTCGGGCTCCCACGGTTCGATCGCATTCGCGCGCTTCCAGAAGGCACCAGAATTGCGCGCCGCAAGCTCTTGATAAAAGGCTTCGAGTTCGGGCGTATCGGTCACGCGCGCGCGGCCGAGCACATCGTCGCGCGGATCGATGATCGTGGAATTTCCCGTCATGACGGCTCCTCCTCGTCGGGATCGGTGGGCTGCGGCTCGTCGACAAACAGGGCCGACGCGCGTGGAGTTCGGTCGACCGTCAGGTTGAAGATGTCGAAGCGGTTATAGCCGCCGATGATGTCGTGCATCAGCTTGGGGCGGATGCAGTCGCTGAGATCGATATCGGCATAAACGATGCCCTCTTCGTCGATCAGCGCCTGACCGACCAGATTGCCGTGCGGATCGATGACGCCCGAAAAGGCGCTGTTCGGCCGCGACAGCAGGTCGCGGTTCTGCGGCCGGTCGGCGCTCATCGCATCGATGATTTCGGCGCTCACCGCCGAGCAGGCGACAATCGTGAACACCTTGCCCTCGAAACTGTGCGCGGTCGCGCGGATCTTGATCGCTTCGGCCATATTGTACGACGCGGGCGCGACGGGCAGCGCGATATAATTGGCGACGTGAACGAGCTCGCCCTGCGACAGCAAAGCGAAGCGCGCGAGCGTGTTGGTATTCTCGCCGCACGCCAGCGTCCCGAGCGGCCCGACGGGCGTGTCGTAGACGCGTATCGAACTGCCGTCGCCGCCCGCCCATGTGAGCTTCTCGGCCCAGGTCGGCACCAGCTTGCGGTGCCGCCCAAGCAGGCTGCCGTCGGCGCCGATGATCAGGTTGGTGTTATAGAGCGTGCCGACGCTCACCGGATCGCGTTCGTTGATCCCGATGACGACGGTGCAGCCACGATCGCGTGCGGCGTTGCACAGCGCGGCGACCTCGGGTCCGTCGATCAGGAGCGATGCGCGATACAGGCGCTCGTGCCACTCGGCGCCCTCGATCGGTGTCATCAGCCAGTTCCAATAGGGATAGGCCGACACGAACACTTCGGGGAAGGCGACGAGCTGCGCGCCATTTCCGGCCGCCTCGGCGATCAGCGCGCACGCCTTGTCGACCGTGCGCGCGGTGTCGAGGAAGACCGGCGCGGCCTGCACCGCGGCAACGCGCGACTTGGGCAGAAAGGGTGCCGACACGTCGCTCATGTCACTGCTGCCCGCTGATGATATTGCGGCTTGTCCCACGCACGCGTCGCGCAGACCTTTTCCAGCCGCTCGACGGTTTCGACGATGTCCTGATAACGCAGGTAAAGCGGCGTCAGCCCGAAGCGCAAGATGTCGGGTGCGCGAAAATCGGCGATCACGTCAAATTCCTTGAGCGCCTGCACGATCTGGTAGCCGTACGGGTGCGCATAGGCGACCTGGCTGCCACGCTCGGAATGATCCTGCATGCTGATCAGTTCGAAGCCGTAAGCGTCGCAGAGCGGCTGCATATGCTCGATGAACAGGTCGCCAAGCGCGAGCGACTTGCGGCGGATTTCGGCCATATCGGCTTCGAGCATCAGGTCGACGCCCACTTCGAGCGCCGACAAGCCGAGCACGGACGGCGTCCCGCACTGGAAACGCTCGATCCCGGCGGCGGGGTCATAATCCTCCTCGAAATCGAAGGGGCGCGCATGGCCGAACCAGCCCGACAGGACCGGCGTGGCGGCATGGTGCCGCGCAGCCGCGAACAGATAGGCGGGCGCGCCGGGGCCGCCGTTGAGGAATTTGTAGCCGCAGCCGATCGCAAAATCGGCGTTGGCGCCGTTGAGGTCGACCGGGATCGCGCCCGCGCTGTGGCTGAGGTCCCAGACGACGAGCGCGCCAACCTCATGCGCGCGCTTCGTGATCGCCGCCATGTCGCGGACGCGGCCCGACTTGTAATGGACCTGCGTTAGCAGCAGCACCGCGACATCCTCGTTCAGCGCCTCGACGACCGCGTCGGGCGCAACGGTGACCGCCTGGACGCGCCCGCCCGAAAAAGCCTCGATGCCCTGCATCATATAGACGTCGGTAGGGAAGTTGGTGGCTTCGGACAGGATCACCGTCCGTTCACGCCGCAACGAAAGTGCGGCGGTCAACGCCTTGAAGATATTCACCGAAGTCGAGTCGGTCGCGACGATCTCGCCCGGGTTTGCGCCGATCAGCCGGCCGATCTTGTCACCGATGCGTCGCGGCGCGGTCGACCATTCGGCGCCGAGCCACGAGGTGATCAGCCCTTCGCCCCACTCGCTTCCGATAACCTCGGACAACCGGTCCCCGGTCGCCTTCGGCAGCGCGCCGAGCGAATTGCCGTCGAGATAGATGAGACCTTCGCGGAGGTGAAAGCGATCCCGAAAAGGCGCCAGCGGGTCGGCAGCATCGAGTGCGGACACATCGGTGGCAAGAAGCGTGTCGGTCATGCGATTTCCCTCAAGATGGCGCGCACCGGGCTGGCGTCGGCGCCGACGATGCGGAGCGGCAGCGCGACGAGTTCGTAGCGGCCGGGAGGCACGTCATCGAGCAGGAGGCCTTCCAATATCCGCATATCGGCGGCCTTGACCGCATGGTGGGCGTCGAGCGTCTTCGACTGTTCGGGGTCGAGCGAGGCGGCGTCGGTGCCGATCAGACGCACGCCCATTGCGCCAAGCCGCGCGATCACATCGCTGGCGATCGCGGTGAAATCGCTATCCCATTGGTCGTGCGGAAATTGCTCATAGGTCCGCAGCAAGACGCGCTCGGCACCCTCGATCTCCGTCCAGTCGATATCGGCAATATCGACCCGCCCGCGCGCATGGCGGACGTCGAGCAGCACGCATGGGCCGATATAGGCATCGAGGTCGCAGTCGGCCGACGAGGCGCCATCATTGGCGTAATGCAATGGTGCATCGCCGTGCGTTCCCGCGTGCAGCGGCGTGAACATGCCGCCGACATTGACCGGGCAGCCGTCGCCGATCACCGCATGGCTGTGCAGCGCAAAAGCCGGCTCGCCCGGCCACACCGGCACCGCGGCGTGCAGCGGCTGCGAAATGTCCCAGATCCGGTTCATGCGCCTTTCCCTTCGGCATAATCACCGCCTTCGCGCGGCGCGGCCATTTCGGTGCGCATCGACCAGAGTTCGGGGAAGAAGCTGAGGCTCAGCGCCTTGACGAGATAATTGACCCCCGACGAGCCGCCGGTTCCGGGCTTGTGCCCAATCACGCGCGCGACGGTCTTCATGTGCTTGAAGCGCCATTCCTGGAAATAATATTCGAGCGCGGTGATCTTCTCGGCGAGCGTATAGAGATCCCAATGGCGCTCGGGGTCGGTATAGATCGCGAGCCACGCCTTCTCGACCGCCTCCGACGCCTCGTAAGGCTTGGTCCAGTCGCGCTCCAGATGATCGGCGGGAATGGCAAACCCCCGTCGCGCGAGCAGTTTCAGCAGTTCGTCGTAAAGCGACGGCGCCTCGAACGTCGCGCGCAGCCGCGCGGTCGCCTGCGGGTCGTCCTTATGGACGATCATCATATCCTCGCGCTTGTTGCCGAGCAGATATTCGAGCTCGCGATATTGCTGCGACTGGAACCCTGATGCGCGGCGCAGGAAACCACGGAAGGTCAGGAAATCATGCGGGGTCAGCGTCGCGAGCACCTCCCAGCTGTGGATCATGTGCCGTTGGATCGTCGCTATGCGGTCGAGCCCCTTGCCCGCGATCTCGAGCCGGTCGGCCTTGATCGCGTCATAAACGAGCCGCCCCTCGTGCAGCACCAGCTTCAGCCACAGCTCCATCGTCTGATGCATGATGATGAACAGCATCTCGTCGGGCTTGTCCGACACCGGCACCTGCGCCGATAGCAGCTGCGCGGTCTGCAAATGCCGCGCATAGGTCAGGCCATTGTCCCACTGGATCGTCTCGCCGTCGATCTCGGTCTCGAAGATGTCGGTGCCGCCGTCGCTCGTCTGCCTGATCATTGCGATGCCTCTCCGCTCGCCGGCGCGGCCGGCAGGCGTCCTTCATAGGCGACATCGCCGCGCCAGGCATCCCCGGGTTCAAGCGCCGGTTCGCCGTCGATCTTCCGGTAGATGCTGGCGAAATCGGTTTCCTCGGTCGCGCGCAACAAGTCCCCGAAACCCGCGACGACGAAATAGGTCTGCTGGAATTCGTCGAAATTATACCGCGTGCGCATCACGCGCTCGATATCGAGCAAGAGGCGCTGCGGTTCGGACGACGTCAACGCGGAGAGCGTTTCGGCGAAACTCGACATGAGGCCGCCACCAAAGGCGCGAAGCTCGCCGTCCTCGACGACGAGGCCGAATTCGACCGTATAGAGCCACAATCGCCCTAGATAGTCCGATGCTCCCAGCTTCTCGGCCCGCAACCCCGCCTCGCCATAAGCCACCAGAAAGTCCGAAAAAGCCGGATTGGTGAGCATCGGGATATGGCCGAATATGTCGTGAAACATATCAGGCTCCTCACTATACGCGATCTGCTCGGGCGGGCGGACGAAATTGGCGGCGGGAAAGCGCTTGTTCGCCAGATGCTCGAAAAAAGGCTCGTTCGGGATCCAGCCGGGCACCGCGACGACTTCCCAGCCCGACGCCGGCTTCAGCAATGCATTGAGTTCGGCGAAATCGGGAACGCCGGGTTTCAGCTGGCGAAGAATATCGAGGCCATCGAGGAACGACCGGCAGGCATAGCCATCGAGCGCCGCCGACTGCTGATCGAACAAGGTTCGCCATGTCGCATGCTGCTGCACCGTGAAGGCGCGCCAGTTTTGCGGCATCGTCCAATTGGCCGCGACACCCTCGGGCGGTGCATCGAATATATGTGTCGCGGCCATCGGTCTCTCTCCAAACCTTCGGCGCAAGTGATAGCGCGAGGCCGCGCGAACATTGTGCGGATTTCGCGTCAACAATATGCGGAAAATCGCTAATCGTTCTGACATTTACGATATTTGCAGGAATTTGTTCTTAGCTTTAGAATGAAGAGACCACATTCTCACACAAACCCGATTCAGGACGGAACGCATGGACAAGCTCGACTGGAAAATCGTCGCCGCGCTCGAACGCGATGGCCGGCAATCTTACGCCGATCTCGGCGAGCAGGTCGGCCTCTCCAAATCTCCCTGCTGGTCGCGGGTGAAAAACCTGGAGGAAAGCGGCGTCATCGAAGGCTATGCGGCGCGGATCGATCCGCTTGCGATCGGCCTCGCGGTGCAGAGTTTCGTCGAAGTCCAGATCCGTTTCGATGCGCACACCGATTTCGAGGCCGCGGTACTCGCGCATCCGGCCGTCGTCGAATGCCACACCACCGCCGGCGAGAGCGACTATCTGCTCAAGATCTTCGCGCGCTCGGCCGACCATCTCGACGAACTGCTCCGCCACAATCTGTCGAAACTGCCCGGCGTCCAGCGGCTCAAGACCGTGGTATGCCTCAAGACGATCAAGCGCCACGGCGACCTCGCCGAATGGGCGCGGACGACCGAAGGGCGTGGCCGAGGCGACTAGTCTTGTTGCGATGGCGGCATCCACGGCTTACGCCCAGCGCATGACCGAGATCATCCTCCACGGCTTCTGGCGTTCGAGCGCGGCCTATCGCGTCCGCATCGCGCTCGCGCTCAAGGGGCTCGCCTACCGCCAGCAGCCGCACGACCTGATCGCCGGCGAGCAACATAGCGACGCCTATGCCGCAATCGCGCCGCACCACCTCGTCCCCGCGCTCGAATATGACGGGCAAGTGCTGATCGAGAGCCCCGCGATCCTCGAATGGATCGACGCCAAATGGCCCGAACCGCCGCTGCTTCCCGCGAATATCGACGAAGCCGCAATCGTTCGCGGCATGGCAGCGCTCATCGCGTGCGACATCCATCCGCTCAACAATCTGCGCGTGCTAAATGCGATCCGCGGCGATTTCGACGCGAGCAACCCGCAAGTGAAAGCATGGATCGCGCGCTGGATCACGCAGGGTTTTAACGCGCTCGAGATACTCGTCGCGCGCCATGGCGGTCGCTTCGCTTATGGCGACACGCCGACGCTCGCCGACTGCTATCTCGTCCCGCAACTCGACAGCGCCGAACGCTACAAGGTCGATCTGACGCCCTACCCGCGGATTTGCGCGGCGGGCGAAGCCGCGCGGGCGCTGCCCGAAGTCGCCGCCGCGCGCCCCGAACTGCAGGACGGCGCCCCGGCCTGACCGCCGCATCAGTGCTTCAGATACTGGCTCGGCGGCACCCCGAAAGCGCGTCGGAACATCGCGGCGAACCCGCTGGGGCTGTCGTAGCCGACGTCATAGGTGACCTGCGTGATCGACGCGCCCGCGGCGAGCATCGAAAGCGCCTCCATCAACCGGACCTGCTGCCGCCAGACGGCGAGCCCCATACCCGTTTCCTGCTTGAAACTGCGCGTGAAGGTGCGCCGCCCCATCGCCGCGAGCGCCGCCCAATCATCGATATCGCGCGGGTCCGACGGATCGGCGATGATCGCGTTGCAGACGCGCAGCAGGCGCGGATTCGACGGCATCGACACTTGATAGGGCGCGTTCGGCATGCGCCCGATTTCGTCGAGCAGCAGCGTGATGATCCGCCCCTCGCGCCCGTCGACGTCGTAGAGCGCGGGGAAATCGACGACCTCGAGGATCAGCGATTTGACGAGGTTCGACACTTCGAAAACGCGGCACTCGTGTCCGGTCTCGCCGCCCCGGCACGGCAGGTAGAGCGTGCGGAGCGACACCGGGCCGCGGCACGCGACCTCGTGCCGCGTTCCCGCAGGCAGCCATACGGCGCGTTGCGGCGGGATGACGAAGCTCGTTTCGGGCGTACGGACCGACATGACCCCCGAGGAGGCGTAGAGGATCTGGATATGGTCGTGGCTGTGCATCGGATCGATGAAGCCGGCAGGATATTCATCCTGCAGCGCAATGACCGGGCGGTCGTTCGTCAGAACATCGGCACTATGCTTCATGGCCCGATCCTCACAAGCATTGGATAAATACATAATATAGGCCGCGCGTGCCGCTGGCCAGCGATGATGCGCCCACTGGCCTGTCCGCTGCGGTGATTGGCCCAAATGGGCGATAGATGCGCGTGCGCAGAAGCTATCAGGCAATCAAGGATCGTTTCGAGAAGGATAAGCGAAATATGTCAAAGGGCTTGAGCGTCATGCAGAACGACATGGCCGACCCCGATATCCGGCGCTTTGTGGACGCGATCAACGCCGCTTATGTCGAGCATGGCGCGCCGGCGGGGGCGAGCATGGCGACGCGCCGCGCCGTCGCCGAACGCGTCCGGGAGCCATGGCGCAAGGGTGGCCCGATAATGGCCGAGAGCAAGGAAATCGACATGGGTGGCGTGCGCCTGCGGCTCCACCGCCCGGTCGCCGACGCGAAGCTGCCGGTCATGCTCTATATCCACGGCGGCGGCTGGACACTCTTCAGCATCGACACGCACGACCGGCTGATGCGCGAATATGCCGCGCGTGCGGGGATTGCGGTGCTCGGCATCGATTACAGCCTGTCGCCCGAAAGCAAGTTCCCGCTCGCGCTGGAAGAATGCGCGGCGGCGCTCGACTGGATCGCGGCAGAGGCGGACGCGCTGAACCTCGACGCGACCAACGTATTGATCGGCGGCGATTCCGCGGGGGCAAACCTCTCGGTCGCGGCGTGCCTGTTGCAGCGTGAGCGCGGCCGTCCGCTGCCGGCCGCGATGCTGCTCACTTACGGCGCCTTCGCGCCCGAGCGGACGCCAAGCTATGCCCGCTTCGGCGCCGGCGATTATTCGCTCGAAGCCGACGAGATGGACGCCTTCTGGGCATCCTATGTCGATGGCCCCGAGCAGCTTGCCGATCCTCTGGTCGCGCCGCTGCGCGCCGACCTGACCGGCTTGCCGCCCGCGTTCCTCGCCATTGCCGAATGCGACATATTGGCCGACTGCAACGACGCCTTTGCAAGCAAGCTCGAGGCGGCCGGCGTGCCGACGCAGGCGGTCACCTATCGGGGAGCGACGCACAGCTTTCTAGAGGCGGTATCGATCGCCCCGCTCGCAAACCGCGCGCTCGACGAGCAAGCGGCGTGGATCCGCGGCATCGTGCAGGCATGAGCGGACCGTTCGAGCCACGCGCCGCGACTGACATCGCGCAGCTGATCGCCAATTATCCGCTCGCGTGGCTGGTGTCGCGCGCCTTCCATGCCAGCCCGTTGCCACTCCTCGCCGAAACCGACGCGCGCGGCGCGGTCGTCGCGCTGGTGGGTCATTGCGCGCTGCGCAATGCGCTCGTCGCCGATTTCCGGGCAGACCCGCACGGCCTGATCCTGTTCAACGGACCCGCGGGCTACGTTCCGACAGCGCTGCTGTCGCGGCCCGATTGGGCACCGACGTGGAATTATGCGGTGCTGCGCTTCACCGTCGAGGTCGAATTCATCGGCGACGAGACGCGCGATGCGATCGAGCAGCTCGTTGCGAAGATGGAAGGCGGCGGCTGGTCGACAGCAAGCCTCGGTCCGCGCTATGAAAAGATGCTCGACCAGATCATCGCCTTTCGTGCCCACGTCCGCTCCGTCGAACATAGCTTCAAGCTCGGGCAGGATGAGAGCGTAGAGGGCTTTGGCGAGATCGTCGCGGGCCATAGCGACCGGACACTCGCGAAATGGATGGAAGGACAAAGGTGAAGCTTTTCTTCGACGATCGCCAGACCGCCCACGCCCCCTTGCGCGAACTGCACAATGGCGACTGGGTGCCCTATGCCGAGAATATCGAGCGTCCGCGTTCGATCGTCGAACAATATAGCGATTGGCAGCCGGTGCGCGACTTCGGCATGGCGCCGCTGCTCGCCGTGCATGACGCCGACTATCTCGCCTTCCTCGAACGCGCGCACCGCGAGTGGGTGTCGGCGGGGCGCAGTGGCGATGCGATCGGCTATACCTTCCCGGTCCGGCGCCGCCGGCCGCTGAGCTTCGGCCGCATCGACGCCGACCTCGGCGCGTACAGCTATGACGCGGGGACGCCGATCGCCGCGGGCACCTGGGAATCGGCCTATTGGTCGGCGCAGGCTGCGCTGACGGCGCTCGATCATCTGGCGACAAGCGGCGAGGCGCATGCCTTCGCGCTGTGCCGCCCGCCGGGGCACCATGCCGGGCGCGACTATATGGGCGGCTATTGCTACCTCAACAACGCCGCGATCGCGGCGTGCGCGGCGCATAACCGCCGCCTCGGGCCAGTCGCGGTGCTCGACATCGACTATCACCACGGCAACGGCACGCAGGACATCTTCTACGAAGATCCCGATATCTTCTTTTGCTCGATCCACGCCGACCCGCGCACCGACTACCCCTTCTATTGGGGGCATGCCGACGAGCGCGGCGAGGGCGCGGGCGAAGGCAGCACGTTCAACCTCCCCCTGCCCCGCGGCACCGACGGGCAAAGCTATGCGCCCGCGCTCGACACCGCGCTGGCAGCCATTTCGGATTGGGGCGCGAAGTTTCTGGTCCTGTCGTTCGGCGCCGATACGCACAGCAGCGACCCGATTTCGAGCTTCGCGCTCGAACGCGAGGATTATGTCGAGCTCGCGGGCCGCATCGCCGCGCTCGGCGTCCCGACGCTGATCGTGATGGAGGGCGGCTACGCCGTCGGCGATCTCGGCAAGAACGTCGCCGCTTTCCTCTCGGGCTTCTAAAGACAAAAAAAGGGCCACCCCACTCGACCGAGCGGGGTGGCCCCTTCTCATTCTCAATTCAGGCTGAACCGCACCGTCGCGCCGATCGTGCGCGGGCGTGCGACCGAGCCTGCGAAGGCGAACGGCGCGTTCGAGATGCCGTACTGGTCGAACAGATTCTTCGCGAACACGCCCAGCTCGATCTGGTCGGTCACCGCGATCGAGGCGTTCAGGTCGACGATATGGAAATCGCCCTTTTCCAGCGTTCCGGCGAAATCGACCGGTGCGCCCGACAGATAGCGATGAGCGATCCCGAAGCGGGGCTTCAGCTTCGAGTCCGGGAAGCTCAAATCGATATTGTTCGACAGAGTCCATTCCGACGCGCCCGGAAGCCGCGTTCCCTTCGCATAACCACCGCCCGGGGCGAAGCTGTCAGGCAAAAGCTCCGAAAGCCGCGCGTCATTATAAGAGACGTTCGACTGGAAGGTCAGATTGCGCGTCGGACGCAGTGTGAGGCTGAGCTCGATACCGTCGATATCGGCACCGCCGCCGTTCACCGTGTAGCCACGGACGTCGGGCGTGAAGAGGCGCGCCTGAATATTATCCCAGTCGATATGATAGGCGGTGAGGTCGACCTGAAGCGTCTTGTCGATCAGGTCGAAGCGCGTCCCGACTTCGAAATTCTTGGTGGTGTCGCTCTGAAAGGTCAGCGGCAAATTCGGGAAGGGGAGCGCGAAGGTATTAAGCCCCCCGATGCGGAAGCCTTCCGAATAAAGCGCATAAACCATGACATCATCATTGGGTTTCCAGTTCAGCGACGCCTTGGGAATGAAGTCCGATTGCTTGTCGGCCGGCGGAGCATAGTCGAAGGCCGGGGCCAAATCGGCGTTCGGCAGCTGCTGGGCTTGCGGCCGGGTGCGATATTCGAAGACGCGCCCGCCGAGCGTCAGCGTCAGCGTATCGACGATGTCGTAGGAGACTTCGCCGAAGAGCGCCTTTTCGGTGACGCGCGCATTGGCGAAGCTGCGGCTCGACAGGTCGCCGGGGGCGAGCTCGTCGCCGGAGACGCCGCCGTACAGGCCGGGGTTGGCGTCGATATAGTCACCGATGCCTTCGATATAGAGCTGACCGTTCTCCTGCGAACGCAGCCGCGTGTAATTGGCGCCGATCAGCCATTTGAACCGGCCGTCGTCGGGCGAAGCGAGCCGCAGTTCGAGATAGTCGGTCTTCGACTTGGCGAAACTGAAGTCGAGCAGCGGGGTGTTGGTGCGCGGGTCGTTGCCGCCGAAGATCGAATAGTCGAAGACCACGCGGCCGTTCTTCTCGATATGGCTGCCGAGCGCGGTCAGCGTCGCGAAGCCCAGATCCTGCTCGAAACGCAGGCTGTGGAGCATGAAGTCGGTGTCCTGCGTTTCGGCGACGTTGGTCGCACGCTCATAGGTTTTGGGCGGGCCGAACAGCACATAGGTCTGATCGTCGAGATCGAACTCCTGATACATGCTGATCGCCGAGATGCGCGTCGTTTCGGTCGGCGTGAAGACGATCGAGCCGCGCACGCCGCGCACGCGCAGATCGTTGCTGCCCTTCTTGCCGATCAGGGTATTGTTCAGATAGCCGGCATCGACGCGCTGGAGCGCGACGATGCGCACCGCGAGCTTGTCGGTCGCGATCGGCAGGTTGACCATGCCCTTGACCGAATAGCCGACGTCACCGCCGGCGCGCTTGGTCGTCGACACCATGCCTTCGAACCCCGCATCGAAGCGCGCGGGGTCGGCTTCGTTCACGACATAGTTGACCGCGCCGCCAAGCGACGACGAGCCGAAGAGTGTGCCCTGCGGCCCGCGCAGCACCTCGACCCGGCTGACGTCAAAGGCGTCGATGTCGGGGATGCCGACGGGGAAGCCGGGTTCGATCAGCGGGATTTCGTTGAGGTAATAGCCCGTCGTCGCCTGGTTCGCCTCGTGAAACGTCGTCGAGGAGATGCCGCGGATGACGACTTCGGAGATGCCCGGCTGATAATCGTTGAACACAACGCCGGGAACGCGCGTGATGTAATCGGAGAGGCTCTGGGCATTGAGCTTTTGCAGCGTCGCCTCGCTGACCGCCGACACCGAACCGCTGACGTCGCGAACCGACTGTTCGCGCTTCGCGGCGGTGACGACGATTTCATTGTCGTCGACCTCCTGCGCGAGCGCACCCGATGCCTGCCCCAGCGCCAGGATCGAGATGCCACATGCGGCGATCCGCCTGATCGATGCAAAGCCCATTTTTGCCTCCCTTATTGATATTGCCTATTGGTAAGAAAATCCGATGCTCAAGCTATCATAGGAAATTGGCGTGTCGGCGATGGTTGGGCCAGTTTCCAGCCGGATCGGGCCAGCCCCATGGCGCGGGAAAGCGTGGTTTCATGGGGGCTTGCGGCCAATTTGCCCGATCGATGGATTGGGCGGCCTGATCGGCGCAGTAAGCCAACCCGGGCGACATACACTGGACGCGACATCCCCACCGGGCGAGAGAGGGTCGCATGCAGAACATCGAGAACAAGGGTCGGCGCGCGTTTATGGGCAGCGCCGCAATGGCGGCGCTCCTGCTGGGACATCGCGCGGCGTGGGCGTTCGAACAAAGCGGCACCGGGCGGTGGCCCAAGGTCGCGCCGCCGCAATCGCCGCGTATCTCGCATTTGATCGATCAATTGGGCCGCCAGCGCGACGACGCCTACAGCTGGATGAAGTTCATCCCCGCCACGGGCGAGCGCACGCGCGATAACCTGCCCGACGCCGTCGGCGCGATGCTGAAGGCGGAAAATGCGTACGCCGACGCGATCCTTGCTCCGCTGGCCGACGAACGCGTCAAGCTTCTCGATGCGATGCTCGCGCGCGCATCGGGCGACACGGCCGCACCCGCGCTCGAAAAGGACGGCTGGGACTATGGATCGGCGCGGCCCGCCGGCGCGGCGCATGCGGTCTATACGCGCAGCAAGAAGGGCGAGAAGCCCGAGCAACTCGTCGACGAGGCAGCGCGCGCGAAGGGCCAGCCCTATTTCCGCAGCACCGGGCATCAGCCGAGCCCCGATCATCGCTATTTCGCCTGGGCCGAGGATGTGATCGGCAACGACCGCCATCGCATTGTCATCCGCGACAACCAGAACGGCGACATTCGCACGATCGTCGACAAGGATGCCTATGGCTATGGCGGGCTCGTCTTCGCGCCCTCCTCGCGCTGGCTGTTCTGGATCTGGCGCGACGCGCGCAACCGCCCGACGCGGCTCTATCGCACCTCGGTCGACGGCAAGACCACCGACCTCGTCTATGAGGAAAAGGACCCCGCGATCTTCATGCAGGTGAAGCGCACGGCGGCTGACGGCTTCATCGCGCTGACCCTCGCCGGCCCCGAAACCGCCGAAGTGCGGCTGGTATCCGCCGCCGACGAAACCGCCGTCCCCGCCGTCGTCTGGCCGCGCAAGACGGGGGTGCTCTACGACATCGACGAGTGGAACGGCGGGCTGATCGCGCTCACCGATGCCGGCGACGCGTTCGACATGGCGCTGCTGCGCCTCGACCCGAAAAGCTTTCGCACGCTCGCGACGCTCGTCCCCCATCGCGCCGGCACCCCGATCCTCCAGATCCAGCCTTTCGCGGCGGCACTCGTCCGCCTCGAGCGCGTCGACGGCCTCCACCGGCTCGTCATCCTGCGCCCCGACGGATCGGAGCGGACGGTCGCCTTCGACGACCCTGCCTATGCGATCGAACTGCCGCTCGAGCAAAGCTATGGCGCGTCATCGGTGATGATCGTCCACCAGTCGCCCAAATCGCCGCGCCGCTGGATCCGTGTCGATCTGGCCAGCGGCAAGCAGGATGTCGTCCAGCAACAGGCGGTCGCCAATTTCGACCCCGACGATTATGAGGTCGAACGCCTGTTCGCCCCCGCGCCCGACGGCGAAATGGTGCCGATCACGCTGTTGTCGCGCCGCGGCGCGCCGAAAGATGGCAAGGCGCCGCTGCTCCAATATGGCTATGGCTCGTATGGCGTGCCGAGCGATCCCGAATTTTCGATCTCCGCGCTCGCGCTCGTCGACCGCGGCTGGCGCTATGCGATCGCGCATGTGCGCGGCGGGTCGGAGAAGGGGCGCCGCTGGTTCCTTGGCGGGCGCAAATTCACCAAGCGCAACAGCTTCACCGATTT
Organism: Sphingopyxis sp. MSC1_008; assembly: GCF_023197165.1. Taxonomy (GTDB): domain Bacteria; phylum Pseudomonadota; class Alphaproteobacteria; order Sphingomonadales; family Sphingomonadaceae; genus Sphingopyxis. The sequence continues at coordinate 457,709 of NZ_JALPRD010000001.1, forward strand.
CATCGCCTGCGCCGAACATCTGGCGGCCAAGGGCTACACCGCGAAGGGCAAGGTCGTCGCTTACGGTCTGTCGGCCGGCGGGCTGCTTGTCGGCGCGAGCATGAATATCGCCCCGACGCTGTGGGGCGGCGTGATCGCGCAGGTGCCGTTTGTCGACATGCTCAACACGATGAGCGATGGCGCGCATCCGCTGGTGCCGCTGTTCCGGCCCGACTGGGGCGACCCGCTCGCCGATCCCAAGGCCTATGACTATATCGCCTCGATCTCGCCCTATGAGAATGTCCGGACGGCCGCCTACCCGCCTTTGCTTTGCACCGCCGGCCTCAAGGACGACCGCGTCGCCTATTGGGAGCCCGCCAAGCTGGTCGCCGAAGTGCGGCGCCGCTCGACGAGCGGCAACCCCGCTCTTTTGCACACCGATATGGACAGCGGCCATCAGGGGAGCGCCGACCTGAAAAGCGAGTATCAGCAGAAGGCGCTGTTCTGGGCCTTCGCGATGCGCTGCGTCTAAAAGCCCCGGAACGCAGGCACCGGCGCGAACATGAGCATGAGGAAGCCATAGGCGCTCGCGAGCAGCAACAGCACGCCCGCCGCGCCGACCAGCCAGTCAGCGCGCAGGCGGCGAACCAGATATGCCCCGATTGGCGCGGCGATCATACCGCCGATCAGGAGGCCGATCGCCGCGGTGCTGAAGCTTTGCCAGCCCATCGTGCCGATGAACCCCGCCGCGATCGTCACGGTGACGAAGAATTCAGACGCGTTCACTGTGCCGATGACGGTACGCGGCTCGGCGCCCTGCGCGAGCAGATTGGCGCTGACGATCGGCCCCCATCCGCCGCCGCCCGATCCGTCGGCGACGCCGCCGATCAGGCCGAGCGGCTCGACGAACTTGATGCTGCGATAGGTTTGCGGGCGCCGCGTGCCGCGCCACAGCAGATAGATGCCGACCGCGCCGAGGTAGGCGAGCACGACCGGCCGCGCGATGCTGTTGTCGATATTGGTCAATATCCACACGCCGATCAGGCCGCCGACGATCCCCGGGACGACGAGGCGACGGAACAGCCGCCAGTCGACGTTGCGCTGCATCGCATGCGCCAGTCCCGACACGCCGCCGGTAAAGCTCTCGGCGACATGCACCGCCGCCGAGGCGGACACCGGCGGCAAGCCCAGAACGAGCAGCAGCGCGGTGCCGATGACGCCGAACGCCATGCCGAGCGCGCTGTCGATCAGCTGCGCCGCAAATCCCACGACGATGAAGGGCAGCAGCGCCCAGAGCGTCAGCCCGTCGAATATCGTCATCGTGCGGCGGACCGGGGGCGCGTGGTTTTCGGGGTCCGGCGCGTGAAGAGGAACACCGCGGGGAAGCCGAGTGCGATGAGCGACAGCGCACCAGCGAAAATTGGCTCGCCGCCCGCGAGCCACGGCAGCACCGCGGCCCAGATCGACACCCCGAGCACGGTCAGGAAAATCTGTTCCTGATCGATATCGGTCGCGACCGCGAGCGGCACGCCGCGCGCATCGGCGCGCAGCGCTTCGAGACGGCGCGCGACGGGGCTGTGCGGTGCCGCGCGCCGCCCCGGGGTCAGCGACGACAACATCGATCCCAGCCCCGCGCCGACCAGCCGGACCCCGACCGCGCGCGCAAAGGCACGCGGTTCCTCGAGCCGGTCGCCGACGGCACGCAGACTTAGCCGGCCGCCGAACACCAGATCGATCAGCGCCTCGCCGGTCACCGACTTGATCGGCCGGTCCTGCACTTCGTGGCTGGCCTCGATCCAGTCGAAGATCGCGTTCGGTACATCGATGCTGCACGCGCGCTCCAGCCCCTGGAATCCCGGGGCGCTATTCGCTTCGCAGATCCGGTAGCCCTCATTGTCGAACAAGATGTCGATCCCGGCGACTTCCAGCCCCAGCGTGTCGGCGGCGCGCGCGGCGAGGTCCGCCATTTCGCCCGTCGGCGTATGGGCGATGCCGACGCCGCCAAGCGAAACATTGGATTTGAAATGGCCCGCGGGCGAGCGCCGCTCCATTGCCGCGATCACCCGGCCGCCGATCACGAGCACGCGCACGTCGCGCCCGTGGCTCGACCGGACATAGTGCTGAAACAGGAAATCGGCCTTGGCATCGGCGCTCTCGAGCAAGCCGGCAAGATCTTCGAACTGGCTGCGGTCCTCGCATTTGAGAACGCCGGTACCGCGCGTGCCGCGCAGCGTCTTGACGATCAGCGGAAAGCCCAGCTCCTCCTCGACGATGTCGACCCCGATCGGGAATTTGCCGAGGATCGTCGCCGGGATCGGCAATCCGGCGCGCGCGAGCCGCTGCATCGTGTGGAGCTTGTCGGCGACGAGGTCGATGGCTTCGGGACCGTTGATCAGACGCACGCCGCGGCGTTCGAAATGGCGGAGTACCGCGAGCGTGAAATAGTCGGTCTCGGCGCCCGTCCGGCACAGGATGAAGTCGGGCCGCGCAAGCGAATGCCCCTCATAATGCACCGACCAGCCATCGACCGGCGCCGCGACGATGTCGAAATTATGCGGTTTCAGGACGTGCAGCTCGACCCCGCGCGCCGCCGCGGCCTCCTGAAACCGCAGGATTTCCGGGACCTCCGGCAGGGCCGGATCGAGATCCCGTTGGAAGAATATCCAGCCCAGCAACGATCGGCTCCTTCATAAAGTTGCACCGGTTCACGCACCATCCGCGTATCGATCGGTCCGACCGCTTCGAGAACATCGTCGACCGTCTGTATCAGCGTCGCGCCCTCACGGATCAGCAGGTTGCAACCTTGCGCGCGCGGGTCGAGCGGCGAGCCCGGCACCGCCATCACCTCGCGGCCATAGTCGCCGGCGCGGCGCGCGGTGATCAGCGATCCCGATTTGGGCGCCGCCTCGATCACCACCGTCCCGTGCGCGATCCCGGCGATGATGCGGTTGCGCGATGGGAAATGACGCGCAAGCGGCTCGGTGCCCGGCGGCTGTTCGGCGATCAGCAATTGGTCGCTCGCGATCTTTTCCTGCAGCGCGGCATTCTCGGGCGGAAAGGCGATGTCGATCCCGCTCGCGATGACACCAACGGTCGATCCGCCGAGCGCGCCGATATGCGCCGCGGTGTCGACCCCGCGCGCCAGCCCGCTGACCACCGTCACGTCGTGTGCCGCCAGATCGGCCGCGAGCTGGCGCGCGAAGCGGCACGCGATCGCCGACGCATTGCGCGCTCCGACGATGGCGACGCACGGGCGGCGCAGCATCGCAGCATCGCCACGCACCACGACGACGGGCGGCGTGCCCTCGACCTCGCGCAGCATCGGCGAATAATCATCCTCGTCGCTGAAGATATGGCGCGCGCCCAATTGAGCCACGCGCTCGATCTCACGCTCGGCGATGTCGACCGGTGCGATGCGCACCTTCCCCGCCCCGCCGCGCAGAACGAGGTCGGGCAGCGCATCGAGCGCCGCTTCGCCCGATCCGAAGCGCGACATCAACTGGTGCCAGCTCACCGGGCCGACATGCGGCGTGCGGATCAGCCGCAGCCGCGCCAGCCGCTCGGCGTGCGTCACGCTCCGCCGGCTCCCTCAGCGGCATCTTTCTTTCCGCCGACCCGCGGCTCGGTCCCGGCACGCAGCCGCGCGATATTTTCGCGGTGTCGCCACAGGACGATCACCGCGAGACCGGCAAGGCCAATGGCATAGACCTGATGGCCGAACGCAAGCGCGGCGAGCGGCGCCGACACCGCACCGAGCATCCCGCCGAGCGACGAGATGCGGAGCAACAAGACGGTGCCGAGCCACACGATGGCGAACACCAGCCCGATCGGCCAGGCGAGCGCGAGCGCAAGGCCCAGCAATGTCGCAACACCCTTTCCGCCGCGGAATTTCAGCCACACGGGATAGCAATGCCCGATCATCGCAGCGGCGCCCGCGATCATCGCGGCATGGTCGCCAAGTTCGGGAACGAAATGTCGTGCGAGCAGCACCGCCACCGCCCCCTTTGCCCCGTCGAGGATCAGCGTCGCCGCCGCCAGCCCCTTGCGCCCGGTGCGCAGCACATTGGTCGCGCCGATATTGCCCGACCCGATCTGGCGCAGGTCGCCCGCACCGAACAGGCGCGTCAGGATCACGCCGAACGGGATCGACCCCAACAGATACCCCGCGGCAATCAGCAAATATAAAGTCATGGCGCTCCCCGCTCCGTTCGGCGCCAGTGTGGCGATGTTGGACGATGCAATCAACGGATTACGATGTCTTGGCCGCCAAAATGGATCGATAACCGTCGCCCCCGCGAAGGCGGGGGCCGCTGTCGACCTTACTCCACATCTCTAGCGGCCCCCGCCTTCGCGGGGGCGACGCGAAGTAATTGAGCACCGCTCTTTGCGCTGCTAGGCGAAAGCCCATGAACGCTCCCGCGCCCGACGCCCCCATTCTCTTCTTCGACAGCGGCCTTGGCGGGCTCACCGTTCTGGGCCCGACGCGCGCGTTGCTGCCGACTGCGCCGATCATCTACGCCGCCGATTATGCCGGGCTGCCCTATGGCAAGAAAAGCAACGAGGAACTCGCGGCGCGGGTGCCCGCGCTGCTCGGCCGCCTTGTCGAACGCTACCAGCCGCGGCTCGCGGTCATCGCGTGCAATACCGCCTCGACGATCGCGCTCGCCCACGTCCGCGCCGCGCTCGACCTGCCGATCGTCGGCACCGTGCCGGCTATCAAGCCCGCTGCCGAGCTGACCAAGAGCGGCGTCATCGGCGTGCTCGGCACCGAGGCGACGGTGCGCCAGCCCTATGTCGACGACCTCAGTGCAAAATTCGCTGCCGGCAAGACCGTGCTGCGCCACGGCAGCCCCGGCCTCGTCACCGGTGCCGAGGCGAAGCTGCGCGGCGAGGCGGTCGATCCCGACACGATCGCGCGCGCCATCGCGGGCCTGCGCGACCAGCCCGGCGGCGACCGGATCGACGTAATCGTCCTCGCCTGCACCCATTTTCCGCTGTTGCAGGACGAATTGCAGGCTGCGGCGGGGCCGGGGGTGATGCTGATCAACGGCGCTGCGGGCATCGCGCGGCGCATCGCCCATCTGACCGAGGGCCAGCGCTGGCCCGCCGCGGCGGCCCCCGGCATCGCGGTCTTCACACGCAGCGAAGACCACCCGCCGCCGCTCCTCGCCGCGCTGGCCCCCTATGGCATCGGGTCGATCGAGACGATCTGATAGGACAATATGCCCCATAAGTTGCGAATCGTTCGCACTGGATTTCAGCCGGATTCGGCGTTATTGGCCCGCGTGTTAATAACCGCCGGAGGGAGCGGTTCGACAGCTGCATTAGAGCACCTGACTGCGGGGCTGAAACGTGAACTATAACGATATATTCGCTCGGGCAATCGACCGGCTGCATGAAGAAGGGCGCTACCGCGTCTTCATCGACATCCTGCGCAATCGCGGTGCTTTTCCGAATGCACGCTGCTTTGCCGGCCACAACGGGCCGAAGCCCATCACCGTCTGGTGTTCGAATGACTATCTCGCGATGGGCCAGCATCCCAAGGTGATCGAGGCGATGGAAGGCGCGCTGCACGACGTCGGCGCGGGTTCGGGCGGCACGCGCAATATCGGCGGCAACACCCATTATCATATCGATCTCGAGCATGAACTCGCCGACCTGCACGGCAAGGACGGCGCGCTGCTGTTTACCTCGGGCTATATCTCGAACGAAGCGACGCTCGGCACGCTCGGCAAGCTGCTCCCGAACTGCATCATCTATTCGGACGAACTCAACCACGCGTCGATGATTGCGGGCATCCGCAACTCGGGCTGCGAAAAGCGCGTGTGGCGGCACAACGACCTCGAACATCTCGAGGAATTGCTCGCCGCCGACGATCCCGAGGCGGCGAAGCTGATCGCGTTCGAAAGCGTCTATTCGATGGACGGCGACGTCGCCCCGCTCCACGCGATCTGCGACCTCGCCGAAAAATATAACGCGCTGACCTATTGCGACGAAGTTCATGCCGTCGGCATGTACGGACCGCGCGGCGGCGGTATCAGCGATCGCGACGAAGCCGCGAGCCGTATCACCATCATCGAAGGCACGCTGGGCAAGGCGTTCGGCGTGATGGGCGGCTATATCGCGGCCGACAAAAATATCATCGACGTGATCCGCAGCTATGCGCCGGGCTTCATCTTCACGACCAGCCTGTCGCCGGTGCTCGTCGCGGGCGTGCTCGCCAGCGTGCGCCACCTCAAGGCGTCGAGCGTCGAGCGCGACGCGCAGCAGGAAGCCGCGGCTTACCTGAAACAGTGCTTCCGCGACGCCGGCCTGCCGGTGATGGATTCGACGACGCATATCGTCCCGCTGATGGTCGGCGACCCGGTGCGCGCGAAGAAGATCAGCGACATCCTGCTCGCCGAATATGGCGTCTATGTGCAGCCGATCAATTTCCCGACCGTGCCGCGCGGCACCGAACGCCTGCGCTTCACGCCGGGCCCGGCGCATGACGAGGCGATGATGCGCGAACTGACGAGCGCGCTGGTCGAGATTTGGGACCGCCTCGAACTGCAGCTTCAGAAGGCGGCGTGACGGGCGCACCCGGTTTCGATGACGTCGTCGTCGGACGCCGCTCGATCCGCGGCTTCCTCGACAAGCCCGTTCCGAAAGCGCTGATCGCCGAAATTCTTGAGGTCGCGATGCGCGCGCCTTCGTCGTTCAACAACCAGTGCTGGAATTTTTCGGTTGTCGCCGGCGAGCCGCTCGCGGCAATCCGTCGGGGCAACACCGAAGGCATCCTCGCGGGCAAACCCGACAGCCGCGAATTCCGACGTTTCGATGGCATCGCCGACGATCATCGCGGCCGCCAGATCGAGATCGCCAAACAGCTCTTTGGCGCGATGGGCATCGCCCGCGACGACAAGGATGCGCGGCAGGACTGGGTTCTGCGCGGTTTCCGCCAGTTCGACGCGCCGGTCAGCATCGTCGTGACCTATGACCGTGTCCTGCTCGGCAGCGACATCGCGCCGTTCGATTGCGGCGCGGTGACCAATGCACTCGTCAATGCGGCTTGGTCGCGCGGGCTCGGCTGTGTGATCAACAGCCAGGGCATCATGCAAAGCCCCGTCGTGCGCGAACATGCGCGCATCCCCGACGATCAGGTCATCATGATCTGCGTCGCGATGGGCTGGCCCGATGCCGATTTCCCGGCCAATGCGGTGGTTTCTAACCGCAAGGGTGTCGATGACGCGGTGCGGTTCGTCGGTTTCGACGACTAGCGCACCCTTCGACAAGATCTGCATGACGCGATAGGGTGGAGGCCGAATCTCCTCCCCGGTCGCGAAAGATTGTCATGCCGACACAGCGTTATAGCTATACCGCCATCACGCTTCACTGGCTCATCGCGCTGCTGCTGGCCTTCCAGATCGCGCTCGGCTGGGCGCTCGAGGGGAACAACGGCCCCGAACTGTTCGCGCGATACCAGCTCCACAAATCCATCGGCATCACGATCCTGCTGCTCAGTCTCGCCCGCCTTGCGGTTCGCTTATTCATGCCGCGCCCGCCCGCGTCCGACGGCCCGTCATGGACGCGCTCGCTCGCCAGCACGGTGCACTGGCTTTTCTATCTGGTGATGATCCTTGCCCCCCTTACGGGATGGCTCCTCGTTTCGACCGCGCGCGTTCAGGTGCCGACTTTGCTCTATGGCCTTATCCCCTGGCCGCACCTGCCCGTCGGCCGCAGCTTGCACGAGCCCGCAGAATCGATCCACGGCGCGATGGCGTGGCTCGCAATCGGCCTGTTCGCGCTCCATATAGCGGGCGCGCTGCGCCACCAGTGGTTGCTCGGCAAGCCCGAACTCCAGCGAATGATTCCCTTTGCGCGCGGCAAGGCGGCGGGGGCCGCCATCGGCGCGCTGGCGCTCGTCGGCGCCGCCTTTGTCGCGGGCCAGACGGTCTATCCCGAGCGGATCCGGCCCGCCGCCGAAAGAGCGTCGCCGTCGCCCGTCGCCACGCCGACCATCGCTCCCGTGGCCAAGGATGAAGCAACCGCAATCGACGCGACCGAGGAAGCGCCCGAAGATGCAGCTCAGCCGCTCGCCGACTGGACGGTGGCGTCGGGTGGACGGCTCGGCTTTACGGCGCGCTGGAACGGCGAAGCGGTCGATGGCCGTTTCGACCGCTGGCGCGCCGCGATCCGCTTCAGCCCCGACGCGCTCGCCAAATCGACCATCCGCGTCACGGTCGACCTTGGCTCGGCCGACACCGGCGACGACCAGCGCGACGATTCGCTGAAGAGCAGCGATTTCTTCGATGTCGGCGCGTATCGGAGTGCGGTCTTTACCGCGCGCGACATCCGCCACCTCGGCGGGGACAGATATGAGGCGCGCGGCACGCTCGATCTGCGCGGCGTCAGCAAGCCCGCGACACTGCGCTTCACGCTGCGCATCGACGGCGGCCGCGCGCGCGTTGCCGGCACCGCACGCGTCGACCGCACCGCCTTCGGCGTCGGCCAGGGCGAATGGGCCGCGACCGATGCGATCGCCGCCGCGGTCGATATCGCCTTTTCGTTTAACGCCACGCGCCCGGCGTCCTGATCGATCAGGATGATGGGCGCATCATGCCCCAGAAATGCGGGCCTCCGGGGACGTCCCACTCGACCTGCGCAACAAAGCCCAGCCGTTCGTAGAGCGGCACATTCTCGGGTGTCGCGGTCTCGAGCCAACAGGGCAGACCTTCGGCATCGGCAACCACGGTCTGCGCGCGGATGATCCGCCCGCCATACCCCTTGCCCTGATGCTCGGGGCGGACGCCGACATAGTGGAGATACCAGAAACGCCCCTTGGGCCGGTGGACATCGATGCTGCCTTGCACCTTCAGCCCGCGTGGCAAGGCCGCGCCGAAGGTCGCGACGAGCGGGATGACGGTGCGCAGGAATTCGGCCGTGCCGCTATGCGCCTGCCCCGGCGCGCGCCAGAGCGCCGCGGCTTCGTCACCCGGCGAACGCAGCGCCAGCCCCGCGCGCATGTCGGCGGGGACGAGGGTCCGAAACAGGCTGCGGAGCGCGCGGGCGCGATGATCGGGATCGGGCAGGATCCACGATAGCGCCGGGTCGGTCTGGAAGGCCTGCGCTAGCGTTTCGACAAGCGCAGCTTGGTCCACTTGATCGGCCCGAACGATATCGTTCATTTCACTACCTCGTCATTCCCGCGAAGGCGGGAATCCCGCTTCTACGGTGTTAGCGGGATTCCCGCCTTCGCGGGAATGACGAAGTCAGGTTCAATCCCTACAATATCCCTCGCCGGTCTTGACGATCAGGCATTCCTTCTTGCCGGCGAGATATTTGAGGCCGGTTTCGTCGCCGCTGCCGCGGTGCAGGCTCAGTTCTTCGGCGCCGCGCTTGAACTTGATGCCATGCTCGCTGTCCTCGCCGTCATAGGTCCCCTTTGTGTCGAGGTCCGACTGCATTTCGAGCTTGTACTTGCCCGGTGCGGCGGGGGTGATCGTGGCGTACATGCCCTCGACCCCGGTCCATTTGCCCGCCCAGCTCGCGAAGCGATGCGGTGCGGTCGCGGGATCGGTGGCTTCGGCGCCTTCGGGCGGCATGGTTTCGACCGGGACCTCGGTTGTCGTCGCGTCGGTCGGCGCAGGCGCGGGCGCCTCGGCCTTTTCGCAGCCGGCCAACAACACCAGCGCCGCGGCGCTCGCCAAAATTGCACTCTTCTGCATCATGCTTCTCCTTCCCCGTCCAAACGCATGTCGGCGGATAAGTTTCCGCCAGCCTATTCGGTGATGATTTCCGCAAACTTCAGCGGATCGACGTTGCCGCCCGACAGCGTGACGAGCGTCGCGTCGGTCAGCGGCACCTTGCCCGCGAGCACCGCGGCGAGCGCCGCCGCACCGCCGGGCTCGACGACGAGGTGCAGTTTCTCGAACACCGTTCGCATCGCATGGCGCACTTCGCTGCGTGTCACGACGACCCCGCGCACGCCGCGCGCCTGCAACACCGTGAAGTTGATCGGCCAGGTCTCGGGGGTCTGGAGCGCGTCGCACTCGGTCGGATAGGTCATATCCTCGACCGACAGGATCTCGCCCGCGGCGAGGCTGCGCGTCACATCGTCCCAGCCTTCGGGCTCGACTGCGATAATTTCGGCATCGGGCAGCGCAAGCGCGAGCCCCGCCGACAGGCCGCCGCCACCGCAACAGGCAACAACCTTGTCGGGACCGGCAATCCCGCGCGCGGCCATCTGTGCCTTTGCTTCGGTCCCGGCGCTGCCCTGCCCTTCGATGATCCACGGGTCGCCATAGGCGTGGACGAGCGTCCCGCCGCGCTGATCGAGCAATTTCGCCGCCACCGCATCGCGCGATTCGGTGACGCGGTCATAGAGTATGACGTCGGCGCCCAGCTGGCGCGTCGCGGCAAGTTTCATCGCCGGCGCATTGCTCGGCATCACGATTGTCGCCTTGATCCCGAGCCGCTTCGCCGCCCACGCGACACCCTGCGCGTGATTTCCGCTCGACACGCCGACAACGCCCGCCGCCGCCTGTTCGGCTGTCAGGTCGGTCAGCCGGTGCCAAGCTCCGCGGATCTTGAACGCCCCTACAGGCTGCAGGCACTCGGCTTTGCACCACACTGTCTTGCCGTCGACTTCGAGTGGCAGCAGCGGTGTTTGCGGAAGCAATGCAGCGACTTTCGCCGCGGCGCGTTCGACACCCGCAAGCGTGGGTGCGCGGTTGGGATCGAGCAAGGGATCGGGGCTTTGCTGTGTCATGGCTTCGTCCTATAGGGCCGGCCATACAAGACAAGCCACATAGGTAGGCGCAGGAGATTTTTCGATGAGCAAGGTTCTGGTGATCGGCGCAGGCGGCGTCGGTTCGGTCGCGGTGCACAAGATGGCGATGAACCCCGACATTTTTCCCGACATCACGCTGGCAAGCCGCCGCAAATTCAAGTGCGATGCGATCGCCGACTCGGTCAAGGAACGCACCGGCGTCACGATCAAGACCGCCGAGGTCGACGCCGACCATATCGACGCGACCGCGGCGCTGATCCGCTCGATCGGCGCGACGCACGTCGTGAACCTCGCGCTTCCCTATCAGGACCTCACGATCATGGAGGCGTGCCTGTCGACCGGCGCGCATTATATGGACACCGCCAACTACGAGCCGCGCGACGAGGCGAAGTTCGAATATCATTGGCAGTGGGCGTATCAGGACCGCTTCAAGGACGCCGGGCTGATGGCGCTGCTCGGCTCGGGCTTCGATCCCGGCGTGACGAGCGTCTTCACGACCTGGCTCAAGAAGCATCATTTCGACCGCATCGACACGCTCGACATCCTCGACTGCAACGGCGGCGATCATGGCCAGCATTTCGCGACCAACTTCAATCCCGAGATCAACATCCGCGAAGTGACCGCGGTCGCGCGCCACTGGGAAAATGGCGACTGGGTCGAAACCCCGCCGATGTCGGTGAAGCAGCAGTTCGATTTCGAAGCCGTCGGCCCGAAGACGATGTACCTCATGTATCATGAGGAAATCGAAAGCCTGAAGACGCACCTGCCCGAGATTCAGCGTATCCGTTTCTGGATGACCTTTGGCGAGGCGTATATCACCCACCTGACCGTCCTCCAAAACGTCGGCATGACGCGCATCGATCCGGTGATCTACGAAGGCCGCGAAATCGTCCCGCTGCAGTTCCTGAAAGCCGTCCTTCCCGAACCGTCGAGCCTCGGCGAGACGACGAAGGGCAAGACCAACATCGGCGTCATCGCGACCGGCTTGGGTAAGGACGGCAAGGAAAAGACGCTCTATCTCTACAATATCTGCGACCATGAGGACGCCTATGCCGAAACCGGCAACCAGGCGGTGAGCTATACCACGGGCGTTCCCGCGATGATCGGCGCCGCGATGATGGTCACCGGGACGTGGAGCGGCGACGGCGTGTTCAACATGGAACAGATGGACCCCGATCCCTTCATGGACATGCTCAACAAGCATGGCTTGCCGTGGCAGGTGAAGGAACTCGAAGGTCCGCTGAATTTCTGATCGATTTTACGTTTTTCGTCATTCCCGCGAAAGCTGGAACCCAGTAGCCACGTCGGAACTGGATTCCCGCTTTCGCGGGAATGACGAAGGGTGGTTCGAGATCATGAAACTACATATCGCTGCGCTTTCCTTGCTTGCGGCCCTCGCCACACCTGCGTTCGCTCAATCAGACGACGCCTACGCCCCCGCCCGCGCGATCGTCGCCGACATCGGCAAAATCGTCACGCCGAACGGGGTGCAGGAAACGTTCGAGGTCACGCTGGGCGGCGCGCGGCAGGTCGTGAACGTGCGCGGCTCGGACCGCGACAATCCGATCCTCATCTTCGTCCATGGCGGCCCCGGCGCGGTCGAAATGCCCTTCGCTTGGGCGTTTCAGCGCCCGTGGGAGGATGTCTTCACCGTCGTCCAGTACGACCAGCGCGGCGCGGGGCGCAGCTACCCGCTGAACGATCCCGCGACGCTCGCACCGACGATGACGCCCGATCGCTATCGCGACGACGCCATCGAACTTATCGAGCTGCTGAAGAAGCGCTACGCCAAGCGCAAGGTCGTGCTGTTGGGGCACAGCTGGGGTTCGATCGTCGGCCTGTCCGTCGCGGTGAAGCGCCCCGATCTGCTCTACGCCTATGTCGGCGTCGGTCAGGGCATCGATTTCCGCGAAGGCGAGAAGGCCGGCATGGCGTGGACGCGCGCCAAGGCGCTGGCCGCGGGCAACAAGGAAGCCGTAGCCGCGATCGACGCGCTCGCGCCCTATCCGCAGGGCGAGTTCACCATCGCCAAGGCTGACGGCTGGCGCAAATATGCGATCCCCTATGGCTCGCTGATGCACAATAAGCCCGACCTCAAATATTATTTCGAGACCCCGCGCCTCTCGCCCGAGTATAGCGAGGCCGACCGCAAGGCATGGGGGAAGGGCAGCGAATTTTCGGTCACGACGCTGTGGCCGCGCCTCGCCGACGTCAGCTTCACCAAGGTGAAGAAGATGGATGTCCCGCTCGTCTTCCTGCTCGGACGGCATGACTATACTGTCCCTTCGCCGGTGGCGGCCCAGTGGTTCGGACAGGTTGAAGCACCCTCGAAGAAGCTCGTCTGGCTCGAACATTCGGCGCATATGCCAATGGTCGAGGAACCGGGGCACTTCTTTGCTGCGCTGCTCCGCGATGTACTTCCACTGACGAAAGACCCCAAATGACCGCCTATCTCGCGCCGATCGGCCTGCTGTTCGTCTCGAACATCTTCATGACTTTTGCTTGGTACGGACAACTCGGCGCGGTGTCGCGGCCGATCTGGCTCGCGGTGCTGATCGCATGGGGCATCGCCTTCTTCGAATATTGCCTCGTCGTGCCCGCGAACCGCATCGGCTATGGTGTTTACACCGCCGCCGAACTCAAGACCTTGCAGGAAGTGATCACACTGGTCATATTCGCCGGGTTCGCGGTCTTCTGGCTCGGTGAGAAGCTGACCTTGAACCATCTCGTCGGCTTCGGTCTGATTGCGGCGGGGGCGTTCTTCATTTTCAAGGGACCGATTGCGGTCTGAGGTAAATATAGCGACATGGAAACCCGTGCCGGCGATCCCGGAGCCTTTGCCCGCTTCGACCTGACCAGCGTGCCTTCTCCCGCCTTCGTCGTCGATGCCGCGAAAGTGCGCGCAAACCTGTCGGTGCTCCGCCATATCGGCGACGCGTCGGGCGCGCGCGTGCTCGCGGCGCTCAAGGCCTTTTCGATGTGGTCGCTGGGGCCGGTCGTCGCCGAATATCTCGACGGCGTGTGCGCCTCGGGCCTCTATGAAGCCCGGCTCGGCCGCGGCGAATATGGCGGCGAAGTCGCGACCTATTGCGCGGGCTACAAGGAAGCCGACCTCCCCGAGATCGCGGCGCTATCCGACCACCTCATCTTCAACTCGCCCGGCCAGATCGCGCGTTTCCGTCCGCTGCTCGACGAACTTCGCGCCAAGGGCGAAAGCTTCGACATCGGCCTCCGCATCAATCCGATGCACAGCGAGGGCGAGGTCGCCAAATACGACCCCGCCGCGCCGTGCAGCCGCCTCGGCTTCCCGGTGACCCAGCTGCTCCCCGAACATATGGAGGGCATCGACGGCGTCCATATGCACAGCCTGTGCGAACAGGACTTCCCGCCGCTCCAGCGGACATGGGAATCGGTGCAACCGATGCTGCGCCCCTTTTTCAACCAGCTCAAATGGATCAATTTCGGTGGCGGCCATCATGTGACGCGCGCCGATTATCAGGTCGACGATCTGATCGCGTTCCTGAAGCAGGTCCGCGCCGCGACCGACTGCGACGTGATGATCGAGCCCGGCGAAGCGATCGCGCTCGACGCCGGCATCCTCATCGGCGAAGTGCTCGACCTGTTCGACAATGGCATGCCGATCGGCATCACCGACATTTCGGCGACCTGCCATATGCCCGACGTGATCGAGGCCCCCTACCGCCCGGCGATGCTCGATGAGAGCCGCGAAGGCATGCCAACACGCCTCGGCGGTCCTTCGTGCCTCGCGGGCGATGTCATCGGCGATTACCGCCTGCCCGGCGGCGCACGCATCGGCCAGCGCTTCGCCTTCCTCGACCAGGCGCATTATTCGATGGTGAAGACGAACACCTTCAACGGTGTCCCGCTGCCGTCGATCTGGCTGTGGGACAGCGAGAGCGATGCGCTCAGGCTGATCCGCGAATTCGGCTATGAGGATTTCAAGATGCGGCTGGGGTAAGCTCCGCCAGCGCCTGATGGATATCGCTCACCACGACCGACCCCTCGCCGACCGATGACGCGACGCGCTTCACCGATCCCTTGCGCACGTCGCCGACGGCATAGATGCGCGGCCAGCTCGTCTCGAACCGGCTCGGCATGCGGTCGAGCGACCAGCCCGCCTTGACCAGTTCGAGCGGCGCGATGTCGGTGCCGGTCTTCACGAAGCCGCGCTCGTCGCACACCATTTCCTTGGGCAGCCAGGTCGTGTTCGGGCTCGCGCCGAGGAAGAGGAACAGGAAGCCGCAATCGCAATGCCCCTCGTCGCCCGTGTCGCGGCAGCGATAGGTCAGGCCGGCGAGCCGGTCCTCGCCGTGCAGCGCGACGACGTCGGTCGACGGGATGATCTCGATATTCGGATGTTCTTCGAGCCTTTTGACCAGATATTCGGACATCGTCTCGCGCAGGTTTCCACGGCGGAAAATGACATGAACCTTCTTCGCGACGCTGGCGAGATAGATCGCACCCTGCCCCGCCGAATTGCCTGAACCAACGATCGTCACTTCGGCGTCGCTGCACAGCTGCGCCTCCATCGGCGTCGCGCCATAATAGACGCCGCGGCCTTCATAAGACTCGATGCCGTCGATCGGCAGGCTCTGGTATTTCGCGCCGCTCGCGACCACCACCGCGCGGCTGCGCAGCTTGCGGCCGTCGGCAAGGTGCAGGCAATAGGCGTCGCCGTCGCGATTGATCGACGCCGCGCGCACCGGCGATACCAGCCGCGCGCCAAATTTCTGCGCCTGCACCGTCGCGCGGCGCGCCAGCTCGTTCCCCGAAATCCCGGTCGGGAAACCCAGGTAATTCTCGATCTTCGACGAGGTCCCCGCCTGCCCGCCGGGCGCGAGCGAATCGAGCGCGATCACCGTCAGCCCTTCGGACGCGGCATAGACCGCCGCCGCGAGCCCGCCGGGGCCGCTGCCGACCACGAGCACATCGGCGGTCGCTCCATCGGGCAGCAGGTCGAGCCCAAGCCCTGCGGCAAGCTGTTCGGGCGTCGGCTGGATCAGCACGTCGGCGGCGCCGAGGATGGCGACCGGCAACTGGTCCTCGGTCAACCCGCGTTCGGCCATCAGGTGCGCGGCGACGGGGCCGTCGGCGGGATCGAACCAGCGATGCGCGACGCCATGCTTCATAAGCAGGTCGCGCAGCGCATAGACGCTGCGGTCCATCGCCGCGCCGATCACGATCGTGACGGCAAAACCGCGATGCTTGCTGAACTCGCGCCGCGCCGACAGCACACGGATGAAGATGTCCGAATAATGGCTGTTGCCTGCAATCAGGCGCTGGAAATCGGGATGCGCGATGCGGATGATCTCGCCGTCGGCACCCATCTCGACGCGCGACAGATGGCGCTGGCCGGTCAGCACCGACAGGTCGCCGGCGAACTGCCCATGCTCCATCCAGCCGACGCGCTTGCGCCCTTCGTCGGTCGACGCAAAGATGTCGGTGTGCCCCGACAGGGTGATGATGCAATCGGGCGCCATCGCGCCTTCCTCGACAATCAGGTCGCCGGCTTTGTGTGATTCGACCGTGCCGAACGCGCGCAACTCGTCCAGTTCCGCGTCGGTGAAATTATGATTGACCTCGGCGCGAGACACCATGGCGAGCAGATCCTTTCCGGGTTCGATAACGTTCATCCCTAGCGCTGCGAAGCCGCCTTGTCTCGCATTCGCGCGGTTTGGCGTATGTCGGCCCCGGTTCGCCCTTCGTATCGCCGCGCTATTACAAAATTGCGCGATAGGGTCTTTACAGGGGGGACCCCCCTGCATATATCGCCCTCCGCTGCCCCAGGGGGACTTCCAATAACCGCAAGGCAGCCTTGTCGTTTACCGTTTAATTTTGGGGGTCCCTTGAGTTGCACCAGCATCATAGCGCCCACGGGCTGATTCAGGCACTTTCGCCGATCGAACCTGTTACGCTTGTTCGCCCGCACGCCGCGCGGCGTGCAGCGCGTTTCTTCATCGAGCGATTTCCCGGCACGACCATGTATGCGGTCAAGGCGAATCCGTCGCCCGACCTGCTGCGCGTGCTGTGGGATTCGGGTGTCACGCATTATGACGTCGCCTCGATTGCCGAGGTCCGGCTCGTCGCGCGCACGCTCCCCGAAGCGACGCTTTGCTTCATGCATCCGGTGAAGGCCGAGGAAGCGATTTCCGAAGCTTATTGGAAGCATGGCGTGCGCACCTTCTCGCTCGACACGCTCGACGAACTCGAAAAGATCGTCCGTGCGACCGAAGGCGCGGCCGACCTGAACCTGCTCGTTCGCCTCCGCGTGTCGTCCGACCATTCGAAACTCAGCCTCGCCGCCAAGTTCGGCGCCGAGGCCGACGAAGTCGTCGAGCTGTTGATGGCAACCCGCCAGGCCGCCGACGCGCTGGGCATCTGCTTCCATGTCGGTAGCCAGGCGATGACCCCGCATGCCTATGCGCAGGCGATGGAACGCGTCCGCGCCGCGATCGTCGCGGCGTCGGTGACGGTCGACATCATCGATGTCGGCGGCGGCTTTCCTTCGTCCTACCCCGGCATGGAGCCTCCGCCGCTCGGCGCCTATTTCGACACGATCCATCGCAGCTTCGAAAGCCTGCCGATCAGCTATTCGGCGGAACTGTGGTGCGAGCCGGGCCGTGCGCTGTCGGCCGAGTATAGCTCGCTGATCGTGCGCGTCGAAAAGCGCCGCGGCGACGAGCTGTACATCAACGACGGTGCCTATGGCGCGCTGTTCGACGCCGCGCATGTCGGTTGGCGCTTTCCCGTCACGTTACAGCGCGACGTCGAAAGCGACGCCGAGATGGTGCCGTTCAGCTTCTATGGCCCGACCTGTGACGATCTCGACCATATGGCTGGCCCCTTCTTCCTGCCCGCCGACATCAAGGCGGGCGATTTCATCGAGATCGGCATGCTCGGCGCCTATGGCTGCGCGATGCGCACCAAGTTCAACGGCTTCGGCGCCGACGAAACGCACGTCGTCAGCGACGAACCGATGGTCAGCCTCTACACCGGCGAAGTCGAACAGGAACGCCGCAGCGCAACGGTAACCAAGCTGTTCTGACGAAACGACCACACGAAAAACCGAGGGCCGGCGCAGCGATGCGACCGGCCCTTTTCCTTTTGGACCAAGGCGCTAGATTGCGCGGCCCATGCAGCCCTTCCATCACCTTCTCGCCAATAACCTGATCGCGAACATCACCAATTTCACGGTGTGGTTTGCGCTGACCTTCTGGACTTTCCTCGAAACCCAATCGGTGTTCGCGACGGGGATGATTGCGGGCATCTACCTCGTCCTGACATCGGCGCTCGGCATCTGGTTCGGCAGCCTCGTCGACCATCACGGCAAGCGCAACATGATGATGGTGTCGAGCATCGCGTCGCTGATCCTCTACGCGGCGGCGCTCGCCGGCTATATGCTCCACCCGGACATTCGCGGCGCCGAGGTGCGGAGCCTCACGCTCTGGCTCTTCATTCTAGTCTCGATGTTCGCGGTTATCGCCGGCAACATCCGTATGATCGCGCTGCCGACGCTGGTGACATTGCTCGTACCCAAGGACCGGCGCGACAAGGCGAACGGGCTCGTCGGCATGGTCAGCGGCATCGGTTTCCTCACCACCTCGGCGATCAGCGGTTTTCTCGTCGCGTGGGGCGGGATGGTCGCAACGCTTGTCTTCGCCATCGCCCTCTCGCTGATCGCCGCGCTCGACCTGCTCTTCGTCCATATCGACGAGCCGCGCGAGACCGAGGAGCATGCCGAACCGCGCCGTATCGACCTTGCCGGCACCTTCCGCATCGTCCTTGGCATCCCAGGGCTGTTCGCGCTGATCCTCTTTTCCGCCTTCAACAACCTGCTCGGCGGCGTCTTCATGGCGCTGATGGACGCGTACGGCCTGTCGCTGATGAAGGTCGAGGCATGGGGGCTGCTATGGGCGGTCACATCGAGCGCCTTCATCCTCAGCGGCGCGCTCATATCGCGGACCGGCCTTGGCGCAAATCCGGTGCGCACCCTGCTTCTCGTCAACCTCGTGACCTGGGCGGTCGCGGCGGTGTTCACGGTCCAGTCGTCGATCCTGCTATTGGCGATCGGCTGCTTCATCTGGATGTTCTTCGGCCCCTATGCGGAAGCCGCCGAACAGACGACGCTGCAAAAGGTCGTGCCGTTCGAGCGGCAGGGACGCGTCTTCGGCTTTGCCCAGTCGGTCGAACTAGCCGCCTCGCCGCTCACCGCCTTCCTGATCGCGCCGCTGACGCAATTCGTCTTCGTGCCCTTCATGACCGACGGCGCGGGGGCGCAGGCGATCGGCGACTGGTACGGGCGCGGCCCCGAACGCGGGATCGCCGTCGTCTTCACCATCGCAGGCATAATGGGTGTGATCCTCACGATCATCGCCCTTCGTTCGCGATCCTACCGCCGGATCTCGGCCGCCTATGCTGCCGGAAATGGCAGTAGCGAAACAGCGCCGGCTGCCGCTTAAGGAAAGTTACGGAAACCTCTTCCGTTTTACTTTGCAATCATTCTATCCTGCCGGGCGGAAGAGGAGGAGCTATGCCTATGCTGTCGGGAATCCGGATTATCGACCTGACGACGGTCATCTTCGGACCCTATGCGACGCAGATGCTCGCCGACCTCGGCGCTGAGGTGATCAAGGTCGAAACACCGGGGACGGGCGACATTTCGCGCTACCTCGGCAACGGGGTTCCCGACCCGACGATGGGGTCGATCCACCTGACGGTGAACCGGGGAAAGCGATCGATCGCGCTCGACCTGAAAAAACCCGAAGACGCCGCGACGCTGCGCGATCTGATCGCGACCGCCGACGTGTTCTTCCATAATGTCCGTGGCCGAGCGATCGCGCGGCTCGGTTTCGACTATGAAGGCTGCAAGGCGCTCAAGCCCGACATCATTTACGTCCATGGTACGGGCTTCGGGCAGGACGGCCCCTATGCCGACCTCCAGGCGTATGACGACGTCATCCAGGCCGCGACGGGCACGACCAGCCTGCTCCCGCGCGTCGACGGGAACCCCAGCCCGCGCTATTTTCCCTCGCTCATCGCCGACAAGATCGCCGGCCAGTTCGGCGCGCAGGCAATTCTCGCCGCGCTCGTCCACAAGTTTCGGACCGGCGAAGGCCAGCAAGTCGAGGTGCCGATGTTCGAATGCTTCGCGTCGTTCATGCTCGTCGAGCATCTCCGCGACGCGACGCTCGACCCGCCGATCGGCCCCGCGGGCTATCCGCGCCAGCTCGACCCGACACGCCAGCCCTTCCCGACCAGCGACGGGCATCTCGCGATCGTCCCATATACGCCCGAATCGACCGCGCGGCTGATGGCGCTGCTCGGCAGCGCCGACCTGCTTGAAACGCCCGAATATGCGGCCGCGAAAGCGAAGGGACAGCATATGCCGATCATCTACAGCGAAATCGCGCGCAAGACCCCGGCGAAGACCAGTGCCGAGTGGCTGGCGCTCTTTGCCGCCAACGATATTCCGGCGATGGCAGCGCGCGACCTTCAGGACATCAGGGAGGACCCCCATTTCGTCGCGACGGGGTTCTTCCGCCACCGTACGCATCCCGATGTCGGCGCTTTCCACGAAATGCAGCCGCCGGTGAAATATGGCGCGATGCCGCCATATGATCTGGGCTTCGCTCCGCGCGTCGACGGCGACGGAAAGGCGATTCGGGCCGAACTCGATCGCTGAACTTCGCCGGTTGCAATGTCGGCGCCGCACCCTAGCATCGCCGCCAAACAGACAAGGGGGAACCAAAATGCCTGAAAACCTTCTCGCGCCCGGCGCGGTGCTCGCGCTGTGGACGCTCGTCATGCTCACTTGGGCCGGGGTGACGCGCTTTCAGGCATTTTCCAAGGTCGGCATCGATCTGAAAGCCGCGCCGCCGGGTGGCCGCGGCGCCGATCTGGAAGGCGTGCTGCCGCCGACCACCAACTGGGAATCGCATAATTACACGCATCTGTGCGAACAGCCGACGCTCTTCTACGCCGTCATCACCTTCCTGCATCTGTCGGGCGGCAGCACCGACCTCACGCGCGGGCTGGCGTGGGCCTATGTCGTGCTGCGGATCGTCCACAGTTTCTGGCAGTCGACGGTCAATCGCATTCCGGTGCGCTTCACGATTTTTTCGCTGGCGACGCTGTGCCTCTTCGCACTGGCATTGCTGGCGGTGATCGCCACTTTGGGTTGAGGGGGAGAGAAAGATATGGATACGAACGCAATTTTGGGGCCGGTCGCAACGCTCGCGCTCTGGTCGATGATCATGTGGGTGTGGATGTATGCGACGCGCATCCCCGCCATGAGCCGCGCGAAGATCGACGCCGCGAAGATGGTCGGCGGCACCGGCAAGGGCCTGGACGATGTGCTGCCGCCCGAGGTTCAGTGGAAAGCGCACAACTACAACCATCTGATGGAACAGCCGACGATCTTCTACGCCGTCGCGCTCGCCCTGGCGATCGGCGGCATGGGCGACGGGCTCAACGCGCAGATCGCGTGGGCCTATGTCGGCTTGCGCATTCTCCACAGCTTGATCCAGGCGACGGTCAATCGTGTGATGTGGCGCTTCGGCATCTTCGCGCTCGCCAGCCTCGCGCTGATCGCGCTGTGCCTGCACGCCTTCATCGGCTTCGTGCTACACTGATCAGCGCGAGAAGCGCGCGGCCAGTTCCACATGGGTCGACCAACGGAACTGGCCGACGGGCTGTACCCAATCGAGCGTATAGCCCCCTTCGATCAGCATCTTTGCGTCGCGCGCGAAGCTCGCGGGATTGCAGCTGACATAGGCGATTACGGGCGCTGCTGACGCCGCCAGCTGTTTTACCTGCTCCTCTGCTCCTGCCCGCGGCGGATCGAGGATGATCGCGCCGAAACGGTTGAGCTCGGCGGGGATGAGCGGCCGACGGAACAGGTCGCGATGCTCGGTCGCGACGAGCGCGCGGGCGCGGTTCGCCGCCCCCATCAGCGCCGCGATCGCATCGCGCGCGCCCTCGGCGGCATAAACTTTGCGCCCCGCCTGCACCGACAGCGCAAATGTGCCGACACCGGCGAACAGGTCGGCAACCGCGCCGGCATCGCCGATCGCTTTGGTCACCGCATCGATCAGCGCAGTTTGCCCCGCGCTCGTCGGCTGCAGAAAGGCAAAGGGCGGCACTTCGACCGTCACGTCGCCGAAACGCATCGTCGGCGGCTCGGGCTGCCACAGGATCTCGAGCCCGTCACCCTGATCGATCGCGAAGCGCGCCAGTTTGTGTGCCCCCGCAAAATCCTGCAGCGCCATCGCGGCGTCGAGGCCTTCGGCCTTCACGCCCTCGAGGATCAGCTCGACACCTTGATCGAGCATTTGCAGCTTGACCTTCACCGGGCGCCGCGGCTGCGCAATCATCACCAGCAGCTCGCGCACAGGCGCGATCAGCGCGAAAAGTTCGGGGAGCAGCAGCGGGCACATCCGCATGTCGACGATCTGGTTGCTCTGCGCGGCGTTGAAACCGATCGCGACCTGCTTGCCGGTGCGAAGCGCGGTCAGGACGGCGCGGCGGCGGCTTTGCGCGGGGGAAAGCACCGCGGGCAAGACCTGAATGCCCGTCACCTCCTGCCCTTCGAGCCCACCGACGACGCGGTCGCGCACAAAGTCGGCGAGCGCGGGTTCGGCGACATGCTGCAACTGGCAGCCGCCGCACTTGCCGAAATGGCGGCACGCCGGTTCGGTGCGATTGGGCCCCGGAATGATGATGCCGTCGTCGCGCACGCGGTCGCCCGGCACGCCGCCCGCCACATGGCGGCCGTCGCCCGTCACGCCATCGCCGCGCGCGGCAATGCGCTCGATCAGCGCAGCTTCAGTCATTTCATTCCCTAACCAGATCGTCGGCGACAAGGCCGGGCCCTATACGCGCGGCCTGCGCGATATGCCAGCCCACCGCCGCGACCGCCGCATCGAAGGCATCGCCGCCGCGCGCCAGCATCGCCCCGCACGCCCCCGCGAGCACATCGCCCGTCCCTGCCGTCGCGAGGTAGGGGCTGCCCGGCCAGGCCGCGGCAACACGGCCATCGGGCGCGGCGATGATCGTGTCGGCGCCCTTGTAGATCACCACCGCCTGCGTGCGTACCGCGGCCGCTTTGGCACGGTCGATCTTGCTGCCGTAAAGCTGCGGGAAAACGCGGGCGAACTCGCCTTCATGCGGCGTGAGGATCGCCTTGCGCGGGGTTTCGGACAGGCGCGGCAGTGCGGCATCGATCGCGGCCGCGTCGAGCACCAGCGGCTTGCCCGAATCGAGCGCCGCCTCGACATCGAACAGCAACTCGTCGCCTGCCGGAAATCCCGGTCCGATCACCACCGCGCCGACGCGCGGATCGTCGAGCCGCTGGCCGAATTTTTCATCGCTTTCGGTGATGATCGCCGAAAAGGGCGCGCGCTCGGCGCCGTCGAGCACGACATAGCCCGCGCCCGCGCGCAGCGCCGCCGCCGCGGCCAGTCCGGCGGCACCGCGCATCGGCCCGGCGAAGACCAGCACCATGCCGCGCGCGAATTTGTGCGCCGTCGCATCGGGCTTGGGCATCTGCGGCGCGGGCAAGCTGCGCATTGCTTTGCTCGCCGATATGCCGATGGGCGCGAGCAGGACGCGCCCGCATGATGGCGCGGCCGGCAGCAGGACGTGCGCGGGCTTGAGCGCGCCCAGCGCCAGCGTCACATCGGCGGCGAGCGGCGGCGTCCAATCTTCGGCGCCATCGCTCTCCGCCCCGCTCGGAAGGTCGACCGCCAATATGCGCCGGTCTGAAAAATGGCGGAGAATGATGGCCAGCCCGTCCGGGATCGGCCGCGACAGCCCGACGCCGAAAAGCGCATCGACGATCAACGGCGCAGGGGCAAGGCGGCCATTCAGCGGCTCGACGGGCCCGTTCCAACCCGCCAGCGCAGTCCTTGCCAGATCGGTCGCCGGTTCGGCCAGCGCGGCGACGCGCACCGAAGCCCCATGTTCGGCAAGCAAGCGCGCGGCGACATAGCCGTCGCCGCCATTGTTGCCGGGACCGCAGAGGATCAGGATCGGCGCGCCCGCCGCCATCCGCCATGCGGTATCGGCGACCGCAGCGCCGGCAAGTTCCATCAGTTCAGCGAGCGACGTACCCTGAATCGCGCACGCGGCCTCGGCCTCGCGCATCGCCTTGGCTGTCAGGATCGGGGCGTCGGCAGGAACGGACATCGCCGTTGCCCTAGCATGATTTCCGCTATTTCGCGCCGCCCGTGTTCGCGGGCAGGCGATAGCGGTCGTTGCCGATCGCGACTTCGATCACATTGTCGCCGACGATGCTCACTTTCGCGGTTTCGGCGCCGTCGGCGGACACGACGCCGCGGCCGTCGGTCGTGATTTGCAGGCGCCGATAGCCGACGTTGCTGCGCCCCACGACGAGCAGCGCGCCGCCGTCGCCGCTCATCTCCTCGACGGTGCAGGTGCGGTCGAACAATTTGACGCCCTCGAGCGCGCATTCGATGCGGCCGTTTTCGGCGGCTTCGCGCGAACCGCGTGCTTCGGCCTCGGCAAGGTCGCTGTTGTCGGATGTGCGATTACAGCCCGCGAGCGCAACCAGCGCCAGCAATACCCCCCCGAGTTGTCTCATCCCTTGCCCTTCAGCTGCGACAGGTCGCGCACCGCACCCCGCGCCGCACTCGTCGTCATCGCGGCATAGGCTTGAAGTGCTACCGAAACCTTGCGCGGACGCGGCTTGGCGGGTTGCCATGCGGCATCGCCCTTCGTTTCCATCGCCGCGCGGCGGTCGGCGAGAACGCTGTCGGCGACCATCAGGTTGATCGTGCGCTTCGGAATGTCGATCTCGATCAGGTCGCCATTTTCAACGAGCCCGATCGTACCGCCCTCGGCCGCCTCGGGCGACGCGTGGCCGATCGACAACCCCGACGTGCCGCCCGAAAAGCGCCCGTCGGTTACCAGCGCGCAGGCGGCGCCGAGCCCCTTCGATTTGAGGTAGCTCGTGGGATAGAGCATTTCCTGCATCCCCGGCCCACCCTTCGGCCCTTCGTAGCGGATCACGACGACGTCGCCCGCCTCGACCTGCCCGGTCAATATGGCGGCAACCGATGCGTCCTGGCTCTCATAAACCTTCGCCGGCCCCGTGAATTTCAAGATGCTCTCGTCGACGCCCGCGGTCTTCACGATGCAGCCGTCGCGCGCGATGTTGCCCGATAGCACCGCGAGCCCGCCGTCCTGGCTGAACGCATGCTCGGCCGACCGGATCACGCCAGCCTCGCGGTCGAGGTCGAGGTCGTCCCAGCGCCGGTCTTGGCTGAACGCCACCTGCGTCGGCACGCCGCCCGGCGCCGCCATGAAGAATTTCTGCACCTCGGGATCGTTGGTGCGCGAAATATCCCATTTGTTGAGCGCATCACCCAGCGTCGCGCTGTGTACCGTCGGCAGGTGCGCGTGGAGCAGTCCGGCACGCTCGAGCTGGCCGAGGATCGCCATGATCCCACCGGCGCGGTGAACATCCTCCATATGCACGTCCGACTTCGCCGGTGCGACTTTCGACAGGCACGGCACGCGACGCGACAGCCGGTCGATGTCGTCCATCGTGAAATCGACCCCCGCCTCGAACGCCGCGGCGAGCAAGTGCAGCACTGTGTTGGTAGACCCGCCCATCGCGATGTCGAGGCTCATCGCATTCTCGAACGCCTCGAAGGTCGCGATATTGCGCGGGAGCACGCTGTCGTCGTCCTGCTCATAATGCCGCTTGCACATTTCGACGACGATCCGCCCCGCGCGCAGGAACAGCTCCTTGCGGTCGGCGTGCGTCGCGAGTGTCGATCCGTTGCCCGGCAGCGACAGCCCCAGCGCTTCGGTCAGGCAATTCATCGAATTGGCGGTAAACATGCCCGAGCATGAGCCACACGTCGGACACGCCGCGCGCTCGATCTCGTCGACCTCGGCATCGGTATATTTCTCGTCGGCGGCGGCAACCATTGCATCGACGAGGTCGAGCGCGACCTCCTTGCCCTTGATCACGACCTTGCCGGCCTCCATCGGCCCGCCCGATACGAACACCACGGGGATGTTGATCCGCAGTGCCGCCATCAGCATGCCCGGCGTGATCTTGTCGCAGTTCGAAATGCACACCATCGCGTCGGCGCAATGCGCGTTGACCATATATTCGACGCTATCGGCGATCAGGTCGCGCGACGGTAGCGAATAGAGCATGCCGTCGTGCCCCATCGCGATCCCATCGTCGACCGCAATCGTGTTGAATTCCTTGGCGACGCCGCCCGACGCCTCGATCTCGCGCGCGACCAACTGGCCGAGGTCTTTCAGATGGACATGGCCGGGCACGAACTGGGTGAAGCTGTTGACCACCGCGATGATCGGCTTGCCGAAGTCGCTGTCCTTCATCCCCGTTGCGCGCCACAGGCCGCGGGCACCGGCCATGTTGCGGCCGTGAGTGGTAGTGCGCGAACGATAGGAAGGCATTTTCGGTAATCCTGATAATTTTATTTCAAAAACAAGCGAAGAGACGCGCCTCTACACGCCTATCTGGCCAGATTCAATGCAACTTTGCTGCACATGCGCGAATGCCGCTCGGCGAACAGCGCTTGCCCCGCCGCATCGCCGACCAGATCCTGCCGCATCTCGATCCCGACATAGGGAATCCCGTTCGCCTCGGCATGGCGGTTCATCGTCGCGTTGAGCAGCTTGCCCGAATAGGGCTGCTGATCGCCGACGATCATGCCTTCGGCTTCCAAGGCCGCAATCGCCGCCGCCGCTAGCCGGTCATCCTCATTATAGAGCACCCCGACGTCCCACGGCCGCACCTGATCGGGATGCGCCGCAAGCGACGGCGTGAAACTGTGGAGCGACAGGATCATCGCAGGCCGGTGGGCCGCGACGGTTTCGGCGATATGCGCATGATAGGGCCGGAAAAACCGCGCCAGCCGCGCCTCGCGCGCCGCATCGTCGAGCGCATTGCCCGGCACCGCATGCCCGTCGCTCGCGATCGGTAATACGCCGGGAGCTTCCTCGTCGCGGTTGCAGTCGACAACGAGCCGCGACACGCCGCCGAGGATCGCCGCATCGACCGCGCCGCTCTCGACGAGCAGTGCCGCCACCTCGGCGACGCCGATATCGATCGCGATATGATTGGCCAGCAACGCGCGATCGATGCCGAGATCGACGTCGCCAGGCACATAGGCCGAGGCATGGTCTGCGATCAGCAAGATGCCGCCTGCGCGCGCTTCGCCGATCTGCCGCCACGCTTCGCTCATCGCAATGTCCCCGCCATCGACCACCAGCCCGGATGCCGCTCCGCCAGCTGCACTGCCGCCGCGTCGCGCTCGGTCGCCGCGTCGAACAAAGCAAAACAGGTCGCACCCGACCCCGACATGCGCGCAAGCCACGGGCGCAGCCCACCAAGCTCGAGCAATATGTCGGCAATCGCCGGGCATTGCGCGATCGCCGGACGCTGCAGATCGTTGCGCGCGCCGAACAACTGCGCGCGCAGGTCGGCACCGGTGAACAGCGGCCCGCGATCGATCCCGTCCCATGCTGCAAAAACCAGCCCCGTCGCGACGGGCTGACGCGGATTGACGAGCAGCACCGGCGTTCCGCCAAGCCGCAGCTCGGGCACGGCGCTCAGCTCCTCGCCGACGCCGACGCCCAGACAGGTCGCGCTCGCAATACAGGCCGCGATATCGGCCCCGAGCGGGCCGACGAGCCGCGCCAGCGCCGCATCGCCCAGCTCGGGCAGGAAATGCGTCCGGATCAGCCGCGCCATCGCCGCAGCATCGGCCGACCCGCCGCCGATCCCCGCCGCAACCGGCAAATTTTTCGTCAGCGTCACCGCCAGCGGCGGCACGCGCTCCCCGCTGTAACGTTCGCGCAGCAGCTCCAGCACCTTCATCACCAGATTGTCGCCGCCCGCGCTCAGTCCCTCGGCGAATTCCCCGTCGATCGTCAGGCTGTCGGTATCGGCGAATTCGGCCGTGATCGCGTCGCCGTCATCGACGAAAGCGAACAAGGTCTCGATCGCGTGATAGCCGTCGGCCCGGCGCCCCCGGACATGGAGCGCGAGGTTGATCTTGGCCCAGCCGGTCTCGCGAAACGCGGTCACGGCGCCGTGGTGGCGGGTGTCAGCCCGTCGCGCAGCTTCGCCTCCAGCCGGGTCGCCATCTCGGCCTCGGCAAGCAGCGCGGCAGCGCGCCAGTTGTACCGCGCCTGGAACTTCTGTCCGGCTTTCCAATAGGCGTCGCCGAGATGCTCGACGATCACCGCGTTGCCGGGTTCGCCGCGCTGCGCCTTTTCGAGCAGGTTGACCGCGTCGTCGGTGCGCCCGGTCAGGAAATACGCCCAGCCGAGCGAGTCGGTTATGCTCGCATTCTTCGGCTCCTGACGCCACGCCGCCTCGATCCGTGCGAGGGACTGTTCGACGTCCTTGCGCCGCTCGAGCGCCGAATAGCCGGCAAAATTCAATATCGACGCATCGCCGGGGCGCAGTTGGACCGCCTTTTCCATCAACGGCTGCGCGGCGTCCCACTCGTCCGCCTGCAACAGCAGCTCGGCGCGCGCGATGAGGAGCGTGCCGCGTAGCGCCCGATCGCCGTCATCATCGCCCAGCGTCGCCTCAAGCCGTTCATAGGCGCGCGCGGTCGCCTGTCGATCGTCGGATCGGCGGGCAATGTCGGCGAGCCGGACGAGCAGGCTCCGCGCTTTACTATCTTCCGCCGCGGCTTCGGCGAGTTTCGCCGCACCCGGCAAATCGCCGGCATCGGCCATCAATTCGGCCCGCCGCATCGCGAGCACAGGCGGCAGCGGGGCGCGCTCGGTTCCGAGCAGCGCCATGGCTTCGGCGCGCTGTCCGTTGCGGTCGAGCGCCTCGACCAGCGTCGTGCGTACCGCCCAGTCCTGATCGTTCAGCCAATGTGCGGCGCGCGCGAACAGCAAGGGAACCTTCGAGCCGCCGTTCGGCGTGCGCGCCAGCCCATCGGCGAGCAGCCCCAACCACTGGGCCACACCGGCGCGCGGGGTCGAAACCGGTTGGTCGGGCAACAGCAGCATCGGGTCCTCGCGCTGCCCCGATGCCAGCGCGATCCGCGCGCGCAATCCTTTGGCGGCATCGTCTTGCCCCGCCCTGTCGAGCGTCGCCGCCGTGCGCAGCCCGACAAGCTGGCTGGTCCGATCGGTCAGCGTAATCGTGTTGGTCAGTGCCGCCGCCTCGCCCGGGCGTCCGGTCGCGATCTGCACCAGCACGACCTGAAGCGACAGCGACGGTTCGGGCCGCAGGCGGTTGTTCGCCGCGACCAAGTGCCGCTCGGGCAGCTTTTCGCGCGCACCGACGTCGATCCACGCGTTGACCGTCGGCAGGATCAGCCGCCCGATCGTGTCGGCGCCCGCCTTGTCGGCGCGCCCCGCCATATAGTCGCGCGCGGCCTTCCAGTCCGACCGGCGCATCGCGTCGACCATCAGCACGAGTTGCGCGTCGAAGCGGCGTTCGCCGGCGGTCCATAAACGCAGCGCGGCGGCGCGCGCGGCAACCAGGTCGCCCGCCTCGATCGCCTGTTCGAGCATCCGTCCGCGCAGCCCCGGCAGGTCGGGCGCGAGGCTCGACACCGCGGTCAGCGCCGAAAGCGCCGCGGCAGGCTCACCGCTCTCTTCCGCCAGCCGCGCCCGCACCAGCGCGTTGAGCGCGGCGCCATTGTCGTCGACGGCATGCGCCGGAACCGCCGCCGCAAGCGCGGCGACAATCAGAAAGAAGCGTGCGGGCTTACATGTTCGGGTAATTGGGGCCTCCGCCGCCTTCGGGGGTGACCCAGTTGATATTCTGGGTCGGATCCTTGATATCGCACGTCTTGCAATGGACGCAATTCTGCGCGTTGATCACGAATTTCGGATCGCCTTCGGCCTCGCCGACGATCTCATAAACCCCCGCCGGGCAATAACGCTGCGCTGGCTCGTCATAGAGCGGCAGGTTGTACGCGACTGGGATCGACGGATCTTTGAGCTGCAGATGGACCGGCTGGTCTTCCTCATGGTTGGTGTTCGAAACAAACACCGACGACAGGCGATCGAAGGTCAGCACGCCGTCGGGTTTCGGATAATCGGGTTTCGGCATGATGTCGGCGCGGTACAGGCTCTCATTGTCCGGATGATGCTTCATCGTGAAGGGGACTTTGATCTTCAGCGTTTCGAGCCACATCGTGATGCCCGACAGGATCGTCCCCGCCATGTCGCCATATTTCTCGACGAGCGGCAACACGTTGCGCACGACGCTGAGTTCCTTCTTGACCCAGCTATCGTTGAAAGCCGCCTGATAGGCGTCGAGCGTATCGCTGCTGCGACCCGCATTTACCGCGGCAAACGCCGCTTCGGCGGCCATCATCCCCGACTTCATCGCGGTATGCGTGCCCTTGATGCGCGGGACGTTCAGGAAACCCGCGGTGTCGCCGATCAACGCGCCGCCCGGAAACGCCAGCTTCGGCACCGACTGCAACCCGCCGTCACTGATCGCGCGCGCACCATAGGAGACGCGCTTGCCGCCCTTCAGGATCTTCGCGATCTCGGGGTGCGTCTTCCACTTCTGCATTTCCTGGAACGGGGAAATGTGCGGGTTGCGATAGTTGAGCCAGGTCACGAAACCGAGCGCGACCTGCCCGTTCGCCTGATGATAAAGGAAGCCGCCGCCATTGGCATTCTGATCGAGCGGCCAGCCCTGCGTATGGATGACGCGGCCCGCGGCATGGTTCTCGGGCGTGATGTCCCACAGTTCCTTGACGCCAAGGCCGTAAACCTGCGGCTCGCAATCGCTGTCGAGCGCGAATTGCGGTTTCAGCATCTTGGTCAGATGCCCGCGTACACCCTCGGCAAAGAAGGTATATTTCGCATGGAGTTCGAGGCCGGGGGCGTAATCGCCCTTGTGGCTGCCGTCGCGAGCGACACCCATGTCGCCGGTTGCGACGCCTTTGACCGACCCATCCTCGTTGTAGAGGATTTCCGCCGCCGGAAAGCCGGGGAAGATTTCGACGCCCAGCCCTTCGGCCTGCTCGGCGAGCCAGCGGCACAGATTGCCGAGGCTGCCCGTATAAGTTCCCACATTATGCATGAAGGGCGGCGTGATGATGTGCGGCAGGCCGATCTTCTTGGTCTTGGTCAGCACCCAATGCTGGTTGTCGTTGACCGGCACCTCGGCGAGCGGACAGCCTTGCGTCCGCCATTCGGGAAGCAATTCGTCGAGCCCCTTGGGATCGATCACCGCGCCCGAAAGAATATGCGCGCCGACCTCGGACCCTTTTTCAAGGATGCAGACCGACAATTCGCTTCCCGCGTCATTTGCCAATTGTTTGAGGCGGATCGCCGCCGATAGCCCCGCCGGCCCCGCGCCAACGATGACCACGTCATAGGGCATCGATTCCCGTTCGCTCACCGCAAATACCTTTCTGCCGTCCCCGCACGGGATCATTCATCGTGTCCCGCGCTCATTCTGTCACGAAATGCGATGCCCGCCAATTGACGGGTCCGTCAACCACCTGTTTGGTGTAAATCGATGGGTGGGTCATATTCAGCGTTGCTGGCCGAAAGCACTTGCGACTGGTGGTCGCTGGCGGGAGTCGACGCGCTCGTCGGCGAGCAGCCGGCGGGCTGGCTCGTCACGCCACCCGCAAATGACGCTGCGGCGCCCAAGCCGAAACGGCTAGCAAACGCCGAACCCGAACTTCCCCCGCTTCCCGCTGCGCTCCAGCGGCAGGAGACGCCCGAAGCCGTCGAAGCGAAGGGGCCGGTCATCTTTCCCGACGACTGGAACGAATTCCAGCACTGGCTTGCAACGGCCGAAGATGTGCCGGGCAGCCAGTGGGACGCGCGCCGTGTGCTCCCCGCCGGTGAAGCGGGCGCGCCGCTGATGCTGCTCACTGCCTGGCCCGAAATCGACGACCAGCGCGACGGCGCGCTCTTCGCAGGCGCGGCGGGAAAGCTGCTCGACGCGATGTTGCAGGCGATCGGCATAGCGCGCGGCGATTGCTACATCGCCAGTCTCGCGGTGACGCGTCCCGCCGGCGGGCGCTGCGACGGCGAAGAGGCCGCCGAACTCGACCGGCTGCTCTGGCACCATCTGAAACTGGCGAAACCGGGCCGGTTGCTGCTGATCGGCAGCGATATCGTTCGCATGGCCGCCGGCCTGCCGCTGCCCGATGCGCGCGGAAAGTTACTCAATATTAACCAAGATGGCGGCAAGATGGAGGCCGTGGCTGTAGCGCATCCCGTGATGCTGCTGGCCAGGCCCGCGCAGAAGGCGGCGGCGTGGGATAGCCTGAAACTGTTCAACCGGGGACGTTGACGGATGCAGAATATGACCAAAACCCTCCTTTCATGCGCCGCTCTGGCGATCTCCTTTGCCTCCGCACCGGCGTTCGCCGCCGATGCCGGCAACCGCGACCTCGTGTCGGCGCCGCAGACGGTGCCCGACATCTTGTCGTCGAAACAGAAACAGCTTTACACGCAGGTGCTTACCGCGATCCGCGGCGAGCGCTGGGCCGAAGCCAAATCTTTGCTCGACGGCTCCGATAACGGTCCGCTCACCGATTTCCTGCGCGCCGAACTGCTCACCGCCGCGAACAGCCCGCGCGCCGAAGTCGCCGACATCATGCCGATCCTGTCGCGATCGCCTTTCCTGCCGCAGGCCGAACAGCTTGGCCGGCTGGCGACGCGACGCGGTGCAACCGACCTTCCGACGCTACCGTCGCAAGCCCGGCTCGCCTGGTCGGGCAGCGCCCCGCGCCGCCTTGGCGCTGACGCCATCAGCGGCGACCCCGCAGCGGCTGCGCTCGCCCGCTCGATTCCGGATCGGATCAAGAATGACGATCCCGCGGGCGCCGAAGCGTTGCTCAACGCCGTCGGCGACCAGCTGAGCCCCGAGGCGCGCAACGAATGGCGGCAGAAAGTCGCCTGGTCCTATTATATCGAGAATGACGACGCCAACGCGCTGCGTTTGGCTAGCGAGTGCAGCAGCGGCCAGGGCGCATGGTCGACGCAGGGCGCATGGGTCAAGGGGCTCGCCGCGTGGCGTACCCGCGACTATCGCACCGCGCTGACCGCCTTCGACCGCGTCGCGAAGGAAGCGCCCGACAGCGAATTGCGCGCCGCCGCTTATTATTGGGCCGCGCGTGCGGCGATCGCCGCGGGCGAGCCCGCATCGGTGCAACCGCGCCTGCGTGCTGCCGCGTCTAACGAGGAAACTTTCTATGGCCTGCTCGCCGCCGAAACGCTTGGCGTCGAGCCGAAGAGCCAGCGCGAGAATGTCCGTGCCGACCGCAGCGCCTGGCGCGCACTCGAAGGGCTGCCCAATGTCCGCGCCGCGATGGCGTTCGCCGAGATCGGCGAGGACAAATATGCCGGTACGCTGCTCCGCCATCAGGCGCTGATCGGCGACGCGCGGCAGCATGAACAATTGCTCGCGATGGCGGGCGCGCTCAGCCTGCCCGAGACGCAGCTCTATCTTGCGCACAACACGCCGCAGGGCCGCAAGCTCGCGGCGCAGACGCGCTATCCGCAGCCGAAATGGGAGCCGAACGGTGGCTGGCGCGTCGATCCCGCGCTGGTCTTTGCCCACACGCTCCAGGAATCACGCTTCCAACGCGGCGTCGTGAGCCCGGCGGGCGCTACCGGGCTGATGCAGGTGCGCCCCGGCACTGCGCGCGACATCGTGCGTTGGGAAGGCGCGGTCGCTGCGCTCGGCGACCTCAAGACGCCCGCGGTGAACATGGATCTCGGCCAGCGTTATCTGCAATATCTTAGCCGCGATCCTGCGACGGGCGGCCAACTGCCCAAGGTCATCGCCGCCTATAATGCCGGCCCCGCTCCCGTCGCGCGCTGGCAGACCGAAATCCGCGATAATGGAGACCCGCTGCTCTATATGGAATCGATCCCCTATTGGGAGACGCGCGGCTATGTCGGAATCGTGCTCCGCAATTACTGGATGTACGAAGCGCAGCAGGGCAAGCCGTCGGTCAGCCGCGCCGCGCTCGCGCAGGGCAAATGGCCGCGCTTCCCCGACGGCAAGGACCGCATCCGCCTGACCTACGCCGGCGGCGGCCTCGCGAATGCCGATTGACGAGAGCCTCGTCTTCAAACCCGTCCGCATCGCGCTGCTGACGATCTCGGACAGCCGCAGCGCCGCCGACGACCGGTCGGGCGACAAGCTCGAGTTATTGCTGACCGACGCGGGCCATATCCTCGCCGCGCGCGCAATCATCAAGGACGAGACCGACCTGATCGTCTCGCGCCTTCACAACTGGATCGACGACCCCGAGGTCGATGTCGTGATCACCACCGGCGGCACGGGCCTCACGGGCCGCGATGTGACGCCCGAGGCGCTGCACCGGCTCGACGGCAAGGACATCCCCGGCTTTGGCGAGCTGTTCCGCTGGCTCAGCTATCAGACGATCGGCACGTCGACGATCCAGTCGCGCGCCTGCGCCGTCGTCGCGCGCGGCACCTATATCTTCGCGCTGCCGGGTTCGACCGGCGCGGTAACCGACGCATGGGAAGGCATTTTGTCGACCCAGCTCGACAGCCGCCACAAGCCCTGCAATTTTGTCGAACTGATGCCGCGACTTACCGAATGATCCGCCACTAAGTTCGTCATCCCCGCGAAAGCGGGGACCCAGAGCGGCGCAGCGCATGTCCGGTAGGGCAGAACTGGGTTCCCGCTTTCGCGAGAATGACGAGCATAAATGTTCTTTCTTTGTTCTTCTCTGCGCGATATTCTTCGCCGATGGAATCGCCCAAACCCTTCCCCCCGATCATGGGTCGCGGCGCACCGACCAATTTGCGCCCGACGCGCACCGGGTCGGCCGAGCGCGTCCTCGACGGCGACTGGCTCGACGCGGCGGAGGATATCGACGGCGAAGCGCCGCGATTGCGCACGACGGTCACGGTCGAGCACCCGAAAACGATCATTTCGCGTAACAAATCGCCCGACATCAGCTTCGACCGCTCGATCAATCCCTATCGCGGCTGCGAGCATGGCTGCATCTATTGCTTTGCGCGCCCGACGCACGCGTTCCACGACCTGTCCCCCGGGCTCGATTTCGAAAGCAAGCTCTTCGCCAAACCCGACGCGGCCAAGCTGCTCCGCGCCGAACTTGCGAAGCGCGGCTATACGGCGGCACCGCTCGCGATCGGCACGAACACCGACGGCTATCAGCCGATCGAGCGCGAATGGGGCATTACGCGTTCGGTTGTCGAAGTCCTTGCCGAAACGCGCCACCCGCTGATCATCACGACCAAGTCCGACCGAGTCCTGCGCGATATCGATCTGCTCGCCGACATGGCGCGCGACAATTTGGTCGGTGTTGCGGTGTCGGTGACGACGCTCGACCCTGCCATCGCGCGCACGCTCGAGCCGCGCGCGCCGCACCCGTGCCGCCGGCTCGCCGCGATCCGCAAGCTGATCGACGCGGGCGTGCCGACGCAGGTTAATATCTCGCCGATCATCCCCGCGATCACCGATCACGAGATCGAGGCGATCATGGCCGCCGCTGCGGACGCGGGCGCGATCCGCGCCTCCTACATCTTGATGCGCCTGCCCCTCGAGGTCGCGCCCTTGTTCCGCGCCTGGCTCGCGGCGCATTACCCCGATCGCGCCGACAAGGTGATGCATATGGTTCAGGACATCCGCGGCGGCCGCGACAATGATCCTGATTTCTTCACGCGCATGCGGGGGCACGGCGTCTGGGCGCAACTGATCCGCACCCGCGTCAAACGCGCCGCACGCGAGCATGGCATGGACAAAAGCTTTCCGCCGATCCGCAGCGACCTGTTCAGGCCGCCCGAGCGGGATGGGCAGATGGAGCTGTTTTAGGCGGCCGCCAGCGACTTCAGCTTGTAATCCTTATAATCGTCGCGGATCTGGCGTTTCAAAATCTTGCCCGTCGCGGTGTGCGGCAGTTCGTCGACAAAGACGATTTCGTCGGGCAGCCACCATTTGGCGACCTTGTCTTTCAAATAGTCGACGATTGCCGCCTCGCTCGCCTCGGCCCCGGGCTTCCTGACGATCAACAAGATCGGCCGCTCGTCCCATTTCGGGTGATAGACGCCGACCGCAGCCGCCTCCTGTACCCCGGGCGCGCCGACCGCGGCGTTTTCGAGCTCGATCGAGCTGATCCACTCGCCGCCCGACTTGATCACATCCTTCGCGCGGTCGGTGATCTGCATGACGCCGTCGGGATGCAGCACCGCGACGTCGCCGGTGTCGAACCAGCCCTCCGCATCGGCGGCATCGGTATCGGCCTTGAAATAACGCTGGATGATCCACGGTCCGCGGCATTGCAGCCGCCCGCTGGTCACTCCGTCGCGCGGTAATTCCTTGTCCTCGTCGTCGACGATGCGCAGCTCGACCCCGAACGGCGGACAGCCCTGACGGCACACGATGTCGACCTGTTCGTCGAAGCTCAGCTCGTCCCAGTTCCACGGGCGCTTGCCCATCGTCCCGATCGGGCTGGTTTCGGTCATCCCCCATGCGTGACCGACCGCGATCCCCGCCCGCATGAACCGTTCGATCATCGCGCGCGGTGCCGCCGATCCGCCGATAATCACGCGTTCGAGCTTCCCGTAACCGATGCCCGTCGCATCCATGTGCGCGAACATCGCGATCCACACCGTCGGCACGCCGGCGCTGTGCGTCACGCCCTCGTCGTGCATCAGGTCGCATAGGACCTGCGCATCGTTGGTCGCCGAGAACACCAGCTTGGCCCCGACCGTCGCGGCGGCGAAGGGCACGCCCCAGCTGTTGGCATGGAACATCGGCACGATCGGCAGGATCACGCTGCGGTTCGACAGGCCGAAGACGTCGGGCTGGATTTCGGTGATCGCATGGATGACGTTCGAGCGATGTTCGTAGAGCACGCCCTTGGGATTGCCGGTGGTCCCGCTGGTATAACAAAGCCCGACCGGATCGCGCTCGTCGAGCTCGACCCATTCGAAACTGCCATCCTCGGCATCGATCAGGTCGCGGTACGACAGATAGCCTTCGCGCGCCGGCGCATCGAACAGGATGAAATGCTCGACCGTCGGCAATTGCGGGCGCAGCCGCTCGACGATCGGCAGGAACATCGCATCGAACAGCAGCACGCGGTCGTCGGCATGGTTGACGATATAGATCAGCTGCTCGTCGAACAGCCGCGGATTGACCGTGTGGAGGACCCCGCCGATCCCCGCACTGCCGTACCAGCTGACGAGATGATGGCCATGGTTCATCGCCAGTGTCGCGATGCGGTCGCCCTTGTTCATCCCTAGCTTGACCATCGCCGCGGCGAAGCGGCGCGCGTCATGCCCGACCTCGCCCCACGTCGTGCGGGTCTGGCTGCCGTCGGCCCAGCGCGAGACGATCTCGCGTCCGCCATGCTCGCGCGCGGCATGGTCGATCAGGCTGGTGACCAGCAGCGGCTGGCTCTGCATTCCGGACATCAGGCATTCCTCTCTTTTCTTTGTCCTAGGGATAAGGCGAGGAATGCGGTTTACGCAAGCGTCAACGGATCGGCCGTCGCGAAAACCGCGACGCGCGATCAGCCGGGAAGTCCGCCGATCTTTGGAACCGTCTCCAGATCGGCGTCCCATCCGGCGCGGCTGTCACAACATATATGCGCGGTCGGCCGGATATCGATCGCGCTGTCGATGCTTCCGGCGGGGACGACGAGCATCGCGCCCTGCATCACTTCGCGCGGCAGCCCCGACCCGCATTCGGAGCAAAAATCTCTTTGATGACGGGTCGCGGGAAGGCGATAGGATTTCACCTTGTCCTGCCCCGACAACCAGTTGAGCTTCGCCGTTGCCGAGAACAGATTCGCGCCATGCGCCGACCCGCTGCCCTTGCGGCATCGCGAACAATGGCAAAGATAGAAGGCGTCGAATTCGCCGACGATCTCGAAGCTGGCACCCCCGCAAAGACACGCACCGGTAATCGTTCGGGTCATTCCGCCCCCCTCCTTTTTCATGCTGGACGGTTGCCGAAGGAGTCCGGCGACCGTGGATCGCTAACGCGCCCGAAAGTCCTTGGGGGTGAACAGCGACAGCGCCACGTCGCTGACCCCGGCGATCATTTCGAACCGTGAAACGACATCGGGGCCCAGCGCGAAACCGCGGCCGAGGTTGATGCGAAGTTCGTCGCCCGTGTCGGGATCCTCGGTCAGGATGAACACGCGCCCGCGCGCATCGTCGCGCCGTTCGAGCAGGCGCGCCATCTCCGCGATCGCATCGGGCAGCGCGACGCGGCATGTCAGTTCCAGCGCCGCGGTCGCCGCCATTTCGGCCAGCGGCTGCGCACCGCGCACCGTGACGCGCGGCGTTTCTTCGCCCTCGAGCAGGTCGAGTTCGACCGACAGGATCGCACAGCCGCCGTCGGCCGCGAGCGCCTCCAATATCTTGCTCGCCTGCTCGTCGAAACAACTCGACTGGAATTGCCCGCTGCGGTCGGAAAGCGTCAAGTTGAGGAAACGATTGCCGCGCTGCGACACGCGCGGCCGCGCGCTTTCGACCATGCCCGCCATCGTCATCGGAATGCGCGTGCCGGGCGTCATTTCGACATTCGCGCAGATGTCGCCATAGGAGCGCGCACCGCGCGCTGAGATGATCGCCTCATATTGCTCGACCGGATGCGACGAGAAATAAAAGCCGAAGGCGTCCTTCTCGCGCGTCATCCGCTCGGCGAGCGTCCACGGTTCCGCCGCGGGCAGTTGCAGCGCCGGTGCGATCGCAATGTCTCCGCCGAACAGGCCGCCCTGCCCGGTCGAGCGTTCGTGCGCCGAACTGTTCGCGCACGCGAGCAGGCTCTCGGCACCGGCGAAGGCACGCGGACGGTCGGGCTCGACAGGATCGAACGCCCCTGCGCCCGCCAGCGCTTCGATCTGGCGCCGGTTGAGCAGCTTGGGATCGATGCGGCTCGCGAAATCGTCGAGCGATGCAAAATCGCCCTTGGCACGCTCGGCGACGAGTGCCTCCATCGCCTTTTCGCCGACACCCTTGAGCGCGCCGAGCGCATAACGGACCGTCAGCCCCTCATCACTCCGCCCGACCGAGAAATCGGCCTCGCTATCGTTGACCGACGGCGGTGAGATTCCGACATCCAGCCGCCGCATATCGTCGATGAAGATCGACAATTTATCGGTCTGATGGCTGTCGAACGACATCGATGCCGCGAAAAACTCATGCGGATAATGCGCCTTCAGCCACGCCGTCTGGTACGACAGCAACGCATAGGCGGCGGCGTGGCTCTTGTTGAAGCCATAGCCTGCGAACTTGTCGATCAAGTCGAACAGCTCGTTCGCCGCCTTGGGCGCGATCTGGTTATGCTCGCCGCAGCCCTTGACGAAGGTGTCGCGCTGCGCGTCCATTTCGGCCTGGACCTTCTTGCCCATCGCGCGGCGGAGGAGGTCGGCGCCGCCAAGGCTGTAGCCCGCCAGGATCTGCGCCGCCTGCATCACCTGTTCCTGATAGACGAAGATGCCATAGGTTTCGGCAAGGATGCCTTCGAGCAGCGCGTGCGGATAGGCGATCGCCTCGCGCCCGTTCTTGCGCGCGCCGAACAGCGGAATATTGTCCATCGGCCCCGGACGATAGAGCGCGACGAGTGCGATGATGTCGCCGAAATTGGTCGGTTTCACTGCCGACAGCGTGCGCCGCATGCCTTCGGATTCCAGCTGAAACACGCCGACGGTCTCACCGCGCTGAAGCAGTTCGTAGACCTTGGGCGTCGCCGCCTCGTCTTCCCAGGGGAGCGCATCGAGATCGACGTCGATCCCGCGCAGCGCGAGCAGGCGCTTCGCTTCCTTGAGTACCGACAGCGTCTTGAGCCCGAGAAAGTCGAATTTCACCAACCCCGCGCTCTCGACATATTTCATGTCGAACTGCGTCACCGGCATGTCCGAACGCGGGTCGCGATAGAGGGGGACAAGCTGGTCGAGCGGACGGTCGCCGATCACCACGCCCGCGGCGTGCGTCGAACTGTGGCGCGGCAAGCCCTCAAGCTGGCGCGCCATATCGAACAGGCGGCGCACCCCGTCGTCCTGCTTATATTCGGTCATCAGCTCAGACACGCCGTTAAGCGCGCGTTCGAGCGTCCACGGATCGGTCGGATGGTTCGGCACCAGCTTCGCGAGACGGTCGACCTGACCATAGCTCATCTGGAGCACGCGTCCGGTGTCCTTGAGCACCGCGCGCGCCTTCAGCTTACCGAAGGTGATGATCTGCGCCACCGTATCGCGGCCGTATTTCTCCTGCACATAGCGGATCACTTCGCCGCGCCGCGTTTCGCAGAAATCGATGTCGAAGTCGGGCATCGACACGCGTTCGGGGTTGAGGAAGCGTTCGAACAGCAGGCCCAATTTGAGCGGATCGAGATCGGTGATCGTCAGCGCCCAGGCGACGACGCTGCCCGCACCCGAACCGCGCCCCGGACCCACTGGAATATCATGCGCCTTCGCCCATTTGATGAAGTCGGCAACGATCAGGAAGTAGCCGGGGAAGCCCATCTGGGTGATAACGTCGACCTCGAAATCGAGGCGCGCGACATAGGCCTGCCGCTCTTCGTCGGGGAGGTCGGGGTAATGCGCGAGCCGCGCTTCGAGGCCCGCATGCGCGTCGGCCTTGAGCTGCGCCGCCTCGCCCTCGCGGTCGCCGGCGAGGCTCGGCAGGATCGGGGCGCGCTTCGGCGCCATGAATGCGCAGCGCTGCGCGACGACCAAACTGTTGCGGATTGCCTCGGGCAGGTCCGAGAAGGCGTCTTCCATCGCCTCGGCGGGTTTCAGCCAGGCTTCCGGGCTCGAAACGCGCCGGTCCTCGCTCTCGACATAGGCCGACTGCGCAATGCACAGCATCGCATCGTGCGCGGGGTGGAAATTGGGTTCGACGAAGTTCGCGGGGTTGGTCGCGACGATCGGCAGCGCACGCGCGTAGGCCAGGTCGATCAGCGCCGCTTCGGCCGCGATCTCGGTCGCGTCACCGCGCCGCGACAGTTCGATATAGAGCCGCCCGCCGAACAGCGCCTCCAATTGCTCGACATAATCTTCGGCCGCGCTCTTCTGCTCGCCCGCGAGCAACCGCGCGAGCGCGCCCTCACCGCCCCCGGTCAGGCAGATCAGTCCGTCGGCCTTGCCCGCGATGTCGGACAGCAGCACATGTGGGTCCTGCTCGACGGGGCGGCCGAGATGCGCCGCCGACACGAGCGCGCACAGATTGTCATAGCCCTGGTTGTCCTGCGCATAGAGCGCGAGCCAGTCGATCATCGGCGCGCCGTTCGCGAGGCGCTGTCCGGGGCGTGCGACGCTCAGCAGCGTGCCGACGATCGGCTGCACCCCCGCCGCCTTGCACGCCTCGCCAAAGGCCATGACGCCGTAAAGCCCGTTGCGATCGGCGACCGCGATCGCCGGAAACCCGCGCTCGCGCGCCGCCTTGGCGATCAACTTGGGCTCGATCGCCCCCTCCAGCATGGTGAAACTGGAAAAGACGCGCAGGGGGACAAAGGGGCTGAAGGCCATCGGATGACGCTACAGTGACAGCACTGATTCTGCCAAGGCTTAACCCAGCAGTTCCTCGATCTCTTTGCGCAATTGTTCGGGCTTCGTCGTCGGCGCGTGGCGCGACACCGTCTTGCCGTCGCGATCGACGAGGAATTTGGTGAAATTCCACTTGATCCCGCTGCCGAGCAGCCCGGTCTTTTCCTTCTTCAAATGCTTGAAGATCGGATCGGCATCGTCGCCATTGACGTCGATCTTGGCCATCAAAGGGAAGCTGACGTCATAGGTAAGCGAGCAGAAATTGGCGATTTCCGCCGCATCGCCGGGCTCCTGCGCGCCGAACTGGTTGCACGGGAAGGCGAGGATCTCGAGCCCGCGATCCTTATAATCGCGGTACAATTCCTCCAGCCCCTCATATTGCGGGGTGAAACCGCATTTCGACGCGGTGTTGACGATCAGCAGCACCTTGCCGCGATAGTCGGCCAACGATTGCGTGCCGCCGCCGGGCAGCTTCGCCGAAAGATCGTATAATGCCATAGTCCGTCCCCTGTCTGTCGCGCGAGACTACGCCTCGATCCGCCCGTCGTGCAAGCGCAGTACGCGGTCCATCCGCGCCGCGAGCCGCTCGTTGTGCGTCGCGACCAGCGCCGCCGAACCATGGTCGCGCACGAGGCTGACGAACTGGTCGAACACCCGGTCGGCGGTCGCCTCGTCGAGATTTCCCGTGGGCTCGTCGGCGAGCACGAGCAAGGGCCGGTTCGCGAGCGCGCGCGCCACCGCGACGCGCTGCTGCTCGCCGCCCGACAGCTTGCTCGGCTTGTGATGCAATCGCTCGGCCAGTCCCAGCCGCCCGAGCAGGTCTGCCGCGCGTTCCTCGGCCTCGGCCTGCCCCGCACCGCGGATCAGCTGCGGCAGGATGACATTCTCGATCGCGTTGAAATCGGGGAGCAAATGATGGAATTGATAGACAAAGCCGATCTTCTCGCGCCGCGTTTTCGTCCGCTCGCCCTGATCATATCGCGTGACGTCATGGCCATCGATGCTGATCGTTCCGTCGAACCCGCCTTCGAGCAGACCCACGGCCTGCAGCATCGTCGACTTGCCCGACCCCGAAGGTCCGAGCAGCGCGACGATTTCGCCGCGCTTCAGATGGGCATCGACCCCGCGCAGCACGTCGATGGTGACGTCGCCCTGCGTGAAGCTGCGCTTCAGTGCGTGAAGCTCCAGAACCTTGTCACTCATAACGCAGCACCTGCACCGGATCGGTGTTCGCCGCCTTGAACGCCGGATAGAGCGTCGCGAGGAAGCTGAAGACGATCGCCATCACCGCGATCCCGGTGATCTCGACCGGGTCGGGTTTCGACGGCAATTCGGTGAGGAAGCGGATCGAGGGATCCCACAAAGGCTGGCCGGTCAGGAACTCGACCCCGCGCAGCACGCCGGCGCGGAAATAGAGCAGCCCGAAACCGAAGCCCATGCCGACAAGCGTCCCCGCGACGCCGATCGATACCCCGATCGTCATAAAGATGCGCAGCACCGCATCGCGCGGCGCGCCCATCGTGCGCAATATCGCCATATCGCGCGTCTTCGCACGCACCAGCATGATGAGCGACGACACGATATTGAATGCGGCAACAAGCACGATCAGCGACAGGATGACGAACATCGCCACCCGCTCGATCGACAGCGCTTCGAACAGGCTGGCGTTCATCGACCGCCAGTCGGACACGACCGCCTGCGCCGCGACCTTTTCGGCGAGCGGCCGCAATATCTCGCCGACCTTGTCGGGGTCGCTGGTCTTCACCTCGATCATTCCGACCTGGTCGCCCGTCAGCAGGAGCAATTGGGCATCCTCCATCGGCATGACGACATAGGCTTTGTCGAAATCATAGACGCCGATCTCGAAAATTGCGGTGATCCGATAGCTGATCTCGCGCGGCACGGTGCCGAACGGCGTCGAACGCCCCGCCGGATTGATGATCGTCAGGTTCGACCCGACCGTCGCGCCGAGGTTGCGCGCAAGTTCGCTGCCGATCGCGATATTGCCCGACCCGGCGGTCAGCGTGTCGAGGCTGCCCTGCAAAACCTTGCCGTTCAGCGTCTCGTTCTGGCGGATGTCGGGCACCAGCATGCCGCGCACCAATATCCCTTCGACGCGCCCGCTGAACGTGCCGAGCAAGGGCTGCTCGATCAGCGGCGTCGCCGAAACGACGCCAGGGGTCGCCTTCGCCTGCTTCAGCACATCCTGCCAGTCGTCGAGCCGCCCGCCAAAGCCCTGCACGACCGCATGGCCGTTCAAACCGACGATCTTGTCGAACAGGTCGCTGCGCACGCCGTTCATCACGCTCATCAC
This sequence comes from Sphingopyxis sp. MSC1_008, assembly GCF_023197165.1. Taxonomy (GTDB): domain Bacteria; phylum Pseudomonadota; class Alphaproteobacteria; order Sphingomonadales; family Sphingomonadaceae; genus Sphingopyxis. The sequence continues at coordinate 501,312 of NZ_JALPRD010000001.1, forward strand.
GATCACCAGCGCAGCGACGCCCAGCGTCACCGCCATAAAGCTGAACGCCGCCGCGACGAAGATGAACCCTTCGCCGCGCTGCGGGAGCATATAGCGTTTGAAGATGGTGCGTTCGTACGGACGCAGGATCATGGAGCGATGTGCCTTTGCGGCGCATGAGGAATGACACGCATAGCGCCGCTTTAGGCAGCGCTGGCACCGCTGGCAATGGCCCGCCAATATGGCGTCAAACGGCAAATGATTTGCTGAATGTGTTGCTGATAGGTCACAGCGCGCGGCAAAAGCAGGCCCAACCGCCCGTCAAAGGGTGACAAAGCCCCCCCGCGGACCTACCCACACTGCTTCTGGTTCAACGCGGCCCAAAGGCCCGGCTCCAGGGAGTGCAGACCTTTCGCCGGGTCTGCAACAAAGGGGGATGGCGAGTGTTCGTCACAGGCGCCCGGGTTTCGCAAAGCGAGGCCCGGGCGTTGTGATTCCGGCGCGAAGCGTCGCCCCCGCGAAGGCAGGGGCCGTTGTCGCCCTGACCCGGCGTCGCTGCGTAAGCCTCCAGCGGCCCCCGCCTTGGCGGGGGCGACGGAAACTACCCCTCACTCTCGCTGATGTCTTCCAGCATATCGGTATCGAGCACGCGCACGCGGCCCTGTTCGAGCGAAATCACGCCCGATTCCTCCCAGCTCTTGAGCTGGCGGTTGATGTGCTCGCGGCTCATCCCCGCAAAATTGCCGAGTTCGGTCTGGCTCAGCTCGACGCGGTGCGACGACTCGACATCCTTGCGAATCAGCCGCTTCAGGTAACGCGCGAGCCGCGGGCCCGACGCATAGGCGCGGTCGCTCTCGATCGTCTGGTCGGCGGTGCGCAGGCGCCGTGCGAGCTGCTGCATCAGCGACCAGGCGAATTCGGGATGGCTCGCGGCAAAATCCTTGAGCGCATTGCGGCCGAGCTGCAGCGCGCTTCCCGCGCTCGTCGCGGTCACCGATGCCGTGCGTTCGCCGCCGTCGAGCAGCGCGATCTCGCCCAGTATCGCGCCGGGTTCGGCATAGGCGAGCACGATTTCGCGGCCGCCCGAGGTCAGCATCGATACGCGCGCGGTGCCTTCGGTCAGGATCAGCATCATGTCGCCCGGGTCGCCCTGGACGAGCAATTCCTTACCCTTGACGAAATTGACCTGCACCGCGCGGCTGGCGATTTCGACCCAATCTTCGACCGAAAGCCCGGAAAAGATGCTGTCGGGGCCCTGCAACTCGGCGAGTCTCGCGTGATCCATGCCCCTACACCCCTTTTTCCCGGCGCTAGACCAGCCGGCTCTGTTTCACCGCCGCTTCGATGAAACCCGCAAACAAGGGATGCGGGTCGAACGGCTTCGACTTGAGTTCCGGGTGGAACTGCACCCCGATAAACCACGGATGGTCCGGGCGCTCAACGATTTCCGGCAACATGCCGTCGGGCGACATCCCCGAAAAGACGAGACCGCCCTTCTCCAGGCTCTCGCGATAGGCGTTGTTCACCTCGTAGCGGTGACGGTGGCGCTCGCTGATGTCGTTCGCGCCATAAACGCTCGCAACATGGCTGTTCGGCGACAATTTTGCCTCATAAGCCCCGAGACGCATCGTGCCGCCCAGATCGGTGTCGGCACCGCGCTTCTGCAGGCCTTCGTCGCTCATCCACTCGGTGATCATGCCGACGACGGGCTCGTCGGTCGGGCCGAATTCGGTGCTCGACGCGTCGGCAATGCCGCTCGTGTTCCGCGCGCCCTCGATGCACGCCATCTGCATGCCGAGGCAGATGCCAAAGAAGGGCACGTTGCGCTCGCGTGCAAAACGGACGCTCGAAATCTTGCCTTCGGACCCGCGCTCGCCAAAGCCGCCGGGAACGAGAATACCGTGCATCGGCTCCAGATTGGCGGCCAGATCCTCGTCGCGCTCGAACATTTCGGCGTCGAGCCAGCGGATGTTGACCTTGACGCGGTGCGCCATGCCGCCGTGGACCAGCGCCTCGTTCAGCGATTTATACGCGTCGGGCAGCGAGACATATTTGCCGACGACGCCGATCGTGACCTCGCCCTCGGGATGCTGCTTGCGGTCCATGATGTCGTACCAGCGCGACAGGTCGGGTGCGGGCGCGTCGTGGATGCCGAACGCGCGCAGAACCTCCCTGTCGAGCCCTTCGCCATGATATTGGACCGGGACCGAATAGATGCTGTCGGCGTCGAGCGCGGGGATCACCGCTTCCTTACGGACGTTGCAGAAGAGCGCGATTTTCGCGCGCTCGCTCTCGGGCAGCGGCTTTTCGCAGCGACAAAGCAGGATGTCGGGCTGGACGCCCAATGAGGCGAGTTCGCGCACACTATGCTGCGTCGGCTTGGTCTTCAATTCGCCCGCTGCGGCGATGTACGGCACCAGCGTGACATGGACCGAGATCGCGTTTTCGCGCCCCTCTTCATTTTTCAGCTGACGGATCGCCTCGATGAACGGCAGCGATTCGATGTCGCCGACCGTGCCGCCGATCTCGCACAGCACGAAATCGAGGTCGTCGATGTCGGTGCGCGCGAATTCCTTGATCGCGTCGGTGACGTGCGGGACGACCTGCACCGTCGCGCCCAGATAGTCGCCGCGGCGCTCCTTGGCGATGATGCCCTGATAGATGCGGCCCGAGGTGACATTGTCGCTCTGCCGTGCGGCAACGCCGGTAAAGCGTTCATAATGGCCGAGGTCGAGGTCGGTTTCGGCGCCGTCGTCGGTCACATAGACCTCGCCGTGCTGATAGGGCGACATCGTGCCCGGATCGACATTCAGATAGGGATCGAACTTCCGGATACGGACGCGATAGCCACGCGCTTGCAACAAAGCCGCGAGGCTAGCCGCCATCAAACCTTTGCCAAGCGAGGAGACCACGCCGCCGGTGATAAAAATGAACCGCGCCATGGGAGGAAAGACTTACTCAACGGGAGGGGGACGGCGCAAGCCGTCGAATCGCATCCGGCGGAAATAATTTCCGCCGGGCGGGCTTAAGGTGGAGGCCGAAGCCGCCGGTTATTTCTTGGCGGGGGGTGCCTGTGCGGGAGCCGGCGCGGCTTCCTGGCTCGATGCCGCTGCGGCTGCGGCCGCCAGCGGATCTTCGCTCGCGGGGGCGGGCGCAGCGCCAGCGGGTGCAGGCTGCGCCGCACCGGTCAGCGACGAGGCCGGAGCCGCGCCGCTCGTCTGCGCCGTTTTCGACAGCGAGGTGTCGATCGTCGAGCCACTGCGGCCGACCGAGGCCATCGCCGCAAGGACGATCGACAGTGCGACGAAGGCCGTCGCGAGCACCGTCGTTGCACGGGTCATGAAATCCGCGGCGCCGCGCGCCGAAAGCAGGCCCGCGGGACTGCCACCGACGCCCAGACCGCCACCTTCCGACTTCTGCATCAAAATGACGCCGATCATCACCGCGGCGACGAGCGCCTGCAGGACGAGGATGAAGGTGAAGAGACTGGACATCATATTTTCCCGAACTTGCGCAGCCTCAAACGGACCGCGCCCGCGGCGCACATAGAGACGAAGCGGCTTCGCTTCAAGCCATACGTCTTGTAACCCAAACGTCGCCCCTGCGAAGGCAGGGGCCGCTGGCAACCTTGCGCAACGCCGATAGCGGCCCCCGCCTTCGCGGGGGCGACGATTACAATGTCGCCGCCGCCTCCACAATCGGCACGAACTTGGCCGCGGTCAGGCTCGCGCCGCCGACCAGCGCGCCATCGACATCGCCCGCCCCCAGCAGTTCGACGGCATTCTCGCCATTGACCGACCCGCCGTACAATATGCGCATATCCTCCGCCGCGCCGCCGAACCGCGCCGTCAGCGCGCCGCGGATCGCGCCGTGCATCGCCGCGACATCGGCGACCGTCGGCACCAGCCCGGTCCCGATCGCCCAGATCGGTTCATAAGCGATGGCGAGCCGGTGCGGATCGAAGCCTTCCGGCACCGATCCCGCGATCTGCGCGAGCACATAATCGATCGCGCCGCCCGATTCGCGGACCTCGCGCGGTTCGCCGACGCACAGGATCACCGACAGGCCGGCGGCAAGCCCGGCTTCGGCCTTTGCGCGCACATCGGCATCGCTCTCGGCAAACCCTTCGCGGCGCTCGCTATGTCCGACGATCACGACGCTCGCGCCGCTGTCGGCGAGCATCGCCGCCGCGACCGACCCGGTAAAAGCGCCCGACGTCGCACTATGGCAATCCTGTCCGCCGACCGCCTTGCCCGGCGCGGCGGCGACCATCGCGCCGATCAGCGTGAACGGCGGGCAGATCGCGACATCGACGACGGCATGGTCGTCCGCCGCGGCAAAGATCGCCTGCGCTTCGCCGATAGCCGCCGAAAGCCCGTTCATCTTCCAGTTGCCCACCACATATTTGCGCCGCGTCATTTGCCTGCGTCTCCCTCTGTTCGAACCTTGCCCCCGCCCTAGCGGCGCATAGGCGCGATACGCAAGCCGCGTCGCGTGCGGTCAAAAAGCCCCTTTCCGGCCTTGATGCGGCCCCGCCTCCCGCCTAAAGCAGCGCGCAATCGCGCGTGACCCGCGCCCTGCCGGAAAGAATGCCCGCTCCATGATTACCGCTATTCGCGCCATGTTTGCCTCGACGATCGGCAAATTCCTTGCCCTCGGCTTCGTCGTCCTCGTCGGCCTCGCCTTCGCGCTGGGCGATGTGACGGGCAATTCGAGCTTTGGCGGGCTCGGCGGCGCCAACGTCGCCAAGGTCGGCAGCGAACAGATCGGCGTCGGCGAACTGCGCGACCGGGCGCGCCAGGCTTATGATCAGGCGCGGCAGCGGCAGCCGGGCCTGACGATGGCCGCGTTCGTCGAATCGGGTGGGCTCGACCAGGTCCTCGATCAACTCGTCGAGGGGCTAGCCTTCGACCAATTCGCGACCGGCATGGGCTTCAGCGTCAGCAAGCGACTGATCGACGGCCGCATCGCCGACCTGCCTGCCTTTGCCGGTGTGTCGGGCAAATTCGACCAGAAGGTCTTCGAGAATTTCCTGCGCCAGAACGGCCTCACCGAAACCCAGCTTCGCCGCGACCTGCGCCAGCAGCTCCTGATCGAGCAACTCGCTGCGCCGATCGCCATGATGCCCCGCATCGCGCCGGGCATGGCGCAGCCCTATGCCGCGCTGCTGATGGAACAGCGCCGCGGACAGGCGACCTTCATTCCGGCAAGCCCCTTCGCGCCGACCGCCGACCCCGGCGATGCCGCGCTGAAGACATTCCTGTCGCAGAACACCTCCAAGTTCACCGTCCCCGAGCGCCGCGTGATCCAGTACGCGCTGTTTGATCGCGTCTCCGTGCCGGTTCCCGCCGTGACCGACGCCGAAATCGCCAAGGTCTACAAGGACAATGCCGCGCAATATACCGCGAGCGAGACGCGCCGCTTTGCACAAGTGATCGTCCCCGATCAGGCTACTGCGACGGCTCTCGCCGCCAAGGTTCGCGGCGGCACTTCGCTCGCCGCCGCGGCGCAGGCCGCGGGCCTGTCGGCCTCGACCACCGGCGACCTGACCCAGTCGGCCTTTGCCGCGACGAGCAGCGCCGCTGCGGCCAAGGCCGCCTTCGCCGCCAAGCGCGGCGACCTCGTCGGCCCGACGCAGACCGGCCTCGGCTGGACCGTCGCGCGCGTCGAGGATGTGACCGCGAAGCCCGCGCGCAGCCTTGCCGACGCCAGCGCCGAGATCCGCACCGAGCTCGCCAAGAACAAGGCGAACGAGGCGATCGTCGATTATTATAACGCGATCCAGGACGCCGTGAACGGCGGCGCGTCGGTCGAGGAAGTCGCCGCCGACCGCAAGCTCCAGCTTGTTGAAACGCCGGCGATCCTGCCCAGCGGCCGTGCGCCCGCCCAGCCCGCTTTCGTTCCCGCGCCCGACCTGGTGCCCCTCGTCGCACAGGCTTTCCAGGCCGCCGGCGAAGGCGAAGGCCATATCGCGACGCTCGTCGAGAATGAGAAATTCGCGGTCTATGCGGTGAAATCGATCACCGCCGCCGCGCCCCCCCCCTTCGCGCAGATTCGCGGCGACTTGCTCAGCGAATGGCGCTTTGCCGAAGGCCAGAAGGTTGCGCGCGGCAAGGCGCGCGCGATCGTCAAGGCGGTCGAAGGCGGCAAGACCCTGAACGAAGCCGTCGCCGCCGCCGGACCGAATATCGGCAATGTCCAGACGATCGGCGGCCGCCGCGCCGAACTCGGCGCGGGCGGCAAGCCCGTCCCGCCCGAGCTCGCGCTGCTCTTCTCGATGGCGAAGAACAGCGTCAAGACGCTCGAAATCCCCGGCAACCGCGGCTGGATGGTGATCGCGCTGAACGACGTGCAGCGTCCCGATCCGAAAGCGATCGAGCCGGCGCGCGTCGCCGCGATCGCCCAGCCGCTCGCCCCCGCCTTCGGCAACGAACTGATCGAACAGCTCGCGGCCGAAGCCAAGCGCCGCGTCGGCGTGACGATCAACAAGGATCTCGTCAACCAGCTGCGCGCCGAGCTGACCGGCACCGCGCCGGTCTCCGAATAAGGGTGAGCCTCGAAGGCAGAGCAACAGCGCTCGAAGCGCTGGCGCAGGGCCGCGGCGCGGTCGTCTGGCAGCGGCTGATCGCCGACATCGAAACTCCCGTTTCGGCGGCGCTCAAGCTGATCGAGCCGGGGCGCGGCGACTGGGTGCTCGAATCGGTCGAAAGCGGCGAGACCCGCGGGCGTTACAGCCTGCTCGGGCTCGATCCCGACCTGATGTTCGAGGTTACCGGCGACGCCGCGCGGATCAACCGCGACTGGCGCCATGACCGCGACGCGTTCGAACCGCTCGCAACCCCTGCGCTGCAGGCGCTGCGCGACCTCGTCGCCGAATGCCGCTTCGACGTTCCCGAAGGACTGCCCAAGGCGCTCGCGACGCTCGTCGGCTTCTTCGCCTATGAAACCATCGGCCTCGTCGAGCGCATCCCGCGCGCGCCGGGTGCGGGCCTCGGCCTGCCCGATATGGTGTTCGTGCGCCCGACGGTCATCCTGGTGTTCGATCGCCTCGCCGACGAACTCTTCCTGATCGCGCCGATCTGGCCCGATGACAGTGCGCCGATCGACCGGATGATCGACGCCGCGCAGGACCGCCTCGACACCATCGCCGCGCGCCTGTCGAGCGTCACCGCGCACGCCGAGCGCGCGTCGACCGCCACGCTGCCGACCGACATCGCCGCGAACCCCGCGACCACGCCCGCGCATTTCGCGCGGATGGTCGCGACTGCGAAAGACTATATCGCCGCGGGCGATATCTTTCAGGTCGTGCTGTCGCAGCGTTTCTCGACCCCGTTCGACCTGCCGCCGTTCGATCTCTATCGCGCGCTTCGCCGCATCAACCCCTCGCCCTTCCTCTATTTCCTCGACCTGCCGGGCTTCGCACTGATCGGCTCGTCGCCCGAGATCCTCGTCCGGGTCCGCGATGGCGAAATCACCATCCGCCCGATCGCCGGCACGCGCCCGCGCGGGCGCACGAGCGCCGAGGATGTCGAGAACCGCGAGAGCCTGCTCGCCGATCCCAAGGAGCGCGCCGAGCATCTGATGCTGCTCGACCTCGGCCGCAACGACGTCGGCCGCGCCGCGATCGGTGGAACCGTCGCCGTCACCGACAGCTACACCGTCGAATTCTACAGCCACGTCATGCACATCGTCTCGAACGTCATCGGCCGCATCGCGCCCGACAAGGACGCGATCGACGCGCTGTTCGCGGGCTTTCCAGCGGGCACCGTCAGCGGCGCGCCGAAGGTCCGCGCGTGCCAGATCATCGCCGAACTCGAAGCCGATGCGCGCGGGCCCTACGCCGGCGGCGTCGGCTATTTCGCACCCGACGGCAATATGGACAGCTGCATCGTCCTGCGCACCGCGATCGTCAAGGAGGGCGAAATGCACGTGCAAGCAGGCGCCGGCATCGTCGCCGACAGCGATCCCGCCTACGAACAGCGCGAGTGCGAGGCCAAGGCCGGCGCGCTCTTCGCCGCGGCGCGCGAGGCGGTGCGGCTCGCCGGAACGCCGGGGTACGGGCAATAGCTTGACGGGTACGGAACGGGCGCTAGCGTCCCGCCATGCGTAAATATCTTGCCCCGCTCGCCCTGCTACTCGCCGGCCCCGTCCCCGCTCATGCACAGACCGTCGAGGGCGCCGTCGAAGGCGATGCGATCCTCAAGGATTTCGCCTTCGCCAACGGCGAAAAGCTTCCCGAGCTCAAGATTCACTATACGACGCTCGGCACGCCGCAACGCGACGCGAAGGGCCATGTCACCAACGCGGTGATGATCCTCCACGGCACCGGCGGCACCGGCAAGCAATTCTTCCAGCCGCAGTTCGCGACCGAGCTTTTCGGCCCGGGCCAGCCGCTCGACACGAAGAAATATTACGTCATCCTGCCCGACAATATTGGCCACGGCGGCTCGTCGAAGCCGAGCGACGGGATGCGCATGAAATTCCCGCGCTACGACTATAACGATATGGTCAGCGCCCAGCACCGGATGCTCACCGAAAAGCTCGGCGTGAAGAAGCTGAAGCTCATCCTCGGCACCTCGATGGGCTGCATGCACGCCTTCGTCTGGGGCGAGACCTGGCCCGATTTCGCCGAAAAGCTCGCACCCTTCGCCTGCCTGCCCGTCGAGATCGCGGGGCAGAACCGCATGTGGCGCACGCTGTCGATCGATGCGATCAAGGCCGATCCGCTGTGGAAGGACGGCAATTACACCGACCCGCCCGCATCGGGCCTGCGCACCGCAGCCTCGCTCGTCCTGATCGCGGGCGCCAACCCTTATGCGCTGCAGGCGCAATATCCGACGCGCGAAGCGGCTGAGAAATATAAGGACGAAGCCTTCGCGCGCGCCTTTGGCCGGAGCGACGCGAACGACACCATCTATCAGCTCGACAGTTCGCGGACCTATAATCCCTGGCCGAACCTCGAAAAGATCAAGGTGCCGGTGCTCTGGATCAACTCGGCCGACGATTTCATAAACCCGCCCGCCTATGGCATCACCGAAAAAGCGGCCGCGCCCCTGAAGACGACGAAGTTCATCCTGATCCCGGCGAGTTCCGAAACCAAGGGTCACGGCACCCACACCTGGGCGAAGTTCTGGAAGGACGATCTCGCGAAGCTAATGGCCCAATAGGCCCATTTTCGTCATCCCCGCGAAGGCGGGGATCCCGCTATTGATGCGCGGACGAAGCCGGGAAGGAAGCGGGATTTCCGCCTTCGCGGGAATGACGAAGGAAGAGTTGAACCGTCAAAAGCTTCTTATTCTTTCCCCACCGCTCCAAAATCGTTACGGCCCACCCCATGATCCTCGTCATCGACAATTATGACAGCTTCACCTTCAACCTCGTTCATTATCTGATCGAGCTCGGGGTCGACGTGCGCGTCGAGCGCAACGACGCGCTGACCGCGGCTGACGCGCTCGCCACCGGTGCCGACGCGATCCTGATCTCGCCCGGCCCCTGTACGCCGAACGAAGCGGGAATCAGCCTCGATCTCGTCGCCGCCTGCGCCGAAGCGCGGCGGCCGTTACTCGGCGTATGCCTCGGCCATCAGGCGATCGGGCAGCATTTCGGCGGCACCGTCCAACGCGGCCATTTGATGCATGGCAAGACCTCGCCCGTCTGCCACGACAACAGCGGGCTCTATGCCGGTCTGCCCTCACCCTTCCAGGCGACGCGCTATCACAGCCTTGAAGTCGTCGACATTCCCGCCGACCTTATGATCAACGCGACGAGCGACGACGGCGCGGTCATGGGCTTCCGCCACGTCGACCTCCCGATCCACGGCGTCCAGTTCCACCCCGAAAGCATCGCGACCGAACATGGCCACGCGATGCTCGCCAATTTCTTGAAAATCGCGGGGTTGCCGGTCGGCGAACGGAAGGCCGCATGAGCCGTTTCGGTCCGTTCCCCGATCCCTCCGGACTGCTCGAGCATGACGAGGCGGCCGATGCCTTCGCCACGATGCTCGACGGCGGCGCCAGCGACGAAAATATCGTCGAATTCCTGACCGCGCTCTCCGACCGCGGCGAAACGATGGTCGAAATCGCCGCCGCTGCGCAGGCGATGCGCGACCGGCTGATTCCGATCGATGCCCCTGCCGGCGCGATCGACGTCTGCGGCACCGGCGGCGACGGCCATCATACGCTCAACGTCTCGACCGCCGTGTCGATCGTCGTCGCGGCGTGCGAGGTTCCCGTGGCAAAGCACGGAAATCGTGCGGCTTCCTCAAAATCCGGCGCGGCCGACACGCTGGAAGCACTCGGCCTAGATATGGACCGCGCCGACCGCATGGCGGAGGAACAGCTCGCCGACCTCGGTATCTGTTTCCTCTTCGCGGGGACGCGGCATCCCGCGATGAAGCGCATCATGCCGATCCGCAAGGCGATTGGGCGCCGGACGATCTTCAACCTGATGGGGCCGCTCGCCAACCCGGCGCGCGTCACGCGCCAGCTCGTCGGCATCGCGCGCCCCGCCTATGTTCCCGTCTATGCCGAGGCGCTGCACCGGCTCGGCACCGAACATTCGCGCGTCATTTCGGGCGATGAAGGGCTCGACGAACTGTCGCTTGCGGGCGGCAACGAGGTCGCGGTGGTGCTCCCCGAGGGCGTGCGTATGCAACGCAGCGTCGCCGCCGACGCAGGCCTTCCAACGCGCTCGCTTGCGGAAATCCGCGGTGGTGATGCCGAATATAACGCCAAGGCGCTGCGCCGCCTGCTCGAAGGCGAGCCCGGCGCCTATCGCGACGCGGTGCTCTACAACGCCGCCGAGGCGCTCGTTGTTGCGGGTGCGGCCGACACGCTGCTCGAAGGCGTCGAGGAAGCCGCCGAGGCGATCGATAAAGGTCTTGCCAACGCGCTGCTCAATTGCTGGATCGGCTATCAATGAACAAGCTCACCCAAATTCTCGACACCAAGGTCGGTGAAGTCGCCGAGCGCCGCGCGGTCCGCTCTTTTTCGGAACTCGACGCGATCGACGCCGGTCCGGTGCGCGGCTTCGCCGCAGCGCTTCACGCAAAAGTCGATGCCGACAATTTCGCCTTGATTGCCGAAATCAAAAAAGCATCGCCGTCCAAAGGTTTGATTAGACAGGATTTCGACCCTGCCAGTCATGCCCGCGCCTATGCCGCGGGCGGTGCCGCCTGCCTGTCGGTTCTGACCGACGCGCCCTATTTTCAGGGACATGAGGATTATCTGATCGCGGCGCGCGCCGCCTGCCCACTCCCCGCGCTCCGCAAGGATTTCATGGTCGATCCCTGGCAGGTCGCCGAAGCGCGCGCGATCGGCGCCGATGCAATCCTGATCATCGTTGCGGCGCTCGACGATGGCGTCATGCAGGAAATCGAGGCCGCGGCGATCGAGCGCGGCATGGACGTGCTCGTCGAGGTGCATGACGAGGCCGAGCTCGACCGCGCGCTGACGCGGCTCCAGTCGCGGCTGATCGGCGTGAACAACCGCGATCTCCGCACCTTCGAAACCGACCTCGCCGTCACCGAGCGACTGGCAAAGCGTGTTCCACCGGGAACATTGCTCGTCGGCGAAAGCGGCATTGCGACCCACGCCGACTGCGAACGACTGGCGACAAGCGGCGTCCGCGCCTTCCTCGTCGGCGAAAGCCTGATGCGCCAGGACGACGTCACGGCGGCAACGCGCAGGCTGTTGACGGGCGCCGCGGCATGACGCGGCCGACGCACCTCGACGAAAGCGGGGCTGCGTCGATGGTCGATGTCGGCGCCAAGCCCGCAACCCAGCGCCGCGCAGTCGCCGGCGGCCGCATCACCATGTCGCCGTCCGCGCTCGACGCGATCCGCAGCGGCAATGCACCCAAGGGCGACGTGCTCTCGACCGCGCGCATCGCCGGGATCATGGCCGCGAAACGCACCGCCGACCTCATCCCGCTCTGCCATCCGCTCGCGCTGACCAAGGTTGGCGTCGATTTTGCGTGGGAAGATGCCGGCATATCGGTCACGGCGACCGCACAGACGATGGGCCAGACCGGGGTCGAGATGGAAGCGCTCACTGCGGCCTCGGTCGCGCTGCTTACGCTTTACGACATGGCAAAGGCGCTCGACCGCGCGATGATCGTCGGCGACATCCGCTTGCTCGAGAAGAGCGGCGGACGCTCGGGCGACTGGCGCGCCGAATGAGCGGACTGCTTCCCGTCGAGGAAGCGCAAGCCCGGCTGCTCGCGCTGCGCGCGCCGTTCGCCAGCGAAAATATCGCCTTTCCCGAATCGCTTGGCCGTTATCTTTCAAACGATGTCGTCGCTTTGCGCGACCAGCCCGCCGCCGCGCTGTCGGCGATGGACGGCTACGCGATCCGTTTCGACGACCTGCCCGGGCCATGGTCGGTCATTGGGGAAACCGCCGCGGGGGCCGCACCCGACCGCATCGTGAAAGCCGGCGAGGCCATGCGGATTTTTACCGGTGCGATGCTTCCTGACGGCGCCGACACCGTGATAGTTCAGGAGGACGTCGCACGCGACGGCGCACGACTGACCCTGACGGGCGACGGCCCCGGATCGCATGGTCGCCATATCCGCGCGCGCGCCACCGATTTCGCCGCGGGCGATTGCCTGCTGCCGGCGGGCACACGCCTGACCCCCGGCGCGATCGCCGCCGCGGCGATGAGCGGCGCGGCCCAGCTTGCTGTCGGCCGCCGTCCGCGCGTCGCGATCCTCACCACCGGCGATGAGCTTGTCCAGCCGGGGCATCCGCTCGCCCCCGGCCAGATTCCCGACAGCAACGGCGCGATGCTCGCCGCGATGCTCGCGGGCGAGGTTGCCGAAGCGATCTTGCCGCACCATATCCGCGACGATCGCGCAACACTTGCGAAGCTTCTCAAGGAATTGGCGCGACGTCACGACGTCATCGTCACCGTCGGCGGCGCCTCGGTCGGCGATCATGATCATGTCCGCGGCGCGCTCGAAGACGCCGGTGGCCAGCTCGATTTCTGGAAAATCGCGATGCGCCCGGGCAAACCGCTGATCGCCGGCACGATCGGCGATGCGATCCTGCTCGGCTTGCCCGGCAATCCGTCGTCGGCCTATGTCACCGCGACTTTGTTCCTCCTCCCGCTCGCCCGCCACCTCGCTGGCGCGCGCGATCCTTTTCCCGCCGTCCATCGGGCGCCGCTCGCCGCGGCGCTGGCCGAGGGCGGGACGCGCCGCGACTATCTCCGCGCGCGACTCGAGGGCGGGCAGCTGACTCCCCGCTTCGGGCAGGAAAGCGGACTCACGCTGCCGCTTGCATCGGCCAATGCCTTGTTGATCCGCGACATTGGCGCGCCGGCCCGTGCGGCGGGCGACATGGCGGACTATATCGTCATCGCTTGACAAGTTCCGCTTTGTTCCACTATCGTTCTCAATATGTCCGGCAATGGCATCATGGAGAACGACCGATGTTGACCGCAAAGCAGCATGAGCTGCTCCACTTCATCCAGGAACGTCTCGACACGAGCGGCATCTCGCCATCGTTCGAGGAGATGAAGGAGGCGCTGGGCTTGAAGTCAAAATCGGGCATACACCGCCTGATAAGCGCCTTGGAAGAAAGGGGTTTTCTCCGCCGCCTGCCTAACCGCGCTCGCGCGCTGGAGGTGCTCAAGGTGCCCGAAGCGGCCAAGCCCGCCGTGCGCAATGATCGCGACAATATCGTTCCGCTGCGCAAGCCCGCTCCGGCGTTGCGACCGATCGCCGCCAACGACATCGTCGAAGTACCGCTGCACGGTAAAATCGCAGCGGGTGTCCCGATCGAGGCGTTCGAGGACCACAACAATCTCGCCGTCCCTGCCGCACTGCTCGGTTCAGGCGAACATTATGCACTCGAAGTGTCGGGCGACTCGATGGTCGAGGCGGGCATCTTCGACGGCGATTATGCGCTGATCCAGAAAGCCAGCACCGCGCGCGAAGGCGACATTGTCGTCGCGCTGGTCGACGGGCAGGACGCGACGCTCAAATATTTCCACCGCGAAGGGCAGATGATCCGGCTCGACCCGGCGAACGCGGCCTATGAACCGCAGCGCTACCCCGCCGAACGCGTCATCGTGCAGGGCCGCCTGTCGGGATTGCTTCGTCGTTACCACTAAGCTGCTGCGGCAAACGCCACGGATGCCCGTCGCCGGCGCGCAGCGTGGTGACGGCTTCGGGCTTTTCGCCCAGATAAAGCGCCAGCCCGCCGCTTGTCGCCAGGCTGTCGCGATCGATCGTCATCCAGCGCCCGACGCATTCGTGCGGTAACCAGCGGTCGCTGATCACGATGTCGGCGGCGGCGCAGGCGGCCGCCATCTCCGCACCCTCGATCCGGTCGCGGCCGCGCGAGGCGAGGATGATGCGCCGCGCAGGCCCCTCGCCTTGGCTCCAGCGGCAGAAATCGCGATTGCATTCGACATGATCGAGATCGGTGAGGGCGGCGAGCGGAGCGTCGACCCCGGCGGCTTCGGCCATGCTGTCGCGCACATAGTCGCCCGCCCTGTCGCGGAGCAGCGCATAGCTGCCATCGGGCAAAGCGGCCGCGATATGACGGCCGTCGCCGGTGACAAGCAGGTCGGGGCGCGGCTGGACAAGCAGTGCTGCCATGCCAATCGCCAGCGGCACCGCGCCGGCGCGGCGCCACCCTGTCTTCCAAAGCAGCAACCAGAGCCCGCCGAATACCGCCAAGGCAAAGCCCCAGCGCGGAAAACTCGGCATCATGGCGACCGCACCCGGTGCATCGGCGACGGCGTGCGCCAGCGCGATCAGCGCGAGCAGGGCCTGTTCGGTGATCCACCAGAAGGGCGCGCCGAGCCCGACGCTGTCGAACAGCAAGGCGAGCGCCTCGGCAGGCATGATGACGAAGGTCGTCAGCGGGATGGCGACCACATTGGCGAGCGCGCCGTACAGCCCCGCCTTGTGGAAATGGAACAGTGCGATCGGTGCTAGTGCGACTTCGACGACAAGGTCGGTGAGGAGCAATCCCGTCACGCCGCGTCCCAAACGGATCACCACCGACTCTTCCCGCCGGGCGAGAAAGGCTTGCATCGGGCGGCTTTCATGCAGCGCAATGATCGCGGTAACCGCCGCAAAGCTCAGCTGGAAGCTTGGTCCGGCGAGCGCCTCGGGGCGCCAGATCAGCACGATCAACGCGCCCGCTGCGACGAGCCGCAGGGTCAGCGCCTCGCGGCCCATGAGGAAAGCGATGAGCACGAGCAGCGCGGCGATGAACGAACGCAGTGTCGGCACTTCTGCCCTGCGAGCAACGTATACCCGCCGCCGGCGAGCGCCCCCGCGGCCGCTGCGAGGGGCAGGACATAGCCCGCCAGCGCGAGCCTTCGGCTCAGCGCGAGGAGTCGCATCGTGAGCAACATCGCAAAACCGACGACGGCGGTCACATGCAACCCGCTGATCGACAGGAGATGCGCCAGCCCGCTGCGGCGCATCGCCTCCTCGTCCGCCTCGCTGATCGCGCCGCGATCGCCCGCCACCAGCGCCGCAGCAATGCCTCCTGGAGATCCGTCGATTTGGTCGTGGATATGCGCGCTAAGCCGCGCCCGAAGCGGCGGGGTTACGGCGCCTTTCGCCGGTACACGCGAAACGTTGCCCAGCACTGTTCCAACCGCTCCGATCCGGTCGAACCACGCACGCTGTGCAAAATCATACCCGCCGGGGAGGCTGCCGTCGGTGGCGGCATCAGGCGCGCCCTGACCCCGATCATTTCGCCGTCGGCAAGCGTCACCGCCTGCTCGCTGCGCAACGTCAATCGCACGCGCGGGGGCAGGTCGGGACGGTTCTGCGGCAAGGCAAGGATGCGAATTTGCCCCTTGGCGGGCAACGGTTCGGCCCGCTCGACGATCGCGGAAAATTCGGTCACGACCGGTCCCGCGAGTACCGGCGCCGCGACCCAGACGGCGCGGATCCAGATGAGCAATACGCCCGCCGCCATCACGCCACATCCTACGACGACCACCCGTCCGAGGCGGCCTTGCCAACCGATCAGCAGCCCCCCGCACAGGCCGCCCGCGAGCAAGAGCAGCACCCCGATCCAGTGCGCCTTCGCGGGTAGCGCGAACCAAGCAGCGATACCGGCGCCGAGCGCGACCGGCAGCCAGAGCCCGATCCGCTCGCGCTCCGCCTCCAGCCGCGTTTCGAGCGCGTCACCCGCTCCGCGCCGGATACTTGTCCAGCGTGCGGCAATGGGCGTTTGAAGCTGCCTTGTCGCCATGCTAGGGGCTCCCCCGATCCCCGCTCAGAAGGGCGGCAAATTGAGTGAAAGAGGCCATAGTGGCAACCGAAAACCAAACCAAAGTGGCAGAAGCGATCCCCGAGGCAACCGGCGCCGACGTTGTGACGCGCTTTGCCCCCTCGCCGACCGGTTTCCTGCACATCGGCGGCGCGCGCACCGCCTTGTTCAACTGGCTGTTCGCGCGGCATCACGGCGGGAAATTCCTGCTGCGGATCGAAGATACCGACCGCGCGCGTTCGACCGACGCGGCGATCGACGCGATCATCGACGGGATGCAGTGGCTCGACCTCGATTGGGACGGCGAGACGGTGTTCCAGTTCGCACGCGCGCCGCGCCATGCCGAGGTTGCAGCCGAGCTGCTCGCGAAAGGCGAAGCCTATCGCTGCTATCTGACGCAGGACGAGCTCGCCGCGATGCGCGCCGAAGCGCAGGAAAAGCGCCTGCCCTTCCGCGTCCGCAGCCCGTGGCGCGACCGCGACGACGGCGATCCGTCCGTGCCGCACGTCATCCGCCTGCGCGCGCCGCAGGACGGCGCGGCGACTATCATCGACAAGGTCCAGGGCGATGTGACCGTCCAGAACGCCGAACTCGACGATTTCGTCCTGCTGCGCAGCGACGGCACGCCGACCTATATGCTCAGCGTCGTCGTCGACGATAATGATATGGGCGTGACGCATGTTATCCGGGGCGACGATCACCTCAACAACGCGTTCCGCCAACTCGCGCTGATCCGGTCGATGAACTGGCGCGAGCCGGTCTATGCGCATGTTCCGCTAATCCACGGCGCCGACGGCGCGAAGCTGTCGAAACGCCACGGCGCGCTCGGCGTCGACGCGTATCGCGACGAAATGGGCTATCTGCCGGAAGCGGTGAACAATTATCTCCTCCGCCTCGGCTGGGGACATGGCGACGACGAGATCATCAGCCGCGAACAGGCGACCGAGTGGTTCGACCTCGCGCATGTCGGCCGTTCGCCGTCGCGTTTCGATTTCAAAAAGCTCGAGAATCTGAACGGCCATTATCTCCGTGAGGCCGGCGATGCCCGGCTCGCCGATCTGGTGGTGCCGCGGATCGAAAAGCTGGTCGGCCGCGCGCTCGACGGCGTCGACCGCGATCTGCTGACGCGTGCGATGGAGTCGCTGAAACCACGCGCCAAGACGCTCGACGAAATCGCCGATGGCGCAATTTTCCTGTTTCAACCCGACCCGTTGCCGGTGGACGAAAAGGCGGCCGAGGTGCTAAAGGCCTCGCCCGAAGGCCTGCTTGCCGCCGTGACAGAGCGGCTCCGCGGGCTGAACGACTGGACGATAGAAGAGCTGGATGCGGCCGTGCGCGCCGAAGCCGAAGCCGCCGAACTGGGGCTCGGAAAACTCGCGCAACCCCTACGCGCTGCACTAACCGGCCGAACCATTTCCCCGGGAATTTTCGACGTGCTGCTGTTGCTCGGACGAGATGTCAGTCTGGCCCGACTTGACGCAGCGCAACATTATCCGGCAGGGGCGTAGCCACTCTCTCTCCCCGCCGTCAGTACAGGGAACAAAATATGACCGACACCGCGAAAATCACGCTGGGCGACACAACCGTCGTCAGCCCTGTCCTGTCGGGCACCGTCGGCCCCGACGTCGTCGATATCCGCAAATTCTACGCCCAGACCGGCGCGTTCACCTATGACCCCGGTTTCACTTCGACCGCGAGCTGCGAATCGCAGATCACCTATATCGATGGCGACGAGGGCGTGCTGCTCCACCGCGGTTATGCGATCGGCGATCTCGCCGAACATTCGAGCTTCATGGAAACCTGCTACCTGCTGCTCAACGGCGAACTGCCGAATGCGCAGGAACTGGCCGATTTCGATACGACGATCACGCGCCACACGATGCTGCACGAACAGCTCGCGACCTTCTATCGCGGTTTCCGCCGCGACGCGCACCCGATGGCCGTCATGTGCGGCGTCGTTGGCGCGCTTTCGGCCTTCTATCACGACTCGACCGAGATCCACGATCCGCACCAGCGGATGATCGCCAGCCACCGCCTGATCGCGAAAATGCCGACGATCGCCGCGATGGCGTATAAATATTCGGTCGGCCAGCCTTTCGTCTATCCCGATAATTCGCTGAGCTACACCGGCAATTTCCTGCGCATGACCTTCGGCGTCCCCGCGGAACCCTATGAGGTGAACCCGGTCGTCGAACGCGCGCTCGACCGCATCTTCATCCTCCACGCCGATCACGAGCAGAATGCGTCGACCTCGACCGTCCGCCTCGCAGGCTCGTCGGGCGCCAATCCCTTTGCGTGCATCGCGGCGGGCATCGCGTGCCTGTGGGGCCCGGCGCATGGCGGCGCGAACGAAGCCGCACTCAACATGCTCCGCGAAATCGGCCGTCCGGAACGCATTCCCGAATATATTGCGCGCGCGAAGGACAAGGACGATCCGTTCCGTCTGATGGGCTTCGGCCACCGCGTCTATAAAAACTACGACCCGCGCGCGACCGTGATGCAGAAGACGGTGCGCGAAGTCTTCGAAGCGCTGAAGGTCAATGATCCGGTGTTCGAAGTTGCGCTCCAGCTCGAAGAAATGGCGCTGAGCGATCCCTATTTCGTCGAGAAAAAGCTTTTCCCGAACGTCGATTTCTATTCGGGCGTGATCCTGTCGGCGATCGGTTTCCCGACGACGATGTTCACCGCGCTCTTCGCGCTCGCCCGCACCGTCGGCTGGGTCGCGCAGTGGAACGAAATGATTTCGGACCCCGCGCAGAAGATCGGCCGCCCGCGCCAGCTCTACACCGGCGCGGCGCATCGTCCGTTCGTTCCGGTGGGCAAGCGTTAAGCACTCTAAAATCGTAAACTTCGAACGGCGGCGCAGGCAACTGTGCCGCCGTTTCGATTCAGGCGTCGCGCGCCGGTAGGCTCAGCGTGAAGCGCGCGCCCTGCCCCGGCGCGCTATCGACGGTCAGTTCGCCGTCCATCGCGCGCGCCAGGCGGCGGGCGATATAGAGGCCGAGACCCGAACCGCCGCTGTCGGTACGACCGAGCCGTTCGAACTTCTCGAACACCACGGCCTGCTGCTCGGCGTCGATCCCCTGCCCCTGGTCGGCGACGGTAACCATCGCGCGGTCGCCCTCGCGGTCGACGCGGATCCATATCTGCGAATTATCGGGCGAATAGCGGATCGCGTTGCCGAGCAGGTTGAGCAGCACCTGCAAAACGCGGCGGAATTCTCCGGTGGCGGGCGCGCGGTCGTCGGTGCGCGGCGCATCGATGCGGATGCCCTTTTCCTCGGCCTTCATCCCGAGCAGGCCGACCGCGCGCCGCGCCAGATCGCCCAAGTCGATTTCGTCGGCCGCCGCCTTGAATCCGGGCCGCTCGATATTCTGAAGATCGGCGAGATCGTCGACGAGGCCGAGCAGGTGGCGCCCGGCATGCGCGATATCGCCGGCGTAGCGCGCATAGTCGGCGCGGATCGGGCCGTCGAACTGCCCCGAAATCGTCTCCGCCGTCGCGATGATCCGGCTCAGCGGACCGCGCAGCGCGCCATCGATGCGGCGGCCGAACTGCGGATCGGACAGCGGGAGCGATCCGAACGCCGGATCGACGAGCGTTCCGCCGCCCTTTGGCTCGGCGGGCACCTGGTCTTCGGCGACGACCGCAAGCCCGCGAAAACCCGTGAAGCGCCCCATGGCGTCGAACAAGGCTTCGCCCGACAGGGTCATCGCAATACCCACCGCCTGCACACACTGGCCTTCAAAGCGCGATTGGCGTGCCAGCGCACGCAAGACGGGAAAGCGCCCGTCTTCGTCGGGCTGGAGTTCGAACAGTTCGGACAATGAGCAGCCTTCCCAATTGTCCGGAATGGCCGGCGCATCGGACGCGGCGTGCAGCGCGACCAGGCGCAACTGCTGATCGCACTCCCACGTCCAGCTTTGCGGTACGGCGGCGCTGTCGGCAATCGCGGGCACCTGCGGCTGCATCACCGGGCGCGTGCGCCAGTCGCTGATCTCGAGGCTCGCGCCATCGGCATCGGGTGTGATGCGGACGAGCGCGTGGATATCGCTATGGTCGTCGGCGGCATATAGCGGCCGGCTGATATCGCGATGAAGCCGCTGCGCCAAAGTGACGAGCCGTGCAAGGTGCGGCAGCGCGAGTGGCTTGCCGAGCCCCGCACCAGCACGCTGCTGCAGGCGCAACAACGGTGCATCGGCGCTGACCAGCGCCCCCGTCCGGTCGACCCGGCCCCGGATGATACGCTCACTCATCGCTGCTCGCATCGGCCACCGCGCGCGCGGGCAGCATCGCCAGCGAAGCCTCGAGCGGCGCCAGCGCCGCATGATCGAGGCGCAGCGAAGCGAGCAGCGACGGCAGAGTGGCGGTTTCGGCCGTCAGGAGCGTGAGCGCCATGTCGTCATAGGCGCGGCGGTGCGCAGACGCGGCGAGCGCGATCAGCGTCGGCCAATTGTGGCGTGCGATCGCTGCGGCGGCCGCGCCGGGCAACGCCGCGCCCAAAATCTCGTAATAGGCATGTCCGGCATGCGCGATGCCGATTTCGCCCGCCTGCCGTTCGATCGCGACGCGCACCGCGTCGCCCAGTTCGGCGGCGCGGCGCTTGTCCCCGCTCACCTCGGCCAGCCGCCACGCGGCGACATCGAGCAGCAGCGCGCGGAAGGTTTCGCCGTCGAGATCGGCAACGGCGAGCGCGGGATTGCCCAGCGCATCGAAACGGCGGCGGTCGGCAATCTGTAGCGCGAGATAGGCGCGGTCGACATCGGACAGCGGTTCGCTTACCGCCGGCGTCTCGGCGTGCGCCACTTCGGGCTCGGACAGCACCGGCGGTGGGCTGGTTCGCTGCCCCGATTGCTCGCGCCAGCGATGCTCCTCGGCGCGCGCGAAACAAATGCCCGCAAGCCGCGCCGCGCACGGCAATCCGCCGCGCAGCCACTCGTTCCACAGGAGGCCCGGATCGATACGGGGATCGAGCCGCGCCGCAACATCGACGACCAGCCGGCGCGCAACGCCCAGCGACAGCGCGCGCTGCTCCTCGGTGAGCCGCCCGGCAGCGGGCGCGGCCAGATAGCTCGCCAATTCGCGCAGGCGCGACGATAGCGTCGGCGACGGCGGGTCGATGCCGGGAGAGAAGACCGAGTCACTCATGCGCATCCGCCAATATCAGAATGGCGTTAATAGGGCTTAAACCTTGAAGGGCTTTGTTTTACCGCGCGTCCGGACGCCGTGCGAGCCTGAGCCAGAGCAATATCTGGAACAGCGCGAGCAAGGGCAGGATCGCGAACATCAGCGGCGCGAACCCGAACAACAGTGCCGGCGCGAGCATGATCCACGCTTGGTCGGCGTCGGGAAGCAGCCAGTGAAACCGGCGGCGCTCGCCCGAATCCTCGTAAAGCCATCGTGCGAGCAGGATGGTTGCGGCGAGACACGGCGCCAGTGCGGCCTCGGCGAACAGCGGCATCTTGTGCGCGGGGCCGGCGAGCGACAAGAGCCACGGAAAAATGGCGAGCAACACCCAGGCAAAGGTGCGGATCACCTCGCGGGTGCGGTCCTGTGCCGCGCTTTCGGCACGAAACGCCGACAGGAAGCGCATCGCCGCAAGTCCCAGCCCGCCGAAGATCGCCACGAGCGCGCCCGCCGCAGCGAGCCCGGTCGCCGCCAACAATCCGACGATCACCCACAGCGCCGCCGTAACATAGGGCAGGTAGCGCGCGGTCACCGGCGATTTGACGAGCAGCGGCCCGGCAAGCCGGATCAGCGGCATCATGATCGCCGAACGACCCAGCCCCATGCCGCCATATTCGACCTGTTGCAGGCTCGACTGCTCGATCAGCGCCGCGGTCGGGCGATCGGCGACGATCGCGATCTCGCCCTGTTCGAATAGCGCCGGTTCGCAGTAGAGCCGCCGCGCGCCCGATTGCACCGCGAGGCGCAGCAGCGTCAGCATCATGTCCCATTCGCCGGGCATCGCGGCGAGTTCGGCGACCATCGGTTCCGAAATGCATGCAAGCCCGCCCCAGCGGCGGGTCGCGTCGATGCGCTCGAACCCTTGCGTCAGCGGCGTATCGCCAGTCACGAGGATCGCCGGCGATCCGGGCCGGGCGATCGCCGCATAATGCGTCCCGCCCGCGCGCAGGCCGTCGGCGACCAGAATGATGCGATCGTCAGCCTCGACCAGTCCCATCAGGTCGGCGGCCGCCCGGACCGCCGTTACCTTCAGCCCGCGGCGGCGGATGCGGTCGCACGTCGTCAGCAATTCGGCGGGCACCGCGCCGACTGCAACCGCGATATGCGTCACGCCGACGTCGGAAAGGCGCGCCGCCTGCCGCTCGATCAGCGTCTCGCCCGCCACGGTGACGAGCGCGCGGAGCGACCCGTCGGGCAGCGTTTCGCTGGCGCCGACCAGCGCAATCAGGGCCATCGGCGCCGGGGGTATTGAACAGCGGTCATCGGCGCGCAGCTTTAGGGACGACGAAGCGATTGGCAAGCCCCGCGATGAGGCCCGATGACGTCACGCCTTCACCCCATTTTCCCGCGCTTTACGCGCCATTTCTACGCGCAAAAAAATAGCAGAAAAATGACCGAATCGCTGGCCTTTCCGCCCACCATCGGCTAGAAAAAAATCATCTCCCGAAAAGCAGAAAAAAGGCCGGGTCTTGACCGAAGAAAATACGCCTACGCCGCCGTCCGAGGATGGCGTTTCGCCGATCAACATCGTCGACGAAATGAAGACTTCGTACCTCGATTACGCGATGAGCGTGATCGTCAGCCGCGCGCTCCCCGACGTACGCGACGGGTTGAAGCCGGTGCACCGCCGCATTCTTTACGCGGCGCAGGAAGGCGGCTTCATTCCGGGCCGCCCGTACAAGAAATCGGCGAAGATCGTCGGCGACGTGATGGGCAACTATCACCCGCACGGCGACAGCGCGATCTATGACGCGCTCGCGCGCATGACCCAGGACTGGTCGCTTCGCGTGCCCCTCATCGACGGTCAGGGCAATTTCGGCTCGATGGACCCCGATCCGCCGGCATCGATGCGTTACACCGAAGCGCGCCTGGCCAAGACCGCGATGGTGCTGCTGAACGATCTCGACAAGGACACGGTCGACTTCCAGCCCAACTATGATGCGAGCCGCGACGAGCCGACAGTGCTCCCGGCGCGCTTCCCGAACCTGCTCGTCAACGGCGCCGGCGGCATCGCGGTCGGCATGGCGACCAATATCCCGCCGCATAACCTCGGCGAAATCATCGACGCGACGCTCGCGATGATCGACCGCCAGCTCGAAGGCGGCGAACCCGTCACGCTCGAGGAATTGATGGCGATCGTCCCCGGTCCCGACTTCCCGACCGGCGCGATGATGCTCGGCCAGGGCGGCGCGCGCAACGCCTATGCCACGGGCCGCGGCTCGATCATGATGCGCGCGACGCATATCATCGAGGAAGGCCGGAACGACCGCCAATCGATTGTTCTGACGTCGATTCCTTTCCAGGTTGGCAAGTCGGGCCTCGTCGAGAAGATCGCCGAAGCGGCGCGCGACAAGCGCATCGAGGGTGTCGCTGACATTCGCGACGAATCGAACCGCGAGGGCGTGCGCGTCGTCATCGAGCTGAAGCGCGACGCGACCGCCGAGGTCGTGCTCAACCAGCTCTGGCGCCACACCCCGGCGCAGTCGAGCTTCCCCGCGAACATGCTCGCGATCCGCGGCGGCCGCCCCGAAATGATGGGGCTGAAGGACATTCTTTCGGCCTTCATCACTTTCCGCGAAGAAGTGATCACGCGCCGCTGCAAGTTCGAACTCGCGAAGGCGCGCGACCGCGCGCATATCTTGCTCGGCCTCGTCGTCGCGGTCAGCAATCTCGACGAAGTCGTCCGCATCATCCGCGGCTCGAACTCGCCCGCCGCCGCCCGCGAAGCGCTGCTCTTGCGCGAATGGCCGATCGGCGAAATCGCTCCGTACATTCGCCTCGTCGAAGCGATCGAGGGCGAGATGGAGGAAAGCGCCACCTACCGCCTGTCCGAAGTGCAGGTGAAAGCGATCCTCGACCTGCGCCTCCACCGCCTGACCGCGCTCGGCCGCGACGAAATCGGCAAGGAACTCGGCGAGTTGGCGACCGAGATTGAGGAATTGCTTTCGATCCTCGCCGACCGCGTCAAACTCTATGGTGTGATGCGCGAAGAGCTGGTCGCGGTACGCGAGGAATTCGCGACCCCGCGCCGTACGCTGCTCGCCCCCGCCGCCGACGGCATCGACGACGAGGATCTGATCGAGCGCGAGGAGATGGTCGTCACCGTCACCCTCGACGGCTATATCAAGCGCACCCCGCTCGACACCTTCCGCGCCCAGCGCCGCGGCGGCAAGGGCCGCGCCGGCATGGCGACGAAGGACGAGGATGTCGTCACAGAGCTGTTCGTCACCTCGACGCACACGCCGGTTCTCTTCTTCTCGACCGCGGGCAAAGTCTATCGCATGAAGGTGTGGCGCCTGCCCGAAGGCGGGCCCGCGACGCGCGGCCGCCCGATGATCAACCTGCTGCCGCTCGCGCAGGGCGAGACGATCTCGACCGTGCTCCCGCTTCCCGAAGACGAGGCCGAATGGGGCAAGTTGCACGTCATGTTCGCAACCGCGAAGGGCAGCGTGCGTCGTAACAGCATGGACGCTTTCACCAACGTGCCCTCGAACGGCAAGATCGCGATGAAGTTCGAGGGTGAGGACGAGGACGACCGGTTGATCGGAGTCGCGCTGCTCGACGAAAGCGACGATGTCCTGCTGGCGACGCGCCAGGGCAAGGCGATCCGCTTCGCCGGCGACGACGTCCGCGAATTCCAGAGCCGCAATTCGACCGGCGTGCGCGGCATGCGCCTCGCCGACGGCGACGAGGTGATCTCGCTCTCGATCCTGCACCGCGTTGGCACCAGCGGCGACGAACGCGAAGCCTATCTGCGCGCCGCACCGTGGAAGGACAATGAAAACGAACCGACGCTCGATGGAGAGCGCATGGCCGAGCTCGCCGCGCGCGAACAGTTCATCCTGACCATCTGCGCCAACGGCTATGGCAAGCTCTCCTCGGCCTATGAATATCGTCGCACGGGCCGCGGCGGTCAGGGCATCACCAATATCGACAATATCGCGCGTAACGGCCTGGTCGTCGCCAGCTTCCCCGCAACGAAGGTGCATCAGCTGATGCTGGTCACCGATCAGGCGAAGCTGATCCGCATGGGGCTCGATTCGATGCGCGTCATCGGCCGCGGATCGGCGGGCGTGCGCCTGTTCGACGTCGCGAAGGACGAGCATGTCGTCTCGGCGGCGTTGATCGAGGAAAGCGACGAGGAAGAAGTCGAAGGCGCCGAAGACGAGGCAACGGTACCCGAGGCCGAGACCCCAACCGAGGCAACGCCCGAATGACCGACGCAACGGCCTTCAAGGTGCTGACGCAGCAGCAATGGGCCGATTTCGAGCGCGAACGCGTGTTCCGCGGCGCACCGGTGGATATCGCCGACGGCTATATCCATCTGTCGACCGCGGAACAGCTCGAGGCGACGATCGCCAAATATTTCGCCGGGCAAAGCTGCCTGATGATCGCCGAGGTGGACCTGATCTGCCTCGGCGATGCGATCCGCTGGGAACCGGCGCGTGGCGGCGAACTGTTCCCGCATATTTATGCGGAGCTGCCGATCCATGCGGTGGTGGGTTTGCAGAAGCGCGACCAATAATCGTCGCCTCCGGGAGCAACGGCTAAACCCGCGAGCAACGACCATTTTAGTCGAATGGCTGTCCACGTTGGTCGCATCTTGCTTCGCGCACCGAAAAACTCCTACCAGTGTCGGGCTTTGCACCGTCCGTGCATGGGGGAGATAGAAGATGCGCCTCGTTTTGATTGCCGCCCTGCTGGCCTCGGCCGCATCGATCCCAGCGACCGCGCACGAGACGGCCGCCCCCGCTGCACAATTGAAACCCGTCCCCAAGGAAGAGCTGCTGAAGCCGCCCGCCGACGCGGTGCGATATGTGGTCGTGTCCGAAGCCGGCCAGCACGGCAGCCAGTGGCAGTGGCAGCTCCCCGACGGCCGCACGGCCTATCGCTGGTCGCAGGAACTGCGCGGCTGGATCACCGAAATGGATCAGGTCACGACCTTCGGACCCGGCGGCAAGATCGAGGCGCTGACCGTCCGCGGCGTCACGACCTCGGGTGACGCCGCCGAGGAGTTTCGCGTTGCGAACGGCCGCGCAACGTGGAAAACGGCGAATGATGCGGGCGAGGCGGCGGCAGGTGGCTGGTATATCCCTGCGGGCGGCGTCGGCATCGCGAATGCCCCGCTGATGGACGCGCTCGCCGCGGCGGGCGATGCCGGGCTGGATTTCCTGCCGAGCGGCAAGGGGCGGATGACCTTCGGCCCGGTGCAGACGATCCAGGGGCCGGGTGGCCCCAAAAAAGTCCAGCTTGCTTTCATCAGCGGCATATTGCCCTCGTCGCTCCCCGTCTGGCTCGACGAAAACAAGCGCTATTTCGCCGACATCAGTTATATCTCGGTGATTCCGGCGGGGTATGAGGGCGCACTGAAACAGCTGCGTAACGCGCAGGAAGCGGCGACCGCCGAAGCGGTCGCGGGCATCGCCAAACGCTTCCTCTCCCCTGCCGCAAAAGCGCCTGCGCTCTTCGACAATGTCCAGCTGTTCGACGCCGACAAGGGTGCGTTCCTCCCCGCTCGCGCGGTGCTTGCTCAAGGAGGCAAGATTGCCGCCATCGGCGCGGCGGGGTCGCTGAAGGCGCCTGCCGGGGCGCAGGTCATCAACGGCCGCGGCAAGACGCTGGTGCCGGGCATATGGGACAGCCACCTCCACATCGGCGACGATTGGGACGTGCTCTCGAACATGGCCAACGGGATCACCAGCTTTCGCAGCCCCGGCACGACCTTCGACCGTGCGGTCGAGGCGACGAAGCGCCGCGCCGACGGCAGCCTGCTGATGGGCGAGCCGTTCATCTCGGTGATCATCGACAAGAAGGATCCGCTGGCGGCGCAGGGCGCCGAGGTGGTAAGCAGCGCCGAAGAGGCTGTCGCCGCGGTACGCCGCGTCAAGGCGGCGGGCCTGTGGGGCGTCAAATTCTACACCTCGATGAATCCCGCCTGGATCGCGCCCGCCGCCGCCGAAGCGCACAAGCTGGGACTCCACGTCCACGGCCATGTCCCCGCGACGATGAAGCCGAGCGAAGCCGTCGCCGCGGGTTATGACGAGCTCACCCACCTCAATTTCGTGGCGATGGAGGCCATGCCGCGCGAAGTGATCGACAAGGCGAACACACGGCAGCGCGTCGAAGGACCGGCACGCTATTTCAAGGACGTCGATCTCGACGGACCGCTAATGTCCGGCTTCGTTGCCGGCTTGGCGAAGAAGAGGACAATCGTCGATCCGACGATCGTGATCTTCGAAGGCATGCTGACGCAGGACGGCGGGAAGCCCCAACCGGCCTACGCACCCTATATGGGCATCATCTCGCCCGTCCTCGAACGCTCGGTGTTCACCGCCGGCGGCTATCCGCTGGTCGAAGGGCTGACGCGCGACGATTACCGCAAGAGCTATGCGAAAATGGTCGAGCTCGTCGGCCGGCTGCACAAGGCGGGCGTGCCGATCGTCGCCGGCACCGACGGCTGGGGGATCGAGCTGATCCGCGAACTCGAAATCTACAAGCAGGCCGGCTTCACCCCCGCCGAAGCGATCCAGAGCGCGACCATCATCCCCGCTCGCATCGTCGGCGCCGACAAGCGCACGGGCTCGATCGCGGTGGGCAAGGAGGCCGACATGGTGCTCGTCGATGGCGACCCCGCGACCGACCTCGGCGCGCTCCGCCGCGTCGTGACGGTGGTGAGTGACGGCTATGTCATGGACGCGAGCGAATTGCGGAAAGCCGCTGGCTACAGCGGAACGCCGAAATAGCCTGTGCGATCAGCTACCGCGGCCGCGTCGGCATCTGCATCAGGTTGACGAACGACATCACGACCGCGCCATCCTGATTGGCGACGGTCATCTGCATCGTGAGCACACCGCGGTCGGGCTTGCTTTTGGAGCGCGCGATGTCGATGACCTCGCGCGTGATGCTAAGCAGGTCACCCGGCCGCACGGCCAGGCGCCACTGCAGATCGTCGATCTTGAGGCCCAGAAGCGGCGTATCCCCGAACGGCGCCTTTTCGACAAAATCGCGCATCACGACCGCGGCGACGTGCCAGCCGCTGGCGATGATGCCGCCGAAACGGCCGCTCGCCGCCGTCGCGGTGTCGATGTGCATCGGCTGCGGATCATATTCGCTCGCGAAGCGGATGATATCCGCCTCGGTCATCTCGATCGGGCCGCCATGCCATGACTGGCCGATCTCCAGATCATCGAGAAAGACGGACTTCGACATCGGGGGCCTCCCTCAAACCCGAATCAGCGCTGCCGGGCCTTCCACGCGCGCACCGCCGCCATCGTCTTTTCGATATGCGCCTGCGGTTTGCTATCGGTGTAGCTCAGCAGGATCGTCCCGTTCGGCGCGATGACGAATGACGTCCGGTTGGAAATCGCCGGCTGGTTCGGGCGCTGAAGGACCGTATCGTATTTCGCCGCAATCTTGGCGCCCGGGTCGGCCGCGACGGCAAATTTGTCACGGCATTCCGATTTGGAAAATTCCGCAACGCGCTCGATATTGCCGGCGGTGACGCCGACGACGCGGGCGCCCAGCCGGTTGAAGTCGTCGCTCGATTCGGCAAACAGATGCGCTTCCATCGTGCAGCCCGGGGTAAAGGCGGCGGGGAAGAAATAGAGCACCACAGGCCCCTTCTTCAGCGTCTGTTTCAAAGAAAGGCTGAAGGGCTTGCCGCCCTGTGCAGCATTCAGCGTGAAGTCCGGGGCTTTGGCACCCTGCTTGAGCGCCGCGATCCCCTGCGCCGGAAGGACCGCGAGCGACAGGCCGAGGCCCAGTGACAAGGCAAATTTCATCAGGATCTTCATCTGCGGACTCCACCTCGAACCGCGGGAGCACGCCCCGCCGCGCTGACCTCTACCCCCAAATCCGCCCGCAAGTGGAAAAAATTTTCGGGAAAAATCGCCCGCCCCGACGTCGCGGTGCACCTTGGCTGCGGCGCGCGAAAGACGGCAGCCAAGGTGCATGCAGACGGACTAGCAGCGACGACCGCCGCGGTCGACCTCGCGTCCGATCAGCGCGCCTGCGGCGCCGCCGATGATCGTGCCCGGAAGCCGGTCGCCGTAGCGATCAACCTCGCGGCCGAGCAAGGCACCCGCGGCGCCCCCGACGATCAGCCCTGTCGTTCCACTGCCGCGCCGGCAATAATCGCGGTCGCGATAATGGCTGCGCCGATGATCGCGGCGATAATCACGTCGATCGTGGCGGCGATAATCGCGATACCGATCATTGTCGCGGTGGCCGTAATAGCCATGGCGATGGTGGCGGTCGCGCGCGTCCGCCTCGACCGGCATTGCCGTCAAGGCGCTGGCACCTATCAATGCCGTCAACGCCAATCTCTTGAGCAGGAACATCTATCTTCTCCGTCCTTGCCCCCGCAGGTAGATTAGGAACGGAAACATGGCGCTTGGCTGAATTGCGGGGTCGATCGCTTGGCCCGTCCATCGGCTCGGCGAAGTTTCGGGGCGGCTGGTCGCGCCCCATTGACCACGCGCCGCAATCGACGCAGCATCGCCTTATGACGCTCACCATCACCCCCAGCGGCCAGTCGTGCGGCGCCCGCGTCGCCGGCGTCGACCTGACCCAGCCGCTCACCGCCGAGACCATCGCCGAAATCCGCACCGCATGGCTCGACCATCACGTCCTCGCCTTCCCAGACCAGAAGATGAGTGAGGATGATCTCGAGCGTTTTACGGGCTATTTCGGCGGTTTCGGCGACGATCCGTTCATCCGCCCGATCCCGGGCCACGATCATATCATCGCGGTGAAGCGCAAGGCCGACGAAACCGCGCCGCTCTTCGCCGAAAACTGGCACAGCGACTGGAGTTTCCAGGCGCGGCCGCCCGCGGGCACCTGCCTGTTCGGCATCACGATCCCACCCATCGGCGGCAACACCGAATTTTCGAACCAGCATGCCGCACTCGATGCGATGCCTGCCGAACTTCGCGCGCGCGTCGAAGGGCTAAAGGCTGTCCACAGCGCGCGCGCCGGCTACGCCCCGTCGGGCATGTACGGTGCGAACGACAAGGATCGCAGCATGGACATCCGCTCGGGCGACGAAGCGCTCGACACCCAGTTCCACCCCTTCGTCCGCGCGCATCCCGAAACCGGGCGCCTGGGGCTGTTCGGCTGCGCAGGTTATATCATCGGCTTCGATGGCGTCGACGACAGCGAGGGCCTACCCTTGCTCTACGAACTGATCCAATGGCAGGGACGCGAGGAATTTCGCTACAGCCACCAATGGGAACCCGACATGCTGATCATGTGGGACAATCGCTCGGTGCTGCACCGTGCGACCGGCGGCTATGACGGCTACGACCGCTTGCTTCACCGCACGACGATTGCGGCGTGGGACGGATAGAGAAACTTCGGCGATAGCCCATGCGTTGCTCCGTACAGAAGGAGCAATATCATGACCCTCGCCCCCAACACCCTCGTTCTCGTCGCTGATGGCCGAAAAGCCCTGTTTCTGCGCAATGAAGGCGACGCGCGGCAGATCGACCTGCGCACGACATCGCATCAGGAACGCGAGGACCGCAAGGACAGCGACATCAAGACCGATGCCTCGGGCCAGTCGCCCGCCCCTGCCGGCACCGGCCTTGGCGGCGGTACGATGGGCGAACCCGATTTCCACCAGCAGGAGGAGGACCGCTTCGCGCGCGACCTTGCCGAAAAGATCAACGCGATGGCGCTTGCGGGCAAGTTCGACGCGCTGGTTGTGATCGCGCCCGCGCGCACAATGGGCGAACTGCGCCCTCGCTGGCACAAGGAAGTCAGCGCCCGCCTCGTCGGCGAACATGTCAAGGAAATGACCGACCGCCCGGTTTCGGATATCGAAGCGCTGCTCGTCGGCGAAGCGGCGCCCCCATCCTGATCAAGCGCCCTGATCAGCCGCGCGCTTCCTTTGCGAGCGTGCTGACCACGCCCCACGCGATCAACGCCTGCCCCGCGAAATAGAGCGGCCAGACGAGCCACATCGTGACGTCCTTGGACAACACCCCGCCCTCGCCCGCAAAGATGAACAGATCGCTCGCGAGGAACATCATCGCGCCGACACCGGTGCGATAACGCGGAAAGCGGCTGGTCCATGCGGCCGCCGCCATCGCGGCGACGAACAGCGAATACACGGCGGCGTGCCACCAGCCCGCCGCCGGGCTCAGCATCGCCCAGACGATCACCAGCGTGGCGGGCATGGTCAGCCAGCCCAGCATGCGCTGTGACGGCGTCATCTGCGCGCGCCGGTTCATCAGATAGAGCCTGATCGCGATGACATGCCCCACCGCGAACGCTAACGCGCCGACGACAAGTCCTTTCGCATCGAGCAGATAATCGCCGAGCGCGCCGAAACCGAGGACTGCTGCGATCAACCAGCCGTTCTTATCGCGTGCATTTGCCGCCGCCCAAACCGCCAGCAAGCCGACACCGCTCGTCTTCCACGCCCAGATCGCGGGACCATCGAGCCGCAAATACACCGCAGCAAAAAAACTGATCCCGCCGACCAATGCCAACAGCCACAACCAGCGCGCCCGATCCCAGCCCCGTTCCCCGCTCATCATCCGCCCCTTTGCATCTTGTCTTCAACCGGCCTAGTGCGCGGCGAAAGCAGCGCAAGCCCAAACAACGCGCGCGGCGCACCCCATGCAAGTCAACGGATACGGTAAATGAGCTACGACATTCACATCATCGGCGGCGGCCTCGCCGGATCCGAAGCCGCATGGCAACTCGCCGAGGCCGGATTCCGCGTGCGCCTGTCCGAAATGCGCGGCGGCGGTGACATGACCCCGGCGCATCAGGGCGACGCGCTCGCCGAAATGGTGTGCTCGAACAGCTTTCGCAGCGACGACGGCGACAGCAATGCGGTCGGCCTGCTCCACCGCGAAATGCGCACGCTCGGCTCGATCATCATGCGCGAGGCCGATGTCCATAAGGTGCCCGCAGGCTCGGCGCTCGCGGTCGACCGCGAGCTCTTCTCCGGCGGCGTCACCCATGCGCTCGAAAACCACCCGAACATCACCATCGTGCGCGAACGCGTCGATACGCTGCCGTCGGAAGGGCTGACGATCGTCGCCACGGGCCCGCTTACCGCTGCTAGCCTCGCCTCGAGCATCGGCACCGCGACGGGCAAGGACGCCCTCGCCTTCTTCGACGCGATCGCCCCCATCGTCTACCGCGACAGCGTCGACATGGACGTCGCATGGATGGCGAGCCGCTGGGACAAGGTCGGCCCGATCGGCGACGGCAAGGATTATATCAACTGCCCGATGGACAAGGACCAGTATCACGCCTTCGTCCAGGGACTCGTCGACGGCGACAAGACCGAGTTCAAGGACTGGGAAAAGGACACGCCTTATTTCGAGGGCTGCATGCCGATCGAAGTGATGGCCGAGCGCGGCCCCGAAACGCTGCGCTTTGGCCCGATGAAGGGCGTCGGCCTCGACAATCCGCGCACCGGGCGCTGGCCCTATGCGGTCGTCCAGCTCCGCCAGGACAATGCGCTTGGCACGCTGTGGAACATGGTCGGTTTCCAGACCAAGCTCAAATACGCCGCGCAGGTCGAGCTGTTCCGCACCATCCCCGGGCTCGAAAAGGCCGAGTTCGCGCGCCTCGGCGGGCTTCACCGCAACAGCTTCATCCGCTCGCCCGAACTGCTCGACGCGCAGCTCCGCCTCAAATCGGCGCCGCACATCCGCTTCGCGGGGCAGATCACCGGCTGCGAAGGCTATGTCGAAAGCGCGGCCATCGGCCTGATCGCCGCGCGCTTTGCCGCCGCCGAACTCGCGGGACGCGACCTCGCGCCGCCGCCCCCCGAAACCGCGCTCGGCGCGCTACTCGGCCACATCACCGGCGGCGCCGATGCCGCGAGCTACCAGCCGATGAATGTCAATTTCGGCCTCTTCCCGCCGCTTGCAGAGGATGTGCGCAAGAAGGATCGCAAGCTGGGGTATACTGCGCGCGCCGGTGCGTCACTCGCGGCGTGGATCAAGCAGGCGGAAGGCGTCGCTGCCTAGCAGCTACACTTTGGCTTCGCCGCCTGCTTCGGCGCGGTCGTCGAAAATTCCCCGCGCGTCAGGTCGCCCGACTTGTCGCCGTCGGCGCCCGCGAAGCGCTGCCCCGTCGTCGCCGCCCATTCCTCAAAGGTCAGCAGATTATTGCCGTCCTTGTCGAGCTTGCGGAAGGCCGCGGTCCGCGACGACATCAGCTCGACGCGGCTGATCCGGTCGTTGCGGTCGCGGTCGAAGCGGTTGAAACGCCGCTCCTCGCGCGACGCTTCCTTCGCCGCGGGCAGCGCCGGCGGCGCCGGTCCCCTCTTGGGCGCTCCCGCCGCCGCGACCGGAATCGCCGGCAAGGCCGGCGGCGGGTCGGGCAACACCTCTTCCTCGGCGATCTGCGTATAGCCCTTCCACATGAAGAGCCCGCCGGTGAGCAACAGCGCACTCGCGACGCCGCCGATCAGAAAACGGGAAACTGCCATACGCCCCTCCGCGCCGGTTGATCGGGGATAGCTATCACGGCGGCGCGGAAAACGACAATAAACGCCGCCATTATGGCCACGAATTTTAATCGGCAAACTTGTTCAAAATCCTCTCAATCATTGCTACATTCGATCAATGCACAATTACCTCCCCTCGCTGAAACAGATGCAATATCTCGTCGCGCTCCATGAGCACGGCCATTTCGGCCGCGCCGCCGACGGCTGCAACGTCACCCAGTCGACGCTGTCGGCGGGGATTCGCGAACTCGAAACGCTGCTCGGCCAGACGCTCGTCGAACGCACCCGCCGCGTCGTCCGCTTCACCGGGCTCGGCAACGCGATCGTCGAAAAGGCGCACCGCGTTCTGCGCGAGGCCGAGGAACTCGCCGACATGGCGGCCGCCGCCGCGGCGCCGCTCGTCGGCGAACTGCGCATGAGCGTCATTCCGACGATCGCGCCCTTCCTCCTCCCCGGCCTCTTGCCGCGGCTCCGCAAGGAACGCCCGTCGCTCAAGCTCTTCCTGCGCGAGGAACCGAGCGCGCAGGCGTGCGAATCGCTGCACCACGGCACCGTCGATTGCGTGCTGCTCGCGCTCCCCTATGCCTGCGGCGACGTCGAAGCCGAAAATCTGTTCGACGATGCGTTGTTCGTCGCTTTCCCCGGCGACCAGTCGGACGACTTGCCCGCGATGGTCAGTGCCGACCAGATCGACCCGTCACAGATGCTGATGCTCGAGGACGGGCATTGCCTGAAGGACCATGTTCTCGCCGCATGCAACCGCCCCGAACTGCGCGCCGGCGCCCGGATGATGGGGACGTCGCTGCACACGCTGGTGCAGATGGTCGACAATGGCCTCGGCATCACGATGTTGCCGCAAATGGCGATCGAGGCGGGCATTCTAGACCACACCGACATCGACACCCGCCCGCTCGATTCGGACCATGACTGGCGCACGATCGCGCTGGTGTGGCGCAAGGGCAGCCCGCGCGCCGAGGAGTTCCGGATGCTCGCAGACATCTTCCGGAAGCATCAGGCCGATTAGGCGTTCCAGCGATCCGCGCGCGTCCCATCACCCTCGCGCGGTTCGACCCACCGAACGCGCCCGTCGACGAAGGTTTCGCGCTTCCACAGCATGACGTCGGTTTTCAACCGGTCGATCAGAAACTCGCACGCCGCCAGCGCCTCGGCGCGGTGCGGGCTGCTCGTGAGGACAAACACGATCGTCTCGCCCGGCACCATCGCACCGACGCGGTGGATCAGGGTCAGCGCTGAAAGCTGCCAGCGATCGGCCGCGGCATGCGCCAGATCGGCCAGCCCCGCCGCGGTCATTGCCGGGTGATGATCGAGGAACAGCTCGGTCAGGTCGCCGTCGCCGCGCACCCGCCCGATAAAGCTGGCGCTCGCGCCATGCCCGCCGGCGTCGTGCAGGTCGAGTTCGGCGGCGATGTCGATCGCCGCCGGCTGGACCGCGACGCGGATCATCCGCCGGTCACCGGTGGAAACAGCGCGACCTCGCGCGCCCCGGCAAGCGGCGCGTCGAGGCCCATCATCACGCCGTCGATTGCGGCGCGGATGCGCTGCGGTTCGGCAAAAGCGACCTGCCCGCGCGCATCGCGCGCGGCAAGCCATGCAACCAGACTGCTCACATTGGTTACGCCCGCGGGAAGGTCGACCGTCTCATCGGCGACTCCCATGCGCTCGCGCACCCAGGCGAAATAGGCGATCTGGAGTGTCACCCGATGTTCAATCCATATGCTTCAGACCGACGCGCAGATAGTCCCATCCGGTGATCAGCGTCAGCACCGCAGCGCCCCACAGCGAGGCAAGCCCGACGGTCTTGATCCACGCCATTTGCGGCAGCGCCCCCGCCAGGATCAGCGCGCCGAACGCGACGAGCTGGAACGTCGTCTTCCATTTGGCGAGCTGCGTCACCGGCATCGACACCTGCAGCGTCGCGAGGAATTCGCGGAGGCCCGATACGATGATCTCGCGGAGCAGGATCATCAGCGCGGCGATGACGTGATAGCCGGAGATGTCGCGGGTGAAGACGAGCAGCAGGATCACCGCCGCAATCATGATCTTGTCGGCGATCGGGTCGAGAAAAGCCCCCAGCCGCGAAACGATCCCGCGCGATCGTGCAACATAACCGTCAAAATAATCGGTAATGCCCATCAGGCAATACAGGCCAAAGGCGAGCGCATAATCGATCGGCTTCGGCTGGTGCGCCCCTTCGACCACCCCGGGCCACAGCAGGAACAGCAGGATCGGCACCGCCAGGATACGCGATAATGTCAGGATGTTCGGAAGACTGAGCATGACCCCTGATTCCCGCCAACGTGGCGCGCTTGTAACAAAATGACCTTTGACCCCATCCGCCCTAGCCGATAAGCCCCCCGTGCGACAACCGAATTGCCCGCGGCCTGCGTGGTGACCGAACTGAACTGACGAGATGGGATCACGCATGACCGGCACCTTTGCGCTGTTGAAGCAACGCCGGTTCCTGCCCCTATTCGTCACCCAACTACTCGGCGCGTTCAACGACAATCTGTTCAAGAACGCGATGGTGCTGTTCGTCGTTTACGGCGTGTTCAACAGCGAAGAACAGGAAACCCTGTTCAGCGCGGTGGCGACCGGCGTCTTCATCCTGCCCTTCTTCCTGCTCTCGGCGCTCGCCGGCCAACTCGCCGACACGCGCGACAAGGCGCGGATTATCCGCATCGTCAAATTCTGCGAAATATTGATCATGCTTGTCGGCGGCGCCGGGCTGGTGCTCGCGTGGATGGGTTTCGCGGTCCACTTGCTCGCGATCCCGCTGATGATGCTCGCGCTGTTCGCGATGGGCATCCACTCGACCTTCTTCGGCCCGATCAAATATGCGATCCTGCCGCAGCACCTGAAAAGCGATGAAGTGCTCGCGGGCACCGGGCTGGTCGAGGCGGGCACCTATATCGCGATCCTCGCCGGCACGATCCTTGCCGGGGTGATCGATGTCGAATGGGCCGCGCTCGGCGTCGTTCTCGTCGCCGCGCTCGGCTACTGGACCGCGCGCAAGGTCCCCCCGGCGCCGCCCGAGCATGAAGAAACCGGCATCGACTGGCATATCGTCCGCTCGTCGGTCGCGCTCGTCCGCGGCACGATGCACATCCCGCGCCTCTATCTCGCGATCCTCTCGATCAGCTTCTTCTGGACGATCGGCGCGGTGCTGTTCATCCAGTTCCCGCCACTCGCGAAGAATATCCTTCACGCCGACAAGAGCGTCGCGAGCCTGTTTCTCGGCGTCTTTTCGGTCGGGATTGCGATCGGATCGGTCGCGGTGAACCGCCTGCTAAAGGGACAGGTATCCGCCCGCTACAGCCCGGCCAGCGTTATCGTCATGGCCTTGTTCGTCGTCGCCTTCTATTGGGTCTGTCGCAACTGGGGCACCGAGCCCGCGGGCGCGCTCTACGACATCGGCGGCTTCCTCGCCCACGACCGCGTTATCCCCTTGCTGCTCAGCCTGCTCGGCATCGCAGTCAGCGGCGGCATGTTCGTCGTCCCGCTCTACGCCTTCCTGACCACCACGGTGCCCAAGGACCAGACTGCACGCACTGTCGCTGCGAATAATATCGTCAATTCAGGCGCGATGGTCGCAGGATCGCTGCTCGCGATGGGGCTGGGATTCGCCGGCGTCGGCGTCGTCGACCAGTTGCTGATGAGCGCCGCGATGTGCCTGGTGTCGGCATGGCTCGCGCAGAAGCTGCACCGCGCCTGCGATTGATCGAATTCAGAGCAGGAACATCATCGTCGCGGTAAAGAAGATCGCGAAGCTCTGAAGAAACAAGCGGAAATCATTGGTCGAAAAAATCGTGACGGGCTCGCGATGTGCCGCGAGCGCGGCGCGGAGCTCGCCCTGCCAGTCCGCCGGCGCGCTGAGCCGCGCGATAACCAGCTGCCGCTTGCCATGATCGCGGACGCGGCCGCGAATGTCGATTTGATCGTTCGAGTCCATGCAGGCGAAGCTAGGACCATGTTAACGAGTCGATAAGGTTAAAAGAGAGTTAACGCGCCGCCGTCCCGCACTGGTACGCTTTGCGGGAATCGCCCTAACGTGTCGACATCGGTCGGATGCGGATCCGGCGGCCGTCTTTCGCTCCGGTCTGGAAAGGTTTGCACCTTGCCGGCTTCATGCGCGGCCCCAGGCACAGCCGTACCTCGTCCAGCCATCCCTGCCGGTCGGCCGACACGGCGATCATGGGTGCAGTCACCCCCGGATTGACCGCGGCAAAGGCGCGGCGAACGCTCGCCGCGGTTTGCGGCTTGGCGGCGAGCGCCTCCATGTCGGGGAAACGCACGGCGCGAAAGAGGATTTCGGCCGAGCGAAAATAGGCGGCAGGGTTGGGACTCATGCATGTGCCATGCTTCGCCCATTCGTGTTGGAGCAACTGCGCCGAGGGCGTCATGCACATATGCTTTTTCAGCACAGGCTGCGGCACGATCTTCGCCGGGCGGCACCATTGCGGATAGCCCGGACTATCGGTTTCGGGCCACAGCCCGTGCAGCACCCAGCCGAAACGGCCGTTCTCGCCCGAACATTGAAAGCGGTCGCGCGCATCGCGCGGGTTGCGCACGTCGGCACAATGCTGCGGCGACCAGCTCATGGCTAACAGATAGCCCGTAATCGCCGGCTTGCGGACGGGTTCGCCGCGCTTGGGCTGCTCAAGGCGCGGAACGGGAATCCGGTCGGGAGCACTGCAGGCCAAAGCTTGCGCCTGCGCGATCGTCGGTGCGAACAGCAAGCCAAGAACGGCGAGACTAGGCCAGCGCAAAATCGAGCCCGACGTCCGCCGCCGGCGCCGACTGGGTCAGCCGCCCGACGGACACATAGGTCACTCCGGTCTCGCCGATCGCGCGAATCGTATCGAGCCGTACCCCGCCCGACGCCTCAGTCGGCACCTTGCCGCCGACCAAGGCGACGCATTCACGAAGTTCGTCGAGCGTCATATTGTCGAGCAGAAGGTGCGTCGCCCCGGCGCTCAGCGCAGGCTCAACCTGCGCGACGCGGTCGACCTCGACGATGATGTCCGCGATTCCCGCCGCAACCGCGCGCCGCACCGCTTCCTCGACCGAGCCCGCAACCGCGACATGATTGTCCTTGATCATCGCCGCGTCCCACAGGCCCATGCGATGGTTGGTCGCACCGCCCATGCGCGTCGCATATTTCTCGAGTACGCGCAGCCCCGGGATCGTCTTTCGCGTATCGAGCAAGGTCGCGCCCGTCCCTGCGAGTGCATCGACATATTGCCGCGTCATCGTCGCAATTCCCGACAGATGCTGAACGGTGTTGAGCGCCGACCGCTCCGCCGTCAGCATCGCACGCGCATTGCCCGACAGGCGCATCAGGTCGCTGCCCGATGCGACCTGCGCGCCTTCCTCGACCAATATCTCGATCTCCATGGCGGGTTCGAGCGCACGAAAGAATCGCTCGGCGATCGGCAGACCCGCGACGGTGATCGCGTCGCGGCTGTCCATCACCCCGCCAAAGCGCGCGTCGGCGGGAATCGTCGCCATCGAGGTAATATCGCCCCCCGCCCCCAGATCCTCGGCCAGCGTGGCGCGAACAAAGGCATCGAGGTCGTAATCGGGCAAGGAGAATTGGGTCATGCACCTGCGATAATCAGCGGGCCCAGCAAATCAACTTGACGTTTACGTCAACTAGCGCTGACATGGGTGCAAATAAACAAATGGAGAGGTCCCCATGCAATCCCCCATCTGCGCGATGCTCGGCATCG
Source organism: Sphingopyxis sp. MSC1_008 (assembly GCF_023197165.1). GTDB lineage: Bacteria > Pseudomonadota > Alphaproteobacteria > Sphingomonadales > Sphingomonadaceae > Sphingopyxis. The sequence goes on from NZ_JALPRD010000001.1 coordinate 540,946, forward strand.
AATTTCCGCTGCTCGCCTTCTCGCACTGCCGCGACGTCATCGTCGCGGTGTCGAAGGCCGGGGGCATGGGCGTCTTTGGCGCCGCCGCGCTGCCCCCCGAGCGGCTTGAGGAAGAGCTCGCATGGATCGACGAGCATATTGGCGGGCGCCCCTATGGCGTCGACCTGATCGTCCCCAACAGCTTCGTCGGCAAGGGTGAGGCGCCTTCCTCCGCCATTGCGAAAGTGCCCGAGACGCATTTGCGGTTCGCCGCCGGTTTGCTCGAAAAACATGGTGTCGATCCGGCGGGCTTGACCGAGGCGATGGCGGGTCGGCAGAGCTTCGGCGACAATATGCATGAGGATGGCGCCGCCAAGTTGCTCGAGGTCGCGTTCCGTCACCCGATCGCGCTGATCGCGAACGCGCTCGGCGTGCCCCCGCCGTTGATGCTGGAACTCGGCAAGCGCCACGGCGTGCCCGTCGCGGCGCTCGTCGGGACGCGCGACCATGCGCTGACTCAGGTCCGCGCCGGGGTCGATATCCTCGTCGTCGCGGGCGGTGAAGCCGGCGGCCATTGCGGCGAAGTCGCGACGATGGTGCTTGTCCCCGAAGTCGCCGCGGCGGTCGAAGCCGTCGGCGCGAACACGCCGATCCTCGCTGCGGGCGGCATCGTCACCGGGCGCCAGATGGCGGCGGCGATGGCGATGGGCGCGCATGGCGCCTGGACCGGTTCGGTGTGGCTCACCACCGCCGAAGCCGAAACCAATCCGGTCGTGAAGGAAAAGATGCTCGCGGCCTCGTCGCGCGACACGGTACGGTCGAAAAGCCGCACCGGCAAACCGTCGCGCCAGCTCCGCTCGCCGTGGACCGACGCGTGGGAGACCGAAGACGCGCCGAAACCATTGCCGATGCCGCTCCAGTCGCTGGTCAGCGAACCTGCGCTGCGCAAGGTCGATAAATTGTCCGAAGGCGGCCACGAAGGCGCGAAGGCGCTCGCCACTTATTGGGTGGGCCAAGGCGTCGGCCTGATGAACGAGGCGATGGGCGCCGGGCAGGTCGTTCAGGAGTTCAAGCAGGACTGGGTCGCGGCCTGCGAGCGGCTTAATTGCTTTATCGGCGACTAGGCAAAAAAATCCCCGCCGAAGCGGGGATTTTCGTAGATCAGCTGACGGTCGCCTTGACGATCTTGCCGGGCTCGCGCGGCGGCTCGCCCTTGGGCAGCGCGTCGACATTTTCCATGCCTTCGATCACTTCGCCCCAGACGGTGTACTGCTTATCAAGGAAGCGCGCGTCGTCGAAGCAGATGAAGAACTGGCTGTTCGCGCTGTTCGGGTTCTGCGCGCGCGCCATCGAGCAAACGCCGCGGACATGCGGTTCGCTGCTGAATTCCTGCGGCAGGTCGGGAAGCTCGCTGCCGCCCATGCCGGTGCCCGTCGGATCGCCGCCCTGCGCCATGAAACCCGGAATCACGCGGTGGAACACGACGCCGTCGTAAAAGCCTTCGCTCGCGAGGCCGGTGATGCGCTCGACATGCTGCGGCGCAAGGTCGGGACGAAGGCGGATGACGACATCGCCGGTCGACAGCGAAAGGGTGAGAGTGTCGGACATGGTAGAGCTCCTGTGGTCTGTGTTGGCGGTCCCATAGCCGGGGCGGCGCCCAAAGCCACGCATTAAATCGCGAAAAGGCGCTCGCGGCGTTGCTATCCGCGGGCCGCAGCACTAGGGGAAAGCTCGAACGCCGCAACCGTCAGGGAGGACCGCGCGATGGACAAACGCGAAGAATCCCTGCCGCCGGAAGATGTTGTCGTCACCGACGACCGCGACCGCGAACGACCGGCACGCGAAACCGACACCGAACTCGACGAAGACGACCGGCTGAAGCCTGAATTCGTGCGCGACGTGATCGAGCTGGCCGAAGCCGGCGAAGGCGAAGCGGCGCGCGAACGCATCGGCCGTCTCCACCCCGCCGACATCGCCGACCTGTTCGAACTCGCGCGCGCCGACGAGCGTCCGATGCTCGCCGCGGTACTCGGCGATATGCTGTCCGCCGACGTGCTGGCGGAAATGAACGATTATGTTCGCGAGGAGCTGATCGATCTTCTCGCGCCCGAACAAGTCGCCGAACTTGCGTCCGAACTCGATACCGACGACGCCGTCGCGATCATCGAGGATATGGAGGAGGACGAGCAGCAGGCCGTCCTCCAGGCGATGGAGCCCGAAGATCGCGCCGCGATCGAGGATGCCCTCTCCTTCCCCGAGGAATCCGCCGGGCGCCTGATGCAGCGCGATCTGGTCGCGGTGCCCGAACATGTGACCGTCGGCGACGTCATCGACCGGCTGCGCGAAGATACCGACCTCACCAGCGACTTCTGGGAAATTTACGTCGTCGATCCGCGCCACCGCCCGGTCGGCACCTGCCAGCTGAGCTGGATCCTCCGCACCCCGCGTGACATCGCGATCAGCGACGTGATGAAACGCGAGCAGACGCTGATTCCGGTCGATATGGATCAGGAAGAAGTCGCGCTGCGCTTCCAGAAATATGCGCTGATCTCCGCCGCGGTGGTCGACAAGGGCGGCAGGCTCGTCGGCATGATCACGGTCGATGACGTCGTCCACATCATCCAGGAAGAGGCCGGCGAGGACATCTTGCGCCTGTCAGGCGCCGGCGACGGCGACATCAACGAACCGATCCGCGAGACGTACAGCGCGCGCGTGCGCTGGCTGATCGCCAATCTCGGCACCGCGCTTGTCGCCTCGTCGATCGTCGCGATGTTCGGCGGCGCGATCGAGCATATGGTCGCGCTCGCGGCGCTGATGCCGATCGTCGCGGGCGTCGGCGGCAATGCGGGCACGCAGACGCTGGCGGTCACCGTGCGCGCACTCGCGATGAACCAGCTCACCGATTCGAACAGCTGGCGCGCGATATGGCGCGAAATGAAGATCGCGCTGCTCAACGGCGGTACGATCGCGCTGATCGCGGGAACCGCGACCGCTATATGGTTCGGCAATCCGCAGCTCGGCGCCGTCATCGCCGCGGCGATGATCGTGAATATCTTTGTGGCCGGCGTCGCGGGGGTTGCGATCCCCCTGCTCCTCGACCGGCTCGACCAGGACCCCGCCGTCGCGAGTTCCATTTTTGTCACGATGACGACCGATTCGATGGGATTTTTGGCCTTCCTGGGCCTCGCGGTGCTCAGCGGATTGACCACACTCTGAGGGCAAGCCGCTGAAATCCAAGCGATTCAAAACGCCTCAAAAAAAAATTCACGCCCGCAATTTTTTTTGGGAACTTATCCGCCGCTTTGGTCGTTTCCCATTCGAGCAGCGGTCATCGCCCCCCCGCAGCGCTGCTCAGCAACATTGGCCCGGCCCGCATTCCCTCCCCCCCCTCGAAGCGTGCCGGGCCATTTTGCAAAAAATCCTGAGAGGTAGAAATATGACGAGTTACCGCGCAATCCTTCTCGCCCTGATGGCAAGCTTTCTGGTCGCTGGCTGCAACACGGTAAAGGGTGCCGGTCGCGACATCGAATCTGTCGGTCAAGCTGGCAGCGATGCCATCGACTAATCGGGACTGAGACTAACTTACCCTAAGCCTCTTCGAGAGGCTCGACAGGCGCCTCTTCGGCGCCTGTTTTGCGTCGGCGCTGGGTGAACCAGATCGCGAGCAGCGACATTTCGTAGAGAAATACCAAAGGCACCGCGAGCAACAGCTGGCTCAAAATATCGGGCGGCGTGAACACCGCGGCGATCGCAAAGGCGGCGACGATCATATAGCGGCGCGCCGAGACCAGTTGCTCGCGCGTCACCAGCCCCGACCGCTCGATGAGCATCAGCAGGATCGGCAGCAGGAAAGCGATGCCGAACGCCATGATGAACTGCATCGTGAAGCTCAGGTAATTGCCGACCGAGGGCAGCGCTTCCTGCGTGATCCCGCCGACATTGCCCTGGTATCCGAGCAGAAATTTGAGCGCGATGGGGATCGTGATGAAATAGGCGAAGCTGGCGCCGATCGCGAAAAGGATCGGGGTCGCGAGCAGGAAGGGTAGCAGCGCGCGCTTTTCCTGTTTGAAAAGCCCCGGTGCGATGAATTTCCATAGCTGGTTGGCGATCACCGGAAAGGCGATCATCATCGCCGCGAACAGCGCGACCTTGATTTCGACGAAAAACGCCTCGAACAGCTGGGTATAGATCAGCTTCCCCTGCCCCGCGCGCACGAGCGGCTGGACGAGAATGCCGAAAATCGGCTTCGCATAATAGAGGCACACGCCAAAGGCGATACCGATCGCCAGCAGGGATTTCAGCAAGCGCGAACGCAGTTCGATCAGATGATCGAGCAGCGGCATCTTGCCGCCGGCGCCGTCCTCTTCCGTCGTCGTCTCTTCGCTCACGGCAGAGGGCCGTCCTTGGGGGGTATCGCGTGCGTTTCGGGCGGGTTGGCCGCAGCCGCCTCGTCGATCCCGGCTTCTGTCACGGGTTCGGTCGTCGCCGGTTCGGTCGATGCGGCATTCGCCGAGGGCGCCGCGGGCGATGCGTTCATATCGTCGATGCGCGGGAATTCGCGCATGATCGCGTCATTCTGTTCGCGCCACTGTTTTTCGAGTTCTTCGAGTTCGGCTTCGCGCATCATCGTGTCGAGGCCGGAGCGGAAATGGCGCGCCATGCCGCGCGCCTTCGCCATCCATTTGCCGACAAAGCGCATCGCCTTGGGGAGGTCCTTGGGGCCAATAACCACCAAGGCCACCACCACGACGAGCAGCAACTCGGTGGGCGCGACGTCAAACATGACCTAAAACTTCCCCCGCAGGCAGACGGCGATCAGAGCTTGTCGTGCTCTGCCGTCGGGGTCGAAATCGGGGTGGCATCGGGGGCACGCTGACCCTCGATGTGCTTGGGCGCCGGCGTCGTCGGCGCGTCGTCTTCCGACATGCCTTTCTTGAAGCTTTTGATACCCTTGGCAACATCGCCCATCATGTCCGAAAAACGGCCCTTGCCGAACAGCAGCAGGACAAGAATCCCGACCACGAGCCAGTGCCAGATGCTGAAGCTACCCATTTATCGTCTCCTTGAAGGGCTCATCTAGGCCTCTTCACCGTCTTTTACTAGGTCCAGTTCGCCCATCGCTTCCTCGAAAGCGAGATCGACCGGGTCGAGCAGCCCTGCCGCACGCAAATCCTCGATTCCCGGCAGGTCCTTGCGGCTCGTGAGGCCGAAATGTTGCAGGAACGCGTCGGTCGTCTTGTAAATCAGCGGCCGCCCCGGCACCTCGCGCCGCCCCGCGGGTGCGATCCATTCGGCCTCCATCAACACGTCGAGCGTGCCCTTCGAGGTCTGGACCCCGCGGATCGCTTCGATTTCGGCGCGGCTGACGGGCTCGTGATAAGCGACGATGGCGAGCACCTCGGCCGCCGCGCGCGACAGCTTGCGCGGATCGTCGCGTTGGCGGCGGAGCAGGTGCGCGAGATCGGCGGGCGTCTGGAAATGCCAATGTCCGCCGCGCTCGACGAGTTCGATCCCGCTTCCCGCATGGCGCGCCGCGATCGTCTGGATGATCGCGCGGACCTCGCTCGGCGTCATTTCGTCGCCCAGCCGCCCCGCAACCTGCCGCGCGTCGAGCGGCGCGTCGCTCGCGAACAACATCGCTTCTATCGCGCGTTCGAGATCGTCGATCATGCCCCGGATGCCTTCAGATAAAGAGGTTCGAACGCGCCGTCCTGCCTCAGGTCGACGCGCCCCTGCCGCGCGAGTTCGAGCGCGGCGACAAAACTCGACGCGATTGCCGAGCGGCGTAGCGGGCCGTCATAATCGGGCGGCAGGAAATCCGACAGTTCGGCCCAGTCCAGCTTTACGCCGAGCATTCGCTGCAGATGATGGAGCGCCGCGTCGAGCGTGATGACCGGGCGCCGCGACACCATATGCACGACGGGCTCCGAACGCAGCTTGACCTGCCCATAGGCCGAGAGGAGATCGTAGAGGCTGGCATCCCAGCGCCGGACCTTGATGTCGCGCAGCCCCTCGGGCTTGGCGCGCAGGAAGACGTCGCGGCCGACGCGGTCGCGCGCGAGCAGCCGCGCCGCCGCCTCGCGCATCGCCGCCAGCCGTTGCAACCGCAATTGCAGGCGCAGCGCGAGTTCGTCGGGCGACGGGTCTTCGAGCGGATCCTTCGGCAGCAGCAGCGCCGATTTAAGATAGGCGAGCCACGCCGCCATCACGAGATAATCGGCCGCAACCTCGAGCTTCAGCTCGCGCGCTTCGGCGATGAAGGTCAAATATTGCTCGACCAGCCCCAGGATCGAAATCTGCTTGAGATCGACCTTCTGGCAGCGCGCGAGCGTGAGCAAAAGGTCGAGCGGACCTTCCCAGCTTTGGAGCGAAAGCTGCAAGGCATCGTCGCGCTCGGGCGCTGCCGGTACGATTTCGAAATCGAGCGGCAACTCCTCCATCGGCGATCAGGCCGTCGCCAGCAGCGCGTCGCGCTGATCGACCAGCGTCGCGAACGCGCGCGCGTCGCTGTCGCCCGAAATCCGGTCCATCGCGCCTTCGAGCCGCGCGCGCGACACGGTGCTGATCGAGTCGAGCGCGTTGGCGATGCCGACCATGTCGTCCATTCTGCCCCAGCAATTGAGCGCGATGTCGCAGCCCGCAGCAATCGCATCGGCGGCGCGCGAGGGAACGTCGCCCGACAGCGCCTTCATGTCGAGATCGTCGGTCATCAGCAGGCCGTGAAACCCGATGCGCTGGCGGATCACGCTGTCGATCACGATCGGCGACAGCGTCGCGGGCCGGTCGGGGTCCCACGCTTCGAAGATGACATGGCAGGTCATCGCCATCGCTGCATCGCGCAGCGCAGCGAAGGGCGCAAGATCGGTCTGGAGATCGCGGTCGGGCGCATCGACCGTGGGCAGTGCTTCATGCGTATCGAGCAGCGCGCGACCATGACCCGGGATGTGTTTGACGATGCCAACGACACCCCCGGCCTGCAATCCGCCAAGGATCGCGCGGCCCAGCGCGGCAACGCGCATCGGCTCGCTGCCGAGCGCGCGATCGCCGATCACATCGCTCGCGCCCGGCTGGCGCACGTCGAGCAGCGGCAGGCAATCGACGGTGATGCCGACCTCGGACAGCATGGCCGCAAGCGCCATCGCATTCAGCCGCGCCGCCTCGATCGCGCTCGCCGGCGCGCGGTCGTACAGTGCGTCGAACGCCGCACCGCTCGGGAACAGCGGCCATTCGGGCGATCGCATGCGCGCAACGCGCCCGCCTTCCTGGTCGATCAGGATCGGCAGATTGGCGCGCCCGTCGAGATCGCGCAGCTCGTCGGTCAGCCGCCGCAACTGCTCGCGGTTTTCGATGTTGCGCCCGAAGAGGATATAACCCGCGGGATCGCTATCGCGAAAGAAAGCGCGCTCGTCGTCGGTGAGGGTCAGGCCCGACAGGCCGAAAATTGCCGGTATCATCGTGCATCAAACTCCATCGATCGCCGACCCCTCAGGCGATGACCAAGCTGCAACCATGCCATGGCAGTGGATTTGCACCAACAGAGTCTGCGGCCAAGCGGGCCGAATCAGCGAACGACGACGCAATTTTCACCGGCAACGCGCAGTTTTCCGCACAAATTCTTGGCATTGGCGGCTGTCCCTGCCGACACGCGCAGCCGGTAAACGGTGCCGTCGCCGACTTTTGCGGGCGAAACCGATTTGTTGAGCTCGGCGAGATAGGCGAAGCGCTTCGACAGGTTCGTCCATGCCTTCGCCGCGGCGGCGTCGCTGCTGAACGCGCCGAGCTGGATCATCGCCGAACCCGGCGCAGGCGCAGCCTCGGGAGCCTCCGCGGTCTTTACCGGAGCCGCGGCGGGCTTCGCCTTGTCTGCTGGCGCCACTTTGGTAGCGGCGGCCTTCGTTGCAGCCGCCTTGTCGGCTGCGACCTTCTTTACCGCGGCTTCGCGTTCTGCCGGCGTCACCGCGGGCTCTTCGGGCATACGCGTCGGGTCGACCCTGCCCGCCGGTTCGGCGCCTTCGCTGGCGGAGAAGCTGGCATCGCCTTCGCCCTCGAATGCCTTGGAGCGGTCATTCTTGGGTACGACCTTATAGTCGCCCTCCTGCGCCGCGATCAGTTCGCCCTTGCTCCGCGTGCCGCCATTCTGGACCCACCACAGGCCGCCGAGGACCACCCCGATCAGCAAGAGCCCTCCGAGCACCATCACGAGCAGGCGCGCGGGCGAAACTTCGCCATCTTCCTCGAACCCGTCGGCGGCTTCGAGCCAGGGCAGACGATCCTCGTCTTCGAGCCCGAGACCTGCATCCCCCTGCTCCGCATTCTTGTCGCCCGCCATCAATTCATCTCCTCGAGCGCCTCTACCCCCATCAGGGACAGCCCGTTACGGATGACTTGCCCGATTCCGTCGGCCAAATAAAGGCGCGTCGCGGTCAATTCGGGGTCATTGTCGAGAACGATACGCAGGCTCGGGTCATCATTGCCCAGATTATACCAGGCGTGGAACGCCGCGGCGACGTCGGCGAGGTAAAAGGCGATCCGGTGCGGTTCGCGCGCCGAGGCGGCGGCTTCGACGATCCGTGGGAATTGCGCGAGCAGTTTTACCAGCCCCAGTTCATGCGCATTGAGGCGCGCGGTAGCGGGTGCGGGCAGCACGATCCCTGCATCTTGGGCCTTTTTGCGCAGCCGCGAAATCCGCGCATTGGCATATTGCAGATACCAGACGGGGTTGTCGCGCGACGCCTCGACGACCTTGGCGAAGTCGAAATCCATCTGCGCGTCGGCCTTGCGCGTCAGCATCGTGAAGCGCACCGCGTCCTTGCCGACCTCGTCGACGACATCGGCGAGCGTCACGAAATTGCCCGCGCGCTTCGACATTTTGAACGGCTCGCCATTCTTGAGCAGCCGCACCATCTGCACCAGTTTGACGTCGAAACGCGTCTTGCCGCCGGTCAGCGCCGCAACCGCGGCCTTGATCCGCTTGACCGTCCCGGCGTGGTCCGCACCCCAGATGTCGATCAGTTCGTCGGCATTCTGGCTCTTCTGGAAATGGTAAGCGAGGTCGGCGCCGAAATAGGTCCAGCTGCCGTCCGATTTCTTGATCGGGCGATCCTGATCGTCGCCGAACTGCGTCGAGCGGAACAGCGGCAGCTCGACGGGTTCCCAATCCTCGGGCGTCTCGCCCTTCGGCGCCTCAAGCTGGCCATCATAGACGAGATCATGATCGCGCAGCCATTTCTCGGCGGCGGCGGGTTTGCCCTCGGCCTGCAGTTCTGCTTCCGACGAGAAAAGATCGTGATGGATGCCGAGCTTCGCGAGGTCGGCGCGGATCATGTCCATCATCGCGCTGACCGCCTCGGCGCGGAACAGGCCGAGCCACGCGCTTTCGGGCGCGCCGACGAAACGGTCGCCATATTCGGCCGCGAGCTTGCCCGCGATCGGCATCAGATAGTCGCCCGGATACAGCCCCTCGGGGATCGCTCCAATGTCCTCGCCGAGCGCCTCGCGGTACCGCATATGCACCGAGCGAGCGAGCACATCGACCTGCGCCCCGGCGTCGTTGACATAATATTCGCGGATCACCTCGTGCCCGGCATATTCGAGTAGCGCAGCGAGCGCATCGCCGACGACCGCGCCGCGGCAATGGCCGACGTGCATCGGGCCGGTCGGGTTCGCCGAGACATATTCGACGTTGACGCGCCGTCCCTGCCCGATCGTCGAGCGCCCATAGTCGCCGCCCTCGCTGAAGATCAGCGCAAGCTCGTCGCGCCAGCTGTCATCGACGAGGCGCAGGTTGATGAAGCCGGGGCCGGCCACACTTGCCTCGGTCACTTCATCGAGCGCGCCGAGTTCGGCAACGAGCAGGTCGGCGAGCGCGCGCGGGTTCATCCCCGCGGGCTTCGCCAGCACCATCGCGGCGTTCGTCGCGACGTCGCCATGCGCGGGATCGCGTGGCGGCTCGACGCTGATCGCGCCGCGATCGAGACCGCCCGGCAGGGCATCGCGGGCGGCTAGCGCATCGAGCGCGGCGCCGATATGGTCGGAAAAACGGCTGAACAGGGTCACGGGGCTGGCCTATCTTCGATCAGGAAAGTCTTGCGCGCGCCCTATAACAGCTGAGCGGGCGCGAAAAGCCCCGCGTCGCCAATCGGCGCGCGGGGCGTGAAGATGCGAACGGCACCGCAGCGCCGCCGCGGTCCTATCGTCGGACGTTATATTCGAGCTGTTCCTGCGTCAGCTGAAAGCCGACGAGCAGTTCGAAGCTCGCGCGCTGGACCGCGGCGCGCACTTCGGGAAGGCTCAGCGGATCGATCGCGGCGTCCTGGTCGCCCGCCTTGCGCTTGCGCGTGATGCGTTCCTGGATGTCGGCGGGTAGCGTCGCCGCGGCGCGGTCGACATAGGCCGACGCCTGCGCACGGCCGGTGCCGCGCACCTGCCCCTCGGCAAAGGTGACGGCGACATTGCCCAGCCGTTTCGCGACAACAGCGGTCCCGCCCTGCAGCACGGTCGCGTAATAGGGCAAGGTCACGGTGCGCGCGGGTCCGGCGTCGCGGCGCGTCGCGACCACGTCGAAGCTCGCAAGCTGATAGACCTTTTCTGCGGCGTCGTTGCATACCGGCGTCACATTGGTGATCGTCGCGACGACATCGATTGCGCGCGCATCGCGGCTCGCCGCGGGGTCGAACAGCGTGATGTCGCCAGTGTGCAGCGGCACCGCGACCGCGGGACATGCGGTGCGGGTGGAGGTGATGCCGACGCCGCCGGCAAGGTCGATTTCATTGTCCTTCGCGCAGCCCGCCACCGTCGCCATGGCTGCCGTGCCGCACAGCACGGTCAGGAACTTACGGGACGGAAACGGAATGGACATCATGATAAACGGGCTTTCCAAACAGGCGCTTTGACAGGCGTCGGGACAATTGATCCCGCTTCATGCGCGCCGCTTCTTATCGGTGCGATGAACGCGGCGCAACAAAGAGAACAAGATTGCGAACGGGACGAAGCGGCTTTACCCCGGATGGCTTGCTGCGCTAGAGCGCGCGCATCATGAACGCTCCCCATCCGATGACGCAAGCTGAAGGCAACGAAGCGGCAGAACTCAAGGTTTTGATCGCGGCGCCGCGCGGTTTCTGCGCCGGGGTGGACCGCGCGATCCGCATCGTCGAACTGGCGCTGCAAAAAAATGGCGCGCCGGTCTATGTCCGGCATGAAATCGTCCACAACCGCTATGTCGTCGATTCCTTGAAGGCCAAGGGCGCGATTTTCGTCGAATCGCTCGACCAGGTTCCCGATGGCGTGCCCGTCGTGTTCAGCGCGCATGGCGTGCCCAAGGCGGTGCCGGCGAAAGCCGAAATGCGCGGGCTCGACTATATCGACGCCACTTGCCCGCTGGTGTCGAAAGTGCATCGTCAGGCCGAGCGTGCGCACGAAACGGGACGTCATATCGTCTTTGTCGGCCATGCCGGCCATCCCGAGGTCATCGGGACGCTGGGGCAATTGCCCGAGGGCGCGATGACATTGGTCGAATCGGTCGACGACGTTGCGGCGCTGTCGCCGCCCGATCCCGAGATGCTGTCCTTCCTGACCCAGACCACGCTGTCGGTCGATGACACGCGCGACATCATCGCGGCGCTGCAGCATCGTTTTCCGGCGATTACGGGTCCGCGCGGCGAGGATATTTGTTACGCGACGTCGAACCGACAGGATGCCGTGAAAGCGATCGCCGGGCAATGCGACCGTATGATCGTGATCGGCGCACCCAACAGTTCGAACAGCCTGCGTCTTGTCGAGGTCGCCGAACGGCTCGGAACCCCGGCGCATCTCGTTCAGCGTGGAACCGACATCGATCCGGCGTGGCTGGAGGATATCGGCACGCTCGGCATCACCGCGGGCGCGAGTGCTCCGGAAACATTGGTCCGCGAAGTGATCGACGCCGTCGCCGCGGTTCGGCCCATCGTTGAGGATGTCGTCGTTACCGCCGAGGAAAATATGGTCTTCAAGCTGCCGCGCGGGCTCGAAGCAGCCTGATGGCGGTCTATACCCACGTCGAACCCGACGACCTTGCCGCGCTTGTCGCCCGATATGACATCGGGACCGTCGTGTCGTGCAAGGGGATCGCCGAGGGCGTCGAGAACAGCAACTTCCTGCTCGAAACGACGGGCGGCCGCTTCATCCTGACGCTTTACGAGAAGCGGGTGAGTGAGGGCGACCTGCCCTTCTTCGTCGACCTGCTGAACCACCTCGCCAGCCAGAACTGCCCCGTCCCGGCGATGATCCGCGACCGAAGCGGCGTTGCGATCCAGCAGATTTCGGGCCGCGCGGCGTGCGTCATCCAGTTCCTGCCCGGCATTTCGCTTACCCAGCCGACTCCGGCCCAGTGCGAAGCGGCGGGCGCCGCGCTCGGCGCGATGCACCGCGCGCTCGAGGACTATACGGGCGCGCGCGCAAACAGCATGGGTCACGATCACTGGCGCGCCGTTGCCGAAGCGACCGGCGACCTTGACGTGGTGTTGCCGGGGCTCCAGTCGATCGTCGACGAGGAACTGACGTACCTCGACGCGCATTGGCCGGATGATCTGCCCGCGCACGTCATCCACGCCGACCTGTTTCCCGACAATGTGCTGATGCTCGGCGACCGGGTCACCGGCCTCATCGACTTCTATTTCGCCGCGAGCGACTTCCGCGCTTATGATCTCGTCATCACGCACGCATCCTGGGCCTTTTCCGCCGACGGGAAACATTGCGATCCTGCGCGCGCCGCTGCTCTGATGCGCGGCTATGCGCGTGAAATAACCCTGTCGGACGCCGAAATCGTCGCGCTGCCGCTGCTCGCGCGCGGAGCGTCGCTGCGCTTTCTTCTGACGCGCGCGCACGACTGGGTGCATACGCCCGCCGACGCGCTCGTCACGCGCAAGGATCCATCGCCCTTCCTTGCCCGCTTGCAGCGCTATAGCGCCGCCGACGCCGCCAGCCTGTTCGCCGTCGGATGAGCGAAAACACCGGCAAGACCGTCATCGTCGCCACCGACGGCGCGTGCAAGGGCAATCCCGGCCCCGGCGGCTGGGGCGCCGTGCTGCGCTGGGGTGACGTCGTAAAGAAGCTGTCGGGCGGCGAGCCCGACACGACGAACAACCGCATGGAGTTGATGGCCGCGATCGAAGCGCTCGCCGCGCTCAAGCGCAGTTGCAACGTCGAGCTGTCGACCGACAGCGTCTATGTCCGCGACGGCATCACCAAATGGATTTTCGGCTGGCAAAAGAATGGCTGGAAAACCGCGGCGAAAAAGCCGGTCGCCAACGCCGACTTGTGGCAGCGTCTCGTCAAGGAAAACGCGCGGCACAAGGTCGAATGGATCTGGGTCAAGGGCCACGCGGGCCACGGCGACAATGAACTGGCCGACACGCTGGCGAGCGACGCGGCCCTCGAAGTCGCGCGGGCGCGCAGGGCACCCGCGCGCTAAGCTTCACTCGGCTTCGCGGACTTCGGCGCCCGGGCCGTTCTTCAGGATCGAGTCGATCGCATTTTTTGCGGCGGCCTTGCTGCTATAGCCTTCGGTCCAGAAGATGGGTTCGCTATTATATTTGAAATAGGCGACAAATTCGCCGGCCTTGTTCTTCTTGATCTCGAAATAATGGGCCATGCCATCCTCCACAGGTCGCGCCGCGCCGGGGGTGGCACAGCCAAGCCCATGTTAATCCAGTCGTTTCACTGTGCAAGCGGTCAGATCGTTCAGGCGAAGCGCGATGGTGTGAAAGGCGTAGGATCGACGCGGCCGATGGCACCGACGGGCGGTGGGGCGCCAAGCTCGGCCGCAAGCAAGGCGGCGATCGCGGGCGCGGTCTGGATGCCGAAGCCGCCCTGCCCCGCGCACCATATGAACGCGCGCTCATGCCGATCGGCGCCGAATACCGGGATGCGATCGGGCGCAAAGCTGCGCAGCCCCGCCCATTTGCGCTCGACCGCGACGACCGGCCAGTCGACCACCGACTGCATCCGGTCGATCGCGAGCGCGACGTCCAGTTCCTCGGGCGCCGCATCATGGGGTGCGGTCGGCGTCTCGTCGTGCGGCGTCAGCCAGACGCGCCCCTCGCTCTGACCCTTGAAATAGAACTCGCCGCCGACGTGGATGACGAGCGGGAGGTCGGCGGGAACCGGAACGCCCAGCCGGACCTGCATCACCGTGCGGCGATAGGGCTGGATGCCGACCGGCGCGACGCCGCACGCGGCCGCGACCTCGTCCGCCCATGCCCCGGCAGCGTTGACGATCAGCGCGGCGCGGACCCGGTCGCCGCCCAGTTCGACCTCCCAGCCGTCCCCGACACGGCGTGCGCGCCGCAATGGCGCGCGCGTGACCAGCGTCGCGCCGGCACGTTTTGCCGAGCGAAGATAGGCCGCATGCAGGCCGCCGACATCGATGTCGCGGCACGCCGCCTCATAGGCGGCCTCGCTCCATTCGGGGCGAAGGCCCGGAACCATGTGGGCAACCGCCTCCCCCGACATTCTTGCGACATCGACACCTTGCGCGGTGAATTCGGCTGCGAAAGCGTCGACCGCCGCCGCCTCGGACCGCTGGCCCAGCGTCAACGCGCCGCGCGGCGACAGGAAGCCATGATCGGAGAATTCGGGCGGCGGGCTGTTCAGCATCTCCAGCGATGCGTGGGTCAGCGGCTGCACCCCCACCCCGCCATAGCTTTCGTGCCAGAAGGCGGCTGACCGGCCCGTCGCGTGATAGCCGGGCGCGTCCTCGGCCTCGGCCAGCAGGACGCGGCGCCAGGGGGCAAGCGCGGCCGCGAGGCTCGCACCGGCGATCCCCGCGCCGACAATCAGCACATCGGTGGCAGAAGGCGGCGCGTCGGTCATGCCCGCCGCATATCGGCTGGACCGCGGAATGCAAGCCGCAGCGTCCGCCGACATGGTTACTCTTTAGTAAGCCATGTTAAGTATCAGAAGGCCGATGGAAAGCGGCACAATCACGCTCGGCCTGATGGCCATACTCGGCCTGTTGATGATCGCCGCGGCAGTCAGCGACATCCGGTCGCGCACCATTTCCAACGAGCTCAACGCCGCGATCGCGCTGCTCGCAATCCCCTTCTGGATTACGAGCGGTTTCGCGCTCTGGCCCGATGTGCCGCTTCAGTTCGGGGCCGCCTTCGCGGTCTTTCTCGTCTTCGCCGGCCTGTTCGCGATCGGCGCGATGGGCGGCGGCGATGTCAAAATGATCGGTGCGGTGATGCTCTGGATCCCGCTTCCGCTGTTCATGCCGACACTCATGGTGATGGCGATCGGGGGCGGCATCCTGTCGGCGGCGATGCTTATCCATATGAAATTACGCCCTTCGGACCAGCCGGTCGAGGTTCCCTATGGGGTTGCCATCGCCGCTGCGGGCCTTTGGGCGCTTCACCAACAATATCTTAACCAGTTTCAGGTTATCCGATGACCTGAGGGAAAAGCACGACCGTCTCTGGTGGGTGCAGGAGGGCGACAAATCGTCATGGATACGCGAAAGATTATGCTGATTGTCGGCGCGCTGGTGATTGCCATCGGCGCAGCGTTCGGGGTCAACCAGATGATGCGCGGAGCCGCTACTCCGCAAGCGCGTGCAGCCGCGGCACCGGACATTACCGGTCCGATGATCCTTGTGGCGACGCGGCAGCTGCCCGTGGGCACGATCGTCGGCCCGGATAGCTTCCGCTTCCAGCCCTGGCCGAAGGAATTGGTCGAAAAGGCCTATTTCATGAAGGATAAGACCGATGTGAACACGTTGGTCGGCACCGTCGTGCGTTATCCGATCACGGCGGGCCAGCCCCTGACCCAGGGCGCGCTGGTCCATCCCGACGATCGCGGCTTCCTCGCTGCGGCGCTTGGCCCGGGCATGCGTGCCGTAACGGTCAAGGTCAACCAGGAACAGGGTGTCGCCGGTTTCGTCTTTCCGGGCGACCGCGTCGATGTGGTGCTCGCGCAGCGCATCTCGATCGATACGGAAAAATCGAGCTATCCCGACAAGGAATTGTTCACCGCCGAGACGATCGTTCGCAACGTCCGGATTCTGGCAACCGATCAGCGCTATGATGCCGAGGATGAAACGGGGAAGACTCCGGTTCGCACCTTCGGCTCGGTAACGCTCGAAGCCACGCCGGAAATCGCCGAAAAGATCGCCGTCGCGCAGGACATGGGCAAATTGTCGCTCGCACTGCGTCCGCTGGCCGAAAGCGCCGGCGAACTCGATGCCGCAATCGCATCGGGCGAAATCAATGTCCCGGCAACGGGCGGGGCGAGTGCAGAAAAGAAGATGCTGGCCGAAGCGGCCGCGCGTCCGACCGCCACCCGCGCGTCGGCGACCACAGGCGGCGACGTGTCGCGCTTCTGGATCCCGGTGCGCGGCCGCGTACAGGCCCCGCAGGCGCCGCAGCCTGCAGCAGCGAATAACGGCGGCTCGACGCCGTCTTATGGGGGACGCTCGGTGTCCGTTCCGACCGGCCCGGTCGTACGCGTGACCCGCGGCGACAAGATGACCGAAGTTCCGGTTGGGGGTAAGTAAGATGAACAGCACAGCCAAATTCAAGGCGGCGGCCCTGGCCCGCACCTTGGCCATCGGCCTGGTGGCAGCCACGCTGGCGGTGGCGCCTTCGGCGCCCGCCATCGCCCAGGCCGTCCAGAATGCCAGCGGCAGTATCGAACTCTCGGTGGGCCGCGGTCGCCTGGTCAGCCTTCCGGCCTCGATGTCCGACGTCTTTGTCGCCAACGACGAAGTCGCCGACGTCCAGGTGCGTTCGGGCCGCCAGCTCTATATCTTTGGCAAGAAGCCGGGCGAAACCAGCATCTATGCCACCGATGCCAGCGGCCGTGTCGTTTTCTCGACCATCGCCCGCGTCGGCAACAATATCGAGACGATCGACCAGATGTTGTCGCTCGCTATGCCGGAAGCCAGCATTGCGGCCAACCCGATGAACGGCTTTGTGCTGCTTACGGGAACGGTGAAATCGCCCGACGACGCTGCCGAAGCCGAACGGCTGGTGCAGGCCTTTGTCGGCGAGGACACGAAGGTGCTGTCGCGCCTGCGCACGGCCACGCCGCTGCAGGTCAATCTGCAGGTCCGCATCGCCGAAGTGAATCGGTCGCTGGTCAAGGAAATCAGCGGCAACGTCCTGACCCAAGACACGACAGGCGGTTTCCTGGCCGGCGTCTTCGGCGGTCGGAATCCCGGCACGATTACCCGGATTCCCGCGCCGACCGCAGTGTTTCCCGGTAGCCCGGTGCCGCGTCCGTATGATCCTGTGACAGGCCAGCCGATTAATTCTCCGTTCCTCGGCACCTCATATCAGGTCACTACGCCGGCCGGAACCCGTAGCCTTGCTGGCGCCGGTCGCCTGTTCGGCCTCGACCTGATCGCCTCGCTCGATATCGGCGAGCGTTCGGGGCTGGTCGCGACGCTGGCACAGCCCAACCTGACCGCGATTTCGGGCGAAACGGCAGACTTCCTCGCTGGCGGCGAATTCCCGATCCCGATCCCCGGCAATTTCGCCGGCACGACGATCGAGTATCGCAAATATGGCGTCAGCCTGGCCTATACGCCGACGGTGCTGTCCAACGGCCGGATCAGCCTGCGCGTTCGCCCCGAAGTGTCGGAACTGTCGACCGAAGGCGCGATCGAAATGCAGGGCTTCCAGATTCCCGCGCTGACGATCCGCCGCGCCGAAACGACGGTCGAATTGGGCTCGGGCGAAAGCTTCATGATCGCGGGGCTTCTGAACAATCGCTCGATCGGCGCGATCGACAAGATTCCCGGTCTCGGCGACGTGCCCGTGCTTGGCACGCTGTTCAAATCGGACAGCTTCCGCCGCGGTGAAACCGAACTGGTCATCGTCGTGACCCCCTATCTGGTTCAGCCGGTGTCGGCGAACGACATCAAGCTGCCTACCGATGCCTATAATGACGCAAACGACCTGCAGCGGTTGTTGCTCAACCAGACGAGCAATGGCGTGACCGGCGGCGATCGTCCCAAACCGCGGCTCGACACCAGTGTTGGCGACGCCGACCGTCCGCGGGGCAGCGGCGATGCCTCGCCCGGCTTCGGCATCAAGTGACGCGCTGGATTTCAGGAGCAAAGTGATGAAGAAAATCGCAACTTGGACGGTCCTGGCTCTGGCGACGACGCTCGCCGGCTGCACAGGCGCCGCGCATAGCAACCACAGCCTGGAATCGGTGCATCAGCCCGTCGTTCGCAACAGCATCTATCAATTCGATGTCGCGGCGACGAATGGCGAACTGCCCCCCAGCGAGCAGGGCCGCTTGCAAGGTTGGCTCGACGCGATGGGCGTCCGTTACGGCGATCGCGTCGCGATCGAGGACGCGTCGCTTTATGGCGCGAGTTCGGCGCAGGCGACCGTCCGCTCGATGGTCGAACGCCGCGGCTTGCTGCTCAGCAATGATATTCCGGTGACAACGGGTGCCGTGCCCGAGGGGCATGTGCGCGTCATCGTGACGCGCGCTTCGGCCTCGGTGCCCGGCTGCCCCAACTGGGACAGCAAGTCGTCGCTCAACCCGACCAACGCGACATCGTCCAACTATGGCTGCGCGACGAACAGCAACCTCGCCGCGATGGTCGCCGATCCGAACGACCTGATCAGGGGCGCCAGCAACACGGGCAGCGATCCGGCGGCGGCGACGCGCGCGATCCAGACCTATCGTACCAAACCCCAAACCGGTGCAGGCGAATTGACCAAGGCACCTACCAGCGGAGGCGGCAAGTGAACGCTCCTTTCAAATCAGCAGGTGTGCGTGATCCTTTCAATGCCTTCGTCTGCGACGACGATACGCTGGAGCTGATCCGCGCCGCGGCCAACGACATGGGCTGGCCGATCGAAAAATGTAACAAGGGCGGCCTGCGCAACGCTGTGCAGTCGCTTTCGGTCTCCGCCAGTCCGAACATCCTGTTCGTCGACATGTCGGAATCGGGCGATCCGATCAACGACATCAACGCGCTCGCCGAAGTCTGCGAGCCCGGCACGGTCGTGATCGCCGCGGGCCAGGTGAACGATGTTCGCCTGTACCGCGACCTTCTGTCCAGCGGCATCCAGGATTATCTGCTGAAGCCGCTGTCGCTCGAACAGGTGCGCGAATCGCTGACCATGGCGCAGGCCATGCTGTCGGCGCCGAAACATGCCGATATGCACGACGACAAGCCGCATCACATGATGGGCGTCGTCGGGGTACGCGGCGGTGTCGGTGCGTCGCTGGTGGCGACCTCGCTCGCTTGGGCGATCAGCGAACAGGCGGGCCGTCAGACGGCGCTGCTCGACCTCGACGTCCATTTCGGCACGGGCGCACTGACGCTCGACCTCGAACCGGGCCGCGGCCTGATCGACGCGATCGACAATCCCAGTCGTATCGACGGGCTGTTCATCGAACGCGCCATGGTGCGCGCGTCGGACAAGCTCAGCCTGCTGTCGGCCGAAGCGCCGATCCATCAGCCGGTGATGACCGACGGTTCGGCCTTTTTCCAACTGGAAGAAGAGCTGCGCTCGGCTTTCGAGATGACGATCGTCGACATCCCGCGCCACGTGCTGATCCCCTTCCCGCACCTCGTGTCGGAAGCGGGCACGATCCTGCTCGTCAGCGATGTGACGCTCGCCGCGGCGCGCGACACGATCCGCCTCTTGTCTTGGTTCAAACAGAATATCCCGGGCGCACGCGTCGTGCTCGTCGCGAACAAGTTTCAGAACGCCATCGGCGAGCTGTCGCGCAAGGAATTTGAATCGTCGATCGAACGACCGATCGACGTTGTCATCCCGTTCGACCCGAAGCTCGTCGCCCAATCGGCAAAGCTCGGCAAATCCTATGCCGAAACCTGCAAGGGCACCAAGTCGGCGCAGGTGTGGAGCAACCTGATGCGCCTCATCCTCGACGGCGCCGACGTCGAAGCCGAGGAGGCGCAGATTGTCGCCGCAAAGAGCAAATCGGGCGGCTCGCTGCTCGGCAAGCTCGGTCTGACGAAAAAGGGCGTGAAACAGGCGGCGTGACGGCGCGCCTGACGGGCCGTCACCACCTCCAGCGATAGAAGCGGGCATCAGCTGACCATGAATCTGCCAGTCATCCTTATCATCGCGGGGGCCTTCCTGGCCTTTGCCATCCTCGTGATCCTGCTCGGCGGGCCGTCGGCCGGCCAGGCGAAGACACGGCGGCTGGCGATGGTCAAAGATCGCCACGCGGCCTCGACCGAAGCAGTGGTGGCGGCACAGATGCGCAAGACGATCCAGTCGGGCCGCAAAGGCCAATCGTCGCTGACCGCTTTGATGCCACGCCGTGACGAGCTGGAAAAACGCATCCGCCGGACCGGCAAGAACTGGACGCTTACGCAATATATGTTTGCGTCGATGATCGTATTCGTCGTCGCGACCGGCGGCATGCTGATCGTGCGCGCGCCATTTCTGATGGCCGGGCTGGTCGGATTGCTCCTCGGGCTCGGCTTGCCCTATCTGGTCGTCGGCATGACGATCAAAAGGCGTGTCACGGCGTTCAACGCGCGCTTTCCCGACGCCATCGACCTGCTGGTACGCGGCCTGAAATCCGGTCTTCCGGTCACCGAAACCTTTCAGGTGGTGAGCCAGGAACTCCCCGGCCCCGTCGGCGAGGAGTTCAAGGGCGTCGTCGAGCGAATCCGCATCGGCAACACGATGGAAGCCGCATTGCAGGAATCGGCCGAAATGCTCGGCACGCCCGAATTCCAGTTCTTTTGCATCACGATCCAGATCCAGCGCGAAACGGGCGGCAACCTAGCGGAAACGCTCGCCAACCTGTCGGACGTTCTGCGCAAGCGCGCGCAAATGAAGCTCAAAATCCGCGCGATGTCGTCTGAAGCCAAAGCGTCCGCCTATATCGTCGGCGCGTTGCCCTTCTTTGTGTTCGGCGTCGTCTGGTCGGTGAACCCGAGCTATCTCGAAGGTTTCTTCTATGAAGAACGGCTCATCATCGCGGGGCTGGGCGGGCTCGTCTGGATGAGTATCGGCGCCGGCATCATGGCCAAAATGATCAGCTTCGAAATTTGAAGGGGCAGAAACAGTGAACGGCAGCCTCCTTCTCTCTTCGGCCTTCTCCGGCGCCCAAAGCGGCCCGAAGATACTCGGCATCGACGTCGTATGGGTTGGCACCGTGCTGGCGGCGGTCGGCGTGTTCGCCGTGCTGCTCGCCATCTACAACGCGCTGACCGTTCGCAATCCGATGACCAAGCGCGTCAAGGCGCTGAACGACCGCCGCGAGCAATTGAAGGCGGGCATCACGGCCTCGACCGCGAAACGCCGCGCGCGGCTGGTCCGCAAGAACCAGACCGCCGACAGGATGCGGACCTTCCTTGGCCGGCTTCAAGTGCTGCAGGACGGACAGATCAAGGAGGTTCAGCAAAAGCTGGCGCAGGCCGGTATCCGGTCGAAGGATCTCGCCGTCGCGGTCATTTTCGGCCGCATGGTCCTGCCGATCATCTTCGGCGGCCTTGCCCTTTTCCTGATCTATTGGGTCGACATGTGGCCCGATCTGACCACGACCAAACGTGCGCTCTATTCGATGATCGCATTGGTGCTCGGTTACAAGGCGCCCGACCTGTTTGTGGACAACATGCGGCAGAAGCGCACGGACAAGATTCGCAAGGGCCTGCCCGACGCGCTCGACCTGCTGGTCATCTGCGCCGAAGCCGGTTTGACCGTCGACTCCGCCTTTTCGCGCGTCTCGAAGGAACTGGGCCGTGCCTATCCCGAACTCGGCGAAGAATTCGCGCTGACGTCGATTGAACTCGGCTTCCTCACTGAACGTCGTCAGGCTTTCGAAAACTTCGCCTATCGCGTGAATCTGGAATCGGTGAAAGGCGTGGTCACGACCATGATCCAGACCGAGAAATACGGGACGCCGCTCGCCAGCGCGCTCCGCGTATTGTCCGCCGAATTCCGCAACGAGCGCATGATGCGCGCGGAAGAAAAGGCCGCGCGCCTGCCCGCGATCATGACGGTGCCGCTGATCCTGTTCATTCTGCCGGTGCTGTTCATCGTCATTCTTGGCCCGGCGGCCTGTTCGCTGAGCGACGCGATGTCCGGCGGCAGCCTAGGCGCCAAATAGCCCGGCAATAGCGGCACGAAACCCGGAGAGGGCGGAAGCAATTCCGCCCTCTTTTGCGTTCAGCCGACGCTCTGTTCGATCGCGCCGAAGATGCTGTGATGCCGGTCGTCGTCCATCCAGATGCGCACGGTGTCGCCCTTTTGCATGAAGGGCGTCTTGGGCTCACCCTGCTGGATCGTCTCGACCGTCCGCACTTCGGCGAGGCAGCTATAGCCGAGCCCGCCCGCAGCGATCGGCCTGCCCGGCCCACCGTCTGAATCGCGGTTCGATACCGTGCCCGACCCGATAATCGTCCCCGCGCCGAGGTCGCGCGTCTTTGCCGCATGCGCGATCAGCGCGCCGAAATCGAAGGTCATGTCGACACCGGCGTCGGCGCGCCCCAGCGGCTGGCCGTTGAGGTCGACCGACAATGTGCCGTGCAGCTTGCCGTCCTTCCAGCGATCGCCCAGCGCATCGGGCGTCACGAATACCGGCGACATCGCGCTCGACGGTTTCGACTGGAAAAAACCGAAGCCTTTGGCGAGCTCGGCCGGGATCAGGCCGCGCAGCGACACGTCGTTGGTCAGGCCGACGAGCAGGATCGCCTCGCGCGCCGCGGCGGCATCGATACCCTTGGGCACGTCGCCCGTTACCACGACCACTTCGGCCTCCATATCGCAGCCCCACGCGGGATCGCCGAGGGGAATCGGGTCGCGCGGTCCCAGGAAGGCGTCACTGCCGCCCTGGTACATCAGCGGATCGTGCCAAAAACTGTCGGGCATGTCGGCACCGCGCGCCTGCCGCACCAGCGCGACATGGTTCACATAAGCGCTGCCGTCGGCCCACTGATAGGCGCGCGGCAACGGCGACGCGGCGTCATGTTCGTGAAAACGGTCCTTCGGGATCGCATCATGGTTGAGATCCTCGGCCAGCGCCGCGAGGCGGGGGGCGGCATAGGCCCAATTGTCGAGCGCCGCCTGCATCGTCGGGACGATCTGGCCAGCGTCGGCGTACCAGGCAAGGTCGTCCGAAACGACGACCAGGCGTCCGTCACGGCCCTGTTTGAGCGAAGCTAGTTTCACGGGAACTCCTTTGGCTGACGATGCGGCTGAACCGACATCGCCTCAAGGGAGCGAAAATCAGCGCGTCATCGTGATCGATGCGAAACAGGTAAAGCCGCTCTGCCCCGCCTGCAAGCGCCGGATATATTGGAGGTAGGCTTGCGACTGGTTGTACGTCGTGCCGGGCAGCGTCTGCCCGCGGAACGCCCGCTTCACTTCCTCACCCGTGAACGGGCGGACCGAGCCCGGAAATGCGCCCTTGGTGCCCGGCGGGACCAGCTTGCCCGCGGTACTGATATATTTGCCGGCGCCCGTCGGGCCGGGAACAGGAATTTGGCAGTTCATCACCGACACCGCGGTCTGCGCGAACGCGGGACGGATCGTCAGCGCGGCGGATACGCCGACGGCGCCGAGCGCCAGCATCTTGCGCCGCGACGGGATGGTTTCCTCCGTCTCCACGGGGTTTTCGGCGGGAATGTCGCTATTTTCCATGTCGCGCGCATAACCCAATGAAGCGCCAAGGAAAAGCAAAAGACGGGGCGCCGCCTTGCCCTTCCCGCTTTGGGACATTCGCGGCCAGGACGTTAATTGCGGTAAACATCCTTGCGCTTCATCACCGCTTCGTGCGAGGCGCAACGTCGATGTTCGATCGCCTTTCCAGCTTGGTCATCGCTCTGACGCTGGTCGCCATCGCGGCGATTTTTGCCACGCTGTCGGGGGGCGATCCGCTGTCGATCGCCATCATGCTGCTCGCGGGCTTTCTCGCCGCCGCCACCGTTTACAGCGCGCTTCCGGTCGCCCTACCCGATGCGAGGGGCGCCGGGTCCGAACTTGCCGCTGCCCCGCCCATCTCCTTGCTCCGCCATCCCGATTTTGCCCATTGGGTCGATCAGGAAAAGGAGCCCTTGATCGGCACGGCCGACAATATCGTCACCATCGCAAACGACGCCGCAATCCGTCTGCTCGGCCGGCATATCGTCGGTGCCGACGTCCGCACCGCGATCCGCCATCCCGCGGCGACCGACTGGCTGTCGCGGATCGACGGACAGGACGGGCTCGAAACGGTCAATCTGATCGACTTCCCGCGCCCCGGCCAGCGCTGGACGATGCGCATCGCCGCCTTGTCGGGCAGCGAATATATCATCTTCCTGTCCGACCGGTCGGCGATCGATGCCGCCGACCGCATGCGATCCGATTTCGTCGCCAACGCCAGCCACGAACTGCGCACGCCGCTCGCTGCGATCCTCGGCTATGTCGAAACACTCCAGGAAATGAACGGAGAGGCCGACGCGCCGACGCGTAATCGCTTCCTTTCGATCATCGAGCGCGAAGCACGGCGGATGCAGCAACTCGTCATCGACCTCCTGTCGATTTCGCGCGTGGAGGCCGACCGTTTTCGCCGTCCGACGACGCCGGTCGACCTGGCCGTCATCGTCCAGACCACGATCGCGCAGCTGCGCGATAGCGAACAGGCGCGCACGAAAGACATCGTCGCGCGGCTGGGCGATGCCGCGCAACCGATGCTCGGGGACGAGGCGCAGCTCGGACAGCTTGCGCACAATATCATTTCGAACGCGATGAAATACGGCCACGCGGGAACGCCGGTGACGGTCGAACTGGTGCGCGAGGGCCGCCGCGTGCGGCTATCGGTCAGCGACGAGGGTGACGGCATCGCGCCCGATCATCTGCCGCGCCTGACCGAACGTTTCTATCGTGTCGACGAAGCACGCAGCCGTTCGGTCGGCGGCACCGGCCTCGGCCTCGCCATCGTCAAGCACATCAGCGAGCGCCATCAGGGACAGCTCGACATCGACAGCGAAGTCGGCAAAGGCACCCGCGTTTCGGTGGCTTTTCCGCTGCTCGCGCCGGCCTGACGGCCCGCGAATCCGAGCCTATCCTTGACTTTTCACAGCTCAAGCTCCATCTTCGGCAAGCTATCGTCGCCTACGACGGATTTTTTTGCCTGATTGGCGGACACTTCCATCCTCACGCTACCTGGCGCCATCGGCATATGGCCGGTGGTAACTCCGCTTCCGTGAAAGGAACGACCCCATGCCCATCGGCACCGTAAAA
The DNA here is from genome assembly GCF_023197165.1 of Sphingopyxis sp. MSC1_008. Taxonomy (GTDB): domain Bacteria; phylum Pseudomonadota; class Alphaproteobacteria; order Sphingomonadales; family Sphingomonadaceae; genus Sphingopyxis. The sequence continues at coordinate 566,127 of NZ_JALPRD010000001.1, forward strand.
TTCTTCAACACCGAAAAAGGTTATGGCTTCATCGCGAACGAAGACGGTTCGGGCGACAATTTCGTCCACATCACCGCCCTCGAACGCGCCGGGATGACGACGCTGAACAAGGATCAGCGCGTTTCCTATGATCTGGAAACCGACCAGCGCGGCAAAGTCGCCGCCGTCAACATCCAGTCGGCCTGATCTTTGGCCAAAGAGGAACTACTGACCCTCGACGGCCAGATCGATGAAATCCTTCCCGACGGGCGCTTCGGCGTCGTTCTGGAAAATGATCATCGGATCATCGCTTACACGGCAGGCCGGATGCGACGTTTTCGCATCCGGTCGGTCGTCGGCGACGCCGTACGCGTCGAAATGACGCCTTACGACCTTACCAAGGGCCGCATCATCTATCGCGATCGCGGCGCCGGTCCGGCCGGAGGCGGCCCCCGCAAGGGCAATCGACGCTGAATACCCAACCAGAACAAAACAATGATTACAGGATATTATGAACTTTAATTTGAATGCATTTCCTTCCCTCCTTCGGCCCTATTCCGCGATCGATGCGCGGGCCGGCAAGCCAGCGCGGCGATCGCCGACGCTGACGCGGCGCGAACTTCGCCGCCTGATCGCCCAAATGGTCGACTGACTTCCCCGTCCCGACCCTCAACAACCTCTACACCAAGGATTTCCGCCATGTCGAACACCAGCGATTTCTACCTGATCCAGGCGGACAAATGCGCGACCGACGCGGCGGAAAGCACGCTGTCGCAGGTCCGCGACCGCAATCTGCGCGCCGAACAGGCGTGGCGCACGATGGCCGAACGTCTGATCCAGACCGAAGCCACGCGCGCTCGGCAGGTCGCTGCGGCAGCGGCCAAGGCGGAAGCCAACGCCGACGCCGGCTGACGATTATTCCCGTCAGTCGATGCCGCCCAGCAATTCGGCAACCTTTCCGAACATCTCGTCGATTTGCGCCTTTTCGACGATCAGCGGCGGCGACAATGCTATGATGTCACCGGTCGCACGAACGAGCAGGCCGTTGTCGAAGCAGGCGTGGAACAGTTCCATCGCGCGCGCGGTCGGCGCTCCCGAACGCGGCTCGAGCTCGATGCCCGCGACCAGACCGATGGTGCGAATATCGATGACGTGGCGTGCAGCTTTCAGGCTGTGCGCCGCATCCTCCCAATAACTACCGAGTTCGGTCGCGCGATCGAACAGGCCATCCCGCGCATAAAGGTCAAGCGTCGCGAGACCCGCGGCGCTTGCGAGCGGATGCCCCGAATAGGTGTAGCCGTGGAACAGCTCGATCCCGCCCGGCACGCTGTCGATCACCGCGTCGTGGAGTTCGCGCTTCACCGCGACCGCGCCCATCGGCACCGCCGCGTTGGTCAGACCTTTCGCCATGGTGATGATGTCGGGCGTCACGCCCCATTGCCCTGCCGCCGTCGCGCCGCCGACGCGGCCGAACGCGGTTATCACCTCATCGAAAATCAGGATGATACCGTGTTTGTCGCAGATTTCGCGCAGGCGCTGAAGATAGCCGACCGGCGGGACGAGCACCCCGGTCGAGCCCGCCATCGGTTCGACGATCACCGCCGCGATGGTGTCCGCGCCATGGAGGTCGACGAGGCGCTGAAGATCGTCCGCCAGTTCCGCGCCATGCTCCGGAAAACCCCGCGTGAAAGCGTTGCGTTCGATGTCGTGCGTGTGGCGAATATGATCGACGCCGGGCAGCCCGCCGCCAAAGGCGCGGCGGTTGTTCACAAGGCCGCCGACGCTGATCCCGCCAAAGCCCGTTCCATGATAGCCACGCTCGCGCCCGATCAACCGCGTGCGCGTTCCCTGCCCCTTCGCACGCTGGATATTCAGCGCGATTTTCAGCGCGGTATCAACCGATTCTGAACCGCTGTTGGTAAAGAATATCCGGTCGAGGCCGTCGGGCATCAGTGCTGCCAGGCGCTGTGCCAGTTTGAACGGCAGCGGGTGGCCCAACTGAAAGGTCGGCGCAAAATCGAGCGTCGCCGCGGCCGTCGCGATCGCTTCGGTGATCTCGGGCCGGCAATGGCCGGCATTGCTGCACCAGAGCCCCGAGGTGCCGTCGAGGATCGTCCGCCCGTCGGCGCTCTGATAATGCATGCCGCTCGCCGAGACGAGCTGACGCGGGCTCGCCTTGAACGCGCGATTGGCGGTAAAGGGCATCCAGAAGGAAGCCAGCTGGTCGTTTTCACCCCTCATCGCCCATCGACTCCTGCCTGCGGCCCGTGATCCTGGGCCCGCCTTGCCAGACTGAAGAAGAAGGCGGGTGCCGGGTCAAGCCCGGCATGACGAGAATGGAGCGTTGCCAATTTCGCGCAAGCAAAGAATCGGGCATATAACCATGCCGAAACTGGCCGAATAGCGGCCCCCTCTGGCGCTTCGTCCAACCTTGCGATACGCTGCCCTTTCCACAGACGGGCCGATCCTCGGCCCAATCGGGGGCGCATGTCAGTCAATCTGGAACAATGGATCAGCGACCATAAAATCGACGAAGTCGAATGCATCGTCCCCGACATCAACGGGGTCCAGCGCGGCAAGGTGCTGCCGGCGAAGAAGTTCCTCTCCTCGGTCAAGGACAAGTCGCTCCGCATCCCCGGCAGCGTCTTCATCTGCACGATCGACGGCCATTATCCCGAGGATATCGACGATATCTGGGACAAGGATCCCGACAAGATATTGATCGCCGACCCGACCACGATCTGCGTCGCGCCGGGCTTCACCTCGCCGACCGCTTTTGTGATCGCCGATGCCTATAATGGCGACGGCAGCGAGGTCGACATCGCGCCGCGCACGATCCTGAAAAAAGTGCTCGGCCTTTACGCCGATAAAGGCTGGAAACCGATCATCGCGCCCGAGGTCGAATTCTATCTCGTGTCGCAGAACGCCGACCCCGATTTCCCGCTGACCCCGCCCGTCGGCCAGTCGGGGCGCAGCGAAACCGCAAGCCAGCCCTATGGGCTGGAGGCGATGAACGAGTATGAGGATATCATCGATCATATCTATGACGATTGCGAGCTGATGGGGCTCGATATCGACACGATGATCCACGAAATGGGCGCCGCGCAGCTAGAGGTCAATTTCGAGCATGGCGACCCGCTGCGGCTCGCCGACGAGGTCTTCCTGTTCAAGCGCGTCGTGCGCAACGTCGCGAAGCAGCACAATGTCTACGCGACCTTCATGGCGAACCCGATGGCGGGCCAGCCGGGCAGCGCGATGCATATCCACCAGTCGGTGGTCGACGCCGCGACGGGCAAGAACCTGTTTTCGGTCGCCAACGGCCGCGATAGCGCAATGTTCCGCAGCTATATCGCCGGGCTCGTACGCTACATGCCGCAAATCTCGCCGCTATGGGCGCCGAATGTGAACAGCTTCCGGCGGATGCGCCCCGACAGCGCGGCGCCGATCAACGTCCAGTGGGGCGAGGATAACCGCTCGTGCGGCTTTCGCGTTCCGATCTCGGACAAGAACAACCGCCGCGTCGAAAACCGCCTGCCGGGCGCCGACAGCAACCCCTATCTCGCAATCTCCGCCTCGCTGATCTGCGGCTATATCGGGATGGTCGACCGCATGGTGCCGGCCAAGCCGATCACCGGCAGCGCCTATAACCGCGCGCGCACCCTGCCGCGTACGCTCGAGGCGGCTCTCGATCGCTTCGCTTCGTGCAAGAAGGTGCGCAACCTGCTCGGCGACGACTTCTTCGAAATCTTCTTCGCGGTGAAGGATTATGAGCTCTTCAACTATCAGTCGGTCGTGTCGAGCTGGGAACGCGAACATCTGTTGATGCGGGTCTGACCGGCAGCCCGGCCATGACCGATCCGCTCGCCAACAGCTATTATGCGGCGACCGCTCATCCGTGGCGGCCGCGGGCGTTCGACGGCGATCTGGAATGCGACGTCGCCGTGATCGGTGGTGGCTTCACGGGTCTCTCAGCCGCGCTCGCCTGTGCGGAACGCGGCTTTTCGGTGATCCTGATCGAGCGTGAACATATCGGATTTGGCGCGTCGGGCCGTAATGGAGGCCAATTGATTCCGGGCCTGCGCTGGACGGCGTCCGAACTCGAAGAAGCGTTCGGGCAAGACCGGGCTGATGCGCTGTTCGACCTTTGCTGGCGTGACAATCGGGTCAAGGCGCGGATCGCGAAACATGGCATCGATTGCGACCTGAAGGGCGGCCATCTGGAGGCGGCATGGACACCAAAGGATTTTGACGCGATGCAAGGCGAGGCCGAGTTTCTCGCCGCACGCTTCGACTACAAAAGCCAGGTCGTCGCCAAAGACGAGATGGGCACGCATATCGCCAGCCCGCTCTATCATGGCGGCATTTTCGACCCGCAGGGCGGCCATTTCCATCCGCTGAACTATGCGATCGGACTCGCCCAGGCGGCCGAAGCGGCGGGCGTGCGGTTCATCGAGGGAAAGAAGGCCGATCTGATCTTCGATCTCGGGCTCGACAGAAACGAGCTGTTTCTAGGCGATCAAACCGTCTGGGCAGAGTTTTTCATCGATGCCACCGACGCATGGATCGGCCAGCTCGAACCGCAACTCGGTCGCTACACTGTTCCGATCATGAACTATAATATCGCAACCGCGCCGCTCGCCAACGCCGACGCGCTGCTGCCGAGCGACGCCGCCGTCGCCGATAGCCGCTTCGTGCTCAACTATTTCCGCCTGTCGGCCGACAAGCGCCTGATCTTCGGCGGCGGCGAGCGTTATTCGCAAACGCCGCCGCGCGACATTGCGGCGTTTGTGCGGCCCTTCGTGGCGCAGGTCTTCCCGCAAATTGCCGATGCGAAGATCGACTTTGGCTGGGGCGGCGCCGTTGCGGTGACGATGAACCGCCTGCCCCACATCGGCCGCGACGGGAACATCTTCTACGCGCACGGCTTTTCGGGGCACGGCGCGCTGGTCACCACCTTGGCGGGCGAATTGATTGCCGAGGCGATGGCCGGGACCGCCGAGCGCTTCGATGTGCTGGCGGGGTTGCCGAGCCAGCCCTTTCCGGGCGGCCCCTGGTTCCGACGCCCCCTCGCTACACTCGGGTTGCTCTGGTATGCGCTTCGCGATCGGCTCGGGTGACGCGGATTTCAGGAGGTTTTATATGTCGAAGTCATCGGGCGTGATCGCCCCGCGTTCGGAAGCCGAAGCCTTTTTCAAGGCGAACCTCGACGTCGATTCGATCGAGATGATCTACACCGACTTCGGCGGCGTGCCGCGCGGCAAGCGCCTGCGCCAGCACGAGGTGATGGCGGTCTATGAAAGCGGCCGCATGTTTCCCGGCTCGATCACCGTCGTCGACATCACCGGGCAGGACACGGTCGAGACCGGCCTCGTCTGGGAAGATGGCGACGCCGACCGCTCGATGAAGCCGATCCCCGGCACGCTCGTCCGCACGCCGTGGGGCGGCGACCATGCCGCGCAGTTCCTCGTCGATTTCTACGAGCTCGACGGCACCCCGCACGACCTTGATCCGCGCCATGTGCTCGGCGGCGTGATCGACCGCTTTACCGCCGACGGGCTCACCCCGGTGCTCGCGGTCGAGCTGGAATTTTATCTCGTCGACCCGCGCCGCGCCCGCGATGGCAAAGTCCGCCCCGCCCGCCCCGTCTACAGCCGCGACACGCCGCGCAACGTCGAGGTCTATGGCCTGCGCGAACTCGACGATTTCCGCCCCTTCTTCGACGCGCTTTACGCCGCGACCGATGTGCAGGGCCTGCCGCTCGAAAGCGCGATCTCCGAATTCGCCCCCGGCCAGTTCGAACTGACCCTGCGCCACAAACCCGATGCACTGCGCGCCTGCGACGACGCCATCATGTACAAGCGGCTCGTCAAGGCGATCGCGCAGCAACACGGCCTCGAGGCGACCTTCATGGCCAAGCCCTTCGCCGATCAGGCCGGCAGCGGCATGCATATCCACGTCTCGGTCAATAACGGCAACGATACCAACATCTTCGCCAGCGACGACGCCGAAGGCACGCCCGCGCTGCGCCACGCGATCGGCGGGATGATCGGCAGCGTCGGCGATGCCTTCGTGCTCTTCGCGCCGCATGCGAACAGCTATCGCCGCTTCAAGGCGAACAGCTATGCCCCCGTCGCGCCGACCTGGGGCGTCAACAACCGTACCGTATCGTTCCGTGTTCCCGCCGGCCCGCCGCCGAGCCGCCATGTCGAGCATCGCGCGTGCGGCGCCGACGCGAACCCCTATCTGGCGGTCGCGGCGGTGCTCGCGGGCATGCACCACGGCATGACGAACCAGAGCGATCCGGGCACCGCGGTGGTCGGCAACGGTTACGACCGCGACAACAGCAACGACGACAAGCCGCCGTCGAACTGGTTCGCCGCGGTCGACCGTTTCCATGCATCGGCGCTGATGCGCGACTATCTCGGCACCCGGTTCGTCGACATGTTCAGCATCGTGAAGCGCGTCGAGCAGGATCGCTATTTCAGCGTCGTTCCGACACTCGATTACGATTGGTATCTGCGCAACGCATGAAAGTTTCAAAGAAACTTGGTGCGGCGCAAAAAAGCTCTTTCCAAGCCGAGTTTATTGAGTCAGCTTGACGTCACATACAGGGAGGCTTCGACATGGATCCGATCGAACTGATCAAGCAAACCCGCGGGCGCCGCTCGCTTCTGCAGGCGATGGGGGTCGCGGCTATCGGGATCAGCTTCGGCGGCCTCGCCGCGTGCAGCAAGGAAAGCGGCAAGAAGCTCGCGAACGGCGAGGAAGCCAAGCTCAACTTCTACAACTGGGACACCTACATCGGCGAGAATACGCTCGACAATTTTAAGGAAGCGACGGGCGTCGACGTCACGATGGACCTGTTCGACAGCAACGACGTGCTGTTCGCGAAATTCAAGGCCGGCAACCCCGGTTACGACGTGATCGTGCCCTCGAACGATTTTGTCGAGCGGATGAGCAAGGCGGGCATGCTGCTGCCGCTCGACCATGCGCAAATCCCGAACAAGAAGAATATCGACCCGGCCTACATCAACGTCGAATATGACCTGCAGCGCAAATTTTCGATGCCTTACACCTGGCTCGCGCTCGGGATCGGCTATCGCAAGTCGAAAGTGTCGGCAAAGCCCGACAGCTGGAAGGTCCTGTTCGACAGCCCCGAATATGCAGGCCGCATCGCCTGGCTGTCGGAAGCCGGCGACATGTTCCGACTTTACGGCAAATATCTCGGAAAATCGGTCAATGCGCTGACCCCCGCGGACATCGCGACGATCGAAAAGATGATGATCAAGCAAAAGCCCAATGTGAAGAAATTCCACGAGGACGACGGGCAGGACCTGCTGCTCAAGGGCGATGTCGACGTCGTGCTCGAATATAATGGCGATATCGCGCAGGCGATGGTCGAGGATGCCGACATCGATTTCGTCATCCCCAAGGAAGGCAGTCAGCTCAATTCGGACAATCTGTGCATTCCGAAGGGGGCACCGCATCCGAAGAATGCGCACGCCTTCATCAACTATATCCTCGACGCCAACGTCGACAAGGAAATCACCGAGACGATCCTCTATCCGACGCCGAATGCCGCCGCGAAGAAGCTGATGCCCGACAGCTACAAGAACAACCCGGTGATCTTCCCGCCCGCAGAAGCGCTGGCGAAATGCGAATATGCGCGCTTCAATCCCGAGTTGCAGCCGCTGTACGAAGAAGCCTTCACACGGGTACGGGCGGCCTGACGGTCAAGGGTCAGAATCTAGTCATAGCGCATTCGAGATTTGGAGCGATTTTGTTCAGGGCGAGGAGGCAAGGCGCAGTAATATGTCAATATTCCAAGACTTGCCGACGCTGCCATGGACAAAATCGGTCAAATCCCGAAGGGACGTCGAAATGGCTTCGATCTCGACTCCGCACGGCCTTGCAGATGGAACCACCATCTGCGGCGGCCACGCGAAGCCGATATCTTCGCCATTTCGACGCCTCGAACGCGCTATGACTAGATTCTGACCCGCGGGGGCATCGGGGGGTGGCCGAACAGGACTGGAAAACGAACAAAAGGGTTTTTGCGGCGGTATCGCTGCCGACGCTCTTCTGGATCATCGTCTTCTTTCTCGTCCCGATGGCGATCGTCTGGCTTTACAGTTTCGGCGAAAATAAGGGGCTGACCGAAATCGATATTTCGGGCACGCTCGACAATTACAAGCGCGCGACCGAGTGGCTGTACCTGACCATTTTCGGCAAGAGCTTCGCGGTCGCGGCGCTCGTCACGCTGATCTGCCTGATCATCGGCTTTCCCGTCGCGATGGCGATCACCTTTGCCAGCGAGAAATGGCGGCCGTGGCTGCTGCTCGGTATCATGCTGCCCTTCTGGACCAACCTGCTCATCCGCACCTATGCGCTGATGATGCTCCTCGGCACGCAGGGGTTCGCGAACAAGGGGCTCGGGGCGCTGTGGGAAGGAACGAGCTGGATCAAGACGCTCGTCGGGCTGCAACCGCTCCCGACATGGGAGCCGGTGCAGCTGCTCTTCAACAATTTCGCGGTCGTGTTCGGGCTCGTTTACGTCCACCTCCCCTTCATGGTGCTGCCGCTCTACGCCGCGCTCGACCGCCTCGACCGCAGCCTGATCGAGGCAAGCCTCGACCTCGGTGCCGGGCATTTCCGCACGATCATGCGTATCGTCGTTCCCCTCGCCGCACCGGGCATCATTGCCGGGGTGATGATCACCTTGATCCCCGCGCTCGGCGCCTATCTTACGCCCGACCTGATGGGCGGGACCGACAGCCAGATGATCGCCAACGTTATCGAGCGCCAGTTCAAGAAAGCCAACGACTGGCCCTTCGGCGCCGCCCTGTCCTTCTTGCTGATATACGCAATGTTCGCGCTGATCGCGATCCAGTCGATGCGCAAAAAAGTGCCGGAGGTCCGCTGATGGCGCTCTTCGCCCGCACGCCCGTAGCCCCGCTCGAATATAGCCGCACCCTCTGGATGCGCCTCTGGGTCGGCGCGGTCATGATCTTCCTTTACGCGCCGCTCGTCGTGCTGATGATCTTCAGCTTCAACGACAGCAAGCGCAACGTCGTGTGGCGCGGTTTCACGACCAAATATTATGAAAAAGCGATGGGCAACGACCAGCTCGTCGAGGCCCTGATCAATTCGCTGACGATCGCCGCGCTCGCTACGGTGGCCAGCCTCGTGCTTGGCGCGGTCGCCGCGGTGATGCTGTGGCGCTTCCGCTTCCCGCTCAAAAGCGCGATCGACGGCACGATCTCGCTGCCGATCATCGTTCCCGAAATCTGCCTCGGCGTCGCCTTCCTGATGTTCTTCGCCGCGGTCGACTGGCCGACCGACCTGATCTGGCCGTTCAATCTCGGCGCGATCATCATCGCACACATCACCTTTTGCTTCCCCTTCGTGACGATGGTCGTGCGCTCGCGTCTCGCGACCTTCAACCGCGAGCAGGAGGAGGCCGCCAAGGATCTCGGCGCCAGCGAGTGGCAGGTGTTCCGCGACGTGCTGATCCCGCACATCAAACCCGCGCTCGTCGCCGGTGCGCTCCTGTCGTTCACGCTCAGCCTCGACGATTTCGTCATCACCTATTTCACCAGCGGCCCCGACACAATCACCTTCCCGGTGAAGGTCTATTCGATGGTCCGCTTCTCGGTGACGCCCGAGGTCAACGCCGCCTCAACCCTGCTTATTCTCCTCACTGTCGCCCTGACCTTCGTCGCGCTCAAACTTCAGGGCGTGAAAGCCATTGCGGAAACCCACTGACCATGACCGACACCGCACACCCGATCATCCAGATCCAGAACGTCTCGAAACGCTTCGGCAAGGTGACCGCGGTCGATAATGTCACCCTCGACATCAATGCCGGCGAATTTTTCGTGCTGCTCGGCCCGTCGGGGTGCGGCAAGACTACGTTGCTGCGGATGATCGCCGGGTTCGAGCTCCCGACCGAAGGCAAGATATTGATCGACGGGCAGGACGTCACCGGCGTCCCGCCGAACAAGCGCCCGGTGAACATGGTGTTCCAGAGCTACGCCGTGTTCCCGCACATGAGCGTCGCCGACAACGTCGCTTATGGCCTCAAGATTGCGGGCGTGAAGGGTGGCGAGATCAAGGACCGCGTCGCCGAGGCGCTCGAACTGGTCAAGCTCGGCGGGTTCGAAACGCGGATGCCCGATCAGATGTCGGGCGGCCAACGCCAGCGTGTCGCGCTCGCGCGCAGTCTCGTGATGCGTCCGAAAGTGCTGTTGCTCGACGAACCGCTGTCGGCGCTCGACGCCAAGCTGCGCGCGCAAATGCAGTTCGAGCTGTCGGACCTACAGGAAAAGGTCGGCATCACCTTCGTCACCGTCACGCACGATCAGGACGAGGCGCTGTCGATGGCGTGCCGGATCGGCGTGATCAACAAGGGCGAGGTCGCGCAGCTAGCGACGCCGTCGGATCTCTACGAATATCCCGCCAACCGCTTCGTCGCCGATTTCGTCGGATCGGTGAATATCTTCGAGGGCAAGCTGACCCTCGACGACGCCGACAAGGCCGCGGTCGATTGCCCCGGGCTGGGCAAGGTCTATCTCAACCACGGCGTCACCGGCCCGCACGGCGCCGATGTGTGGATCGCGCTGCGCCCCGAGAAAATCTACCTCCATGTCCCCGGCGAAGGCAAAGCCGTCAAAGCCGCGGCGCAGGACGCGCCCGACGGCTATAATTTCGCGCGCGGCAAGATCAAAGGGATGAGCTACCTCGGCGACATCACCCTGTTCGAGATCGAGCTGGAATCGGGCGCGTGCCTGCGCGTATCCCGCCCGAACCTGTCGCGCCACGACCAGGATGATTTCACCTGGGGCGACAAGGTCAGCATGCACTGGCGCGCGGATAGCCCGGTGGTGCTGCTAGGCTGATTTTTCAGTCGTCACCCCGGACTTGATCCGGGGTCCATGACTTCGGCGCCGCGATCGATCCCGGATCAAGTCCGGGATGACGAGATTAATGTGCCGCCTTCTTTCCCGGCAGCAAATGCAGCAGGCCGACGATCACACCGCCGAGCAGCAGCCCGAACACGCCCGCGCCGCCGGCATTGATCAGCCATTCCCAAACGCCCGCACCCGGCAGGTTCCCCGCCACCGCATGCGCAAAATCGTGGAGTCCATGCCCGATATTGCCGATATGATATTCGTCGAGGCCGTGCAGGAATATCTGCCCGCCGACCCACAGCATCGCCGCGGTACCGATCAGCGCGAGCGCAGCGAGCAGCTTCGGCATGAAAGCAACAAGCCCGCGCCCGATCGCCTTGCGCGCGCTATTGCCTTCTTTCGCCATATGCAGCCCGATATCGTCCATCTTCACGATCAGCCCGACGACGCCATAGACCGCGATGGTGATCGCGATGGCGACCACCGCGAGCGTCGCGGCACGCATCGCGAAATGTTCGTCGATCACTTCGTTGAGCGCGATCACCATGATCTCGGCCGAAAGGATGAAGTCGGTGCGCACCGCGCCCTTCACCATCGCCTCTTCATGATCCTGATCGGCGACGATCGCGGCGTCCTCGGCGAGGCTCGTCTTGTCCTTCTGCAGCGAGTGCAGCACCTTTTCTGCGCCCTCGAAGCAAAGATAGGCGCCGCCGATCATCAACAGCGGCGTGATCGCCCACTGCGCGACCGCCGACAGCAGCAGCAACGCGGGCAGGATCAGCACCAGCTTGTTGAAGATCGACCCCTTGGTGATCCGCCAGATGATCGGCAACTCGCGATCGGGGGTGAAGCCGGTGACGTAGCGCGGGGTCACCGCGGTATCGTCGACCACCACCCCCGCGGCCTTGACCCCGGCCTTCGACGCCGCGGCGCCGATATCGTCGATGCTCGCCGCGGCGACCTTGGCGATCGTCGCAATATCGTCGAGCAGGGCAAAAAGGCCGGAGGGCATAGGGGTTTGGTCTTTCCTGTTTAAAGCGCGCGGAGTTTCGGCATCACCTCATCGAGAGATTTGCGGATGATGGCAACCATCTCGTCGATCTGTTCGGTGGTGATGATCAGCGGTGGGCACATGACGAGGCTGTCGCGGATGCCTCGCACCATCAGTCCGTTTGCAATGCACGCATCGCGCGCCATCGGTCCGGCGGTCCCCTCGGCACCGCCAAAGCGGGCCCGCGTTTCCTTGTCGGCGACGATCTCGACCGCGCCGAGCAGGCCAATCGAGCGCGCTTCACCGACAAGCGGATGATCGTTCAGCGTCGCGAGGGCCTTGGCGAGATGCGGACCGGTGACGCTTCCCGTACGCTCGACCAGTCCTTCGCGCTCGATAATCTCGATATTCTTGAGCGCGACCGCCGCCGCGACCGGGTGTCCCGAATAGGTAAAGCCGTGGACGAAATCGCCACCGGTCTTCAGCACCTCGACAACATGCGCCGCGACCGCGGTGGCCGAGATCGGCAGATAACCCGACGACAGCCCCTTCGCCATCGGCATCAGGTCGGGGGTAAAGCCCATCGTCTCATGCCCCCACATCTTGCCGGTGCGCCCGAAGCCGCAGATGACTTCGTCGGCGACGACGAGCAGGCGATATTTGCGCGCTACGGCCTCGACCTTCGGCCAATAGCCTTTCGGCGGGATGATCACGCCGCCCGCGCCCTGCACGGGCTCGCCGATGAAGGCCGCACAATTTTCGGGGCCGACCTCGAGAATCTTGTCCTCGATCGCCTGTACGCAGGCGTCGCAGAACTCCTCCTCGGTCATCCCCTGCCCTTCGCCATAGGCATAGGGCTGGCGCGCATGTTCGACGCCGGGGATCGGCAGGTCGCCCTGCGCGTGCATCGCCTTCATCCCGCCGAGCGAGACGCCCGCGACGGTCGAGCCGTGATAGGCGTTCCAGCGGCTGATAAAGACCGTGCGCTTGGGCTCGCCCTTCAGCTTCCAATAGTGGCGCACCATGCGGAAAACCGTATCGTTCGCTTCACTGCCCGAGGCGTTGAAGAAGATATGCGGCAGGCGATTTCCGGTGAGCGAGGCGATCTTTGCCGCCAGCGTTACCGTCGGCGGGGTCGCGGTCTTGAAGAAGGTGTTGTAAAAGGGCAGTTCGCGCATCTGCGCCGCCGCCGCTTCGACCAGTTCCTCGCGGCCATAGCCGACATTGACGCACCACAGGCCCGCCATCCCGTCGAGGATGCGGTGGCCGTCGCCATCATGGATATAGCAACCCTCGGCATGGGTGATGATGCGGCTGCCGCCAAGTTGTTCGATTTCGGCCCAGTCGGCCTGCGCTGGAAGATGGTGCGCGACGTCGAGGCGGCGCAGTTCGGCGATGTCGTGATTTCGGGGCATGGAAAACTCCTGATCTCTATAAACCGTTCGCATCGAGCGAAGTCGAGATGCCCCTCGATCCAACGCTGCGATGATTTGTGTCTCGACTTCGCTCGACACGAGCGGAAACGAGGGTTCCGGTTTAGATCAGGGCGAGAAGCAGAGCCGCGCGAGATAGCGGTCGTACCGGGTGATGCGGCGGTTCATAGCCCGCCCCGCAGCGCCTGTCCGAGCAGACTGAAATAGGTCCGGCTCTCTGCATTGCCGTCGACCGCCCACTCGGGGTGCCACTGGACGGCAAGCAGCGGTGCGCCGTTCGGCCGCGCGCTGAAAGCCTCAACCAGTCCGTCGGGCGCGCGTGCCTCGACCGACAGGCCATCGGCGAGCCGCCCGATCCCTTGGTAATGGACCGAATTCACATCGAGCGATTCCGCCTGATAAGCCGACGCCAGCATCCCGCCCTCGACCAGATCGACGTGATGACGATGATCGAACATCGCATCGAACAATGTCCCGTCGGGCGTATGGTGGCGCAGCAGTTCACCATTGGTTGCGGTATCGCGGCGCAGCGTCCCGCCAAGCGCGACATTGATATCCTGAAACCCGCGGCAGATGCCGAACAGCGGGCGCTGCGCTGCGATCACCGCGTCGACCAGATCGCGCATCATGCGATCGCGGTCGGGGTCGAACGGCCCTTCGCCCGCCTCATCCTCGCCATAACGTGCCGGCTCGACGTTCGATGGTGATCCGGTGAGCAGCACGCCGTCGAGCCGACCGACAATCTCGTCGGCGCGCATATAGTCGGGAAGCGACGGAATGAGCAGTGCTGCACAGTCGGCGTGCCGCATCGCCGCCTTCGCATAACGATTCATCACCGCCTGCGCATATTCGGCGCCGACCTGCCGGTTACAGGCGATGATGCCGAGGACGGGGCGGGCGGACACGGGCGGCGGAATCCTTCAAGAAGCGAGAATAGCTTGCTGCCGATTTTCTCCGCTCGATGCCAGCGGAAATTGCGTCAGCCGTGCTGGCGCGCGAAAGCCGCTGCCGCGCCGAACAAACCGGGCTGCGGATGGGTTATCAGCTTTACCGGCAGTGCCGACATGAACCCCTCGAACCGCCCCTTCTCGATGAAGCGTTCGGGGAAGCCCGAGCGGACCAGGCTATCGCGGATCCGTAGCCCCAGCCCCCCCGCAATCACCACCCCATTTGCCCCCTGCGCCAGCGCGAGGTCGCCCGACACGCTGCCGAGCGACAGGCAGAACCGATCGACCGCCGCGGCAGCGAGGCTGTCCTCGCCGCTCAGCGCATTGGTCCAGATCGCTTTGTCGTCGAGCGGCGTCACCGCGCGTCCTTCGAGTGCGGCGAGCGTTTCATAGATATCGACGATGCCGGGCCCCGACACGATACGCTCGATCGACACCCGGCGGTGGCGCTTGCGCAGCCGCGCGAGGATCGCATCTTCGATGCTGTCGAGCGGGGCGAAGTCGATATGCCCGCCCTCGGTCGCCTGGACACGATAGTCGGCACCGTCGCGCCAGATATGTGCGACGCCAAGCCCGGTGCCTGGGCCGATGACACTGATCGTGCCGGTTTTGGGCAACGGCTCGTCGGGGCCGGTCAATCGCTCAAAATAGCCCGCGTCAGCCTGTGCGACGGCGTGCCCCACCGCCTCGAAATCATTGACGAGCACATAGCGGTCGACGTTCAACTTCTCGTTGATCAATGCCGGACGGATGATCCACGGATTGTTGGTAAAGCGGATGATGTCGCCGCGCGTCGGCCCGGCGATGGCGATCGCGACCGCGCGCGGCAAAGCTTCGCCCTGCTGGCGTTCAAAATCCTGCCACGCCGTCTGGAAACTCGCGTGATCCTTGGTGTGGAGCGTCGTCGCTTCGCCCAGCGACAGGACGCGGCCGCCTTCGATCTCGGCAATCGCAAAGCGCGCATGCGTGCCGCCGATGTCCACCGTGACGATCTGTTCGCTCATGACTCTCCCTTGCCGGTCCCCACGTGGCCGGTCCTCCCGGTGGAATGTCGCATGGCCGGGGGCGATGCAACAGGGCATAGCTATTCGCCGCCCCTTGCGCTCGGCCGGAGACGGGCGTAGTTGCGAATAATTCGCAATAAAGGAGCAGGCGCATGTCCGATGTCGAGACCGCCCCCACGCATGACTGGAACGGCGACAGTGGCCAGCGTTGGGCCGCGAACCTAACGCGGCTGGATGTGATGCTCGAGGATTTCGGCAATGCCGCGATCGCGGCGGCCAATGTGCGGCCCGGCGAACAGATTCTCGATATCGGCTGCGGATCGGGCACCTCGACCTTTCCGCTTGCCGACCGGGTCGGGCCCGGCGGCCACGCCCTCGGCGTCGACATATCGGAACAGCTCGTCGAGATCGCCCGCGCCGCCGCACCCGCCGGCACGCCCGTCGAATTCCGATGCGCCGATGCTGCGACGGCCCCGCTGCCCGCAGGAAAGTTCGACCTTCTCTTCTCGCGCTTCGGCGTGATGTTCTTCGACGACCCGGTTGCCGCCTTCGCACACATGCGCGGCGCACTGAAGCCCGGCGGGCGGCTGGCGTTCGTGTGCTGGCGCGGGGCGCAGGAGAATGACTGGGTGCGGCTGCCGATGGCGGCGATCCGCGAAATCGTGCAGCCGGCGCCTGCCGATCCAAATGCCCCCGGGCCTTTCGCCTTTGGCGACCGGCAGAAGATCGCGGATATTCTTTCGGCAGCGGGCTTTACCGCGATCGACATCACGGCCTTCGACACGAGTATTTCTTATGGCCGCGGCGCAACGCGCGACGATGCGATCGACGATGCACTCGACATGGCGTTCCAGGTGGGGCCGCTGTCGCGCGCGCTTGCCGACCAATCCGACGATATTCGCGCGAAATCGGCGGCAGCCGTTCGCGCGGCGTTCGCGAAACGGCCCGGAGAGACGTCAGTGCAGATCGACGGCTCCGCGTGGATTGTGACCGCGCGGAATTAGCGGCGCTCAGACCGCGCGCGATCGAGATGATTTTTTTCCAAGGCTACGCCGACACCGCTCCGTCTTGTGATTGTCGCCGGGAAGACATCCCGGCCCCGATCTCAAGAGGAACCCGATGCGCAAAACCTTGCTGGCCTCCACCTGCCTGGCCACCCTCCTTTCGACCACCGCCCACGCCGAGACGACGATCAGCACCGCCACCACGGCGCCGGTGCGGACGTCGACGATCAAATCGGGCGCCGCAGACGACATCAAGATCGTCGCCGCCGGCTCGATCAAGCCCACCGCCACGGGTCCGGCAGTCACGATCGACAGCAATCACAAGGTCGTCAACGAAGGCACGATCGAGTTCAGCAACGTCGACGGCGCCACGGGCATCCTCGCGAATGCCGGCACGTCGGGCGGGATCACCAACAGCGCGACCGGCAAGATCACCATCGGCGAAACCTACGCGCCGACCGACATCGACAATGACGGCGACATCGACGGCGTTTTCGCTATTGGCAGCAACCGCGTCGGCATCGCGACGGCGGGCGCCTTTACCGGAAATATCGTCAACTCGGGCGCAATCGCGATCGAGGGCAATAATTCGGCGGGCATTCGTCTCGGCGGGCCGCTGACCGGCAATTTCACCAACGACGGCTCGATTACAGTTGTCGGGGACCGCGCGCTTGGCGTCGGCCTCCAGAATGTGACGGGCAATGTCCGCCTCGCCGGCACGATTTCGGCGCAGGGTGTCGATGCGATCGGCGCACGGCTCGCTGGTGATATTTCAGGCGCGCTTGTTGTGCAGGGAGGCATCACCTCGACCGGCTATCGCTTCACCACGCCGCCTGCCGACCCCTCGAAGCTCGACGCCGATGACCTGCTGATCGGCGGCAGCGCGCTGTCGATCGAAGGCAATGTCACTGGCGGCATCGTCCTCGCCGTCGCCCCCAAGGACACGAAAGCCGACGACAAGGATGAGGACAAGGACGGCATCGACGACGACAAGGAAGGAAACGCTGTCGTGCGTTCCTTCGGTTCGGCCGCTGCGATCCGCATCGGCTCGGCCGACCGCGCGGTGACGATCGGCCCGGTTGCCGGAACGGGCACCGGGCTCGGGCTCATCATCGATGGCGCGGTGCTCGGCAACGGCCTCTACGCCGGCAAAGACGGCAACGGCATGCAGATCGGCGGCCTCGGCGGCGCGGTCACCATCGCGGGCGGCATCGGCATCGGCGCGACCGGCAGCGTGACGGCGCTGTCGAAAGACACGGCGGCAACCGCAATCCGCTTCGGCAGCGGTGCGACCACCCCCGAACTCCGCAACGCGGGCAAGATCGAAGCGACGACCGGCGGCAACGCCGCGGGTGCGGTCGCAACCGCCGTGCTGGTCGAGGCCGGCGGCGATGTCCCGCTGATCCGCAACAGCGGTTCGATCACGGCGAAGACCGGCGGCGACAGTGGCACGGCGCGCGCGATCGTCGACCTATCGGGCAAGGTCGGCACGGTCGAAAACAGCGGCACGATCAGCGCCACGGGCGCGCTCGCCTCCTCCGACCGCAACATCGCGATCGACCTCTCGGCGAACGCAACCGGCGCGACGGTCAAGCAGACTGCGGTTGCCTCTGGAATTACCGCACCCAGCATCGTCGGCGACGTCCGCTTCGGCGGCGGCAACGACGTGTTCGACATCGCCGACGGTTCGGTAAAGGGGAACAGCTTCTTCGGCGCCGGCAACAACAAGCTCGCGCTGTCGGGTGACGCAACCTACGCCGGCAACGCCCGCTTCGGCACCGGCAGCGACACGATGACCTTGGCGGGAACATCGAAGTTCACCGGTTTGGCGGACTTTGGCGGCGGTGCCGACACACTGTCCATCGGCGGCACGTCGATCTTCTCGGGCACGCTCGCCAATTCGCAGGGCCTGGCGGTTTCGGTCGCGGGCGGCACCTTCGACGTCGGCGGCGCCGCGACGATTTCGTCGCTCGCGATCACCGACAAGGGCACGCTTGGCGTCCTGCTCGATACCGGCACCACGGGAACCAATCTTCAGGTCACCGGCAACGCCAGCTTCGGCGCCGAATCCAAGCTCGCGCTCAAGCTGTCGAGTCTCGAAAAGGCCGAGGGTCAGCATATCGTGCTGACCGCGGGGACGCTGACCGGCGCGAGCAACCTCACCGCATCGCAGACGTTGCTGCCTTTCCTCTACAAGGGCACGCTGACGTCGAACGCGACCCAGTTGATCGTCGATGTGTCGCGCAAGACCACGACCGAACTCGGGCTCAACCGTTCGGAATCGAGCGCGTTCGACGCCGTGCTCGACGCGGTGGTCGCCGACCAGAAGATCGAGGACGTCTTCCTCGGTATCACCGACGGCGAGCAGTTCCACAACCAGCTCGGCCAGATGCTCCCCGAGCATGAGGGCGGTGTTTTCGAAACCGTCACCTCGGGCTCGCGCGCGCTGTCGCGTTACCTTCAGGACCCGAATGCGCCGTTCCAGGACGAAGGAAAATGGGGCTATTGGGTCAACCAGGCTGTCTGGGGCACGTCGAAAGGCGTCGGTAACACCGCAAGCTATGATGTCAGCGGCTGGGGCATTTCGGGCGGCGCCGAGATCAAGAGCAACCTCGGCAATTTCGGCGGCTCGATCGCGTTTCTCAGCGGCAAGGACGGCAATGGCAGCAACGCCAATGAAGTCAGCACCAGCCAATTCGAAGGCGCGCTGCACTGGCGCTTGCGCTCCGACGGCTTCATGGCGAGCGCCCGCGTTTCGGGCGCGCCGATCAGCCTGAAGGGCACGCGCATCTTCCGCGCTGAAGCCGGCGCCGAGGACATCGAAAAGACGATGAAGGGCAAATGGGACGGCACCTTGTGGTCGGCGTCGGGCTCGGTCGCTTATGACACACGCGTCGGTGGCCTGAGCTTCCGTCCGATGGTCGCGGTCGATTACTTCAAGTTGAAGGAAGACGGCTATCAGGAAACCGGCGGCGGCGACGCCCTCGACCTCACGGTGCTGAGCCGTGACAGTGACGAGCTCGCCGTGTCGGGCACCGTCGCCGTCGGCCTCGATTTTGGCGGTGCCGACGAATATGACGGCTGGACGCGCTTCGAACTCGAAGGCGGCCGCCGCCAGATCGTCAGCGGCACGCTCGGCACGACGACGGCGTCGTTCAAGAACGGCACGCCTTTCACCCTTGTTCCTGATGATCGCACGAGCGGCTGGGTCGGCCGTTTCCGTGGCATCGCCGGCAATTCGGCCTTTCAGGTCGCTGGCGAAGTGTCCGCGGAAGAACAGCAAAGCCATATCGGCTGGGCTTTCCGTGCGAGTCTGCGGGTCGGCCTCTAGCCCCCCTGGCCGGCCCCGCCCGCAAGGGGGAAGCGCAACCCCTACCCACGCTTCCCCCTTGCCTTGGGATAAAGAAACAAAGAAACAGATGCTTGCACAGTCCACCCTCTCTTTCCAAGCGCCGCGGTTGCGCGGCTGGGCGTGGACGTTATATGACGGCGTCATCAGGGGGACGTATGGCGCACATCGGGGTGGCGCTCACCGGCAAAAGATGGCGTTCCAAAGCAAGCAATCCATGACAGAGTCGCGTGATCGAACCGACGCCACCCAGGGCATCGAAGGCGTATTGCTCGCCAACCGGGACCGCATCGTCCGCTTTCTGGAAGTGCGCGGCGCGGGTGACGGCGCCGAAGATCTGTTCCAGGATCTGTGGATGCGCCTGACCGACCGGAAGACCGGCCCGATCGCCGACCCCCTGCCTTATATCATGCGCGCCGCGAACAATCTGATGCTCGACCGCTATCGGTCTGCGCGGCAGAGCGACCTGCGCGACAAAGCCTGGGGCGAAGCCGCCGCCACGCAAAGCCCCTCGACCGAAACCGCGTTGATCTCGCGCGAACAGCTCGCGCTTGTTGAAGCATCGATCACCGCGACGGGCGAGCGGCCGGCACGCATCTTCCGCCGGTTCCGTGTCGACGGCCAGAACCAACGCGATATAGCCAGTGAAATGGGGGTCAGCCTGAGCACCGTCGAAGCCGATCTGCGCAAGGTTTATGCGGCGCTCGCCGTGATCCGGAGGCAGTTCGATGCAAGTTGACGCGACAAACGCCGAAGTGCGCGCGATCGACTGGCTGATCCGCCAGCGCGACCCCGCTTTCGACGACTGGAACGGCTTTGCCGACTGGCTTGCCGAGGATCCGGAGCATAATGCGATCTACGATGCGGTCGCGAGCCTCGACCAAGATCTCGATGCGCTGCCCGCGGCACCCAAGCCGTCGGTCGTGATCATACCCGACGCGCCGCGCCGTCCGTCACGCCGTGCGTGGTTCGGCGGGGCGATGGCCGCAGCGCTGGTCGGCACGATCAGCCTGTCGGGCCTTGGCCTGTTCGGAACCGAGAACCGGATCGAGACTGAGGCAGGTGAACATCGCACCATAGATCTGGCCGACGGGTCGAAGATCGAAATCAACGGCGCCTCGGTGATCGAGATCGACAAGGACCGCCCGCGCTTTGCCCGTCTGGAATCGGGCGAGGCGATGTTCCATGTCGTCCACCGCGACGACGCTCCGTTCGTCGTCGAGACGGGCGACGCAAAGATCGTCGACCTCGGCACCGCCTTCAACGTCGTGCGCCGTGACCGCCAGACGTCGGTCGCGGTGTCCGAAGGCATCGTCCTCTACAACCCCGACCGCGACAAGGTCCGCCTCGTCGCCGGCAAGGGCCTCGAGGCACGCGATGGTGACCGCCAGCCCCCGGTCGTCCAGGATGTCGACGTGGCCAGCATCGGCGGCTGGCGCAGTGGTCTGCTCGTCTACAATGGCACGCCGCTCGCGGTTGTTGCCGAGGATCTGAAGCGCACCGCGGGAATGCAGGTGAGCATCGCGCCCGAAGCAAGCGACCTGTCGTTTCGCGGCGCGCTGATCATCGACGAGAACCGGAACCGCACGATCGCCGATCTTGCCGCATTGTCGGGAACCACGGCTAAGCGGCAGGGTGATGGCTGGATATTGACCCGCTGAGCATGCACCCGCGCCTTTCCCCCCGCCTCTTCGCTGCCGCAGCAGCGATAGCGCTGTGCCTGCCCGCGCAGGCGCAGGCGGCAGAGGAGCGCGCATTCGACGTCCCCAAAGGCAGTCTGTCGACCGCGCTGCCGCTGATCAGCCGGCAGGCGGGGGTCAGCATCAGCGTTGGCGATGCGAAGCTGTGGCAGGGCCGCGTCAAGCCGGTGCGCGGACGGATGAGCGTCGAAGAAGCGATCCGGCGCCTGCTCGCGGGGTCCGACGCGCGCGCCGTACGGGTCAGCGCAACGAGCTGGCGTATCGAGCGTCGCCCCGTCCGCGTCGCGCGGTCGGCATCGGCGCCGCGACACGCACCGCAGCCACGGGCACGCGAGCCGGCGCAAGACACGGTCGCCGCGGCGCAGGACGAAATCATCGTCACCGCGTCGAAGACCGACCTACCCCTTTCGCACTTCGCCGGCGTCGTCACCAAATTGGATGGCGGCGATTTGGCGTTTGGCGGCGAGCGCGGGATGGATTCGATCCTTTCGCGCACCGCGACCGTCTCCTCGACCCATCTGGGTCCGGGGCGCAACAAGCTGTTCATTCGCGGTATCGCCGATTCAAGCTTCACCGGCCCGACACAATCGACCGTCGGCCAGTATCTCGGCGACATCCGGCTCAGCTATAATGCGCCCGACCCCGACCTGCGCCTCTACGACATCGACAATGTCGAGATCCTCGAAGGGCCGCAGGGCACGCTCTATGGCGCCGGGTCGTTAGGCGGGATCATCCGTGTCATTCCGAAAGCCCCCGACCCGCGCGAGATGACGGTGCAGGCGATCGCCGGCCTGTCGATCACCCAGCACGGCGACCCCGGCGGCGACATCGCTGCGATCGCCAACATCCCGGTCAGCGACAACGGACACGCACTGCGCCTTGTCGGCTATATGCTCACCGACGGCGGCTATATCGACAATCCGCTGCGCGGGCAGAACGACGTCAACCGCGTTCATATCCGCGGCGGACGCGGTACTTTCCGGTTCGAGGCGGACGACGACTGGGCGGTCGATTTCGGCGGCGTCTATCAGGCGATCACCTCCGACGACGCGCAATATGCCGACAAGAATGGCGCGCCGCTCACCCGCAATTCGATGGTCGAACAGAATGCAACCGCGCGCTACGGCATGGGCACCGTCGTCGTGATGAAGGATTGGGACGATCTGCATTTCCAGTCGTCTAACGCCTATATCGATCACCGGCTGTTCGAACGCTTCGACGCCAGCCTGCCCGAAGCGCGGCGAGGGACCGATATGTCCAGTGGCGGCGTCCCCGTCCCCCCTTCGATTGGAGCCGTCGATGTCGAGCGCCTGTTCGCGCCGATCCAGGTCGTTCCGCTCAACGATGTCCCGCGCGTGCTCGACCAGCATAATGCGACGCGCATGTTCGTCAGCGAAAATCGCCTGTCGCGCCCGTACCGCGACGGCCTCGGCTGGGTGATCGGCGCGAGTTTCATCGACAATCGCACGCGGCAGAACCGCGAATATGGCTATGGCCCGCTTCGCGCGATCCTGCCCGGCGTGACCAACAAGATCACCGAATTTACCGGCTATGCCGAAGCCACCGTCGAGGTGATGCCCGATCTGATCGCATCGGGCGGCGTCCGCCTGTCACATGCGAAGCTCGGCGGCGCTGCCGAAGGCGTGTCCTTTGCCCTGGCGCAGGCGAATCGTGCGACGACCGCATCGCGCAAAGAAACCGACCTGCTGCCATCCGTCTCGCTGCTCGCGACGCCGCTCCACAATGTCCGGCTCTATGCGCGCTATCAGGAGGGTTTTCGTCCCGGCGGACTCGCGGTCGACGGCAATTTCGTGCGGCGCTTCCTCAACGACCAGGTGCGCACATGGGAAGCGGGAATGCGCTTCGGCGACAAGGGGCAGAGCCTGCTCGACGCCAGCATTTCGATTTCGCACAGCCGCTGGCGCAACATTCAGGCCGATTTCATCGACAGTACCGGCTTCCCGACGACCGCCAATATCGGTGATGGCCGCATCACCAGCCTGTCGGGGGCGGTCGCGATGCGGCCAACCGCCGCGCTGACCTTCGAACTCGGCGCGGTCTATAACCATAGCCGTGTCGATGATCTCGCACCGCAGATCCTGCCGGTGTTCGATGCGGCACCGGGCCGTCTCGGACGTATTCCCAATGTCGCGAGCCATGCGGTGCGCGGATCGGTCAACTACGCGACTGTGATCGGTGACGAGGATTTCCGCGTGAACGGCTGGGCCAACTATATCGGCCCGTCGCGGCTCGGTATCGGACCGGTGCTCGGCGAGAGTCAGGGCGACTATGTCGACACGGGTGTCGCGATGCGCGTGGGCAACGAACGCCGCGGCCTGTCGCTGACACTTACCAACCTGTTCGACTCACGCGGCAACCGCTTTTCGCTCGGAACGCCCTTCCTCGAGGGCAATGAGGGCTTCCTCACGCCGCTCCGCCCGCGCACGCTGCGGATCGCCGTCGACGTCGCCTATTAAATCCTCCCTGTGCCGCAGGCATGGGGAGGTGGCAGCCCCGAAGGGCTGACGGAGGGGCTATGACGCGACGTCGCAGCCCCTCCACCATTCGCTTCGGGAACGGTCCCCCTCCCCATCGCTGCGCGACAGGGAGGATTTATCAATCCGCCAGCGTAATCCGCTCGTAGCGGTCCATATGATAGTCGTGGCTACCGAACTGGCCTTCGATCATCGTCGCGCGCTTGAAATAATGGCCGATCGCCAGTTCCTGCGTGATGCCGATACCGCCGTGCGTCTGGATTGCATTCTGCCCGACAAAGTTAGCACCGCGCGCGACCTTCGCCTTGGCAGCCGAGACCGCCGCCATACGCTCGTTCGCGGGCAGGCCCAGCTTCAGCGTGCCCATGATCGTCATCGAGCGCGCCTGTTCGACTTCCATGAACATGTCGACCATGCGGTGCTGGAGGACCTGGAATTTCGCGATCGGCACGCCGAACTGTTTGCGCTGCTGGGTATATTCGAGCGTGCCTTCGTGCAGTTTCTGCATCACGCCGGTCGCCTCGGCGCACACCGCAACCGTCGCTTCGTCGACGATCTGTTCGATCAGCGGCAGACCGGCGCCTTCACCGCCCAGCAGTGCATCGCCCGGGATCGCGACATTCTCGAAATAGATTTCCGACGCGCGGCTGCCGTCGACCGTCGGATAGTCGCGGCGGACGATGCCCGGCAGGTTCGCGTCGATCAGGAACAAAGACACGCCGTCGCGGTCGCGCGGATTGCCGCCGGTGCGCGCGGTGACGAGCAGATGCGTCGCCCACGGCGCAGCATAGACGACCGATTTATGTCCGCTCAGCACATAGCCCGCGCCATCCTTCTTCGCGGTGGTGCGCAGGTTCGCAAGGTCGTAGCGGCCCTGCGGCTCGGCGTAGGCGAAGGCGATGATCGCATCACCCGCGATGATCTCGGGGATCATCGCATCGGCCTGCGCGCCGCCGACGGCCTTGAGCGCACTACCCGCGATGACGACGGTCGGAAGATAAGGTTCGACCCCGATGACCTTGCCGAGTTCCTCCATCACGATCGCATTTTCAAGCGCGCCGCCGCCAAGGCCGCCATGCTCTTCTGCGAAAGGCGCGCCCAGCATGCCGAGATCCTGCGCGAGCGCAGTCCAGATCGCCGGATCGCGCCCGCTATCGCTATTGATGAACTTCTGGCGCGTTTCGAAATCATAGGTGTCGCCGAGGAAACGGGCGAGCGTGTCGCGGATCATGTCCTGCGTTTCGGTGTAGGTGAAATCCATTTTTTATCCCCGTCGCCCCCGCGTAGGCGGGGGCCGCTATAGGTTTATGCTGCGGCGTCCGGTCAGGCCGATTGCGGCCCCCGCCTTAGCGGGGGCAACGCGTTCAAAGCCCCAAAACCATCTTCGCGATGATGTTGCGCTGAATCTCGTTCGACCCGCCATAGATCGTCGTCTTGCGCATGTTGAAATAGGTCGGCGCCGCGCGGTGCGCATAATCGGGTCCGATCGGATGTTCGTTGTCGCCTTCGCCGAAACCGCGGAAATAGGGCGCGCCATAATGGCCGACGGCTTCGAGCGTCAGCTCGGTCAGCCGCTGCTGGATTTCGCTGCCCTTGATCTTGAGCAGGCTCGATTCCGGCCCCGGGCCGCGATTGGCATTCGGGCCGGCGAGGCTGCGCAGCTCGGTGAATTCGAGCGCCGCCAGATCGACTTCCAACTCGGCGACCTTGCGCTTGAAGAAAGCGTTGGCGAGCAACGGCTTGTCGCCGTCGAGTTCGGTGCGGGCGATCGCCTTTACCTTTTCGATCCCGCGCTTCGACGCTGCGACGCCGGCGATGCCGGTGCGTTCGTGCGCGAGCAGGAACTTGGCGCAGGTCCAACCCTTATTCTCTTCATAGACGCGCTGCGATTGCGGGACGCGAACATCTTCGAGCCACACTTCATTGACTTCATGCTCGCCGCCCAATGTGATGATCGGGCGCACGGTGATCCCGGGCGACTTCATGTCGATGAGCAGGAAGCTGATGCCTTCCTGCTGCTTCGCTTCCTTGTCGGTGCGGACGAGGAAAAAACCCCAGTCGGCATGCTGCGCGAGCGTCGTCCAGGTCTTTTGCCCGTTGACGATATAGTCGTCGCCGTCGGCAACAGCGGCGGTGCGGAGCGAGGCAAGGTCCGAGCCCGAACCCGGTTCCGAATAACCCTGACACCACCAATCCTCGCCCGACAGGATACGCGGCAGGAAATGGGCTTTCTGCTCGGGAGTGCCGAAGGTGTAGATCACCGGGCCCACCATCGCGAGGCCGAAGGGCATCAGGCGAATGCAATCGGCGCGCGCGGTTTCCTCGGACCAGATGAAGCGCTGCGTCGGGGTCCAGCCGGTGCCGCCATATTCGACCGGCCACGCGGGCGCGATCCAGCCTTTTTTGTACAGAATCTTGTGCCAGGCGAGGAAATCCTCCTTGGACATCTCTTCGCCCTCATCCTGCTTGTCGCGCAGGTCGGCGGGGTAATTTTCGGCGATGAAGTCGCGCACTTCCTGCTGGAAGGCGAGATCTTCGGGGCTGAATTCCATGTCCATCACGAATCTCCCATTGGGCAATGGCGCACTTATACTGAGCGCTCACCTTTACGTAAACGGAAAGTTGTCGCTTGCAACCTTCCTTCCCCAATGATTGCGCCTAACACCCCGGCTTGTCCAGCACGCGCGGTCGCCCTCCGGCAGCGCGGCTATCGAACGGTGGAAGCTTGGTTTTAGCGGCGCGTGACGAGCACCACCGCGCCGTCGCTGGCATAGGCACCGCGAACCTCCGTGATCGTAAGGGCAACGTCGACAACCGAACCGTCGCGCGTCACCATCTGCGACGCGATGCGTGCGGGGGCGCCCGACCGAAAGACCGATTCGAGCGCCTCGACGAACGCCGACCGCTGCCCGACGGCGAGCAGCGCCGAAAAGCGGACACGCCGGATCGCAGCCGCATCGACCCCGAGCAGGTCGGTCAGCATGGCGTTCGCCGCCTCGACCGTTTCACGCACGGAGATGCGGGCGTGGCCGATGCCGCCATCGATCTCGACGGCGTCGAGCATCGCCTGCCGCATATCGCCGGCGGCGAAACCGTCGATCGCGTCGCTGACATCGCGCAGGACGATAGCCCCCCCGACCGGCAAGGGAATGAGGTCGACATGCAGCCATTGGCGCGGACGGAGCATGGCGGGGACGTCGCCAGAAAATCGCTCGCGATGGTCGAGCAGCCGGTTGATGTGATGAAAGATCAGGCTATCGCGGAGACCCGGAATTGCGGCCATCAACTCTTCCCCGATCAAACCGGCGGCCGCGGTCTCCAGCATATCCGAAGCCGCGGGGTTGAGCGCGGCGATACGCCGCTGGCGGTCGATCAGGATCACGCCATCGCGGACCGATTCCACCAGACCGGCAAGCGAGGATTGCAATATGTCGGATGCCGCCGCGACCTCTCGCGCCACATCGCGGTCGAGACGGCGGTAGTCGTCGAGCGAAATAAGCACATGCGCATCCTTGCCGTGATGCGTCACGACGACGGGCTTGCGCGCCGACTGCAATCGCCAATTGGCAAAGCCGCGGATGAAATCGGCCGCCGAGACGCGCTGTGGTTCCTGTGCCGCTGCCACCATATCCCCCTGAAAGCCGGTCAATCCTCTGCCCCTATAACCCGGCGGCCGCCTGCTTTCGGTCTGGAAAGGGATCAATCGGCGGGCGGTCGTGTCCGGAACGGCGCCATTGCGCGAGCGATCAGACCAACCGCGCTTTCCCGCAGCGCAGCGCGTTGACCCGCGTGTCGGCTTGCCCGATATGCACTCCGAGCAGGCCGGTGAGGTCCGACAGCACGGTGTCGAGCACGGGCGCGGCAAGCGCCACCGTCTCGCCGACCACCGTCGTCAGCGCCTTCAGGTTCAGGACAAGCCCGAGGACGTTGACGTCGAGCTCCATCCGGTCCGAAAGCGATTTCGCGGCGCCCGCGACGAGGCCGGTGCTCGACACGGTCTTCACCTTGCCGTCGTCGATCTCGGCGCGTGAAAAGGCGACCGGTTTTTCATTGAGGTCCGACAAGATGAGTTCGGCCTCCGCATCGACGCTGACGAGCGGCAATTTCACGACGCGCGCCGGCTTGGGGTCGAGCGGGCGCTTCATGTCCTGAAAATCGCTGTCGGGAACCGTTCCGATCGCCACCATCGCGGGGGATGTCACGACGCCGAGCGACACCGCGGCGGTGCTGTTCGCGCGGCAGTCGATGTCGGTGATCCGCGCCGACGCCGACCCGAGTTCAGCCAATACCGGAACATGAACGCTGGCGAGCGGCGTTGCGACGCGGGTGTCGATCTTCAGCCGCACTTGCGCGGTGCGGACGATGACATCATTGGTGTCGGTCACTGCGATCAGCGGCGAACCCACCGGCGGCTCGCCGATCATCAGCGCGATATTGATACCGGATCCGCCGGGCAGACTGCCCGCCAGCGAAAGGTCGACCTGCCGGTTCGCATTGCCGAGCAGCAGCATCGTGCGCAGCAGGCTGAGCGCGTTGACCTTGACGGGGTTCGCCGCATCGACCCGGATGCTCGACGACCGTGGGCCGAGGTCGATCGCACGCGACGGCAGCAGGGCGCGTGGCAGCGCGCGATCCGCGATATTTTCGAGCGCGGCCGCCGCCTGCCCGTCCGACGCACTGGCGAGCGCCGACACGACCTGCGGCAACGTCGCCTGCGCGTCGAGCGTCTGGCCAAAGGTCAGCACGTCGGCGTTAAGTTCGGTCCGCAGCGCGTCGGAGAATGCGAGCAGATCGATATCGGTGCTCGCGAGCGCATTATAGTCCATCCCCGACAGATTGACCTGGCTGCCGGTGAGGCTCGACAGCAGCGCATTGGGAAGGCCGCCGTTCAGCGCCGCGACGCGCGATCCGAGCGAAAAGGCCGCATAGCCGCGCCGTGCGCCGGTCGCGGTCGCACGAATGATACTGTCCTGCCGACCCGTCAGAAAGCTGCCGAAGAACAGCGGGCGATCGCGCGTCAGCGTGATGCGCACCGCGTTCGGCGATGCGCCGCCGCCGGCAAAGCGCTGTTCGGCCTGGATCGACGGATCGGCGCTGTAGGTCCCGGGGTTGAGCACCGCGATACGGATGCCGCAATCGCAATTCGCCGCGATGATCCGCTCCGCCGCCGCGCGCTCCTCGCCGGGCCGCCCTGCCGCCGCCATCGCCGCAGCATCGGCGATGCCCTGCAATTTGCGGCGGTCGAGATAGAGCGAGCCGAGATCGATCGCGAATGCCGCCGACCCAATCAGCATCGTCATGCCGAACGCCGTCGTGATGCTGATGCTGGCGCCGCGGTGTCGGACAAGGCGGCGAAGGAAGGGCAGGATCGCCATGATCAATCCACCGGCAATTCGAACGTCGCGCGGGCGCGGATGACGTTGCCCGGCGACGGAACGAAACTCGATCGCAGGAGGCTGTCCTGCGGCACGGTGAAGGCCACCGCGACGGTGATCGCCTCGGTCGTTTCGGACACGGCGACACTGTGCGTTCCGTCGACCGCCTGCAGGCTGCGGCCAACGGCGCGCGACGCGACCGCGCTGCGATCGGCCGCGTCGAGTCCGATGATCGACGCGCGCGCGCCGTCGTTGGCCGCCTGCTGCACGCTATGCGCGAGCATGAAATACTGACCATAGACCAATACTCCCATCAGCAACGCGAGGAGCAGCGGCAGCACCAGCGCCATTTCGACGATAGCGGCGCCACGCTCCCCGCGCGCCAGGGTAAGACCTGTCAGGGCAATTTTGCGGACGCGCCGCGAAAGTCGGATGGAACCTGTCATGCCGACATGATGGCCGCCCGCAAATGAAAGCGGCGTCGAGAGAGCCCGACGCCGCTTTTGCGTATTTTGCAGGATTTTCCCGCGCCGGAACCGGGCTGATTCGGTGGCGCGCTGCCTATCGTTGAAGAACCGCTAATTTCGGCGCGGCGCCTTCAAACGAATAATGCGGATTATTCGGCGTCCTCCAGCTTGTCCTGCGTGCGCAATTCGAAGTCCGACGCGTCGTGCCGCTCGCGGAGCTGGCTCGCCGGATCGCCCGTCACGCGGTTGACCATCCGCCCGCGCTTGACCGCCGGGCGCGCCGCGATCTGGTTGGTCCAGCGCTGCACATTTTTATAGTCATCGACCTGCAGGAATTCGCCGGCGTCATAGACAAGACCCTTGGCGAGCGCGCCATACCAGGGCCAGATCGCCATGTCGGCAATCGTGTAATCGGCGCCGGCGATATATTCGCTTTCCGCGAGACGGCGGTCGAGCACGTCCATCTGGCGCTTCACCTCCATCGCATAGCGGTTGATCGGATATTCCTGCTTCGTCGGCGCATAGGCATAGAAATGGCCAAAGCCGCCGCCGAGGAAGGGCGCGCTGCCCATCTGCCACATCAGCCACGACAGCGTCTCGGCACGCTTCGCGGTTTCGGTCGGCAGGAAGGCACCGAATTTCTCGGCGAGATGGATCAGGATTGCGCCCGATTCAAAGATACGGATTGGCTCGGCGCCGCTGCGGTCGACGAGCACGGGGATCTTGCTGTTCGGATTGGCTGCGACATAGCCGCTCGAAAACTGGTCGCCTTCGCCGATATTGATCAACCATGCGTCATATTCGGCGCCCCCATGTCCCGCCGCGAGCAGTTCTTCGAGCATCACGGTGACCTTCACGCCATTGGGCGTGCCGAGCGAATAGAGCTGCAAGGGATGCTTGCCGATCGGCAACTCCTTGTCGTGCGTCGGACCGGCGACCGGGCGGTTGATATTGGCGAAACGCCCGCCGCTTTCCTTGTCCCAGGTCCAGATTTTCGGCGGCACATATTCGCTGGTATCGGTCATGGAGAACTCCTGGGCTTATTTTTGTACTGACCGGTAACTTAAGCGGCGATTGCCGTTTGTCTACCCTCCCCGGCTCAAATAATGTTTGCGGCGCGCAAAGCCGAAATGGCTTCGGCGTCATATCCGAGCTCAGCGAGGATCGCGTCGCTATGCTCGCCGACCTGCGGCGCACGCGCGGAGGCGACCTTGCCGCTTTCCGAAAGGTGGATCGGCGCGCGGATGACCGGCACCGCGCCAGCCGCGCCCGGATAATCGACCGGCTCAACCAAGGCCATCGCCGCTACCTGCGGCTGCGCGAGCGCTTCACCCGCCCGCAGCACCGGCGCCGCGGGCACCCGTCCGGAGGCCAGTTCAGCGATCGCCTCCTCGCTCGTCCGCTCGATGCACCAGCGCTGCATGATCGCGCTCAGCTCCGCGCCATTGTCGCCGCGCAAAATATCGCTGGCATACAGCGGATTATCCACCAACTCGGGCCGTCCGACCAGTTCGCACCAGCGCGCGAAGATCGGCGCGCCGACAATCTGGGTCAGTATCCAGCCATCGCGCGTACGGAACACATCGGTCGGTCCCGAACTGAAGGCGCGGTTGCCGATCGGCTGGCGATCGATACCGTTCAGCGCATGATCGATCGTCAGTGCGTTCGACATCGCGAGCGCGGTGCCGAGCAGCGATCCCGACACGCATTGCCCCACCCCCGTCGTCTCGCGTTCGCGCAGCGCGAGCATGACGCCAAAGGCACAATGAAGCGCGGTCCCGAAGTCGACATAATTGACCTGCGCACGATAGGGCTGGTCGGGCGTACCCGTCAGATGCACCGTCCCCGACATCGCCTGCCCCACCGCGTCGAACCCGACGCGGCTCGCGAGCGGCCCCTCGCTGCCGAATGCCGATGCTGTTGCCAGGACGACGCGGGGGTTGATCGCAGCGAGGCTGTCGTAATCGAGCCCGAGTTTCACGAGGGCATCGTGCGGCAGGTTGGCGATCACGACATCGGCGGTTTCGACCAACCGGCGGACAATTTCGCGCCCCTCGGTGCTGCCGGGCTTCAGCGTCAGGCAGCGTTTGGCGCGGTTCATCTGCATGAACATCGCCCCCGATCCGTCTTCCGCGACCGGCACCGTATAACGATCGTCATTGCCCCCCGGCGCCTCGATGCGGATGACGTCGGCCCCATAATCGGCGAGCAGCGCCGCGCAATAGGGGCCGGCGATATAGCGGCCGAAATCCAGTACCTTGATTCCCTGCAACGGCACGCTTCGCTCTCCCACCCTGTTCTTTCGACCGGGCTAGCAGCCGCTTGTCGACCCTGCCAGCGCCTTCGTCGAAAGCTGCCGCTTGCATGTTCGCGGGCGAACCATATGGTCGGCACATAATTTCAAACGGGGATAATTTCATGGCGCGCATCGCTCTCGCCCTCGCGGCGACATTGGCTTGTTCAACCTCGGTCTGGGCGCAAAGCGCGCCCGCTTCTCCTCCCGTCACCGATGCGAAATCCGACAAGTGGGACGTCAACGCCCCGCCGGGCCTCGCAACGCGCAAGGTCCAACTCGCGGTTGACGAGGGCAGCTGGATGAATGTCGACGTCGCGCCCGATGGCAGCACGATCGCCTTCGATCTGCTCGGCGACATCTATACGATGCCGATCGAGGGCGGCACGCCGACCCGGATCGCCGAGGGGCTCGCTTATGAGCATCAGCCGCGCTTCTCGCCCGACGGCAAGCGCATCGCCTTTGTCTCCGACCGCGCGGGCGGCGACAATATCTGGCTGATGAACCGCGACGGCAGCGACAAGCGCCAGATCTCGAAAGAGGATTTCCGCCTGCTCAACCAGCCAAGCTGGTCGCCCGACGGGCAGTTCATCGTCGCCAAGAAGCATTTCACAACGGGCCGCTCGCTCGGCACCGGCGAGGTATGGATGTATCACGTCTCGGGCGGCGCGGGCGTGCCGCTCGTCAAGAAGCCGAACGAACGTCACCAGAAGGAACTCGGCGAGCCGATCTTCGCCGCCGACGGCAAGAGCGTCTTCTACACGCGCAACGTCACCCCGGGGCCCATCTTCGAATATGCGCAGGACAGCAACACCGACCTCTTCCACATCGAACGCTACAGCCTCGAAGATGGCGAGGTCAGCACCGCAGCGTCGGGTCCCGGCGGCGCGGTTCGTCCGACGCCCTCGCCCGACGGCAAGCGCCTTGCCTTCGTCCGCCGCGAAGGGACGCAATCGAAACTCTATGTGAAGGACCTCGCGTCGGGCACCGAGAAGAAGGTCTATGATGCGCTCGACCAGGATGTACAGGAGACCTGGGCCGTCACCGGCGTCTATCCGAACATGGCGTGGACCCCCGACAGCCGCGACATCGTCTTCTGGGCCGGCGGCAAGCTGCGCCGCGTCGGCGGTGCCGGCGGCGAAGCGCGCATCATCCCGTTCAGCGTCAACGACGACCGCACGATCGTCGATGCGACGCACCCGACGGTCGAAGTCGCCCCCGACAGCTTCTCGACGAAGATGCCGCGCTGGGCCGAAGTCTCGCCCGACGGGCGCAGCGTCGTGTTCGAGACGCTCGGCAAGCTGTGGGTCAAGCCCGCGACCGGCGGCAGCGCACGGCGGCTGACCGCGGCGAAGGACGACGCGATGGAAGCGTGGCCGAGCTGGTCGCGCGACGGCAAGTCGCTCGTCTTCGTGCGCTGGACCGACGGCGGAATGGGCGAAATCCATGTCGTTGGCGCGGGAGGCGGCGCTTCGCGCAAGCTCACCGTCACTCCCGGCCATTATGCCGAGCCGCGCTTCTCGCCCGACGGCAAGACGATCGTGTTCGAACGGCGCGGCAGCGGCGGGCTGACCTCGGCGCGCTGGAGCGAGGATCCCGGCGTCTATCGCATCGCAGCGAGCGGCGGCACCGCCGAGCGGATCAGCAGCGACGGCGCCAAGCCGCAGTTTGCTTCGGCCAGCGACCGCGTGTTCATGGTCACCGCTGCCGACGGCAAGAGTCAGCTGGTCAGCACCGACCTCCACGGGCAGGACAAGCGCGTCCACGCCAATGGCGAACTGGTCAGCGACTATGAAATCTCGCCCGACGGCCGCACCCTAGCCTTCCGGCAGAACTACGACGCCTATGTCACCCCGCTGATGCCCGGCGGGCAGGATGTCTCGCTCGGCACCAAGAGCGGCGCTCTCCCCGTCACGCGCGTTTCGGGCAGCGGCGCCGAATATATGAACTGGTCCGACGGCGGTCGTCGCCTGCACTGGAGCCGCGGCGCAACGCTGTTCAGCGCCGATCTCGCGAGCTTCTTCACCAACGCCCCCGCCGACGAAAAGGCACCGAAGTTCACCCCGCCGACCGACGGCGTATCGCTGTCGATGACGCAGGCGGCGTCGAAGCATAAGGGCATCGTCGTCATCACCGGCGCCAAGATCGTCACGATGGCCGACAAGGACGGCGGCGTGATCGAGAATGGCGCGATCGTCATCGACGGCGACCGCATCACCGCGGTCGGCCCCGCAGGCGCGATCACCGTTCCCGCGGGCGCGGTGACCGTCGACGCAACGGGCAAAACGATCGTCCCCGGCTTCGTCGACGCGCATGCGCACGGCTCGCACGGCGACGACGAGTTGGTGCCGCAGCAGAACTGGTCCGAAATCGTCAATCTCGCGATGGGCACGACGACAAGCCACAACCCCTCGTCGCGCGCGTCGGAAATCTTCGTCTCGTCCGAAATGCAGCGCGCCGGGCTGATCCTCGCGCCGCGCATCTTTTCGACCGGCGAGGTCATCTATGGCGCCAAGGCTTCGGGAGTTTATGCCGAGATCAACGGCTATGACGACGCGCTCGCGCACGTCCGCCGGTTGAAGGCGCAAGGCGCGCACAGCGTCAAGAATTACAACCAGCCTCGCCGCGACCAGCGGCAGATGGTTGTGAAGGCCGCGCAGGTCGAAGGCATGACCGTCGTGCCCGAGGGCGGCTCGCTGTTCACGCAGGACGTCACGCTGATCCAGGATGGCAACTCGACCGTCGAGCACAACATCCCGCTCGACATTTTCTACAAGGATCTGGTGCAGCTGTGGGGGCAGACGCAGGTCGATTACACCCCGACGCTAGTCGTCACCTACGGCGGGCCCGCGGGCGATCCCTATTGGCGCGCGCATACCAATGTGTGGGAGCATCCGATCCTGTCGCGCCATGCCCCGCCGGCCGAACTCGCGGCGAACAACAAGCGCCGCGTAATCGCCCCCGAGAGCGATTATGTCGACGATGATTCGGCGCGCGAGGCGGGCAAGATCGCCGCGGCGGGCCGCATGGTATCGATTGGCGCGCACGGCCAACAATCGGGGCTCGGGGCGCACTGGGAAATCTGGTCGTTCGTGCGCGGCGGCTGGAGCAACATCGACGCGCTCCGCGCCGCGACGATCATGCCTGCAACGTCATTGGGCTATGCAAAGGATGTCGGATCGCTGGAAGCAGGCAAGCTCGCCGACCTCCTGATCCTCGACGCCGATCCGACCGAAAATATCCGCAATACCGACCAAATCCACCGCGTGATGCTCGGCGGACGCCTCTATGATCCGCTGACGATGAACGAGGCAGAGACGGGACCGCGCAAGCGCCAGCCCTATTGGTGGGAAGCCGACAAACCCTGAGCGTTCCTTATAATCCCGCGGCGCGCCGTAATTTTGTGACGAGAGGGTTGCAAGACGTTCGGACCGCCGCTAGGGGCGTCTCCTCTCAGCGAGGAGAGTTGGCTGAGTGGTCGAAAGCGTCGCACTCGAAATGCGAAGTGCCGGCAACGGTACCGAGGGTTCGAATCCCTCACTCTCCTCCATTTTCCTGTTTTTGCAGGTTGAAAACCTCCCGCGGCATCCATGCCGCGGGAGGTTTCTGCTGTTAAGCATGTCAGACGATTGAGGGCGACGGCGCCCGCGCGCAGCCTAATGCGATCCGCCCATCATCAACGGCGCAGCCAGAGCGCCGACGATCACGGTGGCTAGAATGAGCAGCGCGATCACAACCAGTACGACGACGACGGTATAACCGAGCGCCTTTTCCTCCGGCGCCTTCATCAGCATCGGCAATCCGAGATACAAGATATAAAGGCCATAAAGCGCGAACAGCAGGCCGATCGGTGACAGCGCCGGGATCAGCCCGAATATCCCGCCGACCCAGCCCGCCGTTCCCGTATAGGCCGCAACTTTCAGCGCCTGCACCTGATTTTTCTGGCCGCCGAAACTCGGCGCGAGTGCGTCGATGACCAGCGCGAGGACGAAGATCGTCGCCAGCGACAGGCCATAAGAGATGATCGCCGAAACCAGCGCGCTCACCAGCGGCGGACGGTAGGTCACGCCGAACATCGTCAACCCGAAAAGCTGCCCGCCGATGAGGCCGGCGAGCGGGCCGATCGCCGCCAGTGCCAGAACATAGGGCACATAGATCGATTGCACCGTCGCCGGCTCGGCGGCGATGACCGGCCAGGTCTCTTTGGGTTTAAGAAGGATGTCCTTCGCGCGCTGGATGATGCCCGAAGCCGGACCGGCGCTATTGGGTGGTAAGTCCGTCATAATGCGTCTCCCCTGATCGTGCGGCCCACAACCCGAATGGGATATGCAAAAGCCAGAAGAGCACTTTAGCCCGCATCGCCAATGCATCTGTAACGCTGATCACAGCCCGATTCGGCAAACCACAGCAGGATAGGAATGTAACGGACTTGAAACGCGCGTAAACCGCCATAGATTAATCCTATGACACCCGACTCCACTTCCGAACTTCCCGCCGCCGTTACTGCGCCGCTGATCGGCCGCGCGCGCTTCGCGCCGGGCGATATCGTGCGCCACCGGATGTTCGACTTTCGCGGCGTGGTGTTCGACATCGATCCCGTCTTTGCGAACAGCGACGAATGGTATGAGGCGATCCCCGAGGACATTCGCCCGGCAAAAGAGCAGCCTTACTACCACCTGCTCGCCGAGAACGGCGATTCATCGTACATTGCCTATGTCAGCCAGCAAAATCTGGTCGCCGATGGCGACGGCGGGCCGATCGACCATCCGCAGATCGATGCGATGTTCGAGGGGCTGGATCACGGCCGCTACCGCGTCCGCGCCATCCACCGCCATTAGTCAGGCTTTGAGCTTCCATCCCGAAGCGAGCAGGCGGTAAGTCAGCAGGCCAAGCCCGATATTAACCCCGACCAGCACGAGCGCCGCGGTGAGTACCGGGTTGGCGATCGTCGAATCGACCGTGCCGATGAAGCCGTAGCGAAAGCCCATGATCGCATAATAGACCGGGTTGCCGTGCGCGATCGTCTGGAACCACGGCGCGAGCTTGTCGACCGAGTAGAAGGTCCCCGACAACAGCGCCAGCGGCGTCACGACGAAATTGGTCACCGCTGCGGCATGATCGAACTTCTCGGCCCAGACCGAGGTGATGAGGCCGAGGAAGCCGAGCATCGAAGCGCCGAGCACACCGAAGACCGCGACCGCCCACAGATGGTCGGGCATGACATGCACGCCGGGCCACAACAGCATCGCGAGCCACAGCGCCAGCCCGACGAGGACGGACCGCGTGATCGCGGCGCCAACCAGCGCGATGATCAATTCGCCGACGGCGAGCGGCGGCATCAGATAGTCGACGATCGTCCCCTGGATCTTGCCGACGAGGAGCGAAAAGCTCGAATTGGCGAAGCTGTTCTGCAACATCGCCATCATGATGAGGCCAGGCGCGATGAAATCGGCGAAGGGAACGCCGATGACCGTGCGCCCCGCCCCGCCCAGCGCGACGGTGAAAATGACGAGGAACAGGAGCGTGGTAATCGCGGGAGCCCAGATTGTTTGCAGCTGGACCTTGAAAAACCGCCGCACCTCCTTGACATATAGCGCGTGCATGCCGGGCACGTTCAGCGTTCGAATATGGGGAACGCCGGGTTCGGCAAAACTTGGAGTCGCGGCGGAATTTGTCGAGTCGGGGCGCGAAATTTGGGGCTGGTCGTTCATGGCGTTCTCGCCTATCGCCTCCCCGATCTTACCGCAAGCTGGGCAACGATTGAATGCCGGTCCCGAAAGGATCGACAATGCGGATCGCCTGACCGCCCGCAGCGTGAATGATAAGGAATAGATTATGTCATGGACCGACGAGCGCATCGAAAGCCTGCGCACCATGTGGGAAAAGGGGCTGACCGCCAGCCAGATCGCTGACGAACTCGGCGGCGTGAGCCGCAATGCGGTGATCGGCAAGGCGCATCGCCTGGGCCTGAAGTCGCGCCCCTCGCCCGTCAAGGCGACCGAGAAGGTGGCCAAGCCCGTCAAGGCTGCGGCGCCCGCCGCGCCGAAACCCTCAGCGCCCGTTTCGACGCCGCGCGCCGCCGCGCCTGTGGCGCCGCGCCCGGTGGCCCCTGCCCCGAAACTCGATGCCAAGCCGGTCGTCGACACGCCGAACGCCGACGGCGGGTTGGGTGATCCGACGCCGAAAGCCGATGCACCGCGCATCGTCTCGATCGGCCCCGGCGGATTCATTCGCCAAGGCCCCGGCGATCAGCAGGCGCCGATTCCGCCCGCGCCGCCGCGCCGGCTGGTGCCCGCCAAGCCGAGCCCCGAGATCGCCGACAAGACGACCTTGCTCGACCTCAACGACCGCATCTGCCGCTGGCCGATGGGGCATCCGGGCGAGCCCGATTTCCATTTCTGTGGTGAAGCGGTGAACCCCGGCTTCCCCTATTGCGTCGAGCATTGCGGCCGCGCCTATCAGGCACAGCTGCCGCGTGGCACGCGCCGCCCGCCCCCGCCCCCGCCCTTCGGTGGCCCGCGCGTTCGTTAAGACGCGTCCGATGAGGCCCTTCGGGCAGGAATTTGAATTCGCGCGCGCGCTCGGCCTGCAAATGGTCGAGCGCGGCGACGGACGCTGCACGATGGCGATCGACATCGAGCCTCATAAACATTTCAGCCCGCAAGGCGCCGCTCACGGCGGCGTTGCCTACTCGCTCGCCGACACGGCAATGGGCGGCGCGCTGACCAGTTTGCTGGCCGACGACCAGTGGTGCGCAACGCTGGAAATCAAGTTCAACTATCATGTCCGCGTCGGCGAAGGCCGGCTGACGTGCGAGGCTGAGGTGCTGCACCGCGGCAAGCGCGTCGCCAATATCGACGCGCGCCTCTATCAAGACGGCCGTCTCGTCAGCAGCGCGAACGGCAATTTCGCGATCTTCGCCGCGCCCCACGCGCGGCAGGCATAGGTAAGGCGCCGGGTCGCGTGGACCCGGCGCCTCCCTTTCCGCTCCCAAGAGGTCAGAAGCGGTAACTGATCGCGCCGCGCACGCTGTGTGTCCGGAAATGCGAACCGCTGCGCTGGATATCGGTCCCCCCGCCATTCAGCAGGAAGGGATTGGTCGGCGGCGCGGTTCCCGGCCCGACGTTCACCCGGTAATCATTGTCCTTCACGTCGGAATAGAGATACTCGAGGCCAACTGAGATATTGTTGGTGAGCATCAGCTCGGCGCCGCCGCCGGCGGCGTAGCCCCAGGCGTGCGTCTTGCCATTGTCGGCAAAGCTGTTCGCAGTGTTCGAGGTCACGAACTTGTTGTCGAGGCGCGCGTAAGCCGGGCCGCCGGTGACATAGAAGAGCGCGCCGCCGCCAGGAGTGTAGCCGGCGCGGACGCGCAAGCTGCCCTGATAATCGGCCTCGCGGCTCATCGTATAGCTCGCGGGCGTGGTCGAAAAGCCGCTGACGCTATCGCGCGCGACGCTGCGACCGCCTTCAAGAAGGGCGCCGACGACAAAATTGCCCATCCGCTGGTCCAGACCGATGCGGCCGAAAAATTCGGGACCGTCTTTGTCGTTGCGGCAGCCGAGGTTCGCGGTGCCCGTAGCGGCGCCGTTACAGAATCCCGGCGAAAAGGCGTTGGCACCGCCTGATGTGGTGACCTGGTCGCCATAGACGCCATCGCGGTTGGTATCGAAGACGAGCGTTTCGCCGCGGTCACTGCCCTGGAGCGTACCGCCGCCGCCGATGCTGATATAGGGTCCGTTGAAATCCTGCGAGGTGTCGCGGCCTTCCTGTGCCGCTGCGGGCATGGCGATCGCGGTGGCCGCAAGCGCAGCGAGGAGAGAGAGGTTTTTCATTTTTTACTCCACTTTTTGAATGACTTTGCAGTCGGCACCCAAACCCGCCGCGCGCTTCCAAGGTTCCCGTGTCGCACGGAAACGGGATGAACCGAGTGCCGCACGGTCACCGAAAAGCGCGCTTGCCAGCCGCCTTGGCGGCCCCCTATAGCTAGCTCATGAGTCACGATTTGTTCGACGCCGCGAACCCCGCCACCGACAGCTATAACGCCTCGCAGATCGAGGTGCTGGAAGGGCTCGAACCCGTCCGCCGGCGTCCCGGCATGTATATCGGCGGCACCGACGAGCGCGCGCTGCATCACCTCGCCGCCGAAGTCATCGACAACAGCATGGACGAAGCGGTCGCGGGCCACGCGACACGGATCGAGATCGAACTCGACGTCGGCAACCGGCTGACCGTTGTGGACAACGGCCGCGGCATGCCGGTCGATCCGCATCCGAAATTCCCCGGCAAGTCGGCGCTCGAGGTCATCATGACCATGCTCCACTCGGGCGGCAAGTTCGAGGGCAAGGCTTATGCGACGTCGGGTGGTCTGCACGGCGTCGGTGTCAGCGTCGTCAACGCGCTGTCGATCGAAACCGAAATCGAAGTAGCGCGAAGCAAGCAACTGTATCGCCAGCGCTTTTCGCGCGGCACGCCGCTCGGCGGGCTCGAGGAACTCGGGCCGACGCCGAACCGGCGCGGGACGAGCGTGAGCTTCGTTCCCGATCCCGAGATTTTCGGTGATCATGGGCGGTTCAAGCCGCAGCGCCTCTATCGCATGGCGCGCTCGAAAGCCTATCTGTTCGCCGGCGTCGAAATCCGCTGGAAATGCGCCCCCGAGCTGATCGGCGACGATACCCCTGCCGAAGCAACCTTTCAGTTCCCCGGCGGCCTCGCCGATCACCTCAAGGAACAGATCGGCACGCGCGAATGCGCGACCGCCGAGCCCTTCGTCGGGCGTCAGGATTTCCCGGGCGACCAGGGCCGCGCCGAATGGGCGATCGCTTGGCCGTTGTGGTCTGACGGATCTTACAGCTGGTATTGCAACACCATCCCGACCCCTGCCGGCGGCACGCATGAAGCCGGCCTGCGTTCGGCGCTGACCAAGGGTTTGCGCGCCTTTGGCGAGTTGATCGGACAAAAGAAGGCGGCACAGATCACCGCCGAGGACGTCTTCAACGGCGGCGAGATGATGCTGTCGGTGTTCATCCGCGAGCCGCAGTTCCAGAGCCAGACCAAGGACCGGCTGTCGAGCCCGGAGGCCGCGCGTTTCACCGAAAATGCGGTGCGCGACCATTTCGACCATTTCCTGTCGGACAATATGGACCGCGGCCGCGCGCTTTTGGGCCTCGTCCTCGACCGGATGGACGAGCGGCTGAAGCGCAAGGCCGAGCGTGAGGTAAAGCGCAAAACCGCGACAAGCGGCCGCAAGCTGCGCTTGCCGGGCAAGCTTACAGATTGTGCGAACGACGGCCCCGAAGGCACGGAATTGTTTATCGTCGAAGGCGACAGCGCCGGCGGCAGCGCCAAGCAAGCGCGCAACCGCAAGACGCAGGCGATCCTGCCGATCCGCGGCAAGATATTGAACGTCGCGAGCGCCAGCGCCGACAAGATCCGCGCCAATCAGGAAATCGCCGACCTTGCGCTCGCACTCGGCTGCGGAATGCGTAAGGATTGCGATGCCGATCGGCTGCGCTATGAAAAAATCGTGATCATGACCGACGCCGATGTCGACGGCGCGCACATCGCGACGTTGCTGATGACTTTCTTTTTCCAGGAAATGCCCGACATCGTGCGGCGCGGTCACGTCTATCTGGCACAGCCGCCGCTCTATCGCATCACCTCGGGCAACACCTCCGTCTATGCGCGCGACGATGCGCACCGCGCCGAGATCGAGGCGACCCAGTTCAAGGGCAAGAAGGTCGATGTCGGCCGTTTCAAGGGCCTCGGCGAGATGAACCCGAACCAGCTCAAGGAAACGACGATGGACCCGGCGACGCGCTCGATGCTGCGCGTGACGCTGCCGCAGGAATATGAGGAGCGGCACTTGGTCAAGGACCTGGTCGACCGGCTGATGGGCAAGCATCCCGAGCACCGTTTCCAGTTTATCCAGGCCAATGCCGCGACGCTCGACGAGGCGGCCATCGACGCCTGACGAAAAAATCCTGCCTCCCTGTCAGAAAGCCGCGCCGCCGCTGACTAACTAACCAGACAAGCATATTGGCTGGAGATTTCGGGTGACCGAAGCCGAACAGGATCAGGCATTTACCGACGCGATTGCGCGCTTTGGCGGCGCAATCGCCCGCATGGCGCGGGGCTATGAGGCCGACGCCGATCTTCGCCGCGACCTCGAACAGGATATCCAGGTCGCGCTCTGGCAAAGCCTCGCCAGCTTCGACGGGCGCTGCTCGCTCAGCACATGGGTATGGCGCGTCGCGCATAACCGCGCGGCCTCGCACATTATCGCGCGACGGCGCCACACGCAGCGACGCTGGAGCAATATCGAAGATATCGAGCTGACCTCCGACGATCCGACGCCGTTCGAGCACGCGACGAGCGACCAGGCGATGGCGCTGATCCTGTCGATCATCGACCGGCTCGACCCGCCCGACCGGCAGATATTGCTGCTCTATCTCGAAGGCGTCGCGGCGGCGGAGACCGGCGAGATTACCGGCGTCTCGTCCGATGTAGTCGCCACCAAGATCCACCGTTTCAAAACCATGCTGACGCGCCGCTTTGCCCAGACGGGAGACGCATCATGACCAGCCCGAATGACGAAAGCCTGCGCAGCCTGTGGAGGCAGGATAGCGATGCCCTGGAACCGCTGCCTCTTGCCGCAGTCAAATCGCGCGCGACGGCCTTCAACCGCGCGATCGGAAAGCGCAACCGCCGCGAATATATCGCGGCCGCCTTCGTCACCCTCATCTTCGGCGTCTACGCCCTGATCCTTCCCGACATGCTACTCAAGATTGGCAGTCTGCTCGTGATCGCCGGGGGCTTCGTCATGGTGTGGCAGCTGTCGCGCCGCACCTCGCAGCCAGATCCCGGCGCCGAGGCGGCCGACGTGCGTGCCTATTACCGCGCGCGGCTGGTCACCGAGGAGCGGATGCTGGCAAGCGTCGGCCTCTGGTATATCGGCCCGCTGATCCCCGGTCTTGCCGTGTTCATGGCCGGCCTCGGCAGCCAGTTCGGCAGCGCGCTCGGCTTCGCGGCCTTCGCGGCCATTCCCGCTCTGGTGATCTTGGGCATCTGGTTGCTCAACCGCCGCGCCGCCGCCATGCTCCGCGAACAGATCGCCCGGCTCGACGCCGCAACGGAAGGAGAGTGAAAATGATCCGCTTGCTCGCATCTGCCGCGATCGCGGCGACCATCGCGCTCGGCACGCCGTCGGCGACGCTCGCGCTCCAGCCGCCCGCATCGGCGCCTGCGGCCGGCAGCGAATTCGACAAACGCGCGGCGCAGCTAGTAGACCTGCTGGACGGCAAGATCGCCTTCGCCGACTATTTCGACCCATCCTTTCAGAAGGCCGTGCCCGAGGCGCAGTTCAAGACGTTCATCACCGGCCTGATCGCGCAATATGGCAGGCCGGTCGCCGTCAACAAGGCCACGCCGACCGGCGGCCGTTCGGGAAC
This sequence comes from Sphingopyxis sp. MSC1_008, assembly GCF_023197165.1. Classification (GTDB taxonomy): domain Bacteria; phylum Pseudomonadota; class Alphaproteobacteria; order Sphingomonadales; family Sphingomonadaceae; genus Sphingopyxis. The sequence goes on from NZ_JALPRD010000001.1 coordinate 609,521, forward strand.
CGTCCTGCTACGCCTCGAAAGGGGCGTTGCAACCGTCTTGCTGGAGGTCGGCGCAGCGGCCGATGCGCGTGTCACGGGACTGCGCGTAACTGGCGTCGCCGTGGCGAACGACAACTTCGACAAGGTCGCGGCCGAAATCGCCGCGCTGCCCGGGCAAACGGGTTTCCTCATCGCCGAACTGGGCGATGCCGGCATCCGCCCCCTCGCCTCCGCGCACCCCGACCGGCAGTTCGCGGTCGGATCGACGATCAAGCTCTATATCCTCGACGAGCTTGCGGCGCAGGTCGCCGCCGGCAAGCGCAAATGGTCCGATGTCGTACCGCTGTCGCATTTCAGCTTCTCGTCGGCGGGGACTGCAAACTGGCCCGCCGACACGCCGGTGACGCTGCAGACGCTCGCCAACTGGATGATCTCGGTCAGCGACAATGGGGCGACCGACACGTTGATCCACCTGCTCGGCCGCGCGCCGATCGAGGCGCGGATGAAGGGCGCGGGGCACAGCGATCCGTCGCGCAACATCCCGCTGCTCACAACGGTCGAAGCCTTTGCTCTCAAGGGAAATAATTTCAACGATTTGCGGCCCGTCTTTATCAAGGGCGACGATGTCGTTCAGCGCAAGCTGATCGAGAGCAACCAGAAGCGCCTGACCCTCGCCAATGTCGACGGGATCAGCTTTACCGACGGCCCGCGTTTCATCGACAGTCTCGGATGGTTCGCCAGCCCGAACGATATTGCCCGGTTGATGGTTGATCTGCGCGCACGCCAGTCGAAAACCCTGCTCGCTGCGATGGCGATCAACAATGGCGTCGGTCCGGTCGCCGCGGCCGACTGGAAATATCTCGGTTACAAGGGCGGGTCGGAGAATGGCGTTTTGTCGATGAGCCTGCTCGGGCAGCGCAAATCGGACGGAAAATGGTGCGTCGTCACCGCGAGCTGGAACAATCCCGATGCCAATGTCGATACGGGCCCTTTGATCGGGCTCGTCACACGCCTGCTCGCGCTGGCCGCGAAAACCGCTTCCTGAGTCAGGCCGCCGGTCGGGCGTGCGGCGTTTCCCGCAATGCATGCCGGCGTGAAGCGCCAGCGCCAGACAGGCGGCAAGCAGGACGGCATCCTTGAACAGGAATTGTGCGGTCGACCCCATGAACGGGAAACCATAGCCTTCCTCCCACAAGGTCGCGCCAAAGCTGAAGCTGAGCGTGATAAGAAAAGTCGCCATACCCATCAGACCACCGAGCAGGCCCGCACGATGCGACCATGCGCCCAGCGCGATCAGCACGCCGGTCGACAATTCGATCGTCCCGATCACATTGCTCGTCCCCTGGACGCCGATCAGCGGGTACATCCAGGCGAACAGCGGATAGTGCATCGCCGTGCGCGCGACGCCTTCGGCTTCATAAGCCGCAAATTTGGCGATCCCGAACAGGGCAAAGATAAAGACCAGCGACCAGCGAAGAGCGCTGACGGCGAAAGTCTGAGCCGGCAGCTTGTCCAGAATTCTGCGCATATATCCCCCTGAATGACTGTTGCGGGGGTATTCGCGCGCGATCCCGGTTCGGTTACATCAGGGGGCCGTCAGCGCCGCGACCAGCGCCTTGACCTTCGCCTGCCGCCACTGCGGCGTTGGGGCAACGAGCCAGTAACCACGCTTTACCGCCACCGTTTCGCCCACCTGCCGGACGCGTCCCGTCGCGATATCAGCCTCGGCGAGCATCGCGGGGACATTCGCCTGTCCGAGTCCGTTGGCGGCCGCGTCGATCGCGAGCCCGGCATCGCCGAGCCGCAGCGCGGGTTCGCCGTCTGCCACCGGGCAGCCCGGCCAGGCGATGCGCGTGTCGCTGGTGCTTCCCGGGCCGGTAACGGTGACCATCGACGCGTCGGCGAGAGCCACACCTTCATGTTCGCCCGCACCGTCGGTCCAGAAGATCGCGAGATCGAGGTTGGCCTCGGTGAAATCGATGCCGCTGTCGGCCGAAACCAGCGTGAAGCGCACATCGGGGGCCTGCTGGCTGTAGCGCGCAAGTCGCGGCGCAAGCCATTTCGCGGTGAGGTCGCGCGGCGCCGCGATCGTCAGCGACTGCGACGACTGTCCCGCCTGCATCGCGCGCACCGACTCTTCGAACTGCAGGAAGCCCTGCCGCAGCGCGTCGAGCCCGGCGTCGGCCTCGCCCGTAAGCTCAAGCCCCTTCGGCGTTCGGCGGAACAGCACAACGCCAAGCATATCCTCAAGCGCGCGGATCTGCTGCCCGACCGCGGCGGGGGTTACCGCCAGTTCGTCGGCGGCGCGCGTAAAGCTCAGGTGCCGCGCAGCGGCGTCGAACACGCGCAGGGCGTTCAGGGGCAAATGCGTGCGCTTCATGACGCGGTCGCAGGCGCCACGAGCGGGAAATGCGGGATCGCGACGAGCAATTGCGACCCGTCGCCGAGTTCCATCGCATAACTCCCCACCATCGACCCTTCGGGGGTCGGCAGCGGGCAGCCCGAAACATAGTCGTACGCGCCGCCGGGGAGGATCAACGGCTGCTCGCCGACGACGCCCTCGCCTTCGACTTCGCTGATCTGACCGCGCCCGTCGGCGATCCGCCAGTGGCGGCTGATCAACTGCACCGCGCCTTCGCCATGATTCTCGACGCGGACATGATAGGCCCAGAACCAGCGGCCGAGCGCGGGATGCGATTGTTCGGGCAGGTAGCTGACCGCCACGCGCACGGTGATCGACCCGGTGGTCGCCGCAAAGGGGAAGAAGGAGTCGATCATCGTGTTCATGGCGCCAGCGTCGCTCAAAGCCCGACCTTGGTCAATGCCTGGTCCAGATCGGCGATGACGTCGCGCGGATCTTCGAGCCCAATATTGATCCGCAGCATACCTTCGACGACGCCCATGTCGATACGGGCTTCTTCGCTCACGCCATAGTGCGTCGTCGACCAGGGGTGGCAGCAGAGGCTGCGCGAATCGCCGATATTGTTGCTGATGTCGACGAGCTCGAGCGCGTTGAGGAACGCCATCGCCTGCTCGCGGCCGCCATCGAGTACGAAGGAGAAAATCGGGCCGCACGCGCTCGATTGGCTCATTGCGAGATTATGCTGCGGATGGCTCGCAAGCCCCGGGTGGAGCATCCGCGCGACGCGGCCTTCGATCGCCTTGCCGACCGCGAGCGCATTTTCCGACTGGCGCCGCGCGCGCAGGTCGAGCGTCTCGAGGCCCTTCAGCACCACCCACGCGTTGAACGGCGACAGGTTCGGCCCCGTGTTGCGCTGGAACGGCAGCAGCACATCATTGATGAACTTCTCGGTCCCGCACACCGCGCCGGCGAGCACGCGTCCCTGTCCCTCCATCAGCTTCGTTGCCGAATAGGCGACGACATCGGCGCCGAAATCCATCGGGCGCTGGAGCACCGCGGTCGCAAAGGCATTGTCGACCACCGTGGTGATGCCATGCGCTTTCGCAAGGCCGCACACATGCTTCATGTCGACGATGTCCATCGTCGGGTTCGCAGGGGTTTCGAAGAAGAAGACCTTGGTGTTCGGCTTGATCGCCTTTTCCCACGCGTCATTGTCGCGGCCGTCGACGACAGTCGTCTCGATGCCGAAGCGCGGACAGAGGTGGTCGACGAGCCAGCGGCACGACCCGAAGGCGGCCTTCGCCGCGACGATATGGTCACCCGCCGACAGCTGGCAGAGCAAGGCCGTCGTCATCGCGGCCATGCCGGTCGCCTGGACGCGGCATGCCTCCGAGCCCTCCATCAGCGCGATCCGCTCCTCGAGCATCGCAACCGTGGGATTCTGGAGGCGCGAATAGGTCATGCCCTGCTCTTCGCCGGCAAAGCGGGCGGCGACTTCCTCGGCATTGTCGTATGTGTAGCCAGAGGTCAGGAAGAGCGCTTCCGACGTTTCGCCATGCTCGCTGCGCCACGTCCCGCCGCGCACCGCCTGCGTCGCGGGGTGCCAGTTTCTCGTCGTGCTGCGGTCGAAACCCGTCGTTTTTTTCATCTCATCTATCCGTTCAAAGCCGAAACAACCGCATCGCCCAATGCCACCGTTCCCATATTGCCCCCCAGATCCGCACCGCGGCACCCGTCCGCCAGCACCTTCGCCACCGCCACCTCGATCCGCGCCGCGCTCGCCTCGTCACCGCCAGAATGGCGCAGCAGCATCGCGAGCGACAGGATCATCGCCAGCGGGTTGGCGACGCCCTTGCCCGCGATGTCGGGCGCGCTGCCATGGATCGGCTCGTACAATCCCAGCTTGCCGTCGCTGAGCGATGCCGATGCGAGCAGCCCGATCGAGCCGACGCACATCGACGCCTGATCGGACAGGATATCACCAAAGAGGTTGCCGGTGACGACGACGTCGAACTGGCCGGGATTGCGCACCAGCTGCATCGCGGCATTGTCGACATACATATGGGTCAGCGTCACATCGGGATAGTCGGCGGCGACCTCGATCACCACATCGCGCCACAGCTGCGATGTTTCGAGCACATTGGCCTTGTCGACCGAGCATAGCCGCTTGTTGCGGCCCTGCGCCGCGCGGAAGGCGACATGCGCGATCCGGCGCACTTCGCTTTCGCTGTACGACATGATGTCATAGCCTTCGCGCTCGCCGCCCGTCGTCGTGCGCGTGCCCTTCTCGCCGAAATAGACATCGCCGTTGAGTTCGCGAACGATCAACAGGTCGATTGCCGATGCGACCTCGGGACGGAGAGCCGAGCTATCTTCCAGACCCGCAAACAGCTTGGCGGGGCGCAGATTGGCGAACAGCCCGAGTTCGGCACGCAGACCGAGAATAGCCTGTTCGGGGCGCAGATGGCGTTCGACATTGTCGAAGCGCGGATCGCCGACGGCACCAAAGAGGAGCGCATCGGCGGCTTTCGCCTTCACCAGCGTTTCGGGGGGCAGCGGATGGCCCGTCGCTTCATATGCCGCCCCGCCGACGAGCGCGCGGTCGAGCGCCACCGGCAATGCGAGCGCGGTCAGGACCTTCTCGGCCTCCATCATGATTTCCGGACCGATACCATCGCCAGCCAGCAGCAGGATTTTCAATGCGTCGCCCTTTCGTGTCTCGCCAGCCGCTTAGACAGCGGCGGCGCGTCACGCAACCGCCCTGCCCAGCCGCGAGACCAATCTTTCCCTTACGGTCAGCAAGTCGCGGTTGCGGCCGTCGAGAATGTCGCGGTCGAGGAAATGACCCGTGATCATCAAGCCGTCGAGGACATCCCCCAGTGACGGGCCCGCATCTTGTCCGCGCAAAAACGGTGGCAGGCGAAACAGCCGTTCCTCATAACCCGTCGCCGCGCCGATACTCACCGCGCCGCCCGATTTGGGGCTTATGAACGCGAGATCGTCGGGCGAGCCCGTCACGACGCATTCCTCAAGGTTCAGGCCGAAGCCCAATTCGGCGAGTAGCAGCAACTCGTAGCGCGCCAGCGCCGCGGCCCATTGCCGCGCCGACGAGGCCACCCCGATCGCGTCCAGAACGGCCGACAGCGCTGAATAGAGCGCGGGATAGGGCTGACTCTCGGGTAGGGTCGACGCGGTCAGGCTTGTCGCCCAGTCGATCGCCGCCGCCGCCAGCGGTTCGGTAAGCAGCGGCGCGCGGCTTTCCAGCAACTCGGCTGTCGCGCCGGCAAGTTGTTCTTCGGTCCGCGCGCGGAGTTCGAGCGCGACGAGATTGCCAGGGATCAGGATCGGACGCAGGCGCGTTGACCGCCCGCCGCGCACATAGCCAGCGACCAGCCCCGCCTCATGCGTCAAAGCGCGGACAATCGCGCCATGCTCGCCATGCGCGCGGACCGCGCAGACGACGGCTTCGGCGGTCAGGCTGGCCAAAGCACCATCTGCGTCTGCGTCACCAGCGCGACCTCGGCCCCATCCTCGGTGCGGATGCGCGTCTGCCATACCGACAGGCGCTTGCCGATCTTCACCGGGGTCGCCTCGCCAACCAGCACCGATCCGACGGGTCCGGCGCCGAGGAAATTGGTCTTGCTCTCGATCGTCGTCGTGCCATTGGCGCCCTCGGGCAAGGTCAGGAAGGCGCCAACGGCGCCGAGACAGTCGGCAAAGGCCATGATCGCGCCGCCATGGACGATCCCGCCGGCCGTGCAGATTTCGGCGCGCACGGGAAGCTTGCCCGCAACGCGGTCCTTCCCGCCTTCCTCGATCGTGACCCCAAGCGTTCCCGCGAGCGGCATCGCTGCTGCAAAATCCATAACTCTCCCCTCACCGTCCCGAATGATAGAAATCATGCACAGCTTGCGCGACTGCCGCGCTGACGCCCGGCGCCTTCTGCAAATCTTCCAAGCTCGCGCCGCGCACCGCGCGCGCGGTGCCGAAATGCATCAGCAGCGCCTTCTTGCGCGACGGACCGATGCCCGGAACCTCATCGAGCGGCGACGAACCCATCGCCTTCGACCGCTTCGCCCGGTGCGCGCCGATGGCGAAGCGGTGCGCCTCGTCGCGCAGCCGCTGAATATAGAAAAGCACCGCATTGTTCATGGGCAGCGTGAATTCGCGTCCGTCAGGATGATAGAAAGTCTCGCGCCCCGCATTCCGGTCGGGGCCCTTGGCCACCCCGACAAAGGTCAGGTCATCGATCCCCAGTTCGGCAAACACCGATGCAACCGCCGACACCTGCCCCTTGCCGCCGTCGATCAGCACCAGGTCGGGCCATTCGCCCTTCGTGCGCTCCGGGTCTTCCTCGATCGCGCGCGCGAAGCGGCGCTGGAACACTTCACGCATCATCGCAAAATCGTCGCCCGGCATCGTCTCGGCGCGCTTGATGTTGAACTTGCGATACGCGCCCTTGATCCAGCCCTCGGGCCCGGCGACGACCATCGCGCCAAGCGCATTGGTGCCTTGGATGTGGCTATTGTCGTAAATCTCGATCCGCTGTGGCGGGTTTTCCAGATCGAACAGCTCGGCGAGTTCACGACCCAGCTTCGCTTGGCTGCTGCTCTCGGCGAGCCGCCGGTCGAGTTCCTCGCCCGCGTTACGCACCGCCTGCTCGAGCAGCCGCCGCCGATTGCCGCGCTGCGGCACGCTGATCTCGATCTTGCGCTCGGCGACTTCGCCCAGCGCCTCGGCGAGCAGGTCGCATTCGGCAGGTTCGCGGTCGACAAGGATCGTCTTCGGTGGCGGCACACCTTCATAGAATTGCATCAGGAAGCTCGCCATCACCTCGTCCTCGGGCACGCCCGAAACATGCGCGGGGAAGAAGCTGCGATGGCCCCAATTCTGGCCGCCGCGGATGAAGAAGCCCGCGATGCACAGCTGCCCGCCCTTCGCCGCGAGCGCGAAGACATCGGCGTCGCCCAACCCGTCGGCGTGGACCGACTGGCTGCCCTGGATGAAGGTCAGCGACTTCAGCCGGTCGCGGATCACAGCCGCCTGCTCGTAATCCATCGCATCGGCGGCTTGCGTCATCGCGACTCCCAGCCGCTTCTGCACCGCGGTCGAGCGCCCCTCGAGGAAATCCTGCGCGTCGCTCACCAGCCCGGCATAATCTTCCTTCGAGATACGATCGACGCACGGCGCGCTGCACCGCTTGATTTGATACAGCAGACAAGGCCGCGATCGGTTTGCAAAGAAGCTGTCGGTGCAACTCCTGAGCAGAAAGGTTTTCTGCAAGGCATTGAGCGTCTGATGAACCGACCCGGCGCTCGCGAACGGGCCGTAATAGCGCCCCTTCGCGCGCCGCGCGCCGCGATGCTTCTGCACGCGCGGGAAAGCATGATCGGTGCGCAGCAGGATAAACGGGAAGCTTTTGTCGTCGCGGAGCAGGACATTGTACGGCGGGCGGTATCGCTTGATCAGCTGCGCCTCAAGCAACAGCGCCTCAGCCTCGCTCGTCGTCGTGACGATCTCCATCGCACGCGTCTGCGACACCATGCGCTGGAGCCGCTGCGGCAGCCGCGCGACCTGCGTGTAGCTGGTCACCCGGTTCTTCAGCGCACGCGCCTTGCCCACATAAAGCACGTCGCCGCGCGCATCGAGCATCCGGTACACGCCGGGACGCGTCGGCAATTTGCGCACGACGCTACGGATCGCCTCGGCGCCGCGTTCCAAGTCAGGCTTGTCATCCTCGGCATCGCCACCGCGGATGACATAGGTCGCTTTTTCTTCGTTGAATCGGTCGGGAGCGTTCGGGCGGGCCATGATTTTCCATGTAGGCGATGGCGATGCGACCCGCCATAGTGCGCGAGGTAAAAGCTCATGGGAGGGGTCGCATGGATTTACGTGGAAAGCTCGCGCTGGTTACCGGCGGCAGCGACGGGATCGGCCGCGAGATCGCGCTGCAACTGCAAGGCGCGGGCGCGAATGTAATCGTCACGGGCCGCTCGGCCGGGAAATTGCAGGCCATGGCGGCGCTGGGCTTCGGGACGATCGCGGGCGATCTGTCGACGCCGGTGGGCGTCGATGCCGTCGTGAGCGGCGTGGCGGGCAAGCCGCTTGCGCTGCTCGTCAACAATGCCGGCGTCGGCAGTGAATATGAGCTCGACGATGCCGCGACGCTGGAGAATGCGGCGCATTGCATCCGCACCAACCTCGATGCGCCGATCATGCTGTGTACGCGGCTGCTGCCAACGCTGCGCGCGCAGCCCGAAGCGGCGATCGTCAACGTAACGTCGGGCCTTGCGATCGCGCCGCGCGCGGGCGGCTCTATCTATTGCGCGACCAAGGCGGGGCTACGCAGCTACACGCAGGCGATCCGCCACCTGTTGAAAGACAGCAACGTCCGCGTGATCGAGGCGCTGCCGCCGGTCGTCGAGACGAATATGACCGCGGGCCGTGCGGGCAGGAAGATGAGCGCGCACGACTGCGCCGCCGAGATCGTCCGCGGCATCCGCACCGGCAAGAGCGAGGTCAATGCCGGGATGGTGAAGATGTTGCAGTTCGTCCACAGTGTCTCGCCCGCGCTGGCGCGGCGGATCATGATCCAGTTCTGAGGATTGCAGGCATGATCACTCTGTACGGCGAAGGACGGGGTTTCCGTGTTGCTTGGCTGCTCGAAGAAATGGGACTGCCCTATAGGCTGCGGCAGGTCGATCTGCTCGACGGGGTCGAACAGGACACCGAATTCCTGTCGATCAACCCCGCCGGATTCATCCCTGCGATCGTCGACGGCGATACGGTGATGGTCGAATCGATCGCGATCATGGAATATCTGCTCGCGCGCTATGGACCGAGCCCGCTTGTACCGACGCCGGACGACGCGGCATTCGCGACCTACCAACAGTTTCTGCACATGGGCGAGGCGGGGCTTGCGGGGCCGGTCAACGCCATCGTTGCGACTAACATTCTCGCACCCGAAGACGAAAGGAAGAACTGGACCGCCGGCTGGGCGCTCGGCACCTTCGAAAGCCGGCTCGGCCTCGTGACGCGCCAGCTTACCGGAACGCCCTATATCGCAGGAGACCGCTTCACCGCCGCTGACATCTCGGTCACCTATGCTCTGGAGTTCGCCCAGCGCACAATCAACTATGCGCTCGGCGGTGCCGAAAAGTCCTATATCGCCCGCACGACGGCGCGCCAGGGTTACGCACGTGCGATGGACAATTGCCCCGCGACGAAGGCGTGGATCGCGGCGATAGCCGGGTCAAATGCAACTTAGCATCGTCATCCCGGGCTTGACCCGGGATCCCGCTTCTGTCCGCCAAATCGCGAAGCGGCGCCCCGGATCAGGTCCGGGGTGACGAAAGAGAAGATATCGGCACACCCCTTGAAGCAAAACGCCCGCGGAAATCCGCGGGCGCTCTGTTTTCAGCGATGTCGAAAGGCTCAGCCCTTGGCGACGCCCGCGATGGCCTGATCGACCAGCGCCTTGTCAGCCTTGGCATCATGCTTTTCGGCGATCAGCGCGGCAGCAGCGTCGGTCGCGGCCTTGGCAGCGGCCGAGCGGACTTCGGCGAGCGCGGTTGCTTCGGCCGCGGCGATGCGGTCTTCGGCCATCTGCTTGCGGCGGCCGATCAGCGCGGTTGCGTCGGCCTTCGCCTTGGCGACGAGCGCTTCGGCTTCTGCATCGGCCCGGGCGCGCATCTCGTCGGCTTCCTTCGCGGCGTCGGCGAGCTTGGCTTCATATTCAGCCTTCAGCGATTCGGCGTCGAGCCGCAGCTGTTCGGCTTCCTTGAGCTGCTTGGAAATCTCGGCAATCTTGTTGTCGAGCATGCCCGCGACCATCGCCGGCACCTTCTTCCACAGCAGGATGGCGATGAAGATCGCCATGGCGATCGAAACCCAGACGGTCGCATCGATGAAACCGAACGATGCCGGCTCGACATGCACTTCGCCCGCGGCTTCGGACAAGATGGTCAGAACATTAGCCATGGAGCACCGCCTTCACCGCCGCCTTGGCGTCCGCCGCAGCGACCTTCACGCCCGACAGCTTGGCGACGAGGTCGCCCGCTGCTTCGGCCGCGACCGATTCGATTTCGGCCATCGCCGAAGTGCGCGCCGCGTTGACATCGGCTTCGGCCGCCGACAGCTTGTCGGCGAGTTCGGCGTCGACCTTTGCCAGACGCTTTTCGGCGTCTTTCGCGGCCTTGTCCTTGGCGTCGGTTACCGCTTTTTGCGCGGCGGCGCGGCTTGCGTCGCTTTGCTGGCGATAGCCTTCTTCGAGGTTGTCGGCGGCGGCATGCGCGGCTTTCGCCGCGGCCAGATCGTCCGCCACCTTGCGGTCGCGCGCGTCCACCGTCGCCTCGATCTTCGGCAGCATGCCGCGGCCGATGACGAAAAAGACGAAGCCGAAGGTCAGCAGCACCCAGAAAATCTGCGATGCGGCGTACCAGCTTTCAGCGAATTGGCTGATTTGAGGCATGGATTTACTCGACCGACAAAAGAAAAGCAGTCGCGGGGCCCGCTTTTAGCGAGCCGGCCCCGCAGACGAAATCAGGCTGCCTTGAGGTACAGCAGGATCGCGATCAGGAACGACAGCAGGCCGAGAAGTTCGGCAGCCGCGAAGCCGATGAACAGGCGGCCCTGCTGGCCGTCGGCAGCAGCCGGGTTACGCAGCGCGCTTTCGAGGAAGCTACCGAAGACGTTGCCCACACCGATGGCGGCCATACCGGCACCGATAGCGGCCAGACCGGCGCCGATGAGCGAAGCAGCTTGAACGTCCATTTTATACTCCTTGGGAAAAACGTTGATTATACAGTTGAGATATCAGTGCAGATTGACCGCGTCGTTCAGATAGAGCGACGTGAGCAGCGCGAACACATAAGCCTGGATACCCGCGACCAGCAGCTCGAGGCCGCTGATGCCGACCATCAGCGCCATGCTGGGGATGCCGACGCCCAGGCCGACAGCCGGACCGGCAGCGATTCCGTCGATGATGAACGAGGCGAACACCTTCATCAGCACGTGGCCCGCGGTCATCGCGACGAACAGTCGGAGAGCAAGGCTGAACGGGCGAACAAGGAACGACACCAGCTCGATCACGGGGATCAGCCACAGCAGCCACCAAGGCGTACCGTGCGGGACGAACAGCGAGAAGAAATGCAGGCCGTGGCGCCAGAAACCGACGATCAGCACGATCGAGAAGCTCAGGATCGCGAGGAAACCGGTGATCGTGAAATGGCTCGTCACGGTAAAGGGATGCACGCCGAACAGGCCGAGCGGCATCAGCCCAATCACGTTCAACATCAGGATGAACATGAAGAGCGAGAAGACATAGGGTGTATATTTGCGGCCTTCGGGGCCGATATTCGCGTTCATCATGCTCGAAATGAAGCCGGTGAAGCCTTCGACGGCGACCTGCCAGCGACCGGGAACGAGCTGGCGCTTCATCCCGCCGATCATGAAGACCCACAGCAGAAGGCCGGCGATGACCATCCACATCGCGCTGGTCGTAAAGGCAACCTCATGATTGCCGACATGGAACATGTCGAACATCTTCTGCACCTCGAACTGGTGCATCGGGTCCACTTTGCCTTGATCCGCCACGCGATACCTCGCCTAAATCCCAGTAATTCAGCTTCAATCCGGCTTTGAAGGCCGGATGTTCGCTATTCGAAATATGCTTCTGAAGGCGACGACTATTCCGAGGAACAGCACCACCAACAGGCCCCAGGGTGCGGTGCCGGCAAAATGATCGATCGTCCAACCGACCAAGGCGCCGCCACCGATACCGCCCAGCAGTTCGGCCAGAACGCGGTTACCGAGCTTATAATTCGCATCGGTCTCCGGTCCGGCGTTCACTGCGGTCCGTTTCGCTTCTGCGGCTTCGGCCCGGTCCAATCGCTCTTCGAGCGAGACCAGGCGCGAATCCTCCGAAGCTGGTTCCGGATCGCTGCCATTCCCCGTCATTTGTGCCATCCTCCTGAAACAGAGCCGATATCCATCGATTCCGCCTGCGAAAAAAGGCCCGAAAATTCGGGGGACCCCTAAGGCGCGGTCCGTTTAGGAACGACACCCGATTAAGTCAATGCTTGTGCGCAGGTGCACAAAATTGTCGCCGCCGAGGCGCGCAAAAATGCCGCCGCGTTTAGGGGCGCGGCGGCATCTGAGGGCCCGCGGGCCCTATTATAGGCTTGTTCGTCTACGGGCAGCGCGCGTCGCGTTCGGGCGGGCTGCCGTCGCGGGTTTTCCAGGCGCCGCTGGGCGTCTGATATTTCTCGCCCGCCTTGGTCTGCGCGATCAGGTTGCAGCCGCTGGTAAAGGCGAACTGCTCAACCGTGCTGCCGGTCGACTGCGCGCTCGCGGTATAGGCCGCCTTGCGCTTGATATTGAGATCCTGAACCAGCGCGCGGATCGCCGGGGTCGGCGTGGTTGCGAACCCCAAATAGCCGTCGGGCTGCTCGCCGATCTGGCCCGCGGCGCGCGCGGCGGCATAAGCGGGATCGCGCTGCGCCATCGCCGACGGTACAGCCAGTGCCACGGCGGCGGTCACCGCGATCGCAGCAAGTGCCAGTCCGGTCGGTTTCCACATCGTCTTCGTCATCTTCTTATTCCCCATCAGAATATCTCGCTATTCTGCTCGATGAGCTTCTTGGCATCGCCATCCAGCCTGTACACCACTTCCTGACGGATGTTGATATTCAGGTTGATCTCGATCGGCTTGTCGGGCGTTTCGATCTGGACGCAGCCGGCAAGCGCCGACGCACCCATGATCACCGCAACAGTCCTTCCGTATATGGCAAGCCTCCGTGCTTCAGTCTTGGGTCTATTCATCGCATGGGCTCGCTTTCTGGAGGCTGAACGGGTGGCGGCGCGCCTTTTGCGGCGGCTTCGGCTTCTTCCTGCGCGCGCATCAGCGCGGGCAGATTCTGTTCGATGAGCAGCGACGGATCGTAAAAACCCTTCGCCGACGTCAAAAGCTGGCGGAACGGCGCCGTGATCTTCACATTGAAGACGAGCGGCAGTTTCGCGACCTGGTTGGTCAGGAAGTTGCGCGTCGCGCCTTCCCCCTGCCCCACGCCGCCAAAGCGGATATCGGTCACCATTTCGCCGTCGAGGTCCCCGTTCAATATGATCGTAAGGTCGTCATATTTGAGGCTGCGCAACGCGCCAAAGGCAAAATTGGCGATGACGCCCAGATTGCGGTTGGACAATTCGCCGACATAGGCAAGCGTGCCGCCGCCGGCGCGCGAATCGATGCGGCCGCCCACGATGCGCCCGCCCATCCCGTCGAACTCCACCGGCAAAGTCCCGTCGAACACGCCCGTCGCGTTGATATTGTCGAAGCCGAAGCTTTGCAGGAACACCGCCGCATCGACCCCAACGATATCGAACGACAGCCGCCGCGCCTTCTCCGCGCTGAAATCGAGCGTCGTCGGATGGAGGAGCAGTTTGCCGCCACCAAAGGGCCAGCTTCCGCCCTCGACACGGACACGATTGTCGCCGAGCAGTCGATATTCGATCTCGCCGTCGAGTACGGGGATGCCGGGGTTCAACTCCTTGATCTTTGCGATCTGGCCCGGCGCCGTTTTGAGGCCGATCAGATCGTCGAAGCTGATCGTCGTCGTGAGCCCCGTCACCGGGCCGAACGCAGCGGCGAGGCTGGTATCGGCGGTTGCGAAGGTGCCGTGGCTCGTGACGCCGTCGGCGGTCCATTCGATCCGTCCGTCGCCGACGACCGATCCCTGGACATTCGCGACAACGCCGAGCGCGAGACTGGTCAGCTGGTCGGGCTGAAACGCCTCGTTGAACCGCAGCTCCTTGACGACAAGGTCTGCCGAACCGCTGCTGTCGGAAAGCCGGTGGCGGATCAGCGTGTCGAGAATCTTTGTCCCGGTCTTCCGCTCGTGGAAACCCGCCTTTGCCTCGATCATCCCGTTCGCGAAGCGCAGATTCGCGTCATTGCTGACGAGCGGGAAGAAACGCGGATCGGGCGCCGCGTCGGTGAGCAGCAGCCCGCCATCGAGTGTCAGCGCGCCATTCGCGAAGCGCCATTGCCCCGCAATCTCGCTCATGTTCAAGGGCACCGCGCCGATCTTGCCGCTCGCACCGCTGAGGTCACCTACCATACCCTGCGGCGTCGAACGGCCGCTGAGGCTTTGCGCGCTGAAGCGGGTCACGCTCTCCCCCTCACCCAGCCGGATATCAGCCAGCGCCAGCGACCAGCGCATCGCGGCCAGGTCGATGTTCGCCGGGCCGCTTTTGAGACTGAACGGCGAACTGCCGCTCGTCCCGCGCAGCGCGATGCCGGGAATGCGGATATCGCCGCGCAATCCGTCGGGTCCCGCGCTGAGCAGCGGCGCGCCGGGTCGGCTGCACAGGTCGATCGCGCTTCGGCCAAGCCGGAAGCCGCTGACCTCGATGCGGTCGGCCGCGACGCGGCTGCACCCGCCGTCGAACGCAAGCGCGCCCGTCGGGGCCAGATAGCCGTTCAGCGGCACCGTCAGCCGCTCGATGCGCCCGTCCGCGAGCGGCCCCGACAGCGTCGCCGCCGTTGCGAAGCGAAGCAACCCGCCTGCGCCGCCCGAAAACCGCACCGGTGTCAGCGCCAGTCGCGCGCCTCCGGCGCTATAAGGATCGAGGCTGGCGAGGCCCGTTACCCTGCCATCCTTGTTGCGATCGAGGCTCAGCGTTCCCGACGGCAGGTCGCCGCCTGCGATGCTCCAGCGCCCCGTCGCCATCACTGCGGGCTCGTCGGCGCCATAGAGATAGCCGATGCGGCTGTCGGCGCTGCCGATGAAGCGTGCCCCGCTCGCACTGGTCAGTTCGGGTGCGATCAGGTCGACGCGCGCGGTTGGCCCTTCGCCCGCAAGCGCAAAGCCCGCACTGCCGCTGGCATCGGCGAACAAGCGGCTCAGCGCACCGACGGCCTTCGCCGCCAACGGCCCCACCGGCGTGCCCGCCAGCCCGCGCGCGCTTTCGGCGAGCGAGCGGCGCAGATCCGCGCTGCCACTCGCACGAGCGAAGCTGATCCGCCCGTCGAATTTCGGCGCGGCACTGCCGACACTGCCCTTGGCCTCAAGGTTCACCGTCTCCGCCGCGAAATCGGCGCCGCGCAGGCGCGCCATGTCGGCATCGACGTCGAGCTTCGTCAGCACCGCGGTGCCGTCGAAGCGCGCGACCACGCCCATCCGGTCGGCCTCGACAGGTCCGGCGACCAGCCGCGCGATACTCGCGTTGGCCTTGCCCTTCCAGCTCTGCAAATCTTCGGAGAGCGAAAGATCGAGCGCGACTTGCGGCGATGCGGCGGTGACACTGCAGTCGGCACAGCCAAGCGCGCGGCCGCGCAAAGGGCCGACTAGTTGGGGCCGGACATCGCGGACCAGCACGGTGCCGTAGAAACTGATATCGTCGCCGCGGCACCCGGCAGCCGCGATGCGCGGCGCGACGAGCGCCAGCTTTCCGGTGAAATCGCGGCGCAGATTACCGCTGCCGTTCAGCGCAGCGCCAATATTGCCCCACGGCGTTTCAACGCGCGCCCGCGCATCGCGCAAGGCGACCGACAGGTCCGGCAGGGCGAACGGATCCTTGCTCGTCGGATCGCGGAATTTGTCGAGCGAACCAAAGGACAGGCGGCCATCGACGAAGCGGCCATAGAGCCGGACGCCCTCGGCATTGATCCCCGAAACATAGGGGCCGCGCCAGCCATAGCCGAGCAGCACTTCGACGCGCTTCGCGGTCAGGTCGGGGCGTTTCGGGTCGCCGATCACGATGTCGGAGAGTTGCTCGCTGCGAAAACCGATCCGGTCGATCGTATAGCGCGCGGGAACGTCGCGGCTGTCGAGCTGGTCGCGGATGAACTCGTCGGCGATCGGCTCGCGGGCGATCCACACGCCGGCGACGAGGATGATCACGGCGCCGGCGGTCAGCCAGCGTTTCTTGAATAGCAGCTTGCGATATTTCCACCGCGGTTTCACGCCGTCCGCCGCGTCAGTCATGGAATATGGCCGATGACGTCATGGCGGCAAAATCTCGTCCCTCGGCCCGAACCCCGCTCAGGGCACAAACGCCGGAAATCCCGTTTCGATGCAGGAATTTGATCCGGTTCGCCATCTTCCTTACCCTATGACCGTTGAGTGCGCCTCACAAGGCGGTTATTGCCGCGTCATGGGGGATACGCCGGACCATCTTGGGCATCGCGCGCGGTTGCGGGCTCGCCTGCTCGACGACGCCGAGGGCCTCGCCGATTACGAACTGGTCGAATATCTGCTCACGCTCGCAATCCCGCGCCGCGACACCAAGCCGCTCGCGAAAGCGCTGCTCCGCGAATTCGGCTCGCTGGCGCAGCTGGTCAGCGCCGATCCCGAATCGCTGCGCCGCGTCGACGGGCTCGGCGACACCGTCATCGCGGCGCTAAAGATCGTCCAGGCCGCGAGCCTGCGCTTGCTCAAGGGCGAATTTCGCGACAAACCCCTCCTTTCCAGCTGGGATGCGCTGCTCGACTGGCTGCGCGCCGATATGGGGCCGATCGACGTCGAGCGCGTTCGCGTCCTCTACCTCAATTCGCGCAACATGCTGATCCGCGACGAACTCGCGAGCGAAGGGTCGATCGACCAGTCGGCGATCTATGTCCGCGAAGTCATCAAGCGCGCGCTCGAACTCGGCGCTTCGGCGATCATTCTTGTCCATAACCACCCGAGCGGCAGCCCCGAACCGAGCCGGCAGGATATCGCGATCACCAAGGATATCGCTGGCGCCGCAGCGAAACTGGGAATCGCGCTCCACGATCACATCATTATCGGCGGGTCCGATTATCGCAGCTTTCGCGCGATGGGGCTGCTCTAGCGCGCCATTTGACTTCCGCCGTCCGCGGACACATCATCATGGCCATGCAGATTCGACGCGGCCTTCTCCGCTTCCGCCATCATGGGGGACAGCTTCTCGCGGGCATTTAGCCCCGGGTTCCGGCGCGATTGCCCCGAACCCGGGGCACCTTCCGTTCCAACCTTGCCGCGCGTGGCCAATGCCGCGCGCCTGCCGGAAAGTCCGCGCCATGACCAAGACAAAAAGCGGGGCCGCGATGCCCCATATTCGTATGATCGACAGCGAAGCCGACGCGCTGACCGAACTGACGCTGCACCAGCAGCGTGATTCGGTCCGCTTTTATGAATTGCTGCTCGATGAGATCGATCGCGCCGCAATTTGCGAGCGCACCGATATCCCGCCCGAGGTCGTGACCATGGGCTCCAGCGTCACTTTCATCGATGAAAAGAGCGGCGCCGAACGGACAGTGCGCCTCGTATACCCCGCCGAAGCCGATATTTCGGCCGGGCGGATGTCGATCCTGACCCCGATCGGTGCGGGCTTGATCGGGCTCAGCGTCGGCCAGTCGATCAACTGGCCCGATCGCGGCGGCATCGAACACCGGTTGACAATCGTCGCGGTCGAGCAACCCAACTAGCTTGCTGCAAACGGCGATGCAGCCGCCGGATCGCTCCGACGGCTGCACCACCCCGCGGGACGCCGGTTAGGCGCCGCGCGACAGGAAACCGGTCAATTCGGTCTTGTTAACCGCGCCCGACTTGTCGCCGTCGGCCGATGCAAAGGCCTGACCAATCCAGGTCTTAACCTCGGCCGATTCAACGTCGGCACTGGGATCGGTCGCTGCACGCAGCTTCTTCATCCATGCGCCGAACTCGGCTTCGTTCAGGTCGCCATTCTTGTCCCCGTCATAGGTCGGGAATTCCTGATCGACGATCTGCGCGATCTGGGTCGGCGTTGCGGCCGCTCCCGAAGGCGCGGGCTCGCTCGCAGTCGGCGGGGTCGACGCCGGGGGCGTTGAGGCCGGCGGAGTCGAAGCATCAGGCGCCGGTGCGGGTTCAGCCGGGGGCGTCGTTGCGTCAGGAGCCGGAGCGGGCGCCGGCTCGGTCGCCGTCGGCGGGCTGGTCGGGTCCGACGCCGGGGCGGTCGTCTGCGCCAGGGCCGGGAAGCTGACGGCAGCGGCGCCGATCAAAAGCATCTGTTTCAACATGGTCTATCTCCTGTGTGCGGGGTTATTCGGGTTCCGATTCGGGCTTTTCTTCGGAATCCGGAGCAGGCTGGTCAGCCGGAGGGGTAGGCTCAGCCGCAGGGGGTGTGTCGCTCGGGGTCGCGTCCTCGGTGGGCGCCGTTTCATCCGTCGGCTTCGTTTCGTCCGTCGGCTTGCTATCGGGCGCGGGGGCCGTCGTATCGGTCGGCGCCGGCTGCGACTGCGTCGTGGGGGCCGGCTCTTCGGCCGGGGCAGTCGTCTGAGCCAAAGCGGGGAAACTGACAGCCGCTGCGCCGATCAAAAGCACTTGTTTAAACACATTTATTCTCCTGTAGCGGCGACTTCGATGGCCTGTGCGACCCGTCGCCATTCTGATGGGGCATAGGAGCAACCCATCGTGTTTCCGCAAAGTTGCACCCCCTCCGCGTTTGGCGAAACGCCCCGTCCCTGCTACGGGGCGCCCCATCGTGGTTCCGCGTGGATTCCGCGACAAGGCGCCCGAAAAGGAAGGAAATTCAATGGTTCCGCGTTACGCACGGCCGGAAATGACCGCGATATGGTCGGCCGAGAATCGGTTTCGCATCTGGTTCGAGATCGAAGCGCATGCGACCGATGCCCTTGCCGAACTGGGCACCGTCCCGAAATCGGCCGCCAAGGCCCTGTGGGATTGGTGGGCAACGAATCCGGCGATCGACGTCGCCGCGATCGACGCGATCGAGGCGGTGACCAAGCATGACGTCATCGCCTTCCTGACCTGGGTGGCCGAGAATGTCGGCGACGAAGCGCGCTTCATGCACCAGGGCATGACCAGCTCGGACGTGCTCGACACCTGCCTCGCGGTTCAGCTCAGCCAGGCCGCCGACATCCTGCTCGCCGACCTCGACGCGCTCCTCGAAGCGATCAAGCGCCGAGCTTACGAACATAAGCTCACCCCGACGATCGGCCGCAGCCACGGCATTCACGCCGAGCCCGTCACCTTCGGGCTCAAGCTCGCCGAAGCCTATGCCGAATTCTCGCGTTGCAAGCTGCGCCTCCAGGCCGCGCGCGCCGAAATCGCGACCTGCGCCATCTCGGGCGCGGTCGGCACCTTCGCCAACATCGACCCGCGCGTCGAAGCGCATGTCGCCGCCAAGCTCGGCCTGGCGATCGAGCCCGTCTCGACGCAGGTGATCCCGCGCGACCGCCACGCGATGTTCTTCGCCGTGCTCGGCGTCGTCGCCTCGTCGATCGAACGCCTGTCGGTCGAGGTCCGCCACCTCCAACGCACCGAAGTGCTCGAGGCCGAGGAATATTTCTCGCCCGGCCAGAAAGGCTCGTCGGCGATGCCGCACAAGCGCAACCCGGTGCTGACCGAAAATCTCACCGGCCTCGCGCGCATGGTCCGCAGCGCCGCGATCCCCGCGATGGAAAATGTCGCGCTGTGGCACGAGCGCGACATCAGCCACTCGTCGGTCGAGCGCTTCATCGGCCCAGACGCGACGATCACGCTCGACTTCGCGCTCGCGCGCCTGACCGGCGTCGTCGACAAGCTGCTTGTATACCCCGCTCGGATGCAGAAGAATCTCGACCGCATGGGCGGGCTCGTCCATTCGCAGCGCGTGCTCCTTGCCCTGACGCAGGCGGGCGCGAGCCGCGAGGAAAGCTATGTGCTCGTCCAGCGCAACGCGATGAAGGTCTGGGATTCGGACGGCCAGCTATCGCTGCTCGAACTGCTCAAGGCCGATGCCGACGTGACCGCGAAGCTGTCGGCCGACGAGCTGACCGCGCTGTTCGACCTCGGCTATCATATGAAGCATGTCGACACGATCTTCGACCGGGTGTTCGGGGCGGCATAGCCCCGGACTGGAATCGCGCGGCAATCTGTCATAGGGTCGGCGCCAGACCGACAGAGGAGCAAGACGAAGTGGGCATCCTGCGAACGATCATCTGGGTCTCGTTGACCGCCATCCTCGTCATTTTCGCGATGGCGAACTGGATCCCGGTCACCGTCACGATCTGGCCGGGACAGGTGCTCGACACCAAATTGCCGGTGTTGATCCTCACCGCATTCCTGATCGGCAGCGTGCCGATGTGGATCGCGCTGCGCACGACGCGCTGGTCGATGAAGCGCCGCCTCGACGCCAGCGAGCGGCAGGCGGCCGATTTGCGCGCGCTCGCCAACCGGCCTGTCGAGGTGACGCCCACTCCGCCCGTCAACGACATTCCGCCCGCCCCATCCGACCTTTTCTCCACGGACAAGCCATGACCTCACCGCTTTATCTCGCGATCGACACCACGCACCTCGACGCGGCGCTCGCGCTGGCGCAAAAGGTACGGCGTCACGTCGGCGGGCTGAAGCTCGGTCTCGAATTCTTCTGCGCTAACGGGCATCACGGCGTGCATGAAATGGCGAAGCTCGGCCTGCCGATCTTTCTCGACCTCAAGCTCCACGACATCCCGAACACCGTCGCCAAGGCGATCCAGGCGCTGCGCACGCTCGAACCGGCGGTGCTGACGGTCCACGCTGCGGGCGGCCGCGCGATGCTTGAAGAAGCGAAGGCCGCAGCGGGCCTGAATACCAAGGTTGTTGCGGTCACCGTGCTGACCAGCCTCGACGCGCCCGATCTCGACGATATCGGGGTCGGCGGCACCCCGCACGACCAGGTCGTGCGCCTGGCGGCGCTCGCGCGCGAAGCCGGTCTCGACGGCATCGTCTGTTCGGGACAGGAAGTGAAAGCGGCGCGCAAGGCGTGGCCCGGCGGCTTTTACGTCGTCCCCGGGGTGCGCCCCGCGAACGGCAAGATCGGCGACCAGAAGCGCGTCGTCACCCCGGCGCAGGCGATGGCCGACGGTGCCTCGATCCTCGTCGTTGGCCGCCCGATCAGCCAGTCGGCGGACCCCGACCTCGCCGCGCGCGAGATCGAAGCGACGCTTTAAGCCCAATTCCCATTCCCGTTCGTGTCGAGCGAAGTCGAGACACCCATCGGAGCAGCGCAAGATCGAGGGGCATCTCGACTTCGCTCGATGCGAACGGACAAATAGAGTCTGACCATGCCCCCACTCGTCAAAATCTGCGGCCTCAAAACGATCGAAGAGGTCGATGCCGCCATCCGTCACGGCGCGACGCACATCGGTCTGAATCACTATGAGCCGAGCCCGCGCTATGTCGACCTCAAGACCGCGGCCGAGCTGCGCAAACGCGCCGGCGCAGCCAACGTCAAGGTTGCGTTGCTGCTGGTCAACGCACCGCAGCAACTCACCGGCGACGCGCTGGGCATGGTGCGCCCCGACATCATCCAGTTCCACGGCAGCGAGACCCCCGAATGGCTGGGCGTCGTGAAGCGGCTGACCCCTGCGGAAGTCTGGAAGGCCGTCGGGCTGAAAGACGCCGAGACACTCGTGCGCATGCAGAAATATCATGGCGTCGCCGACCGCATCCTGTTCGACGCCCCCGCCGCCGCGATGCCCGGCGGCACCGGCACGCGCTTCGACTGGTCGCTGCTCAAAAACCATCGCCACAGCATCGACTGGGGCATCGCGGGCGGCCTCACGCCCGAAAATGTCGCCGAAGCGATCGCCGCGACCGGCGCGCCGCTCGTCGATGTCTCGTCAGGCGTCGAAAGCGCGCCGGGCGTCAAGGATGTGGACAAGATCGCGGCTTTCCTTAAAGCGGCGGGTCGATGACCGACTTACCCAACAGCCTTCGCTCCGGCCCCGACGCGCGCGGCCATTTCGGCCAGTTTGGCGGCCGCTATGTCGCCGAAACGCTGATGCCGCTGATCCTCGATCTTGAGCGCCACCATCGCGCCGCGCAGGCCGACCCGGCGTTCAAGGCCGAGTTCGACTATCTGCTCAAACATTATGTCGGCCGCCCCAGCCCGTTGTGGTTCGCCGAGCGGCTGACCGAGCATCTCGGCGGCGCGAAAATTTACCTCAAGCGCGAGGACCTGAACCACACCGGCGCGCACAAGATCAACAATTGCATCGGCCAGATCCTGCTCGCCAAGCGCATGGGCAAGACCAAGATCATCGCCGAAACCGGCGCGGGCCAGCACGGCGTCGCGACCGCGACCGTCGCCGCGCTCTTCGGCCTGCCCTGCACGATCTTCATGGGCGCGGTCGACGTCGCGCGGCAGCAGCCGAACGTGTTCCGCATGAAACTGCTCGGCGCTGAAGTCGTCGCAGTCGAATCGGGCGCGAAGACGCTTAAGGACGCGATGAACGAGGCGCTGCGCCACTGGGTCGCGAACGTCCACGACACTTTCTACATCATTGGCACGGTCGCCGGCCCGCACCCCTATCCCGAGCTTGTCCGGGATTTCCAGTCGGTGATCGGCGACGAAGCCCGCGAACAAATCCTCGAAGCCGAAGGCCGCCTTCCCGACATGCTGATCGCCCCCGTCGGCGGCGGATCGAATGCGATCGGCCTGTTCCATCCGTTCCTCGACGATGCCGATGTCGAGATCGTCGGTGTCGAAGCCGCCGGCGAAGGCCTCGACGGCAAGCACGCCGCCAGCCTCGCGGGCGGGCGCCCGGGCATCCTTCACGGCAACAAAACCTATCTCCTCCAGGACGAGGACGGCCAGATCACCGAGGCGCACAGCATCTCGGCGGGGCTCGACTATCCGGGCATCGGCCCCGAGCATAGCTGGCTCCACGAAATCGGCCGCGTCCGCTACGAACCCGTTACTGACGCCGAAGCGCTCGCCAGTTTCCAGAAGCTCACCAGGCTCGAAGGCATCATCCCGGCGCTCGAGTCCGCCCACGCGATCGCCGCCGCCGAACGCATCGCGCCGACGCTGGGCAAGGACAAGATCATCATCGTCAACTGCTCGGGCCGCGGCGACAAGGACATCTTCACGGTGGCGGATGCGCTGGGGGTCGATCTGTGAGTCATTGTTGCGAAATGCTGCGCTCGAATGTCGAGATCGTTTGCGACCAACACCCGGATCGTAACGACTGTCCGGATGCCATTGTCGATTTCAACGGAACAACTGGCTTTTATGGCCTGTTCGTTCGCGATGGCGAGAACGCCAGCGCCGGATCCGTAATCATCATTTCCTATTGCCCATGGTGCGGCGCAGAGCTTCCGAAAGGGTTGGACGACTTATGACCCGCTTTACTGCCGCCTTCGCCAAACCGCACCCCGCACTCGTCGCCTTCATCACCGCGGGCGACGGCGACACCGCCGCGAACCTTGACGCGCTCGTCGCGGGGGGCGCTGATGTGATCGAGCTTGGCATGCCCTTCACCGATCCGATGGCCGATGGTCCCGCAATTCAGGCCGCGAACCTGCGCAGCCTCGCCAAAGGTACGACGACCGCGGACATCTTCGTGATCGCGGCCGCCTTTCGCGCGCGCCACCCCGAAACCCCGCTCGTCCTGATGGGTTATGCCAATCCGATGACGATCCGTGGCGGCGACTGGTTCGCCGCCGAATGCGCCAAGGCTGGCGTTGATGGCGTGATCTGCGTCGACATCCCGGCGGAAGAAGACCCCGAACTCGGCCCGGCGCTGCGTTCCGCTGGCGTCGACCTGATCCGCCTCGCCACCCCCACCACCGACACCGCGCGCCTGCCCGCCGTACTCAGCGGCGCGGGCGGCTTTCTCTATTATGTCTCGGTCGCCGGGATCACCGGCCAGCAACAGGCGGCGCAGGCGAGCATCGACGAAGCCGTCGCGCGCCTCAAGGCCGAAACCGACCTGCCCGTCGCAGTCGGCTTCGGCGTCCGCACGCCCGAGCAGGCCACACAAATCGCCAAGGTCGCCGACGGCGTCGTCGTCGGATCGGCCTTTATCGACATCATCGCCGAGCATGGCGACGCCGCCGCGCCTTATGTCGAGACCTTCACCCGTTCGCTCGCCGATGCTATCCACGGCGCAAAGGAGATCGCCGCATGAGCTGGCTCGACCGCGTTCGCAACGCCCTGCCCTTCGGGGCGAAACGCGACACCGCCGACAATCTCTGGCACAAATGCCGCCAGTGCCAGCAGATGGTGTTCGTCAAGGAATGGGAAGACAATCTCAACGTCTGCCCGCGCTGCGACCATCATGACCGCATCGGCGCAAACGAACGTTTCGCTCAGCTGTTCGACGGCGGCCTGCACGAACTGATCGGCGCGCCCGCAGCGCCCGAAGATCCGCTGAAATTCCGCGACACCAAGAAATATGTCGATCGCATCAAGGCCGCGCGCGCGCAGACCGGCGACCGCGATGCCTATCAGAATGCGTTCGGCCGCATCTTGGGCCAGGGTGTAGTGATCGGCGTGCAGGACTTCGCCTTCATGGGCGGCTCGATGGGCGTCGCCGTGGGCGAGGCTTTTGTTGCGGGCGTCGAGGATGCGATCCGGCGCGGCGTTCCCTATATCGCGATCACCGCCGCGGGCGGTGCGCGGATGCAGGAAGGCACGCTGTCGCTGATGCAGATGCCCCGCGCCACGGTGGCCTTGGCGCGTCTGCGCCGTGCGGGCCTGCCGTATATCGTGCTACTCACCGATCCGACGACCGGCGGCGTCACCGCCAGCTATGCGATGCTCGGCGATATCCAGATCAGCGAGCCCAAGGCATTGATCGGCTTTGCGGGCCAGCGCGTGATCGAGAATACGATCCGCGAAAAACTGCCCGAAGGCTTCCAGCGTGCCGAATATCTGCTCGATCACGGGATGATCGACATGGTCGTGCACCGCAAGGAGCTGCCCGAAACGCTGGGGAGGCTGATCGGTTATCTGGCGCCCGAAAAGGCGGCCTGAGCAGCGCAACGGAACGCCAGCTTTCTTTCTCGTCACCCCGGACTTGATCCGGGGCCTGCCTTTCTCGAAGGAACAGGCGGGTGCCGGGTCAAGCCCGGCATGACGGATGATCGGGAGGCTGCTTTCCTCTAATCGAGCTTCAACCATGCCCGACCACGCCCACAGCTCCTCCCCCGAGGTCCAAACCCAGCTCGATCGCCTCGCCGTGCTGTCGCCGGGCCGCGACATCCTCGGCCTCGAGCGGATCGCCGAACTTTGCGCGCGCCTCGGCAACCCGCAGCTTCAGCTGCCGCGCACCTTCCATGTTGCGGGCACCAACGGCAAGGGATCGACCTGCGCCTACCTCCGCGCGATCCTCGAAGCGAGCGGACGGCGCGTACACAGCTACACCAGCCCGCACCTTGTCCGCTTCAACGAGCGCATCCGCCTCGCCGGAACGCTGATCGACGACGCGCTGCTCGCGGCCTTGCTCGAAGAAGTGCTCGACGAGGCCGCTGACCTGCAAGCAAGCTTCTTCGAAGTCACCACCGCCGCCGCTTTCCTCGCCTTCGCGCGCATTCCCGCCGACGATTGCATCATCGAAGTGGGCCTCGGCGGCCGCCTCGACGCAACCAATATCATCCCGCCGCCCGCGGTCTGCGGCATCGCCTCGCTCGGCATCGACCATGAAGCCTTCCTGCTGGCCCCCGAAACGGGAACGCCCGACGATCCGGCGATACGCATTGCGTGGGAAAAGGCTGGGATCATCAAACCCGACACGCCCGTGGCAACGTTCGACTATCCGCCGGGCGTGCGCGACATCATCGCCGCCAAGGTCGCTTCCGTTGGTGCGACGCTATTTCCCGAAGGAAATGGCTGGACGGTGGAGGTTGAGCGCGACAGCTTTCGCTGGACCTCGAAACTGGGTTCGGTCGCGGAGCCGATGTGTCCGCGCATGGCCGGGCCGCACCAGATGCGCAACGCCGGACTCGCCATCGCGATGTTGCGCCTCGCCCCCGGTCCGCAGCCGACCGACGAAGCGATCGCGCGCGGCGTCGCGAACGCCTTTTGGCCTGCCCGCATGCAACGCCTCGGCACCGGTCCCCTCGCTGCGCTGTTGCCCGGCGGGGCCGAAATCTGGCTCGACGGCGCGCATAATGTCGATGCCGGGCTCGCGCTCGCTCGCCAGTTCGCCGACGAGCCGCGGCGCGTCCATCTGATTACCGGCATGCTCGCGAATAAGGATCCGGCGGCTATCGTCGCGCCGCTGGCCGACCGCCTCGCCAGCCTGACCGTCGTCCCCGTTCCGGGGCACGAGCATCATGGCGCCGAAGCGTTTGGTGCCGATGCAAAGGCGGCCGTTTCGGTCGTCGATGCGCTGCGCAGCCTCGCTGTCGACCCGGCGCGCGAAATCGTCCTCATCGCGGGCTCGCTCTACCTCGCGGGCGAAGTGCTCAGCGCGAACCTGCAGTTTCCGGACTGACGGCCTGAGGCGACGCCTCGGGTATCTCTACTTCGCCTGCCGTACCCATGGACCGATCGACCAGCCCCGACCGCATCATCCACCAGAAGATCAAGATGCCGGGAACCGCCAGAGCGGTGGTCAGCAGGTAGAAATCGACATAGCCGAACTGCTCGATCAGTTTGCCCGCGCTGGTTCCGGTCAGAAACCGCCCGAGGATGCTCGCAGCGGCCGAGAAAAGCGCGAAATGGGTCGCCGTAAAACGCAGATCGGCCAGCGCCGACAGATAGGCGACAACGCAGACGCCGCCGATCCCGCTCGCAAAATTCTCGAACCCGATCGCGCCGGCCATGCCCCAATTGCTGTGCCCGGCGGCGGCAAGCCCTGCAAAGCTGAAGTTGGAAATCGCCATCAGGACAAGGCTGAGCAATACCGACTTTTTCATACCAAGCCGCGCGTAGATGATCCCGCCGACGAACACGCCCGCCAGCAGCGCCCAGAATCCCAGGCCAACATCGTAAAAGGCGATTTCGTCGTTGGTGTAGCCCAGATCCTCGAACAAGAGCCGGAAGGTCAGGTTGGCGAGCGTGTCGCCGATCTTGTGGAGCAGCAGGAAGAAGAGGATCAGGATCGCCCCTTCGCGCGAGAAAAACTCCGCCAGCGGCCCGACGGCGCCCTTGTCGGCGGGCTGGCCTGCGCGCGACTTCGTCGGCAAGGCGACCAGCGCCCCGATGACGAGCGCACCCACGGCAAGCACCACCCAAAGCAGCGTCGATCCGACGTAGGCCGCGATCGTCCCCCAATCCGCCGCCAGCACCGCGACCAGCGCCAGCGCGGGGAGCGCGATAAGCCAGTTGATGTGCCCGCTCCACCCGATGTCACGCGCGCGCCGGGCGCTGAGGTCGAACAACGGGAACAAATATCCGACAAGGACCATCAGCGTCAGGATGTCGACGCCAAGCCACTGGTCGATCTGCCGCGCGATCAGGAAAGCGACCGGGAAGCTGCCAATGAAGAGCGCATAGTGCGCACGCGACAGGAACGCCGGCCAATGGCGCTCGATCTTGCGTTCGGGCTCACCCATCACCAATCCGGTGATGATTGCCGGGAGGACCAGCGCGGCGCATACCATATAGGCGACGCCCCAACCGGCGCGTTCGGCGACAACCAGCGCCAAGGCGCCCGCCACCGCCGCACCGATGCGCCAGCCATATTGCGACATGCCCGAACCCGTGCCCAATTGTTCTGGCGCAAGCAGTTCGATTCGATAGGCGTCGATCACGATGTCATAGGTCGCGCCGGCGAGCCCGACCGCGATCGCTGCGAGCGCGACGACCGCCAGCGAAGCCTTTGGATCGAGATTGCCCAGCACCGACACAGCGACAAAAACCAGCGCGCCGACAAGGATCAGCCACGATCGCCGCTGGCCGATCCGCCCGAGGACGGGGATGCGAAACCGATCGATCGCGGGCGCCCACGCCCATTTCAGATTATAGGCGAGAAAGGTCAGCGCAAAGGCGGTGACCGAGGATTTCTCGATCCCGTCCTGTGCGAGCCGCGTCGTCAGCGTCGCGCCGATCATCGCGAAGGGGAAACCCGACGATATGCCGAGGAACAGCGCAGCCAGGGGCGCGGGCTCCAGATAGGGGCGCAGACTGTCGCGCCATCCCTTCGGTGCCGGCATCGCCGCATCTGTCGCCATCATATTCCCCCTTTGGACCTGTGACGGGCCGCGGCCGGTCATATCTTGGCCTAAAGCGTTGGGGATAAATTGGAAGCGGCTAATTGGCCACCGATCCGCCGTGCACGGTCGGCCCGTCGCATCTCACGCCGCGGCGGGGCGCCAGAAGGTCGTGAGGCCGCTGACCTTGCGCGGCGCCTGGTTCTTGCACGTCATCGTCTCGACCGCACGCAGCGCCGCGACGAGCGCCGACGCGCTGTGCGGCTTGCCAAGGCAGGCGACCGCGATGTCCGCGCCGTCCTCGGGGCATTGGCCGGTCACCAGCAGCACGGCGATGCCGCGATCGCGCGCGAGGCGGGCGACTTCGCGCCCGGTCATATGGCCCGCCAGTCCCAAGTCCAAAACGACCGCATCGATCGGCTCGGCAGCCATAATCGCCACCGCGGCTTCACCCGAATCGACCGTTGCGACGATGTCGTACCCGCTGAGTTTCAGCGTGTGCTCATTGTCGAAGGCGGTCAGCGGATCATCCTCGATGATCAGCAACCGCTTGATGCAGGTGGGGCGGTGGGCGAAGAGCATCATGACTCCCTTTAACATCGCCATGACTCGCTCCGCGCCGTCCTGCAAGATTGCTTCTGCTTGCCATCGACGAAGCGAGTCTTTTCCGGCTATGAGCGTGATCACAACGCAACACATTTTCCTTGAAAACGACAAGAAAGCTTCATCCGTTCCGATGACGACCCGCCGTCCACCCCGCCCCGCGTCCCGTTCAGCGCCCAAAGCCTCTGGCGATCGCGACGCGCCCAAAGGCCGCCGCGCCGCGCGCGGCGCCGCGACCGCGCTCAAAACCAAACCCGCCGAGGCCGAACGCGAGGACGGACCGCAGCGTATCGCCAAGCTGCTCGCGCGCGCCGGCGTCGGCTCGCGCCGCGACGTCGAACGGATGGTCGAGGAGGGGCGTATCGCGCTGAATGGCCAGGTCGTCGTCCACCCCGCGCCGCTGCTCACCTCGCTCGAAGGATTGACCGTCGACGGAAATCCCGTCGCCAAGCCCGTCTCGACGCGCCTCTATCGCTTCAACAAGCCCGCGGGCTGCATCACCGCGGCGCGCGATCCCAAGGGACGCAAGACGATCTACGACCTGCTGCCCAAGGATCTGCCGCGCCTGATGCCCGTCGGCCGCCTCGACTATAATACCGAGGGGCTTTTGCTCCTCACCAACGACGGCGAATTCAAGCGTCAGCTCGAACTGCCCGCCAGCGGGGTCGAGCGCACCTATCGCGCCCGCGCCTTTGGCGACATCAGCCAGGCGCAGCTCGAAGAACTCGCGATGGGGATCGAGATCGACGGCGTCCGCTACGGCAAGATCGACGCCAATCTCGAACGCCGCACGGGGCGCAACCAGTGGGTCGAAATGACGCTGACCGAGGGCAAGAACCGCGAAGTCCGCAAGGTGCTCGAACATTTCGGGCTCCAGGTCAGCCGTCTGATCCGGACGCGTTACGGCGCGTTCGAACTCGGCGGCATGCCTCTCGGTTCGGTCGATGTCGTGCCGCGCGACGAATTGTTCAAATTCCGGCGGCACCTCGGCTGATGCGTGTCATCGCTGGCGAATGGCGTGGCCGCAAGCTGCTCGCGCCCAAGAATGACGCGACGCGTCCGACCGCCGATCGCACGCGCGAAACACTCTTTTCGATGCTGACGAGCCGCGTCGGCAGTTTCGAGGGACTGGTTGTCGCCGACCTCTTCGCGGGATCGGGCGCACTCGGGATCGAGGCGCTGTCGCGCGGCGCCGAACAATGCCTGTTCGCCGAACAGGATCGCGATGCGCTCGATGTGCTGCGCAAAAATCTCAGCGCCTTGGAAGCGACCACACGCGCCGACATCCGCGCCGGGTCGGTGATGAGCTTGGGGCCGGCCCGACGCACCTACGACTTGCTTATGATTGACGCGCCTTACGACACTGGCGCCGGCAGCGTCGCGCTCGACAAGCTCAACCGCCTCGGCTGGATCGGCCCCGACAGCTGGGTGTCGATCGAAACCGCGCACAATGAAACGGTCGACATCGCAGGCTTCGAAATCGATACCGAACGCAAGGTCGGCAAGGCAAAGCTGACGCTGCTGCGTCTGGCCTAACGCAATTTTCGTCGTTCCCGCGAAAGCGGGAACGACAAAGGAGTTTCAGGAAGCTTGGCGCCGGACCATCAACAGGCCGAGCCAGCTCACGACGCCCGCTATCGCGAGATAGAAGCCCACTGTCCCCGTCCCGCCCCATTCGGCGAGCGCCTGCGCGATGATCGGCGCCATCGCGCCGCCCAATATCCCACCCGCGTTGAACGCCACCGATGCGCCCGTATAGCGGACATGCACGGGAAACAGGCCGGTCAGCCAGCTGCCCAGCGGGCCGTAAACGAGCCCCATCACAAAAAGCGCCGTTGCGAGGCCAAGGAAGATGAGCAGCCAGCTTCCCGACGCCAGCGCCGGCCCGAACACGAACCCGACGAGGACCGTCGCGCCGCAGCCCCAGGTCAATACGCGCTGTTCGCTCGACGCATCGCTGACATAGCCCGCGAAAATGATTCCGACCGCCATGAACAGGATCGCGCCCAGTTGAATCAGCAGGAACTGCTCCTTGGGATAGCCAAGCGCCTGCGTCCCGTGCCCGAGCGCAAAACTCGTCGCGAGATAGAAAATCGCGAAACAGGCGACGACCGCGAACGTCCCTGCGAGCGTCGCAACCAGATGATGCCGGAACAGGTCGCCCAGCGGAACCGCGACCGGCGCGTCCTTCTCCAGCGCTTCAGCAAAGTCCGGCGTCTCGGTGATCTTCAGCCGCACCCACAGCCCCAGCCCGACGAGGATCGCCGACAGCAGGAACGGAATACGCCAGCCCCACGCGGCGAAATCGGCGTCGCTGAGACCCAGCCCCAGCAGCAGGAACAATCCGTTCGCCGCGATGAAACCGACCGGCGCGCCGAGCTGCGGGAACATGCCGAAGCGCGATTTCCATCCTGGCGGCGCATTCTCGACCGCGAGCAACGCCGCCCCGCCCCACTCGCCGCCGAGCCCGAACCCCTGCCCGAAGCGGAGGATGCAGAGCAGCAACGGCGCTATCCACCCGACCATCGCATAGGTCGGCAGAAAGGCGATCAGCAGCGTCGAGGCGCCCATCAGCATCAGCGAGGCGACGAGCGTCGATTTGCGCCCGATCCGGTCGCCATAATGGCCGAAGACGATCGCCCCGACGGGCCGCGCGAAAAAGGCCAGCCCGAAGGTCATGAAGCTGTACATCAACTGCGCCGAGTCCGAACTTTCGGGAAAGAACAGCGGCCCGAACACCAGCGCCGCCGCGGTGCCATAGATATAGAAATCATAAAATTCGACCGCGGTGCCGACAAGGCTCGCGGTCAGGATGCGCCGATGCGCCCGGTATGGTGCCAGATCCACGGGCTATACTCTCCCCTTTGGTTCGGCGCCGCTTTGGACGTCTTCACCCGCTTGGCGCAAGCCACAATGCGCCGCTATTGCCCCTTGGCCGGAAGCCGCTCCCGAAGCCGCTGCAATTCCTGTCCCGACAAAGGCTCCAGCCGCGCGGCCGCCTTCCCCTCGCGTAACCGTTTGCGGTCCTTCTCCGACGGATCGACGCGGCGCACGCGGACCGGCGCGTGCCCCTGCGTCTTCATTCCCAGCTCCTCCGCCGCACCGCGCGACAGGTCGATGATCCGCCCGAGCGCGAACGGGCCGCGGTCGTTGACGCGCACGATAATCCGCCGCCCCGTATCGAGCGCGGTGACCTCGACATAGGTCGGAAGCGGCAATGTGGTGTGCGCCGCAGTGATCCAGCCGGGCCGGAATTGCTCGCCATTGGCGGTGCGGTTCCCCGACTCGCTGCCGTACCAGCTCGCGTACCCGAGCGCGTCGTAAGCGGGCGCCGCGGCGGGCACATAGGTTGTGCCGCGGATCGTGTAGGCCGGCCCGATCCGCACCGGCGCGTCGGCGACGGGACGGTAATTGCCGCCGGCGCACGCTGACAGGGCCAGAACCGCCAATGCGGCGCCGCCCATCCTCATCTTCGAATATCTTTGCATTGCCCGACCCTAGAGGCCGGGATTGGCGAGATAAAGTCCGTTGGCGGGTTTTGGATGGAGACCTGCGGTTCGCCCCAAGCTTCGTCACCCCGGACTCGATCCGGGGTCCATAACGATGGTGCGGCCATGGATCCCGGATCAAGTCCGGGATGACGATGAAAGATAGGCGGGAACCAGTCGAAAGCAGACGTTCCATTGGCGAAAATTCGGCGCGCGCGTTACATCTCCACCCATGACCGATTTCCGCTTTCATAGGCCCGGCATCGTCGGCACGGGCCGCGTCGCGCGGGCGCTCGCGCTTGCGTTCGGCCCACACGCACCCGCCCCGCCGCTCCTGTGGGGCCGAACCCCCGAGAACGCCCGTTCGGCCGCGACGCAGGTCGGTGTGGCTCTCACACCGACCGTCGATCGCCTGATGAGCGAGTGCGACGTCGTCGCGATCGCGGTCGCCGACGACGCCCTGGCCGCGGTCGTCGCCGACATGGCAGCCATGCTACCGACACGCCATGCGCCCTTTATCTTTCATGTCAGCGGACGCAGCGGCGCCGCGATCCTTGAACCGCTGCGCGTGGCGGGCGCCCTGACCGCCGCGGTCCATCCCGCCATGACCTTCACCGGCGATCCGCAGGCCGAAGTGCGGCGCATGGCCGGCGCACGCTTTGCGGTCACCGGCTCGACCGCCGAGGCGACCGGGCAAGCGAACCGGATCGTGACGATACTCGGCGGTATTGCGGTCGAGATCGCGGAGGATCGCCGGTCGCTCTATCACGCTGCGCTCTGTCACGCGTCCAACCATCTCGTCACGCTCATCGCCGGCGCCGCGAGCGCGCTGCGTGACGCCGGGGTCGACGATCCTTCGGCGCTGCTTGCGCCTCTTGTCCGTGCAGCGCTCGAAAACAGTCTCGATCACGGTTTTGCGGGATTGTCCGGCCCGCTGCTGCGCGGCGATGCGCAGACGGTCGGCGATCATCTAGCGACGCTCGAGGCGAACAGCCCGGACCTCCTGCCCGCCTATCGCGCGATGGCGCGCGCGACGCTCGACGAATTGAAACGCATCGGAACCTCACCCTCGGACCGCCTCACCGCACTGGACAGCCTGCTCGCTGTTCCCTAATCGTTCGCGCGTGAACGATACCCCTGCCTCCCTGCCCGACCTGCCCTCGCCCAGCCCCTCGGACCCGCCTTATCTGCAAGGACTAAATGGCCCGCAGCGGCAGGCCGTGCTGACCACCGAAGGGCCTGTCCTGATGCTCGCGGGCGCCGGAACGGGCAAGACCGCAGCGCTGACCGCACGTCTCGCGCATATCATGGCGACGCGCCGCGCCTGGCCGTCCGAAATCCTTGCGGTAACCTTCACCAACAAGGCCGCGCGCGAAATGCGCGAACGGATCGGGCGGATGGTCGGCGACGTGGTCGAGGGCATGCCGTGGCTCGGCACCTTCCACAGCATCGCGGCCAAGATGCTGCGCCGCCACGCCGAGCTCGTCGGCCTGCAAAGCAACTTCACCATCCTCGACACCGACGACCAACTGCGCGTGCTCAAGCAATTGATCCAGGCCGAGGGGCTCGACGAGAAGCGCTGGCCCGCGCGTCAGCTCGCCGGGCTCATCGACAAATGGAAGAACCGCGGGCTCGTCCCCGCCGATCTCGACGCCGCCGACAAGGAATCCTACGCTGACGGCAAGGGCCAGCATTTCTACGCGCTCTATCAGGCGCGGCTGAAGACGCTCAACGCGTGCGATTTCGGTGACCTGCTGCTCCACATGCTGGTGATCCTGAAGACGCACCGCGACGTGCTCGCGCAATATCAGGATCGCTTCAAATATATCCTCGTCGACGAATATCAGGATACCAATGCCAGCCAATATCTGTGGCTTCGCCTGCTCGCGCAGCAACGGAAGAATATCTGCTGTGTCGGCGACGATGACCAGTCGATTTATTCGTGGCGCGGCGCCGAGGTGGCGAACATCCTGCGCTTCGAAAAGGATTTCCCCGGCGCGACCGTGATCCGCCTCGAACAAAATTATCGCTCGACGCCGCAAATCCTCGCTGCCGCCTCGGCGCTGATTGCGCAGAATTCGGGCCGCCTCGGCAAGACGCTCTGGACCGACCTCGAATCGGGCGACAAGCTGCGCGTCGTCGGCGTATGGGATGGACCCGAGGAAGCGCGGCGGATCGGCGAGGAGTTGGAGACACTTCAACGCCGCAACATATCGCTCGAACGCGCCGCGATCCTCGTCCGCGCGCAGTTCCAGACGCGCGAATTCGAAGACCGCTTCATCGCGATCGGTATGCCGTACCGGATCGTCGGCGGGTTCCGTTTCTATGAACGCGCCGAGATCCGCGACGCGCTTGCCTATCTACGCCTCGTCCAGTCTGCCGCCGACGATCTCGCCTTTGAACGGATCATCAACACCCCCAAGCGCGGGCTCGGCGACAAGGCGCTCGCGCGTATCCACCAGTTCGCGCGCCACGAGCGCGCGCCGTTGCTCCATGCCGCGTCGAGAATCACCGAAACCGACGAACTGACGCCGCAGGCGCGCCGCCAGCTCGCGAACTTCATCGCCCAGATGCGTAGCTGGCAGACGAAGGCCAACGAGCTGTCGCATCCCGAGCTGACGCAGCTCATCCTCGACGAATCGGGTTACACGGCAATGCTCCAGGCCGACCGCAGCATCGAGGCCGCAGGCCGTCTCGAAAACCTCTCCGAACTCGTCCGCGCAATGGAAGAATATGAATCGCTCGAGGCGTTCCTCGAGCATGTCAGCCTCGTCATGGACCGCGACAACAACGACACGACCGAAACGGTGACGATCATGACGATCCACGCCGCCAAGGGCCTCGAATTCGATCATGTCTTCCTAGCGGGCTGGGAGGACGGCGTCTTCCCGTCGCAGCGTTCGATGGACGAAGGCGGAACGCAGAGTCTCGAGGAAGAACGCCGACTCGCCTATGTCGCGATTACGCGCGCCCGCCAGCGCGCGAGCATCTATCACGCCGCGAACCGGCGCATCTATGGCCAGTGGGTGAGCAGCATCCCCAGCCGCTTCATCGCCGAGATTCCGCCCGAGCATGTCGACAGCGAGAACAGCTTCGGCGGCGGCCAGAGCCTGTGGCGCGCAAACTGGTCCGCGCAGGGCGATCCCTTCGCGCATGTCGCCGAACGCCAACCGGCGCGCACGATGACGCGCGGCCCGGCATGGCAACGCGCGACGGCGCAATCGTCGACGATCACCCGCGCCCCGGCGCCTTCGGAACGCGGCCCCGCCGCCTCGGTCGGTGCCAAGGCACGATCGGACCTCGCGATCGGGATGCGCGTGTTCCACGAGAAGTTCGGCTATGGCGACATCACCGACATCGACGGCAACAAGCTCGAAGTCGAATTCGAACAGGCAGGCAGCAAAAGGGTGTTGGACAGCTTCGTCAAGCTCGCCTGAAATCGATTGTCTACTCTTTCAATTATGATATGTCATATCATGCGGCCACGAGTCGCATGTTGGGAGAGACTTCATGAAAACCAAGCTCTTAGCGGGCGCGATGGCGCTCGCCCTGATCGGCTGTTCGGAAAAAAACTCGGAATCCCTGAGAGAAGCTCCTGCCTATGACATGGCCCCGATCGATGCCTCCGAAACCGTGCCGACCCAGTCCATTCCAGCGCCGGCCGCTCCCCCGGGCGCGATGCGCAGTCCCAATATCGGCGTCTCGTCGGCGCCCGGCGTTGCGTTCAACTATTCCTATGCCTTTCGTCTCGATGACAATCGCATCGCAAAGGTTCAGGAGGAGCATGCCGCCGCATGCGAAGCGCTGGGCATCAGCCGCTGCCGCATCGCCGGGATGACATATCGTCTGGTGCGCGAAAATGAGGCTGAAGCACAACTCCTCTTCAAGCTCGATCCTGCGATAGCCCGCAAATTCGGCCGCGATGCCCTCGCAAGCGTCGAAAAGGCGGAAGGCGTTCTCGCGGCGACGCGGATCAGCGGCGAGGATGTCGGGAACCGGATCAGCGACTCGCAGCGCCGCAGCGCCGACATCAATTCGGAGATATCCCGCCTCGAAGCGCGACTGAAACAGGGCGGAATCGGCGACCGCGAGCGCTCCGAACTGCAACAGCAGATTGCCGGCCTACGCCAACAGCTCGACGGCGAACGCGACACCCGTCGAACAGGTGAAGCAATGCTTGCGACCACCCCGATGCAATTCGACTATGTCGGCACCGGCGGGCTGCCCGGCATCGGCTATGGCAACCCATTCAGCGACGCGCTGAACATGCTGGTCCACAGCGGCAGCGTGATGCTGTCCTTCATCCTTGTGGTTGGGGCAGCTATCCTGCCGTGGGCGGTGCTCTTCGCGCTGCTGCTGACAATCTGGAGAACCCGACCGATGCTCGGAGCCCGGAAATGGCTCCGCGGCGCGACCAGGCCGCCCGACGCTTCCCCTACTGCAGCCTGACCACCGCGGGGCGTCGCTTGCAAAGGTCCGATGCTGCGTTATGGCAAGAGCCATGACGCAGCAGACGACATGGCTGGACCGGGCGCGCGACGCCCATCGCCGCGGCGATATAGCGGCGGAAACCGCGGCGCTCGACGATGCGATCCGCGCCGATCGCGGAAATATAGCCGTGCTGCTCGCCATGGCCGAACTCAAGCGCCGCCTCGCCGATGACCGCGCGGCCGGTAGCTTCTATCGCCTGGCACTCGGCACCGCAGCCCAAGCCCGGAATGTCCCCCATGCCCTCCATCCCGGCCTCCAGCGTGCCGAGCAATTCCTCGCCGAAACCGACCGCGCCTTTGCCGATCATCTCCTCGGCCAATTGCGCGGTGCCGGGATCGACGCCGGCACCGCAACGCCGCGCGTCGCCGAGGCCCTCCGAATGCTCGCGGGCGAACAGCCGCTCTATTTGCAACAGCCCAGCATGTTCTACTTCCCCGGTCTCGCACAGCGCCCGTTTTTCGATCGCACCGACTTCGATTGGGTTCCGGCAATCGAAGCCGCGACGGGGGCGATCCGCGCCGAACTTCAGGCTATGATCGAGAGTTCATCCGACCGCTTCGGTCCTTATGTGACCGCCAGCCCCGACCGTCCGCCGCCCAACAATCCCCTGCTCGACAAGCCCGACTGGGGCGCGGCGTGGCTGTGGAAGGACGGGGTCGTCGCCGAGGGGATGGACGAACTCTGTCCCGCCACCCTTGCCGCGCTAGAACTGGCGCCGCGGCCGGTAATCCCGGGTCGCGCACCGATCGCGCTCTTCTCGCGCCTCACACCGGGCACGCATATCCAGCCGCATCACGGCCTGCTGAACACCCGCCTGATCTGCCACCTGCCGCTGATCGTTCCGGACGGTTGCGGCATCCGCGTCGGCGCCGAAACGCGCGCGTGGCGCGAGGGCGAGATGCTGATCTTCGACGACAGCTTCGAGCACGAGGCATGGAACCGCGGCGCCAGCGACCGCACGATCCTCCTGTTCGAAATCTGGCGCCCCGACATCGACGCCGAGGAACGCGAGCAACTCACGCGCATCTTCTCGGCAATTGACACCTACGCCGAACAATAATGGGACAGGAAGACGATGACCAATCCGGGAATGGACGCCGACATCTATGACGCCTTCATCGAACAGCTGCAGCGCTATGTCCGCGAGCGGCTGATCCCGGCGGAAGACCAGCTTGAAGAACTCGGCCGCGTTCCCGACGATATCCTTGCGGAAATGCGTGACATGGGCCTGTTCGGTGTGACGATGCCCGAGGAATATGGCGGCGCGGGCATGAACGTCAGCCAATATGTCGGCTTTATCCGCGAGATTGCCTATGCCTCGCCCGCCTATCGCTCGATCATCTCGATCAACATCGGCATGGTGTGCAAGTCGCTCGTCGGGTTCGGCACTGCGCAGCAGAAGGAGCATTGGCTGCCCAGGCTCGCGGCCGGAGAAATCGCGGCCTTCGGCCTCACCGAACCTGACAGCGGATCGGACAGCGCCGCGATGAAAACCCGCGCCGTGCGCGACGGCAACGGCTATGTGCTGAACGGGACCAAGCGCTACATCACCAACGCCCCCTTCGCCGACGTCATCCTCGTCATGGCGCGCACCAATGCCGAGGCGCTTCCTAAGAACGCGCATGTCAGCGCCTTCATGGTTCCGCGGGGCGCGCCCGGCGTTTCGATCGGTAAACCCGACGGCAAGATGGGTCAGGCCGGATCGCAGATCGCCGACGTGATCCTCGAGGATGTGCATGTCGATGGCGACGCGTTGCTCGGCGGCGAAGAGGGCATCGGTTTCCGCGCCGCGATGCAAAGCCTCGACAATGGGCGCCTGTCGGTCGCCGCGGCGAGCGTCGGCTATGCCAAGCGTATGCTCGACGCCGGCCTCAAATATGCGATGGAGCGCAAGGCATTCGGCGAGCCCATCGCCAACTTCCAGCTGATCCAGGCGATGCTCGCCGACAGCAAGGCCGAAATCTACGCGGCCGAATGCATGCTCGCCGACGCCTGCGCGCGCGCCGACCGCGGCGAGAAAATCCTCGTCGAAGCGGCGGCGACGAAGATGTTCGCCAGCGAAATGTGCGGACGCGTCGCCGACCGCGTCGTGCAAATCCACGGCGGCGCGGGCTATCTCAAGGAATATCTGGCCGAACGCTTCTATCGCGACTGCCGCATTTACCGCATTTATGAAGGGACGACGCAGATCCAGCAGCTAGTCATCGCGAAGAACATGATTCGCGATTTTGTAGGCTGATCGGTCGGGAAGGTCGCTGGTGGAGCCGAGGGGAATCGAACCCCTGACCTCTGCAGTGCGATTGCAGCGCTCTCCCATCTGAGCTACGGCCCCGCGACGGGCAGGGTCTTAACGACGCTGATTGGCGGTGGCAACGGCTTTTCTGACGATGGCCAACGTCGCCGGAAAAATGGGAATGGGGGATTCCGATGGCCAAAGCATGGCATTTGACCAGCCGTCCGCAGGGGCTGCCGACGATCGACAATTTCGCGTTGCGCGAAGTGCCTGACGCGCCGCTCGAAAAGGACAAGCTGCGCATTCGCAATCTCTGGCTGTCGGTCGATCCGTATATGCGCGGGCGAATGAACGAGGCCAAAAGCTATGCCGCCAGCTTCCAGATCGACCAGCCGATGACCGGCGGGGCGATCGGCGAGGTCATCGAAAGCAGGATGGAGGGCTTTGCTCCGGGCGACCTGATCCTCCACATGGGCGGTTGGCGAGACGGCGGCGTCATCGGTCTCGACATGATGCCGAACAAGCTGCCCGGCGACATGCTGGCCGCGGGCCTGACCCCGCAAACCTTCCTGCACAATATGGGTCTGACCGGCGGAACCGCATGGATCGGCCTGCTCCGCGTCGCGGCCGCCAAGCCCGGCGATACGATATTCGTCTCGGCCGCCGCGGGCGCGGTCGGCTCAGCGGTCGTACAAATCGCCAAGGCGCGCGAGATGACCGTGATCGGCTCCGCCGGCGGCGCGGACAAATGCGCGTGGGTCGACGACCTTGGCGCCGACGCGGCGATTGACTACAAGGCGGGGCCCGTGCTTCCGCAGCTCGCCGCCGCGCTCGAACGCCTCGGCAAGCCGGGCATCGACGTCTATTTCGATAATGTGGGAGGCGAGCACCTCGACGCGGCCTTCGCGACAGCGAATGATTTTGCGCGTTTCGCGATCTGCGGCATGATCGACGTCTACAACGACGCGAAGCCGCAGGAGATGAAATATATCATCCGGACCATCCCGGCGCGGATCCGCATGGAAGGCTTTATCTACACCGACCAGTTCATCGACTGCATGGAAGAATTCTATGCAGACATGGGCGGCCTGATCGGCAGCGGGGCCGTGACGATGCGCGAAACCGTACACGACGGGTTGGCATCGGCGCCCGACGCCTTCCTCGGCCTGTTTTCCGGCGGCAATATGGGAAAAATGCTGGTCAGGCTCTGACCAGCACAGCTTCCTGTTCTGGGATCAGGCCTGTTCTGGGGTCAGGTGTCGAAACCGACCGACAGGAAGCCCGGCATCGGGCCGTTCCAGCCATCGTCGGGGCCGTCCAGATCGTCCTGCCGGGCGGGCGCGGGTTTGCGATCGCTGCGCGGCTTCCGGTCTTCGCGCGGCTTCGCGGGCTGCGCTCCGGCGGCCGGTGCAGCCGGCGCCGGACGCGCAGGTGCCTTCTCCGGCTTCGCAGCGGCTTTGCCGCGTCCGCCGCGCGCCGAACGCCCGCGCCGCGGCTCGCCTTCTTCCGCATCGCGGTCGGGCTTGGCGACATCGGCCGCCGGCGCGCCGCCGCCATGGATCGGAATCTTGTAGCCGGTCAGCTTCTGGATATTGTCGATCGCCTCGTCATCGGATGGCGTCACCAGCGTAAACGCGCGCCCCTGGGCGCCTGCGCGGCCGGTGCGGCCGATGCGGTGGACATAATCGTCGGGGTGCCACGGAGCGTCGAAATTGAAGACGTGGCTGACGCCCTTGACGTCTAGGCCGCGCGCCGCGACGTCCGACGCGACCAAAATGTTGATCGTGCCGTTCTTGAACCGTTCGAGTTCGGCAGTGCGGCTCGACTGGTCCATGTCGCCCTGGATTTCGCCCGCCTTATAGCCGTAGCGCTGCAGCGATTTCGCCAGCTCGCGCACGGTCGTCTTGCGGTTGCAGAAAATGATCGCAGTGCCGACCTTCTCAGCCTCGATCAGGCTGCGGAGCGTATCGCGCTTGCTGCGTTCAGAGGTCTTGACGAGGAACTGCTCGATATTCTCGTTCCGGCTTGCGGGACGCGCAACCTCGATCGTCTTCGGGTTCGACAGGAATTTGTCGGCGAGCCGCTTGATCGGCGCCGGCATCGTCGCCGAGAAGAGCAGGGTCTGCCGAGTCGCCGGCAGCTTCGTGCAGATATTCTCGATGTCGGGGATGAAACCCATGTCGAGCATCCGGTCGGCCTCGTCGATCACGAGCAGGTTGCAACCGGTCAGCAAAATCTTGCCGCGTTCGAACAGGTCCATCAGGCGGCCCGGCGTCGCGATCAGCACGTCGACACCCTTTTCGAGCGCCTTGACCTGATCGCCCATCTGCACGCCGCCGATCAGCAGTGCCATCGAAAGCTTGTGATATTTGCCGTATTTTTCAAAATTTTCAGCGACCTGCGCCGCGAGTTCGCGCGTTGGCGCGAGGATTAGCGAGCGCGGCATCAGCGCACGGGCGCGGCCATGGGCGAGGATGTCGATCATCGGCAGCACGAACGACGCGGTCTTGCCGGTGCCCGTCTGGGCGATGCCGATGATGTCGCGCATCATCAAGACCGACGGAATGACGCCCGCCTGGATCGGGGTCGCTTCGTTATAGCCCGACTCGTCAATGGCGCGCAAAAGTTCGTCGGAAAGGCCGATGTCGGCAAATTTCATAAGATCATCATGTCCGGAAAAGAGTTGGCGCCCTGCCTCCCACGCAGGCGGACGTTGCCGCGGCCATTGGGCAAATGGCGGGGAAAAGTCAAGGAAAGGCCGCGATAAACCCGATTAATCGTCTTCGCGGACCGGAACCATCAGCTTGAACTTGTCGATCTCGCATTTTGCGCCGGTCCGGGCGTGGATCTGGTCGCGATCCTCGCACAGCTTTCCGTCCTTGCTGCCCTGCATGTAGAAACCGGCATAAAAATCGAGCGCACGGCAACCGCGATTGAGCTGCGCGCGCAGCCGCTGCTTCTGCCGGGTAATGATATCGATGCTGTCACGCTGGACCGCCTGCATCCCCAATATATTGCGCATCGACACGCATTTGGGCGCCTTTTTCTCTTTCCAGACGACGGGCAGTTCGGTTGCGCGTTTGGACATCGACGGACCCGCGGTAAAATTGTTGATCGGCGAACGCTGGGCCGGCACGCGAATGATCAGCTGCTGTTCGATCACCACTTGCCAAAAGGAAGCAGCCTGTTCGAGCGTCGGCGCGGAAATCGCGACCAACGGTTCGGGTGCGGCCACAGGCGCCGCCGCGTCTGCCGCTGGCGCAGCGGCCACGAACCACAGGAACGCCGCCGTCAGCACAGCTCCGCCGCCGCTCCCTTGGCGTCCTGACCGAAGATTCCGTTCACCTATG
This sequence comes from Sphingopyxis sp. MSC1_008, assembly GCF_023197165.1. Classification (GTDB taxonomy): domain Bacteria; phylum Pseudomonadota; class Alphaproteobacteria; order Sphingomonadales; family Sphingomonadaceae; genus Sphingopyxis. The sequence goes on from NZ_JALPRD010000001.1 coordinate 651,892, forward strand.
GCTCCCGCGTCCATCCCGCTGGACGAAAAGATACTATTCGTCCATCGCTCCCTTTAACAAGGATGATTGAACATCAAATGAACTGCTGTCACCCCCTGCCCGCTTGTGGGGCAGGAAATTTCCGGAGTGGACCGGCATGACGCGCCCGCCATCTGCATCGCTGCTCGACACATTCGCAAATTTGCTCGGCCCCAAGGGCTATAGCGCCGACCCGGATGCGATGGCGCCGTGGCTGACCGACTGGCGCGGCAAATATCACGGCCGTGCTGCCGCGATGCTGTCGCCCGCCACGACTGAAGAAGTCGCCTCGATCGTGCGCCTCTGCGCCGAGGCGGAGGTCGCGCTTGTCCCCCAAGGCGGCAACAGCGGCATGGTCGGCGGCGCTACGCCCGATACCAGCGGCGACCAGCTTCTGCTCAGCCTGCGGCGCATGAACCGGATACGCGATATCGACGAGGCGGGGCAGCTTGCCATTGCGGAGGCGGGCGTAATCCTGGAGAATTTCCACAATGCCGTCCTCGCGCACGGACTCCGCTTTCCGCTCACGCTTGGCGGCAAGGGCTCGGCGACGATCGGCGGGCTGGTATCGACCAACGCCGGCGGCACGCAAGTACTCCGCCACGGATCGATGCGCACTCTGACCCTTGGCGTCGAAGCCGTGCTGCCCGATGGCAGCATTTTCGACGGGCTGGCTCCGCTCAAGAAGGATAACCGCGGCTATGACCTGCGGCATCTGTTTTGCGGTGCCGAAGGGACGCTGGGGATCGTCACCGCCGCCTCGCTGCGTCTCGTTCCCGCGGCGGCGGCGCGGCGAACGGCGTGGATCGGGATCGATTCGCCCGAAAGCGCACTGCTCCTGCTGCGCCGTGTCGATACAGCGATCGGGCGCGAGCTCGAGGGGTTCGAGCTGATCCCGCACGCCTGCCTCGACGCTGTGTTGCGCCATATTCCACAGACCCGCGCTCCGCTCGCGACCGCGCAGCCATGGTATGTCCTGCTCGAACTCGCCGGCGAAAGCGATCAAGCCTTGGGGGACGCCTTGGAACGGCAACTCGCGTCGGCGCTCGACGCCGGGCTGATCGGTGATGTCGTGATCGCAAAAAGCGACCGCGAAAGCGAGGATTTCTGGCGCCTGCGCGATTCCATCTCGGAGGCCGAACGGGCCGAGGGTCCGGCATTACAGCATGACATCAGCGTGCCCGTCGATCTGATGCCCGCTTTCATCGCTGAGAATCCGGCACGCCTGAGTTCGGCCTTCCCGGGTGCGCGCGCGCTGTCTTTCGGACATCTCGGCGACGGCAATGTCCACCATCATGTCCAGCCCCCTTTCGATGTCGACGGTGCGGCATGGCTCGCCGAGCATGGCGCGGCGGTCAGCCGGCTGGTCTATTCGCACGTCCTCGAAGTCGGCGGATCGATTTCGGCCGAGCATGGCATCGGCCAGATGAAGCGCGACATCCTGGCCGAGTTGGACAGTCCGGCACGTTTGTCCGCGCTGCGCCGGATCAAGGCCGGGTTCGATCCGGCCGGCATTTTCAATCCCGGCAAACTCGTCGCCTGACGACGGCCCGGTCCGCCAGGCCGCATATCGCCGCCCCTTATCATCGCCCTCTTGCGCCGCGCGGCGCGGGTCAATAAGGCGCTTTATCCTTTTTGTCCCGAACTGCGGGACCCTTACCGGAGTTCAATCATGGCCACCGCGCCCGCACCTGCCAATCTGCCCTTGTTCTATAAGGACCTTGCCCCGCTTTCGAGCGTCGAGCATGGCGATTTCCACGCACGGCCTCTCGACAGCGCCGAATTCCTCGTCGGTCAGCACGCCATTCCGCTGACCTCGGACGAGTTCGTGTCGGCGTGCCGCTTTTTCCCGATCGTCTTTTCGGCAGGCGACAATCCGGTTCCGCTCGCGCTGATGGGTCTGAACGAAGGCATCAACACCTTCGTCGACGACGCGGGCAAGCTGATCAATCCGGTCTATGTCCCGGCCTATATCCGCCGCTACCCCTTCCTCCTCGCGCGGCTCCAGCCCGATTCGGAAGATTTGTCGCTCTGCTTCGACCCGACGTCGGGCGCGATCGGCAAGTTCGACGAGGGCGATGCGCTGTTCGTCGATGGCCAGCCGTCGGAACAGGTTCAGGCCGTGCTCGAATTCTGCAAGAATTTCGAAGAAGCCGGTCAGCGCACCGGCATGTTCATGGACGAACTGAAGAAGGCCGACCTCCTGATGGACGGCGAAGTCGCCATCCAGCAGGAAGGCAATGACAAGCCGTACGTCTATCGCGGTTTCCAGATGGTCGATGAAAACAAGCTGCGCGAACTGCGCGGCGACGTGCTGCGCAAGCTGATGCAGAACGGCATCCTCGGCCTGATCTTCGCGCACCTCTTCTCGCTGCAGCTGATGCGCGAAGTGTTCGCCGAACAGGTGAAGAGCGGCAAGATGCCCCTCAACACCGAACTTCCGGCCGTCTAATCACGAAAAACTGTGGCCGCCCTTGCACTGAGCAAGGGCGGCCATTTGAATTCCGGCCCATTTCCAGATTATCGGCCGAACCGCGGCGTCCCCCGATCAGAAGTCGACCGCGACCCCTTTCAATTCCCAGTCGCCGTAGCGCACAGGGTTGCGCCCGCCGGGTTGATCCTCGGCCTTATCCTCGCTGATGGGTTCGGGCGACGGCACCGCGCTGTTCGTCCAGCCCGCGGGAGCCTTCACATACGCAGGGCGCTTTACAGCGCGCGGCGTTCCGCCGATGGTTCCATTTTGGCTGCTGTCGGTCATGATACCCGCCTTATAGGATTTTTCATGCGCCACGCCAACCACGCCGTTACCCGTCATGGCTGATCGCCGCCCGCCCCGGCGCCCGCGATCGTCCGGCGGAGCCGATCCCGCCGGCACGGCGACGCGCCGCGCCGCGCTGCGGCTGATCGACGCGATCCTGCGACGCGGCGACCCGCTGGATATCGCCATGCATGCCGCCACTCAAGGGCTGACGGCCACCGACCGCGCCTTCGCGGTGGCGATCGTGTCCGAAACGCTGCGCTGGATGGTCGACCTCGACGCGCTGATCGACGGCGCAACGGCGCAAATTTTGCCAGACGACGTCAAATCGCGCGCGGTGCTGCGGATTGCGCTGGCGCAGTTACTGGTCCTCAAAAGCCCCGGCCATGCGGTCGTATCGACCGCCTTGCCGCTCGTCGATGGCGGGCCGCGACGGCTGGTTCACGCCATTCTGTCGCGCGCGCAGCAGGAAGAATGGCAGCTGCCGGGCCGCGCCACGCTTCCCCTGCCCACCGCCGAACGCTGGGCCGAGCAATGGAGCCTGCCGATGGTCGAGGCGGCCGAAGCGGCCTGGAGCGCACCGCCGCCCATCGACCTCAGCTTCGCCGCCGAACCGGGCGCGGACGAATGGCCTGACGCCGTTTCGCTCGCGCCGCGCCACCGCCGCCTGCCCCGCGGCCAGGCGGTCGAGACGATGCCCGGCTACCGCGAAGGCGGCTGGTGGGTGCAGGATCTGGCGGCCAGCCTGCCCGCGCGCCTGCTCGGCGCCGGCGAAGGCCGGACCGTGCTCGATCTCTGCGCCGCGCCGGGCGGCAAAACGATGCAACTCGCGGCGGCGGGATGGAATGTCGTTGCGGTCGATTCCAGCGCCAAACGCCTCGAACGGCTCCGCGCCAACATGGAACGCACCGGCCTTTCCGCGGACGTCGTCCAAGGCGATATCCGGTCGTGGGCGCCCGAGGGTCAGGCCGACGCGGTATTGCTCGACGCCCCCTGCTCGGCCACCGGCATCTTCCGACGCCATCCCGACGTCCTCCACCGCATCGAACCTCGGCAGATCGAGGAAATGGCCGAACTGCAGACCGAATTGCTGTCGCGCGCGGCGCGCTGGGTCAAACCGGGCGGGACGCTGATCTATGCGACCTGTTCGCTCGAGCAAGCGGAGGGTGAAGAGCAGGTGTCGACCTTCCTCGATCGCCATGCCGGATGGACCGTCGAGCCGGCGCGCGCCGACGAATTGCCTGAAGTGATCGTGACTGACGGCAATGGCTTCACCCGCACCCTACCCGACATGCTCGCTGACGCGGGCGGTCTGGACGGATTCTTCGTTGCACGGCTCCGCGCGCCGTCAAACTGAACGACACGCAAGCAAAAGGGCGGCTCACCATAATCTTGGTAAGCCGCCCTTTGCGGACCTTGTTTAGAAGACCGCCTTCGGCGCATCTTCCTTCATCATCGCTGCGCGGACCATCGGGATCGGCGGACCGCCGTACGACAGGAACTCGTCGTGGAACGCCTTCCACTTCGTCTTGTCGCCCTTGGTCCAGTCCTCGCGCAGCTTGCGGATCATCAGCTTGCCCATCGTGTAATTGAGATAGGCGGGATCGTACGTACCACGCGCCGCCTGCTGCCGCGCATTGCCCTCGTCCTGATAGCATTGTTCCTTGAACAGCTTTTCCGAGTCCGCGACGGTCATGCCCTTGGTGTGCAGGCCGATCGCCGACAGGTAACGGCAATCGCGCAGCAGCGCGTTCGACAACTGCCCGATATGCGTCTCGGGATCGCCCTCGCCAAGCCCGGCATCCCACATCATCTCCTCGGTATAATGTGCCCAGCCCTCGGCGAAGGCGTAGCCGACGAACAGCTTGCCGAAGATGCTTTCCGCGCGGTTCGAGTGGAGGAAGTTCAGGAAATGCCCCGGCCAAACCTCGTGGACCGAGGTGAAGAGCAGATCCTTCTTGCCCGGGATGAAAGCGTCCTGTGTCGCCTTGTCCCACGCTGGATCGGGCGGCGAGATATAATAGACCGACGGCAGGCCTTTTTCATACGGGCCCGGAATATCGATATAGGCGCTGTTCTGCCGGTTGTACGGCGGCGATTCCTCGACCTGCGCCTGCTCGGTGCCGGGAATCGTCACGATATCCTTCTCGATCAGGAAGGCGCGCAGCGTCGGAAGCTGACGGCGCGCCTCGGCGACCGGGCCGCCCTCGGGCTTGTCCGAATTCATCTTCTTCATACAGTCGGCGATCGACATGCCGGCGGCGTATGTCGCGCAAGCCGCCTTGAGCGCGTCCTGGTTGCGCTTGAGGTCGGCCTGGCCAATCCGCTCGAGTTCGTCGAGCGGCGTGTCGACGCCTTCGTTGGTCAGGATCATCTTCGAGAATTTCTCGGCGCCGAGCGCGTAGCCGTCGGGCGTGCCGGGCTGCGATCCGACATATTTGGCAAGATCGGTCATCGCCGCGCCGGCCTTTGCAGCCGCCTCGTCGAACTGCTTCTGCAGTGCTTCATCCTTCACCGAGGCGAAGGCGGCCTTGGCGTCGCCCTTATAATAATCGGCAAAGCCGCCGAAGCCCGCGGTGCCATATTTGACGAAGGTCGCCGGCAGCGGCAGCTTCAGGTTCGCCTTGATCTGCGCAGCGGCTGCGGGGACTTTTTCGGCATAGGCGATGAACGCCTTCATCCGCGTCGTCGCATCGGCGTAGGGGCGCGCGATATAGACATTGGGATCGAGCGCACCGGTGTAGAAGGACGGGTTCTTCTGCGCGAAATCGGTATCGCGGAGGAAGAAGAGCTGGCCTTGCGCGACATGGACCAGATAATCGCGCTCGAACTTTTCGGCATCGGTCATTTCGCCGTCGAAAGCCTTGGCATCGGCGATCGCCTTTTCGAGATAGGCCGCCTGCTTCTCGAGACCCTCGGGCGACCAGTCGGGCAGCTGGCCGTCGAACTCATGCTTGCCCTGATAGACCGCGAAATTCGGATTGAGCGGGAAATAGCCTTTCAGGAAATTATCGCGGAATTCGGTCCAATTCTTCGCGCTCGGTGCGGTCGCCGACTTGTTGTCGGATGCGTTGCACGCGGTGAGAACCAGCAAAGTCGCGGCCATTGCAGCGCCGCCGAAGCGGGCAAGTTTGTTTTTCATGCGAGTGTCTCCCTGACTCCTGTGTCGGCGCTTGTGCCAGCGGTCCCGACCAATGACACCCGATAATCGACCAACGGCAAAGCTATGCCATCTGGACAGTCCCGAAAAGCGGGCTAGGGCGGTCTTCAATGGCGACGATCCCTCCCCCCGAAGGCGAAGACCCGGTATCGCCGGAAGCAACGCCCAAAGCCCCCTCCCCGCTCAGCTTTCCCGATTTCCGCTATTTCTGGCTCGCGCGCTTCACCGCGGTGATGGCGACAATCGCGATGGTCGTCGTGATCGGCTATCAGCTCTATGACACCGCGCGCACCGACTATGGCATGTCGATCAAGGAGGCGTCGTTTCAGCTCGGCCTGCTCGGCCTCTTCCAGTTCGTTCCGCTCGCTATCCTGACCCCCGTCGCAGGCTGGGCGGCCGACCGGTTCGAGCGGCGCAGTGTCGCGATCTTTTCGAACCTCATCGACCTCCTCATTGCCGCCACGCTAGGCTGGTTCACCTGGCACGACCAGTTGACGCTGCCGTTGCTCTTCACCCTCGCCGCGCTCCACGGCGTCGCACGCGTCTTCTCGGGGCCAGCGATGAGCGCGATCGCGCCCAATATCGTCCCGCCCGCGGTGCTGCCGCGGGCGATCGCGATGAGCAGCATCGCCTGGCAGTCGGCGTCGGTGATCGGCCCTGCGGCGGGCGGCCTCATCTATGCGGCGCATCCGGGGGCGGTGTACGTTTTCTCGGCCATCCTTCTTGCCATATCGGCCTTCACCCTCAGCCGGGTGCGGCAGGTCCAGCCGCCGCCCGCCGACGTCCGCCGCCACCCGCTGCGCGAGATGGTCGACGGGTTGCGCTTCGTGTGGATCGAGCGCTTCCTGCTCGGCACGATCACGCTCGACCTGTTCGCCGTTCTGCTCGCGGGCGCGACCGCGATGTTCCCGGTGTTCGCGCGCGATATCTTGCACGCCGGCCCCGAAGGCGCAGGGTTGATGCGCGCCGCCGTCGCCTTTGGATCGGTGGGTGTAGCGGTCGGCCTCGCCATCCGTCCGATCGAGCGCAACGTCGGGGTGAAGATGCTGTGGGCAGTCGCCGCCTTCGGCGCCGGCACCGTTGTGTTTGGGCTCTCGACCAACCTGTTCCTGTCGCTTGGCGTGCTCGTGCTCATGGGCGCAGCCGACATGTTTTCGGTCTTCGTGCGCGGCACGCTGATCCAGCTCAACACCCCCGACCATATGCGCGGCCGCGTCAGCGCCGCGTCGGGGCTTGCGATTTCCGCCTCGAACGAACTCGGCGAAATGCGCGCCGGGGCGATGGCGGCTGCGCTTGGTCCGGTCAGCGCGGTTGTCATAGGCGGCGCCGCGGCGGTTGGCGTGACGGCGCTTTGGGCATGGATATTTCCTGAATTAAGACGTGCGCGGACGTTCGAGCCGCAGTTCAGGCAGACCAACGGATAGATCAAACCATTCGCCGTACCTCGTATTCATTTCGTCAAAAGCGTATTGTCAATTTAATCGGTTGAGTTAAATAAGACTTACCCGTCACCGCGGTTCCCCCTCTCTCCCCCGATGGAGCGACCGCCATGCACAATTCGAATATCCGCCACAAAATCCTGACCATTCCCGGGCTCTACAACAGCGGCCCGACCCATTGGCAAAGCCTGTGGGAGCGAAGCTTCAACCGCTGCGAGCGAATCGAACTCGGCGGCTGGGACGCGCCAGTGAAAGACGAATGGGTCGAGAAGATCGCCGCCGCGATCGACGCCGAACATGAACCCGTCCTCGTTGCAGCACATAGCCTTGGCTGCCATGCCTTTGCCCATTGGTTCGCCGCCGCCAGCAGCGTCGCGCGTGATCGTATCGCCGGCGCGCTGCTCGTCGCGCCGCCCGACCTCACGCAGCTCCGGCGCGACAAGCGGGTCGAAAACTTCACCGAATCGCCGCAGCTTTCGTCGCAGACTCCGATGATCGTCGTCGCCAGCGATGACGATCCCTATGCCAAAACCTCCTATGTCTGGCGCCTTTCGCGGCATTGGGACGCCCGTTTCGTGAACGCCGGGCCGTTCGGCCATATCAATGCGGACTCGGGCGTCGCCGACTGGCCTTATGGACAGTATCTGCTCGCCTCGTTACAACCCGCGACCACGCCGGCGCTGGCGGACGAGGCACTCTGGCTGCGTGCCGGAGACTGGCCAAATCGTGTCCGCCGCGACCCGCGGTTCGAATTCAAGGAAAGAGCGCACCGATCATGAAAGCCAATTCGATCCTCGACACCATCGGCAACACGCCGCACATCCGTGTCGCCAAGCTGTTCCCCGACGCCGAAGTCTGGGTGAAGTCGGAACGCAGCAATCCCGGTGGATCGATCAAGGATCGAATCGGCCTTGCGATGATCGAGGCGGCCGAGAAGGACGGCAGCCTGAAAGCCGGCGGCACCATCGTCGAGCCGACGTCGGGTAACACCGGCATCGGCCTCGCGATGGCGGCCGCGGTGAAGGGCTACAAGCTGGTGCTCGTCATGCCCGAAAGCATGTCGGTCGAACGCCGCCGGTTGATGCTGGCCTATGGCGCGACCTTTGACCTGACACCGCGCGAAAAGGGCATGAAAGGCGCGATCGAGCGCGCGATCGAGCTGGTCGAGACGACCCCCGGCGCATGGATGCCGCAGCAGTTCGAGAACGAAGCCAATATCGACGTCCATGTCCGCACGACTGGCCCCGAAATCCTCGCCGATTTCGAGGACAGCCCGATCGACGTGCTGATCACCGGGGTCGGCACCGGTGGCCATATCACCGGCGTTGCGCAGTTCCTGAAAGGACATTGGCCGAATTTAAAGGTCTATGCGGTTGAGCCTGACCTCTCGCCCGTCATTTCGGGCGGCCAGCCCGGCCCGCACCCGATCCAGGGCATCGGCGCCGGATTCATCCCGCGCAACCTCCACACCGACCTGCTGGACGGCGTGATCAAGGTCGATGCGGCCGCCGCAAAAGATTACGCGCGCCGCTCCGCGACCGAGGAAGGCATGCTCGTCGGCATCTCGTCGGGCGCCACCCTCGCGGCGATCGCGCAGAAGCTCGCCGAACTTCCCGCGGGCAGCCGCGTGCTCGGTTTCAACTATGACACCGGCGAGCGTTACCTGTCGGTTCCCGATTTCCTTCCGGAGATCTGAGGACCGCTCGTGCGCCCCAAAGACGATCAAACCGCGTTGCCCCTGCGGCGCGACTGGACGGGCTGGCTGTTTGTCCTGATCGTCGTCGCGGCGTTGGTGGCGGTACTCTACGCGAGCCATTCGACCGGCACGCGAAAGCATGCCGCGCATCGGCAACCGGTCGCGCCGCCCGCCGACATCGTGCCCGAAGTCCAGCCCGTGGTACTGGCGCCGGTCACCGAGGATGACGCGCGCGCGCAGAATGCCGAGGTCGCGCTAATCACGAAGGGTTTCGTCGCGGCGCGGCCCTTCGTTTATGCCGGCGGCGGCGACGCGAAAGCCCGCGCCCGCGACTGCCTTGCCGCCGCGATGCTTTACGAGGCGGGCGACGACGCCAAGGGACAGCAGGCGGTCGGCCAGGTCGTGATCAACCGCGCCCGGCATCCCGCCTTCCCCAAGTCGATCTGCGGCGTCGTATTCCAGGGATCGGAACGCACGACGGGGTGCCAGTTCACCTTCACCTGCGACGGCGCTTTGAACCGCCGTTATTCGGACGCCGCGTGGCAGCGCGCGCGTAACAACGCCGACATGATGCTGTCGGGCGGGACCTATCCGCCGGTTGGCCTTGCCACCCATTATCACACCGACTGGGTCCGTCCCTATTGGAGCGACAGCCTCGAGAAGATCGCGATCGTCGACACGCACTTGTTTTTCCGCTGGCCAGGCTATTGGGGTACGCCGGGCGCGTTCCGCGGTGCGGTGTCGGGAAGCGATGGTCCGGTCGCGAAGCTCGCGGCGATATCGCCACTCCACGCGATCGCGCTGGGGCTTCCAGTCGAGGTCGCCGGGGTCGATGCAAATGCCGCAGTCGGCGAAGCGCGCGTCGTCACCGGCGTGGGCGAGAGCGCGGGCCGCGACACCATCTACACCCAGCTCGACCGCAAGGCGGCGCCCGAAAGCTTTGTCACCACCGCGCTGCGGCTGTGCGGCGACAAGCCCTATTGCAAGTTCATGGGCTGGACCAACCCGGTGCTGAAACCCGACAGCGACGCGATGAGCGAAACGCAGCGTGCTGCGATGACCTTCTCCTATCTCCGTGACGACAAGGCAGGGTTCGAAAAGGCGCTGTGGAATTGCAGCGAATACAAGCGCGACGATGTACGTCAGTGCATGAAGCGGTAAGAGAGCACGAATGTCGGTTTAGGGGTGGAAAGCGGACCAAATGGCTTATCGCTTCTGATAGAGCTCGACCGCCTGCTTCACGAGCAGTTCCTCGGTCTCTTCCATATTGGTGCTGGTGTAAGCCTCCATTCGCCATGTCCCGTCGAGATAGTGCTCGCCGAGTGGTGACTCCAAAAAGCTCACGATTCCGCGCAGCTCTTCCTCGGTGAATTCCCAGTTGATATGGCTCTCATATGCTTCCTGATATTGAGGGCGATATTTCTCATAGGCCGCTTTCAGCGCGTCAATGGGGCCGGTCCATTGCTCAATCCATGTGCTGTTCCGTGGAGCATTTTCAGTGCCTTGCTCCCATCCCAGTTCGGGTATGAAAGCGTATCTTTCTAAAAAGCTCCCTGTGTCGATCCGGCTTTGAAGGCCAGATGCCTTCATAAACCTATGAATCAGAACCAGCTTCTCTGCACTTGGTGGGGAGGATTCCTGTGCGGACGGCGCAATGACGGCGGCGGAACTTTGCGGCTCCGCGTTAGCTGGCGAATTATGGCCGAGGGCCAGCAGGGCAATGCAAATTAGCATTTTCATGCAGGCACTATGGCATCTTTGCCGACGGCCGCAATCGGTCGTTAGCGGACAGCCCTTTGTTCCCCGGCGAAGACCGGGGCCCAGAGTGCTCGATCGCATGCCTCGATTTGGCCATGCCTTGCCCCCGGCTTTCGCCGGGGCACAATCCAGCGATCAGCCGTGCGGCTTGATCAGATATTTCTCGCCGGTCCGCTTCGCATTATACGCCTGTGCGATATCGACATTCAGCGCCTCGGCCAGCGAGATTTCATGGCTGTAATGGCTCTTGAACGTCGTGGTGAGTTCGTCGACCACGCGTTTGCGCATCCGGCCGACGGTCTCCATGCCGGCCTTCGCCATGAAGGGCGTCAGCAGGAAGCCGCCGAGCGCCCAGGTCAGGCCGAAGCTGCGCGCCGAGAAGGTCGTCGGCGACAGGTCGAGCGCGCCATAGATATAAACCTGCTTGAATGTGTCCGATCCATAGCGGCTGTAGGTCGTCATGCGCTTGACCGCCGCGGCTTCCATCGCGGTGAGAACCTGTCCCGCCAGCTTGCCGCCGCCGGTCGCGTCGAAGCCGAGCGTCGCGCCGGTTTCGACGATCGCGTCAACCAGCTGCTCCATAAAATCGTCGGCGCTGCTGTTGACGATATATTTCGCGCCGATGCTCTTCAGGATTTCGACCTGCGCGTCGCTGCGCACGATGTTGACGAGCGGGATGCCGTCCTTGGCGCAAATCTTGACGAGCATCTGGCCGAGGTTCGACGCCGCCGCGGTGTGGACGATCGCGCTGTGATTCTCCATCCGCATCGTTTCGGTGAACGCCAGCGAGGTCAGCGGATTGACGAAGCAGGAGGCGCCATCGGCGGGATCGGTGCCGCCGGGAAGCGGCATCACCATCTGCACCGGCAGGCAGCGATATTCGGCGTACATCTCACCGCCAAGCAGCGCGACGGTCTTGCCGATCAGCGCCTGAGCCTCGGGCGTGTCGCCCGCCGCGACGACGGTGCCGCAGCCTTCGTTACCGATCGCGAGCGCGTCGCCGATGCGCCCACTCATCGCGCGCATGCCCGCGGGCGGCACGTCGGCGGTGATCAGCGGCTGGCCTTCCCTGGTCGATGCGCGCGCGGTCGACATGTCGGCGCCGCCGAACAACAGGCCGAGGTCCGACGGGTTGATCGGCGCCGCGAGCACTTTCACTAGCACCTCGTGCGGCTTCGGCGTCGGCATCGGGCGGCGCTCGAGCGACACTTCGAGCTGCCCTCCGGGCTTCACAAGCGTCAGCATGGTGAGGTTGGTTTCAGGCAGGTCGGTCATCGCGCATCTCCCGTGTTCGGTTTTTCGATGCAACGGATTAAGACGCGGCCGCGCCGCTGGCAATGCCCTGCCCGTCAGCCCGGCGAATATTGTGCGGCAAGGCGAAGCACCTCTTCGGCAAACTCTTTCCGGCAGATCAGCAGGTCGGGCAGATAAGTGTCCGCATTGTTGTAACGGATCGGCGATCCATCGACGCGACTGACGTGCAGGCCCGCCGCCTGCGCCACCGCGACGGGGGCGCAATTGTCCCACTCATACTGGCCGCCAGTGTGAAGATAGATGTCGGCCTCGCCGCGCACGACCGCCATCGCCTTGGCGCCCGCCGATCCCATCGCGAGGAGTTCGGCACCGAGGCGTTCGGCAACGAAGACCGCTTCGGCGGCGGGGCGCGTGCGGCTGACGAGCATTTTCAGCGGCTGGTTCGCGGGCCGGAGCGATATGGGCGCACCCGAGGTCAGCGTAAGACCGAACCCCGGCAACGCGACCGCTCCGACCGTCGCGACGCCATCGACAGCGAGCGCGACATGCACGGCCCAGTCGTCCCTGCCCTCGCCATATTCGCGCGTGCCGTCGAGCGGATCGACGATCCAGACACGAGGGCTGCCGCAGCGCGCGACACTGTCCTTTTCCTCTTCGGAGAGGAGCGCATCGGCGGGGCGCGCGGTGCGGATTTCGCGGCAGAGCATCGCGTTGGCCTGTTCGTCACCGGCCTTCCCCAGCGCCTTGCCTTCGAGATCGCCCTGCCCGCGCAGGTCGAGCAGGATCGCGCCCGCAGCGGTTGCGAGCCGTTCGGCGAGTTGTTCGTCCGTTTCCCCCACGCCCAATGCCTTATCCCAACAAGCGATCGATGATCAGGTCTGCCGCTTCTTCGGGCGTCATCGCGGTCGTGTCGATACGAATTTCGGGATTCTCAGGCGCCTCATAAGGACTGTCGATACCTGTGAAATTCTTGAGCTGTCCGGCGCGCGCTTTTTTGTAGAGGCCCTTGACGTCGCGCTTCTCGGCCTCGGCGAGCGGCGTATCGATGAAGACTTCGATGAACTCGCCCTCGGGCAGCATGCTGCGCACCATTTCGCGCTCGACGCGGAAGGGCGAGATGAAGGCAGTGATGACGATCAGTCCCGCGTCGCTCATCAGCTTCGCGACCTCGCCGACGCGGCGGATATTCTCGATCCGGTCGGCCTCGGTGAAACCGAGATCGCGGTTGAGGCCGTGACGGACGTTGTCGCCGTCGAGCAGGAAGCTGTGACGGTTCATCCGGTGCAGCTTCTTTTCGACAAGGTTGGCGATCGTCGACTTGCCCGACCCCGACAGGCCGGTGAACCAGAGCAGCGCGGGCCGCTGGTTCTTGAGACCGGCGCGCATGTCGCGGTCGATGTCGGTCGCCTGCCAATGGACATTCTGCGCGCGGCGGAGGCTGAAGTGCAGCATGCCCGCGGCGACGGTCGCGTTGGTGAGCTTGTCGATCAGGATGAAGCCGCCGAGCGTGCGGTTGTCGCCATAAGCTTCGAAGGTGATCGGCTTGTCAGTCGACAGTTCGACGACGCCGATGCCGTTGAGTTCGAGCGTCTTCGCGGCGAGATGATCGAGCGTGTTGACGTTGATCTCGTACTTCGGCTGCTGGATTGTCGCCGAGACGCTCTGGGTTGCGAGTTTGAGCCAATAGGCGCGGCCCGCGATCATCGCCTCATCGGCCATCCACACGAGCGTTGCCTCGAACTGGTCGGCCGCCTCGGGTGGTGCGTCGGCGGCGGCGATCACGTCACCGCGCGAACAGTCGACCTCGTCGGCGAGCGTCAGTGTGACCGATTGGCCCGCGACGGCTTCATCGAGGTCGCCATCGAGGGTGACAATACGATCGACGGTCGTGGTCTTGCCGCTGGGCAGGATGCGCACCGCGTCGCCGGGCCGAACCTTGCCGCTCGCAAGCTGGCCCGAGAAGCCACGGAAATCTAGGTTCGGGCGGTTGACCCACTGCACCGGCAGGCGGAAAGGTTTGCCCTCGTCAGCGGCGCTGCCGATCTCGACATTTTCGAGATGCTCGATCAGCGCCGGTCCCTTGAACCAAGGCGTGTTGTCCGAGAGCGCGGTGATATTGTCGCCCTTGAAGCCCGAAATCGGGATCGCGGTGAAGTTGGTGATGCCGATCTCGCTCGCGAACGCGCGGTACGCCAGCGTGATGCGGTCGAACACCGCCTTGTCGTAGCCGACAAGGTCCATCTTGTTCACCGCGAGCACGATATGCTTGATGCCGATCAGGTGCGCGAGGAAGCTGTGGCGGCGCGTCTGCGTCAGCACGCCCTTGCGCGCGTCGATCAGGATGACCGCGAGGTCGGCGGTCGAGGCGCCGGTGACCATGTTGCGTGTATATTGTTCGTGCCCCGGGGTGTCGGCGACGATGAACTTGCGCTTCTCGGTCGTGAAAAAGCGGTATGCGACGTCGATCGTGATCCCCTGCTCGCGCTCGGCGGCGAGACCGTCGACGAGCAGGGCGAAATCGATCTCCTGCCCCTGCGTGCCGACGCGTTTGCTGTCGGCCTCGAGCGCAGCAAGCTGGTCCTCGAAGATCATCTTCGAGTCATAGAGCAGGCGGCCGATCAGCGTCGATTTGCCGTCATCGACCGATCCGCAGGTGATGAAGCGGAGCAGCGATTTCTGCTGATGCTGTTCGAGATAGGCGTCGATATCCTCGGCGATGAGGGCGTCGGTGACGTAAACAGGATCGGTCATCAGAAATACCCCTCCTGCTTCTTCTTCTCCATACTGGCGTCACCGCCATCTTTGTCGATGATGCGCCCCTGGCGCTCGCTGGTGGTGGTGAGCAGCATTTCCTGGATCACTTCGGACAGCGTGCTGGCCTCGCTCTCGACCGCACCGGTGAGCGGGTAGCAGCCGAGCGTACGAAAACGCACCGAGCGTTCGACCGGCGTCTCGCCGGGCAGCAAGGGGAAGCGATCATCGTCGACCATCAGCAGCAGGCCGTCGCGCTCGACGGTCGGACGCGGCGCGGCGAAGTAGAGCGGGACAATCGGGATATTTTCGCGCGCGATATATTGCCAGATGTCGAGTTCGGTCCAGTTCGAGATCGGGAAGACGCGGATACTCTCACCCTTCGCCTTGCGGGCGTTGTAGAGGTTCCACAGTTCGGGGCGCTGCTTCTTCGGATCCCAGCCGTGCGACGCGGTGCGGAACGAGAAGATGCGCTCCTTGGCGCGGCTCTTTTCCTCATCACGGCGCGCACCGCCGAAGGCGACGTCGAAGCCGTGGAGGTCGAGCGCCTGCTTCAGCCCCTCGGTCTTCCACATATCGGTGTGGAGCGGACCATGGTCGAACGGATTGATCCCGCGCTCCTTCGCTTCGGGGTTCTGATAAACGAGCAGTTCCATACCGCTTTCGCGTGCCATGCGGTCGCGCAGTTCGTACATCGCCTGGAATTTCCACGTCGTATCGACGTGGAGCAGCGGGAACGGCGGCGGCGAGGGATAGAAAGCCTTGCGCGCCAAGTGCAGCATCACCGCGCTATCCTTGCCCACGCTATAGAGCATCACGGGCTTGACGGCGTCGGCCATCACTTCGCGCATGATATGGATGCTCTCGGCCTCAAGCCGGTCGAGATGGGTCAGCTCCAGTGATTTTGTCTGTAAATCAGACGACAACAAACTCGCCTCCTCGCGCTTCCGCCGTGGAGAGCGGAATAGGGTATTTTTCATCTAGTCATACGTCCAAACGGACGGGGTGAAGGACGCCGCCGTACCGCTGCGTGATGTGAGGGGGCAAACGTTATGGCCTTTCGACGCTGCAAGCCAGACTTGGGGGCGCGGTCATGCGGCGGTATCGACCTTCATCTGCCGCCACTCGGCCGCAATCGCGCCGATCGTTTCAAGTGCATGACCCAGCCGCGGGGCGATTTCGGGGAGCGTGCGCCACGCGGGATCGGCGATCAGCCCGAGTTCGCGGCGGAAATCATAGCCCGCGACCTTGAGCGGGACGATGCCGTCGATCGCGAGCGACACAGGCGCCGTGGTAATCCCGATCCCTGCCGCGACCATGCGCAGGCAGCGCTCGTCGCTTTCGCTGCGCAGCGCGAAGCGTGGGCGGACGCCGTGGCGCGTGAAAAAGCGGCTCGTCGCATCGAGGAATTCGCACGAGCGGCGCGCGATCATCGTTTCGGCGGCGAGTTCCTCGGGCCCAACCTCGATGCGTCCCGCGAGCGGATGGTCCGATCCGATGAACATCGTGAGCGGTTCTTCATAGAGCGGCAGAATATTGCCGCCGCGCTCGCCCGTCCGCAGCGGGACGAGCGCCATATTGATGCGGCCGCTGCCGAGCGCGGCGCGCAGTTCGGAGTCGCTGTTTTCGACGAGTTCGATCGCGAAGCCCGGCCGCAGCGCAGCAACGATCGCCTGCAGCAATTCGGCGGGCGCCGAACGGATCACGCCAAGCTTGAGTTCGCTCGCACGACGGTCACTCTCGCGTCCGAAACTGTCGGCAGCGCGAAAGCCGCGTTCGAGATCGCGCGCGATGGGGAGAAAGCGCCCGCCCGCCTCGGTCAGCCGGATCTGGCGGCGGTTGCGGATGAACAATGGTACGCCGACGAGCTTTTCGAGTTCAGCGATCCCCGTCGACAGCGCCGGCTGGGTGACGCGGATGCGCAGCGCCGCCTGCGTAAAGCTGCCGGCGTCGACGACGGCGAGGAACTGGCGGATATGCGTGCGCTTTATCATAAAATTTCCTTATGCCAAATCTTACATCGTTTCAATTTCCCTATGCTGATATTTTGATGCACACTCGCGCGCAGTCCTGCCCCCTCGATCGATAGGTAATCCATGCGCGCCACCCCCGATTTTGATTTCGCGCTCGGCGAAACCGCCGACATGATCCGCGACACCACCGCCCGCTTTGCCGACGAACAGATCGCGCCGCTCGCGGCCAAGGCCGACGCCGACGACTGGTTCCCGCGCGACGAATTGTGGACGCAGATGGGCGACCTCGGCCTGCATGGCATCACCGTCGAGGAGGAGTTCGGCGGACTCGGGCTCGGCTATCTCGAACATGTCATCGCGGTCGAGGAAGTTTCGCGCGCTAGCGGCGCGATCGGCCTCTCCTACGGCGCGCATTCGAACCTTTGCGTCAACCAGATCCGCCGCTGGGGCAATGCCGAACAGAAAGCGAAATACCTCCCCAAGCTGATCAGCGGCGAGCATGTCGGCAGCCTCGCGATGTCCGAAGCCGGTGCGGGCAGCGACGTCGTGTCGATGAAGCTCAAGGCCGAACGCAAGGGCAGCGGTTATGTCCTCAACGGCACCAAATTCTGGATTACCAACGCGACGCACGCCGACACGCTTGTCGTCTATGCCAAGACGAGCCCCGAAGCCGGATCGCGCGGGATCACGGCGTTCCTGATCGAGAAGGACATGCCGGGGTTCAGCATCGGGCAGAAGATCGACAAGGTCGGCATGCGGGGCTCGCCGACCGCCGAGCTGGTCTTCACCGATTGCGAAGTGTTCGAAGAACAGGTCATGGGGCCCGAGAATGGCGGCGTCGGCGTGCTGATGTCGGGGCTCGACTATGAGCGCGTCGTGCTCGCCGGGCTCCAGCTCGGCATCATGCAGGCGTGCCTCGACACGGTCATTCCCTATGTTCGCGAGCGCAAGCAGTTCGGCAAGCCGATCGGGTCGTTCCAGCTGATGCAGGCGAAGGTCGCCGACATGTATGTCATGCTCCAGTCGGCACGTTCGTACGTCTACAACGTCGCGAAGGCGTGCGACGCGGGGCAGACGACGCGCTTCGACGCCGCGGGCTGCATCCTGCTCGCGAGCGAGAATGCGGTGAAGGTCGCGGGCGAAGCGATCCAGGCGCTGGGCGGCGCGGGTTATACCAAGGACTGGCCGGTCGAGCGTTACTGGCGCGACGCCAAGCTGCTCGACATCGGCGCGGGCACGAACGAGATCCGGCGCATGCTGATCGGCCGCGAACTGATCGGCGCCGGCGCGTGATCTGGCTGTGGCTGTCGGCCGCCTTCATGGTGACGACGGCCATCGTTCACGGCATGTTGGGTGAAAAGCGGTTGATCCAGCCGCTGATGACGCTCGATCAGGGCGTGATGGGCGTCGACCTGGCACGCAGGGTGTTTCGCCTCGCATGGCACGCGCTCTCGCTCCTGATGCTGGTGTCGGCCGCATCGGTCGTCTGGCCGGGCACACCGCGCGAGCTGATCCTGCTGATCGGCGCGGCGTGGACCGCAACCGGATTGTTCGACGCGATCTACACGCGCGGCCGCCATATCGGCTGGCCCGTCCTCACCGCTTCGGGCGTCTTCGCACTGCTGGGGGCGGCATGAGCGCGCGCGGGCTGGTCCATCATATCGACCTGACGGTCAGCGATCTTGCCCGCTCGCGCGCCTTTTATGAAAGCGTGCTCGGCTTTCTCGGCTACCGGCGCTCGGCCGATCACGACAATGGCAGCGACTGGGACCGCCTTGGCGAACCCTTCCATTCGATCGGCATATTGAAGGCGCGTGGCGACGGCGCCAAACGGACGCACGACCGATATTCGCCCGGCCTCCATCATCTGGCGTGGACGAGCGACAGCCGCGACGATGTCGATCGGCTGCACGCGCTGTTGCTGGAGATCGGCGCGACGATCCTCGACGCCCCCGCCGATTATCCGCGCTATGGCCCAGCCTATTACGCGGTCTTCTTTGCCGATCCCGACGGGCTGAAGCTCGAATATGTCCACGGTACGACGGCGAGCGAACGATGAGCGGGTTTCACGTTTCCGGTTTCGACCATATCGTGCTGTGCGTTCGCGATGTCGCGGTGACGCGCGCCTTCTATGAACGCGTGCTCGGCATGACCGTGCGCGAAGAACGGCCGGGCAAATATTCGCTGCAATTCGGCGCGAACAAGATCAGCCTGCAGGACGCCGCGACCAGCCCAGGCATTGCGCGCGACACCGTGCCGGGCAGCGGCAACTTTTGCCTACTCAGCGACACCCCGGTGGCCGAATGGCGCACGCACCTGGAGGCGCAGGGCGTCGCGATCCTCGACGCGGGATTACGCGACGGCGCGACCGGGACGATCGACTCACTCTATTTCCACGACCCCGACGGCAACCTCGTCGAAATCAGCAACCTCGTCGTCCCGCGATGAGCGATACGTTGCTCACTATCCTGCAATATTATGGCGCGGGCGCGGCGACGCTCGCGGCGCTGGTTGTGTCGCTCAACCTTGGGCGGCGCTGGACCGGCTGGGCGTTCGTCGTCTTCGTGACAAGCAGCGCCGCGCTGATCGGCTGGGGCTTCCTGCAACCCGACAGCGAAGGCATCGGGTGGCAGAATATCGCGCTGCTGATTATCAACGCGATCGGCGTCTATCGATACCTGATCCTGAAGGAAAAGCCCGGCGCGCCGTCCGGTGAGGGCGAGGCGAAATGACGCCCCGCCCTTCCCGTTCCTCAACCCCAGACGCGAACGCGCTTGTCGGGTGCAAGGTACAGCTTGTCAGTCGGCTGGACGTTGAACGCCTTGTACCAGGCATCGAGGTTACGGACCGTCAGCGCGCGGTACATGCCCGGCGCGTGACCATCGGTCGCGACGCGCGCACGCAGCGCCTCGGCGCGCATCTTGGTCGCCCAGGTCTGCGCGAAGGCGATGAAGAAGCGCTGGTCGCCGGTGAAGCCGTCGATCACCGGCGCTTCCTTGCCGCCGAGCGAAGCGCGGTACGCGTCGTACGACGCCTGCAGCCCCGCAACGTCGGCGATATTTTCGCCCAGCGTCAGCTTGCCGTTGACCGCGAGGTCGGGGAATGGCTTGTAGGTGTCGAATTGCGCCGCAAGCGCATCGCCCGCGGCGTCGAATTTCGCGAGATCCGCCGGGGTCCACCAGTTGCGCAGCGCGCCCGTGGAATCAAACGCGGCGCCATTATTGTCGAAGCTGTGGCTGATCTCGTGGCCGATAACGGCGCCGATCGCACCATAGTTGAACGCCGGGTCGGCCTTGGCGTTGAAGAAGGGCGGCTGAAGGATCGCGGCGGGGAAGTTCAGCGCATTCTGCACGGGCAGATTCACCGCGTTGACGGTCTGCGGGACCATCCACCACTCGCCCTTGTTCATCGGCTTGCCGATCTTGGCGAGCTGGTGCGCATATTCGGCCTGTTGCCCCGCGACCTCGTTCGCATAGGCATTGGCGCCGACGGTATAGCTGCCGTAATCGCGCCAAGTGTCCGGGTAGCCGACGCCGACCGCGATCGTTTCGACTTTCTTGATCGCTTCCTTTTTGGTTTCGGGCGCCATCCAGTCGATCGTGTTCACGCGGGTCGCAAAGGCCGCCTTGATGTTCTTCACCATATCGCCGACTTCTGCTTTTGCAGAGGCGGGGAAATATTTGTCGGCATAGGCTTTGCCCACCGCATCGCCGAGATAGGTGTCGAGCGCGTCGAGTGCGCGCTTGTCACGGCTGCGCTGCTGCGGCGTGCCCGCCATCGTCGTGCCGTAGAAGGTAAAGTGCGCGCTATCGATCGCGCTCGGCAGCACGTCGGCGTGGCTGTTGATCTGGTGGAAGGCGAGCCAGTCTTTCCACGCATCGAGCGGTTCGGACGCGACGAGCGCCGACAGGCCGGTGATCGCGTTCGCGTGATATGCGCCGAACTTCGCCGCACCGTCGAGCTTCGCGGCGGTCATGAACGCGGGCCAGTCGATACCGGGCGCCTTCTCGGCGAAATCGCCCTTCGCCCAGACGTCAGCGGACTTGGTGAAGTCCTCGCTCTGCTCGCGCGTCGCGTGCGCCTTGGCGATCTTGACCTCGAGGTCGTAGATGCGCTTTGCCTTCGCGGCGGCGTCGCTCTGCCCCGCAGCGGTCAGCAGCTTGGCGATATAAGCTTGGTACGCCGTTCGGATGCTCGCCATCTTGGGGTCGGCCGACAGATAATATTCGCGCTCGGGCATGCCGAGTCCGCCCTGCAGCAGATAGGGAATGACGTCGCCCGGGGTGGCGAGCCCCTGCGTCACGAAGACGCCGAACAGGTTTTCGGTGCCGAAATCGGTCGCGTTCAAGGGGTCGACGTCGGCGCGGAGCTGCTCGCCGAGGACCTTCGACAGCGCGGCCTTGTCGGTGATCGCGGCAAACCGCGCGAGGTCGGCGGCGACGGGTTTCAGGCCTGCGGCGTCGATCGCCTTCGTGTTGGTGTAAGCCTTGTAAAAAGCGGCGATGCGGCCTTCGTTGGTGTCGGCGGCGGCGTCGCCCTTGACGATCGCGTCGACCAGCTCACGATTGCGCTTTTCGGTTTCGAGCTGCGCCACGTAAAAACCACCGATCGACGAGCGGTCGGCGGGGATTTCGGTCGTCTTGTCCCAATTGCCATTGGCATAGGCGTAGAAGTCGTCGCCGGGCTTCGCCGCGGTGTCCATCGCGGCCTTGCTGATCCCGATTTCTGTGCCGACGGTGTAGGCGGCGGAGCTGTCCTTGCCGCTGCTACACGCGACGGGGCCCGCGAGAATCGCGGCGGTGGACAGAAGAACGGCAAAGACAGCTTTTTTCATGGGAACAACCTTGTTTTCTCACGGATAGGCAGGCGGCCGACGCGTGCGAAAAACTGGTTTCAACGCCAACCATTTTCGGCCTGCTGCGCTTTTCAATCGACGAGCGACGGGTTAGTTCCGAACCGATATCAGGGAGAGACTGTACAGTGAGCGCACCGGTTCTTGGCACCAGCATCAACGCGGACAGCGACGAATATCGCACCCGCAGCGCGCACAACCGCGCGCTGACCGACGCGCTGCGATCGGCGGTCGCCGAAGCGGCACTCGGCGGCAACGAGAAATCGCGCGAGCGGCACACCAGCCGCGGCAAATTGCTGCCGCGCGAGCGTGTCGAGCGGCTGCTCGATCCGGGCGCCCCCTTCCTCGAAATCGGCCAGCTGGCAGCGAACGACCTTTATAACGGCGAGGTTCCCGGCGCGGGGCTGATCTGCGGGATCGGGCAGGTGTCGGGACGCCAGTGCATGATCGTGTGCAACGACGCGACGGTGAAGGGCGGCACTTACTACCCGATGACCGTCAAGAAGCACCTGCGCGCGCAGGAGATTGCCGAGGCGAACCGCCTGCCGTGCATCTATCTCGTCGACAGCGGCGGCGCGAACCTGCCGCATCAGGACCAGGTGTTTCCCGACCGCGATCATTTCGGGCGCATCTTCTTCAATCAGGCGAATATGTCGGCGAAGCGCATCCCGCAGATCGCCTGTGTGATGGGAAGCTGCACCGCGGGCGGCGCCTATGTGCCCGCGATGTCGGACGAAACGGTGATCGTGCGCAATCAGGGTACGATCTTCCTCGCCGGCCCGCCGCTGGTGAAGGCCGCGACGGGCGAGGAGATCAGCGCCGAGGATCTGGGCGGCGGCGACCTGCACGCGAAGAAATCGGGCGTCGTCGACCATCTCGCCGAGAATGACGAACATGCGCTGACGATCGTGCGCGACATCGTCAGCCATCTGGGTGCGGACAAGGGGTTCGAGGTGCCAATGAAGGCCCCGCGCCCGCCCAAATATGCCGGCGAAGAGCTGTACGGCGTCGTCCCCGACGACGTCCGCGCGCCGTACGACGTCCACGAGGTCATCGCGCGCATCGTCGACGCCAGCGAGTTTCACGAATTCAAGGCGAATTACGGCGCTACGCTGGTGTGCGGCTTTGCGCATATCTGGGGCATTCCGGTCGCGATCCTTGCGAACAACGGCGTGCTGTTCAGCGAGTCTGCGGTCAAGGGCGCGCATTTCATCGAGCTGGCGCAGCAGCGGCGCATCCCGCTGCTCTTCCTCCAGAACATCTCGGGCTTCATGGTCGGCGGAAAATATGAGGCCGAGGGCATCGCCAAGCATGGCGCGAAGCTGGTGACCGCGGTCGCGACAGCGACGGTGCCGAAGATCACCGTGCTGATCGGGGGCAGCTTCGGCGCGGGCAACTACGGCATGTGCGGCCGCGCCTATAGCCCACGTTTCCTGTTCAGCTGGCCCAACAGCCGGATCAGCGTTATGGGCGGCGAGCAGGCGGCGAGCGTGCTCGCGACCGTCCACCGCGACGCCGACAAATGGACTCCCGAAGAGGCCGAAGCCTTCAAGGCGCCGATCCGCCAGAAATATGAGGATGAAGGCAATCCCTATCACGCGACCGCGCGCCTGTGGGACGATGGCATCATCGACCCGGCGCAGACGCGCGATGTGCTCGGGCTCGCCTTCGCCGCGACGCTGAACGCGCCGGTCGAGGACCGCGGCTTCGGCGTGTTCCGGATGTGACGATGCCCGATCCGGTGCTTTTCATACTCGCCGTCGTGGCGATGCTGGTGATCGCGGGCTTCGTGCTGGGCCTGACCGACCGCGGCGGGTTTTCACCGCGCTGGTTGTTTGTCGCGGTGGTGCTCGTCGTGATCAACGATGCGCTGCTGACCAATTTCTATGGCGCCCTGCCGGACCTGTTCGGCGCGAGCGACTGGAACTGGCAGGGCAAGCTGCTCGCGCTGGCGGCGACGCTGGCGATCGCATCGCACCCGGCGTTCGGCTGGCGGCGCTCAGGATTGACGCTCAAGCAGAACCCTGGCTCGCTGCGTGCGGCGGTACCGGTCGCGGCCCTCTATTGCCTCTTCTTTCTGGCGCTCGCCCTTTCGTTTCCGAACGAGCCCGCCTCCGGCGAAACCTTGGCGTTCCAGCTCAGCATGCCGGGGCTGGAGGAAGAACCCTTCTATCGCGGCATATTGCTTCTGGCGCTGAACGAAGCGTTCCGGGGCCGGATCAGGCTACTCGGCATCGATTGGGGCTGGGGCGCGGTGCTGTCGTCCACCCTGTTCGGTCTGGCGCATGCCTTGAGCTACTCCGCCGGCGACGGGTTTCAGTTCGACGCCATCACGATGGCGCTCACCGCCATTCCATCCTTTCTGGCAGTGTGGCTCCGCGAACGTACCGGCAGCCTGCTTCTTCCCGTCGCGGTGCACAATTTCGGCAACGCAATCATGTTGGTGGTGTGATCATGAGCGATCGTCTCTATCTCCTCGATCCGCTGTTCGAGGATCCGGCGCTGCCCGGACGGAATTTCTATTGCCGCGACTGCATTGCCATCGACGGGTTGCTTGCGAGCTTTCCCGAGCAGGCCGCAACGCTCGAAGTCATCCGCATCGCCTTTCCGCGCCCGCGCAATGCCGTGATCGCCGTGATCGGCGCGGCAAACCAGAACCTGCCGGTGCTGATACTTGCCGAAGATGCCCCTGCCCAGCTTGCCGACGGCGAGCATGAAGGCACGCGCTTTGTGAGCGATTTCAAACAACTGCTGCACGCACTGCATGTCCGGCACGGCTTTCCGGAGGCGCATCCATGATCGCGCGGCGCTGGCACGGGATCGTCCCCAAGGACAAGGCCGAAGCCTATTTCAAGCTGATGCTCGACATCGCCATACCCGATTATCAGTCGGTTGCTGGCAATCGCGGTGCGTGGTGCCTCCGGCGCCCCGACGGCGATGTCGTCCATTTCGAGATGCTGACCTTCTGGGACAATCTCGAAGTGATCGAGGGTTTTGCCGGCACGCCGGTCGAAGCCGCCAAATATTATGATTTCGACGATGACTTCCTGATCCAAAAGGAAGCGCATGTTCTGCATTTCGAAGTGAACGGAACCCTATGATCCAGTCCCTGCTTATCGCCAATCGCGGCGAAATCGCCTGCCGCATCATTCGCACCGCACGCGAGATGGGCATTCGCACCGTCGCCGTCTATTCGGACGCCGACGCCAGGGCGCTGCATGTGCGCGAGGCCGACGAGGCGGTGCATATCGGCCCTTCCCCGGCGCGGGAATCCTATTTGATCGGTGAGAAGATCATTGCCGCCGCAAAAGCGACCCGCGCCGAGGCGATCCATCCGGGCTACGGTTTCCTGTCCGAGAATGCCGAGTTCGCACAGGCGGTTGCCGATGCGGGCCTCGTGTGGGTCGGGCCGAAACCCTCGTCGATCACCGCGATGGGGCTGAAGGACGCCGCGAAGAAGCTGATGGCCGATGCCGGGGTGCCGGTGACGCCGGGCTATATGGGCGAGAACCAGGACCCCGCCTTCCTCGCCGAACGCGCGGCGGAGATCGGCTACCCCGTGCTCATCAAGGCAGTCGCCGGCGGCGGCGGTAAGGGCATGCGCAAGGTCGATGCCGCAGCGGATTTCATCGACGCGCTCGCGTCTTGCCAACGCGAGGCCTCGGCGTCGTTCGGCAACGATCATGTGCTGATCGAGAAATATATCCTGACCCCGCGCCATATCGAGGTGCAGGTGTTCGGCGACACCCACGGCAATGTCGTCCACCTGTTCGAGCGCGACTGCTCGTTGCAGCGCCGCCACCAGAAAGTGATCGAGGAAGCCCCCGCCCCCGGCATGGACGAAGCGACACGCGCCGATCTCTGCGCCGCCGCAGTGCGGGCGGCGAGGGCGGTCGACTATGTCGGCGCGGGCACGATCGAATTCATCGCCGACGCCAGCGAAGGCCTGCGCGCCGATCGCATCTGGTTCATGGAAATGAACACGCGGCTGCAAGTCGAGCATCCGGTGACCGAGGAAATCACCGGCGTCGACCTCGTCGAATGGCAGCTGCGCGTGGCATCGGGTGAGCCGATCCCGCTCGCGCAGGACGAACTCGCGATCAACGGCTGGGCGATGGAAGCGCGGCTTTATGCCGAGGACCCGGCGAAGGGCTTCCTGCCCTCGATCGGCACGCTCGAACTGTTCCAGCTTCCCGAACATATCGGCCGCATCGATACCGGCGTCTATGAAGGCGCCGAGGTCTCGCCCTTCTACGACCCGATGATCGCCAAGGTCATCGCTTGGGGCGAGGACCGCGAGGAAGCGCGCGAACTCTTGTCGGAGATGCTGGAGGACAGCGCGATCTGGCCGGTGAAGACCAATTCGGCGTTCCTGATCAATGCGCTCGATCATCCCGATTTCGTCGCGGGCACCGTCGACACCGGGCTGATCGGCCGCGACGGCGACGCGATGACCGAGGAGCCGGTGCCGACGGCACAGGCGCTGACCAACGCCGCGATGGCGATGGTGCCGCGCGCGTTGCAATCGGGATTCCGATTGAACGCACCCGATGTGCGCAGCGCGCCCTTCCTGCTCGACGGCAAGCGCGTCGAGGTCGAATTACACGGCCCCGGTGCAGAAGAGCCCTCCCCCGCCATGCTCGTTGCCGAAGGCGGTTCGGTCTGGCAGCTGACGCCTTGGCGTGCCGAAGCCAGCGCGGGCGTGGGCGCAGGTGACGGCGCAATCCTCTCGCCGATGCCCGGCAAGGTCATCGCCGTCGAGGTTGCGGCGGGTGACAAGGTGACCAAGGGACAGAAATTGCTGACGCTCGAAGCGATGAAGATGGAGCATAGCTTGACCGCGCCGTTCGACGGCGTGGTGGCCGAACTTAACG
Source organism: Sphingopyxis sp. MSC1_008 (assembly GCF_023197165.1). Taxonomy (GTDB): domain Bacteria; phylum Pseudomonadota; class Alphaproteobacteria; order Sphingomonadales; family Sphingomonadaceae; genus Sphingopyxis. The sequence goes on from NZ_JALPRD010000001.1 coordinate 678,425, forward strand.
CGACCGCGGGCGCGCAGGTTCAGGTCGAGGCGCTGCTCGCGCGGATCGAGGCGGCGGAGTGAGCGAACTCGTCCTTCGCGACGCGGCGTTGGCGGATATTCCCGCCATCCTCGCGATGCTCGCCGAAGAGACGATTCCGCCCGGACGCGAAACCGACGCGTCGGACCCGCGCTATCTTGCTGCCTTCGAGGCGATCGACGCCGACCCGAACCAGCGCCTGATCGCCGCAGAGCTCGACGGGCGCGTGGTCGGGACGATGCAATTGAGTTTCCTTCCCGGGCTGTCCTTCATCGGCAGCTGGCGCGGGTTGATCGAGGCGGTGCGGATCGCTGCCGATCTGCGCGGGCAGAAGCTTGGCGAACACATGATCCTGTGGGCGGTCGAGCAATGCCGCGCGCGCGATTGCAAGCTCGTCCAGCTCACATCGTCGGCGGCCCGCACCGACGCGCACCGCTTTTACGCCCGGCTCGGCTTTGTCCAAAGCCATGTCGGCATGAAACTCCATTTAAGGGACTGAACATGGCAGGACGCTTTTTCGAAGAATGGGCCGTCGGCGATACGCTTACGCACGACATTCGCCGCACGGTTACCGAAACCGACAATCTGCTGTTCACCGTGATGACGCACAATCCGCAGCCGCTCCACCTCGACATCGAGGCGGCGAAGGCGTCGGAGTTCGGCCAGATCCTCGTCAACGGCACCTTCACTTTCAGCCTGATGGTCGGGCTGTCGGTTGGCGACACGACGCTCGGCACGCTCGTCGCCAACCTCGGCTACGACAGGCTCGTCATGCCGAAACCCGTGTTCATTGGCGACACGCTGCGCGCGACAAGCGAAATCATCGGCCTCAAGGAATCGAAATCGCGGCCGAATGCCGGGATCGTGACCTTCCTCCACCGTGCGATCAACCAGCGCGATGAACTTGTCTGCCAGTGCGAGCGTTCTGCCCTTGTCCAGCGGAAGGCCAGCTAATGCGACTACGTTCCCTCCTCTTCGTTCCCGGCGACCGCCCCGAGCGTTTCGCCAAGGCCGCGGCGTCGGGCGCCGATGCGATCATCCTCGATCTCGAGGATTCGGTATCGCTCGCGAACAAGGATGCGGCGCGTCATGCGATCGCCGACTATCTGGCGGGAACGCGCGAAGTCGTGACGCTCGTGCGCGTCAATCCGCTCGACGGGCATCTGACCGCCGCCGACGTCGCCGCAATCCTCGGCGCCGGGCCCGACGCGATCATGCTGCCCAAGGCCGAGGGCGCGCCGAGCATCGCGCAGCTCGACACGATCCTGCGCAGCGAAGCCGCGCGCGATGCCTCGCTGCCGCCGATCCTGCCGATCGCCACCGAAACCCCTGCGGCGATCTTCACACTCGGCAGCTATCGCGAGGCGAAAGACCGCCTGCTCGGGCTGACGTGGGGCGCCGAGGACCTGCCCGCCGCGATCGGCGCGACGACGAGCCGCGAGGCCGATGGCAGCTACACCTCGCCTTATGAAGTTGCGCGTGCGATGACCTTATTTGCCGCCCACGCTGCAGGCGCCGCCGCGATCGACACAGTGTTCCCGGCGATCAAGGACGAGGCGGGCCTTGCCGCCTATGCCGCCCGCGCGCGGCGCGACGGTTTTACCGGCATGATGGCGATCCACCCGTCGCAGGTCGAACCGATCAACGCCGCCTTCACGCCGTCGGCGGATGAGGCCGCGCGCGCGCAGGCGATCGTCGACGCCTTCGCCGCCAATCCCGGCGCGGGCGTGTTGCAGGTCGATGGAAAAATGGTCGACGCGCCGCACCTCAAGCAGGCGAAGCACATCCTTTCGCTGGCAGACTGATTCTAACGCTTCCCGCGCCCGAAGGGCCGGTGGCGCTTCATCCAGTTGCGACCGCGGTGCCAGCTTTTCTTGAGGCCGCGTTCGGTAAAGCCTTCGAACATGGCATCGGGGCTGGTCGGATCGAGGACCTCATTCTCGGCGATGAACTCGTCGAAGGGGCCCGGCGGGACGAGATCGAGCAGTTCGAGCGAACGTCCCTTGCCACGCAGCGCCTCGATCGTGTCGATCAGCGAGCCTGAGCGCTTAAACGCGGCCGCGACCTCTTCTTCCTTCACATCGAGATGCTCGGCGATCAGCGACGTGCGCAGGCGCGCAATCGCGGGTTCGACGCCTTCATTGGCAGGCAGCGCGGCATCGATAGTCACGTCGCATTCGCTGTCGAGCCCCATCGACCGGTTGTTCATATTGGCTGAGCCGACGCGGATCATCCGGTCGTCGACGATCGCGGTTTTTGCGTGGACATAAATCGGCTCGCCGCGCTTGGTGCGCGGATAATAGACTTTCAGCCGGTCGCCATGCTTGGCCTTCGCGATTTCGCGGACCAGTTGGACGCGCGCGGCGTCCATCGCCATCTGTTCGAGCCAGCCGTCGGCGGTCTTGGGCATCACCATTACGAATTCGGGCGGGTCGTCCTGGTTCAGCCGCTCGGCGATCGCGGCGGCGATCTTGCCGGACGTGAAATATTGATTTTCGAAATAGATGAAGCGTGTCGCAGCGGCGATCATGTCGAGATAGAGCTGTTCGATCTCGCGAATTTCCTCGCAACCGTCATATTCGGCGCGGGTGCGCGAGATCGCGACGTCGACACCCTCGAAATCGGGTTCGAGATCGTCGGGCCAATTCTCACCCTCGCCCTCAAGGTCGCGCAGCGGCTTTTTGGTCGCGCGCTGCCAGCGCTCGTTGCCGAGGTCGGCGAGCGCGTTGCCGACCAGCCCCGCGAGGATCATCGTTGAATCGTGCCACGGCATATAGGCTTTGCCGTCGGGGGCGGTGCGGTGCGGATCGCCGTCCTCGTGATCGCGCGTGTCCCAGCGGCGCGAGCCGACGTCGATACCGCCGCATATCGCGAGATGATCGTCGAACACCGCGACCTTCTGGTGATGGCTGCACCCGACGGGATGTGCACTGTCGAGGCGAAAGCTGATCGAGCGCGTTAGCTTCCAGCGCGCGACCATCGAGAGGATGCGCGGCATCGCAAACTGTTTCAGCCCGCCGAAATTCCAGCGCAATATGTCGATGTCGCGCTCGGGCTTTTCCTTCGCGAGCCGCAACAGATACTCGCCGAGCGGCTCACCCTTGCCCTTCTTGTCGGGTTTCAATGCGATCCGCGGGTCGAAATCCCAGCCGATGAGCAGGATGCGCTCTTTCGCCTCGGCCATCAGTCGTTCGAGCAGCGCATAATAATCCGCCGCGTCAACGATCATCCGCGCCTTGTCGGCACGTTCGATGCGCCAGCAATTGCGGCCTTCGACGACGATCGGTTTGAGGTCCCCGTTGCTCATCGCCGCCGACACGCATGACGGCAGCGATGGTTGCAAAGGTGCGGATCAGGCGGCGACGAACTGTTCCGGCGTCAAGGCCATCATCGCCTCGCTGCCCGCTTCGATCTTGCGGCGGAGCGATCCGGCGTCGGGCAGGAAGCGTTCGCCGAAATAGCGCGCGGTGACGAGCTTGGCTTCGAGGAATGCCTTGTTGCCGCGGCCTTCGGCGAGCGCCTTCTGCGCCGCCTCGGCCATCATCAGCCACATCGAACCCAGTGCGACGATCCCAAGGATATGCATGTAATGATGCGCGCCGGCGCCGACATTGTTGGGGTTCGCCAGGCCGTTCTGCATGAACCACATCGTCGCGGCCTTGAGTTCGCCATTCGCCTTTTCGAGCCGCGTCGCGAAATCGGCGAGCGCTTCGTCACTCTTGGCACGCGCGCATTCTTCGTCGACGACGGCGAAGAAGGCCTGGATCGCGCGCCCGCCGTTCTGCGCGAGCTTGCGGCCGACGAGATCCATCGCCTGCACGCCGTTCGCGCCTTCGTAGATCATCGTGATGCGCGCATCGCGGACGTACTGGCTCATGCCCTGTTCTTCGATGTAGCCGTGGCCGCCGAACACCTGCTGCGCGTTGGTCGCGACTTCATAACCCTTGTCGGTACCAAAGCCCTTGATCACCGGCGTCAGCAGGCTGACGAGATCGTCGGCGCGCTGGCGCTCCTCCTCGCTCTCGGCGACGTGCGCGAGGTCGACCTGAAGCGCCCCCCAAGTGCAGAGCGCGCGCAGCCCTTCGACGGTCGCCTTGCCATCCATCAGCATGCGGCGCACGTCGGGGTGGACGAACAGCGGATCGGCCTTTTCATGCGGATCCTGCGGCCCGGTGAGCGCGCGGCCCTGACGGCGGTCCTGCGCATATTGCACTGCATTCTGGTACGCGACGTCGGCCTGCCCGAGCCCCTGAATGCCGACGCCGAGGCGCGCAGCGTTCATCATCACGAACATCGCGGCGAGGCCTTTATTCTCCTCGCCGACCATCCAGCCCTTCGCACCATCATAATTCATCACGCAGGTCGAATTGGCGTGGATGCCCATCTTGTGCTCGATCGACCCGCACGACAGCGTGTTGCGCTCGCCGAGCGAGCCGTCTTCGTTTACGATGAACTTGGGTACGATGAACAGCGAGATGCCCTTGACGCTGTCGGGCGCGTCGGGGGTCTTTGCGAGGACAAGGTGGATGATATTGTCGGTGAGGTCGTGCTCGCCCGACGAGATGAAGATTTTCGTGCCCGTCACCGCATAGCTGCCGTCGCCGTTCGGCACTGCGCGCGTGCGGATGAGGCCGAGATCGGTGCCGCAGTGCGGCTCGGTCAGGTTCATCGTCCCGCCCCAGTCGCCCGCGATCATCTTGGGGACATAGGTCGCTTTCTGCTCGTCCGATCCTTTGACGAGGATCGCGGCGGTCGCGCCCTGCGTCAGCCCCGGATACATGGCAAACGCCTGGTTGGCGGCGTTGCGATACTCCTCGACCGGGAAGCCGATGACGTGCGGCAGTCCCTGTCCGCCGAATTCCTCGGGCGCGGTCAGCAGGCCCCAGCCGGCTTCGCTATAGGCTTTATAGGCTTCCTTGAAGCCCTTCGGCGTCGTCACCGAACCGTCGTCGTGGCGCGTGCAGCCTTCGAGATCCCCCGACTGGTTGATCGGGAACAGCACTTCCTCGCAGAATTTGCCCGCCTCGGTCAGCACCGCCTCGATCATGTCGGGGGTCGCGTTCGCGAAACCGGGCAGGTTCGAATAACGCTCGATCCCGAGCACATCGTTGAGAAGAAAGAGGGTGTCCTGCACGGGAGCGCGATAGACGGGCATGGGAAATCCTTCTGAAAAGCAGCTAACAATGTCAAACTTGCCTGGGGAGAGGCTTCAGCCGACCTTTTGGCCGGCGTCGACTTTTTTCACCATATCGATGAAGCGCGACAATTCCTCGACGGCGCTGTCGATATCGTCGCGCTGGCGTTGCAGCAGGCCGATGCGCTGTTCGCATTTCTCGATCGTCACCTGGCGCTGCGTCTTGCGGCCGTCGCCGACGTCGTAAAGGTCGATCATCTCGCGAATGTCGGCGAGGCTGAAACCCGTGCGCTTGGCGCGGAGGATCCACGCGAGGCGGGCGCGGTCGCGTTTCGAATAGATGCGCGACAATCCCTTGCGCGACGGGCTGATCAGCCCTTCATCCTCATAGAAACGCAGCGCGCGGGCGGTGACCCCGAACTCGGTCGACAAGTCGGTGATGCTGAATTGTTCGCGCCCCAGATGGTCGGGCGTATCGATATGGGCGTGGCCATATTGTTCGGTCATGCCAGTGAAACTAGTTTCCGTTGACGTGAACGTCAAGCCCGGCAGAGCGGGTCATTTCGGGGCAGTTCAGCCCCCGCAAGGACGCTGTATATTGCCGTGTCGATCGGTGATCCGCAAGTCCCCCGCATCGCTTGCCGACCAGCTCGCACGCGGCAGGCGTAAACCCGAGAGCGAGGCGCGATCGGGGCAGAGACGTCCGCATTGCGGCGGCAGGCTTCCCGGCAACCGAAATTCATCGTCTTCCTCGTGGACCCGCGCCTCACAGCCATCGACACCGGCAAAGCGCATCCGCCAGCCATCGCCTTCGCGCGTCATCGTTCCGGAAGCCACGCAGGAGACACTGGGACCAAAGGCCGCAGTGACGGCAAAGCGCCATTTTCCTGCTCCATCGGGAACGACGCACATCGCATCGCGGCCAAGGTCATGCTTACGTTCGAACACGCCGACCGGGCTTGCCGCCTTGGGATGTATGACTCCGCGTTGGCGTGCGGCGACCTCGAGCGGGTTGTTGGCGTCGATGCCTTCCGCGTTTTTGACCGGCGCGGGCCGGTCGCACCCTGCGAGGAGCAGCGACACGAGCGCCAGTGCGACGCTAGCCCTGCGCATCGTCCGCCAGGAACGTCAGGCTGCCGTCGGCCTCGACGCGGCGATAAAAACACGAGCGGCGCCCGGTGTGACACGCAGGGCCTGCGGGCCGCACACGGAGCAGCAGCGCATCCTGATCGCAATCGACGCGCATTTCGACCAGCGTCAGGCCGTTGCCCGAGGTCTCGCCTTTGCGCCACAACGCAGCCCGTGACCGTGACCAGAAATGCGCCTGCCCCGTCGCGCGCGTCTTCTCGATTGCTTCGGCGTTCATATGCGCGACCATCAGCAGGATATGCGTGTCGGCGTCGGTGACGATCGCCGTCACCAGCCCGGCAGCGTCGAAACGCGGAGAAAATCGGTCGGTCGTGTCGCGCTGATCATCCATAAACCGGGCTTTAGAGCAGGTTTGAAGCCACTGTCACGCCGTTGTTCGCATCCACTGTGACAAATCCGTGATTAGGGGGGCGACATTTGCGATTGCCGTCCCTATATGCGCCCCAGTCACTGCCCCCCTGCCCCTGGAATGACATGCTGACGACCCACCCTTTTGATGACGACAAGCTCCGCGAGGAGTGCGGCGTATTTGGTATTCATGGCGCCGACAGCGCCGCCGCGGTAGTCGCGCTGGGGCTTCATGCCCTGCAGCACCGTGGACAGGAAGCCGCGGGCATCACTGCCTTCGACGGCAAGGAATTCCACACCCACCGCGCGATGGGCCATGTCGCGGGCAATTTCGACCGCGACGACATCATGCGCCAGCTGCAAGGCGGATCGTCGGTCGGCCATGTCCGCTATTCGACGACCGGCGAAACCGCGCTGCGCAATGTCCAGCCGCTGTTCGCCGACTTGTCGACGGGCGGCTTCGCCGTCGCGCATAACGGAAATATCTCCAACGCGGCGGCGCTCAAGAAAGTACTCGTCCGTCGCGGTTCGATTTTCCAGTCGACCAGCGATACCGAGGTGATCATCCATCTCGTAGCGACGTCGAGCTACCGCTCGTTGCTCGACCGCTTCATCGACGCGCTAAAGCAGGTCGAAGGCGCCTATTCGCTGATCTGCCTGACCGCCGAAGGCATGATCGGCTGCCGCGATCCGCTCGGCATCCGCCCCCTCGTGATCGGCAAGCTCGGCGACGCGCATATCCTCGCATCCGAAACCGTCGCGCTCGACGTCGTCGGCGCCGAATTCGTCCGCTCGGTCGAACCCGGCGAACTGGTCATCATCCGTGACGGCCAGCTCACCTCGCACCGGCCCTTCGCTGACCACGCCGCGCGCCCGTGCATCTTCGAATATGTATATTTCTCGCGCCCCGATTCGATCGTCGACGGGACGAGCGTCTATTCGGTGCGCAAAGCGATCGGTGCCGAGCTCGCGCGCGAAAATCCGGTCGATGCCGACCTGGTCATCCCGGTCCCCGATTCGGGCACGCCTGCGGCGATCGGTTATGCGCAGGAATCGGGCATTCCGTTCGAACTCGGCATCATCCGCTCGCACTATGTCGGCCGCACCTTCATCCAGCCGGGCGACAAGGTCCGCCACCTCGGCGTCAAGCTGAAGCATAACGCCAACCGCGCGCTGATCGCGGGCAAGCGCATCGTATTGATCGACGATTCGATCGTGCGCGGGACGACCAGCCTCAAGATCGTGCAGATGATGCGCGATGCCGGCGCGACCGAGGTGCACATGCGCATCGCGAGCCCGCCGACGCAGCACAGCTGCTTCTATGGCGTCGATACGCCCGAACGCGCCAAATTGCTCGCGGCGCAGATGAGTGTCGGCCAGATGGCGAACTTTATCAACGCCGACAGCCTGTCCTTCATCTCGATCGACGGCCTCTATCGCGCGCTGGGCGAAGCGAAGCGCAGCGACGACGCCCCGAAATATTGCGACGCCTGCTTTACCGGCGACTATCCGACCACGCTGACCGATTTCGACGAGCATGGTCTGGAAGATCAATTTTCGCTGCTTGCCGAACGGGTTGTCTGATACAATGAATACGACGTCTAAGGAACTGGCGGGCCAGGTTGCGCTCGTCACCGGGGCGAGCCGTGGCATCGGCGAAGCCATCGCCGAATCGCTCGCCGCACGCGGCGCGCATGTCGTGATCACCGCGCGCACCGCGGGCGGACTCGAGGAACTCGAAGACCGCATCCACGAAGCCGGCGGCAGCGCGACGATCGCGCCGCTTGACCTGACCGACGGCGACAGCATCGCGCGCCTCGCGAGCGCGATCGCCGAACGCTGGCAGCAACTCGACATGCTCGTGCTCAACGCCGCGATGCTCGGCACGCTGACCCCCGTGGCCGCAATCGACGGCAAGGAATTCAACAAGCTGCTGACGCTGAACCTGATCGCGCAGCAGGCGCTCATCGCCAATTTCGACCCGTTACTGCGCCGCGCCGCGAACGGCCGCCTAATCGCACTGTCGAGCGGCGTCGCGCGCGAACCGCGCGCCTATTGGGGCGCTTATGCCGCGTCGAAGGCGGCGTTCGAAACACTCGTCACCAGTTATGGTGCCGAAATGCGCAATATCTCGACCGTGCGCACCGCGATCCTCGATCCCGGCGGCACACGCACACAGATGCGCGCGCGCGCCTATCCCGGCGAAGATCCGCAGAGCATCAAGGATCCGGCGGCGGTCGGTGAGTTTGTCGCTGGCCTGATGGTCGAAGGGTTCGACAGCACCGCTTTCCACGCACTGCCCAAGGTCATGGAAAAAGCTTAACGCCATCTTTGTTTTCCTGCGCTAAGACGCTCGCATAAGAGGGTTTGCAAGGGCGCGGGAATGACCAAGAATATTTTGCGCACGGCGATTGCGACCGTGATCGGAATCGTCGTCGCTTTCGGGCTTATCTGGCTCGCCCAATATGCCGGCAGCGAAGTTTCGCCCGACGTCTATGATCCGAACAGCGGCGAAGTCCTGATCCCGATCGGATCGACGATCGCGCTGATCGTCGGCTGGTTCATCGGCACCTTTGGCGGCAGTTGGTTCGCGATGCGTATTTCGGCGGGCACTGGCGCGGGCTGGATCGTCGCCGGCGCGGTGATCGGTGCTGCGCTCTACCGCGCCGTCACGCTGGCCGACACCTGGTGGATCATGGCGCTGGGCGTCGCTGTCCCGCTTGTCGCGGTGTGGCTGGCCCAGCAAGCGACGGCAACTGCCGTCGACTGACCGGAAACGGGTTATCCGGCGTTTCGGGTTGATAGTCATTACAGGAAAAATGCCTTCCTGCGTTGCGGTTCATGCGTGGGGTGGGGGCATGGCGGGCGTTTGCGAAGGAACGCCGATCCCATCTCAAATGTAGATACATTTGCTGACACATTGGCGATTCTGGTAGTCTATCGTCAATGTTGAGACAAAGGAGTGTCCGATGGGTATTCTGGTAAAGAAGTGGGGCAATAGCGCGGCAATCCGCATACCCTCGGGACTCATGGTGGCGGCTGCGCTGAATGTCGGTCAGGAGGTCGAAGTTCGCGAAGAAGGTGGCCGGCTCATCATCGAGCCCGTTTTGAAGCCTGCCTACGCGCTCGGCGAGTTGCTTGCGGGCATGAAGCCAGAGACGTTCCACGAGATAGTCGATTTTGGCCCCCCGGTCGGTAATGAGATGCTTTGATGGTAGGTCGCTTTGTGCCTGACACTGGCGATATTGTGTGGCTGCAATTCGATCCCCAGGCAGGGCATGAGCAAGCGTGCCATCGCCCCGCCCTCGTCCTCTCACCTGCCTCCTACAATAAAACGCGGGGCATGATGATTTGCTGCCCGATGACGAGGCAGATCAAAGGCTATCCATTTGAAGTTGTCGTGTCCCAGGCGCCGCCCAGCGTCGCCCTGTCCGATCAGATCAAGAGCCTTGATTGGAAGGCGCAAGGGGCGAAGAATAAAGGGTGCCGTATCAACGGCTGTGATTGATGAGGTGCGGGCAAAGGTTGGCGCACTCTTGGGCTTTTAGTGGCTCCAACGCCGACGGCTGATCAACCCCGTTTGCCGGAACTCGGAAACGGGGCCTAGCGCCCCGCTTCCTTGTCCACCGCGGCCTGCACGCTCTTGTAGAACGCCTCGCGCGCCGCGCCGACGCCCTCGGGGTCGGTGGCGGTCGGCCAGTTGCCGTTCGAGGCGATCACCAGCTTGCGCTTCGGGTCGATGAAGATGCCCTGCCCGAAAATGCCCTGCGCGGCGAAGCTGCCGTCGTCATTGGTCCACCATTGATAGCCATAGCCGCGGCCCGGCAGGTCGATGCCCGCCTGCTTGGTCGTCGCGGCGGGGAGCCAGTCGTCGGGCAGCACTTTCTTTCCACCGGCAACACCACCGTTCAGGATGAACTGCCCGAACCGCGCATAATCCTTGAGTCTCGCCGACATGCAGCAGCCGCTGATCTCGTGCCCCGTCGCGCCGAGCATCCACACCGCGTCCTGCTCCATGCCGAACGGTTTCCAGACTTTCTCCGACAGATAGGCCGACAGCGTCTTGCCCGTCGCGCTCGACACCAGAACGCCGATCAAATTGGTCTCGCCTGTCTTGTACACCCACTTCGACCCCGCGGGCGCTTCGCGCGGCAAGGTCTTCATATAACTGACCGTTATGTCTTCGCCAGCAACGGGCTTTTGCATGTTGAAAAGCGCCACATCGGATTTGGGATCGGTATAATCCTCGTTCCATTTGACGCCCGAGGTCATCGTCAGCAACTGCTTCACGGAAACATCGTCATAGGCCGATCCCTTGAGCCCGGGAATATAGACGGTGACCTTGTCGTCGAGGCTCTTGATATAGCCATCCTTCACCGCTGCACCGACAAGCGTCGAGGTAAAGCTCTTCGCGACGGAAAAGCTCGTCCAGCGGCCCGTGGCGCCATAGCCGAGGGCATATTTCTCGAGCCTGATCTTGCCATCCTGCACGATGATCAGCCCGGCATTGCGCTGTTTCGCCATATAGGCGTCGACATCGGAACCGAGATCGAGCGGCTTGCCCTGCGGCAACGGATAGACGGTTCCGCCCGCCGCGACCGTATTGACCACGACCTTGGGGACGGTCTCCATCGTGCGGAAGGCGGCGTCGCGTTGATCCTGGGTCCAGAACAGCACATTCAGATCCTTTGGCAGTTTGTCGGTGGTCTCGATGGGTGCAGGCGCACTGCACCCCGCCGCCGCGGTGCACAACAGCACCGCCGCCGAAAATCTTCGCATGTACGTCTCTCCCCCTGTTTTCAGGCTGTCTTTTCGAGCGTGACCTGCGCGACGTCGATACCGCCGCCGCGGAAGCCGCCTTCGCAATATTGCAGATAATAACGCCAGAGCCGGACGAAGCGCGCGTCGAACCCCGACGGCAGTTGGTCGGCCGCGACCGCCGCGTCGAAGCGCTCGCGCCACTGGCGCAGCGTTTCGGCGTAATCGCCGCCGAAACGATGCACATCGCGCCACGCGAGGCCGCGCGCTTCGGCAAGCGCGCGAAAACGGCTTTCCGAAAGCAGGCAGCCGCCCGGGAAGATATAGGCCTGAATGAAGTCGCTGCTCGCCGCATAGCGTTCGAACAGCGCGTCATTGATGAGGATATACTGGATTGCCGCTTTACCACCGGGGCGAAGCAGCCGCGCGATCGCGTCGAGATAAGCGGGCCAATATTCCTGCCCGACCGCTTCGACCATCTCGACGCTCGCGATCGCGTCATAGGGGCCCTGCGCGTCGCGATAATCGCAGATTTCGATGCGCGAACGATCCGACAGATCGACCGCGGCGAGCCGCGCGTCGGCGATTTCGGCCTGCGCCGGTGACAAGGTGATGCCAGTATAAAGGACATCGTGGCGCTCGACTGCGCGCTCGGCTAGCGCGCCCCAGCCGCACCCGATTTCGAGCAGCCGGCTTCCCGACCTGAGGTCGAGCCGGTCGAGGATCGCGTCGACCTTTGCCGCCTGCGCCTCTTCGAGCGACTGGCCGGGATCGGTGAACAACGCGCTCGAATAGTTCAGGCTAGGGTCGAGCCACAAGCGATAGAAATCATTGCCCAAATCATAATGGGCGTGGATGTTCCGCTTCGCACCACGCCGATCGTTGCGATGGAGCGCGTGGATCGCCTTGTTGAGCCAGCGCCACGGGCCATGCGCGCGCGCGACATTGCCCAGCGCTTCGCCGTTGCGCATGAACAGGTCGAACAACGGCACCGGGTCGGGCGACGACCATTCGCCGGCTTCCCATGCGCGATACCACCCTACCGAGCCCGACAGCGCCAGCCGCGCGAGCGAGGCCCAGCTGTGGAGATGGACGACCGCGACCGCCCCCTTGCCGCGTCCGCCAAGCAGGCGCACGCTGCCATCGGGCAGATGGCTCTCAATCGTTCCCTGGGCGAGACCGGTGTCGATGCGGTCAAGCATGCGGTGAAAGAGACTCGCGGGCGCCAGCGCGATCAGCCGCGCCATCGCGCCGCCCGAGCGATAGGCACGGTCGGCGCGGAGCAGTTCCTTACCGCGGCGCGGGCTGACATGCGTGTTCATTGGCACCTTCCTGCCTCAAACGCATCGCGCTGACAATCGGTTGAAACGCGCGACGCCATGACGTCACACGCGGCCCTCATTCGGGATGGCTCGCGATATCGGGTGCGGTGAAGCGAACCTGGAAGCGGTCCTGCGCAAGCGGGTGCATGAAACGCTGGTCGCGGAACAGGATTGTATCGCCTTGCCTCTGCGCAACGGGCATCCGCGACCAGAACAGAAAGGCGCGCGCCGCGGGATCGGCCTTGACCCAAGTTGCGATCCGCGGATCGCCCATTCCTGTCGGCGCGCCGGTCAGGTCGACATGGCCGCCAACACCCGGAACGAAGCTTGCGGTGCCGTAGCGGTCGGGGGTCCGCCAGAAGATTTCGCGTTTCCAAAAGGCCAGCGGCGGCGGGCTCGCGACGACGAGCGCATCCTTCTGGCCGCTCGCCGCGAGGGCGCGCGATGCCATGCGCTCGGCGGCGCCGGTGATGAGACCGTTCACGAAAATATAGGCGCAGACGGCGGTGAAGCCGATCCATGCCGGCCGCCGCCAGTTCGCCGCCCCGCGCCGTTCACCACGGAGCGACAGCCAGAGCGACACGGCAAGCGCGATCCAAATCCAAAGGTCGATAATGAAAATGCTGTCGCCGTAGAACCAGCGATGGCTGAACGGTTCGAGCAGGCGGATGCCGTAATTATTGAGCCAGTCGAGCGCCGGATGGCTGAGGCAGCCGACATAGGCGAGCGCGAGCAACCAGCCCTTGTGGACCGGAAGCCGCTCCGCCGGCCTTTTCCCGCGCTGGCTCTGCCAGTGGTCGAAGGCGAGCATCAGACCCCACAGCAGTATCGGCAGCACCAGCAGCGCGATCGGCCCGTGGGTGATCCCGCGCCGCATCGATAGCGATTCGATGCCATAGACCGCGCAGGTCGCGTCGATATCGGGCAGGTTCGCCGCGATGATCAGCGTCGGCATCGCGAGACCGGTTTTTTTCTTGAGTCCCATCTGGCCAAGAACCGCGCCGACGAGGCTGTGCGTCAGATTATCCATGCCGAGCTATAAATCCGACGCGCGGTGCCGCGGCAAGATCAGAGTTCGGGCCCGCCCTCGGTCACCGTCCAGGTCTGCCCTTTCTTGAGCAGGCTCTGGAGATCGGCGGTCTTGCCTTCGGCTGCCGCCTTGTTCTGGCGGACGACATCGGCCTCGAAGGTTGGACGCGGGTCGTCGTAGAGGACGCCCAAGGCCATCGGGAATTCGCCGAAGCGCATTTCGACGAGCATGTGCGCGACGCTGCGGTTGGTGACGTCGTGGATGATCACGCCCGCCGCCTGCCAGTCGCCGTCGATGACGTCGACGGTCTTGAGGTGCAGCGCCTCGGCGTCGAGCGCGATGCCTTTGGTCCCCTTGGCATAGATCATCGGCTCGCCCTGCTTGAGCCAGAGCTGGCGGTCCTCGGCGCCCTTCGGCGCCGCGAAATCCTCGAACACGTCCTTGTTATAGACGATACAGTTCTGGAAAATCTCGATAAAGGCGGCGCCCTTGTGCGCGTGCGCCGCCTTCAGCACGTTCGGCAATTCCTTCGACACGTCAAAGCCGCGCGCGACGAAACGCGCGCCGGCGCCGAGCGCGAAGGCCGCGGGCTGCGCGGGGCGGTCGACCGAACCATAGGGTGTCGACGGGCTGGTCGTTCCGACGCGGCTGGTTGGAGAATATTGCCCTTTTGTAAGGCCATAGATCTCGTTGTTGAACAGCATGATCTGGCAGTCGAGGTTGCGGCGGATCAGGTGCATCGTGTGGTTGCCGCCGATCGACAGCCCGTCACCATCGCCGGTGACGATCCACACATCGAGGTTCGGATTAGCGAGCTTCAATCCCGTCGCGAACGCCGGCGCGCGGCCGTGGATCGTGTGGAAGCCATAGGTTTCCATATAATAGGGAAAGCGCGACGAGCAGCCGATACCGCTAATAAACACGGTATTTTCAGGTGCGGTGCCGATTTCGGGCATCGTGCGCTGCACCGCCTTCAGGATCGCATAGTCGCCGCAACCGGGGCACCAGCGGACCTCCTGATCGGTTTCCCAATCCTTGAGCGTCGTCGTCCGCGCGATGGTGGTCATTTCATTCACTTGAGTGCCTCCTCGATGGCGGCTTCGATTTCGGCGATGGTGAAGGGTTGCCCCGACACCTTGTTCACCGGCTTCGCGTCAACCAGATATTGGTCGCGCAGCACCGTCTTGAGCTGGCCGGTGTTCATCTCGGGCACCATCACCTTGTCATAGCTTTTCAGCAGCTCGCCAAGATTAGCGGGCAGCGGCCAGATATGGCGGATGTGGACATGGCTGACGTCAAGTCCCTCGGCGCGCTTGCGGCGCACTGCCTGATGGATCGGGCCAAAGGTCGAGCCCCAGCCGACGACCGCGAGCTTGCCGCCCTCGGCGCCGAGTTCGACCACCTGGTCGGGCACCTTGATGCCGTCGATCTTGTCCTTGCGGATATCGGTCATCGCCTGATGATTTTCCGGGGCATAGTTGATGTGCCCGGTGTCGAGTTCCTTCTCGATCCCGCCGATGCGGTGCAGGAGGCCGGGCGTACCGGGCTTCACCCAAGGACGCTTGAGATTTTCGTCGCGGCCATAGGGTTTGAACCCGCCTTCGGGCGCTTCGGTGAGGAATTCGACCGGGAAGGCTTCATAAGTCGTGAGGTCGGGCACCGCCCAAGGCTCGGCGGCGTTCGCGATATAGCCGTCGGTCAGCAGCATCACCGGGGTCATATATTGCACCGCGATGCGCACCGCCTCGATCGCGCATTCGAACGCGTCCCCGGGCGAGCGCGCGGCGACGACGGGCATCGGCGCGTCGCCATTGCGGCCATAGACCGCCTGATACAGATCCGACTGCTCGGTCTTCGTCGGCAGGCCCGTGGAGGGGCCGCCGCGCTGCGAATTGACGATGACGAGCGGCAGCTCGGTCATGATCGCAAGCCCCATCGCCTCGCCCTTCAGCGCGATGCCGGGCCCAGACGAGCTGGTGACGCCGAGCGAACCCGCATAGCTCGCACCGATCGCCGAACAGATGGCGGCAATCTCGTCCTCGGCCTGGAAGGTCGTGACGTCGTATTCCTTGAGCCGCGACAGATGGTGCAGGATCGCCGAAGCGGGCGTGATCGGATAGCCGCCGAAGAACATCGGCAGCTTGGCAAGCTGCGCGCCCGCGACGAGGCCGAGCGCGATGCCTTCGGCGCCGGTCAGCGTGCGGTAGAGCCCGGGTGCAACCGGCGCGGGATCGACATGATGCTGCTTGAGCGGGCCCGCGAGTTCGGCGGTCTCGCCATAGGCATGGCCCGCATTGAGCGCGGCGACGTTCGCGGCTGCGAGATCGGGCGCTTTCGCGAATTTCGCATTAAGCCAGTCGATCAGCGGCTGGCGGTCGCGGTCGAACATCCAAAGCGCGAGCCCCAGCGTCCACATATTCTTGCAGCGCAAAGCCTCCTTGTTGCCAAGGCCGAAGGGCTTGACCGCGTCCATCGTCAGCTGGCTGATGTTGAGCTTAAGCAATTGCCACTTAGCGAGGCTGCCGTCGTCGAGCGGGTTCGCGTCATATTTCGCCTTGGCAAGGTTGCGGTCATTAAACTCGCCCTCGTCGGCGATGATCAGGCCGCCCTGCTTCAATTGCGGGACATTGGTCTTGAGCGCCGCGGGGTTCATCGCGACGAGCACGTCGGGGGCGTCGCCCGCGGTGTCGATTGCCGACGAGCCGAAATTGATCTGGAACGCCGACACGCCGAACAGCGTGCCCTGCGGCGCGCGGATTTCGGCGGGGAAATCGGGGAAGGTCGCAAAGTCGTTGCCCGCGAGCGCGGAGGACAGGGTGAATTGACCGCCGGTCAACTGCATCCCGTCGCCGCTGTCCCCGGCAAATCGTACCACTACCGCATCCGAAAGGGGGGACTGCCGTTTGTCGGCCTGGTCCACTACCGCTGTCGCCATTTTCTCTTCTGCCTCAAATCTTGCGAACCTGTGACATGGGCCTAGGCCCGTGTGCGCCAAGCCGCAATTGAGAAAAAATTGTACACTGCAAAGCGTGAAGCACAGGTGAGTTTCATTTCGGGATTGAATTTGCCCCGCCGATACCGAATAGCATGGCGAAAATGGCGATTAGGGAGAGACGCAGATGACCGACGGCACCACCCATTTTACACGCCCCGACGTGGCGGCTTTCCTTGCCTTCTTGAACGCGCAGGAAGGCCCGAAGATGGAAGAGATGCCGCCCAAAGGCGCGCGCGAGATGTTCCGCGTGATGGGGCAACTCGCCGACGTGCCGCGCGGCGAGATCTCCAAGGTCGAGGATCGAACCATCCCCGGCGCCGCCGGCGAGATCGCCATCCGCATCTATGACAACCGCCCAGCGCGCGAAACCGGCCCGGTGATGGTCTTTTATCACGGCGGCGGCTGGGTGATCGGCGACCTCGACACGCACGACGCCTATTGCGCCGAAGCGGCGCGGCTGCTCGACATGCCGGTGATCGCGGTCGATTATCGCCTCGCCCCCGAACACCCATTCCCCGCCGCGCCGATCGACTGCGAGGCCGCGACGCGCTGGGTCGCCGACAATATCGCTTGCACCGGGCTCGTCCTCTCGGGCGAAAGCGCCGGGGGCAATTTGACGATCGCCACCGCGCTCACCCTGCGCGACAAACCGGCGTCCAAACCCGTCATCGCGATCCACCCCATCTATCCCGCGGTCACGACGCACAACGATTGGCAGAGCTATCGCGATTTCGGTGAAGGCCATCTGCTGACGACGGGCAGCATGACGTGGTTCGGCAATCACTACGCCGCCGACCCCGCCGACTATCGCGCCTCACCGCTCGATTTTCCGGCCGAGGGCCTGCCGCCGACGCTGCTGATCACCGCAGGGCTCGACCCGCTGCGCGATCAGGGCCGCGCTTATGCCGCGAAGCTGATCGAAGCCGGCGTGCCCACCACCTATCGCGAGGCAACGGGCACGATCCATGGCTATATCAACCTGTCGCAGGGCATCCCGAGCGCCAAAGAAGATATTCGCGGGGCATTGACTGTATTGAAAGCAATCGTTGCCGAAGCTACCGGGGCGGCATGATCGATCACAGCACCCTTCCCTACCGCCCTTGCGCGGGCGTCATGCTCGCCAATCGCGACGGCCGCGTCTTCGTCGGCCAGCGGCTCGATACGTCGAGCGAGGCGTGGCAGATGCCGCAGGGCGGGATCGACGACGGCGAGGACGCCGAAGAAGCGGCGATCCGCGAACTCGGCGAGGAAACCGGCGTCCATGGCGGGCTGGTCGAGATCATCGCGCGCAGCCGCGAGGAATATTTCTATGACCTACCCGACCATCTGATCGGCAAGATGTGGGGCGGCAAATATCGCGGCCAGCGCCAGCACTGGTTCCTGATGCGCTTCATGGGTAAGGACGGCGACGTCAACATCCACACCAAGCATCAGGAATTCCGCGCGTGGAAATGGGCCGAACTGAACGAGATCGAGAAATTGATCGTGCCGTTCAAGCGTACGCTTTATCGCGGACTCGTCGAGGAATTCGGCCCGCTCGTCTGATCCTTGAGCGCGATCGCTGTGCGGAAGACATCGGCGAACATTTCGGGCGTCAACCGCCCGGTGTTCGTGTTGTAGCGCGAGCAGTGATAGCTATCGACGAGAAGCCGCCTACGCGGCAATGCATGGACCGCGCCATGCGCGAAGGGAAAGGCCGCGAGGCGCGCACCGGCCGCCCTTAGCGTGGCGTCATGCGCGATCCGTCCTAACGCAATGATCACGCGGACTTTCGGCAAGGCGGCAAGCTGCGTTTCGAAATATGGGCGGCAGTTCGCGATTTCGGCGGGCGTGGGCTTGTTCTGCGGCGGCAGGCATTTGACGCTGTTGACGATAATCGCGCCGTCGAGCGTCAGCCCGTCGTCGATCCGCGCATCGTAGCGGCCTTTGCTGAGGCCGAACTGAGCCAGCGTCGCGAAGAGAAGGTCGCCTGCATAATCACCCGTGAACGGCCGGCCGGTCCGGTTCGCGCCATGCTTGCCCGGTGCGAGTCCTGCGAACGCGAGCCACGCATTGGGATCGCCGAACGCATGGACCGGCGCGTTCCACCAATCGGGATACTCGGCCTGGCATTCCCGCCGAAACGCGACGAGCCGCGGGCAGCGCGGGCAATCGCGCGGCGGCTCGGTTTCGGGCAATGGGCTGTCAATCTCCACCCATCTGCGATAGGCGCGCGGATATGAGCAACGCAATGCCGCTCCCTCTCTATGCCATCGGCCTCGGGTCGAACCGGCGCCATGTGCGGTTCGGCGACCCGCGCGCCGTGTTGCTGGCCGCGCTCGCGGCTTTGGAAAGCGACGATATCGAGGCGGTCGACGCCAGTCCGATCATCGCCAGCGACCCGATCGGCCCGTCGCGCCGCCGCTATGCCAACGCCGTGGCGCTCGTCGCCTCGCCGCTGAGCCCGCCCGAAATGCTCGAACGGCTGCAGGCGATCGAGGCGAGCTTCGGCCGCCGCACCGGCCAGCGCTGGAGCGCGCGAACGCTCGACCTCGATATTCTCCTTTGGTCGGGTGGCACTTGGTCCGACGCCGGGCTCATCATCCCGCATCCCGCCATTGAACAGCGTGCGTTCGTGCTCGGCCCGCTGCGCGCGATCGTCCCCGAATGGCAGCATCCGCTGCATGGTCGCAGCGTCCGCCAACTCGCCGCGCGACTTTCGCGTCCGAAGCCGGTTGACCGGGGCGCATCGGCGCACTAGGGCGACACCTCACTTCGCGAGGCCGCCTAGCCGCCGTCGCGATGGGCCCTTAGCTCAGTCGGTAGAGCAACTGACTTTTAATCAGTAGGTCGCTGGTTCGAACCCAGCAGGGCTCACCAATTATTTTAACTACTTATTCGTCCTTTTAAAGGGCAAGCATCGGCTTTCGTTGACGCCACGTCATCACCGGGAAAGCACGGCGCATTCACTTAAGGCGGCCTTCAGTCCGTCCTTGCTATGCGAGACTTGGCTCGATTTTAGAGGTCAAAACCAGCTCCAGCGATATTCGCTTCTCCTGCTAAAAATCGTAGCACTGATATCCGCGAGCAGCAAAAAGGCATCGCCAGTGGAGCGATGCCTTTCCGTTCTCCCGGTAATTGCTACGCAAGAGAAAGCCCCTTGGCCAACTCGGTCGGGAAGGTGGCCTTGGTGAATTGATGATATGCCGATGCGGGCGGGAGTCAATCCGCAGGAGAAATTCCGCGGATTGCTCTAATACGCCAGCCGAGCCCAACTAGTCGAAGCCGTCAACCCTCCCGATCGCGTCGCCAGAGGCGCTTGCGCCGGCTCTCTCTTACCAAACTTCGGATCATAATGGCGGCAATGATAACCGCGACAGCGACAAGGCCGATGACGACCCATGTTCTGATTTCGATAGTGTGTGCTCCTATGGCACCCCTCCAATTGCCGGGCGGTATGGGCCTGCGGAGCAGATGCCACAAGCGATGATTTCTAAGCGGACCCTAGGCCTGGAGTGTTGTGCGACTCCCGCAATGTGGAATCGAGGCGCTCTCGCCCGTGGCAAGCCAAGCTATTTTTCGATGCCGTAGAGTTCCCGTCGCATTGACTCCCTCGCGCATCGCGCTAGCTATGGCGTCACTAGTTCTTTCTGAAGCGAGCCCAGAAAGATCGGGTGGGACTTAGCAAGGAGAGCCCGACTCTCCGAGGGCGAAAAGGGCCCTGCCGCTAGGCAGGGCCTTTTTCCATCTTTCCTTCATCCCACGGGTCGGCTTTCCCACCGGATAGACCATCAACTAAATGGAAAGATCGCGCCGAGGCGGCCAATTACTGGCTGCTATTGGCCGGTGCACGAACCGCTCCGCGGATTGGTGTTAGCGGCGATGTAAAGCGGCCCGACGAACGCCGCGCCTGATTGAACGTCTGCGGTCAGAGGCGGACCCTCTCGACTCCTTCAACTGAGGAGTCGAACGAT
>NZ_JALPRD010000002.1 GCF_023197165.1 Sphingopyxis sp. MSC1_008
GGTGCCGGCGGCGGGGGCAGCGTCGAGCGCAGATACCAATTCTCTCCCGTGCCGGCGGACGTACCGCCGCGGAACAGGAAATATTCATAGGCACCGACGGCGACGCGGTGGTTGAGAGCGAAGGCGCCGCTCGCGGTCGTTCCGCCATTGATCGCCTCGACGACAAGGATGCCGTTCTGCGCCGTGACGCCGCCGGTGCCACCGGCGTTGAGCACGGTGATTCCCGTTGTTCCCGACGCGGCGCCCGCATCGATCACCAGCTTGTCGGACGCCGATGCGTCATTGCCGAGGACGGTGTCGATGAGCAGCAGCCCGCTGTCGCCGATATAGTCACCGCGCACGGTGAAGCTGTCGCCGGGTGAATTGCCGCCATTGGTCAGGTCGATCCGCCCCGCGTTCACCAGCGTCGCACGCTGCCCGGCGGTAAAGGCCGTGATCCCGCCCTGAAGCCCGCCGCCAAAGATCGTGCTCGACGCATCGAGTTCGAACCGGCCGGTGCTCGTCCCCGCATCGCCAAGCGTCAGGAAACCGTCGAAGGTCAGTTCGCTATCGTTGGTGGCGCGGATGAGTTCCCAGCCGTCGAAGCGCGCGATTCCGCCGCTTGTGACATTGTCGAAGGTGAGCGTGTCGGTGCCTTCGCCGCCGGTGATCCGCGGCGACCGGCCGAGGTTGGCGGCGGTCAGGTCCAGCAGCCGCGCGCTGTCATTGTCGCCGCCGAGATCGACGGTGCCGTGGACGACGCCGCCGCCGTCCCAGGTGAAGCTGTCGGTGCCGACGCTCAGCAGCACGTCACCGCCGACCGATCCGCCGGTGATCGCCACGCTGTCGGTGCCGCCCGATACGCTGATATTGCCGCCGATCGTGCCGCCCGACAGGATGATCGTGTCGTTGCCGAATCCGGCGACGAGATTGCGGTCGATGATGCCGCCCGACATGTCGAACAGATTGTCGGCGAGCTTCATATTGACGCGGCCGATCCGTCCGCCCGTCATCCGCGCGGTATCGCCGTCGTCGAACGCATCGACGATGCGGCCGCCCGACATCAGGAAGCTATCCATCGACCCGCCCTGGTTGAGCGTGCTCACCTCGCCGCCGGTCATCACGAAATCGTCGATGCCTTCGCCTTGTTGTACCTGCCCGGTGACCGTCCCGGCGCTGATCTGAAAGCGGTCGTCGCCATTGCCCTGATCGACCCCGCCGTTGATCCGACCCGAATCCATCACGACTGCGTCGGTCCCGCCGCCAAAGGTCACATTGCCGGCAATGGTCCCGGTTCCGCCGGTGGGGAGCGTCAGCTGGTTGTTTCCGCTCGGGTCGTTCAGGCCGGCGGGCGAGGTGCCGCTGCTGCAAACATGACTGTCGTTACCCGCGGTGGGCGTGAAAACGCATTGGGCGAGGGAAGGGGAGGCTTGTCCCAGCGCGAGCCCCGCGGCGGACGTCAGCAGGAACGGCTTCAGGGTGGATTTGGCGGGCATAGGACATCAATCCCTTTCGGATCGGCGTGCCCCCCTGTCCGTCGAGCCTATAAAGTGAATGTTGCCAAATTACTAAGCATCAATCGGCGGTGGCGGTTCGTCGCCCAATGCCCGCTTCAACGTCGCCTTGATATTGCGCAGCAGCCGGCGCAGCGCGATGATCACGACGACGGCGGCGACCGCGAGCAGGATCGCGATGACGATCGCCAGCGGCGGATAGGCGATGGCGAGCGCCAGCAGGCCGCCCGTGGCGACATCTTCGCCGGTCGACACGACGGCGTTGCTGAACGGTTCAGGGCTGACGTTGACGACCGCGCGCGTCGTGGTCTTGGCGCCATGGCTGAGCAAGGCGCCGCCGCCGCCGAGCAGGAAGGCGATGACCTGCCACGCCGGATCCGACGAATCGACGAGCGCCAGCGCGAGCAGCGCCCCGCCGAGTGGGCGGACGATGCTGTGGATCGTATCCCAGATCGAATCGACCCAGGCGATCTTGTCGGCGAGGAACTCGGCGAGGGTGCCGACCGCGGCGACGCCGAGCACCCATGGATTGGCGAGCACCTGCAAGGCGGCGAGATGTTCGGGCAGCGGCAGCCAGCCGAAATGCATCGCGGTGCCGGTTGCCAATATGGTGAGGTAGAGCCGCCAGCCGGCAAGGAGGCTGAGGCTGCCCGCGACGCCCAAAATCTCGACGATTCCCAATGCCCTGCTCCCCGTCCCGGATCCCTTGGCCGTGCGTCATCTTGCACCCGTCCGCGCGTGCCCGCAATGCCGGGATGACAAGGGGATGCGGCGGGGTTATCGCTTGCGTCATGAGCGATACGCCGACGACCCCGCCCGCCGAGATCTTGCCCGACGGCGCCATTCCCGCCGCGACGCTGGTCATCATGCGGCCGGCGGACGACGGCGGCGCGGACGAGATATTGATGGTCAAGCGGTCGGTCACCATGGCATTCGCGGCGGGGGCGGTTGTGTTCCCCGGCGGCCGCGTCGACCCCGACGATTACCGGGTGGCGCGTCTCTATGGGCTGGGCATCGACGAGGCCGACGGCGCGGCGCGGGTCGCGGCGCTGCGCGAGACGCTGGAGGAAACGGGCCTCGCGGTCGGTTGGCCGGCGCTCGCCGAAAGCGACGTGGCCGAGGTGCGGCAGGCGTTGCTCGCCGGAACGCTGCTTTCCGACATATTGGCAGCGCGCGGCGACCGAATCGCGCTGGAATCCTTCGTCCCTTTCGCGCGCTGGTGCCCCAATTTCAAAGAGGCGCGGACGTTCGACACGCGCTTCTATGCCGTCGCCGCCCCGTCGCACAGCCATGAACTGACAGTCGAAGAGGCCGAGCATAGTCATATTTTCTGGGCGAGTGCGAAAGCCACGCTGGCGATGGCCGACCGCGGCGATGTGTCGGTGATCTTTCCCACTCGCCGCAACTTGGAGCGTCTGGCTCAATCGACCGATTTTGCTGGATTTTCCCAGCATTCCGGCCAATTTCCGGTGGAACTGATAACGCCCTGGGTCGAGGAGCGGGAAGGGCAGGCCTATCTCTGCATCCCGGGACATCTTGGCTATCCCGTCACGAGCGAATCCTTCGAACGCGTCCGGCGCGGGTAAGCCGGGTTCTTTGCAACAACTTTTTCCCTATTTATTATTTACTAACATTTGGCGGGCTAGGGCAAAACGTCGTTGCAATTGCTGAACGCCGTGCCTAAGACGGCGCTGCAGAAGCAGACCGGGGAACAATCTCCGGTGTGATTCGACAAGAGTAATCCAGTGGACGGAGAATATGATGAACCTGCTTAAGAAAGCCGCGATCTCTCTCGCAGCTACCTCGATGATTGCGGCACCGGTTGCCGCGTCGGCTGCTCCGGCAGCACGCGCAGCTTCGGCCGTTGACGGCCAGAGCGAACTCGAAGGCAGCACGAGCTGGATCATCGCTGTCCTCGCTCTCGTTGCTGTCGTTGGTGGCATCATCATCGCGTCGGACAACGACGACGATTCGCCGACCAGCCCGTAATATCGGCTGATCTGGCTAGCCAGATTTTCTCAAAGGGCTCCGAGCTTCGCTCGGGGCCCTTTGTTTGTTCCGGGCGGTGATTTACGCCCGCGTCGCTGCGGGCGGCGATGCAGGGTCAGAGTGTAATGTTCCGGTTCGTCCGTGATCGTGCGAGCGGGATCGCCTGACGGGCGCGTTCGACTGCCGCCGCGTCGATGGGGGCGAGCGTCAGCGCATAGCTCTCGGCGTGCGCATCGCCCGGCATCGCGGCGTCGGCCAGAACGACACCCCAAGGGTCGACGGCAAGGCTGTGGCCGAAAGTTTGCCGGCCGTCTTCATGCGTACCGCCCTGCGCCGCCGCCACGACATGACAGCCGGTTTCGATCGCCCGCGCGCGCATCAGGACATGCCAATGCGCCTCGCCCGTCGACACGGTGAAGGCGGCGGGAATTGCGATCAATGTCGCGCCTTGATCGACGAGCGCGCGGTACAGCTCGGGAAAGCGCAGATCGTAACAGATGCTGAGCCCCAGCTGCCCCAGCGGTGTCTCGACGACCGCCACGGCGTCGCCGCCGGCATAGGCCGCCGATTCCTGCCAGTTTTCGCCCGAAGGCAGGGTGACGTCGAACATATGGATCTTGTCATAGCGCGCCCGGATGCTGCCGTCGGCGGCGATGACATGCGCGCGGTTGACGCGGCGTTCGCCATCGTCGGCGAGGAGCGGCATCGATCCCGAATGCAGCCATATCCCGTGCTTTTGCGCCATCGCCTGCAGCGCGGCGGGCCAAGGGCTGTCGGCTTCGCGGGTCATGTGCGCGCCCGATCGCGCGCGGTCGCGATCGAGGAGCAGCGACATTTCGGGAAGAAAGGCCATCGCGGCGCCGTGCGCGGCGGCTTCGCCCATCGCGCGGTCGATCGTCGTCAGATTGGCAGCGGGGTCGATGCCGCTCGTCATCTGGACGAGCGCGGCGAGAGGCGAGGCTGGTGAGCGGCTATCCATCGTATCTGGCTAACCCCCTGACGGCTACGCGACAAGCGCCGTGACAGTTCAGTGGCCAGCAAGGTTCGAAGGCGATAAGATGGGCCAATGTTCACTTTCTCCCAGCGCGCGCCGCTTCGTTTGACCCGATCCCTTCTTTTTGCCGGTGCCGCTGCTGCGTTGCTGCTGACGGGGCCGTCCGTCGGCGCGCAAGGGACGCCAGCAAAAACCGCCGGCGCCCAGACGAAAAGCGGCGACTGGCTCTATGTCGGCAGCGACATTCCGCGCGACACCGCGTGGCAGTTCGGCGAGCTTCCCAATGGTGTGCGCTATGCCGTGCGCAACAATGGCGTGCCCCCGGGGCAGGTGTCGATCCGCGTCCGCATGGACGTCGGCTCGATGTTCGAAACCGAGCAGGAGCGCGGCTACGCCCATTTGCTTGAGCATCTGACCTTCCGCGGGTCGGAGCATATTCCCGACGGCGAAGCCAAGCGCATCTGGCAGCGGTTCGGCGTTACATTCGGCAGCGATTCGAACGCCCAGACGACGCCGACGCAGACGGTCTATCAACTCGACCTGCCGAGCGTGACGCCCGCCAATCTCGACGAGAGCATGAAATTGCTGTCGGGCATGGTCCGCGAACCGCGCATCTCCGAACTCGCGGTCGCCGCCGAGCGCGGCGTCGTGATGTCCGAGCTTCGCGAAGCCGACGGCCCGCAAAAACGGATTGCCGACGCGACCAACGCGCATCTGTTTGCGGGGCAATTGCTCGGCGACCGCTCGCCGATCGGCACCACCGCGTCGCTGGGCAAGGCGAGCGCGACCTCGGTCGCCGCCTTCCACAATCGCTGGTATCGCCCCGACCGCGCGGTCGTGGTTATCGTCGGCGATGCCGATCCGGCCGTCCTCGCCGGGCTGGTCGCGAAATATTATGGCGACTGGAAAGCCGACGGCCCGAACCCCGCCAATCCCGATTTCGGCAAACCCGACCCGACCAAACCCGCGGCGCGCGAAATCGTCGAGGCGAACCAGCCGCTCGCACTGACGCTGGCGATGGTGCGCCCGTGGAAGAAGCGCATCGATACGGTCGAGAACACCCGCCGCCTCTACCTCGAATTCATCGCGCAGGCGCTGGTCAACCGCCGCCTCGAAAACCGCGCGCGCAGCGGTGGCAGCTATCTGGTCGCGACGGTCGAGCAGCAATATGTCAGCCGCAGCGTCGATGTGACGATGGCGTCGATCGTTCCGCTCAGCGACTGGAAGGCCGCGCTCGCCGATGTGCGCGGCGTGATCGCCGATGCGGTGAAAAATCCGCCGTCGCAGGCCGATATCGACCGCGAGGCGAACGAGATTCAGGCGTTCCTGGTCAAGGAGCTGGAAAATGCGCGCAACGAGCCTGGCGCGCGGCTCGCCGACGATATGGTGCGTGCGGTCGATATCAACGAAACGGTGACGAGCCCGCAGGGGCAGGTCGACATGTTCAAGGCGATCCGTGCTTCGGCGACGCCGAAGGTCATGCTCGACATCAGCAAGGCGATCTTTGCCGCGCCGGTGACGCGCGTTGTGCTGACCACGCCGACCGCCTCAGGCGGCGATGCCGCGGTGCTGGCCGCGCTGAAGGCCCCCGTTACCGCGCGCGACGACCGGCTGGCGACGGTGAAGGCCGATTTCAAGCAGCTCCCGGCGGTCGGCCAGCCGGGGACGATTAGCTCGACGAGCAGCCTTCTGGGCCTGCGCGCCGAGCGGCTCGAATTCGCCAATGGCGTGACCGCGCTGGTGTCGAACAACAAGGTCGAACCGGGCAAGGTGCGCGTCAATGTACGCTTCGGTACCGGAAACCGCAGCGTCGCCGCCGACGCGCCGAACCTGCTCTGGACCGGCGACTATGCGCTGGTCGCCAGCGGTATCGGCCCGTGGGGCCAGAATGAGATCGACCAGCTGACCAACGGCCGGCAGATCCAGATGAATTTCGCAATCGATGATGATGCGTTCGAACTGTCGGCCGAAAGCCGGCCCGCCGACCTCGCCGACCAGATGCGGCTGATCGCGGGCAAGCTGGCGCAGCCGCGCTGGGATCGGGCGCCGGTCGAGCGGCTGCGCATCGGTTTCCTCACCGGATATGATCTCAACGACGCGACGCCCAACGCGGTGCTCGACCGCAATCTGCGCGGCTGGCTGACCAACAATGACGCGCGCTGGGCGGCGCCCGACAAGGCGCAGATCGAGGCGCTGACCCCCGCCGCCTTCCGCGCCTTCTGGGAACCGCGGCTCGCCAGCGGGCCGATCGAGGTGCAGATTTTCGGCGACCTCGAAACAGTCGATTACAAGAAGATCCTCGCCGAGACGCTCGGCGCGCTGGCGCCGCGCCAGACCCTCGCGCCGCCCGCCGGTCAGCGCGTCGATTTTGCGAAACATGTCACGGTGCCCGAGATCGCCTATCATCGCGGCGAGCAAGGGCAGGCCGCGGCGATGACCGCGTGGCCGACGGGCGGCGGCCTTGCCAGCCCGCGCGATGCGCGCGGGCTCGAGGTGCTGGCCGCGATCTTCAACGATCGCCTGTTCGACCGCCTGCGCGCCGAACAGGGGGCCAGCTATGGCCCCGTCGTCGACAGCCACTGGCCGACGGGCTTCGACACCGGCGGCTATCTGCTCGTCGGCAGCCTGCTCGCGCCGAAGGACCTCGATCGCTTTTACGGCATCGCGAAGGATATTGCCGCCGACCTTGTCGCAAAGCCGATCACCGCCGACGAACTGGCGCGCAACGCCGGCCCGATCCGCGAACAGGTCGCGCGTGCCTCGACGGGCAATGTCTATTGGATGTTCCTGCTCGAAGGCGCGACGCGCGACCCGCGCGTTACCGCGGCGGCGCTGTCGATCCAGGACGATATTTCGGCGGTGACCGCGGCCGATGTCCAGCGGCTGGCGCAGCAATATCTGACGCCCGATCGACAATGGTCGCTGGCGATCCTGCCCAAGGGGATGACGCTGGCCGATGCTTCGGCGCTGGGCGCCGCACCGGCGCCGGCACCGGCGGCAGGCGGGCGCTAGACCCTAATGCAGCTTGAGGCGCGGGCGGATGATCGCATTCACTCGCCCTAGCAGGATCAGCGCCGATCCATGGAGCCAGCCGTGGATCGCTATCAGGTGCATGCGATAGAGCGAGGTATAGACGAAACGCGCGAGCCGCCCCTCGATCGCCATGCGCCCGCCGATAAGATTGCCCATCAGGCTGCCCACCGTCGAAAAACGGCTGAGCGACACGAGCGAGCCATGATCGTGATAGACGAAATCGCGCAGCGGCTTGCCCCTCTCCATCGCAACGAGGTTGCGGAACACCGCTGAAGCCATCTGATGCGCCGATTGCGCGCGCGGCGGCACCGGCCGCTCGTCGCCGGGCAGGACGCAATAGGCACAGTCGCCGATCGCGAAGATGCGCTCGTCGGCCGTCGTTTGCAGCGTCGGACGGACGACGAATTGCCCGCTGCGCGCGCGCTCCAGCCCGTCGTTTTCATTGGCGAGCGGCGCGGTCTTCACCCCGGCGGCCCAGACGCGCAGGTCTGCGGGAACGACCTGGCCCGATTTCAGGATCATCGCGTCGGCGCGCACCTCGGTCACCGGCGTGTCGGTGAGCACCGTGACGCCGAGCGCTTCGAGTTCCTGCTGCGCGGCGGCGGCAAGCCGTTCGGGAAGCGCGGGCAATATGCGCGACCCCGCCTCGATCAGCGTGACGCGCAGCCGCTTCTCGTCGAAGACTTCGAGCCCGTAATGGCGGAGGCCGCCCGCGGCGTTGAACAGCTCGGCCGCCAGTTCGACGCCGGTCGCGCCGCCGCCGACCAGCGCGATATGGACCTGCGCATCGCTCGCCGGGTCCTTCATCATCGCGTGCGACACGCGCAGGCAATGGTTTAGCAGCTTGTTGCGAAAGCGGTCGGCCTGCGGCCGCTCGTCGAGAAAGATGCAATGTTCGCGCGCGCCGGGGGTGCCGAAATCATTGCCGACCGACCCCATCGCGAGCACCAGATAGTCGAAGCGCAACCGGTGCCGCGCGATCAGCTCGCTGCCATCGTCGTCGAGCATCGGCGCGATGACGATCTCGCGCGCCGCAGTGTCGATGCTTTCGAGCGTGCCGGGAAAGAAGCGATAGCCCCAGCGATGGCAATGGCTGCGATAGCCGACCTCGTCGAGATTGGCGTCGAGCGATCCTGTCGCGACCTCGTGCAGCAACGGCTTCCACACATGCGTCCGGTTCTTGTCGATCAGGATGATGTCGTGCCGGGCGCGGCCATAACGTGCGCCAAGCTTTCGTGCGAGTTCGAGCCCGCCCGCGCCGCCGCCCACGATCAATATCTGCGTCTTGCGCGGCGTGGTCACATCGGGCTCTCCGGTTGGTCTAGGCGTCGCCGCCGGCCATGGGCGGCCGCGTCTTACGGATGCGCGGCTCGCGTTCCAGCTGGCCCTTGGTCATGATGTCGTGGCGCATCTTGGCGCGCACATCGTGGATCGATGCAATCACCGGCCCCATCGCGACGCCGAGGTCGATGAGTACCGCTTCGGCGAGTTGCAGCGAGCTTTCCAGCGTCTCGGGCACCGCGTCGCTCGCGCCGGCCTGATACAGCGCGGCGGCATGGTCGGCATCGCGCGCGCGGCTGATGATCGGCAGGTCGGGATATTTCTGGCGGAGCTGGCGCGTCATGCGCAACTGCTGCACCGGGTCGTCCATCGTCAGCACGATCGCCAGCGCATTTTCGATCCCCAGCTTGTCGAGGCTGCCCGGCCGCGCGACGTCGGCGAAGCGGACGCTGAAGCCGTCGCGCCGCGCCGCCGCGACCGTATCGATGTCGGCGTCGACCGCCACATAGGGACGATCATGCTCGCGCAGCAGTTCGGCGACGGTGTGCCCGACGCGGCCGAAGCCGACGACGACGGTGCGCCCCTCCGGCGTTTCGTCGCCTAGCCCGTCGCCCGTACGCATCTCGATCCGCCGCGCGATATCATGGCCAATACGCGCGAGCAGCGGCGTGATCGTCAGCCCAATCGCAGTGACGAGCTGCCAGAATTCGGCGGTGCTCCGGCTGATGAGCTGCGCCTGCAACGCGGTCGTCAGCACGATCAGGGTGGTTTCCGACGGGCTCGCCATCAGCAACCCGACCTCGGCAGCAGTGCCGCGCCGCGCCGCACCCGAAAAGCGCAGAAGCGCGGCGGTGACGGACGCTTTGACGAGCACGACACCGACGACCCCAACGGCAAGCGCTGGCCATTGTTCGGCGATGGTCTTGAGGTTGAGCCCCATGCCGACGCTGATCAGGAACACCCCGAGCGCGAGCCCCTTGAACGGCGCGGTGATCGCTTCGACCTCGTTATGATATTCGGTTTCGGCAATCATCAGGCCCGCGAGCAGTGCGCCGACGATTGGCGACAGCCCGACCGCGGCGGTCGCGAGCGCGGCGACGATGACGACGAGCAGGCTCGCCGCAAGGAACAACTCGGGATCCTTGGCGCGTGCGGCTTGTGCGAAGATCTTCGGCAGCAGGAACCAGCCGCCGATGGCGAGCGCCGCGACGACGGCCACGCCTTGCCATAAAGTCGTCAGCAATAGTTCGGCGCTGTCGCCCGATGCCGCGGGCGATAGTGCGGCAAGGATGAAGATGATCGGGACGAGCGCCAGATCCTCGAACAACAGCATCGAAAAGGACGCGCGACCGACGGCCGACTTCGTGCCGGCGATCGGCAGCACCAGCGCCGTCGACGACAGCGCGAGTGCGATGCCGAGGCCATAGGCGGCGGCAGTCGAAAGATTGCCGACGAAGAGCAACGCGGTGCCGAGGATCGCGCCGGCGAGCAGCAGCTCCGCCGCGCCGATCCCGAACACGAGCTTGCGGAGCTGCCACAGGCGGCGGAACGACAGCTCGAGCCCGATCGAGAAGAGCAGGAGGATGATCCCGAGTTCGCCGAAAAGCGCGATATCCTCGGTCGATCCGATCGTGACATGTTTCAGCCACGGGTAATCGGCCGCGAGCGCGCCGAGCCCCGATGGCCCGACGAGCAGGCCGACGAGAATGAACCCGATCACCGGCGGCAGGCGGAAGCGTGCGAACGCCGGGATCACGATGCCCGCGGCGCCGAGGACCACCAGCGCGTTGCCGATGGCAGAGGTGTCTGTTTCCGATACCATAAGGGCCGACCTTATGCAGGCCGGCCCCGATTGGCTAGATAGCTATCCCAACCTTTTTGGTTGTTTTCAGCTACCCATCTTGGCTTCGAGATTTTCGACGATCGCTTCGAAGAAGCCTTCGGTGGTCAACCAGTTCTGATCGGGACCGATCAGCAGTGCCAGATCCTTGGTCATCTTGCCGCTTTCGACCGTCGCGACGCAGACCTTTTCGAGGTCGTCGGCGAATTTGATCAGCTCGGCATTGTCGTCGAGCTTGCCGCGGTGCTTGAGCCCGCCGGTCCACGCGAAGATCGAGGCGATCGGGTTGGTCGAGGTCGCCTTGCCCTGCTGGTGCATGCGGTAGTGGCGGGTGACGGTGCCGTGCGCGGCTTCCGATTCGACCGTCTGGCCGTCGGGGGTCATCAGCACGCTGGTCATCAGGCCGAGCGAGCCGAAGCCCTGCGCAACGGTGTCCGACTGGACGTCGCCGTCGTAATTCTTGCAGGCCCAGACGAACTTGCCGCTCCACTTGAGCGCCGAGGCGACCATGTCGTCGATCAGGCGATGTTCGTAAACGATGCCGACTTCGTCGAACTGCGCCTTGAATTCGGCGTTGAACACTTCTTCGAAGATGTCCTTGAAGCGGCCGTCATAGGCTTTCAGGATCGTGTTCTTGGTCGACAGATACACCGGCCACTGGCGCGCGAGGCCATAGTTCAGGCTGGCGCGCGCGAAGTCGCGGATCGAATCGTCGAGATTGTACATGCCCATTGCGACGCCCGACGACGGGAACTGGAACACTTCCTCGTCGATCAGCGTGCCGTCTTCGCCTTCGAACACCAGGCGCAGCTTGCCGGGGCCGGGGACGCGGAAGTCGGTCGCCTTATACTGGTCGCCGAAGGCATGACGGCCAACGACGATCGGGTCGGTCCAGCCGGGTACGAGGCGGGGGACGTTCTTCATCACGATCGGTTCGCGGAAGACGACGCCGCCGAGGATGTTGCGGATCGTGCCGTTCGGCGACTTCCACATCTTTTTCAGGCCGAATTCCTCGACGCGTGCTTCGTCGGGGGTGATCGTCGCGCACTTCACGCCGACGCCATATTTCTTGATCGCGTTCGCGGCCTCGACGGTGATCTTGTCGTCGGTCTCGTCGCGCTTCTCGATGCCGAGGTCGTAATAATGAAGGTCGATGTCGAGATAGGGGAGGATCAGCCGCTCGCGGATCCACTGCCAGATGATCCGGGTCATTTCGTCGCCGTCGAGTTCGACGACCGGGTTGGCTACCTTGATCTTGCCCATGCGTTCAGCCTTTTTCCTTGGGGAGTCGGAGTTGCGAGCGCCTTAGGCAAAGCCGCGCGATTGTTCAACTGCCGGTGGAACTGCTCCTGCGCCTTATCCATTGTCAGTCCGAGGGGTGCGCCCTAGAAGAACGGCCATGTCCAATATCATATCCTCCAACCGCCCCGGCGGCGGTATCAAATGGCACTGGCCGTCGATCCATCCCGAAGGCCGCAAATTCCTTTTGATCGCCGGTATCGTGACCCTCTGTTTCTGGCTGCTCGGCTGGGAAATCCTCGGCTGGCTGATGCTGGGCGTGACCTTGTGGGTCGGTGCCTTCTTTCGCGACCCGGTGCGCGTGACCCCGGCGGGGAACGATGTCATCATCGCGCCCGCCGACGGGCTCGTCACCCAGATCGCCGAAGTGCCGCCACCGCCCGAAATTTCCGGCCCCGACGGGCTGGGCGCCGCGCCGATGCTGCGCGTGTCGATTTTCATGAGCGTCTTCGACGTCCATATCAACCGTACCCCCGTCGCCGGAACGCTGCGCAAGCTTGTCTATATTCCCGGCAAGTTCGTGAATGCCGACCTCGACAAGGCAAGCGAAGAGAATGAACGCCAGCATTTCGTCGTCGAGCGCGCCGATGGTGTGCGCATCGGTTTCACCCAGATCGCCGGCCTCGTCGCGCGCCGCATCATGCCGTTCGTCACCATGGGTAACGAACTCACCACGGGACAGCGCGTCGGACTGATCCGCTTCGGCAGCCGCGTCGACGTATACCTGCCCGCGGGAACGACGCCGCAGGTGCTGCTCGGCCAGCGCACGCTGGCGGGCGAGACGGTGGTCGCGCGGATTGGAACCGCGGAGACGATCGACGGGATCGGTCAATAAAATGACCGAGGACGAGCAGGTCATTCCCGACGCCGCGGGACGCCGCATCGCCGGGGTCAGCCTGCGCGCCTTCGCGCCCAATGCGATCACCATCCTTGCGCTCTGTTCGGGGCTGACCGGCGTCCGCTTCGCGATCGGCGGCGAATGGACCGCGGCGGTGACGATGATCATCGTCGCCGGCGTGCTCGACGGCATGGACGGGCGTATCGCGCGTTTGCTGCGCGCGCAGAGCAAGTTCGGCGCCGAACTCGATTCGCTGTCCGATGTGATCGCATTCGGCGTCGCGCCGGCGATGATCCTGTTCCTCTGGTCGCTTGCCGACGCGCCCAAATTCGGCTGGACCGCGGCGCTGGCGCTCGCGGTGTGCTGCGCGCTGCGCCTCGCGCGCTTCAATTCGCGCATGGATGCCGATTTCCAGCCGCACAAGTCGGCGGGCTTCATGACCGGCATTCCGGCGCCCGCGGGCGCCGGGCTGTCGTTCGTTCCCGTCTATCTGTGGCTGGTGACCGACAACGACCTTTTTCGCGAATGGTATGTCGTGATGCCGTGGGCGCTCGCCATCGCGATGCTGATGATCTCGGCGATCCCGACCTATAGCTGGTCGTCGATCCGGCTTCGCCGTTCGTGGCGCCTGTTCGCACTGGCCGGCGTCGGCCTGCTCGGCGCCGCGCTCGTCACCGCGCCTTGGCAGACGCTGCTTGCGGTGTGCGCGCTCTATCTGGTGATGCTGCCGTTCGGGCTTGCCAGCTACGCGAAGGTCAAGCGGCGCGGCTGAGCGCCGGCTGCATGCGCGTTGCGGCGCGGATCGGGCGCGGGGCGTCGCGGCGCGCCGGCGAGCGGCGCAACGTCATCTTCTGCGGCAGCGGACCCGACTGCGGCGCAGCGTCAACCGGGAAGGCGCCTTCGCCGAGCAGCGCCGAGAGAATCGCATTCTCGTTATTCTTGAGCATGGCCAGGATCACCGTGACGCCGAGACCGGCGGCGAGTGCGAAGAGGAGAGCGGCAGCGACCTGAACCATGATCTTGTCCTTTCGGCTTCTGTGTGCGAAACCTTTTGTTAACCAGCGACGGTTTCGTTGGACTTTTCGTTCCATGTTCCTGTTTTGTTCTCAACACATTTGCGACGAACGGAGTCGCTTTGTCGCCGAGTTGAGTCCGGAGCCTCTCCGCCATTGAGCCTCCGTTGAACGCGAAAAGGCATGCGCACCCCTTGCTTTTGGCGGCCAAGGCGGCTAACGGCCCGCCCATTCCACATGGAAGGCGCACATAAACCGGTGCCGGATCGCCCGCTTGCGGGCCTTCGGTTCTTGCTTTCCAGAGGACCAACCGGAAGGAGAAAGACTATGGCGGCACCTGTCGTCACGATGCAGAATCTTATCGAAGCTGGCGCCCACTTCGGCCACCAGACCCACCGTTGGAACCCGCGCATGAAGCCGTATATCTTCGGCGCGCGCAACGGCATCCACATTCTTGACCTGTCGCAGACCGTGCCGCTCTTCGCGCGCGCGCTCGACTTCATCGCGTCCTCGTCGGCCGCCGGTGGCAAGGTCCTGTTCGTCGGCACCAAGCGCCAGGCGCAGGGTCCGATCGCCGACGCCGCGCGCGCTTCGGGTCAGCACTTCGTCAACCATCGCTGGCTGGGCGGCATGCTCACCAACTGGAAGACGATCTCCGGTTCGATCAAGCGTCTCAAGACGCTCGAAGAGCAGCTTTCGGGCGACACCTCGGGCCTCACCAAGAAGGAAGTGCTCAACAAGACGCGCGAGCGCGACAAGCTCGAAATGAGCCTTGGCGGCATCCGCGACATGGGCGGCATTCCCGACGTGATGTTCGTGATCGACGCGAACAAGGAAGAGCTGGCGATCAAGGAAGCCAACGTCCTTGGCATCCCCGTCGTCGCAATCCTCGATTCGAACGTCTCGCCCGACGGCATCGCCTTCCCGGTTCCGGCTAACGATGACGCGGCACGCGCGATCCGCCTCTACTGCGATGCGGTTGCCCAGGCGGCAACGCGTGGCGGCCAGCAGGCCCGCGCGAACCGCGGCGAAGATCTCGGCGCCGCTGTCGAGCCCGCCGCCGAAGCTGTGCTGACCGAAGAAGCGGCCGCTCCGGTTGCTGAAGAAGCCCCGGCTGTTGAAGCCGTTCCCGTCGTCGACACCGCTCCGGTGACCGAAGACGAACAGGTCCCGGCCGAAGCCGCGGCCGAAACCGAACGTCAGAGCGACGCCTAAGCGCGCTGAATGACGGGGCGGCGCGCTGCGAACGGCAGCCGCCGCCCTCGGTCATCGTTTTGACTTATCGCGCCGCCACGCGTGCGGCGCAGCAGTCCCGTTACCGGACTGCTCCACACTGGAAAGGATCACCCATGGCTGAAATTACGGCCGCTCTCGTCAAGGAACTGCGCGACCGCACGGGCGCAGGCATGATGGACTGCAAAAAGGCGCTCGCCGAAAACAACGGCGACATCGAAGCGTCGATCGACTGGCTGCGTACCAAGGGTCTCGCCGCCGCCGCCAAGAAGGCTGGCCGCGTTGCCGCCGAAGGCCTCGTCGGCGTTGCCACCGACGGCACCCGCGGCGCGATGGTCGAAGTGAACAGCGAAACCGACTTTGTCGGCAAGAATGAGCAGTTCCAGGCATTCGTGCGCGACGTGACGCAGGTCGCGCTCGCCGGCAATATCTCGGACATCGAAGCGCTCGGCGCTGCAGCCTATCCGGGCGGCGAAACCGTCGCCGAGAAGCTGACGAGCAATATCGCGACGATCGGTGAAAACCAGTCGCTGCGCCGCAGCGTCATCGTCTCGGTGAACTCGGGCGTCGTCACGGGCTATGTCCACAACGCCGCCGCACCCGGCATGGGCAAGATCGGCGTGCTCGTCGCGCTCGAATCGACCGCCGGTGCAGACGTTCTTGAACCGCTCGGCAAGCAGCTCGCGATGCACGTCGCCGCCGCGAACCCGCTGGCGCTGAACGGCGACGATCTCGACGCCGACCTCGTCGCTCGCGAACGCGCGATCGCCGAAGAAAAGGCTGCCCAGTCGGGCAAGCCCGCCGACATCGTCTCGAAGATGGTCGATGGTTCGATCGCGAAGTTCCGCAAGGAAAACGCGCTGCTATCGCAGCTGTTCGTGATGGACGGCAAGACCCCAGTCGCCGAAGTCGTCGCCGCAGCCGGCAAGGATGTCGGCGCGGACGTGACGCTCAAGGGCTTCGTCCGCTTCCAGCTCGGTGAAGGCATCGAGAAGGAAGAAAGCGATTTCGCGGCGGAAGTCGCGGCCGTCGCTGGCGTCTAAAAAAGAAGATCCGGATTGCCGCGTTCATCGCGGTAGTCCGCTTGGCAATGGCGCGTGCCCGCTCTAGGGTGCGCGCCATTCGCATATTCATCGATTACATAAGGTTCCCCCGATCATGGCTCTGCCCGGCATGAAACGCATCTTGCTGAAACTGTCGGGCGAGGCGCTGATGGGTTCCAGCCCCTTTGGCATCGACCCGGAAACCGTCGCGAGCATGGCAGCCGAGGTCAAGGAAGCCAAAGGCCGTGGGCTTGAAATCTGCCTCGTCATCGGCGGCGGCAATATCTTCCGCGGCATGGCGGGCGCCGCCAAGGGCATGGATCGCGCCCAGGCCGATTATATGGGCATGCTCGCGACCGTGATGAACGCGCTGGCGATGCAGAATGCGCTCGAGCAGCTTGGCGTCGAAACGCGCGTCCAGTCGGCGATCGAGATGGACAAGGTGTGCGAGCCGGTGATCCGCCGCCGCGCCGAACGTCATATGGAAAAGGGCCGCGTCGTGATTTTTGCCGCCGGCGTCGGCGCGCCTTATTTCACGACCGACAGCGGCGCCGCGCTCCGCGCCGCCGAAATGAAGTGCGACGCGCTGTTGAAAGGCACCAGCGTCGATGGCGTCTATAACGCCGATCCCAAGAAGGATCCGACTGCGGTTCGCTATGATACGCTAAGCTATGATCGCGTCCTCGCCGACAATCTGAAGGTGATGGACGCAAGCGCGGTGGCGCTCTGCCGCGACAACCATATCCCGATCGTCGTGTTCAACATTCGCGAACCCGGCAATCTGGCGCGCGTGCTGGCGGGCGAGGGTGTTTCCACCGTCGTCGCCGACGCCGCCTGACAAGACCAAGAGAGGAAAAGACGATGGCGAAATATGACAAGGCCGACCTCGAACGCCGCATGCACGGCGCGGTCGAAGCATTGAAGAGCGACCTTTCGGGCCTCCGCACCGGCCGCGCGCACACCGCGCTGCTCGATCCGGTGACGGTCGAGGTCTATGGCAGCCAGATGCCGCTGAACCAGGTCGCCTCGGTCAGCGCGCCCGAACCGCGCATGTTGTCGGTACAGGTGTGGGACAAGTCGAACGTCGGCCCGGTCGACAAGGCGATCCGCTCGGCGGGGCTCGGGCTCAACCCGATCGTTGATGGCCAGATGCTGCGCCTGCCGATCCCCGAAATGACGCAGGAGCGCCGCAAGGAACTGTCGAAGCTCGCCGGCCAGTACGCTGAAAAGGCGCGTATCGCGGTGCGCAACGTCCGCCGCGACGGGATGGACAATCTGAAGGCCGACGAGAATAAGAAGGAAATCAGCGAGGACGAGCGCAAGCGCCACGAAACCGAGGTGCAGAAGCTGACCGACGCGACGATCGCCGAACTCGACGCCGCCGCGACCGCCAAGGAAAAGGAAATCCTGGGCTAGTGAAGCGTGATTCCGTCATCTCGACCCGTTCGTGTCGAGCGAAGTCGAGACACCCGTCGACCTTGCGCTACGCCGATGGGCATCTCGACTTCGCTCGATGCGAACGGGATTTGAGGTTTTATTATGTCGGCAACTGATCACGGCGCACGCCATGTCGCCATCATCATGGACGGCAATGGCCGCTGGGCGAAAAAACGCCTGTTGCCCCGCGTCGCCGGCCACAAGGCCGGGGTCGAGGCGGTGCGCACGATCGTGCGCGCGGCGGGCGACCTCGGCATCGAGGCGATGACGCTCTATGCCTTCAGTTCCGAGAACTGGAAGCGGCCCGAGGAAGAGGTCAGCGACCTGATGGGGCTGATGAAGCGCTTCATCCTGTCCGACCTCGAAGAATTCGCCGCGAACGACGTGAAGCTGAAGGTCATCGGCAACTGGCGCGCGCTTGCTCCTGACGTGGTCAAGCTGATCGAGAATGCGCTTGAGCGCACATCGGGCAACAAGCGCACGACGCTCGCGGTCGCGCTGAACTATGGCGCGCAGGACGAGCTGGTCCGCGCCGCGACCGCCGCCGCGGCACAAGGCGCGATTACCGAGGAAGCGATCGCGGCGCATCTCGACACCGCCGACATGCCCCCGCTCGACCTGCTCATCCGCACCTCGGGCGAGGTACGGCTGTCGAACTTCCTGCTCTGGCAGTCGGCCTATGCCGAACTCTATTTCACCGATACCTTGTGGCCCGATTTCAAACCGGCCGACCTCAAGGCAGCGCTCGACCAATTTGCGCGGCGCGACCGCCGTTACGGGGGACTTTAGGGCATGGCGGCAGCGGGTAAATCGGACTTCTGGGCGCGGATCGGGTCGGCGATCATATTGTTTGCGATTGCGGGCGCGGCTCTGTGGTTCGGAGGGCTCGCTTTCGGTCTGTTTCTCCTCGTCGGCGGGGCGCTCGTTCTCGTCGAATGGTTCGCGCTGGTGCGCGCGATGACGCTTGGCAGCGGCGCCAAGACCGCGCTCAATATCCTCGGACCGATCCTCGTCCTCGGCGCGATGGCCGGCCTCTGGCTCATCCGCGACACGCTCGGCATGACCGCGGCGCTCTGGGTCTTCGGCATGGTCTGGGCGACCGACATCGGTGCCTATTTCGCCGGCCGCGCCTTTGGCGGCGCGCGGCTCGCGCCCAAAATCAGCCCGTCGAAGACCTGGTCGGGCCTCATCGGCGGCATGGTCGCGGCGCTGATCGCCAGCGCGACGATCGGCGACCGCGCGGGCATCATCGGCGTGCCTTTGTGGATCGGCCTGTTCATGGGGCTGCTCGCACAGCTCGGTGACCTCGCGCAAAGCTGGATGAAGCGCCGCGCCGGGGTCAAAGATTCGGGCAAGCTCATTCCCGGCCACGGCGGCCTGTTCGACCGCGTCGACGGCGTGCTGCCGGTCGCGCTGTTGCTCGGCGCGCTGGCGTTTGCCGGGCAGATCGCCGTTCGGGCGGTGGGCTGATATGACGCAGCGCCGCCTCTCGCTGTTCGGTGCGACGGGATCGGTCGGGCAATCGACCCTCGATCTGGTGCGGCGCGACGGCGAGGCGTGGCAGATCGGCGTGCTGACCGCGAACAGCGACGTTGCCGAGCTTGCGAAGCTGGCAAAGGAATTTCGTCCCGACATTGCGGTGATCGCCGATGAAGCGCGCCATGGCGATCTCGCCGAGGCGCTGGCCGGCACCGGCATAGAAACCGCCGCGGGCGCCGAGGCGCTCGTCGAAGTGGCGCAGCGCCCCACGGACCTTGTCATGGCGGCCATCGTCGGCACCGCAGGGCTCGCGCCGACGATGGCGGCGCTTGCCGCCGGCTATGATGTCGCGCTCGCCAACAAGGAAGCGCTCGTGTCGTCGGGCGAACTGATGACCGCGGTGGCGCGCACGTCGGGCGCGACGATCCTGCCCGTCGACAGCGAACATAATGCGATCTTCCAGTGCCTCGCGGGCGGGCGCATCGATCAGGTGCGCCGCATCATCCTGACCGCCAGCGGCGGGCCGTTCCGCACGATGAGCGCCGACGATATGGCGCGCGTGACCCCCGCGCAGGCGGTGGCGCACCCCAATTGGTCGATGGGCGCGAAAATCAGCGTCGATTCGGCGACGATGATGAACAAGGGGCTCGAACTGATCGAGGCGCATCACCTGTTCCCCGTCGGGCTCGAACGCATCGAAATCCTCGTCCACCCGCAATCGGTGATCCACAGTCTTGTCGAATATAT
Source organism: Sphingopyxis sp. MSC1_008 (assembly GCF_023197165.1). GTDB lineage: Bacteria > Pseudomonadota > Alphaproteobacteria > Sphingomonadales > Sphingomonadaceae > Sphingopyxis. The sequence goes on from NZ_JALPRD010000002.1 coordinate 19,720, forward strand.
CGATTGCTCGACGCTGGCGCAGCTCGGCTCGCCCGACATGCGCATCCCGATCAGCAGCGCGCTTGCCTGGCCGCAGCGGATGGCGACGCCGTGCGCGCCGCTCGACCTCGCCAGCATCGCGCGGCTCGATTTCGAGGCGCCCGACGAGATCCGCTTCCCCGCGACCGCGCTCTGCCGTGCCGCGATCGCCGAGGGCGGCGCGCGCCCGGCGCAGCTCAACGCCGCGAACGAGGTGGCGGTCGCCGCCTTCCTCGCCGGGCGCATTTCCTTCCCCGCGATCGTCGATACGGTGCGCCGCGTGATCGACGCCGATGCGCCCGCGGTGCCGGCATCGCTTCAGGACATATTCAGCGTCGATGCCGCATCCCGCGCGGCTGCCCAGCATTTTGTGGACCAATATGAACATGCTTGACGTACCGCTTTGGCTCTATCCGATCGCGTTCCTCGCGGTGCTGGGGCCGCTCGTCTTCGTGCACGAATATGGCCATTATATCGTCGGCCGCTGGTGCGGGGTGAAGGCGGACACTTTTTCGATCGGCTTCGGGCGCAAGATCCTCGGCTGGACCGACAAGCGTGGCACCGAATGGAAGATCGGCTGGCTACCACTCGGCGGCTATGTCCAATTCGCGGGTGACCGCGATGCGGTGAGCCAGCCCGACGCCAATTGGCAGGCACTGCCCGCCGCCGAAAAATCGCACACTTTTCCCGCGCAGCCGGTGTGGAAACGCTCCCTCATCGTCCTTGCAGGGCCGATGACCAATTTCCTGTTCGCGATCCTGATTTTTACGGGCTTCAACCTGGTCTATGGCATTCCGTCCACGCCGCCCGTTGTCGCCGTCGTCCAGGCGGGAAGCGCCGGCGATGAGGCCGGGCTACGTGCCGGCGATCGTATCGCTGCGATCAATGGACGAGCCACGGAAGATTTTTCCGATATTCGCATGGCCGTTGCCCCCGAGCTCGGCAAACCCGTGAATCTTGGTATCGAACGCGGCGGGGAGCGTCTGAACATCACCTTGCGTCCCCGGGTCATTTCCGAGACCGACCAGTTCGGCAACAAGAACGAGCGCGCCATCATCGGTATATTGCCGGGGCCGCCGGTTCTGACCGCAGCGGGCCCCGTAACGGCGGTGCAGGCGGGCGCCGGCCAGACCTGGGGACTGGTGCGACTGACCGGAACCATTTTGGGCCAATTCCTGACGGGGCAGCGTTCGGTCAAGGAAATGGGCGGGCCGCTGCGCATCGCGAAACAGTCGGGCGAGGTCGCGACGCTTGGAGTGATCACCCTCATCTCGTTCATCGCCTTCATTTCCATCAATCTGGGGTTCATCAACCTCTTGCCATTGCCGATGCTCGATGGCGGTCATCTGGCCTTTTACGCCTATGAAGCGATCCGGCGCCGCCCCGCGCCGCCGCAGGCGCAGGAATGGGCGTTCCGATTCGGCTTTGCGGCCATCGTGACCCTTATGCTGGTCGTGACTTTCAATGATTTGGGCTCAATTGGCGTGTGGGACAGGATCGCCCGCTTGATTGGCTAGCGAGTCTGGGGCAGGGAGTGGCGCACGAACCCGCGGTCAGGCGGGTTTGTCGCTTTTGAGTTATTTTTTCGGGATGAACAGCGTGGCTTCACACAAATTCTCGGCGCGGACACAGCTGTCGGCCCTCCTTATGGCAGGAACGATGCTCGGGGCGCCGGTGATGGCGCAGGAGGTCGCGCCGCCGCGCGTTCCCGCGCCCGCCCCCGAAGCGGCCCCCGTCGCGACGACGGTCAAGTCGATCACCGTCGTTGGCAACCAGCGGCTCGAGGCGCAGACGATCCTGTCGTACCTGCGCCTGCGCGTCGGTCAGCAGTATAACCGCGCGGTGCTCGACCAGGCGCTGAAGGACCTTGCTGCGACCGAGTTGTTCAAGGATTACCAGATCACCGACAATGATGGTGCGCTGACGATCCAGGTCGCCGAGAATCCGGTGATCAACCGCGTCATCCTCGAAGGCAACAAGCGCCTGAAGGAGGACAAGATCCGGCCCGAGATCAAGCTCGCGCCGCGCCAGATCTTCACCCGCTCGAAAGTCCGCGCCGACGTTGCGCGCATCATCGAACTCTACAAGCGCCAGGGCCGCTTCGCCGCGACGGTCGAGCCCAAGATGGTGTCGCTCGACCAGAACCGCGTCGACGTCGTGTTCGAAATCAACGAAGGGCCGAAGTCGAAGGTCCGCCAGATCAACATCATCGGCAACGAGAAGTTCAGCGACGGCGATCTCAAGGACGAGATGGCGACGAAGCAGTCGAGCCTGATGACGATCCTGTCGTCGAACACCAGCTACGACCCCGATCGCCTCGCCTATGATCAGCAGAAGCTCAAGCTCTTCTATCTCACCAACGGCTATGCCGATTTCCGCACGATTTCGGCGGTGGCCGAGCTGACGAGCAACAAGCAGGACTTCATCATCACCTATGTGGTCGAGGAAGGCGAACGCTACAAGTTCGGCGACATCGACGTGAAGAGCGAAATCCGCGACTTCCAGCCCGAAATGCTGAAGAAGCTGCTGCCGATGAAGAAGGACGACTGGTATGATGCCAAGCTGGTCGAGGACACGATCGAAAGCCTGAGCGAAACCGCGGGCCTGTTCGGCTATGCCTTTGCCGACATCAATCCCGAATTCCGCCGCGACCCCGAAACGCGGACGATGGCGATCACCTTCAACGTCGCCGAAAGCCCGCGTACTTACGTCGAGCGGATCGACGTCAACGGCAACACGCTGACGCACGACAAGGTCGTGCGCCGCGAATTCCGTCTGAACGAAGGCGACGCGTTCAACAGCTTCGGTGTCAAGCGCACCGAAAACCGCATCAACAGCCTTGGCTATTTCCAGGAAAATCTGGAAATCCAACGCAAGGAAGGCAGCGCCCCCGACCGCATCATCCTCGAAACCAATGTCGAGGAAAAGCCGACCGGCGAACTCTCGCTGTCGGCGGGTTTCTCGTCGATCGAGAATTTCCTGCTCCAGGCGTCGATCCGCCAGCGCAACTTCCGCGGCCTCGGCCAGCAGCTCCAGGCGTCGGTCAACTATTCGAGCTATTCGAAGTCGATCGAACTCGGTTTCACCGAACCCTATCTGTTCGACCGCAACATCTCGATCGGCGGCAGCGTCTATCGCCGCGATTTGAACTCGTTCAACTTCATCAACAACGACCGCCGGACGACGTTCCAGCAGGTCACGACGGGCGCGCAGATCAACGCCGGCGTGCCGCTGACCGAATTCATGTCCTTCTTCGCGCGCTACAGCATCAACTTCGACGATGTGACGCTCGACAAGTCGATCTATTATTTCGGCGACGAGTGCGACCCGCTGGTCGCCGGCCGCTACCTGTGCGACGCGATCGGCAACCGCACGACCTCGCTGCTCGGCTATACGCTCGCTTATGACGACCGCGACAACCGTCTGCGCCCGACGCGCGGCCAGTCGCTGTCATTGAGCCAGGATTTCGCCGGCCTCGGCGGCAGCGTCAAATATGTCCGCACGCGTCTGTCGGGTTCGAAGCACTTCAACCTCGGTAGCCGCTTCATCCTCAACGTCTCGGCCGAAGGCGGGTACATCTATCCGTTCGGCGGCCGTCCGACCCCGACGAGCGACAAGGTCCGCCTGACCGACCGCTTCTTCCTTGGCGAACCGCAGATGCGCGGCTTCGACATTCGCGGCATCGGCCCGCGCGTCATCCGCTACGGCTCGGTCGACCTGACCGATCCGGCCAATCCCGTCCTCGACACCACGACCGACGATCGCGGACAGATCGACGATGCGCTCGGCGGCCGCGCTTATTATCAGGGCCGGATCGAACTCGATATTCCGCTCGGCACCGGCGCGAAGGAAATGGGGCTGCGGCCGTCGATCTTCCTCGACGTCGGTTCGGTGTTCAGCGTGCGCAGGCCGCAGCTCACGACGCTGGCGAACTTCCGCGATCCCGCCGACGGGCTGACCAAATATCTGTGCCGGAACGCGACCACCGGGCAACAGAATTTTGCAACGAACACGCCGAATGCCGATGGAACCCCGTCGGGCCAGTACCAGACCTGCGCCACCGGCTTCTCGCCGCTCGCGCCGTTCGAGGAACGCTTCTTCGGCGACACGTGGATGCCGCGCGTCTCGATCGGTGCCGGGGTCAACTGGAACTCTCCATTCGGTCCCTTCCGGATCGACTTCGCTTACGCCCTTCGCAAAGAAGAGGGTGATGATACCAAACGCTTCTCATTCAATGTAGGAACCCAATTCTGATGAAGAAAATCCTTGCCGCCTCGGCGCTGGCGATTGCCACGCTGTCGGTTTCGCCCCTCCTGTCGGCTCCCGCCATTGCCCAGGCAAAGGGCGTGGGCGTTGCCGACGTCCGCGTCGCCGCTGCCCGCTCGAACGCGTTCCAGACCGCCTCGACGCAGATCGAAACAACCTACAAGGCGCAGATCGACCAGCAGCAGTCGCGCGGCCAGACGCTGCAGGCCGAAATCAATGTCCTGATCGCGAAATATAACGAAGAAGCGAAAAAGACGCCGGTCAACCAGGCTTCGCTCCAGGCAGCCGCCAAGGCCGTCCAGGACAAGCGTCAGGCCGCGCAGACCGAACTCGGTCAGATTGGCGCGCCCGTCGACCTCGCGATCGCGTATGTCGAAGACCAGATCAGCGTTCGCATGAACGAAGCGATCAAGGCCGCGATGACCGCGAAAAAGGTCGACCTGCTGGTCAACCCCGAGGCGGTGATCGCCCGCGAAAACAATGTCGACATCACCGACGCGGTGGTTGCCGAACTCAACCGCATCCTGCCGACCGTGTCGACCGCGGTTCCCGCCGGTTACCAGCCGGGCCAGCTTGTCCAGCAGCGCAACCAGCAGCTGATGGACCAGGCGCGCGCCGCACAGGGTACGCGTCCGGCGACCCCGGCTCCGGCACCGACCGGCACCGCACCGACCACTCGCTAAGATCGATGACGGACGGGGAAAAGTCGGACGGCGCTTTGGCTCCGGTGGATATCCGCCGGATCCTGACGCTGCTGCCGCATCGTTATCCGATGCTGCTCGTCGACCGGGTGGAATCGATGGTGAAGGACACCTCGATCCACGCGGTCAAGGCGGTGACGATGAACGAGCCCTTTTTCCAAGGGCATTTTCCCGGCCGGCCGATCATGCCCGGCGTCCTCATCGTCGAGGCGCTGGCGCAGGCCGCCGGCATTCTCGCCATCGAATCGATGGGCCTCGCCGGTACGGGCAAGCTTGTCTATTTCATGGCGATCGACGGCGCGAAGTTCAGGAAGCCGGTCGAGCCCGGCTGTCTGCTCGACCTGCATGCCACGATCATCCAGGCCAAGCGCAGCGTTTGCCGTTTCGAAGGCAAGGCGATGCTGAATGGCGCGCTCGCCGCGGAATGCCAGTTCACCGCGATGATCGCCGATCCGCCGGGCGACTAAAGGCGCTCACACTCTTCATCGTCACCCCGGACTTGATCCGGGGTCCACGACTTCAGCGCCGCCATGGATACCGGATCAAGTCCGGGACGACGAGGTGAGGGGTGTTGCATTTTCCACGTTTCACCGTTAGGGGCCACCGCTTCGCAGCCCCGGACGGGGAAGCATCGACTCACGCGGCTGGTCGGAAACCAGCGGCACAGGAGCCTAAGACATGAAAAAAGACATTCACCCCGCGTACCATATGATCAACGTCAAGATGACCGATGGCACCGAATATCAGACGCGCTCGACCTGGGGCAAAGAGGGCGACACGATGACGCTCGAAATCGACCCCACCGCGCACCCGGCCTGGACCGGCGGCACCGGACGCATGCTCGACGCTGCGGGCCAGGTTGCGAAGTTCAACAAGCGTTTCGGTGGTCTCACCCTCAAGCGCTAAGGACGCCCACCGCGAAAGCGGAGGTCAGCCCAAAACCTTTGCAAGCGCGCTTTGCCACCCGGCAAGGCGCGTTTTGCGTTTCTCGGTACCCAGCGCCGGCGTGAAGCGCGTCGCGGTGCCGCGCATCGCCTTCGCCGCGCTCGCCAGGTCGGGATAAAGCCCCGCGCCGGTCGCGGCGAGCATCGCGGCGCCGAGCGCGGTGCTTTCGACGAAATCGGGCCGCTCGACCGTGATGCCCAGCATGTCGGCGAGATCCTGCGCCATCCAGTCGTTCGCCGCCATGCCGCCGTCGATCCGCACCTCGGCCCAGTCGACACCGTCGGCGGCGAAGGCGGATTTCAGGTCGTTCGCCTGATAGGCCTGCGCTTCGAGCGCTGCGCGTGCGACATGCGCCTTCGTGGTTGCGAAGTTCAGTCCCGATATGGCCGCGAGCGCATCGGGGCGCCAGTGCGGCGCGCCGAGCCCGGTGAGGGCGGGGACCAGATAGACGCCGCCATTGTCGCTCACCGAGCGCGCGAGCCCCTCGCTCTCGCCCGCATTGGCGAGCAGACCCAGCCCGTCGCGCAGCCATTTGATCAGGCTGCCGGCGACGAACACCGATCCCTCGAGCGCATAGGAGCGCACGTCGCCTTCCTGCACGAGCACCGTTGCGAGCAGGCGATGGTTCGATACCGGCCGCGTATTGCCGCTTGCCGACAGAATGAAGGCGCCGGTGCCGAAGGTCGCTTTGGTCTGTCCCGGTGACAGGCACGCCTGCCCGATCGTCGCGGCTTGCTGGTCGCCCGCCATGCCGCAGATCGGGATCGCGCCGCCGAACAGCGCCGGATCGGTCGTTCCGACGCGCGTCGTGCAGCCGGTGATTTCGGGGAGCAGGCGCATCGGGACGCCGAGCAGGCCGCATAATTCACTGTCCCAGCCGCTTTGGCCGTTGATGTCCATGAGCAAGGTGCGCGACGCATTGCTCGCGTCGGTGACATGCACGCCGCCGGTCAGCCGATACACCAGATAGGATTCGACCGTCCCGACCGCGAGGCGGTCGCCGGCTTCCTTCAGCTGCGGCCAATGCTTTAGCGCCCAGCCGATCTTGGTCCCCGAAAAATAGGGATCGAGCAGCAGCCCGCTTTTCGCCTGCGCCATGGGCTCATGGCCCGCCTCTTTCAGCGCGGCGCAATCGGCGGCCGAGCGCCGGTCCTGCCACACGATCGCGCGGGCAAGCGGCTCGCCGGTCGTGCGGTCCCAGAACACCACCGTCTCGCGCTGGTTGGTGATTCCGATCGCGGCGACATGGTCGACGCCGCCCGCCTGCGCGATCATCTCGCGCGTGCAGGCGAGGGTGGCCTCCCAGATTTCCGCGGCGTCATGTTCGACCAGGCCCGGGCCGGGATAATGCTGCTGGATTTCGCGCTGCGCGCTGCCGAGCGGGGTGCCGTCGGCACCGAAAAGCATCGTGCGCGTCGACGTCGTGCCTTCGTCGATGACGATGATCTTCTCGGCCATTTATCTCCACCCTGTTCCCAATCCGTCGCCCCCGCAAAGGCGGGGGCCGCTGGCATTTCTAAAGCAACGTCGCTTGACGTCGATAGCGGCCCCCGCCTTCGCGGGGGCGACGATTATCTTGAAGAAGGAACAGCGTCTTCACAAGCTCAGGGCAAACGGAATAGGTAAGCGCGCAATAATCTTGCAATTCCACGCAACCCATGCCATATGTTGTGCAGCGCAGCATGGCGGGACCACCCGCCGCAACTACCGGCAGCGTGATTTCCCGCCCATTTTCAGGTGCGGGCGAGCCGGACCAGCGCTTTGTCCCCAGAGGCACCCTTTCACGCGGGTCGTTTCGAACCCGCGGCCGTGCGCCGTCCGTTCGATCCGAACGGATGCGCCTGCGCGTCGCTCACTGTGAGTATTTTATGACGACTTTTAACGACTTTGGCCTGCACGCCGACATCAATCGCGCGCTTGCCGCCAAGGATTATACCACCCCGACCCCGATCCAGGTCCAGGCGATTCCGCCGCTGATGAAGGGCCGCGACCTGTGCGGTATCGCGCAGACCGGCACCGGCAAGACCGCCGGCTTCTCGCTGCCGTCGATCCATCACCTTTTGACCTATCCGCATCGCCCGACCCCGCGCGGCTGCCGTATGCTTGTCCTCGCGCCGACGCGCGAACTCGCCGCGCAGATCGCGCAGAGCTGCCGCGACTATGGCCGCTTTACCAAGCTCAGCGTCACGACCGTGTTCGGCGGTGTGCCGATCAACAAGCAGATCCGCGACCTGTCGGGCGGCGTCGACATCCTCGTCGCCACGCCGGGCCGCCTGCTCGACCTGATCGACCAGCGCGCGTTGCGTCTCGACGATGTCGAAATCTTCGTCCTCGACGAAGCCGACCAGATGATGGACATGGGCTTCATCCACTCGCTGCGCCGCATCGCCAAGCTGCTGCCGTCGCGCCGCCAGAACCTCTTCTTCTCGGCAACAATGCCGAAGGAAATCGCGCACCTCGCCGAACAGTTCCTCGAGGATCCGGTGACGGTGTCGGTCACCCCGGCGGCGACCACGGTCGAAAAGATCAGCCAGTACGCGACCTTCGTCGAACAGAAGGAAAAGCAGGCGCTCCTCCATTCGATCGTCGCCAGCGAAGATATCGATCGCGCGCTGATCTTCACCCGCACCAAGCATGGCGCCGACCGCGTCGTGCGTCACCTCGCGGGCGCGAACATCAAGGCGATGGCGATCCATGGCAACAAGAGCCAGTCGCAGCGCACCCACGCGCTGCAGGCGTTTCGCTCGGGCGACATCAAGCTGCTCGTCGCGACCGACATCGCCGCGCGCGGCATCGACGTGTCGGGCGTGTCGCACGTCATCAACTTCGAGATCCCGAACGTTCCCGAACAATATGTCCACCGCATCGGCCGCACCGCGCGCGCCGGCGCCGAGGGCAAGGCGATCAGCTTCATCGCGCCCGATGAGCGCCCGTACATGCGCGATATCGAACGCGTCACGCGGTCGAAGTCCGAGCCGATGCCGCTGCCCGAGAATTTCAACGAGCTGGTGCGCAATCTGCCGAAGCCGGCGCAGCCACCGCGCGACACCGGCAGCCAGGGCCGCAATCCGCAGCGCCAGCGCGAAGACGCAATGCGCGGCCGTGACGGCAACAAGCCGCGCGGCGATCGCGGTCCGCGCCGCGACAATGCGCCCGCCGGCGAAGGCGCCGAAGGCCAGCGCAAGCGCCGCTTCCGCCCGCGCAACAAGAGCGTCGGCGCGCACAAGGGTGCGGTGAAGCGCGTCGGTTGACGTAGCTCTCCGCGCCGCTAGGTTCCCCTCTTCTTCGGATGAGGGGATGCGAAAGCTCGGTGCAAGCCAGTTTTGCTAACCCCATCTCGTTCCGGCGAGGTGGGGTTTTTTATGCCCTCTCTCGAAGGACAGAAAAGACACTAATGAGGGGTGAAGGATGGCCGAAGGCGAAGCAGCAGTTGCGGTCGATACCCGGCAGAGCGAACGCAAGGTCATCCTCGCATCGTCACTCGGCACGGTGTTCGAATGGTATGATTTCTACCTCTACGGCCTGCTCGCGACGATCATTTCGGCGCAATTCTTCTCGGGCGTCAACGAAACCACCGGTTTCATCTTCGCGCTCGGCGCCTTTGCCGCGGGCTTTGCGGTAAGGCCGTTCGGCGCGCTCGTGTTCGGGCGCATCGGCGATCTCGTCGGGCGCAAGAACACCTTCCTCGTCACCATGGGCTTGATGGGGGCATCGACCTTCCTCGTCGGCGTGCTGCCCAGCTATGCGTCGATCGGCGTCGCGGCGCCGGTCCTGCTCGTGCTGCTCCGTCTCGTCCAGGGGCTCGCGCTGGGCGGCGAATATGGCGGCGCTGCCACCTACGTCGCCGAACACGCCCCCGACGGCAAACGCGGGCTCTTCACCAGCTTCATCCAGACCACCGCGACGCTCGGGCTGTTCGCGGCGCTCGGCGTCGTCATCGTCATCCGCTCGGTCATGGGCGAGGCGGCGTTCGCCGACTGGGGCTGGCGCATTCCCTTCCTCATCTCGGTGATCCTGCTCGGTGTATCGCTGTGGATCCGCCTCCAGCTCGAGGAAAGCCCCGTCTTCAAACAGATGAAGGAGGAGGGCACGACGTCGAAGGCGCCGCTGACCGAAGCCTTCGGTCGCTGGGAAAATTTGAAATGGGTGCTCGTCGCGCTGTTCGGCGCGGTCGCGGGGCAGGCGGTCGTCTGGTATTCGGGGCAATTCTATGCGCTCTTCTTCCTCGAAAAGACGCTGAAGGTCGACGGCGCGACCGCGAACATATTGATCGCCATCGCGCTTGCGCTCGGCACCCCCTTCTTCATCTTCTTCGGCTGGCTCAGCGACAAGGTCGGGCGCAAGCCGATCATCCTCGCGGGCTGCGCGCTCGCCGCGATCACCTATTTCCCGGCATTCCAGATGCTCACCGCCGCCGCGAACCCCGCGATGGCCAAAGCGCAGCAGAATGCCGCCGTCATCATGGCGGCCGATCCGGGGGCCTGTTCGTTCCAGTTCGACCCGATCGGCGGCAACAAGTTTGAAGGCAGCGGCTGCGACATCATCAAGTCGACGCTGGCAAAGGCGGGTGCGAGCTACACGGCTTTCACGCGCGAACGCATGACGGGCGAACCCGCGCGCGTGCGCATCGGCTCGCGCGTCCTCGCCGCGCCCGATCCCTGGCGTATCGCCGAGGAGGATCGCGCCGGCGCGATCGCCGCGTTCCGCTCCGAACTCCAGACCGCGCTGACCGACGCCGGCTATCCGGCAAAGGCCGATCCGGCGGCGATCAACAAGCCGCTCGTCGTCGCGATTTTCTTCTACCTCGTGCTGCTCGTGACGATGGTCTACGGCCCGATCGCCGCGCTGCTCGTCGAACTCTTCCCCAGCCGCATCCGCTACACCGCGATGTCGCTGCCCTATCATATCGGCAACGGCTGGTTCGGCGGTTTCCTGCCGACGACCGCGTTCGCGATGGTCGCGGCGACGGGCAATATCTACTATGGTCTCTGGTATCCGGTGATCATCGCGGTGATCACTTTGGTCGTCGGGCTGCTGTTCCTGCCCGAAACCTTCCGCCGTTCCCTCCACCCTTAGGATAGATTGAACCCCGCGCGCCCCCGCGTTAGGGTTGGCTCGAGCCTTGAGGGGGCATGATGATTGCAGATGACATAGATTTCGACCCGCCGCCGCCGCCGCGGCGCCCGTTCTTCCGGCGCAAGCGGGTGCTGATCCCGCTCGCGCTGATACTCGCGATCGTCGTCGGCTTCCTGCTGCTTCTGACACCCGACACCGACCGCGACGAAATGATCGCCAAATATGGCGGGCCGAACGCCGCGTTAGTCGCGGGGCCGGCGGGGCAGCGGATTCACTATCGCGATCAGGGCAATCGCGGCGGCCCCGCGATCATCCTCGTCCATGGCGCCAATGCCAGCCTCCATACGTGGGAACCGTTGGTGAAGCGGCTCGGCGCCACTTACCGGATCGTGACGCTCGACCTGCCGGGGCACGGGCTCACCGGCGCGACCCCCGACACCGATTATTCGGCCGAGGGCATGATGAACGCGGTCGACGTCGTCGCGGCGAAGCTCGGGCTCGATCATTTCGTCCTCGGCGGCAATTCGATGGGCGGCTGGGTCAGCTGGCGCTACGCGCTCGCGCAGCCAACGCGCGTCGATGCGCTGTTGCTGATCGATGCCGCGGGCATGCCGCTGCGGCCGGGCGAGAAACGGCCCGAATCGAACGTCGGGTTCCGCGTCCTCGAATATCCCTTCGGCCGCTGGCTTGCGACGCGCGTTACGCCGCGGATGCTCGTCGAACAGTCGCTGCGCGGCTCGGTCGAAAAGCAGGCGATCGTCGATGACGCGATGATCGACCGCTATTGGGAATTGCTGCGCTTTCCCGGCAATCGCGAAGCGACGGTGTTGCGCGCGCGGATGAACCGCGAACCCGCGATGGCGGCGCGTGTCGGCGAGATCAAGGCGCCGACCCTGATCCTGTTCGGCGACAAGGATCGGATCATCAACCCGACCGCGGCGCAAACCTTCAACGAGCGTATCGCGGGGTCGGAGGTCGTGATGCTGCCGGGTATCGGCCATCTGCCGATGGAGGAAGCCCCCGATGCGACCGCGACGGCGATCGCCGACTTCCTTACGCGGCGGCTTGCTGTCCCGCCGCCGGCTGATCCAGAAACGCGCTGATCCGCGCCGAGATGGCGGCGGCATGCGTGAAGGGGAAGAGGTGCGATCCCGGCACCATTTCCAGCACCGCGCCATCGATCTGGTCGGCGAGCATCTCGCCATAACAGGCGGGCATCACCCCGTCCTGCTCGCCCATCAGCACCAGCGCCGGAAGGTTTTTCAGCCCCGACAGGAACCCGATGCTGCTCCACCCCGCCATCGCGGCACTCTGGTAAGCAATGCCGAGCGGGGTCGCGGTCTGGATCTTGAGCCCGCTCGCCAGCATATCGTCGTCGAACATCGCCGCCCAGCCGATCCCCGGCGCGCCCATGACCGGCGTCGTCGCCATTAACACCAGCCGGCGCACGCGCCCCGGAAACTGGATCGCGATCTGCTGCGCGAGTGCGCCGCCCCAGCTGAACCCGGCGACGTCGATTGTCATGTGGCCAAGGCGGTCGGCGATCTCCATCACCACCGCCGCGATCGTCGGCGCGCCATAGGGCAGCAGCGCGTCGGGCGAACCGCCGACGCCGGGCATGTCGAGCGTCCACACCTCGCGGCCGTGGATCTGCGCGAGCAGCGGCGCGGCGGCGGCCAGGTCGGCGCCGATGCCGTTGAGGAACAGCAAAGGCGTGCCCGGCGCGCCCTCGCGCCAGCGCGCGACGCGCAGGCTCAGGCCGTATACATGCTCGTTGCTGATGGCCGGGCGGCCGCTGATCCTGCTCATGGCCGGTGCCTTCGCATATCTGGATGACCGGCGAAAGACCGCTGATCTACTCCGCCTGCCGCGCGGCCGCCGCCGCCTGCTCGAAGCGTAGACAATCGAAGATCTTCGCGCCCGCAAGGAACACCGATCCGGTGCAGGCGAGCAGCAACAGCTTGCCGCCGGTCCCGGGATATTCGTGCAGATAGGCGGCGCCGCGCGCCATCGCCCCGACGGCAAGCGCATAGATGATGAGGCACGCCTCGAAGCGGGTCTTGATGACGAACAGGCGTCCGATTTTTTTCAGCATCACCATAGCCTAAGCAAGCGCCGTGCCACTGGCGCAAATGCGGGATCCGGCGCGCCGGGCTTATGGTAAATTGTAAGTTAATCCGACAGGTGCGGGCAAGGCACGGGGGCATCCGTTCGGCGAACAGGCGGTTCAATTCGTCTCGCGAACGCGCCCCGGTGTCCCCAGCGGACACTCCAGTGCGGCGCGGTCCCAACCCGCGGCATCGGCCGCCGCGCCATAGCTGCGCTCGAGGAAATCGAGCAGCAGCGCGTCGGGCGACGCCGCGGTGCGCACCGCGTCATAGGGCAGGATATATTCGCCCATGCCCGCGTCGAAGCGCGCCGCATCGGGCACCGGATAGTCCCGAAACCCTGCCGGCTCGGGATAGGCGTAGGAATAAAAGGCCGGCTCGGGAAACGCATCGCCGCCCGGCCAGAAACCCGCGCTGCTGACCTCGTGCGAATAGGCTTCGCGCGTCACGGGATCGGGCAGGCCGGGCACCCCGCCGGGGTGCGGCGGCGCCGCGCGGCCCGAAAATCGCGTGACGGCGAGGTCGAAGCTGCCCCAGAAGAAATGCACCGGGCTCGCCTTGCCCAGAAACCCGCTGCGGAACAGCTTGAAGACGCGGTCGACCTGCATCAGCGCGCGCCAGAAACGATGCGCGGCATCGGCGTCATAGCTTTTGTGACTCTCGTCGCGTGCGAACGGGATCGGGTCGGGCACCTCGTTGGGCACGCCATGGATACGCACTTCAATGCCAAGGTCGGCGAGCAGCCCCAGCAGCCGGTCGTGGAAATCGGCGACGCTGCGCGGTTCGAGCACCAACTCGCGTTCCTGCCCCTGGCTCGTGCGGCAGATCAGGCGGTGGGCGATGAAGTCGAATTCGATCTCGAGCAGTTCGTGCCCGACCGGGATCGGCGAGGTGGTGAGGCCGCGCGCGCTGACATAGAGCGGCACCTGCCAGCCATGGTTGAGCCACGGCGTCAGCGACAGGCGAATCTTGCCGACGATCTGCGTCCATAGCTGCAGCGTAATCGCGGTATCGCGCCAGTCGCCCCAGCGCAGTTCGGGCCAGATCGCGGATTGCTCGGTCGGTGACATCGCGGCTTTCCTTCGACAAATATCGTGCGGCGCCCCGCGTGAAGTGTAGCCGTTTCTGCGCCTAAAAATAGCTTGGAATTGATCCGACCTGCGGCCTCTGGTCGGGAAGGCGGCACGACATCGTCGATATCGCACCATCCCAGCGGTGCGCTGCCATTCCCACCTTCGTCATTCCCGCGAAAGCGGGAACCCAGTTGCGACGTCAGCTCGCTGGGTCCCCGCTTTCGCGGGAATGACGAAGTAAGTAGTGGAGCGGCTACTTTCGGTCGAACCCACCATTCAAGCGACTACTTCAGTTCGACCGCGCAAACCAGATGACGTGCCGCGGCCCCTTGCCATTGCTGCGCGCGCGCACGCCGACCTCTTCGACTTGAAACCCCGCTGCCGTCAACCGACGGGTGAAGCGGGCGTCCGGCGCCGCCGACCATATCGCCAATATGCCGCCGGGGCGCAGCGCCGCCTTGGCTGTGGCGAGCCCCGCCGCCGAATAGAGCCCCTCATTGGCTTCTCGCGTCAGGCCATCGGGGCCATTGTCGACGTCGAGCAGAATCGCATCATAGCGGCGCGTCGCCGCCCCGATCGCCTTCGCCACGTCGCCGAGGACCAGCTCGACCCGCGGATCGTCGAGGCAGCCCGCCGCCAGCTCGGCCATCGGCCCGCGCGCCCACTCGATGATGCCCGGCACCAGTTCGGCCACCGCAATCTTCGCGTCAGCGCCGAGCGTCGCTAGCGCCGCGCGCAGGGTGAACCCCATGCCATAGCCGCCGATCAGCAGGCTGGCCGCCTTCGGGCTGCGCAGCCGGTCGCAGGTCATCGTCGCCAGCGCTTCTTCGGAACCGCTCATCCGGCTGCTCATCAATTCGTTGCGATCGATCGCGATGATGAAATCGTCGCCGCGCCGGTACAGGCGCAGCGCGTCGCCGCCCGGGACTTCGGCCGTGCCGATCAGCTCGCGAATCTTCAACCGAGCTCGCCGAGATCGAGCGTTTCCAGCAGCGCGGCGCGCGCCGTGCGCACGTCACTCGCCAGCGCCGCCGACGCGAGGTCGCCCGGCGCGATCGCTTCGGGCCAGTGCTTGGCCACGACGCCCGCTATTCGGTCGAGCTTCGCTTCATTGGCGATGAAACGTGGGTCGACCGTCGCCGGATCGGCCACGACGCGCAGGCGGAGGCAGGCCGGGCCGCCGCCGTTCGCCATCGACTGGCGGACGTTGACGGGCAACAGGCGGCGGATCGGGCCGTTGCCCGCGACATGCGCCTCCAGCCAGTTCCATACCGCGGGGGTGGCCTGCGCCTCGGTCGGCAGCACGAGCCCCATGCCACCGCCACCGGGCAGGCTGACGAGCTGCGCGTTGAACAGATAGGATTTGATCGCGTCGGGCAGGCTCACTGCGCTCGCGGGCACCTCGACGATCTCGACCGCGGGGAAGGCGGCGCGGATCTCGGCGTGCGCGGCGTCGCGGTCCTCGAAGGCGGTTTCGTGGGTGAACAGCACATGCTCGTTCGCAACCGCGACGACGTCGTTGTGGAACGCGCCGCCCTGGATCGCGGTGTCCGACTGGCGAATGAAGAGTGTGCGTGCGGGGTCGAGCCGGTGGTTGCGCGCGATCGCTTTCGACGCGTCGAGATGCTGGCGCGCCGGGAAACGCCCGCCGCCGACCCCGTAAACGAATATTTCGACGCCTTGGCCGTCATGCCCGCTGCACAGCCGCATATGGTTCGCCGCACCCTCGTCGCCGAACGGGGCGGGGATCGGGGCATGCACGGCGAAGGCGGGGTCGGCGAACGCGAGGCGGAGCTGCGCCAGCGTTCCCGGCCATTCGTGGCTGCGGTGCGGCATCGTGACGAGGTTCGCGACGGTCAGATGGCATTTGCCGTCGGCGCTGTCGGGGGCAGGGGAGACGGTCGCGGCGTTCGCGGCCCACATCGACGAGGCCGACCAAGCCTGCGCGCGCAAATGTCCCTCGGCGTCTTCCGGCGTCGTACCGAGCGTGGCAAGCCACGGCGCGTCCGGCCGGTCGAGCGGGGTGAAGAAGCCCTGCGGCAGCCCCAGCGCCAGATTGTGGCGCATCTTTTCGATACCCTGCAGCGCCGCGGCGCGCGGCTGCGACACGTCGCCGGCGTTGCTCGCCGACGCGATATTGCCGCGGCTGAGCCCGGCATAATTGTGGCTGGGGCCGATGATCCCGTCGAAATTGATTTCGGTCAGCATGGTTGAAGTCTCTCTATCCCAATTTCAAACCCCTCTCCTTCAGGGGAGGGGCAGTGAGACTTGCGAACTTGTTCGCTAGTCGCAGCGGGGTGGGGCTATCGACCTTGCGTAAGGCCTCGAAACCCCACCCCGACCCTCCCCTGAAGGGGAGGGGCTTAAATTACCGTCCGATCCAGCTGATGCCGCTGCCCTTGCCAACGCCGAGCAGCTTCGCCGCCTCGCTGTCGAGCGTCGCGCCGTCGCCGATCTTGCCGAAACAGCAGCGGAAATCGGCCAGCTGTCCCGTCGCGACGAGCGCGTCTTCTCCGGCTTCGGCGATCGCCGAAATCTCGATATGTTTCGCGTCCTTGATGCTCGCGACCTGATCGGTGCGCGCGGTCATCGTCGGGCCGCCGTCGAAGATGTCGACATAATTTTCGAACGCGAAGCCCTCATTCTCGAGCATGCGCATCGCGGCGCGCCCGGTCGGGTGCGGCACGCCGATCACGCTGCGCGCATGCTCGCCCAGCATTGCGATATAGACGGGGTGCTTGGGCATCAGGTCGGCGATGAACTGGTTGCCGTGGACCGCGTTGAACTGGTCGGCTTCCTGGAAATTCATGCCAAAGAATTTGCCCGCGACCCCGTCCCAGAAGGGCGATCCGCCGGCCTCGTCGATCACCCCGCGCAGCTCGGCGAGGATGCGGTCGCCGAAGCGCGCGCGGTGGCGCGCGATGAACAGGTAGCGCGAGCGCGCGAGCAACAGCCCGAGCCCGCCGGCGCGCGCCGCGGGGTGCAGGAACAGCCCGCCGACCTCGCTTGCGCCGTTCAGGTCGTTGCTCAACATCAGCACCTGCGCGTGGAAGGTCCGGTCGAGCTGCTCGCTATGCTTGCTGTCGGTGCCGATGCGGTACGAGTAAAAGGGCCAGCGCTGGCCGACCTGCCCGAAAATCTGGCAGGTGCCGCGGACTTCGCCATTGTCCGTATCTTCGAGCACGAGCAGATACAGCTCGTCCGACGGATATTCCTTGTCGCTCGCGAACGAGGCTTCGGTACGTTCGAGCTTGGCGCTCAGCGCCTTCTTGTCGGGGGGCAGGTTGGTGAAGCCGCCACCGGTCAGCTTCGCCATCTCATAAATGCTTTGCAGGTCGCCCGGCTTGGCCGCCCGGATCACATAATTCACACAGTCCCCCGTTCCGCTATTCTTGTCATGGTGAGTGCCGATAACTGCGCGCGTTCGGCGAGGCTGTCGACGATCAGAAATTCGTCCGACGAATGAATCGCGCCGCCGCGCGGCCCCATCGTGTCGACGACGGGCACGCCGCACGCCGCGATATTATTGCCGTCGCACACCCCGCCGGTCGCGTTCCAGCTGATCGGCGGCAAGCCGAGCGCCGCGCCGCAATCGCGCACCAGTTCGAACAGGCGCGTCGCCGCCGCATCGAGCGGCTTCGGCGGGCGGTTGAAACCGCCATGGACGTGGCAATGCACGTCATGCTCGCGCGAGATTGCCGCGATCGCGTCGCGCATCGCCGCTTCGGCCGCCGCCATCGCCTCGGGGGTCGATGGGCGCATGTTGACGCGCAGGATCGCGCTGTCGGGCACGATATTGTTGGGGCCGCCGCCGTCGATCTTCGCCGGATTGACCTTGAGCGTATCGGATTTGAGCGCGCCAAGCCGCAGCGCGAGGTCGGCCGCGGCGAGCAGCGCGTTCCGCCCGTCCTGCGGATTGCGCCCGGCATGCGCGGCGCGGCCGTGGACGATCACCGAGAAATTGCCGCTGCCCGGGCGTGCTCCCGCGAGCGTGCCGTCGGGCAGCGCGGGCTCGTAGGTCAGCGCGGCGGTCTTGCCCTTCGCGAGTTCGGCGATCAGCCGCGCCGACGCCTGGCTTCCCGTTTCCTCGTCGCTGTTGATCATCACGTCATAGCCGACGCGGCTCGCGAGCGGCGATGCCTCGAGCGCGGTGAGCGCCGCGAGGATGACCGAAATGCCCGCCTTCATGTCGGCGGTGCCGGGTCCGTTGAGCACGCCGTCCTCCAGCCACTTCAATGTCTGGAACGGATGGTCGGCGGCGAACACCGTGTCCATATGCCCGGTCAGCAGCAACTGCACGGGCGCCTCGGGCCGCACGCGCAGGTGCAAATGGTCGCCGCGTTGGATGGTGTTGACGGTGCCCGCGCTATCGACGCTCTCGACCGGATCGGCGGCAACCAGCCGAATCTCGCCGGGCAGCGCCGCAAAGGCATCGGCCAATTCGCCCGCGACATTTTTCAATCCTGCCAGATTGCCCGTGCCGCTATTGATCGCGGCCCACTTCTCCACCTGCGCGAGCATCGGCGCATCGGCGGCGCGTTCGAGCGTCGCATTTTCGGTCGCGGTCAGACTGGCCATCGGGCGGCTATAGCGAGCGGCGAGGGGCTTTTGCACCCCCGCGATGCCTATTTTGTCTTCGCTGTGCGGCAAGTCACTGCCGCGAGCCGCTTTTTTGGGTAATGGAGCATTCGAATTGCACCGAATCGCAACGCATTAACCGAAAGTTCGGGACAGCTTCGCTACGCTGACCGAACCGATGAGCGAGTGAGCCGATGACTGCCGCCTTTGTGCTTGGCATCAATATGTCCGTTGCCGGCATTTTTGCCGTGGCATTCGCCGTGGTCGCGGCGACAAACCGTGGCGCGCGCGGCGCGCGGTGGCTGGCGGCCGGTTATGGCATGGGCATCATCTATGTCGCGCTCGAATTTCTGTTGACGCATCAGATCGACCCCACCCCGGTCGGGATCGGCATTTTCCTCGTCTTCCTGCTCGCACTCAGCTTCGCGCTAATCGGGACCGCCTATCATTATCGCGTGCAGCCGCCGTGGCGCGCCATGGCCGCGATCTGGGTCGTCACCATTCTCGCCGTGCCGGTGATCTTCAGCCTGACTTATGGCTCGATACTGCGGCTGACGCTCTATCAGCTCCCCTATTTTTCGATGCAGGCCCTGCTCGGACTCATGGTCTGGCGCTCGGGCCGCCGTCAGCCACTCGACCTACTGCTGGTCGCGCTCCAGGCGGTCGCCGCGATCATCTATGTCGCCAAACCCTTCATCGCGGCGACGGTGGGGACGGCGAGCGCGCCGCAGGGCTATATGGCGACGACCTATGCCGCGATCTCGCAAAGCGGGAGCGTCGTTACGCTGATGGCGATCGCGCTCGTCATGCTGCTCGTGATCATGCGCGACACCACTGCGGAAATGGTCGCGCGCTCGGAAACCGATCCGCTTTCGAGCGTGCTCAACCGGCGCGGTTTC
Source organism: Sphingopyxis sp. MSC1_008 (assembly GCF_023197165.1). GTDB lineage: Bacteria > Pseudomonadota > Alphaproteobacteria > Sphingomonadales > Sphingomonadaceae > Sphingopyxis. Next base: position 39,384 of record NZ_JALPRD010000002.1, read on the forward strand.
GAACATCATGCCGAACTGGCGCTGCTGCGCGGCGGGGCCATGGCGGTGCTCGTCGCGGCCGACCTCGACGAGTTCAAGAAGATCAACGACAGCTTCGGCCATGCGGCGGGTGACGGCGTGATCGCGCATTTCGCGGCGATGCTGGTCGATGCCGCGCCCGCGGGTGCGATCGTCGGCCGGATCGGCGGCGAGGAATTTGCCGTCCTCCTGCCCGACGCGCTGCTGTCCGACGGCCGCCTCTATGCCGAAACCGTGCGCACGACCTTTGCCGCGGCGCAATTGCCGGTGCTGGGGGTCGATCGCGGCTTTACGGCGTCTTTCGGAGTGGCGCAGCGTAGCTCCGGCGATTCGCTGTTCGACCTGTCGCGCCGCGCCGACGCCGCGCTGTACCGCGCCAAGGCGGCCGGCCGGAATCAGGTGCGCGTCGCGATTGCCGAATTGGCGCCGGCGCCCGCTGTCGGGGTTGCCTGATTTCAGACCGCGAGCAGCGGCGTGTCGTCGGGTTGCGGCGCCGCCGCTTCAAAATCCGGCAGTGGATCGAACGTCTCTTCGATCAGTTCGATCGACGCGAGGCCGCCGAGCTTGAAATGGCCGAGCCGCGGCAACTCGTCGGATCGCCAGCTCTTGTTGAGGTTCAGCGCGCTGATGAACAGGTCGCCGCGCCGTTCGAACAATAGATGCGGCGCCAGCGTCAGGACCTGCCCATTATAATGCGCGGTCACCTTTCGCTTGCGGGCGATCGCTTCCATCAATTTCAGTCGTGTGTCGTCCATGGTTTCAAAGCCGTTCGGGGAGAAAGGTTTTATTGTGCAATGCAGCATAATCACATGCGGACCGTTGGGCAAGCGCCGAACGCCAGTTCAGCGGCTGAAAACCTATGCGCGAAACACCTCCCATTGCCAATCGAAACCAATCGCGGCATAGGGCGACGGCCCTTTCCTCCCCGGGTCCACTGGCGCAGCCGCGCCGACCAGAGGGTGTAGCATGACCGAATTTCTCGACCGTTCCGGCCTGTCCGTCGATTCGCGACTGGCCGACTTTATCGAACAGCGCGCGCTGCCGGGAACGGGACTCGATGTCACGAAATTCTGGGCCGATTTCGCCGACTTGCTCGGCAAGTTTGCGCCCGAAAATGCGGCCTTGCTCGCCAAGCGCGAGGATTTGCAGGCGCAGATCGATGCCTGGCACGAAGCGCGCGCCGGACAGGCGCATGACGCCGCCGCCTATCAGGCGTTCCTGCGCGAGATCGGCTATCTCGTCCCCGAACCCGCGCCGTTCCAGGTCGGCACGCAGAATGTCGATCCCGAGATCGCGACGATGGCAGGGCCGCAGCTCGTCGTGCCCGCGCTCAACGCGCGCTTCGCGCTCAACGCCGCGAACGCGCGCTGGGGCAGCCTCTACGATGCGCTCTACGGCACCGACGCACTCGACGCGCCGCCCGCGAAGCCCGGTGGCTACGACGCCGAGCGCGGCGCCGCGGTGATCGCGCGGGCCAAGGCATTTCTCGACGAGGCGGTGCCGCTCGCATCGGGAAGCTGGGCCGACTGGCAGGGCGGCGAGCCCGTCCTCGCCGATCCCGCACAATGGGCCGGCAGCAAGCCCGGCGGCATCCTGCTCCGCCATAACGGCCTGCACATCGAACTGGTGATCGATCCCGCGAGCGCGATCGGCAAGACCGACCCCGCGGGCATCGCCGACGTCGTGCTCGAGGCCGCGCTGACCACGATCATCGACCTCGAGGATAGCGTCGCCGCGGTCGACGGCGAGGACAAGGCGCTCGGCTACACCAACTGGCTCGGCCTGATGCGCGGCGACCTCGTCGAAAGCTTCGCCAAGGGCGGGCAGACGGTGACGCGTGCGATGGAGGCCGACCGCGAATGGACCTCGCCATCGGGCGAAGCCTTCACCCTCCACGGCCGCAGCGTGATGTTCGTGCGCAACGTCGGCCATCTGATGACGACGCCGATGATCCGCCTCGCTGACAGCGCTGAAGCGCCCGAGGGTCTGTGCGACGCGGTCATCACCAGCCTCTGCTCACTGCATGATCTGAAGGGTCTCGGCACGCTCCGAAACAGCCGTGCGGGCAGCATCTATATCGTCAAGCCCAAGCAGCATGGGCCCGAGGAATGCGGCTTCACGAACCGGCTGTTTGATGCCGTGGAAGATATGCTCGGCCTCGCGCGCCACACGATGAAGGTCGGCGTGATGGACGAGGAACGCCGGACGTCAGCGAACCTCGCCGCGTGCATCCACGCGGTGAAGGACCGCATCGTTTTCATCAACACCGGCTTCCTCGACCGCACCGGCGACGAAATCCACACCAGCATGCGCGCGGGCCCGATGATCCCGAAGGGCGAGATGAAGGCGAGCGACTGGATCGCGTCGTACGAGGACCGCAACGTCCGCATCGGCCTCGCGTGCGGCCTCAGCGGCAAGGCGCAGATCGGCAAGGGCATGTGGGCGATGCCCGACCTGATGCGCGGCATGCTCGAGGCCAAGATCGGCCATCCGAAATCGGGTGCGAACACCGCGTGGGTGCCTTCGCCGACCGCCGCGACGCTCCACGCGCTGCACTATCATCAGGTCGACGTGTTCGCGCGCCAGAAGGAAATCGCGGGCGAGGCGGTGCCCGCGCTCGACCGCCTGCTCAACATCCCCGTCGCGACGGGCCGCAACTGGAGCGAGGCCGAAATCACCCGCGAGCTCGACAATAATTGCCAGGGCATCCTCGGCTATGTCGTGCGCTGGATCGACCAGGGCGTCGGCTGCTCGAAAGTCCCCGACATCGACGATATCGGCCTGATGGAGGACCGCGCGACGCTGCGCATCGCCAGCCAAGCGCTCGCCAACTGGCTGCTCCACGGCGTTTGCACGCCCGAACAGGTCGACGCCGCGCTGGCGCGGATGGCGGCAAAGGTCGATGCGCAGAACGCGGGCGACGCGCTCTACGAACAGCTCACGCCGGACGGCATCGCCTATCAGGCGGCGCGCGCGCTGATCTTCGAGGGGGTGACGCAGCCGTCGGGCTATACCGAACCGCTGCTGCATAAATATCGGCAGGCCAAAAAGGCGGCCTGAGCTCGACGGACGCTTTCGACCGATAACAGTCGTCGCCCCCGCGAAGGCGGGGGCCGTTGTCGGCCTTGCACTGTATCTCCAGCGGCCCCCGCCTTCGCGGGGGCGACGGGTTAGATCAGCGTCCGCTCACCACCCCAAAGCTGCCGCCATCTCGGCCGCGATCATCGCTAGCCCCATTGCGCTGCGCCGCGATGGCATGTAGAACAAAATGGCAACATCACCGGAGATGCCCATGTCCGCCGCCGTCGATCCCGCCTATCGCCATTATCCGAACACGCCGAATTTCGCGAACGCGTCGAAGCGCGCGGGGCGGCGCTCAAGCTCTATCACCTGACCGCCGCCGACGCGCCGGTGCCGGATGACGTGGCAAGCCTCTGCGCCGACTGGTTCGCTGAACAGGCGTCGGCGGCGGTGGCGCCGGGCGATTGCGGTTTCGTCATCCTCCACCGGTGCGGCGCCGACTTCTATTTCCTGCTTGTCTCGGTGTGGCGCGGTTCGAACGAACTCTGGGAAGCCGTCTGGTATCGCCACGGCGACATGCCCGCCTTCGCGGCGTTCGATCCGGCCTATCCGCCGGAGGCGGGCGTGGCGCGCCCGACCTTCTGCGTCTGGGAACTCGGGATCGTCGCGCACGAGAGCGCGGCGTGGGGCCGCTATCTCGCGTCGCCGCGCGACGATGCTGCGCGGTCGCGCTGGGTTGATGATGTCTTCGAAGGCGCTGTATAGGCGCCGCTCGTTTCAAGGGGAGTTTTGACGTGCAGATTGCGGTGCTGACCTTCGACGGCTTCAACGAACTCGATTCGTTCGTTGCGGCTGGAATCCTGAACCGTTTGCGCGGGCAGGGCTGGGAAGCGCATATCACGTCGCCGACGCCGCGGGTTACGTCGATGAACGGCGTAACGATCGAACGCCAGCAACCGCTCGACTTTGCCACCAAGGCGGACGCCGTGATCATCGGCAGCGGGATCAAGACGCGTGAGATCGCCGCGGACCCGCTGATGCTCGGCCGCATCCGGCTCGACCCGGCGCGCCAACTGATCGGCGCCCAATGTTCGGGGACGCTGCTGCTCGCCAAGCTCGGGCTGGTCGGCGCGCTCCCCGCATGCACTGACCTCACGACCAAGCCGTGGGTGATCGAGGCCGGGGTCGAGGTGCTCGACGCGCCCTTCGTCGCGCATGGCAATGTCGCGACCGCGGGCGGCTGCCTCGCGTCGCAATATCTCGCCGCGTGGATCATCGCGCGGCTTGCCGGGACCGCCGCGGCCGAGGAGGCGCTGCACTATGTCGCGCCGGTCGGCGAGAAAGCGGACTATGTGACGCGCGCGATGGCGGCGGTGCAGCCGTTCCTTGCCGAAGAAAATCTCGCGCGCACCGCCTAGGGTCCACTAACTGGCGATCCCGTACAATACAGCTTGCCCCGGCCTGCTATAATCCGGCATTTTGCGGCGTGCGCAAACTGGGGGCAGGGGCGATGACGGCACCGTTTAATTTCGGGCAGCTCAAATTTCTGAAGGCGCTGACCGAGGCGCTGTTTCACGAAGCCGAGATGGTGATTTCGGCCGATCAGGTCGTCGCCAATGTCTGCGACCTGTTCGAAAAGGTCGGCGGCACCAAGCTCGACGAGATCCAGCTGTCGCTGACCGCGACCGAATTTGTCCTCGGCGGGCCCTTCTTCACCGAGAATGATGTCGCGGACCGCGCCGAGCGGCTGAAGGATCGGCTGCAGGATAGCCAGATCGACCTGTTCCAGGACATGGCGCGGCTGCGCGGCGTCATCTACGCCTGCTATTACGGCCATTGGCAGCCCGGGCTCGAACCCGGCGACCAGGGTGCCAACGCCAACAATCCGGTGCACCGCCAGATCGGCTTCACGCTGCCGAAATTCCGCCAGCGCGGCAGCTATGACGTGCCGCTCGAACCCGTGCACGGGCGTGAGATCGACCCGGGGCATATCCTCGATGCTGACAGCCTCGAGGACGAATATGACGTGATCGTCATCGGTTCGGGCGCCGGGGGCGGGGTCGCGGCGTATAATATCGCGGCGCAGGGCTATAAGGTTCTGATCGTTGAGGCGGGTCCTTTCTATCCCAGCCACGCCATCACGCATCACGAACTCGACATGATCGCGAAGCTCTACAAGCATGGCGCGCTGCAAACCTCGACCAACCGCGATTTCGTCGTGTTCCAGGGGCGCTGCGTCGGCGGGTCGTCGACGATCAACAACGGGATATGTCTGCGCGTCAACGAGCCGGGACGCACGCACCCCGACGCCAGGGACGTGCTCGCCAAATGGGCGAGCATCGGCGCGCCGATCGACGCTGCGGCGTTCCACGCGAGCTACGATGCAGTGCAGGCCAAGCTCGGCATCGCCCCGATCGAGCCGCGCAGCGGACGCCACAACGGGCCGCACCTGATCGAGGGCTGGCGCCGTTACGCGCAGGGATCGACCAATCCGCGCGACAGCCGAGCGATCGCCGACTGGTTCGCCAAGAATTTCGGCCCCCCGAACACCGCCAACGCCTGCGCCTATTGCGGCTATTGCAATTCGGGTTGCGCCTATGGCCGCCGCATGGGGGTCGCGCAAACCTACCTGCCCGAGGCGTGCCGCGATTTCGGCGCGCGCATCCTGCCGGGGACAAAGGCCGATCGCATCGTCTGGCAAACCACCTATGACGGCCGGCGCGAGGCCGAGGCGGTGAAGCTGGTCCTGCCCGACGGATCGAAGACGCTCGTCCGCGCACGCGTTGGCGTCGTCGTCGCCGCAGGCACGATCGCTTCGTCGAAGCTGCTCGACCGCAGCGACATCGACCGCACCGGCTATCAGGTCTCGCTCAATGTCGCCTCGCCCGTCGTCGCGCTGATGCCCGATGGCGCTGGCGGCGATGCGTGGGACGAGGACCAGATGTCGAGCTATGTCGATTGCGGCGACTTCCTGCTCGAAAGCCATTTCCAGCCGCCGATGTCGATGGCGTCGCTGATGCCCGGCTGGTTCGGCGACCATGCGGCGCGCATGAAGAATTTCGGCCGCGTCCATTCGGCGGGCATCTTGTTCCCCGCCGACCGGCGCGGGCAGATCGTCGACGGCAAGCTGAAATTCAGCCTCGACACCAGCGACGATTTACCGGTGCTGCGCGACGCGATGGCGACGCTGACCAAAGTCCATTTCGCCGCGGGCGCGCTCGAATGCTATCCCGCGCTCGCGAAGGGGCAAAAAATCACGCCCGATATGGATATCGACGCCTTTTTCCGCGATGCGATCCGCGAACAGGATGATGTGACGCTGTCGAGCAGCCATCCGCACGGCGGCAATGCGATCAACGAGGACCCGCAATATGGCGTCGTTGACCTCGATTGCCGCGTCCACGAAACGACCAATGTCTTCGTCACCGACGCGAGTACCTTCCCGAGCTGCATCCGGGTTAACGCGCAATGGACGACGATGGCGATGGCGCAATATGCGACCGGGCGGCACGATCCGTTCCGGTAATACGCACCTCAAAAATCCGTTCGCGTCGAGCGAAGTCGATACACTGTGAGGTCACGAGCTGGCGATAGGCATCTCGACTTCGCTCGATGCAAGCGGGTAAGGGGAGCGCCGCCATGACTTTCACCGTTGCCGCCCTCTACCGTTTCGCGCCATTCGACGATCCCGCCGTGCTGCGCCAGCCGCTTATCGATCTTTGCGCCGCGGAAGGCGTCAGGGGCACGCTGCTGCTCGCGCGCGAAGGCGTCAACGGCACGATCGCGGGCAGCGAGGCCGGCGTTGGCGCGGTGCTCGGCCATATTCGCGGCCTGCCCGACTGCGCCGAACTCGACGTCAAATATTCGGCCGCGACCGAGATGCCGTTCCAGCGGATGAAGGTGCGGCTCAAAAAGGAAATCGTGACGATGAAGGTGCCGGGGCTCGACCCCGCCCGCGACGCCGCTCCTTACGTGGACCCCGCCGACTGGAACGCGCTCGTCGACGATCCGGACACTGTGCTCATCGACACGCGCAATGGCTTCGAGGTCGGCTATGGCAGCTTCGCGGGCGCGGTCGATCCCGAAACCAAAAGCTTCGGCGAATTTCCCGACTGGTGGCGCGCCAACGCCGATCGTTTCGCGGGGAAGCGCGTCGCGATGTTCTGCACCGGCGGCATCCGCTGCGAAAAATCGACCGCCTTCCTCCGCCACGAGGGGGTCGAGGACGTCGTTCACCTGAAAGGCGGCATCCTCGCCTATCTCGAACAAGTGCCCGAGACTGACAGCCGCTGGCAGGGCAGCTGCTTCGTCTTCGACGAGCGGGTGAGCGTCGGGCACGGGCTGATCGAGGTCCGCGAGAAGGAATAGCGGGAGCCGCCGTTGCTCCATTTCCTGTCGATGGATAGGGCGGCCTCGGCTGCTAGCCGACCGTCAACGTATAGGTCACCTTGTAATCGCTGGCGTCGCCATCCAGCGTCTTCGTGAACGCTCCCGGCGCCTCGCCGATGTCGATCGTCCCGATATTGTCGCTGCCGCCGATATCGTCGAACTCGCGGAGCTGGAAACTCACCGGCTGGTCGAACTCGAAACTTTGGGGCACCGCCCAGCTTTCACCCTTCTTGATCGAGAATATCTCGCTCTTACCCTCGGGAAAGCGCTGCCCCGTGTTGAAACGCAGGAACAGTTGGTCGGGCAATCCGAGCCCCAGGCGCCCGGTCAGCTTGATGCATTCGACGCGTATGTTTGACAGCGTGAATTTCCGCGCCGCCGGTCGCGCCGCGGGGGCTGGCTCTTTCATGGCGACCATCGTGAAAGGCGGGATGGCCGCGCCGGGATCTTTCTGCAGGCGGGTGATGTTCTCGCCCGCTTGCCCGGCATATTTGCCCGCCGGGAATTCTGCGAGATAGGCGCTGAAGGCACCAACGCTGTTTTCGGCCATTGCGCCCTTCCACAACAATTCCTCCAGCCCGCTGCGGTTGTCCGATGCTGGTGCACTCGCCAGCACCGTGCGCGGCACCAGATAGACCGGCGTTCCCGTAATGCTCGCGCTGACAAACGGCCGCTGGCTGCCGGCAGTCGCCTGCAACACATCGTCGCGGATCAGGCCGCCGAGCAACTGCACGGGCATATCGGGCTGCGGCAGGCGTTTCGCGAGCGAGGTCGCAAAGGGCGAATTGCCGCTCGTCCCGTCGGCCGCGGTCTGCCCCGGCGCCGCGGCAAAGATGACGAGCACATCGTCGGCCTCGACGCCCGCCAGCCCGTTCACCACCGCGCGCGTTCCCGACCGCCACGAGCGTCCGAACGGGTTGTTGCGGCACGAATCGAGCACGACCATGCGAATCTGCGCCCCCGACACCGATTCCATCAACCGGTCGAGGTTGATCGCCTCATAGGGCAGGTCGAGGTCCGATTTCAGCTGCGCGTCGGTCGGGATCAGCCAGTTCTTGCCCTGCGCCTCGATCCCGTGCCCGGCATAATAGACCATCGCAACCTCCGCCCCGTCGGCCTTGGCGCGAAAATCGCGCATCGCCTTTTGGAAGTCGTTGACCGCGAGGTCGGCGGCGATCGTCACCTCGTCGAACCCGGCCTGCTTGGCCGACGCCGCGATGATCTTGATGTCGTTCGCCGGGTTCACCAGCCGGCTGGTGTTCGCATAGTCACCATTGCCGATGATCAGCGCGACCTTGCGCGCCTCGGCCGCGGGCGGCGCGAGGAGGAACAGCGCGGTGAGGGTGACAAGCCAGAATCGCATCATCTCGCAATCCTTTCTCTAGGCGAGGCGCGCCGCGCCATATTCATACCAGCCGAAAGGCCGCGGGGTTTTGGGAATGTAAGCGGCCGCCTGCCGGTCGACGGCAAAGCCCGCCTTTTCATAGGCATCGCCGATCGGCCGGGTCAGGTGGCAATTGCCGCCGATGCGTTTCCACACCGGCTCGATCCGCCGCTGCCACTTGGCGACGCCCGGGTCCGGCGCGGCGCCATGCTCGAGGAACAGCGCGGTCCCGCCCGGCTTCAGCACGCGGCGGATTTCGCTCAGCACCGCCGCCTGATCGTGAACCGAGCACAGCGTGAAAGTCGTGACGACCGTATCGAAAGACCCGCTCGCGAACGGCATCGCCTCACCGACACCTTCGCGGATATCGGCCTCGATCCCGCGCGCTGCCGCCGCCGCGACGCTCATCGCGAGCAGTTCGGGCGAGGGGTCGAGCCCGCTGAAGCTGTCGATCTGCCCCGGCCGGTAGAATTCCATGTTGATCCCGCCGCCGCAGCCAAGCTCGAGCACATGCCCGCGCGCATGCGGCACGACCTTGCTCCGCACCTTCATGATCTGCCCCTGCGAGCAGGCGCATTTGATCAGTCGCGGCACCCCATGACGTTCCCACCAGCTTGCCATTCGCCAGTCTCCCCTTGGCGCGGAAGGTGACCCTTGCTAGCGCACTTGGCAACACCCATCTGTGCCTGTCCGCACACCCAGGAAAGATCGTCATGCCCAGCGTTCACCACACGAAAATGCTCATCCTCGGCTCCGGCCCCGCCGGCCTGTCGGCCGCGATTTACGCGGCGCGCGCGGGCATGATGCCGATCGTGGTGCAGGGGCTGCAACCCGGCGGCCAGCTGACGATCACCACCGACGTCGAAAACTACCCGGGTTTCGCCGAGGTCGTGCAGGGCCCGTGGCTGATGGAACAGATGACGGCGCAGGCGATGCACGTCGGCACCAGCATGATCTGGGACACGATCGTCGACGTCGATTTCTCGCGCCGCCCGTTCAAGCTGACCGGCGACGGCGGCGACGTCTATATGGCTGAAACGCTAGTGATCGCGACCGGCGCACAGGCCAAATGGCTCGGCGTTCCGGGCGAGCAGGAACTGGGCGGCAAGGGCGTGTCGGCATGCGCGACGTGCGACGGTTTCTTCTATCGCGGCAAGAAGGTCGTCGTGATCGGCGGCGGTAACACCGCGGTCGAGGAAGCGCTTTACCTCACCAACCACAGCGAAGACGTCACGCTGATCCATCGCCGCGATCACCTCCGCGCCGAAAAGATCCTGCAGGACCGGTTGATGGTCAATCCGAAGATCAAAGTGCTCTGGAACAAGCGCGTCGATCGTTTCGTCGCGGGCGAAGGCGTTTCTGGCCTGGTCGGCGTCGACCTGATCGACACCGTCACCGGCGAGGCAAGCCATGAGCCCACCGACGGCGGTTTCGTCGCGATCGGCCACAGCCCCGCGACCGAGCTGTTCAAGGGCAAGCTGCCGCTCGACGACGACGGCTATCTGCAGATCACGCCGGGCACGTCGCTGACCTCGGTCCCCGGCGTTTTTGCCGCGGGCGACGTCGCCGACAAGGTCTATCGCCAGGCGGTGACCGCCGCGGGCATGGGCTGCATGGCGGCGCTCGACGCCGAGCGGTTTTTGGCCGAGGCCGAATATCACGCGATGGCGGATGCCTGAACAATCCCGTCGCCCCCGCGAAGGCGGGGGCCGCTGGCAACCTTACGCGACGCCGATAGCGGCCCCCGCCTTCGCGGGGGCGACGGTTATTTGAGTGCCGCCAAAATCCGTGCCGCCAACCACTCCCCATCATCCCCGGCAAAGCTGTGCGACGCGCTGGCGAGACGTTCGACCGGAACGCGATTCAGCGTCGAGGGGCATTTTTCGATGAACGCCTGCGCGGTCCGGTCGCCGCTCGCGAGCAGGATCGTAGTGGGTGTGTCCAGCTCGGTGATGGCCCGGTCGATCTGCGCCGCGAGACTGTCGGGCGCAGCGGGCGCGACCGGCGCCTTGAGCGCCGAAATGCCGCGAAACAGCTTTCGGAAATCGACCTCACCCTTGATCAGCCTGAGCAGGCTTTTCGGATCCTTGAGACGCGCCAGATACCGCGCGCGGATCGCCGACGCCGGAGGCAGCGCCGGCTCCTCGGCTTCTTCCGCGTCGCCGTCGTAAGTCCACGGATTCGCCACGATCAGCCCGTCGAGCGCCAGCGGCTGGTGCAGCAACAACGCGCTCGCCGCATCGCAATTTCCGAACGCGACGATATGCGTCACCTGCGCCGCCGCCTCGCGAAACGCCGCAATCGCCGCGCCAATATCGGGCCCGCTGCTCTCGAAGCCGCCGTTCGCCCCCTCGCTGTCGCCGGTCCCGCGCCGGTCGAAACGAAACACCGGATGCCCCGCCTCGGCGATCCGCGCCGCCAGCATCGCCATCCCGCGATGCGCGCCGCTGCGAATCTCGTTGCCCCCCGATACGATGAGCAGGCCGGTACTGCCCGTCGCCTCGTCGAGCGTCGCGGCGAGCGTAGCGCCTTCGCATTCGAAGCTCAGCTGACGCCGCATGTCTTGCTCCATGCGGAAATATCGGCGGCGATCGCTTCCGCCATGGCGGCGTCCTCGCCGGGTTCGGCGCGCAGCCACAGCGGGGTTCCCGCGATACCGTCGGCGCCCAGGCCCACGCTGCGCAACGGCTCCACCCCCTGCGCTTCGCTGGTGCCGAGCTGCGCGACCATGGCGGATGACAGGTGATTGCCGGCCAGCAATAGCGGTCCGCTTTTCGCTTCATCCTGAAGCGCTTCGAGCGAAGACGCGACACCAGCCTCACGGTCGGCGCTAACGCGCGCGCGCATCAACGTACGGAGCAGCGACGCGCCGCCGACGGGCGCAAGGCGCCACCATGCCGCGGCTTTCGCCTTGTGATCGATCAGCGCGCCGCCGCGAAACGAAGCGATGATCGTCGGGCCATCGATTCCGGATATCACCTCGGCGAGCGCGTCCTGCCAGCGAGCCAGATCGACCTCGACGAGCGGAACAAGGCTCTCATTGTGCCCCGGCAGGTCGGGCAGCACCGCTGCAAATCCCTCGGCCGCCAGTGCGCGCATCGCAAGCACCAAGGTGCGGCGCGTGCGGTTCGCTTCCTCGAACAGCGGCGGGACGATCAGGACAGTGGCGCGGGGTATGCCCGCGGGGGCGATGCGCAGGATATGTTCGGCGGTCTGCGTAAGCACTCGCATTTCCCACATCGTCATCCCGGCGAAGGCCGGGATCTCACCGTCGCGTTTTCCGCTGCGGCGAGATCCCGGCCTTCGCCGGGATGACGGTAAGGAGAGCGAGGAACCACCTTTAGTCGGTCACTTTGCGCAGCGAAAAGGCGAGCAAATTGCCGTAAGTTTCAAAGATTTCGCCATCGATCTCATCATCGTCGATGAGGATGCCCAGCCGGTCTTCCATCTCGGTTAGCACCGTCGCGACCGCCATCGAATCGAATTCGGGAAGCTCGCCGAACAGCCCGCTGTCCTCGGTCAGCGCGGCGGCGCGCGCTTCGCCCAGGCCGAGCACATCGGCAAGCAGGGCGCGAAGGGTGGCGTCGACGCCGGATGCTTTGGACGTGGCTTCGGTCATGTGTCTTTCCTGAGCAGCGAACGGGCGAATGCCTTCAATGCCGGACCCCATGCCGCGACGCGCGACGGATTGAAAGCCTCGATACGCCACAGCGGGTCGTGCCGGTTCATCCAGTCGCGCTTGTATCCGTCGTTGCCGGTCCCGAAATCGACGCGCTTCACGCCATCAACCTCGATCACATGGCGGAACAGCGCCGCCGACAACAAGGTGCCGGGCGAGGCTTTCAAGCTGTCCTCGACATGCGCAAGCTTGTGGATGAAGGCGGTGCCGTCCTCGACCGTCCAGAATTGCGCGGCGACGGGGATGCCGTCGATGCGCGCGATCCCCATGCGCAGGCGGCCGCCGTCGCTTTCGGCCTCGGCAAAGGCGCGGAGTAGCGCCGGGTGGCCTTCTTCGGGCTTCCAGCTCGCGGCGTAGATTTGTTCGTAAGCGGCCCAGCTTCCCGGATCGAAATCGGTGAGCAGCTGGATATCGACGATCCCCTTCTTCGCCTTGCGCTGGACGGTATTGCGCAGCGCGCCGGGACGGCTCGCCCACCATGCGTCATGGTCCATATCGCCCAGGTCGAGCCAGTGGCGATCGCCCGCGGGAGTCGCTTTCACCCACCAGCCGGCGTGACGCAGCGCCGCGACCATGTCTTGATGCTCGTCGTCGCGGACCGGATGCAGCGACAGCTGTGTGGCTTGGCCCCGCAGATTGTTAAAAAGCTCCACGAGCGCGATATCATGGTCGCGCCCGCCCGAATAAAGCGGCCGGATCGCAAAGCTGTACCAGTTCGTCAGGCCGGCCAGATGCCCCGGCTTTTCGATACGGAGCGGCAGCCAGGCGGTCGTTGTCCCGATATCACCGCGCGCATCGAACCGGCCCTCACCCGCAAAGCCGTGCGCCGCCAGCAGATCGAACCATAGGGGGCGATCGAAGGGCGCGGCGAAGCCTGCGGCGCCCGCCGCATCATCATTAGCGTGATGTTCACCGTTCCCTTGCATGGTGCTGCCCTCTATCACTCCAGTCCTAACAGCCGATGACCAAAGCCGAAAACCCATCTTCCAGGCCGATCGACCATCTCGCCCGCTGCGGCGCGCCGGACGCGGCTGCGCTGCTGATCGGCGATCGCGTCACGACTTATGCCGAACTCGATGCGGGCGTTGGACGATTGGCGTCATGGTTGCTCGAACAGGCCGGCGGCCCCGGTGAACGCGTCGCAAGCTGGAGCGCGAAGACGCGGCTCGCCTGCCTGATGCCGCTCGCCGCGGCGCGCGCGGGGCTGATCCATGTGCCGGTCAATCCGCTGCTCAAGGGCCCACAGGTCGCGCATATCCTGTCGGACAGCGGCGCGAGGCTGCTCGTCACCAACGGCGCGCGCGCCGAGATGCTCGGCGAGGGCCTGCCCGACGAATATGTGGTGCAGGATCTGAAGATCGGCGAGGAAGTCATTGATTCGGGAGGAGAGGGGCTGCCGCTCTCGATCGCCGAACCAGACGATCTTGCCGCCATTCTCTACACCAGCGGCTCGACCGGGCGGCCCAAGGGCGTGATGCTCAGCCATGCGAACCTGTGGCTCGGCGCCGAAAGCGTGGCGTCCTATCTCAAGATCGCGGCCGATGACCGGGTTCTCGCCGTCCTGCCACTCAGCTTCGACTATGGCCAGAACCAGCTGCTTTCGAGCTGGTATGCGGGCGCGGCGGTCGCGCCGCTCGACTATCTGACCGCGCGCGACGTCGTGAAGGCGGTGGGGCGGCACAAGGCGACGACGCTTGCGGGCGTGCCGCCGCTCTGGGTGCAGCTTGTCGAGGCTGAATGGCCCGCCGACACCGCGGCGCATTTGAAGCGCCTGACCAACAGTGGCGGGGCGCTGACCCCCTCGCTGATCGACGCGATGCGCCGGACATTCCCCAACGCCGATATCTACCCGATGTACGGGCTGACCGAGGCGTTCCGCTCGACCTTCCTCGACCCGAAATTCGTCGCCGATCATCCGACCTCGATGGGCCGCGCGATCCCGCACGCCGAGATTTTGGTGTGCCGGACCGACGGCACGATCACCGCCGACGAGGAACCCGGCGAGCTCGTCCATTGCGGGCCGCTCGTCGCCAAGGGCTATTGGGGCGACGCGGAACGCACCGCGCAGCGTTTCAAGCCTGCGCCGCGCGCGTCCGAATATGGCGGAATGGCGGTGTGGTCGGGCGACACGGTGCGCCGCGATGCCAATCATCTCCTCTATTTCGTCGGTCGCGACGATGCGATGATCAAGACCGTGGGCAACCGCGTCAGCCCGACCGAGGTCGAGGATGTCGCGGTCGCGTCGGGGCTGATCTACGAAGCCGTCGCGTTCGGGGTGCCCGAACCGCGGCTTGGCGCCGCGATCGTCCTCATCGTGCGCGGCAAGGATGGCGTTGCGGACGAGGAGGGGCTGAGTGCCTATCTCCGCCAGAATCTCCCCAATTTCATGCAGCCGCAGGCGGTGGAATGGCGCGATACCTTGCCGCGCAATCCCAATGGCAAGCTCGACCGCGTGGCGATTGCTACCGATTGGGCGAAGGAGCCCACAGCATGAAGCCGCACGGTCCGATCCCGCCCGGTTTCCGGGCCGATGTGAGCGGCATGCTGCTCATCGGCGGCGACCGTGCCGAGGCGCTCGCCGATGTTTCGGGCGATACGCCATTGTTCGCTTACGACAGCGCGATGCTGACCGCGCGCGTTGCCGAATGGCGCGCCGCGATGCCCCGCGGGGTGCAGCTCCATTATGCGATGAAGGCGAACCCCTACGCGCCCTTGCTCGCCTTCATGGCGCGGCTCGTCGACGGCTTCGACGTCGCGTCGGGCGGCGAGCTCAAGGCCGCGCTCGCCAGCGGGATGCCGGCGGGCGACATCAGCTTTGCCGGCCCGGGCAAGCGCGACCGCGAACTCGAGGCGACGATCAACGCGGGCGCGACGCTCAATCTCGAATCCGCGGGCGAGGCCGAACGGGCGCTGTCGATCGCCGAGCATATGGGTCTGACGCCGAGCCTCGCGGTACGCGTCAATCCCGACTTCGACCTCAAGGGGTCGGGCATGAAGATGGGCGGCGGCGCAAAGCCCTTCGGCGTCGACGCCGCCGAGGTTCCGGCGCTTGTCCGGCGCCTGATCGCTGCCGGCGCCGATTGGCAAGGCTTCCATATTTTCGCGGGGTCGCAGGCGCTTGACGCCGCCGCCATCGCCGACACGCAGGCCCAGACGGTGGCGCTTGCGGCGCGGCTCGCGAACGAGATCGGCGAGACTCCGCCGCTCGTCAATCTCGGCGGGGGCATGGGCGTGCCCTATTTTCCCGGCGACAAGCCGGTCGATATTCGGGCCGTCGGCGCCTCGCTTGGCGAGACGCTGGCGGCGCGCGACCCGGTGCTCGCCAAGAGCCATTTCGCGATGGAGCTCGGCCGCTGGCTCGTCGCCGAGGCGGGGGTCTATCTGACCCGCATCGTCGACCGCAAGACCAGCCACGGCGAAACCTTCCTCGTCACCGACGGCGGCCTCCACCATCAACTCGCCGCGAGCGGCAATTTCGGCACCGTGATCCGCCGTAACTATCCGATTGCGGTCGCGGGCGCCTTCGGCCGCGAGCCCGTCGAGACCGTCTCGGTCGTCGGCTGCCTCTGCACCCCGCTCGACCGCCTCGGCGATCAGGTCGCGCTCCCGCGTGCCGAGGTCGGCGATCTCATCGCGATCTTCCTCGCCGGCGCCTATGGCGCGAGCGCGAGCCCCGCGACCTTCCTGGGGCAGGGACCGGCGCGCGAAATGCTCGTCTGATGCGTCTCAATCTGTTCCTTATCGGGACATCTTCCGACAAGCGTGGTCCAAACTTAGTTCAATACTAACATTATGTTCACCCTTTTCGAGCAATGGCGGAAGCTGACGCAATGGCTGTCGCCGCGGAGTTTCCGGACCGTGGTTCCCCTGACGGCTCGAAAGGTTGATGGATTATGGCTTCGTTCCCCTCGCTCCGCATCGCGCGCGCCGCGCTCGTGTCGGGCATCGCCGCGACCGCGCTGACGGGTTGCATGGGCGCCGGCGGTAACGCGCCGCAACTGCCGAGCGCGAACTTCGTCCAGAACCAGGAAGGTCCGGGCGAGGAATATATCATCGGCCCGCTCGACGAGCTCCAGATCTTCGTTTGGCGCAACCCCGAACTCGGCGGCAAGGTCCAGGTGCGCCCCGACGGCCGCATCACGACGCCGCTGATCACCGACATGCCCGCGGTGGGGAAAACCCCCACGATGCTGCAACAGGACATCAAGCTCCAGCTCAGCCAATATATCACCGATCCGATCGTCAGCGTGATCGTCACCAGCTTCAACAGCACCTTCTCGCAGCAGGTGCGTATCGTCGGCGCCACCGAAAAACCCGCGTCGATCCCGTTCCGCGCCAACATGACCGTGCTCGACGCAATGATTGCAGTCGGCGGCCTCGGCGAATATGCCGCTGGAAACAAGGCGCGACTCGTCCGTTTCGACAAGGGCAGTGGGAAGCAGCAGGAGTTCGGTCTGCGGCTTAATGACCTGATCAAGCGCGGCGACATCAAAGCGAATGTGCGGCTGCAGCCGGGCGATGTGATCATCATCCCCGAAAGCATGTTCTGACCTGCCGCCGCCAACCCACCCATCTCCCAAGGATCGATTTCGAGCGATGAACAGCCTTTACGACGAATTCCGGGTAGCGCTGCACAGCGTCTGGACGCGCCGGTGGCTCGTGCTGGCGGTGGCGTGGGGCATCTGCATCCTCGGCTGGCTCGCGATCGCGTCGATCCCCAACCGCTATGACAGCCGCGCGCGCCTGCTCGTCGACGTCAACCAGATCCTGCCCGACGACGCGCAGATCGGCGGCGCGCGTCCGCAGATCGACCAGATCCGCGAAACGCTGACCAGCGCGCGCAACATGGAAAAGGTCGCCGCGACGACCGGCCTGCTCCCCGCCGGCGCGAACGAGCGCGAAAAGGCGGGCGCCGTCGGCATGCTGCAAAAGAATATCAAGGTCATCCCGCAGCAGGACAATATCTTCGAAATCACCTCAAGCGTCGCGGTCGGCAGCCTGTCCGACGCCGACAATGCCAAGCTCGCATCGGGCGTGCTCGACAGCCTAATCACCGTGTTTCGCGACGACCAACTGCGCGGCGGCCGGATGAACGCGCGCGAGGGCCTGAAATTCCTCGACGCGCAGATCGCGGACCGCGAAAAGGCGCTGCGCGAGGTCGAAGCGCGCCGCGCGGCGTTCGAGGCGCAGAATATCGGCCTGATCCCGGGCGGCAGCGGATCGCCGGCGCAGCGCGTCGAAGCCGCGCGCGCCGAACTCGGCCAGATCGATTCGCAGCTCGTGTCGGCGCAGGCGCAACTCGCCGCCGCGAACGGCCAGCTCTCTTCGACCCCCGCAACGATCAACATCCCCGGCATGGGCAGCGTCGGCGGCGGCGTCGCGCGCCAGCAGCTTGCCGGGGCGCAGAACGAGCTCTCGTCGATGCGCGCACGCGGCCTGACCGATGCGCACCCCGATATCATCGCGCTGAAAAGCCAGATCGCCTCGCTGAAAGCGATGGCCGACCGTGAAGGCGCGGGCGGCGGCGGCGGCGGTAATTCGCAAAACCCCGCCTATGCCTCGCTGTCGGCGATGCGCGCCGAGCGCCAAGCGACGGTCAGCGCGCTGTCGTCGCGCAAGGCGCAGCTCACCGGCGACATCGCCAAAATCACCTCGCAGCAGATCCAGAACCCCGGCATCGCCGCCGAGTACGACCGGATCAACGGCGAATATACCGCGTTCAAGGCACAGTATGACAAGCTGCTCGCGCAGCGCGAACAGGTCCGCATGCGCGGCGAGGTTCAGACCGAAACCGACGCGATCAAGATCGAACTGCTCGACCCGCCTTCGAAACCGACGAGCCCCGCGGCACCCAACCGGCCGCTGTTCCTGACCCTCGTGCTGCTCGCCGGCATCGGCGGCGGCATCGGCGCGGCCTTCGGGCTCGGCCAGGTCCGCACCAGTTACGCGACCGCCGCCAAGCTCGAACGCGCGAGCGGCCTGCCGGTGATCGGATCGATCACCGAAGTCGTGACGCCCGACCGCCATCTCGACCGGCGCAAGAAACTCGTCTGGCTGGCGAGCGGCGGGGGCGCGCTTGTCGGCCTCTACGCCTTGCTGCTGGTCGCCGAATTCATCCAACGCGGCATGGTTGCGTGACGGGGGACGATGACATGAACGACCAACGCAAAGTCAAGCGCCCGCCCTCGCTCCTCGAACGCGCAGCCGACATGTTCGGCCTCGATCCCGCGGCCAATGCACCGACGATCGACGTGTCGAAGCTGCCGCCCGAAGCGCCCAAAAAGGCGAAGACGGCCAAGGTAGATCCGGTTGCGGACACGCCGCAGCCCGAAATTCTCGACCCCGTCGTCGAGGCGGCGCCAGCCGTCGAAGCCGCGCCCGCCGCGCCGAAACCGTCGCCGCGCAAGGATGTCGCCAAGGCGGCGCCCGCCATCGTGCCGACGCGGCAGGGAACGATCGACCGCGACCGCCTCGCGTCGCGCGGGATGATCGTCCCCGGCACCCCGGTGACCGGCATTTCCGAAGAATATCGCATCGTGAAGCGCGAACTGATCCGCAATTTCGGCGGCGTCGGCAATCGCCCGATCCTGCCGCGCGGCCACCGCGTGCTGATCGCCTCGGCGAACCCGGGCGAGGGCAAGACCTTCTCGGCGGTCAATCTCGCGCTCAGCCTCGCGGTCGAGGCCGATCACGACGTGCTGCTGATCGACGCCGATATCGCCAAGCCGAGCGTGCTCGAAGCGCTCGGGCTCGACGACGGTCCTGGCCTGATGGACGCGCTCGCCGATCCGCACCTGCCGCTCGGCGACTGCCTGATCCAGACCGACATTCCGGGCCTCAAGGTCATGCCCGCGGGCACCGGGCATATGCACGACACCGAACTTCTCGCCTCGGCGCGGACCGAGGCGTTGCTCGCGCAGCTCGAAGCGGGCGCGCCGGGCCGCATCCTCATCATCGATTCGCCGCCGGTGCTCGCGGCGTCGCCCGCCGCGGTGCTCGCGGGGCATGTCGGGCAGACGATCATGGTCGTGCGCGCCGACGAAACGCTCGAATCGGCGCTACGCGACGCGATCGGCCTGATGGGCGCATGCCCGCATATCCAGCTGCTCCTCAACGGGGTCAAATTCTCGCCGGGCGGCCGCCGCTTCGGCACCTATTACGGACAGGGAGGGGCGTGATGCGCACCACCACCATGCGTCATATGTCGACGCTGGCGGCCTTGCTGCTCGCCGGGACGGCGACGGGCGCGCACGCGCAATTTTCGGGCGATCCGGGAACGGGCAGCGGCAACGCGCCTGCGGCCGGCGCGCCGGCCTCCGAAGGCCGCGCGGCGAAGCGCGCCGAAGGCCGCCGGTCGCAGCGCCAGGTCGACGTCAGCCCCTATCTCGAAATCGGCCAGGTGCTGACCGCCGACCTCAAGAACGGCGGCGACGTCCTCACCTATACGAACCTGGCGGTCGGCGTCGACGCGTCGATCGTGACGAACCGCGCCGAACTCGCGGGCACGCTGCGCTACGAACATAATATCGGCTGGAATGGCGGCCTCGGCGATTCGGACACGATCAGCGGCCTCGCCCGCGGACGGATCGAGGCGGCGCGCGGCCTGAATCTCGAAGGCGGCGCGCTCGCCACCCGCTCGCGCGCCGACGGTCAGGGCGCCGCGAGCGGTCTGTTGATCGGCGACGCCAGCAATGTCGCGAACCTCTATTCACTCTACGCCGGCCCGACTTTCGCGCGGCGCATCGCCGGGCTCGACGTCGGGGCGGGCTATCGCTTCGGTTATACCAAGGTCGATGTGGACCAGCCCGCGATCCTGTCGCCGGGCACGCAGCCTCAGGATATTTTCGACAGCTCGACGAACCATGTCGCGTGGGCCAGCGTCGGTGCGCGGCCGGGCGACCTGCCGTTCGGGTGGCAAGTGTCGGGCGGGTACGAGCGCGAGGACGCGAGCCAGCTCGACCAGCGCTACGAGGGCAAATATGCTCGCGCCGACGTCACGGTGCCGATCGGCCCGACGGTCGCGCTGCTCGGCGGCGTCGGCTACGAGGATATCGAGATCGGCCAGCGCAATCCGGTGGTCGATGCCAATGGCGTCCCGGTGCGCGATGCCAGCGGCCGTTTCATCACCGATAAATCGACCCCGCGCCAACTCTCGTTCGACACCGACGGGTTGATCTGGGATGCCGGCGTGATGTGGCAGCCGAGCCGCCGCACGTCGCTTACGGCCAGAGTCGGCCGCCGTTACGGCGACACCATCTACACCGGCAGCTTCACCTATCGCGCCGACCATGCGACCTCGATCCAGGTTGGCGTCTATGACGGATTGTCCAGCCTTGGCCGCGGCCTGTCGGGCGGGCTTGCCGCGCTGCCGACGCAATTCGACCCGACCCGCAATCCGATCAGCGGCGATATCAATCCGTGCGTTTTCGGACAGCAGGGCGGCGGCTGCCTCAGCAACCAGCTCGGCAATGCGACCTCGGCGCAGTATCGCAGCCGCGGTGTGCAGGCGACCTTGTCGTCGCGCTTCGCCGGCTGGAGCTATGGCGTCGGCCTCGGTTACGACCAGCGTAAGCTGCTCGCGCCCTTGCTGTCGCCGATCGGCAGCCTCAACGGGATCAAGGACGAGAATTATTATCTCTTCGTGTCGGCGGCGCGTCAGCTCGACGCCGATTCGGACCTCTCGCTGTCGGGTTACGTCAATTATTTCGACAATGGCGCGCCGGGCGCCAGCGACGTCCAGTCGGCGGGCCTGACCACATCCTATTCGCGGCGCTTCTGGCGCGGCCTCACGGGGACCGCGGCGGCCAGCCTCAACGCCTTCGACCAAGAAGGCTTCAACAGTCAGCTTATCGGTTCAGCTTTGGTGGGACTTCGTTACAACTTCTGACCAAGCAACGGGAATTTTTGCGATGTACGATCAGTTCTATGGTTTCACCGGGCGTCCGTTCCAGCTGACGCCAGACCCGCATTTCTATTTCGAAAGCGGCACGCACCGCAAAGCGATGTCCTACCTTGGCTATGGCCTCGCGCAGGGCGAAGGCTTCATCGTCATCACCGGCGACGTCGGCGCGGGCAAGACGACGCTCGTCGGCCATCTGATGAACACGATCGACGCCAACCGCCTGACCGCGGTCAAGCTGGTGTCGACGCAGGTCGAGGGCGACGATCTTCTCCGCCTCGTCGCCGAACAGTTCGGCATCGAGTGGGAAGGGCAGAGCAAGGCCGAACTGCTGCGCTCGATGGAGCAATATCTGCGCGAACAGGCGCGCGCCGGCCGCCGCACGCTGCTGATCGTCGACGAGGGGCAGAATCTCGCGATCTCGGCGCTCGAAGAGCTGCGCATGCTGTCGAACTTCCAGCTCGGCGGCCATTCGCTGCTGCAGATCTTCCTGCTCGGCCAGCCCGAATTCCGCCAGACCTTGTTCCATTCGCCGGCGCTCGAACAGCTTCGCCAGCGCGTGATCGCGACGCACCACCTCGATCCGATGGAGCCCGAGGAGGTCGAACCCTATATCCTCCATCGTCTCGGCAAGGTCGGCTGGACGGGCAACCCCAGCTTCAGCCCCGACGCGTTCGAGGAAATCTTCGACTATAGCGAAGGCGTGCCGCGCAAATTGAACGTGCTCGTCAGCCGCCTGCTGCTGTACGGCGCGGTCGAACAGATGAACCGCATCACCGCGCAGAATGTGCGCTCGGTCGTCGCCGAGATCGAGGCAGATCGCGGCATCGATGCGACGACGCTCGCGCCGCTGCCGGTCGAAGAGGTTGTTGCGGCAGCTGCCGCGGCAGTGGCACCGACCCCCGCACCCTTCGCCGCACCGCAAGCCGCAAATGAAACGACGCCCGAATGGCCGGCGCGCGCCGCAGCGCCGGTTACCGACGGTCCTGCGCCCTTCGCCGCGCCCGCTGAACCCGCAGCGGTCGTGACACTGACCCCGCCCGAGGCGGCCGAAGCCCCGGTGCCCGCCGCGCCGGCGATCGACCCCGAACAACTCGCCGCGCTCGAAAAGCAGATCGCATCGCTCGAGGATCGCCTCGTCGAACAGGACGCCGCGCTCCGCCGCGTGCTCGACTTGCTGATCGAATGGGTCGAGCGCGATCCCGAAAATGCGCCCAATCCTCAGAATTCGCGAACCTGGGCTGCCTGACAGCGGCGCGGAAATCAGATATCGCTGTTCGGCATAACTGAATAGCCCCGCCCCTTTAGGGGAGGGGCAGCGAGACTTGCCAGCTTGCTGGCTAGTCGCAGCGGGGTGGGGCATCGGCCTTGCGCAAGGCTGATGGCCCCACCCCAACCCCTCCCCTGAAGGAGGGGCTTGAGGGCTATGAGGGCGAAGGAAATGCAGAACGGCCTGTCGGTCGATGTCGAGGACTGGTTCCAGGTCGGCGCCTTTGAGCGCACGATCGACCGTGCCGACTGGCCGACGCTCGAATGCCGCGTCGAGGCGAATTGCGACGCGGTGCTGCAGATTTTCGCCGATGCGAGCGCCAAAGGCACCTTCTTCACCCTGGGCTGGGTCGCCGAACGCTATCCCGCGCTGATCAAGCGTATCACCGACGCCGGGCACGAACTCGCGAGCCACGGCTACGACCATCAGCGCGTCTTCAACATGAGCGCCGACGCATTTGCGGCGGATCTCAAGAAGACGCGGGCGATCCTCGAAGACTTGGGCGGCGTGGCGATCCGCGGCTATCGCGCGCCGAGCTTTTCGGTCGATACACGCACGCCGTGGGCACATGCGGTGCTCGCCGAACAGGGCTATGCCTATTCGTCCAGCGTCGCGCCCGTCGTCCACGATCATTATGGCTGGCCGCAAAGCCCGCGCCATGCATGGCGCCCGCTCCCCGACAGCGATCTCGTCGAATGGCCCGTCACCACCGCGCGCTTTGCCGGGCGGACATTGGCAGCGGGGGGCGGCGGCTTTATGCGGATGCTGCCCTATGGCTTCACCCGCTGGGCGATCGCACGCATGAACGAGGAAGGGCATCCGGCGATCCTCTATTTCCATCCATGGGAAATCGATCCCGGCCAGCCGCGCGTCGCCGATGCGCCGATCCGGTCGAAGATCCGCCATTACAGCGGCCTGTCAGCGATGGCCGGCAAGCTGAAGAAATTGCTCGCCGATTTCGAATGGACGCGCGCCGACGCCCTGCTCCCCGCGCAGCAGCAGCGCGCTTTGCCGTGGCGCGCCGCGGCGTGAACGCGCCTGTGTCGAGCCTCACCGCCGCACCGCTGTCCGACGCCACTGCGTGGGACAGCTATGTCGCCGCGCACGCGCAAGCGACGCCGTTCCACACCCGCGCATGGTGCGAGGCGATCACCAAGGCCACCGGCCACCGCTGCCACCTCGTCACCGCGCGCGATGCTGGCGGCAAGCTGACCGGTCTCCTGCCGCTCCACCATATCCGCTCGCGGCTGTTCGGTCAGGCGCTCGTCGCCAGCGGCTTCGCGGTAGGCGGCGGCATTCTCGCCGACAATGCCGCTGTGGCGGCAACGCTCGCGCAAGGCGCGGCCGACATGGCGCGATCGCTCGGCGTCCCGTCGGTCGAACTGCGCGGCGGCCCGCTGCCCGCCGGCTGGCAGGTCGAAGAAGGCACCTACGCCGGCTTCGCGCGCGACCTCGCTAACGACGACGATGCCGAACTCCTCGCCATCCCGCGCAAACAGCGCGCCGAGGTCCGCAAGGCGCTCGAAAGCGGCCTCACGATCACCACCGGCCGCTCCGAACAGGACCGCGCCGACCATTATCGCATCTACGCAACCAGCGTTCGCAACCTCGGCACCCCCGTTTTTCCCAAGTCTTTGTTTTCATGTGTAATCGATGCCTTCGGCGACGATGCCGACATCCTCAATGTGCGCAACGATCGTGAAGTTGTCGCCAGCGTCCTCAGCCTGTACTGGCGCGGCACCGTCATGCCCTATTGGGGCGGCGGCACCACCGACGCCCGCCGCCTCCGCGCCAACGAACTCATGTACTTCGCGCTGATGCGCCATGCCCGCGAACGCGGCTGCACCCGCTTCGATTTCGGCCGCTCGAAACTCGGCACCGGACCCTTCGCCTACAAGAAGAACTGGGGCTTCGAACCGCAACCGCTCGCCTACGCCCGCTGGCTCGCCCCCGGCGAGGTCGCGCGCGACACCAACCCGAACAGCGCCAAATACCGGCTGCAAGTCGACCTGTGGAAGAAACTGCCGCTCTGGGCAGCAAACCGGATCGGCCCGCTGATCGCCCGCGGATTGGGCTAGTGGCCGAGATCCTGTTCCTCGTTCACCGCGCGCCCTGGCCCCCCGACCGCGGCGACCGGATCCGTAGCTGGCATATGTTCGAGGCGCTGGCAAAGCTCGCGCCGGTGCACGTCGCCGCGCTCGCCGACAATGTGGAGGATGCCGAGACCGCCCGCGCAAAGATGGCACCGCTTTGCAAGAGTTTGGTCATCGAAGTGCGAAAGGCTTCGCGCGCGGTCGCGCTGGTACAGGCCGTGCTGCGCGGCGAGCCGGTGTCGAACCAACTGTTCCGCAACGCCGCGCTAGCCCGCCTCGTTGATAATCTCGTCAAACAGGGCGACATCACCCATATCGTCGCCTTCTCGGGTCAGATGGCGCAATATATCCCGGTCGGTTTCGACGGCCCGGTACTGATGGATTTCGTCGACGTCGATTCCGCCAAGTTCGCGACCTATGCCGAGCAGGATAAACGCCAGCCGCTGAACTGGGTGCACAAGCGTGAGGCGGGCGTTCTGGGTGCTTACGAAGCGGCGGTCGCGCGCCGTGTCGATGCCAGTCTGTTCGTCAGCGAGGCAGAGGCGACACTGTTCCGCGCGCAGAGCGGGCTCCATGCCGACAAGGTGCGCGCCATCGAAAACGGCATCGACACCGATCGCTTTGATCCGGCAACCACGCTGGAAGCCGTTGGGCAGGGGGCAGGGCCGCTGGCGGTATTCACCGGCCAGATGGATTATCGCCCGAATATCGACGCGGTGCGCTGGTTCGCGACCGATATATTGCCGCTGATCCGCCAGCGTCACGGTGAGGCGCGCTTCGTTATTGTCGGCCGCGCGCCGACCGACGAGGTGCGTGCGCTTGAGGCGCTCCCCGGCGTGACGGTCACCGGCGAGGTGCCCGACGTGCGGCCGTGGCTCGCCGCTGCCGACGCGGTCGTCGCGCCGCTGCTGCTCGCACGCGGCGTCCAGAACAAACTGCTCGAAGCGATGGCGATGGCGCGGCCGGTGGTGGCAAGCGCTGCCGCCGCCACAGGAATCGACACGGTTCCGGGCGAGCATCTGCTCGTTGCCGATAATGCCACGGGCATTGCGGAAGCCGTGTGTGCCCTCTTCGACGACCGCGCCGCGGCCGCGAAGATGGGTCAGGCGGCGCGCGCGCGGATGATTGAACGTTACGGCTGGGACGCCCGCCTTGCACCGCTCGGCGAGCTTCTCGGATTGCCCGCGTGACGCTGTGGCAACGGCATCTTGCCGCGCTGGCGCTGCTCTCGGCGGCGATCTTCGCGATCTTCTGGCGCGAGGCGGCCGATGTGGCGGGTATCTGGTGGAACAGCTCGACCTTCACCCACTGCCTGCTGATCTTGCCGATGATCGGCTGGCTGGTGTCGCAACGCACCGCGCTGCTGCGGCCGCTGACGCCGGTGTATTGGTGGCCTGCGCTGATATGGATGGCGGGCGCAGGGTTGGTATGGCTCGTGGGCGAGGCGGCAGGGGTCGGCCTGTTTCGGCAACTCGGTCTCATATTGATGCTCCAGGGCGCGGTCGCGGTGACACTCGGCGAAAAGCTGGTTCGCGCGTTGCTCTTCCCGCTTGGCTATGCGTTGCTGCTCGTGCCGTTCGGTGAGGAACTGGTGCCGCTACTTCAGACGCTCACCGCGCATATCAGCATGATATTGCTCCACCTCTCGGGCATTCCAGCCGAGATGGAGGGGGTCTTCATCACGACGCCCGCCGGTTTCTTCGAGGTCGCCGAGGCCTGCTCGGGGGTCAATTTCCTGATCGCGATGCTCGCGTATGCGGTGTTTGCGGCGCATCTCTGTTTCCGCAGCTGGACGCGGCGGATCGTCTTTGTCGTGGCTGCGCTCGCGACGACGATCCTCGCCAATGCGCTGCGCGCCTATGGCACGATGGTCGCGGCAGAAATCTGGGGGATCGAAGCGGCGGGCGGGATCGATCATATTTTCTATGGCTGGTTCTTCTTTGGCGTGGTGATCCTGCTCGTCATGCTCGTCGCGCGCCGCTGGTTCGATCGGCCGGCGAACGATGCCGCGGTCGATGTGAGCAGGCTGGGCGGGGTGCCGCGCTTTTCCGGGCCTGCGAAAGCGGTGCTGCCGGCCGCACTCGCGGTGCCGTTGCTCTTTGCCGCTTGGGGGATGCTGGTCGGCGGACGCAGCGCACCCTTGCCCGATACGATGACGGTCGAAGCGCCGCCGGGCTGGGGCGAGGCGCGCGTCGAAACCATGGAATGGCAGCCGCGCTTCGATGGCGCCGATCACCGGCTGCTGCGCCAGTTTGCCAACGACAGGGGGCAGGTGGTGACCGTCGCGATCGGCGGGTACGAGCACCAGGCGGAGGGGCGCGAGGTCGTTGCCTTCGGGCAAGGCGCGATCGACCCCGACAGCAAATGGGCGTGGAGCGCTGCGCTGCCCGCGATTGAGGGCGCAAAGACCGAGCGGCTGCTGCATCCCGGCCCGGTGCTGCGCGATGCCGCGACCTGGTATGTCGTCGATGGCAAGGTGACGGGCAGTGCGCGTGCGGCAAAGCTTGCGGGCCTCAAGGCACGGTTGCTCGGCGGCGACCCGCGCGCCTTGTCGCTGATCATATCGAGCGAGGAGCGGCGCGGGGGCCGCAATGCGATAGAGGATTTCCTTTCCGCGTCGGGCGGAGTCAATGCAATGGCTGACCGCGCGCTGAAAACGCGTTAAGAGCGGTTCCTATATGTGTGGGATCGCCGGCATCTATCATCTGGAAACGGCGAAACCGGTCGACCCGGCGCGCGTGCGCGCGATGCTCCAGCCGATGCAGCATCGCGGCCCCGACGGATCGGGCGAGTGGACCGCCCCCGGGGTCGGGCTCGGCCACCTTCGCCTCTCGATCATCGACATCGCGGGCAGCCCGCAGCCGATGGCGAGCGACGACGAGATCGTGACGCTCACCTATAATGGCGAAATCTATAATTTCCGCGAGCTGCGCGCCGAGCTCGAGGATCGCGGCCACCGCTTCCGTACCAGCGGCGATACCGAGGTCATCATCGCCGCGTGGCGCCAATGGGGACCCGACTGCCTGTCGCGGCTCAATGGTATGTTCGCCTTTGCGATCCACGATCATCAGCGCGGATGCCTGTTTCTCGCGCGCGACCGGCTGGGGGTGAAGCCGCTCCATTATGTGCGCCTGTCGGATGGATCGGTGGCTTTCGCGTCGGAACTGAAAGGGCTGCTGCGCAATCCGCTGCTGCGGCAGGAAGCCAATCTGACCGCGATCGAGGATTTCCTCGCTTTCGGTTATGTCCCCGACGACAATTGCATCGTCGCAGGCGTCGAGAAGCTTCCCGCCGGCCATTATCTGATGCTCGAGCGCGGCAAGCCCGTGCCCCGGCCGACGCGCTGGTGGGCGCCCGATTTCTCGAAACGGATTCGCGCGAGCGAAGGCGAGGCGGCCGAGCATCTCGTCCACCTGATGCGCGCCGCGGTGACCGACCGCATGGTGTCCGACGTGCCGCTCGGCGCGTTCCTGTCGGGCGGGGTCGACAGCAGCGCGGTCGTCGCACTGATGGCCGAGGCGAGCGCAAAGGCGGTCAAGACCTGCACGATCGGCTTCGATCAGGCGGCGCTCGACGAGACCGCCTACGCCCAGCAGATCGCCGAGCGTTTCGCGACCGACCACCGCACGCGCACCGTATCGTCGGGCGACTTCACCCTCGTTGACAAGATTGCCGACCAGTTCGACGAGCCCTTCGCCGATGCGAGCGCGCTGCCGACGTACCGCGTCTGCGAACTCGCGCGTGAAGAGGTGACGGTCGCGCTCTCGGGCGACGGCGCGGATGAAGCCTTCGCGGGATACCGCCGTCTGGTGTTCCAGCATCAGGAAGAGAAACTGCGCGGGCTGATCCCCGGCTTCCTGCGCCGCGGCGTGCTCGGTCCATTGTCGCATATGTGGCCGCAGATGGACTGGGCGCCCCGCCCGCTCCGCGCCCGCGCGACGCTCGCGAGCCTGTCGAAGAGCGGGGCGGAGGGCTATGCCGAAGCGGTTGGGGTGACGGGGCAGGCGCAACGCTCGCGGCTGTTCAATGACGCCGCGCACCATGCGCTCGGCGATCATGTTGCCGAGACACGCTATTGGAAGGCGATGGCCGAGGCGCCCGCCCGCGAGCCGCTCGATCGCGCGCAATATGCCGACCTGATGATCTGGCTACCCGGAGACATCCTGACCAAGACCGACCGGATGAGCATGGCGGTCAGCCTCGAGGCGCGTGAGCCCTTGCTCGATTATCGCCTGATCGAATTCGCCGCGAACCTGCCCGCGTCGATGCGCGTCAAGCGCGGGACGGGCAAGGCGATCATGAAGAAGGCGATGGAACGCTATCTGCCGCACGACATCTTGTACCGGCCCAAAATGGGGTTTGTGACGCCGGTATCGCACTGGTTTCGCGGTCCGCTTGTCGAGGCTGCTAAGGGGCTTGCGACGTCATCTACGCTCGCGCGCTCGGGCTGGTTCGACATGGCCGAAATCGAACGCATCGTCGCGGCGCACCAGTCGGGGCGGCGCGATCACGGGCGGCTGATCTGGCAATTCTTCATGCTCGAAAAATCGCTGGCGAAGCTTTTCGGGATCTGATTTTCCCTTTCCGGACGGGAAGGGCACGATGTGATTTGCCACCCATCTTTAACGCTTGGCTGGTAGGCTCGCTGCCGATGACGGTCCATCCTGCCTTTCCGACGAGCGCCACCGAAGCGGCGCCGCTTACCGTGCGCGTTGTCGATCCGCTCGCACTATCGCCCGACCTTGCCGCGCAGTGGGACCGGGTGGCCGACGAGGCAAGCGAGCCCAATCCCTTTGCCGAACGCTGGTGCCTGCAATCGGCGCTGCACCTGCTCGATCCCGAGCGCCACGCGCGGCTGGTGCTCGTTCGCGACGGCAGCGACGGGCCGGTGATCGGCATCATGCCGCTCGCGGCCGCGACGCATTATGGCCGCGTGCCGCTGCGCCATGTCACGGGCTGGGCACACCCCAATCATTTTCACGGCGCACCGCTGGTGCGCGCGGGTTTCGAAAGCCTGTTCTGGTCGATCCTGCTCGGCTGGTGCGATGCGGCGCCATGGGCGCGCACGCTTGTGCACGTGCCGCGGCTGACCGAGGACGGCCCGCTCCACCGCGGGCTCGTCGAGGCCGCGCGGACGCGCGGTGGCGCGGCCGAGGTGGTGCACCGCGAGGAACGCGCGCTGCTCGAAAGCAATCTATCGCCCGAGGAATATTGGGACGTTGCGGTGCGCGCCAAGAAGCGCAAGGAATTGCGGCGGCAGGCGAACCGCCTCGCCGAACAGGGCGCTATAGCGTTTCGCCGCTGGCAA
Organism: Sphingopyxis sp. MSC1_008; assembly: GCF_023197165.1. Taxonomy (GTDB): domain Bacteria; phylum Pseudomonadota; class Alphaproteobacteria; order Sphingomonadales; family Sphingomonadaceae; genus Sphingopyxis. The sequence goes on from NZ_JALPRD010000002.1 coordinate 69,445, forward strand.
CCGGGCGAGGCGATCGATCCGTGGGTCGACGCCTTCCTCGACCTCGAGGCGCGCGGCTGGAAGGGGCGTGCCAAATCCGCGCTCGCGAGCCAGAGCGACACACAAGCTTGGTTTCGCGCGATCCTCGTCGCAGCGGGTGACGCGGGGCGGCTGGACATGCGTGCGCTAGACCTCAACGACCGCCCGCTCGCCATGCTCGTCAACTTCCTTTGCCCACCCGGCGGCTTTTCGTTCAAGACCGCGTTCGACGAGGATTATGCGCGCTTCTCGCCCGGCGTGCTGCTGCAACAGGCGAACCTCGACTTGCTGGGCGACCCGCAAATCGACTGGGTCGACAGCTGTGCCGCGCCTGGGCACCCGATGATCGACAGCGTCTGGCGCGAACGCCGCGCGCTCGTGTGGGTCAATGTTCCGCTGGCGGCGGCGTCCGACCGGCTCCGCTTTGCCATGCTGACGAAGACCGAGCGGCTCTGGCGGCGCTGGAAGGGTGCCGCGGTGCCCGATAATGAAGTAGAAAGCCCGTCATGACCGCGCACCAGCCGATCACTCGCCCGGTATTCCCCGCCGAAACGCTCGAACGGATGGCAGCGCTCTATCCGCTGCAAGCGGGGCTGCTCAACCATCATCTTCCCGATCATCCGCTGCTGTCGCTCGAAGCGCTCGCACAGCTTGGCGAGAGCCTGCCCGCGAGCGAGGTCGAATATAATCCGGGCAATGTGCCGATCGGCATCCTTCCCGAGGACATTCCGTCGAACGGTCTGTCGATCGGCGAAACGATCCGCACGATCGACAGCAACGGCAGCTGGGCGGTGCTCAAGAATATCGAGAATGTCGATGCCTATCGCACCCTGCTGATGGACCTGCTCGGCGAACTGGAACCCGTCGTCGAGCCGCGCACCGGCGCGATGCTGACGCCGCAAGGTTTCATCTTCATCTCGTCGCCGGGATCGATTACGCCGTTCCACTTCGATCCCGAGCATAATATCCTGCTGCAATTGCGCGGCACAAAGGTGATGAACGTCTGGCCGTCGGGCGACGAACGCTTCGCCCACCGTCGCGAGCATGAACGCTACCACACCGGGGGCCACCGCAACCTGCCGTGGAAGGACGACTATCATGGCGATGCGCAACAGGTGCCGCTCGGGCCCGGCGATGCGGTGCTGATGCCCGTGATGGCGCCCCATTTCGTCGCCAATGGCGACGCCCCCTCGGTCTCGCTGTCGATCACCTGGCGCAGCGAGTGGAGCTATCGCGAATCCGAAGCGCACGCCGCCAATGCGACCTTGCGCCGCATGGGGCTCGACCCCGCGATGCCGCCGCGCTGGCCGAGCTATGCCTGGATGAAAACCGTCGGTTGGCGCGTCGCGCGCCGGCTCAAACTCGTGTCCTGAAACCGCCTGTGACAGATTGCTTTCAATTGGCACAAATTGGCGTTATGGGCCCGCATCCTTGATTTCGAGACCATAGAGGACTGATGGCGAAAGAAGAACTTCTGGAAATGCGCGGCCAAGTGGTCGAACTGCTGCCCAACGCGATGTTTCGCGTCAAACTGGAAAATGACCACGAGATTCTGGGTCACACCGCCGGCAAGATGCGCAAGAACCGAATCCGCGTTCTGGTGGGCGACGAAGTGCTCGTCGAACTCACCCCCTATGACCTGACCAAGGGTCGGATCACCTATCGCTTCAAGTGAGCGGCGCGGCGAACTTTCCCGTGCTGGTGCTTGCTTCAACATCGCCGCGCCGGCGAGAATTGTTGGCGCGGATCGGCCTTGTGCCGACGCGCATCGCTGCGCCTGAAATCGACGAAACGCCGCTGAAGGCCGAACTGCCGCGTGACTATGTCGCGCGGCTCGCCAAGAGCAAGGCGCTCGCGGTCGATCGCGCGCCGGACGAGGTCGTGCTCGCGGGCGATACCACCGTCGCGGTTGGCCGCCGCATCCTCGAAAAGCCGGCCGACGAGGCCGATCTGCGCCGGATGCTCGGGTTGCTTTCGGGTCGGCGGCACCATGTCTATTCGGGGATTTGCGTTGTCGGAACCGATGGAAAAGCGCGCGTACGCGTCGTCGATACGGTCGTCGCGTTCAAGGCGCTGAGCGCCGCCGAGATCGACCGCTATGTCGAATCGGGCGAAGGGATGGGCAAGGCGGGCGGCTATGCGATCCAGGGGCGTGCCGAAACCTTTGTCCGTTTCCTGTCGGGCAGCCACTCGAACGTCGTCGGCCTGCCATTATTCGAAACGCGCGCACTGCTGACCAGCGCGGGAATCGCGCTTGGCTGAGTGGCTCTACGAAGCCGGAATCGGCGAAGCGCGCGCCGCGCTGGTCGAGGATGGCGCGATCGTCGAAGCCCGGATCGAGCGCGATCATGAAGGACCGCCCGTCGGCACCGTGCAACATGCCCGGTTGGTCGAGGCGGGGAAAAGGCCGCTGGCCATGCTCGACGGGCCCGGCAAACAACTTGTCTCGCTTGCCCGATTGCCGCCCGGCATCCCGATCGGTTCGCAGTTGAAGGTGGAAATCACGCGCGCGGCGTTGATGGAGCGCGGCCGCGACAAGCCCGGGCGGGTGAAGATCGCCGATCCCGACGCGGCGGTGGGGCCCGGCCCCGACCTGCGCGCGCGGATCGCGGCGACCGGGATGAAGGTCGTCGAGCTCGGGGCACCGGGACCCGACCGGTTGGAAGAAGCGGGCTGGTCGGAGATCGTCGGCCATGTGCGAAGCGGCCATTGGCCGTTCGGCGACGGCGCGCTGTGGGTCGACGCGACGCCGGCGATGGTGCTGATCGACATCGACGGCGACGGTGACCCGCTGGCGCTGGCGAGGGCGGGCGCCGCCGCCGCGGTCAGTGTGATCCGCTGCTGCGACATCACGGGATCGATCGGAATCGATTTTCCGTCGCTGGCAAGCCGGGCCGATCGGCTTGCTATCGATGCGTTGATCTATACGCTTTTGCCGCAGCCCTTCGAACGCACCGCGGTCAACGGGTTCGGCCTGATGCAGATCATCCGTCGCCGTGTGCGGCCCTCGCTGATCGAACAGATACGGCTCGATCCCATCGCCACCGATGGCGCGCTGTTGCTGCGGCAGGCGGAACGCGCTGTGGGGGCAGGGGTTTTGAAACTGACCGCGCGCGCAGCGGTTATCGATCATATCGGCGGCCAGCCGCTCTGGATCGAAATGCTGCAAAGACGTACAGGCCGGCCCGTCGAGCTGATCGCCGACGCCCAGATCAAAGGAATGGGCCATGCCCAATAAGACATCCGCAAAATCGCAAGCGTGCCCGCTGTGCGGCAAGCCGCGCGAGCCTGAATATAAGCCCTTTTGCAGCCGCGGCTGCCGCGATCGCGACCTGTTGACCTGGTTCGGCGAAGGTTATCGCGTACCCGCCGATCAGGCGCCCGACGGCACCGCCGAGGACGATCGTTTCGACGAAGGCTGACCCTGAAATCGAGCGTCACAAAGCCTCTGGACAGGATGCAAAGCCCTGCCTATAGCCGCCGCTCGCCAGCGCGACCGACCGGTCGCAGCGGCCGTGCCCGGGTAGCTCAGTTGGTAGAGCATGCGATTGAAAATCGCAGTGTCGGCGGTTCGACCCCGTCCCCGGGCACCACTTTCCTCCTCCTGGATTTGTCACGCTCTGCACGCCGATCGCTATCGTCTGCAAACACCCGGATATCGTCGGCAAGAAGCGTCCTGAAAGGGCGCAAATACGTGGATTTTCGCCACTACCAATGGGGTGTCGTGCGTGTTACTGCCGCGCCATGAACAGGATCGTGAACAAACTCAACCGGTTGTGGAAAGAGCGCGCGCACCGCGCCGCGGCAGGTGCGGTGCTCGATACACCCCCGATCGTGCCGGCCGACGACGGATTGATCCTGTTTTCCATGATCGGCACGCGGGTGCTGCTGCCCTATCTGGTCGCGGTCAAATCGCTGCACGCGCAGCTTCATAAGGGGCGCATCGTCATTCTCGACGATGGTACGCTCACCGACGCCGACCGGCAGATACTGGCGAAGCACCTTGGAAATCCGCACATTGTGTCGATCGTGGATATCGATACCGCACCGTGTCCGCGCGGCCAGGTCTGGGAACGCCTCCTCGCGCTTCTGGACATGCGGGCAGGCGATTATGTGATCCAGCTCGATTCGGACACGGTGACGCTGGGCGACGTGCCGGAGATCGCCGCCGCGATTACGCAAAATCGCAGCTTCACATTGCGCGGCGATCCCGATTCCGAGCTGTTGTCCTTTGCAGAAATGGCGGCAAAGTCCGACGACGACGAATTTCTCCACAATCCCGAGGCGCATGTGCAGGGTGCGATCGAATGCGGTCTCGACCGGGTTTCGCTGCCCGCGCTCACGAACCCGCTCTATGTGCGCGGATGTGCGGGCTTTGCCGGTTTCGCGCGTGGCGGCGACGGGCGTGCGCTTGCAGAGGCATTTTCACGCGAAGCCGAACGATTGCTCGGAGCCGAGCGTTGGGCGCGATGGGGCAGCGAACAGGTGACCTCGAACATCGTAATTGCCAACGAACCCGATCCGTTGCTGCTGCCTTACGATCATTATCTCAACTTCTGGGACGAAGGCGTGCCGCCCGACGCACGGTTCGTCCATTTCATCGGTAGCTATCGCTTTAGCGGCAATGCCTATATCGACGCGACGCGCACAGCGATCGCGGCGCTGGGTCGGGCCTAGACGGCGACGGCCGGATCGGCCGGCATGCGCCGTCCGCGCACCAGTTCGATCAGGTCGCGGACCGTCTCGCGCGCGAACAACGCCAGCCAAAGGCAATAGATCGGCGCCCCCGTTGCGACGAGCACCGCCAGTCGTATGGGCTCAGGCAGCGCGGGCAGCATGCGATCGACCAGCATCACCGCCGCGGCCATGGCGGTGGCGGCGAGAACCGGCGGTGCGACCGCCCGCAACAGCTCGCCCGCCCGGACGCCGATAACGGGCAAGCTCCGGACGGCGGCAAAGACGAGTAGCAACGGATAGGCGATCAGCCAGGCCCATGCGATGCCGATGATTCCCCACTGCGCGCCGATCAGAAACACGACCGGCATCAGCAGCGCCCCTGCCGCGGCATTGCCCGACGCGATACCCGGGCGGCCGAGCGCGTCGGTCGCGGGGCGAAGCAGGGTGAACAAGGTCCAGAAGGGCATGGCGAGCGCCAGCGGTAGCAGCAGCGGCACGATCTCGCGCCATTTTTCGCCGAGCAGCGTGAGTACGAGGGGTTCGGCCACGGCGGCGAGGCCGAAGAAGAACGGCATGGCTGCGACCATGATCGCGCGCGTCGAGCGCGTGAAGCCTGCGGTCAGCGCGGGCCGGTCATTCTGCATTCGCGAATAGGCGGCAAAGGCCACTTCGTTAAGCGGCGGCACGACCTTGTTGTTGAAGATCTGCGTCAGCAGCAGCGCCGTCGTATAGATGCCGACCAGATGTGCCTCGAACCAGCGGCCGGCGACCAATATGTCCGCCTGGCTCTGGACGAAGCCGAAAAACTGCGCGACCGCGATCAGCCCGCCATAGCGCGCGATCGAGCCCGCGCCGCGGAAGTCGAAGCTGGGCCACATCCAGCTACGCGCTGCGATCGTCAGGCCCAAGGCCCGCGTCGCGAACATGGCGATCGGCGCCCAGACCAGCGCCCACACGCCCCAGCCCGCGAGCGCGCCACCGAGCGCGACGCCCGCGCCCATCAGCGCGGAAACGAGGTTGACCTGTGCCTGACGCTGGAACTCCAGCGAACGCGCGAGCTGCGCGTAGGCGAGCGCGGAAAAGGGGATGGTGAGATAGATCAGCGCCTGCACCCGCAGCAGATCGGCGACCATCGGTTGACGATAATAAGCGGCCGCCAAGGGGGCGCAAGCAATCTGGGCCACCGCGAGCGCGCCGTTGAGCAGCAGCAGCAGCCCGAAAATCTGCCTCAGCTCGTGGGCGGCGACCTCTTCGCGCTGGATTACCGCACTGGCGAGACCATAGCCGTTGAGCAGATTGAAAAGCATCAGCATCACTTGCGTGAGCGCAAACAGGCCATAATCTTCGGGCGTCAGGATACGGATGACGAGGAAGGTGGAGGCCCAAGCGACGATCTGCCCCGCAATCTGCGACCCCGAGCGCCAGATCACGGCGCGGCGGATCCGCTGACCGAAATCGGCTTCGGTTGCGGTATCCGGGCCAAGTGTCGTTTCGGGAGGGCTGAAGGGACCTGACATGACGGCGAGCCTAGCGACTATTCGTTGGCAAAGCATTGCACGCGCGCGTCACTGCGGTGCGGCGCCGTTCTTGGGCGCGGCATAGTCGCCAACCGGCGGCCGCGCGACCGATGCGCGCTCGACCTTGACCCATATCGGCTTGCGTCCGAGCCGCGCGTTAAAGAGGCTGTTGAACGTCGCCGGATCGGAAGCGGGAGAGTCGAGCGCTTCGCCATATTCGCGTCGCACTGCCGCCTGGTCATAGCCCATCGCATTCAGCAGCGTCGGAAAGATGCGATAGTGGCTCGATGCATCGAAATGGCGTTTCGCAGCGGCTTCCCAGCGGCCGGAGGCGCCGATGATCGCGAGGGGCACTGCGCCCTCCTCGCTGGCAGGCGACGGGCTGCAATGCGTGGTCGTTCCCGAATCGCCGCGTTCGTGCAGATTCTGCCCATGATCGGACGTATAGATGATCAGTGCCCCGTCGAGCCGGGCGCCGGCGAATAGTCGGTCGAAGAAGCCGCCCACCGTCCAGCCGACCGTGTTGCGATAGGCGTTGCGATAGAGGCGCCAGCTTTCGGCGCCGCTGTACAGATTTTCGGGAAGCCGGGTTTCGGTCACGACCGCGGATTCGTCGCGCGGGAGCGCGGGGCTGAAAATATGGGCACTACCCGGATATTTGTCGGCGACGGGGAAATGCGCGCCCATCTTGTTGACGAGGATGAATTCGCGCCGGTCGTTGTCCAGCGCCGCGATCAGCGCATCGGCCGCGGCCATGTCGCGATCGACGACGGGCGTATCGCCGAACTGGACGAAGCGATCGATCTCACCCCGCTCGGCATCATCCATGCCGTTCTGATAGGCGCCGCCGGTCCGCTGCGCGTCGATGTAGATCGTCGCGAACCCGGCACGTTTCGCATAAGCGAAGATCGACGGCATCGTCGCGTTGATCCGGTGATAGGCATCGCGCGTCCCGCCATATCGAAGCGTCAAATTGCTTCCGAAACTGCAATTGGCGATCGAGGCGGCGAGGCCGAAATTGCTGACAGCGACGCCGGGCGGCGGCGAAGCCAGACCTGACCGCACGCCCGCAGTATCGTTGATGTCGAGGTATCGGCCGGCGATGCTTTCGTCGATGATCAGGACGATGTCGCCTTGTTCGGGCTCTGGGCCATGCGCGATGGTTACCGGCTGGCGCGCCATCGACGGCTGGGTCGCGGCTTCGAATGTCGCGAGCGCCGAATAGGCGGTTCCGACCCAGGCGTTCGGCAGTCCGCGGCCGCCTTCGCCCCCGCGCACGAACAGAAGGATGGTCAGCATCGCGAGCCCCGCCATGGGTGCAAGCGCCGCAGCCGCGGCCGGCAACGGGCGCCGGACGCCCGGTTTCAGCCCCACGCCGATGAAAAGAAAGAATGCGCCCGCTGCGGCCCACGCGATCGACGCGCCATATTGCGCGACGGCATCGTCGGCGAAGCCTGCCGAATGGACCATGGTGACGAAGGCGTCGTAGCTCATCGCATCGGCCGTGGCATTCTGAAAGCTGCCGACGAGGATGGTGGCGAGAGCAAACACCAGCGCCCAGCCCCAGCGCAGCAGCGAGCCGCGGATGAAGGCCGCGCCCCACAGACAGGCGATCAGGCCGGCATAGAGGCCGGTGTAGAGCAGGAGGGGCGGCGATAGCCCCAGCATGACGATCCGTGCGGCGACCCCGGGAAGTTCAAAGGCCAGGCCGAATGCCAGCAGCAGCGTTTTGGTCAGCGTGTTCGGGCTCGGCAGGGTCTGGGCCCGCATCGCTTGTCCTTCGTCTTCGGGGCTGAGCTATTGGCAGATGCCTAATACACATTTCGCATTTGACACATAAGTGTAACCGAGTCGAACGTTCGCCGTAACGTAAACTGTTGCTTTTTAGTCACGAATTTATGGAAAATCGGCCGTTTCGCGCGTGCGCGCGTTGACGCCGCCGGGCGGCGCGTTAGACCGGGCGCTTACCACTGGGCATCTCCCGATAAGCCTTTGGCTGCGCTTCGGTGGGTTTGGAGAGAGACTGAATATGACTTTGCGCAACATTTTGTTGGGCGCCACCATGCTGTGCGCCGCCACCACTCCGGTTTATGCCTTCGCTCAGGACGCCGCGCCGGCCGACGCTGGAACGACGGCCGACGACACCGATTATGGCAACGACATCATCGTCACCGCCAGCAAGCGTTCGCAGACGCTGCAAGACACGCCCGTCGCAGTCTCGGTGACCTCGGCAGCGCAGCTTGAAGAAGCGCAGATCCGCGACCTCATCGACCTGCAATCGTCGGTCCCCAGCCTTCGCGTCTCGCAGCTCCAGTCGAGCGCGAACACCAACTTCATCATCCGCGGCTTCGGCAACGGCGCGAACAACGCCGGTATCGAACCGTCGGTGGGCGTGTTCATCGATGGCGTCTATCGCTCGCGTTCGGCCGCCCAGATCGGCGACCTTCCCAATGTCGAGCGCATCGAAGTGCTGCGCGGGCCGCAGTCGACACTGTTCGGCAAGAACGCATCGGCGGGCGTCATCAGCATCGTCACGCAAAAGCCGCAGTTCGAATTCGGCGGCTCGGCCGAAGTCACCTATGGCAATTATGACGCGATCACCGTCAAGGGCGACGTCACCGGCCCGATCAGCGACACCATCGCCTTCTCGATCGGCGGCAGCTATAACCGTCGCGACGGTTATGCGCAGGATTTGAAGCTCGACACCGACGTCAACGACCGCAATCGCTGGGGCGTGCGCGGCCAGCTTCTGTTCGAACCGACCGACGCGCTGTCGATCCGCCTGATCGGCGACTATGACAAGATCGACGAAAATTGCTGCATCGCGGGCAACGTCATCGCCGGCCCGACCGTCGCGATCACCAACGCCCTTGCCGGCGGTCCCAGCGTCGATGCGAACAATCCCTTCTCGTACGACGTCTACAACAACTTCTTGTCGTCGAATAAGATCAAGAATTACGGCGGCTCGGCGCAGATCGACTATGATCTGGGCAACATGGCGCTGACCTCGATCACCGCCTATCGTCAGGTGCGCGCCGATACGAACCAGGATTCGGATTTCTCCGCCGCCGATCTGATCGGCGAGAAGAGCGACTATGTCGACATCGACACCTTCACGCAGGAAGTCCGCCTGACCTCGGACTTCGACGGCCCGCTCAACTTCCTGATCGGCGGCTATTATTTCAACGAAAAGGTCGACCAGCAGAGCGCGATCAAATTCGGGACGCAGTTCCGCCCCTATGGCGACGCGTTGATCCGGGCGGCGAGCGGCAATGCGCTCAACGTCGGCTTGCTCGAAGGCACACTCGGCGCGCTCGAAGGTGCTCCGACGAAATATCTCGGCACCTTCTTCCGTGCCGGTAACGGTCTCGATGAAGATTATCAGATGAAGAACGAGGCTTTCTCGATCTTCGGCACCGTCGATTTCGAAGTCACCGATCGCCTCACGCTGACGCTCGGCGGCAACTATACGAAGGACCGCAAGCGCTTCTCGACCAATGTCGTCAGCAGCGACGTCTTCTCGGGCGTCAATCTCGACGCGGCCGCCTATACGCCGTTCCGTCAGGCGCTGCTGATCGGTCAGGGTGTTCCGGCGCCGACCGCCGCCTTCCTGGCGGCCAATCCGACGATGACGCTGCCCGATGGGCGCAGCGCGAACCCGCTGGCCGGCCTGAAGGCGTTCCAGTTCCTGCCGCCGTTCCTCAACGTTCCGAACGCGGTCGAAAGCGGCAAGACCAACGACGGCGATTTCTCGTACAGCGTTCGCGCCGCCTATGAACTCACCGACACGGTCAATGTCTATGCGACCTATGCGACGGGCTTCAAGGCGAGCTCGATCAACCTGTCGCGCGACAGCCGTCCGACCGCGGCCGACCTGCCCGCGATCATTTCGGGCGGCCTCGGCCTTCCGAACCTCGTTTCGGGCTCGCGCTTCGCCAATCCCGAAGAATCGACCGTCTACGAGTTTGGCCTGAAGGGTCAGTGGGATGTCGCCGCGGTGAACGTCGCGGTGTTCAAGCAGTCGATCAAGGGCTTCCAGTCGAACGTCTTCACCGGTACCGGCTTCGCGCTCGCAAACGCCGGCAAGCAGTCGACCTTCGGTATCGAGTTCGACGGCTCGGTGCGTCCGGTCGCCGGGCTCAACCTGACGTTGGCGGCGACCTATCTCGACGCCAAATATGACAGCTTCATCAACTCGGCGTTCGGCGATATCTCGGGCTCGACGCCCGCGGGCATCCCCGAACTGTCGCTGTCGATGGGTGGCACGTACACGCACGAGTTCGCTGGCGGGACCAAGGCGATCGCGCACGTCGATTATGCGTATGAAAGCCCGGTCCAGATCGTCGAGGGCCTGTCGGGCTTCCCGGCGAGCGTCGCGCAGAATCTGAAGCGCGAAGTGAACTCGCTCAACGCGTCGTTCACGATCCGCCTGACCAACGGTATCGACGTCGGCGTGTGGGGCCGCAACCTCACCAACGCGCAATATCTGACGACGATCTTCCCGGCGGTGGCGCAGGCGGGCAGCGTCTCGGGCTACCCGAGCCAGCCGCGTACTTATGGCGGCACCATCCGCTATAAATTCTGATCGGGATTGGCCGGGGGCTTCCTCGCTCCCCGGCCACCCCACGGAAGACAAAAGGAAAACCCCGGCCTCTCGATCGAGAGGCCGGGGTTTTTTTGTCGGCGTTGCCGCCTGCGTTTTAGAACTTCACGCCGGCCGCGATGCCATAGCGGCGCGGTTCGAGCGTGAAGATATTGGTGTAGTTACCCGACGACTGGTCGGTGATGTAGAGGCCGGTGACGCTGTTGGCGTCGAAGACGTTCTGGATGAACCCGCGCACATACCATTTGTCGTCGGCGCCGTTCAGCTGCACTTGGGCGTTGACCTGGGCATAGCCTTTGATGCGGTTCACATTGCCGTTGAAGATGCTGCCATAGCTTTCACCGGTATAGGCAAGATCGGCGCGCGGAACGAGGGTCATCCCGCCGTCGCCCAGCCGCATCGTATGCTGGATGCCGGCGCTGAACTTGTAATTCGGCGCCTGCGGCAACTGGTTGCCTTTGAGGTTGACCGGAACGCCGGCGGAGAAATATTCGATCCCGCCGAACGCTGCCGGAGTCAGCCCTGCCGCGGCGAAAGCGCCGGATGCCGCCGCGCTCATGACGGCACAAATGCTAAAGGCGCCAGTCGAAGCGATGCCGCCATCCGCCGGAAACGTCGTTGTCGGCCGCAGACCGGCGCCCGCAGCTACACCTGGGACGAAGCCCCCGTTGATGACCTGCTGGACCCCGTTCACGAAGGCGTTGACCCCGGCAGCATTGCCCGACGTCGACGCCACGGCACAGTTCGCGGCGTTGGTGATGTCCTTGATGATCACCGCATCGTCGCGGCCGCCGCCAAAGTCGCGCGGGTTGCTCGTGAGCTTGTCATCGGTGACCTTGCTGTGCAGATAGCTGAAGCCCAGGTTGACGACGACATCCGGGTCAGGCCGGACAATCGCTTCGGCCTCGAACCCATAGACGTCGGCGCTGACATTGTCGTTAACCGCGGTACGGGCTACGATCTTGCTGAGCTGCAGGTCCTTGTACTTGTAATAAAAGGCCGTGAGGTTGAGCTGCAGCGCGCCATTGCCAAAGCTATTCTTCGAACCTATTTCGAACGCATCGACCTGTTCGGGACGGAAGCTTTCGGGCACTTCGAAGATCGGCTGCAGCGGCGGATTGATACCGCCTGATTTATAGCCGCGCGAATAGGAGGCATAGAGCAGATTGTCGTCGGTGACCTTGAAGTCGATCACAAAACGGCCGGTCAGCTTGTTGAACTTGACCGAACGCTCCTGAAAGGCTTCGCAGCCCGCGATCGATCCGATCGGCCCCACCGTGCTCGAGGTCTCGCTGCTGTGAACGGGGCAGGGCGTGCCGGGGTCGGCATCAAAGCCCGCCGCAGTCGGTGACGCAAAGGCATCGGTCGAGCCGTGCGGGACGAGGAAGCTTGCCAGCGTCGAGCGGGCGACCACGCTCTTCTTGTCATTGTTGTAGCGCAGGCCAGCGGTCAGCTTCAGCCGGTCGCTGATCTCGAAATAGGCTTCGCCGAACAGGCCGTAGGATTTGATCGACAGATCGGCGGTGTTGTTGCGGAAGAAGGGCGTGCCGAGGTAGCCAGGCGCTAGCGGATTTGCGCCTGTGATCACGCCAGCCGGCGTTTTGTTCACATTCGCGACCGACGAAAAAGCTCCGAGAACGCCCGTCAGATAGTCGATCGGGAAGGCGTTCACATAATAGCTGTTCTCGGTCAGATGATAGTCGGCATAGATGCCGCCGACGAGGAAGTTGAACGGCCCGTCGAAGTCGCTGGTCATGATCGCTTCCGCCGACCAGCTGCTGTTATACTGGTTCGACCGGTCGAACTGCAGCGACTGGTCGCTACAGATCTTGTTGCCGCCAAATGATCCGGTGCCACTCTCCTCGGCCAGCGAGGTGCAGAGCTGGCCGGTCGGGCCGTTGGGGATCAACGCCGCGGCAACCGGAGCGAAATAGCCCTGCAGTGCCGGACCGAGCGCGCCGCCTGCCGCCGCCGCCAGCGTGGCAAGGCCGCCGGCATAGAGCGAGCGGTCGCCGACATTGCTGTTATAGTCCTGTGACGCGTCGAGCTTGACCTTTTGATACTGGCCCGAAACCTGCAACGCCACAGGGCCGAAATTATGTTCGATCTGGCCTTGCAGCGTCAGTTCGCTGGTGAAATAGCTCGGCGTATAAGCCGTGTTCACCGTGCGCGGATCCGACGGGATCGTCGTGTTGGCATAGACGTCGGGGCCATAAAGGCTGCCCAAAGCGAAAGCGGTCGGAATTCCCTGCGTCGCCAGGAATTCACGCGAGGTCAGCGCCGCGGTGAAGGTCGCGTTACCGTTGAAGGGTGAATTGTCGAGGCGGCTGTTCAAACAGCCGAGGATGCCGGTCGGGTCGCGCTGGCAGAGCTGTTTCTGGATACGCGTGCGCTGGTCCCTCTCATGGAAATAGGACGCCAGCAGGTCGATCGTCGTGTCGGGCGACGGCTCCCAGCGGAACGAGCCGCGGACCGAGTACAGGTCGCGGTCGTCGATGCGCGTGTCGAGGAAGCTGTTCTTCGTATAGCCGTCGCGGTTCAGGTAAATGCCCGCGACGCGAATGCCGGCGGTGTCGCCGAGCGGGATGTTGACCATCGCCTTGCCCTTCATGGAATCATAATTTCCATATTCGGCTTCGGCGGCGGCTTCGAAGGCGCCGAGTTTGGGCTTGGCGGTGATCACGTTGACCACGCCCGACGTCGCGTTGCGGCCGAACAGCGTGCCCTGCGGGCCGCGCAGCACTTCGACGCGTTCGAGGTCGAAGAATTCGGTTTCGAACAGGCGGGTAGAAAACAGCGGGTCGCCGTTCAGGTGGATCGCGGTCGCGCTGTCGCAGGTCGTGCCGACGCAAAGGTCGCCGATCCCGCGGATCGTGAAGCTCGCGCCGGTGAAGTTGGTCTTGGTGAAGGTGACGTTGGGCAGGGTCAGCTGAAGATCCGACGGGGTCTTGATCTGCTGGGCTTCGAGCGCCTCGGTCGAAAAAGCGCTGACCGCGATCGGCACGTCCTGCAGGCGTTCCGACTGGCGCTGCGCCGTGACGACGATTTCGCCGCCGAAAGCATCGCGTTCCACTTCATCCGCCGCGTCCTGCGCGAATGCCGGCGTCGCCACCGTCATCGCAAGGATCGAGGTTCCGATCAGTGCCTTGAACTTCATCTATAGCCTCCCTTTTTCGATCCCGCAGGTGCGGGGCCGCCCAACTTTCAAATTGTGGTAAGGGGAGGGGAAACGACCAGACATGGCAAAGGGCACCGGGCCAAAGCGGCCATGTGCCCTCGTGAATCCCACTTGCCAGCTGTGCTGGTCATCGTCCTCTCCCACCGGCGTCGGGGAAAACGCCGGCCTCTCCGGAATACGACCCGCTTGAGCGAGTTCTGTATGGCGCCAAAGGTGCGCCGAGTTGACGAAAGCGTCAAGTGACTTGTTAAGCCCAAAAAAGGACGCGAAACCGCGCGTCTCCGAAAGATGAAAAAGCCCAGATTCCGCAACGTAAACTTCATGGGCGGGCATAAATTCTTCTCGCCCGGCCCTTGCCATTCGCGCCATTGACGTCGAAATGTGCGGCATGATGGCAACAGTGAAAGCGGGGCGATGAGCGACAATAACACCGAGTTGGGACCGGACGGCAAGGTGGTCGTCCCCGACCATGTCGCGGACGCCGTGCGGACGCTGATCGAGTGGGCGGGCGACGATCCGGCGCGCGAAGGTTTGCTCGATACGCCGCGCCGCGTCGCGCGCGCGTGGAAGGAATATTGTTCAGGCTATGCCGACGATCCCGCGCTCCACCTGTCGCGCACCTTCCAGGAAGTCGGCGGCTATGACGAGATCGTGCTGCTGCGCGACATTCCGTTCCAGTCGCATTGCGAGCACCATATGGCGCCGATCACGGGCAAGGCGTCGATCGCTTATCTGCCGCGCGACCGGGTGGTCGGCATTTCGAAGCTTGCCCGGGTGCTAAACGGCTTTTCGCGGCGGCTGCAGGTGCAGGAACGGCTGACGGCGGAGGTCGCGCGCTGCATCTGGGACAATCTCCAGCCGCACGGCGTCGCGGTGGTCATCGATGCGCAGCATGGATGCATGACCGGGCGCGGCGTGCGCACCCCGGGCGTCGGCATGGTGACCAGCCGCCTGCTCGGCTGTTTCCTTGAGGACCAAAGCAGCCGCAAGGAAGTGCTGAGCCTGATGGGCTATTGATGGCGCGCGGCCCTAGCGCCGCCACATCCGCAACAGCTGATACTGGACCGCCTGCAGCCGCGTGAAGTTCGCGGGTTCCATGTTGCCGCCCTCGATCGCGGCAATCTCGTTCAGTTCGTACATCAGGTTCCGGTGCGCGACATCGGGGATCAGGCTCTGGATGAAGGTGATCGCAACAAGCCGTTCGCCGCGTGTCACCGGTTCGACCTCGTGCAGCGTGTGCGAGGGATAGAGGATCGCGACGCCCGGCGCTTCCTTGAAACGCAGATCGGCACCGCCCAACTGCACATGCAGCGCGCCGCCGTCATAGTCGGCGGGGTCGTTCAGAAACACCGTGCAGCTGACGTCGGTGCGCAGCTGGCCGTCGGGTAACGGGATATAGGCGGCATCGGGGTGCAGCCCATAGTGCATGCCCGGCGTGTACCGCGTCATCAACGGCGGCGCGATGCGCGCGGGAAAGGAGAACTCCATGAAATCGGGGTTCTGCACCATCGCATCGAGCAGGATCTTCGACGAGCGTTCATAAGCGCCCGCGTCGTGAAGCTGCAGGTTGTTCTTCACCTTCGAATGCGGATTACTGATCTTTCCGTCGACGAACTTGCCGCTGGCGGCAATCGCGCGCAGTGCGCGGACCGCGTCATCGTCGAGCAGCTGGACGAGCTTGAACATTATACGCTTTCCTGGTCGCCGTGGATCGGCAGGTCGCCGAGGCTTGTATAGCGTGCGGCGAGCGCTTCAACCCACGCGATCGCTTCGGCGATGGCCGGCGCGTTCTCGGCGGCGGCCTGCGCCTGCAACTCGCGGCGCAGATCGGGGCTGTAGCCATGCTCGGGCGCCTTCGAATATTGGCGCATGACGGGGCCAGCGAGCGCGGCATCGATCCGCGCCGCGTCGACCGGAAGCCCGAAATGCCCGCACTGCGCGGCGAGTGCGGCGGCGGGATCGGCCAGCACATCCTCGAAATCGGCCCATAGATGCCGCGGAACGGTGCGTGGCAAGGTCCGCTGCGCCGTCGCCATCTCGCAAAGCCAGCTCATCGTGATGCGCGTCACCGGCGGCAACTGCCACAATGCGAACGGGAAATCGGGTAGCAATTCGGCCAGTCGCGCCATGCGTGCGGGCGCTTGCGCCAACGTCTCGGCCGTCGACGCCTCGCCGGCGAGGATCGTCTCGATGTAGCGCGCGAGCGGAACGTAGAGGAACAGCGCGCGGCCGTCGGTGCCCGTCAGCTCGTCGGCAATCGCCGTAATTACGCTCGAGGCCTTCACCATCGCGCGCTGGCCGGGGGCAAAGCCGCGGCCCAGCCACCCCACCGTTTGGGCGAGGCGCTGGCGGTAAAGCTCGGACGACCAGACCGACTCGGGCCGGTCGATCCGCTCGGCGACCTGCGCCAGCGTGCGGAGCAGCATCGGCTCGCGTAGCGGCAGCACGTTGCTGACCTCGGCCAGGAGGCGCGACACGAGCGTCGACCCGACATGGCCGATATGAAAGATGAAGTGCGGAGCAGGCGCCGCGGCGCCGAGGTCGGGCAGGGCGTCCCACGCCATCCACTCGCGCCCGATGCGATCGGTGATCAGCCGCTGGTCGAGGAAGCTTGCGGCGCGATAATCGGCCTCGGTCAGCAGCGCGATCAGCAGCCGGTCGTTGGCAAGGTCCGCCATATGCGGCAGCAGGCCCGCATCGGCGGCAAAGCGGCGCTGGAAAGGATCGTCGGCCATCGCCGAGCCATAGGAAAGGGCGGGCCATAAGAAAAGGGCCGCGCTTCCTTTCGGAAACGCGGCCCTTTCAAAAGGCTTTGGCCAGAGGAAGCTTAGGCTTCTTCGGCTTCGTCCGCAGCAGCTTCGGGAGCGAGTTCCGAAGGCGGCGTGGCGTCTTCGAATTCGTCTTCGCTGTCGGGTTCCAGAGCCGTGGCGACTGCCTCGGCCTGTTCTTCTTCGAACATGGCCTGGATCACGTCGATGCCCTGCTTCTGCATTTCGGCTTCGTCAGGCGAACGCGCGACGTTGACGCCGACGGTCACGATGACTTCGGGATGCAGCTTGACCTTGACGTCGACCAGGCCGAGCGACTTGATCGGACGTTCCAGTTCGACCATCGACTTGCCGATGCCTTCGACGCCGTCTTCGGCGAGCGCATCGACGATGTCACGGACCGAAACCGAACCATAAAGCTGGCCGGTGTTCGATGCCTGACGGATCAGGACGATCTGCTTGCCGTTGATGCCGCTGGCGCGGCCTTCGGCGTCGGTGCGACGTTCGGCGTTATCAGCTTCGATCTTGCCGCGGTTCGCTTCGAACAGTTTCTTGTTGGCGTCATTCGCACGAAGCGCCTTGTTGTTCGGCAGCAGGTAGTTACGGGCAAAGCCGTTCTTGACGGTGACGACGTCGCCGATACCGCCCAGTTTCTCGATGCGTTCGAGCAGGATGATTTCCATCGGTCAGCCCTCCTTACTTAACAATGTAGGGGAGCAGGCCGATGTGGCGCGAGCGCTTGATCGCTTTCGCCAGCTCACGCTGCTTCTTGGTGGACACCGCGGTGATACGCGACGGGACGATCTTGCCACGCTCCGACAGGTAACCCTGGAGCAGACGGACGTCCTTGTAATCGATGACCGGTGCGTCCTTCTGGCTGAAGGGGCAGGTCTTGCGGCGGCGGAAAAAGGGTCGTGCCATGATCTTTATCCTTATTCTTCGCCGTCGCGGTCACGGCCGCGGCCGCCACGACGTTCCTGCTTGCGCATCATCACCGACGGACCCTTTTCGAGTTCGTCGACCTTGATGGTGAGCCAGCGGATGATATCTTCGTTGATCGCAGCCTGACGCTCGATCTCTGCGATCGCTTCGCCCGACACTTCGGCCGACAGCATCACATAATGACCCTTGCGGTTCTTCTGGATCTTGTAGGCGAGCTGCTTGAGGCCCCAGGTCTCGGTCTTGTGAACCGTGCCCTTGAATTCGCCGATGACGTTGGTGACGGTTTCCGCCAGCGCGTCGACCTGAGCCTGGCTCAGGTCCTGACGCGCGATAAAAACATGCTCGTAAAACGGCATGGTGCGCTTCCTTCGATTTGGCCGATCGCTGGTTCCGCGCCAATCGCGAAACCCCTCCGGCTGTCGTCTAGCTTTGCGGATTGGTGCAAAGCAAACGGGGCGATGGCAACGTGGCCTCGCCCCGAATGAGCGCGCCTATACAGATTCGCGGGCGGAAATCAAGCGCGGACGGCCAGCTTTTCCAGCAGTTCGCGTCCGAATTCGGTGAGCGTGTCGTCGCGCGCGCCGAGGATGAGGATGCGGTCGCCCGCCCTGGCCTCGTCGAGCATCGCCGCGCCGCACGCCGCGCGGGTGGTCATATGCAAGGCATCGCCGCCGCCCGCAACGATATCGGCGACGAGCGCCTCGCTGCCGATGCTGCGGTCGACGGTGCCGCCGAAATAGACGGGATCGCAGACGAACAGCCGGTCGTCGGGGCGCATTCCGCTCGCGAAGCTCGCTGCGAGTTCCTTGCCCATCTGACGCAGCGGGCCATAGCCGTGCGGCTGGAAGAAGAGCAAAGCGCGACCAGGCAGTTCGGCGACCGCCGCCAGCGTTGCCGCGACCTTGTCGGGATTGTGCGCGAAATCGTCGATGACCGTCACGTCATTCGTTTGTCCGAGCACCTCATAGCGGCGCGCGAGGCCGGCGAAATCCGCCAGTGCCTCGATCGCCTGCGCAACGGTCGTGCCCGTCGCGTGGGTGGCGGCGATGGCGGCGAGCGCGTTGGCGGCATTGTGGCGGCCGGGCATGCGAAGCTTGACCCGATAGGCGGTGCCATCGGCATGGACGGCGAAGCGGCAGCCGTCGGGCAGCGCCTCGAAATCGCTGCCGCGGATCGCCGCCGCGTCGTCGAAGCCAAAGGTCATGACATTGCTTCCCGACAGCAGCGGCGCCGACTCGGCATCGTCGGCGTTGACCACCGCGACGCGCGCCTTCGCGGCAAAGTCGCCAAAGAGCTGGTGCAATTCGGCGAGGCTCTTGTGGTCGAGGCTGATGTTGGTGATGACCGCGACATCGGGGCGGTAGAGTGCGATCGATCCGTCGCTTTCATCGACTTCGCTGACGTAGATCGCGGCGTCGCCCACCAGCGCGCTGGCGAAGGGCCTGTCGTCGCCCGAGAAATTGCGCATCACCGCGCCGTTCATCACGGTGGGTTTCCGGCCCGCGCTTTCGAGAATCCATCCGATCATCCCGGTGACGGTCGACTTGCCGCTCGTCCCGCCGACGCCGATCGCGCTGTCGGCTGCGTTGAACAGCGCGGCATTGAGGTCGGCGCGGGTCATGCGCGCGAGGCCGAGCGCGTTGGCCGCGGCGATATCGGGAACGCTGTCCTCGATCGCCGCCGAGGCGACGAGGATCTGGCCGGCTTGGGGCCCGCTGCCGTCCTGCGGATAAAAGGCGATGCCTTGCTGTTCGAGCCAGGCGAATTTCTCGCGCGTCCGGCCCTGGTCGCGGCTGCGATCGGACCCCGAAACCGCGTCACCGCGCGCCGCGACGATCATCGCGAGCGGCAGCATTCCCGACCCGCCGATGCCGCAGAAGAAATAGGATTTGTTTTCGGCCATCGCGGCGCGATATGGCTTTGACGAAGGGTTTGCAACCAGCACCCACCGCAATAACCGCTCGTACCGGGCGAAGTCGAGACACCCGTCGATGCGGCGCAAGGCTGATGGGCATCTCGACTTCGCTCGATGCGAACGGATCGAGGGATCAGCCAATTATGCGTATCGGAATCGTCGCCCCCAGCACCCCCATATTGCCCGACGATGCGGAGGCCGTCCGTGCGGTCGTCAGCCTCGGCTACCCCGGCGTCGAGCTGGAATTCGATCCGCAGTGCTTTGCCGTTGCCGGCCATTTCGCGAGCGAGGATGCGCAGCGGCTCGCCGCGCTGGTGACGATGGCGAACCGCGCCGACATCGATGCGATCTGGTTCGCGCGCGGCGGCTATGGCGCGTGCCGGATCGCGGAGGCAGCCGTCGCGGCGATGGAACCGGTGGCGCGCGGCAAGGCTTTCCTCGGCTTTTCGGATCAGGGAAATTTGCTCGGCTGCCTATATCGCGAGGGTTTTGACCATGTCGCGCATGGGCCGATGGTTGCAGACATCCGGCGCGAGGGCGGCGACGTGACGGTGCAGCGCGCGCTGGACTGGCTCGTTGCCCGCGATCCGGGGGCGTGCGAGGCGGGGCTCACGCATGGCGCGCGCCACGCCGCGTTCAACCTGATGACGCTGTCGATGATGCTCGGCACCCCCCTCGAACCCGACCTGTCGGGCCATATTCTGCTGGTCGAGGAGGTCAGCGAATATCTCTATGCCTTCGATCGCGTGTTTTTCCATGTCACCAGCGTCCTTGCCGGGCGCGGGCTGGCGGGGTTGCGATTGGGGCGGGTCAGCGATGTTCCAGAGAATGACCGGCCATTCGGCATCGAGGCCGAAGCGATTGCGCGTTATTGGTGCGAGCGCAACGGAATAGCTTGGCTGGGCCGCGCCGACATCGGGCACGATGGGGACAACAAGGTCGTGCCCTTCGGCTTGCATCGCGCGGGGTGAAGGAATAGGCGCGAAACCCTTCCGTCGCCCCTGCGAAGGCAGGGGCCGCTGTCGGCTCTAGGCCGACGGCGCGGAACAAAACTCCAGCGGCCCCCGCCTTCGCGGGGGCGACGATAAAGGGCAGGGTCATGCGCGCATTCATTTTTCCGGGTCAGGGCAGTCAGGCCGTCGGCATGGGCAAGGCCTTGTCGGACGCTTCGCCGGTCGCGCGCGAAGTGTTTCAGGAGGTCGACGACGCGCTCGGCCAGAAGCTATTCCAGCTGATGAGCGAAGGACCGGCGGAAGATCTGATGCTCACCGAGAATGCCCAGCCCGCGATCATGGCCAATGCCGTCGCGACGCTGCGCGTGCTCGAAAAGGAAGGCGGAGTGACGCTCTCGGCTAAGGCCGATTATGTCGCGGGCCACAGCCTTGGCGAATATAGCGCACTTTGCGCCGCCGGCGCGTTCGACCTCGCGACCACCGCTCGCCTCCTCAAGACGCGCGGGCAGGCGATGCAGGCGGCGGTGCCCGTCGGCGTCGGCGCGATGGCCGCGCTGATTGGTGCGGATATCGAATCGGCGCAGAAACTCGCCGATGCCGCGGCCGAAGGCGAGGTATGCACCGTCGCCAACGATAATGATCCGACGCAGGTCGTGATCTCGGGCCACAAGGGCGCGATTGAGCGCGCGGTCGCGCTGGTCAAGGATTTCGGTATCAAGCGCGGGCTGCTGCTGCCCGTCTCGGCGCCTTTCCATTGTCCGTTGATGCAGCCCGCGGCCGACGCGATGGCCGAGGCGCTTGGCGCCAACGCACCCGTCGCTCCGCTCATCCCCGTTGTGGCGAATGTCACCGCCAGCCCGGTCAGCGACGCGGATGCGATCCGCGACCTGCTCGTCCAGCAAGTCACCGGCCGCGTCCGCTGGCGCGAAAGCGTCGGCGCGATGGAGGGCATCGGCGTCACACAATTCGTCGAATTCGGCGGCAAGGTCCTCTCGCCGATGGTCAAGCGCAGCGCGAGCGAAGAGGTCGAGACGGTCAGCGTCATCTCGATGGACGACATCGAAGCGCTGCTGAAGACGCTCTAATTACAAGATTTCAGGAGAAATTCAGATGTTCGATCTCACCGGCATGACTGCCCTCGTTACCGGCGCTTCGGGGGGCATCGGCTCGGCCATTGCGCAGGCGCTCGCGGCGCAGGGCGCGCGGCTCGCGGTTTCGGGCTCCAACGCTGACAAGCTCAATGCCTTTCGCGATACGCTCGGCGGCGATCATGTTGCGTTGCCGTGCAACCTCGGCGACGCGACCGCGGTCGATGCGCTCGTACCCTCGGCGGTCGAAGCGCTCGGGCAGCTCGACATCCTCGTCAACAATGCCGGGGTAACGCGCGACAATCTGATCCTGCGCATGAAGGACGACGAATGGTCGGACGTCATCCGTATCAACCTCGAGGCCAATTTCCGCCTCGCGCGCGCCGCTGCCAAGCCGATGATGAAGGCGCGCTTCGGACGCATCATCTCGGTCACCAGCGTCGTTGGCGCGACGGGCAATCCGGGGCAGGCGAACTATGCCGCGTCGAAAGCGGGCGTCACCGGCATGACCAAGGCGCTGGCACAGGAACTCGCGAGCCGCGGTGTCACCGCGAACTGCGTCGCGCCGGGCTTTATCGCGACCGCGATGACCGACGACCTGCCCGACGCGCAGAAGGAGGCGCTCAACCAGCGCATCCCCGCCGGCCGGATGGGTGAGGGGAGCGATATCGCCGCCGCCGTCGTCTATCTGGCGTCGAAGGAAGCGGGCTATGTCACCGGTCAGACATTGCATGTGAACGGCGGGATGGCCATGCTGTCCTGACGGGTCGCACCTTTAAGGGCGGAAGGATTCGTCGATGCACAAGGGTCTGACGGCGGGCGTTGCGCTGGCCTTGGCGATGCTGCCGGGCGTGGTTCGGGCGCAGGAAGGCGAGAAGTTCGATTGCGTCGTCACCTCGGTTCCGGGCGGCACTAAGGACGCGATCGGCGCCGCGATGGCGGGTGGCGGCGACGAAGCATCGCGCGAGGCCCTGTTCAAACAGCTTGGCGCGGTCACCGACGATTGCGTTACGCGTCATGGCATCGCGGCCGAGCAAAAGGCCGTCTATTTCGACTACAGCCTCGCGCGCATTTCGCGCGAATGGCTGATGGGCGACATCGCAAAACTCGGGCTGGCGGGTGTGATCGTCGACAAGGCGCTCGATTTTGGTCCCGGCGGCGCGAACCCCGATCTGTCGGGCGACATGACCGAGGATCAGATTATGAAGATCGTCCAGGCCTATATCGAAAGCGGCGTCGACATCGAAAAGGTCGACGGCACCGCGTGGGAAAAGGTCGGTGCCTATGCGGCGGCGACCTCGATCTACTGGAACAAGCGCAAGCTGCTCGCCTTTTGAACGCGAACGGGCCGGATCCGGTTGAACCGGACCCGGCCCTCGGGACGAGCGGAGAGAGGGGTTAGAAGCTCGCCCGGGCTGTCAGCCGGAAATCGCGGCCGGCCAGTGGCACATAATCCTTTGTAAAGCTCGCGTGGCGGCGCGCTTCGACGTCGAAGATATTGTTCGCCGACAGGCTAAGCGTCAGATTCTTCGTATCGGGAAGCGGGCGCCAGCTGATCGAGGCGTTGACCAAGGTGAAGCCGTCGGTCGGCGTTTCGAACTGCGCGACGCGCGTCTGATCGTCGGTCCATTCGACCTCGACCCGCGCATCGACGCGTTCACCTTGCGCCTCGAGCCCGCCCAGCACTCGGAGCGCCGGGATGCGCGGGACGTTGCGGTCGAGCCCGGCATTCTTGATCTTCGCGCGCGTCATGTCGGCGGTGACGTCGCCGACGATGTTGAACCCGCCGATCTGCGCCAGCCGCGCGCTCGCCTCGGCTTCGAAGCCATAGACGCGCGCGTCGCGCTGGAAATATAGGAAGACGGGCAACTCATCTACTTCCGCGCCGGTCGCGGCCGAATAGATGAAATTGTCGAACCAGTTCGAATAGCCGGTCAGGCTGAGGTTGAACGCGTCGGTCTTGATCTTGAACGACGCTTCGGCGCCCCAGTTCGATTCGCGCTTTAAATTTGGGTCGCCAAGCTCGAAGCTCTGCGTCGCGATGTGCGGACCGTTCGACAGCAATTCCTCGGCCGACGGCGCGCGGACCGCGCGCGATACCGAGACGCCGAATTTCGCGCCCTCGAATATGTCATAGGTTGCGCCGAGCGCGCCCGAAAAGCTGTCGAAGCTGCGCTCGAAGCCCACCGTCTGCGCGCGCACATTGGTCTTTTCGTACCGCGCCGCGGCTTCGAGCCCGAGCGGGCCCATCGTATATTCCTGCAGCGTGAAGAGCGCGAATTGGTCGGTCAGGTTGCGCGGCACGAACGCCTCGGCACCGACGGCGTCGAAGTCGCGGTGGCTGTATTGCACCCCGCTCGCGCCGCGCCAGCCGCCGCGGTCGTTCTGCGCCAGCTCGATCCGGCCTTCGACGCCCTGGTTGGTAAAGACGGTGCCGACCTCGTCGCCTTCGAACTCGGTGTGCTTGTAATCGGCAAAGCCCGCACGGATGCGCAGCTTGTCGAAAAAGCCGTCGCCCAGTTCGACTTCGCCGCGCAGGTCGGCTCGCCATTGCTTCATGCCGATGGTGACGGGGCCTTCGCCATGCTCATGGCCGCCCGCTTCTTCCTCACCGCCATGATCGTGCGCGGTGTTCGGCCGGTCGGGCACGCCATAATTGGTGTCGAAATAGCCGATCGAAATGCCGAGCTGGCCGCCGTCGTTGATCAGCGAGATGCCGCCGCCGGCGGTCCAGGTCTCGCTTTGGGTGTTGTCGATCTTGCCGCGCTTGCCCGCCTGTGCCGTCAGTTCGGCCGCTTCGTCGAGGTGCCCGTCCTCGACCGCATGTTCGGCGAGGTGAAGCAGGTCGCCGCGAATGTCGGGGGCATAGACGAAGCCGCCGGTGCGGGTGTCGCCCGTCTTGCGCCAGCTGCCGTCGACATGCGCGACGATCTGTGGGCTCAGCGCGACGTCGATCGAGCTGCCGATATTGCGATCGTTCGCCGCGGTCGCATAGCCGCCGATCGCGTCGATATGGACATGATCGGCGGGGACTTTCCTCGGGATGCGGCGGTCGAACATATTCACCGCGCCGCCGATCGCCTGGCTGCCGAACAGCAGCACAGCGGGGCCGCGCAGGATTTCGATGCGCTCGACGGTGAGGGGGTCGATGGTGACCGCATGGTCGGCGGAGGTGTTCGACGCGTCGATCGACCCGATGCCGTCGGTCAGCACGCGCACACGTTCGCCCGAAAAGCCGCGGAGGACGGGGCGCGATGCGCCCGGCGAGAAGCTCGTCGCCGACACGCCCGGTTGCCGTGTGAGTGTGTCGCCGATCTGGCCGCGAATATCGCGCGCCAGCTCGTCGCCCTCGAGCACCGACACATTGCCGAGGATGTCGAGGCTGCGGACGTAAGGCGCGGTGACGACGATCGGCTCGCCGGTATGCACATCATCGTCGCTGCCCGCGGCGGGGCGGTCCTGCGCAAAGGCGGGGGCAGCGAGGAAGATGGCAAAGGTGAAACCGGCAGAGCAAAGCAAACGCATAAGGGGAGAGTCCTGTTGTTATAGCGACCTGTCGGCGCACCCAGTAATGATATACTGTTACAATCGCAACCCTTGACGTGGCTTCCGGCTGTCGTTCGTCGGACGTCGATGCCCGTTGGTCGACAAAGGCCGAACATTGGCAGGGCAAGCGAAGCTGTCTTGCGGGGCCGCGGACGCCGCCCTAGATCATGCTAATGACTATTGCTGCAAACAGCCTCGACCTCATCGGCAACACCCCGCTGGTGCTGCTCAAGGGGCCGAGCGAAGCCACCGGCTGCGAAATCTGGGGCAAGTGCGAATATGCCAACCCCGGCGGATCGGTGAAGGACCGCGCCGCGCTCTATATCGTCCGCGATGCCGAAGCGAATGGAAGCCTGCGCCCCGGCGGCACGATCGTCGAAGGGACCGCGGGCAACACCGGCATCGGGCTGGCGCTCGTCGGCAATGCATTGGGCTACAAGACGATCATCGTCATGCCCGACAACCAGAGCGCCGAGAAAATGGCGACGATCCGGGCGCTCGGTGCCGAACTGGTGCTCGTGCCGCCCGCGCCCTTCGCCAACCCCGGCCATTTCGTCCACACCTCGCGCCGCATCGCCGAGGAAACCGATAATGCGATCTGGGCGAACCAGTTCGACAATATCGCCAACCGCAAATCGCACATCTTCGGCACTGCCGAGGAAATCTGGGAACAGATGGACGGCCGCATCGACGGTTTCACCTGCGCGGCGGGCACCGGCGGCACGATCGCCGGGACCGGGCTGGGGCTGAAAGCGCATAATATCGACATCGTCATCGCGCTCACCGACCCGCACGGCGCGGGGCTTTATAATTATTATCAGTGCGGCGAACTGCGCGCCGAAGGCAACAGCGTCGCCGAGGGGATCGGTCAAAACCGTATCACCGCCAATCTCGACGGCGCGCCGATCGATACGCAGTTCCGCATTTCGGATGCCGAGGGGCTCGCGGTGGTCCGGCAATTACTCGACGAGGAGGGGCTGTGCCTTGGCCTGTCGTCGGGGATCAACGTCGCCGGGGCGATGGCGCTCGCGCGGCAGCTGGGCCCGGGCAAGCGCATCGCAACGATCCTGTGCGACAGCGGGTTCCGCTATCTCTCGACGCTCTTCAACCCCGAATGGCTGGCGAGCAAAGGACTGGAGACGCCAAAGGAGACGAGCGCATGAGCGTGCGGATCGAAATTCCCTCTTCGCCCAAAGAGACCCCGCCGCCGCCCGCCGCCGCGCCCGTCAACGACACGATGCGCCGCTTACAGATTGGCATTGCCGGGGTGCTCACGGTGCTGCTTCTCGTCGGCATGGCCGGGCTGATCGGCGATCGCGCCCGGCAAAGCGCGGCCGGCGACATCGCCGCCACCGCCGAGGTCAAGATGCCGGGAGATGAAGAGAAAACCAGCGGCGCGCCGTTGGAAGAGCTGGGCGTTCAGGCGGTGTCGCCCTCGTCGAAGGATGAAAATGCCGCGACCCCGGTAAAGGTGCCGCAGGCGACGCCACCGTCTTCGACCGTGCCCGACCTCGAACCCGACCCCGCACTCCAGCGCGCGCGCCAGTCGAACCAGTGACGGCGGCATCGCGCCGGCCCATGCTGCGCGCTTTCACTATCACTGCCGCGATCGTCGCGCTGGCGTGGGTTGCGGGTGGGCAGGTGCTGCTGGGCCGTATCGATCCGGCGCTCGCGGTCCCGCTGCTCGCGCCCCCGATGCTGCTTTTGGCCTGGTGGCAGCGCGGCGAATCCATCGCGGTGCGGCGGCGTGCCGGCTTTCTTACTCTCGCGCTGGTCGCGGTAATACAGACTTCGCTCGGCATCACTCTCGCCGGCTCGGCGGCGTGGTTGCAACTGCTCGTGACGATCATTGCGGGGGGCGTCGCGGCATGGCTGGCGGACCGGCTCCTCCAATGGCGCAGCCGGTATAAAGTGCTGCCGTGGCTCGCCGGATTTCTGCTCGTGGTTGGCTGGTTCGGCGCAGGGCACGCGCTGCTGGCGGCCCTCTATCGCCCTGCGCCGGCTTCGGCGCGCGCGCCCGCGGTCACCATCCTCACCGGCCTGCCGCTGCGCTGGTCGGCAGGCCCGAGTATCGCGGCGATGATCGCCGAAGGGACGAATGACGATCCCGCGCTCGCGCGGCTGATCGCGGCCGGTCCGGTGTCGCTCGTCGACAGTCTCGCCGATCATGTGCCGCCGCCGGGCGGAACGCTGCTGATCGCGCACCCGCGCGCGCTCGCGCCGCAGGAACTCGTCGCGATCGATGCGTTCGTGCGCGGCGGAGGGCGCGCGGTCATACTCGCCGATGGGCTGTCGGGCTGGCCGGCGCGCCATCCGCTCGGCGATCCACGCAATCCGCCGGTGACGAGCTTGCTGACGCCGCTGCTCGACCATTGGGGCGTGACGCTCGGCTCCGCGCCCGCGCAGGAGAGCAAGCCGCTGCCGGTCGATGTCGGCGGCGCGCGCCTTCGCCTGTTCAGCGCAGGACGTTTGGAGCATCTTCCGTCAGCGTGCCGGGCCTACGCCGGTCGTCGCGTGGCGCAATGCCGGATCGGGCAGGGCGAGGTCTGGCTGGTGGGCGATGCCGACCTGCTCTTTGCCCCGCTCTGGCAACCGCTTGTTCCCGGCGCGACGCACCTGCGCCAAGCCGATACGATGGAATGGCTGTCGGCCCGCCTGTGGCGCGGTGCCGGAAACGGCTTGCTGCATCCGCTCTGGATTCGCGCCCGCGCCGCCTGAGTCGGGCGTATCCGCCCCGATCTGCCCCGATCGAAGCCTGTCCCGCAGTGCCGCCGAGCGCTGTGCGACCGGTATTTACCCAATTCGGAGGTCATTTTGCGGTAAATGGGGGTTAGATTCCCTATTTCACCCTAAATTACCCCTTTCCACCCCGATCTATAGTTGATACTCAGGAATCGGAGAGGGGCATTCTCCACCCGTGCCGAACCAGCTGGAATCATGCGATTCCGGGGACGGGGAAGTTTTGCCCGGTGGCGCGATACGGGGGGCAGAGCGATGGCGATTGTGACGCCCGGCCAGTATGCGGGCACCAGCTTCGCCGCGATCGATGGCAAGGGGCGGATCGCCGTCCCCTCACAATTCCGCAACAATGTGCCCCTCATTGCGGACGGTCAGCGCGTGCTTTGGGCCGGCTTCCATGAAAAGCTGCCCTGTCTCGTCGCCTATGGCCAGGATCAATATGACCGGCTGAACGGCGAGATCGAACGCGACCGCGAAACCGCGCGGCTGCGCAACCTCGATTTCGACGAGGACGCCGAGTTCAAGAAGCGTTTCAGCTATACCGAGCCATACACGCTCGACGACAGCGGTCGCTTCCTTCCCAGCTTCATCCACCGCGACCGCGTCGGCGATGCCGGCGCGACGGCTTTTGTGGGCTCGGGCCGCCGCCTCGAAATCTGGTGGCTGCCGACCTTGGCCGAATGCGCCGAAGCCGATCCGGTGCTCCAGCGCCTCGCCGCTTCCTGGGATGCGACAAAAGGGAAGGGGCGGAAGTGACCGACCTTCCCTCCGATCTCCCTCGCGATCCCCGCCACGATCCGGTCCTCCGCGATGAAGTCCTTGCCGCACTCGCCATCGCCCCGGGCGAGCGCCACGTCGACGCGACCTTCGGCGCTGGTGGATACACCCGCGCGATGCTTGCCGCGGGCGCCGACGTCATCGCGTGCGACCGCGACCCCGATGCGATTGCGGGCGGGCAAGCGCTGGTCGAAGAGGCTGGCGGCAAGCTGACTTTGATCCACGGCCGTTTCAGCGAGATCGACCGGCTGCTCGCCGAGCGTGGGATAGACGCGGTCGACGGCATCACCTTCGATATCGGCGTTTCGTCGATGCAACTCGACCAGGGCGAGCGCGGCTTTTCGTTCCAGAAGGACGGCCCGCTCGACATGCGCATGGCGCAGGAAGGCGAGAGCGCCGCCGACTGGCTGAACAGCGCCGACGAGCATGTCATCGCCGACGTCCTCTTTCACTATGGCGACGAACGCCAGTCGCGCCGTGTCGCGCGCGCGATCGTCGCCGCGCGCCCGCTCACCCGCACCGGCGAACTCGCGACGGTGATCCGTAAGGCGCTGCGCCATCCACCGGGCGCGCCCAAGGATCCCTCGACCAAGAGCTTTCAAGCGATCCGCATTCATGTGAACGGCGAACTCGACGAATTGATCGCCGGCCTCAACGCGGCCGAGCGTCTCCTGCGCCCCGGCGGCCGGCTCGCGGTCGTCAGCTTTCACAGCACCGAGGACCGGATCGTGAAGAACTTCCTGCGCGAACGTAGCGGTGGCGATGCCGCGGGTTCGCGCCACCGGCCCGCGCCGATCCCTCTGGCGCGGGCCGCAACGTTCGAAACCCCGGCGCGCAAGGTGCGCCCGGGCAAGGCCGAAGAGGCGCGCAACCCGCGCGCGCGTTCGGCAACGCTGCGTAGTGCAGTCCGGACATCGGCTCCGGCGCATTCGACGATCAAGGAGGCGATGTCATGCTGATGGCGGCCCGTAAGCTCCAGGGAATCGGCCTGGTCCTGCTCGTGCTCATCTTCGCGATGATGCTCTATCCCGTGTCGCTGAAGGTGGCGGCGACGCGCAGCGAACTGACGCGCATCGAAAAGCAGATCGACCGCACGCGCGACAATATCCGCTATCTCGAATCCGAACTCGCAGTGCGTGCCTCGATGCGCCAGCTCGAGCAGTGGAACGCCGACACCTTTGGCTATTCGGCGCCCGATGCGGGGCAATATCTGGCGAGCGAGCGCCAGCTTGCGTCGCTCGACCGCCTGCCGCGCGCCCGCGGCGCCAATGAAGTCGCGCCGGTGCTGATGGCGATGGTCTCGCCCGTCGGGACGCCGACTGTCAGCGCGCCGAAGGAAAGCCCGGTCACCGGCAAGCCCGCCGCCGTGAAGCCTGCCACCGCCAAGCCGGTCGTGCTCGCACAAGCTGAAACGGCCATCCGCAGCGACGTGACGCCGCGAATGGCGCCGACGCGCCGCCGCGAGCAACTGAAGATGATCGAGGACCAGCTGCTCGCCGAATCGACGCTCGCCGACCTCAAGCGTGCCGCGGCGGTCGAAGCGGCAGGAGGCAAGTCCGGCCGATGAACACGCTGGTCGTCCGTCCAACGAGGGTCCGAACCGCCGGAGTGCGGCAGCAGATATTGCTTACCGCACAACAGCGTTTGATGATCCTGATGCTGCTGTTCATGGCGGCATTTTTCGTTGTGTCGGTGCGCCTTCTCTATTTCGCGTTGTTCGATACCGCTTCCAGCCATGGGGCCGCGACCGCCTTCGTTCCGGCGCGCGCCGACATCGTCGATCGCAACGGCGTGCCGCTCGCGCGCACGATCGACGGCTATTCGATCCGCGTCGTCCCGTCGAAGCTGCTCAACAACCGGCAATATCTCGCCGACGAACTGCACAAGATTTTCCCCGACATGCCGCGCGAGGAACTGCTCGCGAAGGTCAGCGGGTCGCGCCCGACCTATATTCGCCGCCGTGCGCTGCCGGACCAAGTGGCGGCGGTGAACGCGATCGGCGACGTCGGCTTCGATTTTCCGCGAGAAAAGGAACGCCTCTATCCGCAGCTGACTTTGGCCGCACATGTGCTCGGCTTCACCAATGCCGAGGGGCACGGCGTTACCGGCGTCGAAGGCGCATTCGACCAGCGGCTGATCGACAAGGCGACGCGCGGCGAGCCGCTCGCACTGTCGATCGACGCGCGCGTACAGGGCGTACTCGAAAGCGAGCTGAGTTCGGCGGTCGCTAACCTCGAGGCGATCGGCGGCGCGGGGATCATCCTCGACGTCCACACCGGCGAAGTCGCGGCGATGACCTCGCTACCCACCTTCAACCCGAACAAGCTGACCGGCAGCGATCCCGCGACGCGCCGCAACGCCGTCACCTATAATCTCTACGAGCTCGGTTCGACCTTCAAACCGCTGTCGATCGGTGCCGCCATCGACGACGGCACGATCACCAATATGGCGCGCCGCTACGACGCTTCGGCGCCGCTCGCGATCGCGGGCTTCCGTATCCGCGACAGCCACCCGGGGCGCTGGTACAATGTGCCGGAAACGCTGATCGAAAGTTCGAACATCGCAACCGCACGCATCGCCGACGAACTTGGCCGCGAGAATATGGAAAAATTGTTCCGCAATCTCGACTTCGACAAACGCCCCCAGATCGAGCTCAAGGAGCGCGCCTTTCCGCTGTGGCCCAGGGATTGGGGCCGCCTGACGACGATGACGACCAGCTATGGCCACGGTATCGCGGTGACGCCGCTGCATCTTGCCAGCGCCTATGCGGCGCTCGTCAACGGGGGCATGTACCGCCCTGCCACGATGCTCAAGCTCGGCGACAAGGCGCCGCCGCAGGGGCGCCGCGTGTTCAAGGCATCGACCAGCGCGCGGATGCGCCAGCTGCTCCGCCTGATCGTGTCCGATGGCACCGGCAAGCAGGCCGAGGCGCCGGGTTTCCGCGTCGGTGGCAAGACCGGCTCGGCCGAAAAGCCGGGCGCGGGTGGTTATCGCCGTCATTCGCTCGTCTCGACTTTCGCGGCGGCTTTCCCGATGGACAACCCGCGCTATGTGGTGCTGGTGATGATCGACGAGCCAAAGGGTAACGCCTTCAGTTCGGGCCAGCGGACCGCCGGCTGGACCGCGGCGCCGGTGGTGCGCAAGGTTGTGACGCGCGCGGGCCCGATGCTGGGCGTTTTTCCTGACGAAAGCCGCGATGTTGACGTCTCCGAACTGACCCCGCTGCTGCGGAGAGGCGAGGAAACGCACTGATGCGTCTTGCCGCGCTGCTCGAGGATCAGGCGCTGGAGGGCAGCGATCCCGTCGTTACGGGACTCGCGATCGACCATCGCAAGGTCGCGCCGGGAACCGTCTTTGGCGCCTTCGTTGGTGAGAAGTTCAACGGCGAGGATTTCATTGCCGCCGCGATCGAAGCGGGGGCGGTCGCAATCGTTGCGCGGCCCGAAGCGCGGGTCGAGGGCGCGGTGCACATCGCCGACGCTAGCCCGCGCCGCGCTTTCGCGCATATCGCCGCGCGCTTCTTTCACCGCTTTCCCGCGACCTGCGTTGCGGCGACGGGCACGAACGGCAAGACTTCGACCGTCGAAATGACGCGCCAGCTGTGGCGGATGGCCGGGTTCAACGCCGCCTCGATCGGCACGCTCGGTATCACGACATCGCAGGACAGCGCCTCGACGGGGCTGACGACGCCCGACATCGTCACCTTTCTCTCGAACATGTCGGGTCTCGCCGCCGAAGGCATCACCCACGCTGCATTCGAAGCGTCGAGCCACGGGCTCGACCAGTATCGGACCGAAGGCCTGTCGGTGAAGGCCGCAGCTTTCACCAATCTCAGCCACGATCATCTCGACTATCACGGCACGATGGATACCTATCTCGCGGCCAAGCTGCGGCTTTTCTCCGAAGTCGTCGAACCCGGCGGCGCGGCGGTGGTATGGGCCGATGACGAATATTCGCCGCCGGTAATCGACGCCGTGACGGCGCGCGGCGTCCGCCTGCTGACCGTCGGCACAATGGGCGAAACGCTTCGCCTCGTTTCGCGCGAACCAACCCAGCTTGGCCAGTCGCTCGTCATCGCCGCCGGCGATCTGACCCAAAAGGTCGAACTGCCGCTGATCGGCGCCTATCAGGTCGCGAACGCGCTCGTGTCGGCGGGCCTGGTTATCGCGACCGGCGGCGACGCGGCGCAGACTCTGGGCAATCTCGCGCGGCTCCAGCCTGTGCGCGGCCGCCTCGAACGTGCGGCGATCACCCGGACCGGCGCGCCCGTCTATGTCGATTATGCGCATACGCCCGACGCGATCGAAGCCGCGCTCGACGCGCTGCGCCCGCACGCGACCGGCCGTCTGATTCTCGTGTTCGGCGCCGGCGGCGACCGCGACCAGGCGAAGCGTCCCGAAATGGGCAAGGTGGCAGCTGCCAAGGCCGACGTGCTGATCATCACCGACGACAATCCGCGCGGCGAAGATCCCGCGGTCATTCGGGGCGCAATCGCTGCCGCCGCACCCGACGCGCAGGTCATCGGCGACCGCCGCGCCGCGATCGCCGCGGCGATCGCCGAAGCGCGCGCCGACGACATCGTCTGCATCGCGGGCAAGGGCCACGAACAGGGCCAGATTGTCGGCCGCGGCGATGACATGCGCGTCATTCCCTTCGACGATGTGACCGTCGCGCGCGAGGTGGCGGCATGAACCCGCTCTGGACCGCGCGCGCCATCGCAACCGCCACTGGAGGCGAGGCGAGCGCCGACTTCACCGTGCAGGGCGTCGCTTTCGACTCGCGCGAGGTGACGAAGGGCGACCTTTTCGTCGCGATGAAGGGCGAGGCGACCGACGGGCACGCCTTCGACGACAAGGCGATAGCTGCAGGCGCCGCGGGCATAATCTGTGAAACCGCGATCGACCACCCACATGTCCGCGTCGCCGACAGCGCCGCGGCGCTGACCGCGCTCGGCACCGCTTCGCGCGCGCGCAGCCACGGCCGGATCATCGGCGTCACCGGCTCGGCGGGCAAGACCGGAACGAAAGAGGCGCTGTTCGCCGCGCTCGACCGCTTCCGCCCCGGTAAGGCGCACCGTTCGGTCAAAAGCTACAACAACCATGTCGGCGTGCCATTGAGCCTCGCGCGCATGCCGTCGACCGCCGATTTCGGCGTGTTCGAAATGGGGATGAACCACGCGGGCGAACTCGCCGAACTGACGCGAATGGTCCGCCCGCATGTCGCGATCGTCACCACCATCGCCCCCGCGCACATGGAATATTTCGGCAGCGAAGAGGCAATCGCCGACGCGAAGGGCGAAATTTTCGAAGGACTCGAACCCGGCGGCACAGCGATCGTCCCGTTCGACAGCCCGCATTATGAAAGACTGCGCGCCAAGGCGGAACAGCACGCGGCACACATCGTCAGCTTTGGCCTCGGCGCCGGCGCCGACGTGCGCGCGGTCGACTGGCTATCCGACGGGCGAGGCGGCTCGCTCGTCACCGCGCAGGTCCAGGATTCGCTCCTCTGCTTCACCATCGCGCAGGCGGGGGCGCATTGGGTCGCCAATTCGCTCGCGGTGCTTGCGGCGGTCAAGGCGGTCGGCGGCGACCTGCCCGCCGCGGGCCTCGCTTTCGCCGAAATGGGCGGCCTCACCGGACGCGGCGCGCGCCACCGCGTCGCGGTGCCCGGCGGCCACATCCTCATCATCGACGAAAGCTATAACGCCAATCCGGCCTCGATGGCCGCAACGATCAACCAGTTCGGCACCGAATCCGCCGACCGCAAGGTCGCGATTCTCGGCGCGATGAAGGAACTCGGGTCGGGCGGCGAAGCGTATCACGCGGGGCTCGCGGCACCGCTCGTCGCGGCCGGAGTGCAATTCGCCCTGCTTGTCGGCGAAGAGATGGCGCCGCTTGCCAAAGCGCTTGAGGGACGCATCGATTTCGAGCATGTGCCCGCCCACTCGGCCGCGGTAGGGCGGCTGAAGGACCTGATCCGTCCGGGCGACGCCGTGCTGGTCAAGGGGTCGAACAGCGTCGGGCTGTCGCATGTCGTGACGGCGCTGACCAACGGGGACTATTGATGCTTTATTGGCTGGCGGAATGGCTTGGCTTTCCGGGGGCTCTCAACCTCATTCGCTACCTGAGCTTCCGCTCGGGGGCCGCGGTCGCGACCGCGATGATCCTCGGGCTGTGGATCGGCCCGCGCTTCATCCTGATGCTGCGGATGCGGCAGGGCAAAGGGCAGCCGATCCGCGACGACGGCCCGCAAAGCCATCTCGCCAAAAAGGGTACGCCGACGATGGGCGGCCTGATGATCCTCATTTCGCTGATGATCTCCGCGCTCTTGTGGATGGACCTTTCCAACCGTTTCGTCTGGGCCTGTCTGTTCGTCACCGCGGGTTTCGCGGTCGTCGGCTTCCTCGACGATTTCGACAAGGTGACCAAGGCCAGCCATCGCGGGATTCCCGGCCGCGTGCGGCTGCTGATCGAATTTGCCATCGCCGCGGTCGCGGTGCTGCTGATCGTCTCGCGCACGGGGACCGACCTGTATCTGCCCTTTTTCAGCGGGATCGTCATCCCGCTCGGCCCGCTTTATTATGTCTTTGCGATGATATTGATCGTCGGCTTCGGCAATGCGGTGAACCTTACCGACGGGCTCGATGGTCTCGCGACCTTCCCGGTGATCATCGCCAGCCTGACCTTCCTCGTGATCGTCTATCTCTCGGGCAATGCAAAGTTCGCGGGCTATCTCGGCATTCCGCACGTCCCCGGGGCGGGCGAGTTGGCGGTGTTCGCTGCGGCGATCATCGGCGCCTGCCTCGCCTTCCTGTGGTTCAACGCGCCGCCGGCGGCGGTGTTCATGGGCGATACCGGCAGCCTCGCGCTCGGCGGCGCGCTCGCGACGATCGCGGTGACCGCGCAGCATGAACTGGTGCTCGTTCTCGTCGGCGGGCTGTTCGTGGTCGAGGCGCTGTCGGTGATCATCCAGGTCTTTTGGTACAAAAGAACGGGCAAGCGCGTGTTCCGCATGGCACCGATCCACCATCATTTCGAACAATTGGGCTGGCCCGAATCCACCGTCGTCATCCGTTTCTGGATCGTCTCGATCGTCCTCGCGCTCGCGGGACTCGCGACGCTCAAGCTCCGGTGATTTCCTCGCGCGCCTTTGCCGGCCGCCGCTATGCGGTGCTGGGACTGGCGCGCTCGGGTCTGGCGACCGTCGAGGCGCTCGTCGCCAGCGGCGCGGGCGTGACCGCATGGGACGACCGTGAGGAAGCGCGCGACGATGCGATGGCGCTCGGCGCCGACATCGGTAATCCGCTCGAGATCGACCTGATCGGTTTTGCGGGCGTCGTCGTGTCGCCCGGTGTGCCGCTCAACCGTCATCCGATCACCGCGCACGCGCGCGAGGCGCATGTCCCCGTGATCGGCGACATCGAGCTCTTTGCCGAGGCGCGTGACGAATTGCCCGCGCACAAGGTTGTCGGCATCACCGGCACCAACGGCAAGTCGACCGTCACCGCGCTGATCCAGCATATGCTCGAAAGTGCCGGGGTGCCGTCGCTGATGGGCGGCAATATCGGCCTCCCGATTCTCAGCCGTGACCCGCTCGCCGAAGGCGGCGTCTATGTGCTCGAACTGTCGAGCTACCAGATCGATCTTTCGCACAGCCTCGCTTGCGACGTCGCGGTGCTCACCAACCTCAGCCCCGATCACCTCGACCGTTACGACGGGTTCGCGGGCTACACCGCATCGAAGGCGCGGCTCTTCTCGCTCCAGCACCGCGACCAGGTCGCGATCGTCGCCGTCGACGACGATCCGTCGAAGATGATCGCCAGCCGCATCTACCACCGCCTCCACCGCGTGTCGGCAAAGGATATCGACCCGGTCGATCAGGCGCGTTGGCCCGCTTTGCAGGGGCCGCACAATGCCCAGAACGCCGTGTGCGCGATCGCCGTGTGCCGCGTGCTGGGATTGAATGACGAACAGATCGAACGCGGCCTTGCGACCTACAAGTCGCTACCGCATCGTATGGAATTGGTCGGCGAAGTCGGGGGGGTCAGCTGGTTCAATGACAGCAAGGCTACCAATGCGGCTTCCGCTGCACCGGCGCTGGCGGCTTTCCCGCCAGCGCCGGACCAGCGTCTTCACTGGATTGCGGGGGGCAAGGCCAAGGGCGACGGGCTCGCGGCGTGCCGTCCGTGGTTCGGCCATGTCAAACGCGCCTATCTGATCGGCGAGGCGATGGAGCCATTCGCGGGCGAAATTGGCGATGCAATTCCGGTCGAACGGTCGGGCGACATCGCAACGGCCGTCAAACACGCTGCGGCGGCAGCGAAGCCGGGCGACATCGTCTTGCTGTCGCCGGCCTGCGCGTCGTTCGACCAGTTCAAGGATTATGAGCAGCGCGGCGATGTGTTTCGCGCCGCTGTTCAGGCGCTCGGGGCATGAGCGGGGGGGATAATATGGAGAGCGCGACCGAAAGGCCGGTGATCGCCGCCACACGCACCACGAAACGCCGCGGGCCGCGCCTCAGCCGTGCCGACCGCACCCCGCTCGGTCTCTGGTTCTGGGAAATCGACCGTGTGCTGCTGCTGCTCGTGTCGATCCTCGTTGCGGTCGGGCTCGTCGCGGTGGCGGCCGCGTCGCCCGTTGCGGCGCAGAAGCTGTCGACTTCGACCGCCTCGCTCGACCCGCTTTATTATTTCTATCGCCAGCTGATGTGGGTGATCGTCGGCGTACCCGTGATGCTGATGGTGTCGATGCTGCCCAAGCCGCAGGCGCGGCGCTTTGCCATTTACGGCACGATCGCCTTCCTCGTCCTCCTCTTCCTCGTGCCGCTGGTCGGCACATCGGTGAACGGTGCGCAGCGCTGGATCGGCAGCGGGGCGTTCCGCCTCCAGCCGTCGGAGTTTCTCAAGCCTTTCTTCGCTGTCGCGCTCGCATGGGTCTTGTCGCTGCGACTGCACGACCAGAGCCTGCCCGTCGTCCCGCTGGCGCTCGCGCTCACCGGCGTAATCGCGCTGCTCCTGATGGGCCAGCCCGATCTTGGGCAGACGGTCATCTTCGTCGCGACCTGGCTGGTGCTGGTGATGGTCGCGGGGCTGTCGATGCGTATCCTTGCCGGTTTGGCGGGGGCCGGGGTCGTCGGGCTCGTGCTCGCCTATTTCTTCTACCCGGTGGCGCAGCAGCGCATTAACATCTGGCTGTTCGCCGAGGGTGACAGCTTCCAGGTCGACAAGGCGCATGCCACGCTGACCGCCGGCGGGCTCATCGGGACCGGCCCCGGCGCCGGCCTCGCCAAGTTCCAGCTGCCCGAAGCGCATACCGACTATATCTTCTCGGTCATCGGCGAGGAGTTCGGGATGATTGCCTGCATCGCGATTGCGGTGCTCTATCTCGCGATAATCGTGCGCGTCCTTGTCCGCCTGCTCGACGAGGAGGACAGCTTCCTGATCCTCGCGGTCGCGGGGCTGATCGCGCAGTTCGGCGGCCAGGCCGTGATCAACATGGCGGTGAATACGCAAATCTTCCCGTCGAAGGGGATGACCTTGCCGTTCATCAGCTATGGCGGCTCGTCCTTCATCGCTTTGTCGATCGGCATGGGTTTGCTCTTGTCGCTGACCCGCCGAAACCCCTATGCGGCACGGGTGTCGATGACCCGAAACTGGAACAAGAAATGACCGCAACGCGCCACTTCCTTCTCGCTGCCGGCGGGACGGGAGGACATATGCTGCCTGCCTACGCCCTCGCGGGCGAGCTGATTTCGCGCGGACACCGCGTCGCGCTGGTCAGCGACGACCGCGGGCTGAAGATTCCGGGCGCCCCCGCCGAGATGGAAACGCACGTCCTGCCGGCCGGCCGCGTGTCGGGTGGCCCCGTCGGCTGGCTCAAGGCCGCGCTCGCGATCCGCAAGGGCCGCCGCATGGCGATCGACCTGATCGATGAGTTCGACCCCGCGGTCGTCGTCGGCTTCGGCGGCTATCCGTCGCTGCCCAGCTTGCTCGCCGCGGGCGCGATGAGGCGGCCGCGTGTGCTCCACGAGCAAAATGCCGTGCTCGGCCGTGTCAACCGGATGATGGCACCGCGCGTCGATGCGGTGGCGGTCGCGTACCACAATATCCAGCGCTATCCCGAGGGGCATGAGCTAAAGAAGCATATCACCGGCAACCCGGTCCGCGACGAGATCATCGCGATCCGTGAAGATGGCTTTCCGCCGCTGCCCGAGGATGGCATTTTTCGCCTGCTCGTCGTCGGGGGAAGTCTGGGCGCAACGGTGCTCAGCGAAGTCGTGCCCGCGGCGATCGCGATGCTGCCGCGCGCGCTGCTCGACCGGTTGCAGGTCGTCCAGCAGTGCCGCGAAGACGATATCGAGGCGGTGCGCGCCAAATATGCCGAGCTGGGCGTTGCCGCTGAATGCGCTTCCTACATCAAGGATTTCCCCGAGCGGCTGCGCTGGGCGCATCTGGTCATCGCGCGCGCGGGTGCCTCGACCGTCGCCGAGCTCGCCTGCGCGGGTCGCCCGGCGAT
Source organism: Sphingopyxis sp. MSC1_008 (assembly GCF_023197165.1). GTDB lineage: Bacteria > Pseudomonadota > Alphaproteobacteria > Sphingomonadales > Sphingomonadaceae > Sphingopyxis. The sequence goes on from NZ_JALPRD010000002.1 coordinate 108,680, forward strand.
CTTCGTGCCCTATCCGCACGCGATGGATGATCATCAGACCTACAATGTCGTCGACCTTGTCGAAGCGGGCGGGGCGATCGCCTTCGCGCAGCCCGCCTTCACCCCGGCCGAGGTTGCGAAGCACATCCAGCGCATGGCGCTCGAACCCGGCGCACTCGAAGCGGCGGCCGAGCGCGCCGCGAGCTGCGGGCTTCCCGACGCGACGCGCGATCTTGCCGACCTTGTCGAATCGCTCGTCGCGCCGCCGATGATGGACGTGATCCGCGTCGGTGCGTCTTCGGGCCAGCGCGCGGCCGCGGGCGGCATGGCCTCCGCCCGCACGGGAGATCAATGATGCGCGGCGTCGCGACCGACATCGGCACCATCCACTTCATCGGCATCGGGGGCATCGGCATGTCGGGGATTGCCGAGGTGATGCACAACCTCGGCTATCAGGTGCAGGGCAGCGACATCGCCGACTCTTACGTCGTCGAGGGGCTGCGCAAGCGCGGCATCAAGGTCGCGATAGGGCATCAGGCGTCGAACGTCGAAGGCGCCCAGGTCGTGGTGACCTCGACCGCGGTCAAGCGCGGCAATCCCGAGGTCGAGGCGGCGCTCGCCGGCCGCATCCCGCTCGTCCGCCGCGCCGAAATGCTCGCCGAGCTGATGCGGCTGAAATCGACCGTCGCGATCGCCGGCACGCATGGCAAGACGACGACGACCAGCCTCGTCGCGGCGCTGCTCGACGCGGGCGGGATCGACCCGACGGTGATCAACGGCGGCATCATCAACAATTATGGCTCGAACGCGCGCCTCGGCGCCAGCGACTGGATGGTGGTCGAGGCCGACGAAAGCGACGGCAGCTTCCTGCGCCTCGATGGCACGATCGCGGTCGTCACCAACATCGATCCCGAACATCTCGATCACTACGGCAGCTTCGACGCGATCAAGGACGCCTTCGTCGAGTTTATCGAAAATGTGCCCTTCTATGGCGCCGCGATGCTCTGCCTCGACCATCCCGAGGTACAGGCGATCATTCCGCGCATCCGCGATCGCCGGATCGTCACCTATGGCTTTTCGGCGCAGGCCGACGTGCGCGGCACCAATGTGACGCCGGGCCCCGACGGCAATCGCTTCGACGTTGTGGTGCGCGACCGCGACGGCCACAGCCGGACAATCGAGGGCATTCACCTGCCGATGTCGGGGCGCCACAATGTCCAGAACTCGCTCGCGGCCATCGCGGTCGCGCTCCACATGGGCGTTTCGGACGACAAGATCGTGTCGGGCTTCCACGGCTTTGCCGGGGTCAAGCGCCGCTTCACCAAGGTAGGTGAGATCGCTGCCGGAGATGGCGTCGTCACCGTGATCGACGATTATGCGCACCACCCGGTCGAAATCCGTGCCGTCCTGTCCGCCGCGCGCGAAGGCGTCGGAGCGGGCCGCGTCGTTGGCGTCGTCCAGCCGCACCGGTTCACGCGCCTCCGCGACCATATGGATGATTTCCAGCAAGCGTTTAACGACGCCGATATCGTCCTCGCGCTGCCCGTCTATGCCGCTGGCGAAGCGCCCATCGATGGCGTGTCGTCGGACGCGTTGGTCGGAGGGCTGCGCGATCGCGGACACCGCCAAGCAAATGTTGTCGCCGACGCCGGTGCGCTGGCCTCCGCCATCGCCGCGAGCATCGCCGCGGGCGATCTCGGCGCGGGCGACAAGATCATCTGCCTCGGCGCGGGCGATATCACCAAGATGGCGGCGGGTCTGGCGGCGGCGGTCGAGGCGGCATGAGCATCGTCGAAACCCTTCCAGCCGTGCGCGGTAAGCTGACGGCAAAGGCGTCGCTGGCGCCGCTCGTATGGTTCAAGTCGGGCGGCCCCGCCGACTGGCTATTCGAACCCAAGGACGCCGACGACCTTTCCAACTTCCTGCGCGGCCTCGATCCCGCTGTTCCGGTGATGGCGCTTGGTCTCGGATCGAACCTTATCGTCCGCGATGGCGGTTTTCCAGGTGTCGTCATCCGGCTCGGCAAGGCGTTCGCGAAGGTCGAGGCGATCGACGCGACAACGCTCCGCTGCGGCGGTGGCGCGTCGGGCATCCTCGTTTCCTCGACCGCGCGCGATTCGGGCATTGCCGGCATGGAATTTCTTCGCTCGATCCCTGGCACCGTCGGTGGCTTCGTGCGCATGAACGGCGGCGCCTATGGCGGCGAGGTAAAGGACATCCTGATCGACTGCGACGTCGTGCTGCGGTCGGGCGAGCAGAAAACGCTGCCGCTCGCCGACCTCGGCTACACCTATCGCCACAGCGAATTACCCGAAGGCGCGGTCGTCACTGGCGCGACCTTCCGCGGCCGCCCCGGCGAACCCGCCGCCATTCAGGCCGAAATGGACCGCATCTCGGCGAGCCGCGAGGCCTCGCAGCCGCTCCGCTCGAAGACCGGCGGCTCGACCTTCAAAAACCCCGACGGGCACAAGGCATGGCAACTCGTCGACGAGGCCGGCTGCCGCGGCTTTGCCGTCGGTGGCGCGCAGGTCAGCGAGAAGCACACCAATTTCCTCATCAACACCGGTGAGGCGACGAGCGCCGACATCGAGGCGCTCGGTGAGGAAGTCCGCCGCCGCGTGAAGGACAAGAGCGGCATCGAACTGCATTGGGAGATACAGCGCGTGGGAGTGCCGAAGTGAGCCGGGGTCCGTGGCATGTCGCAGTCCTGATGGGCGGCTGGTCGGCCGAGCGCGAAGTGTCGCTGATGAGCGGTAACGGCGTCGCCGACGCGCTCGAAAGCCGCGGCCACAAGGTTACCCGCATCGACATGGACCGCAACGTCGCGCAGCGGCTCGCCGAGGCGAAGCCCGATGTCGTGTTCAATGCGCTCCACGGCGTCCCCGGTGAGGACGGCACCGTGCAGGGCATGCTCGACCTGATGGGCCTCAAATACACCCACAGCGGCCTCGTCACTTCGGTCATCGCGATCGACAAGGAATTGACGAAGCAGGCGCTGGTGCCACATGGTATTCCCATGCCGACGGGGACGATGGTCGACAGCGAAAGCCTCTTTACAGTCGACCCCTTGCCGCGCCCCTATGTGCTGAAACCCGTCAACGAAGGCTCGTCGGTCGGCGTCGCGATCGTCAAGGACGACAGCAATTACGGCAACCCGATCGCGCGCGAAGCGGTGGGGCCTTGGCAGGAATTCGACCGGCTGCTCGCCGAGCCCTTCATCAAGGGCCGCGAACTGACCGTCGCGGTGCTCGGCGACACGTCGCTCGCGGTAACCGAACTGCGCGTGAAGTCGGGCTTCTACGACTATGACGCCAAATATACCGATGGCCTCACCGAACATGTCTGCCCCGCCGATGTGCCCGACGAGGTGGCGCAGCGGATGAAGGACCTGGCGCTGCAATCGCACCGCCTGCTCGGCTGCAAGGGCGCCTCGCGTTCGGATTTTCGTTGGGACGACGAACATGGCCTCGCGGGCATCTTCCTGCTCGAGGTCAACACCCAGCCGGGCATGACGCCGCTCAGCCTCGTTCCCGAACAGGGCCGGGCGGTGGGCATGGATTATGCCGAACTGGTCGAACGCATCGTGGGGGAAGCGTTATCATGAGCAAGACACAGATCAAGCGCGGGAAGGCGCCGCCGCGCCGCCCGGCGCGCGCACCGAAGAAGCGACGGAAGGTGCAGACCTCGCGCCTCAACGCGATCATCAACGCGCTGCCGATCAGCCCGCAGCGGCTGCAGAAGGTCGCCAACTGGACGATCGGGCTCAGCCTGTGCGCGGTAGTCGCGATCGGCGCGCATGCGACCGGCGTGACCGCAAAGATCCACGAGGAATATGCGCAGGCCGTCGGCCGCGCGGGGTTCCAGGTCAAGAAGGTCGAGGTGGTCGGCGCCGACCGCATCGACCGGCTAAAAGTCTATGACATCGCGCTTGCGCAGAAGGACCGCTCGATGGCTGCGGTCGACCTCGAGGATGTGCGCGGCGACCTGATGCGCTATGGCTGGATCAAGGATGCGCGCGTGTCACGGCGCCTGCCCGATACGCTCGTCGTCGATATTGTCGAGCGCACCCCGGCGGCGATCTGGCAGCACAATAATCGCCTGTCGCTGATCGACGAAAAGGGCGTCGTGCTCGAACCCGTCACCGTCGCGACGATGCCCGACCTGCCGCTCGTCATCGGGCCGAAAGCGAACCAGCGTTCGCAGGACCTCGACCGCCTGCTGAGCGAGGCGAGCAGCCTCAAGGAACTGCTTGCAGGCGCGACCTGGGTCGGCAACCGCCGCTGGGACCTGCGTTTCCGCAGCGGCGAGACGCTGTCGCTTCCCGAGGGCGAGGCCGAGGCCAAGGCCGCGCTCGCCAAATTCGCGCATATGGACGGCGCCAACCGCTTGCTCGGGCGCGGCATATTGCGCTTCGACATGCGCGACCCCGCGCGCTTCGTGCTGCGCCTGCCGCACGAAGGGCAGGTGGCGCCCGCAAAGCTTGACGAGGCACGCGCCGTTGTCGATGCCGTCGCCGAAGCCTCGGCGGAGAAGGGGTAAATCATGGCGCCGCCGCGCATCGAAAAGATCATCACCGCACTCGATGTCGGGTCGTGGAAAGTGTGCGCGCTGATCGCGGGGCAGACCGCCGACGGTCAGCTCCATGTGCTCGGCACCGGCCAGCGCGAGAGCCGCGGGGTCCAGCGCGGCTATGTCGCCGACATGGAGCAGACCGAGCATATCGTGCGCGAGGCGATCGAACAGGCCGAACGTATCGCGGGCCTGAACATCGACGATGTATGGGTCAGCTTCTCGGCTGGCGGGCTTTTGAGCGACGTTGCGCCGATCGAAAGCGAACTCGGCGGTCATCGCATCGAGAAGGAGGATATCGACGACCTGCTCGCCGCGGGGCGCGCAGGGATCGATCCTGAAGGCCGCATGATCCTGCATGCACAGCCCGCGCTCTACACGCTCGACGGGTTGACCGGGGTCAAGAACCCGATCGGCCTCCACGCCGACCGCCTCGGCGTCGATATCCATATCATCATGGCCGACGGCGCCCCGGTGCGGAACCTCGAGGCCGCGGTGCGGCAGGCACATCTCGACGTAAACGCCGTCGTCGCTTCGCCGATCGCCGCGGGGCTCGCCTGCCTTTCGGACGAGGAACGCGACCTCGGCGTCGCGCTGGTCGAGCTCGGCGCGGCAGTCACGACGGTGTCGCTCTATGCGGGCGGGATGCTTGTCGAAATGGTGTCGCTACCCTTCGGCGCCAGCGACATCACCGACGACATCGCCTCGGCCTTTGGCATACGGCGCAGCCAGGCGCAGCGGCTGCAGAGCTTCTACGGCTCGGCCTCGGCCAGCCCGCGCGACAATAACGAGATCATCGAACTCGAACCCGGCGCTCCGACGAACGGCGACTCCCCGCGCATCACGCGCGCGCAATTGGTATCGGTCATTCGCCAGCGCCTCGATGCGATGATGGGCGAGATCGGCCGGACGCTGAAGGACCTACATTTCGTTGGCCCGATCGGGCGCCAGGTCGTCCTCGTCGGTGGCGGTGCGGACCTGAAAGGCATCGCCGACTACACCCAAAGCGCGCTCGGCCGCGCCGCGCGCGTCGGACGGCCGCGCGGCTTGCACGGCCTGCCCGAAGCGCATAGTGGCCCCGCTTTCGCGACGCTCGCAGGTCTGGTTCTCTATGCGGCGTCGGACCCCGTGGACCTCCGCGATCTGCCGATGATGTCGCAGGACGTGTACAAGCCCGCGGGCACGACGATCCTGCATCGCCTTATGGCAGCACTGAAAAGCAGTTTTTGAATGATACGCGACGAAAAGGTTAATTTTTTGGGTGATTCCCACGTCACAATAGTGCAATGCGGTAGTAGAAAACCGGGCGGTCGGACTACCGCCCGGCTGGGTCGCAAGGTTGGGGAAGCGGCACCTGTCCGCCGCTGCAGGGAGACTATTTGATGAGCATCAATATTGGCCCGCCGCAGGTCGACGAGCTGAAGCCGCGCATCGCGGTGATCGGCGTCGGCGGCGCGGGCGGCAATGCCATCGCAAACATGATCGCGGCGCGTGTCGAGGGGGTCGATTTCATCGTCGCCAACACCGACGCGCAGGCGCTCAACGCCTCGCCGGCTGAACGGCGCATCCAGCTGGGGACGCAGATCACCCAGGGTCTGGGCGCGGGGTCGCGGCCCGAAGTCGGCCGCGCGGCCGCCGAGGAAAGCATCGCGCAGGTCGAGGAAGCGCTGAACGGTGCGCATATGTGCTTCGTTGCGGCGGGCATGGGCGGGGGCACCGGCACCGGTGCGGCGCCCGTCATCGCCAAGGCGGCGCGCGACCGCGGCATCCTGACCGTCGGCGTCGTGACCAAGCCCTTCACCTTCGAAGGCCAGCGCCGCATGCGCTCGGCAGACTCGGGAATCGCCGAGCTGCAGGATCATGTCGACACGCTGATCGTCATCCCGAACCAGAATCTCTTCCTGGTCGCCAACCCGAACACGACCTTCAAAGAAGCCTTCACCATGGCGGATGAAGTGCTCCAGCAAGGCGTGCGTGGCATCACCGACCTGATGGTCATGCCCGGCCTTATCAACCTCGACTTCGCCGACGTGCGCAGCGTGATGCGCGAAATGGGCAAGGCGATGATGGGCACCGGCGAAGCCGAAGGCGATGGCCGTGCGCTCGAAGCCGCGCAAAAGGCGATCGCCAACCCGTTGCTCGATGGTGTGTCGATGGCGGGCGCAAAGGGCGTCATCATTTCGATCACCGGCGGTGAAGACATGCGCCTGATGGAAGTCGACGAAGCCGCGAACCATATTCGCGAACTGGTCGATCCCGATGCTAACATCATCTGGGGCAGCGCGTTCAACGATAACCTCGACGGCAAGATCCGCGTCTCGGTGGTCGCCACCGGAATCGACAGCAACGGCGAAGCGGCAGCGCAGGCATCGCCCGCGACGCGCAGCTTCTCCTTCGCGCCCGCCCGCGCGGCAACCCCCGCTCCGGTGGCCGAAGAAGCCGTCGAACCGGCGGTTCAGGAAGAAGCCCTCGCCGAAACCGCGGCAGTGGAAGACAATGATCCGGCCCCCGGCTTCTCGCTGGGTGACGCCGCCGAGCGCGATGCGCCGGCCGCCGCCGCCGAAGAGGAGCCGATGGAATTGTCGCAGGTCGCCGCGACCTATGACGATACCGCTGACGAACTCGTCCTCGACGCGCCCGAAGCGCCGGCGGAATATCGCTCGGCGCCTGCCGCGGATCCCACGCCGGCGGACGAATCGCCTGCACGGTCGGTCGGTGGCGGAACCTTGTTCGAGCGCATGTCGCGCCTGTCGCGCGGGGCTTCGACACCCGATAGCGATGAAGGCGGCAAGGAGGACGGCGTCGATATTCCGCGCTTCCTCGGGCGGCAGAACAACCAGTAACAGGGCTATCGAGCGGCCGCCCGCCGGGCACGGCAGGCCGGAAATCGGGATGATGCGCCCATGCGGCAAGTGAAATTGACGGCGAGGCCGGCGCGCGCGCGCTATTATGTTCGCGCGCTCGGTGCGCTGTTGCTTGGGACGGCGGCGCTGCCGTCCGTTCACGCGCAGGTGACGCCGCCCGATCCCGCGACGAAAGCGGCGATGGAAAAGCGGACCGCGGCGCGCACGCTTCTGTCTTCCTCACTCGCGCGCATCGCCTCGAATAACAGCGACACGTCCGCGTTGCTCAACGCCGGCCGCGCGTCGATCGAGCTCGAGGATTATCGCGCCGCGCTCGGCTTCCTTGTCCGCGCCGAACAGGCCAACCCGCGCGACGGCGCGGTCAAGGCCGCGCTCGGTTCGGCAATGGTTCACATGGAAAACCCGACGCGCGCGCTCGATTATTTCGGCGAGGCGCAGTTGATGGGCGCGCCCGAACGGCTGTTCCTCGCCGACCGCGGTCTCGCGCGCGACCTGCTCGGGCAGCAGGACGCAGCGCAGCGCGATTACCAGCTGGCGCTGTCGATCGCGCCCAACGACGAACTGACGCGCCGCTATGCGCTGTCGCTCGGAATCAGCGGCGATGCCGATCGCGCGATCCAGCTGCTGACGCCGCAATTGCGCGCGCAGGATCGCGGCGCTTGGCGTCTGCGCGCGATGATCCTCGCTATGAACGGCCGCGACAAAGAGGCAACCGACATCGTCAACGCGACGATGCCGCCCGCGATGGCGCAGAACATCATGCCCTATCTGACCCAGATGGACCGGCTCAATCCGGCGCAACAGGCGGCCGCCGCCCATTTTGGGCGCTTCCCGAACGGGCAATTGGGGCCAAAGCGCAAGCCGGTGCAGGTTGCCGCTGCTACGCCGCCGCCCGCCGCCCCGCCAGCCGCAGCGACGGGAAGGCGTCAAGCGACGCGCGACCAGCGAGGGACCATCATGTCGGCGACGCCCGCGCCGGTAGGCCGCAAACCCGTTTCGGAACCGGTCGCCCGGCCGCCCGCCACAACTCCCGCCACGGCTGTCTCTGCGCCGGCTACGTCGACATCGCCCGGAGCGTCGGCGCCGGTACTACGTTCGCCGTTTCAGCAGACCATTCGCAAGCCAATCGAAGCGCCAACGCCGACCCCGACCCCGACTCCCGCCCCGACGCGGGCCGTCGCACCTGTTCCGCCTTCCTCCTCGATACCGGCCGCCACGGTGCCCGAGCCGATCGGCGCGGCCGCCGACGCCAGCAAGGGCCCGGTCGGACCGGGCTTTTCGATCGCCGATATGGGTCGTTCGACGGCCGCCGTATCGACCCCAGTGCCGCCCGCTGCGACCGAAGTCGTTGCGGCTGCCTCGTCGCCGGCGGTGAACGTGGCAGCCGCCACGCCAGCATCCGTTTCGGTGCCGCCGCTCGCCTCGCTCGCCGACATCGTCGGATCGATTGAAATCCCGGCCGAAGAACTGGCGCAGAGTGACAATGCCGTCGGTGCCGACACGCTAGCCAAGCTGATGGCAGACAAGCGCAAGGCCGAGGCGGCAGAGGCGGCGAAGCGCGAAAAAGACAGTGCTGCCGCGAAATTGAAGGCAGAAGCCGACGCGAAAGCCAAGGAAGAAGCGGCCGAGAAAAAGGCTAATCCGGCGCGCATCTGGGTGCAGGTTGCGACCGGCGCGAATGCCAAGGCGCTCGCGACCGATTTCGGCAAATTTGCCAAGAAAAGCCCTGCCGTGTTCAGGGGCAAGACGGGCGCGACGACCGAATGGGGCAAGACCCGCCGCCTGCTCGTCGGCCCGTTCAAGGATCGCAAGGCGGCGCAGGATTGGCTCGCCGACCACAAGAAGGCTGGCGGCGACGGTTTCCTGTTCAACAGCGAGGCGGGCCAGTCCGTCGATCCGGTCAAGTGAGCGTTGCCGACTGCGCCAGCGATCCCGCATATAGCCGCGGGCGGCGTCATGCCGAGCTCGGCCGCGTCGTCCGCGGCCCACGCGACGATTTCCAACGCGACCGCGACCGCATCATCCACTCAATTGCCTTTCGCCGCCTGCGCCACAAGACGCAGGTGTTCGTCGCGCCCGACGGCGACCATTATCGCGTCCGCCTGACCCACAGCATCGAGGTCGCGCAGATCGGCCGCGGCATCGCACGTGCGCTCGGGCTCAACGAGGATCTGACCGAGGCATTGTGCCTTGCGCACGATATCGGCCATCCGCCCTTTGGTCACGCGGGCGAGGACGCGCTGAAGGCCGCGATGGCGGCGCACGGCGGTTTCGACCACAACGGCCACACGCTGCGCACGCTCGCGCGGCTCGAATGCCCCTATCCGCTTTTCGACGGGCTCAACCTGACATGGGAAACATTGGAAGGGCTCGCCAAGCATAACGGCCCGGTTACCGCGCCCGGCTGGGCGCTCGCCGAGGTCGACGGCGATTTCGGGCTCGATCTTGGCAGCCATGCCAGCCTCGAGGCGCAGATCGCGGCGGTCGCCGACGATATCGCCTATGACAATCACGACATCGACGATGGCCTGCGCGCCGGGCTGCTCGACCTCGACCAGCTGATGGAACAGCCCTTCGTCGCCGCCAATTACCGCGCGGTCGAGGAGCGCTTCCCCGGCGCCCCGCGCGACCGGCTGCTCCGCGAACTCGTCCGCGACCAGATCGGCGTGATGGTCAACGACGTGATCGCGGCGACCGAGGCCAACGTCGCCGACGCCGGCGTGCGAAGCGTCGAGGAGGTTCGCGCCGCGGGCCGCGCGCTCGGCGGCTTTTCGTCCGAACTTGCCGCGCAGGAGCGCGATCTCAAGCGTTTCATGTACGCCAATCTCTATCACCACCCCGAACAGGTCGCCGCCGCAGAGGCGGCAAACAAGGTCGTCGGCGATCTCTTCGCCGCCTATGCCGCCGATCCGCGCCTGATGGGCGCGGACTGGTCGCGGCGCCTTCCGCATGAAGAATGCGCGACAAACCGGCACATCGGTGATTATATCGCGGGCATGACCGACCGTTTCGCCATCGATCGCTATGCCGAAATCTTCGGCCGCGCTGCGGTGCCCCAAGCGCTCGCGCATGCCTGACGCGCTGATCGTCGGCGCGACGGGGCTGATCGGGCGCGCGGTGATCGAACATTTCGGTTCCAGGCCCGTCACCGTCCTTGCGCGCCGCGAAGTCGAAGGGTTGGCGGCACAGCACAAGCCACTGGTCGCGCCGTCCGAACGCTGGCCCGACATGATCGCCGCCGAAAAGCCCGCCGTCCTCATCTCCTGCCTCGGTACGACGATCCGGCAAGCGGGGTCGCAAGCCGCCTTTCGCGCGGTCGATCACGATCTCGTGCTCTCCGCTGCGCGTGGAGCCAAGGCATGCGGTACCGCGCACATGATCGCGGTCAGCTCGGTCGGCGCCGCTGCAAAGAGCGGCAATTTCTATCTGCGGACCAAGGGCGAGACCGAGGATGATCTCCGGGCGCTCGGCTTCGACCGGCTCGACCTGATCCGCCCCGGCCTGCTGCGCGGCGACCGGCCTGGGCCGCAGCGGCTGGGAGAGGGGATTGCGACGATCGCGGCGCCGCTCACCGACGCATTGCTTCACGGCTCCTTCCGCCGCTATCGTTCGATTTCGGGCGCAACCGTCGCTGCGGCCATCGTCGCGCTGGCGGAGAGGGGCGGTTCGGGCGTGCATATCCACGAAAACGACGCAATCCGCGCGCTCGCCGATTGACTCCGTAAATCGGCAGCGCCAAGGCTCGCAGCGTCTGTCGGGCCTCGCAAGAGATTCGACCGGCCGCGCGGGAGAGCGTGAGGGCAGGGCAACCGGCGCCTCACCACCGAAGGAGCAACCGCCCCGGAAACTCTCAGGTCAGCAGGACCGCGCAGGCTGGAACGGACACTCTGGAAAGCGTTCCGGCCCTAAACCGGAACCACCGAAGGGGTAACCCCATGATATGGGGGAAAACTCTCAGGTTCCCGTGACAGAGGGGGCATGGCGTAAGGTGCGGCAATGGGCCGCGCGCACGCTATGCAACCGCGGGAGACTGGCATGACCGACACCGAATTTACAGGCGACGAAGCGGGACTTGAAACCGCGACGCTGCCGCTCGACGCCTGGCACCGCGCGAAGGGCGGCCGCATGGTCGAATTCGCCGGCTACTGGATGCCGATCCAGTATGAAGGCATCATGGCCGAACATCTGTGGGTCCGCGAAAATGCCGGCCTGTTCGACGTCAGCCATATGGGACAGCTGGCCTTGTCGGGCGACAATGTCGCCGAAGCGCTCGAAACGCTCGTTCCCGGCGACATCGCGGGACTGAAACCCGGCCGGATGCGCTATTCGCTCTTGCTCGATGAAGACGGCGGCATCCTCGACGATCTGATGATCACCAACGAGGGCGACCAGTTCGGCATCGTTGTGAACGGCGCGGTGAAGTGGGAAGATATCGGCCATCTGCGCGAAAATCTGCCTGACGATATCACGCTCAATCACAACGAAGATTACGGCCTGCTCGCATTGCAGGGGCCGAAAGCGGTCGACGCGCTCGCGCGGCTGGTGCCCGAGGCCGCGAGCCTCGTCTTCATGCAGGCGACCCGCGCGACTTGGGCCGGCCATGCGATTGCGCTCAGCCGCTCGGGCTATACCGGAGAGGATGGCTTCGAAATCTCGCTGCCGAACGAGGCGCTGACCGCCTTCGCCGACGCGCTCTGCGCGATGGACGAAGTGAAGCCCATCGGCCTCGGCGCGCGCGATTCGCTGCGGCTCGAAGCGGGCTTGCCGCTCTACGGCCACGACCTCACCCCCGCGATCGATCCCGCCGAAGCCGACCTCGGCTTCGCGGTGAGCAAGCGCCGCCGCGAAGAAGAGAATTTCCCCGGCGCGGCGCGTATCCTCGGGCATCTCGAAGACGGCCCGCCGCGCAAGCGCGTCGGCCTGCTTGTCGATGGCAAGCTGCCGGTGCGCGAGGGCGCCAAGCTGTTCGACGGCGAAGACGAGATTGGCGTCGTGACGTCGGGCGGCTTTGCGCCGAGCGTCGGCGCGCCGATTGCGATGGGCTATGTCCCGCGCGACCATGCCGTGCCGGGCACCGCGGTCGCCGCCGAAGTGCGCGGCAAGCTGGTCCATTGCACGGTCACGGCGATGCCGTTCGTGCCGCATAATTATGTTCGTAAAACAGGAGGTTGAGTGATGCCGCGTTATTTTACCGAAGAGCATGAGTGGATCGACGTCGACGGCGATGTCGCGACGGTCGGCATCACCGACTTCGCGCAGGGCCAACTCGGCGATATCGTGTTCGTCGAAGTTCCCGACACCGGCGCCGAGCTCAGCAAGGGCGGCGACGCCGCGGTCGTGGAATCGGTGAAGGCCGCGAGCGACGTCTATGCGCCGGTCGATGGCACCGTGACCGAAGGCAATGGCCAACTCGAGGAAGATCCCGCGCTCGTCAATTCGGACCCCGAAGGCGAAGGCTGGTTCTTCCGCATGACGCTCGCCGACAAGAGCCAACTCGACGGCCTGATGGACGCGAAGGCGTACAAAGTCTTTTGCGACGCCCTTTGACCCGGTTCCCCTCTCGTGCGGGAGGGGAAGGGAGATAGTGTGACGAACATCGACCCTGCGCTTGCGACCTGCCGCCTGATGGTGGCGACGCCCATCTATGACGGGGCGCAGGGCACCTATGTGCGCTCGGCGCTCGGTCTGGCGCTGAAGGCGCAGGCGCAGGGCATTTCAGTCCGGTTCGAATTCATCCTCTATCAGCCGTCGATCACGCGGGCGCGCAACATTTTGGCGGCGATGTTCCTCGCGAGCGATTGCACGCATATGCTGTTCGTCGATGCCGACATCGATTTCACGCCCGACGATGTGTTCTCGATGGTGCGCGCGATGGCGGGGCGACCCGAGTGCGCGGTGCTCGGCGCGGCGTACCCGCGGCGCATGGTCAATTGGCGCAACGTCGCGGCCGCGGTGGAGCGGGGCTTCGGCAAGGAGGATCCGGCCGATCTCGCGCGCTTCGCGGGCGATTTCGCGCTGCACTTCCTGCACCCCGACCAGGGTTTCGCGCTGACCGATCTCGTCGAATTGTCGCGTCTCGGCACCGCGATGATGTTGATCCGCCGCGATGTGCTCGAAACACTGCGCGACACCTTGCCCGATATCACGTTCCGGCCGGATCCCGCCGAGCGCGATGCGCATGGTGTGGGTGAATATGAAGCCGCCTGTTTCTCCCCGAAGATCGAGCCTGGGACGCAGGCGCTTTTGTCCGACGATTATGCCTTTTGCCAGCGCGTCCGTGATGCCGGTTTTCGCATCTGGCTCGCGCCGTGGGTCAGCACGACGCACAGCGGTCCCACGATCTTCCGCGGCTCGCTGACCGACGTCGCGCAGCTTCTTTCCACTAATTCAGTCTCTTCCCCGGAGTAATTCATGCGTTATCTTCCTTTGACCAATGACGATCGCGCGGCGATGCTCGCGACGATCGGCGCCGCCACGATCGACGATCTGTTCGTCGACGTCCCCGCCGAAGCGCGGCTCGATGGCCCGATCGCCGGCTTGCCCGACCACGCCAGCGAACTCGCGGTTGAGCGCCACATGGGCGCGCTCGCACGCCGCAGCCGCGCCGCGGGCGAGGGACCCTTCTTCCTCGGCGCCGGTGCCTATCGCCACCACGTCCCCGCGAGCGTCGATCATCTGATCCAGCGCGGCGAATTCCTGACCGCCTACACGCCGTACCAGCCCGAAATCGCGCAGGGCACGCTGCAGATGCTGTTCGAATTCCAGTCGCAGGTCGCGCGCCTGCTCGGCACCGACGTCGCCAACGCGTCGATGTACGACGGCTCGACCGCGTGCTGGGAAGCGATCGTCATGGCGCGGCGCATCACACGGCGAAACAAGGCGCTGCTCTCGACCGGCGTCCACCCGCATTACCGCAGCGTCGCGCGCACGATGGCCAAATATACGGGCGATATACTCGTCGACGGCGACCCCAGTCTCGACGCCGGCACCGACTGGGCGGCGCTCGCGGACAGCATCGACAAGGAAACGAGCTGCGTCGTCGTCCAATATCCCGACATTCTCGGCCGCATCGACGATATGACAAAGCTCGCCGAAGCGTGTCAGGCCGCGGGGGCGCTGCTGATTGCGGTGGTCACCGAACCCGTGGCGCTTGGCCTGATCAAGGCGCCCGGCGAAATGGGCGCCGACATCGTCGTGGGCGAGGGGCAGTCGCTTGGCGTCGGGCTCCAGTTCGGCGGGCCCTACGTCGGGCTCTTTGCATGCAAGACCAAATATGTCCGCCAGATGCCCGGTCGCCTTTGCGGCGAAACTGTCGACGCGAACGGCAAGCGCGGTTTCGTCCTGACGCTCTCGACGCGTGAACAGCATATTCGCCGCGAGAAGGCGACGAGCAATATATGCACTAATTCAGGTCTTTGTGCGCTGGCTTTCAGCATCCATATGACCCTTCTCGGCGAAGCGGGCCTGCGCCAGCTCGCCGCGATCAACCACGGCCGCACGAAGGCCGCCGCCGCCGAGTTCTCCAAGGTTCCAGGCGTCTCGGTGCTGAACGACAGCTTCTTCAACGAATTCACCTTGCTGCTCCCGACCGCGGCGCGCCCGGTGATCCACAAGCTCGCCGAGAAGGACATATTGGGCGGGGTCTCGCTCGGTCGTCTCTATCCCGACAATGCGGGCCTCGAAAATGGCCTTGTTGTCGCCGTGACCGAAACCGTGACCGAGGCGGATATTTCCGCCTTCGCCGCTGCCCTGAAGGAGGTGCTGGCATGACCGCGCTCAACCGCGCCGGCTGGCGCCCCGAAATGAACACCGCCGGCGGCGCCGACGACACGACGACCTTTACCGGCAACCGCGCGCTGATGCTTGAGGAAGCGTTGATCTTCGAGATCGGCGGCAGCGAGACGACCGGGGTCGACTTCGACGAGGCCGCGCCCGCCGCCGACCTCGGAACGCTCGCGCGCACCGCGCCGATCGGTCTGCCGGGGCTCAGCGAATCCGAAACGGTGCGCCACTACACGCGCCTGTCGCGGCAGAATTACGCGATCGACCTTGGGCTCTTCCCGCTCGGCAGCTGCACGATGAAGCACAACCCGCGCCTCAACGAAAAGGTCGCGCGGATGCCCGGCTTCGCCGACGTCCACCCGCTCCAGCCGCAGGAAACGGTGCAGGGCGCCTATGCGGTGATCCACGAGCTCGCCGAATGGCTGATCACGCTCACCGGCATGCACAGCGTCGCGATGTCGCCCAAGGCGGGCGCGCATGGTGAACTTTGCGGCATCCTCTGCATCAAGGCTGCGCTCGAAGCGCGCGGCGAGGACCGCCGCGTGATCCTCGTCCCCGAAAGCGCGCACGGCACCAACCCTGCGACCGCGGCCTTCGCGGGCTTCACCGTCGAGGACATTCCGGCAACAGAAGCCGGCCGCGTGAATCTCGAAGCCCTGAAGGCGCGCCTCGGCCCCGATGTCGCGGGGGTGATGATCACCAACCCGAACACCTGCGGCCTGTTCGAGCGCGAGATGAAGGCGATCTCGGACGCGGTCCATGCGGCGGGCGGTTATGTCTATTGCGACGGCGCGAACTTCAACGCCATCGTTGGGCGCGTGCGCCCCGGCGACCTCGGCGTCGATGCGATGCACATCAACCTCCACAAGACCTTTTCGACACCGCACGGCGGCGGCGGACCGGGTTCGGGCCCGGTCGTGCTGTCGGCAGCGCTCGCGCCCTTCGCGCCGCTGCCTTTTGTGACGAAGCACGGCGATGACTTCCGCTTGATCGAGGAGGAGAATGCGGGCGAGGATCATCCGCAGACCTTCGGCCGCATGACCGCCTTCCACGGCCAGATGGGCATGTTCACGCGCGCACTGACCTATATCCTCAGTCATGGCGCCGACGGCCTCAAGCAGGTTGCCGAGGACGCGGTGCTCAACGCCAATTATGTGCTGCGTAGCCTCGATGGCGTGCTCGACGCGCCGTTCGGCGGCTCGGGCCCATGCATGCACGAGGCGCTGTTCAGCGACAAAGGCCTCGCCGAAGGCTTCTCGACGCTCGACATCGCCAAGGGGCTGATCGACGAGGGTTATCACCCGATGACGGTCTATTTCCCGCTCGTCGTCCACGGCGCGATGCTCGTCGAGCCGACCGAGACCGAAAGCAAGGCCGCGCTCGACCAGTTCATCGGCGCGCTGCGCAGCATCGCGATGCGCGCGAAGAACGGCGACCCGGCGCTCAAGACCGCGCCGCATTTCGCCCCGCGCGCGCGCCTCGATGAGACGCTCGCGGCGCGGAAGCCCATACTCGCCTGGGAGGGCTGATGACCGAACCCGCGCCCGGCCTTGAACGCCCCGAAGGCCGTTCCGGCGCCGGGTGCGTCGCGGCCGGCGCGCTGTTCGCGATCGTCGCGATCCTCGGCTGGCTGATCGCGATCACCGCCTATGGTCTTGTCGTCGAGCAATGGGAGATGATCGAGGTCCGCCGCGAGTTCAGCTATGACTGGGTCTTCCTCTACGCGCCGTTGTTCGCGATCGGTCTCGGCCTCGCGGTCGCCTTTCTTGCGTCGCGGCGCGCGTCGGCGGCGCGAATGACCTTGCTGATCACCGTCACCGGCGCCATTGCCTTGCTTGCGGGCGTCGTGCTTTTCGGGCTCGGCGGATTGATCTGACAGGGTGGGGAGCGTGCGATGAGCTGGGACAATATCTTTCTGTTGGCCAATTACTGGGCCTTCGCCGGCTGGATCGCGCTCGCTTTCCTGCCGCGTAGTCCGAAGATCCTCGCGGCGATCCTCTATGCGGGCGTTTTCCTCCTTTGCCTCGCCTACACAATATTGATCGTCGGCTTCCTGACGGGCGGCATCGACCCCGGTGGGGCGAGCGGTGCGGACTTTACGACGCTGAAGGGCGTGATGAAGCTGTTCGACAGTCCCGGCGGCGCGACGATGGGGTGGATCCATTATCTGGCGTTCGACCTGTTCACGGGCATGTGGATTGCGCGCGACGCCGACCAGAAGGGCTTCAGCCGCGTCATCCAGTTTCCCTTCCTGTTTCTGACGCTGATGGTCGGTCCGGTTGGGCTGTTCGCATGGCTGATCGTGCGCGAGCGGCGCGCGCGGGCGCAGGCGAAAAAGTGACCTCGCAGCCGTGGACGCCAGGCGAGGGTGCGCCGACTGACAAACGCCACGCCCCCGCAACGCTGCGCAATCGTGACGCCATCGTCGCGGTGCTCGCCGACTGGTTGCCCGCGACGGGAACGATGCTCGAGGTCGCGAGCGGGTCGGGCGAGCACGCGGTCCATTTCGCCGCCGCCTTCCCGCAGTTCGACTGGCAGCCGAGCGACCCCGATCCGGCGGGGCTGACCTCAATCGCGGCGTACCGGGCAGAGGCCTGTCTCGCGAATATCGCGCAGCCGGTCGCGCTCGATGCGGCTGCCACCCAATGGCCCGTCGACCGCGCCGATGCGATTCTCTGCATCAACATGGTGCATATCAGCCCGTGGGAGGCGACGCTGGGCCTGTTCGCGGGCGCGGCGCGGCTGCTCGCGCCCGGCGCGCCGCTGATCCTTTACGGCCCCTATATCGAACCCGATGTGCCGACGGCGACAAGCAATCTCGCCTTCGATGACAGCCTGCGCAGCCGCAATCCGGCGTGGGGCCTCCGCGACACCGGCGTCGTCAAAGCCGCCGCCGCCGATGCTGGGCTTGCTTTCGCCGAGCGCCGCGCGATGCCCGCGAACAATCTGATGCTGCTGTTCCGCCGTACCTGACGGACCTGACAGGTGCGGCGATCGGCGCTTTACCTCGCGGGTACAGTCGCTAGCCTTTCCTCGATTGCGCGCAAAAGACGCGATTCGAGGAGAGAGAGCCGATGGGCCGCGACGTTTCGGAGCTGTTTACGTTCGACGAATTCCTGACCCATTGGGCCAGCGAGCGCCCCGACCGGGTGGCGTTGCGCGAGGAAGGCCGCGTCTATACCTACGCCGAACTCGACGATCGCACCGCGCGCGCCGCATCGGCGCTGATCGCCGCGGGGCTGAAGAAGGGTGACCGCATCGCGTGGATCGGCAAGAACAGCGATCTCTATTTCACCCTCTTCTATGGCGCAGCGCGCGCAGGGATCGTGATGGCGCCGATCGGCTGGCGCCTGTCGCCGACCGAATGGGCCTTCATCGTGAACGACACACAGGCGAAAATGGTGTTTGGGGGGCCGGGGTTCGATACGCTCGCCGAGCAGCTCGCGGGCAAGCTCCAGAATGCCCCCGTGATCGTCGGCGCCGCTGATGCCTGGGCAATGATCGACGCGGCTGAGCGCGTGCCCTTCGAACCCTCAGGCGCCAACGACGCGGTACTCCAACTCTACACTTCCGGCACCACCGGCAATCCCAAGGGCGCGGTGCTGTCGAACCACAACCTCTTCGCGCTCCGCAAACATTCGAGCACGCTCGACCTGCCCTATACCAAATGGGAGGATGACGAGGCGGTGCTCGTTGCGATGCCGTGCGCGCATATCGGCGGCACGGGGCTGGGCATCATGGCGCTCGCATCGGGGCTCCCCGGCGTCATCCTCGCCGAATTCAACCCCGATGGCGTGTTCGACGCGGTCGAGCAGCATGGCGTCACGCGTTTCTTCATCGTCCCCGCCGCGCTCCAGATGCTGCTCATGCACCCGCGCTGCGCCAGCGTCGATTACAGCCGCCTCAAATATATCCTCTATGGCGCCGCGCCGATCCCGCTCGAATTGCTGCGCCAGTGCATCAAGGTCTTCGGCGCGCAGTTCATCCAAGCCTATGGCATGACCGAGACAACGGGCACCATCTCGATGCTGCCGCCCGAGGATCATGATCCTGAAGGCAATGCGCGCATGCGTTCGGCGGGCAAGGCGCTTCCCGGCGTCGAGATCGTCATCCTCGGACCCGATGGCCAATCGGTCCCGACGGGCGAAGTCGGCGAGGTCGTCACGCGCTCGTCGAACAATATGCTCGGGTATTGGAACCTGCCCGACGCGACCGCCAAGACGATGACCGACGACGGCTGGATCCGCACCGGCGACGCGGGCTATCTCGACGAGGACGGCTATCTCTTCATCCACGACCGGATGAAGGACATGATCATCACCGGCGGCGAGAATGTCTATCCGGCCGAGGTTGAGAGCGCGATCTTCGGCCACCCCGCGGTACAGGAAGTCGCGGTGATTGGTATCCCCGACGAGAGATGGGGCGAGACGGTGAAGGCGGTCGTCGTCGCCAAGCCCGGAACGACGGCCGACGAAGCCGACATCATCGCTTGGGCGCGCGAGCGCATCGCGCCCTTCAAATGCCCGCGCAGTATCGACGTGATCGAGGCGCTGCCAAGGAACGCTAGCGGCAAGATCCTGCGCAAGGATCTGCGTGCTCCCTATTGGGAGGGCTATGCGCGGATGGTGAATTGAGCGACTGACGATTCTTTTGCGTCATCTGCTGCCGATAACGGCAGGTTCATTTGTTCGGTGTTCTAGCGCGTGCCGATGGAAAACCTCATTGAATTCTACCGTCCGCTGAGCTCTGCGCTCGGCCTCAGTACGGGGGCATCGGACAGCCTGCTGCATGTGCACGGCGGCATGGTCGTTCTGTTTCTCGCCCGGATCGTGACCCGGCGTTCGCTTGCGACATGGACGCCGTTTCTGTTCGTCTTGGCGGCGGCTATCGCAAAGGAGGTTGCCGACCGCATCGCGCACGGCACGTTGCGGATGCCGGACAGTGCGTTCGACGTCCTCAATACGATATTCTGGCCCTTCGTCCTGATGGTGGGGCTCCGGTGGCGCCGCGCACGTCCCGAAGAAGCTCAGGGTGGATCCCGATTGGAACGCGATGGCCGCTAACGAGCGATTGCGGACATTCTTCATCATCACCCCGGACTTGATCCGGGGTCCAAGCAACCGTTTGGATTGCCGGCCGGGGCCGTGAGAATGTGAAAGCCAACCTCTCCGCCGCCTCATAAATTGACCCCACATCCGGCCTTTCACGCGACCTACACCCCGAAAGGCCGATGCGTTTTCTCCGTTGGCGTTGCCATACACGGGGGGCACGGAGGGCTTCACCACATGGTGGAGCCCTTTTCCGTCAAGCCGCGGCCTTCTGCCGCACACGGGCGCGCTGAAACCCTTCGCGCGCCATGCAGCGGTCCAGCCACACCTTTGTCGCTTCGCCCAGCACATCGTCGGCGCCCAGCGTCGTCGCGAGGAAGGCGGCATAGCCGATCACGATATCGGCGATGGTGAAGCGCCCCGCGACCAGCCACTCGCGCCCGTCGGCGAGCGCCGCCTCGATGCTCTTCGCGCGGCCGCCGAAGAAGGCTTTGTAATCCTCGACCGCCTGGCTCAGCCGCCGTTCCTCGGGCTCGACGCGCGTGTAACGGATCATGATCGCGAGCGGGAAGGTCAGCGTCGCGTCGCTGCGGTGCAGCCAGTTGCGCCAAGCCCAATAATCCGCCTCATCGCGCCGCACCTCGAGCGGCGTTCCCTCGGCGATGCGTTCGCAGATCGCGGCCGATTCGGTCATCAACTGCCCGTCCTCGACCCAGCCGGGAATCGTCATCAGCGGATTGACCGCGCGATAATCGGGTTCGAACGCGCGCGGCGGGAATTTGAGCAGGCGCAGGTCGACATCGATCCTGGCCTCTTCGACGGCCCACAGGCAGCGCAGCGAGCGGGCGTCGGGGCAGTGATAGAGGATGGGGAGCGTCATGCCGTCATGCCGTAATGTCCTTTGTGCGCTCGATATGCAGGCGATGCTCGCGCCACGCGATGAACAAACCGCTCGCGATGATCAGCGGGGCGCCGATCCAAGTTGTGTCGGCGGGCAGGGTGCCAAAAAACCACCAGCCGCAGGCAATCGACCAGAGCAGCGCCGAATAGTCCATCGGAATGACGACCGCCACCGGCGCGAGGCGCAGCGCGCCGGTCAGCGACATTTGCACAACCGCGCCCGAAAAGCCGAGCCCGAGCAGCAGCAGCCATTGATAGGATGTATGCGGGGTGAAGACGAAGGGCAGGGCGATGCCCAGCGGAAGCATCGACAGCAGGCTGAACCAGAAGACGATCGTTGTCGCATTTTCGGTGCGGCCGAGGTCGCGGATGGCGATGGTGATGAGCGCGGTCATCAGCGCGCCGCCCAATGCGATCAACGTCCCGATGCCATGCTCGCCGCTGAACCCGCCGGTGAAATTGGCCGCGGGGTTCAGGACGACGAGTACCCCTACAAAGCCGATAATCACGGCGCTCCACCGCTGCCACCCCGTAGGCTCGCCGAGCAGCAGCGCGGCAAAGATCACCGCGAAGATCGGAACCGACAGGTTGATCGTCGTCGCTTCGGCCATCGGCAGGAAGATCATGCCGCCGAAATTGCACGCCATGCCGATGAGGCCCATCGTCGCGCGGCGCGCGTGGGCGCCGATCCGCCGGGTCTTGAGTGACGCGATGCCGCCATGCGACAACGCCCAGGCAAAGACGAGGGGGATCACCACGGCTTGCCGCCAGAACAGGCTTTCGAGGATATGGATGCCCGATTCGGCGATCAGCTTTACCAGCACGAACATCAGCGACAGGCTGACCATCGCGAGCAACCGCAACCCGATGCCGCCCAGATAATTCTGCGGGGGCCTGTCGGGCGGGGCAGGGGACGGCGCGGCGTTCATGCGAAATTGCGCATATCAGCCCGGCCCGCCCGCGCAACCCGTGATCCCTCTTGCCCCGCCTTCGCAATCCGGCTAGTGGCGCACTCCGGCCTAGGGGTATAGCTCAGTTGGTAGAGCATCGGTCTCCAAAACCGAGGGTCGTAGGTTCGAGTCCTACTGCCCCTGCCAGGTCGCCAAAAAGAGGCCACGTCCTCGCCTGCGCGCCAAGCGGGCTTGCAAGTCCGGGACGGCCCGGCAGCCTTTGAAGGAGGCTGTCATGGCCTGGATAAATTTGACGATTGCCGGAATTTTCGAAATCATATGGGCGTTTGCGATGAAGCAATCGGATGGCTTCACGCGGCCTGCGCCGACGGCGATCACGCTCGTCGCAATGATCGTGAGCTTCGCCCTGCTGTCGCTGTCGATGAAATCGCTGCCGCTCGGCACCGCCTACACGATCTGGACCGGCATCGGCGCGGTCGGTGCCTTTCTGGTCGGCATCTTCGTCCTTGGTGAACAAGCGAATGCGATGCGGATTACCGCGGCACTGCTGATCGTCAGCGGGCTGGTGATGATGAAGCTGTCCGCGCCCGCCTGACCGGCGCGTCCTGGCAAGCGAGGCCACGTCCTCCCCGGCGCATCGGACTCAAGGGCGGTGCGCCGGCATCAGGTCCGGGACGGCCCGGCGACTTCCAAAGGAGGCCGCCGTGCTGTCCAAATCTGTGTCCGGCGTGAATGTGGGATCGTCATCCGCGCTGTTGCTCGAATATCTTCCGATCCTGATTTTTATGGGCGTCGCGCTGGCGCTGTCGCTTTTGTTTGTCTTCCTGCCGATCGCGGTGTCGCGCCTCACCGGAACGCACGCCCCGGCCAGCGAGAAGCTGTCGGAATATGAATGCGGCTTTCCGGCCTTCGAGACGCCGCGCAAGCCGTTCGACGTCCGTTTCTATCTTGTCGCGATCCTGTTCATCATTTTCGATCTCGAGGCCGCTTTCCTCTTCCCTTGGGCCGTCGTCGTGCTCGACCTCGGCTGGGAGGCGTGGGGCGCGATGATGGTCTTTCTGGGCATTTTGACGATCGGGTTCATTTACGAATGGAAAAAGGGCGCTCGACTGGGATTAGCCATGCGCCGTCCGCCGGCTTTCATCCGCGCGTGCTTCGGTGGTCCGAACAGGGCCGGAGTGGCGCTCGCCGGGCTCTGGAAGAGACCACAGCGAGCGCCAAGGGCGAGCGGCGGGAAGGCCGCCGCCCTATTTCAGATCAGGATATGGCAAACATCGGGTTGCGGCCGGACGATGCCGCGCGTCATCCGGGCGATCGCGCTCTCGTCGACGCGCCCCGCATCGGCAAGTTCGACCCGGAAGCGCCCATGAAGCGCGTGGACCGTACGGACATTGGCATCGCCGCCAAGCGCGCCGACAACCTCCGCCGGAAGCCCCGATGCGTCGGCGCTGCCCGCAATAACAGGGGTGAGCGTTGCCGCCGCCGCAGCGCCGCTCCACGCCAGCGCACCACGGATTTCCTCGGCGACCAAGTCGGCGATCGGCCCGAGCACGACCTGCGCGGCCTTCTCCGACGGGCGGATGATACCGCGCGCGCCGAGTGCGGTGAGCGCGTCGTCGTCGATCGCCTGCTGGTCGGCGACGATCAGGCGCAGACGCGTGGTGCAAGCATCGACGCTGACCAGATTGGCTGCGCCGCCAAGCGCCGCGACAAAAGCTTCGCCGCGCGCCCCGCCCGCCGATGCGGTGGCGGTTTCGGCGACCACGCCCTTTTCGCGCCCCGGCGTCGCGAGGTCGAAACGGCGGATGAAGAAACGAAACAGGCCGTAATAGAGCGCGGCATACGCCGCCCCCACGGGCAGCAGCATCCACGGCCGCGTCGCGAGGCTGAAATTCAGCACATAGTCGAACAGCCCGGCCGAAAAGCCGAAACCGAGCTTGACGTCGAGCGCGTTCATCAGCGCCATCGAGAGGCCCGTCAGCAGCGCGTGGATCGCATAAAGCAACGGCGCGACGAACATGAAAGTGAACTCGATCGGTTCGGTCACCCCGGTGAGAAAGCTGGTGAAGGCGAGGCTGAAAAGCATGCCACCGACCGCCTTGCGCCGTTCGGGCCGCGCCTCGTGATACATGGCGAGGCACGCGGCGGGCAGGCCGAACATCATCACCGGGAAAAAGCCCGACATGAACGCGCCCGCATTGGGGTCGCCCGCGAAGAAGCGGCGAAGATCGCCCGTCGCGCCCCCGAAATCGCCGACGAGGAACCACGCGGCGTTGTTGATGATGTGGTGAAGCCCGGTGACAATCAGCAGCCGGTTGAGCGCGCCATAGACGAAGAGACCGGCGCTGCCGCTCTCGACCACCGTGCGGCTCGCGCTATCGATCGCGCCGCTGATATGCGCATAGCCATAGCCGATGACGGCGGCGAGCAGCAGCCCCGCGACCCCGCTGGCGATCGGGACAAAGCGCCGGCCGCCGAAGAAGGCGAGATATTCGGGGAGCGCGATCGTCGCGAAACGGTTGTAGAAATTGCCGCCGATGAGGCCGGACAATATTCCTATGGGTACTTCGAGCTTGTCGATCTGCGTGAGCGCCCAATTCTTCGCGGCCAGCGCCGCCGCTGCCTCGGGCAAACCCGCGCCAATATCGAGCGGTGCGGTGAGGAAGGTCTGCGCGCCGGTCGTGGTGACGAGGTAGCAGACGACTCCCGCCAGCGCCGCTGCGCCATTGCCGTCGCGTGCGAAGCCGACCGCGACACCGATCGCGAAAAGGATGCCAAGATTCTCGAAGATTGCGGCGCCCGCCGCAGAGATGAAGGCGATATCGAGCAGGTCGGGCTGCCCGATACGCAGCAGCAGGCCCGCGATCGGCAGCACCGCGATCGGCAGCATCAGCGCGCGGCCGAGCGGCTGGAGCGTTTCGAGAATTTTCCTCATCGCCGTGTCTCCTCGAATACGCGGGCGAGCGCGCGAACCTCGGCCGCCGACTTGCATTGCAGCGCGAGCTCGGCATGCGCGCGCGCTTCGATCAGGGTCAGTCCGCGCACGATCTGCTTCGCCTCGGCGACAAAGCCGGGGACCGCGGACAGTTCAGTCGCGCCGAGCCCGACGAGGATCGGCAGCGCCGCGGGATCGGAGGCGAGCCCGCCGCACACGCCGACCCAGCGCCCGCGTGCGGTGGCGAGGCGGCAGGTTTCGCCGATCATGCGCAGCACCGCGGGATGCATCGCGTCGACTCCCGCGGCGACCGCGGGATTTCCTCGGTCCATCGCGAGCACATATTGGGTGAGGTCGTTGGTGCCGATCGACAGGAAATCGGCCTCGGCGGCGAGCAGGTCGGCGGTCATCGCCGCGGCGGGGGTTTCGACCATTACCCCGACCTCGACCGGCGCCGCGATGCCCATTTCGCCGCGGAGTCGCTCGACTAGGGCACGGACGTGCCGCAGCTCGTCGATGCTCGCGACCATCGGGATCATGATCTTGCACTGGCCGACGGGCTGGACGCGCAGGATCGCGCGAAGCTGCGTTTCGAGCAGGTCAGGCCGGGCAAGCGCGACGCGGATGCCGCGCTGGCCGAGTGCAGGGTTTTCCTCGTGCGCGATTGGGATATAGGCGGCGGGCTTGTCGCCGCCGATGTCGAGCAGGCGGATGATAACCGGCTTGCCCGCAAGCGCGTTGGCGATGCCCTGATAGGCGGCGTGCTGCTCATCCTCCGACGGCGCGGTCTCGCGGTCGAGGAAAAGGAACTCGCTGCGGACGAGTCCCGACCCCTCGGCGCCCTGTGCGGCGGCGAGCACGGCGTCTTCGACCGTGCCGATATTGGCGAAGATTTCGATGCGCGTGCCGTCGGCGGTCTGGCAGGCGTCCCTCGCCCCGGCCCTTGCGGCTTCGCGCCGCGCGTCGCGCTTGGCAAGGCGCGCTGCGAAGGCTTCGCTATCGGCGGGCAAGGGGGCGACCGTGACATGCCCCATCTCGGCGTCGAGCAACAGCGGCGCACTGTCGGCAACCGCATCGAGCGCATCGCCCATTGCGACGAGCGCGGGAAGGCCCATGCCCGCGCAAAGGATTGCGACATGCGATGTCGGCCCGCCGCGCGCGAGACAGATGCCGGCGGGTTTGGCGCTTGCGAGTGCGACTAGCTGCGATGGCAAGAGGTCGTCGGCGACGACAATCGCGCCTGCGGGAACGGATTCGGCATCGGCCGGGGTGCCGGTCAGCGTCGACAGCAATTGGCGGTCGATATCGATCAGGTCGTCGATGCGTTCGATCAGATGCGCATTGCCCGTCGCGCGAATGGCATCGACTTGATCGTGAATCGCGCCGCGCCACGCGAAGCCTGCGCTGCGTCCCTCGGCGATGCGCTTCTCCGCGCCCGCAAGCAGTTCGGGGTCGTCGATCAGCGCCAGATGCGCCTGCATGACCGCCGCGACGCTGCCATCCGCGCTGTCGGCACGCGCCGCGATCCGGCCGCGAACGTCGCACCGCGCCGCAAGCAGCGCGGCGCGTTCCTCGACCGGACCCGAGCCATCGCGCGAGACCGCAATCTCGGCCTGCCGCAACCGCGCCGCCGGCCCCATCGCGAGCCCGGGAGAGGCAATGACGCCCCCGATCTGTCCCGCGCGCAGAACCTGCTCGTTGATTGGCAGGATCGATGTCGCTGCGGGCGCGCCTTCACCCATGTCGGTCGCGAGCAGCGCCACGATGGCCGCAAGCGCCGCCTCGGCATCGTCGCCGCGCGTCTGCACGACGACGTCATCACCAAAGCTTGTACCGAGCGCGAGCAGCGCCACGGTGCTGCGCGCATCGCCGCGCTTGTCGCCGTTCAGCAGATGCACGTCGGCTTCGAACCTCCGTGCCGTCTCACCGATCCGCGCGGCGGGGCGCGCGTGGATGCCGTGCGGCAGCGACAGCGTTACCGCCTGTTCGACGACCGTGCCGTCGTCCGACCGGCGGCGCGCCTCAGCCTGTACAGGGACCAGTGTCATCAACGCTTCGCACGCGCCGATCGCGCAATCGACGGTGCGGCGGCTGATCGCAAAAGCCTCGGCATTGGTGACGATCACCGGGGTAATCAGGCTCGTCGCCGCGAGCGCGACCGCATCGAGGTCGAAGCGGATCAGCGGGTCGCCGCGCGATACCTTGTCGCCGATCACGACGAGCGGGGTGAAACCTTCGCCCTTCAGCATCACCGTATCGAGCCCGATATG
Organism: Sphingopyxis sp. MSC1_008; assembly: GCF_023197165.1. Lineage (GTDB taxonomy): Bacteria > Pseudomonadota > Alphaproteobacteria > Sphingomonadales > Sphingomonadaceae > Sphingopyxis. The sequence goes on from NZ_JALPRD010000002.1 coordinate 135,938, forward strand.
GATCAGCACCTCGGCGCCCTCGGCGCTGCGCAGCGAAATCGCATGGCCCGCGTCGTGGAGCGTCACCACCTCGCCGTCGAACGGCGCGACGACGGTATCGCCGAGCGGCTGGATCGCCACGCCGTCGCCCATCATGCGCTGGGCAAAGACGGGGTCGGGAACGCTGTCCAGCGTCGTCGCCCATCCTCTGAGCGGAGAGGTGATGATCAAGCTCATCGATTTAATCCCCAAAACTTCCGCCGCTTATTGTCATGCGGCTTGTTTATCATTGTGCGGCGTGGACAAGGTCCGATGTGGTGTCTGGAACAACGCGCCCGGCGATCCATGTTGCGCGCGGCGCGAGTTCGGCACTCAGCCATACCCAATCGGCGCGCTGCCCCGGCGCGATTGTGCCGATGCTGTCTTGGAGCGACAGGAAAGCGGCAGGCGTCGCACTCGCCATTGTCGACACCTCGGGGACGGAAAGGCCCGTAACCTCCACCGTCTTGCGCAGCGCCGACGCCATGTCGAGGTGCGTGCCCGCGAGCGTGCCGTCCTCGAAAATGCAGACGCCGTCCTTCACCGCGATGCGTTTGCCCTGCAGCGTGAATTCGCTGACATCGGTGCCGACGCTCGGCATCGCATCGGTGACGAGCATGATGCGATCCGTGCCCTTTGCATGGACCGCCAGTCGCACGACCGCGGGGTGCAGATGAACGTCATCGACGATCAGCCCGCAATAAGTATCCGAATCGAACGCCGCGCCGACCGCACCCGGATTGCGGTGGTGCAGCGGCGACATCGCGTTGAAAAAATGGGTGAAGCCAGAGAGCCCCGCGCCGATCGCGCGCTGCGCTTCGTCATAGGTCGCATCGCTGTGTCCTGCGCTGACGATCACCCCGTGGCGGACGAGCGTGCGGATGTCGTCCTCGTCGCAGAGTTCGGGCGCCAGCGTCAGCATCACGCGCCCGCGATGCGGCGCGGTGAGCGTCGCGAGGATGGCGTCGTCGAGGCGGCGAATCCGATGCGCCTCGTGGATGCCGCGTTTCACCTCGTTGATAAACGGGCCTTCGATATGGATGCCGACGACGCCCGGCACGCCTTGCTCGATTGCGGCATCGACCGCGGCGAGTGCGGCGGCGATCTGCGCCGGCGTGTCGCTGATCAGCGTCGGAAGGAACGCGGTGGTGCCATAGCGCGCATGCGCGGCGCCGATCGCCGCGATCGCCTCGACATCGACCTGGTCGTTGAACAACACCCCGCCGCCGCCGTTGACCTGCGTGTCGACGAAGCCGGGGAGCAGCCAGCCGCCGTCCAGATCAAGCTCCCAGTCTGCAGGCGTGTCGGCGACGGGTGTGACGGCAGTGACGGTGCCGTCGGCGACGGCGATGTCCACCGCGCCGACGGCACCGCCCGGCAGTGCGACCCGGCCGTTATGGAAACGAAAGATCATAAAGTCTCGGTAACCTTGTTGAGATGCGGAGGCGAGTCGGGGTTGTGGCCCCGTGCCAGCGCCAGCGCGCTCGCCATGCGGTAAAAGCTCTGGATCAACAGGATCGGCTCGATCGCCGGATGCGCCGCGATGGCGGGCAAGTCGCCGCCCGCGGGGTCGGCGAGCAAGACGGTGGCGCCGCGCCCGCGGAACTCGTCGGCGACCGCGCGAACACCGGCGGCGGCGCGGTCGGTGCCGCCCAGCGCGAGGACATGAAAGGCCGCGCCGACGATCGCCATCGGGCCGTGGCGCACCTCGGCGGCGCTGAAGCTTTCGGCATGGAGCCCCGAGGTTTCCTTGAACTTAAGCGCCGCCTCCTGCGCCACGCCAAGACCGTAGCCGCGCCCGAGAACGAACAGGTTGGTGGCACCCTGGAAGGCGCCGACCGCAGGCGACCAGTCGAGCGCGAACGCCTCTGCAAGCTGGTCAGGCAGGGCGGTCAGCGCGTTTTCAAGCGCCGCGTCCTCCGACCAGGCTGCGACAAGCGCCGCGATCGCGGCGAGCGAGGCGATATAGGATTTGGTCGCCGCCACCGAACGTTCGACCCCGGCGGACAGCGGGATCACGACATCGGCGAGCGATGCGAGCGGCGAGCCTTCGGCATTGACCAGCGCGACGACAAAGGCCCCGGCATCGCGCTGCTGTTCGACCGCGGCGAGCAGGTCGGGGCTTTTCCCCGACTGCGAAATCGCAAGGCACAACCGGTTTCCGGTGACCGCCGGGGCGTCATAAAGCGACGCGATCGACAGCGCCGCCGATGCGGTCGGCGTCCCCGTCATCGTCTCGATCAGATATTTGGCATAGGTCGCCGCATGATCGGACGATCCGCGCGCGCAGGTCACGACCGCGGCGGGAGGCGACGTGCGCAGGCGCCGGGCGATCGCGGCGAACGCGTCGCGATTCGCGGCGAGCATAGCCCCGACCGCGGCCGCCGCTTCACCAGCCTCCTGCTCCATCAGCGTCTGTCGTCCGTCGATTGCGGCGTTCGGCGTCATATGATCGTGTCTCCGGATCGGCGGCTTATGGCCACGCGATGCATTGGTACTATATAGGTTATATTGGTCTCATCAAGATGTATGTTCGCGGCGATCAGATTTTGATGATCCAGCCCTTGCGGCGCAGCCATTCCATCGCGCCCCAGATCAGCAGCATATAGATGAGGATGGGCAACAACGAGGCGACCGGATCGCCCAGCGTGTCGCGCAAGGCGCGGAACGGCAGCAATAGCAGGTCCCACGTCACCACGCCGGCCGTGACCTGGTGCAGCGTATAGGCGGCGATGGCGTTGGCCCCGAACGCCAGCATCGCCGTCGCTGCGATTCCCTGCGTGCGTCCTTCGCGGTCGAGCAAATGGTGCAGTAGCGCGAGCGCGAGGATCGTAATCCCGCTGGTGACGAGGACGAAACTGCTCGACCAGATGTCCTTGACGATCGGAAAGGCGAGGCTCCAAGCGCCCCCGGCAACCAGCATCGCGGCACCGATCATCGCGAGCTGCCGCCCCGCCGGACCCCTGCGGCGGATCAGCATTTCGCCGACCGCGACGCCGATCAACCCTTGAGCGATCGCGGGTAGCGTGCCCAATATTCCTTCGGGATCATAGCCCTCGGCCCCCTTCACATAGAGGTGATTGCCGAGGAAGAGCCGGTCGACCGACGCAATGAAATTATGCCCGCGCACCCATATGTCGGTCGCAACGCCATCGAGCGAGGGAAGCAGCGCCAGCGGCCAGTAAAGCGCGAGAATTGCCGCGGCGATCATCATCCGCGCGCGCGGGCCGGCGAGCAGGAACAGCAGCGCGCAGGCGCAATAGACCAGCCCGATTCGCTGCAGCACCCCGAACAGGCGCCAGTCGCCCGAGGCGAAGCTGGTGAACCAATAGAGATTGCTGAGAATGAAGCCCAACAGGAGCAGGCGGCCGGTGCGGCCTAAAATATGGCCGCGCTGCGCCGAATCGAGCTTCGCCTCGCGCATCGAAAAGGGGATGGCGATCCCGACCATCGTCAAAAAGCCCGGAAAAACGAGGTCCGCGAGCGTGAGGCCATCCCAGCTGACGTGCAGCAGGAACGGAGCGACGTCGGCCTCCGCCCCATATTTCATCGCCGCCGCGGAGTTCACCAATATCATTCCTGCGACGGTCAGCCCGCGCAACACATCGAGTGAAATCAATCGCATGGCTTTTGCCTCCCCGGTCGCCGTCGCCCCCTCAGGCAACATCTTTGCACCGCCATAAATTTGCAATGGACAGCGTGCTGGATTTGTAGTCTATTGGTAATAGTCCAAGGACGCAATTGGTCTTATAGAGATTGTGGGAAGGCAATCTGACCGGTCGGGATGGGGGAAAATAAAAATGGTTCAGGGGCCTGCCACTACACATCGGATTCGTCACGGTCTGCTTCAGGGTATCTGCGTCGCCGCACTGGCTAGCGCGATCACGCTGCCTGCCGCGGCGCAGGATAGCGCCGCGCCGATATTGGCCGACGATGCCAATCCCGACGACATTGTCGTCACCGGCATCCGCGCCAACCTCGAGTCCGCGCAGAACCGCAAGCGCAACGCCGATACGGTCGTCGATTCGATCACGGCCGAGGATATCGGCTCCTTCCCCGACAAATCGGTTGCCGAAGCGCTGCAGCGCGTTCCGGGCATTACCGTGATCCGCTTCGCGGGCACCGACGACACCTCGCATTTCTCGGCCGAACCTTCGGGCGTCATCATTCGCGGACTCAACCAGGTGCGTTCCGAATTCAACGGCCGCGACACGTTCAGCGCGAACAGTTCGCGCGGTCTCAGTTGGCAGGATATCTCGCCCGAACTGCTGGGCGGCATCGACGTCTACAAGAACCAGACCGCCGACCTGATCGAGGGCGGCATCGCCGGTTCGGTCAATCTGCGTACGCGTGTGCCGTTCGACCATGATGGCCGGTTGATCTCGATCTCGATCAAGAACACCTATGGTGACATCGCGAAGAAATCGACGCCCGAAATTTCGGGTATCATTTCGGACCGCTGGCAGACCGGGATCGGCGAAATCGGCCTGATGCTCAACGGCGCCTTCTCGCACGCGGTCACCGCAAGCCAGGGCGTGCAATTCGACCGCATGGCGATTTTCGATGGCGTGTTCGGCCCGGGGAAGAAATATATTCCCAGCGGCATTTACATGCGCGACAATGAATATGACCGGAAACGATATGGCGTCGCGGCCGCCTTCCAATGGCGCTCGAACGACGGCGACATGGAGCTGACCGCGCAATATAACCGGTCACAGTACAACAACAGCTGGCGCGAGCATGCGATCTATTCGAGCGCATTCAGCATCTATGGCCAGCCGAGCGACTATCTGGTCACCGACCCGACGCTGGTCAATCCGCTGACCGGCACGGCACCGTTCCAGTTTGACAGCGACGGCAATTTCCTCAGCGGCTGGTGGTCTGCGCCGCGTCCTTATGTCGGCGAAGGCAACGACAATCTCGGCCTTGGCGTCAACGAGAATGGGCAGGCCTTTTTTAATCGTTGCTATGGTTGGGAAGGCTGCGTCCCGCAGCAACGCGCGCCGCAGGTCGACACCGCAGCGAACGCGCTCAAGAACAAGCAGATTACTCAGGATTTCGGTGTCAACTTCCGCTGGGATGTTACCGACAAGCTGCGTGTCACGCTCGACGGCCAATATGTCGATGCCAGCGTCAGCAACTATAACGCGTCGGTTACTGCGCGTACCTTTGCTGACACCTATGTCGACTTGACCGGCAAATATCCGCGCCTCGAATTCCGGCCGACGCAGGCGGAAAATATCAATCTGTCCGCGGGTGGGCTGAACAACCCGAACAATTATTTCTATTACGCGGTCACCGACCACACCGAGGACAGCAACGGGCAGGAAGTCGCGCTGCGCGCCGATGTCGAATATGACGTCGATTCGGGATGGCTAGACGCGATCAAGGTCGGCGCGCGCTATGCCGATCGCGATCAAACGGTGCGCTGGGGCGCGTATAACTGGGCGAATATCTCGAACACCTGGACCTATACGCAGGCGCCCTATTTTAACATCGACAAGCCGGTCTATCCGGCGGGCAGCAACGGGCTCCACACGTTCAGCGGCGATTTCTTCGCTGGCAACCAGATCAACCACAACAGCTTCTCATTCTTCAACATGGATATGTTGTCGAACCGCGACCAACTCGCGGCGGCGCTTGGCCGCCCATCGATCGGAGTCGGCGATTATTACCCCGTCTGTTCGGGCGCGGGATATCGGTCGGGCGAAACAATCGAAAAATCCTTTGGTTGTTACCTGCCTAGCGAAGTCCACCGCGTCAGCGAGCGCACCATGTCCGCTTATGCGATGGTCAAGTTCGGCGGCGACAGCTTGGCGATTGGCGGCATTCCGATATCGGGCAACGCTGGCGTGCGCTTGATCTGGACGCGCGATGACACACGGGGCGCAACGACCTTGCCCAACCCGTTCACACCGACCGGCCTGCTCTGCGAACGCGGGGTCGATCCGGGTACCGGCCTGCCGACCGCGTCGTCGGGCTGCGTCGTGACGCAGCGCGAGATTAGTTTCGGCAATGGCGCCACGGTCGCCGATACGACCAAGGTCAATCATTTCCACGCGCTGCCGAGCTTTAACATCAAGTTTGACCTCGCCGACAAGCTCGTGTCGCGTTTCGCCTATTCGCGGGCGATGTCGCGGCCAGATTTCGGCCTCTTGCGTAACTTCCTGACCGTGAACCGGCTGACGCCCAACCTTAACGATCGGTCGGACACCAACGTCACACGCGACGCTGCGGGCAACGCGATCGCCTATGACTGGCAATATACCGGCCAGTCGGGCAATCCGGGGCTGAAGCCGATAACCGCAGATCAGTTCGACTTGACGCTCGAATATTATTTCGGCCGGTCGAGCTCGTTCACCGCGACGGGCTTCTACAAGAAATTCTATGATTATATTCAGGCGGGTTCGTTCAACGTCGAGGTCACCAATAACGGGGTGACGGAAACCGTCCGCGTGAACCGCCCGGTCAATGGCGATGGTGCCGCCATCTACGGCGCCGAATTCGCCTTCCAGACTTTCTTCGACTTCCTGCCCGCGCCACTCGACGGCTTCGGGGTGCAGGCAAACTATACCTATGTGAAGAACGACGGGATCGAAACGGTCAATCTGACCAACGAAACGGCGGGTGGCACTGCGGGTGGCGGGATCAGCTATGACACGTCTACGGTCCAGGCGAAGGCGCTGGAGGGTATCTCCAAGCATAGCTACAACCTCGTCGGCATGTATGAGAAGGGGCCGGTGTCGGCGCGCGTCGCCTATAACTGGCGCTCGAAATATCTGGTGACCGCGATCGACTGCTGCGTCGGCTTCCCGATCTGGCAAAAGAGTACAGGTTATCTCGACGCCTCGCTCCGCTTGCGCGCGACGGCGAATATCGAGTTTGTTCTGGAGGGCACCAACCTCCTCGGCACCGATACGGTCCTGATGCAGCAAGTGGACTCGGACGGCCTGCTCAAGCCGAACGCCTGGTTCAAGAACGACCGGCGCTACCAGTTCGGCGTGCGGCTGAACTTCTAAAAAGGGGGGAGCGGCGCCAGCCGTCCACATTGGGCTGGCGCCCGCTTCTTCCCACGTTAAGCTGGATCGTCATGGGGGATAAATTCGAACTGGTGATTGTCGGCGGCGGGACCGCGGGCTGGATGTGCGCCGCCGCGTGCGCCGCGAAACTCGATCCCACGCGCTTCCGTGTCCGGCTCGTCGAATCCGAAGAGATCGGGACGGTCGGCGTCGGCGAAGCGACGCTGCCGCAGATGAAGGATTTCAACGACTTCCTCGGACTCGACGAGATCGAGTTCATGCAGGCGACGCAGGCAAGCTTCAAGCTGGGTATCGAATTCATCAACTGGGGGAGCGAGGGCGACCGCTATGTCCACCCCTTCGGCACGTTCGGTCGCCCGATCGGCGAGGCCGATTTCTTCAGCTACTGGATCCGCGCGCATCGCGCCGGAACCGCCGCGCCGCTGTCCGATTACTGCTTCCCTATCGTCACTGCGTTGCAAAACCGCTTCATGTTGCCCAGCGGCGATACGAACGACGTCCGCAACGCCTTTGCCTACGCCTACCACCTCGATGCCTTCCTCTACGCCCGCTACCTTCGCAGCTGGGCCGAAGCCCGCGGGATCGAGCGCGTCGAAGGGCGGATCGTTGCGGTCGAGCAGGATGGCGAACGCGGTGACATCGCCGCGGTGAAGCTCGCGTCGGGCACGCGCGTCGCGGGCGACCTCTTCGTCGATTGTTCGGGTTTCCGCTCGCTGCTGCTGGGCGGGACGCTCGGCGTCGATCTGGAGGACTGGTCGCACTGGCTGCCGTGCGACAGCGCGCAGGCGGTGCCCTCGGTGCGTTCGGAAGACTTTACCCCCTATACGCGCTCGACGCGGCGCAAGGCGGGCTGGCAATGGCGCATCCCGCTCCAGCACCGCACCGGCAACGGCTATGTCTATTCGAGCGCCGACATCTCGGACGACGAGGCGGCCGCGACCTTGCTCGCCAATCTCGACGGCGAAGCGCTGGCTGATCCGCGCGTCCTGCGCTTCAAGGCGGGCAAGCGCAAACAAGCCTGGGCCGCCAACTGCATCGGCATGGGCCTCGCGGGCGGTTTCCTCGAACCGCTCGAGTCCACCAGCATCTATCTCGTCCAGATGGCGATCATGCACCTGCTGGCATTGATGCCGTCCGAACCCTCGATCGATCCCGCGCTGCCGGCCGAACTCAACCGCGTGATGGACGTCGAATATGATCGCATCCGTGATTTCCTGATCCTCCACTATATCGCCAACGAGGCCGACGCGCCGCTCTGGGAGCGTGTGACGGCGATCGACCTGCCCGACACGCTCGCGGGCAAGATCGAGCGTTTCCGCCACCGCGGCCATGTCCAGGCTTATCGCGACGGGCTGTTCGGCCCGCCGAGCTGGCAGGCGGTGTTCGTCGGGCAGGGGATCGAGCCGCGCGCTGCCGACCGCCTGGCCGACGTGCTGCCCGCCGCGACGGTGAACGAGCGATTGCAGAACCTTGCAGCGACGATCGCCGACGCGGCCGCGAGCGTGCCGTCGCACGCCGATTTCATCGCCCGCTATTGCCCGGCGCCCGCGCCATGACGAACGCGGTGCAGCGGGTTGCCGTTTACGGCGGCGGAGTTGCCGCCGCGATGGCGGCGCTTGCTGTCAGCCGCGCCTTCGCACGGCTCGGAACCGACGTCGTGTGGATCGACACCGGCAAGGAACCGGCGCCGCACGCCGCGCTGGTCGCGCCGCCCGATCTCGCAACCTTCCACCGCCTGCTCGGCATCGACGAAGCCGCGCTGATCGCCGGTTCCGCCGCGACGATCAACATGGGCCAGCAATTCGCCCGATGGTCGGGCGGCGACGGCGCGTTCCTCCATGCCTATGGCGACGCAGGCAGCGCCTTTGCATCTCTGCCCTTCGTCCAGCACTGGACGCGCGCGCGGCAGGCGGGCTTGGGCGTAGCGCTCGAGGATTTCTGCCTCGCCGCCGCTGCTGCCAAACAGGGGCGGACGGGCTCGCTGCGGGAGAGCGCGACGCAGCAGGCGGTCAAACAGGGATGGTATCTCGATGCCGCCGGTTACGCACGGCTGCTCCGCGCGGCGTGCGAGCGCGCCGACATCCGCATCGTTTCGGGTGCGGGCGCCGTCGTGCATCCCAACGGCGGCCGCCTCGATCGAATCGACCTCTCCGGCGGCGAGCAGCTGGACGCCGACCTGTTCATTGACGCGGACGGCGCGCTGATCGCTGCGCTCGATCCCGATGGCGCTGCGGCACGCCCCGGCTTTTGCGACCGCCTGATCCGAGGTTCGGCGCCCGCCTTCGACCCGTTGCCACTCTACGGCCGCGTCGTCGCGCATTCCGCCGGATGGCTGGCGATGGTCCCGCTGGCGGACCGGACGGCGATCGAGTTTGCCTATGACAGCCGGCTGCTGTCCGATGCCGATGCGTCCGGTGCGCTCGCGGCCACCATCGGGCGGGCCGTTGACGCAGGTTCGCCCGTAGCGCTCGAAGCCGCCGCACGGCCGCGCCCGTGGGTCGGCAATGTCGTTGCGCTCGGACCCGCGGCGGGCGACGCGCCGCCGCTCGACGGCGGCGAATTGCTGCTGCTCCAACTCGCCATCGCGCAGCTTGTGCTGCTCTGGCCGATCGACCGCGCCACGATGCCCGAGGCCAATATCTATAATGAGGAAATCGCCGGCACCTGGGCGCGCGTTACCGATTTTACCGCGCAGCATTTCCGTCTCAACGCCCGCATCGGTGAGCCCTTCTGGGACGCCGCGCGCGCCGCGCCTGTCTCTCCCGAACTCGCGTCAAAGATCGATCTGTTCGCCGCGCGCGGCATGTTCGCGCATTTCAATCACGAGGCGCATGTCGAGGACAGCTGGGCGCTCGTCATGGCGGGGCATGGCGTGATCCCCCGCAGCTTCGACCCGCAGGCGCTGCTCGTCGAGGACCGGGCGCTGATGGCCGAATTCCAGCGCCAGCTTCGCGCCGTCGCGAGCGACGTGCATGCGATGGAAACCCACGCCGAGGCGCTGCGGCGGATGCGCGGGTGAGCGCGCGCCAGCGTCCCGTCCGGCGTATCGTCATCGTCGGCGGCGGCAGCGCGGGCTGGATGACCGCGGCGGCGCTCGGCCGCGCGCTGTCGGGGCAGGCGCATAGTGTCACTCTCGTCGAATCCGAGGCGATCGGGACGGTCGGGGTTGGTGAGGCGACGGTGCCGCCAATCCACGAATTCAACCGCTATCTACGGATCGACCAGGCCGAATTCCTCCGTGCGACCCACGGCACGATCAAGCTGGGCATCCAGTTCGCCGGCTGGGGTGGCGAGGGGCACCGCTATTTCCATCCCTTCGGATACCTTGGCATCGAAATGTCGGGGATCCATTTCCACCATTATTGGCTGCGTCATCTCGCGGCGGGCGGCGACGCCGATCATGCGCCCTATAATCTGGAGACTATGGCCGCGCGCGCAGGCCGGTTCGCGCCCGCGACGCGCCACGGCCCGGTTCATCACGCGGTCCATTTCGACGCCGCTGCCTACGCCCGTTTCCTTCGCGCCTATGCCGAGGACAAGGGTGTCGTGCGGATTGAGGGCAAGGTCGCCGACGTCCGGCTCGACCCCGACGACGGGTTCATTACGGGCCTCGCGATGGATGACGGCCGCGCGATCGAAGGCGACCTGTTCGTCGACTGCTCGGGCTTTCGCGGGCTGCTGATCGAAGCGGCGCTCCAGACCGGCTACACCGAATGGAGCCACTGGTTGCCGTGCGACAGCGCGGTCGCCATGCCCTGCGAGGGTGGCGGCGATCCAGCACCCTTCACGCGCTCGACCGCACGCGAGGCGGGGTGGCAATGGCGCATCCCGCTCCAGCACCGCGACGGCAACGGTTATGTCTATTCGAGCGCGCATCTGGGGCATGACGAGGCTGAGGCACTGCTCCGTGCGCGCCTCCCCGGCGCGCCGCTTGCCGATGCCAACCGGCTGCGCTTCACCGCGGGGCACCGCAAGGCGATCTGGAACCGCAACTGCGTCGCGATCGGGCTTGCAGGCGGCTTTCTCGAGCCGCTCGAATCGACCTCGATCCATCTCATCCAGACGACGATCATCCGCCTGCTCGCGCTACTGCCGCGCGACGCGATCGATCCGAATGTCGTCGCGCGTTTCAACCGCGATGCTTTGCACGAATATGAGGTGATCCGCGATTTCGTGATCGCCCATTATGCACTGGCGGGCCGCGACGACACGCCCTTCTGGCGCGATGTTGCCGCGGCGGGCATGCCCGACAGCCTGGCCGAACGGATCGAGGCATTCCGCGTTACGGGGAATATATTGTTCGAGCCCGGCGACCTGTTTGGGCCGACCAACTGGTACGCCGTGCTAACGGGGCAAGGCATCAGGCCGCAAAGTTGGCACCCGATCGCCGATGGGCTTTCCGCCGACGAATTGGCCTCGCGTCTCGCTACACTTCGCGGACGCGTTGCCGAGCAGCTCGCCGAACTGCCCCCTCACGTCGAATTCCTGCGAAGCCTAGCCGTTTAGCTCTGCCACGACGTCATAGGCGTCGCCGCGATAGAAGCTCTGGGTGAATTCGGCGGTGCGCCCATCGGCAAGGAAACCGCGCCGTTCGATGAAAAGCCCCGGTGTGCCGGGCTCGATCTCGAGCATGTCGGCCTGTTCGGGCGTCGCCGCGATCGCGCGCAGCCGCTGGAGCGCGCGCACGGGCAGGTGGCCGGCGGCCTCGAGCGCCTCGTAAAGCGACGCGCCGACCGCTTCGACCGACGGCAGGCAATAAGCGGGGATCGTCGCATATTCGAGCGCCATCGACGTATCGTCGGCGTAACGGATGCGGTGGAAGCGATAGACGAGCGAGCCCGGCGACAGGCCGAGCGACAGCGCTTCCTCGGGCGTCACCGCCCCCGCGGTCCTGCTGACCCATTTGCTGTACGGCTTGCGCCCGCGCGACACCATGTCCTCCGAAAAGGAGGTGAGCTTCGAAAAGCTCTTTTCGACGCGCGGGCGCGTGACAAAGGTGCCCGCGCCGCGGCGGCGCGTGACGATGCCATCGGCGACCAGCCCGTCGATCGCCTTGCGCACCGTGATGCGCGAGACGTCGAATTCTTCTGCAAGGTCGCGTTCGGTCGGGATCGCCTCTTCGGCTTTGACGACCTGTCCCTCGATCGCGTCGCGAAGGATCTTTTGCAACTGCAGGTAAAGCGGTGTCGGGTCGTGCTTCTGAAGCGGACCCACGCGTTCGATCAGTGACAAGGACGATGCTCCAGCCAAGTAAACGGGCGTTTCGGTCGATAGGACCAACGCCATGATCCCATGTGTTGCATTGGTATCGTCGCGTCAATCTTTGTTGCGAATTATTCGCGCGAAAGGCCGCGTTTGATCGCCTGGGTCAGCGCGTGATCCGCGGTGTCCTGCGACAGTTCCCACACCATCACACCGCCTGCCTTTACGGCAGCAAGGTGCGACTTCTTCTCGATCGTCGGCGGGCTGTTGTGTGTGATGTACCGGCATCCGCCGCACCGATCGCCGATCGCATCGGCATTGGTCGCATCTTTGCCATATGTCGCTGCCAGATCGCGATAGGACCAATTCGCTTTTTCCCCGCCGAATCCATAACCGTAAAAGGGCACGCCGAGGATGAGCCGGTCGGGCGCAACGCCGCGCACAAGCCACAGGTCAAGATCGCGCTCGGCCATCGCGAAAGAGCTGTGCTCGGCGCCCGGCTCGCCCCAGCTGGGTCCGATCGCGTCATAGGACATGACGTTGACGAGGTCGAAATGGGGGATCGAACCCACCGGGATCATCCCGCCCTCATAGGATGCCGTGGCGCAGGTCAGCAGCTTGCCGCGCGCCTTCATCGTTTTGGATAGCGCCGCGACAAAGGGCGTATAATCGCCCGCGCGGTCGATTTCGGTGAGCAATTGCCCCTCGATGTCGATGTCGACGCCGTCGAGGTTCAGCGTGTCGGCGAGGTCGACGAGTGCCGCGATCGTGGCCGCGCGGCGATCGGGCGCGAGCAGCGCCTTCCAGTCGCCCGAACAGCCGGGAATGACGCCGCCCGCGGTCGAGATCAGCACCTTCGCACCGCTCGTTTGCAACTTGGCAACGGTCTTGCGCAGCGCGTCGACCGACAGGTTCGCACCCGTCTCGTCACCCATGCACGTCATCCGCCCGTCGCGGATGAACTTCCCCGCGGCGTCGGGGTTGGCGAAGGAGAGGTTGAAATGGGTGAAGGCCGAAAGGTCGGTGCGCTCGATCGACATGTCGAGCCCCTTGAACGCCGCGAGATAGCCGACCACAACGGGACGCCGCTGTTCTCCAGCGATCGCTGCCGATGACAATACTAATATGAAACCAATCAGGATCGACACGATGAAGCGAAAAGCGCGAATATCTGTCATTTTGCCATTTATCCTCTCAATTCCGTCGAATCCGAAAGGCGTTGACCCGCCCGCAACTGCATGACAAATTAGATACAAATTGTCGAGCGGGAGAAGAGGGATGCGGACAGTGGGCTGGACGGCGATAGCGATGGCGGCTTTGGCTGCACCCCCAGCAATGGCGGCGGAAGAGCCGTCACAGGCGTCGCTCGACCGTTTCGCCGATACGCTCGGCTACCGGCTCACGATGGTCGACAATGGCCCTGCGTGCCCGGCCGGAATCGACGCCTGCTTCCTGTCGAAGATCACCCTGACCCTGCCTGAAACGATGCCGGCTGACCTGCCGACGAAGGGTTTTTCGCTCTATTTCAGCTTCGTCAATCGCCTGCCGCTGGTCGAAAGCGACATCTTCACCCACCGGCTGGTCAACGGCGACCTCCAGCAACTGACGCTGAAGCCCGGCGCCGTGCTGCGTCCTGGCGCGAAACATGAGATCAAGCTGTGGGGCGTCGGCTCGAATTTTTCGAAGGCGTTCGGCATGCCCAACGCCTATCTCGTCGCCGACGGGCTGAAGCCGCGGACGATCGCCGCAACGCGCGCGGTGATCGATCCTGAGACGGGCCTTGAAATCCTGCCCTTCGTTGCGCCGATGACCGACGAGGCGCGGCTCGCGACCAAGAGTGACGCCGACAAGACGCGCTGGCTGACCGCCGAGCGCGCCTTCGACGTGCAGGCCGGACGGCTGGCACCCGAAGCAAAGGGCATCGTGATTCTGCCGAAGCCGGCGAAGGCGGAGCAGGGCAAGGGGCAGGCGATCGACCTTGGCCGCGGAATCGCGCTGACGCTGAACGGCGTCGAACGCAGCGCGGTTGGCCCCGCGCTGGCCGCGCTCGGGTCACCTGAGGGCGGCGCGCTGCCGTTGACGATCCGCATCGATCCCGCCGCCGCGAAAAAGGCCGAGGGCTATATTCTCGACGTCAGACCGTCGGGTATCGCGATCACCGCGCATGATGCCGCGGGGGCGAGCCACGCGCTGCGCTCGCTCGCGCAACAGGCGGCGTTCGAGAAGGGCAAGCTTACTCCGCTGCACGTCGAGGATGCCCCTGAATATGGTTTTCGCGGCCTCCACATCGATCTGGGGCGCAATTTCCACAGCCGCGACGAGATATTGAAGCTCGTCGAGGCGATGGCGACGTACAAGCTCAACAAGCTGCATCTCCATCTCGCCGAAGACGAAGGCTGGCGCATCGAAATTCCGGCGCTGCCTGAGCTGGCCGAGATCGGCTCCAAACGCTGCCATGATCCGTCCGAGCAGACATGCATCCTGCCGCAGCTCGGCGCCGGTCCCGACGGGACGGGCAGCGTCAACGGTTACCTCACCACCGCCGATTATGTCGCGATCGTACAGGCCGCGGCGGCGCGGCACATCGAGGTCATTCCGTCGATCGACATGCCCGGCCACAGCCGCGCCGCGATCAAGGCGATGGAGGTCCGCCACGCCCGCCTGACCGCCGCAGGCAAAAAGGCCGAAGCCGAGCGATATCGCCTGATCGACCCCGCCGACACCACCCAATATCGCAGCATCCAGAATTACAGCGACAACACGCTGAACGTCTGCCTGCCCGCGACCTATCGCTTCGTCGATACGGTGGTCGATGCGCTCGCCGCCATGCACAAACAGGCCGGCGCGCCGCTCAAGACTTTCCATCTCGGCGCCGACGAGACCGCGGGCGCGTGGGTCAATTCGCCGGCGTGCAAGGCGATGATCGCTGACAATGGCGGCGACGCGGGCAAGCTCACCCCGCGCTTCATCGAACGCGTGTCCAAAAGCCTCGCTGCCAAGGGGCTTGAAGCCGGCGGTTGGAGCGATGGCATGGGGCATACCGAAACCGCCGCGATGCCCAGGAAGGTCCAGACCAACATCTGGGGGGTGCTCCACACCGGCGCGGTCCGCGAGGCGCACGACCAGATGAACCGCGGTTGGGACGCGGTGCTGTCGATCCCCGATCTTGGCTATTTCGACATGCCTTACGCGCCGCATCCCGACGAGGGCGGTTACGACTGGGCGTCGCGCGGCGTCGATCCGTATCAGGTCTTTGGCTTCATGCCCGATAATCTGCCCGCCAACGCCGCGACGATCCGCAATATCTATGCCGAGGGCAAGGCGATCGAGGACAAGCCCGTTCTGCGACCGGGGCACCGCGTCGCGGGGGTGCAGGCGCAATTGTGGAGCGAGACGATCCGCACCGACGCGCAGGTCGACTATATGCTCTTCCCGCGCCTGCTCGCGCTTGCCGAGCGCGGGTGGAGCCCGGCGCCTTGGACCCCCACCTATCAGGCGGGCGTGAGCTATGAATGGGGCGACAAGCGCGTCGATGCCGCAAAGCTCAAGGCCGGCTGGCAGGATTTTGCGGGGCGCACCGCGGCGCAGTTCCCGATGCTCGAAAAGATCGGTGTCGCCTATCGCGTCGCCCCGCCGGGCGCGCGGATCGCGAACGGCAAGCTCGAAGCGAACAGCATGTTCCCCGGCACCGCGATCGAATATCGTGTCGAGGGCGGCGCGTGGACGCGCTATGCCGGGCCGGTGGCGGTCAGCGGCGCGGCAGAGCTGCGCAGCCGCTCCGCCGATGGCAAACGCGCCAGCCGGACGGTTCGGGTCGAACCCACCCGGTAAGGGGCAGGGAGGTCGCGTGAACGGGGTATTGGATGAGCTCGACGGGAAGGATCACGCCGCGATCGCGCGGGCCGTTGCAGCGGCCGATCATCCCGTCATCCTTCGCGGGATCGCGGCCGACTGGCCTGCGGTCGCCGCGGCGGGTGAGGGCGACAACGCGATCGCCGCCTATCTCGCCGCGCGCGACAATGGCAAGCCGCTGACTGTCCTTGTCGGTCCGCCCGAAACCGGCGGGCGCTATTTCTATTCGGACGACATGCGCGGGGTGAACTTCCGCAGCGAGAAGATGCCGATGGCGACCCTCGTCGAGCGGCTGCTCGCCCTCCGCGACACCGCGGATGCGCCGAGCCTTTACGCCGGATCGACCCCGACGCCCGAGAGTGTCGCGAGCTTCGCCACCGAAAACCCGCTGCCGATCGACACCGGCGTCGATCCGCGCATCTGGGTCGGCAACAACAGCCGCATCGCGCCGCATTACGACATGGCAGCGAACATCGCGGTCGTCGTCGCGGGCCGGCGGCGCTTCAGCCTGTTCCCGCCCGCGCAGATTGCGAACCTCTACGTCGGCCCTGTCGAGCGCACGATCGCAGGCCAGCCGACAAGCATGGTCGATCCCGATCATCCCGATTACGCGCGCTACCCGCTCTATGCCGAGGCCGAGCGGCACAAGCTGATCGCCGACCTTGCGCCCGGCGACGCCATCTATATGCCGCCGATGTGGTGGCATCATGTGCGCAGCGAGGGCGCGCTCAATGTGCTCGTCAACTACTGGTTCGGGCAGCGGCAGGACCGCTTTCCCTTTGCCGCGTTGATGCTCGCGATGCATTCGATCCGCGAGCTTCCCGGAACCGAGCGTCAGGCGTGGCGCACGTGGTTCGACCATTATGTCTTCGGCGAAGGCGCCAAAGGCGCGGTCGATCACCTGCCGCCGCACGCGCAGGGCGTGCTCGGTCCGCCGTCGCCGCAGCGCGACCGGATGATCATCGATTATGTCGTCGGCTTTTGCCGCAGCGGTGGCAGCGGCTAGGCCGCCTTCATCCAGACGACGAGCGCGAAGCGTGTCGTCCGCGTCGGCAGCGTGCGGTGCGGGGTAAAGCGGTCGAGGAACAGCGCGGTGCCGGCCGGGCACGCGGGCTCGACGCGCGGCAGGCCCGCAAGCCGCCATTCGGGGATTTCGAACCCGTCGTCGCCCTCGCTCGAAAGCGGCGCCGGCTGGCGCCCCGCCGCAACCTCCAACCCGCCGCTGTCCGGGCCGGCATCGCTCAACGGGATCCACGCGGTCACCACGACCTTGCCGCAGCCGGTGCCATCGTCGCGTGCGACATCGCTATGCCACGCGTGGCGATGCTCGGGAAAGCAGGCGATGCTTGCGCGGACACGCGCGATCTTGCCCGACAGCGCGCGGCCGCCAAGCTGCGCTGCGGTCTCGATCAGGCGCGGATCGTTCACCAGCGCCTGCAATCGCGGCCCGCGATGCGCATCGGTACAAACCGCGACGCGCAGCAGGTTCGCGACGCTGCGCTCGTGCGCGAACACGCGGTCGATCCGTTCGCCGGGCGACGCGTCGGGGCAGCTTTGTTCGAACGGCAGGTACAGCGCGCGCGAGACGCGATCGATATGCTCGGCGATGTCGCCCGCCGCCGCCCGGACAATCTCCGGATCGAACAGCGGCACCGCGGCATAGCCTTGCCCGGCGAACAGCGTTTCGGCGCTCATCGTGCGCGTCCGAACAAAGTGATCGTCGGCCACTCGCCGCCCGTCTCGACCTTGGCGTCGATGCCATAGACCGCGCGCAGCCGCTCGGCAGTCAGCACCTCGCCGGGCGTGCCATCGGCGATGATGCGTCCGTCGTCGATCAGCAGCAGCCGGTCGCAATAGCGCGCCGCGAGCGTCAGATCGTGCAGCACCGCGATCACCAGCGCGCCGCCCGCAGCCTCGGCGCGCAGCATGTCCATCACGTCGATCTGGTGTCCCGGGTCGAGGCTCGCGAGCGGCTCGTCGGCGATCAGCGCCGGCGCCTCGACCGCCAGCGCGCGCGCAAACAAGACGCGCGCGCGTTCGCCGCCCGACAATTCGGTCGCGATCCGGTCGCGCAATTCCAGCACGTCGGCGCGCTCCATCGCGCGCTCGATCGCCGCCGTATCGGCATCAGCAATCCGCGACATCGGCGCGAGGTGCGGCAGCCGCCCGAGCCCGACGAGCCGCTCGACGGTCAAGGGCCAGTGCAAGGTCTGCCCCTGCGGCACATAGGCGATGCGCCGCGCGAGGTCGGCGCGCGGCATCGTCGCGGCATCGACGCCGTCGACGCGCGCCGAACCGCTCGCCGGCACCAGCGCGAGCATCGCGCGCGCCAGCGTCGACTTTCCCGCGCCATTGGGGCCGACGATCGCGGTCAGCGTTCCGGGATCGAACTCGGCGCTGACGTCGTGGACGACAGCGCGGCGGCCGAGCGTGACGCCGACATGGTCGAGGGTAAGGCTCACCATAGCCGTCGCTCCCGCATCAGATGAACAAGGAAGACCGGGACTCCCAGAAAGGCGGTGACGACGCCGAGCTTGAGTTCGTTCGTCGTCGGGATGATCCGTACGCCCAAGTCGGCGAGCGTCAGCAGCGCCGCACCGCCGATCGCCGAGGGCAGCAGGATCGCCGAGGGGCTGCGGTCGGTCAGCGGACGGATCAGATGCGGCACGATCAGCCCGACAAAGCCGATCGCGCCGGTCACCGCAACCGCGCCGCCGACGCCGATCGCGGTCCCGATCAGCAGCCGAAGCCGCGTTTTCCGAAGGTCGGTGCCGAGCGCCTGCGCCGCATCCTCGCCGAGCGTCAGCGCATCGAGCGCGCGCCCGTTCCACAGCAGCATCGCGGTGCCGATCGCGATGCACGGGAGCGCAATCCACACATGGTCGAACGAGCGGTTCTCGAGGCTTCCGAGCAACCAGGTCATGATCTCCATCGCCGCAAAGGGGTTCGGCGACAGGTTGAGCGCGAGGCTGGTCCCCGCGACCGCCAGCGTCCCGACCGCGATGCCCGCGAGGATCAGTGTGAGCGGGCTTTCTGCTTTGCCTGAAAGGATGAAGAGCAACGCGAGCGATAGGAGCGCGCCACCCGTGGCGAGCAGCGGCAATATGATCGGATGGATTTCGGCCAGCCCGAAATAAATCGCCGCAACGCCGCCGAGTGCCGCAGCGTTCGACGTGCCGAGCACCGAAGGTTCGGCAAGCGGATTGCGCAGATAGCCCTGCAGGGCCGCGCCTGCGAGCCCGAGCATCGCGCCGACGGCGAGCGCGAGCAGGGTGCGCGGCAAGCGGAGGTCGAAGAGGATGATCGACGCGACCTTGTCGCCGTCTCCCGTCGCGGCGGCGAGCAATCGCGCGACCGACAGATCGACCGCGCCGAACAGCAGCGATGCGACCGCCGACACCAACGCCAGCGCCGACAGTGCGACGATCAGCGACCAGCGGGGCAGGGCGAGGCGGGTCATGAGCGGCTCCCATCGATGCGCGCGATCTGCGCCGCCATGCTGCGCGCCGCTTGCGCGTAGGCGGGGCTGCTGCAGACCGTCCACGCCTGTGGGACGCTGATGCGCGGAATGTCCTTGAGCGCCGGATGATGCAGCATTTCGCTCCCCTGGTCGGTCACCTTGTCGGTCGCGCTTTCGACGATCAGGAAATCGGGCTCGGCCGCGACCATCTCCTCGAGGCTGAGCTGCGACAGCGGCGGCTTGCCGAGCTTGCCCGCGAGGTTGACGAGCCCGACACGCGTCATCAACTCGTCGATCAGCGTTTCCGTGCCGGTTATATAGCCGCGCCGTTGATAATAGGCCGCGACACGGCCCTTGCCCGGCTTGGGAAGGCCAGCGAGCTCGCTTTGCATTCGCGCGATCAGCGCATCGCCGCGCGCGGGATGGCCGACGGCGACGGCGGTCTGGCGGATCGAGATATAGATTTCCTCGAGCTTGTTGGCCGTCTTCAAATCTAGCAGCGGATAGGTCTGCCTGGGCAGTGCCGCCAGCGCAGCGCTGCGGCTCGCGGGCATGCCAACAATCAGGTCGGGTTCGATCGCGAGGATCTGCTCGGCCGAATTGCTGAGCAGCGGGATGCCGTGCGCCTTCGCCGCCTCGCCCGACATTTCCGCATCGGTCGCATTTTTCGTCAGTCCCGCGATCTGTCCCCGGTCGGCCAGTGCGAGCACAAGCTGGTCGGCGCACAGATTGATCGACACGATGCGCTGCGGAACCGCGGGCGCTTTCGCCGGCGGGGCAGGCGAGGCGGCCCACAACAGGCCCACGCCGCCCGACAGCGCCGCAAGCGCCAGAAGGACGCGCCGCCGCATCAGAACTCGATCCCCCGCTGCGCCTTCACATTCTGTTCGCGGAACGGATGCTTCACCTGCGCCATTTCGGTCACTAGGTCGGCGGCGTCGATCAGCTCCTGCGGCGCATTGCGGCCGGTGATAATGACATGCGTCATTTCCGGCTTGGCGGCGAGCGCCTCGAGCACTTCACCCACCGGAAGATAGTCGTAGCGCAGCACGATGTTGAGCTCGTCGGCGATCACCATCGCATAGCTTGGGTCGGCGATCATCCGCTTGACCTCGTCCCACGCTTCGCGCGCCACCGCGATGTCGCGCGTGCGGTCCTGTGTGTCCCAGGTAAAGCCTTCGCCCATCGGCTTGAACTCGATCAGGTCGGGGAAGCGGTCGAACACCGCTTTTTCGCCCGTCGCCATTGCGCCCTTCACGAACTGCACGACGCCGACCTTCATGTCGTGACCGATCGCGCGGACCGCCATGCCGAGCGCGGCGGAGGTCTTGCCCTTGCCCGGGCCGGTGTGGACGATGATCAGGCCCTTTTCGACGGTCTTCGCCGCGACCTTCTTTTTCTGCGCGGCCTGGATCTTCTTCATTTTCGCCGTGTGTTCGGCGTCGGTACGCGTTTTCATGGGAAGACCCCCGCACGCCGGCAACGAAGGCGGAGCCTGCCGATGCGCGGGCGCGATCGACCGGTGCTGAAACCGCGGGTGGCGTCACGCCTGCGGCCCCCGGCACCGAAGCGGCTCCAGCCGCTTGGTCGTCGCTCGACGGATGTCTCCGTGCCGCGGCCTTTCCCTGGGCCTTGGCATTGAGCGACCCACGCCGGCAGGTCTCCTGGCTCGCGGGTCAGGGCTTGATGCACGCCTTCCCAGGTGACCCCAGTGGCTGTCCGGGTTGGAACCCGAACGGTGCATCGCGCTCGCCGCTTACAGTTGCAGGGACAGCCCCGGCTTCGGGGGTTCAGGACGAACCCCTTTACCGCGTTCCCATTTTAAGCCCTTTCGGGCACCGGCGCGATCATCCGCGGGGCAAGCCCCGCATGCGCAGCCCATAAAGGAGCCGCGCTTTTTCGCAATGCCTATTGCCGTTCGACAATCATCGCCGCGCCGACCCCCATCGCGCCGGTCAGCACGACGAGGCCGTATCGGCCGCCGCACGCATCGAGCGCGTCGAGCAGGGTCGAGGTCAGGATCGCGCCGCTCGCGCCCATCGGATGGCCCTTGGCGAGATGGCCTCCGCTGACATTGACCCGCGCCGGGTCGGCGTCGCGGTCGCGCAGGAATTTGGCGATGGTGACCGCGAAGGCTTCCATGAACTCGATACGGTCCATGTCGCCCAGCGTCAGCTCCGCGTGCGCCAGAACCTTGTCCATCGCGGCAAAGCCCGCGGTGAGGGAGGCGGCGGGATCACCGCCGCTTTCGGCAAAGGCGATCACGCGGGCGCGCGGCGCTATGCCTAGGCCCTCGCCGCCGATCAGCGCGAGTCCCGCGCCGTCGCAGATTGGCGGCGCGTGCGCGATGCTGTGGAGGGGCTCGAACGTCGCGCCTTCGAGTGCGCCGGCATATTGTTGCTGGAGTTCGCCGAACGCGGGCGGCACGGTCGCGAGCGATTCCGCGGTCGTTTGCGGACGGATGCACTCTTCGCCTGCTAATGGCCCGGTGGCGATCCGCGACTTTTGCAGCGCGGCGTCATTTTCGGCCGCGCCCGCCTTTTGCTGCGAAGCGAGCGCCACGGCATCGAGTTCGGCGCGGCTGATGCCTTCGGCGTTGGCGAGGCGATCGGCCGCCAGCACGGGCGGCACGAAGCGCGCACGCGGCGGCAGCTCGTCGTTAGTGTAGAATTCCGCACGGTCGCCGAGAAAAGGCGCGCCGCTCATCGACTCGACCCCGCCCGCAAGGATATGCGAGGCTTCACCGCTCGCGACTTTCGCAACCGCCTGACCGATCGCCGACAGGCCCGAGGCGCAATAATTGTTGATACTGTGCGCCGCCACCGTGTCGGGCAGGCCTGCATGCAGTTTCGCCAGCATCGCGATATGCCCGCCCTGCGCGCCGCTCTGCGTGACGCAGCCGAGCAGCAGGGCATCGGGCGTCGCCGCGACGTCCCCGCACCGTTCGGCGAGCGCCGCCGCCTGCTGGCGCACCAGCTCTTGCGGGCTCAGTCCCGCGAGCCCGCCGTCGGGCCGCGCCTTGCCGCGCGGCGTGCGCACCGCATCATAGAGATAGACGTCCAAGGGATCAGGTGCCGACGACGAAGCTGACCGCGGTCGTCGCGCTGCCGCCGACGTTGAAGGTCGCGAAGTTGCGTGCGCCCTCGACCTGATAGTCGCCGGCATTGCCGGTGACCTGCCGCCAGCTGTCGAGCAACATGCGCACCCCCGTGGCGCCGACCGGATGACCAAGCCCGATCAGCCCGCCCGATGGATTGACCGGCAGCCTGCCGCCCAAGGCAATCGTGCCATCCTCGACCGCGCGCCAGCTTTCGCCGGGCTTGGTGATCCCGAAATGGTCGATCGCCATATATTCGGTGATCGAGAAGCAGTCGTGCACTTCGACCCCGTCGCACGCGTAGATGTCGGGCATTTCGGCGCGGCGCAGCGCGTCCATCATCGCCTTGCGCACACTCGGAAAGACATAATCGCCGCCGCGGCTGTCCGCGACCTTGGTCGAGTAGAGCAGGGGAGCGGTGGCATGGCCCCAGCCCTTGATCCGTGGGATGCTGTCGACTGAAATCCCGCGGCGTTTGGCATAGGCTTCGGCGACCTCGCGCGAGGCGAGGAAGATCGCCGCGGCACCGTCGGTGACCTGACCGCAATCGGACTTGCGCAGGGATCCCTCGATCAGCGGATTGACCTCGTCATTCTCGCCCAGATGATCGTCGGTGATCGCCCAGCCGCGCGTCTGCGAATTCGGGTTCTTCTTGGCATTGGCGAAGTTGTTGGCCGAGATGCCGCGCAGATGCGCGTGGTCGAGCCCGAAGCGCTCGCCATATTCCTCGGCGACGCGCGCGAACATGTACGGCCAGAGGTAACGCGCCTCCTGCGCTTCGCGGCCCGCCCACGCTGCGGCGCCGAGATATTCGGCGGCGCGCTGGCCGGGGACATTGCGCATCAGCTCGATGCCGAGCACGAGAGCGAGGCCGTAACGCTCGGCTTCGATCTCCGCGGCGGCGGTGAGGATCGCGATACTGCCCGACGCGCAGGCGGCTTCGTGGCGCGAGGCGGGGATGCCCGCGAGGTCGGGGTGGACGTGGCCGAAGAAGCCGCCGAGCTGGCCTTGCCCCGCGAACAATTCGCCGACAAAATTACCGACATGCGCGGTTTCGACTTCCTTTGGCTCGATGCCCGTCGCGGAGAAAGCCGCTTCGGCAACGTCGCGGAACAGCTCGAACAGCCCGCCGCCCTCGCGCTCCATATTGCGCGCGAAATCGCTCTGCGCGCCGCCGAGGATGAAGACGTCTTTCGCCATATCAGGCTTCCTTTTCGAGAGTGGCGAGCGCCATTTCGCGTACTTCGCTGCGCATCACCTTGTTGGTGACGTTGCGCGGCAGCGCGTCGAAGCGGAACAATCGCTCGGGCAGTTTGAACACCGCGAGGTCGTGCCCGCGCAGATAGTCGGCGACCTCGCCGATCCCGACGTCGCCCTCGCCGCGCGGGACATAGGCGAGGCCGATGCGCTCGCCCATCGTCGGGTCGGGGAGCGAGAAGGTGCAGGCTTCGGCCAACAAGGGGAGGCCGCCGAGTAGCTGGTCGATCTCCTCGGGCGAAATGTTCACACCGCCGCGGATGATCAGATCCTTGCAGCGCCCGACGAAGCGGTAGAAATCGCCGCCCTCGGCGATCTCGAACAGGTCGCCGGTGCGGAACCAGCCATCGTCGGTGAAGGCTTCGGCGGTGCGGTCAGGGGCATTGTGATAGCCCTCGAACAAGGTCGGCCCGCGAATCTGCAATTCGCCCGATACGCCATCGTCCTCGATTGCATCGCCGCCGCCGGGCGGGACGAGCCGGCTTTCGATATTGGGCGCGCGGCCCTCGCCATAAGGGCGCTGATAGGTGCCGCGCCGCGGAAACAGGCTCGCGCGCTTGTCGGGATCGGGCATGTCGCCTTCGCCGGTGATGAAACTCATCCCCTCGTTCGACCCGAAGACGTTGACGATGATGATGCCGAGCTTTTCCTGGAACCCGCGCACCATCGCAGGTGCGAGCGGCGCCGAGCCCGAGGCAATGACGCGCAGGCTCGAAAGGTCGACCGACGCGAGCAACGCCTCATTCTGCAGCAGCATGTTGAGCACCGCGGGCGGCGCGATCGTCAGGCTCGGCCGTTCGGTCGCGATCTGCTTGAGGTAGACGCCGGGGTCGAAGGGATGGTGCAGCACCATCGTTCCCGCGCTGGTCAGCCAGCACATGGTGATGCCGCCGATGCTCGCCATGTTGATCAGCGGGAAGGGGTTGAGCAGCACATCTCCCGGCCCGACTTTCATCGCTTCGTAGCCGGCGCCCGCGACCGCGATCCAGTGGTTGTGGCTGCGGGGGACTCCCTTGGGCACTCCCGTGGTGCCCGAGGTCCAGCAGATGGTGAAAATATCGTCGGCATCGACGGGGTTCGCCGCGACGTGCGCCGCCAGCGCGGCTTCGTTGCCCGCGGCGGTCGAGAGGTCCAACGAACCGACGGGTGGACTGGGGCCGAAGGTCATGAGCTGGATGCCGTCCAGCAAGGGCTGTGCGACGCCGACATGGTCGCAGCCCTTGACCGTCGTCGCGCAAACGAACGCCTTGGGTTCGACGACGCCGATCATGCCCTTCAGCTCGTGGCTGCGGTATTGCACCGCCGCCGGGCTCACGATCGCGCCAATCTGCGCCGCGGCAAAGTAAAGCGCGACGAACTCGCTGATGTTGGGCAACTGGACGAGCAGCACGTCATCCTTGCCGATGCCTGCCGTAACCAGCGCGCCCGCCATCCGGTCGATCTCGGCCTCAAGCTCGGCGTAGCTCAGCCGCTGCGGCTCTCCAAAAGCAAAGTCCGCACGATTGGGCGCGTCGACCAGCGCCAGCCGGTCGGGATGCGCCACCGCATTGGCGAAAAACAGGTCGGCGAATGTCTTGTCGCCCCACCAGCCGCTCTCGCGGTGTCGCCGCCGTTTATCCTCTCCTGCGACGATCATCTCAGGCGGCCAGCACGCTGTTTTCGCCCATGCCGATATCGTCACCGCTCGCCCAGACGGTGTGCGTGCCCGAGCAGATGCGCTCGGGCAGGATGATCCGGCACACCGGCCCCGCCGCGACATTCTTCGCGTCGATCAGCACGCATTCGGATTTGTCGGTTTCAAGGTCGGCGATGAACGAGACGAGATAGCCGTCATCCTCATCCTTGGCGTTGATGCGCGGCGCGAACGGGGCCTCGCTGCCGAAGCGGCCGGGGCCGAATTCATAGGATTCGCTCGTACGCGCATTGAGGTCGTGTTTGACGAGGCCGCGGAACAGGAACCAGCCGGGCTCGGGGATCGCGCTATAGGCATAGCGATACGGCTTGCCCGCATAGCGGTGATTGAACATGCCGAACTCAAGATCGCGGTCGTCGAGCCGTTCTTCGACCGTCTCGCCGGTCTTCAGGTTGAAACGCCAGCGGTGGAGGCGCGGCTTGAGCAGTCCCTGATCGAGATAGGCCATCATCCGCTCGAGCCCCTCGGGCGCGTTCGGATAGGATTTGGGCATCGGCTCTTCCTGGTAATAGCCGTCGAGGATGATCTCGTCGCCGTCCTCCCACGCGTTGAGCCAGTGGAGCGTGTAGGTCGGCTCGGCGGTGAACCAGCGGATGTCCTCGGGCTGGCCGTGCCGCGGAATGATTGCAAAGCGCGTCTTTTCGTCGGGGTGGAACTGGACGACGTGGAGGTTCCGTTCGAGTAGTTCCTCGTTCCAGTAGAGCGGCATGTCGTTGAGGATCGTGTAGTTCTTGGTGAACGCCATGTCGTGCGGCAGGCGCGGGCCCGCGAGCGGAATGGGGATATAATGCTTGAGCCTGTTGTCCGCCCCGACGACGCCATAATGCATGTAAGGTGCGTGCTTCGAGTAATTGAAAAACATCAATTCTCCGGTCGCGAGATCGACCTTGCAATGCGCCGAAATGCCGTCGAGCGGCACCCAGCTCTCGGCGCCATATTGTTCGAGCGTGAAGGGGTCCAGCCGGTACGCTTCGCCGCATTGGTAGAAGGTCGAGATGATCTTGCCCGCATGGATCGCGACGTCGGTCGACGATGAATCTTTGAGCCACTCCTGTGCCCCCCAGCCGTGGCGCGTCGACTTGTGCGGCGGCTCCATCAGCCCCGCCCACAGCGAGCGGCCCGCTTCCTTCTCGGCCTCGAAGCCCTTGGTGCGCACGAAACGGCTGCGATAGCTCGCGCGGCCATCCTTGAACGAGATGGCGTGGATGAAACCGTCGCCGTCGAACGGGTGATAGCGCCCGATCGGCTCGTGGATCTGGTTCTCGCCGGTACGCACATAGACGCCGTCGATGTCATCGGGGATCGTTCCGATCACCTCGGCGTCACCATTGGCGAAGATCGCGTTCCACTCATTATAGGTCGGGCGCCACGCGTTCTTCATATAGGGGTGGTCGTTCGGCTGGATCGTGGTTTGGATCGTCTCGACAAGCTGGGCGGTCATGCGATGACTCCTTCGGCGGGTGCAAAGCGCGGGCGCGTGGCGGCCGCATCATATTCTCTCACGAGACGCGAAACGATATCGGCGACGGGCTCAACGCCGCGCACCGCGCCGACGCCTTGTCCGGCGGACCAGACATTCTTCCACGCCTTGGCATCGTCCTGCGCATCCGAGAAGTTCGGGCGCTTGTCCTCGGGCATATTCGCGGGATCGTAGCCCGCGGCGATCAGGCTCGATTTCAACCAGTTGGCGGTCACACCGGTGATACCCTTCGACGGCACGATATCCTCGGCGCCAGCCGCAACGACCATATCCTTGTACCCCGGCACCGCCATGCTTTCGGCGCAGGCGATCAGCGAGGTGCCAAGATAGGCGAGGTCGGCGCCCAAGATTTCCGCGGCGCGTACCGCATGGCCGGTCGAGATCGCGCCGCCCAGCACGAGCGGCCCGTCCCAGAATTGCCGTACCTCTTCGACAAAGGCGAAGCCCGCGGTCGCGCCGGTATGGCCGCCCGCGCCCGCTGCGACGAGCACCAGTCCGTCGACACCCGCGGCCGCAGCCTTGCGCGCAAAGCCGACCGAATTGACGTCGGCGAAGACGAGCCCGCCATAGGCATGGATTTCCTCGACGACGCGCGCCGGGCTGCCGAGCGCGGTGATCACCAGCGGCACCTTGTGGCGGACAACGCAGGCAATGTCTTCGGGCAGACGGCTGTTCGATGGATGGACGACAAGGTTCACCGCCCACGCCGCGGCCTCGGGATCGTTCGACAGCGCCGAATCGATCCGGCTCACCCAATCTTCGAGATCGGCCGACGTCCGCGCATTGGGCGCCGGAAAGCTGCCGATCACGCCCGACCGCGATGCGGCAATCACCATCTCGGGCCCCGAGACGAGGAACATCGGCGCCGCGATCGCGGGCAGGCGCAAATTGCGCGTCAGCGCAGGTGGAAGGCCGTGTCCCGGCAAGGTTCATCCTCTCTCAAATTATCTGACTTGCATAACGATACTTAAAGCCGTTATGAGTCGCAAGGCAAGAAAAACATCGCGGGCGGTGGTCGCCAAGACGATGGTACGTGGGAGGACCCTATGAAGAGAAATTTTGTTGCGCTGCTCGCTGCATCGGCGCTCGCCAGCCCCGGTATCGCGTTTGCGCAGAACGCCGCGCCCGCCGCCGAACCCACTGAAGAGCAGGGCGGGCTCGAGGAGATCATCGTCACCGCGCAGAAGCGCGCCGAGGGGCTGTCGGACGTGCCGATCTCGATCTCGGCGATCAGTGGCAAGCAGGTCGAAAATTATGGCCAGACCAACCTTGAGCAGATTTCGTCGTCGGTTCCGAACCTCAAGATCACCCAGACCGCGATTGCCAACCGCATCGCGATCCGCGGCATCGCGTCGGGTGACAACAAGGGGTTCGAACAGTCGGTCGCGATGTTCGTCGACGGCGTCTATTACGGCCGCGACCAGCTCTCGCGCCTGCCGCTCGTCGACATGGAACGCGTCGAGGTGCTGCGCGGGCCGCAGCCGACCCTGTTCGGGAAAAATGCGATCGCGGGCGCGGTCAACATCACGACGCGCAGCCCGACCGACGAATTCGAAGGTTCGGTCAGCGGCCTCTATGAATTCAACCACAAGGAAGTGCAGCTCACCGGCGTGCTGTCGGGCCCGCTCTCCGAAGGCGTCGAAGCGCGTGTCGTCGGCTATCACCGCTCGATGGACGGCTATTTCTACAACCAGAAGCTCGATCGCGACGAGCCGAACGTCGACGAATATTATTTTCGCGGCAAGCTCGAGCTCGATCGCGGCGGGCCGTTCGCCGCCGAACTGAAGCTCGAATATGCCGACTTCGAAATGAAGGGTCAGCCGCGCGACGTGTTCGGTGCGGTCGGCAATTATAACACCGTCTTTCAGGGGCCGTTCTTCGTCAGCACCGACCCCGACTATGTCCGCGAGGACAATGGGTATGAGAGCAAGAACAAGGTGTTCGGTGCGACATTGAACGCCGACCTCGAAGTCGGTGAGCATACGGTGACGTCGGTCTCGTCGCTGCTCGACTACAAGACGCGCGAGATCGTCGACGTCGATTTTTCGGGGATCAGCTTTCTCGACGGTACGAACCTGCGCGAGGATTATCGCCAGTTCAGCCAGGAACTGCGGCTGACCTCGCCCGGCGGCGAGACGTTCAACTATATCGCGGGCGTCTATTACCAGCATGCGAAGCTCGACGTGCAGGACTTCACCCTGTTCAACCCGACTTTCCTCGCTTTGGGCGCGCCGTTCAACGCGCTCGGCGATACGCGCAACGACCGCGATTATGCGCAGAAATCGGACCTGATTTCGGGCTTTGCGCAGGGCGAGTTGTCGGTCACCGACCAGCTCCGCATCACCGCGGGTGCGCGCTTCAACCATGAGAAGAAGACCGGCAGCCGCACGCTCGCGGTCGTGAAGGGGCCGCTCAGTACCGCGCCGTTGCCCGTCGTCACCGCGGTGTTCCGCGCGCTCAACATCGAATCGCACAGCATCTCGGGCAAGATTAGCGAGGACAGTTTCAACCCGATGGTCAACGTCCAGTTCGACGCGACCGACGACCTGATGCTCTACGCCTCCTATGCCAAGGGCACGAAGGCGGGCGGCTTCGACATCCGCTCGAACTCGCTGCCGACCTCGACCACCGTCGCGAAGCCCGGCGCCTTCGAGTTCGAAGACGAAAGCGCCGACAATTTCGAGGCGGGCCTGAAGTACAAGGGGCGCAACGTCGCCTTCAACCTGTCGGTCTACCGCACCGATTATAAGGATCTTCAGGTCAACATCTTCGACGGCACGCTGAACTTCAACGTTCGCAACGCCGCCGAGGCGCGCACGCAGGGGGTCGAGGCCGACTTCCGCGCGGCGCTTGCCGACGGGCTGACAATCAGCGGCGCTGTCGCCTATCTCGATTTCAAATTCACCAATTTCACCGACGGCCAATGCTATTATCTGCAGACGCCCGGCGCGAACGGCTTCTGCGATTATTCGGGCAAGCGCAACGCGCTCAGCCCCAAATGGTCGGGCAATCTCAACGTCGATTATACGACCCCGGTGACGAGCAATATGAAGGTCGCGTTCAACGTCAACGCCGACTTCTCCTCCTCCTATATCGCGTCGGCGAACCTCGACCCGCGCACGCATCAGGACGGCTATGTGAAGCTCGGCGCGCGGCTCGCGCTGGCGCAGGTTGACGATCGCTGGGAGGTCGCACTGATCGGGCGCAACCTTACCAACCAGCGCATCCTGCAGACCGCGAGCTCGATGCCGCTCGCGACGACGATCACGCGCAACGCCGGCAATGCCTATAACGGCATCGTCGACCGCCCGCGCACGATTGCGGTGCAGCTGACCGGGCGCTTTTGATGCGGCAGGAAGGGCGGTTTCGGCCGCCCCTCCTGTCGCGGGTGCCAGCCTTGTCGATGCATCCCCCTTGGTCTAGGGGCGAGGAGAGGTAAGGACGGTTTATTTGAAACACGACCGCACGATCAGGGCCTGTTCGATCTGGCGCGCGCTCGATGTCGTCGGCGACGTTCCGGTGCTGCTGATCATGGAGCAGACCTTCCTTGGAACGCACAGCTTCGACGAATTCGTCGCGCGCACGGGGCTCGCGCGCTCGGTCGTCAACGGCCGCCTCAAGAAATTGGTCGAAGAAGAATGCCTCGTCAAAGTGCCTAAGAAGGGCGGGCGCGGTTATCATTATGTGCTGACTCAAAAGGGCCGCGACCAGTTTCCCAACGGCCTGATGATGCTGCGCTGGCAGCATAAGTGGGAGGCCGATAGCCGCGATTTCCAGGTCCGGCTCCACCATGCGACCTGCGGACATGCGACCGAGCCCGTGCCGATGTGCGCGCATTGCCGCGCCGAGATCGACCCGCGCGACGTTGACTGGCGCGAGGGGCCGGGGCTAGCGCAGGTCGTCCCGCATTACGAACGCCGCCGCTTCAACGGCGAAATCGGCGCGCGGCGGCCGGGCGGGCGGCCACTCGTCGACACGATGATCGAGCTGTTCGGTGACCGCTGGGCGACGCTCGTCGTCCGCGCGATGTTCACGCACATCAACCGCTTTGACGATATCCAGCGCGACACGCTGATGGCGACGAATATCCTCACGGGCCGTCTGGAACGGCTGGTGCGGCAAGGGATTTTGAAGACCATGCCCTATTCGGCGCACGCCGACCGCGTCGAATATCGCCTGACCGCAAAGGGGCGCGACCTTTATCCGGTGCTCCTTGCACTGCTGCAGTGGGGCGACAAATGGTTTTCGGATGAGCGCGGGCCGCCGTTGCTGCTCACGCATCGTCCGTGCGGTCATGACCTCAGCATGGTTGCTGCGTGCAGCCATTGCGGCGACGAGCTGCAACTGTCGAACAGCCGCTTCACGATCGAGACCGCGGAGGGCGCTGCGTGACATCGCGCCCGCCCGCGACTATAGGCGCGGCATGCGGACGCTGATGCGCCTCCTGATTGGCCTGCTGGTCTCGCTCTCGATCGGATTCGGGAGCATCGCGCATGCGGCCGAGGCGCCCGAGTGGGCCACAACCGAAGCTTGCGCCGAAGACAGCGGCCATACGCAGGGTGAACCCGCCAACGATCCCGACAAGATGGGGCTGCACAATCATGGCGGCTGCCACGGTCATCATCAGGTTGGCGCTGTCGGCGCGCATGATACGGCGACACCGTTGCTGCTCCATGGCCTGAATTTCGCAGCCGGCGCCGATTTCGTGCCGCAGCTGATCCCCGACGCGAACCTGCGGCCGCCGATCGCCTGAACCAGCCCGCGCTGCCGGTCATCCGGCGGCTGACTTTGGCTTGTTCAGGATAATTCCCAATGAAATCATTATTGGCGGCCATGCTGGCCGCGCCGCTCTGTGCCCTGCCGGCGCAGGCGCAAAGCTCGTTCCCGTCCGGGGGCGGCGATATACTCACCCTTGACGAAGCGCTGGCCGACGCCGGCGTGATCACCCCACTGACGCAGGCGGCCGAAGCGGGCATCGGGGCCGCCGAGGCAGGGCGCAGCGTCGCAAGGCTGCGCCCCAACCCGTCGGTCAGCGTCGATACCGAAAATGCGCTGGGCACCGGGCCTTACCGCGGGTTCGACGAATCCGACACGACGGTGGCGTTCTCGCTGCCCGTCGAGCTCGGCGGGAAAAGATCGGCACGCATTGCGGTCGCCGATGCGCGGATCCAGCGCGCGCACGTCGACCTTGCGGTTGCCGAGGCCGATCGGCGCCTTGCGGTGACCGAGGCTTATGTCGCGGCAATCGCGTCGGAACGTCGCGCGGCCGTTGCGGAAGCGCACGTTGCGGCCACGACCGAGAATCTGCGCATCGCGCGTGACCGCGTGATGGTCGGCGCCAATTCGCCGATCGACGAGCAGCGCGCCGTGCTGGAACAGGTCCGCGCGACGAGCGAGGCCGAAACAGCGTGCCTGACCGTAGCGGCGACGCGCGCAACGCTGGTGCAATATGTTGGCGACGGCGCGCGATCGGCGCTCGATCAGCGCTGGTTCGATGTCGCGGCCGGCCGGGCGCAGGGGCCGTCGGCGCCGGTCGATACGCGCGGCACGCTGGCGCTGGCCGGCGCTACAGCCGACGCTGCGGAAGCCGAGGCGGGATTACGATTGGCGCGCAGCCAGCGCGTGCCCGACCTGACCTTGACCGCCGGGACGCGGCGGCTCGAGGCGAGCAATGACCAGGCGATGGTGTTCGGCGTGTCGGTGCCGCTGCCGCTGTTCAACAGTGGGGAGGCGGCGGTGACGCAGGCTGCGCGCGAGCGCGACCGCGCCGAGGCGCAGCAGCGTATCGCGCTGTTCGAGGCCGAACGTACGATTGCGGCGGCCGAGGCCGACCGCGACCGCGCCGCTACGGCCGTGCGCGCCTCCGAACCGGCACTCACCGCAGCGACCGAGGCCGCGCGCATCGCGCGCATCGGTTATGCCGAGGGCAAGTTCGACCAGTTCATCCTGCTCGATGCCGAACGCACTCTGCTCGACACGCGCCGCGCCGGAATCGACGCGCGCGCCGCCTATCATGATGCCGTGGCCCGCCTCGAGCGGCTGACGGCCCGGCTGTCCGCCGAGGGAGACAAGAAATGACGATCATGTTCAAATATCGGGCGGCGCTGCCGCTCGCGCTCACGCTTGTCCTGGCCGGTTGCGGCCAGCCGGCGGCGGCGCCGGCCGAAAAGGCCGAGGCGAAAGAGGCCGAAGCCGAGGGCGTCGTCCATCTGACCGCGCAGCAAATCAAGGCGGCGGGGATCGCCCTCGTCCGCCCGACGGCGGGGGCGGGGGTGCTCAGCCTGCCCGCGACGATCGAAAGCGATCCACAGGCGACGCAGGTCGTCTCGGCCGCGATCGGCGGCCGCGTCGTCGCACTCAACCGCAATCTCGGCCAAGCCGTCCGGCGCGGCGAGGTCGTCGCGGTGATCGAAAGCCGCGACGCTGCCGGCCTTCGCGCCGAGGTCGAAGCCGCGCAGGCGCGCGCGAACCTCGCGCGCTCGAACCTGACACGCGAGGAAAGGCTGTTCGCGCTCAAAGTCTCGCCCGAACGCGACCTGATCGCCGCGCGCACCGCGATGACCGAGGCGAACATCGCGCTGCGCCTTGCCGGGCAACAGGTATCGGCGGCGGGTATCGCTGGCGGCTCGCTCAACCGCATCGGCGTCGTCGCGCCGATCGGCGGACAGGTGACCACGCGCAGCGTCGTGCTGGGCCAGACCGTCGCGCCCGACGCCGAACTGTTCCGCGTTGCCAATCTCGGCCGCGTGGCGATCAACCTGTCGTTGACCCCCGCCGACGCCGGGCGCATCCGCGTCGGAACACCCGTCGAGGTCCGCTCGGGCGCGCGCTCCGCGACCGCGCGGGTACATTTCGTGTCGCCCGTGCTTGATGCCGCGACGCGCCTCGTTCCTGCAGTTGCCCTGCTCGAGAATGGCGGCGGTGTCTGGCGCCCCGGGGAGCCCGTAACGGCGATCCTGCAAGTCGGCGCTTCGGATGACGCGATAAGCATTCCCGACAGCGCGCTCCAGACGGTGGAGGGCCGGACGAGCGTGTTCGTGCGCACGAAGGAAGGCTTTCGCGCCGTGCCCGTGACCGTCACCTCGCGCGTCGGCGGCATGGCCACCGTCACCGGCCTGTCGGGCCGCGAAAGCCTTGCGGGCGAGGGCAGTTTCACCCTGAAGGCAGAGCTCGCCAAGGGCGAAGCCGAGCATGGAGGGCACTGACATGATCGCCTCCATCGTCAATTTCGCCGTCGCGCGGCGCTGGTTCGTGCTGCTCGTCACCGCCATCGCCACATTGATCGGCGCGTGGGCCATGGCTCGCCTTCCGATCGATGCCGTTTCCGACATCACCAACAATCAGGTCCAGATCAGCGTTCGCGCCTCCGCGTTGTCGCCCGAACAGGTCGAACGGCGGGTTGCCTTCCCGATCGAAACCGCGCTTGCGGGAATCCCCGGGCTCGAAAGCACTCGCTCGCTGAGCCGTAACGGCTTTGCACAGGTCACTGCGGTGTTCACCGACGCGACCGACATCTATTTCGCTCGCGCGCAAGTTGCCGAGCGGTTGCGCGACGCCGAACGCGCGCTGCCCGAGGGCGTCGATCCCGAAATGGGCCCGATCGCGACGGGGCTCGGCGAGGTCTTCATGTGGACCGTTCATATGAAGCACCGCAAGGACGACAAGCACAAGCCCGGCGAGCCGGGCATGCAGCCCGATGGAAGCTATATCACGCCCGAGGGCGAGCGGCTGGTCACCGACGCCGAGAAGGCGACCTATCTGCGGACCGCGCAGGACTGGATCGTCACCCCGTTGCTCAAGCCAATCCCGGGCCTCGCGGGCGTCGACACGATCGGCGGCTATGTGAAGCAATATCAGGTCGTACCCGACGTGCAGCGGCTCGCCGCGCTCGGTCTCAGTCTCGGCGATCTCGCGACCGCGCTCGAGGCGAACAACCGCGCGATTGGCGCGGGGGTCGTCGACCGCAACGGCGAAGGTCTAGCGGTTCGTTCCGACGCGCGCATCGCTAACGCCGAACAGCTGGCGCAGACGGTGATCGCGACGCGCGGCGGGGTGCCGATCCCGCTCAACCAGGTCGCGAGCGTCCGCACGGGGCAGGCGATCCGCATGGGGTCGGCGTCCGAAAACGGCCGCGAGGTCGTCGTCGGCACCGCGATCATGCGGATCGGCGAGAACAGCCGCACCATCGCGGGACTCGTCGCCGAGCGGCTCGAGGAGATCAACGCTTCGCTCCCCACCGACATCGTTATCCAGCCGGTGCTCGACCGCACCGGCCTCGTCAACGCGACGATCCAGACCGTCGCGAAGAACCTGACCGAGGGCGCGCTGCTCGTCATCGTTATCCTCTTCCTCCTGCTCGGCAATTTTCGCGCGGCGCTGATTGCGGCGCTCATCATCCCGATCACGATGTTGCTCACCAGCTTCGGCATGCTCAAAGGCGGCGTGTCGGCGAATTTGATGAGCCTCGGCGCGCTCGATTTTGGGCTGATCGTCGACGGGGCGGTGATCATCGTCGAAAATGCGCTGCGGCGTATCGGCGAGCGGCAGCACCAGCTTGGCCGCACGCTCGACCGCGACGAGCGGCTGCGGGTCGTCGCCGCGGCGGCGCGCGAGATGATCCGCCCGTCGGTCTATGGACAGGCGATCATCATCCTCGTCTATGTCCCGCTGCTGACGCTCACGGGCGTCGAAGGAAAGACTTTCACCCCGATGGCGTTGACCGTAATCGTCGCGCTCGCCTCCGCCTTCGTGCTGTCGCTGACCTTCGTGCCCGCAATGCTCGCGATATGGCTATCGAAACCGGTCGAGGAGAAAGAGGGGCGGATCATGCGCTGGCTCGGCGCACGCTACGAACCCGGGCTCGACCGCGCGATGGGCCAGCCGCGCAAGACGATGCTCGCGGCGGTTGCGGCGCTTGCTGTCGGGGCCGGCGCCTATGTCACGCTGGGGCAGGAATTCCTGCCGCAACTCGACGAGGGCGACCTCACCGCACAATTGCTCCGCGTTCCCGGCACCTCGGTCGACCAGAGTCAGGCGATGCAGCTTCGCGCCGAACGCGCGCTCGCGGCGCTGCCCGAGGTAAGGTTCGTCTTTTCGAAGACGGGCACCGCCGAACTCGCGTCGGACCCAATGCCGCCGAACATCTCCGACACCTTCATCATCATGAAGGCGCGGAAGGACTGGCCCGACCCGCGGCTTTCCAAGGCCGAATTGACCGCGAAGGTCGAAAGGACGCTCACCGGGCTGCCGGGCAATGCGTTCGAGATCAGCCAGCCGATCCAGATGCGCTTCAACGAACTGATCGCCGGGGTGCGCGGCGACGTCGCAGTAAAGATTTTCGGCGACGACAGCGACGCGATGGCGGCGACCGCGAACCGGATAGCGGCGGTGCTCAGGCAAACCGAAGGCGCGACCGACGTCCGCGTCGAACAGACCGAAGGGCTGCCGATGCTCGACATCAGGCCCAAGCGCGACGCGATGGCCGGGCTCGGTATCACCGCGGCGGCGCTGCAGGAGACCGTCGCGGCGGCGGTCGGCGGGCGCGACGCCGGGGTGATCTTCGAGGGCGACCGGCGCTTTGCCGTCACCATCCGGCTCTCCGACGCCGAGCGCGCCGATTTCGCCGCGCTCGGGCAGGTGCCGGTGCCGACACCCGACGGCAGCTTCGTCCCGCTAGAAAGCGTCGCTGAACTCGCGGTGGCCGACGGCCCGAAC
Organism: Sphingopyxis sp. MSC1_008; assembly: GCF_023197165.1. Lineage (GTDB taxonomy): Bacteria > Pseudomonadota > Alphaproteobacteria > Sphingomonadales > Sphingomonadaceae > Sphingopyxis. Next base: position 172,751 of record NZ_JALPRD010000002.1, read on the forward strand.
CAGATCAGCCGCGAGAATGGCAAGCGGCGGGTCGTCGTGCAGGCCAACGTCCGCGGCCGTGACGTCGCGAGCGTCGTGGAGGATGCGCAGGGCGCCATCCGCGAACAGGTCCGCCTGCCCGCGGGCCAATATGTCGAATGGGGCGGGCAGTTCGAAAATCTCGCCTCGGCGCGCGACCGGCTCGCGCTCGTCGTTCCAGCCTGTTTCGCATTGATCCTGCTGCTGCTTTACGGCGCGCTGGGCAGCGTGCGCGATGCGGCAATCGTCTTCACCGGGGTGCCGCTTGCGCTTGTCGGCGGGATGCTCGCGCTGGCGCTGCGCGGGATGCCGTTCTCGATCTCTGCGGCGGTGGGCTTCATTGCCTTGTCGGGGATCGCGGTGCTCAACGGGCTGGTGATGGTGACATCGATCCAGCAATTGATCGCCGAGGGCGCAAAACGCGCGGAAGCGGCCAAGACCGGCGCGCTCGCAAGGCTGCGGCCGGTCGTGATGACCGCGCTCGTCGCCTCGCTCGGCTTCGTCCCGATGGCGCTCGCGACCGGCGCGGGGGCAGAGGTGCAAAAGCCGCTCGCGACGGTGGTCATCGGCGGGCTCATTTCGGCGACCTTGCTGACCCTGTTCGTGCTGCCAACGCTTTACGCGCGCTACGGGCGGCCGCGCGCCTAGGGTAGCAACCTGCCTTCGTCGCGCCGCGGCATCGGCGCGACGAAGCGCAGCACCAGCGCCGTCAGGATAAGCCAGCCGGCCGAAACGAGGATCGCGGCGGGCAGCGACGCCAGGTCGGCGATCAGCCCGAGCGTATAGGCACCCAGCGCCATCGCGCCAAAGGTCACCGCCTGATAAATCGACAGGCAGCGGCCGAGGATTTCCTCGGGCGAACGCAGCTGCATCGCGACGTTGAGCGTCGTCAGCATCGACACCCACGCACCGCCCGCGACGAAGGCTGCGATGACGACCCACGACAGGCTGGCGGTCAGCGCGACCGGCAGCATGGCGGCGGCAAAGATCAGCGAGGCGGCGGTCACTACCCGGTCGCTGCCCCAGCGGTGCCGCGCGGCGCTCACCAACAGCGCGCCGAAGATCGACCCCGCGCCAAAGGCGGCAAGGCACAGCCCATAGATGATTTCGGTTCCGTGCAGCCGGTCGCGGACGAGCGACGGCAGCAGCGCCTGGAACCCCGCGGCGCCGAAGCCGAAGGCGAAGCCGCGGATCAGCACACGGCGCACCGGGTTCGAATGCGCACAGAAACTTACGCCCGCGGCGATTGCGGTCAGCATCGAAGTACGGCGCCGCGGCGTCGTTTCGGGATGCCAGCGCAGCAGCACGACGATCAGCACGATGTAACTGATCGCGTTGAGGCCAAAGGCGGCCGCGGTGCCGACAATCGAGATCAGCAGTCCGCCGAGCGCCGGACCGACGCTGCGTGCAAGGTTATACGCGATGGTATTGAGCGCGATCGCCTGCGGCAGATCCCGTGGACCGACCTGCAGCCGCACCGACGCCTGCCACGCCGGGCCGTTGAGCGCGGTCCCGCACCCGACCGCGAGGGTGAAGAACAGCAGCGACAGCGGCGTGATCGCGTCGAGATAGGTGGTCAGCGTCAGCAACGCCGAGACGATGAGCATCCCGGTTTGCGCCGCGAGCATCACGCGCCGCCGGTCGAAATTATCGGCGATCGCACCCGCGAAGATGCCGAGCAGCAAGATCGGGATCGTCGCGCCCGCCTGCACCAGCGCGATCAGCAGGTGCGACTGGGTCAGTTCGGTCATCAGCCACGCGGCGGCGACCGACTGGATCATCGACCCCATGTTCGACGCAAGGTTCGCGATCCAGATCGCCCGAAACGCCGGATAGCGGAACGGCGCGAGCGCGGAGGGCGGGGGCGGGGTGTCGGGACTCACTTGTCTGCGCGTAACCCGGCCCGCCACCCTCGGCAAGGCCGCGCTATTCGGTCAGCTCGAAACTGGCCTCCGACCCCTCCGCCGACGACGGCCCCACCCACAGCTTGAACTGGCCGGGTTCGCTGCCCCAGCTCATATCCTGCCGCGTGAACGCGAGATCGGCGTCGGTCAGCGTGAAGCGGATCGTCCGTTTCTCACCCTTCTTTAGGCTGATTTTTTCGAAGCCCTTGAGCTCCTTCACCGGTCGCGTCACCGACCCGACGAGGTCGCGGATATAGAGCTGTACCACCTCCTCGCCATCGCGCGCGCCGCTGTTGGTCACCGTGACGGTCGCGGTCAGTTTCTCCCCCGGGCGGATTTTCGCCTTGTCGAGCGTCACCGGCGAGTAAGCGAAGCTCGTGTAGCTGAGCCCGTAACCGAACGGATAAAGCGGCGTGTTCGGCGTATCGAGATAGCGCGAGACATATTTGGCGTTCGGATCCTCGGGCTTGATCGGCCGCCCGGTGTTTTTCATGTCGTAATGGATCGGCACCTGCCCGACGTTGCGCGGAAAGGTCACGGGCAGCTTGGCCGACGGATTATAGTCGCCATAAAGAACATCGGCGATCGCATGGCCGCCCATCGTGCCCGGATACCAGGCTTCGAGGATCGCATCGACATTGGCGTCGGCCCACTCGATGCTGTTCGGGCGACCGCTCATCATCACGAGGATGATCGGCTTGCCGGTCTTTTTCAACTCCTCAAGCAGCGCCTGCTGGTTGCCCGGCAGGTCGAGCGAGGTGCGGCTCGCCGCTTCCCCGGTCATGTTCCAATGCTCGCCCATCGCGGCGACGATGACGTCCGATTTCTGTGCGAGCGCAATCGCCTCGGCAAAACCGTCGCTTTTGCCTGCGTCGGCGAACTGATAGCCGGCGCCCTTGGCATAGGCGACCGTCGTGCCCTTGGGCGCGCGCGCCTGCATCCCTTCGAGCAATGTCACCGGGCGCGTCTTCCGGTCGCCCGCGGCGGACCAGCTGCCGATCATGTCCTCCTTGCTGTTGCCGAGCGGACCGATCACCGCGATCGATTTCGCCGCCGCGGCGAGGGGCAGGGCATTGTCCTTGTTCTTCAGCAGCACGATCGACTTGCGAGCGACGTCGCGCGCAGCCTCGAGGAAATCGGGGCGATAGATGGTCGCCTTTTCGCGCGCTTCATCGGAGTAGCGATAGGGATCTTCGAACAGCCCGAGGCGATATTTCATTTCGAGGATCGCCTTCACCGCCTCGTCGACGCGCTTCACATCGACCTTGCCCTCGGCAACCGACTTCGCGAGGTGATCCATGAACACCGCGCCCTGCAAATCCATGTCGACCCCGGCGTTGATCGCCTGTTCGCCGGCCTGTTTCAGGTCGCGCGAATAGCCGTGCGCGACCATTTCGTTGATCGACGTGTAATCGGTTACGATGAAGCCCTTGAAGCCCCATTTCTCGCGCAGCACGTCGGTCAGCAGGTAATGGCTGCCCGATGCGGGCACGCCGTCATATTCGTTGAACGCGGTCATGAAGGTCGCGGCGCCGGCGTCGGCGGCCGCCTTGAAGGGCGGCAGATAGATGTCGCGCAGCGTGCGTTCGGAGATGTCGACCGTATGATAGTCGCGGCCCGCCTGCGCCGCGCCATAGGCGGCGAAATGCTTGGCGGTCGCGAGTATCGTGTCGACGCGTTTCAGGTCGTCGCCCTGGAAACCGCGCACGCGCGCGACCGCGATCTTGCTGCCGAGATAGACATCCTCGCCCGCGCCCTCCGACATGCGGCCCCAGCGCGGGTCGCGCGCTATGTCGACCATCGGCGCGAAGGTCCAGTGAATGCCCTCCGCCGATGCCTCGGCAGCCGAAATTCTTGCTGCCTTTTCAATGGCTTTCAAGTCCCAGCTTGCCGATTCTCCGAGCGAGATAGGGAAAATGGTGCGGTGGCCGTGGACGACGTCATAGCCGAAGAGCAGCGGGATCTTCAGCCGCGTCTCCTCGACCGCCAACCGCTGCAACTCGCGCGTATATTTGGCGGTGAAGGCGTTGAAGATCGATCCGATGCGGCCCTTGCGGATATCGTCCTGATAGCCTTTGCGCATTGTCGGACCGGTCGAATCCCAGTCGCTGGTCAGCAGCGACAATTGCCCGACCTTCTCGTCGAGCGTCATCTTTGCCATCAGGTCGGCGATGAAGCGATCCATCTTCGGATCGGGGCGCATCCAGCCCGCGGAATCCATTGACGCCGCCTCGTTCGTGCTCGTCGCGGGCTTGGCCATCAGCGGGGCGGGGGAAAGCTGCGCAGCCACCATCAGGGTGGCCAGCGTCAGGCATGTGAGGTTGCGCGTCATCGGCGGCATGATTCGTCCTTCCCAGTCGGATTTGCTTATACATTGTCACAAGGATCGGCCGAAATCGGCCGAAAACCGGCTGGCCCCCCATTGGATCCCTCTGTGTCGCTTCCCCCTATACAGTGATCGTGAAACCGGTTACAAACTAAAAAAACAACGACGCGATTTCCCGCGACTCGTCGCTGCACCGGAGGCAAGGCCGGCCAGCGAAGAAAACGAGCGCGGGGAATGTCGGGGGCCAAAAAGGGAGGATGCCGTGAAGTTTCCGCATAAATTTCAGACCGTTTCCGCGCGCCGGTCGCGCGCCCGCACGCTCGCCGCTGCGCTGGCATGGAGCAGCGCCGGTGCCGCGCTCGCCGTCGGAGTGGCGACGCCTGCGTATGCCCAAGTGTCGAACGCTTCGCTGCGCGGCACGGTGAAGGCCGAAGGCGGCGTGTCGCAAGTCACCGCGATCAACGTCAACACCGGCCTGACCCGCACCGCGACGGTTGGCGCGAGCGGCAGCTATAATATCGCGTCGCTGCCGGTCGGAACCTATCGGCTTGAAATCACGACCCCGGGCGGCGTGCGCAACACCGACGAATTCACACTCTCGGTCGGACAGAGCGCCGTGCTCGACTTCGATTTCTCGCAGCCCGACATCGCCGAGGGCGGCGATGACGCGATCATCGTTACGGGCACCCGCATCCGTTCAATGGAGGGCGGCGAGGTCGGATCGAACATCACCCAGCGCCAGATCGAGGTGTTACCGCAGAACAACCGCAACTTCCTGGCCTTTGCCGACCTGGCGCCGGGTGTCCAGTTCGTGACCGGCAGCACGGGCCAATCGCGCCTGCAAGGCGGCGCCCAGGACAGCCGCGGCGTCAACATCTTCATCGATGGCGTTGGGCAGAAGGATTATATCCTCAAGAACGGCATCACCGGCCAGGATTCGACGCAGGGCAATCCCTTCCCGCAGCTCGCGGTCGGCGAATATCGCGTCATTTCGTCGAACTATAAGGCCGAGTTCGACCAGGTCAGCTCGGTTGCGATCACTGCGGTTACCAAGTCGGGCACCAACGAATTCCACGGTGAAGCCTTCATCGATTACACCAATCAGAGCCTGCGTGACGCGCGTCCGAGCGAACTGACGACGGGCAAGGTCAAGACCAAGGACTTCCAGTTCGGCGGCGCGCTCGGCGGTCCGATCATCAAGGACATGCTGCACTTCTTCGTGACCTATGAAGGCAAGCGCCAGCAGCAGCCGGTCGATGTCCGGCCGGGACTCAGCCTACCCGTCACTTATTTTCCGTCCGAATATCAGGGCGTGTTCGGTCCGACCAATTCGACCTTCAACGAAGATCTCTATTTCGGCAAACTCAATTTCCAGCCGTCGGACAGCGACTTGATCGAGCTGTCGGGCAAATATCGCAAGGAAAGCGGCGAATTCCTGAGCAGCGGCATCAACGCGCGCAGCACGATCAGCTCGCAGGATGTCGAGGAACTGCGCGTAACCGGGCGCTGGGAGCATACGGCCGACAATTGGATCAACGATTTCAAGCTGACCTATGAAGACGTCAAATGGGCGCCGACGCCAACCGAATTCGGCAACGGTTTCCTCTTCGCCTATGCCGGCCCGTCGCCGACCAACCCGCAACCGGGCGTCGTTGTGCGCGGCGACATCCTGCGCATTGGCGGCGGCAGCAACTTCCAGGAAAAGGGTCAGAAGGGCTGGGGCGTCCAAAACGACTTCACCTGGACCGGGTTCGAGGGGCATACGATCAAGGTCGGCGCCAAGGCGAAATGGGTCGAACTTAACTCGCTGCAGCTCAATAGCTTAAACCCCGTCTATACCTATAATCCGGCGTTCAACCCCGGCGGCGGGACGTTCAACGACGATGTGCCTTACCGCGTCCAGTTCGGCGCCTCGACGGGCAACGGCGACCCGATCATCAATTCGAAGAATTTCCAGTTCGGCATCTATGTGCAGGACGATTGGGAGGTCACCGACCGGCTGACGCTGAACCTCGGCGTGCGCTGGGACTATGAGCGCACCCCGGCCTTCCTCGACTTCGTCCACCCCGCCGACGCGGTGAACGCGGTGTCGCCGGCCAATTATCCGAACCTCGTCAACGCCGATTACGACATCCGCGACTTCATCTCGACGGGCAGCGAGCGCAAGGCGTTCATGGGCGCGTGGCAGCCGCGTATCGGCTTCAGCTATGAGCTCGACGACGAGGGGCGCTTCGTGGTGTTCGGCGGGGCCGGCCGCTCGTACGACCGAAACCAGTTCGACTTCCTGCAACAGGAAATCAGCGTCGGATCCTTCACGACCCGGACGTTCAACTTCATCACCGGCGATCCGAACAACAGCTGCGCCCCCGGGCCGACCTGTGTGCCGTGGAACCCGATCTACCTGACCGAGGAGGGGCGCCAGCAGTTGCTCGCCGGCGCCGGGGCAGGCGGCGGCCGCGAGTTGCGCTTCATCGACAACGACCTGAAGGTTCCCTATTCGGACCAGTTCAGCCTGGGCTTCCGCGCCAAGGTAACCCCGTTGCTCGAGGCCGAAGTCGGCTATAGCCATATCGAATCGAAGGACGGCTTTGCCTATCTGCTCGGCAACCGCCGTCCCGACGGGACCTTCTTCCCGCCGGCCCCCGCAGCGCCGAACTCACCCTTCGGTTTCGCCCCTCCGGGTTTCGGGTCGATCATCATCGGCACCAACGGCATCGAAACCAGCGCGGACACGGGCTATCTCAAGCTCGTCAAGAACTACACCGTCGCGTCGCCGTGGAGCTTCTCGGCAACCTATACCTATACCCAAGCCGAGGAAAATCGTCAGTTTGGCGAGACCTTCAGCCTCGATTTTCCGTCGCTGGAGGACTATACCGTCACGCGCTCGAGCGGGGTGCGCAAGCATCGCCTCGTCGCGACGGGTTCGGTCGATCTGCCGATCGGCGTCACGCTGTCGGGCAAGTTCCAAATCGCGTCGCCGCCTTATCTCAAGGCGTTCATCAACCAGGGCGGAGCGAACCCCAGCCGCACGGTCATTTCGAACGAGGCCGACGGCAATGGCGATCGCTGGGGCTTCCGCCAGATGGACGTCGCGATCACAAAATACATCCCGTTCAAGTTCATCAGCGAGGAATCGCGCCTGCGCCTTCGCGTCGACATTCTGAACCTGTTCAACGATCGCAACTATGTCGATTACAACAACGACCCGACGTCGCCGCAATATCTGAACATTTCAGGGATCGGCGTTGGCGGAAATCCGCCGCGGACGGTAAAACTATCGGCCGGATTCTCTTTCTGACCGGCTGACCGGCGCCCGGCCCGCACCCCCTCCCGCGGGCCGGGCGCCTAATTTTTGGAGTATCGAATGTCGTTCCGGATCGGGGCGCTTGCCCTGCCGCTGGTGGCGCTGACCGCCGCTTGCGCTGTTACACCCGCATCATCCCCAGCTGCTCCGGCGGCGACGACCCAGCCCCCGGCGAAACTGCCGCCGCTGACCGAGGCGGCCTTTTCCGAAGAGCTGACCGAGCGCACCTTCCGCTATTTCTGGGACACGACGAGCACCGAACGGTGCCTCGCGCCCGATCGCTGGCCGAGCAATCCCTTTTCGTCGATCGCGGCGACGGGCTTTGCGCTGACCGCATACGGCATCGGCGCCGAGCGCGGTTATGTGACGCGCGCCGAAGCGGCGCTGCGCACGCGCGACTGCCTGCGTTTCTACTGGACCGCCCCGCAAGGTGCCGAAGCGGCGGGCAACACCGGCTATAAGGGCTTCTTCTATCACTTCCTGAAGAATGACGACGGCACGCGCCACAAGACGACCGAATTGTCGACCGTCGATACCAGCCTGTTCCTTGGCGGGGCGCTGTTCGCGCAAAGCTATTACGACCGGAACGACCCGGTCGAGGCCGAGATCCGCGATCTGGCGGAGAAGATCTACACGCGTGTCGACTGGCGCTGGGCACAGCGCAACACGACCGGGACGGAGGCGAAGAATCTCGCCAATTCGCAAGCGATCACGATGGGCTGGCGGCCCGAGAAGGGCTTCGAGACGCACGACTGGGTGGGCTATAACGAGGGCATGCTCGTCTACGTCCTCGCGCTCGGATCGCCGACGCACGCCGTCGGCAAGGATGCGTGGGACAAGGGCTGGGCGGCCGAACTCGAAAAGGACTGGGGCACCTATTACGGCCAGCAGCATCTGCAGTTCGAACCTTTGTTCGGGCACCAATATAGCCATGTCTGGGTCGATTTCCGCGGCATCCGCGACGATTTCATGCGCGGCAAGGGCATCGATTATTTCGAGAACAGCCGCCGAGCGACGCTGTCGCAGCGCGCCTATGGCGCCGACAATCCGAACAAATGGACGGGCTACAGCGCCGATATCTGGGGCTGGACCGCGTCCGATGGGCCGGGATATTCGAAGGACAAATATAGCGTCGGCGGAACGCCGCGCTTCTTCAACGGCTATATGGCGCGCGGCGTCAGCGCGATCCGCGTCGTCGACGACGGGACGATCGTTCCGACCGCCGCGGGCGGCTCGGTCGCCTTTGCGCCAGAGGTGGCGATTCCGGCGCTGATGGCAATGCGCAAGCAATATGGCGCGCGGCTCTACACGCGCTACGGCTTCAAAGACGCGTTCAATCCCAGCTTCACCTTTGCCGATCCGAATATGCGCAGCGGCGCGGTCGATCCGGTCCACGGCTGGGTCGCGAACGACTATCTCGGCATCGACCAGGGACCGATCCTCGCGATGATGGAAAACCATCGCAGCGGCTTTGTGTGGAAGGTGATGCGCAAAAACCCGCATATCGTCCGCGGGCTCCAGCGGATCGGTTTCACCGGCGGCTGGCTCGACAAGGCGCCAGCCGAATAGTTAGTCGGCGGCGGTCGGAAAGGCCGGCAGTTTTGCCACGTCGCCTGGTTCGTGCTGGATGATCACCGTCGCCTTCAGCGCCTTTGCCATCGCGTCGAACCGCTGGAAGCTTTCGAGCGTCCGAACGGGATCGCTATTATCCTTCGACACATGTTTCGCGCGATATTGTTCGGCCGAGGAATAGAGGTCGCCGCTGAGCATCACCGGACCGAAATGGCGCAGCCGGACGAGCAGCGAATGATGGCCCGCCGTGTGGCCCGGGGTCGCGACGATCACGACAGAGCCGTCGCCGAAAACATCCCTGTCGCCGGTGATCCGGTCGACCGCGGACCTTTCCTCCATCCATGGCGAAAAGCGATGCGGCTGTAACCGCGGATCAGGCTGGGGAACGGTCACGGCGTCCCAGTCTTCCTTGCCAATCAGAAGCCTGGCGCCGGGAAAGCTGGCGGCTTGGCCGATATGATCCCAGTGGAGATGGCTGACGGCGACAATGTCGATCCGGTCCGGCGCGATGCCGAGGCGCGCGAGTTCGGACGTGAGACTGGTCGGGGCGACGACCGACCGTCGTTCGGGCGATGGGGGCAGGCCGATCCACTCGCCGGGAAAGCCTGCATCCCATAGCACCAACCGGTCGCCGTGGCGGATCAGGTAACAGCTGTTTACGAGCGGCTTGGGGCCGAAGCTGCCGCAATCGAGCCGCCAGAGTTCGACCTTTGGCGTGGGGGTGGATACCGCGCTTGCCGTGGTCAGAAGTAGCGCGGCTCCAAGCAAGATCGTGCGGACCATGGCGCCGGTTTGGGGGAGGGCAGTTGGCCATGCCATCCCCCGGAGGAGGGGGAGGCGGTCTCCGCCTCACATGGTCAGCAGCCGTTTCCGATGCACAAATCCGCGACCACCGGATAATGATCCGACGGCAGCTTGCCGCCATTCTGGTCGGTCAGTGTCGCATGGCGCAGCACCGTCACATCGTCGCTGACGAAGATATGGTCGATCGGGCTCGGCTCCATCTGCGCGATCTTGAAGCCGGTGAAGGTGCCGAGCGGGCCGTAATGCGGCGTACGGCTGATGATGCGGCTGTCGCGGAGCGCGCCTTTGCCGGGCTCGACGATCGCGGCATAGGGATTGCTCGTCGCGGGGCTGTTGAAGTCGCCCATCAGCACCGCGGTTTCGTTCGCCTTGCGCTGCCCGTCGATCCAGCGGCGGATCTGGCGGGCGCTTTCCTGCCGCGCGACCTCGCCGATATGGTCGAAATGGGTGTTCACGACGAGCAAATTGCGCTTTGCGCTCCGGTCGTGAAGCCGCGCCCAGGTGGCGATCCGCGGCAGCGCGGCGTCCCAGCCCTTGCTCGGCGTGTCCGGGGTCGGCGACAGCCAGAAGGTGCCCGATCCGACGAGGGTGAAACGATCGCTGCGGAAACCCAGCGGCGAATATTCGCCCTTTTCCTTGCCGTCGTCGCGCGCGACGCCGACGAATTGATAGCCCGGCAGATCGGCCTCGACCGCCTGTTTCTGATGCTGCAGCACCTCCTGCATCCCGACGAAATCGGGCGCCTGATAGGCGACGAGCGCGATCAGTGCGCTTCGCCGGTGCGGCCAGGCATTGTCGCCGTCCGACGCGAGATCGAGGCGGATGTTGTAGGTCATCGCCTCATAATGATCGGCGCGCTCTTTCGCGGCGGCGGGCAGCGCAAGCAGCGCCGCGGCGGCGAGGATCAGTGCTTTTTTCATCCGAGATTCCCTCCATTGGCGGCGATCACGCTGCTGTAGAAACGCGCGCTGCGCTTTGGCGTGCGGACCTGCGTTTCATAATCGACATGCACGATGCCGAAGCGCTTCGAAAAGCCCAGCGACCATTCGAGATTGTCGAGCAGCGACCACGCCATATAGCCGCGCACGTCGACGCCCTGCCGGATCGCGTCGCCGACCGCCGAGATATGCGTGCGCAGATAATCGCAGCGCAGCGGATCGTCGATCCCGTCGGGGCCGGCGGTCGGCGGGTCATAGAAGGCCGCGCCATTCTCGGTGATATAGACCGGGATGTCGCCATAGGTGTCGCGGAACCAGACGAGCATATCGGTGAGCGCGGGCGGATAGACTTCCCAGTCGGTGGTCGTGTGCGTCGCATTCTGCTTCACCGGCGAGGCGCCGACGGGCCACTGGTTCGGGTCGGCCTTGACGACGTTGCGCGTGTAATAGTTGATGCCGATGAAATCGACCGGCTGGTTGATCGCCTTGAGGTCCTCGGCGGACCATTCGGGCCAGGCTTCGCCGAACACCTCCGCCAGTTCCTCGGGGTAGCTGCCCTTCAGTGCCGGATCGAGATATTGCCGATTCATATAGGCATGCGCACGCGCGGTCGCGGCGATGTCCGCGGGGCTGTCGCTTGCCGGATATTTGGGCTCGATATTGACGACGAGGCCGATCTCGTGCGCGCCTTCGCTGCGATACGCCTCGACCGCCGCGCCATGCGCGCGCATCAGATTGTGGCTCGCGATCGGGGTTTCGAACAGATTGCGGTGTCCGGGCGCGAGCGCGCCGTGGAGATAGCCGCCGTCGGTGATCACCCACGGCTCGTTGAGCGTCACCCACTTCTTCACACGCCCGTCGAGGCGGCGATACATCACCGAACCATAATCGGCGAACCAGCCGGCGATATCGCGGTTTAGCCAGCCGCCCTTGTCGTCGAGCGCCGCGGGCAAATCCCAATGGTGCAGCGTCAGCAGCGGTTCGATGTCGTTCTTCAGCAGTTCGTCGACGAGCCGCTCGTAGAAATCGAGCCCCGGCTCGTTAACGCGCCCGATGCCCTCGGGCAATACGCGACCCCAGTTGACGCTGAAGCGATAGGCTTTCAGCCCCAGTTCCTTCATCAGCGCAACGTCGGCCGGCATGCGGTTATAATGGTCGCATGCAACGTCACCGGTGTCGCCCTTGACCGCCATCAGCCGCGGATCGTGGCTGAACCGCTGCCAGATGCTCGCCCCCGCGCCGTCGGCGAGCGGCGATCCTTCGATCTGATAGGCGGCGGTCGCCGCGCCCCACAGGAAATCGTCGGGGAAGACACTCTTGCTCATTTCTTGTCCTTGTCGGCATTTGTTGGGGAGGAAAGTTTCTGTTCGAGCAACCAGGCGTAGAGCGCCGGGTCGTCATAGGCGGGATCCCAGGCGTTGTGGCCGAGGTCGGGATAGATGGTCAGGCGCACCTTGCGGCCGCCGCACGCGCGGATCGCGCGCGCCATGTCGAAGCTGCCTTCGGGGATCACGACATCGTCGCGGTCGCCGTGAAACGCCCAGACGGGCAGGTCCATCAACCGGCATGCCTCGCCCGAATTGCCGCGCCCGGCGACCGCCGCGACGGCGGCGAAGCGTTTCGGTTCGGCAATCGCCCAGCGCCAGCTGGCGTGGCCGCCGCGGCTGAGGCCGGTGAGATACACGCGCGTCGGATCGATGCGATAGGTCTTGGCGACATGGTCGACCAGCTTGTCGAGCTTGGCGATATCCCAGTCCTGATCGGTGCCAAGCAAGGGCGACACGGTGAGGAAGGGGAAGGCGGGATCGCGCTCGGCGATCTTCGGCGGACCGTGAACCTTCACCTTCGCGACATCGTCGCCGCGCTCGCCCGAGCCGTGGAGGAAGATCAGCAGCGGATATTGTTTCGTCGTGTCGGTCAGATAGCCCTGCGGTACGAACATCTGGTACGGGTAGTTACCGGTCTCAATCGGCTGCTGCGGCGTCTGCCCTTCGACCGGCACGGCCTTGGTTTTTGCGGCGACGGGCGAGGCGGCAAGGGCAAGCCCCAGCAGCGCCGCGGTCCAATATGTCATGCGTCTGTCCTTGATTAATTGGGTCATCCCTTGACGCTCCCGGTCAGGAGGCCGCTGAGGTAAAAGCGCTGGAGCGCGAGGAAGAGGATCAGCACGGGCAGGGTGGTGACGACCGCGCCCGCCATCATCAGCTCATTGTCCTGCACATGCTGGCGGCTCATCGCGGCGAGCGCGACGGGCAGCGTGTAGAGATCCTGATCGGCGAGGATGATCAGCGGCCACATGAAATCGTTCCAGCTGCCGAGGAAGACGAACAGCGCCAGCGTGACGATGATCGGGGTCAGGATCGGCAGGACGATGCGGCGGAGGATCTGCGCTTCGCTCGCCCCGTCGATGCGCGCCGCCTCGAGCATCTCGTCGGGAATCGACAGGCAATATTGGCGGACGAGGAAGATACCGAAAATGCCCGCGAGCCATGGCACCAGCGCCCCGGCATAGCTGTTGACCAACCCCATCGCCTTCAGCTCGAGGAACAAAGGCAGCATCCCGATCTGCCCCGGCACGACGAGCGCCGCGACGAGCAGGCGGAAGGTCGCGTCGCGCCCCTTGAAGCGCAGCTTGGCGAAGGCATAGCCAGCGGGGATCGTGAAGAGCAGCGCGAGCGCGGTCGCGAGCGTCGAGATCAGCAGGCTGTTGAGCAGAAAACGCCCGATGCCGAAGGTGCCGAACAACATGCGGTAATTGTCGAGGCCGGGATCGCTCGGCAGCAAGGGCGGCGGGAATTGCGACGCCTCGCCGCGCGCCATGAAGCTGACCGACAGCATCCACAGCAGGGGCGCGATGGTCAGCAGCGCAACGAAGGCGGCAAGCAAGGTCACGGTCCAGCGGCGGATGTTCATATCGCGCCGCTCCGATTGGCCAGCCGCAGCTGCACCAACGTCACCGCAAGGATGCAGAGGAAGAGGAGGAAGGCCACCGCCGCGCCCGACCCGAGGTTCCACCATTTGAACCCCTCCTCATACATGAAATAGAGGATGGTGACGGTCGACTGCGCGGGGCCGCCCTGCGTCATCACATAGGGTTCGGCGAACAGCTGGAACATGCCCGCGACGGTCAGCACCGAGACGAGCAGCACGGTTGGCGCGATCGCGGGCAGGGTGACGTGACGCAACCGCGTGAACCATCCCGCGCCATCGATCCGCGCCGCCTCGTCGAGTTCGCGCGGCACCGTCTGGAGCGCGGCGAGGAAGATGATCATATTATAGCCGAAGGTCTTCCACCCGACGAAGATCAGGATCGCGGGCAGCGACGCGTGCGGATCGCCCAGCCAGTCGATCGGCGCGATGCCGAACAGCGACAGCAGATAATTGACGAGGCCGTAGCGCGTGTGGAGCAGGTAGCGCCACACCACCGCGGTCGCGACGAGCGTCGTCACATAGGGCGCGAACAGCGCGACGCGCCACACCGGCCGCCATTTCAGCCAGCGCGAATTGACGAGCATCGCCGCGAACAGCGACAGCGCGACGATGAAGGGCACGCCGAAACCGACGAACAGCAAGGTGTTCGTCACCGCTTTCCAGAACAGCGGGTTGCCGATCAGCCTTTCGTAATTCGCGAAGCCGACGAAGCGCAAATTGCCGATGTCGGCGAGCGCATAGATGTCGAAATCGGTGAAGCTCAGGGCCAGCGACGCGATCGCCGGCAGGACGAAAAACAGAATGATTGCGGCGAGCGCGGGCGACGACATCGCCCAACCCGCACGCGCTTCGCTCGCCCGTCCGGCGGCGCTCGCGCTTTCGTTGGTTCGCCGCTGCGCACTCACAGAGCACGTCCTTTATCGAGCATCCAGCGCCGCTTTTCGAGTAGGCGGTCGGCGCGGACGTCGATCTCCTTCGCGGCCTCATCGACGCTATACTGGCCGCGGACCATGCGCTCGGCGACGATCTGCATTTCGGTGACGATGCGTTCCCACTCGGGCACCTTGGGCAGCGGGGTCGCATGGTCGAGCTGGGTCGCGAATGGGGCGACGATCGGGTCGCCCGCAAGCCCCGCTTTCGCCCAAACCGACCGCCGCGCGGGGAGGTCGCCGGTGAGCTGCTGGAATTTGAGCTGCGCCGCGGGCGCCATCAGCCGCGACACCAGATCCCACGCCGCGTCGCCATGGTCGTTACCAGCGAACACGACGAGGCTCGATCCGCCGGGCGCCGCCGATCCGATGCCGTCGGGGCCGGGGTTCGGCGCCGTCGCCCAACTGCCCTGCAGCGCGGGGGTGAGGCGGGACTTCAGATCGCCGATCGTCCACGGGCCCGACAGGAAGAGGCTGAAATAGCCCTTGGCAAACTCGTTCCATATATTCGAAATCTGTGCCGACGATGCCATCGGCGCCAGCCCCTCGTCGAACAGCGACTTGTAGAACGCAAGTGCGGCCTTGAATTCGGGGTCCGAAAAGGCTCCGCGCGCGCCGTCGTCGCGCAGCATCCGCGCCCCCGCCGAAAGCGCGAGCGTCGTCAACTGCTCATATTCATTGAGCGGATAGAGCAGCGCATAATTGTTCGTGCCGGCAATCGCCTTCACCTTGTGCAGCGCGGTCTTCCATCCGGCCCAGTCGGCCGGCGGCGCGTCATATCCGGCGCGCACGAACAGGTCCTTGCGGTAATATTGCAGCCGCGTGTCGACATACCAGGGGATCGCCCACGCCACCCCGCCGATGCGGTTCGTATCGACCACTGAGGCAAACTGGTCGTCGAGCAGCCCCCGCGCACGATCGGGCACCGGCGCGATCGCTCCGATCGCGGCCAGCTCGGCGATCCAGCTGTTGCCGACCTGTCCGACCGTGGGTAGCGATCCGCCCGCAAAGCCGGTGAGCAATTTCTCGTGCGCCGCAGTCCACGGCAAGGGTTGAACCTCGATCGCGGGCGCATTTGCCGGCCAGCCGATGACCTTCAGCAACTCGGGCAGGCTTGCCGCCTCATTGCCCATAGCCCACACGGTCAGCGCACCGTCGCTGCGCGCGCCGCACGCAGCGAGCACCGTGAGCAATGGCAGCGCCGCGAGAGCGCCCGTCATCTGGCGCCGCGTCACCTCCATCGGGCGCCCACGCACGTCATGGCTGCGCCGTCATCGCCTGCGCCGCCATCGCGGTTGTCCCGCGCGCGATCAGCGCCGGGGTCAGGATTGTCGCGCTTGCGCTGCCCAGCGTCTCGCCGCGCAATATGCGCAGCAGCATCATCATCGCGGTCGACCCCAGCCGGTCGATATGGACCTGCATCGTCGACAGCGACGGATTGAGGTGCCGCGCGAGCGGGATATCGTCGAAACCCGCGACCATGACGTCGCCGGGCACCGACTTGCCCGCCTCGGCCAGCCCCGCGATCAATCCAACCGCCATCTGGTCGTTCGCGGCGAACACCGCATCGGCCGGCAATTGCCCCTGCAGGAGCAGCCCGGCCGCCTTAAGCCCGCTCTCTTCCGAAAAATCGCCCGGAAGGATCGCCGGATTCCGCACGCCCCCGATCTTCGCCATCGCATCGACAAAACCGCGCTGGCGGTCGCGCGCGTCGCGGTTGTGCTTGGGCCCCGCGATATGGACCACGTGGCGCGCGCCGCGCGCGAGCAGCGCTTCGGTCATTGCATAGGCGCCGCGATAATTGTCGACCGCCACAAAGGGCAGGTCGAGCGAGCCCGCGTCGTAATTGAGCAGCACCGTCGGCAGCGCGGGGTCGAGATAATCCGACAGCAGTTCGGGCTTCAAATCGGGCGGCATCACGAGCAGCCCGTCGACGCGCCCGCGCATTGCCGCGATCGCGGCGGCGGTCTCGTGCGTGCTGCCGTGCATGTTGCCGAGAAGCAAGTGCATGCCCGATTCATGCGCCACCAGGTCGATACCGCGGATGATTTCGGAGAAGAATTCGCCGAACAGGTCGGGCAGGATGACGCCGACGGTGTCGGTCTTGCGCCGCGTCAGGCTGCGCGCGCCGCTGTGCGGGACGAAGTTCAGTTTTTTGACCGCCGCCATCACCGCTGCCTTTGTCGGTGCGGTCACATTGCCGAGCCCGTTGATCGCCCGCGATGCCGTCGCCACCGAAACCCCCGCTTCGCGGGCGACGTCCCTCAATGTAGCCATGCCGTCGGGCCCCTTTCCCTCAAATGGCGCCAAGCCGCTGTTGCGACTCCGTATTTTTATCCTTGCCGGGCGCGGAAACGTTAACAACGTAACCGGTTACACGGGCGAAATGCAAGATCATTCCCCCGTCGTCCCGAGCGCCTGACCGTCCGCGCCGAACAGGTGCAGATGCGCCGGTGGCAGCGAGGCGAGGACCGTGTCGCCCTCGTCGAGACTGCCGTCGTCGCGCAGCTGGCAAGCGATCGCCTCGCCGCCTTCGCGTCCGCCCAGGTGCAGCGTCGCAAGCCCGCCGAGCCGCTCGATGAAGCGGATCGTGAAGGGCAGCGCGTCCGGCGCGTCGCCGATCGCGATATCCTCGGGCCGGATACCGATCGACAGCGGTGTTCCGGCCGTCAGCGCCGCCGCGAGCGGGGGGAGGGCGATGCTGCGGCCGTCTTCCAGCGTCGCGCGACCGTCTGTGCCGATGGTCGCAGGCAGGACGTTCATCCGCGGCGTGCCGAGGAATTGCGCGACAAAGATGTTTGCGGGGCGCGCATACAGCTCGCGCGGCGTGCCGACCTGCTCGATCCGTCCGTCGCGCAGCACGATGATCCGGTCGGCAAGCGTCATCGCCTCGACCTGGTCGTGCGTGACGTAGAGCGTCGTCGTGCCGAGCTGGCGGTGCAGGCTCGCAAATTCGTAGCGCATCCGCACCCGCAAATCGGCGTCGAGGTTCGACAAGGGCTCGTCGAACAGGAAAATCTGCGGCTGGCGCACGATCGCGCGGCCGATCGCGACGCGCTGCCGCTGTCCGCCCGACAGCTCCGCGGGCTTGCGGTCGAGCAGCGCCTCGATGTTCAATATTTCCGCCGCGCGCCGCACGGCGGCGTCGATCTCGGCCTTCGCCGCGTTCGCGATTCTCAAACCGAACGCCATATTTTCTCGCACCGTCAGATGCGGGTAAAGCGCATAGGACTGGAACACCATCGCGATGCCGCGCTCCGACGGCGGCAGGCTGGTGACATCGCGATCGCCGATGACGATGCTGCCGCCGGTCAGCTCTTCGAGCCCCGCCACGGCCCGCAACAACGTCGATTTCCCGCATCCCGACGGGCCGACGATCACCGTGAATTCGCCGTCGGCGACGTCGATCGACACGCCTTTCAACACCTCGGTGGTGTCGAAGCTCTTGCGCGCGTCGTGGATCGACAGTCCGGCCATGACCCCCTCGTTCCTAACGCCTCAGTGAACGGTCACGCCCGCGCTCGCCTGCCGCGCCGGAGCCCGTCCGGCGGCGATGGCGAAGACGCAGAGCGCGACATAACAGGCGGCGGGCAGGATCAGTGCGGCGGTATAGCCGACCTCGCCCGACAGCAGCCCGATGAAATAGGGGATCACCGCCCCGCCGACGATCGCCGTGCAGAGCAGTCCCGACGTCGCTTCGGCGCGCGCGGTCGAGCGTTCGAGCGTCAGGGTGAAGATCACCGGGAACATGATCGAATTGAAAAGGCCGATCGACAGCGCGACGAAGCCCGCGGTCACGCCGCCGACAAGGACGATATAGAGGCAGAGCAGCGCGGCGATGGCGGTGAACGCCACGAGCATCTTCGATGCCGAGAAGCGCGCAAGCAGCACCGATCCGATCGCGCGGCCGACCATCGCGCCGCCCCAGTAAAGCGCGACGGCCTTGCCGGCCTCCTGCAACGAAACGCCCGGAACGCCGTCATTGCCCATGATCCACCCGAACGTGCCGAAGGCGGCGTCCGACTGCCCCCAAATCGCATCGCTGTTGAGGAACAGCGCCATCTGCGTGCCGATCGCGACCTCGGCGCCGACATAGAGGAAGATCGCGAGCCCGCCGAGCAGCGTCCAGCGCGACGAAAAAGCCTCGCGGATCAGTTCGCCCATTCCCGCGTGGCTGCCGATCGGTGCGGGAGGCACCGCCTCGTTCACGATCCGCCGGCTGACCCAGAAGAACAGCAGTAGCGCGATGATCAGGCCGCAAATCCAGAAATAGGCCGAATCGATCCCGGCGAGCGCCTGCGCGCGCACCGCTTCGGTCACCACCATGCCCTCCTTGACCTCGACGCCTTCGAGGAAGAGGTGCGCGCCGATCAGCGGGCCGAGGAAGGTGCCGAAGCTGTTGAACGTCTGGCTGAAGGTCAGCCTGAAATGGCTGCGTTTCGGATCGCCCAGCGCCGCCGCGAGCGGGTTCGCCGCGACCTGCAGGATGGTGATGCCGCTCGCGAGGATGAAAAGTCCTGCGAGGACGAGCGGATAAATCGCGAGGTTCGCCGCCGCGAGCATGACGAGGCAGCCGACGACCATCGTCGACAGCGCGGTCAGGATCGACGGCACCGAATGGAAGCGCGCGATCAGCGCGGCGGCGGGGAAGGACATCAGGCCATAGGCGATGAAGAAGGCCGAAGCCGACAATTGCGCCTCGGCGTCGCTCAGCGTGAAGATGCCCTTCACCGCGGCGACGAGCGGATCGATCAGTGAGGTGATGAAGCCCCAGGCGAAGAAGAGCACGGTCACCGCGGCAAAGGCCGCCATGGCATTCGAGCGACCGCCGCCGTGGGTGGTCGCCTGGCTGGGCACGTTCATCCGGAATATCCTCTTCGCCGAAACTATGTTATGCGCAGCGGTCTAACGAGCGGTCCGAGGCAATGCAACCGGTTACATTTTTGTAGCCCTTGCCTCCCATTCCCATGTCTCCGCCAATGATCCCGCGCCACGCGAAATAATCGTTCGTCACCCACTGGCGCGCCCGCGCGCGACTGGTTACATGGGCCGCCACCAAACGAATCGCGCGTGCCGCCCCGAAAACCGGGACAGGCCCCGCCCGCACCAGAAAGTGGCACCCATGGAAATCATCACCGGCCTGACCTTCGACGATGTGCTGCTGGTGCCCGGCGCGTCGGATATCCTGCCGTCGGACGCGAACCTGTCGACCCAGCTCACCAGCGAAATCAGCCTCAACATCCCGATCCTCTCCTCGGCGATGGACACGGTGACCGAGGCCGATATGGCGATCCTGATGGCGCAGATCGGCGGCATCGGCGTCCTTCACCGCAACCTGACGATCGAGGAACAGGCCGCCGCGGTGCGCCAGGTCAAGCGCTTTGAAAGCGGGATGATCGTCAACCCGATCACGATCACCCCCGATGCGCCGCTGTCTTATGCGATCGCGCTGATGGACCAGCACCGGATTTCGGGCATCCCCGTCGTCGAGACCGGCGGCAAGCTCGTCGGCATCCTCACCCACCGCGACGTCCGCTTCGCCGACAACCCCGGCCAGCCGGTGCGCGAGTTGATGACCGCCGAAAATCTCGCGACGGTGCGCGCCGGGGTCGGGCAGGACGAGGCGCGCAAGCTGCTGCACCAGCGCCGCATCGAAAAGCTGCTCGTCGTCGACGATGATTATCATTGCATCGGCCTGATCACCGTCAAGGATATGGAAAAGGCGGTCAATTTCCCCGACGCGACGAAGGACGCGAGCGGCCGCCTGCGCGTTGCGGCGGCAACCAACACAGGCGACAGCGGCATCGAACGCGCCGAGGCGCTGCTCGAAGCCGAGTGCGACCTGATCGTCGTCGACACCGCGCACGGGCACAGCAAGGGCGTCGGCGAGACCGTCGCGCGCATCAAGAAATTGTCGAACCGGGTGCAGGTGCTCGCGGGCAATGTCGCCACCGGCGACGCAACGCGCGCGCTGATCGACGCGGGCGCCGACGGCGTGAAGGTCGGCATCGGTCCGGGATCGATCTGCACGACGCGCATCGTCGCCGGTGTCGGCGTGCCGCAGCTCACCGCGATCCTCGACAGCGTCGAAGCGGCATCGAAGCTCGGCGTGCCCGTGATCGCCGACGGCGGCCTCCGCACCTCGGGCGACGTCGCCAAGGCGCTGGCCGCGGGCGCATCGAGCGTGATGGTCGGCTCGATGCTCGCGGGCACCGCCGAGGCACCGGGCGAAACCTTCCTCTATCAGGGCCGCACCTATAAGAGCTATCGCGGCATGGGCAGCGTCGGCGCGATGGCGCGCGGCTCGGCCGACCGCTATTTCCAGCAGGACATCAAGGACCAGATGAAGCTGGTCCCCGAAGGGATCGAGGGCCAGGTTCCGTTCAAGGGTCCGGCGAAGGATGTGATCCACCAGATGGTGGGCGGCGTGAAGGCGGCGATGGGCTACACCGGCAGCCGCACGCTCAAGGATTTCCGCGAGCGCGCCAAATTCGTGCGCATCACCAACGCGGGCCTGCGCGAAAGCCATGTCCACGACGTCGCGATTACGCGCGAAGCACCGAACTATCCGGCGGGGTAATCTGCCCCGTCGTCATTGCGAACGCAGCGAACAATCCTGGGCGGATAAGGCCGCACAGGATGGCTTCGTCGCTTCGCTCCTCGCGATGACGGGGAAGAAAGGTTGAACTTATGACCCCGGCTGCGCGCGTCCAGACCGCTATCGAAATCCTCGATGCCATCGCCACCTCCGCGCGGGACGGCGGGGCACCGGCCGACACGATCTTTGCCGAGGCGATGCGCGCGCGCCGTTATGCGGGGTCGAAGGATCGCCGAGCGATCCGCAACCATGTCTATGATGCGATCCGCGGCGTGCGGTCGGTGCCGGTCTCGGGCCGCGCCGCGATGCTGGCGCTCGCCGATGCCGACCCCGAACTCGCCGCGCTGTTCGACGGCGCGTCCTATGGCCCGGCAGCGATTTCGGCCGACGAACCGCGTGCCGAAACCGGGATCGCCACGACCGCCCTCATGAAACTCTTCGACCCGCTCGTCGGCAAGGCGGAACGCGAGGCAATGCTGGCGCGCGCGCCGCTCGATTTGCGCGCCAACCGCCTGCGCTCGAGCCGTGACGAACTCGCGCTGATCTTTCCCGACGGCGAAGCGATCGCCGGCCTTGCCGACGGCTGGCGCCTGCCCGGTGAAACGGCGGCGGTCCAGCACAGCTCCTACGCCGAGGGGCAGTTCGAGGTGCAGGACGCCGCAAGCCAATATGCCGCCGCCGCGCTCGACGCCGAAGCGGGGCAGGTGGTCATCGATCTGTGCGCCGGCGCTGGCGGCAAGACGCTCGCGATCGCTTCGGCGACCAATGACGAAGCCGCGATCCTTGCTTGCGACACCAACCGCGCTCGGCTTCAGCAATTGCCGCCGCGCGCGCACCGCGCCGGGGCAACCGCGATCGAAACTTTGCTGCTCAATCCTGGGCAGGAACGCGCGATGCTCGCCGACCGGATGGGCAAGGCCGATCGCGTCATGGTCGACGCGCCCTGTTCGGGCAGCGGCACCTGGCGTCGCAGCCCCGAACTGCGCTGGCGCTCGACCCCCGTGCGGCTCGACCGTCATATTGCCGAGCAGGCGAAGCTGATGGACATCGGTGCCGATCTTGTGGCGCCCGGCGGCAAACTTCTCTATGCTGTCTGCTCGATCATCACGCGCGAGGGGCGGGCACAGGTGGACGATTTTCTGAACCGGCATCCCGGCTGGACGGCCGACGACGGCTATCTTCCGGAAGGCGTTGGACGCGCTGCGGGCAGCGGTTTTCTGCTCACGCCCGGCCGTGACGGCAGCGACGGATTTTTTCTCGCGCGACTGACGGCGCCATGTTAGCATCGCCTGCAATGAAGCGATGGGAGAATGCGATGCGCGTCGGCTTTTTGGCTCTAACTGCGGGTGTGATCCTCGCCAGCCTGCCCACGGCGTCCGATGCGCAGCGCGCCGACAACGACATTTTCCCGCGCTCGATCGCGCTCCAGCACGACGGGCAAAAGGCGCAGGACGCCGGCGATCTTGACGCCGCCATCGGTTTTTATGAATCGGCGCTCGCCGCCGATCCGCGCAATCGTTCGGCGATCATCGCGCTGGCGCAGGTCGCGCGCGCGCAGGGGCTGCCGGGCAAGGCGATCGGCCTCTATCGCGAGGCGCTGGTCCTCGAACCCAATGATATCGTCGCGCTGACCGGGCAGGGCGAAGCACTCGTCGACAAGGGCGCACTCGAACTCGCACGCGAGAAACTGGTCGAAGCGCAGCGCGTGTGCGGCGAGAAATGCCCGCAGGTCGCGGCGCTGGAAAAGACGATCGCGTCGAGCGCATCGAAGCGCGTCGTTGCCGCCGAAGTGCTCGTGCCGAAGCCTGTCGTCGCGACCGTCGGGACGACCAGCAACAAGAATTGACCGCCGGCATTGGAAATATAATCGTCGCCCCCGCGAAGGCGGGGGCCGCAATCGGCCTTGCACAAGTTTCCAGCGGCCCCTGCCTTCGCAGGGGCGACGTTTTAGCCTAGTGCGCGCGCCAGTTCGACCCATTCGGCCACACTGACCGTCTCCGCGCGCCGCGTGGGATCGATTCCTAGCGCTTCGGCTGTGGCAACCGCATTTTCGACGCCCTTCAGGCTTTGCCGCAGCATCTTGCGCCGCTGGCCGAATCCCTTTTCGGTGAGTTTCGACAGCAATTTCGGGTTTACACCGTCAGGCTGCTCGGCGGGCGTCACATGGACGATCGCCGACATCACCTTCGGCGGCGGGGTGAAGGCCGACCGGTGGACTTTCATCGCGATCTTCGCGGTCGAGCGCCACTGCGCGAGCACCGCCAGCCGCCCATAGGCGTCGGCCCCGACCGGCGCGACGATGCGCTCGGCGACCTCAAGCTGGAACATCAGGGTCAACGACTGCCAGCGCGGCGGCCAGGCTGCGGGCTCCAGCCAGCGCGTGAACAGCGCGGTGCCGACATTATACGGCAGGTTGGCGACGATATGATAGGGCGCACCGCCGGTCAACGCGTCGACATCGACCGCCATCGCGTCGTCCGCGATCACCGTCAGCTGCCCCGGAAAGGCTTCGCCGAGCTCGGCGAGCAAAGGCAGGCAGCGGTCATCGCGTTCGACCGCGATCACCTTCGCGCCCGCGCGCAGCAGCGCGCGCGTCAGCCCGCCGGGACCGGGGCCGACCTCGAACACCGTGGCGCCGTGCAGATCGCCCGGGATCGCGGCGATGCGATCGAGCAATTGTTCGTCGAACAGGAAATTCTGGCCCAGCGCCTTGCTTGCCTGCAGGCCGTGGGTGCGCACCGTTTCGCGAAGCGGCGGTAACGAGACCTGCGGTTCGATCGTCACTTGGCCGGCGCGTAGCTGCGCTCGCGCGCGGCCGCGAGCTTGGCGGCCATCGCGATTGCCGCGATCGTCGGACCGGGATCGGCGGTGCGCGTACCCGCGATATCGAACGCCGTGCCATGGTCGGGCGAGGTGCGAATGATCGGCAGTCCGAGCGTCAGATTGACGCCGTCGTGGAAATGCAGCGCCTTGAATGGGGTCAGCGCCTGGTCGTGATAAGGGCAGAGCAGCGCGTCATAGTTCGCGCGAATGGCGGGCGCGAACAGCCCGTCGGCGGCGAGCGGGCCGTCGACGATGATCCCTTCTTCGGCGAGCTGCGCGACCGCGGGCGCCATGATGCGCTCTTCTTCGCTGCCCAATTGCCCGCTCTCGCCCGCATGCGGGTTGAGCCCTGCGAGCGCGATGCGCGGCGCGTCGATTCCGAAATCGCGGCGCAGCCCGCGCGCGACGATCCGCGCCTTGGCGACGATCAACTCGACGGTCAGCCGGTCGGGGACTTCGGACAGCGGGATATGCACCGTCAGCGGCACGACGCGCAGGCTTGGCCCGGCCAGCATCATCACGGCATTGGTCGCGGTGACGCCGCAGCGTTCGGCGATGAATTCGGTCTGTCCGGGGTGCGTATAGCCGATGCCGTGGAGGGCATATTTGGAGACCGAACCCGTGACGAGCGCCGAACTCGCCTGATTGCGGGTCAGCCCGATTCCCGTCTCGAGCGCATGGAGCGCGCAGGTCGCTCCCGCCGGGGTCGGTACGCCGGGGGTCAGCGGGCCGCTGTCCTCCAGGTGCCAGACGGGCAGGGCATCGCCAAAGGCCCGCACCACCTCGTCCATGTCGCCGACGCGCGCGACCGGGCCGTCCCAGACGGCGGCGATCGCCGCCGCATCGCCGATGGCGACAAAGGGGGGCAGGTTGTTTTCGCGGCGCGCGGCCCATGCGCGGGCCGCAACTTCGGGGCCGACGCCGGCCGGGTCACCCATGGTAACCGCGATCGGCTGTCGATTGCTGTAGTCAGGCATAGGGTCAGCTATATTCGATCACGGCATCCCGGCGCAGGTCGCGCAGATAGCGCTGGGCCCGCTTGTTGACCTTGTCTTCCAGCAATTTCTGTTCGATCTGCTCGAGGTTCGGGGCGGTCGCGGTCTGGGGCATGTCGCGGCCGCAGAGCACAAGGACACTGACGCCTTCGTTCGCAGCGCCGAACGGCTGCGTCGTCTGGCCGATCTGCAGGCTGGCCAGCGTCGCTTGCAGCGGCGCCGGCAGCGCGCGCATTTCGATATTGTCGCGCGACACGACGGCGGCGCCCAGGCTCTGCGCCACCGCGTCGGCCGCGCCGCAACCGGCGATACCGCGCGTCTTTTCGGCAAACTGGCCCGCCAGTTCGGACGCCTTCTCCGGCGTGGTGCCCGCCGGGAAATCGAGCGAAATCTGCTTCAGGCTGAGGACCGCGTCGCGCGGATCGGCGGTCAGCACCTGACGCCGGTCGATCATCAGCATGATCGAAATGCCGCCCGGAACCTCGATCGGTCCGACGAGCTGGCCCGGCTGCATCTGCGTTGCCGCTTCGCCCATCGATCCGGGCAGTTGCCCGGCTTTCACCCAACCCAAGTCGCCGCCAACGACGGCGGTCGACGCTTCCGAAAACTGGCGCGCATAGGCGGCAAAGCTGCCGCCCGCCTGCAACGCCTGGATGATCTTCTTGGCATTTTCGGACACCGCCGCGGCGGTTTCGGGTGTCGACGACAGATAGATTTCGCCGAGGTGGAATTCATCCTGACCCTTGGTCCCGGTCATCTGGTCGGCGACGATCTTGACCTCTTCGGTCGACACGTTGGTCGTCGACTGGATATTGCGCGACAGCAGGCGGTCCCAAGCAAATTCGCCACGGATCTGCTGCTTGACCGCCGCCGCCGACGAACCTTTCGACGTCAGATAGGTCGAAAACTGCTCGGGGGTTTGCTTGAACCGCGTGGCGAGGCGGGCGAACTGATCGTTAACGACATTTTCGTCGATCGTGATCTCGGCCGCCTTGGCTTCCTGAATCTGCAATTTCTCGTCGATCAGGTTGCTGAACACCTGACTGCGCAGCCGCTGGATTTCCTCGGGCGGCAGTTCGACATTGTTGTTGGCGATACGGATCAGCGCCATGCGCTGCTCGATGTCGGTCGCGGTGATGATCTCGCCATTCACGGTGGCGGAGGGGCGATAGACGTTCGGCTTTGCATCACCGAAAAGCTGCACATTGCCCGGGATGTTGAGGCTGGTCGTCGGAACGTCACTGTCGGCAACGGTCTGCGCCAGCACGGGCGTTACGCCAACGGCGGCCAGCGCGATCAGGCCGGTCATGGTCGAAAATTTGGTCATCTTTACCCTATTCGAGAAAGTCCGGACGCTCCGTATCAGCGGAAACGCCCGATGGTCCAGCGCAATCCGCCATGGGAGCCATTTGATGGTGGGACATAGGCCGCAGACGCTGAACCTAGGCTGAGCGAGTGGCGTCAGAACCCGAGGTTACGGAACGCGATGCGGAACGAGAAGCTGTTCCCGCGCCGCGCGTCGCCCGTGTCGGCATAGTCGCGCCGCCAGGTCAGCGCGATCGACAGGCAGTCATCGTCATAGGCGACGCCCAAACGGTGGCGAATCGGCTCGAAACCGTCGGCGCTGCTCAGCGGATCGTCGGTCTGCTGGGTCAGATCGACGATTGCCGACCCGAATACCGACCAGTGTTTCGCGAACGCGACGCGGCCGCCGGCGCGTACCTCCTCGCGGTCCTGCAAATCCTCGCCGAGCAGCAGGATGTCGCGGTTGAGCCGCGAATAGCCGAGCACGGCATAGGTCGAGCGGCTGCCGATCGTCGCGTCGAATTCGTTGCGGCGGATCGCGAAATTGTCCTTGTCGAGCCGGTAGCGATGGGTCAGGCGCAGGAAGTCGCGATAGGCAACGGTGGTGCGTCCGACGATGTCCGACGTCCGGTCGGTCAGCCCGGTGCCGTCGGGAAACAGGCTGGGCTTGTCCGACAGGCGATAGCTCTGGCCGACGACGCTGCTGATGTTGAAGCCCGGCCGGCTGTAATTCCATTCGACGCCATAGGTGATGCGCGCGCCGTCCTCGAACCGGTCATGGCCGTTGAAGCGGTTGATCGCGAACAAATTGCCGTCTTCGAGGTCGAAGGCGCGCGAATCCTCGTTCGGGATATCGATGTTCTCGATCGGCGGCGTCGCGACGATCTGGACGCGCGGGGTCAGCGTCTGGGTGCCGCCCGCGAATTCGCCGATAAAGGGCCAACGCATGTCGGCCGCGACCGCGGCGATTCCGCGTGCCTGCCAGCCCGATTTGCCGCGATAGCCGGGGATCGCGGTCAGCAGATTCTCGTCGCTGTGATAGACGTCGCCGCGCACCAGGGCGGTCAGCGTCACTTCCTGACCCAGCCCCGTCAGCCCGCGCAAATCCCAGCGCGCGCCGGCAAAGGCGCGCTGCGTGTCCTGACCCGCGGTGCGGCCGATCGCGAGCGTGTTGAGTTGCAGCTCGAACTGCCCGCCGAAGATCGGATCGGCCAGCCGCTGGCGATAGTCGATGATCGGCAGCGCGATCGGCTGCTGGCCCTGCTCATCGTTGCGGCGCAGCGTCTGCGTCGCCCAGCCGGCGATCGACAGATACGAATTGCCCCCGATCCGCTCGAGCTCGAAGGTCGAGCGCAGCCGGTCGTCGCGGCTGATGTCATAGCGGCGCATGAAGGTGCGGTCGGTCGCGATGCGGCCCGAATAGGTCAGGCTCCAATGCGGGTCGAACTGGAACTTGCCCGCGCTCTCGAGGTAGCCCCGAAAGCGCTTTTCGCTGTCGGGGTCCTCGCCGGTCAGCGGGACGAGCGAGCCATAGGTCGCATAGCCGTTGATGCGGAACGACCCGATGTCGGTCAGCGCGCGGAACTCGCCTTCCAACATCGGCGCCGCGCTGGTGTAGATATGCGGGGTGAGCGTGATGTCGCGGTCGGGCGCGAGCCGCAGATAATAAGGAACCGCGATTTCGAACCCGTTGCTGCGGTCGAGCCGGATTTCGGGCACCAATATGCCGCTGCTCGGTTCATTGTTGATCGAATGGCTGAGGCCCGGAAGCGGGATCAGCGGCAGGCCGAAAATCTCGACGCGCGCGCCCTTGTAGCGGACCTTGTTCTTCGCCCGGTCGTACATCACCTTTACGGCGCGAATCTGCCAGCTCGGGTTCTTGGGACAGCCTTCGTCGTCTTCGACCGGGCAGGGGGTGTAGGCGGCGTTCTCCAGCTCGATATTGCCGTTGTCGAAGCGCGTGCCCCGGACCGCGGCGAGCCGCGATCCATTGTCGAGCACGACGAGCATGTTTTCGACGACACCGTCGCGCAGCGTGTCGGTCAGTTCGATCTTGTCGCCATAGGCGGTGTCGCCTTCGGGATTCTTGATCGTCACATTGCCTTCGGCGAAGACCTGGCCTGTCTTGCGGTTCCAGGTGACCTTGTCCGCGCGCATCTCGACCGCTTCGCGGTTCATCTGCACATTGCCCTCGGCAACGACGACTTCGGTATCGCTGTCATAATTGAGGTTATCGGCGGCGAAACCGATCTGGTCTTCGTCCTTGACCGCGGGGGCGTCGGTGGTTGTCGGAACGACGTCGGGCGTCTGCAGGTCGGGTTGCCCCGTGACTTCTGCCGACTGGGTCGATTCGCCGTTCGTTTGGGCCAGCACGGGGCAAGCGGCCAAGGCCGCGCCGCTCGCCGTCGCCAGCCAGAACGGCCGCGCACGCGCTGCCCGATGGAACAAAGCCCAGCTCATTTAATCCCTTTGTCCCGAACCCTAAATCAATGTTTCCCGGCTTGGACCGGCAGCTTTGTTTTTGCAACTCGCAAGCGAAACCCCTATCGGTCCGCCACGTTCCAATCAATCATCGCATAAGAAAGTTAAGGCATGGACATTCAGTTTGTCGCGCAAATCGATGCGTCTGCCGACGTCGTCGCATTTCCGGTCCGCAAGGGCGAGGCCGGCGCGCTCGGCGCATTGCTCGGCGCCGCGGCGGCGCAGGCGCGCTTCGACGGCGCCGCGGGTGCGATCGCCGAGACCGCGGCGATCGACGGCGACCAGGCGAAGCGCCTGCTGCTCGTCGGCATCGGCGAGGGCAGCGAGCAGGATCTCGAGCGCGGCGGCGCGGCGCTGACGGCGAAGCTGCAGACGAGCGGTGCGACCGCGGTCCATGTCGATTTCGCGAGCACGGGCCCGAGCGACGCCGACGATGTGCTTGCCTTTGCGATGGGCGCGCGGCTCCGCAACTGGCGCCTCGACACCTATCGCACGCGCCTCGCCGATACGGCGAAGCCGAGCCTGAAGACGGTGACGATCGCGTCGCCGCACGGCGACCTGTCGGGCCGCTGGGCCGAAAATGAGGCGATTGCCGACGGCGTCGCGCTGACGCAGACGCTCGTCGCCGAGCCGCCGAACATTCTTTATCCCGAGACCTTCGTCGATCGTTGCCAGCATCTCGCCGACCTCGGCGTCGAGATCGAAGTGCTCGACGAACGCCAGATGAAAGCGCTCGGCATGGGCGCGCTGCTCGGCGTCGCGCAGGGCTCGACCCGCCCGCCGCGCCTCCTCGCGATGCGCTGGAACGGCGGCAATCCGGGCGATGCGCCTGTCGTCTTCGTCGGCAAGGGCGTGACCTTCGACACCGGCGGCATCAGCATCAAGCCCGCCGCGGGCATGGACATGATGAAGTGGGACATGGGCGGCGCGGGCGCGGTCGCGGGCGCGATCAAGGCGATCGCGGGGCGCAAAGCGAAAGCGAATGTCGTCGGCGTCGTCGGCCTCGTCGAAAATATGCCCGACGGCAATGCGATGCGCCCCGGCGACGTCGTCACCACCATGTCGGGGCAGACGGTCGAAGTGCTTAACACCGACGCCGAGGGCCGCCTCGTCCTTTGCGATGCGATCAGTTGGGCGCAGAGCGCGTATAATCCCAAGGTGATCGTCGATCTCGCGACCTTGACCGGCGCGATGGTGATTTCGCTCGGGCATGAATATGCGGGCATCTTTGCCAATGACGACACGTTGGCGACCGACCTGCTCGCCGCGGGCGAGGTCAGCAACAACAAGCTGTGGCGCTTCCCGCTGTCGCCCGCATACGACAAGCTGATCGACAGCCCGATCGCCGACATGAAGAATATCGGCCCGCGCGAAGGCGGCTCGATCACCGCGGCGCAGTTCCTGAAGCGCTTCGTCGGCGAAGGCGTCGCCTGGGCGCATCTCGACATCGCGGGCATGGCGTGGGCCGACAAGGACGGTCCGGTGTGGGCGAAGGGCGCAACGGGTTACGGCGTGCGCCTGCTCGACCGCTACATCGCCGCCAACCACGAAGGGTGATGTCTTTCAGCTCGTCATTGCGAATCCCACTCGTCGCCCCCGCAAAGTCGGGGGCCGCTGGCAGCTTTAATCCGTTGCCGCTGCGTAAACCGACGGCGGCCCCCGCCTTCGCGGGGGCGACGTAGCGACTATGCCGCGCGTCGACTTTTACCGGCTGACCCGCGACCCGGTCGAACGGGTGCTCCCCGCGCTCGCGACGCGCATATTGGCGAACGGCGACCGCCTGCTGGTGGTCGCCGCGCCCGCGATGCAGCGGCAGGCGATCGACGAGGCGCTTTGGACGCTGACCCCGGCCAGCTTCCTGCCGCACGGCGCTGCGGGGTCGCCCGACGAGGAGATCGAGCCGATCCTGATCGCGGGCACGCTCGACCCGTCGCCGCCCAACCGCGCCAGCCACCTCGCGCTCGCCGATGGCGAATGGCGCGAGGAGGCGCTGGGGTTCGAACGCACCTTCCTGCTCTTCGACAACAGCCGCATCGACGACGCCCGTGCGCTCTGGCGCACGCTCGCCGCCCGCGAAGACGTCGACAACCGTTTCTGGAAACAGGACGAAAACGGCCGCTGGTCCGAAGGGCCGTGACCGCTAGCCGTCCATCAAGATGACGTCCCAGCGATATTTCGCCGGGCTGTCGAGCTTCGCGACCGTCGTATCGGCCCAGTCGCCAAGTCCCTTGTAGAGCATGTCGTTCGCGTTGGTTTCCGCGTCGTCGCCGAAATACATTTGCGAAACCAGCCGGTGGCTCTTGCCGTGCACGTCGAAATGGATGTGCGGCGTCCGCCGCCCGATTGGCGAGTCATAGGCGGCAGGCTTGATCGTCGTGATCCGCCACTCGCCGCCCGCTCCGGTTGCCAGCCGGGCATAGCCCTGGAAATTCGGGTCGAGCGGCGCGGTCGCTACATCGTTCGGATGCGCATAGCGCCCGACCGAATTCGCCTGCCACACCTCGATCGCTGCATCGCGGACGGGATTGCCATGACGATCGAGCACGCGCCCGCTGACCTCGATCACATTGCCCAGCGCGCGCGTCTTGTGCCCCTTGATCCACGTCAGGTCGGCATCGTCCTCGGTGAGTCTGTCGATGGGGTAGAAGGGCCCGAGATCGCCCGGGGCCGTGAGCCGCAATGCGGCCTCCGCCGCTTTCGCCCCGCTAGTCAGTGCGATAGACGCCGCAAGCGCCGAACCCGCAAAGGCGCGGCGCGTCATTCTGTCCACATTGTCGGTCATGAGATGGCCCCTCTCAAGCCGCGCCATGGCATGAATCGCGCGATTTCGCAGCATCCTTGGCCCCAGACGACCTTGCGGTGCAGCAAAAGCGCGGCTAGAGGCGCGCGCATCGCAGACCATAATAACACAGGAGCTTCCCCCATGGCGGTCACTCGCACTTTCTCGATCATCAAGCCCGACGCCACGCGCCGCAACATCACCGGCGCCGTCACCAAGATGCTGGAAGACGCCGGCCTGCGCGTCGTTGCGTCGAAGCGCATCCACATGAGCCGCGAACAGGCCGAAGGCTTCTACGCGGTCCACAAGGAACGCCCCTTCTTCGGCGAACTCGTCGACTTCATGATCAGCGGCCCCGTCGTCGTCCAGGTCCTCGAAGGCGAAAACGCGATGCAGGCGAACCGCGACATCATGGGCGCGACCAACCCCAAGGACGCCGCTCCCGGCACGATCCGCAAGGAACTCGCCGAGAGCATCGAAGCGAACACGGTCCACGGTTCGGACAGCGACGAAAATGCGGCGATCGAAATCGCCTACTTCTTCAACCCCGAAGAAATCGTCGGCTAAGGTCGCCAAGATATGCTAAGCTAATCAAAGGGGCCACCGGATCATTCCGGTGGCCTTTTTGTTTTCAAGCGAAGGAACGATCATGAGCGGAAAGTCGATCCTCGTCGCGGCGGCGGCCGCAACGATGGCGTCGGGCGCGATCGCTGCCGATACGCCGGCGATCCCCGAAGCGACCGGAATCTATCGACTACCCTTCGCCGACGGGACCGAGGTTTCGGTCTTCGACGACGCGGCGACGCACCGCCCGCCCGGCGCGATTGATCTCGTCGGCGAACCGCGTGCAGGCAAAGTCCATCGCGTCGTCGCGGCGGCGGAGGGGACCGTCATGGCGATCGAGGACAGCTATTCGGAGCAGCAGAGCGGCCGCGCCGCGTCGGAATGCCGGAACAATTATCTCTGGCTTTCGCATCCGAATGGCGAATGGACGCTCTATGGGCACATGGCGACGGCGACGAGCCGGGGGAAAGCGGGGATCGAGGTCGGCGATCATGTGCGCGCCGGGCAATATCTCGGCGACGAGGGCGCGGTCGGCTGTGCGATGCTGAACCATGTCCATTTCGAAGTCGCGGTGCCGGAAGCAAGCGATCCGATCGACAAGGGCGGGTTTCTGAAGGCCAATGATGCGCGGCAGAGAATGCGTATCCCGCGTTTCTGTACCGTGCCCGGCCGTACCGTGAGCAAAGACGCCCGTTATTCGGCCGCGCCTTGCGCCTGACGACGCCTAGAATTCCTCCGCCGCGCCCATCAGCCCCGCCAGCTTCTTCGGTGCGACCGACAGCCAGCTTTTGCGCAGCCATTCGCCGATCGCATCCCAGTCGGTGTCGCCAAGGTCGAGGCGGATGCCGACCCAGCCGTCGCCGAAATAGGCGGGGCGGTAATATCGGTCTTCGTCGAGCTCGATCAGCGCCGCCTGCTCGTCGCCGCCGCTGATCTTCACCAGTATCGCGATCTTGCCGTCGCCGTGATGATCCTCGGTGAAATAGGCGAATTTCTTGCCCTTCACGATCCCGAAGCAGGGCATTCCGTGCGAGACGACCTCGTCGGCCTCGGGCAGCGCCATCGCCAGTTCGCGCACGCGGCCGCGCAGATAATCGGGCGACCGCTCGCGCGATACGAAGGCGGCGAGGGTGGCGGGATAAAGCTGATGTTCCGCGAACTGCACCCGCCGCGCCAGCGTTTCGACGGTGTCGCCGGGCAGGATCGCGACCCGCGTCTGTGCGAGCACCGGCCCCTCATCGACGCCGGACGTCACGATATGGACGCTGCATCCGCCGAATTTGTCGCCAGCCTCGATCGCTTGGCTGTGGGTGTTCAGCCCCTTGTAGAGCGGCAGCAGGCTGGGGTGAATGTTGATCATCTTGCCGGCCCAGCGCGCGACGAAATCGTCCGACAGGATGCGCATATAGCCGGCGAGCGCGACGAATTCCGCCCCCGCCGCGTGCAATTGCTCGTCGACCAGTGCGTCGAACGCGTCGCGGTTCATGCCTTTGTGCGACAGGCTCCAGGTCGCGATGCCTTCGGCCTCGGCGATCGTCAGTCCCGGCGCGTCGGGATCGTTGCTGCCGACGAACACCAGCTCATAGGGGCAATCCGCGGCTTTCGCGGCATAGAGCAGCGCCGCCATATTGGTGCCGGCGCCCGAAATAAGGACGGCGATCTTGGCTTTTGTCATCACCGCTCCCCTTTCTCGTCATGCTGAACTTGTTTCAGCATCCATGGCCCGGTCTATCGGCGGCCGCAGCGCTGAATTGACGTTTGACCATGGACCCTGAAACAAGTTCACGGTGACGAAGTTCTTTTATCCGTGGTGGGTGGCGCTCCACGCGCCCATCGCACTCCACGTTTCGGCATTGCCCGTCACCGTGCAGCCCTTTTCGCCCTCGGCGATATGACCGATCCGGAAAACCGTCTCGCCCGCGGCTTCGAGCGCCGCGGTAACAGCTTCAACATCGCCCTCGGCGACGACAACCGCCATGCCGATCCCGCAGTTGAAGGTGCGTGCCATCTCTTCGGGCTCGATATTTCCCTGCGCCTGCAGGAACGCCATCAGTCGCGGCTGTTCCCACGCGTCGGCATCGACGTGCGCATGAAGGGTTTTCGGCAGGATGCGCGGGATATTCTCGAGCAGCCCGCCGCCGGTGATATGCGCAAGCGCGTGGATCTGGCCGGTCTTCACGAGCGGGAGCAGGCTCTTCACATAGATGCGCGTCGGCGCCATCAGCGCGTCGATCAGCAGGATGGTCTGGTCGAAGAGGGCCGGGCGGTCGAGCTTCCAGCCCTTGTCGGCCGCGAGCCGGCGCACGAGCGAGAAACCGTTCGAATGCACCCCCGACGAAGCGAGGCCCAGAATGACATCGCCCGCCGCGACCTTGTCGGCGGTCAGCACCTGATCGCGCTCGACCGCGCCGACGCAAAAGCCCGCGAGGTCATAGTCGCCATCCGAATACATGCCCGGCATTTCGGCGGTCTCGCCGCCGATCAGTGCGCAGCCCGCCTGCTTGCAGCCCTCGGCGATGCTCGCGACGACTTCGGTCGCGACATCGTTATCGAGCTTTCCGGTCGCATAATAGTCGAGGAAAAACAGCGGCTCGGCGCCTTGGACGATCAGGTCGTTCGCGCACATCGCGACCAGATCGATCCCGACCCCGTCATGCTTGCCCGATTCGATCGCGAGTTTGAGCTTGGTGCCCACGCCATCGTTCGCCGCGACGAGCAGGGGATCGTTGAACCCCGCCGCCTTCAGGTCGAAAAAGCCGCCAAAGCCGCCGAGGTCCGCGTCGGCACCGGGTCGGCGCGTCGCACGGGCGAGCGGGGCAATGGCACGGACCAGCGCATTGCCGGTCTCGATCGATACGCCGGCCTGCGCATAAGTGTAGGAGCCGGGTTGGTTGTGCTTGGAATCCATGGCCAGCGCGACTAACGACTCTGGCCACGAAATGCCATGATTTCCTTGTCCGGCGCCAAGCTTTTGGGCAAAGCATAGAGAAGATATGATTTCGGCTGCTTTCCCCCGCTTCGTGCCCCGCCTGACCCTCGATGCCTTTCGTCCGCGCGATTGGCGCTGGGTCGCGCTTTTCGGCCTGTTTTTCGCGATTCTGCTCGCCGGTGTGGTCGAGGGGCAGATCAGTCGCGGCGACCGCGGCATCACCCCGATCAACAGCAGCGGCGATTTCCTGACGCGCGGCATCATGGTCGACGTCACCGGCGACAATGCCGACGACGCGCGCACCAAGGGTTGGCGCGAGGCGCAGCGCCTGGCCTGGGCCCAGCTTTATCGCAAATTGAACGGCAGCGACGGTCCGAAACTCGGCGATTCGGTGCTCGACGGCATCGTCACCGCGATCGTCGTCGAGGAGGAACAGATCGGTCCGCGCCGCTACGTCGCCCGGCTCGGCGTCCAGTTCGACCGCGTCCGCGCGGGGCAGATTCTCGGCGTCAGCGGCCGCACATTGCGCTCGCCGCCCTTGCTCGTCATCCCCGTCTATTCGATCGATGGCATCCCGCAGGTGTTCGAACAGCGCAGCGCCTGGCAGCGCGCGTGGGCCGAGTATAATACGGGGCAGAGCGCGATCGACTATGTCCGCACCGCGGGCACCGGCGCCGACACGCTGCTGCTCAACACTGGCCAGATTGGCCGCCGCAGCCGCGTCTGGTGGCGCGTCATCCTCGATCAATATGGCGCGGCTGACGTGCTGACCCCGATCGCGCGCGTCGAGTACAGCTATCCCGGCGGCCCGATCAAAGGGTATTTCACCGCGCGCTTCGGTCCCGACAGCAAGCTGATCTCGACCTTCACCATGACGGGCCCCAGCCCGGCCGCGCTGCCCGACATGATGGAAAAGGCGGTCGCGCGGATGGATCGCATCTATATCGACGCGCTCGCGTCGGGCGTGCTGCGCACCGATACCTATCTCGTCCTCGAAAAGCCCGTCGAGAAGGAAGACCTGCCCGAAGAAATCGCGACCGACGAAGAGCTGCTGCCCAGCGAAACCGACGCCAGCGTGCCGGCGACGGCGGCGGCCGGCGTGCAGAGCTTCACCGTCCAGTACAGCTCGCCCGATGTCGATTCGGTCACCGCGACCGAACGCGCGGTTGCGGGCGCCGCGGGCGTCCAGTCCGCCTCGACCACCAGCCTTGCGCTCGGCGGCACCTCGGTGATGCGCGTCAGCTTCCGGGGCGACCTCGCCGCACTCAGTGCGGCGCTCGCCGCACGCGGGTTCAAGGTGCAGGAAGGCGGCGGTCAGCTCAGGATCAGCCGCTGATGGCGCGCGCATCCCAGATCGCGCTCCCGCTCGACTGGAGCGCGGGGGGCAGTAACGACGGTCCGCTGATCGTTGGCACCAGCAACGCCGATGCCGTGCGCTACCTGCGCCACGTCGCGACCTGGCCGGTCCGCACCGCGGTGCTCACCGGGCCGCGCGGGTCGGGGCGCAGCCTGATGGGGCGGCTCTTCGCGCGCGACACCGGCGGAAAAATCATCGACGGGCATGACAGCGTTTCGGAAGAAGAGATTTTCCACGCATGGAACGCCGCGCAGGCAAGCGGCTCGCCGTTGCTGATCATCGACGATGCGCCGCCGTCCGAATGGAACGTCGCGCTTCCCGACCTTCGTTCGCGCCTTGCCGCCGTGCCGGTGCTGACGATCGGCGATCCCGACGACTGCCTTGCGCGCGACCTGATCGACGCGCTCTTCGCGCAGCGTGGCATGGCGCTCGCGCCCGGCGTCGCATCCTATATCGTCCCGCGGATGGAGCGCAGCTATGCGGCGATCCACCGCGTCGTTGCGGCGCTCGATGCGGCGTCGCTCGAAAAAGGGGGCGGCATTAGCATTCGTCTTACGCGTGAAACATTACTGTCACAGGGGCTCATCGATCCCGATTTGCTCGAACGACAGGATGAAGCACAATGTCGATAGGTGGCAGCCCCCTACGCGCAGACAATGATGCCGACACTGCGGCGCCGCCGCCCAGCTTTGGCCCCGAACGCTTTTTCAACCGCGAACTGAGCTGGCTCGCCTTCAACCGCCGGGTGATGGAGGAGGCGCGTAATCCTGCGCATCCCTTGCTCGAACGTCTTCGCTTCCTGTCGATCTCGGGCAGCAACCTCGACGAGTTCTTCATGGTTCGCGTCGCCGGGCTCAAGGGGCAGCAGCTTCAGGGGATTGACGATCCTTCGGCCGATGGCCGCTCCCCCGGCCAGCAGCTTGCCGAGATCGAGGCCGAGGTGAACCGCCTTGTCGACCAGCAGCAGAGCGAATGGCAATTGCTCCATCGCCAGCTCGGCGAACAGGGCATCGTCGTCCACGGCACAGGGTCCGACAAGGAAGCGCTGCGCAGCGCGCTCCGCCAATATTTCATCGACCAGATTTTCCCGATCCTCACCCCGCAGGTGCTCGATCCGGCGCATCCGTTCCCCTTCATCCCGAACCGCGGCCTCGGCGTCATTTTCGACCTGCAGCGCAAGGCGACGGGCGAGACGATCCGCGAACTGGTGATGATCCCGGCGTCGCTCGCGCGTTTCGTGCCGGTCCCGGGGCAGCCGGGCGCCTTCGTGCCGATCGAATATCTGATCGAGATTTTCGGCGATCTCCTGTTCCCGGGCTTCACGATCCGTTCCTTGGGCGTGTTCCGCATCATCCGCGACAGCGATATCGAGCTTGAGGAAGAGGCCGAGGATCTCGTCCGCCTGTTCCGCACCGCGATCCGCCGCCGCCGCCGCGGCCGCGTCATCCTGCTCGAACTCGAAGCCGACATGCCCGGCGAAATCGCCGAGGTGCTCAATGCCGATATCCAAGGGCACGAGGCGATCGTCGCCAAGATCGGCGGCTTCATCGGGCTCGCGGCGCTGTCGGCACTTGTCGACGTCGACCGCCCCGACCTCAAATTCCCCGCTTACTCGGCGCGTTTCCCCGAGCGCATCCGCGAGCATGGCGGCGACTGTTTCGCGGCGATCCGCTCGAAGGACATCGTCGTCCATCACCCCTATGAAAGCTTCGACGTCGTCCTCTCCTTCCTGCGGCAGGCGGCCGCCGATCCCGACGTCGTCGCGATCAAGCAGACGCTGTACCGCGCCGGCAACCAGTCGCCCGTCATCCGCGCGCTGATCGAGGCGGCCGAGGCGGGCAAGTCGGTGACCGCGGTCGTCGAGCTCAAGGCGCGCTTCGACGAGGAACAGAACCTCCTCTGGGCGAACCAGCTTGAACGCGCCGGGGTACAGGTCGTCTACGGCTTCATCGAATGGAAGACGCACGCCAAGATTTCGATGGTCGTGCGCCGCGAGGGGCAGGGTTATCGCACCTATTGCCACTTCGGCACCGGCAATTATCACCCGGTGACCGCGCGTATCTATACCGACCTCAGCTTCTTCACCGCCGACCCGCGCGCGGGTCGCGACGCGGCGCAGCTGTTCAACTATATCACCGGCTATGTCGAACCCGAACGGCTCGACCTCATCACCATGTCGCCGCTCAACATGCGCGCGCATCTGTCCGAACTGATCGACGCCGAAACCGCGGCGGCGAAGGCGGGCCTGCCGTCGGGCGTGTGGGCGAAGATGAACAGCCTCGTCGATCCCGACATCATCGACAAACTCTATCAGGCGAGCGCCGCGGGGGTGCCGATCGAGCTGATCGTGCGCGGCATCTGCTGCCTGCGCCCCGGCGTGCCGGGCCTATCCGAAACGATCCGCGTCAAATCGGTCGTCGGCCGGTTCCTCGAGCACAGCCGCGTGTGGGCCTTCGCGAACGGCGCGCCGCTGCCGCACCGCGGCGCCAGACTCTACATCAGCAGCGCCGACTGGATGCCGCGCAACTTCGACCGCCGCGTCGAATATATGATCCCGATCGAGAATCCGACCGTCCACGACCAGATTTTGGACCAGGTGCTCGTCGCGAACCTCATCGACAATGAACAAAGCTGGATTCTGCAGTCCGACGGCACCTCGGTGCGCGTGATGCCGGGCGACAAGCCGTTTAATTTGCATCATTATTTCATGACGAACCCCTCGCTTTCGGGGCGCGGCACGGCGCTCCACAAGCGTCAGGACGTTCCGACTCTTGCCTTCAACGTGCGCGAAGATTGACCAAATTGCCCTTACAGCGCTCCTCAAAACAGGCGGTCAGTCGATCCGCCGTGATCGACATCGGTTCCAACTCGGTCCGCATCGTCGTCTATGAAGGGCCGGCGCGCGCGCCGGCCGTGATCTTCAATGAAAAGGTCGCTGCGGGGCTCGGCCGAGGTCTCGCCATCGACGGCCGGATCGCGCCCGAAGACGCCGAACGCGGCCTGGTCGCGCTCCGCCGCTACGCGCTGCTCGCAGAGCATATGGACGTACAGGACGTGCAATGCGTCGCCACTGCCGCGGTGCGCGATGCGGTAAACGGCCCGGAATTCATCAAGGCGGCCGCCGAGGCAGGGCTCGCGATCAGGCTGCTCTCGGGCGAGGAAGAAGCCGAAGCCGCTGGCTACGGCGTGCTTGCCGCGATCCCCGACGCGCACGGCATCGCGGTCGATCTCGGCGGCGGCAGCCTCGAACTCGCCGAAGTGTCGGATGGCCGGGTCGGCCGCCGTGCCTCCTTCCCCCTCGGCGTGCTTCGCCTGCCGGCGCTGCGCAAGGATGGCGATCAGGCGTTCGAGCGCGCGATCCGCAAGATGCTGCGCGCGGCGAGCTGGCCCGACGGGCTGACCGGCCAGCCGCTCTACCTCGTCGGCGGCTCGTGGCGCGCGCTCTCGCGCCTCGACCTCGAACTCACGCGCGATCCGCTCGCGGTGCTCGACCAGCATAATCTGCCGCGCAGCGCGCTACGCCGCCTGATCCGCGCGTCGAAACGGCTGAGCTTCGAGGAATTGCGCGCGATCCCCGGCATGGCGTCGAACCGCGCCGCGGCCTTGCCCGATGCGGCGGCTCTGCTCGCGGCGCTCGTCAACATCCTCGACGTGCCCGAAATGACGGTGTCGTCGTCGGGGCTGCGCGAGGGGCTGCTGTATCAGGCGCTCGATGCCGAGACGCGCGCGCAGGACCCGCTGATCGTTGCCGCCGAATTCGAGGGGCGCCGCCTCGCGCGTTTCGCGCCGCACGGCCGCGCGATCGCCGAATGGATCGCGCCGCTGTTCGCCGATGAAGCGCCCGCCGACAGCCGCGTCCGGCTCGCGGCGAGCCTGCTCAGCGACGTCGCCTGGTCGGCCAACCCCGATTTCCGCGCCGAACGCGGCACCGAAATCGGCCTGCACGGCAACTGGCGCAGCATCGATATCCCGGGCCGCATCCTGCTCGCGCGCGCGCTCTATGCGGGCTTTGGCGGCGCCGATGCCGAATTCCCGGCGATGGGAACGCTCGTCTCGCCCGAACGACTCGCGCGGGCGCGCCAATGGGGGCTCGCAATCCGCCTTGCGCAGCGGTTGACCGGCGGCGTCGAGGCGCCGCTGAAGGCGAGCGGCGTTGCGCTGATCGATGGTAAGCTGAAGCTTTGTCTCAATGCCGGCTGGCATCATCTCGCGGGCGAATCGGTCGAGCGCCGCCTGCGGGTCTTGGCGCAGGCACTCGATGCGAAGCCGGAGCTGGTGCTGCTTTAGATTTCGATCGCGGCGTTGGGGTCGATTTCGCTCATCACCAGCTTGCCGTTGACGACGGCAAAACCCATTCGTCCCTCGACGAGGTCGAGCGCGGCGTGGCCGAACACGTCGTAACGCCACCCCTGCATCATCTGGATGCCCTGGCGCGCGCCCGCCGCGAGCGCTTCGAGATCGTCGCTGCGCGCGATCAGGCGCGCGGCGACATTCAATTCGCGCGCGCGAATTTTCAGAAGCAGTTTCAAGAGGTCGGCGACCAAAGTGCCTTCCTTGCCGAGCCCCGGCCCGCGCGGCGCGCGATCGGGCATGTCGTCCTTCGACATCGGCTTGGCGTTCGCGATCGCGTCCATCAGCCGGCCACCGATGTCGTTCGTGCGCCATGTTGCCGACAGGCCCCGAACGCGGCCCAGCCCGTCCTGATCTTTCGGCGGATGCGCGGCGAGGTCGGCCAGCGTCTCATCCTTGACGATGCGGCCGCGCGGCAGGTTCTTGGTCCGCGCCTCGCGTTCGCGCCACGCGGCGAGCGACTGCAGGCGGCCGAGAACGTCGAGCTTGCGCGTCGGAACCTTGATTCGCTGCCACGCTTTTTCGGGATCGACACTGTAGTTCGCGGGATCGGCGAGCTTTTCCATTTCCTCGTCGAGCCAATGGCCGCGCCCAGTCTTGATCAGCTTGTCGAGCATCATCGGGAAAATCTTGGCGAGGTGCGTCACGTCGCCGACGGCATAGTCGATCTGGCGCTTGTCGAGCGGACGGCGGCTCCAGTCGGTAAAACGCGCGCCCTTGTCGAGCTGCAGCCCGATCCACGCCTCGACCAGGTTCGAATATCCGACCTGTTCGGCCTGGCCGAGTGCCATCTGGCCGATCTGCGTGTCGAAGATCGGGTGCGGCGTCTTGCCGGTCAGGTTGAAGATGATTTCGACATCCTGCCCACCCGCATGGAAGACTTTCAGCATGTCTTCATTGTCGACGAGCAGGTCGAGGAGCGGCTTGAGGTTGATGCCGGGCGCCATCGGGTCGATCGCCGCGGCATGGTCGCGGTCGGCCACCTGGATCAGGCAAAGCTCTGGCCAGAAAGTGTTTTCGCGCATGAATTCGGTATCGACCGCGATGAAATCGCTGCCCTGAATCAGGTCGCAGAATTCGACGAGCGCGGCGTTGGTTTCGATCAACGGATGGACTTGCATAGCGCGCCTATACAGCTAGTTGAGAGGAACGGGCAGGAAAAATTGTCCGAGCTCTTCGGGTCGCGGAGCCGGAATACCGGTCAGGCAAAAAGACGAAGGGATTTGGGGCATGATGTGGCTGGGTTGGGCGCTCGCCGCGCTCGGTTTTGCGTTGCTTTTCGGACAATATGCCGCGGGGCAGGCGGACATCTTCGTGTCGATCGCCAATCCGCGGCCGCTCGACGAGGAATCGATGGTGGTCACGCTGAAGGGCTGGGGTTTCGCCGCTGAGGCCGCGCAGCCGTTCGTGACGCCCGAATCCGATCATGGTCTGTGCGACGTGCGGCTGTTCGCGACACGGCGCCAGATGCTTGTCGCGATCGCGACCTTCGGTTTCCTGCGCCCGGTGACCGTCGCGTGGCGCGCGCATGCCGGCATCCTGCCGCTGGGGGACGCGTGATGCCGATCGTCAAGCTCGGCGACGAAGGCCGCTGGACCAATTATCACGGCACCGGCACCTGTGAAGCGGCGACGCGCTTCGCCTTGCGCAGCGGCGATGCCGAGCGCGGACGCGACGAGATCGCGATCGCCGCGAAGTCGGTGCAGGACTGGCTCGCGGCGGCGCAAACTGCGAAGCGCCGTGTCCGCCCGCTCGGCGCTGGCTGGTCGCCGTCGAACATCAATATCAGCTCGCAAAGCTGGCTGCTCCACACACGGCGCTTCAACCGCTGCTTCCGGATCGGCGCGGGCGATGTCCGCCCCGGCATCGATGCCGGCGCCCTGATGCTCGTCGAAGCAGGCGCGCTCGTCGACGAGGTTTCGGACAAGTTCGAGGAGCAAGGCCGTTCGCTGTGGACGAGCGGCGCGGGCAATGGCCAGACCTTTGCAGGCGCGTGTGCGACCGGCACCCATGGCTCGATGATCGCGCGCGGTGGCATCCAGGATCATATCCGCGCGGTACAGATCGTGACCCCCGCCGGCATGCGTTGGATCGAGCCGGCTGCGGGGGTAATGAGCGAGGCCTTCATTGCGGCGACGGGTTCGATGGCGCTGCGCGACGATGAGCTTTTCGCCGCGGCTCAGCTTCCCGTTGGTTCGCTCGGCATCGTCACCGCGCTCGTCGTCGACAGCGTGCCGAAATTCCTCGTCCGTCCGATCCAGAATTTGCGCAAGGTCGATTGCGCGGCGCTCGACTGGCTCGCCGCCGGCGACTTCCGCCGCTTCTCGGCCGCCTATGCGCTCGATCAGGATCCCGACTTCGTCCAGATGATCGTCAATCCCTACAAGCCGTTCAAGCGGCCCGCGATGCTGCGCTTCCTCTATCGCGAACCGTGGCGCGACGATTATCCGCGCGCGACGCCGGGCCAGCTCGGCGCAGGTTATGACGCGCTTAGCC
Organism: Sphingopyxis sp. MSC1_008; assembly: GCF_023197165.1. Classification (GTDB taxonomy): domain Bacteria; phylum Pseudomonadota; class Alphaproteobacteria; order Sphingomonadales; family Sphingomonadaceae; genus Sphingopyxis. The sequence goes on from NZ_JALPRD010000002.1 coordinate 216,154, forward strand.
TGCTCGGTCGGCTACTCAACGATTATTCCTGGGCGCGCGGACCTTTGCTGCAATTCGCGATGAAACAGGGTTATGCCAGCGGCCCCGATGTCGACGACCCCGCGGTCTATGGTAGCTGGGGGGAGGGGCTCGACACGCACCGGCCGCTCGCCGATTTGTTCAACGCCTCGGTGACCATCGACCGCGCCGACCTCGCGCGCGCCTTCGAGCGTATCTGTACCGTTTACGCCAAACATGGCGGCTCTACTGTCGTCACCGTTCGTTTCATGGAGCGCGCGCAGGGGCTGCTCGCTCCCGCGCGCTTTACGCATAACGCGGTGATCGATTTCGACGGCCCGCGCAGCGAACGCACCGCCGACGCCTACGCCCGCGTCGTCGAATGCCTCGATGCAGAGGGCATCACCTTCACCCGCCACTGGGCGAAAAGCTGCCGCCTCGATGTCGCGCGTGTTGCCGCCGATTATGGCGAGGATTTCCGCCGCTGGCGCGCCGCGCGCGACCGGCTGCTGCCCGATCCGGCGCACCGCGCGCTGTTCGGCAGCGAGGTGCTCGATAACCTCGGCCTGACCCGTTGATTTACGCCCTCCACCCTTGACAAATGGTGCGGCGCATTGCCTTAGGCGCGGCCATATCGGCGTGTTTTCCTGCGCGCCCTTCCGAACATTGAAAGACGATCACATGCACGCCTATCGCACCCACACATGCGCAGACCTTCGCGCCGCCAACGTCGGTGAGGAAGTCCGTCTTTCGGGCTGGGTGCATCGCACGCGCGAGCACGCGAATGTGCTCTTCGTCGATCTTCGCGACCATTATGGGATCACCCAGATCGTCGTCGAAACCGGTTCGGACCTCTATCCCACCGTCAACGCCATGGGCCCCGAGTCCGTTCTGACCTTCACGGGCAAGGTCGCCGCGCGATCGCCCGAGACGCTCAACCCGAAGCTCGCGACCGGCGAGATCGAAATCTACCCCAGCGCGGTGACCGTGCAGTCGGCCGCCGATCGCCTGCCGCTGCCCGTGTTCGGCGAAACCGATTATCCCGAGGAAATCCGCCTCACGAACCGCTTCCTCGATCTCCGCCGCGAGCGCCTGCACAAGAATATCGTGCTGCGTTCGAACGTCATTTCGTCGCTGCGCCGCCGGATGATCGATCAGGGCTTTACCGAATTCCAGACGCCGATCCTGACCGCAAGCAGCCCCGAGGGCGCGCGCGACTATCTGGTCCCCAGCCGCGTCCACCCCGGCAAATTCTATGCGCTGCCGCAGGCGCCGCAGATGTTCAAGCAGCTGCTGATGGTCGCGGGCTTTGACCGCTATTTCCAGATCGCCCCTTGCTTCCGCGACGAGGATGCGCGCGCCGACCGCTCGCCCGGTGAATTCTATCAGCTCGATTTCGAGATGAGCTTCGTCACACAGGACGACGTCTTCAACGCGATCGAACCCGTCCTGCACGGCGTCTTCGAGGAGTTCGCCGATTTCGACGGCAAGGGTCGCACCGTGTCGCCGCTGCCGTTCAAGCGCATCCCGTACCGCGAATCGATGCTGAAATACGGCAGCGACAAGCCCGACCTGCGCAATCCGCTGCTGGTCCATGACGTGGGCGATTTCTTCAAGGGATCGGGCTTTGGCCGCTTCGCGACGATGGTCGAAGAAGGCCAGGTTGTCCGCGCCGTCGCCGCCCCGGAAACGCATGAGAAGAGCCGCAAGTTCTTCGATGAGATGAACAGCTGGGCGCAGTCGGAGGGTTTCCCGGGCCTTGGTTATGCGACGCAGAAGGACGGCGTGTTCGGCGGCCCGATCGCCAACAACCACGGCCAGGAAGGCATGAAGGCGATCGCCGACGCAATGGGCCTCGGCCCGAACGACGGCATCTTCTTTGCCGCGGGCGCCGAAGGCAAGGCGGCGAAGCTTGCGGGCCTTGCGCGCACGCGCGTCGCCGATCAGCTCGACCTCATCGACAAGAGCCGCTTCGAATTCTGCTGGATCGTCGACTTCCCGATGTTCGAGGCCGACGAGGATACGGGCAAGATCGATTTCAGCCACAACCCCTTCTCGATGCCGCAGGGCGAGATGGACGCGCTGACGGGCAAGGATCCGCTCGATATTCTCGCTTACCAGTATGACATCGTCTGCAACGGCGTCGAACTGTCGTCGGGTGCCATCCGGAACCATCGCCCCGACATCATGTATAAGGCGTTCGAGATCGCGGGCTATTCGCAGGCCGACGTCGATGCGAATTTCAGCGGCATGATCAACGCCTTCAAATTCGGGGCGCCGCCGCACGGTGGATCGGCACCGGGCGTCGACCGCATCGTGATGCTGCTCGCCGACGAGCCGAACATCCGCGAAGTGATCGTTTTCCCGATGACGCAGAAGGCCGAGGATCTGATGATGAACGCCCCGGCGCCGGTGAGTGAGAAGCAGCTCAAGGAACTCGGCATCCGCATCGTCGACGGCCCGAAGAACTAAGGCGTGAGCGAACCCCGGGAGCACCGGCTGGAAACGCCGGAAGGCGATATCTGCTGGTTCGAATGGGGTGAGCGGGGGCAGGGGGCTTCGGTGCTGCTGCTCCACGCGACGGGCTTTCACGCGCGGCTGTGGGACCAGGTCGTCGCAGCGTTGCCCCCGGGCACGCACGTCATCGCGCCCGACCATCGCGGCCATGGACGCAGCTTTCGTCCGGCGACGCTCGCCAGCTGGGCGGCGACCGCCGACGCGCTGCTGCCGCTGCTCGACGGGCTCGGCGGACATCCGATCGTCGGCTGCGGGCACAGCATGGGCGCCTATGTCCTGACGCGGCTCGCGTCGCAGCGGCCGGCAGCCTTCGGTCATCTCGTCATGATCGATCCGGTGATCATGGACCCCGTCTTTTACGAGGGCGAGGCGGCCAAGCCGATCCCCGATCCCGCCGACCATCCCGTCGCGCGCCGCCGCAACAGTTGGACGGGCGCCGAAGAGATGCGCGCGCGTTTCGCCGACCGGCCGCCCTATGCGAATTGGGACGCGCGCGTGCTCGCCGACTATTGCACCCACGGCCTGCTCCCGGCAGCGGAAGGGGAGGGGCTGGAGCTGGCCTGTCCCCCGGCACTTGAAGCATCGGTCTATCAAAATGCGCTGCGTACCAGCCCGCACGAGTGGCTCCACTATCTCTCCGTCCCCTCGACAGTGATCCGCGCCCCGACCGGCGAACGCGGCGGCGAACTCGACTTCTCGCTAAGTCCGACCTGGACAGGCCTCGGCGCGGCGATCGGCGCGACGCGCGACGAACTATGGGCCGAGCACAGCCATTTCATCCCGATGGAAGATCCCGCGCGCGTCGCCGCGCTGCTCGCCGACGTCGCCAAGTAACCAAACCCGCGCACCCTGTGCCAGAAAATGACATCGCCCATCGGCCGCTTGGTGGAAGGCGTCCGCTTGCGCTAGGGGAGGGGATATGACCATCTCGCTCTCCGACTATGAAACCGGCGCCAAATATGAGGGCGACTATTCCGATGATCTCGCCGCGCTCGAGGATCGCCTCGAACGCTTGCAGGCGGCGCACATCATCCACGGCCAGCGCAGCATCATCATGTTCGAGGGCTGGGACGCGGCGGGGAAAGGCGGGATCATCCAGCGGCTGACCGCGTCGCTCGACCCACGCTATTTCGAGGTGTGGCCGATCGCCGCGCCAAACGACGAGGAAAAGGCGCGCCACTTCCTCTGGCGTTTCTGGAAACGTCTGCCCGGCAATCGCGAAATCTCGATCTTCGACCGCAGCTGGTACGGCCGCGTCCTTGTCGAACGCGTCGAGGGCTACGCAACCGAAGCCGAATGGCGCAAGGGCTATGACGAGATCAACGAGTTCGAGGCGCAGCTGACCGGCAGCCGTACGAACCTGGTGAAACTCTTCATCCACATCACGCAGGACGAACAGGACAAGCGCTTCTCCGACCGCCTCGACGATCCGTGGAAGCGCTGGAAGACCGGATCTGAGGATTATCGCAACCGGTCGAAGCGCAAGGACTATCTTGCCGCGATGGACGATATGTTCGCGCAGACCAGCACGCGCTGGGCGCCGTGGAAGGTGATCGACGGCAATAACAAGAAGGCGGCACGCATCGCGGCGCTGACGCATATCATCGAAACGCTCGAAGCCGCCGTGCCGATGACGCCCTCCGAACTCGACCCCGCGGTGGTCAAACTCGCGGCCAAGGCGTTTGGTTATAAGCCGAAGGACTAGGTTTTTCGGCCTTCTCGGCTAGCATTGGCGGCCTCCAGTCGCTACATGGGGGTGATGAGCCGCGCCAAGAGAACCGACGACTGGGGATTTCCCCGCTGGCGCCCCTATGGTTCGAGCACCGAGGCGCAGAAGGTTCGCATCTGCGACCGCCACGGCTGCACCAACCCGGGCAATTGCCCAGCACCCAAATCGCCGAACAGCCCCGAACGCTGGTATTTCTGCGAAACGCACGCCGCCGAATATAATCGCGGCTGGGACTATTTCGAAGGCCTCTCCGCCGAGGACGCCGCCGAACGCGCCGCCGAGGAAGCCCGCGGCGCGAACAGCTACGCCCGCGCGCAGCATTATGCCTGGGGCGGGTCGGGCGACGGCAGCCGCAGCGCAGACGAAATGCGCGCGCTTGAAATCCTCGACCTCGACCCCGACGCCGATTTCGAGGCGACGAAAAAGGCATGGCGCAATCTCGCCAAGGAATGCCACCCCGACGTGAAACCCGGCGATGCCGAAGCAGCGAAGCGCTTTGCCGCGGGGCAGGCGGCGTTCGAGGTGTTGAAGCAGGCCGAAGAGCGCAAGAGCTGGAAGCCGGCGTAACGCGTCGCCTTACCCTCCAAAGCAACCACACTCCCGACCGGGCGTTCCTTGTTCAAGTTTAACAAGGAGATGTCGCGTGACCACGAACAGAACCTTTATCGCATTCGCCGCCGGGGCTTTGATCCTCGCTCCCGGCGCTGCGCTGGCGCAGACCGATTCCGCCCAGCAGTCGACGACCCAGGAAGACCGTGTGGGCGCGATCCTTGGGACCTTGTTCGGTGATCGGCTTGGTGCGTCGACCTCGATCGAGCGCCAATGGGCGGCGGGCCGCAAGCCGCTGGCGACGCAGCGCACGCAATTCAACACCCGCATCGATACCGATGTCCGGTCCGGTAAGTTGACCGCGCGCAACGGAACGCGCGTCAAGGCCGAGTATGACGAACTCGTCGCGCTTGAAGCCCGCTATGGGGCCGATGGCCGGTTTACGACGCAGGAACGTACCGACCTCGGCGACCGCTATGGCGCGCTGACGCAGGCGCTGACCGAGGGCGGCTATGCCGATGACGGCGGTTCGACGAAATTGTCGGTTGCGGAAGGTCGTACGGAGTTCGACCGGCGCGTGGACGCAAGAGTCACCGCCCGCGGTCTGAGCCGGACGCAGGCGACAAGTCTCAAGCGCGATTATGCCGCGTTGATCCAGACCGAAGCCACCTACGCCCGCGACGGGATCAGCGACCGCGAACAGGAAGATCTCGATGCGCGCCTCGATGCGCTCGACGCCCGTGTCGGCGATACCGCCTACGGCGGCGCCGCCGCCGTGCTCGACAACCGCACGCGGCTGTCCAACATCGATACCGCGCTGCGCGCCAGCGGCCTCAGTGCCGCCGCGCAGGCTCAGGTGCGCGTCGAAGCCGGCGACTTGATCCGTCTCGACGCCGCTTATGCCCGCACGACGCCGAGCAGCGATGACCGGAATTATCTCGAGCGCCGCATCGTGGACCTTGAGACGCGGGCGCGGGTCCGGCGCTAGGTCGAACGCGTCCGCGCTATTTATAGACGCAGCTGTCGAGCCCGTCGCGCTTGACCACGCCGATGCGCGCGCGGATCGTGTTGCCGTAACGCCGCGTAAAGCCCGACGGGCTCACCGCCTCGCGTTTCTTGGGCAGCGGCAGGATCGCGGCGATCCGTCCCGCCTCGGCGGGGGTCAGCTTGCCCGCGCCATGGTTGAAATAACGCTGCGCCCCCGCCTCGACGCCATAGGTGCCGATGCCGGTCTCGGCGACGTTGAGGTAAACCTCCATGATCCGGCGCTTGCCCCAGATCTTCTCGATCAGGAAGGTGAACCAGACCTCGGGCACTTTGCGGACATAGCGCGTCCAGCCGGTCCCCTGCCACAGGAAGACATTCTTCGCCGTCTGCTGGCTGACGGTTGATCCGCCGCGCATGCGTTTGCCCTTGGCGTTGCGCTCGATCGCCTGCTCGATCGCGTCGCGGTCGAACCCGTTATGGCTGCAGAATTTGCCGTCCTCGGCCGCGATCACCGCGCGCACCATATTGCGGTCGATCGCGGACAGGCTTTCCCAGTCCTTGGTGATCCCGCTGCTGTCCGCCAGCATCGTGAAGGTCACTGGCGGCGGCACGACGGCATAGGTCAGCACCCACAGCACCGAGGCGATGATGAACCAGAGCAGCCATTTGAACGGCCGGAGATACCAGGGGAGCTTGCGCTTCGCGCGGGAGGGAGTTGCCATGCGCGGCAAATTACCCGCTTGCGGTTTCGAGGCAAGCGGGCTTGATCGGTCTTTCGCCTTTCCGGACGGGAAAGGCCGCTGTTCGGGGGGATGAGGTCCGCATGATGCTTCGATCGATATGGCTGTTCGCCGCAGTGGCGGCCGCCGTGCCGGCGCTTGCGGCGGAGGAACGCCGCGACCTTTGTCCCGACCGGCCCGGGCTTGGCACGCCCGCCTGCACCATCGATGCGGGCGCGGTCATGCTGGAGGTCGGCATGGCCGGATGGACGCTCGACCGCACCGCCGACAGCCGCACCGACGCCTTCACCTTCGGCGATGCGCTACTCCGCGCCGGATTGACGCCGTCGCTCGAGGTGCAACTCGGCTGGACGATGCTCGGCCATGTGCGTGAGCGCGACCGCGCGACGGGCGATGTGACTCGCCGGACCCGCACCGGCGACGTCACGCTCGCGCTACGGCAGAACCTGAGCAATCCCGACGGGTCGGGCTTTTCGGTCGCGCTGATGCCCTATGCGACGCTACCGCTGGGCGGCGAGGGCGTCGGTGCGGGCGATTGGGGGGCAGGGATGATCGTGCCGGTCAGCTTCGAACTCGGCGCCCTGTCGCTGGGCTTCACTCCGCATGTCGACTCAGCCGTCGATAGCGACGGCAGGGGCCGGCACACGGCTTATGGCTCGGTCGCGGGGGTGGGGGTCGGCCTGTCCGACGATGTGTCGATGGCGGCGGAAGTGTCACTGACCCGCGACCGCGACCCCGGCGGTCACACCACCGAAGCGCTGGCCGGCCTCTCGGCCGGCTGGCAACCTGGCCCCGACAGCCAATGGGATGTGGGCGCCAACATCGGCCTCAATCGCGACAGCCCGGACGTCGAACTCTATTTCGGTTACGCGCGCCGTTTCTGACTGCCGTGCCTTGGCATCGCGTGGAACGTCGGCAATGGCATGGGGAGCTGCCCCTTGTGCACCCCGGCGAAAGCCGGGGCCCAGAATTCCAACACGAACCTTGCGCTTTTCCGCACTGAGCCCCGGCTTTCGCCGGGGTTCACATCTCTATCGGCCGCAACCGGTCGAAACCCGCCTCAGGCTTTCGGCGCCTCGTCGTCGGTCTTGTCCTTGGCCGCGGCGGTCGCATCGCCAGCCAGCGAACGCAACTTCGCCTCGGCCCCGGCTTCCTTGCCGCTCATCACCAGCCACGCCATCGCCGCGGCGGCGATCAGCGCCAGCAGCGCCAGCCAATATCCGATTTCCCAATGGACCTGAATCATCGCGAGCGCGGCTTCATCCATGCCGCTATTCCGGCCATCTTTGGCCGCATCGGCAAGGATCGCATCCTTGCCATAACGATATGTGCCGACGAAGATCAGGGCGATCGCGGCAACCGACGTGCCGAGCACCAGCTTCGCGGCCTCGCGGCCTTTCAGGAAGAGAAGGACCAGCCCGCCCACAATGGCGAGCAGCGCCAAAATCAGCCAGATGTTCAGCGAGGCGCCGTCGCTAGCCTTCGCCGCCTGACCCATCGCGGTAACGCGCCCGAACGCCAGCCCGAACCCGCTCGCTTCGACAAGTTTCTGGCCCGAACAGTTAACGGTCATCCACGGCAGCAAAAACCCTAGCAGCGCGATACCCTTGGGAACGCGGATCCATTTCCACATGTTGTTTCCTCCCCTTCGGTTGCCCCGGGGGGAGGCTAGTCCCTTGCGCCCGCGAGTCAAATCACGGGCGCAAAGGATGGGCGCGGATCAGGCGCCCACCAGCCGCCGGTCGCCGGCGAGCTTGAGCATCGCTTTCTGCAGCTTTTCGAACGCACGCACTTCGATCTGGCGTACGCGTTCGCGGCTGACGTCGTAAACCTGGCTCAGGTCCTCCAGCGTCTTGGGATCGTCGGTCAGGCGGCGTTCGGTGAGGATGTGGCGCTCGCGCTCGTTGAGCGACTCCAGCGCCTCGTTCAGCAGCGAATGACGCACATCGCGTTCCTGCGCCTCGGCGACGCGCTCGTCCTGAAGCGGTCCTTCGTCGCCGAGCAGATCCTGCCACTGGCTGTCGCCATCTTCGCCCATCGGCACGTTCAGCGAAGTGTCGCCGCCCATCGCCATGCGGCGGTTCATGCTGGTGACTTCCTCCTCGGTGACGCCGAGGTCGGTCGCGATCTTGGTCAGATGTTCGGGCGACAGGTCGCCATCCTCGAACGCCGCGAGGTTGTTCTTCATCCGGCGGAGGTTGAAGAACAGCTTCTTCTGCGCCGCGGTGGTGCCCATTTTGACGAGGCTCCACGAGCGCAGGATGAATTCCTGGATCGAGGCGCGAATCCACCACATCGCATAGGTGGCAAGGCGGAAGCCGCGTTCGGGGTCGAACTTCTTCACACCCTGCATCAGGCCGATATTGCCTTCGCTGATCAGCTCGCTGACGGGCAGGCCATAGCCGCGATAACCCATCGCGATCTTCGCGACGAGGCGGAGGTGCGAGGTGACGAGCTGCGCCGCAGCTTCATTGTCGCCATGCTCCTGGAAGCGGCGCGCGAGCATATATTCCTGCTCGGGGGTCAGCAGGGGGAATTTGCGGATTTCCGCCAGATAGCGATTCAGGCTGGCTTCGCCGCCAAGCGCTGGAACCGTGGCCGGAACATTGCTTTTAGCCATTGGAGAGCGTCTTCCCTTTAGAATCTTGAGTCAGAATATGCCGCCGTTGGGGCCAGCGGTCGAGATAGATTTTCATTCGAAACCTAAACGCGCAATTCATCGATCAGTTCCCGCATGTCGGCTGGGAGTTCGCTGTCGAGCGCGATATTGTTACCGGTCACCGGATGAATAAAGCCCAAATGGGCCGCGTGCAATGCCTGCCGCACGAAATTCCGCGCTTTCAGCACCTCCGACAAGGGCTTTCGGACGCGTCCATAGACCGGATCGCCGACCAGCGGATGCCCGATATGCGCCATGTGGACGCGCACCTGGTGGGTGCGTCCGGTTTCAAGCCGGCATTCGACCAGCGTCGCATTCTTCAAGGGCTCGACCGTGCGGTAATGCGTGATCGCATGCTTGCCGCGTCCTTCGGCGACCACCGCCATCTTCTTGCGGTTCGTGGTCGAGCGGCCGAGCGCCGCGTCGATCGTCCCGTTCGCCGGCATCGGCCGCCCGGTCGCGATCGCGAGATAGCGGCGGTCGATGGTGTGTGCGGCGAACTGCTTCGCGAGGCCTTCGTGCGCCTTGTCGTGCTTCGCGGCGACGATCAGCCCGCTCGTGTCCTTGTCGATGCGGTGGACGATCCCGGGCCGCGCAACGCCGCCAATCCCCGACAATTGCCCCGCGCAATGGTGGAGCAGTGCGTTGACCATCGTGCCGTCGAGATTGCCCGCGGCGGGATGGACGACCATCCCCGCGGGCTTGTCGACGACGATCAGATGCTCATCCTCATAAGCGATGACCAGCCCCATGTCCTGCGCGACATTATGCGCGGGCATGGCGGCGGGCAGGCGAACCTCGATCGTCGCGGGCGCGGCGGCTTTTGCCGAGGGATCCCAAAGGATTTTGCCGTCGGCGCCAACGACGCGGCCGCCCTTGATCAGGCTCTTCAATCTCTCGCGCGACAGGCTGGGCAGCGCTTCGGCGAGCGCCCGGTCGAGCCGCAGCCCGGCCGCGCTATCGTCGAGCGCCACGGTCAAAATGTCGTCTTCCCCCTGCATTGACTGGAATGTGGTTTTCGGGCGCTGAAATTCAAGGGGACAGGCTCGCTCATGCCTCCTTCGTCATGCCGGACTTGATCCGGCATCCATTCGGCTGTGGCGGCATGGACCCCGGATCAAGTCCGGGGTGACGACCGAAAAGGGCGGGGCGCTTCGGCGCATCGCGCTTGCCCTTAGGGTCATCGCTGTCCTAGGAGCAGCCCACGCCGGAAATGTCCGGACACTGCGCTGGGGAGCCTGTTTATCCATGTCCGACGATCGCGTCGATTTCGCCTCGATGCTGGCCTCGCGCCTGTGTCACGACCTGCTGAGCCCCGTCGGCGCGTTCGCCAACGGCCTCGAACTTCTCGCCGACGAGAAAGATCCGGCGATGCGCGAGCGTTGCTTCGAACTGCTCGAACAAAGCGCGCGTACGTCGGCAAACAAGCTCAAATTCTTTCGTCTCGCGTTCGGCTCGGCGGGCGGGTTTGGCGAGCTTGTCCCGGCTGATGAAGCCAAATCGGCGATTCAGGGGATCATTGGCGACCGCGCGATCGAGCTCAACTGGATGATCGGGACCGATCCGCTGCCGAAGCCCGCAGTGAAGATCATCCTCAACCTGTCGCTCCTCCTCGTCGATGCGCTCGTTCGCGGCGGTCGGCTCGATGTCGGCTGCGAAAAGCAGGGGGAGGGGATCGAGATCGCGCTGCATGTCGAGGCCGAGCGCATCTTCCTCGATGCCGACGTCGAACGCATCCTTGCCGAAGGGGAAGACGCGAGCCCGATGACCTCGCGCACCGCGCCCGCGGTGCTGGTGCAGGCGGTGGCGCGGCAGAATGACGGCACGGTCATGCTAGCGCGCGAAACACCGACGTCGCTGCTGGTCGGCGCGGTTCTGCGCGGCCGCTGATCCAACGTTATTCGTCACCCCCGCGAAGGCGGGGGTCCCGCTACCTCGGTCGAAGCGGGATTCCCGCCTTCGCGGGAATGACGAGATGAGAATGGATGGCTGCGATTTTTCCTTTCGCCGCACTCACCGGTAAAACCCTCCTTAACCATTGTCGGGCATGGTCTAACCTCAGTTTTTGGGGCGCACCGGTATCGCGATGGACGATCTGCTGAATGACTTTCTGGCCGAAACGGCGGAAATCCTTGCCGAAGCCGGCGGGGCCATTGTCGCGTGGGAGGCGGACCCCGCCGACCGGGCGCAGCTCGACGCGATTTTCCGGTCGGTCCATACGATCAAGGGCAGTTCGGGTTTCCTCGCGCTGCCGCGCGTTACCGCCTTGTCGCATGCCGCCGAGGATGCGCTCGATCAGGTACGCCGCGGCAACCGCCCGGCGAACGCTGCGCTCGTCACGGGCGTGCTCGGAATCGTCGATCGTTTGAGCGACCTCTGCACGGCGTTGGGCCAAAACGGCGTCGAGCCGGCCGGCAACGACCGTGATGTCATCGGCGCGCTCGATGGTGATATTCCCGAAGATGCGCCGTTCGAGGTCGCGGGTGTTCCGCTCCGCCGCGACGATGATTTCAGCGCGGAACTGCAAAGCTGGCGTTCGATCCGCGTCCCCTTGCCGCTGCTCGACAGCGTCATGACCGGGGTCACCGACATCGTGCTGGCGCGCAATGAATTCGCGCGGATGCTCCGCGAATCGGGCGCCGACCTGTCGGTCATCGCGTCGTTCGATCGCCTTTCCGATTCGATCGCCGGGATGCGCCAGTCGGTCAGCCAGATGCGCATGCAGCGGATCGACAAGCTCTTCGCCCCGCTGCCGCGCATCGTCCGCGATCTCGCGAAGGATATGGGCAAGAAGATTGCCTTCCAGACGAGCGGCGGCGAAGTCGAGCTCGATCGCGAGATGATGGAGAATATCCGCGATCCGCTGATCCACATCGTCCGCAACGCGATCGATCATGGCATCGAACCGCTCGAGGACCGTGTCGCCGCGGGCAAGGACATCACCGCGACGATCTCGGTCTCCGCGCGCCAGTCAGGCAACCAGATCGAAATCGAAGTGCGCGACGACGGCCGCGGCCTGTCGCCCGACGCGCTGACCGCGAAAGCGATCGCCTCGCGCCTCCTGACCGCGACCGAGGCGCGCGCGCTGGGACCCAAGGACAAGCTCGACCTGATCTTCCGTCCCGGCTTTTCGACCGCGGCGAAGATCACCTCGGTTTCCGGCCGCGGTGTCGGCATGGATATCGTCAAGGCGAATGTCGAAAAGATCGGCGGCATCGTCGAATTGCGCAACGAAGAGGGGCGCGGGCTCACGATCCTGCTCCGCGTGCCGATGACGCTGACGATCATTTCGGGCCTGATGGTCCGCGCGGCTGGACAATATTTCGCGATACCCCGCGGCGCGGTGCGCGAAATCCTGCTGGAAAGCGGCGATACGGTGCGCATCGATCAACTCGGCGGCGGCGAACTCGCGACGGTGCGCGGTGAACAATTTCCGCTGCTTCGTCTCGAAAATATATTGGGCCGCGCGCGCGACGAGGCCGACGACGGTGACGACCGCGCGCTTGTCATCGTCCGTCCGGGGCAGGGACAAAGCTATGCGCTGAGCGTCGCGGCGATCCACGACCATGAGGAATTGGTGATCAAGCCGGCGGCGCCGATGATCATGGCGACGGGCCTCTATGCCGGCACGACGCTGCCCGACAACGGCCGCCCCGTCCTGTTGCTCGATGTCCAGGGCCTGCTGGCGACCGCGGCGATCGACGCGAGCGAAGCGGGCCGGAGCCAAGGCCGGATGGCCGAGGCCGAAGCCGAAGCCGCGGCGGCGCGCAACGCTGTGCAGTTGCTGCTGTTCCGCGACATGAACAGCCGGGTCCGCGGTGTCCGCCTGTCGGTCATCGAACGCGTCGAGGAAGTTCCCGCATCGGCGCTGTTCGAAAGCGCGGGCAGGGTGCAGGCGCAGGTTGGCGACGATATTTTCCCCGTCCATGCTGCGGCGCCGCCGGACGGCGAGGGCACGCTGAAGCTCCTTCGCCTCTACGACGGCCGGTCGGTGCTCTGCTATCCGATCGCCGAGGTCATCGACATCGTTCGTCTGCCCGATGTCGTTCAGCCGTCGGCGGCGCCCGGCCTGATCGCGGGCGTCGTGCTCGTCGGCGGCGATCCAGTCGAACTGATCGATCCCTTCTGGCTGATGGAACAATATGCCGCTGGCGCGCCCGCGCCCGCGCTGCGCCAGCCGCTCTGCCGCCTTGCCGACGATCATGACGGCTGGGGCGGCAATTTCCTTGCCCCGATCCTGCGAAACGCCGGTTATCGCGTCGCCTTGGGCGACGACGCGCCGGATGAAGCTCCCGATGTCCTGCTCTGCCTCACCGAAGAGGGCCAGCCTTGCGGGCATGCGGACGGTGACGTGCCGGTGATCCGCCTGCGCACCTCGATCGCCGCCGCGGGGCCCGAGGACGAAACCGTCTATCGCTATGATCGCCAGGCGCTGCTCGACGCGCTGCGCCGCCAGGTCGGGGGAGAGAGCGCATGATGGACAAACTCTATCTGATCGCGCGCATCGCCGACACGCGCGTCGCGCTGCGCAGCCGCGCGATCAATTCGGTCGTCACCGTGGGCACGCCGGTCGAAGTGCCCGGCGCGCCGCCGCATGTCGCGGGGCTCTTCGCGCTGCGCAGCCGTGTCTTCACCCTCATCGACCCGCATGTCGTCATCGGCCTGCCCGCGGTGCCGGTGGCACCGGGGCAGCGCGTGATCGTCGTCGACGTCGCCGAGCATGGCTATGCGCTCCTCGCCGACGAGATCGAGGATGTCTGTTTCATCGAGGCGGCCGAAACGCGCATCGCCGGAAAGCTGCTTCCCGGCTGGGCGCGCGTCGCCGATGCGATGATCGAGCATGACGGCGCTTCGCTGCTCGTCGTCGATCCGTCGCATTTCATCACGTTGCCGGCCTTAAAGGCAGCATGAATTCGTCCGTTAATTAACGGGCTGCACACTCCTTAGCCGTAAAGATGCGCAAATCCCGGGGGTCGGAGTTAATTGAATGTCGAAATCTTGTCTGGTGGTCGATGACAGCAAAGTCATTCGCAAGGTCGCGCGCCATATCCTTGAAAGCATGTCCTTTGCCGTCGAAGAGGCGGCCGACGGCCAGGAGGCGCTGACCTTCTGCCGCGCCAATCGTCCCGATGTCATCCTGCTCGACTGGAACATGCCGGTGATGAGCGGAATGGAGTTCCTCGGCGCGTTCAACGATCTCGACTATGGGCGCGAAGAACGCCCGCGCGTCGTTTTCTGCACGACCGAAAACAGCATCGACCATATCCGCGCCGCGATCGAAGCCGGAGCGGACGAATATGTCATGAAGCCGTTCGACCGCGAAACGCTCGAAGGAAAGTTGCAGCTCGTCGGCATCGCTTGAGGTTTTTTAGGTGGCCCGCCCACAACCCCTGATACAAGATCCCGAGCCAACCGCCCGCACCGTGCGCGTGATGCTGGTCGATGACAGCCTCGTCGTCCGCAGCATCCTCGAGCGGATCGTCGATCAGCGGCCTGGGCTCAAGATCTGCGCCTCGGTCGCCTCGGCGCATGACGCGCTCGAATATCTGGCGCGCGAGCCCGTCGATGTCGTTGTGCTCGATATCGAAATGCCCGGAATGAACGGCATCGACGCGTTGCCGCACATCCTCGAGCGCGCCGAAAAGGCCCGCGTCCTCATCCTCTCGTCGAACTGCGTCGAGGGCGGCCCCGCCGCGATCGACGCGCTTGCGCTCGGCGCCAGCGACACGCTGGCCAAGCCCGGGCGCGGCAGCTTTTCGGGGCGCTTCGCCGAGGTGCTGACCGAGCGGATCATGACGCTCGGCCATCAACGCGATTTCCCTGCAACGGTCCCGGCCGCCGAGCGCCCGGCTCCGGCGCCCGCCGCGTTCGCGATCGATACCGACCAGCCGATCGAATGCATCGCGGTCGCGGCGTCGACCGGCGGCATCCCCGCCTTCGCCAATTTCCTCGCGCACCTTGATCCCAGGATCAGCGCGCCAATCCTGCTCACCCAGCATCTGCCCGACGCGTTCATGGAATTTTACGCGAAGCAGATCGCGACGATGACGACACGCCGTGTCCGCGTTGCCGAAGCCGGAATGGCCGTCGAGCGCGGCTGTATCTATCTCGCGCCGGGCGATGCGCATCTGCTCGTCGTCGCCAACGGCCGGCGCCGCGAAATCGCGCTCGATCGCCGTGTCGTCGACAATGGCTGCTGCCCGTCGGCCGACCCGATGCTCGATTCGATCGCCGAAATCTATGGCAAGGGCGGCGTTGCCGTCATCCTCAGCGGCATGGGACGCGACGGCGCGATCGGCGCGGCGCGACTGAAAGAGGCCGGCGGGACGATTTTCGCACAAGCGCCCGAAAGCTGCGTGATCTGGGGCATGCCGGGTGCCGTCGCCAAGGCGGGCATCGCGGCGGCGACGCTGAACCCCGACGCGATCGCGCTGATGCTCGGCAGCTTCCTGCCCGGGCGGCGCAAGCCATGATGGACGGCACCGCCAGCGAATCGGCCTACCGCGTCCTGATGGGCGTGCTTGAATCGCGGACCGGGCAGACGCTGTCGCCGAACCGCATCTGGCGGATCGAAATGTCGCTGAAACCCGTGATGCAGCGCCACGGCATCGCCGATCTCGATGCGCTCGTCGCCGCGCTGGTGACCTCGAACAGCCGGCAACTGCTCGACGATACCGTCGATGCGATGCTCAACAACGAAACCTTTTTTTATCGCGAATATAGTGTGTTCGATGATCTTGCTGCCACTGCGCTTGAGCGGATTCGCGAGATCAACAAGCTGCGCCGCCGGCTGACCGTGTGGCATTGCGGCGTATCGACGGGCCAGGAAGCCTATTCGCTGGCAATGCTGATCGCCGAACAGGGCGCGAAATGGGCGGGCTGGCAGGTCGATATCGTCGGCACCGATGTCAGCTATCACGCGATTTCGCGCGCGCGCGTCGGCCTCTACAGCCAGTTCGAGATTCAGCGCGGCCTGCCGGTGCAGCGCATGGTGCGCTGGTTCGACCAGACCGAGGGCGGATGGCTCGCCAAGGCGGACCTGCGGCGCCGCGTCGATTTTTCGGTGCAGAATATGCTCACCGACCGGCCGCCGCTCGCAAGCCCCGCCGACCTGATCTTCTGCCGCAACCTGCTGCTCTATTTCTCGGCGCCGATGCGCCAGAAAGCCTTTGCGCGGCTTCGCGCGGTGGCGGCGCCGCAAAGCTTCCTCGTGCTCGGCGCGGGCGAAACGGTGCTCGGGCAGACCGACCAGTTCGTCGCGAGTCCGCGTCTGCGCGGCCTGTACGAGCCGGCCGATCAGCAGGTGCGCCGCGCGGCTGCGGCCTAAAACCCTTCAGGACAGGCTCTGCCTTGCTTTTTTTGCGCCACTGGCGCAATCGACGGCTTGGCAAGCACAGGACGGGTCCCCCGAGCGCATGAGCGATTTTATCGAACGCTGGTCTCCCAATTTCGACGAGCGCGCGCTGCCCATCTCGATGATCGTGCTGCACTATACCGGTATGAAGAGCGGCGCCGAAGCCATTGATTGGCTTGCCAATCCCGAAGCGCAGGTTTCGGCGCACTATGTCGTCAGCGAGGACGGCCAGATCACCCAGATGGTGCCCGAGGACAAGCGCGCCTGGCACGCGGGCAAGTCGCACTGGCGCGGCATCAGCGACATCAATTCGGCGAGCGTCGGGATCGAGATCGTCAATCCGGGGCATGAATGGGGCTATGTGCCCTTTCCCGACCCGCAGGTCGCCTCGGTCGTGCGGCTCGTCCACCAGATCAAGGACCGGCATTCGGTTACCCGCGGCAACGTCATCGGCCATTCGGACATCGCGCCGACGCGCAAGCAAGACCCGGGCGAGCTGTTCCCGTGGGATGAGCTTGCACGCCGCCGCCTTGCGCTGCCGCGGCCGACCAAGAAGCTCACCGATCCCTTGTGGACCGACGCGGGCTTCCTCCTTGCGCTCGAACGCTTTGGTTACGATGTGACCGACGGGTTCGCGGCGACGGTCGCGTTCCAGCGGCGTTTTCGCCCCGAACTGATCGACGGCACGATCGACGGCGAATGCCGCGCGATCCTGCTCGCGCTGCTGCTGCCGCAGCCCGAAGGCAATTGATTCCTCGTCAAAGGGCCCAATGAGGGCTATACTCGATCCCGCCAGAGGGTCGGGCGATCGCCGCTTTCGCAAGAAAGGGGAGGAAAGTCCGGGCTCCACGGAAATCACGGTGCCGGATAACGTCCGGCGGATCGGGCTTTGGCCAGGTTCAGGGAAAGTGCCACAGAGAGCAAACCGCCAAGGCTTCGGCCCGGCGAAAGGTGAAAGGGTGCGGTAAGAGCGCACCGCGCGGCTGGTAACAGGCGCGGCACGGCAAACCCCACCGGGAGCAAGGTCGAATAGGGACGGTACGAGGTAACTCAGGGCTGATTCCGGCCCAGCCGTCCGGGTTGACTGCTTGAGCGTTCGGGTAACCGTTCGCCTAGAGGAATGATCGCACAGTCCCCGCGAGGGGATGGACAGAACCCGGCTTATAGACCCTCTGGCACCTCTCTCCCCAACGCCCGGGCGGAACGCCCAAGCCTGGGCCGCGTTCTAAGCGGACCAGTAGGAAGGGAAGCGCATCATGAAAGTCGTCGATGACCATGTCGAGGTAACCGAGACCGAGGCGAGCAGCGGTGTGAAGGGGCATAATGTCCGCTATGTGCTGGCTTTCTCGCTGATTGCAGTGATTATCGTCCTGTCCGCGATCTGGATCATTCCTGCGCTGTTGCAGCCCTGACGACCATCATTTCGCCTTGGTGACGCCGACGAGTTCTTCCTCGGCGTCCGGCGTGTCTTCCATATAGATCGTCCGCACCGGACGCTTGAACTTGCGTGTGTAGAGCTTGTCATAAGTGCGATCCTCGCCCGTTCCGGTGATTTTCAGCAAGGTCGTGATCGTGTCGCCGGTCGCGACATTCCAGCTCATTTCATCGCCGTCATGGGCGTAGGTTCGGCTGTACACCTTCGCATCGAGCCCGATCAGCCGCATTCGCGGTCCCGCCTTCGTCGTCGCGGCGCGGTAGCGATAGGTTGCCGACAGTGCGGTGGTGCCGCCGGTCAGGTCGCGGATCGTCAGCACGCCCTTGCTGATCGTCAGCCCCGCGGGGCCGAGTCGATCGGGCTCGAGCTTGAAATTGCCCGCCGTCTCGTGGCCGATGTCGACCTCGCCGCGATAGCTGAGCACGACATAGAGGTGCCGCTCGTCGGGGCTGGCGACGACGAAGACGGTGTCCATATTGCCATCGCCGTTGAGGTCGCCATCGACGCGCGTTTCGATTTCTTGGCCGAGTTCGAGCTGATCGAGAAGAAATTGGTCGCTGACTGGCGGCAGGGTCGAGCGGTCGTCTGCGGCGTGCGCTATGCCGGACAGCAAAAGCGCGACCAAAAGTGTCAGTTTTCGCATCGCCCTTATCTCCCCCTCGATCGGTATCAGATTATCAGCTGCTACACGCTCGTCCAGCCGCCGTCGGTGACGCGGCGCACAGCGTCCCGGAGCAATGGCGGTTTAGGAGGAAAAGCGGACGCTAGCGCAATCTTATTTCCCGGCGAAGGCCGGGACCCAGGGCGTTAGAAAGCAGACGTTTGCCAGTCACGCTCTGGACCCCGGCCTTCGCCGGGGAACAGCTCATATCGGTCGCGTCCAGTCAGTCGCCGTTGAGCGACGATTTGGCGAATGCGTGCGGAGGGACGGAAAATCAGACTGCGGGATAGCCGACCGCGATCACTTCCCACTCTTTCGGTCCCGCGGGCAGTTGCACCGTGCGCAAATCGCCGATCGCGGCGCCGCGCAGCGCGCGGGCGAGGGGGCTGTTCCAGCCGATCCGGCCTTCGCCTGCCTCGGCCTCGTCGTCGCCGACCAACGTGACGATGCGCCGCGTATCATCGTCATCGGCGAGTTCGACGGTCGCGCCGAACCAGATGCGGCTCTTGTCGGGCTGCTCGGCGGGGTCGACGACGCGTGCCGCTTTCATGCGGCGCGCGAGGAAGGAAAGGCGCCGGTCGATCTCGCGCAGCCGCTTGCGGCCATAGATATAATCGCCATTCTCACTGCGATCGCCATTGCCCGCCGCCCAGCTGATCACCTCGACCAGCTTCGGCCGCTCGCCGCCGAGCAGCGCGTCATATTCGGTGCGCAGCGCGGCATAGCCCGCCGGGCTGATGATGTTCGTCTTGTCCCCCGCCATGGCGCGTCAGC
The DNA here is from genome assembly GCF_023197165.1 of Sphingopyxis sp. MSC1_008. Classification (GTDB taxonomy): domain Bacteria; phylum Pseudomonadota; class Alphaproteobacteria; order Sphingomonadales; family Sphingomonadaceae; genus Sphingopyxis. The sequence continues at coordinate 235,556 of NZ_JALPRD010000002.1, forward strand.
CGGGCGTGCGTTTGCCGAGGTAGAAGCTCAGCGGCGCCTGCTGCCGCGACCCGCTGCCATCGCGCAGCGTGTCATAGACGACGGCATTTTCGAGCACGCGTTGGACATAGTTGCGCGTTTCGAAGATCGGGATCGCCTCGATCCAGTCGACCATTTCGATCCCGCCGCCGCGCGGATCGCCATTGGCGCGCAGCCATTTGTTCACATTGCCGGGACCGGCGTTATACGCCGCGACTGCGAGCGGATAGCTGCCGCCGAAATAGCGGAGCATCTGCTGAAAATAGGTCGATCCCAGCATCATATTGTAATTGGTGTCGGTGGTCAGCGACCCGGCGTCGTAGCTCATGCCAAGCTTGCCCGCGACTTCTCGCGCGGTGCCCGGCATCAACTGCATCATCCCGCGCGCGCCGGCGTGGCTGATCGCCTGCCGGTCGAACTGGCTTTCCTGCCGCGTGATCGCATGGATGAACGTCCAGTTGCTTTCATGCCCGGCAGGGACGCGCACCGTCGGGAAACCCGACACCTCGACGGCATCGAGGCTGTTCGCCTGCGCGCTGCGGCCGATCATCACGCCAAGATCGGGACGCCCGATCTGCGACGCGAGCTTGCCCGCAAGAACATGGTCGGCGGGCGAGGTCGCCTGTTGTGCAAGCGCGCGCAGGAACTGCGACTGTTCGCGCCACGCGCCGATTTCACCCAGCGCGCGTGCGGCGCGCACCAGCCGGTCGTCCTCGAACTCGCGGCGCTCGTCATTGCTGACCTGAGTGGTCGGATCGGGGGTCGGCTTGGGCTGCGGGCGGTTCAGCCGCTCAAGCGACAACTGGCCGTAGAATTGGTCATAATGCTGCGCGGCATCGGTGAAATGCGCATTCGCTGTCGCGCGGTCGCCCGCCGCCAGCGCCGCGCGGCCGGCCCAGTAAAAGCCTTTCGTCCGCGTCTGCGCCGAGCGCGCGGCTTCGCCATAGGCGCGATAGAGGCGCACGGCCTCGGCGGGACGACGCAGGTCGCGATAGGCAAGCTGCCCGGCGAGCCATGCGAGCGAGGTATAATCGTCGCGCACGCTAAGCGAGGTCTCGCGGATCACCGTGCCGGGCGCGAAGGCGTCGTCGAGCTGGCGCGCGATATTATAGGCGGTCGTCTTGTCGCCGCCATCGCTCGCCTGCCGCGCGTTGGTGAGCAGCGTTTCGAGCCATTCCTCGGGATCGGTCGGCGCCTTCGCCAGCGAGCGCGGCGCCGCGAGCAGCGCGCGCGCTTCGCCGACGCGGCCCGCCTTGCGCAGCCAGGTCGCCTTGTCGGTGATATAGCCCGCGTCGGTGCGGGTCAGCGCCGGGTTGGCGCTTTCGGCGGCCGATGCCTGAAAGGCCGCGTCGACCGAGGCGTTGCGCATCGCGAGCCGTGCCGCAAACACGTTGCGCTTGTCGGGCGAGGTATAGGCGAGCTGGCGGCCCGCAGCGGCGGTGGCGCCAAGCCAGAGCAGCCGGTCCATCCGCGCGTCATGGTCGGCGGGGGTGATCGCGCCGGGGAACATGCTGAGCGCGCGGCTCGTTTCATAATCGTCGAGCGGCCCGCTCGTCCACGCGCGGCGAACCGCCGCGGCGGCATCCTCGCGGCGGCCCGACGCGTTGAGCGCGAGCGCATAGCGGAGCTGCCCGCTCGCGGTCTGCGGCGGATAGGTTTGGAAATAGGCGAGGGTGCGCCGCGGGTCGTAGCTGTCGAGCGAGATGGCTTTTTCGGCGCGCGTGCGCATCTTTTCGCTGTCAGGCCAGCCTTTGTTCGCCATCAGGAAGCGCGAAAGCTGGTCGAACGAGGCGCCGGTGTTTGCCGTCAGCCGCCGCCATTCCATCACCGCATCGCCGACCGAACTTGTCGAAGGCGGCGGACCCGACGTCGCCGCCAGACCCATCTGGGCGCGATACCAGGCCATTTGTTCGGGAGTGAGTTCGCTGGCATGCGCGGTGGTCGGAATGAGGAGGGCCGCGGCGAGCGCGAGGCGGGAGATACGGGTCAGCGAGGTCATAGCTGCCATAGTAATGCCAAACTCCTTGCGGGGCGCTGAATAGACGTCCAATAGCGGCGCGCTGGCCGGATTCTATCGGTCACAGTGGGGTATTGTAAAGGAGCGGAGCATGTTTTCGGGGTCGATTCCCGCTTTGGTGACGCCATTTCGCGATGGGGCGTTCGACGCTCCGGCCTTCGCACGCCTTGTCGATTGGCAGATCAAAGAAGGGACCAGCGCGCTGGTTCCGTGCGGAACGACCGGCGAAAGCCCGACGCTCGGCTACGACGAACATTATCAGGTGATCGACAGCTGCATCGAGGCGGCGGCGGGACGCGTTCCCGTGATCGCGGGCTGCGGGTCGAACGACACCGCGACCGCCATCCGGCATATGCGCCATGCGCAGGCGGCCGGCGCGACCGCGGCGCTGATCGTCGCGCCTTATTATAACCGGCCGAGCCAGGCCGGTATGATCGCGCATTTCCAGGCGCTTGCCGACGCCAGCGACCTGCCGATCGTCGTCTATAACGTCCCCAGCCGCACCGTCGCCGACATCAGCGCCGAGACGATGTGCAAGCTCGCCGAAATCCCGAGCGTCGTCGCGATCAAGGATGCAAGCGGCGACCTTGCCCGTGTCACCGAGCAACGCGCGGGCGCCGGAGCAGATTTCTGCCAGCTCAGCGGCAACGACGATCTCTGGCTGCCGCATGCTGTGATGGGCGGCGCCGGGTGCATATCGGTCACCGCCAATGTCGCGCCGCGCCTGTGCGCCGATTTCGCCGCCGCCGCCGCCGCGGGCGACTGGGCGCGCGCTCTGGTGCTGCACGACCGGCTGTTCGATCTGCACAAGGCGATGTTCTCCGACACCTCGCCGGGGCCGGTTAAATATGCGCTGTCGCGGATCCACGACTGGTTTTCGCCCGAAGTGCGCCTACCTATCATTCCGGCGAACGATGCATCGCGCGCCGCCGTCGATGCCGCGCTGTCCGCGGCCGGAGTAATCTAGGTCCCGAAATGGCTCGTCCCCAGTCCGCCGCCGAATTCGACAAGAAGAAAGTCGTCGCCGAGAACCGGCGCGCGCGGTTCGACTTTGCCATCGACGAGGTGTTCGAGGCGGGGATTGCGTTGCAAGGGACCGAGGTCAAGTCGCTGCGCTTTGGCGAAGGGACGATTGCGGAGAGCTACGCCGAGGTAAAGGGGCACGAGGTGTGGCTGGTGAACAGCAATATCCCCGAATTCAGCCACGGCAACCGGCACAATCATGAACCCAAGCGGCCGCGCAAGCTGTTGCTCAGCGGCCGCGAGATTAACAAGATGCACGCCGCGGTCGCGCGGCAGGGGATGACGCTTGTCCCGCTGTCGATCTATTTCAACAGCCGCGGCCGCGCCAAGGTCGAACTGGCGATTGCCAAGGGCAAGAAAGCGCACGACAAGCGCGAGTCGATCAAGGAGCGCGACTGGAAGCGCGACAAGCAGCGGCTGATGAAGGACCGCGGATGAGCGGCAGCCCTCGCGACAAGGCGGCAGTGATGAACTGGATCCGCCGCAACTCGCCGACGCGCGAGGAATTGCTCGCGAGCCGTTTCGTCAAGCCGTTTGCCCATAGGGTCGCGCACAGCCATTTGTGGCGCTTCACCCGCACCTCGGTCCCGCGCGGGACCGCGCTCGGGCTGTTCGTCGGCATCTTTTTCCTGATCCCCGGGGTGCAGATTCTGGGCGTCGCGCTGCTCGCGCTGCCGTTCCGCGCCAATATCCCGATCGGCGCGGCGATGACTTTCCTGTCGAACCCGGTGACGACGCCGTTCATCATCATCGCGTCGGTGTGGCTCGGCGACTGGCTGTTCGGGCTGCACGCCAACAGCGCGACCTTCTCGGCGATGATCGAGCATGGCGCGTCGGCGGGCGAGTGGGTGCGCTGGGTCTTTTCCGACGCCGCGCCCGCGATGCTCGCCGGGCTGTTCGTCATTTCGGTCGTCTCCGCCGTCGTCGGCTACATCCTCGCCTCGATCTTCTGGGATAACTGGATTCGCCTCCGCTGGCGGCGCAAACTGGCGCGGGCGCGCGACCAACGACATGAGGCATCGACCAGCGACGCCGCGGCCGGTTGAACCCCCAAACAGCAGGCGTATAGCTGTCGCATCGCTAATCTGTGCCGTGCATGCGCGGGGCGGATTTTCGCTTCATATTGAAAACTGGGGAATATCATGACTCTGCATATTTCTTCGCGCCTGATGGCGACAGCCGCGCTTGGGGCGCTGATGCTTGCCGCCGTTCCGGCGACCGCAAAGGAAAAGGCCGCCGCCGCGCCCGCCGCCGAAACGACCGCCAAGCCCGAGATCGGCGATTTCGGCTTCGACCTCAACGGCATGGACAAGACCGTCCAGCCCGGCGACGACTTCTATGCCTATGCCAACGGCACTTGGGCAAAGAACGCACAAATCCCAGCCGACAAGTCGAACTATGGCATGTTCACCGCGCTCGCCGACCTGTCGCAAAAGCGCACGCGCGAAATCCTCGACGTCGCAAAGGGCGATCCCAGCAGCATGATCGGCCGCGCCTATTCGTCGTACCTCGACACGGCGGCGGTCGAGGCGAAGGGCCTCGCCCCGATCCAGCCGTGGCTGACCAAGGTCCGCGCGGTCGACAAGGCCGGCCTCGCGAAGCTGCTGTCCGAAGCCGACCGCAGCGGTATCCAGCATTTCTTCGGCGGCTATGTCGGCCAGGACGACAAGAATCCCGACGTCTATATCTACACGATGTTCCAGGGCGGCATCGGCATGCCCGACCGCGATTTCTATCTGAAGGACGGCGAACGCAATACCAAGCTGCAGGTGGCCTACCTCAAGCACCTCGAAAATGTCCTGACGCTCGCGGGTGAAAAGGATGCCGCGCCGCGCGCTAAGGCGATCTATGATTTCGAAAAGCAGATCGCGACCGTCCACTGGGACAAGAATGACAGCAGCGACGCGACCAAAGTCTATAACAAGATGACGATCGCCGAGCTTGCCAAGGCGGCGCCGGGCTTCGACTGGCAGGCGTTCATTCGCGGTATCGGCGTCAACGAGGATTCGATCCTCGTCTCGCAGCCGAGCGCCTTCACCGGCGAGGCCAAGCTGCTCGCCGACGCGCCGATCGGGGTGATCCGCGACGCGCTGATCGTGCGCAGCCTCGACGGCTTCTCGGGCGTGCTGCCCGATGCGGTCGCGCAGGAAGCCTTCTCCTTCTATGGCACCGCATTGTCGGGCACGCCGCAGATGCAGGAACGCTGGAAGCGCGCGGTCGACTTCACCACGAACAATATGGGTGAGGCCGTCGGCCAGGATTATGTCGCGAAATATTTCCCGCCCGAAACCAAGGCGGCGATGGACGTGCTCGTCAAGAATGTGCTCGCCGCGCTCGACACGCGCATCGGCAATCTGACGTGGATGCAGCCCGGAACGAAGGTGAAGGCGAAGAAGAAGCTCGCCAGCTTCACCACCAAGATCGGCTATCCCGACCGTTGGAAGGATTATAGCAAGCTCGAAATCCGCGGCGACGACCTGTTCGGCAACCAGCTGCGCGCCAACCAGTTCGCGCACGACGACAATGTCAGCCGCCTCGGCGGTCCGATCCGCCGCTGGGAATGGGGGATGACCCCGATGGAGGTCAACGCCTACGCCAACTTCGGGATGAACGAGATCGTCTTCCCCGCCGCGATCCTTCAGCCGCCCTTCTTCGATCCGCACGCCGACGCCGCGGTCAACTATGGCGGCATCGGCGCGGTGATCGGCCACGAGATCAGCCATCACTTCGACGACCAGGGCGCGAAATATGACGAGACGGGCAAGCTTGCCGACTGGTGGACCCCGGCCGACGTCGCGGCGTTCGAAGCCGCGGGCAAGGCGCTGATCGCGCAATATGACGCCTATGAGGTGCTTCCCGGCGAAAAGCTCGACGGCACCTTCACGCTCGGCGAAAATATCGGCGATCTCGCAGGCCTGACGATCGCCTATGACGCTTACAAGAAGTCGCTCGGCGGCAAGGAAGCGCCGGTGATCGACGGGCTGACCGGCGACCAGCGCTTCTTCCTCGGCTGGGCGCAGGTGTGGCGCCGCAACTATCGCGAGCAGAATCTGTCGCAGCGGATCACCACCGATCCGCATTCGCCCTCGATCCAGCGGACTTGGGTGTCGCGCAATCTTGACCCTTGGTATAAGGCGTATCAGATCAAGCAGGGTCAGAAGCTCTATCTCGAGCCGAAAGACCGCGTCCGCATCTGGTGATGCACTAACTGGAAAGTCCATCATTGACCGTGCAAAGCCTGCCCTCCGCTGATGGTGATTTCATCAGGGGGGCGGGCCCCGCCGGGCCTTTGTCGGCCCCGGCGGGCCTGTCGCCGGTCGACAAGGCGGTGCTCGGCGGGCTGGCCCTGTTGTCCGCCGCATTGCTGTTTTGGGCGACGCGCGATGCGATATTGGCGGTCGGCTTTCTCGCCGGGCTTGCCGTTGCCGCAGGCGGCGTGCTCCTCGCGCGCCGGCTGTTTCCGGCGGCGGTGACGGGCGAGGCGGTCGCGCCCGACTGGACGATGCTGCGTCAGGCGGTGAACCACGACGATGTCGCGATTGCGGTTACCGATCGCGGCGGCCGGATGGTTTGCGCGAATGATCTGTTCGGCACGTGGATGGGCGGTTTCGTCACGCCGCCTGGCCTGCCGCTCGAAGGACGCGGCGCCGAACTGCTGAAAAATGCCGGCCGCATTGCCTGGCGCGACGGCGAAGGGGCCGTCGACGATATCGCGGTCGGCCCGTTGCAACTGCGCGCGCAAGTGACGCGCACGGGGCAGTCGGAGGATTATCTCGTCTGGCGCTTCTCGGCGATCGAGCGGCTCGATCTCGTTTCGGAAATTCTTCGTCATCTCGATGGTCCCGCAGGCCGCACCCTCGGTCATGCGGGGGTGATGGCCGCGCTCGTCAGCGCCGAGGGGCGGCTGCGTGTCGCGAACCGGGCATTCCTCCTCCGCGCGCTGGGCGAGGACGATGCGGTCCATTATGCCGGCCGCGATGTCGCGCCGATGATCCGGCTCGATGACGCCGGCGCGCTCTATTTCGCGCGTGAAGGCGACCGCGCGACACCGGTGCGCCTGATCCAGATCCCGCTCGCGCCCGCTGACAGCAATACGCCGATGCTGCTCGCGATGCTCGACGAGGAAATGGGGCCCACCGACCGCGGCACCGCGCAGACCTATGTCGAAACCCTTCTCTCGTTGCTTCCCTTTGGTCTCGCCATGGTCGATCGCGACGGGCGCTTTCTCTATGTGAACCGGGCATTCGTGCGGGCGGCTAACCTTCCCGAAGGCAAGATGCCGCGTTATCCGGGCGACATCGTCGTCGGCGAGGACAAGGGCGCGCTTGCCGACATGATCCGCCGTCACAGCAGCGGCCAGCAGGTCGGGGGCGACCTGTCGATCCGGCTCGCGGGACAAAGCGGCGATCCGGTGTCGATGCGGATCGTTGGCGTGCGCGGACTGGGCGAGGCCGCGGTGCTGCTCAGCCTCAAGGATTCGAGCGAGGAATCACGCCTGAAGCAACAGGTGGCGCAGGCGTCGAAGATGCAGGCGGTCGGCCAGCTTGCCGGCGGCGTCGCGCATGATTTCAACAATATCCTGACCGCCGTGCTCGGCGCGTGCGACCTCATGCTGATGCGCCATACGCCGGGCGACAGCGACTATGACGATATCCAGCAGATCCGCAGCAACGCCAACCGCGCCGCCAGCCTCACGCGGCAATTGCTCGCCTTCTCGCGGCAGCAGACGTTGCGCCCGCAGATCTTGCAACTGCCCGATGTGATTTCCGAAGTGTCGCACCTCTTGAAGCGCCTGATCGGCGAGACGGTCCAACTCGCAGTGCATCACGGTCGCGGGCTGGGCGCGGTGCGGGCCGATCCGGGGCAACTCGAACAGGTGATCATCAATCTTGCGGTCAATGCGCGCGACGCGATGCCGGGCGGCGGGACGCTGACCATGGAAACTTATCCGGTGTCGGCTGCCGACGTGCGGCAGATGGGCAATGAGTTCATGCCGCCCGCCGATTATTGCGCGTTGAAGGTCAGCGACACCGGCACCGGCATCCCTGCCGATGTGCTGCCCAAGATTTTCGAGCCCTTCTTCACGACGAAGGATGTCGGCAAGGGGACCGGGCTTGGGCTCTCGACCGTCTATGGGATCATCAAGCAATCGGCGGGTTATATCTTCGCCGAAAGCAAGCTGGGGGAGGGGACGAGCTTCTTTGTCTATCTGCCCGTCCACCGCGCCGAGGGCGACGCCCCCGTCGTGGTGCCGCCGCCCGCCAAGCCCAAGAAGAGCCAGTGGGGCACGGGAACGATCCTGCTCGTCGAGGATGAGGATATGGTGCGTGCGGTCGCGGAACGCGCATTGACCCGCGCAGGTTATAACGTCGTTACCGCCGCGCAGGGCGAAGAGGGGCTTGAGCGTTTTGCCCAGATGGAGAAGGTCGATTTGATCATCAGCGACGTTGTGATGCCGACGATGGACGGTCCGGCGATGGTGCGTGCGATGCGCGCCAAGCGGCCCGACCTGCCGGTCCTGTTCATGTCGGGCTATGCCGAGGAGCAGCTCCGCCAGTCGATCGACATCGACGACGTCGGCTTCCTCCCCAAACCCTTCTCAGTCGCGCAGCTCGCCGAGGCGACGTCGGCGGCGCTCGACGACGCAGCGCATCGGGTGTCCAATGGCCAGTAACCCCCGCATCCTGCTCGTCGAGGACGATGTGCTGATCGGCATGATGCTCGCCGATATGTTCGACGCGCTCGACCTCCCCGAACCCGCGCAGGCGACGAGCAACGAAGAGGCACTCGCGCTCATCGCGGCCGAGCCGCTCGCCGGCGCACTCGTCGATATCAATCTCGGCGAAGAAAAAGGCTGGCCGGTCGCCGACGCGCTCGCCGAACGCGGCATTCCCTTTGCCTTCACTTCGGGCGGCGGCGACGTCATCCCGGCTGCGCACGCGCATCGCAAGCTGATAACCAAGCCGTTCCGGATCAGCGATATCGAGGCGGCACTGGAAGGGTTTTCGGCGGAATAGAGCGTTTTTCTTCCCTGTGAGTTTTATTTTGTTCTCCACTTGTTCCATGAGAACAAATGTGGCACATAGTTCCGGCGTTGCGATGCTTCTGCTGTCGCTCTAGAGCTGGAAAGGGACGGTCATGGCCGGACAATTGTCACTCGTCGAATCGGGGAAATCAGTGAACAACACGGACAGGCAGAAGGCGCTCGACGCCGCGCTCGCGCAGATCGATCGCGCGTTCGGCAAGGGCTCGGTAATGAAATTGGGCTCGAAGGAAACGATGCAGGTCGAGTCGATCTCGACCGGCTCGCTCGGCCTCGACATCGCACTCGGCGTCGGCGGCCTGCCGCGCGGCCGCGTCATCGAAATCTACGGCCCCGAAAGCTCGGGCAAGACGACGCTCGCGCTGCACACACTCGCCGAGGCACAAAAGGGCGGCGGCACCGTCGCCTTCGTCGATGCCGAACATGCGCTCGACCCCGTCTATGCGCGCAAGCTCGGCGTCAACATCGACGAACTCATCGTGTCGCAGCCCGACACGGGCGAACAGGCGCTCGAAATCGTCGACACGCTCGTCCGCTCGAACGCGATCGACGTGCTCGTCGTCGACTCGGTCGCCGCGCTCGTTCCGCGCGCCGAAATCGAGGGCGAGATGGGCGACAGCCACGTCGGCCTGCAGGCGCGCCTGATGTCGCAGTCGCTGCGCAAGCTCACCGGCTCGATCAGCCGCTCGCGCTGCATGGTGATCTTCATCAACCAGCTGCGCATGAAAATCGGCGTGATGTACGGCAACCCCGAGACCACGACGGGCGGCAACGCGCTCAAATTCTACGCGTCGGTCCGTCTCGACATCCGCCGCACCGGCCAGATCAAGAATGGCGACGAGATCGTCGGCAACACCACCCGTGTGAAGGTCGTGAAGAACAAGGTCGCGCCGCCGTTCAAGCAGGTCGAATTCGACATCATGTACGGGCAAGGCATTTCGAAGATCGGCGAAATCCTCGATCTGGGTGTCAAGGCCGGCATCGTCGAGAAATCGGGCGCGTGGTTCAGCTATGATTCGATCCGCATCGGGCAGGGCCGCGAAAATTCGAAGACCTTCCTCAAGGACAATCCCGAACTGATGGACCGGCTCGAAACCGCGATCCGCGGCCGGACCGAGGCGGTCGCCGAAGAAATGATGGCCGGCCCCGACGACGAGGGCGACGACGACAATTGATAGCCATCCGGCCGGTCCGCTTGTGGCGGATCGGCCGGGGAAACGGCGGCGGGCCCCATGCCCCTTGGACCTGTATCCCTCTCCCCACAGGTCGGCCCGCCTGCCGTTGATCCTTGCCTGATGACCGCAAGCGGGTACAACGCGCCATGCCCGCGATCCGCCTCTTCGGCCTTCCAACCGACATCAACAGCAGCTTCGAACGCGGCGCCGCCGCCGGCCCCGCAGCGATCCGCGCCGCCCTCTGGAGCGACCGCGGCAATATGGGGAGCGAGCTCGGCCCCGAAATCGGCACCGACATCGCGCTCACCGACGACGGCGACCTCCCACTGACCGAAGACACGCCGAGCGACGACGCGGCGATCCGCCGCTATCTGGCCATTGTGCGCGAAGATGGAGAAGTTCCGCTCGCACTCGGCGGCGACCATGCGGTGACCTTCCCGCTGGTCGAAGCCGCGGCAACCTGCTTCGGACCGGTGACGATCCTCCACTTCGACGCGCACCCCGACCTCTACGACGATTTCGCGGGCAATCCGCGCAGCCACGCCTCGCCCTTCGCCCGCATCTGTGAGGCGGGCCACGCCAAAAGGCTGGTGCAGGTCGGCATCCGCACGCTCAACAATCATTGCCGCGAGCAGGCCGCGCGCTTCGGGGTCGAGATTATTCCGATGGCGGACTTTACGCCCGACGCGGTGCCGGTGCTCGATGGACCACTCTATATCTCGATCGATCTCGACGGACTCGATCCGTCGGCGGCGCCCGGCGTCGCCCATCCCGAACCCGGCGGACTGACGGTGCGCGAAATGCTCGCCGTGCTGCACAAACAGACGGCACCGATCGTCGGCGCCGATATCGTCGAGCTTCATCCCGGCCGCGATATTGGCGACGTTACCGCAATCCTCGGTGCCAAGCTTGTTCGCGAGATCGCGGCGCTGATCGACCGCAACGGCACCTTCAAAAATTGACCCCATGAGGAGAGCGACATGAGCCTGATCGTCCATCATCTGAACAACAGCCGGTCGCAGCGCATACTGTGGCTGCTCGAGGAAATCGGTGCGCCGTACGAGATCAAATATTACGACCGCGACCCGGTCACCAACCTCGCGCCGCCCGAACTGATCGCGGTCCACCCGCTCGGCAAGTCGCCGGTGATCGAGGACAATGGCCGCGTGATTACCGAATCGGGCGCGATCACCGAATATCTGTGCGAGCGGCACGGCGGCGGAAACCTCGTTCCCGAGCGTGGCAGTAACGACCATATCAGCCACCTCGAATGGCTGCATTTCGCCGAAGGGTCGGCGATGACGCCGATCCTGCTGCGCATCTATACCGCGCGCCTTGGCGAAGCCGCGGCGCCGATCGAGCCGCGCATCGCGCAGCAGCTCGATTCGCACTTCGCCTATATGGAAAGCCGCGTCGGCGAAAATGGGCATTTCATCGGCGACAGCCTGTCGGCGGCCGACATCATGCTGAGCTTCCCGGCCGAAATCGCGATCATGCAGGGCATGGCGCCGCGCTATCCGAAGCTCGCAGGCTTTGTGAACGCGTGTCACGTCCGCCCCGCCTGGCAGCGCGCGCGCGAAAAGGGCGGCGCCTATTATGGCTATTGATTGCCGGCCTCTGCTGGCGGCCGTTGCTTTACTCGCCTGTGCTTCCGCCGCATTTGCTGCGCCGCCGGTAGTCGCTCCCGAAGTCGAGCGCGAGGTTGTCGCGCCCGATGGCGTGACCTTCGCGCCCACCCCGACGGACGAGGAAGGCGCAGTCGATCGGCTTGCCGCCTATACGATGGCGCTGGCAAAGCGCGATTATGCGAGCGCCTATGCGATGCTGCGCCTGTCGTTCCAGGCGTCGAACCCGCGGCTCGAATGGGAAATGAACCAGCGCAAGCGTGCCGGGCTGTGGGTCGACGGGACGATCCGCATCTTGCGCCTCAGCTGGTATCTCGACCCCGCGGGCCAGCCCACCGGGCTTTACGCGGCCTTCGATTTTCGCGGGGATCGTGCGGACAAGACGATGGATTGCGGCTATGTTGTCGTTCACCGCGCGACGCCGGTTGCCGGCTGGACGGTGGTGCGGACCGACACGTCCGAGGTCCCCGCCAACCTGATCGAAGATGGGGTTCCCAAGGCCGATGTGCTGCGCGAACTGCCCTGCTATCTGGGCAAGGGGATCGCAACCAACTTCTGACCGATTGCCTCGATGATGGTCATCGACACGAACCGGCTTGTCGCATCGCCGCAAAATCCCTAATTCGCGCGCATGACATCGACCAATGACATTCGCCGCTCGTTCCTCGACTATTTCGCGGGGACCGGCCACCATATCGAACCGTCGGCGCCGCTGGTGCCGTACAACGACCCGACGTTGATGTTCGTCAACGCCGGGATGGTGCCGTTCAAGAATGTCTTTACCGGGCTGGAAAAGCGTCCGTACAGCACCGCGGCCTCGTCGCAGAAATGCGTGCGCGCCGGCGGCAAGCATAATGACCTCGACAATGTCGGCTTCACCGCGCGGCATCACACCTTCTTTGAAATGCTGGGGAATTTCTCCTTCGGCGACTATTTCAAGGAACAGGCGATCCACCATGCGTGGACCTTGGTCACCAAGACCTGGGGGCTGGCGCCCGAGAGGCTGACCGTCACCGTCTATCACACCGACGACGAGGCGTTCGACCTGTGGAAGAAGATCGCGGGCCTGCCCGAAGAGCGGATCATCCGCATCGCGACGAGCGACAATTTCTGGTCGATGGGCGACACGGGGCCGTGCGGTCCGTGCAGCGAAATCTTCTATGACCATGGCGATCATATCTGGGGCGGCCCGCCGGGCTCGCCGGAAGAGGATGGCGACCGCTTCGTCGAAATCTGGAACCTCGTGTTCATGCAGTATGACCAGCGTGGCCCCGGCGACCGCGTCGACCTGCCGCGGCCGAGCATCGATACCGGTATGGGGCTCGAGCGCGTCGCGGCGGTGCTGCAGGGCGTCCACGACAATTACGACACCGATACGTTCAAGGCGCTGATCGCGGCGTCGGTCGACCTGACCGGGGTTCCGGCCGAGGGGGCGACGCAGGCGAGCCACCGCGTGATCGCCGATCACCTTCGCGCGTCGAGCTTCCTCGTTGCCGATGGCGTGCTGCCGTCGAACGAGGGCCGCGGCTATGTGCTGCGCCGGATCATGCGCCGCGCGATGCGCCACGCACATCTGCTCGGCGCCAAGGATCCGCTGATGTACCGGCTGCTGCCGTCGCTGACCGCCGAGATGGGCGCCGCCTATCCCGAGCTGATCCGCGCGCAGCCGCTGATCGCCGAAACGCTGGAGCGTGAGGAGACCAAGTTCCGCCAGACGCTCGACAAGGGTTTGCGGCTGCTCGACGAGGCGACGGTTGGCATGAGCGCGGGCGCGACGCTGCCCGGCGATGTCGCGTTCAAACTCTACGACACCTTCGGCTTTCCCTATGACCTGACCGAAGACGCGCTGCGCACGCAGGATATCGCGGTCGATCGTGCGGGCTTCGATGCTGCGATGGCGCAGCAGAAGGCGGCGGCGCGCGCGGCGTGGAAGGGCAGCGGGCAGAAGGCGTCGGAGGAAATCTGGTTCGACCTGGCCGAAGCCAATGGCAGCACCGAATTCACCGGTTATGGCGCGACCGCGGGCGAGGGACAGGTGATTGCGCTGGTCAAGGATGGCGTGCCTGTTGACGAAGCGAAGGCCGGCGACGAGCTGGTCGTGCTCACCAACCAGACGCCTTTTTATGGCGAGAGCGGCGGCCAGATGGGCGACGCGGGTACGATCGCAACGCTGGAAGGCGCCAAGGCGTCGGTCAGCGACACCAGCAAGCCGCTCGGGCGGCTGCATGCGCATCAGACGAAGCTGGAGGCTGGCAGCCTCAAGGTTGGCGATACGGTCCAGCTGACGGTCGATGCCGCGCGGCGCGACCGCATTCGCGCCAATCACAGCGCGACGCATCTTGTGCACGCGGCGCTGCGCAATCGGCTGGGCGGGCATGTCACGCAAAAGGGTAGCCTCGTTGCCGAGGACCGCTTCCGTTTCGACTTCTCGCACCCCAAGGCGCTGTCGCCTGAAGAAATCGCCGATGTCGAGGCGGATGTGAATGCGCAGATCCGCGGCAATGAGGCGGTGACGACGCGGCTGATGACCCCCGACGATGCCGTCGCGGCGGGCGCGTTGGCGCTGTTCGGCGAAAAATATGGCGACGAGGTGCGTGTGCTCAGCATGGGCGCGGCCGACGACAGCCATTATTCGGTCGAGCTGTGCGGCGGTACGCATGTGCGGGCGCTGGGCGACATCGCCCTGTTCAAGATCATCAGCGAGAGCGCGGTCTCGTCAGGCGTGCGGCGCATCGAGGCGCTGACCGGCGATGCTGCGCGCGTCTGGCTGAATGGGCGCGACGAGGCGCTGAAGGCGGCGGCGGCGGCGCTCAAGACGTCGCCCGACGATGTGCCGACGCGCGTCGCGCAGCTGGCCGAGGCGCTGAAGAAGGCCGAGCGCGAGTTGGCCGACGCGAAGAAGGCGCTTGCTATGGGCGGCGGTGGCGGTGCGGCGGCTGGGCCGGCGGTCGAACAGGTCGGCGACACGGCGTTCCTCGCGCAGGTCGTCGACGGGCTCGATCCCAAGGATTTGCGCGGCACGGTCGACGGGCTGAAGAAGCAGGTTGTCAGTGGCGTTGCGATGCTCGTTGCGGTCAACGATGGCCGCGCTTCGGTCGCGGTCGGTGTCACCGACGACAAGACCGGCAGCCTGAGCGCGGTCGATCTGGTCAAGGCCGCGGTTGCGGCGCTTGGCGGACAGGGCGGTGGCGGGCGCCCCGACATGGCGCAGGGCGGCGGACCCGACGGGGCCGCGGCGAACGACGCTGTTGCCGCGGTCAAAGCCGCGCTCGCTTGAAACCGACCAAGAAGACGCGGCGCATAGATCATGCCGAACGGCTGATCGCCGCGCCGCTGGTCGATGTCTTCGCGGCCTTTACGAGTGCGGCGAAGCTCGCGATATGGTTGCCACCCGAGGGGGCGACGGGGACGTTCGAGCATGTCGACCTGCGCGCGGGCGGCGGCTTTTTGATGCGGCTGACCTTTGACGACGCCGATGTCGAGACCAAGAGCGACGACGACAGCGATGTTGTGGAAGTCTATATTCCGACGCTCGACGACGGGCGGCTGGTGGTGTGGCAGGTCGAATTCGAGTCAGACGATCCGCGCTTTTCGGGGACGATGGAGATGCACTGGTATCTGTCACGGCAGGGCGGCGGCACGCTGGTCACGATCGACGCACATCATGTGCCGCCGGGGATTTCGGCGAAGGATCATGTCGAGGGGTTGAATAGCTCGCTCGCGAATTTGGCGCGGGTGGTGGAAGGGTGAAAAGTCCTTCCCCTTTAGGGGAGGGGTTGGGGTGGGGGCCTGCGCGATTGCGCAAGGCCGCTGGCCCCCATCCGCTGCGACTAGGGAGCAAGCTCCCAAGTCTCGCTGCCCTCCCCTGAAGGGGAGGGTTTTTATGATTCAGCCCTCGACGCCCTTCGCTTTCCCCCACGCCCTTGCGGCGGTGTAGCCCAGATAACCCGTGCCGAAGAGCGCGTAGAGCGACTCCGGAATGCCAGCGAGATAGGCGTTCATGCCGTTGGCGATGCCCTTGGCCATCTCGGGCCGCGCCGCTGCAATCAGGCCCATCGGGATCGCCCAGAGCAGCAGCGCGTACATGACGTAGAGGAAGCTCGGCCGCGCGCGGCTGGTCCACGGGTCGGCGCTGTTCGCTTCGGCGACGATCGCGGTCATCCGGGTGCGGATCGCCTCCATTTCCTGGCTGCCCTCCATCTTGAGCAGTTCGAGCTTGGCGCGGTCGCGCGCTTCGGGGTCGGGGATGATCTTGTCGATCAGCTTGGCGATGGGGCCGATCAGGCCTTCGATAATGCTCATGGCAATGCTCCTGCAGGTTCAAAGTTCAGGGAAGTTCAGCCCAATGGCGGGCCGTGAGGCATCAGCCGTTGCCGATGCGATTGGCGAGCCAGCCGTAGAGGAAGGCTTCCTGGCTCGGGCGGCGTTCGGCGAGCGCGATGTAACGCTCGCCCTGCAACGCTTCCATCGCGCGGAGGAGAACGGTTTCGCCGTCCCTGCCGCGCGCTTTCAGGAAACCGTCGAGCGCCGACAGCGTGCGCGGACCGACCTCGCGATCGACCGCGATGTCGGGATAGTCGCGCGCGGTGCGATTGAGCGCGTTGAGCGCGCGCTGGAGGAAGCCCGCAGCGGTGCCGGTGCCCATATTGACGCCGGTGTCGAAGAGTTCGGCGGCAATTCGGGATGCACGTAGCGCGACCTTGTCGAAGCCGGGGCGGAGCCAATAGAGGCGGCGATAGATCGAGGCGGCCTCGCCGCGCGGCAGATCGCGCATCGCGCCCGCATAGCCCTGCGCGCGCGCGACGGCTTCAGTGATTCCCCAGCAGGTCGGGCCACCGCGGTCGGCGGGATGGTTTACATATCGGCCTTCGCGGTCGATGACGGCATCGATCAGCGCGTCGGCGGCGCAGGTCGATGGATCGGGTCGTGGCATGATTCGCTCCTATGGTTTGTTGAACAGGTAAAACGAACCATATAGGAATATTGTAGGAAAGGGTTTTTGTCATGCGGGCGTTGCAGGTACGCGAATTGCTGTCCGATCATGCGGGCGCGGCGCTTGCGGATTTGCCTTTACCCGTGCCCGGACCCGGCGAAGTTCGTGTGCGGGTGCGCGCGGCGGCGGTGAATTTCCCCGACCTGTTGATGACCGGCGGCGGCTATCAGTTGAAGCCCGACCTGCCGTTCGTGTCCGGGCTGGAATTCGCGGGCGAGGTCGATGCGGTGGGCGAGGGCGTCGACGGCTGGGCGCCGGGCGACGCGGTGATAGGCGGCAACCGGTTCGGCGCGATGGCCGAATATAGTGTCGTTCCGGCGGCAAACCTGCGCCGGAAGCCCGAGCGGCTCAGCTGGGACGAGGCGGTCGCCTATCCGGTCGCTTATCTGACCGCCTATGTCGCGCTGGTCCGCTGCGCGCGGGTCGAGCCGGGTGAATGGGTGCTGGTGCATGGTGCCGCGGGCGGGGTCGGGCTGGCGACGGTCGATCTGGCAAAGGCGCTGGGTGCGCGGGTGATTGCCGCGGCGAGCAGCGCCGAAAAGCGCGATGCGATCTTGCGGCTCTACACGCCCGATGCCGTGATTTCCGCCGGGGCGGGTTTTCGCGAGGAGGTGAAGACGCTAACCGGCGGGAAGGGCGCCGATGCGATTTTCGATCCGGTCGGCGGCGATGTCTTCGACGAGTCGACGCGCTGTATCGCGTTCGGCGGCCGCCTGCTTGTCATCGGCTTTGCGTCGGGACGTATCCCCGAGGTGTCGGTGAACATGCCGCTGATCAAGGGCTTCTCGGTCGTCGGGGTGCGCGCGGGCGAATATGGGCGGCGCTTTCCCGAACGCGGCGCGGAGAATGTCGCCGCGATCGACGCGCTCGCGGCCGCAGGGAAAATCCGGCCGCACGTCCATGCGTCGCTCGACCTTGCCGACTGGCGCGAGGGCTTTGCGATGCTCGAACGGCGCGAGGTGGTGGGCAAGGTCGTGCTGAAACCGTGACGAGCCGAAGCCGCCGCCATGGTTTTGCGACACGCAAGCTGGCATGTCCGCGGCGGGGCGTCCCGGCGCTATTGCCGATATGACCAAAGGACATGGAATGAAGAAATTGACGATGATCGCCGCTTCGATCGGCGTGGCTGTTCCAGGCATCGGCGCCGCGCAGCCGCCGCAGGATGGCGGCCGCATGTTCGCGATGATCGACGCCAATAGCGACGGCAAGCTGGACAAGGCGGAGATCACCAAGATGGCCGAAATGCGTGCGCAGCAGCAGGGCGATCCGGCGATGGCCTCGCCCGAAAAGGTCGATGCCTTTATCAAGTTTCTCGATGCGAACGGCGACGGCGTGGTCGACAAGGCAGAGCTAGCCGCCAAGCAAAAAGCGCGGGCAGAGCCGCCGCCGCCGGCGGAGGAGGGCCAGCCTTAAAAAAGGCTCCACAGCGGGTTGGCGGGGTCGGCGAGCAGCTTGGCGGTCAGGGCAAAGGACATGACCACGAGCAGCGGCCGCACCCCGCGCCCGCCGAAACGGATCGCGAGCCGCGCGCCGAGCTGATTGCCCGCGACATTGGCGGCGGCCATCGACAGGCCCAGCAGCCAGAGGACATGGCCGCCGATGATCATTGCGAGCAGGCCGGCGACATTGGTCGCGAGGTTGAGAAACTTCGTATTGCCGATCGCGCGGACGAACCCGAGTCCGCCGAGCGCGACGAGCGTCAGCGTCAGGAACGAGCCCGTGCCCGGGCCGAAAAAACCGTCGTAGAAGCCGAGCGCCGTAGCGATGAGGGTGAGCCCGAGCGGGCCGACGCGCGCATGGCGATCGACGCTGCTCATCGCCGGGGCGAGCAGGAAGTAAAAGCCCATCGCGATCAAGAGCAGCGGAACCAGCGCGGCGAGGAAGTCCGAGCGGACATGCTGGACCGCGGTCGCCCCGAGCATCGAACCGGCAAAGGCACCGGCGGCGGGCCATGCGAAACGGTGAAGATCGACGTGGCCCGCGCGCCAGAAGGTCAGGAAGGCTGACGAGGTGCCGATCGTGCTTTGCAGCTTGTTCGTTGCGAGCGCCGCGACGGGCGGAACGCCGGCCGCCATCAGCGCGGGAATGGTCAGGAGACCCCCGCCGCCCGCCATCGCGTCGACCGTCCCGGCGACAAAGGCGACGCCGATCAGGAAGGCGAAGATTTCGGGCGCGAATTCCATACGGGCGCTCCTAGGTGCGATCGCCCGGCTTGGCCAGCATCGCGGTGCGATGCATAGCAATGCTTATGCTAAGGCGATCTGGACCGCCTGGAACAGGAAGGTCGCGCCGATGATCGTGACGATCCAGCGGCGGCTGGCGCGGAAATGCGCGTCGCTGATACGGTCGAGAATAGCGCCGCCGACCATGATCCCCGCCATCGACGCGAACACCGCGATCGCGGTGACCGACAGCGGGATGATCTCGCGCGCCGAGGCGCTGAGGAGCAAGGCACCATAAACCAGGATTTTGGACGCATGGCCGATCGCCTGCATCACCGCCTTGGTAGCGACGACCTGGTGCCGGTTCAGTTTCGTATGAATGAAGAGCAGGTCGGTGACGGGGCCGGATACGCCCGAGACGAGCGCGAGGCCGGTCGAGACGAAGCCGCCGCCGAGCGCGTGCCAGCGGTTGCCGGCATCAAGCGCCAGCCAGCGTTCGGGCAGCCAGACGAGAATCGGCATCAGGCCAAGCCCGAGGAAGACGTAGAATTTGGTCGGGGTGAAGATCACCAGCGAGAAAAAGCCGATCGACGCCGCGGCGCCGATCCCGAACCAGAGGAGCACCGGCCAGGCGACATGCGCGCGGTGCAGCACGACGCGCCATGCGTTCGATGCGAACTGGATCACGCCGTGGAGCGCGAGCGCCGTGGTCACCGGCAGAATCCACGCGAGCACGCCCATGAAGACGAGCCCGCCCGCCATGCCGAAAATGCCCGAAAGGATGGAGGTCAGGAATGCGGCGGCAACGATCAAAATGCCCGCCTGCATATCCTTGGCTTTCCGGTCGTGCGCTGCCCGCGCGTTGATGGGGTGGGCGACGCCGTGCGTCGCGCCGGGCCCCGATGGCGCACGAGCCTGTCAGCACGCTGTCAGATTGTCAGTTAAATTGGTCGGGACGAGAGGATTCGAACCTCCGACCCCCACACCCCCAGTGTGATGCGCTACCAGGCTGCGCTACGTCCCGACCGGCCCCCTTAAGGGCAGGCGAGGCCCCTAGCGCGGGTTGACGGGGGATGCAAGCGGGGATGGCGGGTTATTGTCCCGATTGACGGAGCGCGGTTGATATGGGCGGCATCATTCCCATTTCGGCGGCGCTTGCCGTGGGGGAGGGGCGCAGCGACCGGTTGCGCGTGGCTTCCCTGCGTGATAGGCGCCGCGCCATATTTGCGTGCCGGTTCCGCAAGGGGAATTGGCGCTGCTTACGAACGGAAAGTTTTTCACTCATGTCGACGCAATTGCTTCTGACCCAGGCGGCCGGATCGGGCGGCGGGGCTGCCGGTTTCCTGATGTTGGTTCCCTATTTGCTGATCTTTGCGGTGTTCTGGTTCTTCCTGATCCGCCCGCAACAGGTCCGCGCCAAGGAACATCGCAACAAGGTCGCGGCGGTCAAGCCGCGCGACCAGGTCGTGACCGGCGGCGGCATCGTCGGCAAGATCACGCGCGTCGACGATGATTTCGTCGATGTCGAAATCGCACAGGGGGTGAAGATCAAGGTCGTGAAGTCGACCCTCGCCGACGTTCTCCAGCCCGGTGGCAAGCCCGCCAACGACTGACGCGGCGGCGCCCGCGTTCGCCGCGGTCCCGCTCTTGCTATCGGATTTCTAGACCATGCTCGATTTCCCGCGCTGGAAGACCATCGGCATCAGCATCATCCTGCTGCTCGGTATTCTCTTTTCCATCCCCAGCTTCCTGCCTGAAAAAACGAGGGACAGCCTGCCGTCGTTCCTGCAGGCGAAGGTTAACCTGGGCCTCGACCTTGCCGGTGGCAGCCACTTGCTGCTCGAAGCCGACATCGCCGACCTGCGCAAGACGCAACTCGCGAATATGGAAAAGACCGTGCGCGCCGCGATGCGGGGCGAAAGCGGCCCCGACGACGATATCGCGATCGGCGAGCTGTCGACCACGGGCGGCAAGATCAGCTTCCTCGTCCGCGATCTCGCGAAGCTCGACCAAGCGCGCGAGCGGTTGTTCAGCGAGACGCGCGGTGCGCAGATGACGGGCCAGCGCGACTGGAATATCACCGTCGTTGATTCGACACGGATCGTGATGACTCCGACGGGAGCCGGGCAGGCACAGGCCGTCGCGAACGCGATGGATACGGCGCGTGACATCATCGACAAGCGCGTCAACGCGCTGGGCACGCGCGAGCCGACGATCATCCGCGAAGGCGACGACCGCGTCGTCGTGCAGGTCCCCGGCCTGCAGGATCCGGCGGCGCTGAAGGAACTGATCGGCAAGACCGCGCGGCTTGAATTCCGCATGGTCGACGCGAACGCTGATCCCGCCGAAGCGGCCGCGGGCCGCGTTCCCGTCGGCAGTGAGATCGTCCCCTATGCCGAAGGCGAGGGCAGTGGCGCCGCTTTCGAAGTGCTGCGCCGCCAGGTGATGATCAGCGGCGAGCAGCTGATCGACGCCAAGCAAAGCTATGATCCGCAGAACAACCAGCCCGTCGTTTCGATCCGCTTTGATTCGGGCGGGTCGAGCACCTTTGCCAAGGTGACCGCGCAGAGCGTCGGCAAGCGGTTCGCGATGGTGCTCGACGGCAAGGTGCTGTCGGCGCCGTCGATCAACGAGCCGATCCTGGGCGGCAGCGCGCAGATTTCGGGCAGTTTCAGCGTCGCGAGCGCCAACGCGCTGGCGATTTCGTTGCGCTCGGGTGCGCTGCCGGTGAAGATGACCGTTGTCGAAGAACGTACGGTGACCCCCGAACTCGGCGCCGACTCGATACGCAAGGGCGCGATCGCGGGCATCATCGCAACCGTGTCGGTGCTGGTGCTGATGATCGTCGTTTATGGCCGCTTCGGCGTGTATGCGTGCGTCGCGCTGATCTTTAACGTCTTCCTGATCATCGCGATCATGGCGGCGTTCAATGCCACGCTGACGCTGCCTGGCATCGCGGGCTTCGTGCTCACCATCGGTGCCGCGGTCGATGCCAACGTGCTGATCAACGAGCGAATACGCGAGGAATTGAAACGCGGGCGAAAGATCTTCCAGGCCGTCGAGCTCGGCTATTCCGAAGCGAGCCGCGCGATTTTCGACGCGAACGTCACCAACGTCATCGCGGCGTCGCTGATGTTCTGGTTCGGCTCGGGCCCGATCAAGGGCTTTGCCGTGGTGCTGACCATCGGCATCGTCACCAGCGTCTTCACCGCCGTGACCGTCACGCGCATGTTCGTCGCCCATTGGCTGCGGACCAAGCGCCCGACGGCGATCCATATTTAAAGGAGGGAGCGAATCATGCGCTTGCTGAAACTCGTCCCCGACGACACGAACATCGACTTCCTGCGGTGGCGCAAGGTCGCGTCCGCGATGAGCATCATCCTGGTCATCATCTCGATCGCGCTCGTCGCGGTGAAGGGGCTGAACCTGGGCATCGACTTTGTCGGCGGTCAGTCGGTCCGCGTCGAATTCACCCAGACGATGCCGCCGATCGACGAAATCCGAGAAAAGGTCGGCGATATCGGCCTTGGCGAAGCGACGATCCAGCAGTTCGGATCGGACAAGGCCGTGTCGATCCGCACCGCGCTGCCCGATGGCGACAAGGCCGCCGCCGAACGTGCGGGGCAACAGCTGGTTGCGGGCATTCAGAAGGCTTTCCCGACCGCGAAGGCCGGTTCGGTCGAAACCGTGTCGGGCAAGGTGTCCGAAGAATTGCTGCGCACGGGTGCGATCAGCCTCGCGCTCGCGATGCTCGGCATTTCGCTCTACATCTGGATCCGCTTCGAATGGCAGTTCGGGGTCGGTGCGCTCGGCCGCCTGTTCCACGAGGTCGCGCTGACCTTTGGCTTCTTCGCGGTGACGCAGATCCAGTTCGACCTCAACAGCGTCGCGGCGTTGCTGACGATCGTCGGTTATTCACTGAACGACACGATCGTCGTCTATGACCGTATTCGCGAAAATCTCAAAAAATACCGCAAGATGGACATCGTTCCGCTGCTAAACCTCAGCATCAACGAGACGCTGTCGCGCACGGTGATGACGAGCGTCGCGATGCTGCTCGCGCTCGGCATGCTGCTGCTTTTCGGCCCCGACGTGATCTTCGGCTTTACCGCCGCGATCCTGCTCGGCGTTTTCGTCGGTACCTATTCGTCGATCCTGATGTCGACGCCGATTCTCGTGTGGCTGAAGGTCGGCCCGCACAGCTTCGTTCCGCGCACGACGGCGGGGATGGACGGCGGCGAGCGCGTCGAGCGCAAGGATGACGGCGCGGTCGTCTGAGGCCCGAAGCTTTGTAAAAAAATCGGCGCCGGCCTGCTCTGAGAGCGGGCCGGCGTTGCCGTGTCTAGAGACTAGCGCAGCGGCGGAGATGCGCGGCGAGTTCGCGGCCATTGCGGTCCCAGTCGAACCGCCCGCCGAGGCTTGCCGCGACGTCAGATGATTGGGGCGGGGTCGCGAGAATGGCCTGCACAGCTTCAGCAATCGCGCCCGGCGTACGTTCGACGATCCGGCCGGCGATCGGCGACGTCACCAGTTCGGCGGCGCCGCCCGCATCGCTGATCACGATCGGCGTTCCGCACGCGAGAGCTTCGACCCAGGCGTTCGCGAGGCCCTCGCTGGTCGAGGGCATAACCACCGCATCTGCGGCGCGATAGAGACGGGGGAGGTCGGCGTTCGCAACGGGCCCTACGAAACGGACGCGCCCTTCGACCCCGAGCTTCTGCGCGAGGGCACGGTAGCGGCTTTCCTCCTCACCTGCTCCCGCGAGCCAATATTCGACGCCGGGTAGCATCGGCAGTGCTTCGATCACGAGCGCCTGTCCCTTGCGCGGGATGAGTGCGCCAACGGTAAGGATCGCGGGCGCATCGCCCATTCCGAGCGCGGCGCGCGCGCCGGCGCGGTCGCCGGGATGGAAACGCGCGGTGTCGATGCCGGTATAGTGGACGGCGATCTTGGCAGGATCGATGCCGATCGCGGCCATATCGCGGCGCATGGCGTCGGAGACGGCGAGCAGGCCGGCCGCCTTCGCGCCCGCTTCGATCACCTGCGGCCCTGTTGCCGGATCATGGCCGAAGTGGCTGATATCGGCACCACGGGCCTTGGCTGAAAAGGGAAGGTCCAGCGTTTCGGCGACGCGCATCGCGGCGGGGCCGTCGGGGTAGAAGAATTGCGCATCGACCACGTCGAACTCATGCCACTGCACGGCAGAGAGGACCGCGCTCGCGACCCGCACCGGATTGAAGCGCGCGCCGTAACGCGGGATCAGCGTGAAGCGCGGGCGCAGGATGGTGAGGCCGTTCCAGCTCTCGCTGCGCGGCAGGTTGCGCAGCGCGCGATAGCGTTTGTGAAGCGATAATGGGAAGGGTGGCAGGCCGACCGGCGCGACGATCGTGAGCTCGATCCCCGGCTGCGCCGCGAGCGCGCGCAGGCTTTTTTCGACGAACAGGCCGAAGGTCGGCCGTGCCGCGTCGGGGAACAACGTGGCGATCGACAGGACGCGGAGTGGCGGAACGGCGGACACTCAGAGCGTGCGGAGCAGGCGGACGGCGACCGCGGCCCATGGCGGATTGCTGACGACCTGCTGGCGCTGGCCGGTGCCGAGCGGGAGCAGGTGCAGCTTTTCGCCGTCGACGTTGAGCAGGCGCGCGAAAAAGAAGCGACCGGCGGGGCGGGGGACGAGCAGGTCGCGGTTGAGCATGCTCGCCCAGTCGCCCTCGATGCGGCGGCACCAGATTTCGTCGCCCGCGCGATAGTCGCCGATCGAAGAGGTGACGCGCACCGCGACCATATCTTCGCCCGGACGCGCGGTGAGCGCCTGTTCGACGCGCGTCGGCGCCTGCGCGCCCTCGGCGCCGAGCAGCGCGGTGATCGTGAGCTGCGTGTCCTGCGGCAGTTGGACGAGTTCGGCGGCGTCGACGCCGAGCGCCGCGGCGATGCGGTTCATCCAGCCGAGCGAGAGGGTGCGCGTGCCCGTTTCGAGGCGGCCGATCGTCTGCGCCGTCGTCGGCGGAATGCAGCGCTGGCCGACCTCCTCGAGCGTCAGGCCCTTGGCGCGGCGGACCGAGCGGATGCTGTTGATCATCGCAAAACCCTCAAATAACCAAATCGGTTTCTTTTTTCCTACAAAATAATCCAGTGTCAAGCCCGGCGTGCAAGCCAAGGAGAATCGCATGACCGCACGCCACCTCGAAACGCGCCTTCACCCCGACGACCGGATCGATCCGGGCAAGGCGGGGCCGCAGGTGATGCGCCATGTGACGGTCAATGTAGGCGAAAGCCCGATCGCTTGGCTGGCGTCGCGAGGATTGCTGACGTCGGCGCAGCTCGGCGCGGGCGAAAGGTTGCGCAGCGATTATGAGCGCGCGGGACTGTCGGCGCAGGTCACGATGCGTTGGGATGCGGCCCCGCTGGGAAAGAGCCGCGGCGGCGCGCGCGCGTCCGACGCGTCGCTGGCGCGCATCGATGCGCACCGGCGCTTTCATGCGGCGCTCGACGCGGCGGGGCCGGGGCTCGCGGATATCTGCTGGCGTGTGATTTGCGCGGGCGAGGGGATCGGCGGCGCCGAGAAGGCGCTCGGGTGGCCCGTGCGGTCGGGCAAGCTGGTGCTGGGGCTGGCGCTCGACCGGCTGGCGCGGTTTTACGGGACGGGGTGAACTTGCACGTGTCGTCACCCCGGACTTGATCCGGGGCTGCCTTGCCTTGCAGGAAAAAGGGAGGTCCCGGGTCAAGCCCGGGATGACGAAGCGGTTAGGCCAAGCTTTCCACTTCTTCGGCCAGCGCGAGCCAGCGATCTTCGGCCGCCGCCTTTTCCTCGCGCAGCGTGTCGAGCTTTGCAGTGAGCGCATTGAAGCGTGCATTGTCGCGCGTGAACAGCTTGCCGTCGGAGAGTTCGGTCTCGGCCTTCGCCATCTCGGCTTCGATCTCCTCGATCCGGGCAGGGAGGAGGTCGTAGTCGCGCTGGTCCTTGTAGCTGAGCTTCTTGCGCGCGGTCGGCGGGGGCGGCGGCGCGGCGGTCGCGGCCTTGGTTTTGACGGCGTTGGGCTTGATCCGCTTTGCTTCCCAGTCGGCATAGCCGCCCGCGACGATATCGACCTTGCCTGTTCCGTCGAGGCCGAGCGTGACGGTGACCGTGCGGTCGAGGAAATCGCGGTCGTGGCTGACGAGCAGCACCGTGCCGGCATAATCGGCGATGACTTCCTGAAGCAGGTCGAGCGTTTCGAGGTCGAGGTCGTTCGTCGGCTCGTCGAGTACGAGCAGGTTCGATTCGCGGGCGAACTCGCGCGCGAGGAGGAGGCGCGAGCGTTCGCCGCCCGACAGCGCGCCGACGCTGGCCTCCATGACGCCGGGGTCGAACAGGAATTCCTTCAAATAGCCCTGGATATGCTTTTTGACGCCGCGCACCTCGACCCAGTCGCCGCCGTCGGAGAGGATGTCGCGGACGGTTTTGTCCGGCGACATCAGGCTGCGCTGCTGGTCGATGATGATGCCGTCGAGCGTCGGGGCAAGGGTGATGCTGCCTTCGTCGGGCTGAATCTCGCCGGTGAGGAGCTTGAGCAGGGTCGACTTGCCCGCACCGTTCGAGCCGACGATGCCGATGCGGTCGCCGCGCTGGACGCGGAAGTCGAAATTCTTGATGATCGTGCGGTCGCCGAAGCTTTTCGACACGCCCTCGGCGACGATCACCGATTTCGAGCGCACATCGTCATTGGCGAGGCCGAGCTTGGCGACGCCGGGGCCGCCGATCATCGCGGCGCGGGTCGCGCGCATTTCCTTGAGCTTCTCAAGCCGCCCCTGGTTGCGCTTGCGGCGCGCGGTGACGCCGCGTTCGAGCCAGTGCGCCTCGAGCCGCAGTTTCGAGTCGAGGCGCTGTGCGGCGCGCGCTTCTTCGGCCGCGACGGCGTCGCTCCATTCCTCGAAGCCGCCGAAGCCGATTTCCTTGCGGCGGATGCTGCCGCGGTCGAGCCATAGCGTCTGGCGCGTCAGGCGCGTGAGGAAGGTGCGGTCGTGACTGATCGCGACGAAGGCGCCGGTGTAGCGCGCGAGCCAGCTTTCGAGCCAGTCGATCGCCGCGAGGTCGAGATGGTTGGTCGGCTCGTCGAGCAAAAGCACGTCGGGATTCTGCGCGAGCGCGCGGGCGAGCGCGGCGCGGCGGCGCTCGCCGCCCGAGGCGCTGGCGGCGGTGCGGCTCATATCGATGCCGAGTTGGTCGGCGATGGCTGCGACCTCATAGGCTTCGGGCGCGTTCGGTGCGGCGACGGCGAAATCCATCAGCGTCGCGAAGGACGAAAAATCGGGCTCCTGTTCGAGCATCACGACATGCGTGCCCGGCACGATCACGCGCTTGCCCTTGTCGGCGTCGATCTGGCCCGCGAGCAGCTTGAGCAAAGTCGTCTTGCCCGCGCCGTTGCGGCCGATCAGCGCGAGGCGGTCGCGTTCGCCGACATAGATGTCGAGATTCTGGAACAGCCAGCCGCTGCCCTGCACAAGGCCGAGGCCTTCATAAGATAAAATCGGTGCTGCCATGATGAACGGCTCGCTACTGGCGCGTTCAGCATCATGCAAGCGCCGTCCGCGCAAAGGCCGGAACGGGTTCGCTCCGTCTGCGTTACGGGGCGGAGATCAGGAACCACCGGAAGCCCGGTTCACAGGAGAATGAAATGACGAAGCAATTGTTCGCCGTTATGGCAACCGGACTGGCGCTGATGGCGGCAACGCCCGCGCTTGCGCAGCAGGGAGGTTCGACGGTGACAGCAGCAACGACCCAGGGGCCGATCCTGACCTTTTCGGTCAGCGAGGAAGTGCGTTCGCGTCCCGACCAGGCAACCGTCGGCGCCGGCGTGACGACGACCGCCCCGACCGCGGTCGAATCGATGCGCGCGAATGCCGCCGCGATGGACAAGCTGATCGCCGCCGCCAAGGCGCGCGGGATCAAGGCCGAGGATATCCAGACGAGCGGCATCAACCTGTCGCCGCAATATGACTATAACAACCGCGGCGACGGGCAGCCGCCGCGCTTCCTGGGGTATCAGGTCAGCAACATGGTGCGCGTGACGACGGCGAAGATCGCCGACATCGGTCCGCTGCTCGACGCGCTGGTCGCCGCGGGCGGCACCAATATCGACGGCCCGTCGTTCGGCATGAAGGATCCCGACGCGCAGCTCGTCGGGGCACGCGGCGCCGCGATCAAGGCAGCCGAAGCGAAGGCGCAGGATTATGCGCGTCTTGCGGGCTTCCGCGGGGTCGAGCTGGTCTCGATCAGCGAGGGCAGCTTCGGGGGCCCGCAGCCGCCGATGCCTTATGCGCGCGGCCTGATGGCGGCGGACGCCAAGGCGACGCCGGTCGAGCCGGGGCAGGTCGGCAACACGCTGACGCTGAATTTCCAGTATCGGTTGGTGAAGTAAATCCAAACTCTGTGTGCCCCGGCGAAAGCCGGGGTCCAGACAAGGAACGCTGCGATATTCTAATGGGCCCCAGCTTACGCCGGGGTTCAGTCTGTTACGCCAGTTCCCCCTCGGCCCATGGCCAGGGACGCTCACGAAACCATTTCGTGATGATATATTTGCGGCCCTTACGCACCTTCATCCCGTGGTGGAGCGTGTCGGGGTTGGCGGTGCCGTCGAGGTGGACATTGTTCCACGCGAGCAGCTTGCCCGCTTCGGGCTGGTGCATCTTGCCGGTCGCGAGGAAGCGCGTCGCGCCGCCCGCATCGGGCTCGTTGAGGTAGATCATCAGCGTCCAGCTCCGCTGGCCCGGTATCGCGCAATAGGTTTCCCAGTCGGCGCCGTGCGGATCGAAATAATCGGTGTGCGCCTTGAACTCCTGCCCGACGTCGTAGCGCTGGCCCTGCATCGGTTCGCCATATTCGCGCGGGATGCCGGTGAGGTCGTGAAGGCGGTCGTTGACCGCGATCACGATCGGGTCGCGGTGGTCGAGGTCGCAGGTCGTGCTGGTGCGAAAGGCGTCGTCGCCGTTTGGATCGGCGATCGTCGAGGGCCGCACGTCGCGGTCGATCTGCGTCATCAGCGCGGCGCAGGTTTCGGCGTCGAGGAAGCCGGACAGCATGAACTGCTGCAGCTTTGGTGTCGGCGCGCGGCGGATGCCGGGGACGGCGGCGAGCCGCTCGGCGGTACGGTCGGCGCCCGAGGTCGCCATGTCGACATGATCATTCGCAGCCATGGCGCGCTTTCTAGCAGGGAAGCGCGTGCGAACAATGCTTGACGAGCGGGGGGATGCGCGCCTATTCGCCGCGCGCTGTCGAGGGTGCTTCGTGCGCCGCTCTTCGCTTATGTGGCGACCATAGCTCAGTTGGTTAGAGCGCCGGTTTGTGGTACCGGAGGTCGCGGGTTCGAGCCCCGTTGGTCGCCCCATTTTCTCTATCTTCGCGCATATGCGGGATTTGGGGTGACTCTCACTCCCTATCGGATTATTGCGTCCTAACGTAATTTTCTAATGCGAGGATGAGTCTATGTCCGCTGTCTGGGATTTCGCCGATTTTGACGATCATGAACATGTCCACATGTTCCGCGACCGCGCCAGCGGGCTGACGGCGGTCATCGCCGTTCACTCGACCCACCTTGGCCCCGGTGCGGGCGGTGTGCGTTACTGGCATTATCCGCAGCGCGCGGCGGCAATCACCGACGCGCTGCGTCTGTCGCGCGGCATGAGCTACAAGAATGCGATGGCCGGCCTGCCGATGGGCGGCGGCAAGGGCGTGATCCTGGCCGACGAACATGGCGCGAAGACGCCCGAACTGCTCGCGGCGTTCGGGCGCGCGGTCGAATCGCTCGGCGGCGCTTATGTCACTGCGGAAGACGTCGGCATCACCGACGCCGACATGGTCCAGATTTCGAAGCACACCAAGCATGTCAGCGGCCTGCCGGTGGCGAGCGGCGAGGCGGGCGGCGATCCCGGTCCGCTGACCGCGCTCGGCGTCTATCTCGGCATCAAGGCGGCGATTCGCGAAGGGCTGAACACCGACAGCGCGAAGGATGTGCGCATCGCGATCCAGGGCGTCGGCAGCGTCGGCGGCGGCGTCGCGCGGCGGCTGGCGGCCGAGGGCGCGAAGCTGACCCTCGCCGACGTCAATCTGGCGCGCGCGAAGGAGCTCGCCGACGAACTCGGCGCCGAGCTCGCCGATTCGGCGGCGATCATGGAGGTCGAGGCCGACGTGCTGAGCCCGAACGCGCTCGGAGCGATCCTGACCGAGGCGAGCATCGAAAAGCTGCGCGTGCCGATTGTCGCGGGCGGCGCGAACAACCAGCTGGCGACCGCCGCCGACGGCCAGCGCATCCATGATCGCGGCATCGTCTATGCCCCCGATTATGTGATCAACGCGGGCGGGATCATCAACGTCGCGCTCGAATATCTGGGGCAGGGCAGCCGTGAGGAAGTCGAGAGCCGCATCCACCTGATCCCCGGCCGGCTTGCCGAAATCTGGGCCGAGAGCAAGGCGAGCGGTACGCCGGCAGCGTCGGTGGCCGACCGGATGGCGCAGAAGCTGATCGGGCGGGGTTGATTTTCCTCGGCGAAGGGTGTCGGGAGGCACATGACTCCCGACACGGCCCGGAGCGGTCTAACTCAACGCTCGCTCACAAACGCTCTGGACCCCGGCCTTCGCCGGGGAACAGGGTAAGGGCTGGCGCTCGGTCTGATTTCCGCTAAGCCACCCCCCGATGAAACGGCATTTTTATCTGGTCGCGGGCTGGGCGTCGTTGGGGCTTGGCGCGATCGGCGCGTTTCTGCCGCTGTTGCCGACGGTGCCGTTCGTCATCCTTGCGGCCTTTTGTTTCGCGCGTTCGTCGCCGCGGCTCGAGAATTGGCTGCTGACGCACCCGCATTTCGGGCACCATATCGCCGCGTGGCGCGAGAAAGGCGCGATCAGCCGCAAGGGCAAGATCGCCGCGACCGCGGCTTTTGCCTTCAGTATCGTCCTCGCCGCGATCTTTTCGCCCTGGCCGTGGGTGATGGTGCCGGTGATCGCCGCCGCCGTTACCGGAAGCTGGATCTGGACGCGGCCGGAGGGGTGAAGATGTAATATGTTCCCCGGCGCAAGCCGGGGCCCAGAATATTAGCGCGGCGCTCTCGATCTGGGCCCCGGCTTGCGCCGGGGTGCACAAAGTGCAAAGACTTGATCTCGACATAGGCGAAGCGACACAAGCCTCGCCGGGGTCGCGCCGGGCAAATTGCTGGACCGCTTTCTCCGGCTCGCCTAAGGACGACGCGATCCGATGCACGCCTACGCCAATCCCACGCGCTTTCTTGCGATTGCCAAGCCGCTGACGCCGTGGTTGCTCGGCGTCGGGCTGTTGCTTGTGCTGAGCGGTGCCTGGGCCGGGCTCGCGCTGGTGCCGGGCGATTACAAGCAGGGCGAAACCGCACGCATCCTTTACGTCCATGTCCCGTCGGCGTGGCTCGGCATGGGCGGCTGGACGTCGCTGGCGATTGCCGGGCTGATCCAGCTTGTCTGGCGGCATCCGCTGTCGGGCATCGCGGCGCGCGCGATCGCGGTGCCGGGGATGCTGTTCACCGCGCTGTGCCTTGCGACCGGATCGATCTGGGGGCGCCCGACGTGGGGCACCTGGTGGGAATGGGACGGGCGGATGACGTCGATGCTTGTTCTCCTCTTTCTCTATGCGGGCTTCATTGCGCTGACGAGCGGCGACGACGGGCAAAGGCAGGGCGGTTCGCTGTCGCGCGGCGCGGCGATCTATGCGCTGGTCGGTGCGATCAATATCCCGATCATCAATCGCAGTGTCGTGTGGTGGAACAGCCTGCATCAAGGGCCGAGCATCACGTTGGGCGGATCGAGTATCGACGGCGCGTTGCTGTGGCCGCTGGGGTTGACCGTGCTCGGCTTTTCGTTGCTATTCGGCGCCATCGTCTTGATGCGGATGCGGCGGATCATCGCCGACAACCGCGTTGCGGCGCGGCTGAGACGGCTCGCGGACGACGAGGGGATTTGACGCGTGACGGGGGTGATCAGCGGGGGCGGGCAATGGGCGTTTGTCGCAGCGGCCTATGGCGTGACGGTCGTACTGACCGGCGCGGTGCTGTGGGCCAGCTGGCGCGCGATGAAGAAGGCCGAGAAACGCAGCGACGCGCTGCGGAAGGATCGTAAGTGAAGGCCAAGCATCAACGGCTGATTCTGGCGCTGGTCGCGCTGTGCGGCGTCGGCGGCGCGGGTGTGCTCGCGGCCAGCGCGTTGCGCGACGAGGCGGCCTATTTCCGCACACCGGTCGAAATTCAGGGCGGCAAGGCCGCGGTCGGTGAAGCGATGCGGCTGGGCGGCATGGTCGCCAAGGGCAGCATTAAGCGGCAAGCCGATGGGCTGACGATCCGTTTCGTCGCGACCGACGGCAAGGCCTCGGTTCCGGTCGAATATAAGGGCATCGTCCCCGACCTGTTCGGCGAAGAGAGCGGCATGGTCGCCGACGGCCGGATGCGCGCCGACGGGACGTTTTTCGCCGATCGCATCCTCGCCAAGCATGATGAGCGTTATATGCCGCCGCAGATGGGCGACATGCCGAAGAATATGAAGGCGCCGGCGGGGGTATGATGACTTTTTACCGTCGCCCCCGCGAAGGCGGGGGCCGCAATAAGCATAGCGCAAGGCTGCCAGCGGTCCCCGCCTTCGCGGGGACGACGGGCTATTTTAGGGCAGCGGGAAGATGATCGCCGAACTCGGTCTCGCCCTGCTGTGGATCGCGGCGGCGCTCGCGTGCTTGTCGCTTGTCGCTGGGACATTGTTCCTGCGCGGCGGGTCGAAGGATCTCGCGGCGCTCGTGCGGCCGGCGAGCGTTGCGCAGGGCGTGCTCACCGCGGCGGCGTTCGGCCTGCTCATCGCGCTGTTCGTGCGCTCGGACATGTCGGTCGAGCTGGTCGCGCGCAACAGCAACAGTTTGAAACCGATGATCTTCAAGGTCGCGGGGACGTGGGGCAATCACGAAGGGTCGATGCTGCTCTGGCTGATGATCTTGTCGCTTTCGGGCGGGTTGATCGCGATCTTCGAAAAGCGGCTGCGCGAGGACACGCTGGTGGCGACCCTCGCGGCGCAAGCGGCGCTGAGCCTTGGTTTCTTTGCCTTTCTTCTCTTCTCGTCGAACCCGTTCAAGCGGTTGCCTGTGGCGCCGCCCGACGGGCAGGGGCTCAACCCGCTGCTCCAGGACATCGGGCTCGCCTTCCATCCGCCGACGCTTTACGTCGGCTATGTCGGCCTGTCGGTCGCGTTCAGCTTTGCCGTCGGCGCGCTGATCACGCGCGAAATCGGCCCGGCCTTTGCCCGCGCGATGCGGCCGTGGGTGCTCGGCAGCTGGATTTTCCTGACATTGGGTATCACTGCGGGCAGTTACTGGGCCTATTATGAGCTTGGCTGGGGCGGCTGGTGGTTCTGGGATCCGGTCGAGAACGTCTCGCTGATTCCGTGGCTTGCGGGCGCGGCCTTGCTGCATTCGGTTGCGGTGACCGCCACCCGCAATGCCCTGCGCGCGTGGACGGTGATGCTTGCGGTGATCGGTTTTTCGATGTCGATGGTCGGGACGTTCATCGTCCGGTCGGGCCTGCTGACGAGCGTCCACAGCTTTGCGGTCGATCCCGAGCGCGGGACATTCCTGCTCGCGCTCATGGCGATCTATATCGGCGGGGCGCTGACCCTCTTCGCGCTGCGCGCCGGAAGCGTCGCGGAAGGCAAGAAATTCGCGCTGCTGAGCCGTGAGGGCTCGCTGGTGATTAACAATCTGTTGCTCACGACGATCCTTGCGCTCGTCCTGCTCGGCACGCTCTATCCGATCGTCGCCGAGGCGATGGGCGAGAAGATTTCGGTCGGCCCGCCTTATTATAACAAGGTCGCGGGGCCGCTGGCGCTGATCCTATGCCTCGTGATGGTCGCCGGGCCGCTTTTGAGCTGGCGCAAGGATGACGGGAAGCGGCTGTGGTCGCGGCTGCCGCTCGCGATTTTCGCGGGGGCGGTGGTATTGTTCGGTCTGGTCCTGTTCGGCGGCAAGGTCGGAATCCTGCCGCTGCTCGGCATGACGGTAGCGGGCGTCGTCGCGGTCGCGAGCCTTGCACCCTTGTGGGGGCGCAACCTGCGCCGCACGCCATTGCCGACATGGGGCATGGTCACCGCGCATTTCGGCGTGGCGGTGTGCCTTGCCGGCATGGGCGCCGAGAGCGCGTTCATCAAGGAGCGGCTGGTCGCGGCCGCGCCGGGCGACGTGGTGAAGGTCGGCGATTTCGCGGTGAAGTTCGTCGGGGTCAAGCCGGTCGCCGGGCCGAATTATACCGCGATCGAGGGCACGCTGGTCGCGACGACATCGTCGGGCGGCAGCTTTACGATGCGGCCCGAGGCGCGCACTTTTCCGGGGCTGATGGGCACGGCGCCGACCGAGACCAACGAGGCGGCGCTGCTGACGCGGCCGGGCGGACAGCTTTATGCGGTGCTCGGCCAGCCGGTGACGAGCGACGACGGCAGCGCCGACCGCTACCAGATCCGTCTGTGGTGGAAGCCGCTCGTGTGGTGGATCTGGCTCGGCGGCGCGCTGATCGCGGTCGGCGCATCGCTGTCGCTGCTCGGCCGCGCGCAATTGCTGAACATCTGGCGCGCGCGACGCAGCCGCAAATCACAGGAGCGTTTCGCGCCATGAAGAACCGCTGGGTCCTTTTCGTGCCGCTGGCGATCATGGGATTGCTGTTCGGTGCCTTCATCTACCGGCTGATGACGCCGCCCGATACGCTGATCCAGTCGCAGTGGATCGACAAGCCGATGCCGCTGTTCGACCTGCCGCCCGCGACCGCGGGGGTTGCGGGGCTGAAGAGCAGCCAGCTCGCCGACGGCCGCCCGCGGCTGGTCAATGTCTTCGCGAGCTGGTGCATCCCGTGCCGTGCCGAAGCACCGCAACTCGAGGCGCTGAAGGCCGCGGGGGTCCCGATCGACGGCATCGCGATCCGCGACCGGCCCGAGGATGTCGCGATGTTCCTGCGCGAATATGGCAATCCCTTCGACCGCATCGGGGCGGACATGCAGAGCAGCGTGCAGATTGCGCTGGGGTCTTCGGGTGTGCCCGAAACCTTCCTGATCGATGGCAAGGGGATCATTCGCGAGCAGATCCAAGGTGTGATCCTCGCCGATCAGGTGCCCGAAATCGTCGCGAAGCTTGAGGCGATGAAGTGAGCGGTTTGCCCAACAGCATCCGTTTCCCCGCGAAGGCGGGGATCCAGAGCGTCGTCACGCTAGCCTTGGTTTTGGCCGCACCGTTGGCAATACCAGCGACAGCACAAGATCGTCTGCCGCCCGCGCCCTATGCGTATCAGCAGCTCAAGGATCCGGCGCAGGAAGCGCGCGCGAAGGCCTTGATGGAAGAGCTGCGTTGTCTCGTCTGTCAGGGGCAGTCGATCGCCGACAGCGATGCGCCGCTCGCGGGCGATATGCGCCACGAAGTGCGCAGCAAGATCGCGGCGGGCGAAAGTCCGGCCGAAATCAAGACATGGCTTGTGGCGCGCTATGGCAATTGGGTCAGCTATGACCCGCCGTTCGACGGCGCGACGGCGCTGCTCTGGCTGGGGCCATTGCTCTTCCTCGCGCTCGGCGGATGGCTGGCCTTCGGCCGGTTCCGCCGCGGTGCAAACGACGACGAAGGGGGCGAGGCATGATCTGGTTGTGGGTCGTACTCGTCGCCTTGCTGACGATCGGCGGTATCTTCTGGCTTGGCAAGCTGCCGGCTGCGGCGCGGCCGCTGGCGGGGGCGGCGGTGATGCTGGGCCTCGCGGGCTATGCATTGCAGGGGCATCCGTCGCTGCCCGGCAAGCCCGTCGCGGCGCCCGACGAGCCCGAGGGGTTTGGCGAGGCGATCACCGATCAGCGGCAGGGGATGTCCGAACGCTTTGGTCCCGCGGCACAGTGGCTTGGCATGTCCGACGGTTTCGCGCGCACCGGCAAGACCGAACTTGCGGCGAAGACGCTCGAAAAGGGGCTCGAAACCTATCCCGACAATGTCGACCTGTGGGTCGGGCTCGGCAACGCATTGGCGGCGCACGGCGGCGGCGTGATGTCGCCCGCGGCGGCGCTGGCGTTCGATGAGGCGGCGAAGCGCGATCCGTCGCATCCGGCGCCGCCTTTCTTCGCGGGGCTGGCACTCGCGCAGGGCGGCGACCTGAAGGGCGCCGAGACGGTATGGAGCAATCTCCTCGCGCGCAGCCCCGCCGATGCGCCGTGGCGGCCCGATCTGGAGATGCGGCTGGCGCAATTGCGTCAGGCGCTCGGCCCGCAGCTGCCCACCGAAACCCCGGCCGGCGTGCCGGTGCCGGACGTCCCGAATTGAAACCTATTACAAAGGCGCGGGCTCGTCTAAAGGCCCGCAATGACTGCTGAGTCGCAACAGGCGGCGGGCGGCGCCGCGGGCGCCGTGACTGCTGGCGCCGAAAC
Source organism: Sphingopyxis sp. MSC1_008 (assembly GCF_023197165.1). Classification (GTDB taxonomy): domain Bacteria; phylum Pseudomonadota; class Alphaproteobacteria; order Sphingomonadales; family Sphingomonadaceae; genus Sphingopyxis. The sequence continues at coordinate 272,025 of NZ_JALPRD010000002.1, forward strand.
GGCCCATTACGGGCATGGGCATCACAGCGATGGCAAGCTGAAGCTTGCCGTCGGCGCGATCGGTGTTGTGTTCGGCGACATCGGCACCAGCCCGCTTTATGCGTTCCGCGAAACCTTTGCTGGGCATCACCCGATCGAGGCCGACCGGCTGCACATCTATGGCGTGCTCAGCCTCGTCTTCTGGTCGATGATGCTCGTCGTCACGTTCAAATATGTGCTGACGATCATGAAGGCCGACAACAAGGGCGAAGGGGGGAGCCTTGCGCTGCTCGCGCTGATCAGCCGTTCGTCGGGCGAGAAGCGCTGGACGTGGCCGATCATCCTGCTCGGGGTGTTCGCGACCGCGCTTTTCTATGGCGACAGCATGATCACCCCGGCGATGTCGGTGCTCTCGGCGACCGAGGGGCTGACCTACGTCAACAAGGGGTTCGAGCCCTATATCGTGCCGATCGCGCTCGCGATCCTGATCGGGCTTTTCGCGATCCAGGCGCGCGGGACGGCGAAGGTCGGGATGCTGTTCGGGCCGATCATGCTCGCTTATTTCACGATGCTCGCGATCCTCGGCATGATCCATATCGTCGATCATCCCGGGATCATCGTCGAAACGCTGAACCCGGTGAACGCGCTGCGCTTCTTCTATGTCGACGGTTTCACCGCCTTCATCGCATTAGGCGCGGTCGTGCTCGCGGTGACGGGGGCCGAGGCGCTTTATGCCGACATGGGGCATTTCGGGCGCGGGCCGATCGGGCTTAGCTGGCTGACCTTTGTCCTGCCGGCGCTGATGCTGAATTATATGGGGCAGGGCGCGATGGTGCTCGAGGCCGATATGGGACCGCGTAGCGACCTGATCGCCGATCCCTTCTTCCAGATGATGCCCGAGGCGTGGCAGGTGCCCGTCGTTATCCTGGCGATCCTTGCGACGATCATCGCCAGCCAGGCCGTGATTTCGGGCGCCTTCTCGCTGACCCAGCAGGCGATCCAGCTCGGCTTCATGCCGCGCCTGCGCGTCGAGCATACGAGTGCTTCGGCGCAGGGGCAGATTTATATCCCGATGGTCAATTGGGGGCTGATGGTGATGGTGATCATCCTCGTGCTCTTCTTCGGATCGTCGAGCAACCTGGCCGCGGCCTATGGCATCGCGGTGACGGGGGCGATGTTCATCGATACCTGCCTGCTCAGCGTCGTGCTCTTCACGCTGTGGAAATGGCCGGCGTGGAAGGCACTGCCGATCCTTGCTGTCTTCTTCATCGTCGACATCGCCTATTTCGGCGCCAATCTGATCAAGGTTCCCGATGGCGGCTGGGTGCCGCTCGCGATCGGCCTGACCATCTTTACGTTGCTCACCACATGGTCGCGCGGCCGCAAGCTGATGCAGCAGGAGATGGCCGAGGGCGCGATGCCGATCCCGGTGTTCGTGAAGTCCGCAGCCAACAGCGCGACGCGCGTGCCGGGCACCGCGGTGTTCATGACGTCGAGCAGCGACGGCGTGCCGCACGCGCTGCTTCACAACCTCAAGCACAACAAGGTGCTGCACGCGCGGATCATCCTGCTGACGATCAAGATCGCCGACGTGCCTTTCGTGCAGGAAGAGAAATTCTGCCTGCTCGAGGATCTGGGGCAGGGGTTCCACCGGCTGGTGCTCAATTACGGCTTTATGCAGCCGATCGACGTGCCCGAGGCACTGACCCGCGTCACGAGTTGTGGCGGCGAGTTCAAGATGATCGAAACGAGCTTTTTCCTGTCACGCCAGACGCTGATCGCAGCAAGCAAGCCGGGTATGCCGATCTGGCGCGAAAAGCTGTTCGCGTGGATGCTGCGCAATTCGGAAAGTGCGATGGAATATTTCCGCCTGCCGACCAATCGCGTCGTCGAACTGGGAAGCCAGGTTGCGATCTAGGGTCAGGACCCATTGATTTGCGCTGACGGCTGTGATTCAGGCTCGCGGTGAGGAGCCTGAAGAATGAGTGATTTGTATTGGCTGACGGATGAGCAGATGGCGCGCCTTCAGCCGTATTTTCCGAAGAGCCACGGCCGGGAGCGCGTCGATGACCGGCGGGTTTTGAGCGGCATCATCTTCGTCAATCGCAATGGGCTGAGGTGGCGCGATGCGCCGAGAGAATATGGCCCGGCAAAGACGCTCTACAATCGCTGGAAGCGGTGGAGCGACAAAGGCATCTTCGTCCGGATGATGGAAGGCCTGGCCACACCTCAGGCTCCCGAACGCAAGACGATCATGATCGACGCGACCTATCTCAAGGCGCACCGCACGGCTTCCAGCCTGCGGGTAAAAAAGGGGGTCCGGGACGCCTGATCGGACGTACGAAAGGCGGCATGAACACCAAGCTGCATGCCGTGACCGATGCGAACGGTCGTCCGATCAGCTTCTTCATGACCGCTGGGCAGGTCAGCGATTACACCGGCGCAGCCGCTTTGCTCGACAGTCTGCCCAAAGCGCAATGGATGCTGGCCGACCGAGGCTATGATGCCGACTGGTTCCGCGACGCCTTGCAGGAAAAGGGGATCACGCCCTGCATCCCGGGCCGGAAAATACGGAACAAAACCGTAAAATACGACAAGCGTCGCTACAAACGCCGCAATCGCATCGAGATCATGTTCGGACGTCTCAAGGACTGGCGGCGCGTCGCCACACGCTACGATCGGTGCCCGAAGACCTTCTTCTCCGCCGTAGCCCTCGCCGCAACCGTCATCTTCTGGCTCTGATCAATGAGTCCTGACCCTAGATGCATCAGGGCATCGAGGACATCGGCGGACACAGCATTTACTGAAAACCCATCTACGCTATGTCGATCTTTCAACGCTCGTTGAAAAGCGATTTCAACACCAGCTTGTGTCGATGGAATAGATAAATCAGGAGCGATGTTCAAAAAGAATGTTTTTATGCTTAGGTTCTTCGACGAATTAATAATAGATCCGTTTTTCTTGTAGCTATATCCAAATCTCATAACTGTTGAAATATCTGCAACGTCGTCAAATTTTGGCTCGACACTCGACTTTAGTCGAGATATTTCAATTTTTAGTGTGTCATTCTCTTCTCTATATTTTACGATATCCGTAAGTGCAGATTGCGATGCTACTTGATTTGCCCGTACCCATCCCACTTGAGGGTTTTGGGAAAACGCTGTTTGCAAAGATACGATTGCGTTTGCTCTTAATTCCATGGCGGAGGTCCAAAACTGGATCAGTCGTCCGCTGGAGACCATCGCGATAAATTGCTCGAGTTTATCGCGTTTTTGGTCGTTTTTGTCCGTTTTGCCTAACGGAACGGAGTCCATGTCTTTATGCAGAAATGCCAATACGGTCTTATCGGTCTCAACTGCATACTGAAATTCTCTTTGAGTGTAGCTCACACCATCCTCGTCGAGCGATCCGTAACGCGCCCCAATGATGAGTACATAATAATCACATTCGTCGATTACTTTCTTTATATACGTAAGTTGCTCGATATCCGCCGCCGGAAACATTTCCATACCCGCAGGAATGTGACCCATATCAAGTATAGCTCGTGAAACAGCCTGACGTTCCTCCACCAAGTCGGAGAAAGTCGAGGAAACGAATATCTGATATTTTTTATCCATGTAGGTGGATTGCATGAGATATCGTCAAATTCAACCCGCCTCTAATCGATGCCTGGCGTCGCGCTGGTGCCCCTTACACCACCCGCTTTGCGAGCGGCCCCCCTCCCCATTGCTGCGCGACAGGAAGGGCTTTTGTTTGCTTCGCTTTTTCTTACGCCTCGGGGCCGTGCATCAGCGAATGCGGATCCACTCGTCCTCGATACCCACGCGGTTGTACTCGACGTTGGTCAGGTGGGTGCTCCGGACCTTGATCGCGCAGATCGCCGCGAATTCGGCGTCGACTGCGGGCTGGTCAAGCAGCGGCGCCTTGCTGCTGGCGAAAAGCGCGTCGGTGCCGTTCAAGACAATCATCCGCGAGGCGAGATGGACCTCCAGCCCGGCCTTCTCGGCGCGGTCGATCAGGGCGGCGATCTCCTTTTCCGACGCGCCCGTCACGACGAAATGATAGGCGGCGGAGACGCCTTTCGGGCCGAAGTCGGCGACCGTCGGGGCCTTGCGGCCCGGGCAGGCCTTGACGAACTTGAGCGGGCCGGGGCCCTGTTCGGGCTCCCAGCGTTTGGCGCAGCCGGCCAGCGCGATGCCGATGGCGAACAGGACGGCGACGTGGCGAGCGTGCATGGCTTTTCTCCCTGCCGGGAGATTAGGCATTGCAAGCTTTGCGAAAGCTTAAGGCGGCCTCAGGCGCCGTTGGCGGCGCTAAGGATCGCCCGCACGCTCGCCGTCGCCACGTCGGTATCCAGCCCGCACCCGAACAAGCTCTTCCCGTCCGCGGTGCGGCATTCGACATAGGCCGCGGCCTGCACATTGCTGCCCTGGCCGATCGCGTGCTCGCTATAGTCGACGATGTCCATGATCGGGCCGCCGCTTTCGGCCAGCGCGGCGATGACGCTGCTCATCAGGCCGTTGCCGCGGCCGCTGACGCTGCGCGTCGCGCCGTCGATGGTGAGCTTGCCGGCGAAGATGCGGTCGGTGCCCGCATGGCTCTCCGACCAGTCGACGAGTTGGAAGCGCTTGGCTTCGGTGGTCAGATACTGGCCCTCGAACGCGTGCCAGATGTCCTCGGCGCCGAGTTCGCGGCTCGTCTCGTCGGCGAGCGCCTGGACGACGTGGCTGAAGCTCGCCTGCATTTTCTTGGGCAGTTTCAGGCCCTTGTCCTGTTCGAGCACCCACGCGACGCCGCCCTTGCCCGACTGGCTGTTGACGCGGATCACCGCTTCATAGCTGCGGCCGAGGTCGGCGGGGTCGATGGGCAGGTAGGGGACTTCCCAGCGCTCGTCATTCTGGCGCTCGCGCGCGGCGAAACCCTTCTTGATCGCGTCCTGATGGCTGCCCGAAAAGGCGGTGTAGACGAGCTCTCCGCCATAGGGGTGGCGCGGGTGGACGGGCAAATTGTTGCAATATTCGACCGTCTGGATGACCTCGTCGATGTTCGAGAAGTCGAGTTCGGGGTCGACGCCCTGCGTGTACATGTTGAGCGCGATGGTGACGAGGCAGGTGTTGCCGGTGCGCTCGCCATTGCCGAACAGGCAGCCCTCGACGCGGTCGGCGCCCGCGAGCAGGCCGAGTTCGGCCGCCGCGACGCCGGTGCCGCGGTCGTTGTGCGTGTGCAGGCTGATGATCGCCTTGTCGCGGCCGGGCAGATTCTTGCCGAAATATTCGATCTGGTCGGCGTAGATGTTCGCGGTCGCTGCCTCGACCGTCGCGGGGAGGTTGAGGATGATCGGGTTGTCGGTGGTGGGCTGGAGGATGTCCATCACCGCCGCGCACACCTCGATGCTGAAATCGAGTTCGGCGGTCGAGAAGGTTTCGGGGCTGTATTCGAAGCGCCAGTCGGTGCCGGGCAGACGCGCGGCATTGTCGCGGAGCTGCTTGGCGCCGTCGATCGCGATCTGCTTGATCTCGGCCATTTCCATGCCGAAGACGATCTTGCGCCACGCGGGGCTGACCGCGTTGTAAACGTGGACGATCGCGGTCTTTGCGCCCGCGAGGCTGTCGAAGCTGGTGCGGATGAGGTCGGCGCGGCTCTGGGTCAGCACCTGCGGGGTGACGTCGTCGGGGATGCGGCCCGACTTTACGAGGCCCGAGATGAAGTCGAACTCGGTCGCGCCGGCGCTGGGGAAGCCGACTTCGATCTCTTTCAGGCCGACGCGGACGAGCAGGTCGAAGAAGCGCGCCTTTTTCTCGGCATCCATCGGGTCGATCAGCGCCTGATTGCCGTCGCGCATGTCGGTGGAGAGCCAGATCGGCGCCTTGGTGGTGACGCGGCCGGGCCATTCGCGGTTCGCCAAGGGAATCTGCGGAAAGGCGCTATACTTGACCGAGGGGTCGCGGAGCATGGTCATGATGTTTGAACTTCTTCTGGTGGTTGCGATGCTGTGTCGATCGGACCCTTGAGCGGGTGGCCGCGACTAGCGCGCAGCCAGTGTCACGCCCAAGGGCGTGTAAGTCGCAGAAGAAGAAGGGCGTTGCCGCGCATGGGGAGGCTATTGGTTCAAAATGTCGCGTTTGGCAAGGGGGGAGTGTGAAAATTGCGTGGCGGGCGGGCTCAGCCTGTTACCCATTCGACCTTCGGATCGTTGAAATCGACGACGTCGGCGAGTTCGACGACGTTCGGATAGCCATAGCCGACGAGGTTGATGAAGGTCTGAATATTGAGCGCGAGCGCGGCCGATTTGAGCGGCACGGGGCTGCGGTGGTTCGAGAAATTATTGTTGCAATAGATGAGGATGGCGCGGTCGGGGTTCGCGCCGATGACCGCGGCGAGGCTCTCCGCCGTGAAGTCGGTGAGCGGCAGGTTAACCGCGCCTTTGATATGGCCGCGCGCGAAGGCGTCCTTTGAGCGCGCGTCGAGGAGCAGGGCGCCGGGCTTGGCGGCCTCGGCCTTGAAGGCGTCGAAGGCGATGAGGCGGGTGGCGCGCGCTGGGGCGACGCTGGCGGTGAGCGCCTGGAAGGCGGGATAGTCGATTTGCGGGTTCGCTTGCGCCAGCGCGGGGGTGGCGGTGAGGGCGAGAGCGAGAAGCAGGGTGCGCATGGTGGTCCTCCCTTGAATATTGGGAGAAGCTACGCCGCTTTTGCTGGCTCTGCGATGAACCGAAAATGTCGCCGGACCGCAAAGCGGCTTCGCGGTCCGGCGCAGTGCAGGGGGTCGTTTTCGTCATTCCCGCGAAGGCGGGAATCCAGCTCTGTGCGGTATAGCGGGACCCCCGCATGCGCGGGGGTGACGAAGAAATATAGGATAAGGACCTAGGCGGCTTCGCTCGCGTCGTCGTCTTCGTCCCACGGTTCGAAAACCTCGTCCTCGATCAGATTGTCGATCGCGTGGATGCGCACGCCGATGACCCAGTCTTCGAGCGGGCCTTCCCACGCGGCCTCGACTTCGGACAGGACTTCGGCGGCATCGGTGGGGCGATCGCCGACGAGGTCGAAATCCTGCACGCCGTCTTCGGGCGGGGTGATCGTGACATGCGGTTCGAGCCGGACATTGGTCCAGCCGATGGTGGGAGCGAGGCCCTCGACCTCGACGATCAGCAGCGGATTTTCCTCGTCGCCGTCGATCGAGGCGTTCACTTCGACAATTTCGCGTACCAGTTCGCTCATCACATGGCTCCTGTACGAAAAGGGGCGGGACCATTGCTGGTCCCGCCCCCGTGTACCCGGCGCGTGTGACAGATTGGGTGCGCTTACTGTTTTTCGAACGCGGCGTGGATTTCGAGTTCGACCGCGTCGCTGACATAGGGGATGCCCATCGACACGCCGAAATCGCTGCGCTTGATCGTGGTTTCGGCCTGGAAACCGATGGTTTCCTTCTTGTTCATGCCGACGCCCGCGCCGTGGAAATCGACGTCGAGCGTGACGGGCTTGGTCACGCCGTTGAGGGTGAGGTTGCCGGTGACCTTGGCCTCGTCGCCGTCGCTGTCGAGCACGACGCTGGTCGAGACGAATTTGGCGTCGGCGGGGGCGGCGCCGAAGAAGTCGGGCTTGCCGCCGTCCTTGCCCGCGCGCAGCAGGTGGCTGGTCAGGCCGGCGCTGGCGGTGGTGACCTTTGCCACGGGGATCGTGACCTCAACCTTCGCCGCGGCGAGATTCTTGGGATCGATGACGAGCGTGCCGGTCACGTCGCCGAAGATGCCGGTATATTTGCTGAAGCCAAGGTGATCGACTTCCCACACGACCATCGTGTGGCCGGCGTCGGCGGCGTAGGTGCCCGCGGTGACGCGCGTCTTGTCGGGCGCACCGGGGGCGGAGCCGCCTTGGGCGAGGACGATCGGGGTCGCGACGACGGCGAGTGCGAGGGCGGCGAGGGGGACGATGCGACGCATGAGAAAGTCTCCTGTTGGGGAAGGCGCGAAGCTAAGCGAAGGCAAGGGACGGCGTCAATAAGCCCCACGGAAACGCAGCGTTGCGATTTGGGTTGCCGCGAGCATGTCGTCGCAAGGCGCTTGTGCCGCGCCCGCTTTCATGCTGCAACGCGGCGAAGTACAAAGCTGGGCACGAAGGCTGGGGGGCCGACGTTCATGGATAGCTTGTTCGCCCGCGAAGCGGGCGAGGTCGAAAATGCCTTTCTGGCGGCGCCGTTCGAAGAGGACGGCTGGAATGCGGCGCTGCGCCTGTTTGCGCGGCGGACGGGATCGTCGCGCGCGCAATTGCTGGGGCTGGGCGACGACGCGACTTTGTTCAACTTCATGCCCGATATCGACGCCGCCTATCAGCGCGAATTCCTGGAAATCGAAGGGTGGCGGCCCGAGGTCAACTGGCGCGTCGCGGCGAGCGGCCGGCCGCTCGAGATATTGAGCGAGGCGCATTACGACGTCGCGCGCCAGCACAGCGGCACCGACGATTATGAGGAGCATATCCGCCGCTGGGACGGCGTCCACGGCTGTCAGACCGTGCTGGTCGAGGGCGAGGGACTGCTCGTCGGGCTGGCGGCGCTGCGCTCCGAGCGCGACGGCCGCACTGGACGGCGCGACCGCAAGCTGTTCGCCGCGGGCGCGACCTATGCGCTGGCGGCGGTCCGTATGCAGCAGGCGATGGCGCAACGCGGCGCCGCGATGACCGTCAATGCCTTTGACGCGATCGATGTCGCGGCGTTCCTGATCGACCGCCGCGGCGCGGTCGCGGCGCTGTCGGGGGCGGCCGAGGCGATCGTCGGCGACCGGGCGGGCGGGGGTGCCGACGGGGCGCTGCGCCTGCGACGCGGCCGGCTGGGCGCCGCGCGCCGCGATGCGGATGCGGCGTTGCAGGCGGCGCTGGGACGCGCGCTGAACGGGGAGGCGATGCAGCAGCTCTGGATCGGGTCGCCGCAGGAGGGCGGGCGCGAGGGTGGCGGCGGGCTGCTTTGCGAAATCTTCCGCCTGCCGCGCCGCGAATGGGATTTCGGTTTCGACCCGCGCGTGCTGGTCGTCGCGCGGCGCGCGGCGGACATTCCCGCGATGCGGATCGTGCCGCTGCGCGCGGCGCTGGGCCTGACCGAAGCCGAGGCGGAGATCGCGCTGCGCCTGGCGAATGGCGAGGCGCGTGAGGATATCGCGGCGGGGCGCGGGACAAGCGCGCAAACGCTGGGCACGCAGATCAAGTCGATCCTGCGCAAGAGCGATGTCGCCCGCGAAGCCGAACTGACGGCGTTGGTGAACCGGTTGCTGCGTTGAGGACGACGTGTGAGACGCGGGGAAAGGATACCGACGGCGGGTCGCTAGCCGCCGATATCCCCCAGCCGAACGTCAGTGCCACGGGTGTGACCGCGCCCGGTTTTCGATTGCCCCCACACAATCAAATCCCTCTGACGGGCCGGATATCAGCGATTTACGAAGGCGGCATACCCCGCGCGGGGTATATGCGACGAGCCGAGTTCGATCGGGAGCACGCGCCTCACACGGCGCATAGCGCCAAGCGTCAGGGCGCGCGGCGCGCCTCGAACCATTGGCGCATCGCGGCGGCGGCGCAGCCGGTGAAGCCGTAGGAACCGACGGGCGAGCAGCTGTTCGGGCGGCTCGCTGCCGCGGCGCCATTGGTGTAGCCGTCGACGGCCGAGGCCCAGCTGCCGCCGCCGGCGGGAACGTCTTCCTTGATTTCTTCACGCAATTCCTTGGGCACGCGGTAGCGTTCGGTTTCGGGCTGCTGCGCGCACACGACGATCTCGTCGCCTTTCGGTTCGGGGCACGGCTCGTCGCCATAGGTATAGAGGACCGAGGTGCGCTGCGGCGGCTGGCCCGACTGCGCGAGGCTTTCGTCCTGCGCAAACGCGGGCGCAGCGAGGGCGAGCGCCGCGAAGAGGGGGAGGAGGCCGGCAGTTGTCTTCATTATCGATCGCGTTCCCAGACCCCGGATTCCCCTGCGGCGCAGATTGGTGCGCCGAGATGAACCTAAGCCGAACTGCGGGCATAACCCCTTGCGCGGTGGGCGCGAAATCGGAGTGCCGTCCGCCGGCGCGGGGCCGAATGAGTGTCAGATGGCGATCGGTTGCGAAAAAACCAAGGCCCGATCAGGCGAATACGTCGCCATAGCTAAGCCCGCCCTTGGGGTCGGGGCCATAACGGTTCGGGCCCGACGTACCGTCGAGGCACATGAAGATGAGCATGACGATGCCGCCGACATAGGGAACGAAGCTGATGAAATAATACCAGCCCGACTTGTCCTGATCGTGCAGCCGCCGGACGGTGACCGCGATCGACGGGATAATCGTGCCGAGGACCCAGAGGCCGGTGACGGCAAGGAAATAATTCTCCGCGAGCGTGCGTTCTTCGCCGGCGGGGCTGCCGAACAGGATCGCGAAGCCAAGGAGCACGACGATCACGAGCGCATAGAAAAGCGTGAACAACCAATATTCCATGCGCTGCGACCTGCCGCTGAAATCGGCGTAGCGCAGGAGCGGCATGAGCATCCAATCCATATCATCCCCCAGCCTTCGCGCGGGAGCCCCCTCCCGGTACGGCGGCTGTAGCCGAATGATATTTACAGGTGGTTGATTCGCGTGTCTGCTTTGGGGTGGGAAGCTGCCTTCAGTGCTGAGAGCCAATAAATGTCAAAACTAGCGCACCAACCACACCAGCGCCGATCGTTAGCCAATATCCCAAAGGTCGTCGAATGCTCTCATTGCGCCTTACTGTAGGCAATCTAGCGATGAGGAAAAATACGACAACGAGCAGGGCAAAAAGAACCCAATTGTCAAAGCCTTGAAGCAGCCGCCACGCAAAATACCGATTTGCAACGGCAACCATAAATGCCGTCAACCATACGCCACAGATGAGTCGCTCATTGACGGTCGGTGGACGTGGATCCCATTCAAACGCGCTCTGAGTCATAATCATAGATTACAGAGGACTGAACGCGCACACAATGTCCGCTTCTGGTCGGAACCGGTCGTTGGCGAGGGTCCCATATTAAAGACCGTCAACAGATGCGGGCCTCGGCCCGCGCGAGGAAAGGCGAAACCCCTCCTCGCGCGGAGGAGGGGTGCGTCGATCAGCCGAAGACGTCTTGATGGCCGCCTTTGGGGTCGGGGCCAAAACGGTTCGGCCCCGGCGTGCCGTCGAGGCACATGAAGACGAAGACGATGAGACCGCCCACATAGGGAATGAAGCTGAGCAGGTAGAACCAGCCCGATTTATCCTGATCGTGGAACCGGCGCACGGTCACCGCGATCGACGGGATGATCGTGGCGAGCACGAGGAGGATCAGCGGGATGAGCACGATCATGCTCAATCCGCCGCTGCTGTCGCTGAATCCGCCGAGCAGCCCCGCGAGCAACACGAGGACGAACGCGATGATCGTAATGAAGAGCGTGAACATCCAATATTCCATCCGCTGCGACCGGCCGTTGAAATCGGCGTAACGCTTGAACGGCATGAGCATCCATTCCATGATTTTTCCCCTTTTTACAGTGCCGCCGGGGATGTACGAAGTCGTTCCCCCAACGACATGATGTAAGGGGTATCAGGTTTGTCCGCCATCACAAGTGATTGATCGATGGCCATTGTTCCGCATCGCTACACCGACGCGTCGGCAACCTTGGCGAGCGAGGCGGCGATGGCGTCCCACACCTGCGCCAGCTCGTCCGCGGTGATGCAATAGGGCGGCATGACGTAGAGCGTGTTGCCGAGCGGGCGGAGGAGGACGCCGTGGTCGCGATAGAAGGCGATCAGGCGCGGGGCGAGGTTCGAGAGATAGCCTGCGTCCGGCACGACGATGTCGAGCGCGGCGATGGTGCCGAGGCGGCGCGGATTGGCGACGCGCGGGTCTTGGCTGAGCAGCGACAGGTGCGCGGCCTGCGCGTCGGCGAGGGTGTCGATGCGTTGCTGGACGGGCTCGTCGCGGCAGATTTCGAGATTGGCGTTCGCGGCGGCGCAGGCGATCGGGTTCGCGGTGTAGCTCGACGAATGGTAGAAGGTTTTGGCGCGGTCGGTCGAGAAATGGGCTTCGAAGATCGGCTCGATGCAGAGGGTGACGGCGAGGGGGAGTGCGCCGCCGGTCAGGCCTTTCGACAGGCAGGCGATGTCGGGGATCACGCCCGCCTGATCGCAGGCGAAGCGCGTGCCGGTGCGGCCCCAGCCGGTCATCACCTCGTCGGCGATGAAGAGGACGCCGTGGCGCGCGCAGATCGCGCGCATCTCGGCGAGCACCCATGCGGGGTAGATGAGCATGCCGCCGGCGCCGAGGATGAGCGGTTCTACGATGAAGGCGGCCGGTTTGGCTGCGCAGGCGGCTTCGAGCGCGTCGAGCGTGGCTTGTTCGTGGCCTTCGTAAGGGAAAGGGATGGTGTCGACGTCGAAGAGCAGGGGCTGCCAGGCGCGGTTGTAGACGCCGCGTTCGCCGACCGACATCGTGCCGATCGTGTCGCCATGATAGCTGTGCTCGAGGACGAGAATGCGGCTGCGCGGCTCGCCGATATTATACCAATAGCCGAGCGCCATCTTGAGCGCGACCTCGACGCTGGTCGATCCCGAGTCCGAGAAGAAGACGCGGGTCAGCGGATCGGGGGTGATGCGGATCAACTCGGCGGCGAGGCTTTCGGCGGGTTCGTGCGTCCAGCCGGCGAAGATGAGCTGGTCGAGCTTTTCGGTCTGGGCGCGGATTGCGGCCATGATGCGCGGGTGCGCATGGCCGTGGGTGGTGACCCACCAGCTCGAGATGGCGTCGATCCAGCTTTGGCCGTCGGCGGCGTGGAGTTTGGCGTCTTTGGCGTGGCTTATCAGCGGGATGGGGTCGCCGAGGCCGTGCTGGGTGAAGGGGTGCCAGACGGGGGAGGTGAGGGTGCTCATGGCGTGCTCTATACCCCTTCGTTATTCCCGCGAAAGACGTAACCCCGTGCACCCCGGCGAAAGCCGGGGCCCACGGCAACGTCGCGCTGGGCCCCGGCTTTCGCCGGGGTGCACGATGTGGCTAGCGGAAATCCGATCGATCGAAGTTTGCGCTGAATGCGGCGGCGAGCGTTTCGCTGGTCAGCGGATCGATGATCGGCAGGCGGCCCAGGCGGCGGACGCCGCTGATCTGCGCTATTGTCGCCTCGCTGTCCTCCACCGCATCGCCGAGGAACGCGAGGCCGTGGATCGGGACGCCGCGCGACTTCAGCGCTTCGATCGTGAGAAGGCTGTGGTTGATCGTGCCGAGCGCGGTGCGCGCGCAGATGATGACGGGGACCTGCCAGTTCGCGAACAGGTCGGCGTAGAGGGTGGTGCGCGTGACGGGGACGAGCGCGCCGCCGGCGCCTTCGACGATGAGGTCGCCGAGTGGCGGGGCGAGCGTTTCAATGTCGATGTTAACGCCGTCAATTTCGGCGGCGAGATGCGGCGAGGCGGGGGTGACGAGGCGCCAGGCTTCGGGGCGGACCGGCACGCCCGCGAGGCGCGCGACCACCTCGCTGTCGGTCTCCTCTTCGAGCCCCGACTGGATCGGTTTCCAGTAGGATGTGCCGGTCGCCTGCGCCAAGGCGGCGGAAAAGATGGTTTTTCCGATGCCGGTGTCGGTGCCGGTGACGACGAAGCGCGTCATGCCGCGGCCATTGCCGCGGCAAGCGCGTCGGCCATATTGTCGATGTTAGCTTCGTCAACATTGAGTGTGATCGCGATGCGCAGGCGCGCGGTGCCCTGCGCCACGGTCGGCGGGCGGATGCCGCGGATGTCGAAACCGGCGCCCTGCAATTGGCCCGCGATGCGCATCGTGCGGTCGTTGTCGCCGATGATCACGGGCAGGATCTGCGTGCCGCTGGCCGGGATGCCGAGCGGCACGAGACGCTCGGCGGCGTGGCGGACGAGGGCGTGGAGGCGCGCCTGGCGTTCGGGCTCGTTCGCGACGATCTCGATCGCCTGACGGACGAGCCACGCCATCAAGGGCGAGGGCGCGGTCGAGAAGATGAAGGGGCGGCCGCGGTTGACGAGGAAATCGGTGGCGATCGCGGGGGCGCAGAGCAGCGCCCCCTCAGCGCCGAGCGCCTTGCCGCAGGTATGGAGGGTGATCAAATTGTCACGGCGCGCGAGGCCGTGCGCGAGGCCGGTGCCGCCGGGGCCGAACACGCCGGTCGCGTGCGCTTCGTCGACGATGAGCACGGCGTCGTGGCGGTCGGCGACCGCGGCGAGATCGGCGAGCGGGGCGCGGTCGCCGTCCATGCTGTAGAGGCTTTCGACCGCGATCCACGGGGTTCCGGCGCCGCCGCCGGCGCGCCAGCGCGCGATGATGTCTTCGAACGCCTGCGCATCATTGTGCGCGGCGGCGATGGTGCCCGCGCGGCCGAGCTTCATGCCGTCGTGCGCGCTCGCGTGGATCAGCTCGTCGTGGACGACGAGGTCGCCGCGCTGGGGGAGCGCCGCGAACAACGCGGCGTTGGCGGCGAAGCCGGTCGGGAAGAAAAGCGCGGCCTCGCTGCCATAGTGGCGCGCGGCGTGGGCTTCGAGCGCCTCATGCTCGGCGTGGTTGCCGCGGAGCAGGCGCGAGCCGCCCGAGCCCGCGGGAAGGCCGCGTTCGATGCCCGCGGCGAGTGCGTCGCGGAGGGCTTCGCTATCGGCGAGGCCTAGATAGTCGTTCGAGGCGAAATCGCGACCCGCGCGCGGTGCGAGGGTACGGCGGCGGCTGTCATGCGCGAGCGCCGCGAGATCGGCGTGGTGGGCGGTGAAGGGAGAGTTGGTCATTCTGTCCTATCCTTCGTCATTCCCGTTTTCGCGGGAAAGACGATGTTTCTAAGTGGGGTCGAGGCCCGCGTTGGTTCGACGCCCTTCCAGCGCCTGCCGTTCTTCGCCGGTTAGCCGGTGCGGGGTGGCGATCGGTTCGAGGGTCTTTGCGTCGAAGAGCGCCGATCGCCGCCGCTCGCCCGAGACGATGTCATTGATCGCGCGCGTGAAAAAGCGCCGCATCAAGGAGACCATGCTCATTTTGGGCAGGTGGCTCGCGTCGCCGGTCGCGTCCTGCGTGAAGAGATGGCCGCGCAGCGGGCCGAGGAGCCGTTCGCGCGCTGCCGGATCGCAGGCGGCGGTCAGGATCGTGATGAAGGGGAGTTTGCCGTTCTTGAACGTGTTGAACAGCGGCGTGCGGCAGCAGGCGGCATACCAGCGCAGCGTCGGCGCGTCGGTCAGGTGGAGGCAGGCAAGCTGCTCACGGCCGGTGTCGAGCCGCATATTCGCGCAGCGCGTCTGATAGAGCGCGGTGCCGCCGTGCGCGTCGAGCAGGCGTTCGGCGTGGCCTAGATGGTGGGTGAGGTCCTGGCAATCGGTGCAGTGGCAGACGACATGGTCGCCCCGATCCGGGCCGACGCCGCGCATCGTTCCGGTGACGGTTCCGCAGTCGCAGGCGAAGGAGAGGTCGGATGTCATGATCCGGCCCTAGCTCCTCGCCCGCGACTGGGGAAGCGATCAGTTCTTCGACTTGTCGACGAGCTGGTTCTTGGCGATCCACGGCATCATTGCGCGCAGTTCTGCGCCGGTCTTTTCGAGCTGATGCGCGGCGGCGGCCTTGCGGCTCGCCTTCAGCTCGGGCTGGCCGGCCTGGTTGTCGAGCACGAAGTCCTTGACGAAGCGGCCCGACTGGATGTCGGCGAGGACGCGCTTCATTTCGGCCTTGGTTTCGTCGGTGATGATGCGCGGACCGGTCTTGATGTCGCCATATTCGGCGGTGTTCGAGATCGAATAGCGCATGTTCGCGATGCCGCCTTCATAGAGAAGGTCGACGATCAGCTTGGTTTCGTGAAGGCATTCGAAATAGGCCATTTCGGGTGCGTAGCCCGCCTCGACAAGCGTTTCGAAACCCGCTTGGATCAGGTGGGTGATGCCGCCGCAGAGTACGGCCTGTTCGCCGAAAAGGTCGGTTTCGCACTCTTCCTTGAACGTCGTCTCGATAATGCCGCTGCGGCCACCGCCGACGGCGCTGGCATAGGAGAGGGCGAGCGCCTTGGCGAAGCCGTTACCCGACGAACCCGCGCCCTGTGCTTCCTGCGCGACCGCGATCAGGCAGGGGACGCCGCCACCCTTTTGATATTCGCTGCGCACTGTGTGGCCGGGGCCCTTGGGGGCGACCATGAAGACGTCGATGTCGGGGCGCGCGTCGATCAGGCCGAAGTGGATGTTGAGGCCGTGCGCGAAGGCGAGCGCGGCGCCGGGCTTCATGTTCGGGCCGATGTCGTCGGCGTAGATCTTTGCCTGATGTTCGTCGGGGGCGGCGATCATGATCACGTCGGCCCATTCGGCGGCTTCCTTGTTCGAAAGCACCTTGAAGCCTGCGGCTTCGGCCTTTTTGGCGGTTGCCGAACCGGGGCGGAGCGCGATCGCGACTTCTTTCACACCGCTGTCGCGCATATTCTGCGCGTGCGCGTGGCCCTGGCTGCCATAGCCGACGACGGCGACCTTCTTGCCCTTGATCAGATCCTGGTCGGCGTCGCGATCGTAATAAACCTGCATGTTCTTCTTCCCTATTTGTCTTTCGTCATGCCGGGCTCGATCCGGCATCCCCTTTTCCTTCGAGAAGGCAGACCCCGGATCAAGTCCGGGGTGACGATGGTTGAAACCTATATGCGTTAACTCAGAGCGCCTCCGACCCGCGGGCGATGGCGACGACGCCGGTGCGGCCGACCTCGACCAGCCCGCATTCGCGCATCAGCGCGATGAAGCGGTCGACCTTGTCGCTGTTACCGGTGATTTCGAAGATGAAGCTGGTGAGCGTCGTGTCGACGACCTTGGCGCGGAAGACGTCGGCCATGCGCAGCGCCTCGATCCGCTTGTCGCCGGTGCCCGCAACCTTCACGAGCGCGATTTCGCGTTCGACATGCGCCTCGCCCGCGTCGTTGAGGTCGATGACCTTGTGGACGGGGACAAGCCGGTCGAGCTGCGCGATGATCTGGTCGATGATCGGCGGCGGGCCCGAGGTGACGATGGTGATGCGCGACAAGGCATGATCGGCGGTAATATCGGCCACGGTCAGGCTTTCGATATTATAGCCGCGCGCGGTGAACAGCCCGGTGATCTTGGCCAGCACCCCGGCCTCGTTGTCGACGGTGATGGCGAGCACATGGCGCTCGCCGGCTTCGGTTTTGATTTTCATGTGATTTACACCAGTGCCTTGGCTTCGTCGTCCATCGTGCCGGTGACATCGCTCGGCTGGAGGAGCATTTCGGTGTGCGCGGCGCCCGACGGGATCATCGGGAAACAGTTGGCGAGCTGCGCGACGCGGCAGTCGACGATCACCGGACCCGGGGTCTCGATCATCGTCTTGATGCCGTCCTCGAGCTGGCCCAGATTGTCGATGCGCAGGCCCGTCCATCCATAAGCGTCGGCGAGCTTCACGAAATCGGGCAGGCTGTCCGAATAGCTGTTCGAATAGCGGCTTTCATAGGTCAGTTCCTGCCACTGGCGGACCATCCCCATCCATTCATTGTTGAGGATGAAGATCTTCACCGGCAGGCGGTACTGGCTGACCGTGCCCATTTCCTGGATGTTCATCTGCAAGCTGGCTTCGCCCGCGATGCAGATGACGAGGCGGTCGGGGTGCGCGATCTGCGCGCCGACCGAAGCGGGGAAGCCGTAGCCCATCGTGCCGAGCCCGCCGCTGGTGAGCCAGCGGTTGGGCGCCGCGAAGCCGAAATGTTGCGCCGCCCACATCTGGTGCTGGCCGACCTCGGTCGTGATGATCGGGTCGAGCCCGCGCGTCGCGTCGAACAGCGCCTTCACCGCGCGCTGCGGCATGATTTCGGCGCCGGCTTCCTTCTTTTCGGGGAAGTCGAGGCAGCGCGTCGCACGCCAGCCGTCGATGCGGCGCCACCATTCGCCAAGGTCGCGGCCGTTGTGGCCCGCCGCCTGCCAGCCCGCGATGATCGCGTCGAGCGCGCGGCCGGCGTCGCCGACGACCGCGAGGTCGACGGGGATGATCTTGTTGATCGAGCTGCGGTCGATATCGATGTGGATCTTCTTCGAATCGGGCGAGAAGGCGTCGAGACGCCCCGTCACGCGGTCGTCGAAGCGCGCGCCGACCGCGATGATCAGGTCGGCGCGGTTCATCGCCATATTCGCCTCGTAGGTGCCGTGCATGCCGAGCATGCCGAGCCATTTGTCGTCGTCCGACGGGAAGGCGCCGAGGCCCATCAAGGTCGAGGTGACCGGCGCGCCGGTGAGCGCGACGAGCTGACGCAGCGCTGCGCTCGCATCGGGGCCGGCGTTGATCACGCCGCCGCCGGTGTAGAAGATCGGGCGCTCGGACGCGGCGATCATCGCGACGGCTTCGGCAATCGCGTCGGCGTCGGGTTCGACCTGCGGGCGATAGCTTTTGTGCGCGATCTTTTCGGGGATCACATATTGGCCCGTCGCGACCTGCACATTCTTCGGGATGTCGATCACGACCGGGCCGGGGCGGCCGTGCGTCGCGATATGGAACGCCTCGTGCATGATCGGGCCGAGACGGTCGGGGTCCATCACCAGATAATTATGCTTGGTGCAGTGGCGCGTGATGCCGACGGTGTCGCATTCCTGGAACGCGTCGGTGCCGATCAGTGCGGTCGACACCTGCCCCGTCAGCACGACCATCGGAATGGAGTCGAGCAAGGCGTCGGTGATGCCGGTGACGGCGTTGGTCGCGCCGGGGCCCGAGGTGACGAGCACGACGCCAGGCTTGCCGGTCGAGCGCGCATAACCCTCGGCCGCGTGCGTTGCCGCCTGTTCGTGGCGGACGAGGATGTGCTTGATCGTCGGGTGTTTGTAGAGCGCGTCATAGATGGGAAGGACCGCGCCGCCCGGATAGCCGAACACCGTGTCGACCCCGAGGTCGACCAGCGCCTGAACCACCATGTCGGCACCACTCATTTCCGTCACGACAAAACTCCTTCCAACACAAAAAGGCAGCGCCTTGTGCGCTGCAACAGGGTGCGGGCAATAGGTGTATGATTCTATCCTGTCAACAGCTTATCACGTAATATTATTGCTAATTCTTTGATAGAATCGACGTTTAATGACTCGGTGTGGCGCGGCCAGTCGGCGGGCGGCTGGTTGCGGAACCACGTATATTGGCGCTTTGCATATTGGCGGGTCGCTGCTTGGGTGAGGTCAAGTGCTTCGGCGCGGGTGATGTCGCCGCTGAGGTGGCTTGCGATCTGGGGGACGCCGATCGCGCGCATCGCGGGGAGGTCGGGGTCGAGGCCGCGCGCGAGCAGGGCTTCGGCCTCTTCGATCGCGCCGCGGTCGAACATTTGGACAAGGCGCGCGTCGCAGCGATCGCGCAGCCAATCGCGCGGGGGCAGGAGGATTAGCGGGGCGAGGGCGATGTCGTCGGCGATGCCCCCCGCAATTGCTTGCTGCCAGTCGGCGAGGGTGCGGCCGGTCGAGCGCACGACTTCGAGTGCGCGCGCGACACGCGTGGTGTCGGCGGGGTTGAGGCGCGCGGCGGCATCGGGATCGGCGGCGGCGAGCGCGGCGTGCGCGTCGGCGACGGGGAGCGCGCGGACCGCCTCGCGAATGTCGGGATCGATTTCGGGCACGGGGGCGATGCCGTGGAGCAACGTGCGCATGTGGAGGCCGGTGCCGCCGACGAGGATCGGAACCTGCCCCGCGGCGTGAGCGTCGGCGATGACCCCGCGCGCCTCGTCGGCCCAGCGCACGGCATTATGCGCATCGGCCGCGTCGATATGGCCGAAGAGGCGATGGGGTATGCCGTCCATCTCCGCGTCGGTCGGGCGCGCCGAGAGGATGCTAAGGTCGGCATAGACCTGGCTCGCGTCGGCGTTGACGACGAGCGCGTCGCGGCCTGTCCCGCAAAGAGATTTTGCGAGCGCAACCGCCAAAGCGCTCTTGCCGCTGGCGGTGGGTCCGGCGATAAGTGCCACGGGAGGCCGCGTCCTGGCGGTCGAGAAAGAAGGAGATGCCATGTTCGTCGCGACGCTGATAGCAGCAGGAAAGCTGACCGACGAGGTGGTTCGCGAAGGGATCGACCGGCTCGCCGCGACGGGGCACGATGTCGGCGCCCCGCATTGGATCGACGAGCATGACGCGGCCGACATCGTATTTCACGGCAGCCTGGTGAGCGCGCGTAAGGAATTGGCGCTGATGGACCATGGCTCGCTCGATATCGTCGTCCAGCCGCTGGGCGACCGGACGAAGAAGCTGATCATCGCCGATATGGATTCGACGATGATCACCGTCGAATGCATCGACGAACTCGCCGATTATGCAGGGCTGAAGCCGCAGATCGCGGCGATCACCGAACGGGCTATGAAGGGCGAACTCGATTTCCGCGCCGCGCTGGAGGAGCGCGTCGGGCTGCTCGCGGGGATGCCGGAATCGACTTTGGTTGAGTGCCGGATGGAACGCGTGCGGCTGACGCGCGGGGCGCGGACGCTGGTCCAGACGATGAAGGCGCATGGCGCGTACTCGATCCTGATTTCGGGCGGCTTCACCGCCTTTGCCGGGCCGGTGGGCGAGGCGATCGGGTTCGACAAGGTCGTCGCGAACGAGCTGGAGATCGCGGGCGGCAAGCTGACCGGCAAGGTGCGCGAGCCGATCGTCGACAGCGCGACGAAGCTGGAGACGCTGAAGGCCGAGGCCGCGAAGCACGGACTGCCGCTCGCCGAGACGCTGGCGGTCGGCGACGGCGCGAACGATATTCCGATGATTACCTCGGCGGGGCTGGGGATCGGCTATTATCCGCACCCCGCCGCGGGCGAGGCGGCGGCGGCGGTGATCCGGCATCATGACCTGACGGCCTTGTTGTGGGCGCAGGGTTATCCGCGGCGGAGCTGGGTGCTGGGGTAGGGCGGAAACCTCTCCGCTCAGCGAAATGGATGATATTTCCCGTCGAGCGTTTGGTTGGAAATGAATGCGCGATACAGGCGTGCGTCGAACTGGTCGGTAAAGATCATCGGTCGCGCGTCCCGCCGCAGGTAAAATCCGCCCTCGTTCCACGCGACATTGAGCAGGCCAGAATAGCGGGCGAAGGCAAGCTGCGTTTGCATCGCCGCCGTCCGCGCAGGCTTTGCCGTGTCGCGGACAGAGAGGCGGCGGATATAGACGTCGGCGGCATCGGCGGGCCGCGGCGCAACGGTTTCAAACTTCAGGACGAGACGATCCTTGGGCAAGCCTTCGTCGGTTGGGTGGGCGCAATAATCCTTGAAGCTGGTCCCGGCGCAATCGGGACCGTCGAGGCCGACCCGGAAATTCTGGGCTGCGGCTTCGCCGCCGGCCGGACCGTCGCCCTTCGGAAAGGTTCGCGTGACCGAATCCGCGCGGCCGAAGGTCATGAGGTCGAGACATTCGCCGCTGCAGCTAATCGTAAAACCGCCGATCCGCGGCGTTTCGCTGGCGAGTTCGATGGCGCGGCCGACGCCGGACGGGAACGCGCCGTCGCGTGACTTGTAAACCGTGGCGAGGCGCTTTTCCTCAAGGCTGTTCAGGATCATGGGGATGCCGAGGAAGATCGCTGCCGTGACGAGCCCGGCCGAGAGCATGCGGGCTTTGGTCGGCACGCGGCGCAGGCACAAGCCGAGGACCAGGAGGCAGGTCGGGATGCCGAGAATAACGCCCCACGATGCGATGACTCCCGCGACCAAAAAATAGATCAGGATGGCGCCGCTGAGGGCGAAGAGCCACGCGTCGGTTTCCGAACGGATGGGAGGTTCCAGCGATTGCCCGGAGCCCGACACGATCCAGACGATCGTGATCGCCCAAAGTGATCCGGCTATAAGGGCGAGGATCAGTAAATCCTTGGGCCAGCCCTGGGGCAGCAACCTTGATTTAGGAGGAGTTGATCCGGGCACGTTGGACGGCATAAGATTTCCATGGATGTAGCCGCCTTTCCGGGCGGCGGGACGCGAAAATATTCTCGACCAAACAACATTATATTCGGTAAACTCGGCGGAAATTTCCTGGAGCGTTGCATGGCCGGACATCGCATCTATTCGATCAGCGTCGCGAGCGTTTATCCGCATTATATCGCCAAGGCGGAGAAGAAGGGGCGCACGAAGGCGGAGGTCGACGAGATTATTCGCTGGCTGACCGGGTATAGTCAGACGGCGCTCGAGGGCGAGCTGGCGAAGGGCACCACTTTCGAGGATTTCTTTGGCCGAGCGCCGAAGCTGAACCCGGCGCGCGAACTGATCACCGGGGTGATCTGCGGCATCCGGGTCGAAAATATCGAAGAGCCGCTGATGCGCGAGTTGCGATATTTGGACAAGCTGATCGACGAACTCGCGCGCGGGAAGAAGATGGAGAAGATTTTGCGGAGTTAGGTGGGTTCGGCCGCGCGCTGCTTCGTCAATCATCGTCACCCCGGACTTGATCCGGGGCCTGCCTTTTTGAAGGAAAAGGCGGATCCCGGGTCAGGCCCGGGATGACTGAAGTGGGTGATAAAAAGGCAACTTCCTGCCCCAATGCCGTCCTCAATCCTCGATCGGCGGCGCACCGGCCTCGGCAAAGCCCGTATCCGCGAGGCGCTTCAGCGCGGCGGCATATTTTGCGGTGTCGAGATAGGGATGCAAGCTGACGATCTTGCCCCAGCGCAGGCGGATGATGTGGACGCCGTCGTTGACGTAGCTGGTGTCGCCGTCGGCCATCACTGCGCGGTCGCGCCATTCGATCACCGCGGTCGTGTCCCACGGCGGGCCGCTCGACGCGATATGCTTGATGTCGAACTTGAGGACGGGGTGGACCGCGAACAGGCGCTGGAACCAGGTGCGGAGGCCGGCCTTGGTGTGGCGGGTGCCGCCGAGCGCATGATCGCCGGGGAAGATATGTTCGAAGCGGTCGGCCATGCCGCCGAGCGCGGACTGCCAGTCGCCGCGGCTGAGCCCTTCGAAGATCTTGCGGACCTGACGGCGAACGATGAAGTGATACACGCGATTTCTCCTGCCAGTGTTTACGACGTTAACATTGATGCCGTTCAAATGGGATCGATGTTTACGATGTCAACACTGGTAGGAAAATTTATGCGGACGCGGCGCTTCGGCGCGGGCGCGGCTTGCTTTAGTCGCGCGCCTTGACCTTGACCCACACATGGACCGTCGCGGCGAATTTTCCCGGTTCGGGTTTGCCCACGTCGATCCGTTCGGCGGTGACGAGTTCGCCCGTCGCGAGGTTGAAGCTGGCCCAGGGTTTCGGCATGCGGCCGAAGGTCATTTTCTGGATCGGCTGGCCGGTGGCGGTGTTCATGATTGTTGCGGTGATACCCATGGCGGCCGGGTAGCGGCAGCGCGATGATTCTGTCCAGTGGGGAAAGCGGGATGGTTATGCGGCCGCGGCGATTTCATCCGCCAGCCAGCCGCGGAAGCGCAGCATCGCGTCGCTTTCGGGGCGCGACATCAGGCGGGTGAGCCAGTAGCGGCCGGCGTCGATCGTCGTGGCGAAGGGCTGGACGAGCAGTTCGGCGGCGAGTTCGCGGGTGAACATCGCGGGGGGCGCGAGCGCGACGCCCTGACCCGCGGCGGCGGCGGTCGCCATCAAGGCCGAGCTGTCGAAAACGGGGCCGCGCAGCACGGGGACGGGCACGCCCGCGGCGGCGAACCAGAGCGCCCATTCGTCGGCGCGGTATGAGCGCAGCAGCCGCTCGTGGATCAGGTCGGCGGGGGTCTTGAGGCGCGCGGCGATCGTGGGGGCGCAGACCGGCGCCATCGGCGCGGCGAGCAAGGGTTCGGCGTGGGTGCCGTGCCAGGCGCCGTCGCCGAAGCGGATCGCATAGTCGAGCGCCTCGCCGGCAAGGTCGACGCGGTTGTTGTTCGTCGAGATGCGCAGATCGATCGCGGGGTGCAGGCGGGCGAAGGCGTCGAGGCGCGGGAGCAGCCAGCCGGTCGCGAAGGTGCCGACGACGCCGACCTTGAGCGCCTCGCGGAAACGGCCGTCCGTATATTGGTCGAGCGTCGCGGCGACGCGGTCGAAGGCATCGGCGACGACGGGAACGAGCGCGTGGCCCTCGTCGGTGAGTGCGAGCCCGCGCGGCAAGCGGTGGAAGAGGCGCGTGCCGAGGCGGCGTTCGAGCTGCGCGACCTGATGGCTGACCGCGCCCTGGCTGACGCAGAGCTCGATTGCGGCGCGCGTGAAATTGAGGTGGCGCGCCGCGGCCTCGAAGGCGCGGAGGGCGTTCAAAGGGAGTTGGGCGCGGTCCATGGTTACTGCTTACCTCTCTCGTCTCGTCACCCCGGACTCGATCCGGGGTCCACTGGCGCAACGTCGAGAAAATGGATCCCGGCCCCCGGATCCAGTCCGGGGTGACGAGTCCGGATGACGAAATATATGAGAAATTCTCATGGCTTTGTCGAGAAATCATGCTTTGTGAGTGGCGCTCGAGCGCGGCATCCCGGCGGGGAAGGGAGACAGATATGATCGTGATGATGACAATTGCCGCCTGGCTCGCGGGCGTGAGCCATGTGCCGCTGCCGCTCGTCGAGGAGGCGAAGGCGCAGATGGCCGCGGGCGGGGTGGCGCCGGGTGCGGACGACCCGTTGACGCGGCCGATTGCGTCTTCGCACGCGGCCGAATGGCTGGCGCCCGCCAGACCTGAGAAGATTTTCGGGACGAGCTATCTCGTCGGTTTCGCGGGGATGAGCGTTGCGCTGATCGATACCGGCGACGGGCTGGTGCTGGTCGACGGCGCGCTGCCGCAGGCGGCGCCCACGATCCTCGAGAATGTCCGTAGCTTGGGTTTCGATCCCAAAGACATCAAATTTATTCTGAGCACCGAGCCGCATTTCGATCATGCCGGCGGGCTGGCGGCACTCGCGCGTGACACCGGCGCGACGGTGGTCGCGAGCGCGCGCGGCGCCGAGGGACTGCGGTCGGGCATGCATGCGAAGGACGACCCGCAGCTTGCCTATGGCGGCAGCTGGCCCGCGGTGACGCGGCTGCGCGTGATCGGTGACGGCGAGGTGCTGAAGCTCGGCAAGACGGCGATCGCGGCGATCGCGACGCCGGGGCATACGATGGGGAGTATGAGCTGGCGCTGGCAGGCATGCGAGGGCAAGGTCTGCAAGACGATCGTCTTTGCATCGAGCCTCAATCCGGTGTCGGCCGACGGCTATCGCTTTACGTCAAAGGCGGGTGCGCCGATCGTTGCGGGGTTCGAGGCGAGCTATCGCAAGATGGATGCGACGGCGTGCGACATATTGATCTCGGCGCATCCCGACAATGCGGGGCCGGGGCGCTATAACGACAAGCCGGGTGCATGCCGCGCCTATGCCGACCGCTCGCGCGGATTGCTGGCGGCACGGCTGGCGAAGGAGCGCGCGGGTCCGGCGAAATAGCCGGTCACGCGCTCAGCTGGAGGCCGATGGTGCCGCCAACGATGACGAGGATGCAGGCGATCCGCGCCGCGGTGACCGCTTCGCCGAACAGGATCATCCCCAGAACGGCGGTCCCCGCAGCGCCGATGCCGGTCCACACCGCATAGGCGGTGCCGACGGGGAGCACCGCGAGCGCCCGCGTCAGCAGATAGACAAAGAGCGCGACGAGTATCAGCGACAGCGCCGACCATCCGGGATTGCGGAACCCGTCGGCCTTTTTCATCGACAGCGCCCAAGCGATATCGATGAATCCCGCGGCGACGAGATATGTCCAGCCCATGGCGGGGGTCATGCCGCCCGCTCCATAAAGGTTGCGGCGCGGACTTGCAGGCGCCGGGCGGCGCGGGCGCGCGCTGCGGCCACGGTTTCGGCTGGCCCGGCGGTCGGGCCGACATGTTCGACCGCGACGCTCCCGATCCCGAGAAAGGCGAGCGCGGCCTTGAGATAGGGGGTCGCAAGGTCGGGGCGGCCGTAGCTGGTGCCCGCACTATAGTCGCCCGCGCTCGCGAGGATCACCAGCGCCGGGCGCGAGGCGGCGACCGGCGCGTAGCCTGTGGCGGGATCGAAGGTAAAGGTCAGCCCCGGCTGGGTGATCAAATCGATCCAGTGCTTGAGCTTGTACGGGATGCCGAAATTCCACAGCGGCGTGGCGATGACGATCGCGTCGGCAGACGTGAAACGGGCGACGAGCACCTCGATCACGCCCCACGCCGCGGCGAGATCGGCGTCCATCGCCTTGCCAGCGAGCCGGGCGTATTTCGCCGCGATCGGCGCGCCGTCGAATTCGGGTAGACGGGCATTCCACAGGTCGAGCCGGTCGATTTCGACATCGGGATGTCTGTCGGCGAAAGCGCCGAGGAACAAGCCGGCGGCGGCGATCGAGGCGGCATCGGCCTTCCGCGGTGAAGCCTCTACATAAAGCAATCTGGTCATCGGCGTATCTCCATGCGAATGCATGCAATATATATGCACTCGCATGTATATTGTCAAACTTGATGCAATCGCATGGATATGGCAGGTTCAGCGGATGACGAAGACAACCCACGCGGTCCCTATGGATGCGCCCTCCACGGATACACCGGCACCGATACGCCGACCCGGCGAGGCGGTTACCGCCGCGTGGATCGGCCTGATGCGCGCGCAGCAGATTGCGATACGGAGCGCCGAGCGCGCCCTGCGCCGCGCCGGGCTGCCGGCTTATGGCTGGTACGACGCGTTATGGGAGCTCGAAAAGGCGGGAGACGACGGCCTGCGGATCACCGAGATCGAGCAGCGGATGCTGGTCACACAATCGAATGTGTCGCGGCTGGTCGATCGGCTCGAGGCGGCGGCGTGCATTGTGCGCAGGCCGAGCCCGACCGACGGGCGCGCCCAGCAAATCGTCATTACCGCTGCGGGCCGTGCCGTGCGCGCGCAAATGTGGCCGGTCTATGCCGAGGTCATCCAGACGGTCCTGGGCGACCATGTCAGCGCGGAGGAAGCCGATCGGATCGCACAGATACTGGCGCCTGTCATTGCCGAGGGCCGCGGCTGAAGCGGATATCGGGCCGCGAAGCAAGGGACACTGAAATCAGGAATTTCCTCCCTGTGGCAAGCCATGGGGAGGGGGCCGCTCGCGTAGCGAGTGGTGGAGGGGCCGCGTTATAGCCCCTCCGTAAGCGCTTCGCGCTGCCACCTCCCCATCGCTGCCCGAAGGGCAGCCTGTCCTGAGCGGCCGGCCTGCCGGCCAGCCGAAGGGCGACAGGGAGGATCCGAACTTTATTTATCGACGACCAGGCAGGCCTGACCGCCCTTGCGCACCGCGGCGCAGAAGCTTTCGGCGTCACCTTTGGTCGCGAAGCCGCCGGCCTGGAGGCGGGTGAGCTTGCCGCTCTTGACCAGATAGGGCGTGCGGCCGGCGAAGGCGGAATTCTTCTTTTCGAGCGCGGCCCAGAGGTTGCGGGCGTTGCCCTCGACGCCGAAGGCGCCGAGTTGCGCGCGCCAAGGGCTCGCGGTGCCGCTGTGGACGCGGACCGGCGCCGGGGTGGCGGCCGCGGTCGCGACGGGGGCGGCCTTCGCCGCGGCGGGCTTGGGTTCGGCGGGCTTGGGTGCGGGCTTTGCGGGCTCTGCCTGCGGCGGCAGCTTGCCGCTTTCCGGCGGCGCGGCGTAAGTCGTGCCCGGCTGGCCGGTAGCGGCGACGGCGTTGGCGGTCGCTTCGGCGGCCGCGGCTGCGGCGGCGCTCGCCACAGGGGACGAGGCCACAGCGACGCTGCGGACGGGTTGGGGCGCGGGCTTGGCGACGGGCGTGGGCGTGTCGATCACCGGCGGCGGCGTATAGCGGGTGCCGGGGGTCGAAGCGGGCAGGGTCGCGACCTTCACCGGCGAGGCGGCGGGCACGGGTTTGGGTGCGGGCGGCGCCGCGGCGCCCACCGCGGCGAGCCGCGCCTGCTGTTCGCCCTTTTCGATTTCGGGAAGCATCGCGAGGCCGCGCTGGCGCTGTTCGAGCGGGATCAGATTGTCGAGTTGCGCGAGGCGCGCCGAAGCGATGCCGAGCCCGGCGTCGCTCGCGCGCTTGGTCAGCGCATAGGCGCGCGGCCAATCCTTTGGGGCGAGGTCGCCGTTGAAGTGCGCGGTGCCGAGGACATATTGCGCGCGCGGTTCGCCGCGCGCGGCCGAATTGATGATGAAGGGCATCGCCTCGGCCCGGCGGTTCGCGGTGAAGAGCACGAGGCCGAGATTATCCTCCGCCTGCAAATGTCCTTGCTTGGCGGCGCGGCGATACCAAGCTTCGGCCTGCACGAGATCGGCGGGAACGCCGCGGCCGAGCTTATACGCTTGGCCCAGATTAAACTGCGCATCGGCGTCGCCGGCGATGGCGAGCGGGCGCCATTCGGCGACCGCGCCCGCATAATTGCCCGCCTGCCACGCATCGACGCCGTCCTTGACGTCGGCATGGACGGGCGCCGCGAGCATCGATGCCGCGAGCAGCGGCAGAGCCAGCGAAAGGGCGGTGCGGAAAGAAGGCATCTTATTCTCCAATGACTTGCGCCGCATGAGGCCGGCTGCAGTCCCCGGGGTCTTTATAGCGCCAATTGGCTAACACGGCGTTAGCGACAAAGTGCGGCGCGCCGAACTTGATCCGTTCTGGCACAAGTCCGTCTTAGGACCTCGTTTACCTTATTCGCGAGGAAGTCGTTCACCCTCTTTTTGTCATCGTTAACCCAATTTTAGCGCCCCGCATGGCATTCCTTCGCCGAATTTTGGATTTCCGAGGGGGTAACGCAGTGCGCGTATTGGCATTGGCTTCACAGAAAGGCGGGTCGGGAAAGACCACGCTGTCGGGGCACCTCGCGGTGCAGGCGCAGCTTGCGGGCGCCGGCCCCGTCGTTTTGATCGACATCGATCCGCAGGGCTCGCTCGCCGATTGGTGGAACGAGCGTGAAACCGACCTTCCAGCGTTCGCCCAGACCACCGTCGCAAGGCTGGCATCCGACCTCGAAATCCTGCGCCAGCAAGGCTTTAAGCTGGCAGTCATCGATACGCCGCCGGCGATCACCATGGCGATCCAGAGCGTGATTTCGGTCGCCGAGCTGATCGTCGTCCCGACGCGGCCGAGCCCGCACGACCTTCGCGCCGTCGGCGCCACCGTTGACCTCTGCGAACGCGCCGGCAAGCCGCTGGTGTTCGTCGTCAACGGCGCGACGCCGAAGGCGAAGATCACCAGCGAAGCCGCGGTCGCGCTGTCGCAGCACGGCACCGTCGCCCCGATCACGCTGCACCACCGCACCGATTATGCCGCGTCGATGATCGACGGCCGCACCGTGATGGAAGTCGATCCCAACGGACGCTCGGCCGACGAGATCCGCCAGCTCTGGACCTATATGAACGACCGCCTCGAAAAGAATTTCCGCCGGACCGTATTTGCCGCGCCGCTGCCCACGCAGGGCAATTATGGCGCGGTTCGCCCGATGGGTGGTGGCTTCGGCCGCCGCATCGCTGGCCAGTGACGGGAGCGGGAACCATGGGCGAACCAAAACCTCTCGCATCGCTGAGCGCCGGACTGCTTGCCCGCAAGGGTGGAGCGCGTCCCGCCATGCGCCGCCAGCCGCTCGGTAGCGGCCCCGCACCCCTCAACCCCGGCGGTTACGACGACCTCGGCTGGAACGACATGGGTTATGATGTCGATCCCGACCAGTCGGCCGAACCCGCGCGGATGCTCGACCTGAAGCCTTTGCTCACCGGATCGGTGCTGGCGCATAATGTCGAGGCCGAACATGCCGTCGACGACAGCGTGGGTCACGAACTGACGCCGGAATTTTCGGCCGAATATACCGGCGAGTTTACCGCTCCGGCCGACGATTATGGCGCCGACCAGTTCGAGGCCGAAGCCCCCGAAGTTCCCGAAATCGTCCGCCAGCAGGAATCGCTGATCGAACGCGTCGCCGCGGTGGCGCGCAAGGTCGAGGCGCGTCCGGCGCCGGCCCCGAAGAAGGAAAAGGCACCGCGCGCGCTTCGTGCTCGCGAAAAGGCGGCCTTCACGCTGCGCCTCGATGCCGAGCGCCATCTGCGCCTGCGCCTCGCGAGTGCGGTGACGAACCGGTCGTCGCAGGTGATCCTGACCGACCTGCTCGACGAATATCTGGCTTCGCTGCCCGAAATCGACGCGATGGCGAGCCGCCTGCCGGCGACGCGCCCGGTGCGCGGACAGCGCTGAAGAGAAAAAACGGGGGACCTGTCATGAACCGCAAGATGCTGATGAACCTGGCCGTTTCGGGCTTTGTCCTGAGCGTGGCGACCGGCTGCAGCGGCATGGGCAAGATGGCCGACGCGCCGTCGCGCGCCGCCGGCAAGCCCGCGATCGCCGCCAAGTCGGCGAGCGATGCGCGCGTCGCGCTCGAAGCCGGGAAAGCCAGCAAGGCGGTCGGCCTGGCCGAAGCCGCGGTTGCGGGCAGCCCGCGCGATGCAGGCTATCGCGCGCTGCTGGGACAGGCGTACCTTAATGACGGACGCTTTGCGTCGGCGACCGCGGCGCTGACCGAGGCGATCGAACTCGGCGCGAGCGACGGCAACACGGTGCTTGCGCTGGCGCTCGCGCAAATCTCGCAGAACAAGAATGCCGATGCCGTTGCGCTGTTGACGCAGCATCGCGCGGCGGTGCCGGCGTCGGACCTCGGGCTCGCGCTCGCGCTCGCGGGGGACAGTGAAGGCGCGATCTATGTGCTGAGCGAAGCCGCGCGCGCCGAAGGCGCCGGGGCACGGACGCGGCAGAATCTGGCGCTGGCGTTCGCGCTGTCGGGCCGCTGGGCGCAGGCGCGCATCCTCGCTTCGCAGGATCTGTCGATCGCCAAGCTCGAAGGCCGGATGGCCGAATGGTCGAAGCTGGCCGAACAGCCCGATGCGCAGATGCGCGTTGCGAGCCTGATCGGAACGAAGGCGCGGCAGGATCCCGGCATGCCGGTCCAGCTGGCGCTTAGCAATTTCGGCGCCCCGCAAATGGCCGCGGCCGAACCCGCCGTCCAGCTTGCGAGCGCCGATCCGGCGCCGGTCGCGGACTATGCGCCGCCGCCGCCTGTCCTTGCTGACGCAAGCAGCGCGATCCGCAGCGTCGAACTGCCGATGCCCGAGCGCAACGCCGATGGCGTCGTGCCGGTGACCGAATTGCCGCAGCCGAAGCCCGCGGGCGAAGTGATCATGGCCGATGCCGCGCCCTATCGCGCCGCACCGCGCGTCGCCGGCGAAGGACGTATCCGTCCGGCGCAGCAGCAGGCGCTCGAACTCGCGACGGTGCTGATCCCCAAGGCGATGGGTTTCGATGCGAAAAAGCCGACCGGCTGGGCGGTGCAGCTGGGCGCCTATGACAGCCTCGGCATTGCCAAGGAAAAATGGGGCAGCCTGAAGAAACGCAACGGCGTTCTCGCCAACTTCCCGGCGTCGAGCCACGCCGCGACGGTGAACGGCCGCAATTTCTATCGCCTGACGGTGAACGGCCTTGCGACGCGCGCCGACGCGACGAGCCTGTGCAACCAGCTGAAGGCGCAAGGCCAGACCTGCTTCATCCGTGCGATGGGCGGTGGCGAGGCGATCCAGTGGGCGTCGAAGGTCGGCCCGATGCGGCTCGCTTCGCGCTAAAAGACTTTACCCGGATAAGGGGGAGGGGCGTGGCCGCAAGGCCGCGCCTCTTTTGTTTTAGCCCGCCCGGTCGGTGAGGTCCCGGGCCGGCCAAGGCTTTTATGATCCTGCCGATCCAGCCATGTTTTTCGCGACGGGAGCAGGAACAACCTCGGTCACTCCGGGGAAATCCATGCGCGTCATCACCTGTCCGGCGCAGCTGTAGGTCGCGCGATTTTCGATCCGGGCTTCGACCATCCGCGCCGCTGCATCGGGCTGAAAACCCGCCATTGCGGCCTTGGCTTCGTCGAAGTTGCGCGCATAGCCCATGCCGCTGTGCTCGCCACCCGTTGCCAGTTTTGCGCCGAGAAAGGGAGACGCGTCGGCGAGATAGGCATATTCGCCGGCCCTGACCTCAAACGCCGGAGCGCCAAAGCAGTTGGTTGTGTTGGGTAGAACCGCACCCACCGCATCGGTTTGCAAGACATACCAACCCGGGGTCAGCTTCACGACCTGCAATTCATAGGCCGACTTCTTGTCCTTGCTGACAAATTCGCTGCCGTAGGTGGTTCGATCGCCTTTTTTCTTCCAGTCGCGCGGCTGATAGAAAAGGTCGCCATTTTCACGGTCGAAACGACGGATCTGGACGCGGCCGGACCGTCCCGCGCTTCCGGCATCGTTGCGGCGGAACGCGATGACCAGCGCGCCTTCATTGTCCGCAAGCGCTAGCGGTGCCTTGGGATCGACTTTCTTGCCCAGAAACAGCGACGGCGGGCCGGCGAGCGTGCCGCTCATATTCAGCTTGTCGTCCGCCACCGGCGTGAAGCTGGTCATTTCGGTGATCTGGCCGTCGACCGTCTGTGCACCAACCACGGTTTCGAAATAGCTTTGCCGTTCGGCGTCCGGCATGGCGGCGACCTTCGCGGCCTGCGCCGCCGGAAGGTCCACCAGGCGCCATCCCTTGATCAGCAAGCAGTTTTTCCGGTTGGCGCGGCGCATCTGGCCTTCGACGATGGCGGCGCCGATGGCCGCACCGATTCCGCTGCCGATACCCGCAGCAAGCGGCGAGATCGCGGGGTTGTACATCGCGGGATCATAGATCGGCACCGATCCGGCCGGTGTCTGGGACCCGCGTGCGATCAAACGGCAGCTTTGCCAATCGGCGTTATATTCCGCGCGGCTGGCGCCCGGCTTGTTGTAAAAGCGACTGTCCTTGAGATCACGCGCAGCATCTTCGGCAATTTCCTGGGCCATATCGGCATCGGTATCAGCCT
Source organism: Sphingopyxis sp. MSC1_008 (assembly GCF_023197165.1). GTDB lineage: Bacteria > Pseudomonadota > Alphaproteobacteria > Sphingomonadales > Sphingomonadaceae > Sphingopyxis. The sequence goes on from NZ_JALPRD010000002.1 coordinate 304,703, forward strand.
CCTGCGCCGCAACCGGCTGCGCGATCAGTGCCGCAGCCGTCAAAAAAAACAATATCGCCTTTTCCATATTCGCTCCCCCTTTAGCCCCGAGCCGAAGCCCGGGACTTCTGTGATGGGATCGGCGGAGGTCGTCAATCGGTTAAGTCGGCGGTATTTCTGTAGCGGCCGAAGGATTTAGGGCGGCTAGTCTTGCGGAGTCTAGCGAATGCGCAACCCGCCCTTCCACATCATCGTGGCGCGGCCCTGGACGGGCATGCCGTCGAAGGGGGTGTTGCCGGCCCAGGCGGCCATTTTCTTCGCGTCGACCTGCCACGGCGTACCCTCGTCGACGAGGATGAGGTCGGCTTCCTTGCCCACCGCGAGTTTGCCGGCGTCGACGCCGAGCAGGCAGGCGGGGGTGGCTGCGAGCAGTTCGAACAGGCGGCCGGGCGAGATATGACCGTCGCGCACGAGGCCGAGGCCGAGCGCGAGCAGCGTTTCGGCGCCTGCCATGCCGGGCAAAGCTTCGGCGAAGGGCAGGCGCTTGTCTTCGGGGCCGCGCGGGTCGTGGCCCGAGGCGAGGATGTCGATCGTGCCGTCGGCGATCGCGGCGAGGCACGCGTGGCGATCATCGTCCGACCGCAGCGGCGGCGACAGGCGCGCGAAGGTGCGGAAATCGCCGATCGCGGTGTCGGAAAGCAGCAGGTGCGCGGGGGTGATGCCGCAGAGGACGGGCAGCCCTTTCGCCTTGGCTTCGCGGATCAGGTCGAGCCCGCGCGCGGTGGTGACTTGGCGGAAATGGACGGGTGCGCCGGTTTCCTCGACGAGCGCGAGGTCGCGCGCGATCGCGATCGCCTCGGCAATGGCGGGTGCCGAGGCGAGGCCGAGGCGCGTCGCCATCTCGCCGTCGGTCGCGACGGCGCCGGCGGTAAGCCCCTCGTCCTCGGTGTGGATGATCGTGACGAGGCCGAGCGAGGCGGCGTAGCTGAGGACGCGGCGCATCACGCCGCTGTCGGCGATGCGCGCGCGGCCGGTGGCGATGGCGCGTGCGCCCGCCTGTTTCATCAGGCCGATTTCGGCGAGTTCGGTGCCTGCGAGCCCTTTCGTTGCGGCGGCGAGCGGGTGGACCCAGAGATCGGGCTTGCCGCCCTTGGCGGCGCGCTCGACGAGTCCGGCGCCGTCGAGCGGGCCGTTGTCGGGCATCAAAGCGGCGCGCGTGATGCCGCCGAAGTGGAAAGCGGGTTTGTCGGTCGCGAAGACGCCGAGGTCGATGATGCCGGGGGCGAGCCACTGGCCCCTGGCGTCGACGGTCTCGGTGCCGTCGGGAATTTCGGTCGGATCGATCCCGGCGATGCGACCATCGACTACGAGCAGGCTGCCGGGACGCGGCGTGTCGCCATCGATCAGCTGCGAATTGACGATGTGGAGCGGCTTCAGTTCCATCCGACGACTCCCCGCTTGCGGCGCGTCAATATGTCGAGGCACGCCATGCGCACCGCGACCCCCATTTCGACCTGTTCGGTGATCGTCGAGCGCACGGGATCGTCGGCGACATTGCTGTCGATCTCGACCCCGCGGTTCATCGGGCCGGGGTGCATCACGATCGCATCGGGTTTCGCTTTTTCGAGGCGTTTTTCGGTGAGGCCGTAGAGCGCGTGATATTCGCGCGCGCTGGGCAGGTAGGCGCCGTCCATGCGCTCGTTCTGGAGGCGGAGCATCATCACGACGTCGGCGTCCCTGATGCCTTCGTCCATGTCGGTGAAGGTCGTCACATGCATGCGGTCGATTGCGGGCGGGGTGAGCGTTGGCGGCGCGACGATACGCACTTCGTTGCCGAGCAGGGTGAGCGCGAGAATGTTCGAGCGCGCGACGCGGCTGTGGAGGACGTCGCCGCAGATTGCGATGGTGAGCCCCTCGACGCTGCCGAGGCGGCGGCGGATCGTCAGCGCGTCGAGCAAGGCCTGCGTCGGATGTTCGTGGCGGCCGTCGCCCGCGTTGAGCACGGGGCAGTCGACCTTGTCGGCGATGAGCTGGACCGCGCCTGAACTGCCGTGACGGATCACCATCGCGTCGGCGCGCATCGCGTTGAGCGTCATCGCGGTGTCGATCAGCGTCTCGCCCTTTTTCACGCTCGATTGCGCGGCGTGCATGTTGACGACGTCGGCGCCGAGGCGTTTCCCGGCGATTTCGAACGACAGCAGGGTGCGCGTCGAATTTTCGAAAAAGGCATTGATGATCGTGAGGCCCGCGAGCCGGTCGTCATGCTTGGCGGCGCCCGAGCGGTTCAGGTCGACCCACTCTTCGGCGGCGTCGAGGACGTAGGAAATCTCCCACGGGGTGAGCTGGGCGATGCCGATCAGGTGGCGATGGCGAAAGGCATCGCCGCCGGGCGGATAGTCGCTGGCGGGTCGGAGTGTGGAGCTTGTCATTAAAGCCGAGCGTTTAGGCAGGAGTTGCGAAAATCGCAAGTTGTTGCGTGCGAAAATCGCACATCGACCTCTTTTTCGTTTCCCCGCGCAGGCGGGAATCCAGAGCGTTGAAAGACAGCATATGGGCGCTCTGGGTCCCCGCCTGCGCGGGGATACATGCTAATGGTGAAGCAGTTGGTCAAGAAACCCGAGCATCCAAAGACCAAGCAGGACGATTTCAGCGGCGCAAAGCATCACCATTCTTCTCGCGAAGGGTTGCTTGCGCGTCTTGTGGCGGATCAGGCGCGACCCAGCGAAAGTTCCGATGGCGCCGCCGATGAAAGCCCATCCGAGCAGGGTGCTCTCCGAAATGCGGCGGCTGCCATTTTCGGCAAATTGCTTGTCGACGACCATCAGGACGAACGCGATCAGGTTCGCGGCGATCAGCCAATAGACGATATATTCGCCGAGCGGCGTTTCCATCAACGCGTCATCGCGTCGATTGCGCCTTGCAGGATGAACGCGGCGGCGGCGCTGTCGACGCGTGTCGCGCGTTTGGCGCGGCTGACGTCGGCGGCGATCATCGCGCGCTCGACCGCGGCGGTCGACCAGCGTTCGTCCCACAGCAGCAGCGGCAGGCCGAGCGGCGCGAGGTTGCGTGCGAAGGCGCGGGTGCTTTGTGTGCGCGGGCTGTCGGTGCCGTCCATGTTGAGCGGCAGGCCGACGACAAGGCCGACGATATTGTGCTGCGCGATGAGGGCTTTGAGCGTTTCGAGATCGACCGAGAATTTCTTGCGGATGATCGTCTTGTCGGGGGTCGCGAAGCTCCAGTTCACATCGCAAAAGGCGACGCCGATCGTCTTCGTGCCGACGTCGAGCCCCATCATGCGGCCGCCGTTCGGGAAGTGGGCGGCGAAATCGGGGGCGGCGGTGGTGATCATGCGCCCGCCTTTATCGCCTAAATTCGTCATGCTGAACTTGTTTCAGCATCCATGGCCCGACGTCGAGGTGTCAGGCCATGGATCCCGGATCAAGTCCGGGATGACGAAGGTGGGGGAGTGGGCGTGGTTGGCGGCACGGTTGCTGGCGCAACTGGCGTCGGCGCCGCGGGCGGCGGCACCGGCGACGGCTTGCCCTCATAGGTCGCGAGGCGGCGGAGCGCGTCGGCGCGGACGTTCGCCCAGAACAGCGTGATGTCGTAGATGTGATAATTGTTGCCGGGGAGCACATAGCCCGCAACGACGTAGTTTTTCGCGATATCGGCATCGCCGATCATCAGGAAGCCGCGCGTGTCGTCGCATTTGGCGCCGATCTTGCCCGCGATCAGCGACCCCGACTTGAAGCCTTCGGTCGGCTTCAGCGTGCCGATATTCGCCTCCGCCGGTGCTTCGGTGTCGGGGATGCCGGTGAGCGGGTTGGTGCAGAGCATCCGCGTTTCGGCGCGCGGGCGGCCGTCGAAGCCGATCGTGCCGTCATAGGCAGCGGTGACCATCGCGGGGTCGGCGGGCTCGGCGAAGGTCGCCCAGCCGATAATGCATCCCTTCTGTTCAGGGGTCTGGCATGCGGGGAGGCCGAGCCCGGCGATGTCGGTGTCGAGGCTGACCGGCCAGCCGATGACATAGGCCGCGACGATGCGCTTCGCGAGCGGGGTGCCGGCGATTTTCGTGCGGAGCAATGTCGTGAGGTGGAGCGCACCCTGGCTGTGGCCCGCGAGGATGATCGGCTTGTCCTTCGGCTGCGCGGCGAGAAAGGCGTCGAACGCCTCCTCGACGTCGCGATAGGCCGAATCGATCGCCTTGCCCGCGGTCACGCGGTCTTCGGCAAGGAAGGCGCCAAGCGTCGCCTGACGGTAGCGCGGCGCCCAGATTTCGCCCGCATCGGCAAAGGCGCTCGCCATGCCCTGCACGAACAGGTTGGCGCGGTGGTCCGAATCGCGGTCTTCGAGCGGGGCGTTCCAACTCGAGCGGCTGTAATAGCTGGTCGGGTGGACGAAGAAGACCGCGGCGTCGCCCTTCCGTATCGCGGCTTCGGCCACGGTGGCGGCCGCCTTGGCCGGCGGAATGAGTTGGTTGCCGGCCTGCGCACCCGGAACCTCGGTCCCGGGGGTTTCACTGCCGTCGGCGGCGGGACGCCACGCCGAGGGGTCCTTTTCCATCCCCGGGCGCGCGAACCACATTTTGGGGTCGTCATAGGCGTTCGGCGCGACCGCCGCCTGCGGCTTGAATTCGGTGCTGGGGACGAAGGCAGTGCGCGCGATCCAGCCCGGGAAGAGCTGGTACACGACCCCGGCGGCGACGATCAGCAGGATGATGGCGGCAATGATGTAGAGAAATTTGCGGGCCAATTAGGATTCCATACGGTCGGGGGAGATGAATTTCGGGCCTCTCTAGCGGCTCCGGTGCTCGGCTACAAATAACTCGTCATGTTGAATTCGGATCCGTAAACAAGGTCAGGATGATGATGTTACGCGATAGGCTTTGATGCATGACCGACGCGACCGCACCCGCCGCCCCCGATTCGCCGCCCAGATCGCCGCGCGTTTCGGCGCGCCTCGACGAGAATGATCTGCCCTGGCCGCTGCGCCCGTGGATCATGGCGGCGATCTGTGCGCTTGCCGGGCTCGGCTTTTACCTGTTGATCGACCATCATTATGATGACGCGCTGTCGCACTGGCGCAGCGCGCTCGCGACCGGCGTTGCGGTTGCGGCGGTGGCTTTCGTGCTCGGGGTCGAATTGCGGCGGTGGCACTGGGCGCTGGGGTTCGCGCTCGGCTGGGGCGTCATCCTCGGGCTGATCGCGTGGCAGACCGCGGCGTATAATATTCAGGGCAATCCGGTCGAATGGCCGTTCTGGTCGGGGATACTTGCGGTGCTCGTCGCGACGCCTTTGTTTCAGACGCGGCGCGATGTCGCGCCCGACTGGCGGTTCTGGAAATTGTGGGCGATGCCGTACGAGCGGCTGCACAGCCATGCGTGGACCGATGCGGTGATCGGCGCCGCGAGCCTGGCATTTGTCGGCATCACCTTCCTGCTCACCGTGCTGATCGGGCAGATGTTCAAGCTGATCGGGATCAACCTGATCTTCGACCTGCTCAATGACGAATGGTTCGGCTGGATGCTCGCGGGTGCGGCGTTCGGCGGCGCGGTCGGCCTGCTGCGCGAGCGCGACAAGCTGGTTTCGACCCTGCAGCGGCTGGTGATGATGGTGCTGGCGGTGCTGGCGCCGGTGCTGGCGGTGGAGCTGGTGCTGTTCCTGTTGTCGCTTGTGGGGACGGGGCTGCAAAAGCTTTGGGATTCGGGCTTTTCGACCGCGGCGGTGATGATGGCGGTCGCGGCGTTCGCGGTGCTGCTCGCCAATGCGGTGATCGGCAACGGCAGCGACGATCGTACGACGAGCCCGGCGTTGCGCTGGGCGGCGCCGGCGCTGGTCATCGCGGTGCTGCCGCTGGCGGGTATTGCCTTTTATTCGATGCATTTGCGCGTGATCCAATATGGCTGGACCCCCGAGCGTATCTGGGGGGTGATCGCGGCGATGATCGCGCTCGCTTATGGCATCGCGGGCGTGTGGGCGGTCGTGAAGGGGCGGCGCGATTTCGACGACTGGCTGCGGCCGCAGCAACAAAAGCTCGCGATCGGGCTGGCGCTGCTCGCGCTGTTCCTCGCGCTGCCGATCCTCGATTTCGGAGCGATTTCGACGCGCGATCAGGTGGCGCGGCTGAAAAGCGGGGAGACGCCGGTCGAGAAATTCGACTGGGCGGCGATGGCGTTCGATTTCGGACCGAGCGGGCGTACGGCGCTGGCGGGGCTGGCCAAATCGCCCGACCAGGCGCGCGTGCGCCTCGCGAAATGGGCATTGGAGGCCAAGAATCGCTGGGACCTGAACGTCGGGGGAGCGAGTCCCGATGCGGCGGCGCTGAATTTCGCGGCGAAGCCGATCGAGGAGAAGGTGCGGGTGCTCCCGGCGGGGGCGACGCTGTCGGCCGAAGCCTATGCGGCGCTCGATGCGCCCGGCCAATGCCGCGCCGAGCGCTGCCTTGCCTATCGGCTCGGCGACACGCGCATTGTATCGGTAGGCGCCGGCGGCCTCGTCGTGGTATTCGTGCGCGATTCCAAGACGGGCAAGTGGGAGCAGGATTATCGGGCCTTCGGGCACGATGGTACGGACGGCCGCCTGACGGCCGACGAGCTGGAGCGGGGGACGGTCGAGCTCCGCACGGTCGCGCGGCAGCAGCTTTTCGTGAACGGAAAGCCGGTCGGCGCGGATTTCGAGTGAGAATCGCGCACCTGCCTTGAAGCGATCCGGCTGGGATGCTAGCGGCGCGGCTTCGTTAAAGTTAGGGCGATCATGTCAATCGATCAGGCAACAGTCAGGAAAATAGCGTCGCTGGCGCGCATCGCGATCAGCGATGCCGAAGCCGCCGCGATGGAAGGCGAATTGAACGGCATTTTGGGCTGGGTCGAGCAACTCGGCGAGGTCGATGTGACCGGGGTCGAGCCGATGACCGCGGTGATCCCGAACACGCTCCGCCTGCGCGACGATGTCGTCGACGCCGATCCGCTGACCGGCGGCGGCCGCCGTGACGATGTGCTGGCGAATGCCCCGGCGCCGCAGCACGGCTTCTTTGGTGTTCCCAAGGTGATCGAATAATGACCGAGTTGACCAATCTGACCGTTACGCAGATCCGCGACGGGCATCGCGCGGGCGATTTCAGCGCCGTCGAGGTCGCCGAGGCGTTCAACGCCAATGTCGCGGGCGCGAAGGCGCTGAATGCGTTTATCGTCGAGACGCCCGAGCATGCGATCGCGGCGGCGAAGGCGGCCGATGCCGATCGCGCGGCGGGGACGCTGAAGCCGCTGTCGGGTGTGCCGATCGGGATGAAGGACCTGTTCGCGACGAACGGCGTCCAGACGACCGCCGCGAGCCACATGCTCGAGGGTTTTGTCCCGCGTTATGAATCGACCGTCTCGGCGAAGCTGTGGGACGCGGGTTGCGGCATGCTGGGCAAGCTCAACCTCGACCAGTTCGCGATGGGGTCGTCGAACGAGACAAGCTATTTCGGCAATGTGATCAGCCCGTGGAAGCGCAAGGATGGCGGCAATGCCGCGCTCGCGCCGGGCGGCTCGTCGGGCGGCAGCTCGACCGCGATCGCGGCGCGGCTGTGCCCCGCGGCGACGGGGACCGATACCGGCGGCTCGATCCGCCAGCCCGCAGCGTTCACCGGCATTTCGGGGATCAAGCCGACCTATGGCCGCTGCTCGCGCTGGGGCATCGTGGCGTTCGCGAGCTCGCTCGACCAGGCGGGGCCGATGGCGCGCGACGTGCGCGACTGCGCGATCATGCTCGAAAATATGGCGGGCTTCGATCCGAAGGATGCGACGAGCCTGAATCTGCCGGTGCCCGATTGGGAAGCGGCTTTGTCGGGCGATCTCAAGGGCAAGGCGGTCGGTATTCCCAAGGAATATCGCCTCGAAGGCATCGATCCCGACATCGACGCGATGTGGGACGCGGGCATTGCGATGCTGAAGGATGCGGGGGCGGAGGTCGTCGAGATCAGCCTGCCGCACACCAAATATGCGCTGCCGGCCTATTATATCATCGCGCCCGCCGAGGCGTCGTCGAACCTCGCGCGCTATGACGGCGTGCGTTACGGTCTGCGCGACCTGCCGCAGGGCGCGGGGCTGCAGGACATGTACGCCGCGACGCGCGCCGACGGCTTCGGGCCCGAGGTCAAGCGCCGCATCATGATCGGCACCTATGTGCTGTCGGCGGGCTTCTACGACGCCTATTACACGCAGGCGCAGAAGGTCCGGACGCTGATCGCGCGCGATTTCGACGCGGCATTCGGGGCGTGCGACGTGATCCTCGCACCGACCGCGCCGTCGGCGGCGTTCGGGCTGGGCGAGAAAATGGCCGATCCGCTGGCGATGTACCTCAACGACGTGTTCGCGGTGCCCGCGAGCCTTGCCGGGCTGCCCGCGATGTCGGTCCCCGCGGCGCTGAACCGCGAAGGGTTGCCGCTGGGGCTGCAGATCATCGGCAAGGCATTCGACGAGCAGGGCGTGCTGAACGCCGGGCTGGCTATTGAAGAGCGGGCGGGCTTCAATGCTCGCGCCGAAAAGTGGTGGTAAGATGAGCGATTATCGCATCAAGGGCGAAACCGGCGAGTGGGAGGTCGTGATCGGCCTTGAGGTCCATGCGCAGGTGACTTCCAACGCCAAGCTGTTCTCGGGCGCCGCGACGGCGTTCGGGGCCGAGCCGAATACGCAGGTGTCGCTGGTCGACGCCGCGATGCCGGGGATGTTGCCGGTGCCGAACCGTGAGTGCATCCGCCAGGCGGTGCGCACGGGCATGGCGATCGAGGCACAGATCAACAAATATTCGCGGTTCGACCGCAAGAATTATTTCTATGCCGACCTGCCGCAGGGTTACCAGATTTCGCAGCTTTATCATCCGATTGTCGGCGAAGGTTCACTGACGATCGCAGCTGACGAGAAGGCTGGATTGCCCGAAGCCAAGGTTATCGGGGTCGAGCGTATCCATGTCGAGCAGGACGCCGGCAAGCTGATGCACGACCAGCATCCGACGATGTCGTACGTCGACCTCAACCGTTCGGGCGTCGCGCTGATGGAAATCGTCTCGCGCCCCGACATGCGTTCGCCCGCCGAGGCCGGCGCATACGTGCGCAAACTGCGGTCGATCCTGCGCTATGTCGGGTCGTGCGACGGCAATATGGAAGAGGGCTCGATGCGCGCCGACGTCAATGTCAGCGTGCGCAAGCCTGGCGACGAGTTTGGCACGCGGACCGAGACGAAGAACGTCAATTCGGTGCGCTTCGTGATGGCGGTGATCGAAGGCGAGGCGAAGCGTCAGGTCGAACTGATCGAAAGCGGCGGCACCGTGGTGCAGGAAACGCGGCTCTACGATCCCGACCGCAACGAGACGCGCTCGATGCGGTCTAAGGAAGATGCGCATGACTATCGCTACTTCCCCGATCCCGATTTGCTGCCGCTAATCCTCGACGATGACTTCCTCGCGGAATGCCGCGACAGCCTGCCCGAACTGCCCGACGCCAAGCGCGCTCGCTATCTGGCGGCAGGGATTTCGCCGTATAACGCCGATGTGCTGACCGCCGAGGTCGAGGCTGCGCGCTGGTTCGATACGTTGCTCGACGCGGGCGCGAAACCCGTTGCAGCGGCGAACTGGGTGACGAGCGAATTGTTTGGCGCCTTGAACCGCATGGGCCGCGATATTTCGGATTCGCCGGTTTCGCCCGAGCGCGCCGCCGAATTGCTCGGCCTCGTCGCCGACGGCACGATTTCGGGGACGATCGCCAAGGCGGTGTTCGAAAAGATGCTCGAAAGCGGCGACGCCGCGGGCGTCATCGTCGAGCGCGAGGGGCTCAAGCAGACGAGCGACACCGGCGCGATCGAAGCCGAAATCGCCAAGATCCTGACCGCCAATGCCGACAAGGTCGAGCAGTATAAGGGCGGCAAGGAAGCCTTGTTCGGCTTCTTCGTCGGGCAGACGATGAAGGCGATGCAGGGCAAGGCTAACCCGCAGGTCGTCAACGAGCTGCTGAAGAAGGCGCTGGGCTGAGGATGCGCGCGGCTCTTCGCGCGTTCCTGACCCTCTGGCTGTTGTTCGCTGGCGCGGCCTTCGCGCGCGCCGAGACGATCGTCTTCACCGATGTCAATGTCGTGCCGATGGACCGTGAGCGCGTGATCGCGCGCACGACGGTGATCGTCACCGACGGCCAGATCACGAGCATCGGGATCAAGGCGAAGCTACCCGCAGGGACGCCGGTGGTGGACGGGAAGCGCGCGTGGCTGGTGCCCGGCCTCGCCGACATGCACAATCATGTGACGAGCCGCGACGACCTGTCGCTGCTGCTCGCCAATGGCGTGACGACGATGCTCAACATGGGCGAAGCGACGAACGCGTTCAACGGGCGGACGCGGATCGCGGTGAACCGGGGCGAGGTGCCGGGGCCGTATGTCTTCACCGCCTTCGTCGTCGATGGCGACCCGCAATATGGGCATTTCGTCGTGCGGACGCCCGACGAGGCGCGCGCGATCGTGCGGCTGGCGAAGGCGAACGGCTACAGCTTCATGAAGGTTTATACCAACCTGTCGGCCGAGGCGTTCGCGGCGCTCGCCGACGAGGCGAAGCGCCAAGGAATCGGCGTCGTCGGGCACAATGTGAAGGCGGTCGGGCTTGCGAAACAGCTCGCGGCGGGCCAGGCGATGGTCGCGCATGTCGAGGAATTCTTCTACGGCTTCTTCCCCGAACCGCCAGCCGACGATCAAAACGCGCCGCCCGCCGACGCGCGGATTGCCGAGGCGATCGCACTGGTGAAGGCGCATGACGCGTTCGTCACCTCGGACCTGTTCAACTATCGCACGATCGCCGCGCAATTCGGCAAGCCCGAGGTGGTGAAAGCCTATCTGGCGGCGCCCGAGGCGCGGTATCTGTCACCCGCCGACCGGCTGGCTTGGGCGGGGTCGGGCTATCAGAAGAAGGCGGTCGACCTGTCGCGGCGCGTCGCGTTCGAGGCGCGCTTCGTGAAGGCGATGGCTGACGCGGACGTGCAGCTGATCGCCGGGGGCGACGCGCCGACGATCCCGGGGCAGGTTCCGGGGTTCGCGCTGCACGAAGAGATCGACGCGATGCTGTCGGCGGGGCTGACGCCGTGGCAGGCACTGTCGGCGGCGACGCGCACGCCGGGCGCGTTCATCGCCAAGACGGTGCCGGGGGCGGCGAAGTTCGGCGTGATCGCGCCGGGTTATCGTGCCGACCTGTTGCTGGTCGCCGAGAATCCGCTGGAAAAGCCCGCGACTTTGCGGGCTCCGCTAGGCGTGATGGCGCATGGGCGATGGTATGACCGGGCGGCGCTGGATGCGATGCTGGCCGAGGTTTCGGCGCGGCGCGCGGCGCCCTAGAAACGCCGCGTGCCGGCCGCCCAGTCGCCGCTGTCGCACTGGCCCGAGAAATTGGTGATCGCGTTGATCGTGATGCGGCCCGAGCGGCGGTCGACCGTCAGTTTCGGCTTGTTGAGACCGTTGATTCGGTAGCTTGCAGTGATACGGTCGGGGGTGACGACGAGGTTGTCGAGGTCCCACCAGCCATGATCGTCGCCGCTGTGGATCGGCGCGACGAGCTTTGGCCCCAGATGGATGCGGCCCTGATCGCCATAGAGTTCGATCTGGACGTCGCTGGTGAAGCCCTGCGCGCTATTGCCGACCTCGGTGCTCCATTCCCATTTGTGGTTCCACGGATTCCATTTGTAGGTCGGCTTGCTGGTGACGGTCGGGCGGGTGCCAGCGCCATAGCAGACGAGAACAAGCGAGCCGGGGTCGCGGTAGCCGGATTCGGCGGGGCGATCATCGGCATGTTGCTGCGGCGCATAGGCGTCGCGCGGCGGGCCGTTGTCGCAATTTTCGGCAGGCACCGCGATCAGCGCGCCATAGCGGCCGTCGACGGTGGAGACCGAGAGACAGCGGCCGAGGCGCTGGTTCCACCAGAAGGTGTAGCGTTGTTCGCCGACGGTGGTCGAATGGCGCGACACATAGCCGCGCGCGAACAATTGCGTCTCGCCGCCCGCCGCGCGTGCGCCGGCGAGATCGGCAACGTCGGGTGCCGACTGGGCGAAGGCCGGCGCGGAAAGCGCTGCGGTGACGAGGAGAAGCGCGAAATAGCGACGCATGACGAAGACTCCTGTTGCTGCCGGGGTAGACCCGCCAATGCGATGATATCGTGTCAGAAGTTCGCGCGCCAGACGCTGCGTCCTTCCTTGATCGTTTCGCGCACCTTGATGTCCTTGATGCCATCTACCGGCGTCGTCAGCGGGTTCTTGTCGATGATCACGAAATCGGCGAGCAGGCCGGGCTTGATGCGGCCCTTGCGGTCTTCCTCGAAGACCTGCCACGCGGGGCCGGTGGTGAGTGCCTGTAGCGCTTCGTAAGCGTTCATGCGCTCGCTCGCGCCCCTGACGACGCCGGTGGGCGAGACGCGCGCCATCGATGTCCAGAGCATGAAGCGCGTGTCGAGCGGGGTGACGCTGTAATCGCTGTGGTTCGACGCGATGAGCCCCGCGGCGCGCGCCGAGCGGAAGGGGCTGATGAAATCGACCACTTCGGCGGGGAAGTTGGTGCGGTGGACGTCGGCCCAATACCAGGTGTGGTTCGAGAAATAGGCGGGGCCAACCCCGATCCGTGCGTAATCGGCAAGCTGGTCGCGGCGCTGGAACTGCGAGTGGATGACGATCGGGCGGCGATTGTCGGCGGCCTTGATCCCGAGCGCGTCGAAGCCCTTGATCGCCATGTCGATCGCAGCGTCGCCATTGGCGTGGACGAAGAGCTGCCAGCCGCGGTCGTGGGCCTTGCGCGCCAAGTCCCGAAATTCCGCGTCCGACATGCCGGGGTGACCGTGCCAGGGATGGTCGCCGGCGGGGCTGCCGCGCGCATAGTCGCGCGTGAAATAGCCGGTGCGCGCCTGCACCGATCCGTCGAGGATGAACTTGATCCCCTGCAATTTCACATGGTCCTGATAGACGCCGAACTTGCGGTCGGGCCCGGCGAGCAGCGCGTCGAGCTCGGTGTATATGGGGAGCAGTGCGAGATCGATCCTGAGCCGTTCGCGCGCCGCGGAGCTGGTGAGGAACGCAATGTCGGCGCGCTGCGTCGCGCCGTCCTGCGCGTGGGTGTAGCCCTCGGCGAAATAGCGGTTCTGCGCCGCGTCGAGCGCCGCGAGCTTCTGTTCGGCGCTGGGCTGCGGCAGCTTGGCGAGGAGGATGAACATCGCCTTTTCGAGCAGGACGCCATTCAGCTTGCCCGCGTCGTCGCGCAAGATCATCGCGCCGGGCGGAACGGGCGTGCTTTCGTCGATGCCCGCGGCGGCCAGCGCGGCGCTGTTCGCGACCGCGCCGTGCAGCGAGACGTGAAAGACGACGATCGGCCGGTCGCTGGCCACCGCGTCGAGTTCGGCTCGGGTGATGTGCCGCTTTTCTGCAAGCGTTTCATGGTCATATTGCCAGACGACTACCCAGCCGCCCTTGGGGAGTGCGCGCGCGGCGATATGATCGCGGATCGCGGCTTGCAGGCCAGCGATGTCGGCGACCGGGGGCCCGCCGCCGTCGCGCAGGTCGAGCCCGCCCGCCATCATCGTCGCAAGCGTGAAATGCGAATGGGCGTCGATGAAGCCGGGGAGTAGGGTGGCGCCGTTGAGATCGCGGATCGCGGCGTCCTTGCCAGCTGCCTTGCGGGCCTGTTTTTCGGGGCCGGCGAAGGTGATGCGGTCGCCGGTCGTGACGACCGCCTCGACGGTTTGCGGGGTGTCGCCGTCCATCGTGACGATCGGGCCGCCACGGTAGAGCGTGGTGTCCTGCGCGGTGGCGATGGTGGTCGTTGCCAAGAGTAACGCGATGGCGGCGGCGATGTATCTCATATGTCTCTCCCCGGCGCCGTTTTGGCTGCCCGGGAGAGGGCCGGTCAAGTAGTTAGTAAGCTAAACTTCGTCATTCCCGCGAAGGCGGGAATCCCGCTTTTGCCACATTAGCGGGATTCCCGCCTTCGCGGGAATGACGAGGGAAGGGGGCCTCTAAACCTGCTGTGGCGGCACCTCGTCGGGTCCGCGGCCGGGCTCGTCGATATCGCCGCCGCCGGGGCTGCCGGGGATTTCGGTCGGCTGGCCGGCGGGGTCTTCTTGCGGGGTAGGCTGGACCGGCTGTTCGGGGGGCGATTGCGGCTCGATCGTGTCGGGTTTCGGCTTGGGAAGCGGGTCGGGGCTGCTGGCCATGGTCTTTCTCCTTGGACTAACCAACGAACGGATGCGGTGCATGTTCCGTTTGCGGGCGCCGAGCATGTTCCGCCAGCGGAACGGGCGGCTTTGTGCCCTTGCCCTCGGCGACGCGTCTGCTATAGCCCCGCGCGGCCCGCACGGGCGTGCGCGGCAGCGCGCGATTTCGTGCACCCGGCCGAAAACACCTGCGGGCGTGGCGGAATTGGTAGACGCGCTGGTTTTAGGTACCAGTATCGCAAGATGTGGGGGTTCGAGTCCCTTCGCCCGCACCAATCTGCAATGCAGGCCGGGATCATGGGGAACTCCGCCGCTCTGGCGGGGTTCGATACGAGATTTTGAGCAAGGATAAGACCAAGGCAATGAAGACCGTCGAAACGCTGAACGAAGGCCTGAAGCGCGAGTATCGCGTGACCATCACCGCCAAGGATATCGACGCGCGCGTCGACGACGAGGTGAAGAGCATCGCCCCGACCGTCCGCATGCCCGGCTTCCGTCCCGGCAAGGTTCCGCCGAACCTGATCCGCAAGATGCATGGCCCGGCGCTGTCGGCCGACGCGCTCAACAAGGCGATCGACGCCGGCGTACGCGACCTGATGGCGAAGGAAAAGCTTCGCCCCGCGCTGCAGCCCGCCGTGTCGCTCGACGAAGGCTATGAAGCCGGCAAGGACGCCGAGCTGACCGTCAGCCTCGAAGTGCTGCCCCAAATCGAAACGCCGTCGATCGACGGCCTGAAGCTCGAACGCCTGACCGTTCCCGCCGACGACAAGGCCGTGATGGCCAAGATCGAAGAATTCGCCGCGCAGATGAAGCGCTTCGAGGAAGCGCCGAAGACCAAGAAGGCCGCCCAGGGCGACCAGGTCATCATCGACTTCGCCGGCAGCGTCGACGGCGTCGCCTTCGACGGCGGCACGGGCGAGGACATGGCGGTCGAAATCGGTTCGGGTCAGCTGATCCCGGGCTTTGAAGACCAGCTGGTCGGCGTCAAGGTCGGCGACGAAAAGGTGCTGAAGGTCACTTTCCCCGACGAGTATCCGGTTGCAGACCTCAAGGGTCAGCCCGCCGAATTCGCCGTGACGGTGAAGGAAGTGAAGGTTCCGGCGACGTCGAAGATCGACGACGAGTTCGCCAAGACGCTCGGCCTCGAAAGCCTCGACAAGCTGAAAGAGCTGATGAAGGACCAGGTCGAACAGGAACTGAATGGCCTGACGCGCACCTATATGAAGCGCAAGCTGCTCGACCAGCTCGCCGCCGCGCACGATTTCGACGTGCCGCCGACGATGGTCGAGGCCGAGTTCAACCAGATCTGGCAGCAGCTCGAGCATGAAGTCAGCCACGAGGAAGATCCCGAAGCGGCGAAGGCCGAACTCGAGAACGACCGCGACGATTACCGCGCGATCGCGGTGCGCCGCGTCCGCCTCGGTCTGCTCCTCTCGGAAATCGGCCAGGCGCACGGCGTCCAGGTGTCGAATCAGG
Organism: Sphingopyxis sp. MSC1_008; assembly: GCF_023197165.1. Classification (GTDB taxonomy): domain Bacteria; phylum Pseudomonadota; class Alphaproteobacteria; order Sphingomonadales; family Sphingomonadaceae; genus Sphingopyxis. The sequence continues at coordinate 320,359 of NZ_JALPRD010000002.1, forward strand.
AAATGTCGCGCCTGATCGCACAGGCGGCGCAGCAGTATCGCCCCGAAGACCGCACGCGCTTCATCGAATATGTCCAGCAGGACGCGCTCGCCGCGGCGCAGCTCCGCGCCCCGCTGTATGAAGACAAGGTCGTCGATTTCCTGTTCGAAAAGGCCGAGATCAGCGACCGCGAAACGACCCGCGAGGAACTGGAAGCGGCGATCGAAGCCGATGACGACAGCGGCCATGTCCATGGCCCGGGTTGCGGCCACGACCATGACCACGATCACAAGCCGGCGAAGAAGGCTGCGGCAAAGAAGCCGGCTGCCAAGAAGGCCGACGTGAAGGAAGAAGCCAAGGCCGAGGAAGCTCCCGCCAAGAAGGCGCCGGCGAAGAAGGCCGAAGCCAAGGCCGAGGAAAAGCCCGCTGCGGCGAAGAAGGCTGCTCCGGCGAAGCCCGCCGAAGACAAGCCCGCTGCCAAGGCTCCGGCCAAGAAGGCCGCGGCGAAGAAATAAGCTTCGGCTGACGATCAACAAAAAGGCCGGGTGGAGGATGCTCCACCCGGCCTTTTTTGCTTGGGGTTAGCGAAACCCCATTTTCGTCATTCCCGCGAAAGCGGGAACCCAGCTTTCGCGGGAATGACGAGGAGTAGGTGGTGGGCCGCCACCTAGATCACTTCCATATTGTAGCAATGCCAGCTGAAGATCGCCGCGGCGCCGCGATGCGGGCGCCAGGCCTCCGCCAATTCGCGCGCCAGTTTCTCGCTCGGCCGTGCGCCGAGCTGGAAGATGCGGCCGACGGCTTCCTGTACCGCGAGGTCGCCCGCGGGCCAGATGTCGGGGCGCCCTTCGGCAAAGAGGAGGTAGATTTCGGCCGACCAGCGGCCGATGCCCTTGACCCTGGTGAGCAGCGCGATCGCCTCCTCGTCGTCGGCGGGGAGGGCGTCGAACTGGAGCTCGCCGTCGAGGATCAGCTGCGCAAGGCTTTTGGCATAGCCCTGTTTCTGGCCCGACAGGCCGCACGCGCGCAGCGTGTCGAAGTCGGCGGCGGCGACCGTCTCGGCCGGGCAACCCTCGCCGAACTGCGCTTCGAGCTTGTTCCAGATCGAGTTGGCGGCGGCGACGCTGACCTGCTGGCCGACGATCGTGCGCAGCAGCGTGGCATAGCCGCGCGCGCGGATGCGCGGTTCGGGGTAGCCGACATTGCCGAGCGCGCGCGCGAAGTTGGAATCCTGCGCCGCGAGCGCATCGATTCCCGCGTTCAGCTGCTGCTGGCTGAGACCCATCGCATATTCTCCTTTTGTTCCTTCGGCTATCACTAGCAACGCTTGATTTGGCGCGCAACGCGCGACATAGCGCCTGCAACAAGAAACCTATGGGGACTAGCATGGCCAAGCTGATTGTCGTGACGCGTGACGGGACCGAGCATGAGATCGAGGGCGACACCAGCCTGACGGTCATGGAAAATATCCGCGACGCCGGGTTCGACGAACTGCTCGCGCTGTGCGGCGGCTGCTGCTCGTGCGCGACCTGCCACGTCCATGTCGAGGCCGGCGCGACCGACCATCTTCCCGCGATGAGCGAGGACGAGAACGACCTGCTCGATTCGACCACCGACCGCGACGAGGGTTCGCGCCTGTCGTGCCAGATACCCTTCACCGACGCGCTCGACGGGTTGAAGGTGCGGATTGCCGCGGAGGATTGAAGGAACGTCGCCCCCGCGAAGGCGGGGGCCGCTATCGTCCATTCGGACTGTGAGCGATCCCAGCTTTCGCTGGATGACGATCAGCTTTGCGACGTCGCCACCGCATAGAGCGCGACCGCGGCGGCGTTCGAGATGTTGAGGCTCTCCATGCGCGGCGAGATCGGCAGTTTTGCCAGCACGTCGCAATGCTCCATGACATTGTGGCGCATGCCGTCGCCTTCGGAGCCGAGTACCAGCGCGACGCGGCTGCCGTCGAGCGTCGAGCCGAGCGTCGTTTCGGTGTCGCCCATCAGCCCGATGCGCCAATATTGCGCTTCGGCAATCTCCTCCAGCGCGCGCGACAGGTTGACGACGCGGATCCACGGCACGATCTCGAGCGCGCCCGACGCCGAGCGCGCAATGACGCCGCTTTCGGGCGGGCTGTGACGATCCTGCGTGACGATCGCGGCGGCGTCGAACGCGGCGGCCGAGCGGAGGACGGCGCCGATATTATGCGGGTCGGTGACCTGGTCGAGGACGATCAGCGGACGCTTGCTGTCGGCGTCGACCTCTTGCTGCAACAGATCGCCGAGGAAGACATCCTCGAGCGGATCGACCTCGATCACGAGTCCCTGATGCGGCGCGTCGCGCGCGACGAGTCGCGCGAGGTCGGTGACCTCGGCGTAGCTGATCGGAATCACTGGCGGCAGGTCGAGCTGACCCAGGGCTTCGCGTGTGCCCCAGATGCGCTTGACGGTGCGTTCGGGGTTGGCGAGCGCGGCCAATACGGCGTGGCGGCCCCAGAAGCGAATGGCCTGTCCGCGCGAGTTTTGGCTGGCGGGACGGCGATGACGGGAAAATTGTCTCATGCGCGCGCCTTTCCCATGACTGCCATTGACAGGCAAGCCTCGTTTCGCCATTGGACCGCTTCCCAAAGCGGGCCCCAATGGACAGGTGGCCGAGTGGTTAAAGGCAGCAGACTGTAAATCTGCCCGGGTTTCCGTACGCTGGTTCGAATCCAGCCCTGTCCACCATTTCCCAGACCGCGTATCGAACCAGCGACTTTCGCTGGCCCGCATCGGCGAGCGATGCGGGCGGGTTCGAATCCAACCCTGTCCACCATTTCCCAGATCGCGTATCGAACCAGCGACTTTTCGCTGGCCCGCATCGACATCGAGTCTAAATCCGGTCGATCTGGAGATGCAGGACTTGCGTGACAAGCGCCAGTTCCTCGGCGCCGATTGCCGGCCAGCCCATCGCCTTTTGCGCGACGATCCGGCGGGTATGGAACGACGGGATGCTCGATACGAGCAAGATCGATTGCACGCGCGATTCGGCCGACACATCGGGCTCCGACTTGATCCGCGATATCAGCCGTGCGTTGCGTTCGATGCCCGGCAGCCACAGGCGATCGTAGAATATATCGAAGGCCGGACCCGGTTCGGCGAGTTCGCGGGCGATGATTCCGCTGCCGAGTCCATAGGTTTCATTCCCCAAAATCAAATCCACCGATGCGGCCATCAATTTTTTGAGCGCGTCGCGCGCCTCTTCGGGCCCCGATGCCGCCTCGATCGTCCGCCTTGCCGCGGCCACGGCATCGTGGTTTTCGCGTTCGAAACGCGTCACGATTTCTTCGGCGCACGCGCGATATAGCCCTTCCTTGCTGCCGAAATAATAGTTCAGCGGCGGAAGCGTCGTCTTCGCCCGTTCGGCGATACGCCGCGTCGTCGCCGATCTGAATCCCGCCGCGCCGAACTCGATCAGCGCCGCATCCAATATGCGCTGGCGCGATTGGTCGCCCTTGCGCGACGTGTTCGACACCGCGTCTCTTCCGGGCTGCGCAACGGGCCCTTCGACCGAATCTCCCATCGTCATGATCAACCTCAAAGCGCTTCGCTGCAACCGACCTGCCATGCGTAAGCAAATGCCCGCAGGTTGGCAAACATCCGGTTTCCGGCGGAATATCGGGCTTTCGGCGCTCTTTGAAAAAATACTTAGAATACTATTGATTTCGGTCATTCCAAAATATATCACGTGATACATAATATGGGAGGCCGCGGAGTCGAGGGCGCGTGAAAGCGCCTCCGGAGACGCTGCCGCGAAAATGGGAGAGAGGGATGACACGCTACCACCGGGCCTTGACGGCGCTCGCCACCGGAAGCTTGATGATCGCGGTTGCCCATCCCGCGGCGGCGCAGGAGGCCGAAGCGGCTGGGGCGACCGATACGGTGGGCAGCGATGAAATCATCGTCACCGCTTCGCGCCGCCCGCAAACGCTTCAGGAAGTGCCGATTTCGGTGGGCGTCGTGAGGGGCGACGCGATCGAGCAGCAGGGCCAGCGCCTGTTCACTGATCTCCAGTCGTCGGTTCCCAACCTCCAGATCGACAACACCAACGGCAATTACGCGATCACCATCCGCGGGCTCGGATCGGGCGCGAACAATCTGGCGTTCGAGCAATCGGTCGGGCTGTTCGTCGACGGCGTCTATTCGAGCCGCGCGCGGTCGCTGCAGGTGCCGTTCCTCGACGTCGAGCGCATCGAGGTCGTGCGCGGACCGCAGGGGGCCTTGTTCGGCAAGAACACCAACGCCGGTGCGATCAGCATGATAACGCGCCGCCCGACCCGCGATTTCGAGGCCGAGTTCCGTGCGGGCACCGAACTGGCCGAAGGCGGCATGAATTTCAGCGGCTATCTTTCGGGACCGATCAGCGACACGCTGAGTGTCCGGTTGAGCGGCGGGGCGGGGCAGGCCGACGGCTATATCGAAAACCGGCTGACGGGTTTCGACGATAACGGGTCGAAATATCGTTCGGGGCGCGCGCAATTGCTGTGGGAGCCGAGCGACGATTTTGAGGTGCTGCTCAAGGCCGAGGGGTTCCGGAACGAGATCAACGGGTCGAACGCCGTCTATAACAATATCGGCAATCCGAACTGTAACCTCTGCAACATCATCCGGGGTGCCAGCGGCGGCGCCGATGCGCAGGACAAGCCCGGTTTCTGGCGGTTCAGCCGCGGCTTCCCCAAGGAATATGACGTCACCAAATCGCGCACCGGCGCGATGACGATGAACTGGACCCCGGGCGACTGGACAGTCAACTCGATCACCGCTTATCAGGCGGTGGATTCGGAGCGCACGTTCAACACCATTCCCGGCCCGATCAACCTGCTCAACACGTTGCAGGCCGAAGAGAGCAGCCAGTTCTTCCAGGAACTGCGCGTTTCGCGCGATGTCGCGGCGGGGATCAACCTCGCGTTCGGCGCCACTTACACCGATGCCGACCTCGATATTTTGCAGCTCGTGAGCTACAACGGCAATCTGGTCGGGACGACATTGCCGCAGGCCGAGGGGAAGCGCGGCTTTACCCAGACGTCCTGGTCGCTGTCGCCCTTTGCGATCGTCGAAGCCGAACTGACCGATGCGCTGACCTTCAGCGGCAGCCTGCGCTACAGCCATGAAAAGAAGGATGCACGCGGGACGAGCACCAACGTCGGGCCGCGCATCCCCGCGAACAATCTCGATTTCGACATCAGCGGCAGCCGCACCGAGAAGCTCTGGGATTATTCGCTGCGCCTCCGCTACGAATTCAGCCCCGCGGTGTCGGCCTATGTCAGCTATGCGACGGGGACGAAGGGCGGGGGGTTCCTGTCGAACGACGGGCTGCTCCTCTATAACATCCGCAACAACGACGGCCGTTTCGACTTCGACGATGAACGCGCGCGGGCGTGGGAACTCGGCACGAAGATGCGCCTGTTCGACCGCAAGCTCGACCTCGACATCGCATTGTTCCGGACGCGCTTCGCCAATCTGCAGGTGTCCTCGTACAACGGCACCGCCTTCATCACCGGCAACGCCGCGAAGGCGACCGCGCAGGGCGTCGAGGTCGAGGCACGCTACCGGCCGAGCCAGATCGTCAGCCTCGGCGCCACGGGGGCGTATCTCGACGCGAAATACAACGATTATCCGGGCGGTCCATGCCTCTATGATGCGCCGGCCGGCTGCACGCCCGCGACGAACAACCTGTCCGGCGTGCGCCTGACCCGCGCGCCCGAATGGAAAGCGTCGGGATATGTGCAGTTCGATGTGCCGGTGAGTGATGACCTGATCGTCAGCGCGCGCGGCGCCGCCGACTACACGTCGAAATCCTATCTGCAGGGCGACCTGAACCCGCTCAATACGCAGCCGGGCTATGTAAAGGTCGACGCGCGCCTCGCGATCCGCAAGGAAGATGGCGCGTGGGAACTCGCGCTCGTCGGGCGTAACCTGACGAACGAGGTGACCTTCAGCCAGGCGATCAACACGCCGCTGCTCGGCGGGAACAGCCATGTCGTGATGATTAACGCGCCGCGGACGGTCAATCTGGAAGCGGTCGTGCGTTTCTAGGCGCGGCATCGATTGGATATGAAAGGCCCCGAGATGGTTTGGACTGTTGACCGCCGGACATTCGTAGGCGGGCTGGGCGGCGCCGGGGCGCTTGCGGCTTCGGGCGCGCGGGCCAGCGTATCCGCGGCGGACGGGCGCAAGCTCAACATCCTGATGATCGTCACCGATCAGGAACAGAGTATCGCGAGCTTCCCGAAGGGGCTGCTCGAAAAGCTGCCGGGGCACCGCGAACTGATGGCGCGCGGGCTGCTCGTCGAAAATTATCATGTCCAGACGACGCCGTGCAGCCCGTCGCGCTCGACGATCTTCACCGGGCATCACACGCAGCGCACGGGCATCTATCTGAACTCGAGCGGCGCCGAGGATCCGGTGCTGCCGACCGACCTGCCGACGTTGGGGCATATGATGCGGTCGGCGGGCTATTACACCAGCTACAAGGGCAAGTGGCACCTTTCGCCGATCAACGAAAAGCGGAACTGGAACCAGGTGTCGGGGATGATCTACCCGGCCACCGAACATGCCATGGAGGAATATGGCTTCGACGATTACGGGTTCGACGGCGAGGCGGTCGGCCTGACGTGGGACGGATACCGGCACGACCAGTATATCGCCGCCGACGCCTCGCGCAGCATTCTCGATTTCAAGCAGCGCGACAAGGCGGCCGGCAAGCCATGGTTCATGGTCGTCGGCCTGCTCAACCCGCACGACATCATGTTCTATGATGCGACGGGCAAGCAGACCGAGACGCGCGCGCATCCCTATCTTCTGGGGCCGCTCCGCCGCGAACCGGGGGACCCGCTCTATGCCGAGGACAATGGTTTCGAGCTGCCCGAGAGCTTTTACCGCGACGATCTCAGCGGAAAGCCCGAGGCGCATCGCGGCATCGCCGCGTCGAACGTCCGCACCTATGGCGCGATGGATCATGGCGACGAAGCGTCGTGGCGCCGCTTCCGCAATTATTATTACAATTGCATCCGCGACGTCGACCGGCGGATCGGCCAGTTGCTGTGGGCGCTCGAGGCGAGCGGCCAGCTCGAGAACACGATCATCGTCTATACCGCCGACCATGGCGAACGCGCGGGCGCCCACGGCATGCGGCAAAAGGGCGGCACGATCTACCGCGAGGAGACCAATGTGCCGATGATCATCGTCCATCCCGATGCCGCGGGCGGACGCCGCTCGCGACGCCTGATGAGCGCGGTCGACATCGCACCGACCCTGCTCGCGCTCGGCGGGAAGGACGCCGGCTGGCGGAAGGAGCATTATCCGGGCCTGCCGGGGGTCGACGTGACGCCGTTATTGACCAATCCCGATGCGCGCACCGAACGCGACGTCAGGGGGCATTTGTTCAACTATGCCGTGGGCTATGGCTGGGCGCCGAAGGCGGGACAGCCGGCGACCGCTCCCTTCACCGACCGTTTCGATCTCTCGCGTCGGCGGCTGCACCGCGGCGTGCATGACGGCCGCTGGAAGTTCGCGCGCTATTTCGCGCCGGCGCATCATCGGCAACCGCAAAGCTGGACCGAATTGTCCGCGAACAACGACCTCGAACTCTATGACACGCACGCCGACCCCGACGAGATCGTCAATCTCGCCGCGCGGCCCGAGCAGCGGCGCAACATGGCGCGCCTCAATGCCATGGTGAACGCGCTGATCGCGCGCGAGGTCGGCAAGGACGATGGCAGCGAATATCCGGGGCCTACCGAGATCTATAACCGGCCATGGCCGGGATGAGAGCGGATCGTCAGCCCTGGCGGGCTTCGGCCGGAGGCGGCGGGTTGACGCGGGTCATCGCAGCGATGGCCAGCAGCAAGGCAAAGGCGGCGAAGGCCATCGTATAGATGGGTTCGCCCGGAAACAGCGATTTCATGATCGAGCCCATCACCGTTGCGACGAGCAATTGCGGGACGACGACGAAGACGTTGAAGAGCCCCATATAGATGCCGAGCTTCGCTTGCGGCAGGCTGGAGGCGAGGATCGCATAGGGCATCGCGAGGACCGACGCCCAGAAAATGCCGATGAATATCTCGCTGACGATCAGCTGCGAGGGGTCGCGCAGCAGGAAGAAGCTGGCATATCCCGCCGCGCCGCACGCGAGGCCGACCATGTGCGTGCGCGCCTGTCCTACGCGGCGCGCGAGCCAGGGGAGCAGGGTCAGCGCCGCGATCGCCGCGACACCGTTATAGATGGCGAACAATTGGCCGACCCAATTTCCCGCGTCCTGATAGGCGGCGCTCGCGGCATCGGTCGTTCCGAAATGATATTGGGCAACGATCGGGGTGGTGTTGATCCACATGATGAACAGCGCCGACCAGCTGAAAAACTGGACGAGCGCGAGCCGTTTCATCAGCGGCGGCATGCCGGCGAAATCGCCGACGATGCTCGACAGCATGTTGCGGTCGTCGCCCCGGCGCGCCAGCGCGATCGCGGCGATGCTCGCAAGGCCATAGCCGATGAGCAGCGCGCCGAGCAGCAGCACCTCGCGAAGCAGCGCGAAATGATGCTGGACGAACAGGACGAGGAGGCCCGCGGCCGCCCAGGCGAGGCCGCCGCGATAGCCGCGTGAGGCGAGCGGGCGGCTGGCCGGGCCTCCGTCGGGCGTGGCGCTTTCGAACGCCGCCATCTGTTCGGGGCTATATTCGTCGGTGGTGACGACGGTCCACAGCACCGCGAGGAACAGCGCGATCCCGCCGAACCAGAAGGCATAGCGCACCGTATCGGGGATCTGCCCCGGCGGTGCGACGTTCGCGACCCCCATCGCCTCCATCAGCGAGGGGAAGAGCGACCCGACGACGGCGCCCGCGCCGATGAAGGCGGTCTGCACCGCATAGCCGACGCTGTGCTGGTCCTTGCGCAGCATGTCGCCGACGAAGGCGCGGAAGGGCTCCATCGAGATGTTGAGCGAGGCGTCGAGGATCCACAGCATCATCGCGGCGAACCAGATCGCGGGGCTCTCGGGCATCACGAACAGCGCGATCGCGGCGAGGATCGCACCGGCCAGAAAATAAGGACGGCGGCGTCCGAACCGGCCGAGCCAGGTCCGATCGCTCATATGTCCGACGATCGGCTGGACGAGCAGTCCGGTCAGCGGCGCGGCGACCCACAGGCCGGGGAGGCGTTCGATATCCTCGCCCAGCGACTGGAAGATCCGGCTCATATTCGCGTTTTGCAGCGCGAAGCCGATCTGGATGCCGAAAAAGCCGAAGCTGATATTCCATAGGCCGGCAAAGCCCTGCTTCGGTTTTTCCATCATGCGTCTCCCCTTGCGGCCGCTGTCGCGGCTCGCGTTGGTCCGGGTGTTGCAGCGCGCGCGGGAGAGAGCAAGCGCGGGGCGGTTACGTATACGAATACGTGAGGAGGCTGGGTTCGACGGGTTGCGGACTCCAACGCTCTCGTCATCCCGGACTTGATCCGGGATCCCGCTTTTTTTGCGGCATCGGCAGACTTCGACATCAAGCGGACCCCGGATCAAGGCCGGGGTGACGAAGGGTAATCTAGACCGCCGTGCTTTGCCTTTTGATCAGCCGGGCCGGCAATATCCGCTGTTCGACCGGGCGGTCATCGATACGCGCGAGCAGCGCATCGACGAGCAAGGTTCCCGCGCCCTTCATATCCTGCATCAGCGTGGTCAGTGTCGGTGAGGTCAGGCTGGCGGCGGGGATGTCGTCGAAGCCGATGATCGCGACATCCTGCGGCAGCCGCAGCCCCGCTTCGGCCAGCGCGCGCATCGCGCCGATGGCGATCAGGTCGCTCGCCGCGAAGACCGCGTCGAAATTCTGGCCGCTTTCGATCAGCGACTTTGCGGCGGCATAGCCCGAATCTTCCGACGACACTGCATCGCGCTGCAACGCCGGATCGGGTTCGACACCCGCGGCGCGCATCGCGCGGCACAACCCGTCGTAGCGGTCCTGAAATTCGGGCGCATGGTCCGACGCATCACCGAGGAAGGCGATACGCCGCCGCCCGATCTCGACCAGATGCGCGCCCGCCTGCTCGCCCGCGCCGACATTGTCGGACCCGACGGTCAGCCCGATACCGTCTTCGGATACCGATCCCCAACGCACGAACTTGGTCCCCATCTCGACCAGATGCTCGAGCTTGGTGAGGTAGAGCTGATAGTCGCCGTAACCGAGCAGGATGATGCCGTCGGACCGGTGGCTGTCCTGATAGGTGACGTGCCAGTCATTATGCATCTGCTGGAAACTGATCAGCAGGTCATAGCCGCGCCGCGCGCATTCGCGCGTGATCGACCCCAGCATCGACAGGAAGAAGGGGTTGATCATCGATTCGTCGGGATTCGGGTCCTCGAAGAAGAGCAAAGCGAGTGTGTGGGTGCGCTGCGAGCGCAGGCTCGAGGCGTTCTTGTCGACGGTGTAGTTGAGCTCCTGCGCGATGCGCTGAATGTTGGCGCGGGTCGCGGCGCTCACCGACTTGCTGCCGCGCAACGCGCGCGAAACCGTCGGCTGCGAGACGCCCGCCAGATAGGCGATGTCGAAACTCGTCGGCTTGGCCGAGGGCTGGCGCCCCATGTCTCTCTCCCTGCGCCGCGGCCTTCTTGTTGGCCGCTGCTCGCCCCGCAGACTAGCGATTGGTCCGGTGGATGCCAAGAAATTGCACGGGGTCGAGTCCCGCGGTTTTCAGCCCCGAAAGCGTTGTATTTCTGCGACAGGGCGCAGCGCTGCATATTATGCGTATACGTATACCCTATGGCGGCGCGGCGGGATTGGTTTCAATTGCGAGGCTCAAGATGGGAAAGCCCATATGCCGGAGAGGAGCCTGACGGACGCGCCGCGTCCCCCTCCTGGTGCATGGGTCAAGACCACCCGTCCGTCCAGGGGAGCCACATATGACCATGCCGAACAACCTGAACCGCGGTGTCAGCGCCATCGCGCTCGGCCTTGCCTTGACCTTCTTGCTGCCCGCTACCGCGATGGCACAGGACGCGGGCACCGCGCCCGTCGACGAGGCGCCCGCCGAAGGCGAAATCGTCGTCAGCGGCATCCGCGGCGCGATCAATAATTCGGTCCAGGCGAAGAAGAACAGCACCTCGATCGTCGAGGTCGTCTCGGCCGAAGACATCGGCAAGCTGCCGGACCTGTCGATCGCCGAATCGCTGTCGCGCCTGCCGGGCCTTGCGACGCAGCGCCTCGACGGCCGCGCCAATGTCGTGTCGATCCGCGGCCTCGCGCCCGATTTCACCACGACCCTGCTCAACGGCCGCGAACAGGTTTCGGCGAGCAACAACCGCGGCGTCGAGCTCGACCAATATCCGTCCGAACTGCTCAACGGCGCCATCGTTTACAAGACCCCCGACGCGTCGCTGATCGGGCAGGCGATCGGCGGCACGATCGACATGCGCACGGTGCGCCCGCTCGCTTATGGCAAGCGCACGATCGCCGCCGGCGCGCGTTTCGAGATCAACGATCTCGGCAAGCTCAACCCCGACATTTCGAACAAGGGCTACCGCGCCAACATCTCCTACATCGATCAGAATGCCGACGGCACGCTCGGCTGGGCGATCGGCTATGCGCGCATGCAGTCGCCGACCGCCGAGGAACGCTTCAACGCCTGGGGTTATCCGGAGGCGACCGACGGCACGAACACCGCTTTCGTCATCGGCGGCGCCAAGCCCTATGTGAAATCGAACGAATTGAAGCGCGACGGCGTGATGGCGGTCGTCGAATGGGAACCCAGCGACAAGTTCCACACGACGATCGATGGCTATTGGTCGAAGTTCAAGGATGAGCAGCGCCTGCGCGGCATCGAATTCCCGCTGTTCTGGGGCAATTCGACGCTCCAGCCCGGCTTCACCGTCGAAGACGGTCTGGTGACCAAGGGCGTCTGGACGGGCACCGAGGCGGTGATGCGCAACGACGTCGTCCATCGCGACTCGACGATCATCGCGGGCGGCTGGAACACGCAGTTCAAGCCCAACGAGAAGCTGACGCTCGAACTCGATCTCGGCTATTCGCGGATCAAGAAGACCGAAGAAAATCTCGAAATCTATCTCGGTACCGGCCGAGGCCAGGGTGTCGGCGCGCGCGAAACCGCACTCGGCTTCGAAATGCGCCCGAACGGCGGGATCATGTTCGACCCCTCGCTCGACTATTCCGATCCCAATCTGTTCGTGATCACCGATCCGCAGGGCTGGAACAGCTGCGGCGGCGCGGTGCCCAACTGCCAGGACGGCTTCGTCAACACACCGCGGGTCAAGGATCAGTTGAAATCGCTGCGCCTGCAGGCGACGCAGGAGCTCGACGGCGTGCTCAGCAGCATCCGCGTCGGCGCCAATTATTCGGACCGCAAGAAGAGCCTCGACGACCGCGGCTTCGTGCTGACGAGCAAGAATTATCCGGCGAATACGCCGGTGCCGGCCGATTATCTCTATGACCCGGTGTCGCTCGATTTCATCGGCATTCCCGGCATGGTCGCGTTCGACAGCTGGCGTTTCTATAATGACGGAAACTATAATCTGACCGATGGCGCGGGTTTCGATCCGGCGCGCGTCTTCAACGATTATACGATCCGCGAAAAGGTGCTCACCGGCTTCGTGCAGGCGAATTTCGACGCCGATGCGGGCAGCACCCCGATCCGCGGCAACGTCGGCGTTCAGGTCATTCATTCGGACCAGACGGGATCGAGCTTCTATGCGCAGGTCGTCGGCGGCGTGACGCAGTCGACCCCGGTGACCGACGGCGCCAAATATACCGACATCCTGCCCAGCATGAACCTGTCGGTCGAATTCGCCGACAACACATTCCTGCGTTTCGGTGCCGCGCGCGTGCTGGCGCGCGCGCGCATGGACCAGCTGAAGCCCGGCGGCGGCGTCAATTTCGATACGTCGAGGCGCAACAACACCGACGTCAACGCCTCGCCCTGGTCGCTCGACCTCGGCAATGCGCGGCTGCGTCCGCTGATGGCCGACACGGTCGACGTCGGGCTGGAGAAATATTTCGGGCAGGGCGGCTATGTGTCGGTCGGCGGCTTCTACAAATATCTCGAAAACTACATTTACCGTCAGATCAACCCGTTCGACTTCACCGGCTTCGAGGTTCCCGACGGCGGAACGGTCGGCACGCGGGCCGGGCTCAGCAAACAGTGGCTGAACGGCAATGCCGGGCGCGTTTATGGCGCCGAAGCCTCCTTCTCGCTGCCCTTCGCGAACTTCACGCAGGCGCTTGACGGCTTCGGTGTTCTGGGCAGCGCCTCCTATACCAAGAGCCGCGTGCGCGAAGGCACGGAGGATGCGATTTCGATGCCCGGCCTGTCGAAATGGGTCATCAACGGAACCGCCTATTTCGAAAAGGACGGCTTCCAGGTGCGTGCTTCGGGCCGCTACCGCTCGAAGTTCCTTGCCGAAGTTTCGACGATCAGCCTCGCGCGCGACATGTTCATGGCGAAGAGCGAATTCGTCGTCGACGCGCAGGTCGGATATACGTTCCAGAGCGGCGCGCTCGAAGGGCTGGGTGTCCTGCTCCAGGCGTCGAACCTGACGAACGAGCCGTTCGTGACTTATTACAACAACGACCCGCGCCAGATCCGCGACTATCAGAATTATGGTCGCAACTTCATGGCCGGTATCACCTATAAATTCTGACGAGATGAGCGGGCCGGGCAGCAAGTCCGGCCCCGCTTCCGGCCGAGAGGGAATGAACAGGGTGGGCGACGGTCGCATCACGAGGGTCGTCATCGTCGGCGGCGGAACCGCGGGCTGGATGGCCGCCGCGGCGCTCTCGCGGACGATGGACGATCTGTCGATCCGGCTGGTCGAAAGCGACGAGATCGGCACCGTCGGGGTCGGCGAGGCGACCATCCCCGCGATCCGCCTGTTCAATGCGCTGATCGGCATCGACGAGAATGAGTTCATTCGCGAAACCGGCGGCACCTTCAAACTCGGCATCCAGTTCCACGACTGGGGCCGGATCGGCGACACCTATATGCACGCCTTCGGGCAGATCGGGCGGAGCCTCGGCATGCTGCCGTTCCAGCAATATTGGCTTCGCGGGCGGAACGAAGGCGTCGCGGGCCGGCTCGGCGACTATTCGCTGAACGAAACGGCTGGCCGCCAGAACCGCTTCGCGCGGTTGCCGCAGATCCCGAACACGAGCCTCGACGGCATCGCTTACGCCTTCCATTTCGACGCCGCGCTCTATGCGGCCTATCTGCGCAAGGTCGCCGAGGCCGCCGGGGTCGAACGGACCGAAGGCAAGGTCGCGCGTGTTCGGCGCAATGACGAAAGCGGCCATATCGAGGCCGTCGTGCTGGAAAATGGCACCGCGATCGAAGGCGAACTCTTCATCGACTGCTCGGGCTTTCGCGCGCTGCTGATCGAGGATGCGCTCGAAACCGGGTTCGAGGACTGGACGCACTGGCTGCCTTGCGACCGCGCGATTGCGGTGCCGAGCGAAAACGCCAGCCCCGCGCGGCCGTATACGCAGGCGATCGCGCACAAGGCCGGCTGGCAATGGCGCATCCCGCTCCAGCACCGCACCGGCAACGGCCATGTCTTCTGCAGCGACTTCATCAGCGAGGATGAGGCGACCGCGACCCTGCTCGCCAATATCGAGGGGCGTCCACTCGCCGAGCCGCGAACGCTGCGCTTTCGCACCGGGATGCGGAGGAAGGCGTGGAACAGCAACGTCGTCGCGCTCGGCCTCGCCTCGGGTTTCCTCGAGCCGCTCGAATCGACGAGCATTCACCTGATCCAGAACGGCATCGCCAAGCTGCTCGCGCATTTTCCCGATCGCGATTTCGATGCCGCGAATATCGACGCCTATAATCGGCGTGTGCGCTTCGATTATGAACGCATCCGCGACTTCATCATCCTTCACTATCACGCGAACGAGCGCACCGACGCGCCCTTCTGGGTCCGGTGCCGCGAGATGGGCATTCCCGAAACGCTGGCGCGAAAGATCGAGCTGTTCAAAAGCCAGGGTCAGATTGTTCGCGAGGGCGACGAATTGTTCATCGAAATCGGCTGGTTCCAGGTGCTGACGGGGCAGAACATCATGCCCGATGGCTATCATCCGATGGCCGATCAACTCACCACCGACGAACTGGCGGGCTTCTTCGCCGACATCGAAACGATCGTCGCGCGCACCGCGTCGCATCTGCCCGGCCATGACGAATTTATCGCGCAGCATTGCGCGGCAGGAGTGCCCGCATGAGCTTGTTGGCTTCAATTATCGCGATGACCCTCAGCGGTGCCGCGCCGACGGCGGATTACCGCCAGCGCCCGCCCGAGGACGAGATCATCTATTTCGTGCTTCCCGACCGCTTCGAGAATGGCGATCCGAAGAACGACCGCGGCGGGCTGAAGGGCGACCGGCTCCAGACCGGCTATGACCCGACCGCCAAGGGCTTTTTCAACGGCGGCGATCTCGCCGGCCTCACCAAGCGGCTCGATTATATCGAGGGTCTGGGGGCGACCGCGATCTGGTTCGCCCCGATCTTCAAGAACAAGCCGGTGCAGGGCCCGAAGGGCGACGAGAGCGCGGGCTATCACGGCTATTGGGTCACCGACTTCACGCAGGTCGACCCGCATTTCGGCACCAATGCCGAGTTCAAGGCGTTCGTCGATGCGGCGCATGCGCGCGGGATGAAGGTCTATATGGACATCATCGCCAACCACACCGCCGATGTGATCACCTACAAGGAAGATGCGGCCGGAGGCTTCCGCTACCGCAGCCTTGCCGATTATCCTTATTCGCGTCGTGGCGGCGTGAACGGCGCGCCAATCAATCCGGGTTTCGCGGGCGACCATGTCGCCGACGCCGAAAACTGGCAGAAGCTGACCGATCCCGCTTTCGCCTACACGCCCGTCGTGCTGAAGGGCGAGGAGCGGGTGAAGGTCCCCGCGTGGCTCAACGACCCGACCTATTATCACAACCGCGGCAACAGCGACTGGGTCGGGGAATCGGCGCTCTACGGCGATTTTGCCGGGCTTGACGATCTTGCGACCGAGCACCCGCGCGTCGTTCAGGGCTTCATCGAAATCTATGGCCGCTGGATCGACGAATTCGGCATCGACGGCTTCCGCATCGACACCGCGAAGCATGTGAACCCCGAATTTTGGCAGGCCTTTGTGCCTGCGATGCAGGCGCGCGCGAAGGCGCGTGGCATCCCCAATTTCCACATCTTCGGCGAAGTCTATGTTGATGCCGTCGATCCCGGCGCGCTCGCCTGGTACACGCACGCGGCGGGCTTGCCCGCGGTGCTCGATTTTGGTTTCGCGCGCGCCGCGATTGATGCCGTCAGCGGAACCAAGGGTACCGGCGAGTTCGCGCGATTGTTCGACGGCGACGCACTTTACAAGGGCGGGGCAGGGGCGGCGCAACAGCTGCCGACCTTCCTTGGCAATCACGACATGGGCCGTTTCGCGATGTTCGTGAAGGCGGCAAACCCGAAGGCAAGCGAAGTCGAGCTGCTCCAGCGTGTGATGCTCGGCCATGCCATGCTGCTGACGCTGCGCGGGGTGCCGACGATCTATTATGGCGACGAGCAGGGGTTCGTGTCGGACGACAAGGACCAGCTCGCGCGCGAAAATATGTTCGCGTCGAAGGTTGCGGCCTATAACGACAACGATCTGATCGGCAGCGACGCGACCACCGCGACCGCCAATTTCGATCGCGCGCACCCGCTCTATCGCCATATCGCGGCGCTGTCCGAAATCCGGCGCAACACGCCCGCGCTGATGCGCGGCGTCACCAAGGTTCGCGCCTTTTCCGAAAAGCCCGGCCTGCTCGCGGTATCGCGCTTCGATCCCGACACGGCGCGCGAAATACTGCTCGCTTTCAACACGTCGGCGGCGCCGCTGTCGGCCAATATTGCCATCGATATGAAAAGCGCGGGCTTTACCGCGCTCCACGGCGATTGCCCCGCGGCCCCCACCGCGCCGGGCAGCCTCCATCTTTCTCTCTCCGCCTTCGGCACGATCATTTGCCAGGCCAGCGAATAAGCGAAGACCACGCCAGAATGACCCAGCCCCTCGTCCAGAATGTCAGCTTGTCCGCCGCCGCAAAGGCGCCATGGTGGAAGGGCGCGGCGATCTATCAGATCTACCCGCGCAGCTTCGCCGATTCGAACGGCGACGGGATCGGCGACCTTGCCGGTATCACCGCGCGGCTCGACTATGTCGCCGCGCTCGGCGTTGATGCGATCTGGCTGTCGCCTTTCTATCCGTCGCCGATGGATGATTTCGGCTATGACATCGCCGACTATTGCGGCGTCGACCCGATTTTCGGCACGCTCGCCGATTTCGACGCGCTGGTGGCGTGCGCGCATGCGCTGGGGCTGAAGGTCACGACCGACCTTGTTTTCGCGCACACCTCCGACCGTCACGCCTGGTTCGCGGAGAGCCGCGCGAGCAAGAATAATGACAAGGCCGACTGGTATGTCTGGGCCGATGCCAAGCCCGACGGCGCGCCGCCGACCAACTGGCAGTCGGTGTTCGGCGGTCCGGCGTGGACGTGGGACGCGCGGCGCGGCCAATATTATATGCATAATTTCCTGGGGTCGCAGCCGCAGCTCAACGTCCACAACCCGGCGGTGCAGGACGCGCTGCTCGGCGTCGTGCGCTTCTGGCTCGACCGCGGCGTCGACGGCTTTCGCATCGATGCGATCAACTTTTCGATGCACGATCCCGAACTCCGCGACAATCCGCCCGCGCCGCCGTCGAACAAGGTCCGCACCCGGCCGTTCGATTTTCAGCAGAAGATCCACAACCAGTCGCACCCCGACATCCCGCTCTTCCTCGAGCGCATCCGCGCGCTGACCGATCAATATGAGGGCAGCTTCACCGTTGCCGAGGTCGGCGGCGACGATGCGGTGCGCGAGATGAAGCTGTTCACCGCGGGCGAGCGCCGGCTGAACAGCGCCTATGGCTTCGACTTCCTCTATGCCGACCGGCTGACCCCGCAACTGGTGCGCGAGGCGGCCGAACAATGGCCCGACACGCCGGGTCTCGGCTGGCCGAGCTGGGCGTTTGAAAATCACGACGCGCCGCGCGCACTGTCGCGCTGGACGCCCGAGGGCGTCGATCCGGCGGCCTATGCGCGGATGAAAATGGCGCTGCTCTGCGCGCTGCGCGGGAATATCATCCTCTACAATGGCGAGGAATTGGGGCTCGACCAGGTCGAGATCCCGTTCGAGCTGGTGAAGGACCCCGAAGCGCTCAAGAACTGGCCGTTGACGCTGTCGCGCGACGGCGCGCGAACGCCGCTGCCGTGGGCAGCGGGCGAAACGCATGCGGGCTTTTCGAGCGCCGATCCGTGGCTGCCGCTGGGGTCGACGCACGATGCGCTCGCGGTCGACCGGCAACAGGCCGATCCCGCGTCGCTGCTCAACCTCACCCGGCAGCTGGTCGCGCTGCGCGCCGCGCATCCGGCACTGCGCCTCGGCCGCGACGCGCGCTGGATCGCCGAGGGCGACCTGCTCGGTTTCGACCGCATCGCGGACGGCGAGCATATCCGCTGCCTCTTCAATCTCGGTGGCAGGGCGATCGATATCGCCGACCACGGGCAGGGCGGCGCGCCCGTCACTGCACTCAACGGCGCCGATCCGGCGCATTTGCCGCCTTGCGGCGCTCTCTGGCTGAAACTCGAAGGAACAAATTGATGCGTAGCCTGTTCGCCGCCCTCCCGCTGCTCGCCGTGGCAGCGGCGCCCGCTTTTGCGCAGGATACGCGGCCCGAGCAGACGGCGTCGTCGCCCGATGGGGCCATCGTGCTGACGGTTTCGACCGACAACGACCAGCGTCCGACCTGGTCGCTGTCGCGGCGGGGTAAGCTGTTGGTCGCGCCGTCGAAGCTCGGTTTCATCCTCGCCGACCGCATCGGATTGCAGCGCGGCTTCACAATCGAAAGCGTCGAGCGCGCGAGCGGCGATACGCGCTGGGAACAGCCGTGGGGCGAGCGCCGTTTCGTGCGCGACCGGCACAATGAACTGCTCGTCCGCTTCCGCCAGAACGAAAGCTGGGGCGGGCATGCGATGAACGTGCGCTTCCGCCTGTTCGACGACGGCATCGGCTTCCGCTACGAATTGCCCGAGCAGACGGGGCTCAAGACCGCGAAGATTGTCGACGAAATCACCGAATTCGACATCGCGCCCAAGGGCACCGCGTGGTGGATCACTGGCGGCGAATGGAACCGTTACGAGCAGATCTATCAAAAAACGCCGATCGATGCGGTCGCGACGGCGCACACGCCGATCACGATGC
This sequence comes from Sphingopyxis sp. MSC1_008, assembly GCF_023197165.1. GTDB lineage: Bacteria > Pseudomonadota > Alphaproteobacteria > Sphingomonadales > Sphingomonadaceae > Sphingopyxis. The sequence continues at coordinate 339,618 of NZ_JALPRD010000002.1, forward strand.
GCCTCGACGACGGGACGCACCTGGCATTCCACGAAGCCGCGCTCGTCGACTATGCCGGCATGTGGTTCAAGCGCGCCGAGGGGCAGAAGTTCCGCGCCGCGCTGTCGCCGTCCTCGAAGGGCGCGCGCGTCGTGCGCGACCTGCCGTTCGCGACGCCGTGGCGGACGATCCGCATTGCCGACGATGCGGCGGGGCTCGTCGAAAGCGACCTCGAACTCAACCTCAACGAACCGAACAAGCTCGGCGATGTCAGCTGGTTCAAGCCGATGAAATATATCGGCATCTGGTGGGGGATGATCCGCGGCGACTGGAGCTGGGCCGAGGGGCCGAAGCATGGCGCGACGACCGAGCGGACGAAGCAATATATCGACTTCGCCGCGAAGCACGGCTTTGGCGGCGTGCTCGTCGAAGGCTGGAACAAGGGATGGAACGGCAACTGGTTCGGCCATGGCGACGAATTCAGCTTCACCCAGGCGACCCCCGATTTCGACCTGAAAGCCGTCACCGACTATGCGCGCAAAAAGGGCGTGCAGCTGATCGGCCACCACGAAACCGGCGGCAATATCGCGGTCTATGAGGCGCAGCTCGACGATGCGATGAAGCTTTATGGCCAGCTCGGCGTCGGGACGGTGAAGACCGGTTATGTCGCCGACGCGGGCGGGATCATTGCGCCGGGAGCGACACCCGGAACGACCGCGATGGAATGGCACGACGGCCAGCGTCAGGTGCAGCATCATCTGAAAGTCGTCGAAACCGCCGCTAAATATCATGTCGCGGTCAATCCGCACGAACCGATCAAGGATACGGGCCTCCGCCGCACCTATCCCAACTGGGTCGCACGCGAGGGCGCGCGCGGCATGGAATATAACGCCTGGGGTGCCTTCGCGAATGGCCCCGACCATGAACCGACGCTCGTCTATACGCGGATGCTGTCGGGGCCGATGGACTTCACGCCGGGCGTGCTGAGCCTCGAGGGCGCGAACAAGGCGCCGCTCGCCTCGACGCTCGCGAAGCAACTCGGGCTCTACCTCGCCATCTATTCGCCGATCCAGATGGCGGCCGACTTCATCGAGAATCTGGAGAAATACCCGCGCGAGCTGGAATTTATCAAACAGGTCCCGGCCGACTGGGCCGAAAGCAAACTGATCGCGGGCGAGGTCGGCGATTATGCGATCTTCGCGCGCAAGGATCGCCGCGGCGCCGACTGGTATGTCGGCGGGGTCAACGACGCGACCGAACGGACGCTGACGCTGAGCTTTGATTTCCTCGAGCCGGGAAAGACCTATACCGCAACGATCTGGAAGGATGGCGAGGGCGCCACCTATCTGACCGACGCGCGGCACCGCATCGCCTATGACACGGTCAAGGTGAAGAAGGGCGATACGTACAAGCTGTGGCTCGCGCCGGGCGGCGGCGCGGCGATGCGGCTTTCACGGAACTGACGAAGCCAGGATCGGGTCAGCGGATCAATCCGCCGCGCTCCCAAACCAGATAGGAGGGGTGCGGCGTCCCCATTCGATCGCGGCTTCGATTTGATAGGCGAGCGCGAGCAATAGCGCCTCGCCGCCGGGACGGGTGGCAAACTGGACCCCGATCGGCAACCCCTTGTCGCTGAAACCCATCGGCAGGCTGATCGACGGCGTCCCGGCAAAATTGTCGATCCAGCAATAGCCGGCGTAGTCGACCAGATGATCGCGCTGATCGGACCAGTCGCCGTCGGGGCTGAAGACGCCGACGCGGACGGGTTCGGTGCCGAGCGTCGGGGTCATCCAGATGTCGATTTCGTCGAGCCGGCGCAGATAGGCCGCCACCATTTCGTCGGCCTTTTGCCAGGCGGCAGCGTAGCGCGCATCGTCGATCCGGCTGCCGGCCTCGACGAGCGTCTTCGACCGATATTCAAGATCATCGGGGTGAACTTCGACGCCGAGTTTTTGCGCCAGCAGGGCGAGCTTCCGGCTAAATGTTCCTTCGGTAATATCGTGGAGCACCGCGATCGCTTTTGGGCCGTCGAAGGGGAGCGTGGCGTCGCTTACGTTGTGGCCCAGCCTTTCCATCAGGGCGATCGCATCTGCAAAAACGCGGGCCACGCTCGCGTCGGGCGCGGCGCCGGTGCGCATGATGTCGCTGTAGGTGTGGACACGCAGGCTGCCCTCGATCGGCCGGGTCACCAGAGGCACCGGAGTAAAGGCTGCTCCGGGCGCGCGCGTCTGCGTTGCCTCGAGCCACGCCGCGGTGTCGCGTACCGTGCGGCTGACACAGCCGTTCACGCCGAGGTCGGAAATCGCGCGCATCGCCTCGTCGCCGACATTGCGGCCGCGCGAGGGTTTCAGCCCGACGAGGCCGCAGGGCGCGGCGCCGTGACGGATCGAGCCCAGCCCGTCGCTGGCGTGCGCGACGGGCACGACCCCCGCCGCCACCGCCGCCGACCCGCCGCCCGAAGACCCGCCGGGGGCATGGTCGAGGCTCCACGGGTTGCGTGTAATCCCGGTGAGCGGCGATTCGGTCACGACGTTGAGCCCGAGCTCGGGCATCGTCGAGCGCGCGATCGAGACGAGTCCGGCGTCTCTGATCGCGCGGGTGTAGGGCTCGTCCTCGTCGGCGACGTTATCGCGTAACGCCGTGGCGCCCCAGCTTGCCGGGCTTCCCTTTTCGGCGATCATGTCCTTGATCAGCGTCGGGATGCCGGCGAGCGGCCCGGCGTGTTGAACCGACGCCTGCCGCCGCGCCCGGTTGAAGTTCGGCCAGGCGATGAAATTCAGCTCGGCATTGGCGGCTTCGGCGCGCTCGATCGCTTGCTCGACGAGATCGGCGGGGCTCGCCTCGCCGGCTTCGAGCGCGCGGCGCATTTCCACCATATCGGCTGGGCCGCTCGCAGAAACGATTGTCATTCGGTGGCCGTCAGCGCGGCTTGCCACGATTGCGCGCCGGGCCCCGGAACCAGAATACGGATCGCCCGCGTGATCGCGGCGCCGAGGACCGAGATGTGTGTCTCGCCTTCGAACAGGCACAATTCGGTCGAAACGCCATGCGCGGTGAGCGCGGCGCGCATGCGATAGGCGTTGCCGATGATCGACGCGGCGGCGAGCGGCTCGCCCGGTTCCTCTTCGCGCGATCCCGCCGACAGGAACACCGCGGTGCCCGGCGGGATAGAGCCGGGTGGCAGCGCGCGCACGGCCTCGACCATCTGCTCGTCGCCTAGCGCCGGCGGGAAATCGACGAACGCCGGGCTCATCATGGCATAGCCCGCGAAGGCATCGGGGCGCCGGGTCAGCGCATAAGCGGCGAAATGACCGCCCGCCGACATGCCGAACAGCAGGCGCCGGGCGCCCGCCGCCTCGGAGAAACGGCGCTCGACCTCGGGCGCGACGGTATCGAGGAGCGCGGCCAGAAAGGCGTCAGCGCCGCCAAGTTCCAGCGTTCCGGCGCCGGGCATATCCATCGCGCGCCGCGGTCCGCGATAGAAGTCGAGCCCGCGGCGCATCCCGACAAATGCGTAATCGCCGCGCTCCTCGGCGTAACCGACTCCGACGATCATCACCGGACCGACTTCCCCCGCATATTGCCCGATCCGCGCCGCCTCGACCGCGGTCCCGAACGCATAGTCGGCGTCGGTCAGAAAGATGACCGACAATCTGCCGTCCGCCGCGGCGATCGCCGCCGGTGACGGCCGGGCGATCGAGATGCGCAAGGCGGTGCCAAGCCCTTCGGGCTCGACGACGAAGCTTTCGATGCCGGGAAGGGCGGATGTCTGATTTTCGGTCATTTCTGCTCCTGCGCCGCGATCGGCCGATCAATATTTGAAAGTGACCGCCGCGCCTATCGTGCGCGGTTGCTGCACCGTGATCTGGTTGATCCCGAGCTGGGTGAAAGCAGCAAGCTGCGCGCGCTTGTCGGTGATACTCTTCACGAACAGGTCGATGTCGACCCGGTCGCTCTCGAGGCCAGCGTGGAGGTCGAACAGCGAATAGGCGGGCAGTACATAATTGGGAAAGCCGAGGCTCGACTGCGGCGAGCTGTTGCGCGATCCCGTAAAGCGGGCGGTGCCGCGCACTGCTGCCTGCCAGCGGCTATCGACCCGCGCGCGATACTCCGCCGAGAGCGAGCCGCTCCAGCGCGGATTGTAAGGCAGCGTGTCGCCGACTTGCGCGATGCCCGCGGCGGGATCGACGCGCGTGATCTTGCTGTCCGAAAAGGCGAGCGTTCCCGAAAGGCTGAAACCGTCGACCGGCCGCAGCGTCGCGCCCGCCTCGACGCCATAGACGCGCGCGTCGCCCGCATTGGCGAGCCCGTTCAACCCGCCCGCGCTCGCGAAGGCGAGGAAATCCTTCCACTTGAGATAATAGCCGGTGACGTCGAGCGAGCCGCGCCCGTCCCAGAATTTCGTCTTGATCCCGAGCTCGTAATTATAGGTCTGATCGGGATCATAGACCGGGGCCAGTCCCGGGACGGGGAAATTGGGGCCGCCGGGACGAAAGCCGGTGGCGAACCGCGCGAAGACCATGCCATCGGACGAAAAATGATAGCGCGCGGTCGCAAGCCAGGTCGCGATCGTCTTCGATCCCTTTTGCGCGCCGGTATCGGCCGGAGGGCCGTCGCCGAGCCCGTTGACGACGAAGAACAGCCGGTAGGCGTCGGCGTTGCTGCCGCCGAGCAAGGTGCGGTTGACCTGGTCGATCCGGCCGACGCGGACACCGCCGGTGACGTCGAATTCGGGCGAAAATTCATAAGTCAAATTGCCGAACGCCGAATATTCGGTGAGCGTCGTCGGGATGGTGACGCGAAGCGTCGGATTGATCTGCGACACGAGGTCTCCCGACGTCGTCCGGGCGTTGACCGCTTGCTCCTGCCGGCTGCGTTCGTGCGTATAATAGCCGCCGACAAGCCAGCTGAGCGGGCCGTCGCCCGACGATGCCAGCCGGATTTCCTGCGTGAATTTCCTGGTATCGTTGAGCGTATCGTTGCTGAGCAGGCCGGGCGCCGGAATGGCGACACCGCCGAGCAGTGGCAGGACATTGACGAAGATGAAGTTCAGCGTCCCGCTGTTCTGTGGAACGACGAAATTGGAATCGAGGTGCTGATGGGATGTCACCGACGTCAGCTCGGCGAAATCGAGATCATAATCGATCTTGCCGAGCGCCAGCCGCGTCTTGCGATTTGTGCTGGGCACCAGATAGTCGTTGTAGACGAGGTCGCCGTCGCGCGGGGTCCGATCGGCGGCATAGAGCACCTGATCCTGCGCATATTGGTTCTGCTTCTGATAGAAACCGGCGGCGAAGATACGCAGCCGGTCGGTCGGTTTGAACAGGATCGATCCCTGCACGCCATAGCTGCGCCACTCATTCTGATCGGTGGCATTGGTGATGCGATTGTCGATGAAGCCGGCGCGGCGGTCATGGAAGCCCGACACGCGCACCGCCAGTCGATCGGTAACCAGCGGCACGCTGACGGCTGCGCGCTCCGAATGGCTGGTTCCGCCATGCTCGATGCCACTTAAACTGGCGCGCATGATCGCGGTCGGCGACTGCAAGTCGGGCTCGCGCAAGGTGTAGGAGACGAGCCCGGCGAGCGAGTTCGCGCCATAGACGGTGCCCTGCGGGCCTTTGAGTATTTCGACGCGCTCCAGATCGATCGGGTCAAGATCGAGCGAACTGGCGCCGCCCGACTGGAAGCTTGAGCTGGGGCCGACCGGTGCGCCATCGACGGTGATTCCGACCGCCTGGCCGAAATCGGCGCCCGTGTTGATGCCGCGGATCACCGGCGTCCCGGTGCTGTAGCCCGCGTTGAACTGGAGACCCGGCGTCTGGCCCGCGAAGTCGGCTATGCTCGTCGCGCCATTTTTCAGCAGGTCTTCGCCGCGGAACGCGTTGATCGCGCCTGCGACATCGAGAATGCTTTCGGCGCGCTTGTTGGCGGTGACGATGATTTCGTCGTCGGGCTCTGGCTGCGCTTCATCCGACGGCGCTTTGGCGGGCTCGGCGGGGGCGAGGGGCGGTGCTGCAACGGCGTGCGGCGCGAAGCCCACCGAGCAGAGGGCCGCAGCCGACACCGCAATCGCCCCATTTCGAAAATTCATCGCCATTCCCCTTGCTCCACTAGGAACGATATATAGAATACATACGTCCGGCTTATTTTTGTTTCGATGCGCGGCTCGTAAACAATACGATCGTATTGTCAATCGCTACCGAGCATGCGGGCGAAGACGCACAGGATTTTCGGGCGCCGCGAGGCGGCCCGGGCTATCCGGTGCGAATGAATTCAAGGTCGAAGGGGCACGCGAATATGGAGACAAAGCCGGCCAAGGCGCAACGCAGTCAGGCCGACCGCAGTGCGGCGACGCGCGAGAAGGTCATCGAAGCAGCGCGCGACGTGCTGTTCGCGCAGGGCTATTCGGGCGCGACGATGCAGGCGATCCGCAAGGCGGCGGGGATGAGTGTCGGGGCGATCCAGCACCAGTTTCCGACGAAGGCCAAGATCATGGCGGCGTTGATTGCGCAATTTTCGGCGCATCGGACGCGCGTTTACACCGATGCCATCCGGCGCGGAACGACGCCCCGCGAGTCGATGGAAAATCTTATCGACGCCAATTTCCAGATGCTCCGCGGCCCCGAAATGGCCGCCGCGCTCGAAATTCACCTTGCCCGCCGCAACGATCCCGACCTCGAACGCGAAGTGGGGCCGAGCACGCGCCGCTTTGATCGCCGTGTTCGCCTGTGGGTCTACAAGATCCTCCGCGCCGCGGGGGTGGAGGATGACGAAACGCATCAAAGCCTGCAATTGCTGAACAATGCCGTTACCGGCGGCCTTACCGTGGAATATATCCGCAACCCCGACGGGGCGCCGATCGAGCGCGCGGTGGCGATCTGGAAGGCGCAGATGCTGAATTTGATCTTTCGCAGCTAGCTGCCGAGCGGCGAATTCAGTTCACAGATGCTATTGATGATCGGGCGCGTGTCTCGCATCCTCAAGGCATGAGCAAGAAAGCTAGCAAGATCCCCAAGGGGCTGCGACAATTCCTCGATCTTGAGCGGCAGGAGGCGTGGCTGGAGGGAGGGGCAGAGCCGGTCGACGCAGCGGAGCGGCAGGATTCGATCGAGCAGCGGATAAAATATGCGCCCCGCTTCCAGAAACTGCTGCGCCGGCCGCAGGCGACCGAGCTGTTCGAGATGCTCGAGCTATATGGTCGGACCTGTGTTCCGATGCCGCGCGCGACCGAGCGTTATTACTGGTCGGTTTCCTGCCTGCCGTCGACCTCGGACAAGCCCTTGGTCCGCGTCAACGCGAGCTGGATGGAGTTGTTCACCCTCTACGCCGACGGCGACGATCTTCGCGCGCGCTTCATTGTTCACCTTTCGGATTTCACGACCGACGGATCGCTGGTGCCGGAGGCGATCGACGAGGCGTTTCTTGAGCAGAGCGTGCGGGCACCCGCGGATCTGAGCCATGCGTTTCCGCGCGGCGCGGACATCTTCATCGTCAAGATACGAGGCGCGGCGCCCATCCGCGATTTTCTCACGGTCCCGCGCGCGCTGCGCGCTATCCGGCGGTTCAACCTGACCCATATGAACCGCGGCCGGAACGCCTATCAGGCCAGCCATTCCTATAGCGTGGCGGATTATATGCTGGGCGAAGGCGTTTCCTGACAGGGCGGCGCAGCGGCGCTTCAGGCCGAACCTATCTCAAAGTGCAGGTCCGTCTGTCCCTTGAACGGCCCGGCCCTGTTAGCCCGCACGATATTCGCCGCCGCATAAACGCGCGATCAAAGTCTCCGAACTGGTGAAGGAAAAAGGAGACTGACATGACTCTCGACACTGTCTTGGAAACCCGACCGGCGCTCGACGAGCCGGTGCCGTCGCGGTACGCGCTGCAAGTCGGCGACATCGACGTGCTGGTGATCAGCGATGGGGTGCTGCCGATCCCGGCGCATGTGCTGGCGCACAATGTCGAGCCGAAAATCCTCGATGCCTGGCTGGACGAGCAATTCCTGCCGCACGAGGTGGCCGAGTGGCCGCTGAACGTCCTCGTCGTGCGCAGCGGCGAGCAGACCATCCTCGTCGATGCGGGGCTGGGGATGGACCCGAACCTCGCGCTGGAAAAGGCGGGGCGTCTGGTACAGCGGCTGGAAGCGGCGGGGATCGCGCTGGAGTCGATCACCGACGTCGTCGTGACGCATATGCACATGGATCATATCGGCGGATTGATCATCGACGGTACGCACGAGCGGATGCGCCCGGATTTGCGCGTCCATGTCGCGGCCGCCGAGGTCGAATTCTGGAAGGATCCCGATTTCTCGAAGACCGCGATGCCCGAAGGCTTCCCCGACGCGCTGCGCGGTGCGGCCAACCGGTTCATGGCGCAATATGGCAGCCAGATCCGCACCTTCGAGACCGAAGCCGAGGTGGCGCCCGGCGTCACCGCGCAATTGACCGGTGGCCACACGCCCGGACATTGCATGGTCCGCGTCGCGTCGGGCGGCGAGGCGCTGACCTTTGTCGGCGATGCCATTTTCCAGGTCGGGTTCGATCAGCCCGGTTGGTACAATGGCTTCGAGCATGATCCCGCCGAATCCGAGCGCGTCCGCGTCAAGCTGCTGCGCGAGTTCGCGGCAACGCGCGAGGCGTTCGTCGCAACGCACCTGCCGTTCCCGTCGATCTATCATGTGGCGGTTGCGGGCGACGCCTTCCGCGCCGTGCCTGCGGTCTGGGATTATTGATCGCCGATTGCGCCTCCAATTGAAAAGACGGCCATGGTTCAGATCTTGAACCATGGCCGTTTTGCTATTTGCGGTTAACTCTCGGACCGTGCCGGAATGCCCTGTTACAAGGGCCGTCCGGCAAGCCAGACCGCGAGGTTGCGGACATATTGGCGAATCGAACGCTGCGCCTCGGGCGAGGCGGCGAGCGCATGGCCGGGCTTTTCACTGACGAAGGTCGGGCAGCCCATTGCAGGGTCCCAATTATAGTCGGCGAAATGGTGGAAGGTGGACTCGGCAAGCGCGGGACCGCCGCTTGCGGAGGGCTCGAACGCGACGGCGAGGTTGAAGCGGTTGCCGCTCGCCTGGCTCACTCCTGTGGCGATGACGCGCGCCGAGGTCTCGCCTTCGGGAACGCCGACGGCGCCCTCGTGCGGATGGGCCGGTAGGTAGCGGATCAGACCGTCGGCCGCGTCGGGGTCGCTCAGCAGGATATGCGGCGGATCGTTGATGGTGATCGTCTGAAAATCGCCGTTCGCGCCCGAATGATAGTTCGGCCAGAGGATATAATCGGTTTCGCGGTCGTCGGCGACATGACGGCTCGGGTCGGGCTCGGGGCGCGTGCTGTGGAAGAAATGCGCGTTGCCGATGCCGCTGAGCGTGCAGACCGAGCTGCCGAGATCCATGTGGTCGCGCGTCACGAGCAGGCCGCGGCCACTTTCCCTGAACCGGCCGATCGCCTCGCAATCCTCGCTGGTCAGGCCGTCGCCGGTATCGACCGCGAACAGCCAGAGCTCGTCGAAGTCGGACTGGTCGATGGTCGAGAGGATCGGATCGGGCGCGCCGGGCGGGGTGCGGTCGCGCGCGGTCACCGCGCACAGGGGCTGGCCGTCTTCGCCGATGAGGCCCGACAAATAGTCGGTGAGCAGCGAGAAACGCCCAACATGCCAGTCGTCCTCGATCGACGGAATGGTGGTCTGGAGCAGGATGCGGATGGGGGAGGGCATATTTTCTCCTGTGATCTGGCGAGATTCGTCCACCCCTAGACTACGCGTTCGGGCGGGCGGGTTCAGACCCAAGAGCTTGCCGATCCATTATACCATCGGCGACGTCGCCGTGCCGGCCGCCGCGCTTAGTTCCAGTCGCGCGCGAGGAACCGCGCCTTCGCGCCGCCGAGGACGCCGATCGCGCGATCGATATTGCGCTGCCGTGCCGCGTCCGATTTCAGATTGGCGAGGTAGCGCAGAATTTCCTTCTGGAGACTGGGCGCGAGGCCGTCCCACCGCGCCTTGATCCCGGCGTCCTCGTCGAGGCGCGCCGCAAATTCCGGCAGCATCTCGTCTTGCGGGCCGCTGCGGTAAGCGGGATCGAAGGCGAGCGACACCTCGACGATGTCGCCGACATCGGTGCCCGACGCCTTGCGGACGACGCCGTCGAGATAGAGGTAAAAGCCGCCGTCGCCCGCCGGCATCATGTTGACTCGCCAGGCGGGGTCGGGCTGGCCGTTCACCTGGACGAGGACGGGCAGGGGCTTTTTCCAGCCGGCCTTGATCCGCCGCGCCCGCGCGGCGCTGACCATCACATAAGGGTTGATGCCCCTCAGTTCGATCTTCGCCCTGAATTCCATGCGGCGCGGGCTATCCGATCGTGCTCGCCAGCTCGCGGTTGAGCCAGAGTGCGACGAGCGTGCCGATCGCGCCCGAAAGCAGATAGGCGCCCGCGGCGATCAGCCCGAACTGGCTCGACAGCCAGAGCGCGACCATCGGCGCGAAACCGGCGCCGAACAGCCAGGCGAGGTCGGAGGTGAAGGCCGAACCCGTGTAACGATGGCGCGGCTGGAAGTTCGACGAGAGCGCGCCCGACGACTGGCCGAACGACAGGCCGAGCAATGCGAAGCCGAGGATCATGAAGGTCGCTTCGCCGATTTCGCCGGCATCGAGCAATTGCGGGGCGAAGCCGCTGAACGCCGCAATGGCGGCGGCGGTGGCGGCGAGCAGCGTGCGGCGGCCGAAGCGGTCGGCAAGCGCGCCCGACGCGACGATCGTGCCGATGCCGACGACTGCGGCAATCGCCTCGATCATCAGGAAGCGCACCGGGCTTTCGTCGGTGAACAGGAACACCCACGACAGCGGATAGACGGTGACCATGTGGAACATCGCGAAGCTGGCGAGCGGCGCAAAGGTGCCGATGACGATCGTCTTCCATTCGGAGCGCACCGTTTCGAGCAGCGGCGCGGGCTGGAGCGCGCGGTTCTCGAACAGCTCGGCATATTCGGGCGTCACGACGATGCGCAGCCGCGCGAACAGCGCAACGACGTTGATCGCAAAGGCGACGAAGAAGGGATAGCGCCAGCCCCAGGCGAGGAAGTCCTCTGCCGGGAGCGCCGAAATCAGGAACATGAAGAGCAGGCTGGCGACGATGAGGCCGAGCGGCGCGCCGAGCTGCGGGATCATCGCGTACCAGCCGCGGCGGTTTTCGGGCGCGTTCAAGGCAAGCAGCGAGGCGAGGCCGTCCCACGAGCCGCCGAGCGCGACGCCCTGACCCATGCGGAACAGCGCAAGGAGCAGTGCGGCGCCGATGCCGGCCGTTTCATAGCTGGGGACAAAGGCGATCGCGGCGGTCGAGCCGCCGAGCAGGAACAGCGCGATGGTGAGCTTGGCGCCGCGGCCATAGGCGCGGTCGATCGCGGTGAAGATGATCGTGCCGACGGGGCGTGCGACGAAGGCGAGCGCGAAGATCGCGAACGACCAGAGCGTGCCGGTGAGCGGGTCGAGGTGCGGGAAGACGAGCTTCGGGAACACCAGCACCGACGCAATCGCATAGACGAAGAAGTCGAAGAATTCGGACGTGCGGCCGATGATGACCCCGATTGCGATCTCGGCGGGGTCGATGCGGTGTGCCCCCGGTTCGTCGGCGCCGTGGAGGGCGCGGGCGTCGCGTTCGACCTCGGTGGTGGGCACGGTATCGGCAGCCATGGTAACAATCCTTGAGCTGGCGCCGTTCGCAGGACAGGATGCGGCGGCACGAGTCGGTCATAGGGCAAAATTACCCCGAATGAAAATGCCCCTGCGCGATCATGGACGGTCGCGGGATTGGACAAAATGTCCTATGTGCAGTGCAACAAAGGAGGCCTAGGCGCGCATCATGCCAAGCAATCTCCCCCGTTTTCCCGCCCGATTGCGGCTCTTGCCGCTACTCGCTGCGCTGCCCCTGTTGTCGGGCTGCGGGCTGATCGTGCTCGATCCCGCCGGCGACGTCGCGCGCCAGCAGGGCGATTTGATCGTCCTGTCGACCGTGCTGATGCTGCTGATCATCGTGCCGGTGATGGGGCTGACGATCTTCTTCGCGTGGAAGTATCGCGCGTCGAACAAGGAGGCGACGTACAAGCCCGACTGGGACCATTCGACGCAGCTCGAGCTGGTGATCTGGTCGGCGCCGCTGCTGATCATCATCTGCCTTGGCGCGGTGACGTGGGTCGCGACGCACCTGCTCGATCCCTATCGACCGCTCGCGCGCACGGCGCCGGGCAAGCCCGTTGCGGCGGAGGTCAAGCCGCTCGACGTCCAGGTCGTCGCGCTCGACTGGAAATGGCTGTTCATCTATCCCGAACAGGGCGTTGCGACGGTGAACGAGCTGGCACTGCCGGTCGATCGGCCGATCCGTTTCCGCATCTCCTCCTCGTCGGTGATGAACAGCTTTTATGTGCCTGCGCTTGCGGGGCAGATTTACGCGATGCCGGGCATGGAGACGAAGCTGCACGGCGTGTTCGACAAGACCGGCGAGTTTGAGGGCTTTTCGGCCAATTATTCGGGCTGGGGCTTTTCGAACATGCGCTTCGCGGTGAAGAGCCTGCCCGCGGGCGAGTTCGACAAATGGGTCGCGACCGCCAAGGCGTCGGCCGAGGGCGACCTCAGCCGCGATGCCTATCTGAAGCTCGAAAAGCCGACGCACAAGGAGCCCGTCCGCCGCTTCGCCGCGAGCGATCCGCAGCTGTTCGACGCGGTCGTCAACATGTGCGTCGAGCCGGGCAAGATGTGCATGCACGACATGATGTCGCTCGACGCCGCCGGCGGCGCAGGCATCGCGGGCATCGGCAATGTACGGCAGGTCACCTATGACAAGTTCGCCGCGCGCGGCACCGTCGACGCCGCGCGCTGGAGCATGCGTTATGTCGCGGCCGCTTGCAGCTCGCCGGTGATGTCGAACGACCGCCCCGACGCGAAGCCGGTCGCCCCGGCGATGCTGAAGGGCGAGGGGCTTCCCCATCCTTCCAAGCCCGAACGCACCGCGCTGCGCGCGCCCGCCGCCGCCGACCGCCCGCTGTCCTGAACGAGCCGAGATCATCATGACCCCGCATCCCGCACCCGAAACCGGCCCGATCCTTGGCAAGTTGTCGCTCGAGGCGCTGCCGCTGCACGAGCCGATCCTTGTCATTACCTTCATCGGCGTCGTCCTTGGCGGCATCGCCGTGCTTGGCCTGATCACCAAATATCGCCTTTGGGGCTATTTGTGGACCGAGTGGTTCACCACGGTCGACCACAAGCGCATCGGGATCATGTATATGATCCTGGGCCTGATCATGTTCCTGCGCGGCTTTGCCGACGCGATCATGATGCGGCTGCAGCAGGCGATGGCGTTCGGCGGGTCCGAAGGGTACCTCACCCCGCACCATTATGATCAGGTGTTCACCGCGCATGGCGTGATCATGATCTTCTTCGTCGCGATGCCGTTCATCACCGGGCTGATGAACTATGTCGTGCCGCTTCAGATCGGCGCGCGCGACGTCAGCTTTCCCTTCCTCAACAATTTCAGCTTCTGGATGACGACCGCCGGGGCGGTGCTGACGATGGTCTCGCTGTTTATCGGCGAATATGCACAGACCGGCTGGCTTGCCTATCCGCCTTTGTCGGGCATCGCCTACAGCCCGAATGTCGGCGTCGACTATTATATCTGGGGCCTACAGATAGCCGGCGTCGGCACTACCCTGTCGGGCATCAACCTGATCGTCACGATCCTGAAGCTGCGCGCGCCGGGCATGGGGCTGATGAAGATGCCCGTCTTCACCTGGACCTCGCTCTGCGCGAACATCCTGATCGTCGCGTCCTTCCCGATCCTGACCGCGACGCTCGTGCTGCTCACGCTCGACCGTTATGTCGGCACCAATTTCTTCACCAACGACCTCGGCGGATCGCCGATGATGTATGTGAACCTGATCTGGATCTGGGGTCACCCCGAGGTTTATATCCTCGTGCTGCCGCTGTTCGGCGTCTTCTCCGAAGTCACTTCGACCTTCTCGGGCAAAAGGCTCTTCGGTTACACCTCGATGGTCTATGCGACGATCTGTATCACGATCCTGTCGTACCTCGTCTGGCTCCACCATTTCTTCACCATGGGGTCGGGCGCGAGCGTCAACAGCTTCTTCGGCATCACGACGATGGTGATCTCGATCCCGACGGGGGCCAAGCTCTTCAACTGGCTGTTCACCATGTACCGCGGCCGCATCCGTTTCGAGCTGCCGATGATGTGGACGGTCGCCTTCATGCTGACCTTCGTCATCGGCGGTATGACCGGCGTGCTGCTCGCGGTGCCGCCCGCCGACTTTGTGCTGCACAACTCGCTGTTCCTGATCGCGCATTTCCACAATGTGATCATCGGCGGCGTATTGTTCGGCCTGTTCGCGGCGATCAACTACTGGTGGCCTAAGGCGTTCGGTTACAAGCTCGACGTCTTCTGGGGCAAGATCAGCTTCTGGTGCTGGGTTGTCGGTTTCTGGGTCGCCTTCACCCCGCTCTATATCCTCGGCCTGATGGGCGTGACGCGGCGCATGCGCGTGTTCGACGATCCGAGCCTGCAAATCTGGTTCGTGATCGCGGGCATCGGTGCACTGATCGTCGCCGCGGGCATCGGCTCGATGCTCATCCAGTTCGGTGTCAGCATCTGGCGCCGCAAGGAACTGCGCGACACCACGGGCGGCGATCCGTGGGACGGCCGTACGCTCGAATGGGCGACCAGCTCGCCGCCGCCGGACTATAATTTCGCCTTTACGCCGGTGATCCACGACCTCGACGCGTGGTACGACATGAAGTCGCGCGGACACCAGCGGCCGGTCGGTGGCTATCGCGACATCCATATGCCGAGCAACACCGGCACGGGGATGATCCTGTCGGGCTTCTGCCTCGTCATGGGTTTCGCGCTCGTCTGGCACATCTGGTGGCTCGTCGCGCTGAGCTTTGCCGCGACGATCGTCGGCGCGATCTATCACACCTTCAACTACAAGCGCGATTTCGACATCCCGGCGGCGACGGTCACCGCGGTCGAGGAAGCGCGCACCCGCCAACTGGCGGCCGGAGCCTGATGCGATGAGTGCCCCCACCATGACAGCGAAGACTTTGACCGCGCCCACCTCGGCGAACGAACCCGTCCAGTTCTACGACCTCGACGAGCATGCGCATCCCGAGGGGCACAGCACGATGCTGGGCTTCTGGATCTATCTGATGAGCGACTGCCTCATCTTTGCGATCCTCTTTGCCTGCTATGCCGTCCTCGGCGGCAGCTATGCGGCGGGGCCGGCGCCTAAGGACCTGTTCGACCTCAAGCTCATCGCGCTCAACACCGCGATGCTGCTCTTCTCGTCGATCACTTACGGCTTTGCTGTGCTGCAGATGCAGCAGGGCAAGGTGCGGGGCGTGCAGATCTGGCTCGCGGTCACCGCGCTGTTCGGGCTCGCCTTCCTCGGGATCGAGCTTTACGAATTCCACCACCTGATCGAGATCGGTGCGGGGCCGCAGCGCAGCGCCTTCCTGTCGAGCTTCTTCACGCTTGTCGGCACGCACGGGCTGCACGTCACCTTCGGCATCATCTGGCTGGTGACGCTGATGTTCCAGCTGTCGAAGCATGGGCTGATCGCCGCGAACAAGCGCCGCGTGATGTGCCTCAGCATGTTCTGGCATTTCCTCGACGTCGTGTGGATCGGCGTCTTCACCTTTGTCTATCTGATGGGAGTGCTGCGATGAGCGCCGATACGCACGGTCACGCCGCCGACGGCCATCATGAGATCGAGATGCCGCACGCGTCGATGCGCGACTATGTCATCGGTTTCGTCCTGTCGGTGATCCTGACCGCGATCCCCTTCTGGCTGGTGATGACTATGCCGCTGAGCGCTGGGGCGACGGGGGCGATTATCATGGGTTTCGCCGTGGTGCAGATCGTCGTCCACATGGTCTTCTTCCTCCATATGACGCCGAAGGCCGAGGGCGGCTGGTCGCTGACCTCGCTGATCTTTACCGTGATCGTCGTGGTGATCATGCTCGCGGGCTCGCTGTGGGTGATGCATCACCTCAACACCAACATGATGCCGATGCCGCACGAGCCGACGAGCCAGACTACAGGCCAGATACCGTGACACGCACCCGCCGCGCGGCGTTTGCCGCGGCGGCGCTGATCGCGGCGATCGGCCTCGCGGCGCTCGGCGTCTGGCAGCTCGAGCGGCGCGTGTGGAAGCATGAGCTGGTCGCGGCGGTCGAGGCGCGTGTTCATGCAGCGCCGTTGGCGGCGCCGGGGCCGGGTGCGTGGGATGGCGTCGACGCGAAGGGTGATGCCTATCGCCGGGTAACGGCGACCGGGCAGTTTCGACATGATCGCGAGACGCTGGTGCAGGCGGTGACCGACCGTGGTCCCGGCTATTGGGTGCTGACCCCGCTTGAAACGACTGGGTTCACTTTGCTCGTCAATCGTGGGTTCGTTCCGAAGGACCGGCGCGATCCGAAAACGCGCATGGCAGGCAATGCCGCGGGCGTGGTGACGGTGACGGGTCTCGTGCGCGTGACCGAACCCGAAGGCGCCTTCCTTCGCTCGAACGATCCGGCGGCCGACCGCTGGTTCTCGCGCGATGTCGCGGCGATCGCGAAGGCGAGGGGATTGCAGGGCGCCGCGCCCTATTTCGTCGATGCCGACGCCAAGCCGAACCCCGGCGGCTACCCGGTCGGCGGGCTCACCATCGTGCGTTTTCCCGACAATCATCTGGTCTATGCGCTGACCTGGTTTGCGCTTTGTGCGCTCAGCCTCTTTTTTGCGTGGCGGCTGTGGCGTATTCGCGATTGATGACCCGCCCGACCATCCCGCCGACCACGCCTTCAAGGGCGCCCGCCGGTCGCCGCAACATGACGCTGCTGATCCAGCTGCGCTGGATTGCGGTCGGGGGGCAGCTTGCGACGATCGGGATCGTCAGCGGGCCGATGGGCATCGCGCTGCCGCACGCGCCTTTGCTTTCAGCAGTCATGGTGCTGGTCGCGATCAACTTCGCGAGCATCGCCTTGCTCCGCCGCGGCCGCGCGGTGACCAATGCCGAACTCACCGCGGTGCTGCTGTTCGACGTCGCCGCGCTCTGCTGGCAGCTTCACCACAGCGGCGGGCTCGCCAATCCCTTTGCCTCGCTATTCCTGTTGCAGGTCGTGATCGGCGCGATCCTGCTCACCCCGCGCTCATCGTGGGCGATCGTCGTTGCGGCGCTTGCCGCGCTCGCGGCGCTGCGGATCGATCCGACGCCGCTCGTGTTGCCGCCGCCCTATGCTGCCGACCCGATGGGGCTGTATCTGAAGGGCAGCTTCGTTTGTTTCCTGCTGATCGCGGTGCTGTTCGTCGCCTTCGTTACGCGGATCAACCGCAATCTGCGCGACAGCGATGCGGCGCTCGCGACGAGCCGTCAGCGCGCGGCGGAGGAGGACCATATCGTGCGTATGGGACTGCTCGCGTCGGGCGCGGCGCATGAGCTCGGGACGCCGCTGTCGACGCTGTCGGTGCTGATCGGCGACTGGAAGGCGGCGCCGCGGCTCGCGAAGGATCGCGAGATGCAGGAGGATCTGGCCGACATGGATGCGGCGGTGCAACGCTGCAAGGCGATCGTCAGCGGCATTTTGATGTCGGCGGGTGAGGCGCGCGGCGAGGCGCCGCAATTGACGACGATGCGCGCCTTCCTGACCGACATCATTACCGGCGCGCGCACCTTGCGGCGGCCCGGGACGGTCGAGTTCAACGACCGTTTCGGCGCCGACGTCGCGATCGTGTCGGATCCCGCGCTGCGGCAGGTGATCGACAATGTGATGGACAATGCCTCCGAAGTGTCGCCCGACTGGGTCGGCGTCACCGCGACGCGCGACGGCGACATGGCGGTGATCGAGATCGCCGACCGCGGGCCGGGGTTCAGCGACGAAATGCTCGCGAATTTCGGCCAGCCCTATCGCTCGACCAAGGGGCGGCCGGGCGGGGGGCTCGGGCTGTTCCTGCTCGTCAACGTCTTGCGCAAGCTCGGCGGCGGGGCGACGGTGGCGAACCGCGATGCGGGCGGCGCGCTGGTGCGGATCACGCTGCCGATTTCGGCGGTCGCGCGGCCCGGTGGAGAAAAGGCATGAGCGAAACGCGGAAATTGCTGATCGTCGAGGATGACGAGACGTTCGCGCGGACGCTGAAACGCTCGTTCGAGCGGCGCGGCTATGCGGCGGAGGTCGCGCACAGCCCCGAGGAAATGGCCGCGATTTTGCAGAATTTCCGGCCGGGCTATGCGGTCGTCGACCTGAAACTGGGCAGCGCGTCGGGGCTCGCGTGTGTGCAGACGCTACGCGCGAGCGACGCGACGATGCGGATCGTCGTGCTCACCGGCTTTGCGAGCATCGCCACCGCGGTCGAGGCGATCAAGCTGGGTGCGTCCTATTATCTCGCCAAGCCGTCGAACACCGACGATATCGAAGCGGCGTTCGACCGCGCCGAGGGCAATGCCGAAACGCCGGTGGGCGACCGCCAGTCGTCGATCAAGACCGTCGAGTGGGAGCATATTCACCAGGTTTTGGTCGAGACCGATTTCAATATTTCGGAGACCGCGCGCCGGCTGGGGATGCACCGGCGGACGCTCGCGCGGAAGCTCGAGAAACGGCAGATCCGCTAAGCCTCGTCGAGGCTATTTCTTCTCGACCAGTTCGCGCAGCAGGAAGCCGTGGAGCATCGCGGCGCGCACCGCATCCTCGGCGTGATCGGCGCCGACCGAATGGCCGCCCTCGATATATTCGTGATAATAGACGCGGTTGCCGTTCTCCATCAGCCGTGCGGCATATTTGCGCGCGTGGCCCGGGTGGACGCGGTCGTCCTTCGTCGAGAGGTAGAGGAAGATCGGCGGGTATGTCACGCCCTTGCGGATGTTGTGATAGGGCGAATATTTCGACAGGAAGGCCCAGTCCCCGGGCACGTCGGGATCGCCATATTCGGCGACCCACGAGGCGCCCGCGAGCATCTTGTCGTACCGCCACATATCCTTGATCGGCGAACCCGAGATCACCGCGCCATAGAGGTCGGGGCGCTGCGTCATCGCCGCGCCGACGAGCACGCCGCCGTTCGAGCGGCCCGAGATCGCGATCTTGCCCTTCGCGCTGACCCCGGTCTTCACCAGATCCTCGGCGACCGCGTGGAGATCGTCGAAGCTGTTCTGGCGCTTTTCGCGCAGCGCCGCCTGATGCCAGGCGGGGCCGTATTCGCCGCCGCCGCGGATGCCCGCGAGGACATAGGCGTTGCCGTCCTCGACCCAGAACAGCCCGAGCGGGCCAGCGCGATACGGCTGGCCAGTGAGATAGCCTGGCGTCTGAGCGGCGCGGAAGCCGCCATAGGCGTCGATCAGCGCGGGGACGGGGCCGGTCGAGCCCTTCTTGCGCGCGAGGAAATAGGGGATTTTCGTGCCATCCTTCGACGTCGCGAAGCGCTTTTCGACGGTCATATCCTTGGCGTCGAAGGTCGCGGGCAGGCTTTGCACAGCTTGCGGCACCTTGCCTTCGGACACGGCGTAGAGCGTCGGGGGCATCAGCATCGTCTCGGCCGACGCGAGCACGATGTCGCGCTTGCCGACCGTGCCGGCGATGGTGACGGTGGCGTTGGCGGCGAGCGGAACGTCCTTCTGGCTCCAGCTGCCGGTCTTCGGGTCGCGGCGCAGTGCGAACAGCTTGCCCTCGACATCGTCGAGCGCCTTCACCCACAGGATATTGTCGGTCGCCGAGACATTCTCGATCGCCTGCGCCTTTGTCGGGGTCATAGCGGTGACGATCGGGACCTGCCGGTCGGCCGACATATCGGCGAGCGACAAGGAGACGAGCGAGCCCGCGGGGATATTCGCCCAATCCTTGTTGAGGAAGATGATGAGCTGTCCGTCGATGACATCGCGCACGCTGGCGGTGTCGGGGACGATCGACGAGATATAGCGCGACCCGTCGACGTTCGGCAGCTTGAGGTCGGCAGTATAGAAGGTCTTGCCGCGGCTGATCATCGGCCAGCGCTTGTCGCCGTCGGTGAAGGCGAAGACATTCATGCCGACATCTTCATGCTCGCCTTCGGCCACGGTTTCGGCCGAGGTTAGCGGCGTGCCGCGCTTCCAGCGCTTGACGATCCGCGGATAGCCCGACGCGGTCATGCTGCCCGCGCCATAGTCGGTCGCGACGAGCAGGGTGTCGGCATTTTCCCACGTCACGCTGCTCTTCGCCTGCGGCAGGGTGAAGCCCTCGCCCACGAAGCCCTTCGTCGTGCGGTCCCATTCGCGAACGATGTCGGCGTCGGTGCCGCCAGGGCTCAGCGAGACGAGGCAGCGCTTATATTCGGGGGCGAGGCAGTCGGCGCCGTGCCAGACCCAGCTCTGCTTTTCGGCCTTGCCGAGCGCGTCGACGTCGATCAGCGTCGTCCAGACAGGCTTGCCGGCGAGGTAAGCGTCGAGCGGGCTCTGGCGCCAGATGCCGCGGGGGTTGTTCGCGTCGCGCCAGAAATTGGTGATGGTTTCGCCCATCACTTCGCCGGGCTCGGCGATCTGCCGGTCGTCGTCGAGGATTTCGCGTGCGCGCTTGCGGTCGGCCTCGAACCCTGGGCGGCCGGTGATCAGCTTGTCGGTTGCCGCATTTTCCTTTTTGACCCAACCCAGCGCCTTCGCGCCCTCGATATCCTCGAGCCAGAGGTAGGGGTCTTTTGCGTCCTGCGCAGCGGCGGTGACGGCAATGAAGGAACAGTTGAGGGCAAGCGCGGCAAGGCTGGCGCGGATCATTCGGAAAGTCTCCCCTGGGGTGTGGAGGCGCTGTGCTAGCAGCATTAGACACCGAAGGGGAAGGCCGCGAAGAGCGGGTCGCTATAAATCCGTTCGTGTCGAGCGAAGTCGAGACACCCATCACCATCGAGCCAAGCCGAGGGGCATCTCGACTTCGCTCGATGCGAACGGAATTTGGGGATTATTGGTCGATGATGATCGTGCCCGGGTGGTGCTTGTCGAGATGCTTCTTGATGATGCGAAGGTTGCGCGTGTTCGAGCGGAAGAAAAAGTCGAACGCGTCGCCGACGAGTGGCACCGCGCCGAGCGCGGTGTCGACGCCGAGATTGCCGACCATGCGCCAGATCTTCCATTTCGGCATACCGAGATTGCGCGCTTCCCAAATGAGGTAGGCGCCCATCGTCGCGGCGATCACGTCGCCGACCACGGGCACGAGGCCGACGATCGCGTCGAGGCCCACGGGGCGGTTGATGCCGGGAATGATAAAGCTGCGTTCGAGCAGGATTTCCAGCGTCTCGACGCGCTTGCGCAGC
Source organism: Sphingopyxis sp. MSC1_008 (assembly GCF_023197165.1). Lineage (GTDB taxonomy): Bacteria > Pseudomonadota > Alphaproteobacteria > Sphingomonadales > Sphingomonadaceae > Sphingopyxis. The sequence continues at coordinate 360,901 of NZ_JALPRD010000002.1, forward strand.
GCCGCGGGATCGTTGCGGTTGGAAATCAGCGCGTCAAAGATCGCGTCGGGATTGGGCGGCGTCGAAGGGGCCATCGGGGTCCTTTCACAAGCGCTCGAAGTTGCAGCGCCACTGTATTAGTTAGGTAAGGCGATCACATGATTCAATGGGTGTTGCGCGCGGCCGTTGGCGCGGAGGCCCGTGAGGCGCTGCGACGCGACCGACCAGCGGAGCGGCGTTGCGAGCGGAATGAAGGGGGCGTAGCGTCCGAGCACCGCCTCGGCCTCGCTCACCTGCACCCGGCGCTGGCCGGCGTCGATATTGGCTGTCGCCTGGTCGATCAGTTCCTGCGCCTCGCGGTTGCAGAGCGTGTCGCGGCGGCACGACAGGCGGCGCAGCGCCCACAGCGCGTCGTCGTTCGGCGCGACTTCGTCGATCAGGCGGAGGTCGGCGGTCGCCGCCATCGGGACGCGCTGGCTCGGCACCCCGATCGCTTTGAAATCGGCCGAAACATAGGCGAAGAGGATGCGACCGCCGGGGGTGTCGGGGACCGCGATGCGCAGCGGTTCGATCTCGCGCCCGGCGGCGCGCCACGCGTCGACCACGCGCTTTGCCTGCGCGAGGCGCGACGCCTCGTCATATTCGGACCAGACCGGGACGAGCGGCGCGGGGCCGCCGTCACGCGCGTAGAGCGACGGACGGAGCGTGACCTGCGGCTGCCATTCGGCGAGCCCGAACGCCTCGATCAGCCGCTCGCGCCGGATCGCGCGGACGAGCGCATCGCGGTTGGCGTCGGTCGCAAGGAAACCCTCGGCACGGACGAAGGACAGGCCGAACAGGCCGGGGACGGGATCGACGACGAGGCGCGAGCGGCCGATATTCGACGCCGCGAAATAGGGCAGGGTCGAAAAGCGGCCGCCGATGACGCCATCGGCATAGCCATTCTTAAACCGCGCTAGCGCACCCGCCGGCGATGTGCCGACCAGCTCGATCGACGCTGCGGGGTCGTTGGCGGCGGCTTCGGCCGCCTCGGGATCTTCGGCGAGCGGATCGGGGACGGGCGAGAGCAGCACGGCGCGGCCGATCTTGCGCGCGCGCATCGGTCCCCAGCCCATGCCCTTGCTGACGATCGCCATCGAGGGCTGCGCGAGCAGTTCGAGGATCGCGGGCTGCGGCACCGAAAGGCGGATTTCGATGACGGTGTCGGTCATCGCCTTGATCGTCTCGATCTCGGGGAAATCATTCTTCAGGACGTGGCGGCTGGCGGAGGCGAGATAGGAGCGAAGGATTGCGGCGACATCTTCGGCGGTGACCTTGCGGCCATTGGTCCATTTGGCTTCGCGCAGGCGGAAGATATAGCTCCGCCCGTCGGTGGTGACGGTCCAGCGGTCGGCAAGACCGGTGTCGATCTGACCCTCGCCGTCATAGCTGACCAGCCCCTGCGAGGTCGCGTCGAGCAGCGCGGCATTGGCGGCCGACAGTTCGCCGTCAAGCGGCGTCGCCGCGGGATTGAGTGGGCCCATGGCGGCGATCGTCACCGGGCCGCGCTCGCCGAACAGGCCGCAACTGGCGAGCGACAGGATCGCAAGGCTGGCGATGATCCTGTGCAGGCGTGCTTTTGTCCCGAACGTCGGCATGTCTGTTTTCAGCGGCATCGGTGGCCATCATAGTGATGCCGGGCAAAACCGGAAGTGGGCATCCGGGCGATGGGCGACCTCAATTCACCGCAGTGGGGCGTGCGATTTCGGCGTTGCCATAGGCGTCCGCGAGTTTGCCGCCTTTTGCATAGTCGATGAGCAGCTGAAAATAGCCCGGCGTGTAGCGGGTCGAAATCCGGCTGCCGTCGGGCGCAGGCTCGAATTCGGTCATCCCGTGCTCGGCCTTTGGAAAGACGGCGAGGGTGATCGGCTTGCCGGCATCGATGAGCCCGGTGATCCGCCGCGCGGTTTCGCCGGCCGGCGCGTCGATATCCTGTCCGCCGAGCGCCCAGAGTTGCGGGGCGGTCACCGCGCGGAGCGTCGGCATCGGGTCATAGTGGACGGGCGTGCCGAAACGATAGACCTGCCCCTTGGTCCGGATCTCTTCGGCGGTCATGCCGAGGAGGATGTGGGTGTAATTGCCGTAGACATCCTTGTACCAAGGTTCGCCGCGATAGAGCGCGCGCACCGCATCGAGCTCCTCGATCCCGTCGGCCATGCCGCTTGCGAAGATGCGCGTCGTCGCGGCGCCGATTTCCTGCGCCTTGGCGATGACGTCGGGGCCATGGCCTTTGAGACCCATCTGGAATGCGATCGCCTCGCGATCCTCGTCGGCGACCGACACCGCGAGGCCGAAGCTGACGATGAGGAAATCGACCTGGGTGCGGGTGGCCGCGAGCGGTGCGATCCATCCGCCCTGGCTCGGCCCTTGAAAGCCGAAGCGCGCCCCGCGTGCGCCGGCCATGCGGCGCGCCTCGGCAAGCGCGGCGACCGCGTCGTCGGCGAGCAATGAAAAGACCTGGGTATATTTGTCGCCCGATGCACCGGTGCCGCGCTTGTCATAGACGAAGGCGCCGATGCCCGCGGCGGGGAGCATGCGTTGCAGCGCGTTGGTATCGCGCGCCGAATCGGGTTCGGCACCGTGGAGCAGGACGACGATCGGGACGGGCTTGTTGCCAGCCGGCAGTACGAGGCGGCCGACGAGGCGCGTGCCGTGGCTGGTGAAGCTGGTGTCGCGCGTTTCCAGCGGTATCCGCGATGCGGCACGGTCGCCGAATTGCATCGTGCCCGAGGCGCAGTCGCCGAACCGCACTTGCAGGCCATCGGGGCGGTCGGTCCAGCCGGTGTTGCTCGTCCAGATATCGCCGGTTTGGACGAGCTTCCCGCTGGTTCCGTCGAGATTGCGCCAGCGGAGCGCGCCTGCGGTCGAGGTCGCAATGTCGACCGTCTCGCCGTCCGGCAAACGATAGGCACCGACCTTGCAATCACTCTCTTCGGCGGCCGCCGGAACAGCGAGCCCCAGAGCGATCGACGCGAATGTTGCCGTCCGCCAGCGTTGCCGAATCTTGCGCGTGGCCGGTGGTTGTGCGTCGGGCATTCCGATATCCTGCAAAGCTGGTGCGGACGGCGGGACTTGAACCCGCATGACACTAGGCCGGCAGATTTTAAGTCTGCTGCGTCTACCGATTTCGCCACGTCCGCGTGACCGACGCCGGTCAAGCCGATGGGCCGATGGAGGTCAAGCGATGTTTGCCGCTTCACGCCATGCGGCGGCTCGGCTAGACGGCGTGGATGACTCCAGTCCTTGAAATTTCCGGCCTCGGGAAAACCTATAAAAGCGGTCATACAGCGCTGAGCGATGTCGACCTTTCCATCAACAAGGGCGAGATTTTCGCGCTGCTCGGGCCGAACGGCGCCGGCAAGACGACGCTGATCAGCATCGTCTGCGGCATCGTCACGGCTAGTGCGGGGACGGTGACCGTCGCCGGGCACGATCATGCGCGCGATTACCGCGCGGCGCGGACGATGATCGGGCTGGTGCCGCAGGAACTGCATACCGACGCGTTCGAAACGGTGATGGCGACGGTGAGCTTCTCGCGCGGGCTGTTCGGCAAGCCGCGCAACCCCGCGTTTATCGAGCAGTTGCTGCGCGACCTGTCGCTCTGGGACAAGCGCGATTCAAAGATCATGGAGTTGTCGGGGGGCATGAAGCGCCGCGTGATGATCGCCAAGGCGCTATCCCACGAGCCCGAAATCCTGTTCCTCGACGAGCCGACCGCGGGGGTCGATGTCGAGCTGCGCCGCGACATGTGGAACATGGTGCGCGGGCTGCGCGAGCGCGGCGTGACGATCATCCTCACCACCCATTATATCGAGGAGGCCGAGGAAATGGCCGACCGCGTCGGGGTGATCACCGGCGGGCGGCTGATCCTGGTCGAGCAGAAGGACGAGCTGATCAAGAAGCTGGGGCGCAAGACATTGACGCTCAATCTGGCCGAACAACTGGGGGCCGTGCCTGCCGAACTTGCCGACTGGAAGCTTGCGCTCGCGGGCGATGGCCATGAACTCGTGTATGAATTCGACAGCCAGGCCGAGGCGACCGGGGTGCCTTCGCTGCTGCGGCGGATGACCGACATCGGGGTCCAGTTCAAGGATCTGCACACGAGGCAAAGCTCGCTCGAGGATATTTTCGTCGGGCTGGTGCATGAATCGAACGGCGCAAAGGGAGAAGCCGCATGACCGCGAACTGGCGCGGCGTGCGCGCGATCTACGCCTTCGAAATGGCGCGCTTCGGGCGCACCGTCTGGACGAGCCTCGCTTTGCCGGTGATAACCACCGCGCTCTATTTCGTCGTCTTCGGATCGGCGATCGGCAGCCGCATGACCGAAGTCAGCAACGTCCCCTATGGCGCGTTCATCGTGCCGGGGCTGATGATGCTGACGATGTTTACCGAAAGCATCAGCAACGCCTCGTTCGGCATCTATATGCCCAAATGGACAGGGACGATCTACGAAATGCTGTCGGCGCCGCTGTCGCCGCTCGAAACGGTGATCGCCTATGTCGGCGCGGCCGCGACCAAATCGGTGGTCATCGGATCGATCATTTTCGCGACCGCGCACCTGTTCGTCGACGTGCAGGTCGCGCACCCGCTGTTGATGGCGGCTTTCATGATCCTGATGGCGGTGACATTCTGCCTGTTCGGCTTCATCATCGGCATCTGGGCGCAGAGCTTCGAGCAGCTGCAGGTGATCCCGATGCTGGTCATCTATCCGCTGACCTTTTTGGGCGGTGCTTTCTATTCGCTCGACATGCTGCCCGCGGCGTGGCGGACGGTGACGCTGTTCAACCCCGTCGTCTATCTGATCAGCGGGTTCCGCTGGACCTTCTTCGGCAAGGGCGATGTCGGGATCGAAGTCAGCATGGGCGCGGTGACGCTATTCCTGGCGCTGTGCCTGGGAGTCATCTTCTGGATGTTCCGCACCGGATACCGGCTCAAGAACTGATTTCGCGACCGATCTCTCTAACATCGTCATGCTGAACTTGTTTCAGCATCCATAATCCGTCGCTGCCTTCCGCGCTGCGCTGAAGGAGGGAATAGGCCATGGACCCTGAAACAAGTTCAGGGTGACGAAAATGGTGGACGCGAAATCCTGTTCAGGGCGCGCGTTCAGCCGTTCAAACGTTCGCGCATTTCCTTGCCCGGTTTGAAATAGGGCACGTTTTTCGCCTTCACATCGACCGCCGCACCCGTCCGGGGATTGCGGCCGGTGCGCGATTCGCGCGACCGGGTGGAGAAGGCGCCGAAGCCGCGCAGTTCGACACGCCCGCCCGAGGCCAGCTGATCGACGATGGAATCGAAGAAAGTGTCGACGATGCGCTCGACCTCTTCGAGCCTCAAATCGCTGTTTTCGCTTGCGATCTTTTGAACCAGTTCTGACCGGATCATGAGCTTCCCCTATTATATATCACGCTTCTCCCGCCGAAGCAGGCGTCCGGTCGTTGCCGGCTCATTGTGCGTGAGACCCCTCCCAACGCGCGGAGAAGGTATCACGAATCACTGTCCGGTCAAAAATATATCACGACACGAAAAAGGCCCGCAGAGGGACACTCTGCGGGCCTTTTGTTTCGCCTGTCGGCGGAAGAGGAAATTAATCCTTCTTGCCGGCCTTCAGCGCCTCGCCGAGGATGTCGCCGAGCGACGCACCCGAGTCCGACGAACCGTACTGAGCGACGGCTTCCTTCTCTTCGGCGATCTGCATCGCCTTGACCGAGAAGTTCGGCTTTTTCGAACGGTCGAAGCCGATGACCATCGCATCGAACTTCTGGCCGACCTGGTAACGTTCGGCGCGCTGTTCGTCGCGGTCGCGGCCAAGATCGGCGCGCTTGATGAAGCCGGTCGCGCCATCGTCGCCAGCCTGAACTTCGAGGCCGTTGTCACGGACTTCGAGGACGGTGACGGTGATGACGTCGTTCTTCTTCACCGAACCGGCAGCGGCGACACCGCCGCCAACGGCCGGAGCACCCTTTTCAAGCTGCTTGATGCCGAGGCTGATGCGTTCCTTCTCGACGTCGACGTCGAGAACGACGACCTGCACGGCCTCGCCCTTGCGGTGGAGGTGCAGCGCTTCTTCGCCCGAGATGCCCCAGGCGATGTCCGACATGTGAACCATGCCGTCGACGTCGCCCGGCAGGCCGACGAACAGACCGAATTCGGTCGCGTTCTTGACTTCGCCTTCGACGACCGAGCCCACCGGGTGGGTTTCGGCGAACGCGCCCCAGGGGTTCGACTGGGCCTGCTTGAGGCCGAGCGAGATGCGGCGCTTGTCGCTGTCGACTTCGAGGACGATGACGTCGACTTCCTGGCTGGTCGAAACGATCTTGCCGGGGTGGACGTTCTTCTTGACCCACGACATTTCGCTGACGTGGACCAGGCCTTCGATGCCGGCTTCGAGTTCGACGAACGCACCGTAATCGGTGATGTTCGTGACGGTGCCCGAGAGCTTCGCACCGACGGGATATTTGGCGGCGACGCCTTCCCACGGATCGCTTTCGAGCTGCTTCATGCCGAGGCTGATGCGCTGCGTGTCGCGGTTGATGCGGATGATCTGGACGCGGACATTGTCACCGATGTTGATGACTTCGCTCGGGTGGTTGACGCGCTTGTAGCTCATGTCGGTGACATGGAGCAGGCCATCGATGCCGCCGAGGTCGACGAACGCACCATAGTCGGTGATGTTCTTGACGGCGCCTTCGATGATCTGACCTTCTTCCAGGTTCTGGATCAGGCCCGAGCGCTGTTCGGCGCGCGTTTCTTCGAGGATAGCGCGACGCGACACGACGATGTTGCCGCGGCGACGATCCATCTTGAGGATCTGGAACGGCTGCGGCAGGTCCATGAGCGGGCCGACGTCGCGCACGGGGCGGATGTCGACCTGCGAACCCGGAAGGAACGCCACGGCGCCGCCGAGGTCGACGGTGAAGCCGCCCTTGACGCGGCCGAAGATGACGCCTTCGACGCGGGCTTCCTTGTTGAATTCTTCTTCGAGGCGGTCCCAGGCGGCTTCGCGGCGGGCGCGATCGCGGGACAGCATGGTTTCGCCATTGGCGTTTTCGACGCGGTCGACATAGACTTCGACTTCGTCACCGACGTTGATGTCGGCCTTCTGGCCCGGCATGGCGAATTCGCGAAGCGGCACGCGGCCTTCGCTCTTCAGGCCAATGTCGATAACTGCCAGGTCGTTTTCGATCGCGGTCACGGTGCCCTTGACGACGCGGCCTTCAAAGCCGCCGTCGGCACCACCAAGCGATTCATCGAGCATCGCGGCGAAATCGTCGCGCGTCGGGAAAGCCGTAGTGGCCATAGTTGATATTCCTTACTTCATCTGTTCCGGCCAAGCGGTTGGTTCCGCTGGTCTTGTGGCCGATCCGCCACGCCTGCCGGATGCAGGGCGCAGCATCCTTCGAGCCGGTTGCCGGCGAGTCATGGACAAAGCAAAATGGGCGCGGCGGGTGCATCCCATCGCGCCCGACGCTCGGTTCGAGCGGCGGTCGGTCCATGCCTCGACCTGCAATTAAGCCTGTCGGACGGCGCGCGTATAGTCCGCAAAGCCCGTCAAGGCAAGGTCGAAAGGCCGGTCAGGCGCGGTGCTTCCGGCGTTCCTCGACAAAGGCGATCGCGGCGGCGACGGCGGCGTCGCGGTCCATGTCGCTGTTGTCGAGCAGCATCGCGTCAACGGCGCGGAGCAGCGGGGCGTCGGCGCGGCCGGTATCGCGGGCATCGCGGGCATGGACGTCGGCGAGAACGGCGTCGTAACTCACCTCGACCCCGCGCGACAGCATCTCGGCATGGCGGCGGCGCGCGCGTTCCTCGGCGCTGGCGGTGACGAACAGCTTGGCATCGGCGTGCGGCGCGATGACCGTGCCGATATCGCGCCCGTCGAGCACAGCGCCGCCCGGCTGGTTGGCGAAATCGACCTGGCGCTGGAACAGCGCGGCGCGGACCTGCGGGTGAACCGACACGCGGCTGGCGAGGCCGCCGGTGCTTTCGTAGCGCAGCGCGGGGTCGCCCAGCAGGCTGTCCGGAAAATCGCACGCGGCCAGCGCGTCGGCCGCCTTGTCGGGGTCGCCGTGATCTAGCTGCGTCTGGTAACCCACCGCGCGATAGAGGAGGCCGGTGTCGAGCACGGGCAGGCCGAAATGGTCGGCGAGCGCCCGCGCGATCGTGCCCTTGCCAGACGCGGTGGGGCCGTCGACCGCGATGATCATTGCTGAAGTCCGGCCAGCAATTCCTCGAAATTGGGGAAGCTGGTCGCGACAGGGGCGATGTCGTCGATCGTCACCGGCGCCTTGCCGACGAGGCCGGCGACGGCGAAGCTCATGCAGATGCGGTGGTCGAGGTGGCCGGCGATGGTGGCGCCGCCGGGCAGCGGGTCGCCGCCGGTGCCGTCGATGATCAGGCCGTCCTCGGTTTCGTCGACGCGCGCGCCGATGGCCTTGAGGCCGGTCGCCATCACCGCGATGCGGTCGCTTTCCTTGACGCGCAGTTCGTCGAGCCCGGTCGTGGTCGTGCGGCCCTCGGCGAGCGCGGCGGCGACGAAGAGGACCGGGAACTCGTCGACCATGCTCGGCACGACGGCGGGGTCGACGTCGATGCCCTTGAGCAGGCTGTGGCGGACGCGGAGGTCGGCGACGGGTTCGCCGCCGACTTCGCGCGCGTCGAGCAGTTCGATGTCGCCGCCCATCTGTTTCAGGATCTCGATGAGACCTGCGCGCGTCGGGTTGAGGCCGACATTGGCGACGACGACGTCCGAACCCGGAACGAGCAGCGCGGCGACGATGAAGAAGGCGGCCGACGAGGGGTCGCCGGGGACGTTGATCGTCTGCGGCTTCAGTTCGGCTTCGCCGCGGATACGGATATGGCGCGTGCCGTCGGCGTCGGTGTCGACGGAGAGCTCGGCGCCGAAGCCGCGCAGCATGCGTTCGCTGTGGTCGCGGGTTGGTACAGGTTCGATCACTTCGGTGATGCCCGGGGTGTTGAGGCCCGCGAGCAGGATCGCGCTCTTCACCTGCGCCGAGGCGACGGGCAGGCGGTAGGCGAGCGGGATGGCGGGTGAGAGGCCGCGCACCATCAGCGGCAGGCGACCGCCGGGGGAGGCGCTGATGTCGGCGCCCATCTGGCTCAGCGGATCGATGACGCGGCCCATCGGGCGGCCCGACAGGCTGGCATCGCCGATGAAAGTCGTGGTGATCGGGTGGCTCGCGACGAGGCCCATCAGCAGGCGCGTCGAGGTGCCGCTGTTGCCCATGTCGAGCGCTTCGCGCGGCTGGAGCAGCCCGCCGACGCCGACGCCGTGGATGCGCCATTCGCCGTCGTCCCGGCGCTCGATCGTCGCGCCCATCGCGCGCATCGCGGCGGCGGTGGCGAGCACGTCATGCCCTTCGAGCAGGCCGGTGACACGGCTTTCACCCACCGCGAGCGCGGAGAGCATCAGCGAGCGGTGCGAGATGCTCTTGTCCCCCGGAATCGCGATCCTACCTTTCAGCGGAACGGAAGCGGAAAAGCTGCGCGGCGTGGCGGTTTGATCGGTCATGGCGTGCGGCTTTTGACAGCGGCCTTGCAATCTGGCAAGGCGCACGCCGATTTGACGGGTAGCTATTCAAGTTCCGTCGCTCTTCCGATATTTTTATCCTGTACCAAAGGGTTACGAGGCATATATGATCAAGGCTGAATGGGGCACGAAGCGTAGCTGCCCGAAATGCGCAACCCGATTCTATGATTTGACCAAGGACGATCCGATCAACTGCATCAATTGCGGTTATAACTGGATTCCGGAATCGGTGCTGAAATCGAAGCAGCCGATGCCGTTTGAACAGATCGAAAAGCCCGGCAAGGTCGTCAAGGAAGAAGGCGTCGACGAGGATCTGGATCTGGACGTCGATGTCGACGAGGATAGCGATTCGCCCGACAATGACGTCGACCTCGGCGGCGACGACGATCTGGGCGTCGCGACCGCGGACGACGACGACGTCGAAACCTGATTTTTTCCGCGAGGGGTCAAAAAGGCATCGCAAGATGCATTTGGCCCCTTGCATCACTCGATGGCGCTGCTAAAGGCGGCGTCCCGGTCGCCGCAGCCAAACATATTGGCCAGGGCGACACGATGAAATGGCACGGGGCCTTAGCTCAGCTGGGAGAGCGCCTGCATGGCATGCAGGAGGTCAGCGGTTCGATCCCGCTAGGCTCCACCATTACAAAAAAGGCCCGCGCAAGCGGGCCTTTTTTTATTGCGCGGCGTGGTCGTAGCTATTCGGCCGCCTCGTCCTTTTCAAACACGGGTTCGAGCGCGATCGGGTCGGCGAGCGTGATGCGGTCGAGGATCGACGCGGTGTCGTCGCGGACCTTCAGCATCAGGCTGCGCAGCCGGCATTCGGATTCGGGCAGGCAATTTTTGCAATGTTCGTGCGCGTTGCGCGCCGCGCAGGGAACGAGCGCGAGCGAGCCGCGCGTCAGCCGAACGAGGTCGCCATAGCTGATGTCGATTGGGGGCAGGGCGAGCTGATAGCCGCCGTCGCGCCCGCGCTGCGAGATGAGCAGGCCCTCGCGCGCCATTTCGGACAGGATCACGGTCAGGAATTTGGGAGGGATATTCTGCGCATCCGCAATATCCGCAAGCTGCACCTGCCCCTTGCCCCAATGGTCGGCAAGATGCTGGAACGCGCGGATCGTATAGCGGGTTTTTTGCGAGAGCATGGCGGCGTTACTGTGACATATTCAGCCTTAATTCAACCTGTCTGGATGACATAAGTTGCAGAGTTGATGAAAATCACAGCGGGTGGCATGAACCTCCCCTATAAAGGTCGCATGGTGGCCCGGCATCGGGCGCGGCAAGGGTGGACAGAATGATGCGTAAGATATTGGCGACCCCGGCGGTGCTCGCTGCGTGCCTGCTGGCGGTCGCGCCTGCACAAGCGCAGTTCGGAAGCCTGCTCCGCAAGGTGACGACCCCCGCGCCGAAACCGAGCGAAGAGGGCAATGGCGGTTGCCCCAAGGGCAAGAAGGGCAGCAGCATCGGCCGCAACATCCTCGGCAATGTGTTGAACGACGCGGTCGGCGATGCGGCGAGCAAGGCCGGCGTCTACAGCTATGTGCCGATCGGCGAGGTCAGCGGGACGCTGACCGATGCGATAGCCTGCCGCCTCGATCCCGCCGAGCAGGTGCAGGCGGCGGCAGCGACCGAGGAGGTGACGCGCGGCGAAGAGGTCGGCGCGACCGCGAACTGGACGAGCGAAACGCGTCAGAATGTCAGCGGCTCTTCGACCATCGCGGCGAAGAACGAACTCGCCGACGGCTCCCAATGTATGAACGTCACCGACATCGTCATCGTCGAGGGCGAGGAAACGCGCGTGTCGAAACGGATGTGCAAGGGCCCCGGCCAGGCGCGCTATGTCCTTGCGGCGTAAAGCGTTTCGCGTTGCCGCGGCGGCGGGGCTGGTCGCGTGCCTGACCGGCGCCGCCAAGCCGGCGATCGATCCCGCGAATCCGACTTGCCCGCTGACCCCCGACTGGTCGGCGAACCCGACGATGAAGCTGACCCCCGTCGCCAAGAAGAATGGCAAGGTGCTGCTCGCCGAGGGGCGGATCGATGCGGGGCTGCCCGACCGGCTGAAGGCGGCGCTCGCCGCCAATCCCGACGTCAGCGAAGTGTGGCTGCGCTCGCCCGGCGGCGACGCGCGCGCGGGCAATGCCGCGGGTCGGATCATCCGTTCGAACTTCGGGCTGACGACGCGCATCCCGGCGGGCTGGGCCTGTTTCAGCGCGTGCAATTTCATCTTCATGGGCGGCCAGCCGCGCGTGATCGATCCCGGCGGGCTGTTCATCGTCCATATGTTCACGCGCACCGGCGACCGCAGCGCGATCGACATGAGCGTCGCGATGGGCACCGATGCGACCAAGGAGCTGATCGGCGATATCGAACAGGATGCCGCCTTGCTGGCGAGCGAGGACAATGATTTCCTGATCCGCATGGGCGTATCGCGCAAGCTGCTGACCGAGGTGATGTATCAGCAAAAGGCGCTGGCGAACGCCGACGACAAGTCGACGCGGCGCTGCCTGACGCAGGCCGAGGTCAAGACCTATAACGTTGCAAATAACAACGAATAGGATAGTCTCTTCGTCAAAATAGGAGAGGCTGCCATGAACGAGACGACGCACGATCACGCCACATTCCGGTCGATGATCGACGGAACGCAGGAAGATTGGGACATTATCGCGCGCGAGCAAAAGGAGTTCGCGCCGAACAATGGCAAGCGCATCCTCGACCATCTGAAGCTGCTCGGCGGCGATTATGGCGGCTTTCCGGTCGACCGGCTTGAACATTGCCTGCAGACCGCGACGCGTGCGCATCGTGACGGCCGCGACGAGGAATATGTCGTGATGGCGCTGCTCCACGACATCGGCGACACGCTGGGCGCGTTCAACCATCCCGACGTCGCGGCGGCGATCCTCAAGCCCTTCCTGTCAGAAGAAAACCTGTGGATCGTCCAGCATCATGGCGTGTTCCAGGGCCATTATTTCTTCCACTATCTGGGGCTCGACCGCGACATGCGCGACCAGTTCCGCGACAGCCCGCATTATGCCGCGTGCGCCGAATTCTGCGAGAAATATGACGCGCCGGCGTTCGACCCCGACTATGACAGCGAACCATTGGAGTTTTTCGAGCCGATGGTGATGCGGCTCTGCTCCCATCCGCGCACGAGCATCTACAAGAAGGTGATGATCGAGGAAGCGGCGGAGTAAAAAGAACCCCGGCTTTCGCCGGGGTTTCCATTTCCGGGCTTACTTGCCCTTGAATTCGGTCTTTCGCTTCTGCTGGAACGCCATGATGCCTTCCATCGCGTCGGCGGTACCGCCTGCGATGAACTGGCCCTTGGCTTCGGCGTCGAGCGTGGTCGCGAAATCCTGCGTCAGGCCGTCGCGGAGTATCTTGCGCATCGTGCCGAGCGCGATCGTCGGGCCGTTGGCGAGGCGCATGGCGAGCGCCTTGGCCTCGGTCAGCAGGTCGGCATCTTCGACGCTCTTGTAGATCATGCCCCAGTCGGCGGCCTGATCGGCCGAAATCTTCTCGCCCAGCATCATCATCTGCAGCGCGCGCGGCACGCCGATCAGGCGCGGCAGCAGCCACGACGATCCGCCGTCGGGGACGAGGCCGATGTTGACGAAGGCCTGAAGGAAATAGGCGCTCTTGCCGGCGATGGTGAAATCGCCCGACAGCGCGAAGCTGCAGCCAACGCCCGCGGCGGGGCCGTTGACCGCGGTGATCACCGGAATGTCGAGGTTGGCGAGCGAAAGCAGCATCGGGTTGTAGTGGCCGCGCAGCGCGTTCCGGCTCCGCGCCCCGCCGCTGACCGCACCGCCCGCCGACCGGTCGCCCGCCAGATCGGCACCCGAACAGAAACCGCGGCCTTCGCCGGTGATCAGCAGCGCGCGCGCACCGAGGCCCGGCAGATGATCGAACGCTTCGCGAATGTCGTCGGCCATCGCGGGCGGCATCGAGTTCAAGCGGTCGGGGCGATTGAGCGTGATCGTCGCGACATGGTCGGCGAGTTCGAGCTTGATCGTGTCGAAGGTCGGAAGGGTCATGGGGAAGAATCCTCTCGCGGGTGCTTTACCTTTACGTTCACGTAAAGGTGTGACTCATTTGCGAGGGGAGTGCAAGGGGGAAGGGGCGCAGCAATGTGTCAGCTGAGCACCAATGGCAGTCAGGCCGCTCATAGACGTCGAGGTCAAAATGGCGGACGGCCGACCCGCCCACCCCGCGGAGAGCGGGGCGGCGTTCGGGTTCACGAAGCAAAGGAAAGCTTCAGGACGCTGAGGAGTTGTTCGCCGATTGCAGCCGTCGCCAGCTGCAGACCGAGCGATGGATCAATCCGCCAATTCCGAGGAAGCGATATTCTGGCCTGCGGCCCTTTCCTCCGATTGCGGCAACAGCGCCATCAGCGCTTGCTTTTCAGGGCGCCAGGCGAAACGCAGCGGCTCCATGATATGGGCCGTCACGGGCGTTCCCGCCGGAATGCTAGCGCTGGTGCCGTGGATCAGGAATCCTCCAAGCGCCGAAACAAAGAGCATTGTCCCGACCGACAGGGCGGTCTGGTCTTTGCCTTCATCATAGACGGTGCCGCTCAGCCGCACCGGGCCATCGGGCATGTCGATGCTGACGAACCGGACTTCGAGCTTGCCCTTCTTGCCCACATGCCCGTTCCGCTGTGCCCGCGACACTTCGCCGATAACCGAGGTGCCGACCGGGACCACGACCGAGCCGCGAAAAAGCACGTCTTCAACGACCCTGAGGCGCACGCGGTCGCCGGGCTTGCTGACTTTCGTCGAAAGAGGCGTCGTCGTATGCAGCTTCAGCGGCGTCCCGATGGGAAGATAATAGCGCTTCGCCGGCGCAAATGGCGGGCCATCGGCCGCTTCCGGATAGACTGTCTGAGCGTGCGCGCTCCCGGCTGCCAGCAGCGCCATCGCGCCGCAGATCGCTTCCCAACTTTTCATAACCTACCCCCGCTTCGAATCGCTTCGAAGGAAATAGGCTGCGAGGGTTAAGAAATAGCGATCAATAATCGACCGATTTCCGACGTTTGAGGCTGGTCCCCGTTATTCGCCGCCCAGCCGCACGAACCGCATGTCACCCTCGGCGCGATGGAGCGTGAGACCGCGATCGGTCTTTTCGGCGCAGGCGCCGTCGAAATTCACGACGCCTATGTCATTGGGCACGATGATCACGCGCAGTTTGCCGCCGTCGGCTTCGGCGAGGTCGAAGCGCGGGCCGGTGATGCCGTAGATCGGTTCGCGCACCTCGACCCAGCGGGGGACGCGCCTGTCGTCCTCGGGCATCGTCCACCCGTAAACCTGCGTATAGTCCTCGGCGGGATCGCCGCTTTCGAAGCCGATCGTGAAATCGACCCCGGGGATGCCCTTGCCGTTGGGCCAGGTGACGAGCAGCGTAGGGACGGCGCCCTCGACTTCTATCGGCGCGCCTTTCTCCATCGCGGGCGGCACCGGCTTGGGATCGGTGGTGAGGCAGACCATCTCGCCGCGCACGTCCCAGCGACCCTCGGCCTGCTCGTCGAGAGCGCCGGCGGCGAGCATATATTGGAAGCGGCCGTCGTTTCGGATCAGCAGGCCGCCGCCGACATCGGGGCCTTCGGCAAGACTATATTCGCCGATGAAGGATGATTCCTGTGCCGCGGCAGGGGCGGCAATGAGGGCGATGGCGAGGAGCAGGGTGCGCATGGCGCGATCATGCGGCCGGTATGGCGCGGGCGCCAGCCCCTTTCCACATGTCGCCCCACCTGCTAGGCGCCCGCGCCATGTCCAAGCATCCCGACCGCCGTACCTTCGCCATCATCTCGCATCCCGACGCGGGTAAGACGACGCTGACCGAGAAATTGCTCGTCGCCGGCGGCGCGATCCATATCGCGGGCGAGGTCAAGGCGCGCGGGCAAGCGCGGCGCGCGCGCTCCGACTGGATGAAGATCGAACAGCAGCGCGGGATTTCGGTGACTTCGTCGGTGATGACCTTCGAGCATGCGGGGCTCGTCTTCAACCTGCTCGACACGCCGGGGCACGAGGATTTCAGCGAAGATACCTATCGCACGCTGACCGCCGTCGACAGCGCGGTGATGGTGATCGACGCCGCGAAGGGCATCGAGCCGCAGACGCTCAAGCTGTTCGAGGTGTGCCGCCTGCGTTCGGTGCCGATCATCACCTTCATCAACAAGGTCGATCGCGAGGGGCTGCCGCCGTTCGAACTGCTCGACGAGGTCGCCGACCGGCTCGCGCTCGACGTCTGCCCGATGAATTGGCCCGCGGGCATGGGCGGGCAGTTCGAAGGGATTTACGATCTCGTCGATCCGGCGATCATGCGGCCGGGTGGCGACGCGTCGCGCATGTATGAGGGGCACCGCGCCAAAGTCACGGGTCTCGACGATCCGGCGTTGGCAGCGGAGCTTTCGGAGCGCGGGCTCGCGCACCTCAAGGAAGAGACCGAGCTGGCGTCGGCGTGCTACGCGCCGTTCGACGCCGCGGCGTATCGCAATGGCGACCTGACGCCGGTCTATTTCGGATCGGCGCTGAAGGAATTCGGCATCGGCGACCTGCTTTCGGCGCTCGCTAACCACGCGCCGGGGCCGCAGGCGCAGCCCGCCGAACCCGCGCCGGTGCAGCCCGACGACGCCGCGGTGACCGGCTTTGTGTTCAAGGTGCAGGCAAACATGAACCCCGCGCACCGCGACCGCATTGCCTTCATGCGCCTCTGCTCGGGCAAGTTCGAGCGCGGGATGCGGTTGATGCAGGGCGGGACGGGCAAGGCGATCGCGATCAGCCGCCCGATGCTGTTCCTCGCGCAGGACCGCGAAATGGCAGAAGAGGCCTATCCCGGCGACATTATTGGCATTCCGAACCACGGCACGCTGCGCGTCGGCGATACATTGTCCGAGCGTACCGACATCACGATCACCGGGCTGCCGAATTTCGCCCCCGAACTGCTCCGCCGCGTCGCGCTCGTCGACCCGACGAAGACCAAGCAGCTGAGGAAAGCGCTCGACGATATGGCGGAAGAGGGGATCATCCAGGTCTTCTATCCCGAGATCGGCTCGAACATGATCGTCGGCGTCGTCGGCCAGCTCCAGCTCGAAGTGCTGATCAGCCGCCTCGATGCCGAATATAAGGTCGAGGCGAAGCTCGAGCAGTCGCCGTGGGACACCGCGCGCTGGATCGCGAGCGACGATGCGGCGGCGCTGAAGGCGTTCCAGGCCGACCATCGCGGCGCCAGCGCCACCGACCGCGACGGCGCTCCGGTGTTCATGGCGAAGGATGCGTGGGAAGTCGGCTATGTGACGCAGCGCCACCCGGCGATCCGCTTTACCGCGACGAAGGAACGCGTGTTCGCCAACGCGGGTTGATCGCGTCGCCTAAATTCGCCACCATGACGTCACTTTTCGGCAGAGGTGGGGGTATCGATGCGCGAATGGATTTTGGCGCTCGCCGCGATGGCGGGCAGCGTGCCGGCGACGGCACAAACGATCAGTATGCCGATCGACAGGGGCTTCTGGACGAACGCCACCGAAAAATGCGCGAGCGTACATCATGGCTATGTCTTCGACGGCAAGCGCTGGGGCGCGCTCTATTATTATGGCCCGGGCGGCAGCATGGGGCCCGCGGCCGAGCTCGAGCCGATCACGCAGACACGCGCCGTCGACGACGGCTTCACCCAGATGCAGTTCGGCGGCTACGACGGCGCGGGCTATTTCCGCGTGAAGCCGCTGGGACATGACCGAGCGCTCTATCGCGTTGGCGCGCCGTTCCGCGAGGAAATCCAGGAAACGGACGAGGCGCTGATCCGCTGCAGCTTTGCTTCGCTGTCACCGAAAATGCAGGCAGCGTTACGGCGCCACGCGCCGGGACTTGCCGTCAGATAAGGCTGAGCAGGTCGGCGGGCGCGGCGGCGCCATCCTCCTCGTCATCCTCCTCGCCCTCGAACTTGCTCAGCGTCACGCCGAGCAGGCGGATGCCCTGTTCGGTCGGGAGCAGTGGCGCGAGGATCGCTTCGCCCGCGGCGAGCAGCGAATTGCCGTCGAGGATCGGCGCGATGACCGATTTGGCGCGCGTGATCGTGCGGAAATCGGCATAGCGCAGCTTGAGCGTCACTGTGCGGCCCCGCGCGCCCTTCTTCGCCGCGCGATCCCAGACGACGGTGCAGACATGCGCGAGCGCCTCACGGATTTCGGTGTCGGTGATCAGGTCGTTGAAGAAGGTCCGCTCGCCGCCGAGCGATTTCAGTGGCCGGTTCGACTTGACGCGGCGATGGTCGATCCCGCGCGCGAGGTTGAAGAGCCATTCGGCGCTGTTGCCGAAATTCTCGGCGAGCCACATCGGGTCCTTGTCCGCGAGGTCAGCGCCCGAAAAGACGCCAAGGCCCTCCATCTTGGCCGACGTCACCGGGCCGATCCCATGGAAACGGCGGATCGAGAGCGTCTGGACGAAGGCGGCGCCCTTGCCCGGCGGGATGATCGTGATGCCGTCGGGTTTGTTCTGGTCGGATGCGAGCTTGGCGATGAACTTGTTGTACGAAACGCCGGCGGAGGCGGTGAGGCCGGTTTCCTCGCGGATGCGCTGGCGGATCAGCTTTGCCGCGGCGGTCGCGCTGCCGAGGCCGGCCTTGTCGGCGCTGACGTCGAGATAGGCTTCGTCGAGCGACAACGGTTCGACCTCGTCGGCATAGTCGCGGAAGATCGCGCGAATCTGATGCGAGATGTCGCGATAGACTTCGAAGCGCGGCGGGACGAAGATGAGGCCCGGGCATTGGCGCTTCGCGGTGATGCTGGGCATCGCCGAGCGGACGCCGAACTTGCGCGCTTCATAGCTGGCGGCGGCGACGACGCCGCGCCGCGACGAGCCGCCAACCGCGACGGGCTTGCCGCGTAGCGACGGATCGTCGCGCTGCTCGACCGAGGCGTAAAAAGCATCCATATCGACATGGATGATCTTGCGGACCGGGGTGTCCGCAGCATCGTCGAGGCCATGATCGTCGCCGTCTTGCACGGCGCATCTTAGCATGTTGCCATGATGTTCTCAATGGCGCGCTTGACGAAGCGCTTGACGCAAAGGTGGCAAAATGGCAATCGCCGCCGACCTTGGGAATGCGGGTATAGCATAGTGGTAATGCTCTAGCCTTCCAAGCTAGCTAGGCGGGTTCGATTCCCGCTACCCGCTCCATTTTTTCGTCCGACATTGTCCGAGCTTGTCTTTGAAAACCGCAGAAAACTGCGGTATATTCCCTTCCGATATCCGTCGACATCCAGCCATTTTCGGCGGCAGCCGAGCGTTCTTGGGGGCCACTTAGGGGGCCGCGGATGTCAGCTCAATTCGAGTGGCCCCCATCGTGGGGGCCATATTGGAGAAAGGTCCTTGGAAGGATGGCACTTTCTGACGTCGCGATCCGCAACGCCAAGCCGCGCGAAAAGCCATATAAGATGGGTGATTCGCTAGGACTGTTTTTGCTGGTCCAGCCAAGTGGCGGTAAGCTGTGGCGGCTCAAATATCGTGTCGATGGGCGCGAGAAGAAGCTTGGTCTGGGCAATTATCCTGAGACTGGCCTGGGTGACGCGCGCCGACGCCGTGACGAGGCGCGCAGCTTGCTAGCGGTTGGGAAGGACCCTTCGCGCGAAAGGCAACGCGAGAAGGCCCAGTCACGCCTAGAGGCCGCCAATACGTTTGGCGCTATTGCAGACGAATATTGCCGCAAGCGGCGACGTGACGGCGATCGTGCTTGGGCTATGGCCACGGCGACTCGAAGTGAATATCTCCTTTCGCAACTTGGCATTTCGATCGGACGCGTGCCTGTCGCCGAAATCGGACCGGCCGATATCCTCGCCGCCGTTCGGAAGATCGAGGACAAGGGCAATCTCGAAAGCGCACGGCGCACGCTGCAACTCGCCAGCAGTGTCTTCCGGTACGCCGTCGCAACCGCGCGACTGCTGTCGGACCCGACGCGGGATCTGCGCGGTGCGCTCCTGACACCAAAGGTGACGCACTATGGCGCGATCACTGATCCCAGGAGGGCAGGGGAGTTGCTTCACGCGATCGATGGCTATGAGGGTCATGGCGTGACCAAGATGGCGTTGCAGATCGCACCGCATGTTTTTGTTCGCCCAGGCGAATTGCGGCAGGCGCAGTGGGGCGAAATCGACCTCGGTGCCGCGCTATGGACGATTCCTGCCGAGAAAATGAAGATGCGGAAGGCCCATCATGTTCCTCTATCGCGTCAATCGGTCGAATTGTTCAAATCACTGCAGTCCCTGACGGGAACAAGCGGATATGCTTTTCCATCGATCCGTACACGACGGCGTCCGATGTCGGACAATACGCTCAATGCTGCGCTACGCCGGCTCGGATATTCGGGGGACGAGATGACGGCGCACGGTTTTAGGGCGATGGCGAGCACCTTGCTCAACGAAGCGGGGATATGGACGCCCGATGCTATTGAGCGCGCGCTGGCGCACGGTGATAGCGACAAGGTCCGAGCGGCCTATCATCGCGGCGCTCACTGGAAAGAACGCGTGAAAATGGCACAATGGTGGAGCGACCATCTCGATGGACTGCGTAAAGAGGCTGCAGCCGCAAGGCGCTAGCTGGCGACCGCTTTGCGCCTGATGGACGAACCCGCTTCGCGGGATGGGCGCTAGGACTGAGGCGACGGAAGATACAGGGACGTTGAGTAAGGCGGCGCGGTAGCCTGAGGTGCGGCCAGGCCTTCCATCATGCGGATGAAGATGCCTTTGTCGCTCCACCGCTTCCAGCGATTGTAGAGCGTCTTGCCGGGCCATATTCCCTCGGCGCATCCAGCCATCTCAGCCCATTGCGATTGACGAAGATGATGCCGCTCAAAACCCGCCGATCATCGACCCGCGCCCGGCCATGGCTCTTCGGAAATACGGCTGAAGACGCGCCATCTGCTCGTCCGTCAGCCAATACAAATCACTCGTCATTCAGGCTCCTCGCTGTGAGCCTGAATCACAGCGGCCTGCTCAAACCAATGGGTCCTGACCCTAGTACATTGTCTCGACCAGCTTGCGCATCAGACGAACAAGATCGTCGAAATCCTTCCGCTCCCAATCCGCGAAAATGCCAATTGTCATTTCCTCGCGCGCCGCGTCGAGTGCGTCGGTTGCTTCCTTACCCGCCGCGGTGACAATCGCTTCGCGTATCCGCTTGTCCGCCGAGCTTGGCCGGCGCTTGACCAGCCCAAGTTCTTCGAGACGCGCGACCTGGCGGCTTACCGTGGTATAGTCGCGGCCAACCCGGCCAGCCAGATCGACCACACCGATCGGGCCGAACCGCTCGACCAGCACGAGGAGCGGGAACAGCGCCCGTTCGAGCGAAAGGCCCGCCTTGGCGAGCAATTCCACATCCCGTTCGGGCTGGTTCATGATGACGGTGATGTCGATCAGCGAACGGTGCAGCTCGGGGAGCAATGCGCTAATATGTGTATTATGCACTTTGTTATTTGGCACCAGCCCGTCTCCCTTGGATATGTGCATTATGCACGTAGGAGTTCATTGTGAAAGAGCGAATTGAAATCGACGTCCTGATCTGCGGCGCCGGCGCGGCAGGGCTCACGCTGGCGATCGAGCTGGCACGCCGCGGAGTGTCCTTCCGCATCGTCGACCGGCTCGAGCGCCCGTTCGGCAGATCCGTGCCCGCTATCTGATCGGCGCTGACGGCGGCCGCAGCTCGATCCGCAGCGCACTCGGGATCGGCTTTCCCGGCAAAACGCTCGGCGTGCGCGCGATCGTGGCCGACGTCGATCTGAGCGGGCTCGACCGCGATGCCTGGCACCAATTCAAAGACGGCGACATGGAACGGATGGTGGCTATCTGCCCCCTCGCGGGAACAGACCTGTTCCAAATTCAGGCGCCCATTGCGCCGGACGGCGATGCCGACCTTTCCGCCGACGCGCTGCAACGGATGGTCGCCGAGAGGACCGGCCGCAGCGACATCAAGGTCCACTCGGTGTCCTGGGCGTCAGCCTATGTCATTGCTCTCTTCCATCGCACCGCCTCAGCGTCCGATGAGTTCGCGTGCCATTTCTTCTGCGGCTACTTCAGGCGGCCGACCCTCTGCAGCTGCGCGCTCAAAAATTTGGGTCAGCCGGTCGTGAATCTGAGCGAGGCTTTCCTCCAGGCTGGGGAAATCGACCTTGCTGCGCCCGGGCATGCCGTTCGTCGCTTCAAGGCCACTGATGATGCCGCCGGCGTTGAGGACATAATCGGGGGCGAAGAGGATGCCGCGGCGCGCTAGGGTGGCGCCCGCCTCGGGCGTTGCGAGCTGGTTGTTTGCCGCTCCCGCCACCGCTCTTGCGCGTACCTCGTTGGCGG
This sequence comes from Sphingopyxis sp. MSC1_008, assembly GCF_023197165.1. GTDB lineage: Bacteria > Pseudomonadota > Alphaproteobacteria > Sphingomonadales > Sphingomonadaceae > Sphingopyxis. The sequence continues at coordinate 382,794 of NZ_JALPRD010000002.1, forward strand.
TCGCCTCGGTGATGACACCGCCCAAGGCGCAAGGGGCATATATGTCGACCTCGGCCTCGTGTATCTTGTCGATGGGCGCGACGGTTGCCCCGAACCGTTCGACGGCGCGCTCGACCTGATCCTTGCGGATATCAGACACGACAAGGCGCGCGCCCTCGGCATGAATCCGCTCGGCGACGCCCCAGCCGACGGCGCCAAGGCCCTGCACGGCGACCTTCACTCCCGCAAAGTCATCGCGCTCGAACTGCCACTTGAGAACCGCGCGAAGCCCATGGACGATTCCGATGGCGGTGTGGACGGAGGGATCGCCGGCGCCGGCCGAGGTTCCGCCGACGAAAGGCGTTACTTCGTTGACTGTCTCGATATCGGCGACGGACATGCCGACATCTTCCCCGGTGGCGTAGGTCTGGCCGATCCGGTCGATGAAGCGGCCATAGGCGTGAAGCAGCGGACGGGTCTTGATGCGGGCCGGATCGCCCATGATCACCGACTTGCCGCCACCCACCGGCAGGCCGGCCAGCGCGGACTTGTAGGACATGGCGCGCGAGAGACGGAGCGCATCGTCGAGCGCGGCTTCCTCGCTCTCATACGCTTTGAACCGCGTCCCGCCAGCCGCCGGACCGCGTGCCGTCGAGTGGATAGCAACGATCGCTTTCAGTCCTGTTTCCTCGTCCGAGAAGAAACACACCTGCTCGTGATTGTCGAATTCTGCTGAAGACCAAAGACCCATTCATCCCTCCATTGCTCGGAGGGGTAGATGCCTGACAATCTGCTCTAGGGAAAGACAAATTTCTCTGAGAGCAACATGGCCGAAACATGCTTGGTTGCGAACGTCACTAAATGCGGAGAGAGCGGCCCGTTTCAATGCCTTTCGCGGGCGAAGATCGCGGATCTTGCCTTCGTTTCGGAAAAAACTTGCTGAAAAGGAAACACTGCTCCATTCCCTTCTGCAACGGATCGGGATGGGAGGGTGGCATGGCGACGACAACAAGCTGGATACAACGGCGGCTCCTTCCGGGGCTTGCCTTCAAGGCCGTTGTAATCGGCGGCGGCTATGCGACAGGACTTGAACTCGTCACCTTCTTCCTGCCGAGCGGACCGGTGGGCGGGATCTACGCGATGCTGCTTGCAACGCTCATCTGGAGCGTGGTTTGCGCCGTCACATTCCTGTTCGCGTTCCACACGGGCAGCCGCGACTACCGCACATTCTTCCGCCATCTTCTCGGGCGGTTCTGGCCGGTCTACGAGATCGCATATCTGCTGGCGCTGGTATTGATCCTTGCGGTTTTCGCCGCCGCCGCCGGCGCGATCGGCAAGTCCGTCTTCGGACTGCCCGAGCTCGCAGGCGCGCTCGCCCTCATGTTTCTCATCGCGCTTGTCTCGGCTTGGGGAAACGCTTCCGTCGAGCGCCTGTTCGCCTATGTCTCGTTTCTTCTTTACGCGACCTATGCCGTGTTCCTCGTGCTTTCACTGACGCAATTCGGGGACCGGATCGGCGCTGCGTTTGCGTCGGACGCGCCGACGACGGGCTGGGCGCTGGGCGGCCTTACCTACGCCGGTTACAATATCATCGGGGCGATCGTCATACTTCCGGTCACGAGGCACATGCTATCGGCGAGGGACGCGGTAACCGCAGGCCTGCTGGCCGGTCCGCTTGCCATGCTGCCCGCCCTGCTCTTTTTCGTGTGCATGGTTGCCTATTATCCTGCGGTCCAGAGCGAGGCGCTGCCATCCGACTTCCTGCTCGAGCAGCTTGAGCTGCCCTGGTTTCGTATCCTGTTTCAGATCATGATCTTCTCGGCGCTGCTCGAAAGCGGAACTGGCGGGGTCCACGCGATCAACGAACGCTTATCCGAAGCCTATAAGGCCAAAAGCAATCGCGAACTCGGCCGCGCGATGCGCTTTGCTACGACCGCGACCTTGCTCACCGGTTCGGTCTTTGTCGCGGGCAGCTTCGGCTTGGTTGCCCTGATCGCCGACGGATATCGCTGGCTGGCCTACCTCTTCTTGCTGATTTACGTCGTCCCGCTCCTGACGATTGGGCTGTGGCGCCTCCGCGAGGGGCTGAACCGAACCTCGGATACGCGCGATCTCGAGGCTGGCAGCTTGCCTGCGGCCGCCGAAACTCGGCGGGGCCGCAAGTAAAAGCCAATTGACTTTCGCGAGGTTTCGGCCACGTTCCGAATCACGAAACATGTTTCTAATAAGCTAATGCGGTTGAAACTAATCAAGGGGGAGGATGGCATGCAGAAATTCCGTTCGGTTTCGGGGGCGTTGGGCCTGCGATATGCTTTGCTCGCGTCGGCGGCGGCGCAGGGGATCCTGATTTCATTTGCCGTGCAAGCGCAGACCGCGCCGACGGCGGACGCGGCGGCCGCCGCGGCACCCGAAGCTGCAAGAGCGACTGATAATCAGGATATCGTCGTCACCGCCACCCGGCGCGAGGAGCGGCTGATCGACATCCCGCTCAGCATACAGGCGGTCAGCGGCGAAGAGCTTGCCAAGACTGGCGCGGTCAATTTTGCAGACTATGCCCGGACTATTGCGGGCGTATCGTTCCTCGACAGCGGCCCCGGCCGTGCCCAAATCTTTATTCGCGGCGTCTCGACCGGCGGCGACGTCGATACTGGCAAGGAATCGACGGTTGGTGTCTATATCGATGAAACGCCCGTCACCGAGGGATCGTCGCAGCCCGACCTCAAGCTCTACGATATCGATCGCGTCGAAGTGCTACGCGGCCCCCAGGGCACGCTGTATGGCAGCGGGTCGCTTGGCGGTACGGTCCGCATTCTCACCAATCAGCCGCGCTTCGACGAGGTATCGGGCTATCTGCAACTGACAGGCTCGACGACACGCCATGGAGGCGAAAACGGATCCGCGAATGGGTGGATCAACGTGCCACTCAGCGACACGGTAGCAGTCCGCGCTGTCGGCTACGTACTGCACAACTCGGGTTTCCTCGACAACGGCTTCAGTGGCGAGAAGGATATCAATCACGAGACGACCTATGGCGGCCGTTTGGCGCTTCGCGTGCAGCCGACCGAAAACCTCAATATCGTTTTGACCGGATATTATCAGGATACCGAGGTCGGCGCTTATAATCGAGTGACCGACCGATACCCTGCGCTCATCATCAACCAGAGCGTCCCCGAGCCGTTCGACGATCGCTATGGCATCGTCAATCTAAAGCTCGATCTCGATCTCGGGTTTGCGACACTGACCTCCTCGAGCTCCTATTTCGACCGGCAACGCTATTTCGAAAACGATATCGACTATTTCCTGGGATCGCTCGGCGCGCCGAGCGGCTTCTCGCCGCTTACCTACGATGTCACGTCCAAGGCCCAGGAACTCCGGCTCGCGTCAACGGGCACAGGGCGGTTCAGGTGGCTCGTCGGCGGGTTTTATCTCGACCGCGTTGAAAACTTCAACCAGACGATCAACTTTCGCGCGCTCCCGCCGCCGACCAGCCAGGCGGGCAACGTCTTTTTCGAGGACACCCGGACCACCACTGAGCAATATGCGGCGTTCGGAGAGTTGAGCTACGATATCCTGCCCAGTCTCACGGCGACAGCCGGCGTCCGGCTGTCGAAGACGAACCGTAGCGCCGTACAGATCAATGACGGCGCATTCCTAGGCGGGTTCAGCCGCGCCGAAGCCGATTTCAGCGAGCGCTCGACAACGCCAAAGTTCAATCTGTCCTATAAGCCGAGCGAAGACAGCCTCCTGTATATTCAGGCTGCCAAGGGCTTTCGAACCGGCGGTATCAATCCGGGGCTACCGCCCTGCGGGGCGACTTGCACCGTCGAGGTCAGCACCAGTTTCGGCTCGGACTCGCTCTGGAACTATGAGGCAGGCGCGAAGCTTCAACTCTTCGACAAGGCGCTGTCGCTGACCGCTTCAGCCTTTCTGATCGACTGGAAGAATATTCAGCTCAACGTCAACCGCGGCGACGGCTTCAACGGCTTCCTGAACGCGGGTGACGCGCGCAGCAAAGGTTTCGAGGTCGAGGCGAACGGCCGGATCGGCGAGCAGCTGCGCTTCGGCGGACAAGTCACCTACACCGACGCCGCGCTGCGCTCAGTGCGGCCTGGCGTAACCGTGGCGGCTCCCGGGACGCGTCTGCCGGACATCGCGCGCTGGACGGTGGCCGGTAACGCCGAGTGGGGCACCGCCGTGGGCGAAAACGGCTACGCCTATGTGCGCGGCGACGTGCAATATGTCGGCCCCCGTCCGAGCGAACTGGGGCCAACGTCGCTACCGGTTGCCGACTATACGCTGGTGAACCTGCGCGTCGGGTTCAACACCGGACCTTATCAGTTGTCGCTCTTTGCGAACAATCTGACCGATGAGCGCGCGCAGTTGAGCCGTACACAGCTCAGCGGCGTGCTGAGCGGCGCGCCGGTGGTGCTCGACCGGGTAACGATCAACGTGCCGAGAACGATCGGCATCTCGGTCGCGCGGTCCTTCTGAGCCTTTTGCGGAGACAAATATGAAAAATCGGGTGACGCGCACGACTCTCGGCTGGATCCTGCAGCTACTAGCGTGCCTCGCGGTGCCGGCCGCCGCACAGGCACAGCAGGAGGAACCAGAGAAGGCGGCCGTGCGCACGTTTGATGACGCACACGACATCATGCGCGAGGCCCGGCGCATCACCTCGCCGAATGGCATCGAAGAACTGCGCGCTGTCGAAATCGGCGGGATCAAACAATGGATTTCGGTGCGTGGGCGCGACCGGAGGAACCCGATCCTGCTGTTCATCCACGGCGGGCCCGCGTCCACGGAAATGCCGGTCAATTGGCTGTACCAGGGGGCGTGGGAGGATTATTTCACCGTGGTGCAATGGGACCAGCGGGGCGCCGGCAAGACCGCCGCTTCGAACGATACCGCAGCCGTTACGCCGACGATTACCATCGACCGCATGACCGCCGACGGCGAAGAGCTCGTTGCTCATCTTCTCCAACATTATGGGAAGCGTAAACTCTTCGTCATGGGCCATTCATGGGGTACGGTGATCGGTCTCAACATCGCGCGTAAGCACCCTGAACAATTGCATGCTTATATAGGCATGGGACAGGTCATCAACGGACCTGAAAACGAACGTGTCGGCTACGCCTTTGCCCTGCGCGAGGCGCGTCGGAGCGGCAATACGCAGGCTGTCAGCGAGCTTGAGGCGATCGCGCCCTATCCTGGTCCCGACGGGGCGCTTTCGTTCCAGCAGGTCCTCGCGCAGCGCAAATGGGTGATATATTTCGGCGGGCTCACCGCGGGGCGAACCAATTTCGATTATGAACAGAATGCGAGGCTGCTTTCGCCTGAATATAGCGCTGGCGATCACGCGGCAGGCGCGAGCGTCGGCGCGACACTTGTCCAGCTGCTGCCCGGGCTGACGAGGCTCGATTATCGCAATGTGACGCGGCTTGAGTGCCCGATCTTCCTCGTGGCGGGCCGGCGGGACTATGAAACGCCTTCACAGATCGCAGCCGCCTGGTTTGCAAAACTGCGGGCGCCTGTAAAACGCCTGTTCTGGTTCGAACATTCGGCGCACATGATGCATCTCGAGCAGCCCGGCAAACTGCTTATTCATCTGGTACGGGACATCAGGCCCCTGGCCGAGCGGGCCGGTGACGCCGCCCCGGCCGACCAGGCTGGCGTGGCCGAGTGAATAGCCTAAGCGTCTCCGACGCGGCGCTGTCGCGGCGCACGCTCCTCAGTGCGCTACTCGCGGCCGGATTGGCGCCGCCATCGCTCGCCGCGACCTACGCCCCGGGCCCCGAGGGAAAGCGCCTTGGTGCCTTGCTCGATGCGATCGTGGAGGAGGATTTGCGCGCGTCGCCCGAGCTCGCATCCTCCTACGGCCTCGATACAGGAACGCGGGCGCCGCTCAAACGGGCTCTCGGCAACCGGTCTGTGCAAGCGCGAACCGCGGCGAAACTCCGCTTGGTGGACCAGCTTCGCCGGCTGGAGGCGGTAGACCGGGACGCGTTGGCAGGAATGGACCTCGTCAATCTTGATGCGATCCACGCCACGCTCGCCGGGCGCGCCGCGCTCGCGCGGCAGTTTGACTATGGAGCCGCGACCGATGCGCGGCCCTATGTGCTGAGCCACCTTACCGGCGCCTACAGCTCCATACCCGAACTGCTAGACACCAAGCACGATATCCGGACCGAAGCGGATGCCGAAGCCTATCTCGCGCGGCTGAGCATGTTCGGTCCCGTTCTTTTGCAGGAAGTCGATTGCCTGCGGAGCGACGCCGCGCTGGGCGTGACCCCGCCGGATTTCGTGCAGGACCGCGCGATCGAGCAGCTGAAGGCGCTGCGGGCGCAATCGCCCGAGGCGTCGACCTTGGTCGCCGGCTTCGCGCACAAGCTCGGCGCCGCGAGCCTGTCGCCACGTTTCGGCACGAGCGCCGCGACTTTATGGGCGCAGACCGTAAAGCCAGCGCTCGACAGTCAGATTGCAGCGCTCGAAAAACTGCGGCCCGCGGCCAGCCACGATGCCGGCGTCTGGCGACTTCCCGATGGCGAGCGCTATTATGCTGCGAGCCTAGGCATCGAAACCACAACTAATTTCAAGGCGGTCGACCTTCACAAGCTGGGCCTCGAACTTGCGGCCGATCTCGGATCCCAACTCGCGAGCATGTTGAATGCCCAGGGCTATGGGCGCGATAGTCTCGCGGCTAGCGTCATGGCGCTGCTCGTCGACCCCAAATTCGTCTATCCGAACGATGAGACGGGAAAAGCGGCGCTGGTCGCGGCGATCACCTCAAAATTGGACGACATGCGCCAGCGCCTCCCGCGCTTCTTTCCAGAGCTCCCTGGCGCACAGGTGCAAATTCGCCGCGTACCGGCCTTTCTCGAAGCCGGTGCTCCCTTCGCGCGCTACGAAGATCCGTCGATCGACGGAACCCGGCCCGGCGTCTTCTATGTAAACCTCCGCGACACGAGCGAAACGCCGTCGTGGATGTTCACCACCACCGCGTTTCACGAGGCCCTTCCCGGACATCATCTGCAACAGGTTGTGCTCCAGGAGGGTCCTCCAATGCCGCTAATCCGCAAACTCGTCTGGTCCTCCGGATATGGCGAAGGCTGGGGTCTCTATGCCGAACAGCTTGCGGATGAGCTCGGGGCCTATGAGGATGATCCGGTAGGACGGATCGGCTTTGTCTGGAGTGCCTTGCTGCGCGCAAGCCGGCTCGTGGTCGACACGGGCATTCACGCGCTCCGCTGGTCCCGCGAAGAGGCGATCGCCTGGCTCGTGGACCATGGCGGCATTCCAAAGGGGATGGCCACGAACGAAGTCGAACGCTACTGCGTGTGGCCGGGCCAGGCGTGCAGCTACATGGTAGGCAAGATCGCTTGGTTAAATCACAGGGAGCGATCACGACAGGCGCTGGGCAAGCTGTTCGATATCCGGGACTTTCATCGTGCGACGCTGGCCGTCGGCGCGGTGCCGTTGACGATATTGGACCGCGTGGTCGATGATTATATCGCGGAAGCGCGCACGAGGCGAAGATGAACAGGCGGCCGGGCGAGCGGCTCGGTGATAGCGGGGGTCAAAGGGCCGGACGAAGGCCAAGCGGTAATTCTCGGGCGGCGAACTATAAGAGGCAGAGTGTTATGACGACTGACCAGATGCCGGACATGGGCGCGCTGGTGCGCCCGGGGGCAGCGCTGAAGGAATTCCGCGCCGAGCGCGGATTGACGCTGGCAGAAGTGAGCCAACGCACAGGGCTTCCCGTTTCGAGCTTGTCCAAAATCGAGAATGGCAAGGTCGAATTGACCATCGACAAGCTGCTGCGGATCAGCCTCGCGCTGGACGTCAACATCGCAGATATTTTCGGCACGCCGACGGGACAATATTCGCCGCAAGGAAGTAGCCGTCGCCGCAGCATCACGCGCGGGAGCGAAGGGATGGCGGTCGCCACGAAGAATGGCGAAGCACTCTACCAGGCGTATGACTTACTGAACAAGGACCTGACGCCAATGGTGGCGGAGATCCAAACCCGCAGCATCGAAGAGTTTGGCGATTTCCATCGCCATGACGGCGAGGAGTTCGTCTTCGTCCTGGAAGGCGAGCTCGCTTTCTACAGCGACAGCTATACGCCCGCTTATCTGAAGGCCGGAGATTCGATCTATTTCGACAGCGGGATGGGACATGCCTATGTTGCCGTCGGCGATGTGCCGTGCCGTATCCTTTCGGTCTTTTCGACCTCGCGAGATCAGGTCGTGAATTTCGTACAGAGCCAGTCGAAGCCTGGTGAATTTTCCGGGAGCGTGCCAGCCACCGAAGACGTTCCGCACCGCTGAAACGCATCGGCACGCGGGAAGACGCGCGAGCGAACCACGGCAGACTCGTAAATTAATCGGCCTGGTCCAGCTCCAACCGATGCGGCGGTCCGCTGAGCCAGACCGGATTCCAATGCCTGATATCGGGCCTCGTCGGACATCGATGCCCCGGCCGCCTACGCGACTCTGGCGATGCTGGCTCCTGCGGGCGAACGGAAGAGGTCGTGCAGACGCGCGGACGCGGTATCAGGTCGGATGTCCAGCGCGCGACTCCCGCGCGTCGCGGAGGCCATGATGAAAGGGCGTTCCGTCGTAACGCGTCACAACAGGAACAGGCGCGCCCTATGGTCTCCGGCCGATTTGGAGGGAGCTTTCACCTCACCTCACACTGCCGCGATATTTCAGGTCGAGCGTTCCGCAGCCTCTTCGAGCAGCGCCGTGCTCTGAACGGTTTCGGGGTCTGTGCGCGGCAGACGCAGCCACGCTAAAACCGCCGCCGCAGCGACGAAGGCAACGATCGTGCCAATCCATAGACCGTATAGCGCTTGGCCGAGGATGAGCCCGGCCATCACGGGTGATACGATGTCGGTCACCGCAATGAGTGATTGCGTCGTTCCCATGATGATCCCTTGTCGGTTCTGCGGAACATGGACCGAAAGCGCTGCGAAATATGTTGGGCGTGCCATGGCGTCGCCGAAGCTGACGCATAGAATCGCGAACGCGAACACCGGCAATGTTGTCGCAAGACCGATTGTCAGATAGCCGGTACCGACGATGCCGCAGATCAGGACAATCAGTTGTCGTTCGGTAAAGAACCGTCCCGCCCATTTGAGCAAAAAAAGCTGCACGAGAATATTGATTGTGCCGTCAGCGGCCAGAATGTAGCTTAGCTCGCGTGGTCCGAAAGCATCTCCGAACGTCGCGTTGAGATAGATTGCCAGCTGAGAACTGTACATTCCGTATGCGAAGAAATAGCATAGGAGCACGAGCACGAGAACGCGAATCAGTGGGGCGCTCAGGATCGATTTGAAAGAAATTCTGGGACCAGTTTCCGCTGCTTCGGTCCCGCCACCCGTTGACGCGGCGATTCCGCCCTTCACGTAGACGAGCGTGACCGCAATGCTGATCGCGGAGAGGGCCATCGCCGCGTATATGGGTGCCGTCAGCGAGAAATCTGCCAAATAGCCGGACATCCCGGGCCCGACGACGCCCCCCAAACCGACCCCGCCCATCAAAATCCCGATCGCCTGCCGACGGTTCGTGGCGGCGCTATGATCCGCAACATACGCCGCCGAGACGGTAAAACTTGCCGCAGTAAGCCCAAAGAGCATTCGGGCGATCATCACGAAAATAATGGTCGGCGCCAGTGCCAGAAGGGCCATGCTCATCAAGGCGCCGACCTGCAGCAGGAGCAGCACGCGCTTGCGCCCGAGGCGATCGGACAGCTGCCCGAAAAACGGCGCGGCGACGAACTGGCAGAGAGCCTCCGCGCCGATGACGACGCCGAGAATAAGCGGTGTTCCGCCCATCGACTTCAGAAAGAAGGGCATGATGGGCAAAGTGGCGCCGGTGCAGGCCGCATAGAGACTGACGATCACGAAGACGGGAAGTACGTCCCGCCAATCGATCTTGCCCGGCGCGTCCGCGCTACCCGTCGGAAAGGTTTCAGCAATCATGTCGCGGCTCCCGATGACCGGCGGCTGCGGCCATGCCGCGGCATTTGTAAGGGGCAAAAGGGGCGGGCCATGTGATCGCACCGTGCTCGTGCGCCCGAACAGCCTGCTCCGCCCGTGCTTTTGTGGCCTGACGCAGGCGATCCCGCTTGCGATGATCAGGCAAATCCAAGGAGCTTTCTCGGATTATCGCTGAGAATTTTTTGTCGGTCGGCGGCGTCGGGGGCCCATACAGCGAGCCGATTGAGCAGGTTGCCGGTGTCGAGCTGGCCCCACGGAATATGCGGCCAATCGGAACCCCAGATGGCGCGGTCGGGGGCGGCCGCGACGATCGCCTTGGCAAGTTCGTCGACGGCTTCCATGCTGCGCTTCTTCGCCAGGCGATAGGGGCCTGACAGCTTGAGCCAGCCATAGCCTTCGGTCATCAGCGCAAGCAGGCGTGCGAAGTCCGCCTCGGTCAGGCCGTCTTCCTCCAGCATATATCCCATATGGTCGATGACATAATCAATCTCGAGCGTCGCGAAGTAACCGATCAGGTCCCGGACGATATATCCCGGCGCGTAAAATTGAAGATGCCACCCATAAGGGGCCACGCGTGCCGCCATGGCGGTTATATAATCCTGAATGTCCTGCAACGGCAGTTGTGCACGCTTGAACAGATCGAGACGAACCCCGCACACCCCGGCGTCGGTATAGGCTTTGAGGATCGCGGAATCGACATCGGGGTCGACCATCACGATGCCGCGGGCGATATCGCCGGCTTCCTTGAGCGTATCGATGAGGCACCGGTTGTCGGAATCATAGAAGCTCGGCTGGACGATCGCGAAATAGCGAAGCCCAAGCGCCTTCATGAGCGCGCGATACTGCTCCAGCGTGCCGTCCGGCCGCTGATAAAAGGGCTTCGGCTGGGGTGGAAAGCGGTCCAGCGGCCCGAAGACATGGATATGGGCATCGACCGCCCCGGCCGGCATTTCGATAGTCGGCTGTTCGAGCGTTTCGGCTCCGCGCATCGGTTCGCAGGCGGGCAGGTGATCCAAGTTCATATGCTATCTTTCCGGAAGCTGTCCGAGGGCGGATCAGCTGAGTTTCTGCCGCCATTCGGCGACGCGTTGCGCCATAGAATCTGTGATCAAGTCGGTGTCGATGCCCGCGAAGACAAAGCGGGCGAAGCCCATCTCCATGAGAGCGAGGAAATGTTCGTCATCTGCCGCGCCGCCGACGACGGCGACCTTGCCATGTTTCTTGGCGGCGGCACCGACACGCTGACAGGCGTCCATGACCGCGGGAGCCTTGACCTGGCCGAGGCAGCCCATTTCGGCCGTCAGGTCGTTCGATCCGACGCCGAGCATGTCGATGCCGTCTACGGCGGCGATCGCGTCGGCGTTCTCGACTCCGAGCGGCGATTCGATCAGAGCTTGCACCACGACCGACCCGTTGGCCGCGGCAATGACCTGCTGCCCGGGCGTGCGAACAAAGCCGGATTGGGGAAGGCGGCCAATCATCGAACGCTGTCCCGCGGGGGGGAAGCGGCATGCGTCCGCCAGAAGCCGAGCGTCGGCTTTCGTTTCGATCTTCGGCCCGATGATGCCGGTCGCACCGCAGTCGAGAAGCCGCCCGATCACCCCATATTCGCGTTCAGGTGTACGCACCCACGCGCCGAGACCAAGGTCATGCGCCGTCGCCGCGATCTGGCAGGCGACATCGATCGACATGCTGCTGTGTTCAAGATCGATCCATATCAGGTCATAGCCGGCGCCGGATGCCATTCGTGCGATGTCCGGCGTTCGGCTGAAGCGCACCCCGAGCGACAAGATATATTCGCCGCGGGTAATTCGCTCCATTAGCGATGGCCCGAAATCCGGCGCGCGCTTGGGATCGTAGCGCATGACAAATCCTCCCTCTTCCAATGCCTGAATTGCCGCTTCCGGCGGATTTACGATGATAGGGTGGGATGTTTTCGCCCCCCGTCTCGAGGCCTAATTGTAGACAGCCGTCATTTCATGCTAGTTCAATATCGAAGGCAGATTGATTGGAATGATAAATCAATGGACATTCGGAAACTGCGTTATTTCCTCATTCTCTGCGAGGAACTGCATTTTCGGCGAGCGGCCGAACGTCTGAACATTACCCAGGCGCCGCTGTCTCTTTCCATACAGGGGCTCGAGCGCGAACTTGGCGCGCAGCTTTTTCACCGGACGCAGAGAAGAGTTTCATTGACCCCGGTCGGCGCCGCTTTTCGCATCCATGCCGCATCGATCCTCGAACAGCTGAATCGGGCTGTCGAAGATGTGCACGACATGGTGGCCGGCGAGGCGGGACATCTACGCGTCGGCTTTACCGCCGCGTCGTCGCTCCTCTTTTTTTTCCCGAAGATCGTGCAGACTTTCCAGGCGCGCTTTCCGCAGGTCAGGCTCACGCTTCACGAGCTTTCGTCGCAGGGACAACTCGGCGCGCTGGCGGATCGCGAAATCGATGTCGGCTTCATTCGGACCCCGGCTTCTCCTCTTCGCTCGGAGCTCAACTTCACGCATCTCGTCGACGATCCGCTGCTGGTCGTGATGCATGAGGAACATCCCCTCAACAAGGAGGAGACCATCACGATAGCGGCGTTGAAGGACGCACCGCTGATCTTCTATCCGAAAAAATTGGGTGTCGGCATCTATGACCAAGTGATGCGCCTGTTCTCGAGCCAGGGGCTAACCCCAAATATCATTTTGGAAACGCAGGAGTCGGCCGCCATCATCAGCCTCGCCGCATCGGGCCTCGGCGTTTCGATTGTTCCCTCCGAACTGCAATGCATCAAGGTCCCTCACGTCTGCTTCCGACCGATCGCCGATGAAGGCGCAATAACCCATCTCCTTCTGGCGAGCCGGGCCGGAGAGGAGAGCACATTGGTCGCCAATTTTCGTCGCTTGGCCCAATCGACCATCGCCACTTCCAGCAGGAAGACAGTGGCAGAACGTCGTCTTTGATTGCGGGAGCAAATCAGTCGGCTCATGTTATTAAATTGGACTAGATCAATCCTGACCCGCTAGCAAAATAGCGCAAAACACCGCGCCATCATCGATCGCGGAGCCGTTCGCAGCCAAGATATGAAACGGTTGCGAGCGTGGAGGGGAAGGCTTATGCGACAAATTCAGCCTAATTCGGCACGCGGCGTATCCCGTGGTAACGTTTGCGGATTGCTTGCGATTCTGGCGCTTGGTGCCGCGTTTCCGCCGTTGGCCTGGGCTCAAAGCGGGGCTGCGGAAACGCCTCAGGCAAGCGCCGCAGACCGGCAAATCTCGGACATTGTCGTCACCGCCGAGCGACGCCAGAGCACGGTGCAGGATACGCCCATCGCGATCAGCGCCTTCGAAGGCGCGCAGCTGGAGAGGCAGGGAATTGTCGCTGTCGAAGGCCTGTCACGGATCGCGCCCGGCCTCCAAATTTATTCCGAAGCGATCAACAATGAAGAATTTATCATCCGCGGCATCGGCAAGTCGAATGAAGATCTGACGACGGATTCGGGCGTCGCCGTCTATCTCAACGATGCCTATATTCCGCAGTCGGGGGAAGCAAACGCAGCCTTGTTCGACATCGAACGCGTCGAGGTTCTGCGGGGTCCGCAGGGAACATTGTACGGCAAGAACGCGGTCGGCGGTGTCATCAATATCATCACGCGCAAGCCGACCGACGAGATCGAAGGCTATATGCTGGGCGAGCTTGGCAGCATTGGCCGACGCCAGTTCGAGGCGGCCGTTGGCGGGCCTGTTATCGAAGACAAACTCTCCGCGCGCATAGCTGGTTTCTCGCTTCATACCGATGGCGCATACCGCAATCTCACGACCGGTAACCGCGCCAATGGCGTGGACAGCCAGGCGCTGCGCGGATCGCTGCGATTTACGCCAAGCGCGGACTGGGAAATCAATCTCGTGGTCGATTACTCCAAGGTAGATCAAGCTGGGGTTCTCAAGAGCGTCGTTACCGATATTCCCGGATCGCCGCTTGTCGTCGCCGACTTCTTCCGGCCGCCATATCCATATCAGGAGGCGAATCTTCGTACCGGCCGGAGCGACTTCGAAGGCGATCAGGGCATTCGTCAGTGGGGCGCGGTCCTCCGGATAGACCACAACGCGGACGCCGGCACCGCGACGATCGTCTCATCCTATCGCGGCGAGCGGAGCTACAGCTCGGAGGATATCGACCGCACGGCATCGATGCAAAGCGTCATCTCGTCGAACCAGAAAACCTGGGCCACAAGCCATGAGTTCCGCTTCGTATCGGACGATGATGGCGCTCTGGCGGCGGGAGGCCGGCTCCACTGGACGGCGGGCCTCTATTGGTTCCACGAGGAGGGATGGCGGAACCAGGGACTGTTCGGCCGCGTATGCGCACCCATCGTCTATCAGGATTACACCGAGTTCGGTTTTCCGCCGCCCCGGCCCGATTGCGATTTTGACAATGTCGATTATGCGTCCCCGGCCGGACTGGTGGGTCCCGGCACGCCGGATCATCAGGATGCCACGGCGAACTTTCTTCAACGGGTCAACACCGACAGCATCGCGGCGTTCGGCGAGGTCAAGTTCGACGTCACCGACCGGCTGAGCATTTCCGCCGGCCTGCGTTATACAAGGGAAAATAAGCAATTTGACCTTGATGCGACCAGCACTCCCAATAATCCGGGAAGCGACGACTTCACCATATCCATATCCGACTTTGTCGAAGTATCGCCCGGCGTGTTCGAAGCGCGAGGCCCTTATTCGGTCAGGCGCGACAAGACCTGGAGCAAGCTGACTCCGAAATTTGTCCTCGAATATGAAGCGAGCCAAGATCTGCACGCCTATGCGAGCTATGCGCGCGGCTTCAAGAGCGGCGGCTTCAATGGCCAAGCCGACAAGATCGAAGATACGTTGCCGTTCAATCCCGAGGTCGCGGATAATTTCGAGGTCGGTCTCAAGGCCGACCTGTTCGACCGCAGCCTGCGGATAAATACGTCCGCATTCTATATCCTCTTCGACGATCTGCAGGTTGGCGGCGTCGATCCGATTACCGGCGCGATCATTACCAACAATGCCGCCGAGTCCGAGATCAAAGGTCTGGAAATCGAAGCTTTGGCACGGCCCTTTCCGGGGCTCAGTGTCAACGGCAGCCTGTCGCTCCTTGACGGGGAGTTCAAGGATTATGCGATCTACATTCCCCATACGGTGGGCGATGTCCCCGATCTTACCATTCCGGGGCCTCCATTCATTTTGCAAGATCTTTCAGGCGCGCGAATCTCCTATGTGCCCAAATACACTGCAACGCTGGGCGCGGAATATGAGCATCGGCTTGGGGACGGTTCGAGCCTGCGTTTGGGCGCGAATGCCACATTCAAAGGCAACACCGTACAGCGAGCTTCTGTCATACGATCACGGGCCTATGCGGTCGTCGATGCCCATGTCGGATGGACGTCACCAAACAACAATTGGAGCATCACCGGGTGGGTTCGCAATCTAACGGACGAGGTTTATTATCCGGGCGGCGCAGCGCTTCCCGACTTCAATCCGGACACCAACAGGGTCGCCCTTCTGGCGGATCCCCGCACCTACGGCGCCACCGTCAAATTTTCCTTCGGTCCATGAGGGTCTGCGGCCGAGCGCCTGAAAGAGACGGCAGTCCGGACGAGAGCACCGCAGGAGAGCGAACTGGCACGTCGATCCGCCGCTCCCATCGGCCTGGCGCCGCAAAGTCACGACAGCATCGATTTTCAGATCAAAGGATAGACCCCGATGTCCCAGACCACCGATTTTCTATCGCCGGACGCGAAAATATTCGCGGTGCATCAGACATTGGAAACGTCAGGGGCGCGGCGCGCCCATGTCTTCGTGCTCGACGACGCCATCCATCTCGCGGTTCCGCAACTCGCCGAAGACATGCCGGACAGGCCGGCCAACATGAACGGCGGCAATGCAGACGTCGATGCGCTCCTCTACCGCTGGGACGGCGGGCGCTTTGTCGAGGACGGGCAGCTTCCGTGTCCGGGCGGGGAAGACGCGCTGTGCTTCATCAACGCTGAAGGAACATTTCTCGCTTTTGCAAATTTGAGGACCGGAAGCGGCCCTTATCAGGCCAACATCGGCTCGCTGATTTATCGCCGCGCGGACGGCGAATGGGAACTCGACGACAGCATCCCATCGTTCGGCGCCAAGCAGTGGCACCATTTCACGATCGGCGAACGCGAATTTCTGGCGCTTGCCCAAGGGCTGGTCATTCCTAACGTTCCGATCGCCCCCTTGGGGCATGGTCGTTCGGTCGTGTTCGAGCGGGCGGGCGGTGAATGGGAGGAATTTCAGGTCATCGGCGGGCGCTTCGGCTATAATTGGCACGACTTCGAAATCGACGGGGAGCATTTCCTTGCCTATGCGGACCAGGCGTCCCCCAGTCTGATTTACCGGTGGGACGGGTCACGTTTCCTACCCTATCAAACATTCGCGGAAATCGGCGGCCGCGCCTTTCGATTTTTTACCCATGAAGGGGAGAAATGGCTCGCTTTCGCAGCGATTGCCGGTGAATCGACACTGTACCGCTGGAACGGCGAACTGTTCGTTGGGCATCAGTCGCTGGGCGGACAAGGCGGGCGCGAATTCGAGCTCATCGAAAGCGAACATGGCCTGTTCCTCGTCCGGGTCTGTTTCATCGCGGGCTCGCCAGCCGACCCGAAGACCGATCTGACCTCCCAGCTCTTCAAATGGATCGATGGCAAGTTCGAATGCGTCGAGGAATTTCCGACCTTTGGCGGCACATCCGCGAGCCACTTCGTTGCCGACGGCAGCGATTATCTCGCCGTTTCCAATAGCCTGACACCCGAGGTTCGGTTCCGCCAGGACATGGTCATATACAAATTGTCGCTCGATCGCGCCTGAGAAGGCGGCCCAATGCCAGACGAAAGGAATAGAAAGTCATCATGCGTTACGCAATGAATCCAGAGTTCATGAAATTGTTCGAGCAGTTCACCTCGGGCGATGACAGCATCGGAACCCACCTCCAGCGACAGCTCGGGGTGCTGCACAAGGACGAGCCCCTGCTGGTCGTGACGGGAAGCGAATTCGTCCTATTCCGGGCCGGCGGTTTGCCGCCGGTGACGGAAAGCTTCCGGATCAACACCAAGGGCTTTTTCGAGATTACGTCCATCTCGCATCTGGGTCTCGCGATCCCTTATCTGGCGCGGCTGCGCGAAATTGGCTTCGAGGGTTGGGCACAAGCGGCGCGCGAACTGATTGCTCAATGCTCGGCGGTGCGGGAAGCGAACACCGTTTCCTATTGGCGCGATACGGTCGCGGTCGAGGCATGGAAGGGGATCGAGGAAAAGATCACCGACCTTGTCGACTACACCTGCATCACCACCGAAGATTATATCGCGCGCGCCATCGCGGATCCGTCTCTGCTGGATTTTGAATATATGCGGGCCAATCTCCTCGATGGCGATGGTCCCCACGCATTGCCCGTGCCGTTCAACGACATGATGGCTGCAACATTCGCCCTCGTGGCTCTGGATACGTCCTACCGCGTCATCAAATGGCTTTGCGAGCAGCGCATTGACTGGGAACGGGTGCTGGTCATCATCTGCGGACGGGCGGGCCGCCCGAGCGCCGGCCTGACCTGGGAAAGCAACAATATCTGCCACTTGCTTTACAAGACATCAGGCGAGCTGCTTGCGCGCGAACGCGTCTTGATCGCACCCACTTTGCCGGGCGTGGAACTCGGCGATTTCTCCAGCGACGAGGCGTCGGCCAAGATCGAGGCTGGCTATCGCCGCATGTGGTACGGCTGCTTGTCGTCGGTCGAAATGAGCCGCTTGATGTGGCCGAATTATCCTGCGTTCAAACCCAGCGCCGAGACGGCGCCGGTTGTGGACGCCGACACCCAGACAATTACCGAAATGCCGATGGTTCGGTCGATCGACGACCGGCGGGCCATCATCTCGCGCCTTCGTCTCGTCATGGAAGACCCGGGCCAGCAGATCGCCACCGCCGGCACCCAATTCATCGTCGACCAGCTGGGTGCCAACGGCAACAAACCCGAACTCGTGGAGATTCCTGGGTTCAGCTACACCGAATATCCCAAGAAGCAGTAAAACGCAGCAGCTCGCGAGAGATTTCCGGTCATCGTTGCGGTTGCGAGTGATGCATGGCAGACGTCGTCCTCTCCCCGGGGGCGCTGCTTTGGCGTGGAGCATCGGCGCCTAGTACAGGGCGATGGCCCACCTTGCGGCTGTTCATAGCCGTGCGCAGTGCGCGACCGGTGACAATCCATTTGGGGCGCGTTAGCCTAACCGACGATGGAGATGGTTCGCACTGCGCGAACCGCGCTCGGCCGGTTTGGCTGCATTAAACTACCAGCCGTTGCAGTTTGCGCATTGCCGCGGCGATTACTTCCTATTCAACTCCAGTCGGCAAAATTGGCTGGCTCTTGAGATTCAAGAGACGGCTGTCGTTAAGGAGACGGGCAATATTCAAGACATCGAAGCCGATGGCGGCTCTGCTCGCCATGGTGGCGCCGCTCGCCGGAGCAAACGCGCAATCGACGTCGGCCGATCCCAAACTGGAAGTCGTAAAGACGTTCGAAAAATTCGGGCTTATTGGGATAGCGGTATCGCAGCACGACAGAGTTTTCGCGAGTGCGCCAGCGGCCGTCGAAGGGGACAAGGTGGTCGAAATCGAGCCGCAGACCGGAAAGGTGAAGGCCTTTCCCGGAGAAGACTGGCGCACGGCGGGACCGGATGGCCGTGACCCATGGTTCGCACCGCAAGCACTTTGGGTCGACAGCGCGGATCATCTTTGGGTGCTGGACTCGGGCCGTCCGACCTTTCCCACGACCGCGCCCACGGGCGCGCCGAAGCTAGTGCAGTTCAATCTCTCCACGAACAAGGTGATTCGTGTCTTTCGTTTCGACGGGGTCGTGGCGAAGGATGATTCCCTTAACGACGTGCGTGTCGATCTGCGCCGCAAACAGGCCTTTATCGCCAATATAGGGCGGCAGGGCAGCTTGATCGTTCTGGATCTGGAAACCGGGCGCTCGCGCCAGGTCCTTGTCGGTCACCGATCGACCCGAGCCGACCCCAAGCATCGCTTCATGCTCCTCGGCGAGCCTGCTGTTCCGCCGGGTGGCGTGCAAATGATCGTTCACGCCGATGGCATCACCCTGTCGCCCGACGGTGAGTGGCTCTATTATCGGACTCTCACCGATCGCAATTACTGGCGTATTCGCGTCGACGCCTTGGTGAACGACACGCTGTCGGAAAAGGCGCTCGCCGACCAGGTGGAGTTCCTCGGTGAGGGACCCGTTACGGGCGGGATCATCATGGACGACGCCGGCACGCTCTACGGTGGTGATCTTGAAAACGGACCCGTCGTCGCAATGACGCTCGATCCGGCAACATCGAAGCTCATATCGAGGACATTCATCGAAGCGCCGCGAACGCTTGCCTGGGCGGATGGCTTCGCGATCGCCAACGGTTATCTCTACATCGCGGACTCACGGCTGTCAGAAACGGTCTTCGTGAATCATCTTCCGAGGCGGGGCGTGCCGACGATATTCCGGGTCAGGCTCCCCGCCGTCAGCGAAAGACCAGCCCAGTAGTTGGCGTCGTCTCCCGGATGCCGGGGAGGAAAGGGCACCATTCTCCGTCGGTCCGGGTCATCAATGCCGACATGGGCGGGCCTGCATGCCGCGGGGGCGATTTATTGCGCTCCCGTGGCATGCTCTTCGCTGCCGGGGCTGGAGAGGAGGCCTGCCAAGGCCCACGCTCGCACGATGGCACCGATTAGATCAGCACCGGCATGCATATCGAAGCAAGCTGCGGGGCCCCGGCCCGAGCCTCGCTTCGAGATCGGATTGTTCGGCGCCAATTGCTCGGGCGGCCTTGCCATCACGACGGTGCCCGAACGATGGGACGGCTCTTGGGCGGCCAACCTGCTATTGGCGAGGATCGCGGATGAAGCGGGTCTCGACTTCCTTCTTCCGATCGCGCGCTGGGCCGGGTTCGGCGGCGCCAGCGATTTTCAGCGCCATGTCCTGGAAACGATTGTGTGGGCTACCGGCCTTGCGGCTCATACCGAGCGCATCCGGGTATTCGCCACCGTCCACGCGGCGTTTTTCAACCCTGTCGTCGCGGCCAAACAGCTCGCCACCGCCGACCATATTTCAGGCGGAAGGCTCGGCCTCAATATTGTCGCCGGCTGGAACAAGCCCGAGTTCGAAATGCTTGGGCTCGAGTTTCGCCACGAGCACGCCGAGCGCTACGCCTATGCGCGTGAATGGGTCGAGATCGTCAAGCAGGTGTGGACAGCCCGCAAGCCCTTCGATTGTGCGGGACGATTCTTCAATCTTCGCGGGGTGATCGGAGATCCCAAGCCCCTAGCGGGATCGCACTTGCCGCTGATCAGCGCCGGGGGTTCGGCGGACGGGCAGGCGTTTGCTCTCGACAATGTCGACATATTGTTCACGACGTTCGCGAATGCCGATGACGAAAAGCCGCGGCTCGCCGCGCTCAAGGCAGAAGGCGCGCGGCGAGGCGGGCGCGCCATGCGCATTTTCGCACCAGCCTACGTCGTGTGCCGCGCAAGCGATGCCGAAGCGCAGGAATATCATCGTCACTACGCCGTCGAATCTGCTGACGATACCGCGGTCGATCGCTTGCTGGCCTTGTCGATGGGAAATGCGCAGACGGTCCCCGCCGACGTGTTGGCAGCGATGCGCACCAGACTGGCCGGAGGTCATGGCGGGTTGCCATTGATCGGAACCCCCGAGACGGTTGCGGCGCAAATCGCTACGCTCGCAGACGCGGGATTGGACGGCATCGCACTTTCGTTCGTCGACTATCTGGCCGAATTGCCGCTGTTCGCGGCCGAGGTGCTTCCGCGCCTCGAGGAGGCTGGCGTCCGCGCCCGCGGTGCTCAGTTGCCGCCCTGAGCCCGTCACACACCCGCGTCAGTCAAACGACGCTCTGCTTGAGCAGCTCCCCCCGGCTCTGCTCGTCATCGCCAAGATAAATAGCGACCCGCTCGATCGCCATACCGATCATCGTGCGGAGAGTGTCGATTGTCACGCCAGCCGAATGCGGCGTCAGAATGACGTTCGGAACATCGGCCCAGCGCGAAACCGGCGTCGGTTCTGTCTCGAAAACATCTAGCGCCGCCCCCCCAAGCGAGCCCGCTTTCAGCGCATCGATCAGAGCGGCTTCGTCAATGACCGACCCGCGCGACACGTTTACAAGAATGCCTGTCGGTCCCAGCGCCTCGAGAACATCTGCGTCGATCAATCCTCGCGACATGTCGTCGGCGCGGCAGCAGACGATTAGCAAGCGGCACTGCGTGGCTAGCGCATGCAGAGACGCTGCCCGCGGCCAGCCAGCGTCTGGGCAGTCGCGGGGCCCCCACCAACGGACGTTCATACCCAGCGCATCCAGCCGCTGCGCCACGGCTCGGCCGATCGCGCCGAGCCCGACGATGCCCGCGGGCGCGCCGCGCATTGCGTGCCGCTGGGGCAGGCGGTTGGACGCCAGCCACCCGCCGGTCCGTACAATATGGTCGTCAGCGACGATACCGCGCCACGCGGCGATCGCGAGACCGAGCGCATAATCGGCCACATCATCGGCATTCGCTCCAACCGCAGAGAGAATGGCGATGCCGCGTGCGGCGCAATGCGCGACATCGACGCCGTCATACCCCGATCCGACGCAGACGATGAGACCGAGGCCCGGAAGGCGTTCGACAAGCGACGGGTCGATCCGGTTTTCGCCGGCCGTGACAATAACGCCGATCGCGTCGCCGGCCGCGGCAAGGAAGGCTAGCGGGTCGTCTTGGTCCCAAAGGCAGTGCACCCGATGCGCCGCCTGCAGCGGCGCGAGGATTGGACGCATATTTTCATGGATCAACAGCACGTCGCTGCCGCGCCTCTGTGCGGTCATGCGGTCAGTCCTTGTAGGACGGATCGACACGGTCGAGCTTGCGCACCACCGCGTCGAACAGCAGCCGCTCGACATGAGACATGTCGTTGGCGGGCGCGTCCTTGACCGTTTGCCGGAGCGCGGCCTCATGCGCGTGGCGAACCTCGTGCGGAATGTCGATGAGGGCTCGGTCGCCCGACTGAGCGGCAAGCTGGACCTCGCAAGCTCGCTGCAGCGTCAACATCGCGCCAAACGCGGCGGCGACCGACGTGCCGCAAGCGAGCAGTCCATGGTTGCGCAAAACCATGTGATTGTTCGAACCCAGATTTTGGACGAGGCGGAGTTTCTCGCCTTCGGATACCACCGATCCTTCGAAATCATGATAGCTCAGCTGATCGACGAGCATCGCCGAATAGAAACTCGTCGGGATGAGGCCGTCTCGCTGCTGTGCGATCGCCATTCCGGCCGTCGTGTGCACGTGGATGATGCAGTGCGCGTCATCGCGCGCGTCATGGATCGCACTGTGGATCACGAACCCCGGCTTGTTCACCGGCCAGCGACTTTCACCGACGACATTCCCGTCGATGTCGATGCGAACCAGGTCCGAGGCGCGCACTTCCTCGAACAGCATGCCGAACGGATTGATCAGGAAATGCTTTTCGGGACCTGGCAAACGCAGCGAGATATGCGTGAAAATATATTCATCCCATCCCAGCATGGCCACGATGCGGTAGAAGGCCGCGAGGTCGATACGATTCTGCCGTTCGATCTCGTCGCTACCCGACGTTGCACTCTGCGCCATGCTTGCCATTGCCATTCCTCGAAATTGAAGCCCACCCAGGTGCGGGGTTCGGGCGCATGATACGCCGCGGCAGGCCGCGGTTCGGGCCATAGGCTGCAATGGCTTCCTCCCGGCTGCAACATAGGCGATTGCTTGGGTTCTGTTCGAACATCTCGGTGCAGGATGTGGTCCTGTCTGCTTCCCTCGGCCGGGGGACTGGCCGCGACCAGCCGTTCGAACGCGAGCCATTTCGTCGGAGCGCGCGGGATGGCGGACAAATTGCACCACTTAGTCGTCAGGCCTGGCCTCGAGCTCGAACATGCAGGCTTCGGCTCCCGCAGCTGCGCAATGAACCTCCTGTACAGAAACGGCATGGCCAAATGCGATCGTGGCAGCCGCCTGCAGCATGCCCGAAATGGGAGCGCAAACCGGCTCCCCTGCATCGCAGAAAGCTCTGGCGAACGGACTGTTCTTCACAATGACTTGAGGCCGGTTGCCGTCGCGGTCGATTGTCCAATGCCCCCAGCCCAGTTGCGGCGCGCCCGCGGCGACCAAGGTCAATATGTCGGGGTCGGCAGCGCCGCGCTCGTCATCGTAGCGACGGGCCGACCGGCCGCCGAATTTGGTGACCGAGCGCTTCAAAGCGTCGAGTGCCTCCCGTCGCTGGACGCCCGGAAGGTTGCGAAACAAGCCCATGAGCGCGTCCGCGCGGATCAGCACATAGCGGACCGGGCCATCTTTCAGCGCACCTTTTTCAACATCCCACTGAAGCCGATCCTTGAACTGGTCCAATGGCGAATCCTTTGTTTTCCTGTGCGGCTCCACGCTAGGGTCGCCGCCCTTCGTCGCTTGTTGCACAGCGCACTGGCCGGTGCTCCAGCGCAAGAAGCGTGCGTAATCGCCGGTTCTGCCTTGGCCGGGCGGCGAAGTCGTTGCTACCGCATGCTGCCGGGTGGGTCTCGCCCCTGGCGGGAGTTAAGTCGTGCCGCACGGAGATTATCGTGATGTCGTTCTAACCACGCCGGTGTCGATACCGTATGAGCGCTTTTCGGAACGCTCGGCGCAATGGTGGCTTGGCTGCGCCCTGAAAAATCTTCTCGTTGACGCCGGTATCGACAAAACCGACATCGACGGGCTCGCCGCTGCCTCCTTTTCGCTCGCGCCCGATCCGGTGGTGGCGCTGACGCGACAGTTCGGAATGTCGACCCGTTGGCTGGAATCGGTCGCGCTCGGCGGCGCTTCCGGGATCGTCATGCTACGGCGTGCGGCGCGGGCCGTAGAGGCAGGCGACGCGAGGATAGTTGCCTGCCTTGCGGGAGGAACAAACCGTCCCGGTTTGTTTCGCGACGTCGTCGGCCAGTTCAGCGCGGCATCTCGTGATGCCGTCTATCCTTATGGGAGTGGCGGCCCGAACGCGAGTTTTGCGCTGATTACTGATCACTATATGCGTAAATATGGCGCAAGGCGCAGCGACTTCGGCAAGATTTGCGTATCCCAACGCGACAATGCGCGGCGTTATCCCCATGCGCTGATGACGAAGCCGCTCGAACTCGACGATTATCTGAATGCACGGATGATTGCGCCGCCGCTTGGCCTCTACGATTGTGTCATGCCGTGCGCGGGTGCGGAGGCTTTTCTGGTCATGGATGCCGAGACCGCGCGGAACGCGGGACTTCCCGCGGTCGCTCTCGTTGCGACCTGCGAGCGTCACAACGGTTTCCCCGACGATCCTGTCCAGGATCGGCTCGGCATCGCCGCTGACGCAGACGCATTTTGGGGGGCGGCCGGTATCAGGCCTGCCGAGGTGGACTTCGTCCAGACGTACGATGATTATCCCGTGATTTCGATGCTGCAGTTCGAAGCGCTGGGCCTTTGCGGCCAGGGTGAAGCAACGGACTTTGTGCGAAACCATGACTTTCATATTGACGGTACGATGCCGCATAACACCTCGGGGGGGCAGCTTTCGGTCGGACAGGCCGATGCCGGCGGCGGCAGTTTGGGGATTGTCGAGGCGGTCCGCCAGCTGACCGGAAGAGCGCTAGGTGGCCAGGTTCGCAACGCTCGTATCGGGGTCGTCAGCGGATTTGGTATGATCGCCTATGATCGCGGTCTCAGTACAGCCGCCGCACTGCTGGCGCGCGCATGACCGGTCCTGCGCCTCTTCCGCCGGTGACCGCCGGTTCCTTGGCATTCCGCCTCGCCGTTGCCGCGATCGAAGGACGCTTCGTTCTCCAGACCTGTTGTTGCTGCGGCCATAGGCCGTATCCGCCAACCGAAATATGTAGTGTTTGCCTGAGCGGCGACCTCGAGTGGCGCGACCTAGAACCCGAAGGCGAAATATTGGCTGGGACCGCGGTGCACAGCCCTATCGAGACCTATTTTCATCCCTACGTACCGCTGCCTGTCGTGCTCGTTCGGCTTGCGGGCGGTGGCAGTCTTCTCGCGTTTGTGGCGCCGGGAAGGGAAGTTCGCGGCAGAACTCCAATCGGGCTTCGGTTGAGCGCGGCCGGGGCGGCCGTTTTCGTCGCGGGCGACGCGCACGGCACCCAGCCATTTGGCGGCCTATCCGTCCGGCATGGAAGCGATCACCGGCTCGACAGTCCGGATCCTGTTTCGGCTGCCGAGAGACTGACCGCAGCTCTCATCTTTCATGGCATTGCGCACACGGGCCGCCACGAAATGGATCGATCCTTCGTCGAGGCCGAGACCGGCGGCCGGACCATTTCGATACGCATCGAACGGACGAAAGCCGACCTATGACCACAGCTTCGGCCGTCGCCGCCTTATTCACGCCTGGAGAGCGTTCGCTTCCTGCGCTGCTTGAAAAGCGGGCTCAGCTAAAGCACAAGCCGCTCCTGGTCTGCCAGGAAACGACCTGGACCGGGGCGGATGCTTTCGACCAGGCCGCGCGCGGCGCTCATGCGCTCGCCGCGGCCGGGGTGGCGCGTGGCGATCGCGTTGCGCTTATCTGCGGCAACCGGATCGAGTTCTTTCAAGTCTTTCTCGGATGTGCCTGGCTTGGCGCCGTTTCGGTTCCCATCAATACGGCTTCGCGCGGCTTTCAGCTCCAACATATCCTCGACACCGCTTCGCCGCGCCTCATCGTTGCGGAGCAATGCCATCTCGCGGCTCTGGAGACGGTCGATTTGGACAGCGCCCGAATTGAGCGGCTTCTCGTCATCGGCACAGACGACGTCAGCAATGTTGCGGGCCGAGCTGCCGAACCTTGGAAGCTTGCATCCAGCAGAACCGAGGTTGCGCGGCTCGATATCGGCGATCCGTTAACGATCCTTTTCACTTCGGGTACGACCGGACCGTCGAAAGGCGTCGTTTGCCCGCACGGGCAATTTTTCTGGTACGGCGTCTATTGCGGCGCTGCGCTCGACGTAAGAGCCTCGGACGTCCTGCACACGACGCTGCCTTTGTTCCACATCAACGCCCTCTGCGGCTTCATGCAAGCGCTGGTTCATGACGCGACGCTCGTTGTCGAACCTCGCTTTTCGGTGTCGCGATATTGGCAGGGTGTCAAAGACAGCGGCGCCACTGTGGTCTCGCTTCTTGGCGCTATGGCGGCGATGCTGCTCACCCGGCCCGAAAGCCTCGCAGAGCGCGATCATCGCGTCCGCCTTGCATCCGGGCCGGGCGTGCCAGCGACGCTCCATGCGGAGTTTCTCCGGCGCACGGGCATTCTCTTGTCCGAAGGCTATGCGAGTACCGAGAGCAATGTTGTTATTTCGTCGCCGGCGGTCGGACACGAGCCCGGCACGATGGGATTCCTGGTGGACGGTTTTGACGCGATCGTCGCCGATGCGAATGATCGGCCGGTGCCGGATGGCGAAGCGGGGGAATTGCTGATCCGCGCCCGCGAGCCCTTCGCCATGGCGCTTGGATATTTTGGGATGCCCGACAAGACCGTCGAGGCTTGGAGAAACCTCTGGTTCCACACAGGCGACCGCGTTGTTCGCGATGCGGATGGCCGTTTCCGTTTCGTCGACCGATTGAAGGACGTCATTCGGCGCCGCGGCGAAAACGTCTCATCCTTCGAGGTCGAGGAGATCCTGCTCCGTCACCCCGCCGTCGCTCTGGCCGCCGTTTTTCCGGTTCCCTCCGATTTGGCCGAAGAGGAGGTGATGGCTGCAATCGTGCTCCGCGAGGGCGAGGTGGCTGACCCGGAAGCGATCGTGCGCTTCTGCGCCAAGCACCTGCCCTATTTCTGCGTGCCGCGCTTTCTCGACATTGTTGCGAAGGTCCCGCGGACCGAGAACGGCAAGATTCAGAAATTCAGGCTCCGGGAACAAGGCGTGACCGCGATGACCTGGGACCGTGAGCGAGCAGGACTCATTTTACGAGGCTAGGGGAATAACATGCGGCAAGTTGTTGAAATAAGACAAGTAGGCGAAGCCGACGTACTCGATCTCGTCGAACGACCGGATTGTCCGCCACCTGCAGCGGGAGAAGTTCTCGTCGATATGCGGGCTGTCGGGATGAACCGGGCCGATGTCGCCTTTCGATCGGGACACTATCTCGTCCAGCCTAACCCCCCGTGCGGATTGGGCGTCGAGGGCAGCGGCGTAGTTCGCGCGGTGGGTGACGGCGTCAGCCGCTTCCAAGTCGGCCAGCGCATATGCATTCTTCCTGCCTTTCAGCAGGGGAGCCCCTATGCGACATATGTGACCGCAGGCCTCTTTCCCGCGGCCGGCCTCATCGAGGCGCCCGACGAGTTGGACGATATCCAGGCGGCCGCTCTTTGGGTATCGACGCTCACCGCCTGGGGGGCGCTCATCGAACTAGCGGGTCTTGGCACCGGTGACTTCGTCCTGATTTCGGCCGCATCGAGCAGTGTCGGCCTCGCCGCAATCGAGATCGCCAGGGCCGTCGGAGCCATATCCATCGCGACGACCCGCAATCCGTCCAAGCAAGCGGAGCTTCTCGCCGCCGGTGCCAGTCACGTCGTCGTATGCGACCACTCGAATGTTACCGGCAAAGTGCGCGACATTCTAGGCACCGCCGGTCTCAAGGTTGCCTTCGACCCAATTGCCGGGCGCTTTTCCGAAGCCCTGGTTCCCTGCATGGCGGAAGAAGGGATCATTTTCATCTATGGCGGTCTCTCCGACGAGCCCACGCAGTTTGATCGACGTCCGATGATTTCCAAGGGCATCAGCCTAAGAGGCTATGTGCTGCGACAGGTCGTGGCGCGTCCGGACCGCCTCGAACGCGGGCGGACGTTCGTTCTGGACCATCTGAGAACCGGAACACTCGCTCCGCGTGTCGATCGAATCTTTCCCCTCGCGGACGTGGTCGAGGCCCATCGCTACATGGAGTCCAACGCCCAGTTCGGCAAGATCGTGCTAACGATCTGAGGGGGCGGTGGGAGCGACCGACAATTGTTGCGCTCAGCACAAACCGGTTTCCTTAGCGATCTTGCCGCGTCTCAAAGCATGCCGCTATCTCGAAATTCGGTTGCCGGGAGAGGCCCGTCCCTCGCGTGTCTCGCGAGCTGCAGGGAGATTTCATACGTGTCCGCGATGGCCTCCGCAAATGTGGCTGCTCCGCAAGCCGATGCGGTATCGGCTTCCCGTCGCAAGGCCTTCATCGGCGCCGCGCGCGAACTTTTCTTCATCAACGGTTACGCGGGAACGAGCATGTCTTCGATCGCGGCGAAGGTCGGCGGTTCGAAAACGACCCTCTGGACCTATTTTCCCTCGAAAGCGGATCTGTTCGCAGCCGTGCTTGATGATCTCATCGACACCTATGGCCAGACTCTGCGGGTTGAAATGCCCGAAGAAGAAGCCGTGGCCGATGTCCTCCGGCGGTTCGGGCGCGTTCTGCTCGCGACCGTGACTTCGCCGCCGATGCTTTCGCTCTATCGGCTGGTGGTTTCGGAGGTGGAGCGTTTCCCGCATCTTGCCGAGCTATTCTATGAGCGCGGGCCTCGACGCGGAATGGCGCGACTTGCCGGGTGGATGGCGGTGAAAATGCAAAAGGGCGAGCTGCGAAAGGGGTCCCCCGCGCGGGCCGCAAATGATTTCGTCGGGCTTTGCCAGGGCAGCGTTTATCAGCATGCCATCCTTGGTCTTCCCGAAGGGACGCCCGGATTTGCGGCGGATGTAGACGTGGCTGTTGACACATTTTCTCGCGGCTGGTCGCCTGGCGCCTGAACGCGCGCGACCGCACCGGGATATTCGCCGTGATACGCGGGAACGGTGGCGGCACTTGATTGCGCTGCGAACACATCAGTTTCACTCTTGATCTATGCGCGCGACGGCAAAGTCGCCGAATAGAGCCAAATAGAGGCAAACAAAGTTCGGAGAATATCGTGACGCAAAATGCATCGATTCCCGTCGGAAAATATTTCTCGAGCCGCGATGGTCATGATATTCATTATCATGAGGTCGGCGCACCTGCGCCGGACAAGCCCAGCATCCTTATGCTGCACGGTAGCGGACCGGGCGCAAGCGGCTACACGAATTTCAACGGTAATTTCCCGTTCCTCGGTGACCATGGCTATCACGTCATCGTGCCGGATTACCTTGGCTACGGACTTTCATCCAAGCCCGCCGATTTCCAGTACAAGGTCGACGCCCAAGTCGAATTGATGCGCGAACTTGTCGCGCACACCGGCGCGCGAACCTTGGTCATCGTCGGAAATTCGCTCGGCGGCTGGTTCGCCATTCATCACGCCATCCACTATCCCCATGAGGTCTCGAAGCTCATCGTAATGGCCCCTGGAGGTCTTGAGCCCCCGGAGAATTTCGTCCAGCAGATGGAGGGGCTCAGCGAGATGTTCCGAATTCCCCTCGAGCGCGATTTCAGCATCGAGACGATGCGTAAGCTATTCAATCTGTTCATGTTTGAGCCCGCAGGCGTCACCGACCAGATTCTTTCGGAACGTCTGGAAATCGCTCGGCAGCAACCAGTCGAGGTCTATACGACACTCGGCGGCACCGTGACCGCCCCGCGGCTCAACGAGGTCAAGGCGCCTATGCTCGCGCTATGGGGATATCATGACAAGTTCGTGCCTTACCGTCATGCGCAGATCCTGCTCGATCATGTGCCCGACGTGCATCTGATCACGTCGAACCGTGCGGGTCACTGGTTCATGATCGAGGAACCCGAACTCTTCAACAAGGCATGCCTTGATTTTATAGAACAGTAGGGGCCGTTCGGCGCGCGTCGCCCAGCTTAGACGAAGCCGGGGGGCGCCGGTTGGCCGACGAGCACCTGACCAGCCTGTTCGTAGGCCGCGGGCGACAGAAAGGCGTGCTGACCGGTGACCAGCGCGTCTCGCAGATGCCGCGACACATTTTTCTGCGTCGCGCTGTCATCGGGATCGGTGATATCGAGCGCCGCACGGCAGGCGGCAACAGCGACTTCGGCGGCCTTTTTGGCCGCGATTCGAAGCAGGCCCAGCTCCCGTGTGGGGACAGATTCGCCTCGCCGCACCTGGCCCCAGACACGCGCCGTTTGCCTGTAGATTAGCGCGCGCGAAGCGAGGAGCGCCGCCGCCGCTTGGGCAAAGGGAGCGGTGCGCGCCGCGCCGCTCGCAGCGGCGCGCGCCTCGTCGAGCGCGCCCAGGGCAATCCCGACGCCCACGATCGCATGGTTGAGCGCGGAAAAGGGAATGACAGGAAAATGATAAATCGGTTCGACCCTCGTCGTGCCGCCGCCGCGCACAAAGGACCAGTCTGCATCGACCGCGACATTCTTGAGCAGGATGTCGTAACTGCCGGTACCCGCAAGTCCAAACACGCGCCAGTCCTCGACCAATTCCGCAGCCTCGCGCGGGAAAATGATCATGCGCGGCTTGGCGGAGAGGCCTTCGCCTTCGATCAAGATGCCCGCGCCGAGCCAGTCTGCGCCCGAACAGCCGCTTGCGAATTTCCACCGGCCGTTCAGCAGGAGCTGATTGCCGATGCGCTGGACAGGCTGAACGGGGAAGAGGCCGGCGGCGAAGGAAACGTCGGGCCCGCGGGAATAAAGTTCCTCGAAGCGGTGCGGCGGCAAACCGGCCAAATAGACCACCGCTCCCGCGAAGCTGGAGACCCAGCCAGCAGATCCATCGACCGCGGCAATGCGCTCGACCAACCGCAGGAAGGCGACCGGATCAATTTCGTCGCCGCCAAGCGCCCGGGGGACGAGGGCGCGATAGAGACCCAGACCCTTGAGGGCGTGCGCAATATCGTCCGGGAGTCGGCAAAGCGTCTCGATCTCGTCCCGGCGAGAGCGAAGCTGCGTCAAGAAGATGTCGAGCGCCGGACCGCCGGCAGGCGTTGCTTGCGGTCCGCAATCTTCGATGATGTCGGCGATCATAAGGGCCCCCGTGGCAGCAGTGAATGGGCGCAACAAAGCCGATTGGGGACGACGGCGCATTGCAACGGCGGAAGCCATTGTTTCCCGGCTGCAAGCAAATGAGGTCTGTTGTGATCGTCAGTATCGACGCTGGCCGCAACAAAGGTTGCGCTCTGTGTCCATATCTTGCTGCGACGCGATAGGTTGCGGTTGTCGCACGGATTAGACAACGGCGATGGATTCCATGAAAAGGATATGGGTGCGACGATGAGCGATGAAGCTGTGCACGAGCGGCTATGGCCCAATGCCGACGGTACGGCGGTTCCATACCGCGTTTTCACCGATCAGGGCGTATTCGACCGCGAACAAGAGCGGATCTTTCGCGGTCGCACTTGGTCGTTTCTCGCCCTTCAGGCGGAAATCCCCGAAACGGGTGACTATAAATCAACCTTCATCGGCGACACGCCGGTCGTCGTTGTACGCCAGAAGGACGGCGAGCCGGCAGCTTGGGTAAATCGCTGCATTCATCGCGGCGCGAAGGTGTGTCGTCACAACCGCGGAAAAGTCCGAAACTTCACATGCGTGTATCACCAGTGGCAATATGGCTTGGACGGCAAGCTCCTTGGCGTCCCGTTCCGCAAGGGATTGAAGGGCATGAGCGGTATGCCCGACGACTTCGACATGAAAGACCACCGGTTGCCTCCGCTGCGGGTTGAATCCTATGGCGGGCTCATCTTTGGAACCTTCTC
Organism: Sphingopyxis sp. MSC1_008; assembly: GCF_023197165.1. Taxonomy (GTDB): domain Bacteria; phylum Pseudomonadota; class Alphaproteobacteria; order Sphingomonadales; family Sphingomonadaceae; genus Sphingopyxis. Next base: position 414,479 of record NZ_JALPRD010000002.1, read on the forward strand.
ATCGGATGTGGAGTCACTATCGGACTATCTCGGACCCGAGATGCGCCCGTGGATCGACCGCGTATTTCATAAGCCGGTCAAGTTTATCGGCACGCTGCGCCAGCGGATGAAATCGAACTGGAAACTATATTTCGAGAATGTGAAGGATCCTTATCACGGACATCTCCTTCATCTGTTTCACAATAGCTTCAACATCGGCCGGCCGAATATGGACGTCGAGAGCGCACTCGATCAAAGGCATGGAATGCATTCCGCCATCGTTGCGGTAAAGACCGAGAAGAGCAAAGATACCTCGATCTACCAGGAGAACACGGTCAGCACCTTCCAAGACGACGCGACGCTCCAGGACATGGAGGTGGTCCGTATGCGCGAAGAGTTCGAGTTGCCGGTGACGAACCAGATTCAGTCGATTTTCCCGTCGCTCGTGGTGCAGCAAATCCACAATTCCCTCGCGGCGCGCCAAATTGTTCCCACGGGACCGGGCGAATTCGAGCTCGTCTTTCATCTTTTCGGATATGAAGATGACGACGATGAACTGCGCGATATGCGTTTGCTGCAGGCAAATCTGATTGGGCCGGCGGGTTATATCTCGATGGAGGATGGCGAAGCAACCGAACTCGTCCAGGCGGCCGTTTCACCAACGGGCACCGACGCCTCTTCGATGATGCTGATGGGCCACGGCGCGCCCGAGGGCCATAGGTCACTCATCACCGAGGAATTGCTCCGCGCGTTCTGGCGTGGCTATCGCGATATCATGGAGGACTGACTGTGTCGCTCTCACCACGTCTGTACGATCGCTTGCTGGTGGAGGAATTCCATGCCGACTATGTGGCATGCCTGAATGAACTCCGACTGGACGAATGGCCCGAGTTTTTCACCGAGGACGGGCAATATGGCCTGTGGTCTCGCGAAAACTGGGATGCTGACCTCCCGGTGCCGATGTTTCTTTGTCGCAATCGCCGTCAAATGATGGATCGGATAACATCTTACCGCGAGGCAAATATCTACCCGGATCACTGGAACCGGCATTTGATCAGCGCAACACGCATTGTCGAATCTTCCGCTGACGCGATTGTCGCGGCAAGCAATTACGCGGTGTTGCAGACCCGGCAGGATGGCGAGAGCTTTGTCTATCAGACTGGCCGCTGCCACGATCGCTTTGACCGCACCGGCGATCAGCTTTTGCTGCGCGAACGAACGATGATCTATGATACGATGGCCGTTCGAACGCTTTTCGTCCTTCCTGTCTAAATGAGGCAGCGCCGGCCTAGCTGACGTCGCTTTGGCGGGAGCAGCCAGAACGGCGATAATGCGCGGGTGCGACAATCCTGTCATACCTCGCAGACATGGAAATACCCGGTATTCCCAAAGCGCGCAGCGTCGCCCGCGGTCCGCTGAGCGTCGATCGCGGTGCGCCCCAAGCGCTGGCGTTTGCTATAAGCGAAGCGCGAGGTCGGGACGACCTTGAGATGCCGGCCTGAACAATGATCGATGGTATAGCTGATGGGCGTAACGGGCAAATATCCGAAGTCATCTGCCTCACTTCGGGGCCCCCTGAAGGCTGCATGCGCCGTCAAGCCGGTTCGCAGAGGGGATAGCCGGGGCAGGGCGTCGCAGCCAGTCTCAGTGGCATGATAAAAAATGGAGAGGCGATGTTTTTGCCAGCAGGGGACACAGTCAGCGCGGCCCTGGGGCGCGCTGCCCGGAAATTTCGCGACCGGCCGGCACTCTTCTTTCGGGAGCGGGTTTGGACCTTCGCCGAACTCGACAGCGCCGCGAGCAACGTTGCTTGTGCCCTGCTCGGCGCAGGATTGAATCCGGGCGACCGGGTCGCGGCCTATGGCCGCAATTCTGATGCCTACCTCCTCGCTTGGCTAGGCTGCTGCCGGGCGGGCCTCGTCCACGTACCGGTGAATTTCGGTCTATCGGGCGATGAACTGACCTATGTGATCGAGCAGTCAGGAGCACGCGCGGCGCTTTGCGACACCGAGCGCCTCGTTGCCCTTTTCGAACTGCCCGCGGGCAGGCGGCTCCATCTCATCGGTTCGCTCGTTGGCGACCGCGCTTTCGACGTCTTGACGCTTGCGGCGGAGGGTGATGGCGCCCCGCCGGACATGGTGGTGGACGGCGGCGATCTCGCCCAGATTCAGTATACATCCGGAACGACCTCGGCTCCCAAGGGCGCGATGATGACACAGCGCGCCGTCATCTCGGAATATGCGTCGTGCATCCACGATCTGAACTATGCGGAAGGCGACCGCTGCCTTGCTGCATTGCCGCTCTATCATACCGCGCAGATGCATGCTTTCACGATGCCGCAACTGCTCGCGGGTGCGACGACCTGGCTGATCGATGCACCGGTACCGAGGACAGTCTTGCGTCTGATCGAGGAGCACCGGATCACCTCCTTCTTCGCGCCCCCGACGGTCTGGATAAGCCTGCTGCGCGATCCGGCGTTCGACCAGCATGACCTTACGTCGCTGACCAAGCTTTACTACGGCGCCTCGATCATGCCAGGCCCTGTGCTGGCGGAGATCCGCGAGCGACTTCCTGACGCCGGTCCGTATAACGTCTATGGCCAGAGCGAAATCGGTCCCGTCGCCACGGTATTGACCCCTGCAGAGCATTTCGAAAGGCCTACGTCGGCCGGCCGCCCGGTGCTGCATGTCGAAACGCGCGTCGTTGATTCCGACATGCGAGACGTCGCGCCAGGCGAACGCGGCGAGATCGTCCATCGGTCACCGCAGCTCTTGGTTGGTTACTGGGAAAAGCCCGAGGAAACAAAAGCGGCGTTCGAGGGCGGATGGTTCCACTCCGGAGACGTCGGCGTCATCGACGAGGCGGGCTATATCTTTGTCGTCGATCGCGTGCGCGACGTGATCAACACCGGTGGCGTGCTCGTCGCCGGACGCGAGGTCGAAGATGCACTTTTTACACATCGATCCGTACAAGAAGTCGCGGTGATCGGCTTGCCCCATCCGAAGTGGATCGAGGCCATCACTGCGGTCGTCGTATTGCGGTCGGGGGAGTCGGTTGAGGCGGACGAGTTGATCGCCCATGCGCGCGAAACGCTCGCGGGCTTCAAGGTTCCGAAGCATGTGCTGTTCGTTGAGGATCTCCCACGCAACGCCTCCGGAAAAGTTCTGAAGCGCGAGTTGCGCACGTTGTTCAGCGCAGCCGCGGGAGGCGATGCGGTCTAAGCGAAAACGCTTCGCCCGCATGCTAGCGGTGCTGCTGAGCGTGGCCTAAATATCGACGGAATATGGCGGACTGGGAGGCCTTCTTGAAAATAGCGGTAATTGGCGGCGGGCACGGCGCATATGCAGCGGCAGCGGACTTGTCGGAGGCGGGCCATGAAATCAGGCATTGGCGCCGCGATGCCTCGGCGTTCGGACCGCTGCTCGAGACGAGCACGATCGATATCAAGGATCAAAACGGCGAGCGACCTGTGGCGATTCATCTTGTCACCACCGATCTCGGCGAAGCGGTCAGTGGGGCAAGCCTCGTGCTGGTTCCGCTTCCTTCCACAGTTCACGAGGATCTCGCTCGCCATCTTGCGCCGCTCCTCGAAGAAGGCCAGATCATCCTGCTGACGCCGGGCTGTCTCGGCAGCCTTATCTTCGCGCGTGCGATGCGGGAGGCCGCGAACGACGCGAAAGTCGTGTTCGCCGAAACCCCGACGCTGCCTTGGCTGGCGAGGAAGCACGGGCCGACAACGGTTTCGATCACGACCCGGACGACGATCCTGCCCACCGGCGTTTTTCCTGCCAGCGCAACCGAAGCAGCGTTACCGGTGATCCGGCAAGTCCTGCCGGAGGCCATCGCGGCAAAAGATATCCTCGATGTCGCCCTGCTGAACGGCGGTCCGATGATACATCCGCCATTGATCCTGATGAACGCGGGCCCGATCGAGCATTGCGACCGTTGGGACATTCACAAGGAAGGAACGCAGCGGTCGACCCGGTCGGTGCAGGATGCGCTCGATGCCGAGCGGATCGCCGTCAGGAAATCATTGGACTATACCGAGCCACATTGGCGATTGGCCGATCATTACGGCGTCGACGGCAAAACGTCGATGTACGGCGATCTCGCGCATGACCGGCTGACGGCAAGCGGCGACTGGTCGGAGAAACTCGATCTTTATGATCACCGCTATATGCGCGAAGATATCCAACTCGGCCTTGTCCTTATTGCCTCCCTAGGTGCGGCAGCGGGTGTAGCGATGCCGGTCGCCGACGGCTTGCTGGCATTGGCGAGTGCCGTCACGGGCGAGGATATTCGCGAGGGCGGCCGCACGGTCGAGCGGCTGGGTATCGCAGGGACGGCGCGAGCAGATTTGCGCGAGCTCCTGCACGATGGATATGGTCGATGACCCTTCCTTTGATCGCGGTCGTCGGCCCCGGGCGGATCAATCGCGGCATCGCCCAGGCGTTCCTCTGGGCGGGGCATCCAGTCGCCGTCGTTGATCTGAAGGAGCGTGACGATTTCGACACGGAGAAGGTGGGCGATATCGTCCGCGCTGAGATTGAACAGGGATTTTCCGTTCTTGCCAAGCTTGGCCGGATCGACGAAGTCTTTGCGCGTGAAGCTCTTGCGCGCCTGAGTTTTCACGGCGCCGAACAGGCATCCGCTCCTCTTGGGGAAGCCGCGCTGGTGATCGAGGGCGTGCCGGAAAGCCTGTCGGTGAAAGAGCCCGTGCTGCGAACGGTGTCCCGGCTCGCACCCGATGCCATCATCGCGTCCGCTACGTCGACGATTATGGCGGATGAACTCGCCGCATTCGTCGACCGGCCCGAGCGCTTCCTCAATGCCCATTTTCTCAATCCCGCCTGGCTGATCCCACTTGTGGAGGTCAGCCCCGCTGCCAGGACGGCGCCGGAGACGGTGGAGGCGACGATGGCGCTGCTGCGCGGCGCCGGGAAGGTCCCGGTCCGCTGCGCCGCATCGCCCGGATTCATCGTTCCGCGCGTGCAGATGCTGGCGGGCGGCGAGGCTATCCGCATGCTGCAGGAAGGCGTGGCGAGCGCGGAGGACATCGATCAGGCGTTGCGGATCGGCTTTGCGCTGCGCTTCGCGGTCCTCGGATTTCTCGAATTTTCCGACTGGGGCGGTCTCGATATCGCGCAGGCGGCCGGCGACTATCTCGCCGATCGTCTGCACGGCGACCATTATCGCGCACCGTCGATCGTCACCGAGAAACTCGAGCGCGGCGAGAAGGGCATGTATGCGGGACAAGGATTTTTCGATTATCGCGAAAAGAATCTTGATGCCTATCGCGAAGGCGTGATGGAGCGTTTACTCGATCTAGTCGACCATCTCGGATTTTTTCCCAAGGCCGACTGCGCACGCGAGACACCGCCATGAGCGGAAATTGGAGCAGCTTCACCCACGAATGCCGGGCAGGGGGGTGGCGCGCATTGCTGGTTGCGGCCGTCGGTTATGGTTTTGGCGTCAATGTTCTGCCCTATTATACGCTGGGCGCTTTCGTCGGACCGCTTGAACAGACATTCGGCTGGTCCCGGGCCGAAGTGCAGGGATGCCTGTTGTCGGTTGTCGCCGGCACCCTTGTCGCCGCGTCGACCTGGGGCTGGCTGACCGACCGTCACGGCGTGCGCAAAGTGGGGATCGTGTCGCAGATCGGCCTTGCGGCTACCTTGCTGGCGCTCGCATTCAACCCCGGGCATCTCTGGTACTGGTATGGCGGCTGGTTCCTCATGACGGTCTTGGGCTTGGGTACAAGCCCGGTGACTTGGACGCGCAGCGTGGTGAAATGGTTCAACGAGGGGCGGGGGTTCGCGCTCGCCGTGGCACTGTGCGGAACGGGTTTGTCGTCGCTCGTCATGCCCACTGCCGCGGCCTATGCGATCGAGGCAATCGGTTGGCGGCTTGCCTATGTCATTCTCGCTGCCTCGGTGGTACTGATTGCTTTGCCCGTGACAATATGGGTTTTGCGGCCGGAAGACGAGCACGGCCCATCGACGCCGACGGCAGCGGCGGAAGATATGCACGGCCTGACCCTTGCCGAGGCATTGAAGGGTGTGCGCTTCTGGATGCTTACCCTGTCGCTGATGATGGTCGGATTTGCCGTCTCGGGACTTATCCCGAACATCGTGCCGATGATGACGGGGCGCGGGCTTGAGGCGACGACCGCCGCGACGTTGATGGGCGTTCTCGGCCTGTCGATCATCGTCGGACGTCTCGCGACGGGGGCGGCTGTGGATCGATTCTGGGCGCCGTTCGTCGCGCTCGCGCTGCTCCCGATGCCGGCGATTTCCTGCATCATTCTGGAAAGCGGTGTCAGCGATTATATGGCAATCGCTGCCTGCGTGGTGCTGATCGGAATCGCAACCGGCGCCGAATTTGACTTGGCTCCCTATTTAGTTACCCGCTATTTCGGAACGCGCAGTTACAGCCAAATCTACGCCATACAGTGGATCGGCTTCACGGTGGCGGCCGGCAGCGCGCCGGTTCTCTACGGCTATCTCTTCGACCTGACCGGCAATTACTCGCTGCCGCTTTATGTCAGCGCCGGGCTCTTTTTGCTTTCGCCGGTCGTGCTGCTAGGATTGGGGCGGTATCCAATGTTCGGCTCTGCCAAACCGTTGACCGATGGGGCGCTTAGCCGCGCCGCAACGTAGCCGACGGCGGTTCGCCGAACCGCGCCTTATATTCGCTCGAAAAGCGGCTGAGATGGAAGAAGCCGACCGAGGTCGCGACATCGGTGACCGAGGCGCCCGTTCGCGCCGCGCTGCGAAGGGCCTCGCGCGCGACATCGAGCCTCAGCTTCTTGAGGTAAGCCATCGGTGTTGTATCGCGCCACCGGCGGAATCCGTAAAAGAGCGACCGCGTACTGACGCCGGTTACGCGGGCGATATCTTCGATCGTCACATCCTCGCGCAAATGTTCGCGAAGATATTCTTCCGCCTTGCGCACATAATAGGGCGCCACCATCGACGTCGCGCGGCGCAAAAGCTCAGAATAATTGTTCGGAAAACATTGCAGGGCGGCGAGATGGACAAGCCGTTCGAACTGGCGCCCGAGGCGCCAGGTTCCGAAAACGCACGCTCCGTCGGCATCGCGCCGCAGGAGGTCGACCAGAGCTGAAACTGGCCGCGACTCATCGGAGCCGACCGCTACGGGAGCGAAACGGATCGGATCGCTGATCTCGATATCCAGTTCTTCCGCGAGCGTCTGTTCCAGCGCATTGCGGTCCAAGCGGATCATGACCTGCTCGCACAATCCCTTCCACAGCACTTTGAGCGAGCCGAACGGATTGACGGCGATGGCCTCGCCCTCGCTGACCGCCGTCACGTCTTCGCCCATCCTTAGTTCGCACCGCCCCGACAGGATGAGCTTCAGATAATAATAGTCAAACTCGTCCGGCTGATCGACGTGAAAATCGCGGTCGCACTGCAATTGAACGAAATCGACTTGGCTGCTTCCCATTTTTACACTGCGGTGCGCGAGGCGCACGTCGGACGCGCCCACGGCGATCCGCAGCTGAAAGCCTTTCATCGTCTCGTCGAAATAATCGCGGCAGCGGTCGTAGCTCACGATGGAACGGACGGACGCGCCGTCGTCCCAATGTTCGCGGCTGATTTCCTCAAAACCTTCCATGCCGTCGAGGATGCGCGTCTCCGTGCATGGAGTCACGCGTGGAATCGCCCTGATCGCTTCGAGCGACATTCAGTGCGCCCGTCGCATGGTGGCGGAGGGGCTTTCGCCAAATCGCTGCTTATAGTCGCGCGAGAAGCGGCTGAGGTGATCATAGCCGATGTTCATCGCAATATGGGTGACTCGCTCCCCATTGCCCTGCGCCTCCCGGAGTTCGTCACGCGCAACGTTGAGCCGCAGATTGCGAAGAAAACTCATCGGAGTCGTTCCCCGCCAGCGGCGAAAACCATAATAGAGCGACCGCGAACTGACGCCGGATACGGCAACAAGATCTTCGATTCCGATCGGCTCGCGCAGATTCGCGCGGATATAGTCTTCGGCCCGCCGGACATAATAGGGCGCCGCCGGCGATTTGGGTGCGAGAAACTCCTCGCTGTAATTATGCGTCAGCAGTCCCAGGCATGCCATAAGCAGGCTGCGCTCCAAATTTCGCCCGATACGCCATTGCTCGGGCTGGTCGAGCAGCGCGATCTGCTGCCAGGTCGAAAAGACAAGCGAACGAAGGGCCAACCCAGCGCGGCTGTCCTGAACCTTGTTCTCGAAAAGGATCGGAGCTCGGCAGTCGTGATCGAGCTCGGCGGAAAGCGCCTGCGTCAACGCGAGCCGGTCGACGCGGATCATCAGTTGGCGGCATTCTCCGATCCATTTCTTTCGCGCGTCTTCGCCCGAGTTCAGTGCAAACGCCTGGCCGGGCGCCGCGTGACCCTTGAACTTGCCGATTTCGACTTCGCAAACGCCCCTGATCGGGAGCTGGAAATAATAATGGGTCGCGTCACCCATCTTCTCGGTGCGAAATTCCTCGCCGCAGACCAGTTCGATAAGGTCGAGCTGCACATGTTCGAGCGAAAGTCCCCAGTGGCGCAGGCTCACCGGCGATGAGCGGCGGGTCGGACACAGCATATGCCGGCTCGTTTCGGTCACGTAATGCATGCCGTCCGTCATGTTCGAGGTCTCGAACGTCGCATCGGCATGCGGGAAAACCGGCATGCTTTCGAGAGCGTGCATTTGCATCCCTATCTCCAAGTTTGCCTGCTGCGAGAAGATTCCCGCGCTGCATTTAATTCTCGATTCCTTATGTCGCATGATGACGGGCTTGAAGACAAAGCTGTTCTCGCGGGACGCACCCATTTGATCCAGGCCGCAGTGGAATTGCAACATCGAGTCAAATGCGCGCAAGGTTCAAAAAAGGCAGCAGTCCCGGGGGACTTGGTGCGGCCCCTGGAAACCAACTCGCGCTCGCATCGAGCTAGCGTAGCCTTCGATGTTGGCACTTACCGGACAGCTCTTGCACAGGCTGGGTAGTGGCCATGTGCGACCCTAACCTATCACCGACAATGTAGCGGTTGCGTATGCGCCGCGCTTTCATCGGTCAGCCAAGGGTGCAGCGCTGTGGAAATGGTCAACAGGATCGAAGCTGAAGAGCAGGGCGCACTCGACGTGCTGCTGAATGATATTCGCAGCCGGCGCCGGGAAATCGAGACGCGGCGCCGTGTTCCCATCGATATCGTCGAGGGGCTGCGCGCGGCGGGTATCTACCGGGCCGCCGTCCCGAAAAGTCTGGGCGGTGACGGTGCACCCCTCGCGGATGTCCTCCGGCTGATAGAGCGAATCTCGGAAGCCGATCCATCGGTAGGCTGGGTTGCCAGCTTTGCGCCCCAAGGAGCCAATTATTTCGGGGCTCTTTCAAGGCGCAGACTTGAGGAAATCTATGCGAATGGTCCTGACGTCGTCGGCGCAGGCGGGTTATTTCCCCTCCAGCCCGCCGCGCGGGTCAACGGAAAGCTGCAGATTAACGGCCGCTGGAAATTTGGCAGCGGTTCGACCGGCGCCGACTGGATCTCGGTGGGCATCGTCATCCCTGATGGCGGGAGTGAGCCGCCTCCCCCGCGGCTGATCGTCTTGCCCGCCAGCCAGGTCGAGATTGTAGAAAACTGGGATGTTGTCGGCTTGAGCGGGACGGGTAGCCATGATCTGATCGTCAAGGACGTCATGGTGGACGAAGATTGGTCGTTCATCCGCGGCGGGCCGGTCTTGCTCGACGAGCCCATTTGTCATTTTCCGGCCATGGCGCTCGCGGCACTGTCCTTCGCAGTCGTGGGATTGGGAGCCGCCCGAGCCTCCCTCGACGCCATTTGCGAACTCGCAGCTGGAAAGATGTCGATCACCGGAGCGCCGCGCCTCGGCGATCGCGCCTATGCGCAGACCGGCATTGCGAAAGCCGAAGTGCAACTGCAAGGCGCGCGCGCACTCCTCTATGATCAGGTCGAGCGGGCGTGGGCGCAGGTCGCTGCAGGCGATGCGGTGCCGGTCGAGGGTCGGGCGATGCTTCGTCTGGCTGCAAATCATGCGTCACGCGCCGCGGTGGACGTCGCGGAAACCTGTTTCGGCTTAGCCGGAACCACGGCGATCTTCCTCGACAATCCGATGCAAGGTTTTCTGCGCGACGCTCTGGTCGTCAACCAGCACGCCTTTCTGGGCGAGGGGCATTACGAGAGCGCAGGGCGCGTCTTGCTGGGAATGACGCCGGCGCCGGGCTTCCCATAAATTCGTAAATTCATCGAAACTGGAGATGGTAGATGTCCGCTTCCCCCATTCGAGTTCTGTTCTGCATCGGAATTAGTCAGAGTTTCTTCGACCTACCCGTTGACCGGATCCCGGAAGTCTTTGCGGCCTTCAAAACCGCATTCGGCAAGCTTGAGGAGCGGTTCGGCATCACGGTGCTCGGAACGCTCGATGACGATCGGGTTCAGGTCGGACAGTCGTCGGCCGGATGGCCGTTCACCTCCTATATCATGGCCGACGTTCCTGATCTCGACACGGTCGTGAAGGTTTGCGACCAGCTGCGCACCACGCCTGTCGGAGACGGTTTGCTCTGGCGCTATGCACGTATCGATACCCGCATCGGTCGCCCGGTATTCACGGAGGACGGGGTGGATGGCTGACGCGGAGCGTCTTGCCACGCTCGAAATTGAAGCGGAGGTACGGCGACTTGCCGCGCGCTACATGGCGCTATGCGACGAGCCGCCCACTGCGGCGCCCGGCCCGGACTTTGAGCAATTGTTCACGTCCGATCTCGTGTGGGAGGGCGTCGGCGGGAAGGCCGCGAGCGAGTTCTCGCGTGTCGAAGGACGCGACAAGCTGCTCGCATGGTTCGCCGCGCTGCGCGATCCGCCCAAATATGCCTTCAACATCCATTTGCTGACCTCGGAGGCGATCGTGGCGCGTGACGGAACAGCGCGCGGAACATGGGTCATGCTGCAGGCGGCGGCCCGGCAGTCCGGGGAAGCCGAGCTGCGCGTCGCGCGCGTCACGATCGACTTCCGCGAGGAGGAGGGGGGGTGGCGAATTGCGCATTTCCGGACCGAGAGCCTGCTGCGTTTCGATGCTGGCGCCGCCGCCGTCGCGGCGCTGATCGAAGGGCTGAAGGCATGACGAACTTTGCCGAGCGGCTCGATCTCGGTGACGACGGGCTGCGCGTCGCGATCAAGGATGTGATCGATATCGCAGGCCTCCAGACACGCTGCGGGTCGCGCGCTCTTGCCGGTGTGCCGCCGGCGATTGCGAACGCCGCGGTGGTTGACCGGCTGCTCGCCGCAGGCTGCCGCATCGTGGGCAAGACTGTGCTGCACGAACTGGCCTTTGGCGTGACCGGTATCAACAACTGGGCAGGGACCCCCGTTAATCCGCAATATCCCGACCTGATACCCGGCGGATCTTCCAGCGGCTCGGCCGCAGCCGTGGCGGCGGGAGATGCCGACTTCGCCTTAGGCTCCGACACGGGAGGATCGATCCGCGTTCCGGCCGTCTGTTGCGGCGTTATCGGTTTCAAGCCCAGCTTCGGGCGCGTCGACCGGACGGGGGCATCGCCCGCCGCCACGTCGCTCGATTGCATCGGCCCGCTCGCGCGGCAGATGGAGACCATCCTGTGCGCCATGGATATGCTCGATCCGACTTTTGTCGCGGAGCAAGGGGAGCGGTGGCGCATCGCCCGGCTCATGGTTCCCGCCGATCCCGCGATCGACCGCGCCGTCGATGCGGCGCTCGCGGCATCTGACCTCACTTGCGAACCGATCGAAGCGCCCGACATGCGCGCGGCCTTCGAGGCGGCTTTGACGATTATCAACCAGGAAACCTATGCCGCCTTCGGGCATTTGCTTTCATCTGGCCTGGTCGACGAGGACGTGGCGGTTCGGCTGAAGAGAGCGGAAGATGTTTCGGTCGATGAGGTCGCAGCTGCCGAGCGGGTTCGCCTCGTTTTTCGCCGCTCGATCGATCAACTGCTCGAACGGTTCGATGTGCTCGCGCTGCCCACGCTGCCGATCGTGCCTCCGCGGCTGGACGACGTAGCTGCTGACCGCGCCGCGCTCTCGCTTACCGCGCTTGTTCGTCCTTTCAACCTCTCGGGCCATCCGGCGCTCAGCTTGCCGATCCGCACCGCGGACGGCTGCCCCGCCGGGCTCCAGATCGTGGCCAAGCGCGGCGATGACGCGCTGCTTTGCGCCGTCGGATTGTATCTTGAGCGCGCCCTGTCGGCGCGCTTCGAAGGAGACTCTCACCATGAATGATGCTCAGTCGGAGCGGGCGCCTAACGCCCGACCGCTAGAGGATCTGTACGACGGCAATCGCTTTCACGCCGACCTGTATACGGATCCCCAAATCTTCGAACTCGAGATCGAGCGCATCTATAACCAGGGTTGGGTGTGGGTGGCGCATGAAAGCGAAATTCCCGACGCGGGCGATTTCAAGACGACTCACGTCGGGCGAACACCGGTCATCGTCAACCGCGGCAAGGATGGCGCGGTCAACGTTTTGCTCAACCGCTGCCGGCATCGCGGCGCCACTGTTTGCGATCGCAATCAAGGCAACGCGCGCGCCTTCACCTGCCCCTATCATGCCTGGAGTTACGGTCTCGACGGCCGGCTGATCGGCATACCTTTTGCCGAAGGCTATGCGGGGGTGCTCGACAAGGCGAATTTTCCGCTCATTGCCTTGAAGGTCGGAGTCTACCGCGGGCTCGTCTTTGCATCGATGAACGACATGGTCGAACCGCTCGATGATTTTCTCGGCGATGCCAAGCCTTGGATCGATCTGTTTCTGCACCAGGGCGGCGGCTTTCCGCTCAAGGTCGCAGGTGCCCACAAGTTCCGCTTCACGGGAAACTGGAAAATCCAGCTCGAGAACACGACCGACGGCTATCATTTTCCGTTCGTGCACCGGACCTTCGTCGACTCGCTCCCCGAGGAAACAGCGAAGGGCTTCACGGCGTTCATGCGCGAGGAGGGGCCCTATGTTCGCGCGCTGGGCAACGGACATAGCGTCGCGGTCTTCTTCCCCGACACGGTCGACCTGTCGCAGGATGACGAGGCGCCCGTGCCGCCGCAGTTCGAAGAGCTCGCCGCGCAACTGTCAGAAGATTATCCGCCCGAACGCGTTCGCTGGATCCTTCGGGCGATAAACGGGGCCGGGTTCAACCTCAATCTCTTTCCGAACATCGGATTGTCCGCCGCCTTCCTGCGCGAACTCAAGCCCCTGGCGGTCGATCGGACCGAGATCCGCCATATGGCGCTGGTGATGGATGGCGGGCCGGAAGAGGCAAACCGGATGCGCCTGCGAATTCACGAAAAATTCCAGGGTGCGGGCGGATTCGGCAGTCCCGATGACATGGCGGCATGGGAGCGCGTGCAGATCGGTGCCGGAGCGAGCCACGACGACGTCTGGATCATGCTCAACCGCGGACTCAACCGCGAAGTGGATGACGGCGAGGGCCATCTCCAGGCGCACGTCACCGACGAAACGGGGATGCGCGAAGCATATTCGATGTGGAAAAGGATGATGGTTCGGTGACGCTCGCTTCATTTGATCAAGACCGGCTAGGCGATCTGGCCCATGCTCGCGCGTTCATCGATCAGGAAGCCGATTTGCTCGACCGGCTCGCCTATGACGAGTGGCTGAGCCTGTGGGAGCCCAGCGGCCGCTATATCCTGCCGATCGACCGCGATGTGATCGATCATGCCGGCCGCCTGAACCATATCTACGACGACGGTTCCATGCGCCGGCAGCGTGTCGACAGGCTCATGAGCGGCCATGCCCCCTCCGCATCGCCGATAATGCGCACCGTCCGCACCATCGGCCGCGTGCGCCTGCTCGAAGCGGACACAGCGATGCTGGTCGTCGCGTCCTCTTTGCTGATCATCAGCTTCAAACGGCAGGTGCAGACGCTGCTCGCCGCCGACGTGACGCACCGGCTGACGCGTGGGGCCGATGGGCTGAAAATCGCAGAGAAGCTGGTGCTGCTGATCAACTCCGATGAGCCTCTCGCCGAGATGAGTTTCCTTCCATGAGCGATAAGGCCCCCGGCGACGTCGCATTGGTGACGGGTGCAGCCCGCGGGCTTGGCGCCGCTATCGCCGAGGCGCTGCACCGCGATGGGATGCGCGTCCTTGTCGCGGATGTGGCTGTCCAGGGAGCCCGGGAGGTGGCCAGGCAGCTCGACCCGGAGGGGGCAACCGCGCGCGCAATATCACTGGATGTGAGGGACAAGCAGTCATTTGTCGACGTCCTGGCCCGCGCGGCAGACTGGGGCGGGATCGATGTCCTCGTCAACAATGCTGCAATCGCTTTTACCACGCCGGCGATGGATATCGAAGGCGGCGAGTTCGACGCGGTGATGGCAGTCAATCTGCGCGGGCCTTTTTTCGCTTCGCAGGTGATCGGCGCGCATCTTCGCGCCAAAGGCTATGGCCGCATCGTCAACATCGCGTCCCAGGCCGGACAAATGGGCGGCACGGTAACCGGGGGCCATTATGCGGCGTCCAAGGCCGGGTTGATCGGCCTGACGAAATATTTCGCGCGGGAGTTCGCCGGGACGGGCGTGACGGTCAACGCCGTCTCGCCGGGGCCGATCGACCTTCCCACCGTTCGGTCGGCTGTACCTGCGGACAAGCTTGCCGCGCTGCAGGCGTCGATGCCCGTGCGCCGACTGGGCGAACCGCGAGAAATCGCCGATGCGGTCGCACTGCTCGCGTCGCGGCGCATGGGCTATGTGACCGGCGCGACCTGGGATCTGAACGGCGGCACATTGATGCGTTGACACTCGAAACTGCACGGGCGGTCAACCCGCTGCACCCCGGTTATTGCAAGAGCTCGTCAAGCTGCGATGCTGACTCAAGGGATGAGAATGATGCGCGGAATAGAGAATAAGGTCGTTATCGTGTCGGGAGGGGCGGCGAGCATTGGCGCCGAAATCGTCGACATGTTCGTGGCCCATGGCGCTGCGGCAGTGATCGCCGATGTCGATGTCGAAAGCGGGGGGGCGAGCCGCGAACCGCATGAAAAACGCATGTCCATGCGCACCGACCTCGCATCCGATGACGATATCCGCGCCTGCGTCCAAGCGACGGTCGATCGGTTCGGCCGCATCGACTTCATCGTCAACGCCGCCGCTCTATACGAGGACGAGGGGGCCGCAAGCGATCGTATGGCGTGGGCCAGGAGTTTCGATGTCAATGTCACCGGGCCTGCCATGCTCGTGCTCGCAGCAAGACCCCATCTCGCAGCAGCAAATGGGGCGGTGGTCAACATCGGCAGTATCAGCGCCAGCGTCGCCCAGGCAGGACGCTGGACCTATCCCGCAAGCAAGGCCGCTTTGGCGCAGGTCACACGCAGCATGGCACTTGACCTGTCGCGCGACGCCATTCGGGTCAACAGCGTCTCGCCGGGCTGGACATGGTCGACCGGCATGGAACGGCTGGGCCTGACCCGCGAAGCCGTCGATCGGATCGCCGCGCCCTTCCATTTTCCCGGCCGCGCCGGTGAAAGAAGCGAAGTGGCCGACGCCGTCCTGTTTCTCTGTTCGGACCATGCCCGGTTTATCAGCGGCGCCGACCTTCCGGTCGACGGCGGCTATCGCGCGATGGGACCCGAAGGACGAGAGTCCGCCTTTGCTGCCCTTGTAGAAGCGATTCCAGCACGATGAGCATTGCACCTTATACAGCCGTCGGGCTGATTCCCAATGTCCGCGGCGTTCACGCCCGTGACGAGATCGCCGCCAATCTCGATCCGCTCGAAGATTTGTTTGCCTTTGGATGCCAGATGTCCGGGCTCGACATGCCGGTGCGCCTCGTCGCGATACCCGAAGGCGCGTTGCAGGGGTTCAGCGACGAGGCCGAGGATCTCGATCATCTGGAATATGCCCGCACCATCGCGATCGACCTTCCGGGACCTGAAACCGATCGCATCGGGGCCTGGGCCCGGCGTTTCGGTGTTTATGTGATTGCTCAGGCGAAGGCGCGGCATCCCGAGATTCCCGATCGCTTCTTCAATGTCGGGTTCGTCATCGATCCCGAGGGCGAAATCATTCTCCGGCACTACAAGCTGACGCCGCTCTACCCGGTCGAACATTCGCTTACTCCCCACGACATATTCGACTGGTGGGTCGAGCGTTACGGCCGGTCGCTCGACGCTTTCTGGCCGGTCGTCGATACGCAGATAGGCCGCATTGGCATCATGATGGCGAATGAGGCGTCCTACCCCGAGAATGCGCGGGCGCTTGCCCTGAACGGATGTGAAATCGCGTATCGCACCGCCTTTCCCCATCCGGGGACGACCAGCGGAATGGGCGAAATACAGAACCGCGCCCGCGCGCTCGACAATAATATGTATGTCCTCGCGCCGAACTGCGCCGCCTATTATCCAACGATCGACGCCGCCCTGCCGATCGACGCCTTCGGAGGGCGCTCGATGATGGTCGACCACCGCGGCACGATCGTGGGACAGGTGCCCCATGGCGGTGTCGCGACCGTGGTATCCGCCATCGTCGACATCGCCTCGCTTCGGCATCAGCGCTTGACGTCGCCGTGGACGAACTGGGCCAAGGACCTGCGAACCGAGCTCTACCAGATCGTCTATGAACAGCCGATCTATCCGAAGAATCTCTACGCTGATCGCGCGCCATTCAATCATCACGATTATGCCGAGCAGGTGACGCGGCGACAGATCGAATTGATGCGGTCGCGCGGGATCTGGAAGGATGTCTGACCGTTCGATTGCGCCGCCTTTCCAACGGCTGCACTCCGGAGCTAGCCGCACCCCGACGGGATCATCGATAGGCAATTTGTCTGGAGAATCATGTGACTAAAAATCTTGCTGCAATCGCGGAAAAGTTGCGAAGCGCCTATCGCAGCGGTTCCATTGCGCCCCTGGTCGACGATCTGGAGGCCACCGACGCCGCCAGCGCTTATGCGGTCCAGAACCTCAATACGCAGCACTGGCTCGAAAGCGGCCGGCGCATCGTTGGTCGGAAGGTCGGGCTCACCGCCAGAAGCGTTCAGCAGCAACTTGGCGTCGATCGGCCCGACTATGGCGTTCTCTTCGCCGATATGGAGGTGACCGACGGCGGCATTCTCGACCCCGCCTCGACGCTGCAGCCGAAGGCCGAAGTTGAGGTGGCGCTGGTGATGGAGTGCGACATCACCGATCCCGATGTCACGGCCACGGATATCGCTCGGGCAGTTGCCTATGCCGTGCCGGCGCTCGAGATCGTCGACAGCCGCATCGCCGACTGGAAGATTCGCTTCGCTGATACGGTTGCTGACAACGGGTCGTCCGCATTTTACGTACTGGGGCGCGAGCCGCGCAGCCTCGCCGGGCTCGATCTCTGGTCATGCGGGGGCATTCTCGAAGTGAACGGCGAGATCCGTTCGACGGGGGTCGGTGCGGCATGCCTTGGTGGACCCCTTCTGTCGGCAGCCTGGCTCGCCCGCACGCTGGCGGAAGTGGGCGACGGTTTGAAGGCGGGCGACGTTGTCCTGACCGGAGCGATTGCGCCGATGTTCGCATTGACGGCCGGTGATATCGTGCGCGGTACGATCGGGGGCCTTGGCACCGTCGGCTTCCGCTTTGGAGAGCGGTGACCGTGACGGTGAAGATTGCCATCATTGGTTCAGGCAATATCGGGACCGACCTGATGATCAAGGTGATGCGCTTGTCGACGGTGCTGGAGATGGGGGCGTTCGTCGGTATCGATCCTGAGTCCGACGGGTTGAAGCGCGCCGAGCGCCTGGGCGTTCCGATCACAGCCGGCGGGCTCGACGGGCTAGTGGCGATGCCGGGCTTCAGCGACATCGAGATTATATTCGATGCGACCTCGGCGGCGGCGCACCAGCGTCACAGTGACGTGCTGCTCGGACATGGCAAGCGCGTGATCGACCTGACTCCGGCGGCTATCGGCCCCTATACGATCCCACCGGTCAACGGCGAAGCGAATCTCGACGCCCCGAACGTCAACATGGTGACCTGCGGCGGCCAGGCCACGATCCCGATCGTTGCCGCGGTGAACCGCATCGCCAAGGTGCATTATGGCGAAATCGTCGCCTCTATTGCGTCCAAGAGCGCGGGTCCCGGCACCCGCGCCAATATCGATGAATTCACCGAAACGACGAGCCAGGCGATCGTCGCCGTGGGCGGCGCCACGCGCGGCAAGGCGATCATCATTCTCAATCCTGCCGAACCGCCGCTGATCATGCGCGATACCGTCTATTGCCTCTGTGACGATGGCGACCGCGAAGCGATCCGCCAGTCGATAGAGGATATGGTCGCCGAGGTGCAGACTTATGTCCCGGGCTACCGCCTCAAGCAGGCGGTGCAGTTCGAGAGTATCGGCAGCAATGCGCCGCTGCATATTCCCGAAATGAATGATAGCTTCACCGGCCTCAAGGTCAGCGTGTTCCTCGAGGTCGAGGGCGCAGCGCATTATTTGCCGGCCTATGCCGGCAATCTCGATATCATGACCTCGGCGGCGCTGAGAACCGCGGAAAAAATCGCAGTTCGCATGCATGCAGGAGCGGCCGCATGAAATTCGATCCGGCCGTGTCCAAGCTCTACATCCAGGACGTGACGCTGCGCGACGGCATGCACGCGATCCGCCACCAATATGGCCTCGATCATGTGCGCGCGATCGCCCGCGCGCTCGACCGGGCGAAGGTCGATGCGATCGAGGTCGCGCACGGCGACGGCCTTCAAGGATCAAGCTTCAATTACGGTTTTGGCGCCCACACCGATTGGGAATGGGTCGGCGCGGTCGCCGAAGTACTCGAGCATAGCGTGCTTACGACCCTGCTCCTCCCGGGGATCGGGACGGTGCACGATCTCAAACGCGCTTATGATCTCGGCGTTCGCTCGGTCCGTATTGCGACCCATTGTACCGAGGCCGATGTGTCAAAGCAGCATATCGAAGCGGCGCGCGGGATAGGCATGGACGTGTCGGGTTTCTTGATGATGAGCCATATGTCCGAGCCCGACGCGCTGGCCGGACAAGCAAAGCTCATGGAAAGCTACGGCGCCCACTGCGTCTATGTCACCGACAGCGGCGGCGCGATGACGATGGATCAATATGCCGCGCGGCTCGCCGCCTATGATCGGGTTCTGAAGCCTGAAACCCAGCGGGGCGTGCATGCGCATCACAATCTGTCGCTCGGCGTCGCGAACAGCATCGTTGCGGTTCAAGGCGGCGCGGTCCGGGTTGATGCGAGCCTTGCCGGGATGGGCGCTGGCGCAGGTAACGCGCCGCTCGAAGTGTTCATCGCGGCGGCCGACGTGCATGGCTGGAACCATGGCTGCGACCTGTTCGCGCTGATGGACGCCGCCGAGGAACTAGTGCGCCCGCTCCAGGACCGGCCGGTTCGCGTCGATCGCGAGACGCTGACGCTGGGATATGCCGGAGTCTATTCGAGCTTCCTTCGGCACGCCGAAAAGGCGGCCGCCGAACATGGTCTCGATACGCGGGCGATTCTCGTCGAGCTCGGCCAGCGCAAGATGGTGGGCGGACAGGAAGATATGATTGTCGACGTCGCGCTCGACATGGTGAAGAGGAAGGCGGCTCTGTGATGCGCGTCGCACTCGTCACCGGCGCGTCGCGGGGCATCGGCCGCGCGATCGCGCTCCGGCTCGCAGCGGACGGATTTCGCGTCGCGGTCAACTATGTGCGCGATGAAACAGCCGCGGACGAGCTGATCTCGGATATCGCAAAGGAAGGTGGCGAGGCAGCCTCCTTCCGCGCCGACATCGCCGATCTCGATGCGAACCGGGCGTTGTTCGCCAATGTCGCGGCCCGCTTTGGTCGCCTGGACGTTCTCGTCAACAATGCCGGCGTGGCAGAGCTCGGCCCCTTCAGCGCGATCGACAGCGAAGCCTATGACCGCCTGTTCGCCATCACGCGAGGGACATATTTCGCGATGCAAAACGCGATACCGCTCCTCGAGGACGCCGGCCGCATCGTCAATATATCCACGGGACTGACGCGTGGATGGGCGCCGATGGCTGCGGCCTATGCCGGCTCGAAGGCAGCAATCGAACAGTTCACCCGCGCCTTGTCGAAAGAAGTCGGACAGCGGGGTATCACGGTCAATGCCGTCCTGCCCGGGGTGACCCGCACCGATATTCTCAGCGGTGCCAGCGACGAACAACTCGAAAAGGCGCGGCAGCAGACCAGTTTCGGACGGCTGGGCGAGCCGGGGGACATCGCCGACGTGGTCGCGTTCCTCGCGAGCGAAAGCGCGCGCTGGATTACCGGCCAACTGATCGTCGCGAACGGTGGCAGCACCGCGTGAAACAGGAAGATGGCATGAACGCCGGCGAGCTTGCCCGGGACCCGGTCGTATTTCGCCACGTGCTTGGCCATTACCCGACGGGCGTTTGCCTGATCACCGCGATGGGCCGGGATGGCGAACCGATCGGCTTGGTGGTTGGTTCCTTCACGTCGGCTTCGCTTGATCCGCCGCTCGTCGCCTTCTTTCCTGACCGTCGTTCGCCGAGCTGGCACCAGATCGCCGACGCCGGCCGCTTCTGCGTAAATGTCCTGGCCGAGCATCAAGAAGACATATGCCGCCGATTCACTGCGAAAGTCGCGAACCGCTTCGAGGGGGCAAACTACCGTCTGTCGGAAAGCGGGTTGCCGATTCTCGACGAAGTGGTCGCATGGATCGAATGCGATCTTCACGCCGTGCTCGATGCCGGCGATCATTTTGTCGCGCTCGGGCAGGTCAAGGCGCTCGACGTCGAGCATCCTGGCGCGCCGCTTCTTTTTTGCAAGGGTGGATATGGTCAGTTCGCGGCGGCTGCTGCCGCGCGCCAACCAGGCTGACCGCTGCCGACCAGCGCGCCGGTCTATGCGCGCTGAACGTCCCATTGCGCTTGGACTGCCGCTATCATGCTCTCGGTTTCCGCGGCGCTTTCAATCCAGGGAAAGAAGTTGCGCGGCGTCATGACGTTGCCGCCCAGCATCGCATCCGCAACGCGGGGGTCCCTCGCGGAAGCTTGAAGCAGCGTGGCTAAGCCGGGCGTATCGCTTTCGAGGAACATGTTGTTGAAGCGATAGGCATGGCGGCCGCGGCTTTCCCAATAGCGCTCCCACATTTCCGTCGCCCAAGCGGCATCGAACGGCATGACATTGCGCGCAATGATTTCATCCGCGAGATGCCGCGCGTGGTGACTTGCATTATTGCCACCATGCCCACCGATGGGATCGAACGTGATCGCGCTGTCCCCGACGGGGACGACCAGCGCCCCCGATGGCAGGCGTCCAAATGCCTGCCGGACCGTCGGGGGAAAGGCGCCGACCAGCCATCCAAGGTCATCCCCTTCGACATAACGCATCGCACCCACATTCTCTTCATCCCACGCCGCAAACTCACGCACCAAACCGCGCACTGTCTCGACGACCTCGGGGCCGGAAGCTGCGCCGCCGAACTTGTCGAGTGCCCCGCCCGGGATCGCCTCGACGATGAAAGACCAGGACGGTCCCGCCGTCTTGTGCGTGAAGGGCACCCAGAAGATCTCGCCGAAAGGAAGCTTCGAATATTTGACGGCCGTGATTCCGGAGCGGCTTTCCCACCCCTTGATATTCGTCACGATACCCATCGCCAGATTGCGGGCCGGCCGCTCATAGACGCTGCGGGCGGGATCGCGCGCAACGATGCGACCGAGATCGCCTTTGCCGACGGCGAGAATGGTGAGGTCGGATTGCGCGGCAATCCGCTCGGCCGCCGCGACGTCGACGGTCTCGATTACGATCCGTCCACCCAGATCGTCGAGGTCGTTCATCCACCGATGAAATTTCATTCGCTGGTCGACCGCGCCCCCCGGGCGGGCGGTGCGCGCCACGATCGACAGCAATGAGCCGTCGGGAAGGGGCATTTCGACATGCATGCCCTGGCCCTTGTGCATGGTGTTCGACCAATGGTCGATGCCGATGTCGCGTTCGATCTGAAGGCTTTCCGCGAACAAATAGGCGGTCCCTGTCGGCCGCGACGCGTGCAGCCATTCGTCGGCTGTCTTGTCCGAGTAAAGCGTGACGTCGTAGCCGCGCCCGACGAGCGAATGCGCTAGAATGAGTCCGGCCTGACCCGAGCCAATGATAGAAATTCGCCGCATGGGAATACTCCGTTTCCACTGATGGTCGGCTTTTCCACGGACCGGCGGCCTGCCTCTACACGGATGCCGTCAGCGTTGTCCGTTCAGCGCCAAATTGCGCTTCGAAATCGATTATTTGCGGGTTCGCCAATGCGCGGCGATCTCGGCATTGCGGGTCGATGCCGGCACGGCCCACCGGCCGAGGGCCAACGCGTTTTCAACCGCCACGCCGGGGATGGCGGCGAAGCTTTCCAGCGTGTGGCCCAATGCGTGCGGTGTCAGAATTGCGTTCGAGACGCGGCGCAATGGACTGGTCGCGGGCAGGGGCTCTTCTTCGAAAACGTCGAGTGCGGCCATCGACAGCCGCCCATCGGCAAGACGTTCGGCCATTGCATCTTCATCGACAATGCCGCCGCGGGAAACATTGATCAGAATCGCACCTCTTTTCAGGCGATCAAGCGCCGCCGCGTCTATCAATCGGTGACTGCCACTGTTCAGACTCGTGAGTATGATGAGAATATCGCACCGATCGAGGAGTGTATGGAGCGGAACAAACTCCACTCTGTCGTCCACAGTCGCCTTGCTGCGCCGGTGAACGACAAATCCGGCGCCCCAGCCCTGCAGCCGGCCGACGATCGCTTGCGCAATATTGCCATAGCCGAGGAGCCCAACGCATTTTCCTTGCAGCATGCGCGGCGGGATACGCTTGCGCGCGGCGCCGCGCAGTTCGCCCTCCGCCCCGGGGAGGTCATAGAGGGTGGCGAGCAGCAGAAGGATCGTGGCTTCCGCCATGCTCTCCTGATTCTGGGGCACGGCGCCGTTCGCGATCAGGATCCCCCGCGCACTTG
Organism: Sphingopyxis sp. MSC1_008; assembly: GCF_023197165.1. Taxonomy (GTDB): domain Bacteria; phylum Pseudomonadota; class Alphaproteobacteria; order Sphingomonadales; family Sphingomonadaceae; genus Sphingopyxis. The sequence goes on from NZ_JALPRD010000002.1 coordinate 437,407, forward strand.
CGGCCTTCTCGTCGATCCATTCATAGCCGATGGTCGGCGATACGATACCGCGCAGCTTCGCGGCCTTGTCGAACTCCGCGGCGCCGAGCGGTATCCCGTAGCATATCAGGACTTCAGCATCCGCCCAGCGGGCAGGATCGACAACAGCCACGCTCTCGCCGTAGAAGCAGCGGACCTCCCAACCATGCGCGCGAAGATCAGCCGCGACGCGATCGAGCAAAACCTCGCTGCCCGGCGTTCCGGCGACGATTGCTCTCACCGGAAGATCTCCGTTCAATCGCTAAAGTCTGGCGCGACGCGCTCGGCGAGGCGCAACATCGCCGTCCATTCGCGGTCACCGATGAGATCCGACGCCAGGGTTTCCTGGGTTGATTTGATCGATTCGGCTGATACCAGCCGGAGGGTTGAGCCGGCCGACAGCGCCTGGATTTGGGCGCGGCACGCCAGTTCCAGCGTCAACATATAGCTGAGCGCCTGACCTACCGTGGCTCCCGCCGTCAGCAGACCATGGTTGTTGAGGATCAACACATGCTTGGTGCCAAGATCGGCGACCAGCCGCTCCTGCTCGCTCATGTGAACGGCAATTCCTTCAAACTCGTGATAAGCGAGATCGCCGAGCAGCGCGGCCGCTTGCAGACTCATCGGCAGCAGGCCGTGCGCCTGCGCAGACACGGCGATGCCTGTCGGCGTGTGCGTGTGAAGGACGCAATGCACGTCATGGCGCGCAGCGTGGATCGCGCCATGAATGACAAAGGCGGCCGGATTGATTCCGTAGCCCGTCGGGTCAGTCAGGATATTTCCGTCGACGTCGACCTTGGTAAGGCGCGAAGCGGTGATCTCGTCGTGCATCATGCCAAATGGATTCACCAGATAGGCATTGTCCTCGTCCGGTACCCGCGCCGAAATATGGGTATAGATGCGATCCTGAAGGCCGTAGTGTGCGACGAGCCTGTAGCAGGCCGCGAGTTCGACCCGCGCCTGGCGCTCCGCAGGCGACATGGTGCCGGACCCCGCGGGATGCTCTGAAACTTGTGCATGGTTCATTTCAGTTCCTCGTCGTTCAGAATTTAAGCGACAGTTCGGCGCCGACTTCGCGGCCGCGATTGACCGTGATGAAGTTGATGAAGCCGCCGATACGCGTCGTATTGCTCTTGCGGATCGTGTCGGTGAGGTTGCGCCCGTAAAATTTGATCCCCCACGTCACGTCGCCGACCTCGCGTTCGTAACCGAACGATGCATCGAGATAGCCGCCGGCCTCGACATGGCCCGCCGGGTCGTTTGTGACCAGGAGTTCGGTCTCGTCGATCAGGCGGTAGCGCGCGCCGAGGTTGATTTCGCCGCCCGCGGCGACAAAGTTGTAGTCGATACTGGTCGTCATGGTGAATTGCGGCGCCCGGCGCAGTTTCAGGCTCGAATTGTCGGTCACTCCGAGCCCGGAGATATTACCGATGAAATTTCGATATTTCGCGTCCAGATAACCGAAGGATGCGGTTGCGGTGAGGCCGGCGGTGGGAACCGCGGTCGCTTCGATCTCGATCCCCTGGATGCGTGCGCTCGATGCATTGGTGATCGTCGTGCCGAAATAGGGCGGCACGGTTGTCGCGCGGCTCACTTCTTCCTGCTTGTCGTTATAATTATTGCGGAATGCGGCGATGTTCAGCCGCAACGAGCGATCGAGAAGCTCGGTCTTCAGACCGATCTCATAGGAATCGACCGTCTCGGGGTTGTACGGTCCGACCGTTGACACGTCGGGCGCGCGGCCGCTGTAGCCGCCGGCATTATAGCCCCTTGTGAAGGAGACATAGGCCTGTGTATCGGCCGTGAACTGATATCGAAGCGCAAGTCGCGGTGTGAATTTCGACCAGCTTTCGCTCGTCAATACCGATTGGGGCACGAGCGCACCCTGCGCCGGCCCGACCACCGTTCCATCGGGATTGAGCAGTTCGTAGAGGATCTTTTTGCGGTCATGCGTATAGCGACCGCCGAGCGTCAGCGTCAGGCCGTCGAAAAACTCGATGTCGACCTGCGCAAAAGCGGCATAGGATTTGGCGACGTGGTCGACATTTGTCATCCCGGTGATTGGCGAAGTCGGAAAAAACTGGCTGTAGACCCCGATCAGCGCGGGATTTCCGCGAATATAGCCGATGTCCTGGATTCGCGAGATGAGCGAATCATAATGGCCCCGATAGTAAAAGCCGCCGGCGACGAAATTCACCCGATCGCCGACCGTGCCTTCGAGCCGAAGTTCCTGGCTGAACTGCTCGAAACTGTCATTGGGGCGCAAGGTCTGGAAAATGAGCAGCTCCGACGCGTCAAAGTCGGTTACGATATTTTCCTGCGCCTTGCGCCATCCCGTTACCGAAACGAGCTTGATGTCATCCGTAAGATCGAGGCGGGCATTGAGCGTGACGGCATCCAGGTTGTTATGCGCGATGCCCGATCCGTTGATTCGGCTGGCCTCATAATCGAGCGGCGGGCAGAAACCGAAAATGCGACATGGGGTCTCGCCTTGCACGACGATCGGCGGATCGGTGGGCAGGGTCGTGGGACCGGCCTGATAGATATTAAGGACCGGGGTCGACTGGCTCCGATCCTTGACATGGTCATAGGTCAACAATGCCTCAAAGGAAGAGGTGGGGGTGAAGAGCAACGTTCCCGATGCGCTCCAATAGCGGCGGTCGCCGTCGCGGCGCCCCGGGAAGGCAATGTTGCGGATACCGTCCATATGTTCGTAGAAGAAGGCGCCCTTGCCGGCGAGTACTCCGTCGAAGATCGGGAAATTGACGACGGCACGCAGCTCGCGCCGATCGAATGTGCCATAGGTTGCCGCGATCCGGGCGCCGAAGCGGCCGGTCGGGCGAGTCCGGATCGCATTGATGGCGCCGCCTGTCGTATTCTTCCCGAACAATGTGCCTTGCGGACCGCGCAAGACCTCGACCCGTTCGAGGTCGAACGTTTGCAATAGACCGCCCTGCGCCGTGCCGGAAAAGACACCATCGATGACGACGCCGATCGGGGGTTCGATCGTCTTTTCATTCTCGGCATATTGGATGCCGCGGATCGCAAAGGAAATGATCGATGAACCGCCCGGCGTCGGCTCGCCAATGAAAACATTGGGCACCGCGCCGCTCAAGTCGGCGATATCGCTCGATGCGTAGCGATCGAATGTGCTCGCAGTCACCGCGGATACCGCGAGCGGGACATTCTGCAAATTCTCTTCGCGTTTCTGGGCCGTGACGACGATTTCTTCGAGGCCGCCCTGCGCGCTTCCGTCCGCTTCCTGTGCGGAAACGGCCGGGCTCAAGCCCAGCAATAGCGCGAGCGTCCCCAGTTTGTGTTTCGATTGATAGTGCATGTCCTCAGTCCCCTGTTGTCTTGCTTATTGCTAGGCTCACATGGCGGCAGGGCGGGGGACAGGGCTACGCGATTTCTGCAATCCTTTGGCCGTGCCCGCCAAATACCGACGCCTTGAGGCTCTGATGCGGACACCATCGGTGCCCGCCCCCACTGCCGAGAAGCAGCGCGGATGCAGCGTCGGCTCGCGGTTGCTGCACGGTCGGCAAAGCTGCTGCGCGGAAGAGATAGCAACACGAGGGCTGCGCGCCCCACATCGCGACACGTCGACACGATCAAGGGAGTTTGGGATGCGACTGGCATATTGCGGTTTGGGGCTAGCGGATATCGAGGCTTGGGCGCGGTTCGGCACCGAGGCGCTCGGTCTGATGTCGGCCGATCGCGGCGAGCTGCGTCGGTTGCGTCTGGACGACCGCGCGTGGCGGATCGCTCTTCATCCCGGCAGCGAAGACGACATTCGGTACGCCGGTTTCGAATGCGCGGACATCGTTGCCCTGAACGCCAGACGCGGAGCGCTGGAGAGAGCCGGGATTGTCTGCACGGATCTCGACGAAACGGAACTGAACGAACGACAGGTGGCGGCCGGGTTCCACCTGTGCGACCCCGACGGACTGCGCTTCGAGTTGGTCATCGACCATGAGGCAGCGACCTCGCCGTTCCAGTCGGAATTGGTTCAGGGTTTTCGGACAGGGGACCAAGGTCTCGGGCATGTTGTCCTGGCGATCGGTGATCTCGACCGCGGGGTCGCGTTCTTCGAGCAGATCGGCTTCGCGATGAGTGATTATATCACTGTTCCCATGGGCGAAGCGCAGCTTCGCATCGCCTTCATGCACTGCAATCCGCGGCACCATAGCCTCGCGATCGCCGGCTTGCCCGGTGGCAAGCGCCTGAATCACATCATGGTCGAAGTCGCCGAGGTCGACGATGTGCTGCTCGGCTATAAACGGTGTGTCGAGCAAGGCTATAAGACGGGCGGCATCGGCCGACATCCCAATGACCAGATGCTGTCATTCTACGTTCAAACGCCGGCCGGATTCGACGTCGAATATGGCTGGGGCGGGCGCGTGATCGCTGGCGACTGGCGTGTCGAGGAATATGACCAGATCAGTATCTGGGGACATGAGCGAGCAGCGTAGAGGAAACGAAATATGATTCGCGAACAGCAGATTATCGTCGAGACGCATGATGGCTCGTCCTTCAGCGCTTTCTTGGCCGTACCCGAGGCGGGGCACGGGCCCGGGATCGTGATGCTTCAGGAAATATTTGGCGTGAACGAAGCAATGCGCTCCACCGCGAAACTTTTCGCCGACGAGGGCTATACGGTTCTCGTGCCCGACCTTTTCTGGCGCATGGAAGCCGAGGTCGAACTTGGCTACGGGGCGGACGATGTCGCGCGCGCTCTCGGTTTCTATCAGGCGCTTGATCGGGACCTCGCAGTCCGCGACATCGGCAGCGCGCTCGACCATCTTCGGGGGCTTGCCGAGTGCGACGGCCCGGCGGCGCTCGTCGGCTTTTGCCTCGGCGGAACGCTGGCACTGCGCGGCGGGGCCGAACTCGCGCCGGACGCGGTCGTGGCTTATTACCCCGTTGCGATGCTGGATTGTCCGGCCGACACTATAATGCCGCGCTGCCCTACGCAAATTCATCTCGGCGGCGCCGACACCATGTGTCCGCCGGAAGCGGCTGACCAGATCAGGAGACTGATGGCGGACAATCCATTTGCGAAGGTTTATTCCTACGACGGTGCCGGTCACGCCTTTTTCAATCCGTTTCGCGATGAATATGATCGCCTCGCGAGCGAGCGCGCGCTGACCCACACATTGGAACTGCTCCGCCCCTTGATGGGTCCTCATTACGATCTTGCCGCCCTTTGGGAGCAACATGCCTATTTTGAGTTTGGCCTGCGGGATGCGGACCAGACGATCGAAACAATGGTGGACGTGCCCTATGTGAATCATGTCCCGACCATGACTGGCGGGACAGGGCGGACGGAGCTGCACCATTTCTACAAGAACTATTTTGTCGATGTGCATCCCGAGGATTATTCGGCCGTGTCGATCTCCCGCACCGTGGGCGTGAACCGGATCGTCGACGAAATGCTGATCAGCTTCACTCACGATCGATTTATGGATTATGTGCTTCCCGGCATCCAGCCGACCGGCAAGAAGCTCAGCATCGCGGTGTGCGGCGTCGTGACGTTTCGCGGACCCAAATTGCGGCATGAGCATCTCTATTACGACAGCGCGTCGCTTCTCGTACAAGCAGGGCTTCTCGACCCGGCACAATATCCCGTCACCGGCGCAGAGCAGGCCCAGAAGATAATCGATCCCCACGGCGTGCCTTCGAACCGGCTGATGACAAGCTGGACGCCCGCGTCCTGAGGCATGGTGCGAGAGCGCCGGGTTCCTTGCAGTGAATGTACAAGATTTGCGCCATCTTCGTTGTCGCTGGCGCGCGTGCGTGTTCGAAAGGGCAGGCAAGAATAGTACTGTTTCGCAAATGCCGCCCGCGGCCACGAACGAGCGATGTTGCGAACGGATGGAAAATTAAAGGGGATGGGAATGCGTACGGGATCCAGGCACAAGCTCTATATGCGCTGCTCGGCGGGCGTGATCGGTTTACTGGCGACGATGGGCGCACCTGCCGCTCGGGCGCAGGCGGATCCCGCGGCGGAAGACCAGCCGGGGGCGGTAGCGGAAATTATCGTCACGGCCCAAAAGCGCGAGGAATCGGCGCAGAAGGTGCCGATTTCGATTCAGGCGATCGGTGGGGCCCAGCTTCAGCAGATGGGCATCGCAAACACGAATGATTTGCCATTGGCAATTCCGGGTCTGCAGATCAGCTCCTCGGCGGCGAACCAGATCTATTATCTACGCGGCGTCGGTTCGCAGCAGGTCGGCACGTCGAGTTCGCCCGAGGTCGCGACCTTCGTAGACGGCGTCTACATGCCTTTCGCCAGCGCGGCGCTTGCGGGGTTCAGCAATATATCGAGTGTCGAGGTGGACAAGGGGCCGCAGGGAACATTGTTCGGGCGGAACGCGACGGGTGGGGTCATCCAGATCACCACCAAGGATCCCGAATATGACTTCGGCGGGGAAGCCAGTCTGGGCTACGGCAGCTACGATCATCTTGTCGGGTCGTTATACATGACGGCTGGACTGAGCGACCGGGTCGCGGCGAGCATCGCCTTGCTCGCGGATGATCAGATGAACGGTTTCGGCAAGAGCCAGGCCACCGGCGAAGATGTTTTCAAACGCAGCATCTATTCGGTGCGGACCAAGTGGCTTTTCGAGCTATCCGATGCGACGCAATTTCGCTTTGGTGCGAGCTTTGACCGGGTGAAGGGCGACGCCGGTGGCGCGATCCGTCCCGCCAAGGGCGTCAAGCTCTGGAATCTGGCGACCAATACGCAGCAGGAAATCCCGGACTTTTACGACACCAATCAGAACACGAATTCGTTCCATACGGTCGAAGCCTTTAGCGTCAGCGGGACCCTGGACAGCGATTTCGATTGGGCCGAGCTTCGCAGCATCACAGCCTATCAGGGCAACCGCAATTCCACCTATGTGGACTTCGACGGCGGGCCTGAAACGCTGCTGCCGGTCTATGTCCTGACGAAGGAATATGCCTTTACCCAGGAGCTCCAACTCTCCTCGCCGAGTGAGTCGCCGCTGGTTTGGACGGTAGGGGCCTTTTTCCTGAAGCAACGCGGGCACACGACCCCGTTCCAGTTCGGATCGCCCTTCGCGACGGTGGCGCTGCCTTTCGGCATCCCGCTTGGCGACACCTACGAGCTTTATGCAAAGGCGACGACGACATCGATATCCGGTTATGGTCAGGCGACGGCGACAATCTTACCGGACACGCGGCTGACGCTCGGACTGCGCTACACGCACGATAGAAAGACGATCGATGGCTACGGTCAGATTTCGGGACCTGTCGCGCCGGCGCCGCTCATCATCCCGCCGACGGTCGGAAATCAGAAAAAAAGCTTTGGCAAGCCAACGTGGCGCATCGCGCTCGATCATGATTTTGCGCCGAACGTCAAAGCCTATGTCTCGTACAATCGCGGCTTTCAGTCGGGAGGCTTCAACAGCAACAACGCAACCGGCTATACGGTCCAGGCCAATCCGCCGCTCGATCCCGAGATCATCGATGCCTATGAAGTTGGCTTGAAAAGCGAATTATTCGATCGCAAGCTTCGGTTCAATGTCGCCGGCTTTTGGTACGACTACAAGAATTTGCAGCAGCAGATCTACGTCAATGGTCAGCTACGCACACTCAATGCGGGCGCCGCGCGGATCAAGGGAGTTGATTTCGAGCTGGTCTACCAGCCGGATTCCCATCTCGTCATCGGACTGGTCGGCGAAGTCCTCGATGCCAAATTCACCGATTATGCGAATGCGCCCGGCTATACCTATCCGCAAGGCTTCGGCGTTGGACCTTTGGTTCCCACGCCGATCCCGAATGCGAAAGGCAATTACCTTCTCTTCGCGCCCAAATACACCGGCACGCTCTATGTCAATCACACGCTCGAGACGGGAATCGGCAAGTTCACGACGAGTGCCAATGCCGCCTACAATGACGGCTATTACGCCGACCCCGGAAATCTCTACAAAGAACCTCATTTCGTTGTCGTCAACGTGAGCGAGGAATGGGCGCCGGACGAACAGTTCAGCGTGCAGTTTTGGGTGAAGAACCTGTTCGACGAAAAATATGATCAGAGCGTCACCGCGGTCGGCACCGTCGGTTTCGTGGGAAATACGGTAGGCGCACCGCGAGAAATCGGCGTTACGGCCCGCTTCAAATTCTAATCGACCTTTATGAGCCGGCTGAGGAGCCGGATACGGGAGCGCGGCGCCGCCGGAGCGCATGGGGGAGCCATCCCATATCGGCGTCGCGCACCTCTGGACCACGTGGCGCCAGCGGATGGCCAGTCTGGCAAGCGTGGAACCCGCGGCGCGGACACCCCGTGCGTCGCGGCGCGATCGTGAGCTTCAACCGCCATTCGCCGGCGGATGTCCCTCCCATGGTTCGAGCAAGCGCCAAAGCAGGTCCTTGAGCAGCCGCTGGTCCGAGATGGTCAGTTGACGGGTCAGCGGTGCCAGCGCGTCCTGCATTTGATCGTGCAACCGATCAAAGAGATCATTTCCTTCGTTCGTTAAAAGGACGTCGACCGCTCTCCGGTCATCATTGCTGGGGACCCGCATCACCAGTCCCCTTTTCTCGGCCCTCGCAATGAGACCCGACATTGTCTGCTTTTCGAGGCCAAGATGATCGGCGAGTTCCGCCATCCGCGGCCGCCGGTCGCGCAAAATTCCCAAAACGCGGAGCAAGGTCAGGGAGAGGTCGTTCTCGGCTCCAATCTTGTTGAGCACGGCCATTGTTGCAAACGCTGTCGGCACAAGCGCGTCGACCAGACTCTCCGAAGTCCTATGATCTTGTTTCATTGCTGCAGGTCCCTGTGATGCTGCCCATGATCTTGCCCCATTGACATAGTTCGTAATGCGTATCAAATGTGGTTCGTAATAAGAACTATAACTTGCCGATCCTGACCGGTCCAGCCGGGACGGCTTCATTCTGGATCGGCGCCACATTCTGACTGGGGGTCGAACAACATCAGTCAGAAAAATGGGCCGGGTTTTGCACGGAGAAAGATGATTATGGAAAGTCCCCAGAACGCACTCGATCCATCGGCGCCGCTCGCGGGTGCCACGCCGGCGCTCGATATCGTCAAAGGTCTCGCGCACCAACGCGGTTTCACCCTGAACTCATGGTTTGCGATAGGGCACATGGAATCCAAGGGCCATGTTCTCAACTACCTAGTCCACCTTTTCGCGCTGAGCGTGGGAGGCGTCATCGTTGGGGTCGATAGCGCTGCCAGCATCACCGACGAAACGACGGGATGGTACGGTGTACATCACAAATTTTATCCATTTTTCCGCGCGAAAGTCCGGACCGACAGGCTTCTCCTGAAAACGCCCACGACTTTGATCGAAGGGACCCTCGACGATCTGCATGTCAAGGCGCAGATCAAGGACGCTACGATCGATGTCCGATTGAGGGCGGTCGGCCATCCTCTTTACAATAAGGGAACGGCGCGCTTCGATATGTTGGGAATGGACGTGTTTCAATACTCTATCCCGACGTTGGAGACGACGGGGCAATTGACAATCGAAGGACGTGCATTCCCCGCGTCGGGCGCGAGCTGGTTCGACCGGCAGTGGCAAAATCAGCCGCTCGGACCGCCGAAAGGCAAATGGACGTGGATGGATCTCAACCTTAGCAACGGTTGGCGGGTCAGCCTGTGGGACGCAGCGGACGTCGACGGCAAGCGGGATGCGTGGGTGACGGTGATTGACGAAGCCGGCCGGCACACGGTGGCGCATCTGGTTCCGCTCGTCGAGGACGCCTGCGATTATTGGGTGAGCGCCGCGACCGGCGCCCGCTTCCCGACAAGGTGGGTGGTGAAGGTCCCTGAGCTCAGCCTCAAGCTGGACGTCGTCGCGCATCCGCGAGAGCAGGAGGTTCAAGGCCTTCACGCACGTTATGAAGGCGCAAGCCGCGTGAGCGGTATGGTCGGCGGCAAGAAGGTGACGGGATATTGTTATACCGAGATGGTCGGCGATTGGCAGGCCTAGCATCTGATCCGACCTGTGGAACTCAACCCTGCCGCTCGAGCCGATACCGAACCCTCGCTGCTGTCGTGGGCATTATTCACCCTGCTGCTTCTTGGCTTGGGCGAAATGCTTCAAAACGAAATGGAGGTATCGTCGTCGCGGCGCATATGTCAGCTCGCGCCCGATGCGAGAAATAAGGATGGCCAATTGGGCACGGAAAATTGGAAGAAGGCACCGCCCGAGACCGCCGCACGAGATATCCATTGCCCGGGCCTGCATGAGACAGGCCTGAAACAATTTGCCTCGTAGAGCAAAGTTCGCGCTGCCGTTCCTGACGAAAGCTTGCGTTCCATACCGCCCTGGCTACCGCATCGACCAGCCGGCCATGGTTGCCCAAGACGAAAAGGGACAGGCGAGAGCTATGAAATTTGATGTGGTGATTGTCGGCGCGGGTCATGGCGGCGCACAGGTTGCGATCATGTTGCGGACGCAAAAGTTTGAAGGCAGCATCGCGATCATCGGCGACGAGCCTGAGCTCCCGTACGAGCGCCCCCCGCTGTCGAAAGAATATTTCGCGGGTGACAAGGAATTCGAACGCATCCAGCTCCGCCCCGCCAAATATTGGGACGAGCGCGAGATAGCGATGCTGCTCGGCAAGCGTGTCGTCTCGGTCGATCCGGTGGCGCACAATGTCGTCACCGAGGACGGCGCGACAATCGGCTATGACAAGCTCGTCTGGGCGACCGGCGGCAGCCCGCGTATGCTGCCGCTCCCCGGCGGCGACCTTCCCGGCGTGCAGGGCGTGCGCACCCGCGCCGACGCCGATGCGATGAAGGCGGCGTCGGAAACCGCGGACCAGATTGTCGTGATCGGCGGCGGCTATATAGGGCTCGAAGCGGCGGCGGTGCTGCGCAAGGCGGGCAAGAAGGTCGTGCTTCTCGAAGCGCTCGATCGCGTCTTGGCGCGCGTTGCGGGTACCGAGCTGTCGCGCTTCTATGAACGCGAGCATCGCGAACATGGCGTCGACCTGCGGCTCGGCGCCTGTGTCGATGCGATCGAGGGCGAGGGCCATGTCACCGGCGTCCGCCTGTCCGACGGCGAGGTCATCCCCGCCGATCTCGTCATCGTCGGCATCGGCATCGTCCCCGCAGTCGCACCGCTGATCGCGGCGGGTGCCGAGGGGGGCAACGGCGTGCTCGTCGATCGCTTTTGCAAGACCAGCCTTCCCGACATCTATGCGATCGGCGACTGCGCCGCGCACGCGAATGACTTTGCCGAAGGCGTCGTGATCCGGCTGGAATCGGTGCAAAATGCCAACGATCAGGCGAATGTCGTCGCGAAGGGCATCGTCGGCGACGAGGCACCCTATCATGCTATCCCGTGGTTCTGGTCGAACCAGTATGACCTCAAGCTCCAGACCGCGGGCCTGTCGACCGGGCACGACCGCGCGGTGCTGCGCGGTGACCCCAGGACGCGCAGCTTCTCGGTCGTCTACCTCAAGGCGGGCCGGGTGATCGCGATCGACTGCGTCAACGCGACCAAGGATTATGTCCAGGGCCGGATGATCGTCACCGCGGGCCTGCTGGCGACGGCGGAACAGCTTGCCGACACCGAAACCCCGCTGAAGACACTTCTTGCCTGACGTTTTCGTGCTGCGCCGGACCCGAGACGAGGCTATGTTGGATCGATGACGGGGTGGGTCGAATATCTTATCAACAGTCAAGATCCGGCGGACAAGGCGCTGCTCGGCGAGCACCGCGCTCGTTTATGGGCTTACGCTCAAACAATGCAGTGGGTCGTTGCGCGCGACGCCATCGAGGCTGACGCGTTCGAACATCTTCAGCAAGAGAATGACCTGGCGAACGAGCTCCAAGGCCGCATTCACGCTCGTGGTCTCGCGCTGAAGGACGCTGGCGCCAAGCCAGCATCCGCTGAGCAGGTCGCCGCCTGGAATGCAAGCTGGGTGCCGCTCGTTTCGAATTTGCCAGAGGAGCGCGCGCTCAAACATTGGGCTTGATCCGTCATGTCGACTTTTCGGTCCGATCAACCGGCTGGATTTGCTCCCAGCTCCTGCCAGACCAGTATCCAACATGGGTTGCGCCAAGAGATACGGCGGTTGGGAGCAGGAGGGTGTTGGCCATGTCGCCTGGCGTGACGGGCATCCATCCGACGCCGTCGCTTTGCAGACCATACCAGCCGACCATAGGCGGTGAAGCGGAATCCATCAGGTCTTTCCGCCTTCGATCGAGCCCATAACAGGCCGACGGCTTCCAGGGCTAAAATTGTCGGCGGCGAGCCCGAGGAGGGAGGCATAAATCGTCGCGTCGAGCCGGTACTCGATCGCATCGGCGAAGTCGGCCTGCTCCGCGCCCGGGATTTCGGTGAGCATCCCCAAGGCGGCGAGCGGCATGGCGCCGAGTGCCGCATAGAGCAGAATCGATCCCATCATTGCCGATTTAACTGCACGCCCGGCGCTTGTCGTCTCCTGCCTGAAGGGAAAGCCTGCCGTGGCCGGCCTGTCACAATCCAGATCGGCTTTCGCGAATTCCGACATCCGGCGGTCGTGAGCGTGCGACCAGGCCTGACAGGGTGCGCGTCGGTGTGAGGAGCGTGTCATCCAGCGTTCGTCTAATCGAACCAGGGTCCCGCGAACGGATCGCTGAGCAAACACCTCGCGCGCTTTACGAGGCGCTGGACGCGCGATCGGTAGGACGGATTTTCCGCCCGCCAACGCTGCGGGGAAATCGCCCCGCCGAATAGTCTGCGCGCTATATCCTGCTGATTGGCTCCTGCCGTGATTGCGTCGCCGACACGAAGTTCGAGTATCCAGTGCGCGGCCTTGGTTTCCCTTGGCATCATCGATCGCGGCAAGCCGCCCTTCTGCGCGAGCATGATGAATTGGCGAAGCGCCTGCTGCTTGGGCTTTGCCGATTGCAGCCCGCTGATCCGGTGCTCGACGAGCACTGGGCCGCCAAGGAGCGTTCCGTCGAACAGATCGAGACGGATTGCCCAGTGCCCGTCGCTCATCAACCAATGCTCGTGTCGTTCAGCATCAACCTCCACCGCAACAAGGATCTCGTTCTTGAGCCGTGGAGGCGATGATGCCCGAAATCAAACTGCCGAAGATTCCCGACCGCAAACCGGTGAAGCTCGTCGTCGAAATATTGCCTGATCTTGCGCAGGCGCTCGAGGATTACGCTGACGTCTATGGAGCCGCCTACGGGCAGCGAGAGAAGCCTGGCGACCTTGTTCCCTACATGTTGTGGTCTTTTCTCGAGAGCGACCGCGCCTTTATGCGCTCCCGTTCGAAGCCATGAACGGTCAGCACCGCGACGGCTGCGATGCACTGAGTATTTCGGCGCGGGAGGTGTTTGGCGAGTTGCCCGTGGAGCCGATTTGCGTGCGCGTCTCGGTCGCCGTAAAACTGACAGGAATTAGCCGGTCCACGCTCTACGAACTCATTGGAGACGGCGAGCTCGAAGTCGCGAAGGTTGGCCGGTCGACCTTCATCCGCTACGATAGTCTCAAACGCCTTTTCGAACGACAATAGGCTCCGGCGGATAACGAGACGTGGCCAAGTTGGTCTTTCCGTTTTGACGAATCGGGTGTTCGACTGTAGCGGGACGGTTAAGCCATCGAGCGTTCCCTCTTTAGGAAACGAACCCGACACACGAAACAGAGTGGGGGCCAGTTTGGGGGCCGCGGCGAAAAATCGAAATTAGAATACCAAGAATATCAGTTACCTAGGAGCCGGATTGGAATCCCGCTACCCACCAAAATCATGCATCGACGAGGCGAAATCCCCGGCTTCGGCTGGCCGCCGTTTTGCGCCGGTAAGGCCCCGGAACCCGCGGCCCCATGCCGGCGTTATCGATCTACCCGAACCGATGCACAGCCGGACAGAATCGCGTTGTTTGCGCGGCGTCGCTCGGCTTGGACCGGCCGGGTGGGGGGCATCAACGATCAGGAGAATTCCTATGTCCCCGTCTCTGAAAAAACTAGCACCCGTGGTTGTAATTTTGGCCGGTTCTCTGGGCCTGGGCGGCTGTGCGACCAAAGGCTTCGTGCGCGAGCAGGTTGCCGTCGTGAGCCAGCGCGTCGATGCGCTCGAAGCGCAGTTGCAGGCCACCGACGCCACCGCGAAGCAGGCATTGACCGAAGCGCAGGCCGCATCGGGGCAGGCGCAGAATAATGGCCAACGCCTCGATCAGCTCAATGGCCGGGTCGACGGCATCGAACAGCGGATGCAGCAGGCGCAGGCGAAGCGGCCGCGCAATTGATGCGGAACGGCCGTAATTGATCGACCGTGATTTTCGGCGCCGCCGTCCGCGGACGGCGGCGCCCACTATTCGAGTGCATCGACCTATGATCAAAGTCTTCGTGGCGCTTGCGGGATTTGCGCTGACCGTTCCGGTGTCCGCAGGGTCGGCGGAGCCGCCCGCGGCGTCAGAATCGGCGGCGCCGCACGAAAAGGGTGCCGAAACCGCGGATGCCGAAATTCGTTCGGAGGCCGCGACGCGGGTCGCCGATTGGGTTGCCGCGTCCGGCGACAATGGCGGCTTGCCGTACATCATCATCGACAAGCCCGCGGCGTCGCTGTTCCTGTTCGATGCCGAAAGGAAATTCCTCGGCCGGGCTCCGGTCCTGATCGGCGTTGCGCTCGGTGACGAGGCCACCCCGGGGATCGGATCGAAGGATCTCGCCGAAATCGGGCCCGCCGAGCGAACCACGCCGGCCGGGCGCTTCCTCGCGAAATTCGGGATCGCGGCGGGGCGGCAGAAAGTGCTCTGGGTCGATTATGCCACGTCGGTGGCGCTCCACCCGATCCCGAAAGGCAGCCAAAAGGAACGCCGCCGCCAGCGGATGCTGTCGCCCGGCATCGACGACAACCGCATCACATTCGGATGCATCAACGTCCCCTTGGCGTTTCACAACAAGAGCGTTCGCCCGCTTTTCCAGAAGAAGGGCGGATATGTCTATGTGCTGCCCGACACCAAGCCGCTCGAAGCGGTTTTTCCGCTCTTGCGCGTCCAGCCGCGCCCCGGTGCCGCCGCGTCCTGAGGCGCCGAGGGCTATCCGGCCGGTTCGACGCTCAGCAACTCGACCGTGAACAGCAGGGTTGCGCCGCCGGGGATTGGGCCCTTGCCCACGGGGCCGTAGGCGAGCTGCCACGGGATCGCGAATTCGACCTTGTCGCCGACGCCCATCAACTGCACGCCTTCCTGCCAGCCGTCGATGACACGATTTAATGGAAAACTCGTCGGTTCGCCGCGCCGCACCGAGCTGTCGAATTCGCGGCCGTCGGCAAAGGTGCCGACATAATGGACCGTGACATTATCGGCCGGGCCGGGGTGCGCGCCGCTGCCGTCGCCCGCGATCCGGCGCCAGCGCAGCCCGCTGGGCGTCACGCGCCAGCCGTCGGCGCCGTGACGCTCGGTGAGCGCCGCCATCTGCTTGTTGAGGTAAGCGGTGCCCTGGGTGGACGGCGTTTCGGCCGGCTGGGCATAGGCGGACGCCGGAATACAGCAGCCCAATGCGGCCGCCGCGAGCAGCCGGTTCAAAGACGATAGATACATGAAAGCTCCCTCAATCGTTGCGCGTATAAACGCACCGCGGGCCGAATAGGCAATAGCCTATCGGTCGGAAAGCGGGGAGGGGCAGGAACCTTCATCGGCATCCGTCGTTTCATCTTCGTACATATCAATCAGAGACTTGAAGCGCGGCCACCGGCTGTTTCATCATTCGGATGACCCGTTTTGCGGGCTTTCGAAGCCGGTGCCGTGCGTCATGCTCTGGACAATCGAAGGAGACGTCAGATGTTCAAATGGGCTTTGATATTTGCGGTGGTCGCGCTGGTCGCGGCCGTGCTCGGCTTTGGCGGCGTCGCGGGTGCCGCGGCGGGGATCGCCAAGATCCTGTTCTTCGTCGGCCTCGCGCTCGTTGTCCTGTTCCTGATCCTTGGATCGGCGGCGGCGCGGAAGATCACGTAAAAAATCGAACGCCGCGGGAACCATATCGAACCTGTAGCGTTTCACCAATCTACTAGATCGAAAGTGAAGGTAGAATCTGGTTCCTGTCTTCGGACGGAACCTAGGGAGCCCCGCCGCAGAAATGCGACGGGGCTTACCTGTTTCTGGCTGGCGCGACGTGTCCCCGTCCCATGCCTTTGGTCCATACCCCGGCAGCGAATTGGCACTGGATTTGGGTCGGTCGATCCGTCACCTACCTGCGTCAAATCAACGAACGCGGCCGGGGGCCGACGGGGGATCGATGTCGAAATATCTGATACCGGCGGCGCTTGCTGGCGCGATGCTGGCCATGCCGGCGGCGGCGAGGGACCGTTATGACGCGACGATCGTCCGGACGAGCTACGGCATTCCGCATATCACGGCAAAGGATTGGCGCGGCGCGGGCTATGGCGTCGGCTATGCCTATGCGCAGGACAATCTATGCATGATCGCCGAGGAGTTTGCGACGGTCGCGGGCGAGCGGTCGCTGCATTTCGGCCCCGAAGCCAAGGCGGTGTTGGGTTTTGCCCCGGTCGACAATCTGTCGTCCGATTTCTTTTTCCGGTCGGCAATCGACCTGCCGCGCCTGCGTGCGGGCGCGAAGGCGCAGGGGCGCGAAGTGGCGCTGACGACCGATGGCTATGTCGCGGGCTATAATCGCTGGCTGCGCGAAATCGGGCCTGAAGGCGTGCCCGAGGCGTGCCGCGGCAAGGCGTGGGTGCGGCCGATCACGACCGACGACCTGCTGCGGCTCAACGAAAAGAACATGATCCTCGGCACGCTCGCGCTGGCAAGCGGCATCGCCAATGCCGCGCCGCCGGGCAGCAAGCTCGCCATGCGTCCGGGCGACGCCTTGCCCGGCCAGGATGACGTCGTCATGGGCAGCAACGGCTGGGCGTTCGGCGGCGATGTGACCGCCGACGGCCGCGGGATGGTGATCGGCAACCCGCATTTCCCGTGGACCGGGCCCAACCGATTCTGGCAGATGCACGTCACCGTGCCCGGCAAGCTCGACGTGATGGGAGTCGGGATTGCCGGCTCGCCGCTTCCGATCCTCGGCTTCAATCGTGACGTCGCGTGGACGCATACGGTGACCGCGGCGCGGCATTCGACGCTGTTCCAGCTGACGATCGATCCATCGGACCCCACCGCCTATCTGGTCGACGGCAATTCCGAGAAAATGGTGTCGCAGACGATCAGCGTGCCGATGGGAGGGGACGCCGCGCCAGCGACGCGCACGCTCTGGTCGACGCGCTATGGCCCGCTGGTCGTTCTGCCCGCGTCGGGTCTCGCGTGGAATGCCACCACCGCCTTTGCGGTGCGCGAGGGCAATAAGGGCAACCAGCGCGCACTGGGGACATGGGTGCGCATTGCGCAGGCGCGCAATGTCGGCGAGGTGCGCGCCGCGGTCGAGGAGACGCTGGGCATCCCGTGGGTCAACACGATCGCCGCCGACCGCAACGGCGATGTGCTCCACGCCGATGTCACGGTAGTTCCCAACCTGTCGGCGGAGAAGATGACGGCGTGTGCGACGCCGCTGTCGGCGCTGGCCGCGGATCGAATGACTTTGCTCGACGGCGCGCGATCGTCGTGCGACTGGGACGTCGCGCCGGGGACGCCCGTTCCGGGAATGATGCCCGCCGCATCGCAGGCGGTCTATGCGCGGCGCGACTATGTCGCGAACAGCAACGACAGTTACTGGATGAGCAACGCCAAGGTGCCGCACGCGCCGCTGTCGCCGATCCTCGGCCGCGCGGAAAGTATCTTGTCGCTGCGCACGCGGTCGAACTTCATCGAACTCGATCGCATGCTGAACGGCGAGGCGGGCAAGCCCGGGGTCAAGGTCGACCACGCCGCGGCGAAGGCGCTGACCTTTGCCAACAAGAGCCTGGCCGCCGAGCTGGCGATGGACCGGCTGCTGGGCCTCTGCCGCGGAAAGCCCGACGTCGCGCGCAGCTGCCAGGCGCTGGAGGGATGGGACCGCCGGTTCAACGTCGACAGCCGCGGCGCCTATCTGTTCACGCTTTTCTGGAAAGCGGCGAGCCGCATCCCCGACCTGTGGGCGGTGCCGTTCGACGTCACCGACCCCATTCATACGCCGCGCGACATGGTGACGAGCGGCGAGACGGCGACGAAGCTGCTCGCCGACCTCAGCGCCGCGACCGCACAGCTCGACAAGGAAGGGATCGCGCTCGATGCGCGCTGGGGCGATGTCCAGTTCGCGCCGCGCGGCAAGGAGCGGATCGCGGTCCATGGCGGCGAGGGCGGTGCGGGCGTGCTCAACTTCCAGGCGTCGAACCCCGTCCCGGGCGGCATCACGCCGTATCACGGGTCGAGCTATGTCCAGATCGTCGGGTTCGATAACGCCGGCCCCGTCGCCGATGCGGTGCTCAGCTATTCGCAGTCGCCCGATCCGGCCTCGCCACATTTCGCCGATCAGACGCATCTCTATTCGGAAAAGAAGTGGCATCGCCTGCCCTTCGGCAAGGCGAAAATCGCCGCCGATGCTGCCGGCAAGCCGGTGCGGATCACGGAGTGACGGCGCCGTAGCGCGCGCTCATTTTCTCCCACCCGTGTCAATTCAGGGGCGAACCGAAGGCAGGGTCGGGATCGCGGCGGATCGATGGATGCTGCGGCACGTTGGTCGGCCACAGGGTAGATTTCCCTTGGACGGAGAATGACATGGCCATGCTAAGGAAACTCGCAATATCGTTCGCCGCGGCGTCTTTGATCGCCGCGCCTGTTGTCGCATCGGCGGCGCCCGCCGCGCGCGCCTCGTCGGGATTAGGCGGTCAAAACGAACTTGAGGGCAATTCGAGCTGGCTGATCGGCCTGCTCGGCCTGCTGGTCGGCGTCGGCGCGATCATCCTGATTGCCGACAAAGACGACGATTCGCCCGTCAGCCCGTAAAGAGGCGTGTGACGGCGGCGGCCACGCACTCCCTACGCGTGCGTGGCCGCCATGCATCCGCCGCTTGCCGCGAAATGAACGGCGGGCGGTTTTTGCGACAATTTGCGACAATTTTCCGTCGATCCGGCACTCGGCTGGGACAAACGGCGCCTAGAACGGCTTCATCGGGATCCGGCTCTTTTTCCGGAAATACCCATGAAGGAGTTCGTTACGTGAACAAGAAAATATCGCTCTTTGCGCTCGCCGCCGCCTTGGTGGCGGTGCCCGTTCTCGCCGCGCCCGGCGGCGCCGATGGCAAAGCCGTGCAGACGCGTGCCGATGCGCAGGCCCGGGCCACGCAGATGTTCGCCAAGATGGATGCGAACAAGGATGGCAAGCTCGATGCCACCGACCGGGCCGCGCAGCGTGCCGAGCGGCAGGCGAAGCAGTTCGCCAGCCTCGACGCCGACGGCAATGGCAGCATCAGCAAGGCCGAATGGGACCAGCATGGTGCCGATCGTGCCGCCAAGCGCGCCGAACGCGGTGAAAAGCGTGCCACAGGCGAAGCCGGCGAGGGCAAGCGTCACGGCATGCGCGGCGGCCATCGCAAACGCGGTGGCCATCACGGCATGATGATGGGCAAGGCTGACGCCAATGGCGACAAGGCGATCAGCCAGGCCGAGTTCCAGACCGCGGCGCTGGCGCGCTTCGACGCCGCCGACGCGAACAAGGACGGTCAGGTCACGCCCGAGGAACGTCAGGCGCAGCGCGGAGCATGGCGCGCCAAGCGCGGTGCGGCTCCGGCCGCCCCCGCGAACCAATAAGCCATTTGGCAGGGGCTCGGCGGCAAGCGTAGGGCCTTCCTCCCCTCCCGGCATTGCCTTTGTTGCCGGTCCCTGTCAGCTATCGCCCATCGGCCCCCGCGGCCGGTGGGCGAACTAGCATTTTTCGACTTTTCGACGGAAACCCGATGACCGATAGCGACATGCCGCGCATCCTGCTGATCGACGACGAACCTTCGATCCGCGAGCCGCTGGGCGAATATCTGACCGCACAGGGTTTTGCGGTGACCGATGCCGCGAGCGCCGCCGAGGCGCGATCGGTGCTGCGCGCGCAGGGTATCGACCTGGTCGTCAGCGACATCATGATGCCCGGCGAGGACGGCCTGTCGCTGACCCGCCATTTGCGCGAGACGAGCAGCATTCCCGTCATCCTGCTGACCGCGCGCGCCGAGGATACCGAACGGATCATCGGGCTGGAGATCGGCGCCGACGATTATGTCGTCAAACCCTTCAATCCGCGCGAGCTTGTCGCGCGCATCCGCACCGTGCTGCGCCGCACGCAGCAGGGCGGGCGGGCGCTCGATCCCGGCGGCACCTATTATGCCTTTGGCGACTGGGTGCTGCGCGAAGTCGAGCGCGTGCTGGTCGATGGCGAAGGCAATGAGGTCGCGCTGTCGTCGGGCGAATATCACCTGCTCCACGCGCTGGTCCGCCATCCGCGACAGGTGATGAGCCGCGACCGCCTGCTCGACATGGTGCGCGGGCGCGAGGCCGATATTTTCGACCGCGCGATCGACAATCTGGTCAGCCGCCTGCGCAAGAAGATCGAGGTCGACGCCGCGCATCCGCAGCTCGTCAAGACGGTGTGGGGCGGGGGCTATACGCTCGCGTGCGAAGTCAGGCGGATGGGGCCCGCGGCGTGAAACTGCGCCTGTGGCCCAAAAGCCTGATCGGGCAGCTTGTCTTTGCCGTCGCGCTGATGCTGTTCGTCGCGCAGGCGATCAATTTCGTTCTCCTGTCGCGCGGGCAGAAGCAGCAGGTGCTTGCGCACGGCGGCGGCATGGCCGTCGCGCGGCTCATCGACGCGATCGAGCGCGACCGGCGCGGCGACTTCAGGCCGCCGCGGAACGAACGCGAGCGGCACGAGGCGCGCGAGCGCGCGCAGAAACTGGTGATCTCCGATCAGCGCCCCCCGATGCGCGCCGGCTCTGTTCGATTGCCCGACCTTGCCGCCTATGTCGAAAATTTGCTCGGCGAGACCAATATTCATGCGACCATGGTCGATGCCTGGGCGCTGCCGCCGCGCGAACGGCAGCGGCTGCGACGCCCGGCTTTCCCGGACCGGGACCGCGCCGTGATCGTCGTCGCCAAGGTCGACGGGCGCTATTTCGCGGTGCGGACGCGGATCGCGGCGAGCGGCAACCGGCTGCAGGGCTTCCTCGTCTGGCAGACGCTGTCGCTCTATCTGCTGTTGCTCGTACCGATCATGCTGATCGCGTATCGCGCGGCGCGGCCGCTGCGCGACCTGACGCGCGCGGCGCGCGCCAATCCGGCGCTGCGCGATGCCGAGCCGCTCGACGAAGAGGGGCCGTCGGACGTGCGCGACCTGATCGCCGCGTTCAACGCCTATCGCGGCCGCATTTCGGCGATGCTGTCGGACAAGGACCGGATGCTCGGCGCCGTCGGCCACGATCTGCGCACCCCGCTCGCCAGCCTGCGCGTCCGCGTCGAGCAGGTCGAGGATGATGTACTCCGCGACAAGATGATCGCGAGCATCGAGGAAATGACCGCGATGCTGAGCGACATTTTGGCGCTGGCGCGGTCGGGCGCGGGAACCGAGGCGCGCGAGCGCATCCCGCTGCGCGAACTGATCGGCGAACTCGCCGCCGATTATCAGGAGCGCGGCGAGGATGTCGCGATCGGCGATATTGCCGACGCCGCGGTGCTGGCGCGGCCGATGCTGCTGAAGCGCGCGCTGCGCAATCTTGCCGACAATGCGGTGGCCTATGGCGTTCGGGCGCGGTTGTCGGTCGTGGCCGACGGCGCGCTGGCGCGGATTATTGTGTCGGATGACGGTCCCGGATTGACTGGCGAGCAGATCAAGACGCTGATCGAACCCTTTGCGCGCGGCGAGCAATCGCGCAACCGCGCCACCGGCGGCGCCGGGTTGGGGCTGTCGATCGCGCGGGACATCGCCGAAGGCGAGGGCGGGACGTTGACGCTGGCCAACCGAGCGGGCGGCGGGCTCGACGCGGTGATCGCGCTGCCGATGGCATGATCGTCGCCCCCGCGAAGGCGGGAGCCGCTGTCGCTGTAGTGGAAGTTCGCCAGCGGCCCCCGCCTTCGCGGGGGCGACGGATAATTCAGGCGTAGATCGCGATCGCCTGGCTGCCGCTGAGCACCGGCTCGCCCGCGCGGTTCCACAGCATCATGTCCTGCACCGACAGGCCGTGGCGCGCATAGCCTGTCTTGGCCGAAAGCAGCCACCAGCCGTCGTCGGTTTCGGGCTTCCCGGTGAGCATGTTGACCGTCCAGTTCATCGAGCTGATCGGCCCGAACTCGCTGAACAGCGCCATCGCGGCGGGGGGCAGGGCGTCGCCCATCGCGAGCAGCGCGACCGCCGGATGGCACGCGGGTTCCTCGACGAAGCGCACCCAGGTCAGATATTCGCCGACCTCGCTTTTCCAGCCGAAGCGCGGACCCGTCGTCGGGCGCATGTCGAAATGGCGCGTGAAGGGCGGGCGCGCGTGATGTTCGGGAACGGGCGCCAGCGTTTCGGGGTCGGGCGCGTCGGGCACCGACAGGCGATCATGGTCGAGGTGGCTCTTGCGGTCGCCCGAGAAGGCGAAGACCGCGGCGGTGCCGAAACCCTGATCGCTCGATACGCCGGCGTTGATGAACAGCGAAGATTTCGACTGGCGCAGCACGCGCGTTTCGACCGTGCAGTCGCCGCCGACTGGGCCGACGAAGCTGATCTGCGCATAACGCAGCGGCGTGTCGGTCGGGTGGAGCGCCATCGTGCCCGCGAGCGCGACCGCCGAGCTGATCCCGCCATAGGCGGTGCGCCCCTGCATCCAGCCTTCGTCGATATGCGCCTTGGCCACGCCCTCTTCGGTGCGCAGCGTCGCGAGCAGCGCGTCGAGCGCGCTGGGAGAGGTCGTCATTGTTGTCTTATTCCTCGATCTGGAAGGTCAGTCCGGCATTGGCGGTCAGCCGTTCGATCAGCGTGTCGCCGAGCAGCGCGCCCGGGGTCCAGACGCCGCCTTTGCCCTTGTTTGCGAGCAGCGCGATCCCCGTTTCGGCGAGCATCTTCGACGTCGAGCCATAGCCCGGGTCGCGGTCGCCCTGAACCGAAGCGCGCAGCGTCGTGCCGTCGGGATATTCACCGATGAAGAGGATGTCGTAAAAGCCGTTCTCGCGCTCTTCCTTGCTCGGGCCTTCGCCGGGCTTGAGCTGGGAATCGCCGAAGGGGTTCGCCTTTGCCATCGCTTCGGCCATTGCTTTCCCAGCGTCGCCGATCGTTGTCATTACCATCTCGTCATAGACGAGGTCCGCGCCCCACGTATGGCCGAGGAGGAAGTTGGTGCGGTGGACATTTTTGGTGTTGATCGGCGCCATCACGAAGGGCGCGGTCCAGGTGCCGGTCGCGCTGTCATATTCGGGGATCAGCCCGGTCGGCTGCGACGGGCCTTCGAAACCCGGGGTCAGCGCAAAGCTCGACCTGAGTAACAAGGCGAGCGAGGGCTTTTTCGCGATTGCCTTCATCGTTTCGGTGAGGCTCGCGATCGTGCCGCCCGAGGCGCCGCCCGCCATCTTGCGCACGCGGCCCTTGACGCGCGGTGCGGGCTTGCCGTGGCGCTTTACCGCTTCGGCTTGTAGGAAATGGACGCCGAGGTCGAACGGGATGCTATCGAAACCGCAGCTGAAGGTGATGCGCGCGCCCGATGCCTTCGCCGCGTCCTGATGCGCGTCGATCATCTCGCGCATCCAGCCGGGTTCGCCGCAAAGGTCGGCGTAGGCGGTGCCCGCCTTGACGCAGGCGGCGACGAGCTCGCTCCCGTAAAGCTGATACGGGCCGACGGTGGTCAGGATGACCTCGGTGCGCGCGGCCATTGCATCGAGGCTGGCGGGATCGCTCGCGTCGGCGACGACGAGTGGGGTGTCCTTCGGCGCGCCGATCAGATCGCGGACCTCGGCGAGCTTGTCGGCGCTGCGCCCCGCCATCGCCCATTTCGGCGCGTCCTTGCTGCCCGCATAATGGGCGCCGAGATATTCGGCGACGAGGCGCCCGGTAAAGCCGGTCGCGCCATAGACGATGATGTCGAATTCGCGGGTCCCCGCCATGGCCATCCTCCCTTTACGTAAACGTTAAGCGGAGGCTAGCGCAGGCGGGGAAGCTTGCCAAGCGCGAAGGTCTAGCGGCGCCAGAAGGGGCGTTTTTCCACTACTACCGGCGTCCCGATCGCCTCGGCGCGGCCCTCGGCGCGCGCGGCGCGGAGTTCAGCTTCGCTCGCATGCTGCTCCGCCCGGTGCGTCGCAAGTTCGTCGCGGCGGCGCTGGCGCAGCGCGTCGTAGCTCCAGCGCGTGTGGCCATAGCCGAAGAGGCAGAGCAGGCCGCCCGCGATCGCCAGATTCTTCATCGCCGCCATCGCCTGCACCGGGTCGGTGAACTCGCGGTGGAAGAAGAGGATGGTGGCGAGGACGAAGACCGCGAGCAGGATCGACACCAGCCGCACGGCGATGCCGAGCGCGATGCAGATGCCCGCGATGAGTTCGAACAGGCCGACCGGGATGGCGAGGCCGCCGGGCAGGCCGGAGGTCGCGATCATCGCGGTGGTGTCGGACACATGGATCAGCTTGTTGATCCCCGACACGATGAAAATCAAGGCAATGAACAGGCGGCCGATGAAGACAGCGATCATGGACATGGGCATTCCTTCCCTAGCGCGCCCCGTCCGCTTGTGCAGACAGGACGCTTGGGGAGGCGATGGGTTCCGCCGGTCTAGCGCGGGGTGAAGACCAGCTCGGCGACCTCGCAGTCGCTGCAATCGATGGCGCGGAGGGTGGCCGCGCCGGGCCCGGCGGGCAGGTCGACATCGGCGAGTTTGACGACCTGCCAACCGGCGCTCGCCGGGATGACGACGCCGCGTTCGTCGATACCGATACGCCCGCCCTTGGCCGTGCGCACGCGTGCGCTGACGGTCCAGCGGCCCGCCTTCGCGACCTCGGCGCTGTAGCGCATATATTCGCCGGTGACGAAATCGCTGACATAGGGCGTGCCATCGGCCGCGCGCGCAATATCGACGCCGTCGTTGCGATAGGTCGTGCCATTGTTCCACGGCGTCCGCTCGCCGCCGGTCGCGACGTGATAATTGGCGTCGACGCTGTCATGATAGGCGACGCCGGGCAGGCCGAGGTCGTAATCGGCGGCGGCGATGGTCAGCGGTTTTGTCCCCAGCGTACGGGCGACGAAGGGGCGGTAACTGGCGTCTCGCGGCTGGCGGAACATCGCGTCGATGACGTCGGGTTTCGGTATATTCTTGTCGAAGCGGGTGTTTTCGGCGAGCTGCATCATTGCAGCATATGCCTCGTCGGCGCCGGGTTTCGGCCCTTTGCCGGTCATCCATGCGGCAATCTTCATCCATCCATCGCCGGCGACGATCTCCAGCGGTTGGTTGAAGCCGATTTTCTTGAGTGGCCAGAAATTCCAGCCGATTGCGTCGCCCTCGACCAGCGCGATCGCATCGCGATACCAACCATTGCTGTTCTCGCCCGACTCGCCGAGCCAGATCGGGCGGCTATAGCTCGTGCGCAGCGCCTTGATCTCGGCGATGCTCGCGGCGTCGTTGCGATTCCAATATTTGTGGAAGCTCAGCACCATATTGGCGTCCCACGCGGGCGGCAGGCCTTTGTAATTATTGCCCCAGCAATTGCCCTCGATGATCACGATATGCCGCTTGTCGACCTGGCGTATGGCGGTGGTGATGCGTTGTTGCAGGCTCCAGACCGCCTTATTCTCGGTCTCGTCGCAGCCATTGCCCTTGCCGGGGGTCGCGAAACTCCAGTTCGGTTCGTTGATGAGGTCGTAGGCGCCGATCCACGGCTCATCCTTGTAGCGCGCCGCGAGCTTGGTCCACAGCATCACGGTCTTGCGCTGGTTCGCCTCGCTTTGCCACAGCGACGGTTTGGCAGGGTCGCGGTCGGAGATGGCGAGGTCGTTGCCCTGACCGCCGGGCGCGGCATGAAGGTCGAGGATCAGGTAGATGCCGTTCGCCTTGCTCCACGCGAGCAGGCGGTCGATGCGCTGGAAACCCTCTTCGTGCCACGTGTCCTGCCCCGCTTTTGGTTCCTTGTCGGCGGGCAGGGTGAGCTGGTCGAAATGGATCGGCAGCCGCACCGAGTTGAAGCCCCATTTTGCCATCGCGGCGATGTCGGCCTCGGTCGTGTGATTGTCGAGCCATGCGCGGTAGAAGGCTGCGGTGCGCTCTTCGCCGACGAGTTCGACGAGCCTGGCGCGGATTTTGTGCTGCTGCCCGATCTCGCCGAGCTTTAGCAAATAGCCTTCCTGCAACATCCAGCCGCCGAGCCCCATCCCGCGCAGGATGACGGGTTTGCCCGATTCGCCGACGATCTCGGTTCCCTCGACTTTCAGAAAGCCCTCGGCGTGCGCCGCGGTGGAGGAAAGCAGCGCGGTAAGCGCGAGTGCGGCGGTGCGGAAGTTCATGACCTCATCCCCATTTTTGATTTATGAGAACGTTATCAATTTCCGCTGTCAGGGCAAGCGCGTTAGCGTAAGTCGCGGCATCAAAGCTTGGGCAGTGTGACGCCCTTTTGCCCCATATATTTGCCCGCGCGGTCGGCGTAGCTCGTCTCGCACGGCTCGTTGCCCTGCAGGAACAGGAACTGGCACGCGCCTTCATTGGCGTAAATCTTTGCGGGCAGGGGGGTGGTGTTCGAAAATTCGAGCGTCACATGACCCTCCCAGCCGGGCTCGAGCGGGGTGACGTTCACGATGATGCCGCAGCGCGCATAGGTCGATTTGCCGAGGCAGATTACGAGCACATCGCGCGGGATGCGGAAATATTCGACCGTGCGCGCCAGCGCGAAGCTGTTCGGCGGGATGATGCAGACGTCGGTTTCGCGGTCGACGAAATTCTTCGGGTCGAAATCCTTGGGATCGACGATCGTCGAATCGACGTTGGTGAAGATCTTGAACTCGGGCGCGACGCGCGCGTCATAGCCGTAGGAGGAGAGGCCGTAGCTGATACAGCCGTCGCGGCGCTGCGCCTCGACGAACGGTTCGATCATGCCCTGCGTTTGGGCGGCTTCGCGAATCCAACGGTCGGAAAGAATGGCCATGCGTGTCTCTTGTCGGTCCTTCGGGGCTTGCGCAAGCGGTCAGTCGATGAGGCCCAAATCCTTCGGCCCGAAAGCCGCGGGAAGCAGCTCGCTGAGCTTGTATGTCTTGACCGCGCTGCCGTCGCCCGAGGCGCAATGGACGAGGATGTCGGTCTTCGACCGCTCGGCGGCTTCGTTGAGGATCTGGCGGCAACGGCCGCAAGGATTGACCGGGTCG
This sequence comes from Sphingopyxis sp. MSC1_008, assembly GCF_023197165.1. Classification (GTDB taxonomy): domain Bacteria; phylum Pseudomonadota; class Alphaproteobacteria; order Sphingomonadales; family Sphingomonadaceae; genus Sphingopyxis. The sequence goes on from NZ_JALPRD010000002.1 coordinate 464,636, forward strand.
CTGCCCGTGAGCGCGTCGCCGTCGGGGCGGCCGCCAACAATCGCGACTTCGGCAAGCTCGCCGATCCATCCTTCGTTGGCGATCTTCGCTACCGCCGCGGTTTCGGCGCAGAGGGTGAGGCCATAGCTGGCGTTCTCGACATTCGCGCCGGTGACGACATCGCCATTTTTGAGCAGCAGCGCCGCGCCGACGTGGAAACCCGAATAGGGCGCGTAGGCGCGGCTCGCGGCGTCGCGCGCGGCGTCGATCAATGCATCGCGGGTATCGGTCATCGCATCTCTCCTTGCGGCCGCAGCGCGTTCCAGCCGACGGTGCCCTCGGCGCCCGACAGGCGGACATAGTCGTTCGCCTGCCACATCGCCCATGGATGCGCGCCATAATCGGGCTCGAAGAAGTCGCGGCGCAGCCAGGTCGTGCGCGCGATGCCCTGCGTTACCTTGTAATCGCTCTCGAACGCCGGGCCGGGGGCAATCACGCTCTGCTTGCCCATATGCGCTTCGATCTGCGCCAGAAAGGTGGCGAGTTCGGAGAGCAAAAGCGCGCGTGTCGGGCGGTCGGGGCAACGGTCGTCATAGTCGAGCCAGACGGCGGCGGGCAGCGCGTCGGCGCGGCGCGGGACGTGGCGGATGAAATTGGCGGCCTGGTCGGTGGCGAGCTGGCAGAGGCTGTAGCGGTGGATCGCGCCCGCCTGCACGCCGGCTTCGCGCGCGCCTGTCATGTTGCGCACGAACTTTGGGTCGACCGCGGCCGAACCGTCGGTTCCCATGATATAGGCGAAATCGGCGCCCGCGGCCTTGATCGACCCCCAATGGACATCGCCGTTCCCCGCGTCGATCGTCACGCCCTGCGTCGGATAGAGCGCGCGGTCGGGGGTCCAGCGCGCGGCCCACCAGAGTGCAAGGCCGGCGGCGAGGAGCAACAGCACGATCGCGGCGCCGATCCGGCGCAGCAGGCGCGCGATCGCGGCGCGCCACGCGCCGGCGACCTGTGCCGCCCGTCCGCCCCTGATTGCCCCAGTCGCCATCGTCAGCCCTTGATGTGCAGCACGCAGATCAGCGTGAATAATCGTCGCGCCGTGTCGAAATCGACCGCGATCTTGCCGTCGAGCCGGTCCATCAGCATCTCGGCCGCCTCATTGTGCAGGCCGCGTCGTGCCATGTCGACGGTCTCGATCTGCTGCGCGGTCGAGGTCTTGATCGCCTGATAATAGCTATCGCAGATGGCGAAATAGTCGCGGATCGGGCGGCGGAAGCGTCCGAGCCCGAGGATGATCGCCTCGAGCGGAGAACCATCTTCGCGCGAAATTTCAAAGATCAGTCGGCCATCCTCGACACGCAGCATCAAGCGGTAGGGGCCGGCATAGCCATCCGCATGCCCGCGTTGCGGCACGAATTTATTGTCTTCGATCAGGTCGAAGATCGCGACGCGGCGTTCCTGCTCGACGTCGGGATTGCGCCAGACGATCGACCCCTCGTCGAGTTCGACCGAAATGATCCGTTGTTTCGAGGGGTCTGCGTCGCTCATGCTGTTCGTGCTTCTACTTGGCCGGGGGCGAAGGGCAAGCCGACTTATTCACAGCATTCCACAGATATGATATGCCGGATGACATCGCCGGTTGCGCCGCCTCGGACGCCGGCCCATGAAGACAGCGATGCCCGAACTAGCCCTTATCCCGACCGCCGTCGCCAGTGGCGACGAGCGCCAAATGCCGCGTAATATCGAGGCCGAGGCCGCGTTTCTCGGCGCGATCCTGATCGACAACCGAGTCGTCGAGGATCTGCCCGTCGCGCTGACTCCCGACCATTTCTTCGAGCCGCTCCACGGCCGCATCTTCCAGCAGACGATGGCGCTGATCGAGCGCAACAGCATCGCGACCCCGGTGACGCTAAAACCCTATTTCGAGGCCGACGAGGCGATGAAGGCGGTCGGCGGCGTCGGTTACCTTGCGCAGCTCACCGGCAGCGGCGCCGGCCTGATCGGCGCGCGCGACTTTGCGCGGCAGATTTTCGACTTGGCGCTGCTCCGCGAACTGGCGGGTGTCGGACGCACGCTCGTCGACAATGCGCTCGACACCAGCGAACGCGTCGATCCGCAGGCGCAGATCGAGGAGGCCGAAACCGCGCTCTATCGCGTCGCGGGGGGCGAGGCCGAAATGGGTTCGGTCAAAAGCTTCAACCAGGCCAGCCTCACCGCGTTGCAGGCGGCCGAGCGCGCGCTCAATTCGGGCGGCCATCTGTCGGGGATCACGACCGGGATCGGCAGCATGAACGCCAAGATCGGCGGCATGCACAATAGTGACTTGATGATCCTCGCGGGGCGTCCGGGCATGGGCAAGACCTCGCTCGCGACCAATATCGCGTACAACGCCGCCGAGCGCTTCCGCCGCGACGAAGACGACGGCATCCCGCCCGAGAAAAATATGGGCGCGAAGGTCGCTTTCTTCAGCCTCGAAATGTCCGCCGACCAGCTCGCGACGCGCGTGCTCGCCGAACAGTCGGGCGTCTCGGGCGAGGCGCTGCGCATGGGCAAGATCAGCAAGGAACAGTTCCAGCAACTCTCCCGCGCGGCGCAGCAGCTTCAGACCTTGCCGCTGTTCATCGACGATACGCCGGGCCTGACGATCGCGGGGCTGCGTACGCGCGCGCGGCGCCTGCAGCGGCGCCACGGCATTGGCTTCGTCATCGTCGACTATCTCCAGCTACTCCAGGGCTCGTCGAAAAGCGGCGACAACCGCGTACAGGAAATTTCGGAAATTTCGCGTGGTTTGAAGACGCTGGCGAAGGAACTTCATGTACCAGTGATGGCGCTGTCGCAGCTGAGCCGTGCGGTCGAAAGCCGCGAGGACAAGCGTCCGCAGCTCTCTGACCTTCGTGAATCGGGCTCGATCGAGCAGGACGCCGACATGGTGCTGTTCGTGTTCCGCGAGGATTATTATGTCGCGGCGAAGGAGCCCAAGCGTCCGGTCGAGGGCGACGATGTGAAGATCCATGCGCAGCACGAGGAATGGGCGGCCGAAATGGAGCGTGTCTTCGGGCTTGCCGAAGTGATCGTCGCGAAATCGCGCCACGGCTCGACGGGCAAGATCCGCATGCACTTCGAGGCGAAGACGACGAAGTTCAGCGACCTCGCCGACGACAGCATGGCGTTCGAGGATTATGAGTAAGGCGGTTTAGAACGCCGGATCGTTCGCGGGATCGTCGTCGATCGGCGTCACTTCGGTGTGGATGCCGCATTCGGTCTTGTCCCAGCCGCGCCAGCGGCCCGAGCGCGGGTCTTCGCCCGGCTTGACCTTTGACGTGCAGGGCGAGCAGCCGATCGAGGGATAGCCTTCGGCCTCGAGCGGGTGGCGCGGCAGGTCGTGCGCCTCGAAATAGGCATCGAGCTGTTCGCGCGTCCAGTTGGCGAGCGGGTTGAATTTCAGGCGGCCGGTGGTGCCGTCGAGTTCGAAGCGCGGCAGGCCCTGCCGCGTCGACGACTGGAAGCCCTTGCGCCCGGTGATCGACGTATCGAAATCGGTCAGCGCCTTTTCGAGCGGCTTGACCTTGCGGATTTCGCAGCAGCCGTCGGGGTCGTACGACCACCGCAGCTCGGTCGCGTCCTTCGCGGCGAGATCGTCGGCGTCGGGCGTCAGGTTGACGATGTTGAGTCCCAGCTTTGCCGCCAATTCGTCGCGATAGGCGAGCGTTTCGGGGAAATGCTTGCCGGTGTCGAGGAACAGCACGGGCATGGCGGGCGCGGCGCGCGTAACCAAATGGAGCAGCACCGCGCTTTCGGCACCGAAGCTCGAGACGATTCCGGTCTCGCCGAGCAGCCCCGCGCCGATCACGCTCGTAACCACTTCGGCGGCGTCTTGGCCACGGAAGAGATTGTTAAGACGAATGACGTCGGCCTGCGTGAAGCGCGGTGCCACGTCGATCCGGTCGCGGGTGCGGTCTTCGCTGCCTTTGCGCGGAGAGGTTTTCACGTCAGCCATGCCTCAGCTTCCAAATCGGCACCGCGCCGTCGGCGGCGCCCTGATAATGTTCGGGCCAGCGCGCTAGCGCCGCCTCGACATCGGCGGCGTTGAGTTCCTTTTCGGGCGCGAACGTGTCGAAGCCGCAGCGCTTCATATAGGCGATCTGGTCGACGAGCACGTCGCCCTGCGCGCGCAGTTCGCCGGCATAGCCGGCTTCGCGGAGGATGCGCGCCGAGCTATAGCCGCGGCCGTCGCGGAACTTGGGAAAGGCGACCTCGATTAGCGCGAGCCGGTCGAGGTGCGGGATCAGCGCGCGGGCGTCCTCATCGGGTTCGAGCCGCACCGCGGTCGCGTTCGATTGCGACAGGAAGGCGTCGAGGGTGACCGCGGGTTCTTCGCCGTCGCTGTGAATATGCTCAACCATAGATCGCCTCCTTGAAGGGGGCCATGCCGACGCGGCGGAAGGTGTCGACGAAACGCTCGCCCTCGGTGCGCGTCGCAAGATATTTGTCGGTGACGCGTTCGATCGCATCGACGACACCATCCTCGTCGAAACCGGGGCCGGTGATCGTGCCGAGGCTGACGTCCTCCGCGCCCGATCCGCCGAGCGACAGCTGGTAGTTTTCGGTGCCTTTGCGGTCAACGCCGAGGATGCCGATGTGGCCGGCGTGATGATGCCCGCACGCGTTGATGCAGCCCGAAATCTTGAGCTTGAGTTCGCCGAGTTCCTTCTGACGGCCGAGGTCCGAAAAGCGCGTCGCGATCTTCTGCGCGACCGGGATCGAGCGCGCGTTGGCGAGGCTGCAATAATCGAGCCCCGGGCAGGCGATGATGTCGCTGATCAGGTCGAGGTTCGGCGTCGCAAGGCCGGCGGCGTCGAGCGCCTGCCAGACGGCGTAGAGATCACCCTTGCGGACGTGCGGCAGCACGATGTTCTGCGCATGGGTGACGCGGAGCTCGTCGTGGCTGTATTTCTCGGCAAGGTCGGCCATCAGGTCAATCTGCGCCGAGCTGGCATCGCCGGGGATGCCGCCGATAGGCTTCAGGCTGATATTGACGATCGCATGGCCCGAAACCTTGTGCTCGGCTACATTCTGGTCGACCCAGACGGCGAAATCGGGATCGCTGCGGTCGATGGCGTCGGGCGCCGAGGCGTCGAGCGGCGGCGGCGCGAACTGCGCGGCGATGCGGTCGAATTCGGCCTTCGGCGGATCGATGCCGAGCGACTTCACATGGACGAACTCTTCCTCGACCTGGCGGCGATATTCGTCGGCGCCGAGCTCGTGGATCAGGATCTTGATGCGTGCCTTGTAGATATTGTCGCGGCGGCCATAGCGGTTGTAGACGCGCAGGCACGCCTCGGCATAGCTCAGCATGTCGTCGAGCGGCACGAAATCCTTGATCAGCGGCGCGATCATCGGGGTGCGGCCCATGCCGCCGCCCACGTAAAAGGCGGCGCCATGCTGCCCGTCCTTCTCGACGATCTGGATGCCGATGTCGTGAAGGCGCATCGCGGCGCGATCCTCGTTCGCCGCGATAACAGCGATTTTAAACTTGCGCGGCAAATAGCTGAATTCGGGGTGGAAGCTCGACCACTGGCGGAGCAGTTCGGCCCATGGGCGCGGATCGGTGATTTCGTCGGCGGCGGCGCCGGCCCACTGGTCCGAGCTGATGTTGCGGATGCAATTGCCGCTCGTCTGGATCGCATGCATCTCGACCGAGGCGAGATCCTGGAGGATCGCGGGCGCGTCCTCGAGCTTGATCCAGTTATACTGGATATTCTGGCGCGTGGTGAAATGGCCGTAATCGCGGTCATATTTGCGCGCGATGTGCGCGAGCATGCGCATCTGGCGGCTGTCGAGCGTGCCATAGGGCACCGCGACGCGCAGCATATAGGCGTGAAGCTGGAGATAGAGGCCGTTCATCAGCCGCAGTGGCTTGAACTGGTCCTCGGTGATTTCGCCCGCGAGACGGCGGCGCACCTGGTCCGAAAACTCGGCGACGCGGGCATCGACCATCGCATGGTCATATTCGTCATATTTATACATGTCAGATCACCCAGTCGCCGGCCGCGGGATCGGCGGGTTTCAATGTCAGGTCGGGGCGCACGGTCGGCCCCAAGGCGCGGATACGGTCCTTGATGTGCGCGGGGCGCGGGCCGTCGGCGGTTGCCTCGCCGTTGATGATATAGGGGGCGTTGACGCGGCGCGCGCCTTCCTCGGCGGCAAGGATCGCCTCGCCGGCCTCGCCGACGTCGGCGGCGTCCTCGATATGCAGCGACCAGTCGGCGCCGGTCCACCAGGTGACAAATCCTGTCTTCAGGTCGTTGCCCGTGAGCAGCTTCATGTGAAATCCCTTATTTGAGCGGCGACGCCCGGCGCGCCGAGGCAGTCGAGCGCGTCGGCGCGCGCCGCAACCTTGCCGACGATGATCAGCGATGGGCTTTGAACTTTTTCGCGGACGACAAGGTCGCCGAGATCGGTGAGCAGGGTGCGCAGGACGCGCGCATCGGCGGTGGTGCCGCGTTCGATGACCGCGACGGGCAGATCGGGCGAAACGCCGTCGGCGATCAGCTTGTCGGCGATCGCCGATGCGGTTGCGAGGCCCATGTAGATGACAAGCGTGCGGCCATGGCCCGCGAGGCCCGACCAGTCCTGATCGGTCAGATCCTTGCACTGGCCGGCAACGAAGCTGACCGCGCTCGCATCCTCGCGGTGGGTGAGGGGGAGGCCCGCCTGCGCGGCGCAACCCGCGGCAGCGGTGATGCCGGGCACGACTTCGCAGGCGACGCCGGCTTCGCGCGCGGCGTCGAGTTCCTCGCCGCCGCGGCCGAAAATGAACGGATCGCCGCCCTTGAGGCGCACGACCTGCTTGCCCGAGATGGTTTCGCGGACGAGCAGTTCGTTGATCAGTTCCTGCTTCATCGTGTGGCGGCTGCGCTGCTTGGCGACGCTGATCCGCTCCACATGCGGCGGAATCAGTGTGAGCACGCCTTCGCCGACGAGCCCGTCATGGACGACGAGATCGGCGCTTTCGAGCAGCCGCGCGGCACGCAGCGTGAGCAGGTCGGGGTCACCGGGACCAGCGCCGACGAGCCAGAGCTTGCCAACAGGAGGGAGAGTCTTTTCCATGCACCGTAGATGGTCGTCCGGCTCCCGCATGGCAAAGCAGGCTTTTTTGACACCGGTGAAGGTAAAATTTGAGTGTGCCTTCTTCGTCACCCCGGACTTGATCCGGGGGCCGTGCTTTCATCCCCGCAATGGATGCCGGATCAAGTCCGGCATGACGAAAGAGCCTAGTTGTAGTTCTTGAGCACCAGCTGCGAGCCTTCGGGGTCGCGCAGCCCGACGCCGATCGAGGCGCGCATCGCATCGCTTTCGGCCGACGCTACCGGATAGGCGCAATAGTCGGCGGCGTAGAAGGCGCTGGGCCGATGATTGCCCGACAGGCCGATCCCGCCGAACGGCGCGGCCGATGAGGCGCCGTTGGTCGGCCGGTTCCAGTTGATCACGCCCGAGCGCGCATTCGCCCAGAACTGGTCGTAAAGCTGGGGTGTGCCGCCGATCAGCGACGCCGACAGGCCGAAGGCGGTGTTGTTCGCTTCGGCGATCGCGGCCTCGAAACTGTCGACGCGGATGACTTGCAGCAATGGGCCGAACAGCTCGATATCGGGGCGCTCGGGCATCGCGGTGACGTCGATGATGCCGGGCGTCAGGAAGGGGCGGCCCGCGACCGGGCGCGTCGTGTGGCGGATGACCTTGCCGCCGTTCGACATCAGGATCAGGAAGCTTTCGGTCAGGCCGTCGGCGGCTTCGTTATCGATCACCGGTCCCATATAGGGCGCGGGATCGGCGTGCGGATGATCGACGATCAGCCGGTTGGCGAGGCCGCAAACCTCCTCGATCAGCGCGTCGGCAAGGCTGTCGCGGACAATCAGCCGCCGCGCGTTGCTGCACCGCTGTCCGGCGCTGAGGAAGGCCGACTGGACGACGATGATCGCCGCGGTGCGTATGTCGGCGGTGTCCCACACGACGATCGGGTTGTTGCCGCCCATTTCGAGCGCGAGCATCTTGCCCGGCTGGCCCGCGAACTGACGGTTGAGCGCGAGCCCGGTGCGCGCCGAGCCGGTGAAGAGCAATCCGTCGATGCCCTCGTGCCCGGCGAGCGCCTTGCCCGTTTCGGGGCCGCCGACGACGAGGCGGAGCACTTCCTGCGGCACCCCGGCGCTGTGAAAGAGTTCGACGAGCTTGGCGCCCACCGCGGGGGTCTTTTCGGACGGTTTGAACAGCACCGAATTGCCGGCGATCAGCGCGGGGACGATATGCCCGTTCGGCAGGTGCGCGGGGAAATTATAGGGACCGAGCACCGCGAGCGCGCCGTGCGGCTTGTGCCGCACGGCATTGCGCAGCCCCATCGCACCCTCGATGCGGCGGTTGGGGGTGCGCTCGCCATAGGCTTTGACCGAAATATCGACCTTGTTACAGACCGATTCGACCTCGGTGCGCGCTTCCCACAGCGGCTTTCCGGTTTCGCGCGCGATCAGGTCGGCGAACGCCTCGCCCTCGGCCTTCACGCGGTCGACGAAACGGCGCAGCGTTTCGGTGCGGAAGGATACGGGCTTTGCGGCCCATTCGGGCCAGGCACCGCGCGCGATCGCGACTTCGTCGTCGATATTGCTGACCGGACCGCGCCAGAGCTCTTCACCGGTTGCGGGTTCGAATGAAATCAATGTCTCGCTCATGGTCGCAGGGGTCTTATCGGTGAAAGCGGGCGGCGGCAACCTGTGGCAGCGGCATGTGACGGATTGCTTGCGCCGCGCGGCACGGTTGGCGATAGACGCTTGCATGAGTCCCGCTAGCGGGGACCAGCAAACGCCGAACAAGGGGACGTGCCATATTGGCCGAGCACGATGCAAAGCAGGATGGGCACCGCGACTGGTCGGACCAATATTGGTGGTCGTCCGACGGTGTCCGGCTGCATGCGCGCGTCTATGCGGGGCCGGAGGGCAGCGAAAACGCGCCGCCCGCGCTGTGCATGCCGGGCCTCGCGCGCAATGCCCGCGATTTCGAGGCGCTGGCGCCGCATGTCGCGCAATATCGCAAGGTCATCGTGATCGAGTTTCGCGGGCGCGGCGAAAGCGCCTTTGCCAAGGATCCGATGACTTACGTGCCGCTGACCTATGTGCAGGACGTCGTCGCGATGCTGGGCGAGCTGGGCATCGAGCGCTTTGCGGCGATCGGCACCTCGCTCGGCGGGCTGGTCGCGATGCTGCTCGCGGCGGCGCTGCCGGGGCGGCTCGTCGGCGCGGTGCTCAATGACGTCGGCCCTGAACTCCAGACCGCCGGGCTGGAGCGGATCCGCGACTATATCGGCGCGGGCGGCAGCCAGCCGACCTGGATGCACGCCGCGCGCGCTTTCGCCGAACTCAATGGCGCGGTCTATCCGGGATATGAAATCCACGACTGGCTGCGGCTGACCAAGCGCACGCACCGGCTGACCGCCGAAGGCCGCATCGTCACCGATTATGACAAGCAGATCGCGGCGCCGCTACGTGTCCCGGGAGGCGGCGATGCCGCGATGGACCTGTGGCCGGTGTACCGCGCGCTCGGCGATGTTCCGCTGTTGATCCTGCGCGGCGAATTGTCGGATATTCTTGCGCGGTCGGCGGGCGAGAAGATGGTCGCCGAGCTTCCGCGTGCGCGGCTGGTCGAGGTCCCCGCGGTCGGACATGCGCCGACGATGGACGAAGCCGAAGCGCGGGCGGCAATCGATGCGTGGGTAGCCGAGCTGCCCGCCGCGTGACCGGCAGCCGTCCCGTTCGTCTGCTCCATCTCCATTCGAGCTTCTCGCTCGGCGGCAAGGAGGCGCGCGCCGTCCGGCTGATGAATTTGATGGGCGCACGCGCACGCCATACCATCCTGTCGGCGGTGCCTGACGCTTTGGGCGCGCGCGAGGCGATCGATCCGAAGGTCGACGTCGCTTTTCCGACCGATGCGCCGCCGTTGCACGGCAAACCCGGACCGGCGCGCTACCGCGACCTTGCGCGATATATGCAGCAATTCGATCTGATCCTCAGCTATAATTGGGGGGCGATGGACGGGGTGATGGCGCATCGCATCATGGCGCCTTTTCGCGACCTGCCGCCGCTGATCCATCACGAGGACGGCTTCAACGAGGATGAGAGCGTCCGGCGCAACTGGAAGCGGAGCGGCTTTCGCCGCCTCGCGCTGCCGACCGCCGAAGCGCTGGTCGTGCCCTCGGCGCTGCTCGAGCGGATCGCGGCGGATGAGTGGGGCGCACGGCGGCGCACGGTGCTGATCCGCAACGGGATCGACGTCGCGGCCTATGCCGCCGGGCCGTCGGTCGCGATCCCGGGGCTCGAACGCCGCGAGGGCGAGGTGGTGATCGGCACCGTCGCCGGGCTGCGCAAGGTCAAGGATTTGCCGCGGCTCGTCCGCGCCGCCGCGACGCTGCCCGCAAATGTCCGGCTGGTCATCGTCGGCGAAGGGCCCGAACGCGCGGCGATTGCGGCCGAAGCGGCGGCTTGCGGGATGGGCGAGCGGCTGGTGATGCCGGGCTTCATGGCCGGACCCGCGCGCTGGATCGGGCATTTCGACTTGCTCGCGCTGTCGTCGCAAAGCGAACAGGCGCCGATCGCGGTGATCGAGGCGATGGCGGCGGGGTTGCCGGTGGTCAGCCCCGATGTCGGCGATGTTGCGGCGATGGTATCGGCGGAAAATCGCCGCTTCATCGCGGCGGACGAGGCCGGGTTCCGCGCGGCGCTGGTCGAACTCGCGGGCGACGCAATGCTGCGTGCGCAGGTTGGCGCGGCGAACCGGCGCATCGCTGCCGAACGGTTCGACGAATCTACCATGGTCGCAGCTTATGAAAATCTCTATGGTCGGGCGCTTGCAGGACGCCGCCTTTTCTCCGGGGATTAGGCGGCGCGCCCATTGACTTTCATAGCCGTGTTCCGCTTACGGAAACGGCCAAGGGGGCCGGTCCGCGGGACGCGACCGGTGGAGAGAAAGAGATTTAGAATGTTCAAAGGTTTGAAGCCCATCCTTTACGGCGGACGCGAAGTCTGGCCGCTGGTCGAGGGTGGAAAAGGTGTTTCGGCGACCAACCATATGTCGAGCGGTGCATGGGCCGCCGCCGGCGGGATCGGCACCGTGTCGGCGGTCAACGCCGACAGCTATGACGCCGAAGGCAAGATCATTCCGCAGGTCTATCACGCGCTGACGCGCAAGGAACGCCACGAAGAGCTGATCCAATATGGCATCGACGGCGCGGTCGCGCAGGTCGAGCGTGCGTATGAGGTGTCGGGCGGCAAGGGCGCGATCAACATCAACGTGCTTTGGGAAATGGGCGGCGCGCAGCAGATTCTCGAAGGCGTGCTCGCGCGGACCAAGGGGATGGTCGCGGGCGTCACGTGCGGTGCGGGCATGCCGTACAAGCTCAGCGAAATCGCCGAGCGCCACAATGTGATGTATCTGCCGATCATCAGCTCGGCGCGCGCCTTTCGCGCGCTGTGGAAGCGGGCGTATCACAAGGTCCCGCATCTTCTGGGCGCGGTGGTTTATGAAGATCCATGGCTCGCCGGCGGTCATAACGGCCTGTCGAACGCCGAAGATCCGCTGGTGCCGCAAGATCCCTATCCGCGCGTCGCCGCGGTGCGCGAGACGATGCGCGCCGAGGGGATTGCCGACAGCGTGCCGATCGTGATGGCGGGCGGCGTCTGGTATCTGCGCGACTGGGAAAACTGGATCGAGAATCCCGAACTCGGCCAGATCGTCTTCCAATATGGCACGCGGCCGCTTTTGACCGAGGAAAGCCCGATCCCGCAGGCGTGGAAGGATCGCCTCCGCACGCTCGACGACGGCGACGTGCTGCTCCACCGTTTTTCGCCGACGGGCTTTTATTCCAGCGCGGTGCGCACGCCGTTCCTGCGCGACCTCGAAGCGCGCTCGGAACGCCAGATCCCCTATTCGAAGCAGGAAGCCGGCGATCATATCGTCCAGCTCGATGTCGGGGTGAAGGGCAAGAATTTCTGGGTCACCCCGCACGACCGCGCGCGGGCGCGCGACTGGTTCGCCGAGGGCTATACCGAGGCGCTGAAGACGCCCGACAATACGGTCGTGTTCGTGACCGAAGCCGACAAGGCGGTGATCCGCAGGGACCAGACCGATTGCATGGGCTGCCTGTCGCACTGCGGTTTTTCGTCGTGGAAGGACCATGATGATTACACCACCGGCTACCTCGCCGATCCGCGCAGCTTCTGCATCCAGAAGACGCTGCAGGACATCGCGCACGGCGGCGATCCCGAACAAAATCTGATGTTTGCGGGCCATGCCGCCTTCAATTTCAAGACCGATCCCTTTTACTCGAACAATTTCACCCCGACGGTGAAGCAGCTCGTCGACCGGATTTTGACGGGGGATTGAGGAGGTTCGCGCCGCCTTTGCGAGAATGGATGGACATGGTTGCATGACGCACATCTGGCGAATGGCGGCGGTTGCCGCGGCGCTGACCCTCGGGACCCTCGGTGCGGGCGGCGCGCTTGCCGAAACCCCTGCCGAGCCTGCCTGGCGCAACTATGAACTGCTCCGCAGTGGCGCCAAGTCGCTGCGCGATCTCAGCGATGCCGAGCGGCGCGAGCTGGCTGCTCTCGAGCTATTGATGCGGGACGGCGATAGCGTGGACCGGCGAACGCCGCGGCAACGCTGCATCGATGAAGAGGTCGCGCGTGAAGGGAAGCCGCCGAGCGAACTCGCGATGCGGGTGATCGACCTCAAGTGCAGCCAACGCTAACTCCCCCGATGCCGTAGCGATCGGCAACGCGATTTTGAATGGGAGCGCTGTCAGGCCCACCCCTCCAACACCTGGTCGGGCGGCCTATGGCCGTCGCACCAGGCGCGGATATTGGCGATGACCTTTTCGCCCGAGGCTTCGCGGCCCTCGATCGTCGCCGAGCCGAGATGCGGGAGCAGCACGACGTTCTGGAGCGCGAGCAGCGCGGGGTCGACCGCGGGCTCGTGCGTATAGACGTCGAGCCCGGCGCCCGCGATGCGGCCGGTCTGGAGCGCCGCGACGAGCGCCTTTTCGTCGACGATTTCGCCGCGCGCGGTGTTGATCAGATAAGCCGTCGGCTTCATCGCGCCGATCCGCGCGGCGTTGACCATCTCGTGCGTTTCGGCGGTGTGCGGGCAGTGGATCGTCACGACGTCGCTGATCCGAAGTAGCGTATCGACGCTGGCGTGGTAGCTTGCGCCGAGTTCTTCCTCGATCGCTTCGGGCAGGCGGCGGCGGTTGTGATAATGGATCGACAGGCCGAACGCGCGCGCGCGGCGCGCAACCGCGAGGCCGATGCGCCCCATGCCGATGATGCCGAGCAATTTTCCCCCGACGCGGTGGCCGAGCATCGCGCTCGGCGCCCAGCCCGCCCATTGCCCCGATCGCATCAATTTCTCGCCCTCGGCCAGCCGGCGCGGGACGCTGAGGATCAGTGCCATCGTCATGTCGGCGGTGTCCTCGGTGAACACGCCCGGTGTGTTCGACACCATGATGCCCTTGGCGCGCGCGGCGGCGAGGTCGATATGGTCGACCCCGGCGCCGAAATTGGCGATCAGTTTCAGCCGGTCGCCCGCAGCGTTGATGACGTCCGCGTCGATCTCGTCGGTCACGGTCGGCACGAAGACGTCGCAGTCGGCAACCGCGGCCTTCAATTCGTCGCGGGTAAATGCCTCGTCGCGCGCCGACAGCGATACATCGAACAATTCGGCCATGCGGCCTTCGACATGCGGCATCAACTGGCGGGTGACGATGACGCGCGGGCGTTTCGGACGGGATGAATCGGGCATGGCCGCCGATAGAGCGCGCCGATGCGAAGGGGTCAAGGGGAAGTCGCGCGGATATCTGTGGACGACGGGCCGTTTGCGGCGTGCGACCGGTTGATAATGCCCGCCGATTTTGACAAGGGTTGGCGATGACCAGCCGAAAATTTGCAATGATCTTGATCAGCCTTGCCGTCGTGGGACCGGCGTCGGCGCAATCCGATGTGCCGGTGCCCTATTGGGCGTCGATCAGTGTCGACGATGCGCGCATGCGTAAGGGGCCGTCGCCCGACGTTCCGGTGATCTGGGAATATCGGCGCAAGGACCTGCCGGTCAAAGTCGTCGCGCGGCACGAAAACTGGCGCAAGGTCGAGGATCCCGACGGGACGCAGGGCTGGATGGCGTCCTATTTGCTCAGCCGAACGCGTACTGCCATCGTCACCGGTGAAATCCGCCCGCTTCGCGAAGACGCCAGCCTTTCGGCGGCGGTCGCCTATCGCGCCGAGCCCGGCGTCGTCGGCCGGATCACCGATTGCAAGGACGGCTGGTGCCTGCTCGACGTCAAGGGCCGCAAGGGCTGGATCCAGACCGACCATATCTGGGGCGACTGAGCCCGCCTCGGAAGATCGACCGGTTCCGGATCCTGCCGCTTGGGTTCAGCTCTTCCTGGGCGTGACGGTCACGGTCATGCCGTCGGGGGCCGTGGCGGTGAAGCTGCCATCGGCGGCGACGGGCGACAGGCCCCAGCACGCTTCGGCTTCGTCGCCGTCGGGATCGAAACAATCCTTGCCATCCTTGTGCGCGAACTTGCCCTTTTTGACGGTGTTTCCTTTCGCGTCGGTGTCGACATAGGTCCCGTCGGCGTTGATGACCGTCGAAGCCGCGGTGCCGTCGGCCATTTTGACGTCGTAGCTGCCCGGCGCAGTTCCGGGGTTGGCGGCCGCGACGGGCGCTGCCGTTTCGGCGGGCGCCGCGGCGCTGTCCTTCGACTCTTCGGCCTTTTGCGAACAGGCCGACAGCGCGGCGAGTACGGCAAGCAGAACCAGTTTTTTCATGTCGATATCTCCCCACAAGAATGCGCGCAGGCTATGCCTTTCGCGAAGGCATCGCAACGGCAATCGCCGGACGGCAAAAAGGGCCGATGGTTGCTCATCGGCCCTCCTTGGACGAACGCCGGCCTATCGTTTAGCGGCGCCAGTTGAAGTGGTTGCGGTACACTTTCACCACCCGGCCGTTGCGCTCGTTGACGAGCAGCAGGTCGTTATAGTGACGCACATAGGTCAGGTTGCGGCTGGCGCGCGGCACGCCCCAGCGGCTGTCCCAGCTCGGACGATAGCTGGGCGCGTAATAGTTCGAACGCAGGGTCGAACCGACGCGGAACTGCTGATATTTGAACGGCGCGCGATAGTTCGAATAGCGACGATCCTGGCGCCAATCGCGCTGGCTTTCGCGCAGATCCTGACGGGCATCGCGGACATCGTGGCGCGCGTCGCGGACATCGCCGCGATCGCCGCGACGCTGGGCGTTGCGCAGGTCGCGCTGTTCTTCGCGCAGTTCCTTGCGGTCATTGCGGATCTCGCGCGTCTGAGCCTGCGCCATGGCGGGGACCATCATCGCGGCGATCAGGCCGGCGGTGAGAAATTTGCTCTTCATTGTGCCATTCCTTTTCAGTCGGTCAGGGGGAGTGGATCTGCCCGATGACAAATATGGAATAGGCGATTCGAATTGAACGGAGCCGGAATGCGCCGTTTATTTTCAGGACATTAGTGTCGCAAATTGTCGCGGCCAAAACGACGAAACGGCGCCGTCTTGCGACGGCGGCGTGCAACTTTTCGCAATGGGCGGTTTTAGACGAGCTCGACCGCAACCGCCGTCGCTTCGCCGCCGCCGATGCACAGGCTGGCGATGCCGCGCGTCTTGCCGTGGCGCTGCAGCGCCGCGATCAGGGTCGTGATGATGCGCGTACCGCTGGCGCCGATCGGATGGCCGAGTGCGGTCGCGCCGCCGTGGACGTTGATCTTTTCGTGCGGGATGCCGAGGTCGTGCATCGCGAACATCGCGACGCAGGCGAAGGCTTCGTTGACCTCGAACAGGTCGACGTCGCCGATGCTCCAGCCGGTTTTGGCGAGCAGCTTGTTGATCGCGCCGACGGGGGCGACAGTGAAATCCTTGGGCTCCTGCGCGTGCGCGGCGTGCGCGACGAGGCGTGCCACCGGCTTTGCGCCCTTGGCGTCGGCGACCGACTGGCGCGTCAGGACGACCGCGGCGGCGCCGTCCGAAATCGACGAGCTGGTCGCGGCGGTGATCGTGCCATCCTTTGCAAAGGCGGGCTTCAGCGTCGGGATCTTGTCGGGCATCGCCTTGCTGGGGGCTTCGTCGGTGTCGACGACGACGTCGCCCTTGCGCCCCGCGATGGTGACCGGCGCGATTTCATTGGCGAAGGCGCCGCCCGCGATCGCGCTCTTGGCGCGGCTCAGCGATTCGAGCGTATAATCGTCCTGCGCCTGACGGCTGAGCTGATAGGCGTCGGCGGTATCCTGCGCGAAGGTGCCCATCGCGCGGCCGGCTTCATAGGCGTCTTCCAGACCGTCGAGGAACATATGGTCATAGGCGGTGTCGTGGCCGATGCGCGCGCCCGAACGATGCTTCTTGAGCAGATAGGGGGCGTTGGTCATCGATTCCATGCCGCCCGCGACGATCAGGTCGACGCTGCCGGCGGCGAGCGCTTCGGCGCCCATGATCACGGTCTGCATGCCCGAGCCGCACACCTTGTTGACGGTCGTCGCCTGCACCGACTTGGGCAGGCCGGCCTTGATCGCAGCCTGACGCGCGGGTGCCTGGCCGAGCCCGGCGGGAAGCACGCAGCCCATGTAGATGCGCTCGATATCGTCACCCGACACGCCCGCGCGCTCGACTGCCGCCTTGACCGCGGTCGCGCCGAGATCGGTCGCGCTCGCGTCCGACAGGCTGCCCTGCATGCTGCCCATCGGGGTGCGGGCGTAGGAGAGGAAAACGACGGGATCGGTGGCGGTCATGGCGAGAGACTCCGGTGGGGAAAGATACGTCGGCGGGTCGCTTAGCGGTTTTGCTGCACTTGCGAAAGAGGCAGGGAAGAGATGGGGGGCCCGTTTCATCTTGCAACCCGCCGCGCGGCATGATCAAACACCGCCCGCACGGATATTGGGGGAGACGGGTCATGGCTACCGCGATCAAGCAGGACATTGCCGGCGAAACGGCGCGCATGCACAAGGTGCTGACGGCGCAGAAAGCGAGCTTTACCGCGGCGATGCCCGAGAGCCTGAGCGTCCGGGCCGACCGCATCGACCGCGCGATCGCGCTGCTCGTCGATAATAAGGAAGAATTCGCCAAGGCGGTGAGCGAGGATTTCGGCCATCGCAGCCGCGAACAGACGCTGATGACCGATATCATGCCCTCGGTCAGCGCCTTGAAGCATGCGAAAAAGCATATGGCGAGCTGGTCGAAGGGTGAAAAACGCAAGCCCACCTTTCCGCTCGGGCTGCTCGGCGCGAAGGCCGAGGTCGTTTATCAGCCAAAGGGCGTCGTCGGCATCGTCGCGCCGTGGAATTTCCCCGTCGGCATGGTCTTCGTGCCGATGGCAGGCGTGCTCGCGGCGGGCAATCGCGCGATGATCAAGCCGAGCGAATTCACCGAAAATGTCTCGGCGCTGATGGCGCGGCTGGTCCCCGACTATTTCGACGAAAGCGAAATGGCGGTGTTCACCGGCGATTCTGACGTCGGCGTGGCCTTCTCGAAACTCGCCTTCGACCATATGATCTTCACCGGCGCGACCAGTGTCGGGCGCCACATCATGCGCGCCGCTGCGGACAATCTTGTGCCGGTGACGCTCGAACTCGGCGGCAAGTCGCCGACCTTCATCGGGCGCAGCGCGAACAAGGATCTCGTCGGTCAGCGCGTCGCGCTCGGCAAGATGATGAACGCGGGGCAGATCTGCCTTGCGCCCGATTACCTGCTCGTCGCCGAGGATCAGGAAGGCGCGGTGATCGACAGCGTCACCAAGGGCGCGACCGCGCTCTATCCCACCCTGCTCGCCAACGACGATTACACCTCGGTCGTGAACACGCGCAATTACGACCGGCTGCAAAGCTATCTGGCGGACGCGCGCGAAAAGGGCGCCGAGGTGATCGAGGTCAATCCGGGCGGCGAGGATTTCGCGAGCGCGAACGGCCACAAGATGCCGCTCCATATCGTGCGAAACCCGACCGACGACATGAAGGTGATGCAGGAGGAGATCTTCGGCCCGATCCTGCCGGTGAAGACGTACAAGCATATCGACGATGCGATCGATTATGTGAACGCGAACGACCGCCCGCTTGGCCTTTATTATTTCGGGCAGGACAAGAGCGAGGAGGACCGCGTGCTGACGCGGACGATCTCGGGCGGCGTGACGGTCAACGACGTCCTGTTCCACAATGCGATGGAGGATCTGCCGTTCGGCGGCGTCGGCCCGTCGGGCATGGGCAATTATCACGGGGTCGACGGTTTTCGCACTTTCAGCCACGCGCGCGCGGTCTATCGCCAGCCGAAGCTCGATGTAGCGGGGCTCGCGGGCTTCAAGCCGCCCTATGGAAAGGCGACCGCGAAGACGCTCGCGAAAGAGCTCAAGAAATAGCTTGGCAAGATAGGGCGTCCCGGCCTATCGGGGCGGCCTTCCACGGGCCCCTGTGGTGAAATTGGTAGACGCGCCGCACTCAAAATGCGGTTCCGCAAGGAGTGCTGGTTCGAGTCCGGCCAGGGGCACCACCGCCACCCAAGGGCGGTCTTTTGCTGGCTTTTTGGCTGTGGCCCTGCTCATGAACTGACGCGTATGGCCTCTCAGACGGGCAAGGGTTCGAGTGTGCCGAGCCAGGCAACCAACGCCAATATCGTCGCGGCGGCGAGCATCTCGATCGTCAGGCTTTGGCGTATCGCGCGGCGCGCAGCGGCGGGGGCGATGTGTTCGCCGGTCAGGGCGGGGGTCAGCCGCCAGCGGTTCGCGGCTGCGAGCGCAAGCATGACCCCGAAGAACAACAATTTGATGGCGAGAAGCTGGCCATAGGGAGCGGTGAGCGCGCGGCCGATATTGTTCGAGCCGACAATGATCTGGGTGTTGATCAGCCCGGTTGCCGCGATGACCGGCACGCAAACCGTGCCGACGCGCGCGAATCGATCGAGGCTGCGCACCATCAGAGCGGGCTGCGTTGAAGCGATGCCGCCGCGCCGCCGCAGCAGGATCAGGAAGGCGCCGAGCGCGCCGAGCCACACGGCGGCGGCAATCATGTGGAGCGCATCGCTAAGGCGATGGATCGCCCCAGTAAGGCCTTCGCTCGCGCCGGCGTGACCGGCCCAGACCAGCGTCGCGAGCGCGGTCGATCCCGCGATGACGATTGTCGCGGCGGCGGCCGTCGGCCGCTTGCCAAGCTGCGCCGCGGCCGCGAGCGCCATCCCGAGAGCCGCCATGCGAACGAGCCAGGCGGTTCCGACGTCGGTTTCGCGAACGAGCGTCATCAGCATGGCAGGATCGACGGCAAGGAGGGCAACGCCCTGCATGCTCGCGGTGAGCGCGGCCATGCCGATGAACGATGCGATCAACCCCAGCACCGCGAGCCACGATTGCGGAGCACTCAGGGCCCTGATGACGGCAGGATCCTGCCGTTCCCCGCCGCGGAGGGCATGGAGGGGAAAGGCCGCCAGCCCCGTGAGCAGCATCAGGTCGGCATAAAGCGCGAACCGGATGCCGATCAGGAAGATGTCGGCCACGGGCTTATTTGACCGTGAAGCTGAATTCGCTGCCCATGCGGTGGGTGTCCGCGCCCGCGGCCGACCATTTCACCGTGTATGTGCCGGGGACGAGCGCGCGCTTGAGCTGGAGTGTCAGCGACATGCCGTCCTTGCCCATCGCCGACGTGAAGGGGATCGGCATCGGCGGATGGTCCTTCATCCCGGGCATGCCGGTCATCACCACTTCGGTCTTCACGGTCGAGGCGATCAGCTTTTCATTGAATTTCAGACTGACGGTGGTCACCTTCGATACGGTGGCGTTCGCCGGCGGGGTCGATCCCACCAGCTTCGCATGCGCCAGCGCAGGTCCGGGCATCAAGGACAGCGCGAGGATTGCCGTGACGGCGGGCAAAAGCGACTTCTTCATAAAAAACTCCAAATATAGGCTTGTCCTGCTATTACGCAGAGCGACGCGATCGCCCTTGGAAAAATGATCCTCTCGAAAATGGGCGGCGGTTGAGGGGTGGCAGGCCGCGGCGCGTATACGTCTTTGAAAGGATGAGCGGGACGGGCCCATGGACGACGAACTTCGGATCCTGAACGCGGCGGAGATGCCGGCCGCACTCGATGTGCTCGACGCGCGCGTCCTGAGCGCGCTCGCGGCGCGGAGGCACGAGGCCGTCAGCTTGCGCCGCACGATGCTGGTCGCCGCGCTCGTGTCGCTCGGCGGCGGGGTCGCCGCGGGCAGCGCTTTCGTTCCCGACGCGGTGGCGGCGAGCCCGCTCACGCCGTTCGTACCCGACAGCCCGTTGGCGCCGTCGGCGTTGCTGGGCGGGCCCTGATGGGGCTGCGCCGCATCTGGATCGTCGGCCTCATCGCCTTTGTGGCGGCGGTGGCGGGCGTGTTTGTCGGGCGGATGCTCGTCGATACGCCGCGCGCGAGCGAGACCGAGCTGCACGCGCTTTTGCACCGCGAGGCGAAGCTGTCGGACGAACAGGAAACGCGGTTGCGGCCGATCGAGGCGCGGTTTGCGGCGCGGCGCGCGGCGCTCGAACTGGAAATGCGCGCGGCGAACATCCGGCTCGCGCAGGCGATCGAGGCCGAACATGGCTATGGCCCGCGCGTCACTGCGGCGATCGACGAGACCCACGATATCATGGGGGCGCTCCAGAAGGAGACGCTCGAGCATCTGTTCGCGATGCGCGATGTGCTCGACGCCAACCAGACCGCGACATTCGACAAGATCGTGGTCAAGGCCCTGACCGCCGATGCGCGGTGAGCCTCGACCTTTCGCACTGTAGCGACCGCGAGCTCGCCGCGCTGGCCCGCACCAGCCGCGACGATGTTTTTCGCGAACTTCTCGCGCGCTACAAGGCGCCGGTCTTCCGCCTGATCCGCTACCATGTCGGCGATGCCGACGAAGCGATGGACCTGTCGCAGGAGGCTTTCGTTGCCGCCTTTGCCGCGATCGATCGCTATGACGGCGACCGGCCGTTCCGGATCTGGATTTCGCGCATCGCGCTCAACAAGTGCCGCGACTGGTCGCGGCGGCGGGCGGTGCGCTCCTTTTTCACGCGCGCGCTGCCGCTCGACAATGCGCATGATGTCGCGATCGAGGCACCGGCGCCCGACATCGAGGCCGGCGACCGCGCGGAACTGGCGCGCGTGCGAAAGGCGATGTCCCGTTTGCCGCACAATTTGCGCGAAGTGTTGGTCCTGCGCGGCGTCGAGGAGCTCAGCCAGTCGGAAAGCGCGGAGTTGCTGAAGGTCAGCGAAAAGACCGTCGAAACGCGCCTCTATCGCGCCCGCGCCAGGCTCCGGATGCTGCTCGGCGAAAAATGAGGCGAGGGGCACGCCTTCGCGTCGCGTATGTCCTTAGAGATTAACAGCGATAACCGGGAATTTTATGCAGATCGACAGGCGCGGGTTCGTGAACGGGGCATTGGGCGGGGGGGCGCTGGCCGCGCTCGCTTCATATTATCCCGCGTGGGCGCAGCCGGTGTCGCGCGGCATCGCGTCGACGCTGCCGACGGTGTCGGGGAACGACATCACCCTGCGCATTGCAAGGCAGACGATGCGCGTCGATGGCAAGGTCAGCCGGGCGATCGGGATCAACGGAACCGTCCCGGGCCCGCTTGTTCGGCTCAAAGAGGGGCAGCAGGCCCGGCTCATCGTCGTGAACGATCTCGACGAGGACAGCTCGATCCACTGGCACGGGTTGATCCTGCCGTTCCAGATGGACGGCGTTCCGGGGGTCAGTTTCCCCGGTATCAAGCCGCATTCGACCTTCGTCTACGAGTTTCCCGTCGTCCAGTCGGGCACCTATTGGTATCACAGCCATTCGGGGCTTCAGGAACAGCTCGGCCATTATGGCCCGATCGTGATCGACCCCGCGGGCACCGATCCGGTCGGCTACGACCGCGAGCATGTGATCGTGCTGTCGGACCACAGCCGGCTCGCGCCCGAGGAAATTTTCCGCAAGCTCAAGGTCAGTCCGGGCCATTTCAACATGCAGCGCCAGACGCTAACCGGGCTGCTCGGCGGCAAGGACCAGTCGCTGAAGGACCGGACCGCGTGGGGCGCGATGCGGATGGACCCGACCGATGTCGCCGACGTCAACGGCTCGACATATAGTTTCCTCGTCAACGGTTATGGTCCGCGCGACAACTGGACCGCCTTGTTCCAGCCCGGCGAGCGCGTGCGGCTGCGCATCATCAACGCCTCGGCGATGTCGATCTTCAATGTCCGCATTCCGGGGCTCAGGATGACGGTGGTTCAGGCCGACGGCCTCAATGTCGTACCGACCGAGATCGACGAGTTCCAGATCGCGGTCGCCGAAACCTATGACGTCATCGTCACTCCGGTCGAGGATCGCGCCTATACGCTGGTCGCCGAGGCCAACGACCGGTCGGGCATGGGGCGCGCAACGCTCGCCCCGCGTGCCGGGATGGTCGCCGAGGTTCCGCCGCTTCGCGAACGCCCGCTCGCGACGATGAAGGATATGGGGATGGGCGCGATGGCGAGCGGCGGCGATGCGGCGTGTGCGCCCGAACATGCCGCGATGGGCCATTGCACGCCTGCGCCCGCCACTCCGGCGGCCGGGGATCATAGCGCGCACGGCGCGGCGGGCGGGGCGGCTGGGGGCGCGGCCATGCAGCACAGCATGCGCGATTTCAGCGTCGCGCCGCAGGTGAAGCGCGATGCGGGCGTGCAGACGATCTCGCCGATGCCGGTCGATCGCATGGGGGAGCCGGGGCAGGGGCTCGAGGACGCCCGGCACAAGGTGCTGAACTATCACGACCTTGTCGCGCTCGACCGCAATTCCGACGTGCGCGCGGCGTCGCGCTCGCTCGACATTCACCTGACGGGCAATATGGAGCGCTTCATGTGGTCGTTCGACGGCGTGAAGATGTCGGACCATCATGAGCCGATCCCGTTCATCGAGGGCGAACGGGTACGGATCAACCTCATCAACGATTCGATGATGAGCCACCCCATTCACTTGCACGGCCATTTCTTTGAGCTGGTGACGGGGAAGGGCGACCGCTCGCCGCGCAAGCATACGGTGCTTGTCCAGCCCGGCGGGACCGCGAGCTTCGACTTCACCGCCGACGCGCTCGGCGACTGGGCGTTCCACTGCCACCTTCTCTATCATATGCACGCGGGGATGATGCGCGTCGTCAGCGTTCGCCCGAAGGGGGATGCAGAATGACCCGGGTCGCGCTCCTGCTTGCGGGCCTCGCGCCGCTTGCTTTTGCGGTTCCGGCGGCGGCGCAATCGATGGATCATTCGGCGCACGGTTCGCAGCCTGCGGCGGAACCTGCGCCCGAAGCGCCGGGCTGCACGCCCGAGCATGCCGCGATGGGGCATTGCACTCCCAAGCAAGCGTCCGCGCCCGATACCACGCCCGGAACCAGCGGCACCGATCTGCCGCCCGGCGATGCCCCGGCACCGCCGCCGCCCGGCGACTGGTACGCCGACCGCATCTTCCCGAAGGGGGCGATGGAGCATTCGCGCCATGCGATGATGAAGGAGAGCGGCGGGCTGAGCGTCGGCTTCATCAGCCTCAACCTCGCCGAATATCAGGCGCGCAAGGGTAGCGACGGTCTGCGCTGGGAAGGCGAAGCCTGGTATGGCGGCGACATCAACCGGCTCACGCTCAAAAGCGAAGGCGAGACCGTCTTCGGCGAGGGCATTGAAAGCACCGAGACGCAGCTGCTCTACAGCCGCGCTATCGGGCCCTATTTCAACGCGCAGGCGGGCATCAGGCAGGATTTCGGACAGGGCCCCGACCGCACCTATGTGACGGTTGGTTTAGAGGGGCTCGCGCCTTACTGGTTCGAGGTCGAAGGCGCGTTCTTCCTGTCGAACAAGGGCGATATGCACGCACGGCTCGGCGGATATTATGATCAGCGCATCACCCAGAGGCTGATCCTCCAGTCGATGACCGAGATCAATTTTGCGCTGCAGGATGTGCCTGAGATCGGCGTTGGCTCGGGCTTGTCCGACGTCGAGTTGGGGCTGCGTCTCCGTTATGAGATCGTGAAGGAGTTCGCGCCTTATGTGGGCGTCGAATGGGCGCTGAAGGTCGGCGACACCGCGCGCTTCGCCCGTGCGGGCGGCGAGGATGCTGATAGTGTCAGTTTCGTCGTGGGGGTGAAGGCGTGGTTCTAGCTTCGCCGGACGCGAGCCAATTGGGCTAGAGAATTAGAAAGTGAAGAGAAATAGCGTCGATCGGGGCGATTTGATATTGTCTCGCCCGGATATTATGCCCATTCAATACATATGATCTTACCCGGTTTCACATATGAAAATACCGCGGTTTCAATGGTTTTGAGGGGGCGAATGCGAAAAGCAGGGAAGCATTGGCTGCTCGTTACGGCGCTTGCCGGCGGGCTTGCGGCCTGTGCCCCGACCGCCACGCAGACCGCGCCGCAGCCCGCGATCGCCTTGCCCGACCATTGGTCGGGTGATGCGCAGGCGCTTCCGGCAGATATCGCAAGCTATTGGACCCGGCTGAACGACCCGCTGGTCGACCGCCATGTCGAACGCGCGCTGGCGAACAACCGCGACATCGCACAGGCGGCGGCGCGCGTGGCGCAGGCGCGCGCCAGCGTGCGGGCTGCTCGTGCGAGCTTCCTGCCGCAGATCGACGCCTCGGGCGGCGTCCGGCGCAACGTCGGCGACCTTGCCGACGACCGGCTGCAATTCTCGCTCGGCGCCGATGCGCAGTGGGAAATCGACCTGTTCGGCCGGATCGGCAACAGTGTCGCCGCCTCGCGCGCCGACCTGGCGGCGGCGGGTTATGGCCTTGCCGACCTGCGGCGGCTGATCGCGGGGCAGGTGGCGCAGGTGACGGTGTCGGCACGCGCGCTGGCGGTACAGCGCGCGATCGCGCGCGAAACGCTGACGATCCAGGACGAAAATCTGCAGATCGCGCGCTGGCGGCTGCAGGCCGGCCTCGTGTCGAGCCTCGACGTCGAGCAGGCGGCGGCACAGCGCGCACAGACAGCGGCGAGCATCCCCGCGCTCGAACGCGATTTTGCCCAAGCGGCGAACACGATTTCGACCTTGATAGGCGAACCACCCGGCGCGGTGCGGACCGCGCTCGAAGCCGGTGCTCGCCCGATCCCCGTTCCGCCCGAGGCGGCGGGGCTCGACACGCCCGCGGCGATCCTGCGGAGCCGGCCCGATGTGCGGCAGGCCGAAGCCGCGCTGCTCGCCGATACTGCGCGCATCGGCGTCGCGCGTGCGCAGTTGCTGCCGCTGGTGCGGTTGACGGGTAATATCGCGACCTCCTCCTTCGGGATCGACAATCTGTTCGACGTCATCACCGGCGGGCTCTTCGCCGGGGTCAGCCAGCTTATCTTCGACGGCGGGCGCGCCCGCGCGCAGGTTGCAGGCGCCGAGGCGGCGGCGCAGGCGTCGCTCGCGGCGTGGGAGCAGGCGATCCTTGGCGCTCTCGAGGATGTGGAAAGCGCATCGGTCGCGTTGATGGCAGCGCGCGAGCGGGTCCTGCTTTTCGGCACGGCGCTTGAGGCCGCAAACAATGCCGCGTTGCTCGCGCGCAGCCAATATCAGTCGGGGCTGATCGATTTCCAGACTTTGCTCACTGCCGAGAGCCAACTGCTCGGCGCGCGCAACGCGCTCGCCGCCAGCGAGGCCGAGCGCGCCAACGCCTTCATTGCGCTGAATCAGGCGCTCGGCGGCGGGGCGAATGATATGAATTTGGGTCCGGAGAGCACTGGTTCGGACGGAGGAATGCCACAATGACCGACACCGCGACCGAGCCGCAGGAGCTCGACGAATTCCTCGGTGCCAAACCGCAGCCGCGCTGGCGGCGATGGATGAAATATTGGCTGCCGGCGTTGCTGGTGCTGGTGGTGCTGCTCGGCGTCGCGACTTGCGCGCGCGGGGGCGGCGAACCGGAATATATCACCGAGGCGGTCGCGCAGCGATCGCTGGTGCTCAGCGTGACCGCGACGGGCAATCTGCGTCCGACGAACCAGGTCGAGGTCGGGTCCGAAGTGTCGGGCAAGATCGACCATATCTATGTCGATGTGAACGACCGGGTGACGCAGGGGCAGGTGCTGGCGCAGATCAACACCGACGTGATCGAGGATCAGATCACGCAGGCGCAGGCCAATCTGAATGCCGCACGTGCGCAGGTGGCGCAGGCGCAGGCGACTCTCGACGTCGACCGGGCGCAACTCGCGCGGCTCGAAAACGTCTTCCGCATTTCGGGCGGCAAGGTGCCGTCGCAGGTCGAGTTCGACCAGGCGAAGGGCGCGGTCAAACGCGACGTCGCGGCGGTCGCGGCTGCAAACGCGAACGTCCGCGCGGTCGAGGCGCAGCTGTCGACTGCGGTCACCAACCGCAACCGCGCGGTGATCCGCTCGCCGGTCTCGGGCGTCGTGCTCGCGCGGCAGGTCGAGCCGGGGCAGACCGTCGCGGCGAGCTTCAACACCCCGACCTTGTTCATTCTCGCCGAGGATTTGTCTGCCATGCAACTCCGCGTCGAAATCGACGAGGCGGATGTCGGGCAGGTGCGCGAGGGGCAGGGGGCGAGCTTCACCGTCGACGCCTATCCGGGCCGCCGCTTCCCCGCGCGCGTCGAGCGCGTCGACCAGGCATCGAGCAACACCGCATCGCAGGCGAGCCAGCAGGCGTCCGCCGCGACCGCGGGCAGCAACGCCGTCGTCAGTTACGAAGCGCGGCTCGCCGTCGCCAATGCCGAGGGCGTGCTGCGACCGGGGATGACCGCGACCGCAACGATCGCCACCGGAAGCACGGGCAAGCAGCTTCTGGTTCCCAACGGCGCACTGCGCTTCCAGCCCGACGCGAAGGAAAAGGGCGAGGCGAGCGTGCTCAATCCCGAAATCGGGCTCGAAAAGAATGAGCAGCGCGCGACGATCGGGGCGGGCAGCCGGCAGCGCGTTTGGGTATTGGGGGCCGACGGCAAGCTGAAGCCAATCGACGTCGTAACGGGAGAGAGCGACGGGCGCCTGACCGCGGTGACGTCGAAGCAATTGCGCGCGGGCATGAAGGTCGTGACGGGCAAGGCGGCGGCGCCCCAGTGACCGCCGATCGCTCCTCGACGCCGCCGCTGATCGAGCTGGAGGGCATTACCAAGACCTTCGGCAAGGGCGAGGCGGCCTTTCAGGCGCTGAAAGGCGTCGATATGCGCGTCGAGCGGGGCGATTTCGTCGCGGTGATGGGACCTTCGGGTTCGGGCAAGTCGACGACGATGAACGTCCTCGGCTGCCTCGACGTGCCGACGAGCGGCATTTTCCGTTTTCGCGGGGTCGAGGTACAGGCGCTCGACCGCGACCAGCGCAGCCTGCTGCGCCGCCGCTATCTCGGCTTCGTGTTTCAGGGCTTCAACCTGCTCGCGCGGACGTCGGCGGTCGAGAATGTTGAACTGCCCTTGCTTTATCGGGGCGAGAAGAAGGCAGTGCGCCATGCCGCCGCGATGCGCGCGCTCGATCAGGTCGGGCTGGCGCCATGGGCCGATCATACCCCCGCCGAATTGTCGGGCGGCCAGCAACAGCGCGTCGCCATCGCGCGCGCGCTCGTCACCGAACCCGCGGTGCTGCTCGCCGACGAGCCGACGGGCAATCTCGATACCGAACGCTCGATCGAGATCATGCAGCTTCTGACCCGGCTCAACGGCGAGGGCATCACCATCCTGATGGTGACGCACGAAGAGGAAATGGCCGCGTTCGCGCGCACGGTGGTGCGGTTCCGCGACGGGCTGGTCGAAAGTGTCGAGCATCGCGAACGCGCGATCGCCGGGGAGGTTGGCTGATGCTCGGCATGTTCGGCGCAACCCTGCTCCTCGCTTTCCGCGAAATCCGGCGGCACTTGCTGCGGTCCTTCCTGACGACGCTCGGGATCATCATCGGCGTCGCGGCGGTGATCACGATGGTGACGCTCGGCAATGGCGTCACCGCGTCGGTTACGAGCCAGATCTCGTCGCTCGGATCGAATGTGCTGATTGTTTTTCCGGTCCGCGGCGATCGCGGCGCGCCGCGGCCGTTCAAGCAGGACGATATCGACGCCGCGCGAAACCAGATCGCCGGGGTCGAGGATGTGTCGGGTAGCGTATCGTCCAGCGCGACCGCCTTCCACAATGGCCAGAGTTGGCAGACGAGCGTGCAGGGCGTCGAGAATGCCTTCCTCCGCGCCCGCTCGGTCGAGGTCGAAGAGGGCCGTCCCTTTTCGAACGAGGAAGAGAGTGCGGGCAAGAGCGTGTGCCTGATCGGGCCGAAGGTAAGGCAGGCGATTTTCGTTGCGGGTGCGAGCCCGCTTGGCGCGAAAGTCCGGCTCGACAATGTCTCATGTACCGTGGTCGGTCTGCTGAAGGAACGCGGCGAGGGCGGCGGCCCCGATCAGGACAGCGACAATGTCGTGATGATGCCGCTCAAGACCGTGCAGCGGCGCTTCACCGGCAATGACGATCTGCAATATTTCGTGATCAAATATGACAGCGCGTATGCGAGCACAACGATCCAGGCCTCGCTCGTCGCCCTGCTGCGCGAGCGGCGGCTGCTTCAGGGGACCGCCGCCAACGATTTCAACGTCGTCGACACCGCGCAGGTCAATCAGGCCTTGGGCGCGGCAACCGGGGCGCTGACCGCGATGGTCGCGGTGATCGCCGGGATCAGCCTGCTGGTCGGCGGGATCGGGATCATGAATATCATGCTGGTGTCGGTGACCGAACGGACGCGCGAGATTGGTATTCGCCTGGCGATCGGCGCGCTCGCGCGCGAGGTCCAGCTGCAGTTCCTGACCGAGGCCGTCGTCCTCTGCTGTTTTGGCGGCGTCGTCGGAATCGCCCTCGCTTTCCTGCTGTCGTGGAGCATGGCCGGGGTGATCGACGTCCCCTTCCTGTTCGATCCGCTGGTCAACGCGCTGAGCTTTCTCTTCTCGGCGTTGATGGGGATCACCTTCGGCTTTTATCCCGCACGCCGGGCGTCGAAGCTCGATCCGATCGACGCGCTCCGGCACGAATAGCGGCGCGTCAGCTTCGCGTCGCCAGCCACCGGCCCGCGGCGAGCGCCAGAAAACCGACGACCAGCCCCCAGAAGGCCGAACCCAGCCCGAACAGCGTCAGCCCCGATCCGGTGGCGAGGAAGGTCAGGATCGCGGGGTCGCGGTCGGACTTTGCCGTCATCATCGACTCCATCGCGCCGAGCAGCGCGGGGATCAGCGCGACGCCGGTCAGCGCCGCGATGACCGTGGGCGGCAGCGCGAGAAAGAGGCGCACGAGCAGCGGTGAGAAAATGGCAAGCAGCAGATAGAAGCCCGCGTAGAGCATGCCGACGGTCCACCGTTTCGCGCGGTCGGTATGCGCCTCTTCGGCGGTGCAGATCGCCGCGGTGATCGCCGCGAGGTTGAGGCCGTGCGCGCCGAAGGGCGCTGCGGCGAGCCAGGCGAGGGCGCTGCCGACGATCAGCGGGCGCGGCGGTGGCGCATAGCCCGCGCCGCGCAGCACGACGAGGCCGGGCAGGTTCTGCGATACCAAAGTCACGAGGAACAGCGGCACGCCGACGCTGAGGATCGCGCGCGCGTCGAAGGCGGGAACCACGGGCATCAGCGTGCCGAAGGTCGCGCCGGGCGGCAGCGGCCCGATATCGCCGCGCACCAGTGTGAGCGCCATGCCCGCCGCGAGCGCGAGGAGCAGCGCATAGAGCGGCAGCCGCTGCCGTGCGACGACAAAGACCGCGACAAGCAAGGCAACAAGCAACGGGTCGGCCGCGCCGAGCCCGAACAGCTTGAGGCAGAAGGACAGAAGCACACCCGCGAGCATCGCCGACGCGATCGACGCCGGGATGCGCTCGGCGAGCCGCCCGAGCAGCGGCACGATGCCGAGGAGGATCATCATCAGCGCCGCGGACAGGAAGATGCCGATCGCGACGGGCCACGACAAGCCGGGCGCCGCGGCGGCGAGCAGAGCCGCGCCCGGGGTCGACCAGGCGAGCACGACGGGCATGCGCAGCCGCCACGACAGCGCCGCGCCCGCGACCGCGATGCCGAGGCACAGCGCGGTGACCGCTGACCCCGTCTGGTCGCCCGACGCGCCAAGATTGCGCATCGCCTGGACGACGAGCGCAATCGTCCCGCCAAAGCCGACGAGTGCGGCGATCAGCGCCGAGGACCAGGCCGGGACGGGGGGTAGGCTACGCAGCATCGTTTCTTGTTCTCTGGCTTGTCGGGGTGCGTCAGGCCGATGCTGACGCGGCATCGTCGCGGTCGGGGGCGAGCTGACGGCTGTAGAGCCAGCCGATCCCGATCAGGCTGAAACCGAGTGCGACGAACGAGCCGATCCGCGCAAGTCCTTCGAGCCCCGAGGCGTCGAAGAGGAAGACCTTGCCCGCCGCGCCGATCATCAGCACCAGCGACGCAATGCGCCAGTCGTGTTGCTTGGCGCGGATGCCCCACAAGAGGAAGCCGAGCGCTAGCGCGAGGATGAGGATCGACCGCAGGATATTTTCCGCGTCGGTAACGCCCGGCTGCGCGAGCAGTGAGCCGTGGAAGAGCTGGCGAAGCGTCGCCCACGCAAAGCCCAGCGCGAGCAGCATTGTTACAATCTGGATCGCGCGGTCGAGCTCTGCCGGTACCTTGGCGAAGAGCGCCGGCATCCGCGTCAGCCCAAACCACGGCAGCAGGAACAGCGGGAGGAGCAGGTTGACGAGCGGCCAGCCGCCGACCGCCTGCGCCGACCACAAGGGATTGTGCAGGATGAGGCCATAGAAGAGCGCGTGGGCAGTGCCCGCGACAATCAGCGGACGGGCGATGCCGGTCATCCCGCGCGTTATCGCGAACCAGCCCGCGCCGATCAGCAGTGTCTCCCATATCAGCCGCTGAAGGATGCCCGTCGTGACGAAATTGTCGCCCGCCAGCGCCGCGAAGCCGATGCGATAGAGCGAATGGACAGCGATGCCCCCGACGACCGCCGCGGCGCTGAGAGCCGCGATCCTGAGCCAGCGGGGGAGCGCATCGCGGATCAGCCAGACGGGTATCGCGAAGAGCAATGCGGGAAGCAGCAGACGCAGCAGCAACGGTTCGATCGTGAGCAGCGTGTCATCGAATTGCATCGGGACACCGGCGAGCGATAGCAATGCTTTCGTCGACCAGATGGCCATCGGAAGCGCCGCCCACGCCAGACTGAGCGCCGCGAGGCTGGCGGCCGCGCCGTCGATGCGGCCGAAGGGGATTCGCCGTGCGGTAAGAAGTATCGCCGCCCCGGCCAGCGCCGGGACGAGCATCAGCGCGTTCGCGGGCAAGATCTGGGCGAAGGCGCCGTAGGCGAACAAGGCCGCGGCAATCTGACCGAGCCGGCGCACGATGGCGCCATGGCCGCGAACCGCGAACAGGAGCGCGGCGGCGGCAAGGCCGGCCCAGCGGATTATCGCCATGCCGTCGGCGCCATCCGCGCCCTCGATCAGCCGCGGCAGTTCGACCAGGGCCCGCGGCGTTGCGACGAGCGCGGCCAGTGCGGCGCCGACAAAGCCCGCCGCGACGCGTTCGATGCGCGGATCGAGAGCGGCCTTCCCGAAGAAGAGCAGCGCGGTTGCGACCGCTGCGATGCCAAGCGGCGCCAGCCACGCTGGACTGAGGAGGAGGATGGCGAGCGCGAGAAGCGCGCCCGCCGTCGCCGCGAGCCACGCGACGCGGCCGTCGCTTGTCCGCCCTTCGACGGTCCAGCCGCGCGCGATACCGGTTGCGGCGAGCAGCGCGCCGCCCAGTGCCACCAACGCGAGCAACCCGTCGGCGATACCCCAGAAATGCCACTTGGTGAGCGGCGCGGCGGCGAGCGCGACCGCGCAAAGTTCAAGCGTCGGACGTAGCTTTGCCGGGATCGCCCACATCCGCGCGAGGAGCGGCACGGCGTGGATGATCAACAGCGACAGTCCGATCAGACCGAACCAGAAGAGCGTCGGATCGGGCCAGGCGGCCAGCAGGGCCAGCGAGAGCAGCAGGCTGATCGTCGGAACGATCGCGAAGCCGCGCTCGCGCCAGGCGAGCCATTGCCCTGCGGCGGCGATCAGTATGAACAGGCCCCAATGGAGCGGCGCGAAGCCGCCATAGCCGACGAGCAGCGCCAGCTGGAGCGCGCCGACGACCGCAGAGGCGGTGCGCAGCAATGTCGAACGCGGCCCGTCGAACGCCATCATCGGCAGCACGATCGCGAGGAGAAGGACAAAGCCGCCGATCGAGAGCGCCGCGACGACATCTAGCGCCGCGCTCGCGAGGACCATCCACAGTCCCCAGCCGATCCCGCCGATCAGCGCCGCGAGCGCGAGCCATGGCCAGCGCCGCGCGCGTGCAACCCCGGCGAGCCCCGCGATCGTCAGCGCGAGATAGACCGCGAGCAGCGGCACATTGGGTTCGACCGCCCCGACCATCGCGGGCGCCGCCAGCCCGCCCGCGAGGCCGAGCAGCGCGCTCGGCGGGCCGAACCGGAGCGACAGGCCGAGCGCCGCGGCGGTGACGAGCGCGAGCGCGAGGAAGGCGAGCAGCGGCTCGATCAACTGATAGACGTTCGCCGCGACCATGATCGCGGCGTAGAGCGTCGCGATGCCCGCGCCCGAAAGCGCCTGCGGCACGCGGACGTCGCGCAATTTCTCCTCGTTGCGCCAGGCATATTCGGCGCCGCCGATCAGGGCGAAGCCAAACAACAGCCCGGCGACGATCTGCACACCGGGTGTGAAGATACGCGCGAAGAAGCCGGCATCGATTGCATAGCGTACGATCAGGACGCCGGCGATCGCGAGCGTGAGCCCGCCGGCCCAGATCGGCAGCGTCTTTCCGAACAAATTCTCGAACCGCGACGCGAGGCTGGCGGGCGGTCCGGACGGAGCGGGTGCCTTTGGCGGTTTCGGCGCAGGCGTCGCGGGCATGGCGTGTGAGGGCGGAGCGCTTATGGTGTCAGCCGTCTCGACGGGATCGGCCGAGAGCGTGGCGGGCCGTGTTGTATCGGCGGCAACGGCGGACTGGCGCTGGACCGGAACCGGAGCGTCATGGACGGCTTCCACGCTCTCCGCAGCATCGGTGTCCCCGGTCACGGGCGGCGCGGCCCCGCGCTGCAGCGCGCCGATCCTTTTGGCCGCTTCCAGCAGCGTCGCCTCGGCGCGCTTCAACCGGCCGCGGGTGTCCATCAACAGGACAAACAGGATGATGATGGCCAGAAACGCGAGGAAGTCGAACACGTTGATCCCTTCAGCCTGCGTTCCTAGCAGGCGGCCGGAGCGATTTCGATCTGTTTGGCAGGATAATAACTCGGCGCAATAACATTAGGCCCGGCGGCGCATCGGGTATAAGAAGCCGGTAGAGGAAAATCCCTGGGGAGGGCGAACGATGCGACTGATTGGTCTGGCCCTGTTCGTGGCATTGTTGCCGGCTGACAGCGCGGCCTTTCAGAAGCGCGAAAGCCTTGCGGGCGGCAATTCCTATTACAGTCAATGCGTGGCGGGTCCGAAGGATTATAGCGCCTGCATCGGATATTTTATGGGCATTGCCGATGCGCCCGTCATGAACACGGGGAAAACGCCCGAAGAGGCCGTGTACTGCCCGCAAGCCGGCGCGACCTATGAGCAATATCGCGACGTTTTTCACAAATTTCTTCGCGACAATCCGCAGATGCGGCAATTGTCCACGCACCATCTGTTCATGATGGCGATGAACGCCTCCTATCCATGCACGAGCTCGCCCTATCTCTCGGTCGATCCGAACACCGGCGGCGTGTACATCTCGGTGCCCAAACCGCGGTAGGTGCGGTTCATGGTGCCGCCCAGGATATTGTCGGATCGTTACGGCAACGCGGTCAGGCGCCGCAGGATTCGCGGACGATCAGGTGCGTCGGCAGATAGTCGAGAAACTGTTCGGAATGCGCGTCCATGACCTGCGACACGAGGCGGCGGCCAGCCTCCAGTGTATCCTGCTGGATCGTCGTCAGCGCCGGGGTGCTCAGCCGCGCGAGCAGCATGTCGTCATTACCGACGACCGAGACGTCCTTCGGGACCGACAAATTCGCCTTTCGCAGCGCGCGGATGGCGCCGAGCGCGATGAGGTCGCTCGACGCGATGATGCCGTCGAACTTGCGCCCGCGCGCGAGCATCTGGCTGAGCGCGCGTTCGGCCGATTCGAAGCCGGAGTCGGCGCGGATCTGGAGCGCGGGGTCCGCATCCAGCCCATTAGACTCGAGCGCTTCCAGATAACCGTGGCGCCGCTGCATCGTCTCGGGACCGTTCGATCTGACGACCCCATTACCAGTGTTAAAATCTTGTTATATCACACTCTTATGCGTCATATTGCTTCGGAGTACATAAACTCGTATCTTCGACCCGTTGATTCCGAAGCGTATTGCGTCACGCTCTTTCGCTCAACTTCGGGCGCCGGGACCATGACTCGCTCGGACGTTCGACCTGCTCGCCAAGCAAAGAAGGGCCCCACCAGTGGTGAACGTATGTCGGCTATTGGCTGGCAAGGGTGGGAACACGTCGAGACGGTCGATCCGTATCTACTCTCCGATTGTGGATTGTTCCTCTCTCGCCCTTTTTTCCGGGGGAGGCTAAGGGGCACTTTTGAGATATGCCGGAAAGCCCGCGTCTCACCGGCGCTGTCTTTTCAGCATTTTGGCAACCCAAGTTAATTTGGGATGCCGTAGCGTTCCCATCGCATTGACTCTCTTGCGCATCCCACTAGCTACCGTGTCACCAGATCTTTCTGTAGCGACCTAGGAAAGATCGGGTGGGACTGACCAAGGGGGCCCCTACTCTCCGAGGACAAGAAAGGCTCTGCTGCGAGGCAGAGCCTTTTTCCATCTGTCCTACAAAATACCAGCCTGTCATGCCCGCCAGATGAACATCGACCCAAACTGGAAAGATCGCGCCCACGCGGCCAATTACTGGTTGCTCACCGCTGTCGTTGCTGGCGCCTTCGTTGCGGGGCTGATTGCCGCCATCCCCTATCTCGCCGGATGAACCGGGTGTCTGCAAACCGCCCATAGATGCAGCTTTACGGTTCGTCCCTCGGTCGGCGATAGGCAATATGCAGCCAGATGAGGCCCGTAAGGAGCCAAGCTGGCCCGTGCCAATCTTTCGATAGGTCACGGCTCTCATTCAATTCGATCATGCCAATGGCTGCGCTGACGAACGCGACAATGGCCGCGCCGATGTGCCAGCGGTTGCGCGAGATCATCTCATTTCCTCCACCGCGTACCCCAGCCTCTATTGTCCATTCAAAGCGCGGCAGGACGACATGTTTTGGTATCAAATGGCAGCGCAAAACGACCGGGCGAAAGCCGATGTTGTTGATCTATGTAATAGCTCGAACCTCAGCCGCAGCTATCTTTGTCTCAAGCCACACCCATGGCTCCCAGGACCGGTCGCTTGATCGGTGCGCGAACAGCTTGGCATATCCCGAAATCGGCCAAGCTGTTCGCGCTCTTTTTTGCGTTATCCGGGCCCTTTTTCTCGGTCAGAATCGGGGTGAAAGCTGAGTGAACCGCCCCGGCATTGCCGGAGACCGATCATATTGCCGATCCCGAATTCAGTCGCGGGATGTCAAGAAGGAGCCGTTCTCGAGCACTTTCCTACCGGCCGGCGTGCCAGTTCGGGCGAGTGCCCCGGCGGTAGGGGATGTATGCAATTATGGCGTAAGCTGAGATTTGTGGCATAATTCGGCTATCGTTTCGCGAAATAACAATTGAGCCTATAGTGGAAGGGTTAAAGAGGATTTGTGATAGGAGTACCAGATGACGATCCAGGTTAACATCACGCCACAGGGACGAATGAGCCTGCCAGCCGACGTCCGCAAGCGGTTGGGGCTAACCGACGGCGGCGCTGTTTTTCTCGAGGAGACCGCCGATGGTATCGTCTTGCGGACCGCAGCCCAAGCTGTCGCGCGCGCGCAGGCAATTGCCAAACGGTTCGCCGAAGGTGGCGGTGATGTTTCGGTTGAGCGGTTCCTGGCGCACCGCAAAAAGGACGGTGAAGAGTGAGCGAGTACATCCTTGATGCATCCGCGCTTATCGCGATGCTCCGTTCCGAACCCGGCGCTGACAGGGTCTCGAACACGATCTCGGATGCACGAATGAGCGTAATCAACTATAGCGAGGTCGTGAGCTACTTCGTTCACGCAGGCATGGACGCGCGCGACGTAGACGCCATGCTTGATCCGCTGCCGATTGAATGGATTCCGGTGGACAAGGAACTCGCAAATCTTGCCGGTCGCCTTCGCAAATCCACGGCCTCCGCTGGCTTATCACTTGGCGATCGCTTCTGCATTGCCTTGGCGAAGCGTGATGGTCTAGCCGCCTGGACGGCCGACAAAGGGTGGAAGACGATCGAGTCCGATGTCGGTGTCGAGGTCGTAATCATCCGCTAAGCGATCAAGAATTTCATGTCCGCTTTAACTCAACAGTTGCCGACCAAGGAGTTCGCCAACCGCGTCTTTAGCGATCGCCAGCTCGGCGAAGTACCCGGAGGGAACGACGCGCGCCGTTATGGCGTGTCAACCGGACCTTGCGAGACGGATCGCTCATTCGCCTGGCCTCAGCGTTGAGCCACGGTACGGAGCGCGATCGACCTGGACGCTGTCTGCTAACCGACCGTTCCTGCGATGGACGGAAACTGGGGCGGAGGTTGCGAAGCGTCAGGCTTCTTGGCCGGTACGCCAAACGTCCGCTATTGCGGTTTGCGGTCCGAAAGCCGTCAGTATGAAAACGTTGATAGTTTCAGACGCCGTTAGGCGTCGTAAAGTCGGCGGTGCAACGGCCAATTCCAGCGGTAGCTTGATGTCAGTTCTTGATGCCGCGGCGACTGTGAATCCATGGAAAATCTGTTACGAGGCTAGCAATCGCAGTCGATCGGAGAAGAGGATGATCCGGGTTTCCAATTCGCGCTGGTTGTCGGACTCTTGACCAATGGGGACGCGAGCGTGGTCCTGGCGCAGGATGCGCCGACATTAGCCACGAATGGCGATTATTACATCATTACAGCTGCCGAGCGGCGTGTGGTCGAACTCCCCGATGGGCCACTCTACTGGAAAATCGAACGCTATCCATCTGCTGAAGCCGCCAAAGACGCTTGCAGCGGCGACTACGCGCTTACAGCAACCATTGCCGGGCGGCACTGGCTGTTCACCCTCGGGCCGAAAGGTGCGGCAGGCCACGGTGGCAAAGTGATTACAGAGATCGGACCGGTGGTCGTGCCACTAGCGAGGTCATTTTTGCTGCGCGTGAACCGTGCCGGGGGACCGCCAGGGTCACAAACGCCGGTTCACAACCATCCAGGCTCCGAGTCGATCTACGTGCTTCGCGGGCAAATTTCGCAGCGCACGCCGCACGGGGTGATTGTCGGCAACGCAGGCGACATTTTAAATGCGCACGCGCCAGAAATGGCGATGCAGATCACGAGCACAGGGGCGGTCGATCTGGAGCAGATTGTCTTGTTCGTTGTCGATGCAGATCGACCCTTCTCGCCACCAGCCAGTTTCGACGCGACCACTCCGGTTAGATAGCATCTCCTCCAAGCCGGTCGATCGCGTCAGAAGCAAGCGGTAAGAGTATTTCGAACGCGGCGCCGTCTGTGTAGGTCTCATCAAGTTCGATTGTGCCATGATGCATTTCGACAATTGCTTTGCTGATCGCCAATCCGAGTCCGGTGCCGACATGGCCCGCCTGATGAACCCCCTCTTCCTGCGAAAAGCGGGTAAATATACGATGGCGAAACTCCGCGCCAATGCCGGGCCCTTTGTCGGTCACGCGGATCAATGCCTGACAACCGCGTTCTTCGAGTCTTATCTGGACGGTCGATCCCGCGGGTGAAAATTTGCATGCGTTGGAGACCAAATTGGAAATGACCTGATTGAACCGTGCTCGGTCGATAGAGGCCACCACGGGAGCATTCGGGATTTGCAGTGCGAGACCGACGCCATGGTGTTCGGCGAATGGCTCATTTTGTTCGGTGGTCTCGGACAGTAGCTTGCCTATGTCTTCGCGCTCGAAGCTGAAGCGCATTCGTCCCGACTGAAGTTTATCCACGTCGAGCAGATCGTTCACGAGGCCGGTCAGACGCTCGGCGTTTCTTAGGGCGAGTGTGGCGAGCCGCGAAGCTTTGGGGGAAAGGTCGCCCGCGGCGCCAGCCGTGATCAACCCAATGGCGCCCGCGATCGCGGTGAGCGGCGTACGCAGTTCGTGGCTGACCGTCGATACGAGCTCGTCCTTGAGGCGCGCGATCTGCCGCTCAGTTGTGACATCGCGAACCGTCGCTATGAATCGGCCATCCCCGAGCGTCCTGCGCCGGAACTCGATCGTCTTTCCATCCGCGCCGACAAGGTCGAGATGTCGGCTATCGGAACTCTGGATCGAGGTCATCATTGCGGTGACGATGGCTGCGGGGTCGCCCGGACCGAGATAGCCTTTTTCGGCGAACGGGTAGACGAGTTCAGTCGCAGAGGCGCCCTCCCGTACGGCGCCCTCGGGGTAACCGAGCAACCTCGCGAAGTCCTCATTCCAGAGCATAAGCCTGAGATCGGCGTCGAACAGTCCGACGCCCTCGCTGACGTTCTCGACGGTGAGTTTCAGCAGTTCCCGCTCTCCGCCGAGCTGCTGATGATGGTCCTCCACTGCGAAACGCTCTACGCGCAATTCGATTAGATCGACTACAGTGCGCGCGAGATCGGCCAAATGTTTGCGATCGGCGGTTGTCAGTTGCCGCGGCCTCGTATCACCGATGCACAAGGTCCCAACCGCATGGCCGTCCAGCCGCAAGGGGGCGCCGGCGTAAAATCGAACATGAGGCGGCCCCGCTACGAGCGGGTTTTTTACAAACCGGGAATCGTCCAGCGTGTCAGGTACAACAGTGACTTCGGAATCGAGAATGGCGAACGCACAGAAGGCAACGTCGCGCGGAGTACCCCACACTTCGAGGCCGCAAGCGCCGCGGAAACATTGCATTTCCGATCCGACGATCGACACGAGCGATATCGGGACGTCGAACAAGCTGGCGGTCAGTCGCGCGATGCGATCGAAACCAGGCTCTCGCCCGATTCCCGACAATTTGTAGCGCTCGATCGCCGCAAGGCGTGCAGCTTCATCACCGGGAACGCTAGCGATGACGTCGTGCCGTGACATCAATCTTCCTTGGCCGTGAACGATATCTATCTTATCGGAATAACAAGGAAATCTGTCGGTAAGTTCCGCTGGCCGCGCGTTTGGCCGAATCTGTCCCGGACAGAAACGAATATCATTCCTAAGTGCGCGGCGAATGGTCGACGGACCTCAGCGTTTGGAGGAGTTAGCGGAACCGGTTTGCGTCAACCACATCCGGTAGCGGGTGAAATATTTCTGAGCGGTAACATGGGTTAGTCAGATCGCGCCGCGAGCAAGCTATTTTCTCCCTGTCTCCAATCTGCGGGGAAAGAAATGGCTAAAGCAAGCGATTCGATTTGGAAGCGAATTACCGCGCTCGAAGATGCCCATGGCGAGCGCGCCGAAGCATTTGCGCGGGACGAGGCGATCCGAGCAGCGGTTGCGGGCGATCTGGGCGGGGCCGAAGTCTGGCAATCGGTCGCGAACGAGCTGCACACGCTTCATGCGATCAACCCGAGCCCCGCGCGCACGTTGCCCGGTACTCCACCTGCAAGAGGGAAATCTATCTAGGCGTGCTTGTCTTATAGAAAATCGACGAAGATCGACGACCATAGGAGATGATGACGACCTTATGAACGCGCAACGAATACGCAGATAAAGCATCCAGTCTGCTAACGACCCTTCTGACAAAACCGAATGGCGGCATTCGGCGAAAAGAGGTTGATCGGCTCGCGCGGCGCGCTCGATACCTCTCGGCTAATCGCGCTTTTTTTTGGGTCGCGATGCCGTTGATTAACCACTCGTTTCGGTGCGTGTGCGACTATCTTCTGCTATCGGCATCCAGGCACAGGGTTTCGGTCGCCCCAAAGGAATGCGTGGCATGCGTAAGGTAGCGAGTTGGGGGCGGGCGATAAGGGCCAATTGGGTTCTCGTCTTCACTTGCGCGGGCGCCCTGCTCATTTTGTTCTTTCTATCGCTGGCGACCGATCGCGGCTTCGAACAGAATGCGCGACTGCGGCAACAAGTCTCCAACTCATATGATGCAAGAGCTGCCCTGCAAGCAGTCTTGACGCGGCATCAAGACATTGAACTTGGCCAGCGCGGCTACGTCATCACCGGCGACCCGAAATTTCTCGCCCCCTATCGAAGTGGCGCATCCCGCATCGACGCCAACCTTGACCTATTTGCGAAACTCGCGGGAGGCGACGGGCAATCGAACCTGATCGACGAGCTTCGCCGCACTTCGGTCCAGAAGCGCCGTTTCGTCGCGCAGACGATCGGCCTCGTCGAAGGCGGACGACGCGCCGAGGCTGTGAACCTTATCGCCAGCGGCGAGGGCAAGCGGTCGATGGATCGTATCCGCGTGCTGATCAGCGAGATATCCGAAGCCGAACGGCTTAAACTCGAGGAGCGCACTGCCTCGGCGAATGCGGCCCGCGAGCGGTTGCGCGACCGCACCTTTACGTTGCAAATCGGGCTGATCGTGCTGCTCGCATTATCGGCCATTCTGATTGGACGCAGCCAATCGGCATTGAAGACGTCCCATCGCCGCTCGCATGATCTTGCGGCTCGCCAAGAGGCGATTTTCGACAGCGCCAAGGATGGGATGATCGTGCTGAATCCGAGCGGGAGCATCGAGAGCCTGAATCCGTCGGCCGCCCAGATGTTCGGGGTGCCGTCGGAATCGCTGCTCCGGCGCGACATCGGGTCGCTGTTCGAAATCGCACCCGACCGCGGACAGATCGAAACCTTCCTTCGCCGCCTGACGGCGAACCGCAAAGAAAAGTACGGGCAGATTCAGGAATTTGTCGGACGCCGTCAGAATGGCTCCACCTTTCCGCTCGAAGTGTCGGTCAGCCCGGTGCACCTCGCCGACGGCACGCTGTTCATCGCCGTGATCCGCGACATCGGCGACCGCCGTGAGGTCGAGCAGATGAAGGGGGAGTTCGTCGCGACGGTCAGCCACGAACTGCGCACCCCGCTGACGTCGATCGCGGGCTCGCTCGGCCTGATCAGCGGCGGCGCGGCGGGCGAAATCCCGCTGAAGGCCGCGCGGTTGGTCGAGATTGCGCACAGCAACGCGGCGCGCCTCGTGCGGCTGATCAACGACATCCTCGATATCGAAAAGATCGAGGCGGGGCGGATGCAGTTCGATCTCCGCCCGATCGCGCTCGGGCCGCTGCTTGAGGCTGCCGAACACCAGACGGCGGGGTTCGCGAGCGAATATAGCGTACCAGTCCATGTCGAGCCCGTCGCGGCCGGCGCCGCCGTCCTCGCCGACGAGGATCGGCTAATGCAGATCGTCACAAACCTGCTCTCCAACGCGATTAAATTTTCGCGGCGGGGAGAAGCGGTGACGGTCAGGGTGACGCCGCTCGATCGGCGCTACCGGATCAGCGTCATCGACCGGGGTGAAGGGATACCCGAGGCTTTCCGCAGCCGTATTTTCGGCAAATTCGCGCAGGCGGACGCATCGGACTCGCGGCAAAAGGGCGGCACCGGGCTCGGGCTCAGCATCGTGCGCGAAATCGTCGTCCGGCTTGGCGGCTCGGTCGATTTCGAGAGTGTCGAAGGCGCGGGCAGTATCTTTCACGTTGATCTCCCAGCGGCCGAATTGCCGGGGCCCGTGCATATACCAAGCGAGGTCGAGGCGCCGTTGCCCAGCGATCCGGCGCTTCCGGTCGTGCTCCATGTCGATGACGATCCCGACATGCTCGCCGTCGTAGCCAGCGCCTTCGATGGCAAGGCGACGATTCATTCGACGTCGAGCGTGGCCGAGGCGCGCGCCGCGATTCGGCAGACGCGCTATGACGCCGCGATCCTCGATGTCGGGATGCTCGATGGATGCGGAACCGACCTCGTTGCGCCGCTGCGTAAACGCACGCCGAGCTTGCCGGTCGTCCTGTTCACCGCGCAGGAAGTCGACGGCGCGCCGAAACAGGGTATCGACCTTGTTCTCGTTAAATCGCGCGCCAGCCTCGACACGCTGGTCCGCGAAGTGACCGAGCGGATCGGGGCGAAGCGGGCGAATGGCGGAGGCGGCAAATGAGCAGTCGGATTCTCTATATCGACGATGAGGACGATATTCGGGAAGTCGCCGAAATGGCGCTCGAACTCGATCCGTCCTTCGCCGTTCGCACATGCGGGTCGGGCCGCGAGGGGCTGGCGGCGGCGCGCGACTGGCAACCCCACCTAATCCTGCTCGACGTGATGA
This sequence comes from Sphingopyxis sp. MSC1_008, assembly GCF_023197165.1. Taxonomy (GTDB): domain Bacteria; phylum Pseudomonadota; class Alphaproteobacteria; order Sphingomonadales; family Sphingomonadaceae; genus Sphingopyxis. The sequence goes on from NZ_JALPRD010000002.1 coordinate 506,977, forward strand.
TGCCCGAACTCGATGGGCCGGGCGTGCTTGAAATCCTCAGGCACGACCCCGCGACGGCATCGATCCCGGTGGTGTTCATCACCGCGCGGACGCAGGCGCACGAGGTCGAGCGGCTGCGCGAACTCGGCGCGCGCGGCGTGCTAGCGAAACCCTTCGATGCGATGCTGATCGCCGGGCAGGTCCGGGCCTTCCTCGATGGCTGAGATCGACGCGCGCCTGGCCGCGATTGCCGAACGTTTCGCCGCGCAGGCAGGCGAGACCGCGGCGGAGATTGGCGCCGCGCTCGATCGCGAAGACTGGTCCGAACTGGCGCGGCTGGCCCACAGCCTCGCCGGGCGCGCCGGCATGTTTGGCTACGGCGCCATCGGAAACGCTGCGCGAAGCGTCGAGGAGGCGGTCGATTCCGAGTTTTTGACCGAGGCGATCACCCGTCTAACGCAAAATTTGCTGGCCCAGATGGCGGAGCTAAATCGCGCCTGAACGGTTATTATGATTAATGGCGCAGGTGGACCATGGCCCGCGCGAAGTGATAATATGTAACCTCAACAACATCGTGGTGGATTTGAAATGACGAAAGTGCTCGTGGCGGACGATGATCCGCTCACTATGGCTGGGATTACGGCGCTTCTCGACAAGAGCAATTTCGATGTGGTAGCGACGGTGAATACGGGCGCGGCGGTGCTCGACACGTTGGCAAGCGCGCGGCCTGACCTTCTGATCCTCGACAATGGTATGCCCGAACGCAGCGGTCTCGACGTGCTGCGGACGCTGCGCAGCCGCGGCGACACGCGGCCGGTCGTGCTGCTCACCGGCGGCTTGAATGATGAACTGGCGCGCGAGGCGATCCAGCTGTCGGTCAACGGCATCGTGATTAAGGGGACTGCGCCGCGCGACCTTCTCACCTGCCTCGAAAGCGTCGTGCAGGGGCGGCGCTGGCTCGACCAGGATGTGATGCAACGCGTGATGGAACAGGCGATGTCGCCCGACGCACCGCGCGATCCGTTCGAGGTACTGAGCGGACGCGAGCGTGCAGTGGCCTCGCTCGCGCGGCGCGGGCTGCGCAACAAGGAAATCGCCGATGAGCTGGGGCTGACCGAAGGCACGGTGAAGGTCCATCTCCATAAGGTTTTTGATAAGCTTAACATTCGCGGCCGCACCGAATTGATCCTGCTCGCGCAGGGCCGCGGCGCCTGACTCTATACCGGAAGATATAAGCCGTTTTAGCCGTTGGTGAGCGGCTTTGTCGCCTGCCGGTGAATATCGCACGCGCGGGCGTTAGCGCATCTGTCGATCAAGTTGGCGGCATCGGGCCGTCACCGACGACAGGCGATACATGCAGTTTCTTCGTGTCCTCTTCCTGCTGGCCTTGGCGGTGATCAGTGTGATCGCCAGCCAGCATGCGCATGCGCAGGTCACTGCCTATGCGGTGGGGCAGGGCGCGGTGAACAGCGTCGAGGTCGGCGTTGAAGTCCGCGCGTCGGTGCTCGGTCGCTGCGGGTTTGCGACCGGCGGCGCGCCCACCGGCACCATCGACCAGGCCGATTTCGACAAGACCGGCTTTAACAAGGATTTCGCGATTCAGCTTAACTGCACCGGCGCGTCGCGGATCGCGGTGTCGTCGGCGAACGGCGGGATGGCCAACGCGGCGACCGGCGGCACTGGATATCAGACGAAGGCGCCCTATAATGTCGCGCTCTATGTCGCCGCAGACAATGGCACGAACGCCTCGGCCGCCTGCGCCGCCGCGACGCTCGCCGCCGGCGGCAACTGCACGTTCGCCGGCACGGCGGGCACCGCGACGGGCCTTCGCCTCGCTGGCGCCTCGACCAAGGCCAACGGGTCCTATCTCCGCGTCAGCGCGCCGGCATACGCCGGGACCGATACGCTCGCCGCGGGTCGCTATACCGATACCCTCTCGATCACCGTCAGTGTCAGTCCTTAACGCCATGTTGAACAAATCAAATCCGCGCTTATTAACTATCGGATCCTATTTCGGGGTTCGATATGATGACACCTACGACATTGATTTCGAACCGGATCGCTCGCGCGGCGCTCGTTCTGGCGGGCATAGGATTTGCGGCGCCCGCGATGGCGGACGAGGTAAACCAGATCGCCATTTACGGCGAAGTGGCGCCGCGCTGCTGGGTTGCCCATCCGATGAAGATCGTCGCGACCGATGCAGCGGTACAGGTCAAGCCGGCCCGCGCGATCTGCAATCAGGCGCGTCCGGTTCTGCTGACCGAAGTGCGGATGATCGATTCGGACGGGACGCTGGTCAAGCCCGCGGTCGCAGATCGCGCCGCGCCATTCTCCCCTCGCACCGCGCTGGAGATCGTCGTAACCCCTCAGCTATGAGGATTTGGACGGCCGGTTTATCAGCGCTGGGATCGACGTGCGCGCTCGTACTCGCGCAGCCCGCCGTCGCCCAATCGCAAATATCCTCGGTTTGCGGCGTGACCGGCGCCGCGACAGCGCCCGCCAGCATCACCTATGATCCCTTTTCGCCCGGAGGCCTGTCCGAAGCGACGGTGCCGCTGATTCTGCGGCGCAACCGCGGGCTGATTCTCGGCCGCACACGCGAGGTCAGCTTGGTGCTCGTCTCGCCGTCGGGCTCGCCCGCGCTCGACGTCACCTATAATGGCTATCGCGTCATCTATCCCGAAGGTTCAACCGCGGGGCGCCCGCGGTCGCTCAATTCGAAGGACAATGGCGCGGGCGCGGCGGGCGAAATCCGTTATGATTTCGGCAGCCTGCTCGCCGCGGACACCTCGACCCCGCTCAACCTGCGCGTGACCGTGCCGCCGGGGACGGACCTGTCGGCGGGCGAGCCGATCATCCTCGACCTGCTCTATATCTGCTCGGGCGAGAATGGCATGGCGAGTGTGTCGGTTCCGACGCGCGACACCGGCACGATCCGGATCAACGTCAATACGGTGAGCGCGCTCCAGGCCTATTATGCCGGATCGCCGCTCGATTTCGGCGAGATCGGCGAGGCGACGACCGCGGCGGTTCTCGCCGCGCCCGATCGTTATACGACCCCGGCGTCGAATTCGCTTCGTGTGCGCAGTTCGGGACCGTTCGAGGTCAGGATGCGCTCGCAGAACGACTTCAAGCTGACCTTTCCGGGCGGCAGCCTGTCCAACGCGGCGCAGACGATCCGGTACAGCGCGCGCTTCCTGGGACGGGAGATCACGTCGAACAGCGGTTTCGGCACGCGAACCTGCGCGCGCGCGGGCATGGACGGAAGCGCCGGGGTGCTGCCGCTGCGCACGACGCTGAAGGAAGGCGGATCGGCGAAGACGCCGGCGACCAATTATAGCGACATCATCAGCATCACCTTCACGCCGATCGTCACCGCGAGTTCGGCGACCAGCTGCGCGGGCCTCTGACCGCCTCTATATCGTCAGGTATAGGAAATGATGCCCGAAGTTAGCTTCGTTTTTGCCGGACGCTAAATATTGCCTGCGGTCGATCCGGCCTATCTCCAACTCGTCAGGGCGATGAGCCCTCCCAGATTTTCGATTGGAGATATGAAATGAAAAAGCTTGTTCTCTCGGCCCTGATCATCGGTTCGACCTTCGCCGCTGCTCCTGCTTTTGCTCAGTCCGCCGCTGGCTCGGTCGACGTGACCGGCACCGTTGCAGCGCGCTGCTCGGCCGTCACCGCGATCACCGGCAGCATCACGCTCGGCGAACTTGCTAAGGCCGACGGCACCGTCGACCCGGGTTTCACCGGCAACACCGGTGGCCTCAGCCGCAACTTCACGGTGAAGTGCAACGGGTCGAACCCGAAGATCACGGTCGAAGCCAAGCCGCTGGTGAACGCTGCCGCGACCAACTCGCCGAACGGCTACACCAACACCATCCACTACACCGCGACGCTGGTCGCGACGGGCGCCAAGGGCGGCACCACGCCGGTTGCCGACCAGTCGCTGAGCACCGGTGCGACCTCGGCGCAGGTCGGCGACCGCCTGGCCGCGACCGCGAACAACATCACGCTGACGGTGGGCAGCGGCCAGACCTCCGATTCGACGGCGATCCTCGACGCCGGCACCTATGCCGGCAAGGTCGAAATCACGATCGCACCGACCGCCTGACACCTGGGGGGGTGTTCCCGGCAGGCTCGGTCCACAGGCCTGCCGGGATTAGCCTTGAAGGATATGGTCATGTGCAATCCCAAAGCTCTTGCGGCAGAACTTCGCCTTCGCGCGCTCGACGCCGAGCCGCAGGAACGGGCCGACCTGCTGTTTCTCGCGGCGGAATATGAACGAATGGCCGACATGCCCGCATTCGGCGGTCGGCCGGACTGGTTCGGGGTCCCTCTCCCCAAGTGAAGGCGGCCGGCGAATTGCCGGTCGTCTTTATGGATAACGTCATGATTACCGGATTTCTTTCTTGGCGGATCACCGCCTTCGGTCCATCGTCGCGTCCGCGGGCGGGGCAACGGGCGAGGAGTAGGTCATTGCAGTTGCTCAGGAGTTTTGGCGGCGCGGTTGTCGCCGTGGCGATCGCTGCCGCCGTGTCGGTGGCCGCCTATGCGATGGTCGTCCAGCCGGTGGTGATCGACCTCACGACCTCGGGTCGCACGATGAGCCAAGTGATCACGGTCGAAAACACCTTCGACAAGCCGCTGCCAGTGGAAATGCGCATCGAGGGGCTCGAACTCACTCCCGACGGCGTCAATGCGACCGGCAAGGATCCCGGCGAGCTGTCGGTCTTTCCGCCGCAGACGCTGATCCAGCCCGGCCAGCGCCAGAGCTTTCGCGTGCAATATGTCGGCGATCCCGCGCTCGCGCGCAGCAAGCATTATTTCGTCACCGCGGCGCAATTGCCGGTGCAGACGAACGACACGCAATCGAACGTCCAGCTGCTCTATAATTTCCAGGTTCTCGTCAGCGTGTCGCCCGACGGCACGAAACCGACTTTGTCAATCGCCTCGGCCGAAATCGGCAAGGATGCCGAGGGCAATCCGGCGCCCGTGATCGTGGTCGCCAATGCCTCGGCGGCGCACGGCTATCTGTCGCGCGGCCGCGTTCGGGTCCTTCAGTTCGCCCCCGACGGCAAGGAAATCTTCCGCAAGGAAATCTCGGGGCCCGAGCTGCAGCAGACGCTCGGCTATGGCCTGATCGGTGGCGGCCAGACACGCCGGATGACCTTGCCCATGCGCCTTCCGCAGCCCGGCGGGCGGATCGAGGCGCAGTTCACGCCCGACAATTGAAGGCTTCGGCGGTTCGCATGAACCCTCTTTTTATTGCAGGATTTTTGCTCGCCGCCTCGGCGATCCCGGTTGCTGGCCATGCGCAGGCCCCGGCGGGCGCCGGCACGCGCGTGGTCATCGATCCGGGCGCCGACGGCGCGGCGATCAACCCGACCGGGCGCACGGTGGTGCTGACCGCGCCGCTGCTCGACGGGCAGGCCTATCTGGGCGACACGACGTTGACGCTCGAACCGGGCGGGCAGGCGAGCTTTTCGGCCGAGCGCCTGCTCGCGCTGCTCGCGCCGCGGCTGGCGCCTGCGCTCATCGAACGCTTGCGCGCGCGCCTCGCCGAGCGCGGTACGATCGGGCGCGCCGACCTTGAGGGCGTCGGCGTGGGCATCCGCTACGATCCGCTGACGCTGCAACTGGTCATGGATATCGCGCCCGCGAGCCGCGCCACCCGTTCGGTCACGCTTGGCGACGATGCGGCGCGCGGCACAGTCAATTATATCGCACCCGCCGATTTCAGCGCCTATCTCAACATCCGCGGATCGATGGACTGGGTACAGCAGGGCACCGACAAGGGGCTCGCGGCGCCGATCACTTTTCTCGACGGTGCGGTGCGCGCGGGCGGGGTGGTGCTTGAAAGCGAAGCGAACTGGCAGGCTGGCGCGCGCGGCGCCGATTTCCAGCGCCGCGGCACGCGCTTCATTTACGACGACCGGAACAATCTCGTCCGCTGGGCGGGTGGCGATCTGCAGACGCTGGCTCGTGGGTTCCAAGCGGCGCCCGAGATCAGCGGCCTCTCGATCTCGCGCTTCTATTCTTTGCTCGACCCGCAGCGGATCATCCGCCCGCGCGGCAACCGCAGCTTCCGGATCGAGCGGCGCTCGGTCGTCGAGGTGCGCGTCAACGGCCAGCTGGTGCGGCGGCTCGAACTCGACCCCGGCACCTTCAACCTCAAGGATTTCCCTTTCACACAGGGCTCGAACGACGTCCGGTTGACGATTACCGACGATGCTGGTCGCACCGAATCCTTCAACTTCGACATTTTCCTCGACCAGTCGCAACTCGCCGAGGGGCTCAGCGAGTTCGGCCTTTATGCGGGCGTGCTCGCGCCGCTCGGCCGGCGCGGCCCGGTTTACAGCGACGAAATGGCGTTCAGCGGCTTCTACCGTCGCGGGATCAGCGACCAGTTGACCGTCGGCGCCAATGCGCAGGCCGATCCCAATGGCTGGATGGGCGGGGTCGAGACGGTGATCGCGACGCCGATCGGCTCGTTCGGCGGCTTCGCCTCGGCCTCGCACGTCAAGGATGTCGGGTCGGGCTGGGCGTCGATCCTGACCTTTCAGCGCACGATCACGCGCCGCAGCGGCGGCGCCGATGCGCTGTCGCTGTCGTTCGAGACGCGCAGTCGCAACTTCGCGCCGATCGGCGTTGGCTTGCCGTCGAACCCGTACCGCTATGTCGCGGGCGCCAGCTATAATGGCGCGATCAACGATGCGCTCTATGCCGGGCTCGACGCGCGCTATTCGCGCGGGCGCGCCGACGAGCCGAATGTCGCGAGCCTGCGCGCGACGGGCGGCTGGCGCATCTCGCCGCGGCTCAACCTGACCGGCGACGTCAGCTACGAACGCGCCGGCAGGCAGGACCGCGTCGGCGTCTTCCTCTCGCTCGTTTTCCGCCTCGATCGCGCGTCGAGCCTCCGCTCGGACTATGACAGCCGCAACAACCGCAAGCGGCTGACCTATCAGACCTATCGTGGCTCGGGTACGGGGGCATATAATTTCAGCGCCGATGTCGAGCATAGCGACCTCGGCGTCGCGACGACCGCGAACGGCATCTATTACAGCAATCGCGCCGAACTGGGTTTCAGTCATTTCGGCACCTTCGACCGCGACCTCGGTGGATCGACGGGGCAGCGCAGCTCTTTACGCTTCGGCACCTCGCTCGCGGTCGCCGACGGCAGCTTCTCGATCGGCCGCCCCATCCAGGACAGCTTCGCGGTCGTCCGCGCGCACCCCTCGCTGAAGGGCACCGACCTTTTCATCGACGCCAACGGCCGCTTTTCGACTGCGAACAGCGGCGCGATGGGCACTGCGCTGCAACCGAATCTCAGCAGCTACAGCGAGCGCAACCTGCTGGTGACCGCGCCCGATGCGCCGATCGGCACCGACTTTGGCGAGGGATCGTTCCGTCTGCTGCCAGCCTATCGCAGCGGATACCGACTGACAGTAGGATCCGATTACATGGTCAGTGTCGTCGGACGCTTGCTGGGCACAACTGGCGAGCCGATCACTCTGGTCGCGGGAGCCGCGGTGGAGGAAGCGCATCCCGAACGCGAGCCCGTGCCCCTGTTCACCAATGCGGCGGGTCGGTTTGGCGCCACAGGACTCGCGCCAGGGCGCTGGCGGATCATGTTGAACGATCTCGACCGGACACGGTTTGATCTTGTCATTCCCGAAGGCGCCGATCGCACGATAGCAGCGGGCGACCTTGTTCCGAACATGCCATAGCTATGTCTGCTTTCTTGAGGTCGCTCCCAAGACTTGCCTGACCGCCTTCGTTGAGAGTTTCGGACGCCGCCAGGCGTCGGAAAGTCTTCGATGCCCGAACCGCGGTAGTCATGGACTGAGCTATGGGGAAAGCTGTTTTGCGCTGATGGTGGGGAAGCCAGGTGCTGCCGAAAAGCGGACGTGCGTGATAGCGGACCGTCTGAATTTAGATCGCAAAAGCGGACGCCGAAAAGCGGACGGACCGATTTTGATATAGCGGCGTCTGCTTTTGGGCAGGGCGAGCGCAAGTGTGTCGGCTTCCGGACGCAGGGCTGCGCCGGGTACGGGAATGGATGAGCCGTGCCGGGTCACGGCGTCTGTGTTCCGGATGAGAGTGATGGCGGTGGCGGCGCTCGGGGTTGATAGCGACGTTCGAAGACGTCGATGATCACCATGGTGCCGCCGCAGCACGGGCACAGCGGCCGGGCCTCGGGCTCATCGATCGGATCGGCGGCCGGTGGAGGCGCGGCGCTGAGCAAACGGCGAGCGCGTTCGAGGTGAACCTTGCGCCTGGCGCTGGCGAGCAGGCCTTAGTGGCGGATGCGGTGGAACCCGCGCGGCAGGGCGTGGAGGAGGAAGCGGCGGATGAACTCGTCGGCGGCGAGCGTCATGACCTGCTGCCGTCCGGCGCCGGCCTTGCGGTAATCCTTGTAGCGGAAGGTGACCCCGGCCTCGTCGAACCGAAGGAGCCGGCTGCTCGATATGGCGACCCGGTGGGTGTAGCGTGACAGATAGGCGAGCACGGCCTCGGGACCCGCGAACGGCGGCTTGGCATAAACGACCCAGCGCTTTTTGCGGACCGGTGACAGATGCCGCAGGAATGCGCGTCGTTCGGCGAGATGCGTGAGGCTGCCAAAGAAAGCGAGCTTGCCGGCGTCGTGCAGCGCGCGCAGCCGGGTGAGGAACAGGCGTCGGAACAGGGCCCCAAGGACGCGGACCGGGAGCAGGAAGGCGGGGCGCGCCGATATCCAGCGTGTTCCATCGCGCGAGATGCCGCCGCCGGGCACGATCATGTGGATGTGCGGATGATGGGTCAGCGCTGAGCCCCAGGTATGGAGGACGGCGGTGATGCCGATCCGGGCGCCGAGGTGCTTCGGGTCGGCGGCGATGGTCAGCATCGTATCGGCCGCGGCCTTGAACAGCAGATCATAGAGGGGCGCCCTTGTTGTAATAGGCGATCGCGGCGACCTCGGCAGGGAGGGTGAACACGACATGGAAGTAGCCGACCGGGAGGAGATCGGCCTCGCGGGCCTCGAGCCAGGTGCGTGCAGCAGCGCCCTGGCACCTCGGGCAATGCCGGTTGCGGCAGCTGTTGTAGGCGATCCGCCAGTGCCCGCAGTCGGTGCAAGCCTCGACGTGTCCGCCGAGGGCGGCGGTGCGGCAATGCTCGATCGCCGACATGATCTGAGCTGGTGCAGGCTCAGATGCCCGGCATGCGCGGTGCGATACGCGGGGCCAGCAGCACGGAAGATGTCGGCGACCTCGAGTGAGGCGCGCACCGCTCAGCCGTCGGGCGCCTCCTCGCTCGGCGATGCGAGCGCGAGCCTGTCGAGCGGGCTGACGATCGAGCGAACGGTCTTGGTTGCGACCTGCGTATAGAAGGCGGTGGTGTTGAGCTTGGCATGACCGAGCAGCGCCTGAATGACGCGGATATCGACACCGTCCTCGAGCAGGTGGTGGCGAAGCTGTGGCGCAAGGTGTGCGGTCCGACGCGCTTGTCGATGTCGGCCGCCTCCGCGGCCTCGACAACGACACGGTAGAGCTGGCGGGTGCTGATCGGGGCCGCGGCGCTCTGTCCGGGAAAGAGCCAGCCGTCGGGAACGAGGATGCCCTGCTGCCGCCCCGCGCGCCACCAGTCGCGCAGCAGCAGAAGCAGGCCTTCGGGCAGCATGGCGTTGCGGTACCGCCCGCCTTTGCCGCGCTCGATCCGCAGCAGCATCCGCTTGCTGTCGATATCGGTGACCTTCAGCGCCGATACCTCGGCGACGCGCAGCCCCGCGCCATAGGCGACCGACAGCGCCGCCTGGTGCTTGAGGGAGCGGGTCGCATCGAGCAGCCGCTTCACCTCGGCCATCGTCAGCACGACCGGGATCTTGCGACCTGCCTGGTGCGGACGAGCTTGCGCGCGAGGTCGGGGCGGTCGAGCGTGTGCGTGAAGAAGAACCTCAGCGCGCCGACGATGCTGTTCATCGTTGGTGCGGGGACGCCCGCCTGTTGCTGCTCAATCTGGAACTGCCGGACATCCTCGGCGCTCGCGGTGTGGGGCGAGCGTCCGAGCCAGGTTGCGAACCGCCCGACGTCGCGAAGATAGTTGCGCTGCGTCTCCTTCGAGAAGCGGCGCATGGTCATGTCGTCGATCAGGCGCTGGCGCAGCGGGCTGATCGGGCCAATCTGGATAAGCTCGTTCATCGTTCGACTCCTCAGTTGAAGGAGTCGAAAGGGTCTGCCTGCGGCAGCTCGCGTTCAATCAGGCGCGGCGCTCGCTGGGCCGCTTTACATAGAGGCTAACACCAATCCGCGAAGCGGTTCGTGCACCGGCCATTTCTTGCGGTAGGTCTGGCTGCTGCCCGCCCAAGACTCGCTGCCTCTTCCAAGTGGAGAGGGGGATGAAAGGCGCATTCCTATCCCAAGAAATATTCGATGGGCCGCGATCCTTCAGCGCTGCGGCTTAAGCGTGTCTCGATCGCGCCCGGCGCGCCGAACGCCGCCATATCCTGCACCATCAACGCGATGCGCGGATCCGCGAGCGCGCTTTCGAATGGGGATTGGCCGCCGTTGCGATAGTTTACCAGCACGTCCGAATCGTCCAGATGAGTCACCCCCATCACCGTGACGCGCCCACCGTTGAAATCGAGGATTGCATTGCCGTTTAAATAAAAGACCTGGAGTTGGCCGTTCCTTGGATCGCCGGCCTCGGTGCCGCGCAGGTCGATCACGTCGTTGTCGCCCGGCGACTGGCCGAAATCCCAGACGATGTCGCCCCCCGACAGTCCGTTGAAGAGGAAGCGATCGTCGCCGCCGCCGCCCCAGAGCTGATCGTTGCCCGCCCCGCCGTCGAGCGTGTCCGCGCCGCCGCCCGTTGCCACGCCCGCGCCTGTCTCGCCATCGCCGTAGAGCCGGTCGTCGCCGCGGCCCCCTTTCAGCGCGTCCCTGCCGCCCTGTCCGCCCGCCGCGATGCTCCGTGCGTCGCCGTAGATCACGTCGGCGCCGTCGCCGCCGAACAGCAGGTCGTTGCCGCCGCGGCTGCCGCTGCCGATCGCCAGGAGATCGCCATAGAGCGTGTCGCGCCCCAGCTCGCCATAGAGCTGATCGCTTTGCCAGCCGCCAACGAGTTGATCGTCGTGCAGCCCGCCGTAGAGCTTGTCCTCGTTCTTCTCGCCGAACAGCCGGTCCTCGCCCGCGCCGCCGAACAGCGTATCGCCGCCGTTGCCGCCGCTGATCGTGTCGTTGGCGAAGGACCCCGTCAGCGTATCCGCGGCGCCCGTGCCGCCGATCGCACTGGGGGCAGGGGCATCCACAGCGAAGATCTGCGCCTTGATCGCGCCGTCCATATTGTCGACGATGTCGCTGCCGCTGCCGTCGGTCCAGCTGATCGCGAAGCGATCCGCGCCGAGCCAGGCGACGCGGGGATGCTCCTGATTGTAGAGCGCGGCGGTGTTGACCTGGAATTCGTCGCCGAGGCGCTGGCCGTCGCCGCCGAACACCGCCGCGCGGATCGAGGCGCCCCCGTTTAGTTCGCCGGGTTCGGTGGTGGCGTCGCGCCAGGTGACGACGAAGCGACCGTCCGAAAGCGCCTCGACATCGGCGTCGCTCTGGTCGCCCGCGGCGATCGCGTTGATCGTGAAGGCCTCGCCCAGCGGCACGCCCGCAGGCGAGAAAATTCGCGCCTTCACGTCGGTGCCGTCGGGATCGACCGCCGGATCGGCATCGGGGGCGTCGTCCTGCCACACCATAACGATATTGCCATCGGAAAGCTGGACGACCGAGGGCCTTGGATCTTCGCTCGGCGCCGCACCGACCTCGAAAATCGCGCCCGCGCTGCCGTCCGCCGCGCGGATCTGGCCGTAAAAGGCTGGCAATCCGCCTTCCTGCGCATCGTTTTCGTCGCGTTGGCCGTACCAGAGCAGCGCGAACCCGCCATCGGCCAGCGCCGCCAATCCCTTGGGCTTCACGCGCCCGTCCCAGCCGAATACGAAGCTCGAAAGGACCATCCCGTTAGCGGCGCGGATCTCGCCCTCGCCCTGATCCTCGCCGCTCCAGACCGTCACCGTGCGGCCATCGGCAAAGGCCGCGATCTGGGGGTTTTGGTGGTAGTAATCATAGTCGGTCAGCAGTTCGGGGCCGCTCGGTACGCCGTCGGCGCCGATGATCTGCGTGTTCAGCGAGGTGCCGGGAAGATGATTCTCCTCGCCGCTGCTGTAGACGATCGCAAAGCTTCCGTCCGCACGCGCGGTGACCGCCGGGTTGACCTGCGCGTCGTTAAGGATCGTGTTCACGCGGAACTCGTCGCCGATCGGCCGGCCCGTTCCGAACGTGCGGGCGTGGATGTCCGAATAGGATTCGGGCACCTCCTCGTCGCTGCGCCAGGTGATGATGAAATCCCCATCCGCGGTGCCCGATATATCGGCGTGGTCTTGCGCGCCGTATGTCTGGAGCGTGTTGACGAGAAACTCGGTTCCGATCCTGGCAACCATAAGCGTTCTCCCTCATCCGCGGGTGGACGGAGACGCTTTATAGCGGGGGAGCGACTGCCACGCACCCCCGCGCCGGGACGCTTGAGCCCGCATGCCTCTTTTGCGCGACGGTCCGCGTTGCACGCTTGATTGCGCGAACTCATAGTCGGGCAACTACCAAGAGAATAACTGCGGGAGTGCTCCCCACCAAATGTCCGATGCTATCGATCCATCCCCGCCCGATGGCGCCAAGAAAGGAACCATCGGTCGACACGACCGATCGCTGGCGTGCTTCATGCTGCTGGCGAAGTTCCTCGGCGTGCCGGCCGATGCAGAGCAGATTCTCCATGACCGCGGGAGGGGTGACGACCCCTTCCAACTGGAAGACCTGGCTCGCATCGCCAAGCGGATCGGGCTGGCAGCCCGCGTCCGTCGGGCGTCGTTACCCGACGTTGCGAAACTGCCCCTGCCGGCCTTGGCGGAAACCGCCGAAGGCGATGCGGTCATCCTGCTCAAGGTTGAAGATGCCAGCCTGAACCCGCGTTACCTAGTTCAGCGCGGCGACGCTGAACGACCCGAAATATGGAGTCACGTCGAGGCGACCGAGCGCCTGTCGGGGCGCTTTCTCCTGATGACGAGCAGGGAGAAGCTCGTCGGCGAAACGCGGCCCTTCGACATCGCCTGGTTCATTCCGGCGCTGGTGCGCTATCGCGGGCCGCTGCGCGACGTCCTGATCGCGTCCTTCTTCCTCCAGCTTATGGGACTCGTTTCTCCGATCTTCTTCCAACTCGTGATCGACAAGGTGCTCGTGCACCAGTCGATGACGACGCTCGATGTGTTGGCTTTTGGTCTCGCCGCCGTCTTGATCTTCGAGACGCTGATGTCGGGGCTGCGCAACTGGCTCTTTGCCCACACGACCAATCGCGTCGACAGCGAGTTGTCGGCCCGAATGTTCCGGCATCTTCTGAACCTGCCCCTGTCCTATTTCGAAGCGCGACGCGTGGGCGACAGCGTGGCGCGCGTCCGCGAGCTCGAACGCATCCGCGAATTCCTGACCTCGAACGCGGTCACGGTCGTTATCGACCTGTTTTTCACCATTGTCTTTTTCGCGGTCATGTATTTCTACTCGCCGCTCCTGACGCTGATCGTGCTGCTCTCGATCCCGTGCTACATATTGATCTCGGTGCTGATCTCGCCGGGGCTGCGCGCGAAGCTCGAGGAAAAATTCCAGCGCGGCGCCGAAAGCCAGTCCTTCTTGGTCGAGAGCGTGACAGGCATCGGTACGCTGAAGGCAATGGCGGTCGAACCGCAGATGCGCGATCGCTGGGAGAAGATGTTCGCGGGCTATACCAACATCGGCTTTGATGTCGCGAAGCTCGCCAACTGGGGCAGCCACCTAATCCACTTGGTGTCGAAGCTGACGACGGTTGCGATCCTGTATTTCGGAGCCAAGGCGGTGATCGCGGGCGACCTAACTGTCGGTTCGCTCGTCGCGTTCAACATGCTTTCGGGACGCGTCGCAGCACCGATCCTGCGCCTGTCGCAGCTGTGGCAGGATTTCCAGCAGGTGCGCATTTCGGTCGATCGGCTCGGAGACGTGCTCAACTCGCCTGCGGAGCCCGAATATAATCCGAACCGCGCCAGCCTCCCGCCGATCAATGGCGCGATCCGTTTCGACAAGGTGCGCTTCCGATATCGCGCCGACGCGCCCGAGGCGCTGCGCGGCGTAAGCCTCGATATTGCGGCGGGCGAAATGCTCGGCATTGTCGGACCATCGGGATCGGGCAAGTCGACGCTTACCAAGCTTGTCCAGCGGCTCTATGTCCCCGAACAGGGGCGCGTGCTGGTCGACGGCGTCGACCTCGCGCTGGTCGACCCGCCCTGGCTACGGCGGCAGGTCGGGGTAGTGCTTCAGGAAAATATCCTCTTCAATCGCACGGTGCGCGAGAATATCGCGCTCGGCGATCCGACGCGGCTAATGGATGCTGTGATCGAGGCGGCAAAGCTGGCGGGTGCGCACGAGTTCATCCTCGAGCTCAATCACGGCTATGACACGGTGATCGACGAACGCGGCGGCAATCTGTCGGGCGGGCAGCGCCAGCGCATGGCGATCGCGCGTGCGCTCATCAATGACCCGCGCATCTTGATCCTCGACGAAGCAACCTCGGCGCTCGATGCCGAGAGCGAGGAGATCATCCAGCATAATCTGGCGCGCATCGCGACCGGCCGGACGGTGATCATCATCGCGCACCGCCTGTCCGCCGTACGCCAGTGCCAACGCATCATCACCGTCGAGGCCGGCGAGGTGACCGAAACAGGAACCCATGCTGAGCTGTTGCGCGCGGGCGGGCGCTATGCGCAACTCCACGCCAAGCAGATGGGCGGCGCTTCATGAACTGGCGCGAGCATCTTGGGCAGCGCTTCCCGAACGCAGCCCGCCATCTCGTCTTCCTGCGCGAAAGCTGGAGCTACCAGACCGGGGCCGACAAGCGTGCCCGACCGCGCAGCGACCATGAATTTCTGCCCGCCGCGCTCGAGATCATGGAGAAGCCGCCGAGCCCCGGCCTGCGCTGGCTGATGCTGTCGCTGTGCGGCCTGCTCGTCATCGCGCTCATCTGGTCGATCATCGGGCGCGTCGATGTCGTCGCGACGGCGAGCGGCAAGGTCGTTCCGTCGGGCAATGTCAAACAGATCCAGCCGATCGAGATCGGCTATGTCCGCGCGATCCATGTGAAGAATGGCCAGCATGTCGAGGCAGGGCAATTGCTCGTCGAACTCGACCCGACGCTCGCCGGCGCCGAGGCCGAGCAGGCGAACAAGGGGCTGCTCACTGCCGAAGTCACCGCCGCGCGCAATAGCGCATTGCTCGGCCATCTCGCCGGCAAAGGCTCGCGCTTTGTCGCGCCCGATGGAACGCCCGGCGACATCGCCGCGACCCAGTCGCAGTTCGTGCGCACCACGATCGCAGAATATGAGGGCGAGCGTGCGAGCCTGCAGCAACAGCGCGCGGAGAATATCGCGCAGCTCGCCAGCGTTGATGCCGAGATCGCGAAGCTGAAGCAGACGCTTCCGATCGTCGAACAGCAGCTCGCGGCGCGTCGCGAGCTATCCGACAAGGGCTATTTCTCGAAGATCCGCCTGCTCGAATATGAACAGCTCAAGATCGAGCACGTCCAGAATATTGCGGTGCAGCAGGCAAATGCGGCGCGCGCCCGCGCGACGGTCGCCAATATCGACGCGCAGCTGGCGCGGCTGCGCGGCAGCTTCGGCAAGGCCGCGGTGACCGAGCTGGCGGAGAGCCAGGAGAAATCCGGTATGGCGCGCGAGGAAGTCACCAAATCAAAGCGGCGGCAGGCGTTTTTGGAACTGCGCGCGCCCGTGTCAGGCACGGTGCAGCAACTGGCCATCTCGACCGTCGGGGGCGTGGTGCAGCCCGCGCAGACGCTGATGATCGTCGTCCCCGACGACGCCGATCCCGTGGTCGAAGCGCAGATACTCAATAAAGACATCGCCTTCATTCACGAAGGGCAGCCGGTTCGGGTGAAGCTCGAGGCCTATCCGTTCACCGATTATGGCATCGTCCCAGCGGTAGTCGAAAGTATCAGTCGCGACGCTGTCGATACGAGCGAGCCAGGCGCGGCCGAACAGCGCGACCGAAACGGCCGCATCGTTCAGCCAGGGCTCGTTTACACGACACGCATCCGGTTGCTGCGACGAAGCATCCGTGTTGCGGGTCGCGATCAGCCGATCGGACCAGGGTTGGCGGTGCAAGCTGAAATCAAGACCGGTGACCGGAGAGTCATCCAGTATCTGCTCTCGCCGATTAGTCGAACTCTCGACGAGGCGGGACAAGAGCGTTGATCGATTATTCGAGATATCACTTCCAATAAGTATCCCGCGCGCAATATGCATATTCATGACCGTCTCCTTTGATCCTCGCTCGCAGCATGCGGGCGGGCGCGTAAGGTGCTTTAGGAGAACGGTAAAAACCGAATCGGGCGATCCCGATTTTGGGCCGCTCCGCCTATGGCTGCCGGAGAGGTCCACAATTTCGAGCAGGAGTGGTCCCTGTTATGGAATGTTATGACGCCCGAACGTGAGCTGTGGGCCTGCGCATTGCTTGTCGAGCGCGAACAAGGCAATAATGCCGCGGTCTATATTGCTGAGCGGATCAGCGCGCTCGCATTAGCGGGCGATGCTGATGGCGTAGCGCGATGGAAGGCTATCGCTGAGAGGTTGTCGTTGCTCTGGACCGGCGAGCGCCCGATGCCGATGTGAAACCCGCTTAGGGCTACCGCCAATCGATCTCGGGTTCCGAACATATATCCCGGTGGTGCTTTGTCTTGATCTCGTCGCAGATGAAATCCGCTCCCGCTTCGAAATCCCTTTCCAGATAAGCAGGCGAACCTGGGCGGAACGTCTCGGGGTACATTGCCTTCATCGCGTCGTTGTCGATGGTCGCGCCCTCATCTTCAGCGCGCTGGGCTTCGTCAACGATTGCGGAATCACAGGCGGAAATTGAGAGGAGCAGGGGAATGCACAGCCACAGAGCTGGCCGCGCAGCGCGATGCGTGCGAGGCTCAGCGATATGGTTCACAGGCAATGCCGTCGTTGTCGCTGTCCATGCCTTCGCGATAGCCGGGCTCACCGCGATAGATGGGGGCGGTGCCGGCGGCGCGAGCGTCGTCGCAACCGCGCCAGTGATCGCCAGCCTGCGGTGCCCGCTCGCGCATCATGCCGACGTCAATCGCGACTTCCTTCGCGTTGCTCATGAACGCCTGCTGCCGGTCGGGGTCTGTCATCGCCCATCCACCGCCTACCACAGCGCCGATCAGCGCGGCCGTTGTTAAATAGCTGCCGAGAGAAGAGGGCTGGCGCCGTGGGTATCGAGCTGCCGCTGCATAGCGTCGTGGTTCGTGGTAGCGCCTGGGATGTCTCATCCCGCAAGCATAGAGTTGACTGGTAAATCACAGGTGAGGGAAGCGCCGCAACGATCGGGCGGAGTGGGTCGGCATAGCCGACAAACCAGCGGGGGCCTTCTTCGGTTGGCGCACGCTTCCCCTGCCGTCGTCATAGCATGTTGGTTGTTATTGGCAAATACGATCAATTTCGGCGAAGCAATCGAGCAAAGCGATTAGGGGAAATTGAAGCGGCGCTCGCACGAATTTGGGTCGAATATTGCCCAGTCGATTACGTGGCGACTACGTGACCCCGAAAGCGGCCCCTGAGGGGTGGTGCTTGATCGGTCAAAACTGGCGGAAAAGTTATGGTGGACGCACTAGGGCTCGAACCTAGGACCCGCTGATTAAGAGTCAGCTGCTCTACCAACTGAGCTATGCGTCCACTGCCATTTTCAGGCGTGCCTTGCTGCGAAGAGTTGCCCTCTTTGCTGCGAAGCGAGCGGCCCGCTATCATGGCTCTGTGGGGATGGCAATGCCCCCGATGCCTTTTTGCCAAGTTTTTTCTCAATGAAAGCGGCGCGTGCCCGTTTTGCTGTCGTTTTCGATCGCGAGCATGATGCCGACGCACGTCATGATCGTCAGCATCGACGAGCCGCCATAGGAAAAGAGTGGCAGCGGAATGCCGACGACGGGGGCGAGGCCCATCACCATCATCAGGTTGATCGCGATGTAGAAAAAGATCGTCATCGTGAGACCCGCGGCGGTGAGCTGGCCGAAACGCGTCCGCGCCTTCAATGCGACACGCGTTGACCAGCGCAGCAGCAGGAAGAAGCCGAAGAGCAGCGCGAGCCCGCCGATCAGCCCCCATTCCTCCGCCATCGTCGCGAAGATGAAGTCGGTGTGGCCCTCGGGCAGATAGTCGAGATGGCTTTGCGATCCGTTGAGGAAGCCCTTGCCGCCGATACCACCCGACCCGATCGCGATCTTCGACTGGCTGATATGGTAGCCAGCGCCCAAGGGATCGCTTTCGGGGTCGAGGAAGATCAGGACGCGTTTTTGCTGATAGTCGTGGAGCATCGAAAAAAACACGGGTAGTGCCGCGAGCCCGGCGACGGCGGTGCTGCCGAACCACCAGAAGGGCAGGCCCGAGACGAACATCACGATCACACCGCCGATGCAGATCGACAGCGCCGTACCGAGGTCGGGTTGCAGCATGACGAGCGCGGCGGGGAGGCCGATCATCACCAGCGCGGGCCAAAGCGCCGTGATGGTCCGTGTATTGCCGGGGGGAAGCTGCGCATAGAAGCGCGCGAGCGCGACGACGATCGCGACTTTCATCAGTTCGGACGGCTGGAGATTCATGAAGCCAAGGTTAAGCCATCGCTGGCTGCCCCCGCCGACGAAACCGAGCAGCTCGACCGCGATCAGCAAGATCAGGATGCCGATATAGGCGAGATAAGAGAAATCCTCGAAAATGCGCAGCGGGAAGCGCCCGATCACGAGCGCCATGCCCAAGAAAATGAGGAAGCGCACGCCTTGGTTGAGCGCCCACGGCGACCAGTTGCCGCCCGCCGCCGAATAGAGGACCAGCAAGCCGAAACCGGTGATGCCCCCGAGGATCGCGATCAGCTTCCACGGGATGCGCTGGATGGCGGGTGGCACCGGGATCATTGCGCGAGCTCCGGGTCGGGTTTCGATGCACCCGCCTTCCATGCCGCATAGTCGCGGTCCATGCGTTCCTTGATCGTGCCTCCCCAGCCAGCCTCGAAGGTTTCAAGCGCCTCCATCGCCTTTTCGCGGTCGTAGAGGAAGGTCATGAAATCCTTGGCCACCGGCGCCGCGGCGCGCGATCCGCCCATGCCATGCTCGATGACGACCGCCGTCGCATAGCGCGGATTGATGACCGGCGCGAAGCCGATAAACAGACCGTGGTCGCGGAATTTCCACGTCCCGCTTTTGCCATTCCCGGTGCCGAGCCCGCGCACCTGCGCAGTGCCCGTCTTGCCCGCCATCGTGATGCCGTCGAGCGGCAGGCGGCTGCGCACCGCGGTGCCGGCGCCGTTGACGACGAGGTCCATGCCCTGGCGCGCGACGGCAAGCGCTTCGGGCGAAAAGGGCAGGGGCTCATTCTTGAACTCGCGGTTGATTAGGCGCGGGTAAAGCCGGCGCCCCGATGCGATCCGCGCCGCCATCACCGCGAGTTGGAGCGGATTGGCGAGCACATAGCCTTGGCCGATGACGGCGTTGAGCGAGTCGGAAGCCGACCATTGTTGGTCGTACTTCTTCATCTTCCACGCGCTGTCGGGAATGGTGCCATAGCGCTGGCTGCTGCCCGCAAGCTGATATTCCTCGCCGAGCCCGAGCAGCCGCGCGGTGGGGGCCATCGCATCATAGCCGAGGCGATGCGCGAGCCAGTAGAAATAGCTGTTGCAGCTTTTCATGATCGCCGATGGCATGTCGAGGCTCCCGTGCACGCCGAGGCAGCGGAAGAAGCGGCTGCCGAGGCGATAGCCGCCGATGCAGGTGTGGCGTTCGCTGGGGTCGACGCCATGTTCGACCGCGGCGATCGCGGCCATCGGCTTCAGCGTCGATCCGGGCGGATAGAGCCCGCGTGTCGCCTTGTTGATCAGAGGCTGGTGATCGTCGGCGCGCAGCCACGCATATTCGCTGCTACTGATCCCGTCCGAAAAGCTGTTCGGATCGAAACTCGGCATCGAGACGAAGGAGAGGATGTCCCCGTTGTGGCAGTCGATGACGACCGCCGCGCCGGACTCGCGGCCCATGCGCCGCGCAACAAATTCCTGCAGGTCGGCGTCGATCGTCAGATGCACCGTCTTGCCCTGCACGTCGGGCTGGGTCGAAAGATCGCGAACGACCTTGCCGCGTGCGGTGACCTCGACGCGCCGCGCGCCCGGCTGACCCTTCAGCATGCCCTGGAAATATTTCTCCAGTCCGTCCTTGCCGATCTTGTACCCCGGCGTGATGTAGAGCGGATCCTTGGCCTTCCGATATTCCTCGGCGTTCGGGGCGCCGACATAGCCGATCAGGTGGCCCACCGCCGCGCCGGTCGGATAGTTGCGGGCAAAGCCGCGCTGCGGGGCGATGCCGGGCAGTTCGGGCAGGCGGACGAGGATCGAGCTATACTCGGCCTCGGTCATGTCTTCCTTGATCGCGACGGGCTGGAACCCCGATGCCGCCTTCAGGTCGCGGTTGATGCGTTCCATCGTGTCGCCGTCGAGGCGCAGCAAGGTCTGGAGCTGTCCCAGCACCAGTTCCTTCTTGTGCAGACGATCGGGAATGATGTCGATGCGCAAGGATACGCGGTTATTAGCCAAGGCTTTGCCGCTGCGGTCCACGATCCAGCCGCGCCGCGGCGGCACGAGCGTCAGATTGACGCGGTTGCTTTCCGATTCAAGGACATAGCGATCATTGTCGACCACTGAAATATAGGCCATTCGCGCGGCGAGCGCGACGCCGACCGCCGTCTGCGCGCCGCCGACGACCAGCGCGCGGCGGGTGAAGGTAAGGCCCCTCCAGGCTTCGGTAATCGGCGGACTCTTCTTCAGCATTAGGGGGTTGGAACCAGTCTATCGGCGTTTCAGGCGGAAATTATCAAACTTGCCGGTCAGGCGCATGAACAGCGGGACGAGCAGCGCCGAGATGATGATCTGCGGCACCACGAGGCCGAGCACGCGGCCGGTCGCGGCGTGCGGGTGGGTGATCAGCGCGGCGAGCGACTGGATGATCGCGACTGACGCCGCGGCAATCGCCCAGTCGTGAAAAAAACCGCGCCAATAGATGCGCTGCGACGAATAGGCGATTGCGATGCTGGCCACCGTCCACATCCCCATCGCAGTGCCGATCGGCGCGCCGCTGAAAAGATCGTCCCACAGGCCAAGCGGCAGCCCGATCCACACCGGCCACATTTCGGCGCGCAGCAATTGCCAGCACAGGAAGAACAGCAGCCCGAGCGGCGGCAGCACCGGCGAGTTGGCGATCAGTGGCAGCATCAGCGGCAATGCCGACGCGAACATCACGCTTGCAATCGGAATGAAGCGCATCCGCCACAGCGATGCCGGTTCGCCGAGGCGCGGACCCTTCTGGTTCATGGCGCTTTGGTAGCGGCCGGGGCGGCGGCAGAAGGGGTCGCGGGGCCGGGCAGTCCCCGCGCTTCGATATTGTCGGGGGTATAGGGACGCAGCACCGATACCGCGTCGACCTTGCCCGGGTCGGCGAGCGGGCGTGCGAGCGCGCCGTCGTCCTGTCGCCGCACGACGATCGCGACCGGGATGTTAGGTGGATAGAGCCCGCCGGTGCCCGAGGTGACGAGGATATCGCCGGGCTTGAACGGATTGTTCGCGATGTTGAGCGTGCGGACGTCGAGGTCGCCATTGCCGCGGCCGCTGGCGA
Source organism: Sphingopyxis sp. MSC1_008 (assembly GCF_023197165.1). Classification (GTDB taxonomy): domain Bacteria; phylum Pseudomonadota; class Alphaproteobacteria; order Sphingomonadales; family Sphingomonadaceae; genus Sphingopyxis. Next base: position 528,712 of record NZ_JALPRD010000002.1, read on the forward strand.
GCGCGGGCAGGCCGTCGCGCGCGCGGCGCACGGGAACGATATTGTCGACGTCGGTGAGCAACAAAACCTGCGATACCGAGGGGCCGGCGCCGAGCACGCGGCCGATAAGACCGTCGGCGCCGCGCACCGGCTGACCCGCGGCGACGCCAAGGTTGCGCCCGATGCTGAGCAGCGCGATGCGCTTGCTGCTCGTCGAAGTCGAGGTAAGCAGATAGCCATTGGCGAGCGCGGTCTTGTCGGTTTCCTGCAGCTTGAGCAGCGCCTTGAGCTGCCGGTTCTCTTCCTGCAGCGAGCTGGTCGCGACGAGCTCGCGGCGCGTGTCGGCGAGTTCCTTGCGAAGTCGCCGGTTCTGCGTGCCCGCGCTGACATAGGCCCCGACCGTATCGTCGATGCCCGAAATCGACCCGATCACCGACCGCGACGCACGTGCGACGGGCGCGGCGATTTCCTGGCTCGCCACACGCAATTGGGCGAAACCGATGGGATCAACGACCGACAGGATCGCCAGCAACAGGCCCGCCACCGCCCCTGTCACTGCGATGACATAGGCAACGAACAGGCTGTACTGAGCCTTTCGGGATTGTCCCGGACGTCGATGTGCCGGGCGGACCATGCTTCAGCTGTACCCGATCAGGCTTGCTGCAACACGCCGCGGAACGCGGGGTCTTCCATCGCGCGGCCGGTGCCGATCGCGACGCAGGTCAAGGGGTCGTCGGCAACCGTGACGGGTAGGCCGGTCGCTTCCTTGAGCAGTTCGTCGAGCTCGGCGATCAGCGCACCGCCGCCGGTAAGGACAATGCCTTGATCGACAATGTCGGCGGCGAGTTCGGGCGCGGTATTTTCCAGCGCGATGCGGACCCCTTCGACGATCGTGCCGATCGGCTCGGACAAGGCTTCGGCGATCTGCGCCTGGTTGATCGAAATTTCCTTGGGCACGCCGTTGACGAGGTCGCGGCCCTTGATGTGGATCGTGAGGCCAACGCCGTCGGCGGGGATGCGCGCGATCCCGAAATCCTTCTTGATCCGCTCGGCGGTTGCTTCGCCGATCAGCAGATTATGGTGTCGGCGGACATAGGAAACGATCGCTTCGTCCATCTTATCGCCACCGGCGCGGACCGAAGTCGTGTAAGCGAGGCCGCGTAGCGAGAGCACCGCGACTTCGGTCGTTCCGCCGCCGATGTCGACGACCATCGAACCGATCGGTTCTGTGACGGGCATGTCGGCGCCGATCGCGGCCGCCATCGGCTCCTCGATCAGCCACACTTCGCTCGCACCCGCGTTCGACGCGGCGTCGCGGATCGCCCGGCGTTCGACGCTGGTCGAGCCCGAAGGGACGCAGATCACGATTTCGGGGCTGCGGAACGCGTTAGGCTTGCCGCCATGCACTTTGGTGATGAAGTGTTTGATCATCTGTTCGGCGACGTCGATGTCGGCGATCACGCCGTCACGCAGCGGGCGGATCGCCTCGATGCTGTCGGGGGTCTTGCCCATCATCAGCTTGGCGTCGTCGCCGACCGCCTTGACCCGCTTGATCCCGTTCAGCGTTTCGACCGCAACGACGGAGGGCTCGTTCAGCACGATTCCCTTGCCGCGCACATAGACGACCGTATTCGCAGTGCCGAGGTCGATGGCCATGTCTTGGGAATTGAATTTGAACCAGCGAGAAAAGAAGGACATCGATACTGCTTCCTGTCATCGAAGCCGCGTCCCTGATGGACACGCCCCTACCATGATTTACCCGCGCGCCCGGCCGACGACAGCTACAATCAGGGGGAGATTCCGGCTCTTCCTTTTGGGGTGGCTGGACAAAATGATCAGGGCTGTGCGGATGGGTCGCGATTTGCGTTCGACTGCGCTAGGAGAGCGGCCATGTCAATACGTCGCCTGCCTGAAAAGCTAGTAAATCGGATCGCAGCGGGTGAAGTGGTCGAAAGACCTGCCGCGGCGCTCAAGGAACTGATTGAAAATGCCATCGACGCCAGTTCGACTCGCATTTCGGTGCGAATCGCCGAGGGCGGAATTTCGCGGCTCGAGGTCGAGGATGACGGGTTCGGAATGACCGCCGCCGACATGGCGCTCGCGCTCGAACGCCATGCGACCTCTAAGCTCCCCGACGATGCGATCGAGGATGTCACGACGCTGGGCTTTCGTGGAGAAGCTTTGCCCTCGATCGCGAGCGTCGCGCGGCTGACGCTCGAGAGCCGCGTGGCCGGTGGCGACGGCTGGAAGCGCGTCGTCGACAACGGTGCGGTGGTCGCCGAGGGCCCCGCGGCGCTGGGCAAGGGCTCCCGCGTGATGGTCGAGGACCTGTTCGCGCGCGTCCCCGCGCGGCGAAAATTCCTGCGCAGTGGGCGCAGCGAATATGCCGCCTGCCTTGACGTCGTGAAGCGGCTTGCGATGGCACGCCCCGACATCGGCTTCACCGTCGAGCATGACGGACGCCGCGTGCTCGACGTGCAGGGTGGGCAGGACCAGCTGAGCCGTGTCGCCGCGCTGACGCAGCGCGATCTCGCTGCGAATAGCATCGGCGTCGATATCGACCGCGGCGAGGTCCATCTTGGCGGAGTCATCAGCCTGCCGACCTACAATCGCGGCATCGCCGACCATCAATATCTGTTCGTCAACGGACGCCCGGTAAAGGACCGGCTGCTCGTCGGCGCGCTGCGCGGCGCCTATGCCGACCTGCTCGCGCGTGATCGCCATCCGGTCGTCGCGCTGTTCCTCGACGTGCCGACGAGCGAGGTCGATGTGAACGTCCATCCGGCGAAGACCGAAGTGCGTTTTCGCGACCCGCAGCTCGTCCGCGGGATGATCGTCGGCGGCCTCCGCCGTGCGCTAGACGAACATGGTTTTCGCAGCGTCCAGCGTCCCGCCGAAGCTGCGCTCGCGGCGTGGCAGCAGGAACCGGTGACGCCGCAGCCGCCCGCGCCGACCTTGTTCGCCGCACATCTGCCCTATCCGCATGCCCCGGCGACGCATCTGTTCGGTGCCGAAGGGGATACCGCGACAACGGCGTTGCTGCACGACCGCATCGTCGATTTCGCGCCGCCGCCGGATGCGCTTCCGATGGGCCGCGCCGAACCCGCGACCGCGCCGGTGCCAGCGGCCGAGGCGCATCCGCTCGGCATCGCGCGCGGCCAGATCGCGAAAACCTATATCGTCGCCGAGGCAGAGGACGGACTGGTCATCGTCGACCAGCATGCCGCTCATGAACGGCTCGTGCTCGAACAGCTCCGACGCGGGATGGGCGGACAGGCGGTGCCGTCGCAGGGGTTGCTTCTTCCCGAAGTCGTCGAACTCGACGAGCCCGCGTGCGACCGGCTCGAAGCCGCGGCGCCGCAACTTGCGGCGCTCGGCGTCGAGATAGAACGTTTCGGCCCCGCGGCGGTGATGGTCCGCGCGACCCCGGCGATGCTCGGCGCGATCAACTGCCAGAAGCTCGTCACCGACATCGCCGACGATCTGGCGGGCTATGATGCCGCGCTGGGCCTCAGCGAACGGCTCGAACTGGTCGCCGCGACGATGGCGTGCCATGGATCGGTGCGCGCCGGGCGGACGCTGAGCGTCGCCGAAATGAACGCGCTGCTCCGCACGATGGAGGTCACGCCGCACAGCGGTCAGTGCAACCACGGGCGGCCGACGTGGGTGAAGCTCGCGATGGACGATGTCGAGAAATTGTTCGGGAGGAAATAGGATGGGGTTCCGCATCATTGCCATTTCACTGGCGGCGGTTTTGCCAGCGACAGTGTTCGCGGCACCGGCCGAGAAGCCAGCAACAGCCTGTCCCGCTGCGCCGGTATTGCCGCCCGAACTGGCCGACTGGGCGCGCGATGCGTCGGGCAAGACGATCTATGCCTATGGCGACGACCTTGGTGCCGACTGGTCGCCGCTCGGCGCGGCGCGGACGGTGTTGCCACTGCACAAGTTCGAAAGCCTGCGCTATGGTATCGCACCCGGCCGCAAGCCCGACGTCCACAAATTCGGCGGGATGATCCCGATCGAGGTCAAGAAGACGGGCCGACTGATCGTCGCGCTCGACGCGGGCGCGTGGATCGACCTCGTCCGCGACGGCGCGGTGGTGAAGTCGGTCACGCACGGCCACGGCCCCGCCTGTTCGGGCATTCGCAAGATGGTCGAGTTCCACGTGACGCCGGGGCGCTACCAGCTCCAGATCGTCAACGCGCCGACCGCGTCGATCCACGCGATGGCGGTGCTCCGCGACTGATCAGGGCAGGCGTTTGGCGAGTTCGCCCGTCGCGTCGCTCGGCAGCGGCGCAACGCCGATGAGCCGCATCAGCAGCGGATAGACCTCGATATTGTCGACGATGCCGATGTCGCCTTTCAGGCCCGTCCCGCTCGCGACGAACAGCGCGAGCATCTCGGGATCCTGATTGTCATAGCCGTGCGCGCCGCCCTTGACCGGCCATGTCGGCGTCCCCGCGATGATCGACCAGCCGGGTTCGGCGATGCAGATGATCGCGGCAACGCGCGGGTTCTGGCCATAATGCAGCCGCTTCGGCAGCTCTTCGCGGCGATTGCAGACCATATGATCGTGTGGTTTCAGCAGCGCCCTGTAGACGCGGTCGTCGGTCCCGGCGGCGGGCTCGATCGCCGCATAAGGGCCGGTCTCGACCGCAATGATGCTCGGCAGGTCGATCAGGTCGGCAAGTTGGATCACCCGGCTTTTGTCGATCGCGCGCATGCCGTGGTCGGCGACGACGATCATCTGCGTGGGTTGCCCCATCGCGGCGAGGCTCGCGACCAACTCACCGACGCGCGCATCGACCGCGGTGATGGCGGCGTTGACCTCGGCGCTGTCGGGACCGAATTTGTGGCCCGCATCGTCGACCGCCTCGAAATAGAGCGTAACGAAGGCGGGCCGGATATCGGCGGGACGACGCATCCAGTCGAGGATCGTGTTCAACCGCTGCGCATAGCTGACGTCGGCGTCGTAGCGCAGCCAGTCGGGCGGCCGGTTTTCGTGGATCGCTACCTCGCTCCCCGGCCAGAACATCGTCGCGCTGCGGACGCCGGCCTTGCCGGCGGTTATCCAAGCGGGTTCGGCTTCGTCCCACCAGAAGGGGTCGAGCGACTGTTTCGGATCGCCAAGGCTGAAGCGCACGTCGGGGCGCCGCGGGTCGATCATATTGTTGCCGACGATGCCGTTGGTGTCGGGCCGCTTGCCGGTCACGATCGCATAGTGATTGGGGAAGGTTTTCGTCGGAAAGGACGGCCGTAGCTTGCCGCGCGCGCCTTCGGCGGCGAGCCGCGACAGGTTAGGGGTGATGTCGCGATCGAGATAATCGGCGCGAAAGCCGTCGATCGAGATCAGGATCGTGACCGGCTTGCGCGCGCCTCCCTCCTGCGCGTGCGCCGCGAGGGGCAGGAGGAGAGCGAGGATCAGCGAGAGCAAACGAGTCATGCGGGGTCCGCTATGGTTCTTATGTGACCGTCCGGCGACACATCACGCCATCTTGATCCCGGCGACATCGCGCTCGAGCACACCCGTCGCGCGTTTCGACAGTGTGTTGACCGGGGTCGTGACCTTGTCGACGACCATGAAATGCGTCTGCCACGCCTCGCGATTGACCTCGCACACGACATAGCCGCGCTGGTCGTTCGCAAATTTGAGCTCGGGGTTCTGGCTCAGGAACACGTCGGTACCGTTGCGTTTGTCGCTGCCGTCACCACCCGACGAGATCGAAGTTGCGACGAACTCTGCGCCGACCACCTTGTCCCCCCGCACAAGGTCACCGCAGAAATTCTGATGCTCGTCGCCGGTGAGCACGACATTATTCTTGAGCCCTGCCATGCGCGACAGGATGCGTTCGCGCGGCGCTTCGTAGCCCGCCCAGCTGTCGAGGTTGACGATCTTCTTGGGCTCTTCGGCCTTGCGCCGCCGGTCGAGCGACATCATCGTGATCTGCTGCGCAAAGGCGTTCCACGTCGCACCGCCCTTCGCGAGGTTGCGGCCGAGCCATTCTTCCTGCGCCTTGCCGAGCACCTGCTTGTCCTTGGCGAACACGTCAGGGCACGCGGGCTTGAAGCCGTCGTCGCACGGCTGGTCGTCGCGATATTGGCGCGTGTCGAGCAATTGCATCGCCATCAGGTCGCCCCAGCGAAACTCGCGGTTCATCGCGACCATCCCGCCGCGCGGGAGCAGTGCCTTGCGCACCGGCATATGCTCGTACCACGCCTGCATCGCCGCCTGTTTCTTCAGCATGAAAACCTCGGGCGACGCGGCTTCGGGATCGTTGACGTCGAGCCCGAGCTTCCAATTGTCGATGTCCGAGACCCAGTCGTTGCGGATCTCGTGATCGTCGAAGCTCGCCAGGAAGGCGTGGGTACAGCGCGCCGCCTGCAGGTCGATGTCGCCGAGCTGCTGCGTATAGGCGCCGCGAAAATCGCCAAGGTCGACAAGCGCCCGGTGCGCATGCTTGCGTACAGGGCGCGTCGGCAGCCCGGTGTTGAACAGATAGTCCTCGCTATATTCGTAGATGAAGTCGCCATAATGATAGACGAAGGCGAGATCTTCGCGCGCGAGGTGGCGATAGGCGCCGAAGAAGCCTGCCTCGAAATGCTGGCATCCGGCGACGCCGAATTTCAGCGCATCGGCCTTTGCGCCCGGCGCGGGCAGGGTGCGCGCGCGGCCGCGCAGGCTGCGCTCGCCGCCCGCGGTGAAGCGGTAATAATAGGGTCGGTCGGGCTGCAGCCCCGCGACCTCGACATGGACGCTGTGCGCGAGTTCGGGGCGTGCGAGTTCGGTGCCCTTGGCAACGACGTCGCGAAAGCCGCTGTCGCTCGCGACCTCCCAGTCGACCGGGAAATTCGCCAGCGGCATCCCGCCATGGCGCTCCATCGGCTCGGGGGCGAGGCGCGTCCAGATGACGAAACCGTCGCTCGCCGGATCGCCCGCGGCGACGCCGAGGCTGAACGGAAATTCGCGGAAGATACCGCCCTCGGCGCGCAGGATCGCGGGGGCGGCAAGGCCGGCGAGCGTCGCCCCGGCAAGGAAATGGCGGCGATTGAACATGGCTGGGCTCCCCGGGGACGAATCACCGCCCCTGATAGCCCGGTCCCATGTTTCATCAATGACGGATGGTGGAGCGGGTCAGAACCACATGCGCGCCATCCACAGCGCCATTGCGACCATCATCACATTCTCGGTCAGCGACACGAAGCCCAACGGCACCTTGCTGCTGCCGCCGACGCACGCGCATTTGATGTCGCGCTTGTCGATATAGACTGCCTTGAACACCGAAATCGCGCCGATGCCGCCGATGAACAGCGCCAGCGGGATCGACAGCCAAGGCAGGGCGTGCGCGGTCATCAGCACGCCGGCCAATCCTTCGGCAAAGGGATAGATGCTCGCATAAGGCACCCAGCGCTTGGCAAGCAGGTCATAGTTCAGGAACATCGTCGCGAATTTGTCGACGTCCTGCAGCTTGAGCAATGCGAGGACGATCATGCTGAACGAGATGAACCATTCGGCGGCGCGTAGGGTGAAGGCGTTGCCCTCGACCGCGAAGCTCGCCGCGAGCGCCATCAACGCGGTCATCGCGAACAGCGCGATGACGGGCGTGTAGCTCGTCGCGTCGGGGTCGGCGACCTTCAGCCCGAAATGGCGGCGCAGATCGTCATGGCCGCCAATCCGCGCGCCATCGATAAAGGTCTGCGGCGTCGTCTTGACGCCATGCTCGGCCTTGAACGCGTCGGTTTCGGCGCGCGTCGTCAGCCAGCGGTCGTCGACCGTGAAGCCGCGGCTTTCGAGCAGATGTTTTGATTTGAGGCCATAGGGGCAGGTGTGCCCGGGCATGACCATGCGATGGAGGGTTGCTTGGCTTTTCATGCGCCCCATATAGCGTCCGTACCATGGTACGGAGTCAAGCGATGCAATTGACGATCGGAAAATTGGCGCAAGCGGGCGATGTCGGGGTCGAAACGGTGCGCTATTACCAGCGCCGCAGGCTGCTCGATACGCCCGCGCGTAGCGGTGGTGACAGCTGGGGAGGCGGGATCCGTCGCTATGGCGAGGATGACCTGCGGCGCCTCAAATTCATCCGCTCGGCGCAAGCGTCGGGATTCACCCTCGACGAGATCGCGGAACTGCTTGCGCTTGAGGCGAGCGATGACCGTGCGCGCGTGCGGACGCTGGCGCGCCAGCGGATCGACGTACTCGACGAAAAGATCGCGCAGATGACCGAAACACGCGCCGCGCTGAAGCGCCTCGCCGACCAATGCGCGGCAAGCGACAAGGGGCCGTGCCCGATCTTGGCGGCGTTTGAGCCTTAAACTCCCCTCCCGCCTGCGGGAGGGGAGAAGAGCGTCAGCTGTGCAAAAAGTGCATGACGTCGCCGTCGTGCACGACATAGGCTTTGCCTTCGGCGCGCAGCTTGCCCGCTTCGCGCGCGCGCGCTTCGCCGCCCAGCGCGACATAATCGTCATAGGCGATCGTTTCGGCGCGGATGAAGCCCTTCTGGAAATCGCTGTGGATTTCGCCCGCGGCCTCGGGGGCGGTCGCGCCGGTGTGGACGGTCCACGCGCGCGCTTCCTGCGGGCCGACGGTGAAGAAAGTGATCAGGTGCAGCAGTTCGTAGCCGGCGCGGATAACGCGCGCGAGGCCGGTTTCGTGCAGGCCCATTTCTTCGAGGAACTCGAGCCGGTCGGCCATGTCCATCGTCACCAGCTCGCTTTCGATCGCGGCCGAAACGACGACCGCCTGCGCGCCTTCGGCGGCGGCCTTGGCGAAGACCTTTTCGGAAAAAGCGTTGCCGTTCGCGGCGCTGCCTTCGTCGACGTTGCAGACGTAAAGGACGGGCTTTGAAGTGAGCAGCTGTGCGGTGCGCAGGACGCGGGCTTCCTCGTCATCCTTCGGTTCGGTCAGCCGCGCGGGCTTGCCTTCGCGCAACAGCTCGAGCGCCTGGCCGAGCACCGAGGCGGCGATCTTCGCTTCCTTGTCGCCCTGCGCGGCCTTTTTGGCGAAGGCGGGAACGCGCTTCTCCAGGCTTTCGAGGTCGGAGAGCAGCAGCTCGGTCTCGACCGTCTCGGCATCGGCGACCGGATCGACCTTGTTCTCGACATGCTGGATGTCGTCATCCTCGAAGCAGCGCAGGACATGGACGATCGCATCGACTTCGCGGATGTTGCCGAGGAATTGGTTGCCGAGCCCTTCGCCCTTCGACGCGCCGCGCACGAGGCCGGCAATGTCGACGAAGGCAAGTTGCGTCGCGATGATCTTCTTGCTGCTCGCGATCGCGGCGAGCTTTTCGAGGCGTGCGTCGGGCACCGCGACATTGCCGATATTCGGCTCGATCGTGCAGAAAGGATAGTTCGCCGCCTGCGCCGCCGCGGTCTCGGTCAGCGCGTTGAACAGGGTGGACTTGCCGACGTTGGGCAGGCCGACGATGCCGCATTTGAAACCCATAAAAACTCCGTGAGGTTCGGCGCGCGGTTGAGTGAGGCGCCGCTGTTGCAGCGCCCCTAGCGCCAGATTGCTTTCGGCGCCAGTCCTTGCCGCTGCGCTTTGCCGTTGCGCGCGGTTCAGACTTGCGCCTTTATCGCACCAGCCATGACGAAATCCCGCCTTCTCGCCGCCGGCATCCTTCTGACTCTCGGTGCGACCGCCGCGATCGCCGCGCCGGGCTGGTTCGAAGAGGGCGTTTTCACCGAACTCAATCGCTTTCGCAGCGACCCCGCCGCCTATGCCGAATATCTGCGCGATTACCGCCCGCGCTTCGAGGGCAAGCTGCTGGTCAGCGGCGACGACGGCGAGATCGACATCATGACGCACGAGGGCGTCGCCGCGGTCGACGAGGCGATCCGCGATCTTCGCCGCGAAAAGCCGCTGCCCGAACTCGAATGGAGCGATGCGCTGGCACGCGCGGCGGCCGACCATGTCGCGATCCAGTCACGCTCGGGCGCGGTGGGTCATTATACGCGGGGCAGCGGCCCGGGTGAACGGATGAAGGCGCGCGGCGGCGGGCCTTATGTCAACGAAGTCATCACTTATGGCCATCACACGCCCGAAGGCGTCGTCGACCAGCTGCTGATCGACGACGGCGTTCCCGGCCGCGGGCATCGCCACAGCCTGCTGCGCCCGACGCACCGCTATGCCGGCATCGCGTGCGGCCGGCATCCGGTGCACCGGACGATGTGCGTGACCTTGATGTCGCAGACGCGCGACGGTTCGCCACCGCCGCCGCCGCAGAGAAAAGCGCCCTGACCGCAAGCTGTTGCGAGGTGTGTTGTTATAGTATAGCAGTTGTTATGTCTTGATATCGGGAGATGGCGATGCACGCTGCGAGACTGGCCTGGATTCTGCCCATGCTGATGGCAACGCCCGCGGTGGCCAAGCCGATACCGGGCAAGGAGGCAATCGCCAGAACCGCGCGGCAGGCAATGACCGCAACGGGCGCGCGGGGTCTCGCAATCGCGGTGGTCGACCGAGGCAAGGTCGTGTCGGTGCAGGCGTTCGGCGAGCGCAATGCGAAGGGCGATCCGCTGACGCCGCAGACGATCATGTATGGCGCGTCGCTGACCAAGGCGGTCTTCGCCTATTCGGTGTTGCGGCTGGTCGATGAGGGCAAGGTCGAGCTCGACAAGCCGATTGCTGCGATGCTCGAAAAGCCGCTGCCCGACTATGGCAATCTCGACGCCTATGGCAATTGGGCCGACCTTGCCGGCGACAAGCGCTGGCGAACGATTACCCCGCGTATGGTGCTGAACCACAGCACCGGCTTTGCGAATTTCCATTTCCTCGAACCCGACGGCAGGTTGCGCATCCATTTCGATCCGGGCAGCCGCTACAGCTATTCGGGCGAGGGGATCATGCTGCTCCAGTTCGGGATCGAGAAGGGGCTCGGGCTCGATGCGGGCAGGGAGCTTCAGCGGCTCGTCTTCGATCCGCTGCAGATGCCGAACAGTAGCTTGGTCTGGCGCACCGATTTCGCCGCGAATCTGGCTGACGGCTGGGAACTCGACGGCAAGGCGGTGCCGCACGACGAGCGCGGCCGCGTCCGCGCCGCGGGGTCGATGGATACGACGATCACCGATCTGGCCAATTTCGCGGCGGCGTTGGTGTCGGGACAGGGGCTGTCAAAGGCATCGCGCGCGGAGCTGCTGCGACCGAGCCTCGCGATCCGTTCGCGCTCGCAATTCCCGACGCTGGATGGCGACGCTCCTGCGGCGGAACAGCCCGTGGGTGTGGCGCCGAGCGTCGGTCTGATCACCTTCACCGGACCGCAGGGCGCCGCATTCTTCCGCGGCGGGCACAATGATTCGACCGGCAACACGCTCGTCTGCCTTGAAAAGGGCGAGCGGTGCGTATTGATCATGTCGAACGACGTCCGTGCCGAGGCCGCTTTCCCGATGATCGTGCGGGACATATTGGGTGAGATGGGTGCACCGTGGCGCTGGATCTTCGGCGATATGAAATTCATCTGAGGCTCGCCGCCCGCTCCCGTTAAGAGAGAGCGGGCGGCGCGCGATCAGGCGCCGACCGGCTGGGCGTCGGTGCGGCGCACGACGACGGTCGAAGAGCGCGGTTGCTGCCCCGCGACCGGCCAGTTGCCCGTCGGGTGCTGGATGTTGACGAAGAAAGTCTTGAGGTCGGGCGTATAGGCCAGCCCCGTTATCTCGCTGCCCAGTGGGCCGACGAGGAAGCGTTTCGACTGCTTCGTGACCTGATCGACATAGAACATCGCATTGTGACCGAACGCCTGGTCGATCGTCCGTCCTGCGACGCCGGAGTTGCCTGGAACGCTATGGTCGGTCTGCACCCACATGCGGCCCTGCGGGTCGATGCGGAGGCCGTCGGGGCTGGAAAAAGTGTCGCCGTTGATATTGCCGACGAGGTTGCTGCCGCCCGCCGAGAGCGAGGGGTCGCCCGCGGTCAGGAAGATTTCCCAGCTGAACTTGGTCGCCAGCGGTGAATCGCCTTCTTCGCGAAACTTGATGATGTGTCCGTGAAGGTTGGTCACGCGCGGGTTGGCGGGGTCGACGACGCGGCGGCCGCTGTTGTTGGTCAGCGTGCAATAGACCGCCTTGTTGTCGGGCGCGACGGTCAGCCATTCGGGGCGATCCATCACGGTGCCGCCCGCGACGCGCGCCGCCGACTGGCAACGGAGCAGGACGTCGGCCTGGTTGTTGAAGCTGACGATCGTCGGCGCCGGCGGCGTCGTGCTCTGGCTGACGTTGCCGGGGTCCGACGCGTTGGCGGTCAGGCCATTCTGGCCGACGACCAGCGCGCGCCATTCGCCGGTGCCGTCGCCGTTGAAGCGCGCGACATAGAGCGTGCCATAGTCGAGCAGATCGGTGTTCGCGGCGCGGTTCGTCGCGCTATAGGCGCGGTCGGGGACGAATTTATAGATGCAGCCCGGCGTCGTATCGTCGCCCATATAGAATGCGACGCGGCGGTCGGCGTTCGCCATATAGGCGACATTCTCGTGATTGAAGCGGCCCATCGCGGTGCGCTTCGTCGGCTGCGCCAGTTCGCGCAGCGGGTCGATCTCGACCACCCAGCCATAATTGTTGGCGGGCTGCGTGGGGTCGAAATAATTGTCCATCGTCTCTTCGCAGGTCAGATAGGTGTCCCACGGCGTGCGGCCGCTCGAACAATTATTGAGCATGCCCTTGATCGTGCCCGACAGCAGGCCCGCGGCGGGGCCGCCGGCGCGATAGCTGCTGTTGCCGGTATAGCGGCGGTTATAGGTCGATCCGGCCTGCACGGCCCATTTGCCGTCGCTGCCCTTAGCGATTTCGACGACGCCGATGCCGACCGCCGAAAGCGCGAGCGCCTTTTGGTCGGCGGTTGCGGTGGCGGCGTCATAGCTGCCCGCCATCAGGATGTTGAAATCGGGATATTCGTAATTCATCGCGAGGATGCCGCGGTTGTTGGCATCGACGCCCGGAAAGGCGAAATATTCCATGCCGTCGTGATTGCCGCCCGCCCATTTCTCGGCGACCGCGGGGGTGGGGAAGCTGCCCGCATAGGCGGCGCCGGTTTCGACCGAATCGCCGGCCTTCAGCAGCACGTCGACACTGTAGCCCGCAGGCACCGTGACCTTGTCGTCCTGATTCGCGGCGACCGCGGCGAAACTGACGGCATAGCTGACCGGCGGGGGCGTCGGGGTGGGGG
>NZ_JALPRD010000003.1 GCF_023197165.1 Sphingopyxis sp. MSC1_008
GGCGGCGGGCTCGCCTATCTGGCGCAGCCGCAGGGGCGGGCGCCGGTCGCGTTTCCACTGGTGCGGCATGACAAGACGAGCGCGACCTTCGAGAACGCCGCGCATGATTATCCGCAGCGCATCGCCTATGCCCGCAGCGGCGACACGCTGACCGCGACGATTTCGGCGATCGACGGGTCGAAGCCGCGCAGCTGGACCTATCGGCGGCGCTGATGGACAAGACGGGACGGTTGTTCGCGATCATCGACAGCCTGCGCCGGCGGCGCCGGCCGGTGACCGCCGAGATACTCGCCGAGGAGCAGGGCGTGTCGGTGCGCACGCTCTATCGCGACGTGCAGGCGCTGGTCGCGCTCGGCGCGCCGATCGAGGGCGAGGCGGGGGTCGGCTATGTGCTGCGCCCCGGGTTTTTCCTGCCGCCCTTGATGTTCACCGCCGACGAGCTGGAAGCGCTCGTGCTCGGCGCGCGCTGGGTCGAGGGGCGGCAGGATGGCGGCCTGTCGCGCGCGGCGGGGCTGGCGCTAGCAAAGATCGCGGCGGCGAGCCCCGACGAGCTCAAGCACCGGATCGACGAGGCGGGGCTGTGGCCGGTGAGCAGCGGGTGGCGCGAGATCAACGCCCCCCTCTTGGCCACCGTGCGCGCGGCGATGCGCGCCGAAAAGACGCTGCACATCGGCTATGCCGACGCGAGCGGCGCCGCAACCGAACGCGCGATCTGGCCCGCGGCGCTCGCCTATTTCGAAGAGAAGCATATCATCGCCGCCTGGTGCCTGCTGCGCCAGGATTTCCGCAGTTTTCGTATCGACCGGGTGACGTCGGCGCGGATCGGCGACGAAGGGTTCGGGCGGCGCCGCGCGGTGCTGATGGCCGATTTCTGGCGCCACCGCGATTTTTCCGAACAGCCTGCTGACATGATCTGTCAGGAGGCCCGGCTAAACCCTTCCGGGTGAGGGGCGACCGGCGATCGGCGCCCGAAAACGGTAAGGATTTTCAGCGATGACCCAGACCTATCACGGCTCGTGCCACTGCGGCGCGGTCAAGTTCGAAGCCGACATCGATCTCGCCGCGGGGACGGGCAAGTGCAATTGCTCGATCTGCACCAAGAAGCGCGGCTGGAGCGCGCAGATCAAGCCCGACGCCTTTCGCCTGCTGAGCGATCCCGCCGCGCTGTCCGACTATCAGTTCGGGTCGAACAGCGCGCACCATGTCTTTTGCAAGACGTGCGGGGTGGCGTCGTTCGGACATGGCTATGTCGAGGAGATCGGTGGCGCTTATTATTCGGTCGCGATCGCGTGTCTCGACGACCTTGAGCCCGCCGAGATGGCGGCGCTGCCGGTGATGTTTATGGACGGCGCGGGCAATAATTGGTGGAACCCGCCCGCAGTGACGGCGCATATGTGAGCTTTCCCTTCGTCATCCCGGACTTGATCCGGGATCCCGCTTTTTGAGGCATCGACCGGATTCAACCTCAAGCGGGACCCCGGATCAAGTCCGGGGTGACGATGAGAGAGAGGCCGGCTTCCGGTCGAAAGCGGCCTTCAGCTCGTGCGCCGCGCGAGATACACACCCGCGACCATCAACGCGATCCCCGCGAGGCGCTTCGCGTCGATCGCCGCGCGTATCGCGCCGAACAGGCCGAAATGGTCGATCGTCGCGGCACTGATCAGCTGGCCGACGAGCACGAAGAAGATCGCGTTGCCGACCCCGAAGCGCGGCGCGATGAAGGTCACCGCGATGGCGTAAAAGGCCATGAAGGCGCCGCCGAAATAGAAATGCGCCGGAATGTCGGGCGACAGGCGCACCTGCCCGAGCGAACCGGTGGCGAGCGCGCCCGTGACAGCGATGAGCAGGCCAAGGGTGAAGAGGATCACCGATGCCGCCATCGGGCTTTCGAGGCGCGCGCCGAGTCCGCCGTTCAACGCGGCGAGGATCGGGATGCCGACCCCGGTCAGGAACATGATCGTGGCAAAGGCGGGGGCGGCATTGTTCGCGGTCATCGCTGGGTCTCCTTGGCGGCCTCAGCAGCGCGATAGGCGAGGACGGGCCATCCGCCTAATCCCCAATTGGCGGTCCCGGCCGCGCCGATCGTCACGACGGTGGTCGCCAGCCCGGCATGGCGGGAAAGCCGGGCAGCGCGGCGATCCGGCGGGTCCAGGCATCGATCGCCGGCCAGTCGGCGAGCTCGATCCCGGCATCGCCCATCAGCGCCAGATACGGGCTCGCCGCAAGGTCGGCGATGGTCAGCCGGCCGCCGACGAGCCAGTCGCGGTGCGCCAGATGCGCCTCGATGACGGGCAGGAAACGCGCGGTGACCGCGGCGGCATGATCCTCGGGGATCGAGATGCCGAACCGCCGCGCGAGGCGGAGCGCGGCGGGGCCGTTCGCGATCTCGTTCGCGGCGTGCGAGAGCCAGAGGGCAATCTCGCCGCGTTCTTCGGGTGTGTGGCCGTCCCACACGCCCGCGCGATGGCGCGCGGCGAGGAAGGCGAGGATCGCCTGGCTGTCGCGCAGCGCGACGTCGCTATCAACGTACAGCGGGATTTGCGCC
The DNA here is from genome assembly GCF_023197165.1 of Sphingopyxis sp. MSC1_008. Classification (GTDB taxonomy): domain Bacteria; phylum Pseudomonadota; class Alphaproteobacteria; order Sphingomonadales; family Sphingomonadaceae; genus Sphingopyxis. Next base: position 2,546 of record NZ_JALPRD010000003.1, read on the forward strand.
ATCGGGGTCAGCGCGCGAAAGGCGTCCGACTGGCGCGCCGCAGCGTCGGTCAATCGCTCGTCCCACGGCAGGCCGAGGAAGGCGAGCGCGATGCGGACCTTGTGCGTGTTGCCCGACAGCGGGGTGCCATAGAGGGTGATCATTTATTCGGGGTCTCCGGACGATGCGGCGCGCAAGGCGGCGATTTCGGCGCGCAGCTGGTTGATCTCGGCCGCCATCGGGCGGACCGCGGCGGAAATCTCGGCCTCGGTGAAGCGCGGGGTGATGTGCTGCGAACAATTCCACTCCCAGCCGATGACATCGATGAAAAAGGCGCGCTCGGGTGTCGCGCGATAGCCCTCGGGCATCAGCGCGGTGACCGCGGCGGGATCGTCGGCGAGCTCGACGCTCACCGGATGGCCGACGAGCTTCAGCCGGTCCCTGTTCGGATAATCCATCAGGAACAGCGAGACGCGGTCGTTGCCGGCGAGGTTGGCGGTGCTGATATATTGGCGGTTGCCGCGATAGTCGGCGAAACCGATGCGATTGCCCGCGATATGGCGGAGGAAACCCGCGGGGCCGCCGCGATGCTGCATATAGGGCCAGCCGTCGGCGTTGACGCTCGCCATGTAAAAGCTGTCGCGCAGCGCGATATAGTCGAGTTCCTTGGCGGTCAGCGCGTCGGGGGTGCCGTCGGCGCCGGCGTCCATCTTGATATAGGCGGCGCGCGAGCCATGGCGCTCCTGCTCCGCCTTCACCGCGTCGCTGAACAGCGTGTGCCGATAATTTTGCGCCATGGGCTGTTTCCCTTCCCGGGCGGTTTAGACTGTTGCATCGTTGGTGATAATGAGTGAAGATCGAACGAGTTAATTCCGGTAAATGAAATAATCATGGACCGTCTGCTCACGCTCGAAATGTTCGTCGCGGTCGCGAGCGAGGGCGGCTTTGCCGCCGCGGCGCGCAAGCTCGGCAGCTCGCCGCCCGCGGTGACGCGCGGGATCGCGGCGCTCGAGGCGCGGCTGGGGACGAGCCTGTTCCATCGTTCGACGCGCGCGGTCGCGCTGACCGATACGGGGGCGGCGTTTCTGGAGCAGGCGCGGCGCATCCTCGCCGACCTCGCGGGCGCCGAGCGCGAAATCCGCGGGGCCGAGGCCGAGCCGCGCGGGCAATTGCATCTGACCGCGCCAGTGATGTTCGGGCGGCTGCATGTGCTGCCTGTCGTCGGCGAACTGATGGGGCAGCACCGCGAGCTGACGGCGCGAATGATGCTGATCGACCGCAATGTGCGGATCGTCGAGGAGGGGATCGACGTCGCGGTGCGCATCGGGCCGCTGGCGGATTCGGGGCTGAAGGCAGTGCGCATCGGCTGGGTGCGCCAGATGCTGGTCGCAAGCCCCGCCTATCTGGCACGGCGCGGCGCGCCGGCAACTGTGTCGGAGCTCGCGGGGCATGATGTGATCGCGGCGATGGGGCCGCGCGCCGCGGGCGAATGGCAGTTCGTGTCGGGCCGCTGGCGCGTCGAACCGCGCCCGCGGTTGGTGCTCAATACGGTCGACGGTATTTTGGCGGCGGCCGAGGCTGGGCTGGGGATCGCCAATCTGCTGAGTTACCAGCTCGCTGCGGTGGTCGATGCGGGGCGGCTGATTGCGCTGCTCGCCGACGAACAGCCGCCGGCGCTGCCGGTGCATCTGCTGTTCGAACCGTCGCGCGCGGGATTGCCTGCGGTGCGGCTGTTCATCGCGGCGATGAAGGCGCGGATGCGGATGGCGGGGCTGGTCTGAGGGTTTGTGGGATGGCGGTTTTGGGGGTGGTGACGGAGATCCCAAAGAGCGTCGCCCCCGCCTTCGCGGGGGCGACGGCTAGCTTCGGTCGATCCCGGTCAGAACTGGTAAGCGAGCCCCGCGCCGAAGGTCCATTGGTCGGCGCTGCCGGCGTCCTTCACGATCGGCGAATCGGCGAAGCGCGAGAGGAGGCGACCATATTGCGCGCCGCCGAGCAGCACGAAGCCCTTGCGAAGGTCGCCCGACAGCCCATAGGCGCCCGCCAGGCCGAGCGTATATTTGCCCGCGGTCGCCTTGCGACCCGCGCCGGTATAGACGGGGAGACCGCTCGCGGCGCTGCCGATCGGGTCGATGTCGTAATAATAGCGACCGAAGCCCTTGCCGTAGAAGTTCACCGACGCCGACACACCGAGATAGGCGCGTTTCGACAGCGGGGTGCCGTAGTCGATCGTCGGCGAGGCGGTCCAGCTGCGGTGCCGGCCCGAAACATCCTTGGTCGCGACGAAGCGGAAGCCGACCTGGTCATAGTCGCCGGTGATCACGCCGGTCTTGGTGACGCCCGTGAAGAAACCCGCCTCGATCGCCAGCTTGCGGTCGGGGAGCAGGTCGACCTGCGGATCCTTGACGCTTCCGGTGCGGTCGCCGCGCAGGCTGATGATCGGGCCGAACTTCCAGTCGGTCTTCTGGCCGCGGCGATGGCGGATCAGGTCGACCTGGAAATTGGTGCCGCGCGTCGAGAAGGAAAAGCCCTCGTACCGGCCGCGGACGTAAAAGGCCGGCAGAAAACGGCGGTCGTCCGAGCCATTATAGTCGGCGGAGTTCAGCACGCCCGCCGCGACGGCGATATAGTTGCGCGACCATTTGCGGTCGGAATCTTCGTCGTCGTCGGGCCGCGCGCCGGGGAGCAGGATGTTCTCGTCGATATCGGTGTTCTGGAGATAGCGCGCCGGTTCTTCGTCGATCCCGGGCGCGAGGCCGGTGTCGGGGGTCGCGGCGGTCAGCTCATAGGGAAGCGGTGCGTCTTCGGCGGCGGCGGGTGCGGTAAGCGCGAAGGCGGCAAGAAGCGGGACGATGCGCGCAGGCGGGCTGATGCGGAAGAACAGTCTCAAATCGTCGATGGTCATCCGCTCAAATATCCTATGGTCCTGGCCCCCCTTTACGGGGGTGTAAGTAAACAATCCGCCATTGCAACGGCTTCGTCTTGCCGAAGGACGCATTTGGCCGCATGTGGCTTTCATGCACCAACGCGCCTTCGCCGCTTTCATATTCCCCCGCAGGGCGATTGGTTCCCAAGCGGTCGCCCGGCGCGAGCGCGCATCATGAGCCGCGTGCCGCGCTTTATCGGCTATGCGTTCATGGCCGCCGCGGCGGTGCTTGCGGCGGTGATGAAGAAGGAAGGGGTCGAAAGCGTCGGCCCGCTGCCCGCCGTCGCGGTCGCGCTGTTCCTCGGCATGGTCGGCGTGATGCTGGTGTTCACCGACCTGATGGTGCGCGGGCTTTATGCGCAGGTCGATGCGGCGAAAGAGCGCGAGGATGGAGAGAGCAAAAATTGATTCGCCGCCCTCGCAGGGCGGAGGATCGGCTGCCGCCTCGGTCCCTTTTCGTTCGACACCCCATGCGCTTGGCAGTATGACCGCGCGATGACCGATCGTCCGCATACGCCGCTGCTCGACACGGTGGATGTCCCCGCCGACCTCCGCAAGCTGAAGCCCGAAGACCTCCGCCAGTTCGCTGACGAGCTGCGCGCCGAGATGATCTCGGCCGTCGGGACCACCGGCGGGCATCTGGGTTCGGGGCTGGGCGTCGTCGAGTTGACGACCGCGCTCCACTACGTGTTCGACACGCCGCGCGACAAGATCGTGTGGGACGTCGGGCACCAATGCTATCCGCACAAGATCATCACCGGACGCCGCGACCGGATTCGTACGCTGCGCACCGGCGGCGGGCTGAGCGGTTTTACCAAGCGCAGCGAGAGCGAGTATGATCCGTTCGGTGCCGCGCATTCATCGACGTCGATCAGCGCCGCGCTGGGGTTCGCGATCGCGAACAAGCTGAAGGACGAACCCGGCCGCGCGATCGCGGTGATCGGCGACGGGTCGATGTCGGCGGGCATGGCCTATGAGGCGATGAACAATGCCGCCGCCGCGGGCAACCGGCTGATCGTGATTTTGAACGACAATGATATGTCGATCGCGCCGCCGGTCGGCGGGCTGTCCGCCTATCTGGCGAAGCTCGTGTCGTCGCGGCCGTTCATCGAGCTGCGCGAGATCGCGCGGCGCTTTGCGCGCAAGCTGCCCGAGCCGCTGCACAAGGCGGCGAAAAAGACCGACGAATATGCGCGTGGCATGGCGATGGGCGGGACGCTCTTCGAAGAGCTCGGCTTTTATTATGTCGGGCCGATCGACGGGCATAATCTGGAACATCTGATCCCGGTGCTGGAGAATGTGCGCGACAGCGATCACGGCCCGGTGCTGATCCACGCGGTGACGATGAAGGGCAAGGGTTACGCCCCCGCCGAGGCGGCCGCCGACAAATATCATGGCGTCCAGAAATTCGACGTGATCACCGGCGAACAGGCGAAGGCGCCGCCGGGACCGCCGCAGTACCAGAATGTCTTCGGCGAAACGCTCGCGAAGCTAGCCGAGACCGACAAGCGCATCGTCGCGATCACCGCGGCGATGCCGTCGGGGACGGGGGTCGACAAATTCGCCAAGGCGCATCCGACGCGGACCTTCGACGTCGGTATCGCCGAGCAGCATGCGGTGACCTTTGCCGCGGGACTGGCGGCGCAGGGGATGCGGCCGTTCGCGGCGATCTATTCGACTTTCCTGCAGCGCGCGTACGATCAGGTCGTGCATGATGTGGCGATCCAGAATCTGCCGGTGCGTTTCGCGATCGACCGTGCGGGGCTCGTCGGCGCCGACGGCTCGACGCATGCGGGCTCGTTCGACGTGACGTACCTCGCGACCTTGCCCAACATGGTGGTGATGGCGGCGGCGGACGAGGCCGAGCTCGTTCATATGACCTATACTGCGGCCGAATATGACGATGGCCCGATCGCCTTCCGCTACCCGCGCGGCAACGGCACCGGCGTCGCGCTGCCCGCGGTTCCCGAGAAGCTCGCGATCGGCAAAGGGCGCGTCGTGCGCAGCGGCAAGACCGTCGCGATCCTGTCGCTCGGCACGCGGCTCGCCGAGGCGCTGAAGGCCGCCGATACACTGGAGGCACGCGGACTGTCGACGAGCGTGATCGACCTCCGTTTCGCCAAGCCGCTCGACGAGGAGCTGATCCGCAAGACGCTTGCCGCCCACGAGGTGTGCGTGACGGTCGAGGAAGGCAGCGTCGGCGGTTTGGGCGCGCATGTGCTGACGCTGGCGAGCGACGAGGGGCTGATCGACGCGGGGTTGAAGCTGCGCACGATGCGGCTGCCCGATGTCTTTCAGGATCAGGACAAGCCCGAGCTGCAATATGACGCGGCGGGGCTTAACGCGCCGCAGATCGTCGACACGGTGCTGAAGGCGCTGCGGCATAACAGCGCGGGCGTCGAGGAAGCGGGCGCGCGGGCGTGAATCGATAGGCAAGCGGGGGCAGGGCGGCATGAACTTCTTCAACCTCCTGCAATCGCTCGACGAATTGCTCTACGAGGTCATGTCGTGGCTGGTCTTCTATCCGATCACGCTGTGGCGCACGCTCGTTCATCCGCTGAAGATGATGGATTATTCGGACCTCGAGCAGGGCGATGCCGAGGACCAGCAATATACCGACACGCTGTCGCCGCCGCTGTTCCTGCTGCTGTCGCTGATCATCGTCCATGCCGCCGAACTCGCGCTGGTCGGCACCGAAGCGGTGGTGACGAGCAAGGTCGGCCTGTCCGCGCTCGTCAGCACCAATACCGACCTGATCATGCTGCGCATCGTCACCTACAGCCTGTTTGCGGTGATGGTGGCGACGCGGCTGCTGCGCGCGCGCAAGGTCGAACTCAGCCGCGAAACGCTGCGCGCGCCCTTCTACAGCCAATGCTATGTCGTCGCGCTGCTCGCGATCCTGCTCGGCACCGGCGAGGTGTTGATCCGGCTGGCGCATACATGGTCGCTGGTCAGCGGGCTGGTGCTGATGCTTGCCGCGCTGCTGTGGTTCGGCACCCTCCAGACCGCGTGGTTCGTCCAGCATCTGAAATGCAGCCGACTGCGCGCATTCGGGCATGCGTCGCGCGCGATGATCGAAAGCCTGGTGGCGGTGCTGTTGCTGGCGAACCTGTTCAGCTGAGCCCGACAAGAAAACGGCCCGGTTATGCCGGGCCGTCCTCATCATAGGTCGAAAGCGTCGCTCAGGCGGTCGGGATCGCCGCCGATGCGTCGCGGCCGTCGCCCTCGGGGGCGGCAAGGATGTCGCGGACTACGAGGCCCTTGTCGACGACCTGCGTGTCGGGGCTGCCGACCTGGCTGCGGATGCCGGGGTCGGCGCGCGCGCCGTCGGCGCTGCCGATGATCTGCGTTTCGCTCGCGCTACGCTGCGAGGCGCCGCCGAAGAGCGCGCGCAGCGTCTGCTCGGCGGTGGTTTCGCCGCCGGGGCGCGCGGTGCCGGGGGCCGGCGGGGTCAGCGAGAAATCGGGCGGCACGACGAGCGGCGCCTGACGCGACACCATCATTTCGTCGGGGCGGTCGCGGCTGAACAGGCTGTTCGACCCACAGGCCGAAAGCGTCGTGGCAAGGATCGAGGCGGCCAATATGGCGGTGGTCCGGTTCACTTACAAAATACTCCTATGCGCCCCGTTTATTCGGCGGACGGTTTGGCGCCCGTGCTCTCGGCCTTTTCGCCCAAGAGCAGCGCGCGCGCAACCAGCAAAAGCACGCCGAGCGTGATGCACGCATCGGCGACGTTGAAGATCATGAAGGGACGGAAATCCCCGATATGCAGGTCGGCGAAGTCGACGACATAGCCGAAACGCACGCGGTCGACGATATTGCCGAGCGCGCCGCCGAGGATCATCGCGAGCGCGATCACGTCGCCCTTCGCCTGTTCGCGCGTCATCCAGAAAGCGACCGCGGCGGCAACGATCCCGGTCACCGCGACGAGCGTCCAGCGCGTCGTGTCGGTGCAGCTGGCGAACATCGACAGCGAAATCCCGCAATTCTCCGCCCAGGTCAGGTTGAAGAAGCTCGTGATCTCGATCTGCCCCTTGGGTTCCAGCGACAAGGGCACGGTGATGACCCATTTGGTGATCTGGTCGAAGACGAAGGCGAGGGCCGCAAAGATCAGGCCGAAGCGCAGGTGGGGCGAACGTTGGCTGCTCATGCTGCGTCCAATACCGTGTCGCAGCGATTGCACAAGCTGCCGTCCTCGGTGACTTCGGGCAGGTGGCGCCAGCAGCGGCCGCATTTGTGGTTTTCGGTGCGGGTGACCGCCAGCTCGTCGCCGGCGCGTGCAACCGACACGATGAAGATTTCCTCGAGCGCCGCGGGATCGAGCGTCGGATCGGGGATCGTGACTTCGGCCTCGAGGCTCGAACGGATCGTCTTTTCGCGGCGATAGGGTTCGATCGCTTCGGTCACCGCCTCGCGCTGGGTGCGGACGCCCGCCCATTTGGCGGCGAGCGTTGCGTCGTTCCATGCGGCGTCGACTGCGGGCCATTCGAGTAAATGGACGCTGCTCGCATCGGGATAGCGCGTGCCCCACACTTCCTCGGCGGTGAACACCAGCACCGGGGTCGCATAGCGCACGAGCGCGTGGAACAGCGTGTCGAGCACGCTGCGGTACGCGCGGCGGGTGTCGGTGCCGAGCGGCGCGGCGGGGCCGAGGTCGCAATAGAGGACGTCCTTGCGGATGTCGAAATAGAAGGCCGACAGATCCTCGTTGCAGAAATCGGCGAGCAGGCGCGTGTAGCCGTTGAAATCGAAGTCATCGACCGCCCGATGCATCTTCGCGTCGAGGTCGGCGAGCAGGCTGAGCATATACCGCTCAAGCTCGGGCATCGCCGCGACGTCGGTGATACGTTCCTCTTCGCCGAACCCGTCGAGCGCTCCGAGCAGGTAGCGGAAGGTGTTGCGCAGCTTGCGATACTGGTCGGCGACGCCCTTCAGGATCTCGTCACCGATCCGGTGGTCCTCGGTGAAGTCGACGCTGAGCGCCCACAGGCGGATGATGTCGGCGCCGTTGGTTTCCATCACCTTGACGGGATCGGTCGTGTTGCCGAGCGACTTCGACTGTTTGAAGCCCTTGCTGTCCATCGTGAAGCCGTGGGTCAACACCGCCTTGTACGGCGCCTGTCCGCGCGTGCCGCAGGACTCCAGCAGCGACGACTGGAACCAGCCGCGATGCTGGTCGCTGCCCTCCAGATAGAGGTCGGCGCTGTGCGTGCCGCCGTCGTGGCGGACGAGCGCGGGCCACCGCCCACTCTCCAGCACGAAGACGTGGGTGCAGCCCGAATCGAACCAGACGTCGAGAATGTCGACGATGCGTTCGTAGTTCGCGGCGTCATAAGCGTCGCCCAGATATTCCTGCGCGCGCGCGTCGTTCCATGCGTCCACGCCGCCCGCCTTCACCGCCGCGACGATGCGGTCGTTGACGGCAGGGTCGTTCAGATAATGGCCGGTCTTGCGGTCGACGAAGAGCGTGATCGGCACGCCCCAAGCGCGCTGGCGGCTGAGCACCCAGTCGGGGCGGCCCTCGACCATCGACCCGATGCGGTTGCGGCCCTTGGCCGGGACGAAGCGCGTGTCGTCGATCGCCTGCATCGCCGCCTGTCGCAGCGTCGGCGCGTCGCAGAGGTCCTCTTCGTGCGGGTTGAGCGCGCCGCCTTCATTCTCCCAGCGCTTTTCGCGCGGGGTCTTGGGCTCGATATGCGTCATCACCTTGTCCATCGGCACGAACCATTGCGGCGTGCAGCGATAGATGACCTTCGCCTTCGAGCGCCAGCTGTGCGGATAGCTGTGCTTATAGTCGGCCGAGGCCGCGAGCAGCGCGCCGGCTTCCTTGAGGTCGGTGCAGATCGGGCCGTCGGGGGCGTTGAACTTCGCGTTGATCACGCTGCCCTGACCGGCGAGCCAGCCCCAATCCTCACGATATTTGCCGTCGCCCTCGACCGCGAACACGGGGTCGATCCCGTTCGCCTTGCACAGGTCGAAGTCGTCCTCGCCATGGTCGGGCGACATATGGACGAGCCCGGTGCCGCTGTCGGTGGTGACGAAATCGCCGGGCAGGAAGGGGCGCGGGCGCGCGAAGAAGCCGCCGAGCGCGTGCATCGGGTGTTGCGCGATGGTGCCGGCGAGGTCGGAGCCTTTGCCAGCCCAAACAATCGTCCACCCACTACCTTCTGACAACCAAGCTGAACTTGCAGGGCCATAGCGACCGAGCGCGTCATTCATCAGTTCCTGTGCCAGCAAAAGTACGCGACCGCCTGCTCGGACAGCGACATACTCAACATCCGGCCCGTAGGCCAAAGCCTGGTTGACCGGGATCGTCCACGGCGTCGTCGTCCAGATCACCGCATGTGCGCCGACCAGCTCGGGAACCGGGCTTTCGACGATCTCGAACGCCACATCGATCTGCGTCGAGACGATATCTTCATATTCGATCTCGGCCTCGGCGAGCGCGGTCTTTTCGACCGGCGACCACATCACCGGCTTGGCGCCGCGATAGAGCATGTCGTTCGCGGCGAACTTCAGCAGTTCGCGGACGATGGTGGCCTCGGCCTCATAATCCATCGTCAGATAGGGATGGTCCCAGTCGCCGCCGATGCCGAGGCGCTTCAGCTGTTCGCGCTGGGTGTCGACCCAATGCTGGGCATAGGCGCGGCATTCGGCGCGGAATTCCTCGACCGGAACCTCGTCCTTGTTGAGCTTTTTCTTGCGATACTGCTCCTCGACCTTCCACTCGATCGGCAGGCCGTGGCAGTCCCAGCCGGGGACGTAAGGCGAATCCTTGCCCTTCAGCGTCTGGGTGCGGACGACCATGTCCTTCAATATATGGTTGAGCGCATGGCCGATGTGCATGTCGCCATTGGCGTAGGGCGGGCCGTCGTGGAGGATGAACTGCTCGCGGCCCTTGCGGCTTTCGCGAATCTGGCCTTCGAGATTGCCCTCGATCCACTTGGCGAGAATCTGCGGTTCCTTCTGCGGCAGGCCGGCCTTCATCGGAAAGTCGGTCTTGGGCAGGAAGACGGTGTCGCGATAATCGCGCTGTTCGGCGGCGGGCGTGCTCTCGGTCATGGGCGGCCGCTTAGCGCAGATTCGCGTGCGCGCAAACCTTCGGCTGGCGCTATTCCTGCCGCGGGCGCAGCGCCGGACCGAGATTGTAGATGTCGTCGATCCACACATAGCCGGTGAAGCTGGCGGGCACCTTGGTCAGCTGGCCGACCTTCGACAGCCCCATGCCGCTGTTTGCATCGCCGCGCGGGCCGGTGAGGAGGACGCGCGTGCCATGTTTTGCGGCGCGGTCCTGCAGGCGGTCGGGCCAGCCCCAATAGGCCCATTGCGTGTCGAGCGGCACCATGATCGTGCTGCCGACGCAGCTTTCCGGATACCAGCCCGACCAGGCGAACTTGATATAGTCCCTTGTGCAGCGCTTGGCGGCGTCGGGGTCCATCGTCCATGCCTTGGGCGCCTTGGCGCGGATGACCTGCATCAGGCGTGCATTGCCGAAAAAGCCGAAGCGCGAATCATTGGCATCGATGCCGGCGCGCGCGAAGGATGCAAGGACGAGCTCGGCCTCCTGCGGGTCGCGCGACTTGAAGTTGATCAGCAGCGAGGCGTGGCCGAGCGCGACGAGCACCTCGTCGAGGCTGGGCATCAGGCCGACGCCCTTGCCGCGCAAAGGATAGGTCTGGCCGCCGTCGGCGGTGTAGCCATAGCCGATATCGAGCGCCTTGAGCTCGGCCATCGTGTGGTCGCGGATTTCGCCCTTGCCGTCGGTGCGGCAATCGAGCGTCCAGTCGTGGAAGACTGCGACCTGCCCGTCCTTCGTGCCCGCGACGTCGAATTTGACCATGCCCGCATCGCGGCCGATCGCGGCCTTCATCGAGGGCAGGCTGTTTTCGATATAGTCATGCTCGGGGGCGTGGATGCGCGTCGCGGTGCACGTCTCGTCGGTGACGCCGCTGTGATCGAACAGCTGCGACACGCCGCGATGCGCGATCAGCACGCGCTTGCCGGTGGGGTCGGGGGCGAGGAAGCTTGCGTTCGACAGCGTGAACCATGCGACGATGGCGGCGAAGACCCAGAGCAGGATCTTCGTGCGGCGCTTCATCGGCTTTTTCGTCGGGCCTTCGAGCGCGGTCGCCCAATCTTCGTTCTCGGTCATCAATCCCCCCTGTCGCCCCCCTTGCGGCGAGGGGTCAGGTGTCCGCCAGTAGCGCCTTTGCGGCGTCACAATCCGTAGCGATTTGAACCATTAAGGCGTCCATATCGTCGAACTTCGCCTCGGCCCGGATGAAGGCGTGGAAAGCGACGTCGATTTCCTGCCCGTAAAGGTCCTCGGCAAAATCGAAGAAATGCGGTTCGAGCAGTTCCTTGGGCGGGTCAAAGCTGGGACGGATGCCGAGGTTCGCGGCACCTTTGAGGACGCGGCCGTCGGGGAGGCGGCCGGTGACGACGTAGATGCCGTAGCGCGGGCGCAGATATTGCCCCATTTCGAGGTTCGCGGTCGGGAAGCCCAGGAGGCGGCCGTTCTTGTCGCCGTGCTGCACGATATTGCGCACGGTGAAGGGGCGGGTGAGCAGGCGCGTCGCGGCGGCGCAGTCGCCCGCCTGCAACGCCTCGCGGATGCGGCTCGACGAGACGACTTCCTCGGCGTCGTCGACGGGGGCGACCATCTCGGTGAAAAAGCCGAGGCGGCGCGCGTGGTCGGCGAGGGTGACGACATTGCCGCCGCGGCCCTTGCCGAAGACGAAGTCGGCGCCGGTGACGACGCCCGCGGCGCCGTAGCGATCGAGCAGCAGTTCGGTGATGAAATCTTCGGCCGTCGTCGCGGCGAGGGTGGCGTCGAACGGCAGGACGAGCATCGCGTCGGCGCCCGCCGCGGCGAACAGCTCCTGCCTTTGGTCGAGCGTGGTGAGGCGGAAGGGCGGGACGTCGGGTTTGAAGAAGCGCACCGGATGCGGGTCGAAGGTCGCGACGATCGCGGGGCGGCCCTCGTCGCGCGCATGGCGCACCGCGCGGCCGACGACCGCCTGATGCCCCGCGTGGAACCCGTCGAAATTGCCGAGCGCGATGACGCCGCCGCGCAAGGCTTCTTCGATACGGTTGTGGCCGTCGAGACGGATCATGGGGTGGGCGGAGTCAGGGGCACGAGCCCCGCCTTGAGCACACGAATCGCGTTGCCGCCCATCGCGGCGCGGATTTCGTCGTCGCTGAAGCCCGCGTCGATCAGCCCCTGCGTCACCTGGACGAGCTTCGACGTGTCGAAGCGCACGGTGGTCGCGCCGTCATAGTCGCTACCGAGCGCGACATGGCTAATGCCGACGAGGTCGCGGACATGCTTCATCGCTTTCGCGATGCTCGCGGGCGAGGTGTCGCACACGGCGGCGTCCCAATAGCCGATGCCGATGAGGCCGCCAGTCGCGGCGACGCCCTTGATCTGTTCGTCGTCGAGGTTGCGGTTGACCTTGCACGTCGCCTGCACGCCGCCGTGGCTCGAGACGACGGGACGCCGCGCGATCTTGAGGATGTCGGCGACGCAGGCGTTCGAGCAATGCGCGATGTCGACGATCATGCCCTTCGCTTCCATCGCCTCGACGACCCGCCGCCCGGTCGGCGTGAGGCCGCCCTTCTTGAGGCCGTGCATCGATCCCGCGAGATCATTGTCGAAGAAATGGGTGAGCCCCGCCATGCGGAAGCCGGCGGCGTAGAGCGTGTCGAGGTTCGCGAGCTTGCCTTCGAGGCCGTGGAGGCCCTCGATGCTGAGCATCGCGCCGACGGGCGGCACCTTGCCGCGGCGTTCGGCGAGCAGCGCGTCGATATTTTCCGGCATGGTAACCGCGCGCAGCTTGCCGCTCGACGCCGCGACCGCGCGGTGGAGCTTTTCGGCGTGCCAGAGCGAGCGTTCGAGCAGTGAGTTCCACGTCCGCACCGGCTGCAGCTGCGCGATTACGAGGCCGGTGATATTGTCGGTGTCGGCGCCATTGGCGTCGTAATTCTGGCCCTTGGGCGACTTGGTCGTGCTCGCGAGGATTTGCAGCGCGACATTGCCGTCCTCGAGCCGTGGCAGGTCCATATGGCCGCGGTCGGCGCGATCGAGGATGTCGCGCTTCCACAGCAGGGTGTCGCTGTGGAGGTCGACGATCGTCAGCGTCCGGTGCAGCGCCTTGGCGCGTTCGCTGACGGCCGGGAGCGGCTTGCCGTCGATCTGGTTCATCCCGCGCTCGAGCATGCCGGGAGCGAGCGCGAAAAAGGCGAGCGCGGCGACCGCGACAACGAGCAATATCCCGACCAGCCAGCGACGCATGGGCCTATTTCCTTGTCAGCGTGACGAAGCTGTACGCTGGGCGGCCGGCGTCGTCGGTAGGATGATCCTCGCGCGCCGCCTCGTGCCAGTCGGCCGCCGCCGGATAATCGATCACCGCGTCACCCCTGGGCTCGAGCGCGACTTCGGTGAGCTCGATGCGGTCGGCGAGCGGCAGGAAGAGGCGATAGATTTCGGCACCGCCGATCACCATCACATGCGGGGCGTTGGCGAGTTTGAGTGCTTCCTCGATCGTCGCCACGGGCTCGGCGCCCTCGTCCTGCCAGTCGGGGTCGCGGGTGAGGACGATGTGGCGGCGGCCTTCGAGGATCGCGGGCAGGCTGTCGAAGGTCTTGCGCCCCATGATCATCGGGCGCCCCATCGTGATCTGCTTGAAGCGGCGAAGGTCGGCGGGCAGGTGCCACGCCATCTTGCCATCGGCGCCGATCACGCCATTGGCGGCGCGTGCGAGGACGAGGGTGATTTCGGGACGGTTCATGCGGGACTGACTCCGACCCAGGTGGCATGGCCGAGCTTGCGGCCGTCGCGGACCTCCGCCTTGCCATAATGATGGACGTGGCACGCGGGGTCGGCGAGCAGGTCGGGGACCGTCTCGATCCCGCCGCCGATGAGGTTGTGCATGACGACTGGAAGCGCCGTGGTGGCGGTGCTGCCGAGCGGCAGGCCGGCGACGGCGCGGATGTGATTTTCGAACTGGCTGACCACCGCGCCTTCGATCGTCCAATGGCCGCTGTTGTGGACGCGCGGTGCCATTTCGTTGAAGACGGGGCCGTCGGCGGTGGCGAAAAACTCGCCGGTGAGGACGCCAACATAGTCGAGGGTTTCGGCGATCTTTGCCATCAGCGCGCGCGCCGCGTCCTGCTGGACGAGCACGGCTTGCGGCGGAGGTAACGTCGAAGTTGCGAGGATGCCGCCGTCGTGGACGTTGACGGGCGAGTCCCAGAAGCGGACCTCGCCGTCGATGCCGCGCACGAGCAGCACCGAAAATTCATGGTCGAAAGTGACGAAACCTTCGAGAACCGCGGCGTGGCGTCCGATGGCATCCCATGCGGCATCGGCGTCGGCCGCGGTGGCGAGGCGTGCCTGCCCCTTGCCGTCATAGCCCATGCGCACGGTCTTGAGGATCGCGGGTGCGCCGATCTGTTCGAGGGCGGTGTCGAGCGCGGCGCGGTCCGGTACCGCGGCGAACGGCGCGGGGCGACCGCCGAGCCCGGCGACGAAGTTCTTTTCGGTCAGCCGGTCCTGCGCGATTTCGAGCCCGGCGCCACCGGGGCGCACCGCGACATGCCCCGAGAGGAAGCGCACCGTGTCGACGGGAACATTCTCGAATTCATAGGTGACGACATCGCACGCCGCGGCAAAGGCGGCGAGGCGCGGTTCGTCGTCCCATGCGGCCTGGCTGTGGTGTGCGGTGACTTCGGCGGCGACGCTTGTCGCGTCGGGGGCATAGATATGGACGCGGTAGCCGAGCTGCGCCGCGGCGACCGCGAGCATGCGGCCGAGCTGGCCGCCGCCGAGGATGCCGATCGTCGAACCGGGGGAAAGCACCGGGGTTCAGCCCTCGCGCACGGGGACGGGGGCGACGCTGTTCGTCTGCGCGTCGCGCCACGCGTCGAGTTTTTGTGCCAAATCGGCATCATTATTTGCGAGCAGCGCGGCGGCGAACAGACCGGCGTTGGTTGCGCCCGCCTTGCCGATCGCAAAGGTCGCGACGGGAATGCCGCCGGGCATCTGGACGATCGAATAGAGGCTGTCGACGCCGCTCAAAGCCGCCGACTGGACGGGGACGCCGAGCACCGGCACGCGCGTCATCGACGCGACCATGCCGGGCAGGTGCGCGGCACCGCCGGCGCCCGCGATGATCGCCTTGAGCCCGCGGTCTGCCGCACTTTTGGCATAATTTACAAGGCGATCGGGGGTGCGGTGCGCCGAGACGATCTGCACCTCGTGCGCGATGCCGAACTCTTCGAGGATCTGGACCGCGTGCGCCATCGTCGGCCAGTCCGACTGGCTGCCCATGACGACACCGACTTGCGGGGCGGTTTCGCCCATTTCAATCCCTCCTGCCCCGGCTTCATCGCGTATGAATCGCCGCCGCTTCCCCCCTAGCGACTGCTTTGCGTGCGGGCAACGCCGCGCGATTGATGTCGCCGCGTTTACCGATTGGTATCAAGTCGGGACTAGGGTTGCCGCTCAATATCCATCGGCATTCGGCCGGGGATCGTGGGTTGGGTTCGGGGACGTTGAATGGATAGCGTAGGGGGGGCACGGATCGCGGTCGACCAGTTCGGCACCGTTTCCGTAGACTCCATCGAGGACCAGCTGCGTGAAATACGCCGGGAACGCGACGCATTGCGCCGCGAAAACCGCGTGTTGAAGATCGCCGTCGCCGAGCTCGAACGCGTGTCCGAACGCGATACGCTGACCCCGCTGTTCAATCGCCGCTATTTCCTGACCGCGATCCATCACCGCATGGCGCGGTTCGAGCGGCACGCCGAACGCGCCGCGGTCGTCTTTATCGACGTCAACCAGCTCAAATATATCAACGACAATTTCGGCCATGCCGCGGGCGACTTCGCGCTGATGGAAATTGCCAAGCGGCTCGCGGGTTCGATCCGCGCGACCGATGTCGCGGCGCGTATCGGCGGCGACGAATTCGGGCTGATCCTCGACCAGTCGAGCGAGGATGGCGCGCGCGTGCAGGTCAACCGGCTCTGCGACGTGCTGACTGCAGCGCCCGCCGAATATGACGGGCACGAGATCGCGCTGTCGGCGTGCTTCGGCGTCGCGATGCTGCAGACGGGGATGACCGAATCGGACATTTTGGCTGCCGCGGACCGTGATATGTACCGCAGCAAGCAGGGGCTGGGCGGGCTGCCCGGCCACCGCTAACCACGCGTTAACCAAAAGAGCGCATCGTTTCCCCGGGGAACAGGGGGTGGATGATGCAAACCCAGACCGAACAATATCATGAAATCCAGGGCCGGATCACCGGTCAGATCGGGGCGCTCGCCGAAGCGCTGCCGCACTGCGCGCTCGCGCAGATCGTGCAGGGGATCGACGACATCCGCTGCCTCGCGCGCGACCACGGCTTTGCCGCGGTCGAGACGCTCGCGAGCCGGCTCGAATCGGCGGTTGCGGGGGGCGGCTATCGCGCCGCGATCCTGACCTATCTCGACGCGATGAGCGATGCGGCGGCGATGCCGCAGGGGCCGCTGCCCTACGCCGCGCAGGAAGCGTGGCTCGCGTCGGTCGCGGTGCGCTTGGGTCATTGACCGCGTCCGCCTGACAATCCAGATCCGACGTCATGGATGCAATCATGCTTGCGCTGGTGGCGGTGCTGCTCGCCAATGCCGACGGGCGCAGCGGAATCGCGCTGTCGCGGCTGGTGAGCGCGCGCAGCGACCGGCGTGTCACGGTCGTCATCGCTTTTGCGGCTTTCATCGTCAACGCGGTCATCGCCGCGGTGGCGGGCGCGATCGCCAATGGGATGATCGGGCAGGGGGTCGCCGCGCTGCTCGTCGCGCTCGCGATGCTGTCGGCGGCGGTCGCGCTGCTGTGGCGGGTGAAGCTTCTGCCCGATTCGGTCGCTGACGATGCGTCGCGCGCGATATTGGCGGGCCGGATGCTCGCGAACCAGTTCGGCGACCGTAGTCATTTCCTGATCGGCGCGCTCGCCGCGACGAGCGGTGCGGGGCAATGGGCCGCCGCCGGCGGGCTGGTCGGCTGGACGCTGGCGATGCTGCCCTTCCTCGCCTTTGGTCCGGGGCTCGCCGAACGGCGCGCGGCGCGGAACCTGCGCTGGACGGCGGCGGCGATCCTGATCCTCTGGGGGTTGCGCACCGCGCTGGGGGCGTTCGGATTGATCGGCTGATACGTCCGGTTGGTTCGGTTTCATCGTTTTTGTCGATGAAGCTCACCCAAAGCTTCAATGGGAAAACGGCGTGCTGCTTCGCTATATCGGCGGGGCAACAGAAAGGATGCTCCCATGTCCGAGAAAAATAACAATGCTCCCGCCGTCGCCGATGCGCTGAATGCGCTGCTCGCCGACAGTTTCGCGCTCTATCTGAAGACCAAAAACTATCACTGGCACGTCCAGGGTCCGCGCTTTCGCGAACTGCACCTGCTGTTCGACGAGCAGGCGGCGCAGATTTTCGCGACGACTGACCTGATCGCCGAACGCGTGCGCAAAAATGGCGCGCCGACGTTGCGCTCGATCGGCGACGTCAGCCGCCATGCCTCGATCCGCGACGACGACAGCGCCGGTTCGGATGCCGAGGCGATGATCCGCACGCTGGCCGGCGACAACAAGACCCTGCTCGGTCAGCTCAAAGCGGTGAAGGCAGCGGCCGAGGCCGACGGCGACATCGCGACGAGCGGGCTGGTCGACGGCTGGGCCGACGAAACGCAGCAGCGGATCTGGTTCCTCGAGGCGACGTTGGGGTATTGAGTTCAAGTTCCCCCCCTTCTTCAGGGAGGGGCTAGGGGTGGGTCGCCGCAGGCGTTCTTTGTAGCCGTCCACCCACCCCGCTGCGACTAGGCAGCAAGCTGCCAAGTCTTCGCACCCCTCCCTTTCAGGGAAGGGAGGCAAACAAAAAGGGCGGCCCGAGAGCCGCCCTTTTCGTTATCCGTTTATCCCGCCGATCAGTCCTGATGCGGCTGGATATTCACCGCGGCGAACTTGCCGCGGTCGTCGACTTCGATGTCGAACGCGACGCGGTCGCCTTCGTCGAGGCCCGCCATGCCGGCGCGCTGCACCGCGCTGATGTGGACAAAGGCGTCGGCCTGTCCGTCGTCGCGCGCGATAAAGCCGAAGCCCTTTGTCGTGTTGAAGAATTTGACGGTGCCCGAGGTGCGTTCACCGGTCAGCTGACGACGGCCGCGGGCGCCGCCCGGGGCGCCGCCGGGTGCGCCGCGATCGTCGCGTGCACGCGGAGCGAATTCCTCGACCGGCATCGGCTCGCCTTCGATCTTGAGATCGATGGCCGACACCTTGCCATTGCGTTCGACGAGCGTGAAGCCGAGCGGCTGGCCCGAAGCGAGACCCTGAAGCCCGGCCTGTTCGACCGCGCTGATGTGGACGAACACGTCTTCGCCGCCATCGTCGCGGGCGACGAAACCGAAGCCCTTCGATGCGTTGAAGAATTTCACCGTGCCATTGCCTTCGCCGACGACCTGCGCGGGCATGCCGCCGCCGCGTCCGCCGCCGAAGCCACCGCCGCCGCCACGATCGCCGCCGCCGAAGCCGCCGCCACGATCGCCACCGCCGAAGCCGCCGCCACGATCACCGCCGCCGAAGCCGCCGCGGTCGCCGAAGCCGCCACCGCGGTTGCCGCCGCCATAGCTGTCGCCGCCATAGGGTGCAGGTTCGAAGCTGTCGAAATTGCCGAAATCATCGCGCTTGCCGCGCCCCCGCTGGCCGCGGCGATCCTTGTTGAAACTCATTGTCTAATAGTCGCTTTCGGTTCGTCCATACCCCATTCGATCAGCGCCTTGCGTCGGACGGGGACGCAGTTCACCATGGGCACAGACTCGCCCCGTGCCTCTAACGGCGCAATATATAGCCTAAATGAACGCCTTCTGCGAACGGAAAATTCAAGTCCCGGCGGTGGAATAAAGCGCGCTTTGCCGCAGCCCGGCGGCGGGCGGTCCACGGCCATGAAAACCAGCCATTGAGCGGCACGACCGCTTGGCCTAAGGCGACCTTTATGACTGTCTATTTCCACGAAGAAGATTTGCCCGAGGGCGTGCTGGGCTCGGGCGCGGTCGCGATCGATACCGAGACCATGGGACTGAACCCGCTGCGCGACCGGCTGTGCCTCGTCCAGATCAGCGACGGATCGGGCGACGAGCATCTCGTCCGCTTCAAGCCCGGCAGCAGCTATGACGCGCCGGTGCTGAAGGCGATATTGACCGATCCCAACCGGTTGAAATTGTTCCATTTTGCGCGCTTCGACATCGCGGCGCTGCAGCAGGCGCTCGGCGTCGTCACGGCGCCCGTCTATTGCACCAAGATCGCCTCGAAGCTGATCCGCACCTATACCGATCGCCATGGGCTGAAGGAACTGGTGCGCGAACTCCTGGGGCAGGAAGTGTCGAAGCAGCAGCAGTCGAGCGACTGGGGCGCCGCCGAACTTTCCGACGCGCAGCGCGACTATGCCGCGAGCGACGTGCGTTTCCTGCACGCGATGAAAGAGATCCTCGACGTGCGGCTGGCGCGCGAAGGACGCACCGGATTGGCGCAATCCTGCTTCGATTTCCTGCCGACGCGCGCGGCGCTCGATCTCGCGGGTTGGCCCGAGGTCGATATTTTCGCGCACACTTAAAAGAGGCGATTCGCAAGAGCATGTCCGAACGCGCCGATCTTGACCGTACGATGCGCCGCATGTGGGCGGCGAGCGGGTCGAGCCACGACCGCGTCGTGCGCATCCTGCGTTACGGCCTGCCGCTCGTCATCGGCGTCGTCGCGGCGGTGCTCGTCTTCTCGCCCTTCACCCAGCGCGCCGAGATCAGCTTCCTGTTGTCCAAGGACAAGGTCGAGATGGCGAAGGAGCGGATGAAGGTGACGCGCGCCGAATATCGCGGCCAGGACGCGAAGGGGCAGCCGTTCGCGCTGCTCGCGGGCAGCGCGGTCCAGAAAAGCTCGGCCGAGCCGATCGTGCGGATGACCGACCTGTCGGGGGCGATCAAGCTCACCGATGGCCCGGCGACGATCGTCGCGAAGGACAGCGCCTATAATATGGAGACCGAAAAGGTCGCGGTGCCGGGGCTGGTGCAGGTCAAGGGCGCCAATGGCTATCGCATCGACGCGAGCAATGTCGCGGTCGATTTGAAGACGCGCAGCCTCGCCGGGCAGGGCGGCGTCAACGGAAGTTTGAACATCGGCCATTTTTCGGCCAACCAGCTGTTCGCCGACCTCGACAAGCGGGTCGTGCGCCTGCAGGGCAATGCGCGGCTGCGGATCAATCAGGGAGTGCTCAAATGAACCGCGTATCGCCGATGAAAAGCGTGGCGCTTGCGGGCGCCAGCTTTGCACTCGCCAGCCTTGCCCTGCTGTCGTCGGGAAGCGGCGGCGACGTCGCGCAGGCGCAGGCGCTCGCCAATCACAACAGCGGCGCGCCGGTCGATTTCGCTGCGGGCAGCATCGAGGTGCAGGACCGCGCCGATCGCGTCGTTCTCGAGGGCAATGTCCGCGTCACGCAGGCGGGGCTGACCGTCACCGCACCGCGGATGACCGTCGCCTATACGCGGAGCGGCGGCACCGACGTCAACCGGCTCGACGCGACCGGCGGCGTGACCGTGGTGAAGGGCGACGAGATGGCGAAGGGCAATGTCGCCATCTATGACCTCGACCGGCGGCTGATCACGATGGTCGGCAATGTCGAGCTGCGCCAGCGCGGGAATAATCTGCGCGGCGGGCGGCTGGTGATCGACCTCAACAGCGGCCGCGCGACGGTCGACGGGCGCGGCGCGGCGCGCGGTCCCGACGGCAACCCGGTGCAGGGCGGCACGGGCGGACGCGTCACCGGCACCTTCACCGTACCGGAAAGAAAGCAGTAACCAACGGCTTTAACCGGGCTGCAACCACGCGCCTTCACCAAGGGTGCGGGACCAGATCATCCGCGGAGCCGGGGGGCGACGCCGCATAGCGTGAAAGCAGCCCCCATGCGCTTCTCCCCCTTCGTCCCGCCCCGGCGTCCGCTGTTCGGCCGCCGCCAGGAACCACCCGTGGTAATCGTGCCCACCCCGACGTCCGAAGAACGGCGGCTGATCGACCGCATCATCCGCCACGCGGGCGATCGCGAGTCGCGGTAGCTGTTCCCCGGCGAAAGCCGGGGTCCATTGCGTCTTACGCCAGCCCGCTGGGCCCCGGCTTTCGCCGGGGAACACCAGGCGTTGTTAGTGCGGCTCTTCCCCCCTACATGGGGCGCGCATGCCGCCTGATACCTCCACGTCCGCCGACGCCTCGCGCGAGCCGCCCGTTCTTGCAACGCTGCGGCGTTTCCTGCCCTATCTGTGGCCGGCGGGGCAGACCGAGGCGAAGGTCCGCATTGTCATCGCGGGCCTCATCGTGCTTGCGTCGAAGGCCGTGCAGCTGTCGATGGGCTTCCTCTATGGCGCCGCGATCGACAAGATGGCGCCGGGGATGGAAGAGGGCGTCGCGCTCGCGATCGGGCTGGTGCTTGCCTATGCCGGCGCGCGCTTTGCCGGGGTGCTGTTCGACAATTTGCGCAACGTCGTGTTCGAACGCGTCGGGCAGGATGCGACGCGCGAGCTGGCGATTACGACCTTCAGCCACCTTCACGCGCTGAGTCTGCGCTTCCACCTCGCGCGGCGGACGGGCGAGGTCACCAAGGTAATCGAGCGCGGCACGAAAAGCATCGACACGATGCTCTATTTCCTGCTCTTCAACATCGCGCCGACGATCATCGAACTCGCCGCGGTGCTCATCATCTTCTGGACCAAGTTCAGCTTCGGCCTCGCCAGCGCGACCGCGCTGATGGTCGTCGTCTATATCATCTTCACGCGCAAGGTGACCGACTGGCGCAACGCGCTGCGCACGCGGATGAACGACCTCGACACGCTGACGATCGGGCGCAGCGTCGACAGCCTGCTCAATTACGAAACGGTCAAATATTTCGGCGCCGAGGCGCGCGAGGAAGCGCGCTACCGCGACGTCGCCGACCAATATGCGCGCGCCGCGGTGAAGAGCGAGAACAGCCTCGCGTGGCTGAACATGGGGCAAAGCCTGATCACCAATATCGCGCTCGCGGGCGCGATGGCGTACACGGTGTGGGGCTGGTCGCGGGGGCAGTTCCAGGTCGGCGACGTGGTGCTGGTGAACACGCTCTTGGCCCAGCTTTTCCGCCCGCTCGACATGCTCGGCATGGTTTACCGGGTGATCCGGCAGGGGCTGATCGACATGGAAGCGATGTTCCGCCTGATCGACACCCCGTCCGAGATCAGCGACGCGCCGGACGCGTGGCCGCTGGTGGTGAACGGCGGCGGGGTAGCGTTCGAGAATGTTGTCTTCGGTTACGAGCCCGACCGCACGATCCTCAACGGCGTGAGCTTTGCGGTCGGCGCGGGCGAGACGCTGGCGATCGTCGGGCCGTCGGGCGCGGGCAAGTCGACGATCGCGCGGCTGCTCTTCCGTTTTTACGATCCCCAAGGCGGGCGGATCACGATCGACGAGCAGGATATTGCCAAGGTCACGCAGAAAAGCCTGCGCGCCGAGATCGGCATCGTTCCGCAGGATACGGTGCTGTTCAATGACAGCATCGGCTATAATATCGCCTATGGCCGCGAAGGCGCGAGCGCCGATGAGATCGCGGCGGCGGCCGAGGGCGCGGCGATCGACGGCTTCATCGCGATCCTGCCGCAGGGTTACGACACCGAAGTCGGCGAGCGCGGGCTGAAGCTGTCGGGCGGCGAGAAGCAGCGCGTCGCGATCGCGCGGACCTTGCTCAAGAACCCGCCGGTGCTGATCCTCGACGAAGCGACGAGCGCGCTCGACAGCCGCACCGAGGCGGCGATCCAGGACACGCTCGAACGCATCGCCGCACGGCGCACCACGCTGGTCATTGCGCATCGCCTGTCGACGGTGACGGGCGCCGACCGGATCATCGTGCTCGACAAGGGCCGCGTCGCCGAGACGGGGACGCACGAGCAATTGCTGCGCATGCGTGGGCTTTATGCCGACATGTGGGCGCGGCAGCAGGCCGAGCGCGACGAGGGAACTGTCGACGCTTAAGTCCGTCCGCCGCGGTATTTACAATTTTGTAAGTGATTTCCGTCAATTGATTTGACGGGGACCAACCTGTCCTGCGGACGGGTGGCGAGGCGAAAGGCGGGGATCTTGATCAGGCTGGCGATGTGTATCGCGATCGACCACGATCCGTGGCTCGTTGCGCTGGCAGTCGCGATTTGCGGCGTCGGTGCCTTTGCGATCGTGCAGATGTTCGAACGCGCGCGCGATGCGCAGCGAAAGCAGGGGATCGCGTGGGCGTTCCTCGTCGCAGTCGCCGCCAGCGCGACGATCTGGTGTACCCATTTCGTCGCCATGCTCGCCTTTGAGGCGAAGGCGCCGGTGACGCTCGATCCCGTGCTGACCATCGCCTCGCTGATGGTCGCGATGGTCGGCTCGTTCATCGGCTTCGCGGTCGCCGCGTGGGGCAAGGATGAAGTTTTCGGGGCGATCGGCGGGACGCTGTTCGGCGCAGCGATCGCGGCGATGCATTTTACCGGCATGACCGCCTATCGGGTCGACGGCATCGTCGCCTGGGACGATGCCTATGTCGCCGCGGCGGTGATTTGCGGCATGGTCTTTGCCGCCGCCGCGCTGACGGTGCTTCGCACGAGCCGGGCGGTGCGCGGCCGTGTGCCGCTGGCGACGGGGTTGATCGTGCTTGCGATCGCTTCGCTCCATTTCCTCGCGATGACCGCGATGCGGATCACGCCGATGGCGCTCGACGAGACGCCGCTGCGCCCGGCCGAGTTCAACGCGCTGGCGCTCGCGACGGTGCTCGTCGGCGGGATCGTGATCGCGGCGGGGGTCTTCGCGGCGATGCTCGATCGCCAGACGCGCTCGGACGCGATGCGCGAGCTGACTCATATGGCGATGAACGACGCGCTGACGGGGCTTCCCAACCGCACCGCCTTTCGCGCCGAACTGGCGCGGCAGATCGGCGGGGCGATCGTGAAGGGCGAGCGCGTCGGGCTGTGCGCGATCGACCTCGACCGCTTCAAGGAAATCAACGACGTCCACGGGCACAAGGCGGGCGACGAGGTGCTCGCGCGGCTCGCGCAGCGGATGCGCGATACGCTCGGCCATAATGAATTCGTCGCGCGGCTCGGCGGCGACGAGTTCGTCGCGCTGACGCGCTTTACCGATCGCGCGCAGCTGGCGGCGTTCGCGGCGCGGCTCGATGCCGAGCTCAAGACGCCGCTCGTCTTCCCCGATTTCGAGGCGCGCCTCGGCGCGAGCATCGGGGTTGCGGTGTTCCCCGACGATGCGGCGACGGCCGAGATGCTGTCGAACAACGCCGACCTCGCGATGTACCGCGCCAAGGCCGACGCCGCGACCGCGCCCTGCTATTATGACTGGCAGCTCGACGAGGCGATCCGCGACCAGCGCGAACTCGCCGCCGACCTTCGGGGAGCGATCGACCGTAACGAACTCGACGTCCATTATCAGGTCCAGACCTCGGTCACGACGGGCGAAGTCACCGGATACGAAGCGCTGCTGCGATGGAATCACCCGGTTCGCGGGGCGATTCCGCCGGCGGTGTTCATCCCGCTGGCCGAGGCGAACGGCTTCATCCTGGCGCTGGGCGAATGGGTGATGCGGCGCGCCTGCACCGATGCGGCGGGATGGCCGCACGCGTCGAAGGTCGCGGTCAATGTGTCGCCGCTCCAGTTGGCGCATGTCGACCTGCCGCGCCTGTTCCATCAGATCCTGCTCGACACCGGCTTGCCGCCGCGGCGGCTGGAGATCGAGCTGACCGAAACCGCGATCATCGCCGACCGCGAACGCGCGCTGCACGTCCTGCGCCAGATCAAGGCGCTCGGCATCGGCGTCGCGCTCGACGATTTCGGCACCGGCTATTCGTCACTCGAAACCTTGCGCGCCTTTCCGTTCGACAAGATCAAGCTCGACCGCTTCTTCGCCGCCGAGCTCGAGGGCAATATCCAGTCGACCGCGATCCTGCGCGCGGTGCTCGCGCTCGGCAAAAGCCTGTCGATCCCGATCCTCGCCGAGGGGATCGAGACCGCGCAGCAGCTCGAGGTGCTCCGCCGCGAAGGCTGCGACGAGGCGCAGGGCTTCCTGATCGGGCGGCCCGGCCGCTCGGTCGCGCAGGGCGATAATAGTGACGACGCGGAACGGATTCGCGCGGCCTGACCGTTCAATTCAATTAAATAGCTTGCCTTGGGTTGACCCGTCGCGCCCGCGCCCTTTACGCAAGGGCTATGCCGCATGACACCAGCCTAATCGGAACCATCGTCGCCGGGCTGGGCGTGGCCTTCCTGATGGGGGCGCTCGCGCACCGGCTCAGGATTTCGCCGATCGCGGGCTATCTGCTCGCGGGGGTGCTGGTCGGGCCGTTCACCCCGGGCTTTGTCGCCGACACCGGGCTCGCGCTCCAGCTCGCCGAGATCGGCGTGATCCTGCTGATGTTCGGGGTCGGCCTCCACTTCTCGCTCAAAGACCTGCTCTCGGTGCGCAAGATCGCGGTGCCGGGGGCGATCGCGCAGATCGCGGTCGCGACCGCGCTCGGCATGATGCTTGGGCTGTGGCTTGGCTGGTCGGTAGAGGGCAGCGCGGTGTTCGGGCTGGCGCTGTCGGTCGCCTCGACCGTCGTGCTGCTGCGCGCGCTGCAGGCGCGCGACATGGTCGAGACCGAAAAGGGGCGGATCGCGGTCGGCTGGCTGATCGTCGAGGATCTGGTGATGGTGCTCGCGCTCGTGCTGCTCCCCGCGATGTTCGGCGACCGCGGAGATGAGGGGGGCAGCGCGGGGCTGCTGCAATCGGCGGCGATCGTGCTGCTCAAGGTCATCGGTTTCGGCGCCTTCATGTTCGTGATCGCGCGGCGGGTGCTGCCGTGGGTGCTCCACTGGGTCGCGCATTCGGGATCGCGCGAGTTGTTCCGGCTCGCGGTGCTCGCGATCGCGCTGGGCGTCGCCTTCGGCGCGGCGGTGATTTTCGATGTGTCGTTCGCGCTGGGTGCCTTCTTCGCGGGGATGATCCTCGGCGAGACGCAGCTGTCGCGGCGTGCGGCCGAAGAGACGCTGCCGCTGCGCGATGCGTTCGCGGTGTTGTTTTTCGTGTCGGTCGGGATGCTGTTCGATCCCAAGGTGCTGATCGAGCAGCCGGGGCCCGTGATCGCGACGGTCGCGATCATCGTCGTCGGCAAGTCGGTCGCCGCCTATGCGCTCGTCCGCGCCTTCGGCCATAATTCGGGGACCGCGCTGACGGTGTCGGTCAGCCTCGCGCAGATCGGCGAATTTTCTTTCATCCTCGCGGGGCTGGGCGTCGGGCTGAAGGTGCTGCCCGAAACGGGGCGCGACCTGATCCTCGCGGGGTCCTTGCTGTCGATCCTGTTCAACCCGATCCTCTTCTCGCTCGCGGTGAAGCGCATGCGCTCCGATGAGCCCGAGGAAGTCGAGGCGGTGGGCGTCGACGCGCCCGCGCCGTGCAACGCCGGGGTCGTGCTGATCGGCTATGGCCGCGTCGGCAGCCATATCGGCAGCCTGATCTGCGGGCGCGGCGAGGGGCTGACGGTGATCGAAGACCAGAAGGACATGGCCGCGTCGGCGCGCGAGGCGGGCGCGACGGTGATCGTCGGCGACGCGACCAAGGAAAGCATCTTGCGTCAGGCGGGTCTCGACACCGCGTCGACGTTGCTGATCGCGATCCCCGAGGGGGTCGAGGCGGGGGCGATCGTGCGGCGCGCCCGCGCGATCAATCCGAAGCTGGTGATCGTCGCGCGCGCGCATTCGGATGAGGAGGTCGCCGACCTCGTGCGGCGCGGCGCCGATCATGTCGTGATGGCCGAGCGCGAGACCGCGTCGCGGATGGCCGAGCGGGCGATGCTGACTTTGGCATAAGTTCCAATTCCGTCATCCCGCGAAAGCGGGGACCCGGAGCTTGCGTCGGCTGATCCCGCCCTGGGTCCCCGCTTTCGCGGGCATGACGAGGTGGGTTTGTTGCCCGATTGGATGAGTCCGGGGCTTCCCTCTCCCGATCATCCGCCCTATCGCCCTTCGACAATGTCCGCCGACGCTCTCCTCCCCCTTCTCAAATCGACCTTCGGTTTCGACCATTTCCGCGGCCGTCAGGGCGAGGTTGTCGATCGCGTGATGGCGGGCGCACGCACGCTCGCGGTGATGCCGACCGGCGCCGGCAAGTCTCTGACCTATCAGTTGCCCGCGGTTGCGCTGAACGGCTGTGTCGTCGTCGTGTCGCCGCTGATCGCGTTGATGCACGATCAGCTGCGCGGCGCGCGCGCGGCGGGGATTCGCGCGGCGAGCCTCACCAGCGTCGATGCCGACTGGGCGGAGACGCGGCAGGCGTATCGCGACGGCCAGCTCGACCTGCTCTATGTGGCCCCCGAGCGCGCGACGGGCGAGGGGTTCCGCAGCTTGCTTGAGGCGCAGACGCCGGCACTGTTCGCGATCGACGAAGCGCATTGCGTGTCCGAATGGGGGCATGATTTCCGCCCCGACTACCGGCTGCTGCGGCCTTTGCTCGATGCGTTTCCGGCGGTGCCGCGGCTCGCGCTGACGGCAACCGCCGACAAGCACACGCGCGAGGATATCCTTGTCCAGCTCGGCATCCCGGCCGACGGGCTGATCCTCGCGGGCTTCGACCGGCCGAACATTCGTTATGCGGTCCGCCCGCGGATCAGTCCGGCGAAGCAGTTGGTCGATTTCATCGCCGCCAATCCGGGGCCGGGGATCGTCTATGCCCCGACGCGCAACGGCACCGAACGGCTCGCCGAGCAGATCGCAGCGGCGACGGGGCGCAGCGTCGCGGCCTATCACGCCGGGCTCGACCCTGAGCGGCGCGCGCGCGTCCAGCATGATTTTGTCGCGTCGGAGGACGGGATCGTCACCGCGACGGTCGCGTTCGGCATGGGGATCGACAAGCCCGACGTGCGTTTCGTCGCGCATGCCGGCCTGCCGAAATCGATCGAGAGCTATTATCAGGAAACCGGGCGCGCGGGGCGCGACGGCGATCCGGCCGAGGCGATGATGCTGTGGGGCGCCGACGATTTTGCGCGCGCGCGCATGCGCCTCTCCGAATTGCCCGAGGCGCGGGTCGCGGGTGAGCGGGTGCGCTTGAATGCGCTCGCGGCGCTGGTCGAGACGGTCGAGTGCCGCCGCGCGCTGCTGCTGCGGCATTTCGGCGAGAATCCGCCCGAACGCTGCGGCAATTGCGACAATTGCCTCGAGCCCGCGGCGCAGGTCGATGCAACGGTGCTGGCGCAAAAGTTACTGTCGGCGGTCTATCGCACCGGGCAGAGCTTTGGCGCGGGGCATATCGAGGCGGTGCTGACGGGGCGGAGCGACGAACGGATCGCGAGCCGCGGGCATGACAAATTGTCGGTGTTCGGGATCGTCGCCGGCGAGGAAGCGCGGCTGATCAAGCCGCTGGTGCGCAGCCTGATGGCGCGCGAGGCGCTCGATACGACCGAGCATGGCGGGCTGATGCTCGGCCCCGCGGCGCGCGCAATGATGAAGGGCGAGACCGCGGTGCTGATGGCCGAGCCGCCGGTGAAGCGGACGCAGCGCGAGGGCGGGCGGACGAGCCGTGCCGACCGCGCGGCGGCGAACCCGGTCGGCGATCCGCTGTTCGACGCGCTCCGCGCGATGCGGCGCGAACTCGCCGCCGAGGCCGGGGTGCCGCCCTATGTCATTTTCCACGACGCGGTGCTGCGCACGATGGCGAGCGATAAACCTGCGACGCGGAGCGCGCTGGCGGATATTCCCGGCGTCGGCGGCAAGAAGCTCGAGGCGTGGGGCGACGCGTTTCTGAATGTGATCCGGCAATATTGAGCCAGCCGGCGGGTCCGGTCACGACGGCGAAATGACCGAAACGATGTCGCTGCGCAGCGTCCAGCCGAGCCGTTCGTAGAGCGCCTTGCCGTCACTGGTGGCGACGAGCAGACATTCGGTGACGCCGCGGCGAACGGCGCGGCGGCCGAGTTCGGCCATGATCGCCGAGCCAAGCCCGCGGCGGCCGAACTGCGGTTCGGTGACGATCTGGTCGTAGACGGCGGTGGTGCCGTGGATGCCGAGAACCCCGCGCGCAGCGAGCGTTCCGTCGGCGTCCCGCGCCACGGCCTCGAAACGGTGGGCGCTTTCATTGACCTCGATCATGAAATCCGGCGTGGGCCGTGCTGCGGGCATGTCGGTTCCGGTCGCCATCAGCCACATCGGGTCGCGCGGCTGCCAATGCGCCGGAATATATGGGAGAATCGCGTCGCGCGGGGCCGCGATGTCGACATAGATATGCGGCGCTTCGATCGCGGCGAAGGCTGCGGCCGCGGCTTCGCCCGACGCATTCCCGAGAATGAAGCGGCCGGTCTGGTCGGGCTTGCCGGCATCGAACCACAGCGCCGAGGGAAGCGTGGCAGCAACAGGTTCGGCGTATCCACGCGCCGCGCAGTAGCCGAAGGCCCAGTCGAAATGTTCGTTCATGGTCGCGACCATAGGTGATGCGCGCGGCAAGGAAAGCGACTACGCGCCTTCGTGCCCACCTTCATGCTTGTCAGCAAGCCGGCGGCGGGAGTAGATCGACGGCATGAGCGATTTTCGAACCCTGTCCGCCGACTATAGCGTCGCCCCGCAAATCAGCATCGAGGATGTGGCCGAGGCGAAAGCCGCAGGCTTTGCGATGCTGATCAACAACCGCCCCGACGGCGAAGAGCCTTCGGCGCCGCAGGGCGACGATATCGCGCATGCCGCGGCGGCCGAGGGGCTGGCCTATGCCGCGATCCCGATCGGCCATGCGGGCTTCAGCCATGCGCAGATCGATGCGCTCGACAAATTGCTCGGCGATGCGACGGGGCCGATCCTCGCTTACTGCCGCTCGGGCACGCGCTCGACGCATCTGTGGGCGCTGACGCGCGCCCGCGCTGGCGACGATGTCGACGGCATCGTCGAGGCGGCGGCGAATGCTGGCTATGACCTCAGCGGGTTGCGGCCGATGCTCGACGCGCTCGCGGGGGAAAAATGAATCAGGCCGCGTTGATCCAGCTGGGCGCATCGCTGGTCGCGGTGTTTTTCGTTGCCTGGCTGGTCGGGAAGATCGGGCTGGGCAGTGACCCGCGGATTGCGGACGGCGAACATGCCATCCGGCTCGCCGAAGAGGCCGAAGCCGGTTTCAAGGGCATCGAGGTCGCGCGTGACCGCGCGGGCTTTGCCGCGATCGTGCAAAATGCCGAGGGGCGGATGATGCTGGTGCGCGCGCATGGCAATTTCTTTGCCGCGCGGCCGGTCGATGCCAGCGTGATCGGCCGTCTCGACAAGGATTTCCTGACGCTGACGACGCCCGAGCGGACATTCGGTGCGGTGACGCTGCAATTGGGGAAGGATGCGGGGATGTGGGCCAGCCGGATGCGCGAGTTTAGCCGTGGATAAGCTGCCCGATCCCGTCGTCTACGCCGTTCCCGCCTTCATCCTGTTGCTGATCGCCGAGATGATCGTCTCGCTGCGGCGCGACAAGAGCCGCTACGAGGCGCGCGATACGCTGACTTCGCTGATGCTCGGCACGGTGAGCCAGGTCGCGGGCGCGCTCGTCGGCGCGGCGGTGATTGGCGCGTCGGTGTGGGTCTATCAGTACCGGCTGTTCGACATCGGGATCGCGTTCAAGACCTGGTGGTGGGCGTGGATCCTCTGCTTCTTCCTCGATGATCTGGCCTATTACGCCTTCCACCGCAGCGCGCATCGCGTGCGCTGGTTCTGGGCGAGCCACGTCATCCACCACAGCTCGCAGCATTATAATCTCTCGACCGCGCTTCGGCAGACGTGGACGGGCTTTTTCAGCCTGACCTTCCTGTTCCGTCTGCCTTTGTTCCTGATCGGTTTTCCGCCCGCGATGGTGTTCTTCTGCGCGGGGTTGAACCTGATCTACCAGTTCTGGATCCATACCGAGGCGATCAAGCGGCTGCCCAAATGGTTCGAGGCGGTGATGAACACGCCGTCGCATCACCGCGTCCATCATGGCGTGAATCCGCGTTATCTCGACGCCAATTATGCCGGGGTTTTCATCATCTGGGACAAGATGTTCGGCAGCTTCGTCGCCGAACGCGACGACGAGCCGGTGCGGTACGGTATCGTCAAGCAGCTCGGCAGTTTCAACATCCTCTGGGCCGCGGTGCATGAATGGGTCGGGATCGCGAAGGACGTGTGGGCCGCACCGTGGAAGCACAAGCTCGATTATATGTGGCGCGAGCCGGGCTGGAGCCACGACGGCAGCCGCGCGACGAGCGCGATGATCAAGGAACGCTGGGCCGCGGGGCGGCCGGTCGAGGAGCCGGCGGAGTAGAGGCCGCTCATATGATCGCCATGCCGGGCTTGACCCGGCACCCGCCTTTTCCTTCAAGACAGGCAGGCCCCGGATCAAGTCGAACGAGCCACGTGTCCCGTTCGAGGGTGACGATGATAGAAAGGCAAGCGTCCAGCCTCGATCTCGGTGCTTGCCTCACCCGCTAATGACATTCATGTAAGCACCCGGGCGACCGCCGTAAGGCGGCGTGAGGGAGAGTCGCAAGCATGGATCAGTTCGACATCATCGTCATCGGCGGGGGCAGCGCGGGAAGCGCGGCGGCGGGGCGGCTGGCCGAGGATGGCAAGCGCACGGTGTGTCTGGTCGAGGCAGGCGGGCGCAACGATACGGTCCGGGTCAAGACGCCGGGCTTCATGCCCTTCATCCCCAAATCGTCGAACTATCGCTATGAAACGGTGCCGCAGGCGGGGCTGAACGGCCGCATCGGCTATCAGCCGCGCGGGCGCGGGCTCGGCGGGTCGAGCGCGATCAACGCGATGGTCTATATTCGCGGTCATGCTTTCGATTACGACCAGTGGGCGGCGCTCGGCGCGACGGGCTGGAGCTATGCCGATGTGCTGCCGTTCTTCAAGCGCAGCGAGGGCAATGAGCGCGGCGGCAACGAATTTCACGGGAGCTGCGGGCCGCTCAATGTGATGGACCAGCGCTGGCCCAATGTGACGAGCCGGCGCTTCATCGAAAGCGCGGCGTCGCTGCAATTGCCGCGCACCGCCGATTTCAACGGCGCGAGCCAAGAGGGCTTCGGGCTTTATCAGGTCACGCAAAAGGGCGGCGAACGTTGGTCGGCGGCGCGCGCCTATGTCGAGCCGCTGCGCGAGCACGGCAATTTCGCGGTGCGCACCGGGGCGCTGGTCGAGAAGATTTTGGTCGAGGACGGGCGTGCGACCGGGGTCGTGATCCGGCGCGGATCGAAACGCGAGACGCTGCGCGCGCGGGGCGGCGTCATATTGTCGGCGGGCGCTTTCAACAGTCCGCAAATCCTGATGCTGTCGGGGATCGGCCCGGGCGCGCATCTGAAGGACAAGGGGATCGATGTGACGCTCGACCGTGCGGCGGTCGGAGCCGATCTGCAGGATCATATCGATTATGTGTCGAGCTGGGAGACGCGCTCGACCGAGCCGTTCGGCGACAGCCTCGGCGGCACCTGGCGGATGGTGAAGGCGATCTTCGAGCATCGCACACAGCGCAGCGGGATCATGACGACCTGCTTCGCCGAGGCGGGCGGCTTCTGGAAATCGCATCCCGACCTGCCCGCGCCCGACATCCAATATCATTTCGTGCCCGCGATGCTTGAGGATCATGGGCGGACCAAGGTGAAGGGGCACGGTTTTTCGTGCCATGCGTGCGTGCTGCGCCCCGAGAGCCGCGGGACGGTGCGGCTGGCGTCGGGCGATGCCGCTGCGGCGCCCGCGATCGATCCGGGCTTTCTGACCGACGAACGCGATATGGCGACGCTCCGTGCTGGTGTCAGGATGATGCACCGCATTGCGGCGGCGCCGCCGCTCGCGGACTATGCGGGGACTGACCGGCATCCGGTGAATATCGACGATGACGCGGCGCTCGATGCGCTCATCCGCAGCCGCGCCGACACCGTCTATCATCCTGTCGGTACGTGCCGGATGGGCAGCGACGCTGATGCGGTGGTCGACCCGGCGCTGAAGCTCAATGGCATCGACGGCCTATGGGTCGCCGATGCGAGCATCATGCCGCGGCTGGTGTCGGGTAACACCAATGCGCCGAGCATCATGATCGGGGAGCGGGCGGCCGATTTCGTGAAAGCGTCCCTCGGTTGAGTGTACCCCGGTGAAAGCCGGGACCCAGACTGCGGACGCTGTGCTCTCAACATGGTTCCCGGCTTTCGCCGGGGTACACTAAGAGCACGCGGCGGCGAGCAGCGCGCCGCTTTTGGTCAGCTCATACCGGCTTGCCGGCGGACGCATGTCGAGTACTTCGCGCGTTACCAGCCCGTGCTTGCCGAGCGCGGTCAGCCCCTGCGACAACGCACGCGGGGTGGCGGGGGTGAGCAGGCGTGAGAGCGCGTTGAAGCGGTCGTGGCCCGCGCCGATCCCGACGACTAGCGGCAATCCCCAGCGCGTCGCGGCACCCGGTCGCAGGCCGATTTCCTGCTGTGCTTCGGCGATCGTGGCGGCGCGCGCGGCGGCGTCGGCGCCCGCTTGGGTCAGTATATATTCGGGGCGAAGCGGGTGGCCGTGGCCGGGGTTGCGCGCCGCCCAGCCGATCGCCACAGCCGCCTCGAGCGTGCGTGTCAGGCTGTCGCGGGGCAGCTCGAGCCGGTGGACCAGCTCGACGAAGCGCGCGCCCTTGTGTCCCGCCAGATCGGCGAGCAGCGGCACCAGCCAACGGTGGCTGCCGAGCTGCACGAGAAGGGGGTCGGGAGTGGTTGACCACATTTGCAACTAACTATACAAACCGGACCATAAGGGCAAGCGATATGGGGTGGGCGATTCTTGCCCGCGCCGATCGCCTTGCAAAAAGGGAGGATGGCATGGCGCTTCAGATCGGATCCGAGCTCACCTGTTCGATGGGGGTCAAGGATATGACCGCGTCGATCGCCTGGTACGAGCGCGTGATGTTGTGCGAACTGCTGTACCGCGCCGACGAGATCGGCTGGTGCGAGCTGAAGACCCCGATGGCGGGGGTGAATATCGGGCTCAGCCAGGTCGAAAACGTCGTGCAGGGCGGCGGCGCGACCAATGTGTTCGAGGTGGCCGACATCGAGGCGGCGAAGGCGCATCTCGACGCCGCGGGCGTGCGGCAGGATGGCGATATCCAGCATATTCCGGGGCTGGTGAAGCTCATTACCTTCTACGATCCCGACGGCAACACCTTCATGTTCTCGCAGTCCGAGATCGCGGCATGACGCCGCTCGGGTGGGTGGTGGCGGCGCTGGTGGCGCCGGCTTCGCCCGCCGCCGAAGCCCCGTCGCTCGCCGCCTGCCATGGCAGCTGGGCCGGTGAGGGCGAGGCGTTCGGCAAGCCCGCGACGGCGACCCTCGCCATCGCGCCGGGCGCGGGCGGGGCGACGACGCTCGCCTATCGCCTGAATATCGTGGGGCCGCCCCCGGTCACCTATTCGGCCGAGGCGACGTACGCGTTCGATGCGAAGGGGCGCGTGCGCGGAAAATGGACCGACAATTATGGCCGCACGCGCGCGGTCTTCGGCGGGGTGAATGCGGCGAAATGGTGGACACATTGGGGCAGCGCCGATGTCGAGATCGGCCGGCCGACCTATGTCCTTGAAGAAGGCGGAAGACTCGTCATCAGCGATTCGATTCTGCAGGATGACGGCAGCTGGCGCGTCTTCGCCATGCTGCGCTATACGCGCACAGATCCCTGAAAACTGCCGATTTTGATCGGCATCTGTGTTGCGCACAAAAAAAGAGGGCCGGGACTTGCGTCCCGGCCCAGCCTTTCAGGCTCTCCCCTCCTGAAACTGTTGACGCAATGAATGCCATATTAATGTCATGTTGGAAAGGCTAAAATTGCGGCAATGCTGCGCAAATTTTGTGCAACATTTCAGCGCCTAAAAATGGGCCGGAACGCGTCCGCGCCCGGCCCATTTCCTCCGTCAGAAGCCCTTGCGAACCGTGACGCCGAAGGTGCGCGGCTGGTTCGTCGCAAAGCCGAGGCGCGCGCGCCCGCCGCGTTCGCGATCGAAGGCGAGCAGCGCATTCTCGTCGAGCAGATTGTTCACATAGACCGAGATTTCGAGCTCGCCCGGAAACTCGATCCCCGCGCCGAGGTTGACCAGTTGATAATCGGGCAGCTTGAGGTCGAGCGTCGTCGCCGAGCCGATCGGCGCGCCGCCGAAGGTGAAGCCGTGGACGAAGGTCCGCGGGTTGTTTTCCTGGTCACCAGGCTGCGTATAGCGGCTGCCGACATGCTGGAAAGATGCGGTGACGAAGGCGTTTGTGTCCGACGACGCATCGATCGGGAAGCTGTAGGTTGCGTTCGCCGCCATCTGGAACTTCGGCACCGAGGGCAGGCGGTTGCCGTTGCGGATCCCCTCGATCACCGTCCCGTTCGGGCGCGTGAGCGTTGAATCGAATTCGGCCTCGACATAACTGCCCGACAGACCGAGATCGAAGCCGGTGAAGGGGCTGGCCGACAGCTCGACCTCGAGCCCCATCGTGTGCGCGTCGGCGTTGAACACGATGCGCGACGAGCAGCTTCCCGCATCGGCGGTGACCTGCAGGTTGTTGATCTTGGTGTAGAAGCCGGCGGCGTTGAAGGTGATGCCGCCGAACTGCGCCTTCACCCCGCCCTCATAGTTCCACAGCGTCTCGTCGTCGTAGCGCGGCCGGCCGCTGAAGGTCTGCGCGTCGGGGCCGCCTGCGTTGCCGCCGTCGCACAGCGGCAGGTTGAGCGGATCGTTGACGCCGCCGAGGCGGAAGCCCTTCGATGCCTGCGCGTTGAGGGTGATGCCGTCGGCGACGTCATAGCTCAGCAGCAAGCGCGGCGAGAAGCCGGTCGACGATGTCTTGTCGCGCGCATTGTCGCCGTTGGGGAACAGCCCGCCCGACACGAAACGCCGGCTTTCGTCGAAGGCATAATAGCGCCCGCCGAGTGTCGCGGTGAAGGCGTCGGTGATATCGTAGCTGATCTCGCCAAAGATAGCGATCTGCGACAAATCATAAGGAATGTCAGCGTTATACGGCGAATTGGGTCCGAAGCCGTTGGCGATATCGGCCGCGGTGAGCGGCACGCCCCCGGGTCCGCAATCGTCGGGGTCGGCGTTGCACGCGTCGATGAAAAACTGGTTGGTGAAGGCGTCGTACCCCGGCGTCGGCAGGCGCTGGGTATAGTCGCGTTTGACGTTCGCAT
The DNA here is from genome assembly GCF_023197165.1 of Sphingopyxis sp. MSC1_008. Classification (GTDB taxonomy): domain Bacteria; phylum Pseudomonadota; class Alphaproteobacteria; order Sphingomonadales; family Sphingomonadaceae; genus Sphingopyxis. The sequence continues at coordinate 38,680 of NZ_JALPRD010000003.1, forward strand.
AATAGCCGCCGATCAGCCACTGGAAGGGCCCGTCACCCGCCGAATTCACGCGCACTTCCTGCGTGAACTGCTTGACCCCGGTGGTGTCGACGAGGTTCGAGGGGAGCCGGATGCCGGCGTCGGGAAAGCCGAGGTCGGCCGACACGCTACCCGTCAGCGCGCTCGCGTCGCGGCTGACGAGAATGTCGCGGTCGGTGTAGGTCGTCACCGACGTTACGCCGATCGTGTCGCCGTCATAGCTCATCGTGAGGTCGAAGAGCTTGACCTCATCCTCGAACGCCTCGTCGAGCAGCAGATATTGCTGGCGTTCCTCGAAGGTCACCTGCGGCCGCGTCGTCGTGAACTGGTTGGCGAAGAGATTATAGACCTCCTGCCGGTTGAAACCGTCGGTCTTGACCTTCTGATAGACGAAGCGCGGGGTGATCGACAGATTCTCGGCGGGTTTCCAGAGCAGCGAGAAGCGTCCGCCATAGCGTTCGCCGCTGTTGACGTCCTCGCTCTCGCCGCCGCCTTCGCGCAGCGCGTTGATGAAGCCCGCGTAGCGCGTGTAATAACCGACCGCGCGCATCGCGAGATTGGGGCTCAAGGGCAGGTTGATCGCGCCCTTCAAATGGCCGCCGAAATCGTCGCCGTCGACGAGATTCACATTGCCTTCGACCTTGCCCTCGATGCGGTCGAGATTGGGTTGGTTGGTGATGTAGCGGAGCGTGCCGCCGACCGAACCCGATCCGAAGAGCGTGCCTTGCGGCCCGCGCAGCGTTTCGACGCGGTTGAGGTCGAACAGGTCGAGGTCGGGGGTGAACAGCGACAGCGAGACGACCGATTCGTCGAGATAGACGCCAACCTGTTCCTTCACGCCGGGCTGGTCGCGCGCGATCTGGCCCGCCGAAACGCCGCGTACCGACACTTGGCTTTGGCCGGGCCCGAGATTCTGGACGGTCAGGCCCGCGACGTTGCGCGACAGATCCTCGACCGTGCTCGCATTGGCGCGCTCGATCGCCTGTTCGGTTTGCGCGTTGATCGAAAAGGGAACGTCCTGAAGGCTCGCGTCGCGCTTGGTCGCGGTGACGATAATCTCGTTGCCGTCGTAGCTGTCGGTCGGGGTGTCCTGTGCCACTGCCGGGGTGCTTGCGAGCGCAAGGCACGACAAGCCCGCGAGCATAGATGCTCGTGCATTCATGATAATCCTCCTCCTGGTGGCCAATCTTCGCTGGTCCAGGCCGGAGGGTGCGCCTCTTGGTTCCATGACGCAATGGCGCATGAATATTGCGCGAAATAATGGCGGGGACATGTTGCGCGCCAGCCACAGTAAGAAAATGACAAAAAGGCTCGGGGCAAGCCCCGGGCCCGTGGCCGTTCTGGTAACAAATCCGAAAAAAAAGGCCGGGACCTGTGTCCCGGCCAGTGGTTCGCAGGAGGAACCTGGGGAGGATCCCGCCGCCGCCGTCTGAAAGGAGAAGACGTGCGGCGGCGGGTATCCTGTCTCGTCAGTAGTTGTACGCGCGCTCGCCATGCTCGCCGAGGTCGAGCCCTTCGCGTTCGACCTCTTCCGAAACGCGGAGGCCGGTGAGGAGCTTGGCGGCGTAGATAGCGACGACGGTGCCGGCGCTGGCCCAGACGATCGTCGTGCCGACCGCATAGAGCTGCGTCACAAGCTGCGGTCCGATCGCGAAATCGTCGCCGCCGGGGCCGCCAAGGCTGGGGGCATAGACGATCGCGGTGCCGATCGCGCCGACGATGCCACCGACGCCGTGGATGCCGAAGGCGTCGAGCGAGTCGTCATAGCCGAGCTTGGGCTTGAGCACCGTCACCGCATAGAAAGCGATCAGCGAGGCGACCGCGCCGAGGACGATGGCGCCGAAGGGCCCCGAATTACCCGCCGCCGGGGTCACCGCGACGAGGCCGGCGATGATGCCCGAGCAGAAGCCGAGCGCCGAGGGTTTATGTCCCGCGAGCTTTTCGGCGAGCATCCAGAACAGCGCCGCCGAAGCGGTGGCGACGAAAGTGTTGATCATCGCGAGCGCGGCCGAGCCATTGGCTTCGAGCGCCGAGCCGGCGTTGAAGCCGAACCAGCCCACCCACAGCATGCCGGTGCCCACCATCGTGAGGGTCAGCGAGTGCGGCGCCATGATTTCCTTCTGGTAACCGATGCGCTTGCCGAGGATCAGCGCGGCGACGAGCGCCGAGACACCCGCGTTGATGTGCACGACGGTGCCGCCGGCGAAATCGAGCGCGCCCATTTCGAAGAAAAGGCCGCCTGCCGCCCACACCATGTGCGCGATCGGGAAATAGACGATCGTCAGCCAGATCGCGCCGAACACCATCACCGCCGAGAATTTCATGCGTTCGACGACCGATCCGAGGACCAGCGCGAGGGTGATCGCGGCAAAGGTCATCTGGAAGCTGATGAACACATATTCGGGCAGCTTGAAGCCGTCGCTGAACGTGTCGGCGAGGCTGTCGGGCGTCACGCCGGCGAGGAAGAATTTGCCCCAGGCGATGAAGGCATTGCCCTCGGGGCCAAAGGCGAGGCCGTAGCCGTAGATCACCCAGATGATCATCGCGAGGCAGGCGGCGGCGCCGATCTGCGTCATCGTCGACAGCATATTCTTGGTGCGCGTGAGGCCGCCATAGAAGAGCGCGAGGCCCGGCAGGATCATCAGCAGCACAAGGATGGTCGAGGTCATCATCCAGGCGGTGTCGCCCTTGTCGACGACAGCTTCGACCGCCGGTTCGGGTGCCGCCGCGGCGGCTTCCTGCGCCCAGGCGGGCAGCGCGGCGAACAGCGACAGGCCGACGGCCCCGGCGCCCGCCGCAAATTTCTTTGCGAACGTCATAATTTCCCCCTTCGTCATTACAGTGCCGCCTCGCCGGTCTCGCCGGTGCGGATGCGCACCGCCTGACCCACGTCGAGGACGAAAATCTTGCCGTCGCCGATCGAACCGGTGCCGGCGGTCTGCTGCAGCGTTTCGACCACCCTTGGTGCGAGCGCATCGTCGCAGACGAGCTCGATCTTCACCTTCGGAACCATGTTGGTGGCATATTCGGCGCCGCGATAGATTTCGGTCTGCCCCTTTTGCCTTCCGAAGCCCTTGACCTCGGTCACGGTCATGCCGGCGATGCCCAGACTGGTGAGCGCCTCGCGCACCTCGTCGAGCTTGAATGGTTTGATGATGGCCAAGATCAGCTTCATGACGCCCCCTTTTGCTAATGGCACCATGTCGCACTGCAACGGGCGTGCCAGATTGCGCGGGGCGCGCGAAAGTTAACATTTTGTCACGGTTTTGGAGGGGTGGCGCGAACAATCGTTCGTTCGCTGGGCAGGAAAGGCAGCGCCTTGCCTAAATTTTGGGCAATGTCGTTCCCCCTCCCGCCTGCGGGAGGGGATAACAGCTTATCCAGCCACCCTCGTGAACCGCGCCCAGATCGGCAGATGATCCGACGCGCGCGCCGCGAGTGCGCTCTGGTGGACGCCGGCGTCGACGGCCTCGAGATCAGGGGTCGCGAAAATGCGGTCGAGCTTCGCGACGGGGCGGCGGCTGTGGAAGCTGTGGCCGGTGTCGACCAGCCGGTGGCGTTCGCCGAAATCGGCAAGGCAGCCGCCACGCGGCCGCCATTCGTTGCAGTCGCCCATCAGGATCGTCGGCAATTCCTCGCCCTCGGCGACATGATGGAGGATCGCGCGCGCCTGCTGGCGGCGGCGCAGTCCCGAAATGTCGAGGTGCATGCCGACGACGCGCAATCTGGTATCGCCGATGCGCACCGTCGCGGCGACGGCGCCGCGCGGCTCGAGCGTCGGCAAATGGAGCGCGTGGCTTTCCTCGACCACCGCGCCCTTGCGCACGAGTAGCGCGTTGCCGTGCCAGCCGATCGCATAGGGACGCCCGCTGAGCAGGTCGACGGGGACATAGTCGCTATGCTCTTCGAACATGTGCGGCGGGATCGCGCTGGCGCGCGTGCCGAAGCGGCGGTCGGCCTCCTGCAGCGCGACGATATCGGCGTCGAGTTCGCCGAGCACCGACAGCACCCGGCCGGGGTCGCGGCGCCGGTCGAGCCCGATGCCCTTGCGCATATTGTAACTGGCGACCTTGATCATAACGTGCTTTTCAAGCGCTCAGGCCGCGTTTCCGTTCCCGCCGGCGTCGAATTCGGCGATCAGCGCCCGCGCTTCGCCCAGATCCTCGTCGAGTACCATGATGCGGACCGGGATCATCAATCCGACGCTTTCGGCGATGTTCATGCCCGCGTCGAAGCACACCGCATGGACGCCCGCGCTTTCGAGGCGGCCGCGCAGGAGTTCTGCCTCGGCACCATTGGGAAGGCGCACCAGCTCGACGAGCGGCATCAGGCGTCGCCCGCGATGAAGCGGTCAGTCGGGCGCGTCGGGAGGCCGTCGATGCTTCGATCGCGCTCCTTGAACTTTTCGACCCACAGGGTGCGGTCGGCCTGGCGGTGATATTTCTGCAGCGTGTCGCGTTCGTGCTGCAGCTCCATCATCGGCACGCCCCAGCCGCAGCTCGTCTGCACGCTGTCGACGTCGATCACGAAGATCTGGCGTGTACCGGGAAGCAGCGTGAAATGCGCGGCGAGCGCGTCCCACTCGGCATCCTGTGGTAGCACGGGTCGCCCGCGGCCATAGATGCGCAGGATCAATGCGCTGCGGTCGAACGCGCAGAACATGATCGTGATGCGCCCGTCGGCGGCCAAGTGCGCGTGCGTCTCGTTCCCCGATCCGCCGAGGTCGAGATAGGCGACCTGGCGGTCCGACAGGATGCGGAAGCTATCGGCATAGCCCTTGGGCGATAGGTTGATGCGCGCATCGGCGGCGGCGGTCGCGGTGAAATAGACCGGCTGCTTTTCGATGAAGGCGATATGCTTGTCGGTCAGCGTATCGGTGAATTCGGCCATGATAGGGCTCCGCTGGAATGTCCGGTTCGCCTTATCACCAATTCTTGCCCTCTTCTATCGCGGCTTCCTCATCGGCGCGGGTGGCGCGGCCGAGGGCTTCGTTGCGGTGCGGGAAGCGGCCAAAGCGGTCGACGACGTCGAAATGCTTTTGGGCATAATCCTGGAACATCGGGTCGTCGAACGCCGCGAACAGGCGCAATGATTCGCGCTGGTCGTCCATAGTCTCGCTGTGCTGGAACGGCAGGCAGGCGAATTGGCGCCGCTCGTCGGGCCAGTTTTCGTGCCAGCCGCGCTCGACAATGCCGCGCGCGATCGCGCGGGCGAGATCGTCGGTGGCGAAGGCGTCGGCGTGGCCGCGATAGATGTTGCGCGGTACCTGATCGAACAGGATCGTTGCGGCGAGCGCGGTATCGGGATCGGTCATGAATGTTTCGGCGGGCTGCGAGCGCAAAGCCTCGTGCCAGCCTTCGGCGAGGTTGCGGACGGCGTCGTCGAATTCGGCGCCGCCGCCGTACCAATCGTCCATGCCATGCGCATCGAACCAGAAGGCGAGGAGTTGCTGCGCCCAGTCGGCGGGGGGAGCGGCGGGTTTTTCCAGATCATTCGTCATTGCGAGCGCAGCGAAGCAATCCAGAGCGGTTTACGCAAGCCCTGGATTGCTTCCCCGGCTTTCGCCGGGGTCGCAATGACGTGACGATCGGGGGCTATTCGCCCTTGGCGCGGCGATAGGGGACGAATTCGCCGAGCGACACAAAGCCCGTGTAGAAATGGCTCGTGCGGTCGCGCAGTTCGACGGCGTCGATGCTGCACAGCTGGCTGCCGGTCGTCTTGGTGACGAGGATATCGTCGTCGTCGAGCGACTCGGCGCCGCCTTTCGGCCGGTTGACCCAATAGGTGCTGCCGGACTTGTAGACGATCGCCGTCTTGTCGATGATCTGCGAGCTGCGCGCGGTCGAGAGCGAGATGCAATCCTGCGGCTCGCCGGCGACGCGGCCTTCGAGCAGTTTGGCGAGCTCGTCTTCGGGCGCAAGCTTTTCGCGCGCAGTGGCGGCGGGCGCTGCGGTAATTGCGGCAGCGGCAAGAAGCGCCGGGATGAGGTGACGCATGGTTCGACTCCTGTCTTTCATACCCTACCCGGCGCTTTCCTTAGATCGCCGCGCGTGAACAGGGGCTGACTCGCCGCGGTTTCAGCACGCCCCGTCGGGGAGCGGGATGCCGAGCGGGCCTTTGCATTTCTTTTTCTTCGCAGGCTCGGCCGGCGTGCTGCCGCCCGTGCTCGATCCCCCCATGCCGCCGAAATCGGCGCCGATCATCAGCATCGTGTGCGAGCGGAAGCGCACCTTCGCGGTCCAGTCGATATTCCACGCCGCATTGCCCGCGGGCTTCGGCGGATAGGAGAAATTGGCCTCGGGCCCGAAGGCGTTGAGATTGCCGATCATCATCTCGCCCGACGCTTTCTTGACCTCGGCGGGGATCTGGCAGCTTGTCTGCGATGGCGGCATCACGATCTTCTTGGTGATCAAATTGGCGACGACCGACGGGGGCAGCCAGTCCCACAGGCCGCCACCGAATTCCTTCGACGCGCTGCTCGTCCACCAGACGATGTCCCCCATATCATTCTTGCCGCTGCCATTGCCCATGCCGCCGATCGTCCACGCGGCGTAGCCGGTTGCGGTCGGCACCGAGTTCCAACGCAGCATCACCGACTGGTCGCCCTGGATCGCGGTCGAGGCCGACAACCCCTGCATATAATCCTGCGCGAGCGTGAAATTGATGTCGGGGCCATAATTGCTGACGACGCGGTGCGCGCCGATCAGCGACGAGCCGCCGCCGGGCTGCTTGCCATTCTTGCTGTTCGGCCAGTCGGTGTAGGAGCGGCTGTTCGCCTGGCTGACTTCGCGGATGACGGGCACCGCGCTCGAAAAGAGCCCCGGCGGGACCTGGCCCGCGGCGACCTTGGCAAAGTCGATGATCACGGGTTGGCCTGGCCCGGCCTTGGCGCCGCAGCCCCAATAGAGGAGGAGACGGCCCTTCGGGCGCTCGAATTCGGTCGGATAGCTGCCTTCCTTGCGCTCGACGCTGATCAGCGGCACCGATTTGCCGAGTTTGGCCTGTGGCTGGAAGAAATGGTCGCCCTTCGGCGGCGGCGCGGTGGCCGCGTCGTTCGAGCCGAGGCGGAGCATGAGCTGATAGGCGACCCGGCTCGACGGATCGCCGCCGAACATCATCCCCATCGCGCCGCCAAGACCGCCCCTGCCGCCGCCCGCCATCGCGGCGAAGCCTGACATCGTCGCGACGTCCATTTCGTAACGCTCTTTGGGACCGGTGGTTTTTTGCGCCGAGCCGGGAACGGCGGCGAGGACCGCGGCGACGGCGGCCACGGAAACGAAACGCAGACTCGAACGCATATTACCCTCCCTGTTGCAGGGAGTGCCCCCGCGGATGATGCGACCCGATTCTTCTTTTGTTGGGGTGAGCTATATGCGCGGGAGGGGCGAACGCCAAGTGAGGGCGATCACAGGCACAAATCATCACCGTCACCCTCATACGAGACACGTGGCTCGTACGACTTGATCCGGGGTCCATTGCGGCGCTGGCGCCATGGATGCCGGGTCCAGCTCGGCATGACGATATGGGGTTAGGCCGTGCCGCCTACGGTCAGTCCGCTGACCAGCAGGGTCGGCTGGCCGACGCCCGCGGGGACGCTCTGACCGCCCTTGCCGCAGATGCCGATGCCTTCGTCGATCGCCATGTCGTTGCCGATGCCGGTGACCTTGGTGAGCACGCTCGGACCGTCGCCGATCAGGGTCGCGCCCTTGATCGAATCGCCCAATTTGCCATTCTCGATCTTGTACGCCTCGGTGCAGCTGAAGACGAACTTGCCCGACACGATGTCGACCTGTCCGCCGCCAAAGCTTTTGGCAAAAATGCCGTTCTTGACGCGGCTGAGCAGTTCGGCGGGATCGTCGTTGCCACCGCGCATGAAGGTGTTGGTCATGCGCGGCATCGGCGCGTGCGCAAAACTCTCACGCCGCCCGTTTCCGGTGGGCTCAACCCCCATCAGGCGCGCGTTGAGACGGTCCTGCATATAGCCTTTGAGGATGCCGTCCTCGATCAGGATCGTTTCGCCGGTGGGGGTGCCTTCGTCGTCGATGCTGAGCGAACCGCGGCGGCCGCCGCCGACTGGGCTGTCCATCGCGCCGTCGTCGACCACGGTGACGCCCGGGGCGGCGACGCGCTGACCGATGCGGCCCGAGAAGGCGCTGGTGCCCTTGCGGTTGAAATCGCCCTCGAGCCCATGGCCGACGGCTTCGTGGAGCAGCACGCCGGGCCAACCGGGGCCGAGCAGCACGGTGAATTCACCCGCGGGGGCGTCGACCGCGCGCAGATTGACGAGCGCCTGTGCCAGCGCCTCGTCGATCGCGCGGTTCCACTGCGCGGGCTCGAACAGATGATCGTACATGTAGCGGCCACCGAGGCCGAAATAGCCGGTTTCGCGGCGGCCATTTTCCTCGACGACGATCGAGACGTTGAGGCGGACGAGCGGGCGGATGTCGGTCGCGAGGAAGCCGTCGGCGCGGACGATCTCGACCACCGACCAGCTGCCCGCGAGCGCGACCGAAACCTGGACGATGCGCGGATCACGCTCACGCGCGGCGGCGTCGATTTCCTGGCAGAGCGCGACCTTCTTCGCGAAGGGGATGAGGTCGAGCGGGTTTGCCTCGTCGTAGAGATGGCGGTTGGTCCGCGGCGGCGGCGCGGCGTGTGCCTGATTCGACGGATCGAGCAGCGCGAGCGTTTCGGCGGCGCGACGGATCGCGCCGGCGCTGATGTCGCTGGCATGCGCAAAGCCCGTCATCTCGCCGGATACGGCGCGCAGGCCAAAGCCGGCGTCGGTCGAATAATCGGCGGTCTTGAGGCGGCCGTCGTCGAAACCGAAGCTCTCGGTCGCGCGATATTGCAGGTAAAGCTCGCCGTCGTCGGCCTTGGCGAGCGCTTCGCGCGCGAGCGCCTGCGCCAGATCGGGGTCGAGCGCATCGGTGCGATAGAGGAAGCGGCGGGGATCGAGACTGGTCATGGAGCCGATATAGGCACGCGCGTCCCCCGACGCCAGCGGTCAGAGATAATTGACGGTCAGCGTGAAGGTGCCGCTGTAATCGCCCTCGGGCTGGTTCGCGGGGACGGTGAGCGTGCCACCGATATAATAGGTCTGCACCCCGCTTGGCAGCAATGTCCCGCTAAGCAGCGCGATGCCGCCGCCGCTGGTGCTCGCGGCGCGGACAAGGCTCGCGGTCATCGGCGCCGCGCCGCCGCCCGCGCGCGTCAGCGTGACCGAGGTGCTGCCCGATACGGTGATGAGCAATATGCCGCCGGTGCCCTGAAACACCGCGCGCTGCGCCGCCGATCCGACCGGGGTTACGCCCCCGCTGGTCGTGCGTGCATTGGTGACCGGGTTGATCGTGACGGTGCCGCCCGTAGCGCCGCTGATCAGCGTGCCGAAATCGAGATCGTCGGTCTTGATCAGCGTGTTCGGGCGGACGACCGCCGCATTGGCGGTGCCCGCCATGTCGGCGGCATAGGCCGGTCCGCACAGCGCCGCGCCTGCCGCGGTTACGGCGATGGTCAAGGCGCGAGCAGCACCCCGACAGTGTCTGGTCCCTTGAATCCCCACAGATTCTGCTCCTGTCTGGCACATCTTATGCCAGCGGAACCTTCTTCACCGATGCATGGGATTAGTGAATCGGCCGTTTACTTCCGACCTGCGGATTACGCCTTGTCGGCGACGCCACCGATCAGAATGAAGCGCCGGTCGCAATAGCCGCAGTCGGCAAAGCCCTCGTCGGTGTCGATTTCGAGCCACACGCGCGGGTGGCCGAGCGCCGCATCGGCGAGGCCGTCGCCGGTGCCGTCGCAGGCGATGCGGGTCTTGGGCGTGCGGATGGTTTCGGGTGCGGGCTGGGTCATCGACCGCGCCCATAGCAAGCAGGGCGGGCGCCCGCAATCGGGTCTGCGTAATCGGTGTGGGCTTTGACGGCACCGGTGCAGGCACCCTTTCGGGCGCAAGTGGTCCCCCGGTGCCGTCTTCCCCCCACAGGAAGCCCTAAAGATAGTTCAATGTGATCGTGAACGTGCCGCTGTAATCGCCGGATGCCTGGTTGGCGCCGACCTCCAGCGTGCCGCCGACCGGAAAATTATAATTGCCGAGCGGCGAGGTGATGCGGAAGCGCGTCGGCGTCGTCGACAGGAGCGCGGTCGGCGTGCTGCCGATCTCGAAATCGCGCACGCGCATCCGCACCCCCGGCCCGGTGATCCAGATCATGTTCGATCCGAGCGAGATATTGACCTGGCGATTGAAGCTGCCGAGCCCTGCGAAGCGCGCGGGTTCGCCGCCGTTGCCCGCGAGCGTCACGCCGCCGGTCCGGCTGCGCGATCCGTCGGGCTCGATCGTGACGGTCCCCGCGGTCGCCGACGGAATGATGTCGCCGAAGTCGAGATCGTTGACCTTGAAGAAGGAAAGCGGGCGAAGCACGATGGCTTCGGCCTCGCCTGGTGCGCTGCCCTGCGCCAGCGCCGGCGAAGCGGCGGCGGGCGCGATCAGGAGCGCAAAGATGGCTAGGCCGCGCTGCATCGGCAGCGGGCAAAAGATGTGACTGGTCCCCACATCCGCCGTCCTAGCGGCGAGTTTCGAATTTAGCGTTAATGCGATGCTTACGAAAAATTAGCAGGCTTTCGCACCCCGAAGCGCGCCGCTATGGAGGCGGCCATGAGTGAAGCCGCCATCCGCATCGACGCTGTCTCCAAACTTTATGCCGGCGGCAAGCAGGCGCTCGACAATGTCAGTTTCGACGTGCCGCGCGGCCAGATCTTCGGGCTGCTCGGGCCGAACGGCGCGGGCAAGTCGACGCTGATCAACATTCTCGCGGGGCTCGTCAACAAGACGAGCGGGCATGCGAGCATCTGGGGCTTCGATATCGACGCCGATCCCAGGAACGCCAAATATTCGATTGGCATCGTCCCGCAGGAAATCGTCTTCGATCCCTTTTTCACGCCGTATGAGACGCTCGAGAATCAGGCGGGGCTGTACGGCGTATCCAAGGACAAGCGGATTTCGGACGAACTGCTGGCCGCGGTGCACCTCAGCGACAAGCGCGATGCCTATGCGCGCACTTTGTCGGGCGGCATGAAGCGCCGCCTGCTCGTTGCTAAGGCGATGGTGCATTCGCCGCCGATCATCGTCCTCGACGAACCGACCGCGGGGGTCGATATCGAACTCCGCCAGCAGCTTTGGGACTATGTCCAGCGCCTCAACGATCGCGGCGTCACCGTCGTGCTGACGACGCACTATCTCGAGGAAGCCGAGGAGCTGTGCGACCGCATCGCGATCATCAACCATGGCAAGCTGATCGCGAACAAGCCGACGCGCGAACTGGTCGACATGGCGCGCGAGAAGATCGTCGTCGTGACGCTCGATGCCGATGTGACGACGCTACCGACGCATCCCGCTTTCGAAAAGATCGAGCGCGAGGGCGAGCGCGGGCTCGCGATCAGTTACAACAAGGACCGGATGAACGCGGGCGAGGTGCTCGCTGCGGTCAACGCGATGGGGCATGGCATCGTCGATGTGTCAACGCGCGAGGCCGATCTGGAAGATGTGTTCCTGAATCTGACGCGCGCGGCGAATGGCTAGCTTCTCTTTCCGCTCGTATCGAGCGAAGTCGAGATGCCCATCGGCGTGGCTCAAGGGCGCGGGGTGTCTCGACTTCGCTCGACACGAACGGAAATTGAATGACTGAAAATCTCTCTCACGATGTCATCATCGTCGGTTCGGGTGCCGCAGGGCTGACCGCCGCCATCGCGCTTGCAGACCATTGCCGCGTGCTCGTGCTTGCGAAGGGCGAACTCACCGGCGGGTCGACCGCGTGGGCGCAGGGCGGGATCGCCGCGGTGCTCGACGCGGGCGACACGTTCGAAAATCATATCGAGGACACGATGATCGCGGGCGGCGGCCTCAACCGGCGCGAGACGGTCGAGTTCGTCGTCGAAAACGCCCCGCACGCGATCGAGCGGCTCGTCGAGATGGGCGTGCCGTTCAACAAGGATGCCGAGGCGCTGCATTTGACGCGCGAGGGCGGCCATTCGCACCGCCGCATCGTGCATGTCGACGACGCGACCGGCTGGGCGGTGCAGGCGGCGCTGCTCAAGACCGCCGAGGCGCATCCGAACATTACCTTGCTGCCGGGGCAGGCGTGCATCGACCTGATCACCGGCCGGCACGAGGCGCGCTATTCGGGCTCGGGCCGGGTCTGGGGCGTCTATGCGCTCGATGAAAAGACCGGCAAGGTCCACGCGCATGTCGGCCGCGCGACGATCCTCGCGAGCGGCGGGGCGGGCCGCGTCTATCAATTCTCGACCGCCCCGCGGGGGGCGACGGGCGACGGCATCGCGATGGCGTGGCGCGCGGGCGCGCGCGTCTCGAACATGGAAATGATGCAGTTCCACCCGACCTGCCTCTATAATCTCGACGTCAAAAATTTCCTGATCACCGAGGCGGTGCGCGGCGAAGGCGGTATCCTCAAGCACCCCGTGACGGGCCACCGTTACATGCCCGATTATGACGTGCGCGCCGAACTCGCGCCGCGCGATGTCGTGGCGCGCGCGAACGACGACCAGATCAAGCGTTCGGGGCTCGACTATGTCCACCTCGACATCAGCCATCAGGACCCCGATTTCGTCGCGGGGCATTTCCCGAACATCTATGAAAAGCTGCTGACGCTCGGCATCGACATGACGAAGCAGCCGATCCCGGTGGTGCCCGCGCAGCATTATACGTGCGGCGGGGTGCTGATCGACCTCGACGGGCGCACCGACCTGCCGGGGCTTTATGCCGCGGGCGAATGCACCGAGAGCGGGCTGCACGGCGCCAATCGTCTGGCGTCGAACTCGCTGCTCGAATGTTTCGTGTTCGGCGAGGCGGCGGCGAAGCATATCATCGAGAGCTGGGACCAGCTCGACACGCCGCCCGCGATCCGCCCGTGGGATGCCAGCCGCGTGACCGATTCGGACGAAGAGGTGGTGATCAAGCAGAACTGGACCGAGATCCGCCGCTTCATGTGGAATTATGTCGGCATCGTGCGCACGACCAAAAGGCTCGAACGCGCGCGGCACCGCATCGACATGATGACGCATGAGGTCGAGGATTATTACGGCCACTTCCGCGTCACCACCGACCTCATTGAACTCCGCAACCTGCTGCAATGCGCCGAGCTGATCGTGCGCAGCGCGCTCCACCGCAAGGAAAGTCGCGGGCTGCACTATACGCTCGATTACCCCGATTTGCTGCCGCAGGCGGTCGATACGGTGCTGGTGCCGTGATCGGTGGCTAGAGGGTCGCGGACGAAGCTTCCGCCCCCCTATCTGCGGCGGGTGTGGATGCGCGAGCCCACCGCGGACGCGGACACGCCCACAGTCGATCGCGATCGATATCCCTTCAATATTCCGCTGTTCGGCGACCCGGGATTCGAAATCGGGTTCGAGAAACCCGTCACGATCCTGGTGGGCGAGAACGGATCGGGCAAATCGACTTTGCTCGAGGCGATCGCGGTGCTCGCCGGATTCAGCGAGGGTGGGGGCGGCTATGGCCATAGGGCCGTCGAGCGGTCGGACATTTCGGGAAGCGACGGCGGCATATTGGCCGAAGCCCTGCGTGCCGCGTGGCTCCCCAAGATCGGCAAAGGCTTCTTTTTCCGCGCCGAAACCTTCTTTACCCTGGCGCGATACGTCGATCAGGCCGCCTATGACGTCGGCGCGGGGCGGCCCGATTATCTGTCCTGGTCGCACGGCGAAGGGTTTCTGGGCTTTTTCGAAGAGCGTGCCGATCAACAGGGCATTTATATTTTCGACGAACCCGAATCGGCGCTCTCGCCGTCGCGGCAGTTCGATTTCCTCAAGCTGCTTCGCCGCATTCAGCATGCGAACAACAGCCAGGTCATCATGGCGACGCACTCGCCGATCCTGATGGCGCTGCCCGACGCGGACCTGTGGCAGATCAGCCCGCTCGGCATCGAGCCGGTGCGGCTCGAAGACACGGTTCATTACCGGCTCTATCGCGAATTCATCCAATATCCGCACGCGACGGTGGAAGCGATGATCGAATGACGCGCGGTGTCGCAATCAGCGAGCGCCAGATTTTCTGGGGCGCGATTCTGCTCGCTGCGATGTTGCGCGCGGCGGCGTCGATTCCCTTCACCGTCGGCTGGTTCGACGAGATCTGGCAATATCTGGAGCCTGCATGGCACCTAGTCGAAGGGCCGTGGGTGCAGACTTGGGATTATCGGTCGGGCATCCGCAGCTGGCTGATCCCCGAACTGCTCGCGCTGCCGATGGGCGCGGGACATGCGATGTCGCCCGAGACGACCTTCCACCTGACGCTGGTGCGGCTGACGCTTGCGGCCTTGTCGCTGGTGGTCGTCGGCGCGGCGACCGCGCTCGGGCTCAAATTGTCGCGGTTGCACGGCGCGATGGCGGGGTTCGTCGCGGCGATCTGGTTCGAACTGATTTTCTTTGCGCCGCGCGCGCTCTCCGAACCGATCGGGCTTGCGCCGCTGATGGGTGCGGTGTGGCTGCTCGTCGCGCGGCGGGCGGGGCCGGGGCCGCGGCAATTCGCGGTCGCGGGACTGTTGATGGGATTGAGCTTCGTCGCGCGCATCCATTACGCGCCCGCGCTGCTCGTCCTCGCGATTTTCACCGCAAAGCGCGACTGGCGCGGCGCGTGGACGCCGCTGATCGCGGGCGGGCTCGTCGCGCTCGGCATCGACGCCGCGGCCAATCTCGCAATGGGTGCGGTGCCGTTCCAGTGGGCGGTCGAATCGGTGCGGATCAACATCGTCGAAAATCGCGCCGCGGCTTACGGTCTGTCACCGGTCACCGGATATCTCGCCCTGTTCGGTTTCTACTGGCACGTCGCGCTGGTCCCGCTTGTGCTGCTCGCCTGGCTGGGCGCCAGGCGTTATCCGGTTCTTGCATGGATGGCGGTGGCCCATCTGGCGTTCCACTCGATGATCGGGCACAAGGAATATCGCTTTGTGCTGCTGACCGCAGCCTTGCTCGTCATCCTCGCGGCGATCGGCACCGCCGACCTGCTGCGCCGGGTGCCGCGCCGGCGCTTGATGATCGCGGCCGCGGGTGCGATGGCCGTGTGGGCGGGCGGTTCGGCCGCACTTGGCGTGGGCAATTTCCGGCCGAACTGGTCGATGGAGGCGGGGCTCGCCGATGCGCTCGACCGCGCCGGGCGTCCGGCAAAAACCTGCGGGCTCGCGCTCTATCGCCCGCGCGGGACGGTGGCGGGCAGCTACGCGCTCTATCGCCGTGCGACGCCGATCTATGTCCTGACATCACCCGCGGAGGCCGCACGCCACATCCCGGCATTCGACGTCGTGCTGACCGGCCCGAAGCACAAGGATGAGCTTCCCGCCGCCTACCGTCTCGAAGCCTGCGCGCCGCCCGGCTTCACCGACGCGCCGTCGTGCGTCCTCCGCCGCGCCGGCGGCTGTACGCCCGACCCGGCGTTGCACGAATTGAACGACTGGCTCGCCGCGGCGGGCAATTAGCCGCCGACGCCGAGCAGTCGGCCGACAAAAATCAGAACGATCGCGCCGATCACCGACGCGAGGCAGCCCGCGCGGCTGAAGTCGCCGCGGCCGCGCGAGGTCGCGAGGCCGGCGAGGAGCGAACCGCCGATGCCGAGCAGGATCGTCGCGACCCACCCCATCTCGACCGCGCCGGGATAGAAGAAGCGCGCGAGCGCGCCGATGACCAAGCCCGAAATGATCGCGCCGATAATGTTGATCATGCGTTGAACCCTTCATTGAGGAACCGTTCCGCGAGCGCGGCGTGCAAGGCGGCGCCGCGCGCCATCACGCTCTCGTCGAGGACCATATGGTTCGAGTGGAGGCCGCAGCATTGGCGCCAGTCGCTGCCCGCCTCGCTCGCGCCGAGCCAGAACATCGCGCCGGGGACTTTTTCGAGGACATAGGAGAAATCCTCGGCGCCCATCACCGGATTGTCCATCGTCAGCCAGGCCTGCTCGCCGAAGGTCTCCTCGACGACCGACTGGCCAAAGCTGACCGCGCGCGCATCGCAGATGGTGACGGGGAAGCCCTCCTCGATCGTCACCTCGGCGGTGCAGCCATGCGCTTCGGCGATCGCGGGGGCGAGGCGCTTCAACTCACGCGCGACCATCGCGCGGCGCTCGGGCGAGAGCGTGCGGATCGTGCCGAGCATCTCGGCGCTCTCGGGGATGATATTGTTCGTCGTGCCCGCCGCGATCTTCGCGATGGTGACGACCGCGGGGTCGAAAACCGAGATGCGGCGCGTCACCATCGTCTGGATCGCGGTGACGATCGCGCAGGCGACGGGGATCGGGTCGATGCTGTCGTGCGGCATCGAGGCATGGCCGCCCGCGCCCTTGACGGTGATCGAGAGGACATCGGACGAGGCGAGCAGCGGCCCCGCGCGCCCGGCGAAAATCCCATGCGGCGCGTTCGGCATGATGTGGAGCGCGAAGGCCGCGTCGGGCAGCGGATCGATGATCCCGTCCTCGAGCATGAAGCGCGCGCCGTGATGCCCCTCCTCGCCCGGCTGGAACATGAAGATCACCGTGCCGGGCAAGCGGTCGCGGGCGGCGCACAGCAGCTTTGCCGCGCCGACGAGCATCGCGACATGTGTATCGTGCCCGCACGCATGCATCGCGCCGGCGATCTCGGAGGTGAAATCGAGCCCGGTATCCTCGAGCAACGGCAGCGCATCCATATCGCCGCGCAGCAGAACGGTGCGGCCGTTCGCCGGGCCGCGCAGGATCGCGATCAGCCCGGTGGTCGACGGCCCCTCGCGAAATTCGAGCGGCAGGCCCGCGAGCGCCGTTTTGATCTTCGCGAGCGTCTTGGGGTTTTGCAGCCCCAGCTCGGGTTCGCGATGGATCGCGCGGCGGAGGTCGACGAGGTCGGGGAGGAGGGTTTCGGCCTCAGCGGGCCAGCTGTGCGATAGATTGTCCATGCGGCGACTGTGCCGACACCCGCGCCGCCTGTCGAGCCGTCTCGGTGCCGCGTTCGGCGTGGTTTCGCACATCGGCCAGCACCCGCGCGACATTCCGCCCGATCGCCCAGCGCGCGATCGGTTCCCAATAGGGCGCGGGATCGATGCGCAATATATGGTCGGCGGTCGCGGTCAGCCGCGTTCGCCCGCCGGGAAGCGGCACGAGATCGAAGCGCGTTTCGCCGGTGTCGAAATAGCCGATAAGATGCGGCGTGCGGAGCTGGCGGTACGGGCTCATTTCCTCCATCGCCGGTGGCTGGCGCACGACCTTGAACGCCAGCGCGCGGCCCGGTTGCCAGACGGTGACGCGCTCGTCGGCCGTCCCCGTCGAAAAGACGCCGGTGCGGTGCGCGCCGGGGCCTTCGCCGTCGATCCGGCTGGCGATCGGATAAGCGAGCCCCGCGAAGCCGACGAGCCCCGGCGCCTCGGCGACCGGGCGGTCGGCGGTCAGGCTGGCCCACACTTTTTCGGGCGGCGCGGCGATGGTGATGCTGGCGTGCGTCACGATGGGGAGTTCGGGCGGCATCGCGGCATCGACGACGAATAGCAGCGGCAGGACTGCGACGCTGTAGAAGGGTTGGCGCGGGTTGACCTGTCGCGCGGCGGCTCGGCCCATGACGCCGCCGACCGCCGCGAGCAGCATCGCAAGCGGCGCGATCAGCGCGATGCACCAGAAACCTTCGAGCGCGAGCATCAGGAGCGCGAGGGTGCCGAGCAAGCCCGCCGCGGCGACCGCGGCCAGTGTCTCGCTCCGGCGCCGCTCGCGGCCCCGGTTGACGATGAAGCCGGTGATCAGCCCCGTGAGGAAAGGGGTCATGACGAACAGCCCCCAGCCATAGGCGCCCAACGTCGACGCCGAGACAGCGACGGCGAGGACGATCAGCGCCATGCCCGCCCCGATGCCGATCGCTATCTGATGCGGCGGCGCGGGATTGCCGGTTCGTCCGGTTTTGGGCGGCGTTCCGGAATCGGGCGTGGCACGCCAGAGGATCGTCAGGCCGAGAACCGCGAGAATCTGGAGGGTCGGGATCATCGCGGCGAGCGCCATTCCGCCGCCGCGGCCGAGATGGTCGGCGCGGCGCAGCGAGAGGGTAACGAGCGCGGCCGAGATCAGCAGGCAGAAGGCGAAGCCCCCGATCTCCAAAGCGAGCGGAAACTGCCCGAACATGGTGAGGCGCCGGATGGGGAAGAGCCAGAAGGACGCGTCGGGTATCAGCCGCGCGCCCGCGCTCGCCGCAGCGACCGCGACAAAAGCATGCTGCAGAAGGATCAGCCCGCTCGCCGTTGCCGCATAGCGCAGCGCGCCCGGCGCTGCGGGAAACAGCAGGCCGAGAAGGCGCCTCATCGCCCGGGCACCCCGGCGAGCGTGCCGGGCATCGGCAGGTCGCCGGGCTCGATACGGGTCAGCCCGCCGCGCGCACCGAGCGTTGCGGGGGTCTTGACGTCCCATATCAGCCCCATCCGTTCGAGGAGCCTGATGAAAGCGTAACCCCAATCGCTCTGCCCCGGATGCAGCCCGATGCGCGCCGAACCGGGATAGGCGTGATGATTGTTATGCCATGCTTCGCCCATCGTCGGGATTGCGGCCCAGGGGACGTCGAACGCCTGCACACCGTGTGCGTCGACGGTCCAGTGCTGCGGGCCGCGATTGTGCGCGAGGTGGCCGACCAGCCAATGGCCGTGATTGGCGACCGCGACGCGCGCGGCGACGCCCCAGATCACCCAGCCCCATCCGCCGATTGCGAAGAAAAGCAGTGCGACGGGAAGCTGTTGCCAGCGCCATGTCGCCTCGAGCCAGCGATAGAAGGGGTCATGGTCGAGTTCGGTAAAATCGAAGCGCGGCGGCCGATCGAGGTCGAGCCGGCAATAGATCTGCCACCAGGCATCGCGCAGGATGTGGGTTTGATGCGCGAGGAAAGGATGGCAATCGGCCTGCCGCTGCGCCCAGTCGCGCGTATCGTGCGCGCGGATGATGCCGTACGGGCCCGCCATGCCGACAAGAGCGCCGAACCAGACGAGCGTGCGCCTGAGCCAGCGGGGCGCCTTGAAGCTGCCGTGGATCATCATGCGGTGATAGCCGACGCTGTGGCCGAGCAGCAGCGCCGCGCCGGTGGTGACGAAGAAGAGGATGATGGCGGACGGCGTCGCGAAGAAGGGGCCGGCGATCAGCGCGACCAACGCCATGCCGCCGTTCCAGACGATGCTGGGTGCATCGGCGCGGACATGACCGGTGCGTGGATCGGGGCCGGGCTCGTCGATGAGGAAATTGACGGCATGGGGGTCATCATCGCATCGCATCGGCCGACTCCTCATTCAAAAGAATGTAAGTAATTACTTAAATAAATTATTGCTTGTCAAGTCGTGCGGCGATGCCCATTTTGGTACGCATGGAACGGGTTTTTCAGGCATTGGCGTCGACACCGCGGCGCAAGATTCTCGCCTATCTGGCGCATGCCGAGCTCAGCGCGGGCGACATCGCGGCGCGTTTCGAGATGAGCAAGCCGGCGGTATCGCAGCATCTGTCGGTGCTGGAAAATGCCGGGCTGATCGTGAGCGAGAAGCGCGGCCAGTTCGTTTTCTATCGCCTGCTGCCCGACGCGCTGACCAATGTGCTCAACGGCTATGTGCAGGAGGTGTGCCCGGTGTCGCGACCGCTCAAAGCCGAATCGCGCGCGCTGGCCGAAAAGCGGCGCGAAGAGGGCTAGCGCTTCCCGCCGAACAACTGCCGGCCCGCGAGGTCGAGCATGATTTCCTCGCTGCCGCCGCCGATCGCATTGACGCGGACTTCGCGGTAGATGCGTTCGACCTTGCTGCCGGTGACATAGGACGCGCCGCCGAGGACCTGCGCCGCCTCGCGCGCGACGCTTTCCAGCATGCGCGTCGCCTGCACCTTGAGCATCGCGAAGTCGGCGGGGCGGTCCTTGCCCTCTTTGACCTGCCACGCGCAGAGGTCGACCCACGCTTGCGTCGCCTCGATCTGGCGCTCCATGTCGGCGAGCTTGATGCGGATCGACTGGTGGCCGACGAGCGGCTTGCCGAAGGTCTCGCGGTTCTGCGCCCATTCGGCCGCCTCGGCCATCGCGACGCGCGCGTAGGCGCAGCAGCCCATCGCCATGCCGAGCCGCTCCGAATTGAAATTGCGCATGATGCCGATGAAGCCACCATTCTCGAGACCGATGAGATTCTGGGCGGGGACGCGGACGTTGCTGAAATGGATCGCGGCGGTGTCGCTGCAGCGCCAGCCCATCTTGTCGAGACGGGTGCGTTCGACCCCGGGGCAGGTCATGTCGATCAGCAGCAACGAAATGCCAGCCGCGCCGGGGCCGCCGGTGCGGACGGCGCAGGTCAGCCAGTCGGCGCGCATGCCGCTGGTGATGAACATCTTGCCGCCGTTGACGATATAGTGGTCGCCGTCCCTGACCGCGGTTGTCTTGAGGTTCGCGACGTCGCTGCCGCCGCCCGCTTCGGTGATGCCGAGCGCGATGATCTTGTCGCCCGCGAGCACGGGCGGTGCGATACGCTGTTTCAGCTCGTCGGAGCCCAGCGCAAGGACCGGGGGAAGGCCGATGCCGTGCGTCATCAGCGAGGCGCCAAGCCCGCCTGCGCCGACCGCGGCGAGTTCTTCCGTGAGGACAAGGCCGTGGAAATTGTCGAAGCCTTCGCTGTGTCCGCCATATTGTTCGGGGTAGCGCAGGCCAAGGATGCCCGCGTCGGCCGCCTTTTTGTGCAGTTCGCGCGGTAGCTCGCCTTCGGCCTCCCAGCGGTCGATGTGCGGTGCAATCTCGCGCGCGACGAAGCGGCGGACGCTCTGCGCCAGCGCTTCGTGGGTTTCGTCATAATAGGGCGATCTTGCGCGCCAGTCGTCGAAGGCCGTCATGGCGCGATGCTGCGCGGCGTTGACGCGCGCGTCAAGTCGGGCTTGCACTGCGGCAACAAGCACTTAAGGTCGCGCGCCATGACAAAGTCGCACCTGCTCGCCGGCCTCGCCGCATTCGCCCTGATCTCCACCCCCGCCACCGCGCAAAAGTCGCCCGAGGCGACCGCCGAAGCTGCGCTCAAAAAGGCGCCGGTGTTCGACGGGCACAATGACGTGCCGTGGGAATTGCGCGGGCAGGTCGGCAATATGATCAACGACTTCGACTTTCGCGACACCACCAAGCCCAAGCCCGACGGCACGGTGATGCACACCGACATCCAGCGCCTGCGCAAGGGGCATGTCGGCGCGCAATTCTGGTCGGTCTATGTGCCGTCAAACACGAATGAGCAGCAGGCCGTGCAACAGACGATCGAGCAGATCGACGTCGCGAAGCGGCTGATCGCGCGCTATCCGAACGACCTTGGCTTCGCGTCGACCTCGACCGAACTCGAACAGCAGATGAAGGCGGGCAAGGTCGCCGGCATGCTCGGGATGGAGGGCGGCCAGTCGATCGGATCGTCGCTTGCCGTGCTGCGCCAGCTCTATGGCATGGGCGCGCGCTATATGACGCTGACCCACGGCAAGACCACGCCGTGGGCCGACAGCGCAACCGACGCGCCGCAGCATGACGGGCTCACCGATTTCGGCAAACAGGTTGTTCGCGAAATGAACCGGATCGGCATGATCGTTGACCTGAGCCATGTCAGCGAAGCGACGATGAAGGATGCGCTCGAGGTCTCGCACGCGCCCGTGATGTTCAGCCATTCGGGCGTGCGCGGCGTCAACGATCATCCGCGCAACGTGCCCGACAGCGTGCTGCCCGCGGTGAAGGCCAATGGCGGCGTCGTGATGGTGGTGCTCTATGCCGCTTTCCTCGACCCCAAGCTGCGCGCGCATGGCCTGTCGCGGACGGCGGAGAAGGCACGGCTCGACGCGCTGTACGTCGGCAATCCCGATGCCGTCGCCCCGGCGCTGAAAGCGTGGGACGCGGCGAACCCCGCGCCGCAGGTGCCGATCGGGATCGCGGCCGACCATATCGACCACATCAAGAAGACGATCGGCGTCGATCATATCGGGATCGGCGGCGATTATGACGGGATGGACGCGACGCCGGTGGGGCTGGAGGATGTCACCGGCTATCCGCGGCTGTTCGCCGAACTCGCGCGGCGCGGCTATACGCAGGCCGAACTCGAGAAGATTTCGAGCGGCAACATGCTGCGCGTGCTGAAGGCGGTCGAGGCCTATGCGGCGAGCCAGAAGGGCCAGCCGCCGATCGAGACGCCGGTCGCGAAATAAGGGCTAGGGGCGGCGGCGAAACGGCCAGTCGGTCGCGCCGCTCGCCCATAGCGCCCACCAGATGATCAGCGGCTGCGCGGCGAGGCGCGGGCCGTGATACCACCAGCTCAGCGTCTCGCCGCCGATCGTGACATTGGCGAGCGCGTGGTGAAAATTGGCGGGCCAGACGCAGAGCGCATAGAGCGCGAGGCCCCAGCCGGCCGCCTTGCGCGTGGCCGGGATCATCAACCCGATCGCGCCCGCGATCTCGGCGATGCCGGTCGCGGCGACAACCAGCCCGGGCTGCGGCACCCACGGTGGGGTGATCGCGAGGAAGGGCGTGGGAGCCGCAAGGTGGCGATAGCCCGCATAGCCATAGGCCAGCGCGAGCAGCCAGCGCAGCGCGGTGCGGACCGGCGCGGTCAACGCCCGAGTGCGGTCAGCATCGCCTCGATGCTGGTGAATTTTTCGCGCGGACGGCCGTCGAGCGCGGCCGCAACCTCGGCCTCCTCGATCCGGCGCCAGTCGCGGAAGGTGACGGGGGTGACATCGCGGCTGGCGAGCAGCGCATCGAGCCCGGGGCGCCCCGCCTTGCCCGCGCCGCGGCCGATGTCCTCGAGCACCATTTCGCCGATGCGCGCGCCATCGGGCTTGTTGGTGCCGATCGTTCCCGACGGGCCGCGCCGTGCCCAGCCGACGGCGTAGAGGCCGGGGAGGATGCGCCCTTCATCGCTCGCGAAGCGGCCGCGGCCATGCTCATAGGGGACGCCGGGGATCGGCGGGGTCTGGTAGCCGATGCAACTGATCACCAGCCCGGCATCGAGCGCATAGGTCTCACCCGTGCCGTGACTGGTGAGGTCGGCGTCGAGCGTCGTACGCTCGACGATCACGCGCTGGACGCGGTCGTCGCCCTCGATTGCGACGGGCATGGCGAAGAAATCGAAATCGATCGTCACCGGCTTGGCGACCGGGTTCGCGGTGAAGCTGCGCAAATGCGTCACCGATTTGCGCATGCCGGGTTCGAGCATGGCATCGTCGCCCTCGGGCGGCAGGTCGGCGGGGTCGACGCGCGGGCTGGCGCGTTCGAGATGGCCGAGTTCGCCCAGTTCCTTCGGCGTCATCGCGATCTGGTGCGGGCCGCGGCGGCCGAGAATCTGGATATGGCGCACCGCGCTGTGCGCCAGCGCATCGCGGGCGTGTGCGACGATGTCGCTGCCCGCGAATTCGCCCGGCGTCTTGGCGAGGATGCGCGCGACGTCGAGCGCGACATTGCCGTTGCCGATCACCACCACGCCCGGGGCGTCGAGCGGCGGGTCCAGATCGGCGAAGTCGGGATGGCCGTTGTACCAGCCGACAAAGGCGGCGCTGCCGATCACCCCGGGCAGGTTGGCGCCGGGGATGTCGAGCGGCCGGTCGTTGGGCGCGCCGGTCGCGAGGATGACCGCGTCATAGAGGCCGACAAGCTCGTCGATCGTCACATCGGTGCCGACCGAAACATGGCCGACGAAGCGGACATTGTCGGTCAGCGCGGTGCCCTCGTAACGGCGCGATACCGCCTTGATCGATTGGTGGTCGGGGGCGACCCCGGTGCGGATCAGGCCATAGGGAACGGGCAGCCGGTCGATGACGTCGACCGCAATATCGTCCGCTTTCTGCAATGTTTCGGCGGTGTAATAACCCGCGGGGCCCGACCCGACGATCGCGACATGACGCATCAACCCACTCCTTCGGGTGTCCGCGCGGGCGCGCGGCCCCTCTCTTGTTATACGGCGATGCTAGCGGCGAAATGCGCTAGGGCAAGCGGACTTGTTCGAGTGGCGAACCGGCCTTGACAGCGCGGCCGTGCAATCATATTGCGCCCGCCTCTGCTGCCCTGTCGTCTAATGGTAAGACTGCGGTTTCTGATACCGCCTATCGAGGTTCGAATCCTCGCGGGGCATCCAGAGCTTCCTGACATCGCTGAAATCCTTGCGCCGGGGCGCTTCGCGCAATTGGCGCGGGCAAAGGCGTCGGCGATCATCGGCTGCGTGGCCTTCGGTTGTCCGGAGAATTTCAGATCACCGGCCAGGCCGTGATTCGCCGAGGGGCTTCGCGCCGAACGCGCGGTTTTCCTTGCCATTGCCGTCGCCCGATAAGCCTCGGCTTGTCCGCCGATAGATTTTCTTCGTCGCAAAAAGTGGCCTCCGGCGTTGACGAATCTAAAATCAATCGATTAAGTTGACATTGTCGTTCGGGACTGGTCGAGACGAATGACGGGCTCTCCCCTTCGACCCGCGGCTTTTGACCGGGAAGCAGCTTGCTCCGCGTTACCAACGGCTAAAGCGCGTGATGCTCGGGCGACATCGCCAGGCATTGCGTTCCCCCAGAAGGGGTATTGCGATGCGTATGTGTAGCACCATCAACTAAATCATCGCCGCGCTAGCGCGGGGTAGCGGACAGACCGCGCCCTTCGCGCCCCAGCGGCTCCCATAATCTCCAGCCGCGCCTCCTCACGCGAGACGTTTGCGGCCTGACGTCCGGCACCCGAGCGCCGGCGTGGGGAAAAATCATGCCTTTGCTGACCCAATCCGACCTGTCGGATCTGGCTCGCTATCCTGCGTCCCTGCGCAGCGCCGCCCGTGCGCTGTGGGGGGCGGAGCTGGCGGCTGCCCGATCCGGCGCGGCGCACCGCGCCACCATCCATCACATCAAAAAGGGGGCGGGATCGCCGCCCGGGGACCCAATATAATGAACCGTTTCTCTCCCGATCATCGTTTGAAGTTTTTGCTTGGCGCGGCGCTGTTGCTGCCCGCTGCTCCGGCTTTTGCCGCCGAAACCACCGCTGAGACCGGCGCGTCTGCCGACGCCGCTGCCGAAGAAGAAGCCGCCGGCGCCGCGGTGGCGGCCGCCTCGGCCGCATCCTATGATGGCGCCGAAATCATCGTGTCGGCGCGCCGCCGCGATGAAAGCGCGCAGGATGTGCCGATCGCGCTGTCGGTCGTCGGCGCGTCGCAGCTCGAGGCGACGGGCAACTACTCGCTGACGCAGATCCAGCAGATCGTGCCGAGTCTGCAAGTGTTCAGCTTCAACCCGCGTAACACCAACATCAACATCCGCGGGCTCGGCAGCAATGTAGCGCTGACCAACGACGGGCTGGAGAATGGCGTCGGCTTCTATGTCGACAATGTCTATTATGGGCGTGTCGGCCAGTCGCAGTTCGACCTCGTCGATCTGCAGCAGATCGAGGTGCTGCGCGGGCCGCAGGGGACGTTGTTCGGCAAGAACACCACCTCGGGCGCGATCAACATCAGCTCGCGCAAACCGAGCTTCGACCCCGAATTTTCGGGCGAGGCGAGCGTCGGCGATTATGGCTATTACCAGCTGCGCGGCTCGGCATCCCGGGCGCTGATCGACGATCTGCTCGCGGTCCGCGTCAGCGGCTCGGTGACCGAGCGGCGCGGCTTCCTCTACAACGACACGCAGAACGAGCGCGCGCAGGATTATTCGAACTGGAGCGTGCGCGGGCAGTTGCTGTTTACCCCGACGTCGGATCTGGAGGTCCGCATCATCGGCGATTTTGCGCGGCAGAAGCAGAACCACGTCCTCAATGTCTTCGCCGATTATTTCGGTACCTATGCCAATGGCGCGGCGATCGCGAACAGCTTTGCCGAGCGCGCGGCGCGTTTCCCGGGTTACAGCTTTCCGACGATCGATTCTTTCGCGCGGCGCGGCGAGGCCGACAGCCATTATCAGTCGAATATGGACGGTTATGGCGTGTCGGGGCAGGTCGACTGGAACGTCGGCGCCGCGAAGCTGACCTCGATCACCGCATACCGCTGGTGGGACTGGAACCCCGCGAACGACGGCGATTCGACTTCGCTCCCCGTCATCGTCAAGGCGCAACAGTCGAACCGCCAACGCCAGTTCAGCCAGGAACTTCGCCTCGCGTCGGACAGCGACGGGCCGATCGATTATGTCGTCGGCGCCTATTATTTCTGGCAAGTGATCCGCGGCCGGGGCGCGAGCGCCTATGGCCCCGCCGCCGCGCTGTGGAACCGTCCCGCGACCTCGCCGATCCCGCTCGCCGCATGGGAAGCGGCGCTGAACGGCTTTGAGGCGAATTCGACCTCGGACCCGCGGACCAAAAGCTATGCTTTGTTCGGCCAGCTCGACTGGAAATTCACCGACCGGCTGACGCTGACCGCGGGGCTGCGTTACACGCACGAAAAGAAGAGCGGTTCGTTCACGCAATTCCACGTCGCGGGGACCGACCTGTCGACCCTGCCAGCCGGAATCGCGGCGCAGGCGGCGGCGCTCCGCGCGCAATTCAACCCGGTGACCAGCTATTCGACGGGCTTCAAGGACAACAGCGTGTCGGGGCTCGCGACCTTGTCGTGGCAGTTCAGCGACGATGCGCTAGCCTATGCGACCTATTCGCGCGGCAACAAGTCGGGCGGGCTCAACCTCACCAACCTGCCCGCCGGGATCGACCCCGACGTTGCGCCCGAAAAGGTCGACAGCTACGAACTCGGGATCAAGTCGCAATGGTTCGACAAGGCGGTGACGCTCAACGTCGCGGGCTATTGGACCGAGATCAGCGATTATCAGACCGCGATCACCGAGCAGGTGCCGAACACGGTCAACGTTCGCCAATATATAGCGAATATCCCGGGCGTGCGCTCGCGCGGGGTCGAGGGCGACCTCAGCTATGCGCCGAGCGAGCGCGCGAGCTTCTATGCTTCGGTCGCTTATGCCGACACGACGTACAGCGATTACCGGACCGCTCCGCAGGCGCCCGAGCAGCTGAACGAAGGTGGAATTCAGGATCTGACGGGCGAGCAGCTGCCCGGCGTTCCGAAGTTCACTTACACGCTCGGCGGCGATGTGTCGGCGCCGGTCGGCAATCTCGGCGGGCGCGATCTGTCGATCTATGCCCATGCCGATTATTCGCATCGCTCGTCGTTCAACACCTCGTCGAGCAACAGCATCTATGCCGATGTTCCCGCCTATGGGATTGCGAACGCGCGTATCGGTTTCAAGACCGACGACGGCCTGTTCGACCTGTCGCTCTGGGCGCGCAACCTGTTCGACAAGGATTATTTCCAGACCTTGTCGGCGCAAAACACCGGCATCGTGACCTCGCTGATCGGCGAACCGCGCACGATCGGCGCGACGCTGCGGACGAAGCTGTGATGGCCATGTCCACCTTATTCGCGCGTGAACCGCGCGCCCACCCCATTCGACGACCGCCCGCCGGGGCTCTTGCCGGATACCCCCGCCGTCCAACCCCCAAAGGAGACTGACATGACGGATCTTCACAACAGCTATGCCAATGCGCGCGACAAGAATATCCCGCTCGAAATCACACCGGTGACCGGCACGATCGGCGCCATCGTCCACGGTGTCGAGCTGTCGGGCGATCTGCCCGCGCCGGTGGTGCAGGCCATCCAGGCGGCGCTCGTGCGGCACAAGGTACTCTTCTTCCGCGACCAGCAGCACCTGACCGATCAGGAGCATGAGGATTTCGCGGCGCTGCTCGGCGATCCGGTCGCGCATCCGACGGTGCCGGTCGCCGAAGGATCGCGCTACCTGCTCGAACTCGACAGCAAGGAAGGCTATGCGGCGTCGAGCTGGCACACCGACGTGACCTTTGTCGACGCCTATCCCAAGGCATCGATCCTGCGCGCGCTCACCATCCCCGAAGCGGGCGGCGACACGCAGTGGGCGAATGGCGAGACCGCCTATGAGGGCTTGCCCGAAGTGCTGCGCCAACTCGTCAACAATCTGTGGGCGACGCACACCAACCTCTATGATTATGCCTCGATCCTGCAATCGGCGCCCGATGGCGAAAGCGCGGCGAAGCGGATCAAGGAACATCGCAATGTCTTCGCCTCGACGGTGTACGAGACCGAACATCCGGTGGTCCGCGTCCATCCGGTGAGCGGGCAGCGGAGCCTGCTGCTCGGCCATTTCGTCAAGCAGTTCGTCGGGCTGAACGCGGCCGACAGTGCGCGGCTGTTCCAGACGCTGCAGGATCATATCACCAAGCCCGAGAATGTCGTGCGCTGGCGCTGGCGCGAGGGTGACGTCGCCATCTGGGACAATCAGTCGACGCAGCACCGCGCGACCGCCGACTTCGGCTTGCAGCGCCGGACGCTTCGCCGCGCGACGATTTCGGGCGAAGTGCCGGTCGGAATCGATGGGCGCAGCAGCCGCACCGTCCGCAAGGAAAAGGCGGTTCAATACGAACCCGCCTGATGAAATCGGCCGGCGCTTGTGGTTATCCTCTCCCTTCCTGTGACTGCGCCGGCCCTGTCTGCGGCGCGCCCCGGTTCCATTCGCCCGGGCGCGCCGACCTTTTACTTTCGAAAGACCGCCCGATGACCCATGGTTCGCGTTTCGCCCGTCTGCTTTTTGCTGCGCTGATCGGCGCTGCCGCGACCGTCGGGCCGGCGCAGGCGAAGGAGCGGCGACCGAACCTGCTTGTCATCGTCGCCGACGATCTCGGCTATTCGGACCTCGGCGCCTTCGGGGGCGAGATCCGCACGCCGAACCTCGACAGGCTCGCGCTGAACGGCATCCGGCTGGCGGGCTTTCACACCGCGCCGACCTGTTCGCCGACGCGCTCGATGCTGCTCTCGGGCACCGAC
Source organism: Sphingopyxis sp. MSC1_008 (assembly GCF_023197165.1). GTDB lineage: Bacteria > Pseudomonadota > Alphaproteobacteria > Sphingomonadales > Sphingomonadaceae > Sphingopyxis. Next base: position 67,498 of record NZ_JALPRD010000003.1, read on the forward strand.
AATCACCGCGCGGGGCTCGGCACGATGGCCGAAATGATCCGGCCGAACCAGCAGGGCAAGCCGGGGTATGAGGGCTATTTGCGCAGCGACGTTGCGACGCTCGCCGAGCGGCTGGGCGCCAGTGGCTATCGCACCTTGCTGTCGGGCAAATGGCACCTTGGCCTGACCCCGGAGCAGGATCCGCATGCGCGGGGGTTCGAGCGCAGCTTTGCGTTATTGCAGGGCGGGCACAATCATTATGGAACCGACATCCAGCCCGAAGCGAGCCCCGGGACACGCGGGATCGCGACCTATCGCGAGGACGGCAAGATCGTCGCGCGCTTGCCCCCGGATTTCTATTCGAGCGATTATTTCGCGACGCGGCTGATCGATTTTCTCGGCGAGCGGCCCGCGAAGGGGAAAGCCGGGCGGCCCTTCTTTGGCTATCTGGCTTTCACCGCGCCGCATTGGCCGCTGCAAGCGCCGGCAGAGGATATTGCGCGCTATAAGGGGCGCTATGACGAAGGCTTCGACGTGCTGCGCGCACGCCGCATTGCACGGCAGCGTGAGCTTGGCATCCTTGCGCCCGACGTTGTCGCGCATACGCCGCGCAACCGCGACGGCAGCTGGGATTCCTTGACCGCCGATCAACAGCGGCTCGCCGCGCGTAACATGGAAATCTATGCCGCGATGGTTGACCGGCTCGACCAGAATGTCGGCCGCGTGATCGAATCGCTGCGCGCCTCGGGCGAACTCGACAACACCGTGATCGTCTTCCTCGCCGACAATGGCGCCGAGGCACTCGATATCGAAACCACGGGCGCGCAGATGCTGGCGGGCTCGCTGAAGAGCGCCGACAACAGCTTCGCCAATCGCGGCACGGCGTCGTCGTACCTCACCTATGGCGCGGGCTGGGCGCAGGCGGCCACCGCGCCGTCGTGGCTGACCAAGGGCTATCAAAGCGAAGGCGGAACACGCGCGGTCGCCTTCATCAGCGGTGCGGGGATCGCAGCGCGCAAAGGGGCTGAAACACAATATCTCTCGGTCGCCGATATTGCGCCGACCCTTCTCGACCTTGCGGGCGCCGATGCGAAGGCGACGCAGGTCGCGGGACGCAAGGTCGTGCCGATCACCGGTCGGTCGTGGGCCGCATGGCTGAAAAATGCCGATGCGCGCGTTTATGGGGCGGACGACGGCGTCGGCGCCGAGCTGTTCGGATCGCGCGCCTATCGCCGCGGCGACTGGAAGCTCACAGATATCGGTGACGACATTTGGCGATTGTTCGACATCGCGCGCGATCCCGGCGAAACGCGCGACCTGTCGCTTATCCACCCCGACCGCAAGGCCGAGCTGGCGGCGGCGTGGGATCGTTATGCGCGGGATGCCGGCGTGATCCTGCCCGACGCGATCCCCTATCGGCCATAGGTCGCGCATATCATGCGTTTCGGCGCGTTAGGGCTTGTCAATCATATCAGTTGAGTTATTTTCGCTGTTCCGGGACGTATTTCCGAATCGAACGAGCGAAAGGACTGCCCATGGCCACGCAGCTCAACACCCCCGACCTGTTCGAGACCGCGCGATCGCTCGGCGTGGCGATTTCGCCCTCAACTCCGACTATCGGGGCCGAGATCAGCGGGCTCGATCTCGACCGCCCGCTGTCATCCGAAGAAGGTGATCTGCTGCGCGCCGCCTGGCTGCGCTTCAAGGTCGTCTTTTTCCGCGATCAGGATATCAGCCACGAAAGCCATGTCCGGCTCGGCACCTTGTTCGGCGATCTCGAAGGCCATCCGGTAATCCCATCGGTCGAAGGTTATCCCGAAATCCTCAAGATCGAAGGCGTCGAGGGGGTGCAGCTCACCGCCGAAACGGTCGCGCCGTTTCAGGCGTATAACAAATGGCACACCGACGTGACCTTCCGTGAGCGGCCGTCGATCGCCTCGATCCTGCGCGCGCGGCATCTGCCGCCGCTGGGCGGCGACACGATGTGGGCCGACACGGTGGCGGCCTATGCCGGGCTGCCGCAACCGGTGAAGGACCGGATCGACGGGCTCGAGGCCGAGCATGATATTGTGCGCAGCTTCGGCGGCCGTGTCACCGAAGAGAAGCGGGCGCAGCTTGCGCGCGATTTCCCGCCGGTGCGTCATCCCGTCGTGCGTTCGCACCCCGAAACGGGCGAGAAGATTCTCTACGTCAATTACACCTTCACCAGCCGCATCGTCGGGGTGAGCGAGGAGGACAGCGACAGCTTGCTGCGCCTGCTGTTCGACCGGATCAAGGTGCCCGAATATCAGGTTCGTTTCCGCTGGACCCCGAATGCGATCGGCATCTGGGACAATCGCTCGACCCAGCATTATGCCGTCGGCGATTACTGGCCCGAATATCGCGCGCTCGAACGCGTGACGGTGTCGGGCGACGTGGTAACCCGATGAGGATGATCGAAGCGCAGCTTCATTCGCCGCGTCCGCGCTTTCGCACCGCGACGCGCGTTGCGATCGTCGGCGCGGGTTTCTCGGGGACCTTGCTCGCGATCAACCTGCTCGAACAGCCCGATGTCGAGGTGCTGCTGATCGAGCGCGACCGGCACCGGATGGGCGCCGGGGTCGCGTACAGCAGCACCGAAACCTCGCACCTGCTCAACGTCCGCGCGGGCAATATGAGCGCCTTCGCCGACCGGCCCGATCATTTCTGCGAGTGGCTCGCCGCGCGCGGGCTCGGCTGCGAGGCGGCGTTCGTGACGCGCGCGACCTATGGCCGCTATTTGCGCGAGACGCTGCGCGCGGCGATGGAAAAATATGGCCGGCGGCTGAAGCTCGTCGACGACGAGGTGCTCGATATCGAGGAGAAGCGCGGGCAGGTCACGCTCGGGCTCGTCAACGGCGGGCTGATCGAGGCCGACCGCGCGGTGCTCGCGATCGGCAATCTGCCGCCGCACGACCCGCCCGCGATCGAGGGCGCGCATCTGCCGTCGCATCGCTATATCGGCGATCCGTGGGCGAGCGCGTTCGAGGAGGGGCTGGGCAAAGAGGCGCCAGTGCTCATCGTCGGCACGGGGCTCACCGCGGTCGACGTGATCCTGCGGCTCGCGGCACACGGCCACGAAGGACCGATCACCGCGCTGTCGCGCCGCGGGTTGCGCCCGCATCGCCATATCGACGGGCTCCCGCGCCCCAAGCCGGTGCTTGCCAAACCCGCGCCCGATCTTTCCGAACTGGTGCGCTGGGCGCGGGGCGAAGCGAAGGACCGCGATTGGCGGCTTGTCGTCGATTCGATCCGCCCGATCACGCAGATGATGTGGTCGGCCGCCGAGGCCGACAAGCGCGCGCGCTTCCTGCGCCATCTGCGCCCCTTCTGGGATGTCCATCGCCACCGACTCGCGCCTGAGGTCGCCGACGGGATCGACGCGCTTGTCGCGTCGGGGCAGCTCCATTTCCGCGCGGGCAAGATCGCGCATGTCGCGGTCGAACCCGACGCGCTCGCCGTCGCGTGGCTGCCGCGCGGCGAAGCCGAGTTGGTGACGACGCGCGCGGCGCGGATGATCAATTGCACCGGGCCGCAGGGCGACCTGCTGCGTTCGTCGGACCCGCTGGTGAAGCGCCTGCTCGGGGCGCGGCGTATCCGCCCCGATGCGCTCCGCCTCGGGCTCGATATCGACCGCGACGGCCATATCGTCGATGCGTCGGGGCGTTCGTCGGAACATATCCTCGCGATCGGCCCGATGACGCGCGGTGACCTGTGGGAAGTCGTCGCGGTGCCCGACATCCGCAACCAGGTGAGCGCGCTCGCGCGCCGCCTCGTCAACGCGCACTGGACGGGCGGCGAAGGGCTTTAGGCTCTTCGCCCCAAAAAACTCTTCCCCTTGCATCCACCGGCGCGCGTCGTGCCGTCTAGTCCGTGATCGGCCTTCGCGCCGGTCCGGGCGGCGGCTTCGCGAGGCGGTTGGTATGTGCTCCCCGGTGCAGATCATCCCCGCCTTGCCGGAGGCCGCCGCCTGTGGTTTCACCATGCCGAGCGGCATGAAGGAGAGATATGTCGATGGACCTGATGATCACGACGGCCGCTGCCGCCACTGCCGCGGCCCCCGCGTTGCCGCCCGCTGCGACGGTGACGGTGCCCGTTACGGCCGCGCAGTCGATCGGCCCCGCCGACATCGCCGCCTATATCGATCCGCGCGACATCGCCGCGTTCATGCCCGCGCCGCCGCCGACCACCGAACTGGTTGCGATCAGCGACAGGTTCTTCGGCTGGCTCGAAAATATCACGATGGTCGCGCTGTTCGTTGTCGGCTTTTTCCTGCTCGCGCGACTGCTTCACGCGTGGATGCTCCACCGCTCGATCCGCCGCGCGCTCGAGGCGAAGTCGGACGCCGTCAGCCCGCTGATCGACAAGCTCAACAAGCCTTATGAACATCTCGGCGGCCAAAACTCCGATACGCCGGGCGACGATCGCAACGCGTTGGTGTTGCTCGCGATCGGGCTGGCGATGGCGGGCTTCGGGCTGATCCAGGGGAATGAGCAGCTGATCCGCGTTTCATCGGGCGCCGCGCTATTCCCCGCTTTTGTCGGCATTGCGCTCCTCGTCCGCCGCCGCCTTGCGCGCGCCGCGGCCCTTGAGGAGCGCAACGCTGCGTGATGAGGCCAGCGCCGATGAAGATTGGGCCCTCAACCAGCGTGTTGCCGGGGGAGATCGCGCCGCTTTCCAGCTCCTCGTGCTGCGGCATGAAGGGCGATTGCGCGCCTTCCTGTCGCGTGCCGCCGGATGCGACGCCGACGATCTGGCGCAGGAAGCCTTTGTCCGCGCGTGGCAGCGCGCGGGCGAATATCGGGGGCAGGGGAGTTATGCGGCGTGGGTCATGGGGATCGGCTGGCGGCTGTTCCTCGACCAGCGGCGCACCGCGCGGCGGCGCGAAGGACTCTTGGGAGGTGAGGATAGCGCAAGTTCGACCGATCCGCGGCCGGCAAGCGACGCCGCGATCGACGCCGGCCGGCTGCTCGCCGCGCTGTCGCCGCAGGAGCGCGCCGCGCTCATCTTATGCTTCGGCCATGGCTGGTCGCACGGCGAGGCGGCCGCGATCATGGGCTTGCCGCTCGGCACGCTCAAATCACTCGTCTTGCGCGGGCGGGCAAAGGCGCAGAAGATGATCGGCGAAGGAGCGGACGCATGACGGCGCCGGACGATCAGACCATCGACGCGATGCTGGCCGCGATGCTGGCGCCGCCCGAACGGCCGGGCGATCGCGGCTTTGCATTTGGCGTCGAGCGCGCGATCGATGCGCAGGCGGCCTATGCGCGCGCGCGGAGGCGTTTCTGGCGCAGCTTCGCGTTCGAGGCGCTGGCAGTCGGCGCGCTGCTTGCGGCGCTGTGGCTTCTGTCGTCGGCGCCTTTGCTCGCGCCGCTGGCGGGGGCGACGCATTGGGGGCTCGCGCCGCCCTTGCTCCTCATCCTACTATTGTGGTTCGGAACGCAGCGCTGGCGCCAAACTTAGCTGGCGCCAGCGCTGCTGGTCAGGCGTCTTCCTCGCTGTCTTCGGTTTCCGCGACGACCGCGCCCGGACGCGGCTTGCGGCCGCGCGGCGCCGCGGGAATTGCGGGCTGCGCGGCGGGTTCGATCGCCGCTGCGCCCTTGACGAGGGCGTCGAGCGATCCGCCGTCGAAGCCGAGCTCCTTCATCAGGCTGTCGATCACCGGCGCCTGCGCGCGGTAAGCGAGCGCCGCCGATACGGCGTTGCTGGCGAGATTTCCGCCGCCGTCGCCATTTCCGCCGCCGCTTGAGGTGCCGCCGCCGGTCTGGTTGATTCCGTCGACCTGGATAATCTTGATCGAATCGATCGCTTCCATCGGCTTGGCGGCTTCGCGCACGACCTCAGGCAATACCTTGAGCAGCGCCATCTTGGTCTGGAGCGAAATCTGATTCGACGACAACAAATTTGCCGCTTCGTTGATCGCGCGCTGGCCCGCCGCCTCGACTTCGAAACGGATGCGCGCGGCTTCGGCGCGCAGCTTTTCGGCTTCGGCCTGACCTTCGGCTTCGAGCCGCACCGCTGCAGCGCGGTTCGCCGCGGCTTCCTTTTCGGCTTCGGCCTCGACCTTCACCGAAATCGCCTGCCGCTCGGCTTCCTTGGCGGCCTCGATCAGCTCGATGCGCTTCGAACGCTCGGCAACCTCGGTTTCTCGCGCGGTGGCGACCTGTTCCTCGGCGGCGACCGCGATCGCGCGCGCGGCGTCGGCTTCGCCGCGCGCCTGACTTTCGTCGCGGCTCTTGTTCTGGATCAGGATCTGCTGTTCCTGCCGCGCGAGTTCGATCGCCTGTTCCTGCGCGATGCGCGCTTCCTCGATCGCGCGGTCGGCCTCGATCTGCTTGGCGTCGACCAGCTGTTTCGCCTGAATGCGTGCGTTGTCCGCCTCTTGGTTGCGCTGCGCCTGCTCGCGCGCGATTTCGGCGGCCTGCGCGGCGCGGCGCATCTCGACCTCGCGCTCCTGCTCCAGTCGGGCGAATTCATTGTCGCGCGAAATTTCGAAGCTGCGTTTGTCGGCTTCCAGATTCTTGGTCTCGATCTGGACGCGCGTGTCCTGTTCGATATCGTTGCGCGCCTTCTTGCGCAGTTCGATCTGCTCGGTCAGCTTGGTCAGGCCCTCGGCGTCGAAGGCGTTATTGGCGTTGAAATGCTCGATCGACGTCTGGTCGAGCCCGGTCAGCGACACCGATTCGAGTTCGAGCCCGTTCATCGACAGGTCGTTCGAGCTGACTTGCTGCACCTTCTGGACAAAGTCGGCGCGCTGTTCGTGGAGCTGGTTCATCGTCATGCCCGCAGCGACCGAGCGCAGCGCGTCGACGAACTTGCCCTCGACGAGGTCCTTCAGCGCCTCGGGATTCATCGTGCGCAGGCCGAGTGTCTGGGCGGCCATCGCGATCGATCCCGCATCGGGGCGGACGCGGACGTAGAATTCGGCCTTCACGTCGATGCGCAGGCGATCGAGGGTGATCAGCGCGTCGACATTCTTGCGTTCGACGGCGAGCCGGACGGTGTTCATGTTCACCGGCATCGTTTCGTGGAGCACGGGGAGGACGAGCGCCCCGCCGTTCATGATCACACGCTCGCCCCGAAATCCGGTACGGACAAATGCAATTTCCTTGGTCGCGCGATGATAAAGCCGCGTAACAATCAATCCCAGTATCAGGAGCGCGGCAAGCCCGATGCCGGCGTAAATAGCAATTTCAATCATGACTCACCCGTTGCTGTCGATTCGCGCCTCCGGAATTGGAAGCCCCCCGCATGGATATTAGGGTCAGTCGAGCCGGGGTAAATAGAAATCGCCGCGGGTAAAGCCTTTGAATATATCGCCTTCCCGCTTGACGAGCAGCACGCTCTCGCCGGTCTGAAAAACCTGATCGGCGCTGTCGGGTTCGACCATGATCTGGTGCGGCTGGCCATGCGGATCGGTCACGCGCGCGCGCGCAGGATGCCCGAGGCGGGCGGTTCCGATGCTGATCTCGGCAAAAAGCCCGACCAGCTCGTCGCGTTCGATCGCGGTGGTTTCGAGGCCGGGCAGGATGCGCGCGACGAGGCGCGCCGCGCCGCCCGCCACCGGAAGCGCGGCGACGGCGGTCAGCGGAACCATCAGCAGGTTCGTGCCGGGACCGCCGGTCAGCGCGGGCATCAACTGTTGCAGCCCGAGCCCGAGCGCGCCGAACAGCGCGAGAAAGATCACCAGCCACATCAGGAAAGGGACGCGCCCGATCCCGGCCCAGGCGAGCAAACTATCGGCAAAGCCGATATCTCCGTCGGTATCGCCATGCATGTCGGCATCGATATCGCCCGCGAGCCCGATCGCCTGCACGGCGCCGATCAGCAGCATCAGCAGCAACGCCGAGCTGAAGACGATATTTTCGGGCGCGAGAAACTGGTCGAACATCAGCGTCTATGTGACCGCGCGTGCGCCGCTTGGCAAGCGGTGCCGCAGATGGGATTACGCCGGGTCTTCGCCCTCAAGTCCCTGATATTTGAGCTGGAGATAGCGTTCGCGCGTTGCGAGCTTGTCGAGTTCGCCCGCGGCGAGGCTGCGCGCGGCATTGCCGATCTCGCTTTCGAGCATTTTTAGCCCCCCGACGAGCGTTTCGTCGGGGGTGCGGCCGGCGTGGGCTTCGGTGCGCAGCCCAGCGGGAATGCGCTGATAGCCCGCGACCAGCTCGGGTAGATCCTCGCCGACGAGCTTGCGGATATTTGCCGCCGCGGGGCTTGATGCGTCGAGCGTCTGGAGCTGCGGCGCGAGCAGGTCGAGCTGGACGCCGATACCGTCGACGAGCTGGCGCGCCGGCGCGGGGAGCGCGGGGCGCTGCGCCTCGAGCCAGATTTCGGTGCGGCCCGCGAGCTGCTTGAGGTCGGCCTTGGGCAGATCGGCCTGGCGCGGCTCGGGGAAGGGCGAGCGGCCGAACAGCACCGCGACGCCGACCAGGAGGATGAACAAGGCGAGCAGACCGGTGAAGCCGAGCGGCTGGATCAGCGCGCCAAACACCGCGGCGCCGATCAGCACGATCCCGCCCGCGATCAGCACACGGCCGAGCTTCTTGTAGAGATGCTGGCGGCGCAGCGCGACGCTCTTGGTGCCGATCGGACGGCGGCGTTCGCGCGACCGTTCGATCGCCGAGGCGGCCGAAATGCGGATCTTGTCGACTTCGCTCATGCTCATTTTTTGCCTTAGCCTTCGAGCGACGCGAGCGGGCTGTCGGCGCCACCGACGCTGGCCTGCGCCTGGCTCGCACCCTCGGCGCGCGCGATATAGCCCTTCGACTTCGCGACCTCGCCCTCGAGCGTCGTCACGGTCGTCTTCATGCTGTCGAGCGCCTTCAGCTTGAAGGTGTCGATCGCATCCATCGTGTCATAGATATTCTGGAACGCGCGCTGGAGCGTTTCCATCGGGATCGTGCTCGACGCCGCTTGCTCGTGGATGCGCGCGGTATTGTCCTTCAGCATCTTCGACGTGCCGTCGATGATGTTCGCGGTGGTCGTGTTGAGCGCGGTGATCTGTTCGAGCACGAGCTTCTGGTTGGTCATCGCCTGCGCGACGGTAATCGCGGTCTTCAAGGCGCCGACGGTCGTGGTCGAAGCGCGGTCGACGCCCTTCACCAGCTCGACATTATTCTTTTTGACGAGGTCGAGCGCGAGATAGCCCTGCACCGTCACCGCCATTTGCGTCAGCAAGTCCTGCGTCCGCTGGCGCGCGTAGAACAGCGCATTCTCACGGATCACCTTGGCTTTCGCGGGGTCGACGCCGTCGAGTTCGGTCGCCTTCGCTTCAAGCTTCGCGTCGAGCGTGCCCGCGATGTGGACCATCTGTTCCAGCTTGCCCATCGCTTCCCACAGCTTGCGCCGCTCGACGTCGATGGCGGCATTGTCCATGAGCAGTTCGTCCTTGCCGTTCGACAAGGCGGTCAGGATGCCGCCGATATGCGTCTGCGCGCTACGATATTGCGCGAAATAATTGCCGACCTTGTTGCCGAGAATCTTGTCGAAAAAGCCGCGCTTGCTCAGCAGCTTGCCGTTCGCCGAGGGGTCGAGCCGCTCGACCGTGTTGCGAAGCTCGATCAGGTTCATGCCGATGTCGGTGTCGCGGTCCATCGCCTTGATCGGGCGGTCGAGGAAGCGGTTCGACTGGTTCGCCGCCTCCAGCATTTCCTTGCGGCCCATATTGGTGATCTGGTCGACCTTTTGGCCGAAGGCGGGCGAGTTGACGTCCTGCGCGACGAGGTCGTCGATGAAGCCATCGACGCGCTCCTCGAGCTTCGATTTCTGCTCGGTCGACAGCGGCACCAGTCCTGCCGCCTTTTCGGGGGAAACCGCGGGAACGGGTTCGGGCGGGGTCAGCTTCAGCTCGTCGGTCGCGGTTGCCGTCGCGGTCAGTTCGCTCATTCGTCTTCCTTCCAGCCACCCAAGTCAGAAAATGGGCCGCCTGCCTATATGGCATGCGTATCTGTGTTATTCAAGCACCACACCCTGTCCCGATCGCAGCACCGGCGCGATCCATGCGGACAGGATCAGTTGCGCCATATGATAGACGAGGATCGGAACGAGCACCATGCCGGCGATGGCTGGCGGGAAAAGCGTCGCGGCGAGCGGCGCGCCGACCGCAATGCTCTTTTGCGCGCCCGAAAACAGCAGGGTTATGCGGTCGGGCCGCGCGAGCTTCAACAGCGCGCCGAGCGACCAGGCACCGCCAAAGGACAGCGCGAGCAGCGCCGCGACCGCCGCGAACACGACGGCAATCTCGCGCCCGTCGAGCAGGCCCCAGATTCCCGCGACGACCGCGGCCGAGAAGGCGACATAGACTGCGATCGCAATCGCGGTGCGATCCATAAATGTCGCGAGGCCGCGATGGGCGAGCACCCACGGCCATAGCCAGCGCTGGACGAGCTGTCCGGCGACGAAGGGTAGGAGCAGGATCGAGACGATACGCAGCACCGCCTCGCCATGGATTTCGCCCTCGGCTCCGGCGAGCAGCGCGAAAAGCAGGGGCGAGAGGGCGACACCGCTGAGGTTGAGCAGCGCCGCCGCGACGACGCTCGCCGCGACATTGCCGCCCGCAAGGCTGCTCGCCGCGGTCGCCGACTGGACGGTCGAGGGCAGGATGCCGAGGAAGAGGAAACCGAGCGCGAGCGTTGCGGGAAGCAGCGGTGCGGTCGCAGCCTGCGCCGCGAGGCCCAGCAGCGCCATCAAGCCGAAACAGAAAGCGAGCGCGCTCCCCTGCAGCTTCCAGTTGCGGACGCCGTGGAACACCTCGTCGCGCGGCAGGCGCACGCCGTTGAGGAAGAAGAGGAAGATGATCGCCGCGGTCGAAATGCCCTGCGCGATCGGGACCGCAGCACCGCGCACCGGGAACAGGCTCGCGAGCAGGATCGTCGCGAACAATATGGGGACGAAGCGGTCGGGAAAGATGCGGGACAGCATTGATGCGAGCGATGGCGAGAGGAATGTGGATTGGCAAGTCACCTATCGCTCTTCCTTCCTCCGTTCGCATCGAGCGAAGTCGAGATGCCCCGAAGGAGCGCGCTGTCGATGGGTGTCTCGACTTCGCTCGACACGAACGGGAATGGGGTTAAGCAGGCGTGATGGCCCATATCCTGATCCTCGCCGCGCTGCCCGAAGAGGCCGACGCGCTGTTTCCCGGCATCGGCGAACGCGTCGGCGGACTGTTTGCCGAACGGCGGCTGGCGGTCGGCGACCATAGCCTCAGCATCGCAACGTGCGGGCTCGGCAAGGTGAACGTGGCGCTGTGTGCGGGCGCGCTGGCGCGCGATGCCGACATGCTGCTGATGACCGGCACGTGCGGGTCGCTCGGCGCGGCGCCGGGGGCCTATTGGCTCGCGGAGGCCGTGCAGCATGATTATGGCGCCAACCAGCCGGGCCTCTTCCGCCGCTACCGCGCGGGCGAATGGCCGATTGGCGAGGCGGGCGAAGCGCATTTTTCTGCGATGCCTGACCCCGGCCTCGGCGTGCCGCACGCGCGCATCGCGAGCGGCGACAGCTTCGTTGCGTGCCCCGATGCCGCTGCCGATCTTGCAAGCCTCGGTGCGACTTTGGTCGACATGGAGGTTGGCGCGGTGGCGCAGGTCGCGGCGCGGCTGGGCAAGCCCTGGGCAGCGATCAAGGCGGTGACCGACAAAGCGAATGGCGACAGCGCGGGCAATTTTCACGCCAATCTCGTCCGTGCCGCGCGGGTTGCCGGGCAAGAGGTCGAGCGGCTGATCGCGATGATCTGACCGCCGCTTCGTCGTTCCGCGGGGGACGCGTTTGTGATAGGCTGACGCCCGTATCGACCGCGGGAGAGACTCGTCATGCGCTATCGATCTTCACTATCCATCGCCGCCGCTTGCGCGATCTTCGTTGCGCCGCTCGCCTTCGCGGCGGGCGGCGGAGGAGGGGGCGGCAGCGCGCCGCCGAGCCAGAGCGCCTACGATCCGACGGTCGATTACAAGAAAGGCGCCGATGCCTTTGCCTCGGGCAAATATGACGAGGCAGCGAAAGCATTCAAAAAGGTCGTGTCGGCGGTGCCGAAGAACCCGCAGGCCAATTATCTGCTCGGCGCAAGCTATATGGCGCAGGGCGATTTCTCGCGCGCGGTGAAGCCGCTCGAAGCCGCGGTGCGCTATGACGAGAAAATGGTCGACGCGCGCCGCGACCTCGGCATCACGCAGGCGAAGCTTGGCAAGGCGGAAAAGGCCGACGAGCAGCTCGGCGCGCTAAAAGCGATGCAGGAAGGGTGCGCGGGGACGTGCGCCGATTCGGCGAAGCTCACCGACGCGATCACCAAGCTGGAGGCCGGGGTCGCCGCGGGCCCGCAGGCGCAAAATGCGGTCGAACCCGAGGTGCGGCTCGCCGCAGCCGAGACGCTCGACGCGACTTACGTCGCGGCGGTCGGTCTGATCAACGAGCATCGCTACGAAGCCGCGATCGCCAAGCTCGACGCGGCGTTATGGGCGGCGGGTCCGCATCCCGATGTGCTCACCTACCTCGGTTTCGCGAACCGCAAGCTGAAACGCTATGATGCGGCCGAGACCTATTATCGCGAGGCGCTCGCCATCGCGCCGGCGCATCGCGGTGCGCTCGAATATTATGGCGAATTGAAGCTCGAGCGCGGCGATGTTGCGGGCGCAAAGGCGCATCTGGCAAAGCTGGAAGCGATCTGCGGTTTCGGTTGTCACGAAGTCGACGAGCTGAAGCGCTGGATCGCAGCGGGGCGTTCATCCGCAAGCTGATCGAGTTCGCGGCACTGCTCCTCGGCGTTGCGGCGACGCGCGCCGATGCGCCGCCGGCGTTCGAGCAATTGCGCTGGACCGCGCCGGGGTCCGAGCTGGCGCTCTTGTCGGAGCAGCCCGCGACCTGTCTTGCCGCCGATGACGATGCGCTCGTGCGCAGCGGCCGTGCCCTGTTCGGCGCGCCGACCTTGCTCGGCGGACAGGCGGCGAAGGCGGGGCTGAGCTGCGCGAGTTGCCATATCAACGGGCGCGGCAATCCGCATTTCCTGCTCGCGGGCGTGTCGGCGGCGCCGGGGACGGCCGATGTCACGAACAGTTTTTTCAGCGCGGCGCGCGGCAACGGCCGGTTCGACCCCGTTACGATTCCCGACCTCGCGATGCCCGGAAAGGTCGCGCGCGGCACCGATACGCGTGCGCTCGAAGCCTTTGTCCGCAACCTGATCGTCGAGGAATTCGGCGGGCAGGAGCCGACACCCGCGATGCTCGACGCGCTGGCCACCTATGTTCGCGCGGTGCGTGCTTGCCCAGGCGAGCCGAGCGTTGGGCGGCGTCTTGACGATCAGCTTTCGGCGATCGACGACGGCGTTGCGGGCACGCGGCTGATGATCGATCGCGGCGACCCGCAAGGCGCGCGGCTGGCGATCGCGGCGATGCGCCATCAACTCGGACTGATCGCCGAACGCTATACCGGACCGCGATTGGCGCGCGAACGCGAAGGGTTGCTCGCCGCATCGCGCGCGTTGCAGGCGATCGGCGAGGACAACACCGCGCGGATCGGGCCGGCGCTCGCGCGCTGGAAAAGCGATTTCGACACGGGACTCGCAAAACGGCTGCGCCGTGCCGAGGCGCGCTCGCTGTATGACGCGAACCGTCTGGCGGAATCGCTGCGCCAGTTCGCGCCATCGGCAATCATGTTGCGCCGCAGCACCCATTCTGTTAGGGGCGCGGCGTTTCGCGGCGCTCCGGGCGCTGCCCCCTTCCAATAAGGCCCTTCCGCATGTCTTTGCGCAATATCGCCATCATCGCGCACGTCGATCATGGCAAGACCACCCTCGTCGACCAGCTGTTCCGCCAGTCGGGGACGTTTCGCGACAACCAGCGCGTCGAAGAGCGCGCGATGGATTCGAACGACCTGGAAAAGGAACGCGGGATCACGATCCTTGCGAAATGCACCTCGGTCGAGTGGGGCGAAGGCGCCGACCTGACGCGGATCAACATCGTCGACACCCCGGGTCACGCCGACTTCGGCGGCGAGGTCGAGCGCATCCTGTCGATGGTCGACGGCGTCATCCTGCTCGTCGATGCCGCCGAAGGCCCGATGCCGCAGACCAAGTTCGTGACCGGCAAGGCGCTCGCGCTGGGCCTGAAGCCGATCGTCGTCGTCAACAAGATCGACCGCAGCGACGCGCGCGCCGCCGAAGTGCTCGACGAAGTGTTCGAACTGTTCCTGACGCTCGAAGCCAATGACGAACAGCTCGACTTCCCGATCCTCTACGCCTCGGGCCGCGGCGGCTTCGCCTCGGACAGCCCCGACGCGCGCGAAGGCACGCTCGAGCCTTTGTTCAAGACGATCGTCAGCCATGTGCCGGAACCCGGCCTGCCCGAAGAGGGTCCCTTCACCTTCCTTGCGACGCTGCTCGACCGCGACAATTTCATCGGCCGCATCCTGACCGGCCGGGTCCAGTCGGGCACGATCAAGGTCAACCAGCCGATCCACGCGATCGACATGGACGGCAAGGTGATCGAAACCGGCCGCGCGTCGAAGCTGCTCGCGTTCCGCGGGCTCGAGCGTGTTCCCGTCGAGGAAGCGCGCGCGGGCGACATCGTCGCGATCGCGGGCCTGGCGCAGGCGACCGTCGCGAACACGATCGCCGACACCAGCGTCAGCGAGCCGATCGCCGCGCAGCCGATCGATCCGCCGACGCTGTCGATGCGCTTTGCCGTGAACGATTCGCCGATGGCGGGCCGCGAGGGCAGCAAGGTCACGAGCCGCATGATCCGCGACCGCCTGTTCCGCGAAGCCGAAACCAATGTCGCGATCCGCATCACCGAAAGCGCCGACAAGGATAGCTTCGAAGTCGCCGGCCGCGGCGAACTTCAGCTCGGCGTGCTCATCGAAACGATGCGCCGCGAAGGCTTCGAACTCGGCATCAGCCGCCCGCGCGTCCTTTATGGCGAGGACGAGGCCGGCAAGCGCACCGAACCCTATGAAACCGTCGTCATCGACGTCGACGACGAGCACAGCGGCACGGTTGTCGAGAAGATGCAGATCCGCAAGGCCGACCTTACCGACATGCGTCCGTCGGGTGGCGGCAAGACGCGCATCACCTTCAGCGGCCCGTCGCGCGGCCTGATCGGCTATCACGGCGAATTCCTGTCCGACACGCGCGGCACCGGGATCATGAACCGCCTGTTCGAGAAATATGGTCCGCACAAAGGCCAGATCGCGGGCCGCCAGAACGGCGTCCTGATCTCGAACGGCAATGGCGAAGCGGTTGCCTATGCCTTGGGCCCGCTCGAAGAGCGCGGTATCCTCTTCGTCTCGCCCGGCGAGGCGCTCTATGAGGGCATGATCATCGGCGAAAATGCGAAGCCCGACGACCTCGAAGTCAACCCGATGAAGTCGAAGCAGCTCACGAACTTCCGTTCGACGGGCAAGGACGACGCGATCCGCCTGACCCCGCCGAAGCGCATGACGCTCGAGCAGGCGATCGCCTATATCGACGACGACGAAATGGTCGAAGTGACCCCGAAGAATATCCGCATCCGCAAGGCGCTGCTCGATCCGCACGAGCGCAAGAAAGCGTCGCGCAAGAAGGAAGCGGCCTAAAGATCAAGGGGACGGTCAGCGATGACCGTCGCCTTTTCTTTGCGAACAGCGTTTCCCCCGGCCGGGTTGCGCATTACAGGCGTCCGATGCTTCGCCTGACCGAACTCACACTGCCGCTGCACCACGCGCCGGAAGATCTGCCTGCCGCGATCTGCAAGCGGCTGCGCATCGGCCCCCGCGAACTCGTGCGCCACGTCGTCGCGCGGCGCGCGCATGATGCGCGCGACAAGACCAACATCAAGCTGATCTATTCGATCGACGTCAATGTGAAGGACGAGGGCGCGGTGCTCGCGCGCTTTCGCAAGGACCGCAACGTCCAGCAGACGCCGAACACCGCCTATAAGTTCATCACGCAGGCGCCGAAGGGCGTCAAGCGGCCGGTCGTCGTCGGCGCGGGGCCGTGCGGGCTGTTCGTCGGGCTGATCCTCGCGCAAATGGGGTTCCGCCCGATCATTCTCGACCGCGGCAAGGTCGTTCGCGAGCGCACCAAGGACACATGGGATTTGTGGCGGCGCGGCGTGCTCCACCCCGAATCGAACGTCCAGTTCGGCGAGGGCGGCGCGGGCACTTTCTCCGACGGCAAGCTCTACAGCCGGATCAAGGATCCGCGACATCTCGACCGCAAGGTGCTCACCGAATTCGTCAAGGCCGGCGCCCCACCCGAAATCCTGACCGAGGCGCATCCGCATATCGGCACCTTCCGGCTAGTGACGATGGTCGAAAGCCTGCGCGAGACGATCGAAGGGCTGGGCGGCGAATATCGCTGGCAGCACAAGGTCGACGGGCTCGACATCGAAACCGACGGCGCGGGCGAGCGCCGCGTCCAGGGGGTGCACCTGGCGGGCGGCGACTATATCGAGGCCGACCGCGTCATCCTCGCCGTCGGCCACAGCGCGCGCGACACCTTCGCGATGCTGCACGCGGCGGGGGTGCATGTCGAGGCGAAGCCCTTTTCGATCGGCGTGCGGATCGAGCATCCGCAATCGTGGATCGACACCTCGCGCTTCGGCGCCGATGCGGGCAATCCGATCCTCGGCGCCGCCGAATATCATATCTCGCACCACTGCAAGAACGGGCGCACCGTCTATAGTTTCTGCATGTGTCCCGGCGGCACCGTCGTCGCCGCGACCTCCGAGGAAGGCCGCGTCGCGACCAACGGCATGAGCCAATATTCGCGCAACGAGCGCAACGCCAATTCGGGCTTCGTCGTCGCGATCGACCCCGCGCGCGACTATCCCGGCGACCCGCTCGCGGGCCTCGCGTTCCAGCGGCACTGGGAGTCTCTCGCCTTCGTCGCGGGCGGATCGAACTATAAAGCGCCCGCGCAGCGCGTCGGCGATTTCCTCGCGGGGCGCCCGTCGACCGCGCTCGGCAGCGTCGTGCCGTCGTATCGCCCCGGCGTCACGCCGACCGACCTGTCGCAATGCCTGCCCGATTTCGCGGTCGAGGCGATGCGCGAGGCGATCCCCGTGTTCGAGCGCCAGATCGCGGGATACGACCATCCCGACGTCGTGATGACGGGGGTCGAGACGCGCACCTCGTCGCCCGTGCGCTTCACCCGCGGCGAGGATTTTCAGAGCCTGAACACCGCCGGCCTGTTCCCCGCGGGCGAGGGCGCGGGCTATGCCGGGGGCATTTTGTCGGCGGCGGTCGACGGCATCAAGGTCGCCGAGGCGGTGGCGCGGAGCCTGATGCCATGACGCTGATCCTGTTCAACAAGCCGTGGGGCGTGCTGTCGCAATTCACCGACAAGAGCATGGCCGGGAGCGATGGCGGCCCGCGCGCGACGCTGTCCGACTATATCGACGTGCCCGGCGTCTATCCGGCGGGGCGGCTCGACCGCGATAGCGAGGGCCTGCTGATCCTGACCGACGACGGCGCGCTGCAGGCGCGCATTTCGTCGCCAAAGCACAAGACCCCCAAAACCTATCTGGCGCAGGTCGAGGGCGAGCCCGACGACGCTGCGCTCGACGCGCTGCGCCGCGGCGTCACGCTCAACGACGGCCCGACGCGCCCCGCGACCGTCCGCCGCATCGACCCGCCCCAGCTCTGGGACCGCGACCCGCCGGTGCGATACCGCAAGAGCGTGCCCGATAGCTGGATCGAACTGACGATCACCGAAGGCCGCAACCGCCAGGTCCGCCGCATGACCGCCGCGGTCGGCTATCCGACGCTGCGGCTGGTGCGGTGGCGGATCGGGGGGTGGGAGATTGGGGAGTTAGGGTTAGGGGAGTGGCGGGAGAAATAGTGCAACGTTTGAAAACAAGTGTAAGTTGACGACTGGTGAAATACTGAGTGGGGCGAAGTGCATCGGCGATGCACAGTATTGCGCGGGAACTGGGTGTCCGATGGGTGTCAGTGATAGAAGGCGGGTTGTCGAGGTTATTCAGCCGCTCAAGAGTGGTTTTACGCAGCCCTATCTATGTCGACTAGACGACGATCAACTCTATGCAGTCAAGGGAAGAAGCGCATTGCCCGAAGGGCTATTAGCGGAAGCTTGTGCAGCCATCCTAGGACAAGCAATGGGGTTGCCGATTCCCGATTTTGTCACCGCTGAAATTCCTCCTGCGCTGATTGCTGTTTCGGCAGATACAGAGCTCGCGAACTCGCTCGGTACTGGTTTGGGTTTCGCGTCCCTTTGGCAAAATGCCTGTGAGCCTCTGACTCCTGCTATCCGGGATCAGCAAAGTCCAACTTTTCTAGCCACCCTTTACGCATTCGATCACTGGATCGCCAATGGGGATCGATCGTTGGGCGCGGAGGAAGGAAATCCCAATTTGCTGTATAAGCTTGCAGACAAAAAATTGGTTGTGTTCGACCATAATTTGGCCTTCAGTTTGGGTTATATCGCTGAGGAGTTGGGCACTCACGCTGGTAGGCGGAGTTGGACGGCGATCGGCAGAAGCAGGGAATTTCTACGAGATTTGCGTGAGAAAATGGCGGAATCCCGAGCAGTGCTTAATGGGTTGGTAGGGGACTTGCCCAATGAATGGTTGGACGAGCGACCTGATTTCGTCGCAAACGCCAATGAAACGCTAGATAGGTCTACGACCCTGAAATTTTGGGCTGAACTCGGATGAATACGATCTATCACTATTCCATAATTCGATTTCAGCCGTTTGCCGACTTGGGTGAGTTTGCGAATATCGGAATTCTGGCGCTGGATGTAGCGAACCAAGGTTTAGGTTTTAGGCTGGCGCGAAAGAGATTCCGGCGTCTGCGAGAGTTTTTTGGTGACGATGCCTATCGGGCCTACGCAACTGCGATTGAATATCTGAGGATTGAGTTAGCTCATCTTGCGGCAGGCGACGGTTTTTGGTCCAACTGGGAACCGAAGAGGGCGTTTTCTCATCTAACCAGAAGGCACGAGTCTTCCATTGTCTTCGGTGAAGTCCGTAACTTGATGTCTTCCGATTCTGTCGATGAAGTTGTGGACGAGTTGTTCGGTCGGCTGGTTATGCGCCAACGCCAAGAAGGCCATGACCTTGATCTAATTCGAGATATTAGGCACGAATTGATTGCGAATGGCATTCGGAGCTTCCGAGCTATCCGAATGGACGACCCTGTAGTACCGGTAACTTTTCCTTTGGCTCACAGAAATGGTGACCTAAAAGCTATTCATCCATTAGTATTTACTCAGAAAACTCCGTTGGCGGTGTTTGATCATGGAAATTTATGGAAACGAAGGCTAAAATATCTTCTGGAACATCGTAAGATCGGTGAACGCTCCATTTTATTGGCGGTAGAGCCGCCGCAGGATAATAATGGTAGTTCGATTCAGAGCGCGTATGATGAAGCGATGACTGAATTAGCATCTCTACCGTTTGAGACTGTCTCCGCTGAAGTGGGCGGTAGGGTGAATCAGCGGATCATAGAGTTTGCTGAAGCCGCCCAACCTAGGCGTTTCCTTAACTAGGCCGATATGCCCCTGCATGGTGCTTCGGGTCGCTGTTCCTATATTGCAAACGGGTCCTTTCCTACATTCCTCCCGCACGTCATATCCTGTCCGGTTTGGCAGACAGGAGGGCATATCATGCAGAACCGGACACCGATCGCGGCGGAGGCTCGGCCGCCGCTTCCCGACTTTACGCCGGTGCCGCGCAAATATCGGCACGACGGGTGGACGCCCGAGCGGCAGAAGGCGTTTATCGCGGCGCTCGCCGATACCGGGTCGGTCAGCCGCGCCGCCGCAATGGTCAATATGGCGCAGACGAATTGCTATACGCTGCGGCGCGCGGCGGGGGCGGAGAGCTTTCGGCGGGCGTGGGCGGCGGCGCTCGATTTCGGGGTCGCGCGGCTGAAGGATATTGCGTTCGAACGCGCGATTGACGGCTATCTGGTGCCCGTCTTTGTCGCGGGCAAGCTGATGGGGTTCCGGCGGCGGCATAATGACGCGCTGCTGATGTTTTGCCTGCGCCATTATGGGCAGGATGCGGGCGGCAAGCGGACGACGATCAACTATTTCTCGACGCGCGCTGGCGCGGTGGCCGGGGGTGGTGAGGGCAGTGCCGGGGCGGCGGGCGCGGTGGCGGAGGCCTCGACGACGACGGTGCGGACGGTGATCCATGGGGATGGCGCGGGGGCGGGCGATCCAGCCGAGGTGCACGATGCGGCGGCGGCGTTGCTCGACGGCTATGAGGGGGCGGCGCTCGATGCGCAGGCCGAGGCCGAGATCGGCGCGGCGCTGCTCGCGCTCGCCGAGCGGCAGCGCGCGCTCGATGCCGCGGTGGCCGGGGGCGAGCTCGATGCGGTCGCGCTGCAGCTGGACGATCCGGGGGTGGAGCTGGTGCAACTCCGCGAGCATGACTCGCCCTATCATGGGCCGCTGCAGATGCACGAGGGGCTGGCCGATGCCGACCCGGTGGAGCGGATCGCGGGCGAGGCCGATTGGGTGGAGGCGGGCGGTGATATTCCCGAGGGCTATCGCGAATGGATCGAGGCGGCGGAGGCGCTTGGGCAGGCGGTGCCGGCGGCGGCGCTGGTGCCCGCGGCGGGGGAGGGCGTGGCCGCGGTGAAGAAGCGCCCTTCGTGGCGGCAGGCGCGCAAGGCGAAGGCGGAGGAAAGCTAGGGCTTCGGGGCGAATTCGGTGCCGGCGGACGTTTTTCGGCAGTGCGTTTCGCGGCCATTCTTCGGCCTCAATTGCGGGCAAGGATCGGGTTTCAGGGAGGGCATTCCATGACCATGAGATCCATCGCCGCATCGCTCGCGCTGCTGTCCTGCTGCGCGTCGCCGCTCCACGCCCAGACGATCGACCGCAGCGCGCCGATGAACGGCGCCGGCCCGGTCGCGATGGGGGGCTTTGTCGGTGCGCGCCTTCGCATCCCGCTCGGCGGAACGAAAAGCGACGAGGGAAGGAAGCTTCGCGCCAGCCTGACGGTGGCGCCGATGCAGCGGAGCGACGGGGCGGGGCTGAAGGGGCCCGCGTGGCGCATCGGAGAAGGGCTCGAGTTCGGTTTTGCCGGGGGTGAGCGGTCGCCGCAAGTTTCGCTCGCCGGGCAGCGGCTGACGCCGGCGCGCTATGTGCCCGGCCGGTCGACGCCGGCGAAGGGGCGCAGCAACATGTCCGACGCGGGGACCGTGGCGGTCGTCGTCGGCGGTCTGGCGCTGCTGGCGGGGATCGGGCTGCTCGTCGCGCTCGACGCGTCGGACGACCCCGACCGCTGCTGCGAATAGCTGCGGTCAGGCCGCCGCGGCGACGGGTGCGGGTTTTGCGGCGGCGACCGATCGGCGCCGCGCCCAGAGGATCAGGAACAGCCCGCCCGCGATGAGCGCCGCGTTGACGATCCACGCCATGCCGTCGGCCGCGCCGATACCGCCGCGCAGCGCGAGATGCGTCGCCGCGGCGATGAGGATCAGCGCGCCGGTCGCGACGCTGCCGATGCGCGACAGCCTTTCGGCGGGCAGGCGAATCGTGGCGGCGAGGAAGACGAGGCTGACGGCGAGCCAGGTCGCGATCGTTGGGACGATGGCGTCCGCGACGAGCGCAGCAACCGCGGCGGCGGCGATGCCCGCGGGCTGGCCCCACACGGTCGCGGCCCAGGCGCGTTCCCAGCTGGGCGCGGGGCGGCCCTTGTCGCGGCGGCGCGCGAGCCAGATGTTCACTCCGCTCGCGGCGAGATAGGTGAGGCCGAGGCCGAGCGCGAAATAGACGATCTTGACGATCCCGCCGCCGAACCAGCCGAAGTGGAGCGTGCCCGACGCGGCGAGAATGTCTTCGCCGAGGTTGTTCGTCGCCGCCTGTTTTTCATTATAGATCGTCGCATCGCGGCGGAAGGCGTAGCTGTCGGTGCCCGCGAGCCGGTCCGGATGCTTGACGTTGAACAGCGCCGCGCCGCCCATCTCGGTCGGATGTTCGGTGAAGACATATTCGATGCGGCCGCCATCCTGCGGCAGCTTCGCGAACATCGGCCGCAGGTCGAGCACCGGCGCCGCGCGCGGGTCGTCGACCGGCGGCGCGGGGATGAAGAGCGCATAGACCTTGTTCACGTCGCCGTTGAACATCGCCATGCCGAGCACCCCGACGATGATCGTCGTGAGGCCGAGGAAGGCGCCGGTCAGCGAGATGAGGATGTGGAAGGGCAGCGCCCAGACGCCGAGCCGGTTGTGGAGGTCGGCCTCCTGCAACCGCTTCGATCCGCCGAGCCGGAGGTGGAAGGCGTCGCGGAAGATGCGCGGGTGCGCGAGGATGCCCGAGATGAGCGAGGAGAGCAACGCGACGCCGATCAGCCCGACGAGGAAGCCGCCCCACATCTGCGGCAGGTGGAGGTTGATGTGGAGGCGCGTGATGAACTCGGTCCACGCGAAGGCGCTGCCTTCGACGATCTGCCCCTTGGCGTCGGCGAGATATTGGCGGTCCTCCGCGGCATCGACATAGAGCAGGAGGCGCGGGAAGTCGGCCGAGGGGAGGGTGATATAGACATGCTCGACCCCGGGGCCGCCGCGCGCGATCGCGCCCTCGAACGCGGTCTGGACCGCGTCGGGGGTGACGGCGGTGACCTGCGGCGCGGCCGCGCTTTCCCAGCGCTGGAACTCGTGCGCGAAGACCGCGATGCTTCCCGACAGGCAGATGAGGTAGATGAGCGCGGCGAAGGCGAGGCCGAGGCTGCTGTGCCCGCGGAGCACCGCGCGGACGAAGCCCGCGGGGATGCGCGACATCAGGTCTTTCGGTTTCCTGGGCTTGCTGGCGGGGGCGGGGGTCATGCGAAGCCCTTCACGATGGCGGCGGTGAAGCTGACGATGGCGACGCCGACGAGCACGGCGGTCGCGCGGAGGATGCGGTTGTCGGCGAGCGTCCACGCCATGCACGCCCCCCACGCGACGGGGACGATCATCCCGCCGACGACGAGCCGCGTCTGCTGTTCGCCGGGGACGAGCGCGGCGTAGGCGATGCCGACGCCCATCGCGGCGATCATCCCGATCGGTCCCGCGAGCAACCAGCGCAAGGTCTCGCGCCATCTGGTGGTCGCGCGGTCGGAGGGTTCGGGGGCGAGGCTTTCGCGCGCGGCGCGCGCCTTCGCCTGACGGACGGTGTAATTGGACGCGACCACGATCAGCGAGGCGGTCGAGATCAGCGCGAGCGCGACGAAGACGCCGCGCGCCGCGCCGAGCACCCATGCCGGCCAGATGAGCGACGCCGCGATCAGCAGCCAGCCGCCGAGAACGAGGCCGTGCTTCTGGTCCTTGCGCTGCCACGAACGACGCAGCAGCCATGCGCCCGCGCCGGCGCCTGCGGCAATCAGCAGCGCCGGCAAAAGCGCCGAACTGTCGTCCATATGTCCCCCTGCATCGTCCCAGCCTCACTATTGACACGCATTCGCAATAGCAATAGCGGGCCCTTCGATAGCCAAGCGGGGAGCTAAAGACAATGACGAAGACGTTCCAGCCGGTTCTGGCCCTGATGCTGGCGAGCGCGGCGATGCCTGCGCATGCCGAGGAAATGGCGATCGACGCCGCCACCGACGCGGGCGGTGCGGGCGGTGCGGGCGAGAATAACGATATCGTCGTTACCGGCATGAAATTCGACCGGACGTTGCAGGACACGCCCGAAAGCGTGAAGGTGTTCACGTCCGAAGAGATCGAGCGCCAGAATCTGGTTAGCGTCTATGATTTGATCGACCGCACCGCGAACCTCTCCTCGACCTTTGCCAAATCGGGTTTCAGCATCCGCGGCATCTCGAACACCAATGTCTCGGGCTATGGGTTCGGCGACCTTGCGACGATCTACCTCGACGGATCGCCGCTCCCGAGCGAGGCAGCGGCGGGCGGGCCGCTCGATCTGTGGGACCTCGAACAGGCCGAAATATTGCGTGGGCCGCAGTCGACCTTGCAGGGGCGCAACGCGCTCGCGGGCGCGATCATCCTCAAGACCGCCGACCCGAGCTTCGACTGGCGCGGCAAGGCGCGCGCGATGATCACCGACGCCGACGGCGAATATCGCCTCGCCGTCGCGCTCGGCGGGCCGATCATCGACGATGTGCTGGCGTTTCGCGTCGCGGGTGAATTGGCGCGCGGCGACGGCCTCATCAAGAACCGCCTGACCGGCGGCCATTACGCGCGGACGAACAGCGAGGTCGTGCGCGCCAAATTGCTGTTCACCCCCGCGGGCGCCGACGGCGTCCAGATCAAGGCGTCGTATCTTTACGACCGCCATTTCGGCAACGACGGGCGCGGTTATGTGTTCAGCGACGTGCCGAACGCGTGGGACGATCGCCATGTCCTCGCCAACCGGCCGACCTTCACGCGGACGAGCGCCGACCTGTTCACGTTCGACGTGACGCTGCCGATCAGCACCGTCTTCACGCTGTCGTCGGTGAGCACCTATAATCACCTCAAGACCTTTTCGACCTATGACGGCGAACTGCGCGCCGAGGACGAATCCTATGGCGATTTCGCGACCAACCAGAAGATTTTCAGCCAGGAACTGCGGCTGACCTTCGATAGCGGGCCGCTGCAGGGGCTGCTCGGCGGCTATTATTCGCGGACGAAGAATCCGGCGTCGGATTCGAACAGCACCTTCAGCCTCGATCCCGACGCCGACCTCGGGCTCACCCCGCAGGTCACGGCGCTGCTCCAGAGCCAGTTCGGGCTGCCCGCCGATCAGGCGCTCTTCTTTGCGCGGCAGGCGCGCGCGCTCTACCCGCCGCGCATCTTCATCGCGTCGGACCAGCGCTATGCGGTCGATATCGAGACGATGGCGCTGTTCGGCGACGCGAACTGGGAAGTCGCACCCGGGCTGAAACTGCTCGCGGGCTTCCGCTACGACCATGAACGGCAGAAGGTCGCGAACGACAATGTCGTGATCCTCAACACCCAATTGCCCGACCCCGCCAACCCGCTGTTCAGCCCGCTGATCGCGGGCATCGTGCAGACGATCAACGGCCTGTTGCGCCAGCAGGTCGCCAATGCGAACAGCGCCGGGCCCGAATCGACGACGACCTACAAGGCGTTCCTGCCCAAGGGCGGGGTTTCGTGGGAGATTGCGCCGGACAAGACGCTCTCGGCCATCGTCCAGCGCGGCTATCGTTCGGGCGGCAGCGGGGTGAACCCGGGGCGGGCGACGACACATGTCTATGACCCCGAATATACGTGGAATTATGAGCTGTCGCTGCGCACGCACTGGCTCGACCGGCGGCTGACGCTCAACGCCAACGCCTTCTACGTCGACTGGAAGGACCAGCAGGTTTACGTCCAGCTGTCGGACAATGTCTATGATTATGAGACGCAGAATGCCGGCAGTTCGCGCGTCTGGGGTTTCGAGGTCGAGAGCGCTTTCGACGTCACCGAGCGGCTGAACCTCTATGGCTCGGCCGGCTATGCGAACAGCAAATTCCTCGATTTCCAGACGAGCAATGGCCAGGTGCTCGACCTGTCGGGATTCGAGTTCGCCAATGCGCCGCGCTGGACCTGGGCGGCGGGGCTCGACTGGCGCCACCCGTCGGGTTTCAGTGCCAATCTCAACGTCAATTACCGCGGCGCGCAGTTCCAGGACATCCGCGATCAGAGCGGCGGCCGCAACGTCCCCTCGCGCACCTTGGTCAACGCCAAGGTCGGGTACAGCAACGACAATTTCGGCGCGTATCTGGTCGCGACGAACCTTTTCGACGACAAATATTACGACTATCAGTATGAAAACGCCGGCCGCCTGCAGGCGCTGTTCGGCGAGCCGCGGATGATCGGGCTGACCTTCGAAGGACGTTTCTGACAAAACCGAACCGGCATCCGGCGCTGTATGCGCCAGATGCCGGTCGCGGGGGGATCAGAACTTCAGACGTGCGCCGACATAGAATTGGCGGCCATTGTCATAGATCGCGCGCGGGCGGTCGCGGCTGCCCGAATATTGCTCGATCTTCTCGTTGGTCAGGTTGATCGCGTCGGCGGTGAGCGCGATATTGTCGGTGATGTTGACGCTGACCGACGCGTCGAGCGACGACAGCGCGGCCTGATTGAGCGGCGCCGCGCGGTCGATATCGATGAAGAATTTCGACCGGTAGTTGTATGAGACGCGCGCGCTGATCAGGTCGTTTTCGAAATAGCCCGTCAGGTTGAGCGAGTGCTTCGAATTGCCGGGGATCGGGTCGCCATTGCTCGCCTTGGCTTCGGAGTAGGTGTAGTTCACCACCGCGCCGAAACCGCCCCAGATCGGGCGCGACACCTGGAATTCGAAGCCCTGGTTGCGCCCGCCGTCGCCGTTGCTGCGGCGGTTGATCTGATAGGGGCAGTTGAACAGGTTCGGGTTGGCACCGCCCGCCGCGACGCAGCCCGCGGGCTGCGACCCCGGCACGAAGACGCTCGGCAGGATTTCGGTCGAGGTCGTGTTGACGATATACGACTGGATATCCTTGTAGAAGGCGGCGAGCGCGACGATCGTCTCGCGGTCGGGATACCATTCGATCGACAAATCATATTGGTTGGCGCGGTACGGATCGAGGTTCGGATCGCCGCCGCGGCCCGTCAGCAAGGTGCCGTTGAGATCGACGCCTGGCGTGATGTCGACGAAGTCAGGGCGCGTCACCGTCTTGCCCGCGGCGAAGCGCAGCACGACCTGATCGGAGAGGTCGACCGAGAGGTTCGCGCTCGGCAGGATGTCGGTGTACGAGCGCTTCGCCCGCGACGGGGTGAAGCCGCCGAACGGATTCGTGAACTCGGGGTTCGCGACGCCGATGATGAAGCCGTCCGAGGTCTGCTTGGTCTCGACCACGCGCACGCCGACATTGCCGCGCCAGCCGTCGCCGCCGAATTTGGCGAGGCCGTAGCCGCCCCACGCCTTTTCGTTGATCGAATAGGTGTTGCCGGGGACGAGGAAGCGGTCGGTGCCGGGCGCGGTCGCCGCGCCATAGATCGCGCGGAGCTTGGCGGGATCGACGCGCCAGTAATCGGTCAGCGTGCCGGGCGATGCGATATTGTCGAGGAAGTCGCCGGGCATGCCGCTGCCGGTCGCGAAATCGGCCGAGGTGCAGGGGGCGCCGTTGCAGCGCAGGCCCGGGGTAAAGACGCCGCCATTGGTCGCGAAGCGTTCGGCGACGCGGTCGTGGTCGGTATATTTGACCCCGAATTTGAGCGCGGTGAGCGGACCCCATTCGACCTGCTTTTCGACGTCGAGGTAGAAATATTTCTCCTCATCGTCGTTGGTGACCGACTGGATACGCGCGAAATCAGGGCGGATGCCCAAGGGATTGAGCGGATTGGGGTTCGAGAAGCTGACTTCGGGGCGGCCGCTGCGCAGGTCATAGCTGAACGCGCCGGGGCCGGCGAACTCGATGAAATTCTCGTTGCTCGTGTCGCCGTTCGCCTTGGTCCAGCCGCCTTTGAAATGCACCGACAGGCTGTCGACGGGGCGCCAGGTCAGGTCGAAGTCGGCCGAGACGGTCTTGGCGACCGCCTGCCGGTCGATCGCGTCATAGACGACGCCGAAGCCCGTTGTGCCGCCCGTTGCCGAAGCGATATTGCCGGCAACCGCGACGCCGTCCTGCACGACGGCATTGGTGATCGTGCCGCCGCCGCCGAGCGCCTGTTCGCCCCATGCGATATAATTCTGGTTGAAATTGTCGGCGTTGAAACGCGAATAGAGGCCGGTGATGTTGATATCGAGCGTGTCGGTCGGACGGAACTGGATGCCGATATTGGCGCCGTAACGCTCGCGGTCCTGTTCGAACATCGTCGAGCCGATCAAGGTCGGGACGAGCGCGCTCTGCCCGCCGCCGACGGGGAAGGAGCGGTAGCCGAAGATTTCGAGCCCGTCGCGGCGCGTGCGGCGCTTCTGATAGATCGCGCCGACGAGGACGCCGAAGGTTTCGTCGTCATTCTTCCAGCTGACGAGGCCCGAGACCTGAGGGTCGACCTTGCCCGAGAGATCCGAATAGGCGGCCTGCACCGACGCCGAGAGCGTGAGCGGGTCGAGGTCGAGCGGGTTGCGCGTGATGACGTTGATCGTGCCGCCGACCCCGCCTTCCTCGACGTCGGCCTGCGGGCTCTTGTACACTTCGAGGCGGCCGATGATTTCGGCGGGCAGGGTGAGGTAGTTGAAGCTGCGCGTCGAGGCGACCTGGTCGAGGATGAACCAGTCGGCGGTCGCGACGCTGTGGCCGTTGAGCAGGGTCTTGGTGAGGTTCGGTGCGGTGCCGCGCAGCGAGACGCGCTCGCCCTCGCCGAACTCGCGGTTGACGACGATGCCTGGGACGCGCTGGAGCGCCTCGGCGACATTCTTGTCGGGGAATTTGCCGACATCCTCGGCGGTGACGACGTCGGCGATCACCGACAGGTCCCGCTTGGCGTCGATCGCTGCGCGGAGCGAGCCGCGGATGCCGGTGACGACGATTTCGCTTTCCGCTGTGTCGGCGGCGGCCGGGGCAGGGGCTTGGGCGTGGGCCGCGCTGGCGGCGAAAAGCAGCGTACCAATGCTGGCCGAAGCGAGCAGATATCTTGCATTGGTCATGTCGAGTCTCCCTCTTTTTGATTTCAGAACATTTTTTGCCCTGATTTTGAGGGGAACTTATACATACCAATCTATACGTCAAGCTCGATATGGCGCAGTTTAACACCAATTCAGACGAATTACGGGATATTTTGGTATTTTATTGGTATCATTAGAATTCTAACCAAGTTTCGGGCGCGCGACTCCGCGAACGGCGGCGCGGGTGCGGCCGGGACGGCTAGAAATCGGGAAGCGACTGGCTTGCGAAACCCCAGCCTTTGAGTTCGGGGCTCGCGGCGCGTTCGAGCAGCTCATCGGCGTCCTTGATTGTCCAATGTCCCGCCTTTTCGACATCGGCGAGCGCGTCCCAGCCGATCGGCACCGCGACGGGCGCCTGTTCGCGCGCGCGCGCCGAATAGGGCATGACCGCGGTGCTGCCGCGCTGGTTGCGGAGGTAATCGATGAAGATCTTGCCCTTGCGCTTCGCCTTGCTCATCGTCGCGACGAAGCGGTCGGGCTCGGCGAGGCTCAACGCCTCGGCGAAGCGTTTCGAGAAATCCTTGTGCGCGTCCCAGCTGTGCCCCGGATCGAGCGGGACGACGACATGCACCCCCTTGCCGCCCGAGAGCATCGCGAAGCTGACGAGGCCGATGTCGGCGAGCTGGCGGCGGATATCGAGCGCGGCCTTTTTGACGTCGGCGAAGGCAAGCCCCTCGTCGGGGTCGAGGTCGAAGACCATGCGGTCGGGCTTTTCGAGCGCACCCACATGGCTGTCCCAGCCGTGGAACTCGATCGTTCCCATCTGGACGCACGCGAGCAGGCCGTCGGCGTCCTCGACATAGAGATAATCCTCGTGCCCGCCGTCCTTCTCCTTGATCGGGACATGCATCACATGCTCGCCGAACGATCCCGAATCATGTTTCTGGAAAAAGCATTTCTTGCCGCGGCCCTGCGGGCAGCGGACGAGGCTGATCGGGCGGCGCGCGGTGTGCGGCAGCATGACGGGGGCGATCGCGGCATAATAGTCGGCGAGGTCGCCCTTGGTCGCCTTCGCCTCGGGGAAGATCACCCGGTCGCGGCTGCTGATCGTCACGTCGCTTTCGGGCGCTGGGGCGGGTTGCTTCTTTTCAGGAGTCACGTCTTTTGCCTCCTTGTCGCTGCGCAGGCCGAGGAAGCTCGCGTGGCGCACCGATCCGCTCGCGGTGAATTCGGCGAAGGCGATTTCGGCGACGAGGTCGGGCTTGAGCCAGCGGACCTTGCGCGCCGATGCGGCGTCGACCTCGAGCGGTGCGGTCTTGCGTTCGCGGCTCGCGAATTTCTTCGCGAGGTCCGCCATGGTGTCATTGTCGAAGCCGGTGCCGACATTGCCCTTGTAGACGAGCGTATCGCCTTCGCGCTGGGCGAGGAGCAAAGAGGCGAAGGGCCGCGCCTTGGTCGATGAAGGATTCCAGCCGACGAGGATGAACTCCTGCCGCCGCGTGCATTTGACCTTCACCCAATTCTTCGACCGGCGCCCCGAATAGGCCGCGTCGGCGCGTTTCGAGATGATGCCTTCCTGCCCCGCACCGCACATCGCGCCATAGAGCTTTTCGCCCGCGCCGATGACATGATCGGCGACCGCGACCGGCGCCTTTGCATCGCGGAGCAGCGCTTCGAGGCGTTCCTTGCGTTCGAGATTGCCGAGCCTCGCGAGCGACTTGCCGCCTTCTTCGAGCAGGTCGAAGGCGAAGAAGAAGAGCTCGGTCTTATCGTCTTGCGACCCATGGCCGCGTTTCAGGACAGCCTGTAGCGAGGAAAAATCGGGGTTGCCGTCCTTGCCATAAGCGACGATCTCGCCGTCGATCAGGCACGGGGGCAGGTCGAGCGCGGCGATGTGGCGGACGAGCGGGGCGAATTTGTCGGTCCAGTCGAGGCCGTTGCGCGTGTAGACGCGCACGTCCGGCCCCGCAGCGGCGATTTCGGCGCGGTAGCCATCATATTTGATCTCGTGGAACCAGCCATTGCCGCCGGGGACGGCATCGACGAGCGTTGCGAGCTGGAGCGGGCGGAATTTGGGCGGCTTGCCCTTTGCGACCGGCTTGGCGATTTTCTTGTTATGCGCGGCAGCGTCGGCCATTTTCATTGCGAAGGCTGCGCCCTTCGCCCCTTTCAGCGACTGCTCGCCGCCTTCGTCGCCGGCGATTTCGGCCATCGTGCGGCCGGTGAGGATGCTCGTGAGCTGGCGTCCGACGAGATCGTCGGTGCCGCCCGCAAACGCATCGTCGACCTTACGCAGCAGCCAATTCTCGCGCTTCTCGCCGGGACGCGGCTTCATGCGGACGAGCAGCCATTCGCCCCTCATCCGCTCGCCCTCCAGGGTGAAATGAAGATGGCCCTTGCCCAAATCCTTCGCGCTCTTGCCTGCGATCGGCGCCCACGTGCCGCGGTCCCACAGCATCACCGTGCCGCCGCCATATTCGCCCTTGGGGATGCCGCCTTCGAAATCGGCATAGCTCATCGGATGGTCTTCGGTGCGCACTGCGAGGCGCTTGTCGGCGGGGTCGGCGCTCGGGCCCTTGGTCACCGCCCAGCTTTTGAGCACGCCATCGACCTCGAGCCGGAAGTCGTAGTGGAGCCGGGTCGCATCGTGCTTCTGGACGATGAAGCGGTTGCCCGCCCCCTTTTCGACCTTACCCGCGGGCTCGGGGGTCAGCTTGAAGTCGCGCTTGGCGTTATATTGCGCGAGGGGATCGGGCCGGGCCATCAGGCGCGCTTTCGGGCGGGGGCCTTCTTCGCCGGGGCCTTCTTGGCCGGCGCCTTTTTCTCCTCGGCGGCGGGCGCTTTCTTCTTGCCGTCGACCGAGGCTTTCAGCGCCGCCATCAGGTCGATGACGTTCGAGCCGCGCGAGACCTCGGCGGGTTCCTCGACATCCTCGAGCACGCGCTTGCCCTTGGCCTTCGCCTTTTTGGCGATCACGCGCTTGAGCGCGTCGACATAATGATTGTGATAGTCGCTCGCGTCGAACTTGCCGCTCTTCTTGCCAATCAGCGTTTCGGCAAGGTCGAGCAGGTCGGCGTCGGGTTTGCTGCTGCCGACGTCGCGGAAATAATTCGCCGCCTTGTTCACCTCGTCGGCGTAGCGCAGCACTTCGAGCACGAGGCCGCGGCCGCACGGGCGCAAGGCGACAAGCTGTTCCTGACCGCGCAAGGAAAGCTGGCCTAGCCCGACCTTCTTCGTGCGCTTCAGCGCTTCGCGCAGCACGATATAGGCCTCTTCGGCGAGCTCGTCGGCGGGGACGACATAATAGGGCTTGGTGTAATAGAGGACATCGATTTCGTCGGTGTCCACGAACTGGACGAGCTCCAAGGTGCGTTTGCTCTCGAGCTTGACCGCCTCGATCTCCTCCTCGTCGAGCAGGACATAATTGCCCTTCGACAACTCGAAACCCTTGACGATATCGTCATGGTCGACCGCGCCTATGCCGGGCACGACCTTTTCATATTTGACGGGTTTGCCGCTCGGTTCGTGGATCTGGCGAAAGGTGACCGCGGCGCCCGATTTGGTCGCCGAATAGATTTCGACCGGAATCGACACCAAAGCGAGCCGGATCTGCCCCTTCCAGTAAGCGCGTGCGGCCATGGCATTCCCTTTCGCTATCCCGAGTCACAATGAACAAGGCGGCGAGCGGTTCCTTATGGCGGCTGGCAATCAGGCCGGGGCCGCATCGTTGCGGATCCTTCCTGTGCTCCGAACCTATCAAATATCAATTTGCTTTCCGATTGCGGTGCCTGCAAGATGGTTGCTGAGGGACCGCTCGTATCGCTTGGAGCAACCATGCCCCTGAGCCGCGAAATAGAGCGACTGCGCGCCGAACATTCGGCGTTGATCGCATTGGCGCGGATCGTCACCGAATTGCTCCAGGCACCCGGTCCGGCGCGGCTGACCGAACTGGCGTCGGCGCGCGCGCTGCTCCGCGAGACGCTGGTGCGCCATCTGAAATGCGAGGACTGGATCCTCTATCCGCGCCTCAGGGCGACGGGTGACGCGGAGTTGATGCACATCACGCGCGAGTTCGAACTGGAAATGGGCGATCTTGCGGCGGAATATGTCGCTTATGACGACAAATGGACCACCGAGCGCGTCGCGGCGCGTTGGACGGAATTCTGCCGCGACACGATAGACGTCTTCGATGTGCTGGCGACGCGGGTCGAGCGCGAGGAACGCGAGCTCTATCCGCTTGCCGACAAGCTTTACGTCGCCGCCGCAGCGCTCGGCCCCGCAGTCACGGACGAAGTGACAATTTCCAGCTGAGCGCGACGCGCCAGTCCTGGTCGTAGCCCGGCACCGGCTGGTTCCACGCGTCGGCGAGTTCGAGGCCGATCGTCGCATTTTCCGCATAGGCGAGGCGCACGCCGCCGCCCCAGCTGCCGAGCGTGAAACCGGTTTTCGGGATCGCCGTGCGCGCAAGCAGCGTGACGTCGGCATAGTCGAAGAAGCTGTAGATTTCGCTCTTCGCCAGCTTGCCGCCGCGCAGCGGGCGCAGTGCGACTTCGCCGAAGGTGGCATAGCCGCGGTCGCCGTTGACCAGCCCGTCGTCGAACGCGCGGCCAAAGGTCGCGCCGCCGACGC
This sequence comes from Sphingopyxis sp. MSC1_008, assembly GCF_023197165.1. Classification (GTDB taxonomy): domain Bacteria; phylum Pseudomonadota; class Alphaproteobacteria; order Sphingomonadales; family Sphingomonadaceae; genus Sphingopyxis. The sequence goes on from NZ_JALPRD010000003.1 coordinate 100,571, forward strand.
TGAAACGCTGCGCCGCGGGCAGGCGGTCGCGCGTCCAGCGGCCCGTCGCGGCGGCGCGGAGGACCAGCGCCTTGCCGATCGCCTGGTTCGCCTCGACGCTCGCGTCGGCATAGGCAAAGCCAACCTCGCCGACGCCGGGGTCGACGCGTGCCCCGGCGAAATCGAGGCCCTTGGCGCCGCCGATGCGCGCGCCGACAACGGTGCGCTCTTCGCTGAGGCGAAAGGCGAGGCTGCCGCTTGCGGTCCAGGTCTTTTCGGCGGCAATCGTCGAGCCGAAGAGCGCATTTTTCGAATCGAGATAGTCGATCCGCGCCGCGGCGACGACATTGCGCCGCGTCGCGCGGATCAGCGGATGCGTGACGCCGAAGCCCGCGCTCCACGCCTCGCCGTCGATCGCGATCCCCTTGGGGCGGGTGCGCAGCGCAGCGGCCGAGATTTCGGCGCGCGTGCCGCCCGCGCCGATCGGGGTCGAATGGCTCGCGGCCATATAGAGCAGGGATTTGAGGTTGACCGCCGCGGCGCCGGTGAGCCGCGTTTCGTCGCCGCTCCGCAGCAGGCTGGTGCCGCGCGCATTCGCCTCGACGATGCCGTCATTGACGAATTGGCTGGTGCGCGTCGTGAAGCCGAGGCCGACGGTGGGTTTCTTGGCATCGAGCGCGAGGTCGAGCGCGACCGCGCCCTGCTCGCCGCCGAGCGCGAGCGATGGGGTGACGGTGACGCCTGGAATGTCGGCGATATTGCCGAGCGCGCGTTCGAAGCGCGCGCGCGGTAGCGGGCGCTGGCCGGTGAGTCCGCCCGCCATCCGGGCGACGAGCGGCGCAGGGCCGCTATCGCGCTCGCCGCTCAGCGTCACCGACCCGATATAGCCCTCGGCTGAGGCGACGGTGACGATGCCGCCCGACAGATCCTGTTCGGGGATGACGAGCGTGAAGAGCGCGACGCTCGAGCGATTATAGGCGCGCGTCATCGCAGCGGCGAGCTTCGCGAGATTGTCCGCCGACGCGGGCTTGCCGACGAAGCGCTGCGCGGCGCGCCCGACATTGGCGGGGACACCTGCACCAAGGAAACGAATTTCGCGGATGGTGACATCGGGCCGCGCGCCAAGTTCGACCTTGCCGAGCGACAGCGGTTTGCTCTCGGGATCGGGAAGCGGGTCGCGGCTGCGGTCGGGGGCGAGGGGTGGGCGGCCGTCGAGCGGCGTCGCCGCCGGCTGGGCCGCGAGCGCCGCGGCGGGGAGGAGCAGGGCTCCCGCCACTGCCGCGGCACAGGCGTAGCGCAGTTTGCGCATCGGGTGCGGCTTCAGTTGCCGCGCTTCGGTTTCAGGCCGCCGACGACACCCCCGACGGTGCCGGTGACCCCGGTGACGAGGCCGGTGACGGGATCGACCGCCGTGCCGCCGCCCGCTGCGCCGCCGGTGACACCGCCGCCGACTTGGGCGAGCGCGCCGGTCGCCGTCGTGACGACATTGCCGACGAGCGTGATGGGCGTCCCGGTGGGATTGCCCGTCGCGCCGCCGGTCAGGCCGCCCGTGGCGCCGCCGAGCAGGTTGCCGCCGGCGCCGGGCTGGAGCGTGACGAGCTGACCGGCCGATCCGACGCCGACGGTGAGCAGGCTGCCGTTCTGCTGGCCGGGTGAGAGGATGCTCGCGCCGATCAGCGGCGATGCGGTAGGACTGCCGATCGCGGTCGCCTGGCCGATCGTCGCCGTGATCAGCTGGCCGGGGGCGGCGGCGAGGCCGTCGATCAGATATTGCTGGCCGCTCCCGGTCTGGACGAGCGCGACGCCGGTGCTTTTGACGACGCCGACGACGGTGCCGACAAGGTTGGTGTTGCCGGGCACCTTGCCGTCGACCGCGCTGGCGAGCAGCAGGCCCTTGTCGGCGATGACATTGACGAGCCCGCCCGTTTTGACGAGCACGCCGCCGATCACCGGATTAGTGCTGGCGGGATCGCCGGTGTTGGCGAGGAGGCCGGTGCCCGCGACGCCGCCGGGGCCGACGAGGCCGCCGACCGCGAGCGCACCCGCGCTGCCGAGACCGAGGCCGCTACCCGCCGGGCCTGCGGGGCCAGCCGGTCCCGTGGCACCGGTTGCCCCGGCTGGGCCGGTCGCACCCGCCGGACCGACGCTAGCGGTGGTGCCGCCGGTACCGACGCTGCCGACGCGGTAACTTCCCGACGATTCGCACGCTGCGAGCGCAAAGCACGCCGGGATCAGGATGAGATGGGCTGGGCGAAATTCAAGACAGGACAAAGGCATGAGATATCCCCTTCCGTACATTATATGGTCCCAGCCCTGAGATTCCCGAAAGCGTGGCAAAGTTCCCGTTATTATTGAAATTAATTGTTATTAACTGTTTATATAAACTAGTAACTCAGCAGGTCGCTACGAATTTCCTCGTAGTCCGATCAAAAGCGTTAACTAAAATTTTTCTGTAGTCCTTTCTTTCTGTCAACTTAAAGTCTTCGATATATGATCCATCAAGAGACATGATTTTCACAAACTGATTTATGTTAAAGGTTCCCGCCGAATAGCGCGGCGCGATTGCCGCTGATCCTTCTTCATTCCGTCATCGCCCTGTCATGCCTTCGCCGCAGCGCAGCAATATCGCCCGCCTAATGCCCCCGCGACCCCGGCGCGATTTCGCGACCGGGAAAAGGGGATTCATCGATGACCACTCAGTTCAGGAACCGCCTGCGGGTCGGGGCCGCCTCGATCGCTGCGCTCGCCATATTGGCCGCGACGCCGGCCTTTGCCGAAGACGCGGTCGATGCCGCCGCCGATGGCGGCGATGTCGAAGAGATCGTTGTGCTCGGGCAGGGGCAGGCGCGTCAGGTGCAGGAACTGGGCGCCGCCGACATCGCGCTCGAAGTGTCGGGGATCAGTCCCTTGAAAGCCATCGACAAGCTGCCCGGGGTCAATTTCCAGGCCGCCGACCCGTTCGGCGCCTATGAATGGTCGGCGCGTATCTCGATCCGCGGCTTTTCGCAGAACCAGCTCGGCTTCACGCTCGACGGCGTGCCGCTCGGCGACATGAATTATGGCAACCACAACGGCCTGCACATCAGCCGCGCGATCATCAGCGAAAATGTCGGCCGGGTCGAAGTCGCGCAGGGCGCGGGCTCGCTGGGCGCAGCATCGACGAGCAACCTTGGCGGCACGATCGAATTTTTCTCGCGCCAACCGGCCGAAGAACTCGGGATCGAGGCGTCGGCCACCTATGGTAGCGACGACACCAAGCGCCTGTTCGCACGCATCGACAGCGGCGAGATCGGCGCGGGCGGTCCGCGGCTTTCGCTGAGCTATGCCTGGCAGGACGCCGACAAGTGGAAGGGCAATGGCGTCCAGCGTCAGGATCAGGTCAATGCGCGCATCGTCCAGCCCGTTGGCGACGGGCAGTTCTTCGGTTTCGTCAACTATTCGAACCGCCGCGAGAATGACTATCAGGACCTCAGCGCCGACATGATCGGCCGCCTCGGTTATCAGTGGGACAATTTCGCGAAGAATTGGGACACGGCGGTTCGGGTCGCCAAAGTCTATCAGAATCAGGTTGCGCGTGCGGCGTATAACGTTGGCGTCGCCAATGGCAGCCTGCCGCTCGGCACGCCCTATGTCGCGCCCTATGCCGGGATCGGCGAAGCATTCCCGGCGCCGGTCGCGACGGTCGACGACGCCTATTATGACGCGGCGGGGCTGCGCAAGGACTGGCTGGCCGGCGTCGGCGTCGAAGCACCGCTCGGCGAATATTGGACGCTGAAGGCGATGGGCTATTACCATGGCAACAAGGGCCGCGGCCTGTGGTTCACGCCCTATGTGACCACGCCGGGCGGCGCGCCGATGACGATCCGCACCACCGAATATGACATCGAACGTTATGGCATCGTCACCTCCAGCCTGTTCGAGGTCGGCGACAATAAGTTCGAAATCGGCATGTGGTACGAGGATAATGCCTTCAACCAGGCGCGGCGCTTCTACGGCCTTGCCGACACCGCGGGCGCGCCGAGCCGTGGCAGCCTGACCTTCCCGAAGGACCCGCTGGCGACGCAGTGGGAGTTCGATTTCAACACCCAGACGCTGCAATATCATGTGCAGGACACGCTCGACCTCGGCGGCTTCCAGATCAACGCGGGGTGGAAGGGGCTGCGCGTCACCAACCGTGCGACCCCGGTGGTCAGCGGCGGGCTGGCGTCGGGCAAGACCGAGGCGAAGGACTGGTTCCTGCCACAGGCGGGGCTGCTCTATCGCCTGAACGACGATAACGAGCTGTTCGCGAGCTATACCGAGAATATCCGCGCCTATGAATCGTCGGCGACGGGTGGTCCCTTCGCGACGACGCAGGCGGGTTTCGACGGGCTCGACCTGAAACCCGAAACCTCGACGACCTATGAGCTGGGTTTCCGCACCAAGGCCTCGCGTTTCCAGGGCGTGATCGCGGGCTATTATGTCGACTTCAAGGACCGCATCATCGCGTTCGCCAACGGATCGGGCATCCAGGGCAATCCGGCGATCCTCAGCAACGTCGGCGATGTCCGCTCATGGGGCGTCGAGGCGGCGGGGACCTTCCGCGTCACCCCCGAACTCTCGCTCTTTGCCTCCTATGCATACAACGACTCCGAATATCAGGACGATGTCGTGACGGCTGCGGGCGCAGTCGTCGCGGCGACCGCGGGCAAGACGGTGGTCAACTCGCCGCGGCATCTCGCCAAGGGCGAAATCACCTGGGACAATGGCGACTTCTTCGCGCGTGTCGGCGCGAACTACACGTCGAAACGCTATTATTCGTACGAGAATGACGCCGAGGTCGGCGGATTCGTGATCGTCGACGCCAGCATCGGATACCGCCTCAACGACCGCATCTCGATCCAGGCGAATGCGACGAACCTGTTCGACAAGGAATATGTCTCGACGATCGGCACGAACGGCTTCGCCAACCGTGGCGACAGTCAGACGTTGCTGACGGGCGCGCCGCAGCAGTTCTTCGTCACGCTGAAGGCCGGGTTCTAGGTTTGAGCTTGCGGCACCGGTCCCTCGGTGCCGCTTCTCAACGATTGACGATGATGGCGCGGTCCAGCTAGGGCCGCGCCATCATTTTTTGGGAAATATAGTCATGACCGATACGCCCCCCGACCGCATGTCGACCAATCCGCGCTCGCCGCATTTCGATATGGAAGTGCTGCAACGCGGCATCGGAATCCGCTTCAAGGGCAAGGAGCGCACCGACGTCGAGGAATATTCGATCTCCGAAGGCTGGATTCGCGTCGCCGCGGGCAAGTCGAAGGACCGTTTCGGCCAGGCGATGACGATCAAGCTGTCGGGCGAGGTCGAAGCCTGGTTCGAAGACGCGGCGGCCGCCGGCGAAGGCGACGAAGCCTAAACACGCAGGCGCCACGGCGCATAAAAGAAGCCCCGGAGCGATCCGGGGCTTTCTTTGTGCGCGCGATACGCTTGCAGTATGTCGTTGGGGCTACTGGCCGAGCGAGGCGGCGACGGTCTCGAGGCCGTTGCCGGGTTTCCAGTCGTTCTGGGCCCAGACCGGCGCCTTGAAGCTGGGGGCCTTGTTCGGTGCGCCCGCTTCGCCGTCGACGTAGATGAAGCCCTGCACCGGGTTGGCGCGGAGGCCCAGGTCGCCGATCGGGGCGTACCAGACGCGAACCATGCTCCAGTCGCCGGCATTGCTGACGTCGACGACGCGGACGTTGCGCTCGATCTGGCCGCGGCGGCCGTTGATCGGCGACCAGTTGGCATGGTCGATCAGGATTTCGCGGTCGCTGACGATTTTCTTGACGACGGCAACATGGCCGAGCGGCATGCCGCCGGTGCCGGCGAAGGCCATCACGGCGCCCTGGCGGGGTTCTTCACCGCGCTGATAGGTGCCGGCGGCTTGCGCCCACCAGGTCTTGGCGTTGCCGCGGATTTCGACGCCCGATTCGGCGCGAGCGAAGGGGACGCACTGGAGATAGTCGCGCGCCGCGGCGGGCGCGCTGGCGAGCAGGCCGGTGATCATCATCACAGACGCCATGGCGGCTGCCAGGTAACGACGAATAAGCATGGAAAGCGACCCCCCGATGGCTTGTCTTCAAGCGTTGGAGCGTCTTTGCTATGCCTTGCGCCAGCCACCAACCGTATAGCGATGAGCCGCGCCGTCGGTGCGATGGATGGGGGAACCTTTTGTTAAGCTGTTCAATTCGTCGTGTGGGCGTTTCAGCCTGTCGCCGTCAAGCGGCGACGGTCGCCACATCGTCGGGCGCGCGGAACAGCGTCAGCACGTCGCTCGCGGGCATCGGGCGCCCGTAATAATAGCCCTGGATATTGCTGCACCCAAAGCCGCGGAGCGTTTCGACCTCGAGCTCGGTTTCGGCGCCCTCGGCGGTCGTCGACATGCCGAGGCTGTCGGCGAGCGCGACGACGGCGCGGATGATCGCGATCGATTCGATGCTGCCCTTGGCGGCGCCGACGACGAAGCTGCGGTCGACCTTGATCGTCGAAAATTGCGTCTTGCGCAGATAGCCGAGCGACGAATAGCCGGTGCCGAAATCGTCGAGCGACAGGCGGATGCCGAGCCCGATCAGCTGGTCGAGCAGCTGCGCCGCGCCGCCACCGTCGCGCAGGAACACGCTTTCGGTGACTTCGATTTCGAGCCGTTGCGGCGAAAGCCCGCTCTGCGCAAGCGCCGAGACGACGACCGAGGCGAAGCTGGGATCGGTGAGCTGGTCGGCGGAGACGTTGATCGCGACCTTGAGGTTCGACGGCCATTTCATCGCTTCGTGGCACGCGGTGCGCAGCACCCACTCGCCGATCGGCGAGATCAGGCGCGCATCCTCGGCGAGCGGGATGAAGCGGCCCGGCGACACATTGCCGAGCTTTTGATTGTGCCACCGGATCAGCGCTTCGAAGCCGTTCAATGTGCCGTCGGCGGCGGTCACCACCGGCTGGTAATAAAGTTCGAATTCGCCGCGTTCGAGCGCGCCGCGCAATTCCTGCTCCATCACGCGCCGTTCCTCGGCCTGCGCGTGCAGCGAGGCGACATAGGCGGCGACGACATTGCCGCCCTTGTCCTTAGATTTGTAGAGCGCAAGGTCGGCGTTGCGGGTCAGCGTTTCGACCGTCGCGCCATCGGTGGGCCCGATCGCGAAGCCGACACTGGCGCCGACGAACAGCTGGTGATTGTCGACCACATAGGGACGGCTGATCGTCGTGATGAGCCGCTGCGCGAGGTCCTCGGCCGAATCGGCCGACGGGACATTGTGGAGCACGACGGCAAATTCGTCGCCGCCGAGGCGTCCGCAGGTCATCCCGCGTTCCATCAGACCCTTCAGCCGCGCCGCGACCTGCGCGAGCAATTTGTCGCCGACGGGGTGGCCCAGCGTATCATTGACCGCCTTGAACCGGTCGAGGTCGATCATCAGCAGCGCGCAGCGCGACTTGGCTTCGAGCGCGTGGCTCAGCGCGCGCGCCAGATCCTCGTTGAGGCTGAGGCGATTGGGCAGGCCGGTCAGATTGTCGAAGCGCGCCATTTTGGCGATCTGTTCGGCGGTCGCGCGCTTTTCGGTGACGTCCGATCCGACGCCGCGGAAACCGAGGAACTTGCCCGTTTCGTCGAGGCGCGGCGACGCGGACAATTCCCACCAGCGCGGCATGCCCCCGATCGTCACCGGGACGATCAGGTTCGAAAAGCTTTCGCGTCGCTTCATCCGTTCGGCCATGTCGTGCAGGCTTTTGGGGAACAGGCCGGTTTCCCAGGCATCGCCCGAAAGCGCCTGCAACAGCGGCACGCCCTCGAGCGTCTCCGCGGTGCCGCCGAGCGCATAGGCGAGACGCGGCGAGACGTGGACGAGGCGGCGGCTATTGTCGGTCTGCCACAGCCAGTCGGCCGAGGTTTCCTCGAATTCGCGCAGCAGCAAGCTCACCGTTTCGGTTTTTTCGTGGAGCGTCTCTTCGGCGCGGCGAAAGCGGATATGGCTTTGTGCGAAACGGACGCAGAAGGCGCAAAGCAGCAGCCCGGCGGCGATTGCGACCCCGGCCAGTTGCGGCGCGCCGGCGCGCACCAGCGCGGCGGCGGCCGACAGGGTGACGGGGGCGATAAACAGTACGCAGGCGAGCGGGACGCTGTGCGCGACGATCGAGAGCGTCACCATCATCAGCACCGCGATCGTCCACATCGAAAGGACATGGTCGAGCGCCGGCGTCAGCCCCTGCAGCCAGAAAGGCGATCCCCAGAGAATCGCCGAATAGAGCGCGTGACGCACGCACAGCCGATATTCGACTACCCCCGAAAGCTTGGGGTCGCCGAGCGGGAGGCTCCGGAACCTGCTGTACGACCAGACGCCGAAAACCAGCGCGCCGCCCAGCCAGCCGGCGGCGACGGGCAAAGGCACGCTGAGGATCATGGTGAAGGCCGCAACGAGCGCCATGCCCATGCCCATCAGCAGGCGCAGCGACCCGCGGCCGCGAAGCGGCGCGAGTTGGAGCTGGCGGAGGTTGCCGATGTCCTGATCGCGCGGCCCCAGCCCCAACAGGGTCCGCGCAGGAATGACTTCGGCAGCAATTGGATCGGTCAGCAGGCTTTTCACGCCCGCAGGTTTAATGCGTGGGTATTACCCGAAGGTAACCAAGTGTGCGCCAAAGCATCGTTTTTTGTCCCTTGTCGGGACAGGAAAAAACGTGGCCGTTCAGCGGGTTGATCAGGCCGCCATCGCAAAAGGCTGGATTTCCCCGGCCAGATATTGCGCGCGCGCCTTCGACCGGCTGAGTTTCCCCGAACTGGTGCGCGGCAACGTGCGCGGCGGGATCAGTTCGATGAGGCAGTTCATGCCGGTGATCGCGCGGACGCGGTCGCGAATCGTCTCGCGCAGCGCGAGGCGCTCGGCCTCGTCGCTGGTACGGCACTGGACGAGCACCGCGGGGGTTTCCTCGCCGCCGGGCGCGGTGATCGCGAAGGCCGCGATGTCGCCCGATTTGAAGCCCGGCAACTGCTCGACCGCCCACTCGATATCCTGCGGCCAGTGATTCTTGCCGTTGATGATGATCATGTCCTTGGCGCGGCCGACGATATAGATGTAACCGTCTGAGAGATAACCCATATCGCCCGTGTCGAGCCAGCCGTCCTTCATGCACGCCGCGGTCGATTCGGGGTCACGGAAATAGCCGGTCATCAGCGACGGGCCGGTGCACCACACCTTGCCGACGGTCTGGTCGGGCAGCGCATTGCCCGCTTCGTCGCGGACCTCGATCACCATGTCGCGCGCGGCGCGGCCGCAGTTGACGATCGCGCGGTAGCGCGTCGGCCGGCCCGAATCATTCGCGGCGCCCGACAATTCGGTTTCCTCGACCAGTTCGACGACGATCCCTTCGCCCGGGGGCATGATGCTGACCGCGAGCGTCGCTTCGGCAAGACCATAGCTCGGCAGGAAGGCGCTCGCCTTGAAACCCGCGTCGGCGAAGGCATCGACGAAGCTCTGCATCACGTCGGGGCGGATCATGTCGGCGCCATTGCCCGCGACGCGCCAGCGCGACAGGTCGAAACGGTCGGCGACATGCGTCTGGCTCGACACGCGGCGCGCGCAGATGTCGTAGCCGAAGGTCGGCGAATAGCTGAGCGTCGTACCCTCGTTGCGGCTGATCAGGTCGAGCCACGCGAGCGGGCGGCGGGCGAAATCCTCGGTCTTGAGATAATCGACCGACACCTGGTTCGCGACGGGCGAGAGAAGGCAGCCGACGAGGCCCATGTCGTGATACCAAGGCAACCACGAGATGCAGCGGTCGCTGTCGCGCACTTCCATGCCGTGGCTGTGCGCGGCGAGGTTGTTGAGCAATGCGGCGTGGGTGACCGCGACGCCGTGCGGGAAGCGCGTCGAACCGCTGCTGTATTGCAGATAGCAGGTCTCGTCCGACTTCTGCTCGGGAAGCGCCGCGACCGGCGCCGGATTATGCTCGAAAGCGCTCCAGTCGACGGGCGTCACGCCTTCCTTTTCGGCCGCTTCGACCGCCATTGCGGCGATTTCGGGCGGGAAGAAGAGCATCGTGGGGTCGCAGCTTGAAAGCTGGACGACGAGCTGGCCGACATAGCTATCGCGCCCGCCGAAGCTGGTCGGGAGCGGCAGCGGCACCGGCCAGGCGCCGGCGTAGATCGTGCCGAAGAACAGCGCGGCGAATTCGGGGCCGGTTTCGGCGATCAGCGCGATTCGGTCGCCGGGCTTCACGCCCGTTGCGATCAGCCGATAGGCGGCCCGAAGCGCGTCGACCTTGAGTTCGCTGTACGGATAAGGGCGCAAAAGCTTGCCGCGCGGATCGTGGAAATTGAGCCCGCGCGTGCCGGCGGCGGCATAATCGAGTGCTTCGCCGATGGTGGCGAAGTCGGAAAAGCGGCGCGGCTGCGCACAGAGCGTCGGGGTCGACGTCAGCGCGTCGGCCTGCGTTTCGATGATCTGGGTCATAGGGGGTGCGACATCCCTTGAAATGGGCCGCGCGGCAACAAGCATGTCATCTTTTGAAGCCATTATATGTGCGCGAGCCCAGTGTTGTTTAGAACAATCGCCCATTTCCGGGCGTTAAGGCCCGATATGGCGGTGTTGATCGTTCTCAATCAGGCCCGACTGTGGCACAAACATGGCATATGGCCAACCGCCGCGCCCCACCCGACCGATCGAAAAGGCCGCTTGGCGCCGCGAAGCTTGACGAACTGGCGCTCGCTTATGTCGCGCGATTCGCGACGAGCCGGGCGAAACTGACGCGCTATTTGTCGCGAAAAGTCCGCGAATCCGAATGGATAGACGAAATCGACGCCATGACGGCGTGCGAGGCGGTGGCCGACCGGATGGAGCGTTTGCGCTATCTCGACGACCGCCAATATGCCGTGATGCGCGCGGGGGTGATGACGCGGCGCGGGCTGGGCGTGCGGCGGGTCAAGGCGCAGCTTTACGTCGATGGAATCGCGGAGAAAGACAGCGGTGAGGCGATCGAGACGGCCGAGGGCGTCGCGGTCGCCGCAGCCGTCGGTTTTGCGCGGCGGCGGCGGTTCGGGCCGTTCGCGGTGCGATCGAGCGACGATCCGAAGCAACGCGAGCGGCAAATCGCCGCCTTTCTGCGCGCGGGGCACAGCATGACGATCGCGCGCCGCATCCTCGCCGTCCCGCCGGGGGACGAGGCGGCGCTGGCGGTGCTGGACGACGAAGCGATGCTCGATTAGGTCCGGCGACATCACGGGATAAGGATCTGCCGATGCGCGCCATTTTTACCGCCCTTGCGCTGTCGCTCGCACTGCCGATGGCGGCGTGCAGCAAGGATGTGAACGAGGGGCAGGGCGTCGCGACGATCGTGGCGGATGGCGCGACGCACAAGTTCAACGTCGAAGTCGCCCGCACCAAGGAGGAGCAGGCGCGCGGGCTGATGTTCCGTACCAGCCTGCCCGAGGGCGGCGGAATGCTCTTTCCGTTCGAGAAGCCGCGAATCGCCAGTTTCTGGATGAAGAACACGCTGATCCCGCTCGATATGATCTTCATCCGCGCCGACGGCAGTATCGACCGCATCGCCGAAAATACGATCCCCGAATCGATCGAGCCGGTGGTGAGTGGCGGCGAGGTTTCGGCGGTGCTCGAACTTTCCGGCGGTACGGCGGCGAAGCTTGGCATCGACGAGACCGCAAAGATCACGTGGAAAGATGGAAAATAGCGGCGCGCCGCGCGGTTTGCGGCTTGCGGACCGCGCTGCCTTGCCTGTAAACGCCACGCCATGAGCATCTTGGGCAAGATTTTCACCTGGTGGGACGGCGCGACCGTCGGCACGTTGCTGAACAGCTGGAGCACCGGCACGAAGGTGGGCGAGGACAGCCTCGGCAACCGTTATTTCCGCGCGAAAAAGGGCGGGCGCCGCTGGGTGCTGTACAATGGATCGAACGACGCGAGCCGCGTGCCGCCCGAATGGCACGGCTGGCTGCACGGCACCTTCGACGAACTGCCGACCGACGCCCTTCCCGCGCCGCGCGCGTGGGAGCAGGAGGCAACCGCGAACCTGACCGGCAGCACGGGCGCCTATCGCCCCGCCGGCGCGCTCGAACGCGGCGGCCAGCGCGCCGCCGCGACGGGCGATTATGAGGCCTGGCGGCCCGAGTGAAACCCAGCGTGGCGCGCCAGATTTCGACCGCGCTGATCGCGCTTATGGCCGCGACCGCGCTGACCGCCTGCGACCGGACACCGTCGAAAGCGGGTGGCAGCACCACAGTCCCGACCGTCGCCAAATCCGAACGCGTGCGGCAGGAAGTCGGCGGCATCGAAGGCGCGACCCCGATGGCCGAGCGCGTAGCCGTCGTCGGCCTGCTCAACAAACGCAACGGGCTCGTCCGCGAACTCGAGATGAAGCCCGGCGAATCGGCACGCGTCGGCCGCGCGATCGTCCGGCTGCGCGCGTGCGAACAGACGGCGCCGTGGGAAGATCCGCCCGAAACGGGTGCGTTCGTCCAGCTGACGGTGCAGGATCAGCGCGACGACAAATGGTATCGCGTCTTTTCGGGCTGGATTTTCCGCGAGCGGCCCGACCGCAACGTGATCGAGCACCCGATCTATGACGTCTTCGTCAAAAGCTGCGCGATGACATATCCGGGCGGCGAACCGGTCGCGCGTTCGGCGCCGAAATCGGGCGCCGCTGCGGCGCCCAAGGCATCGAGCGCACCCCAGTCGCCCGCGACGAACGGCGGCGAGGGCGCGGCAGCGCCCGTCGCGCCCCCGGTCGTGCCCGCCCCGGCGCCCAAAGCGGCGCCGTCGCCCCCCGCCAACACCGAATAGAGCCGCGCGAGATAGTCGGCCTGGCGGATTTCGATCGCGCCGAGGCTGGCGAGGTGCGGGGTGATGAACTGGCAATCGAGCAATTTCCAGCCGCCCGCGCGTAACCGTGCGACGAGGTGCGCGAGCGCGACTTTCGACGCGTCGCGCGCGCGGCTGACCATCGATTCGCCGAAAAAGGCGCGGCCGAGCGTCACGCCATAGAGCCCGCCGGCGAGCTCGCCATCCAGCCAGCATTCGACACTGTGCGCATGGCCGAGCAGGAACAACCGGTCGTAGCTCGCGCGGATCACCGGATTGATCCACGTCGTCGGCCGGTCGTCGGCGGGTGCGGCGCAAAGCGCGACCATATCGGCAAAGGCGGTATCGGTCGTGACGCGAAAGCGGTCCGACACGATCACCTTTTTCAGGCTGTGCGACAGGTGGAAATGGTCGAGCGGCAGGATCGCGCGCAGCCGCGGTTCGACCCAATGGACCGACGGGTCGTCCGCCCCGTCGGCCATCGGAAAAATGCCCTGCGCATAGGCGCTCAAAAGCAGCGCCGGGTCGATGGATTCAAAATGCTTCAGGACGCGGGCTTCACGAATTTCAGCGTCATGCGATCCGATTCGCCGATCGCGACATATTTGGCGCGGTCGGTCTCGCCCTCGGTCAGGTTCGGCGGCAGCGTCCAGACGCCCTTCGGATAATCCTTGGTGTCCTTGGGATTGGCGTTGATCTCGGTTTCGCCCGCCAGCTTGAAGCCCGCGGCTTCGGCGAAGGCGACGATCGAGCTTTTCTTCATATAGCCCGACTTTTCCTCCTTCGCGCTGTCATCGCTTTCATTGAGGCGATGCTCGACGACGCCGAGCGTGCCGCCGGGTTTCAGCATCGCGAAAATCTGTTTGAACGCGGCGGCGGTATTGTCGGTACCGTCGAAACGCCAGTTATGGACGTTGCGGAAGGTCAGCACGACGTCGGCGCTGCCATCGGGGACCTTGGGATTGGTGCCCGCATTGGGGAATTCGGCGAGCTTCACCGCGCCATAGACGTCGGCATTTTCTGTCTGCTTGGCCTTGACGCGATTGAGGCCGCGCTCCCACGGCGCCGCGACATAGAGCGTGCCGCCGCCCGATTTGGTCAGCGGGGCGAGGATCTCGGTGTACCAGCCGCCGCCGGGCCATAGCTCGACCACCGTATCGCCGGGCTTCACGCCAAAGAAGGCGAGTGTTTCGGCGGGGTGGCGATATGTGTCGCGCGGCGTGTTCGTCGCGGTGCGCGTCGGCGCGGCGACAGCGGCGGCGATCGCGTCCTGCGCCTTGTGGTTGGCATGCGCGTCATGCTGCATCGCGGCAGCGGGGGCGGCGATCAGGGCGGCGGCACTTGCAAGCAACAATAGGGAACGCATATGGGGCACCTCTCTCCAGGGGAAGGCCCTGTTTGCGAAGGGATGCGCGGCAATGCAAGTGTCCATGCTGTCAGTCGGGATCGGTGCCGCGATTCTGTTCGGCGTGGCCGAGGTCGCGAGCTGGCGCCGCAACAACCGCCGCGACGTCGAGCAGGTCGGTTTTATGCCGTGGCGCGGGATTGCGTTGGCGTCGGCGGCGGTGGCGCTGTTCGCGACGGCGTTCTGGCTGGCGGGGAAATAAGCCTTCTCTCCTTGGGAGAAGGGTATGGAGCCTTGTCGCGAAGCGACTAGGCGGAGTTGGATGAGGGGTTGTGCCCTATCGTGAGGACGGATCTCCTCACCCAGCTATGACTAGGCCCTGCGGGCCAAGTCTTCGCATTCCCTCTCCCGCTGGGAGAGGGAAAACTAGAGGCAGGCCTCGAGATACGGCTGGTCGAAGCCGTACTGGCGCGCTTTTTCCAGCGTATAGGGGCGCAGGCCCATCGCGCGATATTCGCCGACGATCTTGCCGTCCTTGTCCTCGTCGAGATATTCGAACTTGAACAGTTCCTGCGTGACGATGACGTCGCCTTCCATGCCGATCACCTCGGTGACGTTGGTGACGCGGCGCGAACCGTCGCGCAGGCGCTTGATCTGGACGATCAGATCGACCGAATCGGCGATCTGCTTCGAGATCGCTTCCTTCGGGATCTTGATGTCGCCCATCAGCACCATGTTTTCCATACGGCCGAGGCATTCGCGCGGGCTGTTGCTGTGGAGCGTACACATCGAGCCGTCGTGACCCGTGTTCATCGCGGCGAGGAGGTCGAAACACTCCGCGCCACGGACTTCGCCCATGATGATACGATCGGGACGCATACGCAGCGCGTTCTTGACGAGGTCGCCCATGTGGATCGCGCCATTGCCTTCGAGGTTCGCGGGGCGCGTTTCGAGCGGCAGCCAGTGCGGCTGCTGCAGGCGGAGTTCGGCGGCGTCTTCGATCGTCAGCACGCGTTCGCCGGGGTCGATCATCTTCGACAAGGCGTTGAGCATCGTTGTCTTACCCGAGCCCGTACCGCCCGAGATGACGATGTTGAAGCGGCTGGCGCCCGCGATTTTCAGCGCGGTGCACATCTTCTGGCTCATCGCGCCCCATTGGCAGAGCATGTCGAGCGTGATCGGCTTCGCCGAGAATTTACGAATCGAGATCGCGGTACCGCGCAGTGAGAGCGGCGGCACGATCACGTTGACGCGGCTGCCGTCCTTCAGGCGGGCGTCGGCGAGCGGGGTGGTCTGGTCGACGCGGCGGCCGACGAGGTTGCAGATTCGCTGCGCGATCTGGAACAGATGCTGTTCGTCGCGGAACTGGATCGGCGCGATGACCAGCTGGCCCTTGCGTTCGATATAGGTCTGGTACGGCCCGTTGACCATGATGTCCGAAATGTCGGGGTCGGCGAGCAGCTCTTCGAGCGGGCCGAAGCCGAGCAGTTCGTCGACGAGCACCTTTTCGAGCGCGAACTGTTCGCGGCGGTTCAGCGTGATTCGCAGTTCGGCGAGCACTTCGAGGATGATCGGACGGAATTCCTCGGTCAGCTCATCCTTGTTGAGCGTCGCCGCGGCTTCGGGGTCGACGCGTTCGAGCAGGCGCGGCAGCACCTGTTCCTTGATCTTGTGGACCGAGGCTTCAAAGCCTTGCGCCTTTTCTGGCTCCATCGCCTCGGCGGTCGAGCGCTGGTTCAGCCGCTCCATCGCCTCTTCTTCGGGCGTCAGGTTCGACGGCATCTGGGGGATTTCGACCGGGGTGTCGATCGCGGGGAACTGGGTTCCGCCCGGCACGCCGGGACCAGTCTGCATCGGCTTGGCCACGCCAAAGGCGGGGCGGCCAGCGGTTCCGGGTCGGCGTCCGAATGCACTCATCGGTTTTTCCTGCTTCCATATCTTTCAGGAGCATCGCTGCCAATGCAGACGAACCCCCATCCGACACGGTGAATAAACCGGAAACTTTGACATTGTCCTAATGCCGCGGGCGATTGCGCGCGCGCATAAAAAAAGCCCGCATCCGTGTAGGATGCGGGCTTTTGATCGCCGTGGACGGCGGAAGCAATCAGCTTGCGATATGCTCGGCCAGAACGGTGAGGCCCGCTTCGTTAACCTCGGCAAAGCCGCCTTCGACCTCGATCACCTCGGGCGCGGCGCCCGCGGTCGCATAGATGGTCAGCGGACCGTTGCGGAGCGTCGCCATGAACGGCGCATGCCCTTCGAGCACCGAAAAATCGCCTTCGCTGCCGGGCACGGTGACCATGTGGACGTCGATCGACCGCTCGAGGCGGGCGGGGGTGACGAGTTCGAACTTCAGAGCCATGATATGTCCTTAAACCCCTCCCGCACGGGGAGGGGTGTAGGTGTGTTACGCGTCTTCGGCGAGCTTCGCGGCCTTGGCGACCGCTTCGTCGATGCCGCCGACCATGTAGAAGGCCGCCTCGGGAAGATGGTCATATTCGCCATCGACCACCGCCTTGAACGATTTCACCGTGTCTTCGATCGCCACGAACTTGCCGGGGATGTTGGTGAAGACTTCGGCGACGTGGAACGGCTGCGACAGGAAGCGCTGGATCTTGCGCGCGCGGGCGACGACCAGCTTATCTTCTTCCGAAAGCTCGTCCATGCCGAGAATCGCGATGATGTCCTGAAGCGACTTGTACTTCTGCAGCGTTTCCTGAACGCGGCGGGCGGTCTCATAATGCTCCTGGCCGACGATCGCGGCGGTCAGCACGCGGCTGGTCGAATCGAGCGGATCGACCGCCGGATAGATGCCGAGTTCCGAAATCGCGCGGTTGAGTGTCGTCGTCGCGTCCAAGTGGGCGAACGAGGTTGCCGGGGCAGGGTCGGTAAGGTCATCCGCGGGAACGTAAATGGCCTGCACCGAGGTGATCGAGCCTTTGTTCGTCGAGGTGATGCGTTCCTGCAGCGCGCCCATGTCGGTCGACAGCGTCGGCTGGTAACCCACGGCCGAAGGAATACGGCCGAGCAGCGCCGACACTTCCGAACCCGCCTGCGTGAAGCGGAAAATGTTGTCGACGAAGAAGAGCACGTCCTGGCCTTCCTGATCGCGGAAATATTCGGCGATCGTCAGGCCCGAGAGCGCGACGCGAGCGCGGGCGCCCGGGGGTTCGTTCATCTGGCCGAACACGAGCGCAACCTTCGAACCTTCGGGGGTCGGGTTGCCGTCCTTGTCCTTGGCGATAACGCCGGCGTCGAGGAATTCGTGATAGAGATCGTTGCCTTCGCGGGTGCGTTCACCGACGCCCGCGAACACCGACGTACCACCATGGCCCTTGGCGATGTTGTTGATCAGTTCCTGGATGAGCACGGTCTTGCCGACGCCGGCGCCGCCGAACAGGCCGATCTTGCCGCCCTTTGCGTAAGGCGCGATCAGGTCGATGACCTTGATGCCGGTGACGAGGATGCTGCTTTCGGTCGACTGGTCGACGAATTCGGGAGCCTTGGCGTGGATCGGCGCGCGGCTGGTCGCGTTGACCGGGCCCTGTTCGTCGATCGGCTCGCCGATGACGTTGAGGATGCGGCCGAGCGTCTGCGGGCCGACGGGCACCGAGATCTGCGCGCCGGTGTCGGTCACGGGCTGGCCGCGAGTCAGGCCGTCGGTCGCGTCCATCGCGATCGTGCGGACGGTGTTTTCACCGAGGTGCTGCGCGACTTCGAGGACAAGGCGGTTGCCGTTGTTGTCGGTTTCGAGCGCGTTCAGAATCGCGGGCAGCGTGCCGGTGAACTGGACGTCGACGACGGCGCCGATGACCTGTGCGATGCGGCCCGTGGCGATGCCGGTGCTCGCAGCCTTGGGAGCAGCAGCCTTCTTCGGCGCAGCGGCCTTGGGCGCGGCGGGCTTCTTGGCGGGCGCCTTCTTAGGGGCGGTGGGAGCGGTTGCCATGATCTTCTTCCTTGCTTGGATAGCTTACAGCGCTTCGGCGCCGGCAATGATTTCGATGAGTTCGGTCGTGATCGCCGCCTGACGCGTGCGGTTGTAGATGATGGTCAGCTTGTTGATCAGGTCGCCCGCGTTGCGCGTCGCATTGTCCATCGCAGTCATCGACGCGCCCTGTTCGGACGCGGCGTTTTCAAGGATGCCCTTGAAGATCTGGATCGTGATGTTGCGCGGCAGCAGGTCGGCGAGGATCGCTTCCTCGTCGGGCTCATATTCGACCGCGGCGCCGCTCGATGCCGGAACGTCGACCGGAGCGGGAACGGGGATCAGCTGCTGGCCGGTCGCTTCCTGGAGGAGCGCCGAACGGAATTTCGAATAGAAGAGATGCGCGACGTCGAACACGCCGGCTTCGTACATCTCCATGACCTTCGCCGAAACTTCGTGCGCCTGGTCGAAGCCGATGTCACGGATGCCGGTCGTCTCATAGAGCTCGGTGATCTGGCCCGCGAACAGGCGTCCGATGACCGGGCGGCCCTTGCGGCCGATCAGGTAGAAGAGAACCTTCTTGCCCTGCGCCTGCAGTTCGAGCGCCTTGTCGCGCGCCGCCTTGACGATGTTCGAGTTGAACGCGCCAGCGAGACCGCGGTCGCTGTTGAGCACGACGAGCAGGTGCGTGTCGCTCTTGCCGGTGCCCGACAGAAGCTTCGGCGCGCTGTCCGACCCGCCGACCTTCGACGCCAGGCTGGCGACGACGCCTTCGAGGCGCTCGGCGTAGGGACGCGCGGCTTCGGCAGCCGCCTGCGCCTTGCGCAGCTTGGCCGCCGCGACCATTTTCTTGGCCTTGGTGATCTTCTGGGTCGATTTGACCGAGTTGATCCGCCCTTTGAGTTCTTTCAGGTTTGCCATGAAGGCCCCTATATTTCGTCATCCCGGCCAAAGCCGGGACGACGTAAACCTTTAAGCGAAAATCTTGGCGAACGCTTCGAGCGCGGCAACCAGGCCCTTCTTGGCGTCATCGCCAAGATCCTTGGTGTCGCGGATCGTCTTGAGCACGCCGGCGTGGTCGCTGCGCAGATAGGCGATCATCGCCGCTTCATAACGCGAGACGTCGGTCGTCGCGACATTGTCGAGATAGCCGTTGGTGCCGGCGAAGATCGACGCGGTCTGCTCTTCGAACGGCATCGGCTGGAACTGCGGCTGCTTCAAGAGCTGCGTCAGGCGCGCGCCGCGGTTGAGCAGCTTCTGCGTCGACGCGTCGAGGTCCGAACCGAACTGCGCGAAGGCTTCCATTTCGCGATACTGCGCGAGCTCGAGCTTGATCGAGCCCGACACCTTTTTCATCGCCTTGGTCTGCGCGGCCGAGCCGACGCGCGACACCGACAGACCCACGTTGATCGCGGGGCGGATACCGGCGTTGAACAGGTTGGTTTCGAGGAAGATCTGGCCGTCGGTGATCGAAATCACGTTGGTCGGGATGTACGCCGAAACGTCGCCCGCCTGCGTTTCGATGATCGGCAGCGCGGTGAGCGATCCCGAACCATTGTCGGCGTTCATCTTTGCCGAACGCTCAAGCAGGCGGCTGTGCAGATAGAAAACGTCGCCGGGGTAAGCTTCGCGGCCCGGCGGGCGGCGCAGCAGCAGCGACATCTGGCGATAGGCGACGGCCTGCTTCGACAGATCGTCATAGACGATCACGGCGTGCATGCCGTTGTCGCGGAAATATTCGCCCATCGTGCAGCCGGTGTAGGGTGCGAGGAACTGCAGCGGAGCGGGCTCCGACGCGGTCGCGGCGACGACGATCGAATATTCCATCGCGCCATTTTCTTCGAGCTGGCGCACAATCTGCGCGACGGTCGAGCGCTTCTGGCCGATCGCGACATAGATGCAATAAAGCTTCTTGCTCTCGTCGTCGCCGGCGTTGGCTTCCTTCTGGTTGATGAAGGTGTCGATCGCGACGGCGGTCTTGCCGGTCTGGCGATCGCCGATGATCAGTTCGCGCTGGCCGCGGCCGACGGGGACGAGGGCGTCGAGCGCCTTCAGGCCGGTCTGGACGGGTTCGTGAACCGAGGTGCGCGGGATGATGCCCGGCGCCTTCACTTCGACGCGCATGCGCTTCTCGGCCTTGATCGGGCCCTTGCCGTCGATCGGATTGCCGAGGCCATCGACGACGCGGCCGAGCAGGCCCTTGCCGACGGGAACGTCGACGATCGTGCCGGTGCGCTTGACGGTGTCGCCTTCCTTGATCTCGGCGTCCGAGCCGAAGATCACGATGCCGACATTGTCGGCTTCGAGGTTGAGCGCCATGCCCTGCACGCCATTGGCGAATTCGACCATTTCACCAGCCTGGACGTTGTCGAGGCCGTGGACGCGGGCGATGCCGTCGCCGACCGACAGAACCTTGCCGATTTCGCTGACCGTTGCGTCGGTGCCGAAATTGGCGATCTGGTCCTTGATGACCTTGCTGATTTCAGCGGCGCGGATTTCCATGGTTTAGCCTTTCATCGCCTGTGCGAAGCTATTGAGACGGGTACGGATGCTGCCGTCGATCAGCTGGCTGCCCAGCTGGACGACGAGACCGCCAAGAATGGCGGGGTCGACGGTCGCGGCGACGGTGACGTCGCGCCCGACACGGGATTTGAGGTTCGCGGTCAGCTCCTTGAGCTGCGCGGCCGAAAGCGGGTGCGCGCTGGTGACCTTCGCGGTCACTTCGCCGCGATGATCGGCGACGATCGCGTCGAAGGCGTCGACCATCTTGGGCAGATCGGCGAGGCGGCGATTCTCGGCGAGCACGCCGAGGAATTTGGTGGTCAGCGAATCGAGCTTCATCGCCTTGGCGACCGCGGCGATGGCGTTCGCGGCGTCAGTGCGGGCGACGACGGGGCTGGCGATCAGCGCCGAGAGGTCGGCCGATTCGGTCAGGCCGCCCCGAAGCGTCGCAAGGCTCTTAGCCACCGCATCGATCACGTTCGATTCGCGCGCCAGATCGAACAAAGCGACCGCATAACGGCCCGCGAGGCCCGCCGTGATGTTGCCCTGAATGCCGCCGGAATTCTCCACGCGTGAAAGTCCTTTGTTGCTATCCCGTGGGGGATGGGTCGCGCGCTTTTCGGGGATATTCGACGAATGTCCCCCACGCGAAGTCGCGGCGCGCCTAGCAACGATTTTGCTGCAATGCAAGGCGGGCGGGCGATTGCTTTTGCCCCTTCGTGCGATAGGGACGGGCTAACCAAAAAAAACGACGTCGAAGGGAAGGTGCACGATGGGCGAGATGATCCGGATGACGATGGACGATGGTGCCGAGATCGCCGTCTATCACGCGCAGCCTGACGGCGAGGGGCGCGGCGGGCTGGTGCTGATCCAGGAAATCTTCGGCGTCACCGATCATATCCGCGAGATGTGCGACGAATATGCCGCCGAGGGGTATGAAGTCCTGTCCCCCGCGCTGTTCGACCGCGAGCATCCGGGGTTCGAGAGCGACTATTCGGGGCCGCAGTTCCAGCGCGCGGTGCAACTGGCGCGCGAGTTGCACCCGTTCGATCAGAGCCTGAAGGATGCGCAGACGTGCATCGATGCGCTGAAGGGCAAGGGCCCCGTGTTCATCACCGGCTATTGCTATGGCGGCTCGGTCGCATGGCGGATGGCGCAGATCAGCCCCGACCTTGCGGCTTCCTCGGCCTTTTACGGCAGCCTGGTGCCGACGATGTTCAAGGACGAGGCGCCCGCCTGCGCGGCGATCGCGCATTTCGGCCGCTTCGACGACGGCATTCCGATGGAGGGCGTCGAGGCGCTGATCGCGAAGGATCACCCGACCGCGCAGATCTTCGTCTATGAAGCGGGCCACGGTTTCAACAGCGACCGGCGCAAGGATTACCACGAGGCGAGCGCCGATCTGGCTCGCGAACGGACGCTGATGCTGTTCAAGGCGTGTGCGGGATAAGCCAAGCCGGGGAGGGCGCGATGCATCTGACGGTGGTATTGCTGACCATGCTGCTTCTGCCGGCCGCGTCGGTGCTGATCGAGCGCTGGACCGGGGCGGCGCCCGCGCCGCTGTGGCAGCTGATCGGCAAGTGGTTCGTCTTCTGGGGCGTCGGCGTGCGGTTGCTGATTGCGGGGACGAGGCAGATCGTGAGGCCCGAACTGACCGCGACGGGCATTTTCGGGGTGACCGATAAGGCGGCGTTCCCGCTCGCGCAGGAACTGGGGTTCTGGAACCTCACGATCGGGCTGATCGCGATCGCTTCGATCAGACGTCCCGACTGGGTGGTGCCGATGGCGATCGCGGGAATGTTCTTCTACGCGATGGCGGGCGCGCTGCACGTCACGAACAAGAGCCGCGAATTTTCGGAAAATGTCGCGATGATCTCCGACCTCGGAATGGCGGCGCTGCTCTTCGTCTTCCTCGCAGCGACCCTCCCGTCCTGGTGGCGCTGAGAGGGTCGTGAAGCTGGCCCTGAACCTCGCCGCCGCGCTGCTCGTCTTCGCGCTCGTCGCGGCGGCGCTGCTCTATACGCAGCAGCGCCGCCTCATCTTTCCGGCGCCTGCCCATTCTCAGGCGGCGCCCGGCTTCCGCCTCGTCCATACCCGCACCGACGACGGGTTGCGGCTTTCCGCTTTCTATCGTCCCGCGCTGCCCGGCAAGAAGACGCTCCTCTTCTTCCACGGCAATGGCGACAATATGCGCGGCGCGATCGAGGCGACGCGCGGGCCGGCGTCGGCGGGGCATGGGCTGATGCTGGTGGAATATCGCGGCTATGGCGGCAACCCGGGCTCGCCCGATGAGGCGGGTCTGTACCGCGATGGCGCGGCGGCGATGCGCTGGCTCGCCGGGGCCGGGGTCGATTCGCGCCGGGTGGTCGTCGTCGGCAATTCGGTCGGCTCGGGCCCCGCGACCGAAGTGGCGGCGCGGTACGATGTCGCGGCGTTGATGCTCGTGTCGGGGTTTTCGGATTTGCCCTCGGTCGTGAAGAGCCAGGTCCCGCTCGTCCCGCGCTGGCTGGTGCGCGACCGGTTCGACAATGTGTCGAAACTGGCGCGTGTGAAGGCGCCCGTCTATCTGATGCACGGAGACGCCGACACGCTCGTGACGCCTGCCAATCTCGAGCGGCTGGCGCAGGCGCGGCCCGATTCGACCGTGGCGCGCGTCGCCGGGGTGGGGCACGAACTCGCTTATACCGCGCCCGCGCAGGCGCTGCTCGCGCGCTGGGTGGGTGCGCTGCCCTGACCGGCTAACGCGATTTCAACCTCTTTCGCGCAGCATTGCGCGGGGGAGAGGATCGCCATGTCTTTGCTTGCCATGCTGCTGCTGGTCTCGGGGACCGGATTCGATATCGATCCGGCGTATAAGCCGGTGCGCGACCAGCTCGCCGAGGCGCGCGCGGGCAAGGTCCAGTGCCATGATCCCGACCCCGCCGCGCGCACCTGCCGGATCATGACCTGGCTGAGCGAAGGCGCGGGCGGCCGCGTGCAGGTGCGCCAGCTCACCGCGCTCAGCGACGGCCCGTCGATCGCCGCCGAGCTGCGCATGACGGCGACGCGCGAGGGGGATGCGCTCTGCGGCGTCGTCAACGATGCCTATATGGCGGGCTTTCGTATCGTCAGCGGCCGCACGCCTTATCTGGCCGCCGGCAACGGGCGCTATGCGATTCTCTATCGCAACGAACTCGTCGCGACGCTGTGGAACCGCAAGACCTGCGCCTATGCCTATGCGCGGCCGGACGATCCGCTGCACCTTGAGGTCGGGACGGTCGACGGCGAATTCGCCGGCGAGATGATGAGCAATTATATCTGGATCGGCGCGAACGCTGGCTACCGGCTCAAGGCGCGGCCGCGGGTTTGACCGCCGCCCCCGAAGCGGGCTGGCAGCGATAGACGAGCCGCTCGTTCGGGCTGGCGGGAAGCGCGCTGCGAATCGCATCCTGCTGTGCGGCGAGCCCTGCGAGTTCGTCGGGGTTGGCGGTGCAGCTCTTCAGCGTGTTCGCCGCGCGCGTCTCGCGCGCCTTGGTCATCGTTTCGGCGTCGAGCAGATAGCGGTCGACGCGGTAATCGCGCCCGGTCGAATCGATCGACGCCACGGTGACGGTCGCCTCGTCGTTCGGCACGAGGATGCGCTGCCAGCGGTCGTCGGCCCCGCGCGTATATTGCGTGCGGCCGTTGACGCAGCCGCCCTTGCCGATGGCGATCGGGACGTCGGTCGTCGCCGACACGGTGATGCGGCTGCGGTCGGGGCGGATCGTGCAGAGCAGGCTGCCCTGCGCGAGTTTGGGTGTTTCAGCCGAGGCAGTAGGCTTTGCGTCCTCCGCGATCTCGGCATGCGCATCGGGCCGCGTGGCGAACAGGATCGCGGCACCGAGCATCAGCACCGCGCCCGCGCCGCCCGCGATCTTGGCGTTGCGGATATTCTTCTGGCTGTAGAAGAGCAGGCCGGCGCCTGCGGCGAGCGCGCCGATCACGAAGAAAACGCCTGCGAGCGCGATGCGGTTTTCGCGCGCGGCGAGCGCGTCTTCCTCGGCGCGCGCCTGCTTCAAGTCGCGGTCGAGCCGGGCGGCGGCGTTCTTCGCAGCATTCGCCTCGGCGCTCGCGCGCGCTTCGGCGTCGATCGCGGCGCGGTCGCGCGCGTCGGCCTCGGCGAGCGACAGGCATGGCGTGCCGACGCTGGTATATTGCTGGCTCGCATCGGCAAGGAAGCGCATGAGCTCGCGCCCCGAAATGGCAAAGGCGAAGGGCGAATCGCCGTCGTCGGCGCGCGTGATCGCGGTGTTGATCCCGGTGATGCGCCCGCACTGGTCGACGAGCGGCCCGCCCGAATTGCCGCGCGAAATCTTCGCGGTGTGGATCAGCATCGCGACCCCGTCGACGCTCTGCGTGTTCGACATATTGCCCTCGCTGCGCGTCGGGGTGCGCGGGGTGATATAGTCGTTGGCGCTGCGCGCGGTCGCAAGGTCGACATTGCCCGGATAGCCCAATGCCACGACATCGGCGCCCGAATCGAGCGGTCCGGTATAGATCGCGGCGGCGGGCAGGCGGCCCTCGGTAATCTCGATCAGCGCAAGATCGCGCGCGGTGTCGATCGCGATCAGCTTGCCCGCGAAGCTCTTTTGCCCCTCCGACGGGACGACGCCGAGTGCGACATTGTCGGGATATTTGGCGGCCGATTCGACGACATGCGCGTTCGTGACGATCCGCGTCGGCGAGATCGCGATGCCGCTGCCATGGCCGAAACCGACGACCTCGCCATCGACCATCGCGACGGTGACGACGCGCACGACGCTGCGCGAGGCGGCGCTGATATCGTCGGCGGCGTGCGCCGGAAGGGAGAGGGCCGGAAGCGAGAGGGTCAGGAGGGCGAGCAGCAGCGCGAGGAGGCGGGTCATGGCGCGGAACCTAGTCGCTCGCGGCGCGAAGGCAAGCGCGGCTAGATATATGGGCTCCACATCATCATCCACGCGCCCGCGCTGCCCGCAAGGATCACGAGGCCGCTGAAGGCCAATAACAGGGCGACGCCCTTTTTCGCGGCCGGGGTGCCGTGCGCACCCGCGCGCAGATAAAGCTCGGCCAGCCCGAGCGGGATCAGCGAGCTGGCGAAGGCGAGGAAGAGGTCGAAGGGGCCGTCGAGCGCCTTGCCGATCCCTGCGCCGCCGGTCGCCATGCCCCACGCCATATAGGCGACGCGCATGAACCACACCGCTGAGGCGACCGCGAACAGCCGCAGCGCCCAGCGGCGATGCTCGACAAAGCGGCGCGCGCGGGCGGCGCGATACGCCAGAACGGCGAAGGCGAGGATGAGCAGCGCGTCGAGCGTGATGCCGATAGCGCCGGCAAGCACGAGCCAGGTTTGACGCACCCAGGTAAGCCACAGCCCGCCGAGCGCGAGGGTGACCGCGCTGACGAGGTAGAGTCGTCCGTTCCAGCGATGCGCCGCGGGCCAGCGGCTGCGGATCGCGGGGACGAGCTGGACGAGCCCGCCGAAGGTGATGACCGCCGCCATCAGCACATGCACCGCGAAGAAGATATTGCCCGCACCGTCGCCCGCGACAAATCCCTTGATCAGCGGCTTGTCGTTCCACGCCGCGAAATTACCCGAGAGTGAGGAGGGAAAATAGAAGAACAGGATGAACGCGGTGAAGAGCAACTGCCCCGCGGCGATCGCGAGGTAACAGAAGGTCGCGCTGCGCCCGAGCCAGTCGGTGCGGCGCACCGGCCGTGCGGGTGCGATTGCTGCATTGATGCTTGCCATGGCCGATCCCCCATTTCCGGCGGGAGAGTGCGCCTTTCGCCAGAGTGAGTCAATGATATAATACAGTAATACACTGGCGCCGAAATGTTTGAACGCAAGCATCGGGACGCGGCGCGAATCGGACCGTGGCATTGAATGTCCAACGCACGAGAAAGGATATTCCGATGACCTATTCGATCCAGGGACTCAGCCCCGAACCCTTTGCCCCGCTCTTCGCGCTCGACGACGCCGGACTCGCCGCGATCAATGCGCGCCGCGTCACCGCGACCGCCGATCGCGGCTTTCCGTGCCGGGTCAGCCTGGAGGATGCAAAGGCGGGTGAGGCGCTGATCCTGCTCCACCACACGAGTCACGATGTCGAAACGCCGTATCGCAGCGCTTATGCGATTTATGTGCGTCCCGGCGTCGAAGCCGCGACCTATCGCGACGAACTCCCCCCGGTGTTCGAGGGGCGCGCGCTCGCGCTGCGCGCCTTCGCTGCGGACGGCATGCTGCAGACCGCGCGGCTTGTGGGGCCGGGCGAGGCCGACGGCGCGATCCGCGACCTGTTCGAGGACGATGCGATTACCTATATCGATGCCCACAACGCCGCCTATGGCTGTTTCGCCGCGCGAATCGAGAGGAATTGACCATGGACTTCAAGGCCATGACCGACGACGAGCGTTGGGAAGCGGTGCAGGCGCGCGACAAGGCGCAGGACGGCCGTTTCGTCACCGGGGTGCTGACCACGGGCATCTATTGCCGGCCGAGCTGCGCGGCGCGCCATCCCTTGCGCCAGAATGTCCGCTTCTTCGCCGACGGCGACGCGGCGCGCGCCACGGGCCTGCGCCCATGCAAGCGCTGCCTGCCCGACGATGTTGCGCGCGACGAAAATGCGGTGATCAAGGCGATCGCGGCGATCAAGACGAGCGAGGAACCGCTCGCGCTCGGCGACCTGGCCGCGCGCACCGGCTATTCGCCGACGCATTTCCAGCGCGTCTTCACACGCCACACGGGGTTGTCGCCTGCGGCTTATGCCCGCGCGCTGCGCGAGGAGCGCGCGCGGCAGGCGCTGAGCGACGGCAGCCGGGTGACCGACGCAATTTACGACGCGGGCTTTTCGGGACCGTCGCGTTTCTACCAGAATATGGAAGGGCGCATGGGGATGACGGCGTCGGCGTGGGTCAACGGCGGCAAGGACACCGAGATCCACTGGGCGGTCGTGCCGACCAGCCTCGGCGAAATGCTCGTCGCGGCGACCGGGAAGGGCGTGTGCCGCCTGAGCTTCGATGAAGGACGCGAGGCATTGGAAGAGCGTTTCCCGGCGGCCGAACTGGTCGAGGGCGGCGAAGAGTTCGAAGCGCTGCTGAAACAGGTCGTCGACGCGGTCGAGGCACCAGTGGACGGCTTCGATCATATCCCGATCGACGTGAAGGGCACCGCGTTCCAGGAAGCCGTGTGGCGCGAGCTCAGGAAAATCCCCGCGGGTGAGACGCGCAGCTATGCCGACATCGCCGCGGCGGTCGGCAAACCCAAGGCGGTGCGTGCGGCGGGGAGCGCCAATGGTGCGAATAACGTGGCGGTGCTGATCCCGTGCCACCGTGTGGTACGCAGCGACGGAACGCTCGGCGGCTATGCCTATGGCCTGCCGATCAAGGAAGAATTGCTCAAGAGGGAGAGTTTTTGATGTCGGACAAGGTTGCTGAATTTCGCGCGCTGCATGTCCCCGGCGATCCGCTGATCCTCGTCAACATCTGGGATGCGGGGAGCGCGAAGGCGGTTGCGGCCGCCGGCGCGAAGGCGATCGCGACGGGAAGCTGGGGCGTTGCGTCGGCGCACGGATCGTCCGACGGCGAGCATTTTCCGCTCGAAGCGGCGCTCGCCAACCTCGCGCAGATTCTGGCGGTCACCGATCTGCCCGTCACGATCGATATGGAAGCGGGCTATGGCGACGATCCCGCCGCGGTGGGCGAATCGGTGGCGCTGGCGCGCGAAGCCGGTGCGGCCGGCATCAATATGGAAGACCGGCTGCCCGGGCAGAAGGAACTGCTCGCCATTGCAGATGCCGCCGCACGCTACCGCGCTGCCGCCGACACCGGCATCTTCGTCAACGCGCGCTGCGACCTGTTCATGGGGCAGGATGCGGCGAAGGACGGCGACGCGCTCGTTGCCGCGACGCTCGAACGCGCGCGCGCCTATGCCGACGCGGGCGCGGGGGCGCTGTTCGTGCCCTTCCTGCTCGACCCCAAATGCATCGGCGCGATCTGCGACGCCTCGCCGTTGCCGGTGAACATCCTGCGCGGCAAGGGCGGCCCGACGCACAAGGAACTCGCCGCGCTCGGCGTTGCGCGGATCAGCCACGGGCACCAGCCGTGGGCGGCGGCGATGGCGTGGCTGGCGGGGCAGACCAAACAGGTATTGGGCGGCGCCGAACCCGATTATTGACAAAAGGCTAGTCGTCGTCGGCGTCGCCGGCGACGGCTTCTTTGCCGGTGCCCGCGGCGCCCGCGCGGCGGCTCTGCATCGCCTCTAGCCGCGCGAGCATCGCTTCGCCCCGGCCATTGTCGTGCGGATCGAAGGCCACCGTTCGCGCCAGCCGCACCGCACGATCGAACTCGCCCTGATTCGCGAGCGCGAAAGCATAAGCGACTCGCATCTCGATATTTTCCGGCGTGAGGACGAAGGCGCGCTCGAGCGCCTTGATC
This sequence comes from Sphingopyxis sp. MSC1_008, assembly GCF_023197165.1. GTDB lineage: Bacteria > Pseudomonadota > Alphaproteobacteria > Sphingomonadales > Sphingomonadaceae > Sphingopyxis. The sequence continues at coordinate 129,564 of NZ_JALPRD010000003.1, forward strand.
GCCATCTCGCTCGGCCGTTTGCCTTCGGCCAGAAAGCTGTCGAAATAGGCGTAGAGCGGCACCGGATCGTTGGGGTCGGTGCGGTTGGCAAGCTGAATCGGTTTGCGCGCCTCGCGCCATGCGGCCGCGTCATCCTCGCCCTTTTCGCGCAGTTGATACAGCTTGAGCCGGCCGAGCAGGACATTGGCGCGGACATGGTCGGGCTTGGCCGCGAGCACCTTGCCCAGCGCAGCCTGCATCGCCGCAAGGTCGCGCTTGTCGCTGTCGATGTCCCATTCGGCCGCCGCGAGCTCGAACTGGACGTCGGCATTGGCGGGCCGCGCAGCGGCGAGTTTGCGCAGCGTGTCGCGCGCTTTCGTCAGGCGCGCCGCGTCGCCGCGCGCATTAAGCCGCTCGAGCCGCGGCATGATCACGGCATCTTCATCCGCCGTCAGCGGCGCGATCTGGATGTTGGTAGAGACGGGAACGGCATCGCGCGTCGTGCGGTAGCTAAGTTTGCCCTGGATATAGCGGTTCAAATCCTTGTCGAGCAGCGCAAGGTCGCCAAAGGCGTCGGTCGCCGCCTGTTTGGGGTCGGTGCCGGCATTGATCGCATTGGTATAGGCGTTGATCTGGTCCCCCCGCGCGATGCTGTGGAAGAGCATATGGGTGAGCACCCAGGCGCGGCCGTAATAGACGTCCGTCTGTCCACTGTTCCGCATCGCGCCGGGTTGTTCGAACAACAGCCTTTCGGCCGGAATTTTCGGCATCGCCAACAGGCCATAAGCGCGGCGGTAGACCGGATGGCCGATCATCGCGCGGCCTTGCTTGTCGAAATCCACGGTCGAATAATATTCGGCGAACCCTTCGATCAGCCACGACGGAAACGCCGCGCGCAGGTGGCGCTTCATGAAATGGTGGCTGTATTCGTGGAACAGCACCTGTTGCGAGGCCGATGTGCCGGTGACGTTGCTGCCGCCGTTCTGGCGAAACGACATCGCGAAGCTGCCGTCGCGGTCCTGCCGGTAAAAGCCCGCGATCGATGCACTCCGCGATCCGGTTGCCAATTCGGCGACGTCGGGCGCAGCGGCGACCAGATAGATCGGCAGCTTGCTTTCCTCACCGGGCGTTTCGACCTTGAAGAGCAGGCGCAGCGTGGTGTCGAACCGCTGAAGATTCTGCGCGAATTCGCGGAGCGATTTCTCGTTGCTCTCGCTATAGATGATGAAACTGTCGGTATCGGCGCGCAACCATTTGGCCTCGGCCGGCCCCGCCATAGCGACCATCGCGATCCCGGCCAGCAGGCCAAAGCCGATCTTCTTCATTGTGCGCCCCCGCATCATAACCCTTGGGCAATGCTGCCAGCGCGCCCTGCTACAGTAAAGCCCTGTTACGGCTAAACAAAGCTATAGGGATCGATATCGATCGCGAGGCGGGCCTTCGCGGGCCAGTCGACACTGTTCACCCACGCGCGGATCGTGCCCTGCAGGTCGAAGCTGCGCGGTGCGTGGAGGAGCAGGCGGAAACGGTGGCGGCCGCGCAGCATCGCGAGCGGGGCGGGGGCCGGACCATAGACCGCGAGCCCTTCGGCGACCGGCGCCTTTTGTCCCAGCCGCTGCGCCTGCCCGCGTGCGACTTCGATATCTTCGGACGATATGACGAGCGCGGCGAAGCGGCCATAGGGCGGCGCACCCGCGAATTTGCGCGCCGCGGCCTCGGCCGAATAAAAGCCGTCGCGGTCGTTCGCGACGAGCGCGGCCATCACCGGCGCCTCGGGGACGCGCGTCTGGATCAGCACCTCGCCGGGCTTGACCCCGCGCCCGGCGCGCCCCGCGACCTGCGCGATCTGCTGGAAGGTGCGTTCGGAGGCGCGGAGGTCGCCGCCGTCGAGCCCCAAGTCGGCATCGACGACGCCGACGAGCGTGAGGTTCGGGAAATGATAACCCTTGGTAACGAGCTGCGTCCCGATGATGATGTCGACCAGCCCGCCCTCGACATTGTCGACGAACTCGGCCGCCTTCGCGGGCGACCAGAGCGTGTCCGAGGTGACAATGGCGGTCCTCGCCTCGGGGAAGCGCAGCGCGACCTCGTCGGCGACGCGCTCGACCCCGGGGCCGCACGCGACGAGGCTGTCTTCATCCTCGCACTCGGGGCAGAGCCGCGGCGGCGGCATGACATGGCCGCAATGATGGCAAGCGAGGCGGTGGACGAGGCGGTGCTCGACCATCCATGCGGTGCAGTTCGGGCACTGGATGCGGTGGCCGCAGGTGCGGCAGAGCGTCAGCGGCGCGAAGCCGCGGCGGTTCAAAAAGAGCAGACTCTGCTCGCCCTTCTGGAGCCGGTCGGCGAGCGCGTCCACGAGCGGCGGCGCGAGCCAGCGTCCGCGGTCGGGCGGGTCCTGCCGCATGTCGATCGCCGCAAGGGCGGGCAGCGTCGCGCCGCCGAAGCGCGCGGGGAGCTGGATATGACGATAGCGCCCCGCCTCGACCATCGCGAGGCTTTCGAGCGCGGGGGTCGCGCTCGCGAGGATGACGGGCAGCCCCTCGAAATGCCCGCGCATCACCGCGACGTCGCGCGCATGATAATGGACGCCATCCTCCTGCTTGAAGCTCGTCTCATGCGCCTCGTCGACGACGATCACGCCGAGCCGGGCATAGGGCAGGAACAGCGCCGAGCGCGCGCCGATGACGATGCGCGCGTCGCCCGATGCGATCGCGTGCCAGGCGCGGCGGCGTTCGGCCGAGCGCAGCCCCGAGTGCCACGCCACCGGCTCGCAGCCGAAGCGCGCAGTAAAGCGCGTCAGCATCGGTTCGGTCAGCGCGATTTCGGGGAGCAGGACGAGCGCCTGCTTGCCCGCGTCGATCGCCGCGGCAATCGCCTCCATATAGACTTCGGTCTTGCCCGATCCGGTGACGCCGTCGAGCAGCAAGGTGTCGAATTTCTCCGCATGCACCGCGTCCCTGAGCTGCGCCGCGGCGGCGGTCTGTTCGCCCGAGAGATCGGGCGGGGCAAAGCCGCTGTCGGGTTCGGGATAGGGCTGGTCGGCCGAGACGGTCACCGCCTCGAGCGCGCCTGTGTTCACGAGCCCGCGGATCACTGCGTCGCTGACCTCGGCGATCGCGGCGAGTTCGCGCACCATGCCTTGCCGCTCGCCGATCGCTTCCAGCGCGACGATGCGTTGCGGCGTCATGCGGGCGGGGAGTTCGCCGGTGGCGCGGTATTCGACGATCGGGCGCCGTGCGTCGGCGAAGGCGACGCCGGGGAGCACCATGCGCAGCACCGCGCCGGGCGGCGCGAGATAATAGTCGCTTGTCCATTCGACGAGGCGGCGCAAGGGCGCGGGCACCGGCGGGACGGGCACGACTTCGTAGAGATTCCGGAGGCGATTGTCGCCGACCGCCTCGGGCGCGCCGAAGCTGGCATCTTCCCACACGACGCCGCCCAATCGCCGCGGGCCGAGCGGCGCGACGACGACGCTGCCGAGCGGGGCTTCGCTTTCGCGCGGGACGCGATAGTCGAGCGGGCCGAGGGCGGCGGTGAGCAGGAGGACGCGGGCGCGGGTCATGGGCTGCGCAGGATATAGGGCGGCAGGTAAAATAGGAAAGCGCCGGGAGCGGTGCCCCTCATTCTTTCGTCATGCCGGACTTGATCCGGCATCCATTCCTGCGCCCTCGGCATGGACCCCGGATCAAGTCCGGGGTGACGAAGGAGGTTAGGCGGACGCGAGCGCCGCCTTCTTCACCACCCGCTTCGCCGGCTTCGGCCGCCTGAACCAGAAGGTCCACACCGCAAGGCTGCCGAGCATCGTCAGCGAAAGGCCCGAGATCGTCAGCACGCTGCGCCACGCCCAGCCGCCGACCTTCGACGCGTGGATCGGGAAGGCCATGTTGAACGCCTGCGCGCCCGGCGCGAGCTTTAGCGCATCGCGCGCGCCAAGCACCTCGCCGCTCGCAGCGTCGAACGCCAAGGTCGTGCGGCCGTTGGGCAGCCATTCGGCGGGCTGCTTCATGCGCAGGCTGATCGGGTCGCCCGCCTTGCGCGGCAGGCTGAGGATGCGGAATTCGGCATCGGGGAAACGGCGCCGCGCCTCGCTCAGCATCGCGGTGTAATCGGGCTTTTCGGCGAGCGCGCCGCCCTTGTATTTCGGCGGCTCAAGCGCCTTCGCGGTCTCGGCGACCGGGCCGAAGGGTGCGACGACCCCGAGCGCGAAGGGGCGGAAGATCATCATCGTGCCGGTGACGATCGAAATCAGCAGCAGCGGCGCGACGACGATACCAAGGTCGCGGTGCTGCCACACGATCGACGGGCGCGACATGCGTTTCGGCCACAGCCGCAGCTGGAAGGTCTTGCGCGTGCGCCACCACAGGATCACGCCGCTGATCACGAAGAACAGCCCACACAGCCCCGCGATCCCGATCACCCATTCGCCATTGTCGCCCGCGAACAGATGATGGTGGAAATCGAAGATCCAGAGCTCAGGCCGCTCCCACTGGCTCGCCCAGCGCGTGACGATATCGCCCGACTGGCTGGCATAGGCGCCGGCCTCCTTGCCGAGACGGAGCTGGTGCAGCCCGAAACGTTCGTCGGCGTAGATGATGCCCTGCGCGCCGGGCGTCGTCATCAGCTTCTCGGTGGTCGCGGCGACCGTGGTGAGGTCGCCGCGCAGCGGATCGCCGGTGCCCGGAAACCCGATCCACAGATGCTCGTAGAGCAGGATCGTGCCCGACAGGCCGAGCAGCGCCAGCACGAGGCCGATCAGGCCCCCCGTCCAGCGGTGCAGCGTGTCGAGCAGCTTCATCATTTAAAAGCGGTAATCCCAACCGAGCGTGAAGGTGCGCCCGCGGCCCGCGAAATAGGAGAGCTGGTCGCTCGGCAGGCGCGTATCGCTCGAATAGTCGATATATTGCTTGTTGAAGAGATTCTGCGCCGACAGGCTGATCCCGCCAAAGCCCGTCTGGTAACGGACATAGGCGTCGGTCAGCGTGTAGCCGCCGAAATCATTGTCGGCGAGCTTCAGCGGGTGGAGCGGATTCGCATCGTCGGCGGCGCGTGCCTTGCCGTCGAAGCGGCGCTTCAGATAGACCTGCGTCTGGACGCGCGCCGAGATCGGACCGCTGTTGAAGCTCGCCGCGAGGTTGACGCGGTCGGGCGAGATGTTGACGCCGTCGAGGTCGCTGTCGACCTTGCCGTCGGGGACCGCGTCGCTGTCGAAGCGGCCGATCAGATGCGCATAGCCGACATTGAGCTTGAGCCCGTCGATCGGCGTCTGGACGCCGAGGTTGACCTCGAGCCCCTGGATTTCGACGCGCAGGCGTTGGACGTCGAAGATGCGGTCGGGGCGCGTGATGAGCAGCTGGCCCTTGTCGCTCGACGACCAGAAATAGGCCGCGCTGGCATCGAGCGGGCCGCGCTTTACCTCGAAGCCGATCTCGCGGTTGTTCGACACGACGGGCGAGATATCGAGGAAATTGTCGATATCGACCCCGGTACGGTTCACGCCGCGCGTAATGCGGCCGATGTCGGGGACAGTGAAGCCCTCTGCATAGCTCGCATAGGCGCGGATGCCCGCCCACGGTTCGACGATCACGCCGCCGTTGATCAGCAGGTCCTCGAACTTGGGCTTGCCACCGGCAACGTCGACGCCGCCATAGCTCGCGAGGCCGCACGGCACGGGTTGCGTCGCGGGCGGGGCGGGGCAGGCGACGAAGGTGGTCGAGGCGAGCGTGTGGAAATCGTCGATCTTGATCTTCACATTTTCCCAGCGGAGCCCGCCGGCGAGGCGGACGACGCCGTCGAACAATTTGAGGTTCGCCTGCCCGAAGGGCGCGAGGCTCTGGAAATCGCTCGGCGGGACCCAGACGCGGTTCGTCGCGATCAGCGCCTGCTCGGTCTTGTCGACGAGCGCGTCGAACCCGATCGTCAGCGTGAGGTCCTCGAAGCCCGGGACCGCGCGTTCATAGCTGAACTTGGCGCCGAGTTTGCGGCTGCGGTTCTGCGACTGGTCGAACAGCGTGTTCACCGGCGCGAGCGCCGGGTCCTGGAAGGTCGCGATCGGGGCGATTTCGCCGCCGAAGGTGTCGCGGCTGCGGTTGAAGAAAATCTGGCTGACGAAATTGCCGCCCCAAAGGTCGGTGTCGGTCAGCGACAGCGCGACGCTTTCGGTGCGGTTCGCCGCGGGAACGCCCGGCGGAGTACCGCGGACGGCACTCGTCGGCAGCCCGGTCGCGCGGTTGCCGGTAACCGCGACATAATCGCCGTCGCCCTTCAGCTCGAAGCGGCTCGCGATCAGGTCGAGCCGCGCGCTCGGCGAGAGTTCATAGCCCAGCCGCGCAAAGAAGTTCGTCGCCTTGCTGTCCTGCGTTTCGCCTTGCGTCAGGTTGAGCCCGATCGGGCGGCCCTTGGCGTCCGAAAAGACCCCGCGGATTTCATAGGTCGCGCCGACGGTCGCGTCGAACCGCCCCGCCTTATACTGGACGAGACCGCCGGCCTTGCCGCCCATTCCGGCCTTCGAAAAATCATTGTCGGCGGTGCCCTGCAGCAGGAAGCGTCCCGAAAGACCCTCGTCCTTCGGCGCGCCGACGGTGACCTGGTTGACGATACCGCCGGTGCCGCCGATGCCCTGCAGCGCGTTCGACCCGAAGATCAGCTCGACGCGGTCGACGAAAAAGCCATCGATCGTGAAACCGTCGCGGCTGCCGTCGCGCATCGGGGTCGATTGCGGGATGCCGTTGATCGCATAGAGCGGCGAGCGCCCGCGCAGCGATTCGCCCGAGCCCGAGAGTTTCTGCCGCGTCGGCGAGAAGCTGGGGGTCAAATTCGCGACCGCGTCGGTGACCGACCCCGAAATGGCGAGCTGCTGGTCGAGCGCGTCCTTGCCGATGATATCGATCGTCAGCGGCAGCGCGTTCGGCGGCAGGATCGTGCGCGCCGCGGTGACGACGATCGTTTCGCCCCCGGCCGTGTCCTCGTCGACGGGGGCGGTGTCCTGCGCGAAGGCGGGCGACGAAAGCGCGGTTCCGAGCAACGCGGCGACGGCAATTTTGCGAATCATTATCAACTCCTGTTCGCAGGGGCCGCTAATGAGAGCGATTCGCATAGGCAAGGAAAAATCCGCCTGATCGAAGCGATATGGCTACTTTCACAGACGCTGTGGAAAATTCGCCACAGCGCCAAAAAGCGCGCTATCAGGTTTTCAATGCGGGAAAAGGAACTGCGCTTCGCCCTGATTTGCTACGGCGGCATCAGCCTCGCCGTCTATATGCACGGCATCACCAAAGAGGTCTGGCGGCTCGCCGCGGCATCGCGCGCCTTTCACGAGGGCGCGCCATTGAGCGGCGCGGGCGCGGTCTATGGCGAGCTGCTCGCGGAGATCGCGGCGCGCAGCAATGTGCGGCTGCGCGTGCTCGCCGACATCGTCGCAGGGGCGAGCGCCGGGGGCATCAACGGCATTTTCCTCGCGCGCGCGCTGGCGACGGGGCAATCGCTCGATCCGCTCACCGACCTGTGGCTCGACGGCGCCGACGTCGACCGGCTGATCGACCCCGACGCGCGGCCGCTGTCGGCGGCGACCAAATTCTGGGCGGTGCCGATCGCTGGCTGGATGATGAAGAAGCGCGGCAACGCGATCGACCGCACCGTCGGCGCCGGCGCGCAGGACGAGGTGCGCGCCAAGCTGTCGCGCTTCGTCCGCGCGCGCTGGTTCGATCCGCCCTTTGGCGGCGAAACCTTCACGAACCTGCTGCTCGATGCGTTCGACGCGATGGATGCGGCGCCGCGCGGGCCGGTGCTGGTGCCCGGCGGGCAGCCCGTCGACCTGTTCGTGTCGGTCACCGATTTTGCGGGGCACAGCGTGCCGCTCGCGCTCAACAGCCCGCCGCGCGTCACCGAGGACGAACATCGGTTGATGCTGCATTTTCGCAAGGACAGCCAGTTCGGCAAGCGGCTCGACGATGTGCCGGGGCTGACCGCGGCGGCGCGCGCGACGGCGAGTTTTCCCGGTGCCTTTCCGCCCTTCACCTTGCGCGAACTCGACCGGGTGCTCGAAAAGCGCAAGATCGCATGGCCGGGCCGCGACGCTTTCATCCATGCGCAGCTTCCCGCGGGGGGCGAAGGCGATCCCGCCGACCGCGTGCTCATCGACGGGTCGGTGCTCGCGAATGCGCCCTTCCGGCCCGCGATTGCGGCGCTGAAACAGCGTCCGGCGCGGCGCGAGATCGATCGCCGTTTCGTCTATATCGACCCCAAGCCCGATTATCGCTCGATCAGCTTCGGCAAGCCGGGCGAACAGGTGGCGGGCGAGACGGCGCGGCTTCCCGGCTTTCTGGCGACCATTTTGGGGGCGCTGTCCGAAATTCCGCGCGAACAGCCGATCCGCGAGAATGTCGAAGCGATCGAGGGGATGTCGCGCCGCATTCGCCGGATGCAGCATATCGTCGACGCGATGAAGGTCGAGGTCGAGGAGCAGGTCGCGGCGCTGTTCGGCACAACCTTCTTTCTCGACACGCCGACGGTCGCGCGGCTCGAAAAATGGCGCGCCAAGGCGCAGGACCAGGCATCGGCGCGCGCGGGCTTCGCTTATGCGCCCTATGGCCACCTCAAGCTGTCGGCGGTGGTCGAGGAGATGGCGAGCCTGATCGACCGGCTGTTGCCGCCCGAGGGCGCGGTTCACCAGATCAACCGGCGCCTCGCGCTATGGGATGAGGCGCGTGCGCGCGGGCTCGACCGGATTTCGGGGAAAAAAGGTGCAGGCGCGAGCAGCGACGCGGTCGTCTTTTTCCGTACCCACGACCTCGGCTTTCGCATTCGCCGCCTGCGTTTCCTCGCGCGCGAACTCGACACCGCGGTCGAGGCGACGCGCGAAGGCCGCGACCCGGTGTGCGAGGACATGCGCGAGGCGATCTTCACCGCGCTCGGCCTTTATCTCGACCGGCAGGGCGACAGCTGGCTCGCCGACCTCGACCTGCCCGCCGACGCCGGGCCGGGCGAATGGATCGATGCGATCGCGGCGCGGCGCGACCTTCGCGCGGTCGACGGCGAGGCCGATGCGCTCATCGCCGCGGGGCTCGCCGCGATGCCGAAGGACGACCGGCGCACGCTCTTGCTCGCCTATCTCGGCTATCCCTTTTACGACATCGCGACCTTGCCGTTGCTGCAGGGCGAGGGGTTCGACGAGTTCGACCCGATCAAGATCGACCGCATCTCGCCGTCGGATGCCACCGCGATCCGCACCGGCGGCGCGGCGGCGATGCTGAAGGGGGTCGAGTTCAACAGCTTCGGCGCCTTTTTCAGCCGCGCGTACCGCGAGAATGATTACCTCTGGGGCCGGCTCCACGGCGCCGACCGGCTGATCGACATCGTGGCGTCGAGCGTGGGCGGCGATGGCGCGCTGGCGGGCGAGGATCTGAAGGCGATCAAGCGCCGCGCGTTCCACGCGATCCTCGACGAGGAAGAGGGGAGGCTGCCCAAGGTGAAGGCGCTGATTGCGGAGCTGAGGCGCGAGATCGGTTGAGGTGATCCCTATAGTGCTCCCCGGCGAAAGCCGGGGCCCATGGCGTGCTGAAGCAAGGCTGGTTCAGGCATCTGGACCCCGGCTTTCGCCGGGGCGCACGGCTTTGGGCGTCCGTTACTCCGTCAGATCGTCCCACATTTCCTTGATGCGCCCGAAAAAGCCTTGGCTCGCGGGGCATTCGTCTCCCGTCTCGGTCTCGCGAAACTCGCAGAGCAATTCCTTCTGCCGCGCGGTCAGCTTGGTCGGGGTCTCGACGTCGATCTGGACGACGAGGTCGCCGTGGCCGCGGCCGTTGAGCACCGGCATACCCGCGCCGCGCTGACGGAGTTGCTTGCCCGACTGGATGCCCGCGGGGATCGCAATGTCGTGCATCCGGCCGTCGAGCCCGGGAATGCCGATCTCGCCGCCGAGTGCGGCAGTGGTGAAGCTGATCGGTGCGCGCGTGAACAGCGTCGTGCCCTCACGTTCGAACACCTTGTGCCGCGCCATGTGGAGGAAGATGTAAAGGTCGCCCGGCGCCGCGCCGCGCGCGCCGCTCTCGCCTTCGCCCGACAGGCGGATGCGCGTGCCTTCGTCGACCCCGGCGGGGATGTTGACGGTCAGCGTCTTGCGCCGGTCAACGCGGCCTTCGCCGTGACAGCTGTTGCAGGGGTCGGCGATGACTTCGCCCGCGCCCTGACAGGTCGGGCAGGTGCGCTCGACCATGAAAAAGCCTTGCTGCGCGCGGACCTTGCCGTGACCGGCGCAGGTCGAGCAGCGGTTGGTCTGGGTGCCGGGCTTGGCGCCCGATCCGTCGCACGTGTCGCAGCGCGCCGCGACGTCGACCTGGATCTCGCGCGTGACGCCGGCGAAGGCGTCCTCGAGCTTGATCTCCATGTCGTAGCGCAGGTCGGCGCCGCGCGCGGGGCCGCGCTGCTGGCGACCGCCGCCGAAGGCCGAGCCGAAGATCGATTCGAAAATATCGCCGATGTCGCCGAAATCGCCGCCATTGCCGCCGCCGAAACCGCCCGCGCCGCCGTTGACGCCGGCCTTGCCGAAACGGTCGTAGGCGGCGCGCTTCTGCGGGTCTTTCAGGCAGTCATAGGCTTCGCTGATCGCCTTGAAGCGCGCTTCGCTGTCGTCGCACCCCGGATTCTTGTCGGGGTGATATTTCATCGCGAGCTTGCGGTAGCTCGCCTTCAGCGTCGCATCGTCGGCGCTCCGCTCGACTTCCAGCAGTTCGTAATAATCGATGTCGAGTGACATAGGTCAAACAGGCCCCCTCCGGCCTGCCGGACCCGGTGAGGGGCCCGGCAGGGGGAGTTTCTTACTTCTTGTCGTCTTCGACTTCGGAGAATTCGGCGTCGACGACATCTTCGTCGGTCTTCGCCGCACCGGCATCTTCGTCGCCGCCGGGGGATGCGGCCGACTGCTGCTCCTTCTCGTAGATCGCCTGGCCGAGCTTCATCGCGACCTGTGCGAGCGCCTGGCTCTTTTCGGTCATCGCGGCGGGATCGCCGCCTTCGACCGCGGTCTTGGCTTCGGCGATCGCGGCTTCGATCTCGGACTTCAGCCCCGCGTCGACCTTGTCGCCATGTTCGACGATCTGGCGTTCGGTCGAGTGGATCAGGCTTTCGGCGTTGTTCTTCGCCTCGGCCGCCTCACGGCGCGTCTTGTCCTCTTCGGCGAACTGCTCGGCATCCTTAACCATCTGGTCGATGTCCGAATCGGACAGGCCGCCCGACGCCTGGATCTTGATCTGCTGTTCCTTGCCGGTGCCCTTGTCCTTGGCATGGACCGACACGATGCCGTTGGCGTCGATGTCGAAGGTCACTTCGATCTGCGGCACGCCGCGCGGTGCCGGCGGAATGCCGACGAGGTCGAACTGGCCGAGGATCTTGTTGTCCTGCGCCATTTCACGCTCGCCCTGGAACACGCGGATCGTCACCGCCGACTGATTGTCGTCAGCCGTCGAATAGACTTGGCTCTTCTTCGTCGGGATCGTCGTGTTGCGGTCGATCATCTTGGTCATGATGCCGCCCAGCGTTTCGATGCCGAGGCTCAGCGGGGTGACGTCGAGCAGCAGCACGTCCTTGACGTCGCCCTGCAGCACGCCCGCCTGGATCGCGGCGCCGATCGCGACGACTTCGTCGGGGTTCACGCCGGTGTGCGGTTCCTTGCCGAAGAAGTCCTTCACGACTTCACGCACGCGCGGCATGCGCGTCATGCCGCCGACAAGCACGACTTCGTCGATTTCGCTCGCCGAAATGCCGGCGTCCTTGATCGCCTTCTTGCAGGGTTCGAGCGTGCGCTTGACCAGCTCTTCGACCAGCTTCTCGAGGTCCGACCGCGTGATCGTCTTGACGAGGTGCTTCGGCCCGTTGGCGTCGGCGGTGATGAAGGGCAGGTTGACCTCGGTCGTCGCGGCCGACGACAGTTCGATCTTCGCCTTTTCGGCGGCTTCCTTCAGGCGCTGGAGCGCAAGCTTGTCGCCGCGCAGGTCGATGCCTTCGTCCTTCTTGAAGCCGTCGGCGAGATATTCGACGATCTTGCTGTCGAAATCTTCACCGCCGAGGAAGGTGTCGCCGTTGGTCGACTTCACTTCGAACACGCCGTCGCCCACCTCGAGGATCGAGATGTCGAAGGTGCCGCCGCCAAGGTCATAGACCGCGATCGTCTTGTTCTCGGTCTTGTCGAGGCCGTAAGCGAGCGCGGCCGCGGTCGGCTCGTTGATGATGCGCAGCACTTCGAGGCCCGCGATCTTGCCCGCGTCCTTGGTCGCCTGACGCTGCGCGTCGTTGAAGTATGCGGGAACGGTGATCACCGCCTGCTCGACCTTTTCGCCCAGATACGCCTCGGCGGTTTCCTTCATCTTCTGAAGGATGAAGGCCGAAATCTGCGACGGCGAATAATCTTCGTTGCCGGCCTTGACCCACGCGTCACCATTGGTGCCCTTGACGATCGTGTAGGGAACCAGCTCGGTGTCCTTCTTGGTGATCGGATCGTCGAAACGGCGGCCGATCAGGCGCTTCACGGCGAAAACGGTGTTTTCGGGGTTGGTGACCGCCTGACGTTTCGCCGGCTGGCCGATCAGGCGCTCGCCATCCTTGGCAAAGGCGACAATCGACGGGGTCGTGCGCGTGCCTTCGACATTTTCGATAACCTTGGGTTTTCCGCCTTCCATCACCGCGACACAGCTGTTCGTGGTGCCGAGGTCGATCCCGATCACTTTGGCCATTGGTATTACGTCCTTGTTGCTTCTGTGGCGCCCTGAAAAGGCACGCCGTCCATGGGTTTGATGGGGGCGATATAGGTGCGCTAATCCTTGGCACAAGAGCTTTCAGGGCTTATCGGGGACGTGAAATGCTGCGCTTTTACGGAGTCCTCCCAAAATGAAACCTTTTGCGATCCTTGCCCTCGCCGTCCCCGCGCTGACCCTGACGGCCTGCGGCGATAATCTGGTCGCTGCCAAGCCGCTGAACGTCGTCAGCGGCCACATCGTGATGGGCGCGACGCCCGACCGTCCGGCGGTCGGCTATTTTCGCGTCCAGGGCGGGCCGCAGCCGGTCCAGCTCGTCGCGGTGACCGCCGACCTCGCGCAGCGCGTCGAAATGCACGAAAGCGTGAAGGAAAATGGCGTCGTGACGATGAAGCCGCTGCTCCGCGCCGACGTGCCCGCAAAGGGCGAGCTGGTGTTCAAGCAGGGCGGCAAGCATCTGATGATCTGGGGCATCAACGGCGCCGCGGTGCGCGCGGGCAAGCTGCCGATGGCGTTCGTCTTCACCAACAACAACAACGAACGCATCCTGTTCGACATGGTGATCAAGCCGGCCGAAGGCGCCGACGCGGCTGCCGATCATGGCGCGATGGACCATGGTTCGATGGAAAAAGGGGCCGAAAAGGCGACTCCGGACGCGGCCAAGAAGTAAACGCGGGTGCCGCGTCCGTCGCGACCCCTGACGAGCGGTGAGGTCGCGCTCGCGCGGACGGTGTTCGGCGACGCCATCGCCTATGACCGCGTGCGCGTGAACCACCATAAATGGATATTCTTCCAGCCGCGCCACATCGTCATGGCGCCGATGGGCAGCCTGCACTTCAATCCGCATGGCGAGCTTTATTGTGAGGATTTCAGCGCCGCGTCGCAGCGGTTGCAGGGGCTGTTCATCCACGAGATGACGCATGTCTGGCAGGCGCAGACGCGCGGGCGCTGGTATCTGGTACTGATGCGCCATCCCTTCGCGACCTACAGCTACAGCCTCAAACCCGGCTGGCTGCTCGAGCGTTACGGGCTCGAACAACAGGCCGAGATCGTCCGTCATTATTGGCTGCTCACCCAAGGCATGGTGGTCGGCGGCGCGCCGGGAATCGATGCCTATCGGGCGATCCTGCCGTCATCTTGGAAGGCCGAATAGATGGATGATTTCGAATTCGTCTTCGCGCTCTACAGCCTGCTGCTCGGCCTTTCGATGGTCGAACTGCTCGGCGGGCTCGGCCGCGCGATCGAGACGCGTTTTGCCGCCGAAGCCGAGCGCGAGACGTTCGCGATCGGCTGGCTGACCCCGCTGCTCGCGATCTTCGTGATGCTCGACCTGCTTTCCTTCTGGAGCGCCGCATGGATCGCGCGCGGCGACATCGCGGTATCGAGCACCGCCCTGCTGGGCGTCGCGGCGTTCGCCAGCGTCTATTTCCTCGCAGCGCGGCTGGTCTTTCCGTCGCATCCCGAGGGCTTCGCGAACCTCGACGTCCATTATTTCCGCGTCCGGCGGATCGTGATGGGGTTGCTGCTTGTGTTGCTCGCGGCGCAGCTGGCCTATTATGCGTCGCAGCCCGCTCTGGCGGCTGCGCTGGCGCATCCGGTCGCGTGGATCATGACCGTCGTGCTCGTCGCGCTGATGGCCGCGGCGATGTGGGTGAAGGATCGCCGCTGGAGCATCGCGATCCTCGCCGCCTTGATCGCGCGCTACGTCATCATCTATCTGCTCTGATCCGAATTACCGACTAGCCAGAGGGGCGTTGTTCGTCCTATGTTCCCGTCATGGATGGAACCTCGCTTGTCGTCGCCCTTGTTGCCCTAGCCGTTGGCGGCCTGATCGGCTGGCTTTTCGCCGGCCGCCAGTCGGGCGCGCTCACGGCCGAGCGCGACGGGCTTTCGGAGCGGTTCAAGAGCGCGGTGACCGACCTTGCCGCCGAGGCCGAGGCGCGGAAGGCCGCCGACATCCGGCTTGCCGCGCTGCTCAGCGAGCAGAAAGCGCGCGACGAGGCGCATGACGCGCAGATTGCGGGGCTGAAGGATGCGCAGGCGGCGCTCACCGCGCAGTTCCGCGAGGTCGGGCAGGTGATGCTCGATGGCGCGCAAAAGGCATTTTTAGAACGCGCCGACGCGCGCTTTCGCCAGAGCGAAGAGACGGCGGGGCAGAATCTGAAAGCACTCCTGAATCCGGTCCATGAGCGCTTGCAAAAATATGAGGAAGCGGTCGGCAAAGTCGAGGCCGAGCGGCGCGACGCGTTCGGCCTGCTCCACGGCCAGATCGCGGCGATGCGCGAGGGCACCGAACGCGTGTCGAGCGAGGCAGCGAAGCTCGTCAACGCGCTGCGCAATGCCCCCAAGGCGCGCGGGCGCTGGGGCGAGCAGCAGCTCAAGAATGTACTCGAGAGCTGCGGCCTCTCCGAACATGCCGATTTCCAGACCGAGGTCAGCGTGAACGATGGCGACGGCGGGCGGCTGCGCCCCGACGTCGTGGTGAAGGTGCCCGGCGGGCAGAGCCTCGTGATCGACGCCAAGGTGTCCTTGAACGCCTATCAGGATGCGTTCGGCGCGGTCGACGAGCGCGAGAAGGCGGCGCACCTCGCGGCGCATGCCGCGGCGATGAAGGCGCACGTCAACACGCTCGGCGCCAAAGCCTATTGGAACCAGTTTCCCGATACCCCCGATTTTGTCGTGATGTTCGTTCCCGGCGAACATTTCCTCGCCGCCGCGCTCGATCAGGACCATGAGCTTTGGGACTATGCGTTCGAGCGCAAGGTGCTGCTCGCGACCCCGACCAACCTCATCGCGATCGCGCGCACAGTCGCGGCGGTGTGGCGGCAGGAAAAGCTCGCCAATCAGGCGCGCGAGATCGCGGCGCTGGGGAAAGAGCTTTATGCGCGTATGTCGGTGATGGGCTCGCATATCGCGAAAGTGGGGCGTAATCTCGATCAGGCGACGGGGGCGTATAATGCGTTTGTCGGCAGTTTCGAAAGCCAGGTGCTGACGCAGGCGAAGCGTTTCGAGGCGCTCGATATCGAAACCGGCGACAAGGAAATCCCGGCGCTGCCGGTGGCCGAGCAGGCGGCGCGTCCGCTCGCGAAGTTGGCGGCGGCGCCTGCGGCGGTCAACGACGCAGGCGAATAAAGAGATAATAAACGTCGCCCCTGCGAAGGCAGGGGCCGCTATCGGTGTAGCGCATGGTTGCCTGCGGCCCCCTGCCTTCGCAGGGGCGACGCGTTCTAGATCGACCGCCGTAGTACCACTGTTTTACCGCCTTCGCCCGTCAGGATCAGCGTGCCGTCGTCGGCGAAGGTCAAGCTGACCGGCGAAGCCATCAGCGTGAAGAAGGTCTGTTCCAGCTCCATGCCCGGACACGCCATTTCGGTCGCCATCAGCGGTCCGGCCTTGAGCGTCCCGCCATCGACCGCATAAGTTCCCGAAAAGCGGTTGCAGCCCGCGCTGCCGCTGAGCCGGTTGCCGTTGAATTGCAGCGCCGTCGGCCGGTCCGCCGCAACGGGCACGCCGCCGATCGACACGAAGCTCCAGTTGGTGCCTGCAAGCTCGGTCGGCGGCAGGATCTTGCCGCCGCACCCTTGCAAGGTCTTGCCGTCGGCGACGACGCGGACGCTATCGGAATAGCGGCGGTCGCTCATCCCGTCGCTGCATGGCGCTTGCTGGACGACGACCGACAGGCGGTCGGTGGTGTAGGTTCGCCCGTTTGTCGACAGCTTCGCGCCGGGGTTCGGCACCATGATCTTGGTCTCGCCATAGTCGCCGTCATAATTGAGCCGCGATGGCGTAATCTCGAGCGTCCAGCCGGGCTCGGTGCCGAGCGCCATATAGGCGGCGGGCTGGTCGCCGGGGCCTTGCGGCGGCGTTTCGGCGGCGGGCGCGCAGGCGGCGAGCGCGAGAAGGGGCGCGTATCGGATCATGGGACGTCTCCTAATCTCGTCATGCTGAACTTGTTTCAGCATCCATGGCCTGCGTTTCTCATCCCGCGCGGTGCCGAGGGGAAGGACGGGCGATGGACCCTGAAACAAGTTCAGGGTGACGAAGCTACTATGGATGACCCCAGTAAGCGAAAGCCAATTTCGCGATCCTGAACGCGGCTACCGCCGCCGCTGGTTCAGCACCTCATACGCCATTACCGCGGTCGCGACGGCGGCGTTGAGGCTGTCGGCCTTGCCCATCATCGGCATCTTGACGCGGACATCGGCGGCGTCGGCATATTCGGGCGGCATGCCCTGTGATTCATTGCCGGTGAGGATGAAGGTCGGTGCTGTATAGCGCACCGCCTGATAATCCTGCGTATCGTCGCCAAGCCACGTCGCGACGAGCTGGCCCGGGCCTTGGCGGAGCCAGGGAAGAAACTCGTCCCAGCGTGCGACCACCAGCTTCTGCGTGAAGATCGCGCCCATGCTCGCACGCACCGCCTCGACCGCATAGGGATCGGTCGATTCGTCCAAGAGGATCAGCCCGCCCGCGCCGACCGCATCGCCGGTGCGCAGCATCGTGCCGAGATTGCCCGGATCGCGCAGCCGCTCGGCGACGAGCCAGATCGGCGCGGCGTCGCGGTCGAGATCGGCGAGCGTCGTGTTGGGCTCGGCATAGATGCCGACGACGGTCTGCGGATTGTCCTTGCCCGACAATTTCGAAAGGATCGCGCCCGTCGTATCGATCACCTCGCCGCCCGCCGCCAGCGTATCGGCGACCAGCGCCGCGGCGAGCGGGTGCGCGTCGCCCTCGGGCCCGAGAAACAGCCACTGCGGCAGGATGCGCGCCTCGCGCGCCTCGGTCGCGATGCGCAGCCCTTCGGCAAGGAACAGCCCCTCGGCACGGCGGTGGCGCTTTTCGCGCAGCAACCGCATCCGCTTCACCAGCGGGTTCGACAGGCTCTCGATGGCGGAACGGCGACCGGTCATCCGGTCAATCCTCGCCGAAGCTGTCCTTGACCAGCCCGACGAGCTTCAGCAGCGCCGCGTCGGCGCCGTCGCCCTTGGTGTGGATCGTGATCGAATCGCCCTTTGCGGCGCCGAGCATCATCAATCCCATGATCGAGGTGCCGTTGACGCGCGATCCGCCCTTTTCGACTTCGACCGACACGCTTTCGGGCAGGCGGCTGACGAAGGTCACGAACTTCGCGCTCGCACGCGCGTGCAGGCCGCGCTGGTTGGTGATTTCGACCGTCTCGGAATTTTCGTTCAAGGGCCTACTCCCAGCATTTCCGATGCGACCGAGATATATTTCTGGCCGGCTTCTTTCGCCGCGATCACCGCGGCGCGCAGTTCCATCGTCTTGCGCGCGCTTTCGAGGCGGATCAGCATCGGCAGGTTCACCCCGGCGATCACTTCGGTGCGTCCCGACTCGAGCAGGCTGATCGCGAGGTTCGAGGGTGTGCCGCCGAACAGGTCGGTCAGCATCACGACGCCGCGGCCCTCGTCGACCTTGCGAATCGCGTCGGCGATTTCCTTGCGGCGCATTTCCATATTGTCGTTGGGGCCGATGCACACGGTCGCGATCGCCCGCTGCGGCCCGACGACATGCTCCATCGCACGCACCATTTCCTCGGCAAGGCGGCCGTGCGTGACGAGCACCATTCCCAGAAGCGGCAGAGCCTTATCGTTCGCCATGCAGTCGTCGACCCTTATGTTTTACCGCCGGGCGCGGAAGCCGCGGGCGGGGGCCTGCCCTCAAGCCCATCTTGCGGGGCAGAGTCAAGATTGCGGTGGGTCAGCGTTGGCTCATATCCGGATTCGCGTAGCGTTTGGGCAACACGGTTCGCGACATGGACCGACCGGTGGCGGCCGCCGGTGCAACCAAAAGCAACGGTGACATAGCTTTTGCCCTCGGCGCGGTAGCGCGGCAGCAAGGTCAGGATCAGTCTCTCGATCTGCGCGACGCTGTCCTCATAGGCGGGGTCGGCGATGACATAGGCGGCGACGTCGGCGTCGAGCCCGGTGCCGGGCTTGAGCTTCGGGTCCCAGTGCGGGTTGCGCAGATAGCGCATGTCGAAGACGAGGTCGGCGTTGCGCGGCAGCCCGCGCGCGAAGCCAAAGCTCAGGACGTTGAGTACGGGTTCGCCGTCCCCCGCGTCGCCGAAACGCTGGCGGATTTCCTGCTGCAAATCGTTGCTGCTGTAATTCGTCGTGTCGACGACATGCTCGGCCCAGCGGCGGAGCGGCTCCATCATCTCGCGCTCGCGCGCGATGCCGTCGGCGGCGGGGCGGTCCTCGGCCATCGGATGGCGGCGGCGCGTTTCGGAAAAGCGGCGCTCGAGCTCGGCGCCCGCGCAGTCGAGGAACAACGTCTGGATGTCGCGCCCGCCGTCTTCGCGCAGTTCCTTGATCCGGCGGACGAGCAGCGCGGGGCGGAACCCCCGGCTGCGGCTATCGATGCCGATCGCGAGCGGGCGCCCGGCCTCGCTGTGCTTCACCGGCGCGTCGATCAGCGTTTCGAGCAGCGCGAGCGGCAGATTGTCGACAACCTCCCAGCCAAGGTCCTCGAGCACCTTGAGCACGGTCGATTTGCCTGCGCCCGACAGGCCGGTAACGAGCAACAGGCGCGATTCGGCGGCCGAATTCATCGCGGATGCATCATGCGCCGGGCGCCAGCCGTTCGAGTGCGAGCAGGATCTTGATAGGCGCCGACGCCTCGAACGCCGACAGCAGCAGCGCGGGGAGCGGGTGGCCCGCGACGGTTTCGACCTGGTTGATCGCGGGCATGCGGTCGTAGCGGTCGGTCAGGCGCACCGCGAGCGCGAGCGGGACGGGCGCCGTCCACGCGCGTTCGATGATCCCGATTCCGCGTACTTCCAGCTTGCCCGCCAGGTTTTCGGGCGGGCGGCACCACAGGCGGTCGCGTTCGAACCAGATGTCGCAGCGATCGTCGGCGACCAACTTGGCGCCGCGATCGATCAGCCGCAGCGCGAGGTCCGATTTGCCCTGTCCCGAATTGCCGAGGATCAGCACGCCGCCATTGCCCGCCGCGACGCAGCTGGCATGGATATTGGCGATATCGGTTCTGGTCCGGCTCGGAAGCATGGCGCAAGGCTTACCGACGACGATGCGGTGCCGCAAGGCGATAGAAGGAACGTCGCGAGGGGCGACGATTATGTTGTTTCCTGCCCGCCTTCGCGCGCGGGAAGGGTGATGAGCAGGCTGGCGCCGGGCTTGGCGTCGTCGCGATCCTTCGCGCTGATCGTCCCGCTGTGCCCCTCGACGATCGTCCGCGCGATCGCGAGGCCCAGCCCGCTGTGGCGGCCAAAGGCTTCGCCGGCGGGGCGTTCGCTGTGAAAACGGCGGAAAATGGCGTCGCGCTGCGCGGGATCGATCCCGGGGCCGTCGTCGTCGACCTTCACATGCACCTCTTCGCCGAGGCGCGTTGCCGAGACGCACACGAGGCCGGCTTCGGGCGAGAAGCTGATCGCATTGTCGATGACATTGTCGATCGCGCGCTCGAGCCGGTGGCCGTCGCCCATCACCACCGTCGTGCCTTTGCGCGGCCGCGCAAAGGCGACGCGCGGCTGCGGCACATTCGCGTCGACGCGCGCCGCGCGCGCCGCGAGCATCGATTCGATCATGATGCCGACGTCGATCGGTTCGAACAGCGTGCGCGACAGTTGCGCGTCGACGCGGCTTGCCTCGCTGATGTCGCTCACCAGCCGGTCGAGCCGGCGCACGTCCTCGTCTGCTATGCTGAGCAATTGCGCGCGCTGCTCGTCGCTTTTGACGCGCCCCAGTCCCTCGATCGCCGAGCGGACCGAGGCGATCGGATTCTTGAGTTCGTGCGTCACGTCGGCGGCAAAATGCTCGCCCGCATCGATGCGCTCACGAAGGGCTTGCGTCATGTCGGACAGCGCGCGCGCGAGCGTCCCGATCTCGTCGCGGCGGCTCGGCAGGCGCGGCACGACGACTTCGCGCGCGCGACCGAGCCGGACGCGCACCGCGGCGCGCGCGAGGCGGCGGAGCGGGCGGACGATCGTGCGCGCGAGGAACAGCGAGAGGAGGACCGAGGCGAGCAATACCATGAAGACCACGACCGCGATGCGGAAACGCTCGGCGCGCACGGTGCGCGTGATGTCGCGCGCGTTGAGCGTCATCAGCACCGTCTGCGGCGTCTCGAGATCGACGACGCGCGCGGCGCTGAGCAGCGGGGTGCGTTCGGGGGCGAAGCGGAAGCGGCTCGCGGCGAGGCCGCCGGTCTGCGCCTCGACGACTTCGGGCCACGACTGCGCCCGGTCGATGCGGGGTTCCTCAAAATCGGGATAGGTCGGCGCGCCGACGACCCAGTCGATGCCGCGGTCCATCGCGCGCGCGGCATCGCGCTTCCATGGCTGAAGGTCGGGATCGCGCAGCGTATAGGTCGCCGGCCCGGTTTCGAAACTGTCGGAGATGCGCCGGCCGTCGGGCGCGTAGAAGCGCAGCCGCGATTCGGTCGCCGCCGCGAACTCCTCGATCAGCCGCGTCCGCTCGCCCGGGCGCGCCGCCTCGAGCGCGCTGTCGAGCATCGCGAGCTGGTCCTTCATCACCTCGATCCGCGTATCGACCAGGCGGCTGCGATAGGTGTCGAGATAATAGAAGCCGCCCGCGAGCAGCGCGATCGCGAGGATGTTCACCGCGAGGATGCGCGTCGTCAGCGACCAGCGCGCCGACCAGACGAGCGGCGACTCTTCCTGTTCGGCAATGCTGCCGTCGGGCTTTTGCCCGTCGGTTTTCCGGGCGTCAGCTTTCATCGGCAAAGCGATATCCCGCACCATAGAGGGTGGCGATCGCGTCGAATTCGGGATCGACCTCGCGGAACTTGCGGCGCAGGCGCTTGATGTGGCTGTCGATCGTGCGGTCATCGATATAGACGTCGTCCTGATAGGCGGCGTCCATCAACTGGTTGCGGCTGCGCACGATGCCGGGGCGGCTGGCCAGCGTTTCGAGGATCAGGAATTCGGTGACCGTCAGCGTGACGTCTTTGCCGTCCCATGCGACCTTGTGGCGCGCCGGGTCCATGCTCAGCCGGCCGCGAGTGATCGGTTCGGCGACGGGCTCGTCGCCCTCTTCGGACGCGCTTTTGTTGAGCTCGACGCGGCGCAAGATGGCGCGAATGCGCGCTATCACCAACCGCTGGGAAAAGGGCTTGGCGATATAATCGTCGGCGCCCATCGCGAGCCCCAGCGCCTCGTCGATCTCGTCGTCCTTGCTGGTGAGGAAGATGACCGGGAGCTGGCTCTTTTCGCGCAAGCGGCGCAGCAGTTCGAGCCCGTCCATGCGCGGCATCTTGACGTCGAACACCGCAAGGTCGGGCGGATTGTCGATGAGCGGTTTCAGCGCGGCTTCGCCGTCCGAATAGACACGCGTCACGAAACCCTCGGCCTGCAGCGCGATGGAAAGGGATTGCAGAATGTTGCGGTCGTCGTCGACCAGCGCGATAGTTGCCGTCATGCTCTTTCCGTTGGGCGGGCCCGGTAAAGCGATTAGCCTATCCGGGGCGTAGCGACAACAGCGCGCATGGTCACCGGTTTCCCGCTTTGCGCGTTCGTCGCAAGCGCCGCGCGGCCCCGCTTTAATCTTTTGACCTCCCCCGCCAAGCGAGCTAACGCGGCCGGGATTTCGGAATCGGCGGTCACGTCGGCACCCATGCAAATGCGGGCCAACCCATTAGTGCGCTAAGCATTGCATAGGTATGCAACGACGCCGCCGGACAAGGAAAGGCGAAGGCAGATGACCAGGATATTGATCGGCGCGGACACCGTCGAGACGAAGGCGGAGGTCGCCGAAAATTGGGGCACGCCGGCGCTGATCGAGGACGCCGTGCGTCATGGCGAAGGTCTGCTCGCCAAGGATGGCCCGCTGGTCGTCGAAACCGGCAAGCACACCGGGCGCAGCGCCAAGGACAAGTTCATCGTCCGGGACGCCGAGACCGCCGACACGATCTGGTGGGGCAAGACCAATGTCGCGATGACCCCCGATCATTTTGCGGCACTGAAGGCCGACTTCTTCGCGCACCTCGCGCAGCGCCCGCGCCTCTATCGCCAGCAGCTGTTCGGCGGCTCGCAGCCCGAACATCGCGTCGCGGTCCAGGTCGTCACCGAATTCGCGTGGCACAGCCAGTTCATCCGCACCTTGCTCTGCCGCCCGACCGCGGCCGAGCTCGCGGCGTTCGCGAGCGAATATACGATCATCGACCTGCCGAGCTTCCGCGCCGATCCGGCGAAGCACGGCACGCGCACCGAAACCGTCGTTGCGGTCAATTTTGCCGAGAAGTTGATCCTGATCGGCGGCACGCAGTACGCCGGCGAGATGAAGAAGTCGGTGTTCGGGATCCTCAACTATCTGCTCCCCGTCGATGGCGTGATGCCGATGCATTGCTCGGCGAACATCGGCCCCAAGGGCGACACCGCGGTCTTCTTCGGCCTGTCGGGCACCGGCAAGACGACGCTGTCGGCCGACGCCTCGCGCACGCTGATCGGCGACGACGAGCATGGCTGGTCGGACACCGCGGTCTTCAACTTCGAAGGCGGCTGCTACGCCAAGATGATCCGCCTGTCGCCCGAGGCCGAGCCCGAGATTTTCGCGACGACCAAGCGTTTCGGCACCATCCTTGAAAATGTCGTGATCGATCCCGCCACCCGCGAACTCGATTTCGACGACAACAGCCTCGCCGAAAACAGCCGTGGTTCGTACCCGATCGACTTCATTCCGAACGCGTCGGACCATAATATGGGTCCCGTGCCCAAGACGGTGATCATGCTCACCGCCGATGCCTATGGCGTTTTGCCCCCGATCGCGAAGCTGACCCCCGATCAGGCGATGTATCATTTCCTGTCGGGCTATACCGCGCGCGTCGCGGGGACCGAAATCGGCGTGACCGAACCCGAGGCGACCTTCTCGACCTGCTTCGGCGCGCCCTTCATGCCGCGCCACCCGTCGGTGTACGGCAATCTGCTCAAGGACCGCATCGCCAAGGGCGGCGTCCAGTGCTGGCTCGTCAACACCGGCTGGACCGGCGGCATGGCGACGATGGACGGGATCAAGCGCATGCCGATCAAGGCGACGCGCGCGCTGCTCAACGCCGCGCTCGACGGCAGCCTGAACGACGCCGAATTCCGCAAGGACCCGAATTTCGGCTTCCTGGTCCCCGTCGCGGTTCCGGGCGTCGACAGCGGGCTGCTCGATCCGCGCGAGGCCTGGGCCGACAAGGCGGCCTATGACCGCACGGCGCAAACGCTCGTCGACCAATTCATCGACAATTTCGCGCAATTTGCGGAGCATGTCGACGAAGGCGTCCGCCAGGCCGCGCCGCAGGCCGCCGTCGCAGCATAATTGACCCGGACCTCTTCCGGGTGCTCAATCACCCGGAAGGACCGGACCCATGACCACCGAATATAAGCCGCGCCTGTTTGAGCGCGATTCCGACATTCGCGCGCTCGGCGAGGGGCTGCTCGCGCGCGCCTTGCCGCGCGAGGCGTGGACGCACGAGGCGCATCTCGGCGCGTGCCTCTGGCTGCTGACCGAACGCCCCGATATCGATATCGATGCCGAGATCGGCGGCATCATCCGCCGCTTCAACGAGAGCGTCGGGGGCGTGAACGACGATCACGGCGGCTATCATGACAGCATTACCCGCGCCTATGTCGCGGGCGTGCGGCTGTTCCTCACGGAAACCAGAGAGACCGCACTCGCGGCGCGCGTAAACGCGCTGCTGCTGTCAGACATCGGCCGCCGCGACTGGCCGCTGCGCTTCTACAGCCGCGAGCTGCTTTTCTCGGTCCCGGCGCGACGCGCCTTCGTCGAACCCGATCTCGCGCCCCTGCCTGACGGCTTCAGAAGGACCTAAAGCTTCATTCCGGGCGTCCACCCGCTTTCCGCCAGAAACGCCGCCGGATCATCCATATCGATGATCTCACGGATCGCCTTCGCCTTGTCGGATGCGCGTTGATAATGCGCCTTGGCGACGCGGTAGCCGACCCAATAGCCAAGGTCGCCGGGCCAGTCTTCGCTGCCGAGTTGATTATATAGCCAGCGCGACCCGATCGCCTTGCCGTCCTTTTCGGCAAGAAAGGCCGACTCCAGCTCCTTTTCGCGTCCCTTCGCCCAGCGGTGCAAATGCGTATAGGCGGCCGAGCCGGACATCTGCTCGGCGATAAATTCGGCGGCTCCCTCGATGAGGGCGGCGCGCAGAACCGTCTCGTCGCGATCCTCGACCTGCGCCAGCGGCTGTTGCGCGTGGACATATTCGTGCGCGATGACATGAACGAAGCGATCCTCGTCATCGGCTTCCATAAATTTCGCCGCGCACAGGGCTTCGAGCGAGACGTAAAGCCCTTTGCCGTTGGCGGCCGCGACGGGCGCGCCGCGACTTAGCGCAATCGTTATCGGCGGAAATATCGCTGCTGAATAAAGTGCGGCAAGTCGATCGGTGGCCGAGACCAAACGACCACGAACATTGCCGAGCTTTTGCGCGCAGCCACGCGCTTCGCGATAAAGGTGGGGCTTGTCGCGAAGCGCTTTGGCCACGCGTTCGGGTGTGATGCGACGCATCACCATGAATTCGCGCAAGCCCGGTGACGCATCCGCCAGATAGCGGGCAGCGAGGCCATCGGGCTGTGCGGCGATGTCGGGATCATCGTATAGCGCATAGAAGCGATCGACATCCGAGGTCACGATGTCGACGCGGGCTTTGGTTTCTGTGGGGGCCTGTGCCGACGTGCGGCTTGTCGCGCCCGCGATGAGCGCAATCGCCAAAGCGGCAAGAGGAATAGCGCGGCGCATCAGGCTTTCTTCTCCGCCACATAGGCATCGACATTTTGCGCGAGCACGTCGAGCGGGACGTTGCCGCCCTTGACGACGACATCGTCGAAATCGCGGAGGTCATATTTCGGCCCGAGCGCCTTTTGCGCCAGCCCGCGCTGCCGCACGATCTCACTATGCCCGACCTTGTAGCCGCACGCCTGACCCGCCCAACTGCAATAGCGGTCGACTTCGCTCGATACCTCGAGCGGGTTCGAGCCATTTTCCTTGACGAAGAAATCGACGCCTTGCTCACGCGTCCAGCGTTTGGCGTGGAGGCCGGTGTCGACGACGAGGCGGCACGCGCGGAACGCCAGCGACTGGAGATAGCCCAAACGCCCGACCTCGAAATCGTCGTAGAGCCCAAGTTCGTCGGCAAGCTGCTCGGCGTACAAGGCCCACCCTTCGGAGTAAGCGTTGAACGCCAGCATCGTGCGAATGAGCGGCATCTGGTTCGCATATTCGCCCTGCCACACATGCCCCGGGATCGCCTCGTGCATCGTGAGGTCGGGAAGCGAATATTTGCTGTGCAACTCGGTCGTGCGCAGGTTGATCCAAAATTTGCCCGGAACGCTGCCGTCGATCGACCCCGCGCCGCCATAGGCCGCGGGCGCGCCGGGTTCCTCGGCAAGCGGCAGGCGCTTCACCTCGACATTGCCCTTCACGAGCGTACGGAAGGCACGTGGCAACTCGGCGCGGATCTTGCCGAGCCAGGTCTGGATATAGGCGTGGATCTCGGCGCGGCCCGCGTCATTGTCGGGGAATTTGAAGCGCGGGTCCTTGGCGAGCGCGTTCATCCGGTCGCCGACTGAGCCCTGCGTATAGCCGAGTTTCTTGAGGATCGGGTCCATCCGGCCGTGGAGTTCGGCGAGTTCTTCGCGCCCCATCGCGTGGATTTCGTCGGGGGTCATGCGCGTGGTGGTCGAGGCGCGCAGCCCCCACGCATACCATTCGTCGCCGCCTGGCCGCGCCCACATGCCCGCGTCCATCGTCGCCTTCGGCCGCTGCGCCTTCATCTCGGCGAGCTGGCGTTCGAGCGCCGCGGCGACGGGGCCCTGCACGATCTTCGCCGAGCGCGCGCTCCAGTCGCCCGCGATTTTCGCCGCGCCGGTGCGGCGGACGAGGCTTTCGACCATCGAGCCGCCCGCCTTCGCATCGGCAAGGCTCGCCTCCATCTGCTTCACCGCCTTGTCGATCAGGAAGGCGGGGGCGATCAGCCCCTGTCCGCCCGCGGCCTTCAGCCGTTCGGTCTCGCCGTCGAGCGCGCCGGGGAAAGCGTTCAGTCGCGAGAGATAGGCTTCGGCATCGGCCGAGGTCTTCACCGGATGGTCGCTGTCGAGGAATTTGGGCACGTCGAGATAGGCGCCGACATTCTGGATCACGACATAGGGCGTGTTGCGCCAGCCGCCGACCGCGACATCGCCATAGGGCAGCGCAAAGCCGTCGAGCGCGACGCCATAGGCGCTTTCGACGACCGCAAGGCTGGTGCGCGTCTTGTGGTCGAGACCCGCCTTGTCGAACGCGCGGACGCGCGCGACGTCGGCTTTCAGCGTATCGGCTACGGCCTTTTGCCCCGCCGCCGAGCGGTCGCCGAGCTTGCCGCGTTCGGCGGCGCGCGCGCCGGTGTCGATGCCCAGCGAGGTCGCGCCCTCGGGCGACAGTGCGACCAGATTGTCGGCGATCGAGTCGAGCAGTTTCTGCGCGTCGCTCTTCGGCGCGGCCTGCAAGGCTGCGGCCGGACCGGCGAGAGCCAGCCCCGCGGTGCTAGCACCGAGCGTGGCGAGCGTCTGGCGGCGGCTGACGGGGGTGGAAAGCGGATTGGACACGGACGGCTCCCTGCGACTTGTTTCTTGTGAAACCTGTCTAGGCACGCGGGCGCGCCGGTCAACGAAAAGGGGCCGGGAAAGCCTCCGCCTTCCCGACCCCTGTCGAAAATTTCGGCCGTCTATCAGTCGGTAAGATCGGCGGGCACCTTGCCCCCGTTCGCCGCGAGTTCGCGCATCACCGCCTTGTGCAGCCAGATATTCATTTCGGCGCTGCCGTCGAGTTCGCCCGTGTAGCCAAGCTCCTGCGCCAGCTCCTTGCGGTTGGCGAGGCTCGAATCGATCCCGAGCAGCTTCATCAGGTCGACGATCGACGTGCGCCAGTTGAGGTCCTGCCCGGCATTGGCGGCCTCGGCAGTGAGGATTGCATCGACATCGACCGGCGCGGCGGCCGCTGTGGCCATGGCTTGTGTCGCGGCGTCGAGCGCGGTGCCGACGGGGTTGGGGGCGGCCGGGGCGGCTGGCTCTGCGGCGACGGCCTTCTTGCCGAAGATGGCGTCCTTGATCTTGCCGAAAATGCTCATCGATTTGCTCCCACTAAAAAAGCGGCCCGACCCGGAAGGGGCGAGTCGAACAACCGCAGGCTAGGACTATGCATTTGAGAATGACAGTCAAAAGACCGACTCGTCCTTCGCCCGCGCGCTGTTATACTCATTCCAATCGGCGCGGTGTCCGATCCGCGCCGAAGCGGGAGTATGACGATATGAATCTCACCGACATTCTGGCGCAGGCCGGCGGCATCGAATCGATGGCGAACCAGCTGGGCATTCCACCCGCGATGGCGAAACAGGGCGCCGACGCGCTGCTTCCCGCAATTCTTGGCGGCTTCAAGAAACAGGCGCAATCGGGCGGCGGGGTCGAAGGGCTCGGCGGACTGCTCGGTCAGCTCGGCGGTGGCGGGCTGCTCGACTCGGTACTCGGGCCGCAGGCGACGCCGGTTCAGCAGGGCAATGACGTGCTCGGCCAGATTTTCGGGTCGAAGGATGTCAGCCGCACCGTCGCGGGGCAGGCCGCGGCGCAGACCGGGATCGACTCGGGAATTCTCAAGCAGATGCTGCCGATCCTCGCGATGATGGCTGCGGGCTATATGGCGAAGCAGGGCGGTCAGGGCGGTGAAAGCGGCGGGCTCGGCGGCATCCTCGGAAATGTGCTCGGCGGCGCGATGGGCGGCGGCGCTGCGCCGTCGGCCGGCGGTTTGGGCGGGCTAGGCGGTCTCGGCAAGATGCTCGACATGGACGGCGACGGCAATCCGCTGGACGACATCATGGGCATGGTCAACAAGATGCGTGGGTAAGGGCAGGCCGTCGCCCCCGCGAAGGCGGGGGCCGCAGGCAACCTTGCGCTATGCCGATAGCGGCCCCCGCCTTCGCGGGGGCGACGCTAATTTTCACGCCGCGATCAGGCGCAATTCCTCACGGAAATCCTCGTCCACCCCGATGCGGCTTCGCATCGGGGTGACGGTGCCGTCCGATGTGGCGTCGCCTTCCTCGAACAGCGCGCACGCCGCTTCGCCGCCACGCGCGAGGCTATAGCGTTGCGCGACCTTGCCGGTCGGCTTGAACCCGAGCTTGCGCAGCACCGCACCCGACGCCGGATTGTCGAGGAAGTGGCCCGCCGACAGCTTCGGCAGGTTCATCGCGCGCGCGATATGGAGCAGCTGGCGCCCAGCCTCGGTCGCAAAGCCAAGACCCCAATAGGGGCGCGCGATCCAGTAACCCATTTCGAGCGGACCCTCGGGGCTCGGCGCTATGCCGCAGCCGCCGACGAGGCGCGGCGCGCCGCCGGTGCGCGCGAAGATCAGGAAGCGCGGCTGGTCGGGATCGATCGGCTGGCTCAAAAATGCCTGTGCCTGCTCTTCGCCATAGGGCCAAGGGGCGCGAGCGAGATTGCGGACCACCGCTTCCTCGCCGATCGCTTGGGCGAGCGCGGGGGCGTCTTCCAGCCAGCCGGGCCGCAGCAACAGTCTTTCGGTACGCGCGAACATCTTTTCTAACTCCCAATGCCTGTCGCCTTGGCGCCAGATGGTGACGCTTTGACGACATTCGATATGGAGGGAGATGGATGGCCCCATTTTCACGCCAGATTGTCACAAGTGACGGATTTCAGGCAAGAAAAAAGGGAGGTCGGGGGTGACCCGTCTCCCTCTTTTCGAACTTTGTTCCCGCTGGTGCGGAAAGGACCGTTCCGGGTCATCCCTTGGTGGACGACCCTGGAAGATCGTCCTTATTCGGCGGCTTCCGCCATGGCGTCGACCGACACATATTTGCGGCCAAGCTTGCCATCGTGGAATCGGACCTGGCCGTCGGCGGTTGCGAACAGCGTGTGGTCCTTGCCAATGCCAACGTTGACACCCGGGTAAACCTTGGTGCCGCGCTGACGCACGATAATGTTGCCGCCGATCACTTCCTGACCGCCGAACTTCTTCACGCCAAGGCGGCGGCCGGCTGAGTCGCGACCGTTGCGCGAAGAACCGCCTGCTTTCTTATGTGCCATGACTGATGCTCCTTAATTCGTTCGTTCGAGAGGCCGAGCCGCGTTGCCGCGCTCAGGCTTCCTTCTTGGGGGCTGCCTTCTTGGCAGCGGGCTTCTTTGCGGGCGCTTCGGCGGCGGCTTCGGTCTTCGGAGCAGCGGCCTTCTTGGGTGCGGCTTCCTTCTTCGGAGCTTCCTTGGCCGGTGCAGCCTTGGTTTCGGCAGCCGGAGCGGCCTCTTCCTTCTTGGGTGCAGCTTCCTTCTTAGGTGCGGCCTTCTTGGCATCGCCGACGGCGAGGATGCGCAGCAGCGTCAGCGACTGGCGGTGACCGTTGCGGCGGCGGTAGTTATGCCGGCGGCGCTTCTTGAAGACGATGACCTTTTCACCGCGCGTCTGGGCGATGATCTCGGCCGAAACGACGAGGCCGTCGGCGCTCTTCACTTCGCCGCCGTCACCGGCCAGCAGGATGTCGCCCAGCGACACGGTGTCGCCAGCTTCGCCGTCGATCTTTTCAACGGCGATCTTGTCTCCAGCGGCGACGCGATACTGCTTGCCGCCCGTGCGCACGATTGCGAACATGGTCTTCCATCCAATCAGAAACTAAAACACCCACGCTGCCAGTCACCCGCCAAAGCAGGCGATTTTTCCGGCATGCGGGAAAGTCAGCGCCACTAGCGAGCCAAGCCGTCGCTGTCAACCGCCAAATCCCGTGCTTTTCATCCAAAAGCGCGGGGCTGCACCGATTATCGCGCGCGCCGCCGATTCGGCACTTGCTGCGCCGCCGGTGCGCCCATATCAGGGGCGACGATGATGCGCGCCTTTCTTTTTGCCCCGCTGTTCCTGTCGCTGCCCGCCTGTGCTGCGACGCAGGCGAGCGACGGCCCCTCGCTGGCGAAGCGCGCGGTCGAGGGGCGATTCGATGTCGCGCCCCCCGCGGTGGTCGTCGCGCCCCCGGGGCCGCTGCCCACCGACCTTGCCGGACGGCTTCAGCGCTGGGAAGCCGATGGTGCCGCGGGCCAGCAGGCGTTCGCCGCCGAACGCGCTGCGTCGGCGTCGGCGGTTTCGGCGGCCGCGGGCGCGCCCGTCGGCAGCGAACGCTGGGTGGTCGCGCAGCAGGCGATCTCGCGCCTCACCGCGGCACGCGCGCCGCTCACCGCGGCGCTCGCCGATATCGATCGTCTCTATCTTGAACGCAGCGTCGACGAGCAGATCGACGGGCTTCCCGACATCTATGCGCTGCGCGACCGGCTCGCCGATCTCGCCTCGACGCAGGATGCGGTGCTGGAAGCGTTGAACGCGCAGTTGCCGGGGCAATAGGAGCTTCGTCGCCCCCGCGAAGGCGGGGGCCGCTATCGGCCTTAAGCTACTTCTCCAGCGGCCCCCGCCTTCGCGGGGACGACGATCATTGATTCAACCCATGCTTCTTCAGCGCGTGGCGGATCTGGTCGTAGCTCAATCCCAACGCCTCGGCCGCGACCTTTTGGTTGAAGCGGCAGCGCGCCATCGTGTCGGACAAGATCTGCTTTTCATACGCATCGACCGCCGCGCGCAAATCGCTGACCGGGCCCGAGGGCGGAGCGGCGGGGGGGTGCGCGGCGTCGTTCGCCGGCGCCGGGGCGGATGCCTCGGGCCGTGCGGGGGCCTTGCGCGACACCGGCTGCCATGGGCTCGCGAACGGATCGAAGCTCAAGGCATCGACCGGCTTTTCGGGATCGGCCCAGCGATAGATGGCGCGCTCGATCACATTCCTGAGTTCGCGGACATTGCCCGGCCAGTCGTGCCCCTCCATCGCCGCGAGCGCGCGGGGTCCGAAGCCCGGCCACTCGTCCCAGCCGAGCACCGCTGCCATGCGCTGCCCGAAATATTCGGCGAGCACCTCGATATCGCCTTCGCGTGCGCGTAGCGGGGGCAGGGTGATGACCTCGAACGACAGCCGGTCGAGCAGGTCGGCCCTGAACCGATTATCCTCGGCGAGCGCGGGCAAATGTTCGTTCGTCGCCGCGACGATGCGCACGTCGACGCGGATCGGGCGCGACGATCCGACGCGCGTCACCTCGCCATATTCGACCGCACGCAGCAGGCGTTCCTGCGCGCCCATCGACATCGTCGCGAGTTCGTCGAGGAACAAGGTGCCGCCGTCGGCTTCCTCGAAGCGCCCCGCGCGCGTGCGCGTCGCGCCGGTGAAGGCGCCCGCCTCGTGCCCGAAGAGTTCGGATTCGATCAGCGTCTCGGGCATCGCGGCGCAGTTCATGATCACATAGGGGCGATCCCAGCGCGTCGACAGGCGGTGGAGGCGCTCGGCGATCAATTCCTTGCCGGTGCCGCGCTCGCCGATCACCAGCACCGGGCGGTCGAGCGAGGCGGCGAGGCTCGCGCGTTCGACCGCGTCCTGAAACGCCGCCGATTGGCCGATAAATTGGGTCTCGCGTTCCATTCCCAATCATTGGCAAATTTTCCCGCTGATTGGCAAGTCAAATCGATTTCGAGTGCCGTTTCAGCGCGAAGTTCGGCGGTTTTCGGTGGGTGCGCGCAATTGGCACGCCCTATGCATTGTTTTAGACGAACCGGCGCAGATCGTGCCGGTGCAGCGAAAACACAGGGAAGGTTGATCCATGAAAACGATGTTTGCCCAGGCCGCCACTTTCGCGCTCAGCGCGGTGGGAGCGCTTGCCATCCTCGTCGGCGTGATCGACCAGCCCCAGGTTGCCGCCAGCGTCACCGGCACCCCCGCCGGCCCGCTGGTTGCCGCTGTTATGTCCCCGGCGGTCAGCGCTTTGGCCTGACCGGCACTGGTGCCGGGGCACTCTCCCCCCTTGCCCCGCCCCGGCACCAGCTTTTCTTCAAAAACAGACAATGGTCTCAAGATTTTCGACAGGAGTTTCAAAATGGGTATTTTTTCACGAACCCGCGACATCATCGCCGCCAACGTCACCGACCTGCTCGACCGGGCCGAAGACCCCGAAAAGATGATCCGCCAGATCATCTTCGAGATGAACGAAACGCTCGTCGAAGTTCGCGCCTCCGCCGCCCGCACGATCGCGGACCAGAAGGAAATGCGCCGCCACATCGCCAAGCTTGAAAGCCTGCAGGACAGCTGGAAGGAAAAGGCCGAACTCGCGCTGTCGAAGGACCGCGAAGACCTCGCCACCGCCGCGCTCGTCGAAAAGCAGAAGGCCGGCGACATGGCCGAGAAGCTGAAGGCCGAGATCGCCGTCCTTGATGACGCGCTGACCGGTTATGAGGCCGACATCGCCAAGCTGCAGAAGAAGCTTTCGGAAGCTCGCGCGCGCCAGTCGAGCGTCGTCAACCGCCTCGAGAGCGCCGAGAACCGCTACAAGCTGCGCGAGATGACCAACGGCGACCGGGTCGAAGACGCCTTCTCGCGCTTCGAGATCCTTGAACGCCGCGTCGACGAAGCCGAAGGCCGCGCCGATGCGCTGAGCCTTGGTTACAAGAAGTCGCTCGACGAGGAGATCGCCGAACTGCAGGCCGCCGACAAGGTTGCCGACGAACTCGCCGCGCTGAAAGCCGCGCAGGCCAGCAAGCAGTAAGGAGCCCGACCGATGGAAGAGATCATCATCGTCCCGATCGTCATCGGAACCCTCTTCCTCGGTCTGCCTTGGCTGATCCTCCACTACATCACGAAGTGGAAGCAGGCCAAGACGCTGACCGGAGAAGATGAACAACTGCTCGACGAACTCTATGACACGGCACGACGGCTCGAAAACCGTCTGCACACCGTCGAACGCATCATCAGCGCCGACCATCCCGACTTCCGCCCCGCGGTACGCAGCGATGAAGAACTGGCGCAACTCGAAAACAATAGCCGGAGGAACTGAGATGTCTGCCAGCCGCACAAAATTCTACCTCGACAAACAGAACGGCAAATGGAGCGGTGTGTGCGCCGGGATCGCGGATTATAGCGGGATCGACGTCCTCTGGGTTCGCGTCGGCGCGGTCCTCCTGACCCTGATGGGCGGCTTCCCCTGGACGCTGATCGCTTACTGGATGGTCGCCTGGATGGGCACGCCCAAGCCGTTCGCGCTCTATGGTTCGAGCGAGGAAGCAAAATTCTGGCAGGGCGTGCGCAGCAACCCGACCGCATCGACCCGCGACATCAAGTCGCGCTTCCGCGACATCGACCGCCGGCTTGCCGACATCGAGCAATATTACACGAGCCACAACCGCCGTCTCGCGGACGAGATCGACGCTCTCCGGTAATTTGGCCGCTGATCGGGCATCACGCGGAAACGGCAACAGGGAGGAAGATAGATGAATTTCGGTGGCACCACTTTTGTCCTCGCCATCATCGCATTGTCGATCGGCGGCTGGATGTTCACCACCTGGATCCGCGCCAAGCACGGCTATCCCGTTGAGAATGAATGGGGCGGCACGGTTCATCGAACCGACCCCGACGCTGATCGAAAAATCGCCCTGCTGACCGATGACAACGCCAAGCTGGCGGGGCAGGTCAGCCGGCTGGAAGAGCGGATTTCGGTGCTCGAACGCATCGCGACCGAAAACCATGGTCAGGCGGCAGAGCTTGCCAGCCAGATCGACCGCCTGCGTTGAGAGGATAATAGACAATGAATCTGGATGTCCTGAACGCCGTCGCCCCCGTGGTCGCCATTGTCGGTCTGGCCGGGGTCGGAGGGTGGGTCTTCACCACTTGGCTCCGCGTCAAGAACGGTTATCCGCTCGAAAACAGCTGGGGCAAGGCGGTCTATCCCAAGACCAGCGACGAGGCGATGGAACGCGTCAAGCTGATCAGCCAGGAAAATGCCCAGCTGCGCGCCGAACTCGGGTCGGTGAAGGATCGCCTCGCGGTGATCGAGCGCATCGTCACCGACGAGAGCCACCGGCTGAGCCACGAGATCGAAGCGCTGCGGCGCCCCTCGAACTGAGGAGATTGAACCATGGAAGTCATCTTCATTCTCGCCATCGTCGTCGGGCTGCCGGTTACGCTGGCCATCGGTTACGCCGCTTATGAGCGGACCTTGAAATTCAAGGAAAAGCAGTTCCAGGCGATCACGCACGAGACCGCCGAAAAGGCCGCGCAATATGCGGCGCAAACCGAACGACTGGAGGCGCGCGTCCGCGTTCTCGAGCGCATCGTTACCGACAAGGGAATTGATGTCGCCGACGAGATCGAAAAGCTGCGCGACGCTCCGCTGAACTAAAACAAAGATATACGGAAAGGATACTCCCCATGGGCCCGTTTGAAATGGTTGTCGGCATCGTCCTGATCGTGACCATCGGCAGCATTGTCCGCGCCAAGCACGGCATCCGCCGCGATCGCAAGGGCGGCGAATATTTCGTCGCCACCGACAATGCCGAGACCAAGGCGCTGCAAGCCGAAATCCGCGCGCTCAAGGAGCGGATCCAGGTGCTCGAACGCATCGCCACCGACCACAACCGCGCGGTCACGCTCGATCAGGAAATCGAGAAATTGCGCGACAACAGCAAAATCTGAATGCCGGAAAAGGAGCAACGCTCATGGCTTTCATCACCCCCGACCTCACCACCGCGGCGATCGCGCTCACCGCGCTGAGCATCGTCAGCCTGGTCGCGCTGCGCGGCTGGCGCGACTGGATCCAGCTCAAGCGCGAGGAACTCGCCGCGGGCCACCACGCGCCGCTGGCGCAGGATCCGGGCGTCCCGCACGCGGGGTCGCGGATCGAGATCGCCGACCTCAAGGAGCGGCTGCGCAAGCTCGAAGCCATCGCGGCGGGGGTCGACCTCTAATCACCCCGACCGCGCGGCACCGGCCCGCTCCCCTGTCAGTCGCCATCCGTCCGGCGGCTGACAGAGGAGCGGGCCGATGTCGTTTCAGGCCCCTTTCAACTTGGCGCCATCTATGCGAGTGGCGCGGCCATGCGCAGCCTGACCGATATCTTCGACGAATATGATTTTCTCGACGGCGACGATCGCTATCGCCTGCTGATCGACCTCGGCCGGACGCTCGAGCCGATGCCCGACGCGCTCAAGACCGACGCGACATTGGTACGTGGTTGTTCGGCGAGCGTCTGGGTCTATCCGGTGCCGCGCGAAGACGGCCAGCTCCATTTCCTCGCCGACAGCAACGCCGCGATCACCAAGGGGATCGTCGCGCTCGTCCTCGCCGCCGTGCAGGACAAGCCCGCGGCCGAAGTCGCCGCGATGGACGTCGCCGCGGCGCTCGCGCCCTTCGACCTTACACGCCAGCTGTCGTCGAACCGGACGCAGGGCGTTCCCAACATGATCGCGCTGGTCCAGGACACCGCGCGCCGCATCGCCGCGCGCTGATTTCCAGCCGCCGCGCGGCGCTGTCTTCACATTCGCTGCTCAAAAAAAAGGGGCGCGGGAGTTGCCTCCCGCGCCCCTTTTTGCTCGTGCCGCGGCGGCTTAGAAGCCGACGGTCAGCGTGCCGCTGATCGTGCGCGGCGCGCCGATCTGGGCGTTCGGCGCCGAGGTGCTCTGCTCCAGCGACGAGGTGAAGCGGCCGACATACAGCGTGTCGAACAGGTTGTAGACGTTGACCTGGAAGAAGGTCTTGTCGTTCAGCCCGAGGAACTCGAGGTTCAGACGCGCATCCAGATTGACCAGCCAATAGGCGTTGGTCTTGGCGCCATAGACCTCGTTTCCGCCCAGCGTGAGCGGCAGGTTGGTGTCGTACAGATAGCGGCCGCCCGTGCGCTTGGCGGTAACGCCGAGTTCGACCGGCCCAAGCGTGCCGCGTGCCGACCCGCCGAAATTATAGGCCGGGGCGCCCGATTCGCGCTTGCCCGCGGTCGGGAGGAAAATCGGGTTGCCGGCACCATCGGTGCCCGACTGCACGTCGTCCTTGATGTCCGACTTCATATAGGAGCCGAAGACATAGAGCGCGAGTTCGGGGATCGGTTGATAGGCGACGCTGCCGTCGATGCCATATTTGTCGACGCGACCAAGGTTCCGGTAGAGGTTCCGGTCGGTGTCGGGGTCATAAGCCGAAACGAGACGGTCCTGATAGCGCGTGTACCAACCCGAAACCTGCGCCTGCACCTTGCTCGAGCGATAGCGCACGCCGAGGTCGAAATTGTTGGTCGTTTCGGGCCGCGGGCGCGCCGACTCGGTATCCGGCGCAAAGAAGAAGGCGTTGTACAGATTGTCGGTGCCCGGGACCTGCAGCCCCTTCGAATAGTTGGCGAAGATCGAGATCTGGTTGGTCGCCTTGAACAGCAGGCCGACGTTCGGCAGGATGTCGTCATATTTCAGCACGCGCTGCTGCGGACCCTGAACGGTCGGGTTCACCGCCGCATAGGTGGCGTTGCGCGGATCGTCCTTGCCGAAGCAATCGACGAAGCCCGTCACGCTGGTCGTGAAGCAGTAATTGTCCAGGTCGCGCTTGAAGAAGGGGGCGCGGATGCCGAGCGTCGTGACCAGCCGGCCGTCGGCGAACTCGCCGCGATATTCGCCCGACACCTGATGCAGGATCGCGTAGGACAGGCGGTCGCGCTTTTGCAGGATGCCGCCGGTGACATCGGCCTGCGGATCATTGACGGGGAAAACGTCGAACGGTTCGCCGTTGAGCTGCAGCAACCCGACCTCACCGGTCTGGCGATGGCGGGCGCGATCCCAGGTGTAGCCGATGCGGACGCTGTGCTCGTCGTTGATGTCCCAGCGCAGGTTGGCGATCACGCCATAACGGCGCGTCTGGGTTTGGCTGGGCGCCGTCATCGTCACTTCGTCGAGCAGGTCGCCGTCGCCGTTGAGGTCACGCCCGAAATAGGGGCGACCGCCGATATAGCCCGCGAGGTTGGTCGTTCCGGTCGGATTGACGTCTTGCAGGCGTTCGCGCGCATTGACCGTGCCGCCGCCGTTGGCCTTCACATATTGATAGCTGGGATCGACGGTCAGGATGACGCCTTCGCCCAGCGTGAAGCGCGAGGCGCCACGGATATTGCCGGTGTTCGACGGATTGTAGCGACGATCGAATTCGGTGCCGCAGCCGTTGGTCAGGTCGGCAACCCCCGGGGTTGCGGCGGTGCTGACGGTGCAGGGATAGTTGATGTCATATTCGCGGTCGTCGTTCGACTGCGGAAAGCCCGACGGGAGGGGCAGGTCGTTGCGCAGCGGCAACGAACCGAAGAAATTGTTGCGGTTCACGTTATAATGGCCGGCAACCGACACGAAATCGCCGCTGTCGCCGATCGGCTGATAGACGCGGGCGTTGAACTGCTTCTTGCGGATGCGGCCATAATTGTTGAACGGATTGTCGTTCGAGGTGGTCGAGGCCGAGAGGAAGGCGCGCGTGCCGAACGGGGTAAACTCGCCCGTGTTGACCAGGCCGAAGATGCGGAAGAATTTATATTCGCCCGCCGAGCCCGACAGCTTGACGCCGAAATCTTCGGTCGGAACGATGGTGCGGTAATTGACGGTCGAACCCGTCGCGGCGGCGGTCGGGCTGTCGACGTCGGTGGTGCCGAGGTTGACGTTGACCTGTTCGATCAGTTCGGGGTCGAGCTGCTGGTTCGAATAAACGGCATAGCTGCCTGAATCGTTGAGCGGCACGCCGTCGAAGGTCAGGCTGATGCGATCTTCCGAAAAGCCGCGAATGGTCAGCTGTCCGCCGCCCGAGCCATAGGCGTCATTGTTGGTGAAGTTGACGCCGGGAACCAGGTTGATGGTGTCGAGAATCGTCTGGCCGGGGTTCTGGCGGGCGATCACTTCCTGGCCGAGCACCGATTTGGCCTTCGACGTGTCCGGGGTCTGGATGCCGGCGACGTCCGTCACCGAAACGCCGGTGACGACGATTTCGTCTTCGAAGTCCTGCGTGCCGGTCGACTGGGCAAAGGCCGGCGTGGAAAGCAGCGCGACTGGAATCAGCGCAACGCTGGCAGCGAGCGTATGACGGAATTTCATTTCAGGATGTCCCCTATGGTGGTGCAACGGCAGGCACACAAATGGGGCGCGCCTGACCTGCGAGCGCCCCTGAAGCCCGCATGTGGCACGATTGTGACAGCAAATGTGACAGTGCAAGCGGGGAGGGGGGCGCGCTTCACCAGAAGGCAGAAAAAGCGCGAATTTGCGTCGGGCGCCGGGAATTATCCACAGGCGCCAGTGCGTTTTTTCCCGAAACTGTTGCTGCAATGCAACATAAAGGGCGCCCCGGAGGGCGCCCCCTGTGCGACTCAGGCGGCGTCGCCTGCGGCTTCTTTCGCCTTGTCGGCATAGACGCGCACCGGGTCCTTGCGGCCCTCGACGACATCCTTGTCGACGACGATCTCGACCACATCGGTGAGGTCGGGCAGGTCAAACATCGTGTCGAGCAGGATCGCCTCGACGATCGATCGCAGCCCGCGCGCACCGGTCTTGCGTTCGATCGCCTTTTTGGCGACCGCGATCAGCGCATCGTCGGTAAAGGTCAGCACGACCTCTTCGAGGTCGAAGAGCTTGCGATACTGCTTCACCAGCGCATTCTTGGGCTCGCCCAGTATCTTGACCAGCGCGTCGATGTCGAGATCCTCGAGCGTCGCGATGACGGGCAGACGGCCGACAAATTCGGGGATCAGGCCGAATTTCAGCAGATCCTCGGGCTCGATATTCTTCAGCACCTCGCCCATGCGGCGCTCGTCGGGGCCGGCGACATGCGCGCCGAAACCGATCGACTTGCCCTGCAGGCGGTCGCCGATGATCTTTTCGAGGCCGCTGAACGCGCCGCCGGCGATGAACAGGATGTTCGTCGTGTCGACCTGCAGGAATTCCTGCTGCGGATGCTTGCGGCCGCCCTGCGGCGGAACGCTCGCGGTCGTACCTTCCATAAGCTTGAGCAGCGCCTGCTGCACGCCTTCGCCCGACACGTCGCGCGTGATCGAGGGATTCTCGGCCTTGCGCGAGATTTTATCGATCTCATCGATATAGACGATGCCGCGCTGAGCCTTTTCGACATTATAGTCGGAAGACTGGAGCAGCTTCAGGATGATATTCTCGACATCCTCGCCGACATAGCCGGCTTCGGTCAGCGTCGTCGCATCGGCCATCGTGAAGGGCACGTCGAGGAAGCGCGCGAGCGTCTGCGCGAGCAAGGTCTTGCCGCTGCCGGTCGGGCCGACGAGCAGGATGTTCGACTTTGCGAGTTCGACGTCATCGCCGCGGCCGCTGTTCGCGAGGCGCTTGTAGTGATTATGCACCGCGACCGACAGCACGCGCTTGGCAGTGTTCTGCCCGATCACATAAGCGTCGAGATGCTGGCAGATTTCCAGCGGCGTCGGCACCGCGCCATCCTTGCGCGCGGCGATCCCGCCCTTGATCTCTTCGCGGATGATGTCGTTGCACAGCTCGACGCATTCGTCGCAGATGAACACGGTCGGCCCGGCAATCAGCTTGCGGACTTCGTGCTGCGACTTGCCGCAGAAGGAGCAGTAAAGGGTGCTCTTGCTGTCCGAGCCACTCAATTTCGTCATAAAACTTCCTATGGCGGGCCCAAAAGGGGCGCTGCCGTCTTTATCCTAGTCCCCGGTCACCCAATTACAATATGGCAATTGGGTGACATGGGTTCAATGTCCCGCCTAGCGCCAAGGCGCCAAGCGGACGTCAAGAAACGCGGTTACCGGTATGTTGCCAGCCTGACGATCAGGGCGTCGGGCCTTCGCTCACATCTTTCGGCGCGTCGTCGCCGGGCAGGCCGGGGCGGCGGTCGAACACCTGGTCGACGATGCCGAATTCCTTGGCTTCCTCGGCCTCGAGGAAGGTGTCGCGGTCCATCGCCTTTTCGATCTCTTTCAGCGACTTGCCGGTATATTTGACATAGAGATCGTTCATCCGCTTGCGGATGCGCAGAATCTCGCGCGCCTGGATTTCGATATCCGACGCCATGCCGCGCGCGCCGCCCGAGGGCTGGTGCACCATAACGCGCGCGTTGGTCAGCGCGACGCGCATGCCGGGCTCACCCGCGGCGAGCAGAAAGCTGCCCATCGACGCGGCCTGGCCGATGCACACCGTGCCGACGCGCGGACGAATATATTGCATCGTGTCGTGGATCGCCATGCCCGCCGTGACGACCCCGCCCGGCGAGTTGATGTACATATAGATGTCCTTCTTCGGATTCTCCGATTCGAGGAACAGCAACTGGGCGGTGATCAGCGAGGCCATATTGTCCTCAACCTCGCCGGTGACGAAGACGATCCGTTCGCGCAGCAGGCGCGAGAAAATGTCGAAGCTGCGTTCGCCGCGGCTCGTCTGCTCGACGACGACGGGAACAAGGGCTGCGAGCGGGTCGATCATTGGGAATTCGTCCTTACGTTATCGGGATGCCGCACCGGAGAATCCGGCGGGCTGCCCCTCCATGATCCTACATCGTCGCCAAGCGGAGGTCTTTCAAGGGGGCAAAAAGAAGGGGCGGGAAAGTCCCGCCCCGTCCGGATTGTCTGGTTTCGCCTCAGTCGCCCTCGCCGGGTTCGGGCGAGAAGAGCGTCTCGAACTTGTTCTCGACGCCCTTATATTCGTCGGCGTCGGCAGGGGTTTCCTTCTTGACCGTGATGTTCGGCCATTCGGCGCTGAACTTGCTGTTCACTTCGAGCCACTTTTCCAGGCCGCTCTCGGTGTCGGGCAGGATCGCCTCGGCCGGGCACTCGGGTTCGCACACGCCGCAGTCGATGCATTCGTTCGGGTTGATGACGAGCATATTCTCGCCCTCATAGAAACAGTCGACGGGACACACCTCGACACAGTCCATATATTTGCACCGGACGCAGGCATCGGTGACGACATAGGTCATGGGCTTTCGGCTCCCTCAGATGACGGCAATCGGGCCGTCAGGCTCTCAATATGGGCTCGCCTCTATGCCGCGTGACGGCGGTGCGTCAACGCTTAGCGACAGTTGCGAATCACTCTCACTGAATAGGACGGTCGGGGCGCGCAGGGTGCAAAGCATTTCCATCGGCGCCGATAGCCGATGGTTCGGGCGGCAACGCCCCGGGATCGAGCCGCTGGTAACAAGCCTGCGCCTCGGGCGCGGGGCCGCGGCGCAGCGGCAGCGAAAGCAGGCGGATCACCTCGATCCGCTCGCCGACTGGCAGAACGAGCGTCGATCCGGCGTGCACCGCGCACGACGAACGCGTGATGCGTCGCCCGTCGAG
The DNA here is from genome assembly GCF_023197165.1 of Sphingopyxis sp. MSC1_008. Classification (GTDB taxonomy): domain Bacteria; phylum Pseudomonadota; class Alphaproteobacteria; order Sphingomonadales; family Sphingomonadaceae; genus Sphingopyxis. The sequence goes on from NZ_JALPRD010000003.1 coordinate 171,444, forward strand.
CCTTATATGCCCCGCTTCGACCATTGCCTGCGCGATGCTGCGCGATCGCGCGAAGCGCAGGAACCACAACAGCTTGTCCAGCCGGATGCTTCCCGCGGCACCCGGGCTCGCCATCAGTCCTTGCGGCTCTCGGCAAGCAGCGCGGCGAGGCCGGCAAAGGGGCTGTTCGGCGACGGGCCGCGACGCGGCTGCCGGTCGGCGCGATCGGGGCGCGGCGGGCGCGGCGGGCGCGGCGCGTCGATACGGGGCTGGTCGGGCTTGCCGCGTTTGCCCTTCGCCTGATGCGCGGGCGGTCGCCTTGTTTCGCCGTTCGCGGTGCGCGGCGCCGCCTCGGCACTCTTGTGACGCGGATGCGGCTTGCGGCGCGGGCGTTTTTCGGCCGCCTTGCGCAGCCCCGACCAGCGCCAGCGCTGCAAGGCGGGTTCGCCGATGCTGCGGAAACCGAAGCTGCCGAGCAGCGCGCGGCGCGTCTCTTCGTCGAGCCCGAGCGAGGTCGCGAGCGCGGGGTCGATGACGAAGCCGGGCGGCGGCGCGGCGCTGACGCCCTCATGCTCGTCGTTCGCATGATCGTCGTGATGATCGTCGCGGCCGACCAGCGGCGCGGTCGGCGGCACCGCCGCTTGCATCCGCGCGGCATGCGCCTGGCGCGCGAGCTTTTCGGCCATATCGATACGCAACCAGCCCGATGCGCAGCGGCGGAATCCCGCGATCACCAGCCCGGCATGGCTGCCGGCCTTTTGCAGCACCGCGCCGTGCGGCGGCAGTGCGGGAACCGGCGCGCCCTGCTGCGCGGCGGTCAGCGCCGCGCGCCAGCGCACCGCCTCGGGCTTGAGCAATAGCGGATGAAAGAGGTCTAGCGAGCCGATCGTGAAGCCGAGCTTGCGCAGCTGCGGGCGCTCTTCGGGGGTGAGGGCGTTGAGCTGGTCCTCGACCGCGGCGCGGCCGATCGTCCCGCTGTTGTCGGTGAGCGCCGCGAGCAGTGCGCGCACGCGCGGCGGGGTGAAGAGGTCGCCCGCCGCCTCGCCCATCGCGGCGAGCGGCCCCGCGTGGCGCGCAAGCTGTTCGGCGACGAAGCGCTGGAGGCGTTCGGAAATTGCCTGCACCTGATGCAATTCGAGTCGCCGCAGCGACGGATCGATCTGGATCGCCGGCTGGACGAACGTCGGCCCGCGCGCGAGCGTCGCGATCGCGTGGCCGTGCCAGGCGAGGCGCGGCGCCGTCCCCGGCTCGGCGATCAGCGACAATGCGCTGTCGTCGCCCTCGGCGAGCGCGGTCGCACGGCGCGCGAGTTCGGCGCGCAGATGCTTTTCGGCCGCCGCGAGCAGCATGCGATGGTCGCTCGCCTTGGCGACCGGATCGACCTTGAACTGAAAGCCCTTGAGCGTCCCGATCGCCTCGCCGTCGACCGCGACGGTGCCGTCGGCGCCGACCGCGACGGGCAGTGCGGCGCCCCGCTGCCCCGCATCGCGGAGCAGCAGCGCGAGCCGCCGGTCGACGAAGCGCTGCGCCAGCGCGGCGTGCAGCGCATCGGACAAGCGCGATTCGAGCGCCTGCGTTTGCTCGGTCCATCCCGCGGCACCCGCGATCCAGTCGCCGCGCTGCGCGATGAAGCAGAGCGTACGCACCGCCGCGATGCGGCTCGCGAGCTGGTCGATATCGCCCTCGACATCGTTGAGGCGCGCGAGGCGACGTGCGAACCAGTCGGGGTCGATCATCCCGTCGCCGTTCGTGCGCCACTGCCACAGCTTGAAGACGGTGCGGCTGTGGTGTTCGGCGCCCAATTGCTCGAAATCGGGGAGACCGCAGACGTCCCACAATCGCTGCACCGCGTCGAAATCGCCGCCGCGCGCGCGCACTTCCATGTCGCCCGCGAGATGCTTGAGCACTGCGATGTCAACCGCCTCGGGCGCGGCGCGCAGCATCGGCTGGTTCGGTGGCTGCGCGAGGTCGGACAAAAGCTGGTCGAGCGAGCCAAAGCCCGGGGTCGGGTTGCGCCAGAACAGGCTCGCGAGCGGCGGGAAATGATGACCCTCGATTGCGTGGATTTCCTCGGGGGTGAAGCCCCCCTGCGGCAGCCCGACGGTGCCGAAGCCGCCGTCCTGCTGGTGGCGCCCGGCGCGCCCCGCGATCTGCGCCATCTCCGAAACCGTCAGCCGGCGGAGGCGCCGCCCGTCGAATTTCTGCAGGCTCGCGAAGGCGACATGCTGGACGTCGAGATTGAGCCCCATGCCGATTGCGTCGGTCGCGACGAGATAATCGACCTCGCCCGCCTCGAACATCGCGACCTGCGCATTGCGCGTCTTGGGGCTGAGCGCCCCCATCACCACGGCGGCGCCACCCGAAAAGCGGCGCAGCATTTCGGCGATCGCGTAGACTTCCTCGGCGGAGAAGGCGACGATCGCCGAGCGTTTGGGGAGGCGCGAGAGCTTCGACGACCCGGCGTAGCTTAGGGTCGAAAAGCGCGGCCGCGTGATGATCTCGGCCTCGGGCACCAGGCCCTTGACCAGCCCTCTTATGCTCGCCGAGCCGAGGACCATCGTCTCCTCGCGCCCGCGCGCGCGCAGCAGCCGGTCGGTGAAGACATGGCCGCGCTCGGGATCGGCGCCGAGCTGCGCCTCGTCGATCCCGACAAAGGCGACGTCGCGCTCGACCGGAAGTGCTTCCATCGTGCCGAGCAGGTAGCGGGCATCGGGTGGCAGGATTCGCTCTTCGCCGGTGACGAGTCCCACCTGCGCGGCGCCCTTGATCGCGACGACGCGGTCGTAAACCTCGCGCGCCAGCAGGCGCAGCGGAAAGCCGATCATGCCGCTCGAATGGGCGGTCAGGCGCTCGACCGCCAAATGGGTTTTGCCGGTGTTGGTGGGGCCAAGGACAGCCTTGACCGGCTGGGAGGAGGATGACGTCATTTTCTTGGCCGCCAAGCTGGCATGGGCGCGGGCGCGGCGCAACAGCCGATCGCCTCGTGGCAGGATGGAGGCCGATTTTTTCCACACTGTTGCATAATATCCCGGCCCCGCCACGCCTTGCCGCAACGCGCCGCGGCAAATCGGCCATTAAATTGACTTTAACGGTCTTTCTTTACAGACAACGCCTCGAAAACATCATTCGGCAGCCGGGTATAAGGGAGGCTGGCCGAGCGGGGGTTGCAATTTGTTCCAGCGTCACGAACCCATCGCGGGGATGTCCGGCAACGCGGCCGCCCTCACGATGTCGCAAGCGATCCCGCTGCGGCGTGCCGATTCCGATGCCGAACCGCAGCTCGGCTGGCGCGACCGGCTCGCAGAGCTCGACCTTGTTCCCGACCTTGGCGATAACATCGGTTCGGCCGAATGGTGGCGCGGCCTTGCGACATTAACCCTGCTGTGCGGCACCGCGATCGCGACCTTCCCCGGCATCCAGCCGCTTCAAGTCGGCGGAACGCCCGCGCTCGACGCCGCCGATTTCAACGAAGCGCGCGCGCAGATGATCGTGCCGCTCGCTTTCGGCGGCGACACCGGGCGTCATATGGCGGCGACCGACGCCGTCCGCCCGCTCACGCAAACCCCTGAACGACCGCAAATCGAACTCACCGCCACCCTCGGCAGCGGCGACAGCTTTGCGCGCCTGCTCGAACGCTCGGGCGTCGGCAGCAGCGAGGCGCAGGCGCTGGCGCGCCAGGTGTCGGGCGCGGTTCCGCTCGCCGACATCGCGCCAGGCACGCGTATCGACCTGATCCTCGGCCGCCGCGCCGCGCGCACCATGCCGCGCCCAGTCGAGGCGCTCGCAATGCGCGCACGCTTCGACCTGCGCATCGAAATGGAGCGGCAGGGCGGCCAACTCGTGATGCGGCGCATCCCGATCGCGGTCGACGCGACCCCGCTGCGCATCCGCGGCCGGGTCGGCGACAGCCTCTATCGTTCGGCACGTGCCGCCGGCGCGCCGCCGCAGGCGATCCAGTCGTACCTTCGCGTCGTCGGCAAGCAGATTTCGGTCGGCAGCGACATTCGCGCCGGCGACGAGTTCGACATCATCGTCGATTACCGCCGCGCCGAAACGGGCGAGACCGAGACGGGCAAACTGCTCTACGCCGGGCTCATCCGCGGCGGCAAACCGAAACTCTCGATGCTCGAATGGAATGTCGACGGCCGGACCCAATGGTTCGAGGCGTCGGGCGTCGGCGAACAGCGCGGCGGCATGACGCGACCGACGAATGGCCGCGTGACCTCGACTTTCGGCATGCGCCGCCACCCGATCCTCGGCTACAAGCGCATGCACAGCGGCATGGACTTCGGCGGCGGCTATGGCGCGCCGATCTATGCCGTCACCGACGGCGTCGTGACGATCGCCGGACGCCACGGCGGCTTCGGCAATTATGTGAAGCTCAATCACGGCAACGGTCTCGGCACCGGCTATGGGCATATGAGCCGCGTCGCGGTGCGCTCGGGCCAGCGCGTGCGTCGCGGGCAGGTGATCGGCTATATCGGTTCGACCGGCCTCTCGACCGGCCCGCACCTCCATTACGAACTGTATCGCAACGGCCGCGCGGTCAATCCGTCGTCGGTGACGTTCGTTACGCGCGCGCTGCTCGAAGGCAAGGCGCTCGCCGATTTCCGCGCGCGCATCCGGTCGCTGACATCGATCGCGCCGGGCGCCGCACTCACCCCGATCGCGCCGAAGCAGGTCGAGGGACCGAAGCTCGGCAGCCTTGCCGACGTCGCCTCGAAACGCGCCGAGGGCGGGATTTAGCGGGTTACGCCCTCCCTTTCAGGGGAGGGCAGCGAGACTTGGCAGCTTGCTGCCTAGTCGCAGCGGGTGGGGGTATCGGCCGTGCGCAAGCTCGCCAGCCCCACCCCAACCCCTCCCCTGAAGGGGAGGGACTTTAGAAGAACCATTTGCCCCGCGGCCAAGCGCCGCTATGCACCCCGCATGACCCAAGCCGCTTTCCCCGACCTGCGCCTGCGCCGCACCCGCCGCACCGGCTGGAGCCGCGCGATGGTGCGCGAAACCCAGCTTTCGCCCGCCAACCTGATCTGGCCGCTGTTTGTCGCCGACGGATCGGGCACCGAAGAAGCGATCGCAAGCCTGCCCGGCGTATCGCGCTGGTCGGTCGACCTGCTCGTCGAGCGCGCGCGCGATGCGGTCGCCGCGGGCATCCCGTGCCTCGCGCTCTTTCCCTATACGCAGGCCGACCGGCGCAGCGCGGATGGCGACGAAGCGCTCAATCCCGACAACCTCATGTGCCGCGCCACCGCCGCGATCAAGCAGGCGCTCGGCGACGAAATCGGTATCCTTACCGACGTCGCGCTCGACCCCTATACCAGCCACGGGCAGGACGGGCTGATCGACGATGCGGGCTATGTCCTCAACGACGAGACGGTCGAGGTGCTCATTGGGCAGGCGCTCAACCAGGCGCGCGCCGGCGCCGACATCATCGCGCCCAGCGACATGATGGACGGCCGCATCGGCGCGATCCGGCAGGCGCTGGAGGCCGAGGGTTTCGGCCATGTCCAGATCATGAGCTACGCCGCCAAATATGCGTCGGCCTTTTACGGTCCGTTCCGCGACGCGGTCGGCTCGCGCGGGCTGCTCAAGGGCGACAAGAAGACCTATCAGATGGACCCCGCGAACAGCGAAGAGGCACTGCGCGAGGTTGCGCAGGATCTCGCCGAGGGTGCCGACAGCGTGATGGTGAAGCCGGGGCTGCCCTATCTCGACATCGTCCGCGCGGTGAAGGACAATTTCGCCGTGCCGGTCTACGCGTACCAGGTGTCGGGCGAATATGCGATGATCGAGGCGGCCGCCGCGGCGGGCGCGGGCGATCGCGACGCGCTCGTCCTCGAAACATTGCTCGCTTTCCGCCGTGCGGGGGCTTCGGGGGTGCTCAGCTATCATGCGCTGCACGCGGCACGGCTGCTTGGCGCCTGATCGCGTGATCGGTTCCGCATCGCCGCGCCGCTGGCTGTTCGTGCTGACGATTCTCGTCGGCAGCTTCCTGCTTTTCCTTGTCCAGCCGATGGTCGCGCGCATGGTGCTGCCCAAATTGGGCGGCGCACCCGCGGTGTGGAACAGCGCGATGCTCGTCTATCAGGCGCTGCTGCTCGGCGGCTACGCCTATGCGCACTGGCTCGGGCGGTTCACCGTGCGGCGACAGGCGGTCATCCACCTCGCGCTCTTCCTCGTCGCGGCGCTCTGGCTCCCGATCGGCATTGCCCAGATCGCGGCACCGGGGCCGGGGCAGGAGGCGCTGTGGGTGCCCTTGCTGCTGCTTGCGTCGATCGGCCCCGTTTTCTTCGTCGTCTCGGCGCAGGCGCCGTTGATGCAGCGCTGGTTCGCTGCCGACGCGCGCGCGGGCGATCCCTATTATCTCTATGCCGCCTCGAACCTCGGCAGCTTCGCCGGCCTCATCAGCTATCCGGCGCTCGTCGAGCCGACGATGCCGCTCGCGGCGCAGAGCTGGGGTTGGACCGCGGGTTACGCGCTTCTCGTCCTGCTCGTTGCGGGGGCCGCGGCGGCGCGCTGGCACGGCGGTGCCGAGGCGCATGCCGCGATCACCGACGAACCGCGCCCGAGCCTGCGCCGCCAGCTCCACTGGCTGCTGATCGCGGCGGTGCCGTCGGGGCTGATGCTGTCGACGACGACACATCTTACCACCGATATCGTCGCGATGCCGCTGCTCTGGGTGCTGCCGCTCGGCCTCTATCTGCTCAGCTTCGTGATCGCCTTTTCGACGATGGAGCGGCCGACGCAGATCATCACGCTGATCGCGCCGGTCGTGCTGCTCGCGGTCGGCGGGCTCGGGCTATTGAGCTCGGGCGGCGGGTCGATGATGGTCGCACTCGCCAGCCTCGCGATGCTGTTCGTCGTCGCGACCGCGCTCCACGGCTATCTCTATCACCTCCGTCCGGCGGCGCAGCACCTGACGCTCTTTTATCTCATCATGTCGGCGGGCGGTGTGCTCGGCGGGCTGTTCGCGGCGCTGTTCGCGCCGCTGATTTTCGACTGGGTCTATGAGCATCCGCTGCTGATCCTCGCCGCGGCGATCCTGCTGCCGCTCCCCGCGCTCCTTCCGTGGGACAAATGGTTGGGACTCGAAGCGAAAACCGCGCGTGTCGTGGCCGCGGCGCTCGTCGCGATCGCCGCCTTCGGTGCGTGGCATATGGTCGGCGACTGGACCGGCCGGCTCGACAGCGCGACGACGTCGTGGGGCATCGTGATCTTCGTCATCGGCATGCTCGTCATCGGCTGGCGCTGGGCCTATGTGCCCGTGCTCGCATTGCTGATGATCGGCGTCGGCGGCTGGGACACGATCCAGGAAAGCTTCACCGACGCGCGCGTGCGCAGCTATTTCGGCGTCTACACCGTCACCGACTATCCCCAATCGAACCAGCGCCGCCTCGCGCACGGCACAACGCTCCACGGGCTCCAGCGCACCGACGCCGCGCACCGGCGCGATCCGACGACCTATTATGGCCACCAGTCGGGGGTCGGGCTGACGCTCGATAAGGTGGGGGCGCTCGCCGGGCCGAATGCGTCGGTCGGCATCGTCGGGCTGGGGGCGGGCACGCTCGCCTGTTACCGGAGGCCCGGCCAGCATTGGACGATCTTCGAGATCGATCCGGTGATGGTCGACATCGCGCGTGACCCGTCGAAATTCACCTTCCTGTCCGATTGCGCCGCCGACACGCCGATCGTCATCGGCGACGCGCGGCTGCAACTTGCCAACCAGCCCGCGGGACATTTCGACGTCATCGTCATCGACGCCTTCTCTTCCGACGCGATCCCGCTGCACCTGCTGACCAAGGAAGCGATCGGCATTTATGCGCGCGCGCTGAAGCCCGACGGGATCCTGCTCGTCCATATCTCGAACCGCTTCTTCGATCTGGAGCCGGTGCTGGCGGCGGAGGCGAAGGCGCGCGGCTGGACGAGCGCGATCCGGATGGACCCGGGCCCGATCGACGAATATGGCGACCTGACGGGATCGAACTGGGTCGCACTGACCGCGACGCCGCAGCGAATGCAGCAATTGACCGGCGGGATCAGGCCGCGCAAGGATTCGCGCGACCTCGACGCGTGGGTGCCGCTCGACGCGCGCCCCGGTTTCACCCGCTGGACCGACGATTATGCCTCGACGCTGCCGGTCCTGATCTGGAAGAATATCATCGGAGGCCGCGACGAATGACCGACATCAGCATCATCAGCGTCAATGGCAAGACGCCACAGATCGACCCGAGCGCCTTTATCGCGCCGGGATGCCGCATCATCGGCGACGTGACGATCGGGCCCGACGTCAGCATCTGGTATAATTGCGTGCTGCGCGCCGACGTCAGCCGCATCGTCGTCGGCGCGCGCTCGAACATCCAGGACGGCAGCGTCGTCCATTGCGACGGCCCGATGCCGCACCGTCCCGAGGGTTTCCCGACGATCATCGGCGAGGATGTGCTGATCGGCCATTTGGCGATGGTGCATGGCTGCACGCTCGCCGATCGCGCCTTTGTCGGGCTGAAGGCAACGGTAATGAACGGGTGCCGGATCGGCAGCGACGCGATGCTCGCCGCGGGCGCGTTGCTCACCGAAAATAAGGAAATTCCGACCCGCGAGCTCTGGGCGGGCTCACCCGCGCGGCGGGTGCGCGAGATCGACGATGCGCAGGCGGCCGGCATGCAACTGGGCGTCGCGCATTATGTGATGAACGGCCGCATGCACAAGGCGGCGATCGATCAATAATCGTCGCTCCCGCGAAGGCGGGGGCCGCTGGAGATGTAGCGTAAGGCCGATGGCGGCCCCCGCCTTCGCGGGGGCGACGGACAAAAAAAGGGCGCTCCGGTTTTCCGAAGCGCCCTTTCTTTAAGCGTCGCCAGTCGGCTTAGCTGAAGTTCACCATCGCATAGAGCATCGGGATCGACAGCAAGGTGTTGGTCCGCGAAAAGATCATTGCGGTCCGCGCGGCCTTTGCCTTGGTTGCATCGTCGGCTTCGACGATGCCCAGTGCCTTCTTCTGGTTCGGCCAGATCAGGAACCAGACGTTGAACGCCATGATCAGGCCCAGCCACATGCCGACGCCGATCAGCTTGTACGGATCCTGAAGACCCAGCGCAGGCGCGAGATATTTCGCATGACCCGCGATTGCGAGGCCCAGCAGCACGGTGACCAGCGCCGCCCAGCGGAACCAGAACAGCGCGGCGGGGGCGATATGCTTGCCGACCGCGGGTTTCAGCTCGGCCGGAATCTTCGGCATCGTCGGCATCTGGACGAAGTTGAAATAGTAAAGCAGGCCGATCCACAGCACGCCGAAGAAGGTGTGCAGCCAGCGCATGATCGCATTGCCCGCGGCGACCCCGTCCTCGAAATTCTGGCCGTTCAGGCACAGCATCAGGATGATCGCGAGCACGAGCCCCGTGCCCAACACCGCGTGCAGGTTTCCGAAAAATTTATCCATGGCAGTTCCCCCTGTTTATCGCGGCGCCGCGTGCGACCCGGTGCCGGTGACGCAGCTATGCCAGCGCGGCGGGGAAATGCATCAACTTTTGTCGGTTGCCGCTTCCTCGGGAACGGCGAGGCCGTTCTTCAGCATCACCGGAACCTGGCTGAAAGTGAAGAGGAAGGAGAGGGCGGTGACGCCCCAGACCTTGATCGTCAGCCACAGGTCGAAACTCATCTGCTTCGCCTGGATCATCTCGTACATCACATGATTGGCGATACCGAGCGCGGCGAAGAACAGCCCCCAATTGCGCGACAGAAGCAGCCAGCCGCGATCGGTGAGCCCCTCGAGCGCCGACTGCAGCAGATATTTGAGCATCGGTTTCTTGAACCAGTATCCGCCGAGCAGCAGCGCGGCGAAGGCGCCATAGATGATCGTCGGCTTCATCACGATAAAGCGCTCGTCGTGGAACCAGATGGTCAGCGCGCCGAAGCCGAGGACGAGGATGCTCGACATCCACAGCATCGGCGAAATCTTGCCGAGCTTCCACTTCGACACCGCCATCGCGATGACGATCGCGACCATGAAGGCGACCGTGCCCTTGATCGCCGCGGTCGTCGCGGCAAACGCGCCTTCGCCGCCCGAAGAGAATTTATAGGCGAGGAAGAAGACGAGCAACGGCCCGAAATCGATCACGAAGTTGAGCCAGCCATGTTTCGCCGGCGGCGGTGCGGGGACGGCTTCGGGGCCAGTGGGAAGCACGTCACTCATCGGATATTTCCTGCAATAATGCCTGCGATCTCGTCGGCATCGAACGGGCGAAGGTCGTCGATGGTTTCACCGATGCCGATCGCGTGAATGGGAAGCCCGTGGCGCTCGGCCGCGGACACGAGCACGCCGCCGCGCGCGGTGCCGTCGAGCTTGGTCATGACAAGCCCCGTGACGCCCGCAACCTCGCGGAACACGTCGATCTGCGACAATGCATTCTGCCCCGTCGTCGCGTCGAGTACCAGCACGACATCGTGCGGCGCGGCGGGGTTGAGGCGGCCGAGCACGCGCTTGATCTTGGCAAGCTCGTCCATCAGCTCGCGCTTGTTCTGGAGGCGCCCGGCGGTGTCGACGATCAGCACGTCGATCCCCGTCGCAGTCGCCTGCTTCACCGCATCGAACACGATGCCGGCGCTGTCGCCACCTTCGGGCCCCGCCATGATCGGCACGCCGAGCCGCTCGGCCCAGACCTTGAGCTGTCCGATCGCGGCGGCGCGGAAGGTGTCGCCCGCGACGAGCATCACGCCATAATCCTGTTCCTGGAACAGATGCGCGAGCTTCGCGATGGTGGTGGTCTTACCCGACCCGTTGACCCCGATCACAAGGATGACCTGCGGTCGCGGAAAGGCGTCGATGTCGAGCGGTTCGGCGACGGGGCGCAGCACCGCGGCAATTTCCTCGGCGACGACTTTGCGGAGTTCCTCGGTGCCGTTCGCGGCGATGTCACGGCGTTCGGCGAGGCGCTCGCGGATACGCTCGGCCATCGCGGGGCCGAGGTCGGCGGTGATCAGCGCCTCCTCGATGCGGTCGAGATCATCCTCGTCGAGCCGCGCCTTGCCGGTCAGCCCCGCGAGATTTTCGCCGAGCCGTTCCGACGTGCGGCGAAATCCGCCGAGCAGCCGTTCGCTCCAGCTTTGGCCGGTCATGCCGCGATATCCTTTGCTTCGATTTGGGTGGCGATCATGCGGTCGCCGTCACGCGCGCTCAGGCGCACGTCAATGATGGTGCCGGGCGCCGCGGGTGCGGTCAGCGCCACCGCGGCGAAATTTTCGGCATGGCCGCTGACGCCGTCGCGCTCGACGAGCATCGATGCGGTGTGGCCGACCTGCGTGCCCAGCCAGTCCTGCCGCCGCCGCGCATTGGCTTCGCGCAGGATTGCGGCGCGCTCGCGTGCGATCGTGCGCCCGACCTGCGGCATCCGCGCGGCGGGCGTTCCGGCGCGCGGACTGTACGGAAAGATATGCCCGAAGACGATGTCGCAATCGTCGATCAGCGCCAGCGAGTTCGCGAACATCGCGTCGTCCTCGGTCGGAAAGCCCGCAATCAGGTCGGCACCAATCGCGACCTCGGGACGCGCAGCCTTCAGACGCTCGATCAGTGCGACGGCATCGGCGCGGCGATGGCGGCGCTTCATGCGCGTCAGCACCATATCGTCGCCGGCTTGCAGCGACAGGTGGACATGCGGCATCACGCGGGCTTCCTGCGTCAGTAGGACGAACAGCGCATCGTCGATCCGGTCCGGGTCGAGCGACGAGAGACGGAGGCGTTCGACCGGCAGCGCCAGCAACGCCTCGACCAGTGCAGCCAATGTCGTGCCGCTGTCGTCGCCATAGCTGGCAAGGTCGACCCCGGTCAGGATGATCTCGCGCTGCCCGCGATCCAGCGCGGTCCGCGCGGATGCGACGACCGCATCGACACTCGCCGATCGCGCCGTGCCGCGCGCCAGCACCGTCGCGCAAAATGTGCAGCTATGCGAGCAACCGGTCTGGACGCCAAGAAAAGCGCGCGCATGGTCGGCGCCCGAGAGGGCGGGGGCGTAAGGCCGAACGCCCGCCTCGGCCGCCGCGCCGCCATAGCTTTGCGCAAGACCCTTTGCATCGTTGGATACGACTCTGGCGCCCATCGCGGCAAAGGTTTCGCGTTCGAGTTCGGCCGCGCAGCCGGTCACCACGACCTCCGCACCCGGCCGCTCGCGCAATGCCCGCCGCACCGCCTGCCGTGCCTGCCGCACCGCTTCGTCGGTCACCGCGCAGCTGTTGAAGATGATCGTATCGCGCACGCCCGCCGCGCGCGCGGCCGCACGAACCCCTTCGCCCTCGGCGATGTTCAGCCGGCAACCGAAATTGACGACCTCGACCGGGCCGGCGAGGGAGGCGCTCATCCGAACTGCGCCCAGTCGGTCTCGCCCTCATAGACGCGCGTCGCGGCGCCGCTCATCACGATCGGTTCGCCGGGCGCCCAGCGGATGACGAGGTCGCCGCCGGGCAGCGATACCGTTACCGGCGACTGGACCAGGCCGGCGCGGATCGCGGCGACCGCGGTCGCGCACGCACCGGTGCCGCACGCCTGCGTCAGCCCGACGCCGCGTTCCCAGACGCGCAGCTGCAACTGATTCTCGCCGTCGAGGCTCGCGACATTGACGTTGACGCGCTCGGGGAACAGCGGGTCGGTTTCGATCCGCGGCCCCAGCTCGTCGAGCGCGACGGCATCGGCCTCGGGCACGAAGAAGACGATATGCGGATTGCCGACATTGACCCCCGCGCCATGCTCCAGCTCGTCCCAGGCGACGGGCATGTCGCGCGTGTCCATCGGCATCGCGAGCGGGATATGCTCCCAGTCGAATTCGGGTTCGCCCAGCACGACTTCGGCGCCGCCGTCGGCGGGCGTGACGCGCAGCATGCCGCCCAGCGTCTCGATCACTGCGGGCTTGCCGATCAGCGTCGCGACGCAGCGCGTCGCATTGCCGCACGCCTCGACCTCGCCGCCGTCGGCGTTGAAGATGCGCATCTTCACATCGGCACTGGTTGAGGGTTCGAGCAGGATCAGCTGGTCGCACCCGATGCCATGCCGGCGGTCGGCGATCGCATGCGCGCGCGCCGGCGTCATCTCGACGCTGCGCTCGCGCGCGTCGATCACGACAAAGTCGTTGCCGAGGCCGTGCATCTTGGTGAAGCGGTCTGCCATAGTCCGCGCATGTAAGGGCGCGCGGGCGCGAAGTCTAGCGATGCGGCGGGATCAGGCCGTCTTGCGCAGCGGCGCGTCTTCGCTGGCGTCGGGGCCGGCGGGCGGCACCATCGGCGCGCGGAGCAGGCCGCGGTCGGCGAGCAGGCGTTCGGTGTCGGCGGCAGAGGAGGCGCGGCCGAAATACCAGCCCTGCCCCTTCGAACAGCCAAGCCGCGTCAATTCGATCGCGGTCGCTTCGTCCTCGACGCCTTCGGCAGTGATCGGCATCGACAGGCTTTCGCCGAGCCGCACGATCGCGACGACGATCGCCTGCGCATCGGGGCTGCCGCGCATCGCGGCGACGAAGCTGCGGTCGATCTTGATGCGGTCGAACGGCAGCGCGCGCAGGTGCGACAGCGAGCTGTAGCCGGTGCCGAAATCGTCGAGGCTCAAGGACACGCCCTGATTCTTGAGGCTGGTGACGATCGATCGCACCAGCGGCAGATTCTCGAACAGCGAGCTTTCGGTAATCTCTACCTCGAGCTGCGCGGCGGGGAATCCAACCTCGACGAGCAGCTTGGTGAGCTTCTGGCTGAACCACGGGTCCTTCAGCTGTTGCGGCGAGATGTTGACCGCGAGCATGATCGACGGATCCCAGCGTTTGGCGGTCTCCATCGCCTCGCGGATCACCTGCAGCGACAATTCGCCGATCAGGCCGCTTTCCTCCGCGACCGGGATAAAGCGTTCGGGCGGGATCATGCCATATTCGGGCGATTCCCAGCGCATCAGCATCTCGAAACCGATCAGGCGCCCGCTGGCGATGTCGACCTGCGGTTCGAAATGCGGGACGAACTCGCCGCGCGGCATGCCGTCGCGGATGCCGGTTTCGATCTGGTTGCGCACCTGCACCGCCATCTCCATCCCGGCCTCGAACCAGCAGAAGCGGTTCCGGCCCTCGTCCTTGCAATTATACATCGCGATATCGGCCTGACGGACCATCGTTTCCATCGTGACGCTGGCATCGCTGGCGAGCGATATGCCGAGCGACGCGCCGACGCGGATCTGCTGCGCATCGTGCGTGACACTATTGTCGAGCGCCATGACGAGTTCGGCCGCCAGCGCGTCGATATCGGCGCGCGCCGCGGGCTCGAAGACCAGCATCGCGACGAATTCGTCGCCGCCCAGCCGCGCCTTGGTGGCATTGGGCGGCAGCACGGCCGAGATGCGTTCGGCGGCGACCTGCAGCACGCGGTCGCCCGCGGCATGCCCATGAATGTCGTTGACGGTCTTGAAATGGTCGAGGTCGAGCAGGAACAGCGCGACCTGGCGTTTTTCGGCGATCGCGCTCGCAATCTGCCGCTGCCCGGTCGCGAGCAGCGCCCGGCGGTTGAGGAAGCCCGTCAGCGGGTCGGTGTCGGCGAGATAGCGCGCGCGCTGCTCGGCCTCGGTGCGCTCGAGGATTTCGCGGTTGAGATCCTTGTAGCGGCGCCAGCCGAACAGAATCAGCGCGACATTGAGGATGACCGCTGTCGCCAGCGCGCGGTCGGGGCCGCCGCCGATGCCGATGAGGGCGCGAACGGCCGCCTGCATCACATTGCTGCCCGTCCCCACGAACAACAGGATCGCGGCGACGACAATGCCGCCGGCTATGATGTCGCGTTTGGCGCCCTCGCTGCGGTCGAATGGCTTCGGCGTCGATGTCATATGAATTTGTCCCACCCTTACGGGCTCTATGGGGCAAAGCGGTGAAATTTGGGTTAAGTGCGCCGCTTGCTTTCGGCGGGGCTTTTGCGTAAAGGCCGCCGCGTCCGCGCGCATTTTGTGTTCGGGCATATCGACATCCGCGACGGAAACACTGTCCACGGATACCGCTGGTTGGCGAGGTTTCGCTCACCGGCGTGTTTTGCGTTGCGGGCGTTGTAGGCAAGGATTTTGGCTGTGTTCGATAGTCTGAGCAACCGGCTTGGCGATGTTTTCGGGAAGCTCCGCGGCCGCGGCGCGCTGACCGAGGCCGACGTGCGCGCCGCGATGCGCGAAGTGCGAATCGCCCTGCTCGAAGCCGACGTCGCGCTGCCCGTCGTGCGCAGCTTCATCGACCAGGTCACCGACCTCGCGATCGGCGCCAACGTCCTGCGCTCGGTCACCCCGGGGCAGCAGGTCGTCAAGATCGTCAGCGACGCGCTGACCGAAATGCTCGGCTCCGAAACCGCCGAGCTCGAGCTTGCCGTCACTCCGCCCGCGGTGATCATGATGGTCGGTCTGCAGGGCTCGGGCAAGACGACGACGACCGCGAAGATCGCGAAGCGGCTCAAGGAAAAAGAGCGCAAGAAGGTGCTGATGGCGTCGCTCGACGTCAATCGCCCCGCCGCGCAGGAACAGCTCGCCGTCCTCGGCACCCAGATCGACGTCGCGACCTTGCCGATCGTCGCGGGGCAGGGCCCGGTCGAGATCGCGCAGCGCGCGCTGCAGGCCGCGAAGCTGCAGGGCTTTGACGTCCTGATGCTCGACACCGCGGGCCGTCTCCACGTCGATCAGCAGCTGATGGACGAGATGCAGGCGGTGTCGCGCACGGCGAACCCCGCCGAAACTTTGCTCGTCGTCGACAGCCTCACCGGCCAGGACGCCGTGCAGGTTGCGCAGCGCTTTACCGATCAGGTGCCGCTCACCGGCGTCGTGCTCACCCGCATGGACGGCGACGCGCGCGGCGGTGCTGCGCTCTCGATGCGCGCCGTCACCGGCAAGCCGATCAAATTCGCGGGCACGGGCGAAAAGCTCGACGGGCTCGAACTCTTCCAGCCGTCGCGCATCGCGGGCCGCATCCTCGGCATGGGCGACGTCGTCAGCCTTGTCGAGCGCGCCGCCGAGACGATCCAGGCCGAAGAGGCCGAGGCGATGGCGGCGAAGATGGCGAAGGGCCTCTTCGACCTCAACGACCTCCGCACGCAATTGAACCAGATGCGCCGCATGGGCGGCCTCGGCGCGCTCGCGGGCATGATCCCCGGCATCAAGAAGGCGCAGGCGCAGATGGCTGCGGGTGCCGCCGACGACAAGATGCTCGTTCATTTCGACGCGATCATGGGCTCGATGACCCCCAAGGAGCGCGCGAAGCCCGAAATCCTGACCGCGAAGCGCAAGATCCGCATCGCCAACGGGTCGGGCACGACGGTGCAGCAGGTCAACAAGGTGCTGAAAATGCATCAGGAAATGGCCAGCGCGATGAAGAAAATCCGCAAGATGGGCGGGCTCAAGGGCCTTGGCGCGCTGTTCGGCAAGGGCGGCGGCATTCCCGGAATGGGCGGTATGGGCGGCGGCGGTGGCCTCCCCGGTCTCAGTGGAGGCGGATCGATCCCGCCCGAACTCGCCAATTTGATGAATAAAAAGAAGTAATTACACCCGAATTTCAGTTTAGAAGTAAAAGGAAAATATCATGGCAACCTCCATTCGCCTCGCACGCGGCGGTTCGAAAAAGCGTCCTTATTACAAGATCGTCGTCGCCGATTCGCGCAGCCCGCGCGACGGCCGCTTCATCGAACGTATCGGCAGCTACAACCCGCTGCTCGCCAAGGACAATCCCGAGCGCATCAAGCTCGACGCCGACCGCGCGAAGCACTGGGTCTCGGTTGGCGCGCAGCCGACCGACCGCGTCGCCCGCTTCCTCGACGCCGCGGGCGTCCTCGAACGCGCTGCCCGCAACAACCCGAACAAGGCTGTCCCGGGCGAAAAGGCCAAGGAACGCGCCGAAGAAAAGGCCCAGAAGCTGGCTGACGCCGAAGAAGCCGCAGCCGCTGCTGCCGCCGCTCCGGCCCCGGAACCCGAAGCGGTTGAAGAAGCTGCTGCCGAAGCGCCCGCCGCTGAAGAAGCCGCTGCTCCCGCCGCTGCTCCCGCCGCTGCTGAATCGGATGCGACCGGTTCGGTGAAGAGCGAAGCGACCGCCGAAGCCGTCGCCGAAGCCGTTGCCGACGAAACGCCGGCCGATGCGACTGCCGACGACGCGACCGCGATGGCCGAACAGGCTGCCGAAGGCGGCCCGGCCGAAGAAGCTCCGGCTGCCCCGGCTGCCGAAGAAGCTGCTGCCGAAGAAGCGCCCGCTGAAGAAGCCGGCGAAGAAAAGGCCGAAGGCTAAGCCTTGGCCGACGCGAATCGCCCCGTCACCCTCGCCGCCATCGCCGGCGCGCATGGGGTACGGGGCGAGGTGCGCCTCAAACTGTTCGGCGAAGGCGCGGAGGCTCTCCGCGCCTTTTCCGTTTTTGAGGCGGGCGATCGCAAGCTGACCCTGAAATCGGTGCGCCCGGCGAATCAGGGCGCGGTCGCGACCTTTGCCGAAGTCACCGACCGCAGCGGCGCCGAGGCGCTGCGCGGCACCCTGCTCACCGTCCCGCGCTCGGCGCTGCCGCCGCTTGCCGAGGGCGAATATTACCACCACGACCTGCTCGGTCTGCCGTGCGTGTCGACCGACGGCAGCGCCATCGGCCATGTCGCCGCGATCGAGAATTTCGGCGCGGGCGACATCCTCGAAATCGAGAAGGCGGCCGAGCCCGGCAAAAAGCCCGCCCGCTTCATGGTTCCGATGACCACGCAGGCGGTGCCGGCGTGGAACGACGACGGCGTGACCGTCAATGCGGCGTTCGTCGAGTAACGGATACCCCGATCCTTCCATCGTCACCCCGGGCTTGACCCGGGGTCCCGCTTCTTCGGCGCATCGGTGACCGAAGCGGGGTTGACCTCAAGAGCGGGACCCCGGATCAAGTCCGGGGTGACGGACAAGGAAATGTCGCGTCGGCTTATCCGGGGAGGATTGTCATGCGCTTGAAATCGGGTCTCGTTTTTGCCGCCATTCTTAGCGCCTCAGTTCCCGCCGCCGCGCAAGAATCCACCCCCAAAACCCTCGGCCAGCTAGCCCCCGAAATCGACGCGCTATTCGTCAAATTCCAGGCCGAGCAGCATGTCCCCGGCGTCGTCTATGGCGTCGTCAAGGACGGCAAGCTTGCCTATGTGAAGGGGCTTGGCGTTCAGAACATCGCTGACAAGCGTGCCGTCACCCCCGACAGCCTGTTCCGCATCGCCTCGATGACCAAGGCGTTCACGGCGCTCTCGATCCTCAAGCTGCGCGACGACGGCAAGCTCCGCCTCGACGACCTCGCCGAACAATATGTGCCCGAGATGAAGGGCTGGACCTATCCGACGAAGGATAGCCCGCGCATCCGGGTGCGCGACCTGCTCCAGCATGTCGGCGGTTTCGTCACCGACGATCCGTGGGGCGACCGCCAGCAAGTGCTGCCGCAGGAAGACTTCACGAAAATGATCGCGGCGGGGGTGCCGTTCAGCCGCGTGCCGCAAAGCCAGCATGAATATTCGAACTTCGGCTACGCGCTGCTCGGCCGCATCGTCGCCAACGCCTCGGGCATGAAATATACCGACTATGTCCAGAAGACGATCCTGACCCCGCTCGGCATGACGAGCAGCGGCTTCGACGCGCCCAAAGCGCCCAAAGCGCGCTACGCGCTCGGCTATCGCTGGGAAAATGAGCGCTGGACCGCTGAGCCCGAGATGGTCGACGGCGCGTTCAACGCGATGGGCGGGCTGCAAGTCAGCGCAAACGACTATGCCAAATGGGTCGCCTTCCTGCTCTCGGCGTGGCCCGCGCGCGACGATGCGGACAATGGCCCGGTCAAGCGGTCTACGGTGCGCGAGATCGCGCAGGGCTCAAACTTCGTGTCGGTCGCGAACCGCATCGGCGCAAGCGGCGCCACGTCATGCAAGCAGGCTGCCGCCTACGGCATGGGCTGGCGCGTCGCGCAGGACTGCGACCTTGGTCTCACGCTGGCGCATGGCGGCGGCTATCCGGGTTATGGCAGCCATGTGATGCTGATGCCCGACCATGGCGTCGGGGTCTTCGCGCTGTCGAATCGCACCTACGCCGGCCCGTCGGCCCCCGCGTGGGACACCGCGGTCGCGATTGACAAGGCGGGATTGCTCGAAACACGCGCGGTGCCGGTATCCCCGGCGGTGGCGGACGCCTATGCGGCGGCAAGGGCGGCTTATGCCGCGGGCGACCTTGGCCCGCTGCAGGGCAAGCTCGCGATGAACTTCCTGCTCGACCGCTCGGCCAATAACTGGAAGGCCGAATTTGCGAAATTGAAGGCCGAGGTGGGCGCGTGTCCCGCCGACGAACCGCTTGCGCCGACCGGCGCGATGTCGACCGCCTTCCGCCTTAACTGCGAAAGAGGCAAGCTCGACGGGCAATTACTGCTCGCGCCGACGACGCCGGCCACGATCCAGGCGCTACGGTTCCGCGTGGTACCGCCCGAGGCGCGCTGATGTCGACGGGGTGGGGCCTTTAGCAAGGGACGGCCCCACCCCGTTTCGCCCTGGACCTGAGAGGGGGCAGGGATTCCTATCGCGCCCGTTTAGGCCGCACGCCGCAGCGCGCGGCGGCGCGGGTGAAGACGCTGTCTTCGCCGGGCGCACTCGGCAGGGCGATCCATTCGCCGAGGCGGCGGAACGGGGTCGCGAGCCAGTGGAGGCCGCGGGCGATATCGGCGCTGAAATGATCATGACCGTCATTCCAAACGCGCATGAACTGCTCGTCTTTCATCGTTCATTTCCTTTCGCTTGGTGTCACCTAGATGCACCTCGCGGCGCCGCGCCGCCAACAAAAGGCGTAGACCATATCATAAGCTGAGCTTATAAGGCGGCATGTCGCGCCTGCCGCCCCTCGCCGCCGTCCGCACCTTCGAAGCCGCCGGGCGGCTGCAGAATTTCTCACGCGCGGCCGAGGAGCTGGGGCTGACACAGGCCGCGGTCAGTTATCAAATCCGCCAATTGGAGGATCGGCTTGGCCGCGCGCTCTTCGTGCGCGAGAAGGGCCGCGTACGCCTCTCCGAAACCGGGCAGCGGCTGCTCCCCGCGATCAGTGGCGCCTTCGCCGCGATGGGCGACGCGTTCGCCGCATTGGGCAGCGACGAGGCCGACGTGCTGACGATCAGCGCGATGACCACCTTCGGCGGCACCTGGCTCAGCGCGCGGATCGGGGGATTCCAGCTGGCCTTTCCCGATCTCGCCGTCCGCATCCTGCTCAACAACGCGCTGGTCGACTTCAACGCCACCAATGTCGATGTCGCGATCCGCGTCGGGCGCGGGGTCTGGGACGGCCTGCGCGCCGATTTTCTCTATCGCAGCCATGTCACGCCGATCTGCGCCCCCGCCTTTCTCGAGGTGAACCGGATCGAGGCGCCCGCAGACCTGCTGGACGTCGACCGGCTGGCGCCGAACGATCCCTGGTGGGCCGGCTGGTTCGCCGCGGCGGGGGTCGACAGCGTCCCGCCGCCGCAACGCCGCGGCATCGAGCTCGACAGCCAGCTCCAGGAGGCGAGCGCAGTGCAGGGCGGCTATGGCATCGCGCTGATGACGCCCTTGCTGTGGCGCGCCGAACTCGACGCCGGGCGGATGGTGCGGCCCTTCGACGCGCTTTTCCAGCCCGGAACCGCGCATTATCTCGTCCACCGCGAGAATCGCGTTGGGGTGCGCAAGATCGAGCGCTTCCGCGAATGGCTGCGCGCCGAGATGGAGAAGGATCGCCACCTGCTTCCCGCATTGATGTGGGAGCCGCTGTCGCCGCCCGAAGCGGGCTAGCGCCTCGCGCTGCGTTTCAACATGCTCGGCGCCCGGCGATAGACCTGCTGGAAGGCCGCATTGAACGACCGCACGCTGCCAAAACCCGCTGCCAGCGCGATGTCGGTCATGCCAAGGTCGGTGGTGTCGATCAGCCGCTTGGCGCGCTGGATGCGCGCCGTGCGCGCGGCGGCCAGCGGTGTGGTGTCGAGATGGCGACGGAACAGCCGCGTCAGGTGGCGGGCACCGATGCCGAGCCGCCCGGCCAGCGCCTCGACGTCCGCCTCGTCGAGCGCGCCGTCCTCGATCAGCCGCAGCGCGCGATCGACGGTCGCGCGAGTCCCGTTCCACGCCGGCGAGCGCGGCGCCGTCTCCGGCCGGCAGCGAAGGCATGGACGAAAGCCCGCGCGCTCGGCCGCCGCAGCGCTGCGATAATAGCTGACGTTGCGCGAGAGCGGTTGGCGCACCGGGCAGACCGGGCGGCAATAGATGCCGGTCGATTTGACCCCGATGAAGACAACCCCGTCATAGGCCGGATCGCGCGCATAGCGGACCCGTTCGCACAGCGCGAAATCGAGGTCGGGTTCGTCGGGTGGCGTCATGCGCCCTCTATACGGGAATCGGCCAGGCTTGTCCGGGGGGTGTCGGTGATCGCGTCCGATTCCTGCCAGCGATGGTGCGGTAACGCCGCTATCATCGGCCGCCTATCCAGAGCAGGAGCAAGCCAGATGGCCTCGATCCACCACGAAATCTTCATTGCCGCCGATCCCGGCACGATCTGGGACGCCGCGCGCGACGTCGGCCGGCTCCACGACCGGCTCGTCCCCGGGTTCGTCGCCGCCACCGAAATGATCGAGGGCGACGGCGCGCCGGTACGCCGCGTCACCTTTGCCAACGGCGCGACGGCCGACGAAACGATCGTCTCGGTCGACGATGACCGCCGCCGCCTCGTCTGGGCGATCAAGGCGTTTGACCATCATAATGGCGTGCTCGAGGTCGCCGGGGCCGAAGGGGGCGCGCGGGTGCGCTGGACCGCCGACATCTTGCCCGATGCGCTCGCGCAGCAGGTCGCGCCGATGATGGCAGAGGGGCTGGCGCGCATGAAGGCGCATATGGAACGCGTGTCCGTCGACAGCTGACGCTTGCCAAGCGGGGTCGGTGGGCGGCATGGGGATATATGCCCTTCATCGCCGTCCCCCTGACCCTTTATCCCGACATGTTCCCCGGCCCGCTGGGGCACAGCATGGCGGGGCGCGCGCTCGAAAGCGGGACATGGAATTGCGCGCCGGTGCAGATCCGCGATTTCGCGACCGACAAGCATCGCACCGTCGACGACACGCCCGCGGGCGGCGGCGCGGGCATGGTGCTAAAAGCCGATGTGCTCGGCGCGGCGATCGACCATGCCGTGGCGGCGCATCCGGACCTTCCGATCCTCGCAATGACCCCGCGCGGGACGCCGGTCACACAGGCGCGCGTTCGTCAGCTTTCGGCAGGTCCCGGCGCGATCATCCTCTGCGGCCGGTTCGAGGGATTCGACGAACGCATCTTCGACGCGCGGCCGATCGAAGAGGTGTCGATGGGCGACATCATATTGTCGGGCGGCGAGATGGGAGCGCTGTTGCTGCTCGACGCTTGCATTCGGCTGCTTCCCGGCGTAATGGGCGCGGCTTCAAGCGGTGACGACGAATCGTTCGAAAACGGTTTGCTCGAATATCCGCACTATACCCGGCCCGTAAATTGGGAAGGGCGCACGATCCCCGAAGTGCTGCGATCGGGGGATCATGCGAAGATCGCGGCCTGGCGGAAACAACAGGCGGAAGATCATACACGGTTACGCAGGCCGGACCTTTGGGAGCGTCATGTCGATGCTCGGGACCGACCTGCCTCTGGCGCGCGGCAACAAGAAAAGGACTAGAGGACATGAACCTCATCCAGACGATCGAAGCCGAAGAAATCGCCAAAGCGGCGAAGACCATTCCGACTTTCCGTCCCGGCGACACGCTGAAAGTCGGCGTGAAGGTGGTCGAAGGCGAACGCACCCGCGTCCAGAATTTCGAAGGCGTGTGCATCGCACGCTCGAACAAGGGCATGGGCTCCAACTTCACCGTGCGCAAAATGTCGTTCGGCGAAGGTGTCGAGCGCGTGTTCCCGCTCTATTCGCCCAACATCGACAGCATTACCGTCATCCGCAAGGGTGCCGTGCGTCGTGCGAAGCTTTACTATCTTCGTGGCCGCACTGGTAAATCGGCGCGTATTGCGGAGCGCCGCGAATACCGGTCGGAAGCCGGCGAAGGCTAAGGAGAGCTTCTCTCACCCAAAGCCGAAACAGCTTTCAAAAACGACCGGTTCCGCCAACAGGCAGAGCCGGTCGTTTTCTTTTGGGCAAAGCGAATTTCATGCAGCAGTCCGTCCTCCCGTTCCAGCCGACGCGGCGCGCCTTCCTTGGCGCGGTGCTCGCATTCGGCGTGTCGGGCGAGGCGATGGCGCTCACCAATGCGCAGCGGCTGGTCACCGCAGCGCGGCGGCAGGTCGGCGTGACGCTGTCCTATGATCCGGCCTATACGGTGCTGCGTTTCCCGAACGGCGATGTCGATCGCGCCAAGGGCGTGTGCACCGACGTCGTGATCCGCGCCTTCCGCGATGCGCTGGGTGCCGATCTGCAGGCCCTTGTAAACACCGACATGCGCGCCAATTTTGGAGCCTATCCCAAAAACTGGGGGCTCGGCCGCCCCGACCGCAACATCGACCATCGCCGCGTGCCCAATCTCGCGACCTACTGGCGGCGGCAGGGAGCATCGCTCCCCGTCACCGACAACCCCGCCGACTGGCGCCCGGGCGACATCTTCACGCAGATGGTCGGCGGCGGCCTGCCGCACACCGGCATCGTATCCGACCGCAAGGATACGACCGGCGTGCCGCTCGTCCTCCACAATATCGGGGGTGGGACGCGCGAGGAGGATGCGCTGTTCGACCACAAGCTGACCGGCCATTTCCGCTGGAAAGTCTGAATTACCGAAACATTTTCAACCGAGTTCTTGCCTTGAGGAGTGAGTAAATGGGTTATCGTATCGTTGTCGCCGGAGCCACGGGCAATGTCGGGCGCGAAGTGCTCGCCATTCTCGCCGAGCGCGAATTTCCGATCGACGAACTGGCAGCGGTTGCATCGTCGCGCAGCCAGGGCACCGACGTCGAAATCGGCGACAGCGGCCGCACCGTCAAATGCCAGAACATCGACAACTTCGACTGGACCGGCTGGGACATGGCGATCTTCGCGATCGGCAGCGATGCGACGGCGATCCATGCGCCGAAGGCCGCCGCCGCCGGCTGCGTCGTGATCGACAATTCGTCGCTCTACCGCATGGACCCCGATGTGCCGCTGATCGTGCCCGAGGTGAACCCCGACGCGATCGACGGTTATAAAAAGCGCAACATCATTGCGAACCCGAACTGCTCGACCGCGCAGATGGTCGTCGCGCTGAAGCCGCTGCACGACGCCGCGAAGATCAAGCGCGTCGTCGTCTCGACCTATCAGTCGGTGTCGGGCGCGGGCAAGTCGGGCATGGACGAGCTGTGGAACCAGACGCGCCAGATCTTCGTCGGCGACGAAAAGGACGTGCAGAAGTTCACCAAGCAGATCGCCTTCAACGTCATCCCGCACATCGACAAATTCCTCGACGACGGATCGACGAAGGAAGAGTGGAAGATGGTCGTCGAAACGAAGAAGATCCTCGATCCGAAGATCAAGGTCACTGCGACCTGCGTCCGCGTTCCGGTCTTCGTCGGCCACTCCGAAGCGATCAACATCGAGATGGAAGACGAGCTGTCGGCCGAGGACGCCCAGCGCATCCTGCGCGAAGCCCCTGGCGTCGTGCTCCACGACAAGCGTGAGGATGGCGGTTACATCACCCCCGTCGAATGCGTCGGCGACTTCGCGACCTTCGTGTCGCGCGTCCGCGAAGACCCGACGGTCGAAAACGGCCTCAACCTCTGGTGCGTCAGCGATAACTTGCGCAAGGGCGCGGCGCTGAACGCGGTGCAGATCGCCGAACTGCTGGGGCGGCGGCACCTCAAGAAGGGCTGATTTTTGGTTCCTCCCTGTCGCGAAGCGATGGGGAGGGGGACCGCCGCGTAGCGGTGGTGGAGGGGCCGCGACGGCAGCGCCAAAGCCCCTCCGTCAGCCTCTTCGAGGCTGCCACCTCCCCATGCCTGCGGCACAGGGAGGATCGTCTTGGCGATATCCAGTCATTCAAGCTATGCCGCTGGCATGACCAGTCCTTACGCCTTCACCCATGCCCTCTGCCGCGCCCCCGCGCGTTCGGCGGTCAAGGGCATCCGCGCCGACGGCGGCCCCGATCCCGATTTTTACGGCCTCGTCGCTGAGCATGAGGCCTATGTCGCCACGCTGCGCGACCTCGGCCTCGCCGTCGACGTTCTCGAACCGCTGGGCGACTTCCCCGACGCGCTGTTCACCGAAGACGTCGCGCTGACCTTCGCCGGCGGCGCGATCTTGCTCCGCCCGGGCGCGCCAAGCCGCGCGGGCGAAGTCGCGCATATCCGTGACGCCCTTGCTTCGCGCCTCGCGCCCCTGCTCGAAATGACCGGCCCCGGTCATGCCGACGGCGGCGACATCTTGCGCCTCGCCGACCGTATCATCATCGGCCTCTCGGCGCGCACCGACCGCGCCGGGGCCGAGGAACTCGCGTACAAGCTCGGCACGCTCGGCTATCGCTCCGATATCGCCGAAACCCCGCCCGGCGTGCTCCACTTCAAGACCGGTTGCGGGTTGATCGATGAAGGCACGATCCTCGCGGTGCCCGCGCTCGCGGGCTGTCCGCAGTTCGACGGGCTCGAGGTTGTGACGACCCCGCCCGGCGAAGAACCCGCCGCCAATATCCTGCGCATTCGCGATACCGTCCTCGTCGGCGATCGCTGGCCCGCGACGCACGCGCTGCTCGCCGCGCGCGGCATTGCGCTCCGTCCGCTGCCGACCGACCAGATCGCGCATATCGACGCGGGGCTCAGCTGCATGTCGCTGCGCTGGTGACGCATCGAAAATCGCTGTGCTACAATATCTTGCTGCATTAGGTCCTCGGCATGATGAAAGCCCCGACGCCGCGCCCGATACCTGCATTTGCGAGTGAAGTTAGGCAGTTTTCCGCCATTTCTACCTTGGCGGATTTCGGTCGATGACGGTCGGTCCGGCGCGTCCCGAGACGCAAAAGCGCCTGCTCGGTGCGCTCCTTGTGCTGCTGCTCGTCGCGCAGATCGACCAGCCTTATCCCGAGGTTGCGCTGCTCCAGCACATCCCGACGATGCTGCTGATCGTCGCCGCGCCCTGGCTGCTCCGTCGCTGGCCGCTGTCGACCGCCTCGGTCGCGTGCATCGTCGCCTTCATGGCGCTCCACACGCTCGGCGGCCGCTACGCGTACAGCAATGTCCCCTATGACGACTGGGCGCGCGCGCTGGCGGGCACGAGCCTCTCCGACGCCTTCGGCTGGACGCGCAACCATTATGACCGCCTCGTCCATTTCGCCTTTGGCGCGCTGTCGGTGATCCCCGTCGCCGAGATCGCAAGGCGGTGGGGCGGGCTCGGCCCGCGCGGCGCGGCCTTTGCCGTGCTTGGTTGGGTCCTGGCCATCTCGTGCCTCTACGAAATCTTCGAATGGCTGCTCACCATCGTCGCGGCGGGCGAAACCGCCGACCGCTACAATGGGCAGCAAGGCGACATCTGGGATGCGCAAAAGGATATGGCGCTTGCGACCCTCGGTGCGATACTGGTGCTCATAATCCCGCGCCGCGACAGGAGATAGGTATGCGCAAGTTCATAACCCTCGCGATGATCGGCTTGCTAGCTGCGTGCAAGCCCGCCGCCGACAAGGCCCCGGTTGACGCCGACCCTGTCGCGCCGGCGGTGCCTGAGGCGAAGAACGACGGCCCGAACGCGGCGACCACCGCGGTCAGCCTCGACGGCGAGGGGCTGCGCTTCGTCGACAAGACCAGCGGCAAGGCCAGCCTGCTCGCCTTCGGCGTCCCGCGCGCGCAGGCGGAAACCGCGCTGGCCAATGTCGCGGGCAAGGAGGACGACCGCAGCACCAATGAGGAATGCGGCGCGGGTTCGATGGAATTCACCCGCTACGACGCGATGACGCTCAATTTCCAGGGCGGCAAGTTCGCCGGCTGGTTCCTCGGCAACGAACCCGGCGCCGCGACCTATTCGACGATGAGCGGGATCGCCATCGGCACGACGCGCGCCAAGGCGGCCGAATCGGTGACGATCGTCGATCTCGAGGACAGCACGCTGGGCGAGGAATTCAGCATCGGCACCGGCGATAATGTCATCGGCGGCATGTTCGCCGCGCCCGGCGATGCGGCCAAGATCGACGCGCTGTTCGCGGGCACCAACTGCTTCTTCCGCTGATGCCGACGACGATCACCGGCGGTTGCCGCTGCGGGCAACTGCGTTACAGCTTCGAGCACGACAGGCCGCTGCTCAACTATTGCTGCCACTGCCTCGATTGCCAGAAATCGACCGCGAGCGCGTTCGCCGATCAGCTGATCGTATCGACCGACGCGCTGACGCTGACCGGACGGAGCGTGACCTATTCGACCGAGCGCCCATCGGGCGGGACGACGACCAACCAGCATTGCCCCGACTGTTTCAGCCGCGTGTGCAGCGCGAACACCGTCTACCCCGCGATGACGATCGTACGCGCCGGCACGCTCGACGATCCGTCGGGGCTCGAACCCTTCGCACATATGTGGACCAGCCGGAAACGTGGCTGGATCGCGATCGACCCGGTGGTGCCGACCTTCGAGGAAACCCCCGGCCCGGCGGAATTTATGCGGCTGGCGATGGCGCGCCGCGCGGGCTGAGCGGCCGCCGCTTTCGACCGATCCAAGTCATTCGACATCAGGCGACCGGGCGCTTCGCGGCAATGCCAATCGCGTCCGGCTCCTCGTTGATCGAACATTCCCATGCGGCCCGGAGGCCTGTGTCTCCGCCTCTGGTGACAACCGCTAACGCGGGATTGAGGCCTTGCACAGAATGCTTTGAAGGTTTCCGCCCGACTCTATACGGGCACCACATTGGTTGCTTCCATCGCCGCGCGATCGGCGGCCGCGAACAGCCGTTCGTATAAAGGCAGATCGCCAGGATTTTGAATTACCATGAATTATCGCCATTCCTTCCATGCCGGCAATAGCGCCGATGTCGTAAAGCATAGCCTGCTGATCGCCCTCGTGCGGGCCTTGCAGCAAAAACAGGGCGCGCTGACCCTGATCGACACCCATGCCGGTTGCGGGCTGTACGACCTTGGCGGCGAGGAGGCGAGGCGCACCGGCGAGGCCACACAGGGCGTGCTGCGGGCCTTTGCCGACCCGAACCCCTTGCTGGACGACTACCGCGCCGCCGTTCAGGCGGTGAATGCCGGGGGCGAGCTTCGCTTCTACCCCGGATCGCCGCGATTTCTGGCGCAGCTTCTGCGTCCGCAGGATTTTCTGATCCTGAACGAGAAACATTCCGACGACGCCTATGCCCTGCGCGGCGCGATGCGCGACACATCCGCCGCCGTGCATCAGCGCGACGCCTACGAGCTTTGGCTGGCAATGCTGCCGCCCCGCACCGCGCGCGGCGTGGTGGTGGTCGACCCGCCGTACGAGCAGACCGATGAACGCGCACAGATTACCGCCACCCTCGCCGCCGCGCGCCGCAAATGGGCGCATGGCGTGACGGTGGTCTGGTATCCGCTGAAAGATCGCGCCACGCATGTGCGGTGGAAGCAGCAGTTACGTAAGCTCGGCATCCCGAAATTTCTGGTGGTGGAGCATTGGTTGTACGATCGCGATCAGCCCGACATCTATAACGGCGCGGGCCTTTTTATCGTCAACCCGCCATACGCCTTCACGCAGGCGCTGCCGCCTCTGCTGGAAGCTCTGCGCGCCGCGCTGGCGCCGGAGGGGCATAGGGGAGCGATCACAACCGATTGGCTGGGCGATTAAAATAAACCCTCATCTTCCCCTTGTCCAAAAGGAGGAATTGCAGCGCTTCAGGCTGGATGCGAGTGCTCCAGACGATTGCGCTTAGTGGCCGTCGGCATCAACCATGAAGACCGTCGGCTTGCCGCGAGAAGCCGGGTCCCATCCTGCCGACAATGCCGCTTGCACCCCCCGCGAGGCTATCGCGTCGTTGATGTGCGAACGCCCCTTCGGCAATCCTTTCAACAGGCGCTTTGGCGTCGGAAATTCCAGCACGGCTTCGCGTGGCATATCTCTCTGGCGCAAGGCGACCCTCATGCCCCTCCAGCCTTCGGAAGAGGACAGTTGGGGCTCGCTCAGGAGTTCCCAGTCATATTTGACACCATCGATTTGGACGGTGCCGGCGCAGCCGTGCATGTGAAGCATAGGATGCCCTTAGCATGTTAGACGCAGCGCTCCAGTCGGTTCACATCAAAGATCGGCTACCGGAACGTTTAGCGGCCAAGACAGCCGCTCCGCGGCGATGATATCGACCGGAAGCTGCCGATAGAGATGTGAACCCCGGCGAAAGCCGGGGCCCAGAATTCCATGCTAACCTTGCGCTTTTCAGCACTGGGCCCCGGCTTTCGCCGGGGTGCACGAGGGGCAGTTCGCAACCCTCAAGCCGCCACTCCCGTTAATGCCCCATATCCGCCGCCGACGCCTTCGGCCCACCCGGCTTCGGCGGGCGTAGCAACAGCACGAGCGGCACCGACGCCAGCGTCACCCACATCATCGCCCAAAAATCGTCGATATAGGCGACCATCGCCGCCTGCCGGTTGATCTCGGCATTGACCATCGCCAGCGCCGCGTCGCCCGCAATGCCGAAGCGGTCGGCGGTCGACGGGTCGAGCAGGGCGACCGAACTGTTGGTGACATGCGCCGCCAGATCCGCGTGGCTCGTCTGGATGTTCGACCCGAGCAGGGTGGTGACGATCGAGATGCCGACCGACGCCCCAATGCTGCGGAACAGGTTGAGCAGGCTCGATCCATCAGTGCGATATTGCGGCTGGATCGTCGCGAACGCCATGGTGTTCAAGGGAATGAAGATCAGCCCCATGCCGAGTCCCTGCACCAGGCCGCTGATGATCACCGGCTGCATCCCCATCGCGAGCGACCAATGGCTCATCTGCCAGAGCGAGTAAGCGGCGGTGAGCAGGCCGGTGCCGACCAGCCAGCGCGCGTCGATCTTGCCGAGCAACTGCCCCGCAACCCACATGCTCGCAAGGATCCCGATCCCGCGCAGCGCGAGCGCAACCCCGGTATCGATCACCGGCCAGCCGAACAGATTCTGCAGCATCGGCGGCAGCAGCGCCATCGATGCGAACATCACGACGCCGATCACGACCATGAAGCCCATCGCGGTGACGAGGTTGCGGTCGGCGAGCATCTTGCGGCTGAACAGCGGCGCGCGCGCGGTGAACATATGGACGATGAACATCCACAGGCACGAGACGGCGACGCCCATTTCGATCCAGATTTCGATGCTGTCGAACCAGTCCTGATGCGCGCCGCGGTCGAGCATCAGCTGCAATGCGGCGAGCCCTAGCGCGAGCATCGAGAAGCCGAAGAGATCGAAGCGGCGGGTGACGGTTCGCGTCTTGGGCAGCAATGCCCACATCATCGCAAGCGTGATCAGCCCGACGGGCAGGTTGACGTAGAAGACCCAGCGCCAATTGACGCTTTCGGTCAGCCAGCCGCCCAATATCGGACCCAGGATCGGCCCGATCATGATCCCCATGCCCCAGATCGACATCGCGCGCGCGTGGCGTTCGGGCGGGTTGATGTCGAGCATCACCGATTGCGACAGCGGCCCGATGAAGGCGGCGCTGACGCCCTGCAGGAAGCGGAAGGCGACCATCTGCTCCAGCGTCTGTGCGGCGCCGCACGCCATCGACGCGACGATGAAGCCCGCGACCGCGGCCATGAACAACTCGCGCCGGCCGATGCGGTCGGCGAGCCAGCCGGTAATCGGCATCGCGACCGCCGAGGCGAGGATATAGCTCGTCAGCACCCACGTCACCGTCTCGCTCGTCGCGCCCAGCGCCGACTGCATATGCGGGATCGCGACATTGGCGATCGTCGTGTCGAGGATCTGCATGATCGACGCGCCCATCACCGCGACCGTCAACAGGCCGCGGTAGCGCACGCGTTCGTGCAGCGGGATGCTGTCGTCGTCAGGGAGCGCCGCGGCGGCGGACCGGCGGGGGAGGGCGTTACTCGCCATGGAACCCTACTTCGTAAACACCCGGACGTCGGCCGACAGCCCCGCAATCATGCCGCGCGCGGGCTTTTCGTCGAAAGCGATGCGGACCGGCACGCGCTGCGTCACCTTGACCCAGTTGCCGGTGGCATTTTGCGCGGGCAGCACGGAAAATTCGCTGCCGGTGCCGGCACCGATCGTCAGCACATGGCCGCGCACCTTCACCCCCGGATAGGCGTCGAAGCTGATTTCGGCGCGCTGCCCGACGCGCATGTCGGCGAGGTCGGTTTCCTTGAAATTGGCCTCGACCCACGGATGCGCGGTGTCAACCAAAGTGACCGCGGGAAGCCCCGCGACCATCATCTGGCCGACCTGCAGACGGTCCGACTGCGCGATGCGTCCCGCGCTCGGCGCGCGGACGGTCGTGCGGCCGAGGTTCACTTCGGCCTGCGAACGCTGGACGCGCGCCGCCTCGACCTGCGGGTTGATCCCGCTAGATGGACCGGTGGCCAGCTTGGTGCGCGCTTCGGCGGCGGCGGCTTCGGCCTGGCGCACACTCTCGCGTGCTTGGCCGAGCGCGTGGCGCGATGCATCATAGGCGGCTTTGGTCGTGAAGCCCTTTTCCATCAGCGCCGCCTGCCGGTCGAAGTTCACTTGCGCGAATTTGACGTCTTCGCGCGCGGCGGCGATGTCGACGCTCGACGTGTTCGCGCTCGCCGACAGGTTGCCGACCTCGACCTTGGCGGCGTCGATCGCGGCGGTGGCCTGCGCGACGGTCAGCGCATAGGGCTCGCCATCGATGCGGAACAACAGCTGGCCCGCCGCGACTTGCTGGCCGTCGCGGACCGCGACCTCGGTAATCCGTCCGCCGACTTCGGCCGCGACCGACACCTTGTCCATCTGGACATAGGCGTTGTCGGTCGACACCGAACCGCCTCTCGTCAGCCACCAGCCGGCGCCGCCCGCGATCAGCAGCGCGGGCACGCCGAACATCAGGATACGCGTGCGCCAGCTCGCCTTGGGCGCGGCGTCGGCTTCGAGTGCCGGGCTCGGCAAGGGGTCGGCCTTTGGCGCCGCCTTGGGCGGCGCGGCGTTTTCGGCCCTCGGGTTTTTGGCGGGGCGGGAGGGGGAGAGCTGGTCCATCAGGCGGTCTCTTTTTCTTTTTGGCAAATGCGGCGGGAGAGGTTGGCGCGAACGCGCTCGACGAGGTCGATGAGCTGGTCGCGTTCGGCGGCGCTCAGCCCTTCGGTGGCTTCGGCGGTCAGCGCGTCGGCGGTGTGCCGCATCCCCCCGAGCAAGTCGCCTGCGCGGGGGGTCAGATAGAGCTGCCACGCGCGGCGGTCGGCGGGGTCGGCGCGGCGCTCGACCAGCTCGGCCTCGACCAGCCGGTCGACCATGCGCGACAGCGTGATCGGCTCGACCTCGATCAGCTCGGCGAGCGGACCCTGCCGGATGCCTTCGTGTCGTTTGAGGTAGGTAATCAGCCGCCATTGCAGCGCGGTGATGCCGCTGCCCTTCGTACGCGCGTTGAACGCACGGCGAAACAGCCGCGCGGTGTCGTTCAGCAGAAATCCGATCGTTTCGCTCATGGACTATGATATAATAGCAATTGCTACTATATTCAACATCCGGAATTTTGTAGCCAACAATCTCGAATCTGGTGTAAATTTTCTTTACACTGCTTGCACCGGACGTGTTTTTCGGCAGGATGACGTCATGACTTTGACCGCAGACCTCTTCTGGTCCTTTCGCTCGCCGTACAGCTATCTCGCTATCGGCCGTTATCGCGCGCTCGCCGCCAGTCATGACGTGACGATCAACCTGCGCCCCGTCTACCCGCTCGCGATCCGCCAGCCCGACTTCTTCGAGCGCAACCACCCTAACTGGCTGAGCTATACGATGCGTGACATGATCCGCGTCGCGCAATTTCATGGCATCCCCTTTGGCCCCCCGCGCCCCGACCCGATCGTGCAGGACATGGCAACGCGCGCGATCGCGGCCGAGCAGCCCTATATCTATCGCCTGACGCGGCTCGGGCAGGCGGCATCGCGGCGCGGCAAGAGCCTCGCCTTCGCGCATGAAGCGGGGCAGCTCATCTGGGGCGGCGCGCAGAACTGGCATCTGGGGGATCATCTCGCGGGCGCCGCGAAGCGCGCCGGGCTCGACCTTGCCGAACTCGATGCGGAGGCGGCGCGCGAGGCCGAGGCGCTCGACAATGAAATCGCCGGCAACCAGGTCGCGCTCGAAATCGCCGGCCATTGGGGCGTGCCGACATTGGTGTTCGATGGCGAGCCCTTTTTCGGGCAGGATCGCATCGAAATGGCAAAGTGGCGCATGGAACAAAAGGGGCTGCGTCCGCGCTGATCGGCGCTTGCCGAACCGGGCGTGAAGGGCGCATAGCGCGGCGCATGACGATCGAACTCCAAACTTTCGAAGCGCGCGACGGCGTGCGGCTCGCGTGGCGCGAGACGGGTCCGGAAACGGGCGGCGGGCGGCCGCTGTTGCTGCTCCACGGCCTGTTTTCGAGCGGCGAGGTCAATTGGATCAAGTTTGGCACCGCCGCGCGCGTGGCATCCGAAGGTTACCGCGTGATCATGCCCGACCTGCGCGTCCACGGGTCGAGCGACGCGCCGCACGAGGAGGAATTTTATCCGCCCGACGTGCTCGTGCGCGATCTTGAAGATCTGGTGGCGCATCTGGGCCTTTCGGATTTCGACCTCGGCGGCTTTTCGCTCGGCGCCCGCACCAGCGTCCGCGCGGTCGTCGCGGGGATGAAGCCGCGCCGGTTGATCCTCGGCGGCATGGGGCTCGCGGGTCTCGCCGGCTGGCAGCGGCGCGGGCAATTCTTCAAGCGTGTGATCGCCGAATATGAGACGGCAAAGCGCGGCGACGACACATGGCTGTCGATCCAGTTCATGAAGACGATGAAGGTCGACCGTATTGCCGCGGGGCACCTGCTCGACAGCTTCACCGACACGACGCCCGAGATGCTGGCGGCGCTGACAATGCCGACGCTTATCGTGTGCGGCGAACAGGATCAGGACAATGGGTCGGCCGAAGAACTGGTCGCGGCGCTGTCCGACGCGCAGCTCGCGACGATCCCCGGCACCCATATGACGAGCGTCACCCAGCCCGAGCTGGGCGAGGCGATTGCCGCCTTTCTCGCGGCTTGACCGGACTCGCGGGAAGCGCCTAGCTGTTGCCATGCGCCGTAGAGCGCTGCGATAACAATCCAGAGGACGCACCCCATGAAAGCCATGATTTCAACGCTGTCGCTTGCCCTGTCGCTCGCGGTGGCGACGCCTGCTTTTGCTCAAGCCGCGCCGACAGCCGCCCCCACCGCCGCTGACGCCGATGCGTTCATCGCGTCGGTCGAAAAGGACCTGTTCGACTATACGGTCGAGGCGAGCCAGGTGAACTGGGTCAACAGCACCTATCTGACCGAAGATACCGATGCGATGGCATCGCGGATCAACGCGGTCGGCACCGAAAAATCGGTCAAATATGCCCTCGAAGCCGCCAAATATAAGGATGTGGCGGGGCTCAGCGCCGACACGAAGCGCAAGCTCGACATCCTGCGTACCGGCATCGTGCTGCCCGCACCGACGACGCCCGGCGCCGCGACCGAGCTCAACAAGATCGCGACCGACCTGCAGTCGCAGTACGGCAAGGGCCGCGGCACGCTGAACGGCAAGGAAATCTCGGGCTCGGACATCGAGGCCGAAATGGGCAACCTCCAGAACACGCCGGCGCAATTCGCCGAAATGTGGACGAGCTGGCACGACAAGGTCGGCGCGCCGATGAAGGACGACTATGCCAAGATGGTCGGCATCGCGAACGCCGGCGCGAAGGAGTTGGGTTTCGCCGACACCGGCGCGATGTGGCGTTCGGGTTACGACATGCCGCCCGAGGAATTCGCCAAGGTCACCGAGAAGATCTGGCAGGACATGAAGCCGCTTTACGTCGCGCTCCACACCTATGTGCGCTGGAAGCTGAACGAGAAATATGGCGACGCGGTGCAGGCCAAGACCGGTCCGATCCGCGCCGACCTGCTCGGCAATATGTGGGCGCAGGAATGGGGCAACATCTACTCGCTCGTCGCCCCCGCGGGGACCGGCGACCTCGGCTATGACATCGGCGACCTCTTGACCGCGCAGGGCAAGGCCCCGCTCGACATGGTCAAGGCGGGCGAGAATTTCTATTCGTCGCTCGGCATGGCGCCGCTGCCCGAAACCTTCTGGAAGCGCAGCCAGTTCCTCAAGCCCGCCGACCGCGAAGTCGTCTGCCACGCCTCGGCGTGGGATATCGACAACAAGGACGATATTCGCATCAAGATGTGCATCAAGGTGAATGCCGACGACTTCATCACGATCCACCACGAACTCGGCCACAATTATTACCAGCGCGCGTACAACAAGCAGCCGTTCCTGTACCTCAACGGTGCGAACGACGGCTTCCACGAGGCGATCGGCGACTTCGTCGCGCTGTCGATCACGCCGCAATATCTTGTCGACATCGGCCTGCTCGACAAGGCGAAGGTGCCCGCCGCCGACAAGGATATCGGCCTGCTGCTGCGCCAGGCGATGGACAAGGTCGCTTTCCTGCCCTTCGGCCTGCTCGTCGATCGCTGGCGCTGGGGCGTCTTCGACGGTTCGATCCAGCCCGCCGACTACAACAAGAAATGGACCGAGCTGCGTACGCAATATCAAGGCATCGTCCCGCCGGGCGCGCGGCCGGCGAACGCGTTCGATGCGGGCGCGAAATTCCATATCCCGGGCAACACGCCCTACACCCGCTATTTCCTCGCGCGCGTGCTGCAGTTCCAATTCTATCAGGCGGCGTGCAAGCAGGCGGGGTGGAAGGGGCCGCTCCATCGCTGTTCCTTTTATGGCAACAAAGAAGTCGGCGCGAAGCTGAACGCGATGCTCGAAATGGGCGCGTCGAAGCCGTGGCCCGATGCGCTGCAGGCCTTTACCGGCAGCCGCGAGATGTCGGGCAAGGCGATGGCCGACTATTTCGCGCCGCTGAAGACGTGGCTCGACCAGCAGAACAAGGGCAAGCCGCAGGGCTGGTGAGCCGAACGATCGACGACAAGCAGAAAGGCCGGGGCGGCGACGCCCCGGCCTTTTTCATTGCGCCTCGACCGCCTGTTTGAAGCGGGCGAGCCGCGCGCTCGCGGCGGCGGCGTGCGGACCGATCCAGCGGTCGTGGATGTCCTGGATCGGCACCGCGTTGAGGTGGTTCCAGCGTTCGCGGCCGCGGCGCTCGGCGATCACGAGGCCGGCATCCTCCAGCACCTTCAGATGTTGCATCACCGTGCAGCGGTCGATGTCGGAAAAATGGCCGCACAGCGCGCCCGTGGTCAGCGGCTGGTCCTTCAGGTCGTCGAGAATCTGGCGCCGGATCGGCGAGGCGAGCGCCTTGAAGGTCGCGTCGAACTGGTCGTGAATTGACATGTTATATAAATATAACATAAAAGAGCGCGACTCAAGCGGAGAATGGACATGGAACTGAAATTCAGGGTCGCGGCGCGGATCGCGAAGCCGGTGCACGAGGTGTTCGAGGCGGTCGCAGACCCCGCGAAGCTGTCGAATTATTTCACCACGGGCGGCGCGAAGGGCCGGCTCGAAACCGGCGCCACGGTCGAATGGGATTTCCACGACTTTCCCGGCGCCTTTCCGGTCTGGGTGATCGAGGTGGTGCCGGACGAGAAGATCGTCCTCGAATGGCAGGCGAACGAGGGCGAGCCGCCCAATGTGGAAGGCGGCGAGCACAAGGACGCCGATTACCGGACGCGGGTGACGATGAGCTTCAAGGGGCTCGACGACGGGCGCACGATGGTCGAGATCGCCGAGGAAGGCTGGCGCGAAAATCAGGGTGCGCTTGGCGCCTCCTACGGCAACTGCCAGGGCTGGTCGCAGATGCTCTGCGCGCTCAAGGCATGGACCGAGTATGGGATCAACCTGCGCGAGGGCATGTACAAATAGGGCTTCGTTATTCCGGATATTCGAAGCACAGCGGGCGCGAGCCGATCGGGGCGCCGGTGTTGGCGTCGACCACCACCGGGCGTACGACCTCGCCGGTCGCGGCGTCGAGGTGGCGGCTGAGCGTGCCGGCGCCGTTATATTTGCGCCCCCACGCGCCGATCGCCATCAGGATCGGCAGGAAATCGCGTCCCGCGTCGGTGAGCAGATATTCGTCGCGCGGCGGGCGCTGACTGTAGCGCCTCTTCTCGATCAGCCCTGCATCGGCAAGCGCCGACAAACGCCGCGACAAGATGTTCGGCGCGATGCCGAGGCTGGTGCGCAATTGCTCGTAGCGCGTCAGCCCGCGCTCGATGTCGCGCAGCACCAGCATGCTCCAGCGGTCGCCGACGCGCATCAGTCCGCGGTCGACGGGGCAGGTGCCCAAATTATTTTCATCCTCGCTCATTGAACTCACATAAGGCAGTCACTATCATTTTGCAAGCGACTCGCTCCGGGCCGCCTCACAAGGAGCAATGATATGACTATCCCCACCGGAACGGCCCTGATCACGGGCGCCTCGACCGGCCTTGGCGCCGTCTATGCCGATCGCCTCGCCAAGCGTGGGCACGACCTGATCCTCGTCGCGCGCAACGGTGCGCAGATGGAAGAGCTCGCGGCAAAGCTGCGCGCCGAAACCGGCGCCCAGGTCGATGTGATCGCCGCCGACCTCACCGACGGCGACGATGTGACGCGGATCGAACAGCGGCTGGCGGGCGATGCTGCGATCACGCTGTTCGTGAACAATGCCGGCATGTCGCTGAACGGCGGCACGCTGGAGAATAGCCCGGCCGAGATCGAGACGATCATCGCGCTCAACATCACCGCCGCCGCGCGGCTCGCGATCGCGGCGGGCAAGGCGTTCGGGGCGCGCGGCAAGGGCGCGATCGTCAATATCGCTTCGGTTCTTGCGCTTGCTCCCGAAACGTTCGAGGGCGTGTACAGCGGATCGAAAGCGTTCCTGTTGAACCTCAGCCATGCGCTCGCGACGACGGGCCGCGAAAAGGGCTTCCACGTCCAGGCGGTCCTCCCGGGCGCAACGCGCACCGAAATCTGGGAACGCTCGGGCAAGGATGTCGACGCCTTCCCGGCCGAGATGGTGATGAGTGCGAGCGACCTCGTCGATGCCGCGCTGCTCGGGCTCGACCGAGGCGAAGAGGTGACGATCCCGCCGCTCGCCGACGAGGGCCAGTGGAAGGATTATCATGCCGCGCGGCTCGCGATGGGGCCGAACCTCTCGAAGCGCGACCTGGCGCCGCGGTATCTGGTCAGCGAAGCGGTTTGACGTCGATCCCCTCCCTGTGGCTGAAGGCTGCAGGGAGGGGAGCTTACGACCGGAAGCTGACCTTCCTTCCATCGTCATCCCGGACTTGATCCGGGATCCACGACGACGGCGCAGCTATGGATCCCGGATCAAGTCCGGGATGACGAAGCGGGAGTGGTTTGCCGTCCGCTCACCACCTCCTAAGCGGTCATTTACGCATTGCGCGCCATCAACCCGCCGTCGACCGGGATCACCGCGCCCGTGATGTAGCTGGCGGCGGGCAGGACGAGGCTGAGCGTCATATGCGCGACTTCCTCTGGCTCGCCATAGCGGCGGAGCGCGGTTCGGCGCCTTGCGAAGATCGCTTTGTCCTCGTCGGGCACCTTGTCGGTCATGCCGGTGCGGATCGGTCCGGGGCAGATGCAGTTCACCGTGATGCCGTCCTTGCCGAGGTCGACCGCAAGCCCGCGCGTCAGGCCGACCACCCCCGATTTGGCCGCAACATAAGGCGTATCGCCGGGCGTCGCACCGAGCCCCTCCGTCGACGCGATGTTGACGATGCGTGCGGCGTCGCTTTTGCGGAGCCATGGCAGTGCGGCGCGAACCATGCGCTGGTGCGCGGTCAACATCACCGCGATCGCGCGATGCCAGATCGCCTCATATTCGTCCTTGGCGTCGAGCGGGGCGAAGCTCGAGACGCCGGCGTTGTTGATGAGGATGTCGATGCCGCCGAAGGTGTCGGCGATTTCGGGGACGGTGCGTTTGATGGCCTCCCCGTCGGCAACGTCGAGCGCGAAGGCCCTGGCGTTTGGTCCGGCTTCAGCCGCAACCCCTTCGCAGGCAGCAAGATCGAGGTCGGTCACCGCGACCTTCGCGCCTTCGCTTGCGAGCAGCAGCGCGGTGGCGCGCCCCATGCCGCTCGCCGCGCCGGTGACGATCGCAACGCGACCCGCG
Organism: Sphingopyxis sp. MSC1_008; assembly: GCF_023197165.1. Taxonomy (GTDB): domain Bacteria; phylum Pseudomonadota; class Alphaproteobacteria; order Sphingomonadales; family Sphingomonadaceae; genus Sphingopyxis. The sequence goes on from NZ_JALPRD010000003.1 coordinate 210,620, forward strand.
ACCGAGCGCGACAGCGGCGGCGCGCCGGTCAACGGAACGGCGGCTCGTTGAACGCGCGCAATTTCCGGCTGTGGAGCTTGGCGCCCTCGTCGCGCATCGTCTCGCACGCGCGAATGCCGATCTGGAGATGCGCGGCGATCGCTTCTTCGTAGAAGCGGTTGGCCTGACCGGGCAGCTTGAGTTCGCCGTGGAGCGGCTTGTCGCTGACGCAGAGCAGCGTCCCGTACGGCACGCGGAAGCGATAGCCCTGCGCGGCGATGGTCGCGCTCTCCATGTCGATGCCGATCGCGCGCGACTGCGAGAAGCGCAGCGCGCTGTCGGTGTAGCGCAATTCCCAGTTGCGGTCGTCGGTAGTGACGACGGTGCCGGTGCGCATGCGTTTCTTGAGGTCGGCGCCGGTCGCGCCGGACACGGTTTCGGCGGCGGTTGCGAGCGCGACCTGGACTTCGGCGATCGGCGGGATCGGGATGGCGACCGGCAGCACCGCGTCGAGGATATGATCGTCGCGGAGATACGCGTGCGCGAGCACATAATCGCCGATGCGCTGGCTGGGGCGGAGGCCGCCGCAGTGGCCGATCATCAGCCACGCTTCGGGGCGCAGCACCGCGAGATGGTCGCAGATCGTCTTGGCGTTCGACGGGCCGACGCCGATGTTGACGAGCGTGATGCCGCCGCCGTCGGGGGCGATGAGGTGATAGGCGGGCATCTGGTGCCGCCGCCACGCGCTGTCGGCGACGAGCGCGCTGGCGTTGACGCCCGGCTGGTCGACATAGAGCCCCGCGGCGCCCGCGAGCGCGGTGTAGCGGCCTTGCCCGACCTGCGCGCCCGCCCAGGCGACGAATTCGTCGACGTAGCGGTGATAGTTGGTGAACAGGATGTAGCGCTGGAAATGTTCGGGCGCGGTGCCGGTATAGTGGCGAAGGCGCGCGAGGCTGAAATCGGTACGCAGCGCGTCGAAGAGCGCGAGCGGCTGCGATGCGGCGGGGTCTTGCCCGAAGAGTCCGTCGGCGAGTTCGTCGCCAATGTCGGCCAGTTCGGTGGTCGGGAAATGGCGCGCGAGTTCGAGCGGGGTGACTCCGCCCATGTCCGACCCGTCGCTGGCGTCGAGCACATAGGGAAAGGGGATCTGCTGCCCGGTGCGCGTGACCTCGAGCGTGATGTCATAGTGGCGCGCGAGGAGCATGAGCTGGTCGCGCAAATAATCGGCGAACAGGTCGGGGCGCGTCACCGTGGTTTCGAAAGTGCCCGCGCGTTCGAAGCGGCCGAAGGAGAGATTATGCCCCTTCTGTCCCTCGCGCTGTTCGCCGGTGGTGACGAGGCGGATCGCGGGATAGTCGAACAGCCCCGTCGCCGCGGCGTCGGCCGGCGGCAGCGTGCGGTCGTGGACATAGGCGGCGATGGCGGATTTGAGATTGGTGACCGACGTGCGGAAGCGCGTTTGAAGCTCGGCGATGATGTCGTCGACGAGTGCGGTGGGGTCGGTGGTGTCTTGCGATGAGTTGGATGTCATCGCGTCGCTGTTGCATGAAAATGTGACAAAAGGGAAGGGGGCAGCCCGACGGCTGCCCCCTTCCCGGATTCCTTATAGCTGCTCGAGCATATGGTCGGCGCTCGACACCTTGAACTCGCCGGGGGCCTCGACGTTGAGCTGTTCGACGACGCCGTCGTTGACGATCATCGAGAAACGCTGGCCGCGCTTGCCCATGCCGAACGCCTTGCCGTCCATGGTGAGGCCCACCGCTTCGGCGAAGTCGCCATTGCCGTCGGCGAGCATCGTGACCGCGTCGCCGGCATTGGCATTCTTGCCCCACGCGCCCATCACGAAGGCGTCGTTGACCGCGGTGCAGACGATTTCGTCGACGCCCTTTGCCTTCAGTTCGCCGGCCTTGTCGACATAGCCCGGCAGGTGCTTGGCCGAGCAGGTCGGCGTGAAGGCGCCGGGGACCGAGAAGAGCGCGACGCGGCGGCCCTTGAAATAATCGGCGGTGTTGACCTGTTCGGGGCCGCTTTCGGTGACCTTTACGAAGGTGGCGTCGGGCAGCTTGTCTCCGGTCTGGATCGTCATGGTCGGCATCCTTTCACTCGAGGGGATTTGATGGCGGTGACATCGGGTGCGCCGGACGCCAAGTCAAGCGCAGCGCGGCGGTTGATCGAAAAGCTGGACCGCGCCGCCGCGACGCGGCATGGTGGCGCCCATGAGCACAGACCCCACCTGGTTCACCGGCCAGCTGCTGCTTGCGCTGCCGGGCATCGGCGATCCCCGTTTCGAACATTCGGTGATCGCGATGATCAGCCATGACGAAGAGGGCGCGATGGGGATCGGTATCGACGATCCGATCGACGGCATGACCGTCGGTGCGGTGCTCGACCAGCTCGAAATCGCGCACGAGGTGCCGCTCGATCAGCCAGTCTTCCTTGGCGGACCGGTCGAGCCGTCGCGCGGTTTCGTCCTCCACAGCCTCGACTGGGGCGGGCAGGAGGCGGTGCAGGTCAGCGATCGCTGGATGGTGTCGAGTTCGCACGATATCCTGCGCGCGATCGGTGAGGGGCGCGGTCCGTCGCGCTGGCTGGTGGCACTCGGTTATGCAGGATGGTCGCCGGGACAGCTTGAAGGCGAAATGGTTCGCCACGGCTGGCACGTCACGCCGGGCAGCGACGGCCTGTTATTCGAAACGCCGCCCGCCGAACGGTGGCAGGCGGCGTTTGCCGAAGCGGGAGTGGACGCCCGCTTGCTGACCACCGAAGGCGGCGAAGCTTAGCTTTCAGTCGCCCCCGCGAAGGCGGGGGCCGCAAGATGCCTTACGCTACACAGACAACGGCCCCCGCCTTCGCGGGGGCGACGATATTGTTTATCGCGCCAGAGCGAGCAGCGGCTTGCCCTGATTAAGGTTGGCGAGCGCGGTGCGTGCGGCCCAGCGCGAATCGACATAGCGGCCGTCGGCGAGTTCGAGATCGTAGCGGATCGGGCTGCCGATTGCATTGTCGTACGCGGCGGCGGCTTCGGCGGTGCGGCCCAGACGAGCGTAAGCGGTGCCAAGATTGATCAGCCGCGACGGGTCGCGCGCGTAGAGGCCGGTCTCGCGGGTCAGCTTTTCGATCGCGGCGCGATTTTCACCAGCCTTGAGCTCGGCATAAGCGACCGGAAGCACCTCCGAATCGGCCTGCGGCGCGGTAACGACGACGATCGATTGCGCCGCAGCAGGGCTCGCAAAAGCCAGTGCGAAGAGCGGCAGCAGAATTTTTTTCATCTCACGTATCTCCCCGAAAACTTTCGCCGATTTTCTCGCGCGCTGGGCAAAAAGTCAATATTTTCCGGGGTTTGTAACACTCTTGTCACAATAGCAAATTAAGCTAATCGCAAGGCGCATTATAAGTCAGGATTTTCAGAATCTTGGCGATACTGAGTTGTTGTCACAAAATCGTGGCTGCGATTGTCACAATTGCGTCCGCCAAAATTTATTTTCGTGGGGCCGGCGCATTTCGCGCCGTTGATTCGTGCGTCCGGCATCCCGGCGGGCGGTGTCGATATTGCGATATAAAGAAAAGTTTATATTTGATCGGCGGCGGCGTTTCGGCTAGGGCGCCGGGCATAATTACCCAAGATTTTCGTGGTCGCTCGCCTGCGACCGAACTCGCCTACAGGAGACTGAACGTGGCCACTCTCGCCGCCGATACCCGTGACTATGTGATTGCCGACATCGGTCTTGCCGACTTCGGTCGCAAGGAAATCAACATCGCCGAAACCGAAATGCCGGGCCTGATGGCGCTGCGCAGCGAATTCGGCGCGGCACAGCCGCTGAAGGGCGCGCGCATCGTCGGGTCGCTCCACATGACGATCCAGACCGCGGTGCTGATCGAGACGCTGACAGCGCTCGGCGCCGACGTCCGCTGGGCGACGTGCAACATCTTCTCGACGCAGGACCATGCCGCCGCCGCGATCGCCGCGACGGGCGTGCCGGTGTTCGCGGTGAAGGGCGAAAGCCTCGCTGATTATTGGGACTATGTCGGCCGCATTTTCGACTGGGGCGTCGAAGACGGCACGACCTGCAACCTGATCCTCGACGATGGCGGCGACGCCACGATGTTCGCGCTGTGGGGCGCGAAGCTCGAAGCCGGGCAGGAAATGCCCGCGCCCGAGAATGAAGAAGAGATCGAAATGCAGCGCGCGCTGAAGGCGTTCGTCGCGGCGAACCCGGGCTACCTGACCAAGACGGTCAAGGCGATCAAGGGTGTGTCGGAAGAAACGACGACCGGCGTCCACCGCCTGTACCATATCGCCAAGAAGGGCGAGTTGCCCTTCCCCGCGATCAACGTCAACGACAGCGTCACCAAGTCGAAGTTCGACAACCTCTATGGTTGTAAGGAATCGCTGGTCGACGCGATCCGCCGCGGCACCGACGTGATGCTCGCGGGCAAGGTCGCCACGGTTGCCGGCTTCGGCGACGTCGGCAAGGGTTCGGCCCAGTCGCTCCGCAACGGCGGCGCGCGCGTCCTCGTCACCGAAATCGATCCGATCTGCGCGCTGCAGGCGGCGATGGAAGGTTTCGAGGTCGTCACGATGGACGAAGCCGTCAAGCGTTCGGACATCTTCGTCACCGCGACGGGCAACGCCGACGTAATCACCGCCGAACATATGGCGGCGATGAAGAATATGGCGATCGTCTGCAACATCGGCCATTTCGACAGCGAGATTCAGATCGCGGCGCTCGCCAACTACAAGTGGACCGAAGTGAAGCCGCAGGTCGACCTGGTCGAATTCCCCGACGGCAAGCAGATCATCATCCTGTCGAAGGGCCGTCTCGTAAACCTCGGTAACGCGACGGGTCACCCGAGCTTCGTGATGTCGGCGAGCTTCACCAACCAGACGCTGGCGCAGATCGAGCTGTGGACGCGCAGCGAGCAGTATAAGAACGACGTGTACGTCCTGCCCAAGCATCTCGACGAAAAGGTCGCGGCGCTGCACCTCGAAAAGCTGGGCGTGCAGCTCAGCCAACTGAGCCAGAAGCAGGCCGATTATATCGGCGTGCCGGTCGAAGGCCCGTTCAAGCCCGACCATTATCGTTATTGATTCTTCGCCTCACGGCGGACGAAAACTGTGGACGGCGCGCCCATCGGAGGATGGGACGCGCCGTTTCGCTGTGACATGCGATTGAAACATGACTCTATCGCCTTTAGGGCAAGCGATCATGCGCGCGGGACATCCGGACAAGCGAGGACATAGGACGGGATGAGCGGATCGCTTTCCCCAACCTTTTTGTTCGCCCTCGGTCTGTTCGCCGCACTCTGGCTGCTTGCCGGATTTTGGGCGACCGTGCGCGGGATTGCGATGCAGCGGCGCTCGGCGTTCGTTGCAGGGCAGGCCGAACGGCTCGCGAGCCTGGTCGAAGCGTCGCCCCAGCTTCCCGTCATCGTCCGCGCCGACTGGCGGATCGAGGCGAGCGAGCGGCTCGGCCGCTGGTTGGGGCTCAGCCAAGGCCCGCGCAATTTCGACGAGCTGCGCGGACTGGGCAGCGGGCTCGACGCGGCGGGCCATGATGCGCTGCGGCAGGCGATTCTCGGCGCGCAGCGCGGCGCGAAGCCCTTTACGCTGAGCCTGAAGCCCGAGGGCGGCGACCGGGCGATCATCATCCACGGCGCCGCGGCGCCGAACGCGGTCGGCGGGCCGGGCGGCGTGCTGCTCTGGCTAAGCGACGCGACCGACGGGCAGCGGGCGCTGGCGCACGCGCGCAGCGAGCGCGACGAGGCGATGGCGGCGTTCGAAGCCTTGTCGGGGCTGATCGAGGCGGCGCCCTTTCCGATGTGGTTCCGCGACACCGATCTCCATCTCGCGCTCGTCAACACCGCCTATGTCCGCGCGGTCGAGGCGAAGAGCGCGGTCGCGGTGATCGATGGCGCGATCGAACTGTGCGAGACCGTGGCCGGCGTGAGCGCCGCCGAAGCCGCCGACGAAGCGCGCATCGCGGGATCGGCGCAGGTCCGCACGATTCCCGTGACGATCGAAGGCGAACGCCGCATCATGCGCGTCGTCGACGTGCCGCTGGCGCCGCAAGGTGGCCGGGTGATCGGGATCGCCGGTTATGCGATCGACATCCAGGAACTCGAAACCGAGCGCGGCGCGCACCGCCGCTTCGTCGATACCCAGCGCGAACTGCTCGACCGGTTGTCGGCGGCGGTTGCGCAATTCGGTCCCGATCAGGGGCTCAATTTCGCCAACCTGCCGTTCCGCCGCTTGTTCGGTATCGAGTCCGACGATGTCGCCGAGGCACTGCCGTTCGCGCGCCTGCTCGATGCCTGGCGCGAACGCGGGCGGACACCCGAGGTGCGTAATTATCCCGAATGGCGTCAGGCGCATGTCGACTGGTTCGCGCAGCCCGGGGCGATCGAAGAGGATTGGCTGCTGCGCGACGGCACGCACCTTCATGTCGTTGCGCAACCGACCCCTGACGGCGGGCTGCTGCTGATCGCCGAGGACAAGACCGAGCAGGTCCAGCTCGCGGGCGCGCGCGACACGCTGCTGCGCGTGCGCACCGCGACCTTCGACAATCTGTTCGAGGCGGTCGCGGTCTTCGCGCCCGACGGGCGGCTGCATCTGTGGAACCAGCGTTTCCGCCGGCTGTGGGGCATCGACGAGCCGACGCTCGCGGCGCATCCGCGTGTCGATGCGCTGATGGGCGGTCTCGCCGACCGGCTCGCCAAACCGAACCAGATCAGCATCGTGCAGGAAGTCATCCGCGCCGCGACGTTGGAACGCCAGCAGCGTGTCGGCGAGGTTCGCTTCGCCGACGGGCGCCATTTCGATTTCGCGTCGATCCCGCTGCCCGACGGCAATGCGCTGCTCATCATGCTCGACATCACGGCGAGCCGGAAGATGGAAGGCGCGCTGCGCGAACGCAACGAAGCGCTCGAGGCTGCCGACAAGGCGAAGACCGCCTTCCTGTCGCGGATGAGTTATGAATTGCGCACGCCGCTGACCTCGATCGGCGGCTTCGGCGAGATGCTGCAGGCGGGTTATGCCGGCAAGCTCGGCGACCAGCAGCGCGCCTATATCGATGCGATCATGGATTCGGTCGCGGTGCTCTCCCGCCAGATCGACAATGTGCTCGACTTGGCACAGGGCGAGGCGGGGACGCTCGTTGTCGAGCGCGCGTCGGTCGATATTCGCGCGCTGCTCGAAGGTGCCCTCGCCGACGCCAAGCCCCTTGCCGACAGCGAGAAGGTCGAACTCGTCGGAAATATTTCAGCGAACCTCGGCAGCATCGACGGCGATGCGCCGCGGCTGTCGCGCCTCGTCGCGGGGCTGCTCGATAATGCGGTGCGCTTCACCGCGCCGTCGCGCAAATCGGGCGCGCGCGTGCTGCTCCACGCCGATGGCGATGCGCACGGCGTTGACATCATCGTGTCGGATAATGGGCCGGGCATGCCCGAGGCGGCCGCGGCGGTCGCCAAGGGGCAGCACGCGGGGACCGCGACCGGGGGCATCGGGCTCGCGCTCGCGCGCCAACTCGCCGCGGCGCATGGCGGGACGATGGAAGTCGTGAGCGAGCAAGGCCAGGGCACGCTCGTGCGGATCAGCCTGCCGCGCGGCGCATGACGGTTTTTACCTGCAACTACGGCCTGGACGATGCCGAGCGGATTGGCGCGGCGATCGGGGCCGCGCTGGTCGCGGGCGACGTCGTGTTGCTGTCGGGCGATCTTGGCGCGGGCAAGACGACGCTCGCGCGCGCGATGCTGAAGGCGCGCGGGCTCGTGGGCGAGGCGCCGAGCCCGACCTTTGCGATCGTCCAGCCCTATGCGCCGCCCGAGGTCGATCTGCCGATTGCGCATGTCGATCTCTACCGGATCGAGGGCGAGGATGAACTGATCGAACTCGGGCTCGACGATTATCGCTATGACGGCGCACTGCTGATCGAATGGCCCGAACGTCTGGGCGGCGAAGGCTGGCCGGGCGCGCTGCTGCTCACGATTTCGGGTGCGGGCGACGCGCGCGTCTTGACAGCGTCGGTGCCGCCCGCTTGGGGAGCAAGATGGCCGCTCCGATGATTCCGCCCCCCCATGCGCCCGCCTTTCTCGCCGCGCATGGCTGGGGCGATGCCCAGATTTTGCCGCTCGCCGGCGACGCGTCCTTCCGCCGCTATTTCCGGATCGTCGACGGTGACCGGCAGGCGGTGTTGATGGACGCCCCGCCGCCGCACGAGGACCCGCGGCCGTTCATCGCGGTCGCCGAATATCTGTGCGAACAGGGGCTGACAGCGCCGACGATCCTCGCGCGCGATCTGGAGCGGGGGCTGCTGTTGATTGACGATTTCGGCGACGTGCGGCTCCGCGAAACCGTCGATGAGGCGCCGCACACCGAGGCCGACTATTATGCCGGGGTCACCGACCTGCTCGTCCACCTCCACGCGCGGCCGCCGATGGAAGGGCTGCCGGTACACGGGCTCGATCAATGGCTCGACGAGGTGATGCTGTTCAGCGACTGGTATTGCCCGGCGTTCGAGATCGAGGTCGACCGCGATGCGTTTCGCGCCGCGTGGGCCGAGGTGCTGACGCCGGTCGAGCATGACGGCTTGCCGCGCGTCACGGTGCTGCGCGACTATCATGCCGAAAATATCATGCTGGTGCCCGGCAAAGACGGCATCAAGCATTACGGCCTGCTCGATTTCCAGGACGCGCTCGTTGGCCATCCCGCCTACGACCTCGCCTCGGTGCTCGAAGATGCGCGGCGCGACGTGAGCCCGGCGGTCGAGGCTGCGATGCTCGCGCGTTATCATGCGGCGACGGAACAGGACATCGAGGCCGCCTATTGGGCGCTCGCCGCGCAGCGCAATACTCGCATCCTCGGCGTCTTCGTGCGGCTGTGGAAGCGCGACAACAAGCCGCATTACAAGAGTTTCCAGCCGCGCATGTGGGGGCTGCTCGAACGCGATCTTGCGCATCCGGCGCTTGTCCCCGTTCGGCAATGGTTCGACGCCAATGTGCCGCTCAAGAAACGGGCGGAGATTTGGTTGTGAGCGTGAAGATCGAAAGCGCGATGGTGATGGCGGCGGGGATCGGCAAGCGCATGCGCCCGCTCACCGCCACCCGGCCGAAACCGTTGGTGCGCGTCGCGGGCAAGGCGCTGATCGACCATAGCCTCGACCGCATCGAGGCGGCGGGGGTCGAGCATGTCGTCGTCAACGTCCATTATCTCGCCGACGCGCTCGAAGCGCATCTCGCGGCGCAGAAGCGCAGCTTCAGCATCGCGATCTCGGACGAGCGCGACCTGCTGCTCGAAACCGGCGGTGGGATGGTCAAGGCGCTGCCGCAGCTTCGCGGCGATCCGATCCTGATCGTCAACAGCGACAATATCTGGACCGACGGACCGCAGGACAGCATCCGGCACCTCGCGCGTCACTGGGACGGCGAGCGGATGGACGCTTTGTTGCTGCTGATCCGGCAGGCGAGTGCGACGGGGCACGGCGGACGCGGCGATTTCCATATGGACGGCGACGGCAAGCTGTCGCGCCGCAAGCCGGGGCGGATCGCGCCCTTTGTCTACACCGGCATCCAGCTCATCTCGCCGCTACTGCTCGAGGACGCGCCCGAGGGGGCGTTTTCGACCAACATCTTGTGGGACCGCGCGATTGCGGCGGGGCGGCTTTATGGCCTGTCGCACATGGGGCAGTGGTTCGACGTCGGCACCCCGGCGAGCATCGCGCCGACCGAAGCCGCGCTGACGGATGGCTGACGCCAAACCCACCGTTTTTTCCATTCCCGTCCAGCGGGCCTTCGCCGATGCGCTCGCCGCCGGATTGATAGCGCGCTACGCCGACGGTGCGCTCGGGCTCGCACAAGGTCTGATTATATTGCCGAGCAATCGCGCGCGGAGCGCGGTGCAGGCGGCGTTCGTGCGCGCGGGCGGCACGGGGTTGCTGATGCCGCGGCTCGCGGTGATCGGCGATGCCGACCTCGACGAAAGCGTCGCGCTCGCGCTCGACCCGATCGACGAGAGCGACGCGATTCCGCCCGCGATCGATGCGCTGAAGCGGCGGCTGATGCTCGCCGCGTTGATCGAGAAGTATAATCCCGCGGGCGAGGATCCGATCACCGGCGCGGCGGCGTTCCAGCTCGCCGAGGGGCTGGGGCGCGTGATCGACCAGCTTCACTATGAGGAGGTCGCGCCCGCGCGGCTCGGCGATATCGAAAGCGCGCTCGGGGACCTCGCAGGGCATTGGCAGGCGTCGTGGCGGCGGTTGTCGCTGCTCGTCGATCAGTGGCCGAAGCTGCTCGCCGCGACGGGACATATCGACCGCGCCGACCGTCGCAACCGTTTGCTCGGTCGCGTGACTGCGGGATGGCGCGTCGCGCCGCCCGCGCGGTTCGTGGTCGCGGCCGGTGTCACCACGGCGGCGCCCGCGATCGCGCGGTTGCTGCGTACCGTCGCCGATCTGGCAGAGGGCATGGTCGTCCTGCCGGGGCTCGACCTTGGCATGGCGGACGGGGAATGGGATGCGCTGGGGCCGGTGAAAGCGGGCCCCGACAAGCCGGGTGAGCGTCCGCTCGAGACGCATCCACAATATCATCTGAAGCTGCTGCTCGGGCGCATGGGGGTGGCGCGCGACGAGGTACAGGCGTGGGACGCGACGTCGCCCTTCGACGGTCCCGATGCGCGCGCGCCCTTCACCTCGCTGCTCTTCGCGCCCGCCGCCTATACCGCGCGCTGGCAGCGCGTGGGCGACCTCGGTCCCGGCATCGCCGGAGTCACCGCGGCGGTGTTCGCCGACGACGGGCAGGAGGCGCAGGGGATCGCGCTGATGATGCGCCACGCGCTCGAAACGCCGACGCGCACCGCGGCGCTGGTGACCCCCGACCGCGCGCTGGCAACGCGCGTCGCGGCGGCGCTCGGGCGCTGGGATATTTCGGTCGACGACAGCGCGGGGCAGCCGCTCGGGCAGACGCCGCCGGGCGCGCTGCTGCTCGCGCTCGCCGAATTCGCCGCGGCGTTCGATCCGGTGCGGCTGGTTGCGCTGCTCGGGCATCCGCTCGTGCGCGCGGGCGACGCGCGGCTTGGCTGGCTCGATCAGGTGCGGTGGCTCGACCTCGTCCTGCGCGGCCCGGGGCTGGTGCCCGGCTGGGACGGGGTAACCGCGCGGATCGCCGAACGCGCCGCCGATTCAAAATCGCGCGGCCATGCCGAAGCAGAGGCGATCGGCGGCTGGTGGGGCGATGTCGCCGCCGGACTGGGCACCGCGCTCGCGCCCTTCGCGGCGGGCGTTCCCGCGCCGCCTGCGGTTCTGCTCGGCGCGTTGCAGGCGGCGCTCGGCTGGCTGACCGGCGAAGGCGCGTGGACGGGCCATGCCGGGCGCGCGCTGTCCGAATTGTTCGACCGCTGGGCGCTCGCGAAGGGCGACGGCCCGGCGCTTGTCGCGCCCGCCGATTTCCCTGCGATGCTGGCCGATCTGTTGTCGGGCGAGAGCGTGCGGCCGCCCTATGGCGGGCACCCGCGCCTGTTCATCTGGGGCCTGCTCGAAGCGCGGTTGCAGCGCGCCGACGTGATGATCCTCGGCGGGCTCGACGAGGGCCGCTGGCCGCAGCAGCAGAGCCCCGACCCGTGGCTCGCGCCCGGCATCCGCCGGATGCTCGGCCTCGCGGCGCCCGAACGTCAGCAGGGCGCGGCGGCGCATGATTTCGCGGGCGCCTTCGCGGCGCGCGAGGTGGTGGTGACGCGCGCGATGCGTAGCGGCGGCGATCCGGTGGTCGCGTCGCGCTTCTGGCTGCGGCTCGCGGCGCTCGCGGGCGAATTGCCCGCGGCGCGGCTAGGCGAGCAATCGGTGGTAGCGCTCGCGGGGATGCTCGACGTGCCGCCGGGCGTCAGCGCGCCAACCGAAAAGCCGTGCCCGGCGCCGCCCCCCGCGGCACGCCCCGACCGGATCAGCGTGACCGGGGTCGACCAGCTCGCGCGCGATCCCTTTGCCTTTTATGCGGCAAAGATATTGCGGCTGAGCGAGCTCGATCCGCTGAGCAGCGGCCCCGACGCGAAGTGGTTCGGCATTCGCGTCCATAAATTCCTGCAGGACTGGCAGGCGGCGGGGCTGACCGAGGCCGCGTTCGATGCCGAGCTGGCGGCGCTGCGGTCCGACCCGGCGCTCGATTCGCTGGCCAGCGCTTTCTGGTTGCCGCGGATCGAGCCGTCGCTGCGCTGGGCGGCCGAGCGCGTCTGGGCGTCGCGCGACGAACGCTGGCCGGTGGCGAATGAGGTGCGCGGCGAACGGATCGTCGACGGCATCCTGCTTTTCGGAACCGCCGACCGCGTCGACCAGACCGCCGATGGCACGCTGGCGATCGTCGATTACAAGACGGGTGCGGCGCCGTCGGGCAAATCGACGGGCGAAGGGCTCAACAGTCAGCTCGGCCTGCTGGGCCTGCTCGCGCAGGAGGCGGGCCTTGGCGACCTCGCGCCCGAAATCGTCGACGCGTTCGAATATTGGGAATTGAAGCGCGACCGGAAAAAAGATGTCGATGGCGCGGTCAAGGCAATCCGCGGGCAAAAACCCAAACCCGCGACCGCCGCGGCGGTCGTCGAGCGCGCGTGCGAAGTGCTCGCCGACCTGAGTGCGCGTTACCTGTTGGGGCAGGAGCCGTTCGTTCCGGGCAATACGGGCAAGCGCTATGCCGATTTCGACCATCTGATGCGCCGCGACGAATGGTTCGGGCGCGGCGACGCCGACGATAGCTCGACCGACGCGGGGGCGGCATGATCGATCCCGACAAGCTGCTCAAAATGCTCGATATCGGGCAGCGTGCCGCGGCGCAGCCCGACGACCATGTCTGGCTGGGCGCGTCGGCGGGGACGGGCAAGACGCAGGTGCTGTCGGCGCGCGTGCTGCGCCTGATGCTCGAAGGCGTGTCGCCTGAGGCGATCCTGTGCATCACCTTCACCAAGGCGGGCGCCGCCGAAATGGCGCACCGCATCCACGAGCGGCTCGCGATGTGGGTGCGGACGGACGACGGCGACCTGCGCACCGAACTGGGGGCGCTGGGACTGGACCTTGAATTCATCGGTTATGATCGGGGCGTCCCGGCGCTGATCGAACGCGCGCGATCTTTGTTCGCGACGGTCATCGACAGCCCCGACGGCGCGGTTCGCGTCCAGACGATCCACAGTTTTTGCCAGACCTTGCTCGCCAGCTTCCCGCTTGAGGCGCGGATATTGCCCGGGTTCCGCGCGCTCGAAGATAGCGAGGCGCGCGCGTTGCAGCGCGAAGTGCTGGGCACGCTGCTGTCGCAAACGGGGGGCGACGGCGATCATATGCGCAGCATCGCCGCGATGCTGTCGCGGCGGCTGGGGCAGGATGCCGCGATCGCCTTCCTCGCGCGCTGCGCGAGCAGCTTCACCGCGGCGAACGCCCCGCGTCTTGCCCCGCGGGCGACCGACCTGCGAACCGCGCTCGGCCTGCCGCAGGGCGACCCCGCCGACTGGCGTGCGGCGGCGATTGCGGGCGGCGCCGTCGCCGATGCCGATATAGCGGCCGTGGCCCTCAGCGGCCGCGACTGGGCGACCAAGACGGGCGATGCGCGCGCCGATATCATGGACGACTGGCACCGCGCCGATTCGCACGGCCGCGCGGCGATGCTGGCCGCGGTGCGCGGCTGCTTCCTGACCGGGATGGGCGATCTGCGCGCCGACTACACCAAGGAAAAGGGCGCGATGCGTGGCTGCGTTGGCGCCGCCGAACGGATCGTTGCCGCCACCGGCGATCTTTTGGCAACCGCAACCGCAATGCAGGTCGCCGACGATCTGGCGGCGGCGTGGGATCTCGGCAGCCGCTTTGCCGAAGCCTATGCCCTCGCCAAGCGCGACAAGGGTTATGCCGATTTCGACGATTTGATCAGCATCGCCGGCCACCTGCTCGCCACCGGCGATTTTGGCGACTGGGTGCGCTTCAAGCTCGACCAGCGCACCGATCATATATTGGTCGACGAGGCGCAGGACACCAACGCGCGGCAATGGGCGATCATCCTGTCGCTCGCGGCGGAGTTTTTCGCAGGGCTGGGCGCCAAGGACGACCGCGTCCGCACGATGTTCACCGTCGGCGACCGCAAGCAGGCGATCTTCGGCTTTCAGGGCACCGAGCCCGCAGCGTTCGAGGCGGCGCGAATCCGCTTTGGCGAGCGCGCGGCGGCGGGCGGCAGGCCGTTCGAGGATGTCGATCTCGACACCAACTACCGCTCAAGCCCCGCGGTGCTCGACGTCGTCGATGCGTGGATCGCGGCGGGCGCGCCCGAACTGATGGGGCTGGAAAGCGACGAGCCGCCGCACATCCCCGCCGATTTCAACCGCGACCGCGCGGGCCGCGTCGAGCTGTGGGAGCCGCTGCCGGTCGGGAAAGCGCTCGATGCCGCCGCCGACGACGAGGGCGATCGCGACGACGGCGAGGAGGACGCCGCACCGGGCGACTCCTCCGCGGCGGCGAGCGATCCCGCAAGCCTGCGCCTGTCGCGCGCGATTGCCGACGAGGTGCAGGACTGGATCGAACATGGCAAGGACGGGCGGAGCGTCGCGCCGGGCGATATATTGATCCTTGTCCGTCGCCGCCGCGACCTTGCGGCGCGGATCGTCGCGCGGCTGCAATCGCGGCACGTGCCGGTCGCGGGGGTCGATCGTTTTTCGCTGACGCAGTCGCTCGCGGTGCAGGATCTGCTCGCGGCGATGCGCTTTGCGGTCCAACCGCTCGACGACCTCAACCTCGCCGCCTTGCTGGTCTCGCCGCTGCTGGGCTGGACGCAGGACGATCTGTTCGGTTTTGCTCATGGCCGCAAGGGCCGCGCCCTGTGGGAACAGCTGCGCGCGCGCGAAAGCGACGCGCCGCCCGAAACACTGGCGGCGCTGCGCGGATTGCTCGGCATGGCCGACTTCACCACGCCCTTCCGTTTCCTCGACGCCATCCTGTCGGGGCCGCTGGGCGGGCGGCGCAAGCTGTACCGCCGGCTCGGCCGCGAAGCGCGCGATCCGATCGACGAATTGCTCGGACAGGCGCTCGCCTTCGAACGGCGGGAGGTGCCGTCGCTGCTCGGCTTCCTCGCCCACATCGCCGCCAGCACCGCCGAGATCAAACGCCAGACCGAGGCGCGCAGCGACGTGGTGCGGGTGATGACCGTCCACGGGTCGAAGGGGCTGCAGGCGCCGATCGTCATCCTCGCCGACGCGACCGACGATCCGCGGCCGCGGCGGCTGACCTTCGACCTGTCGATGGACGCGTGGGAAAAGCTTCCAGTATTCAGCCTGGGCAAGGACGAACGGCACGGCGCGATCGCCAAAGCGTATGACGACAAGGAAGCCGCCGAGCGCGAGGAGCATTGGCGATTGCTCTATGTCGCGATGACGCGCGCCGAGGAATTGCTGGTGGTCACCGGGACCACCAAGACCGCCGACCGCACGCTGCCCGACCATAATTGGCACAGCGCGGTCGACGCGGTGATGGCCGACATGGGCGCCGATTGGCAGGATGCCGGGCCGCGCTGGGGCCGCAAGCGCGTTTATGCGGTGCAGCCAAAGAAATGGCCGCGTTTGCCGAAGGACAAGGCGCGGCACGCGGCGCCGCCGGTTGCCGTGCCGCCCTGGGCGACCAAGCCAGCCCCCGAAGAGGCGCGCCCGCCACGCCCACTCGCGCCATCGGCGCTGGGCGAGGATGATGTCGCGTCGCCGCCGCAGGGGGGCGAGCGCGCGGTCGCGGTCGAGCGCGGTTTGCTGCTCCACGCGTTGTTCGAACGGTTGCCGCCGGTCCTGGCCGGACGCCGGCGCGCGGCCGCGTTGCACTGGCTCGCGGTACAGGCGGCGGCGATCGACGAGCGCGCGCGCGCGGCGATGGTTGATGAGGCGCTCGCGGTGATCGAGGACCCGGCGCACGCCGCGCTTTTCGGCCCAGGTTCGCTGGGCGAGGTGCCGCTGTCGGCGGTCGTCGACGGCGTGGTCGTCGCGGGGATCGTCGACCGGCTGCTCGTCGCCGACGACACGGTGACGGTGATCGACTATAAGACCGGGCGGCACGTGCCGGCGTACGCCGCCGATGTCGCGCCCGCCTATCTGCGGCAGATGGCGGCCTACCGCGATGCGCTGCGGGTGATTTTTCCCGGCCGGCGTATCGAGGCGGCTTTGCTCTATACGGCCGGGCCGCGGCTGATCGTGCTGAACGATGACCTGCTCGACGCCCACAAGCCCGGCTTGCTGGCAACCAAGGCGAATTTGCCGGGTTGAGCCCTTGAGCCGGACGCGCCGACGCCTTAGCTTGGAGGCAACGATATTTCAGGAGTTCAGACTATGAGTACCAAAGCGATCACCGATGCGAGCTTCCAGTCGGACGTGCTCGACAGCGATACCCCCGTGCTCGTCGATTTCTGGGCCGAATGGTGCGGTCCGTGCAAGATGATCGGCCCGTCGCTCGAGGAAATCTCGGACGAACTCGCGGGCAAGGTCGTGATCGCCAAGATCAACATCGATGAAAATCCCGACGCGCCGGGCAAATATGGCGTGCGCGGCATCCCGACGATGATCCTGTTCAAAAATGGCGAGATCGCCGACACCAAGGTCGGCGCGGCACCGAAGAGCGCGCTCAAGGGCTGGCTCGAAGGCGCGCTGTAAGAAGCGTGCACCCCGGCGAAAGCCGGGGTCTATATACGGCGCCAGATGGGCCCCGGCTTTCGCCGGGGTTCACATGACTTAGCTCCGATAGTCGGCGTTGATGCTGATATAGCCATGGGTGAGGTCGCACGTCCAAACGGTCGCGCGGCCTTCGCCAAGGCCGAGGTTGGCACCGACGCGGATGTCCTGGCCTTTGAGATGTGCGGCGACCGGCGCCTCGTCATAGCCGTCGACGGGCAGGCCGTCCTTCGCAACCCAATGATCGCCGAAGCGGATCGCGAGCTTGTCGCGGTCGGCGGGTTCGCCCGCCTTGCCCACCGCCATCACGACGCGGCCCCAGTTGGCGTCCTCGCCAGCGATCGCGGTCTTCACGAGCGGCGAGTTGGCGATGGCGAGTGCGACGCGCTTGGCGCTGTCGTCGCTGATGGCGCCGGTCACTTGTATCTCGATGAACTTCGACGCGCCTTCGCCGTCGCGCACGACTTGCTGCGCGAGGTCGAGCGCGACTTCGCGGACCGCCGCGTAGAGCGCGTCGGCGCCCGGATCGTCACGGGTGGTGAGCGTGGCGTTGCCTGCCTGTCCGGTCGCAAAGAGCAGCACCGTGTCGCTGGTCGAGGTGTCGCTGTCGACGGTGATGCTGTTGAACGTCCCGCCGGTCGCCTCGCTCAGCATGTCCTGTAGCAATGTCGGCGCGACCGCGGCGTCGGTGAAGATATAGCCGAGCATCGTCGCCATGTCGGGGGCAATCATGCCCGATCCCTTGACGATGCCCGCGACGTGGATGGTCTTCCCGTCGACGATGGCGCTGGCCGCGGCGCCCTTGGCGAAGGTGTCGGTGGTGCCGATGGTGTCGGCGGCGGCTTCCCACGAGCAAGGCTCGGCGGTGAGCGCGGCTTCGACCCCGGCACGCGCCTTGTCCTTGGGCAGCGGCACGCCGATTACGCCGGTCGAGCTGACGAACACTTCGCTCGCATCGCAGCCGAGGTGGCCCGCAACCTGTTCCATGATCTGTTCGACCGCCTCGCGCCCGCGATAACCGGTGAAGGCGTTGCTGTTGCCCGCGTTGACGATCAGCGCGCGGCCGGTGCCGCCCTTGACCTGTTCGCGGCCGAGCTCGACTTCGGACGAGCAGCAGACGTTGCGCGTGAACACGCCCGCGACCGTCGTGCCGGGCGCGAGCTCGACATAGGTGAGGTCGCAGCGGTCCCAATTCTTGTACTGCGCGCGCGCGACGCGGCGCGTCACCCCCGCAATTTCGGGGAGGGCGGGGAAGGTGGCGGGGGCGAGCGTTGAGCGCGTGGTCATGCGCGTGCGCATAGCGGCTCTTCCCAAAACGCAAAACCCCTCCTCTTCAGAGGAGGGGCAGCGAGACTTGGGCGCTTGCGCCCTAGTCGCAGCGGGGTGGTGGCCGAGGCGTTACGCCAAGCCGCTTTCACCACCCCAACCCCTCCTCTGAAGAGGAGGGGCTTTTGTTATCAGCCCGGAATGCCGCTGATCGACTTCACTTCCATGAAATCCTTCAGCCCGAACACGCCGCCTTCGCGGCCGTTGCCCGATGCCTTGTAGCCGCCGAACGCCGCGCCCGGGCCGGGGCCCCACGCGTTGACCGCGACCATGCCGGCGCGCAGCTTCGGTGCCACGTCGGCGGCCTTGGCGGGATCGCCCGAGATCACGGCCGAGAGACCATATTCGGTGTCGTTGGCGATATCGACGGCTTCGTCGAGGTCGCCATAGGCCATGATCGTTGCGACGGGTCCGAAGATTTCCTCGTTCGCGATGCGCATGTCGCGCGTGACGCCCGAGAAGACCGTCGGCTTGATATAATAGCCGCGATTGACGTTCGACGGCAGGCCGGTGCCGCCGGTCTCTAACGTCGCGCCTTCGTCGATCGCCGACTGGATCAAGCCCTGGATCTTGTCGAACTGCGCCTTGTTGACGACGGGACCGATATGGCCGCCCTCGGCCTGCGGATCGCCGACCGAGGTGCCGTCGAACATCGCCTTGATGAAGCCGGCGGCTTCGGCCTCGCGGTCCTTTTGAACGAGGATGCGCGTCGGGGCGATGCAGCTCTGGCCGGTGTTGACGAGCACGCCCTGCACCGTCGGGGGCAGCACCGCGGCGAAATCGGCGTCGGGCAGGACGATGTTCGGCGATTTGCCGCCGAGTTCCTGATGGACGCGCTTGACGGTGTCGGCGGCCGCCTTGGCGACGAGGATGCCGGCGCGGGTCGATCCGGTGAAGCTCACCATTTCGATGCCGGGGTGCGCGCTGATCGCGTTGCCGACGGTGGGGCCGTCGCCCTGGACGAGGTTGAACACGCCCGGCGGGACGCCCGCGGCGTCGAGGATCTCGGCAAAGATCGTCGCGTTGCCGGGGCATTCTTCCGACGGCTTGAGCACCATCGTGTTGCCCGCGGCGAGCGCCGGAGCAACCTTCAATGCGATCTGGTTCAGCGGCCAGTTCCACGGCGTGATCATGCCGACGACGCCGATCGGTTCATAGGCGATGACGCCCGCGGCATATTTTTCGGTGAAGCTGAAGTCTTTCAGCGCCGCGATCGTGCCGAGGAAGCCGCCGATGCCCGCGCCGACCTGTGCGGTGCCCGCGAAGCTGACGGGGGCGCCCATTTCGCTCGCCATCGATTTGGCGAGGTCGGGCGCGCGCTTCTTATATTCCTCGACGATGCGGTTCAGTAGGTCGAGCCGTTCTTCGCGCGTCGTCTGCGACCAGCTCTTGAGCGCTTCGCGCGCCGCGGCGACGGCATCGTCGACGTCGGCGGCGGTGCCGAGGACGATCGTCGAGGCGGCTTCTTCGGTCGCGGGGTTGACGACGTCGTGCGGCTTGCCGCCCTTGCTGTCGACCCAGCGGCCGCCGATGTAATTCTGCTTGAGGTGCGTTTCGGTGCTCATGTCCTGTCTCCCATCGGCGGTGAATCCGTCTCGGATTGCTACCTAATCACTGTGGCGGATGAATCAAGCTGGGCCAACTGGCAAAGGTGACGGCTTAGCGTTTTTCGCCAGAGAGGCGTGACATCAATATGGCGGCGCGCGTCGCCTGGCGCGCGATGCTCGGGATATCGACCGCTTCGCCAGGCGCATGGTCGCCGGTGCTGTACGGTCCGAGTCCCGCGAGCCCGTCGGCATCGGCGGCGACGAAGCTGATGTCGCCCGCGCCGCGCTTCAGCGGGTCGAGCGGCGCCATCTCGGCCAGCCCGAGGTCGCGATTCACGCCGTTGAGTTTCGCAAGCAAGGCGCGGTTGCCATCGGTCGGCGCCATCGAGGGATAGCCGCCGGGGTCGAAGGCGATCTTTGCGTCGGTGCCGGGGGCATGCTCGGCGACGATCGCCGCCATCTTCGCCTTCACCCGCGCGATCTGTTCGGGCGACAGCGCGCGCAGATCGCCGCGCGCGACCGCTACGGGCGCGATGATGTTGGTCTTGCCGGTCACCGTCGCGCGGATGCCGCCGGCGTCGAGATCGGCCTGTTGTCCGCCCGCGATCAGCCCAACGTTGAAGGTCAGGTTCGGTTCGGGCAGCTCGGTGCGGAAACGGTGGATGATGCGCGTCAGTTCATAGATCGCGCCGTCACCCGCCGCGGCGCTGAAGATGCCCGAGCTGTGCGCGCTCTTGCCCGTCGCGGTGACGGTCCAGCTGTCCGACGAGCGCCGCGCGACCGAACCCATGTCGGCGCCACCATCGCGGACCAGCCCTTCGAAATCGAGCGCGACGTCGCTGCGCTTGCCCGCGGCGATCAGGTCGGCGCGCGCCTTCTCGATCGGGCTGCCCGAATCCTCCTCGTCGCCCGTCATATGGATTTCGATATTGGCGCCCTGCAGCGTCCCCGCCGCCTGCATTGCGCGGAGCGCGGCGACGATGACGACCATCCCGCCCTTGTCGTCGCCCGCGCCGGGGCCTTCGCCCATATCGCCCTTGCGGACGAACTTCTGGAACGGCGAGTCGGGTTCGAACACCGTGTCGAGATGCGCGATCAGCAGCAGGCGCTTCGCATCGGGCTTGCCGCTGTGCGTCGCGATCAAATGCCCGGCGCGGCCGGTGTCGCGCATCGGCTTCCATTCGACCTTGAAACCCAAAGGTTCGAGTTCGGTGCGCATCATCGCTCCGACCTTTTCGACGCCTTCGAGATTGAGCGAGCCGCTGTTCTGATTGACGAGCTTTTCGAGCAGCGCGAGGTTGCGGTCCTGTTCGGCCGCGACCGTCTTTGCCATCGCGCTTTCGGCTTTCGACAGCTTCGCCTGTGCGGCGGGCGCGAGTGCAAGCCCAAGGACGACGAGAGCGGCAAAAGGCAGTGATTTCATGGGGAGGCTCCTCTGGACAGCCTCTTGTGCCGCCTCGGCGACGCCTCGGCAAGCGCTCAGCCGGGGTACGGTGCCTGTTTGAGCAGCCGCGCGAGGTGCGCGGCGTTGGCGGCGACCATTTTCGCGGTTTCGGTGACCTTGCGCGGGCGATGTTCGAGGTCCTTGAAGTCGGTCGACCCCATCGCCTCGCCGACCCAATAGCAGGCGGCGACCGCGGGGATGGTCCAGCCGACATCGTTCAGCGCCTGGAAGATTTGCGCCGAGACATTGTGCGCGCCATCTTCATTGCCGACGATTGCGGCGACCGCGACCTTCGAATAGCTCGGCATCCGGCCCGCATCGTCGGTCTCGCCCAGAAATGCGTCCATGCGCTCCATCACGAGCTTCGCGACGCTCGACGCCTGTCCCATCCAGATCGGAGTGCCGAAGATCAAGATATCGGCGGCGAGGATCTGTTCGCGAATTTTAGGCCAGTCGTCGTCCGATCCCTGGTTTGAGGTCACCCCCCATTTGACATTATGCGCGGCGATCCGGATCGGTTTGCCGACCGTCACGCCCAGAGCCGCAAAATGTTCGGCGAGCACGGCGATCATCGCGTCGGTCGAGCTCGCGCGCCCCTTCGCCGAGAGCGAGCAGTTGATTGCGGTGGCGGTGAACGGGGCGGTCATGCCATTTCCTTTGCGGGTTGCCGCCCCCACAAAGGATAGCGCGTCGGTCCGGCTCAGGTTCCCTGCCGCACCATGAAGATATCGCCGCCGCTGATGTTGATCAGGAACAAATTGCCCGCGCTGTCCTCGCCGAACGAGGCGATCGAGCTGAGCG
The DNA here is from genome assembly GCF_023197165.1 of Sphingopyxis sp. MSC1_008. Classification (GTDB taxonomy): domain Bacteria; phylum Pseudomonadota; class Alphaproteobacteria; order Sphingomonadales; family Sphingomonadaceae; genus Sphingopyxis. The sequence continues at coordinate 232,371 of NZ_JALPRD010000003.1, forward strand.
TGCCGGCGTCGGGCGCGAAATCCTCGTTCCGCCGCGCGAAGCGCGAGGAGGCGAGCGTCTGGCCGGGGACGAGGCTCGAGAAGGGCACCGTCCACACGTTGTCGGCGATGAAATCGGCGAAGACATATTGACCCTGCAACGAGGTCACCGGCCCGCGATAGACATAGCCGCCAGTGACCGTCGCCCCTTGCCGCGGGCCGGTGCCGCGGAAATATTCGGCGACGGGCGGGGTGAGGCCGCCGGGCGCGGTGCCTGAAAAGGGCTGCGTGCCTTCGAGAAAGCGCCAGCCGAAATTGAGCCCGGGCTGCGTCGTCGTCACCATGTCGATTTCCTCGACATTGCTCTGGCCGACATCGCCGATCAGCAGCGTCGAGCCGTTGAACGAGGCGCGGAACGGGTTGCGCAGCCCATAGGCAAAGACATAGGGATCGCCGCCGCCCGACAGAAAGGGGTTGCCGGGCGCGGGCGCATAGGTGCTGCCGTTCGCTCCGACCGACAGGCGCAGGATCTTGCCGAGCCGGACATTGGTGTTCTGCGCATTGTTGCCGGGATCGCCGCCGCCGCCGCCATCGCCGACCGCTACATAGACGAGGCCGTCGGGGCCGAAGCCGATCCAGCCGCCGTTGTGATTGTTGGCGCCGGGGTGCGGCACGCTGAGCATCGTGTCGTAGACGGTCGAGCTGTTCGGTTGGCCGAGCGTGTAACGGCGCACCTGCACCGTCCCATCGGCGGCGGTCGCGACCGCGAGCAGTCGCTGCGACGTCGCATGGTCGGGATAGGCAGCGAGCCCGAGCAGCCCGCGCTCGCCGCTCGTCGAAATATCGGTGATGTCGAGGACGAGCGTCCGGCTGCCGTTCGCGGGGTCGAAGCGATAAACATTGCCGCCCTTCTCGACGACATAGACGCTGCTGCTGCCGGGGATCGGCGCAACATAGAGCGGCTGGCTGAAGCCGGTTCCGACGCGGACGACGGCGATCCCTTCGCGGCTGTTGGTGACGGTGACGTTCACCGTCTGCGTCGCGCTCGCGCCGGCATCGCTGACGCGGAGCTGGACCGTGTAGACATTGTCGCCATTGGCGTCGCCGGGCAGATCGTAATCGGGCGCGGTGTTGAACCGTAGCGCACCCGCGGTCGTGATCGAAAACAGCGCTGCGTCGGCGCCGCCGTCGATGACAAAGGTCAGCGCGTCGCCATTGGGGTCGCTCGCGGTCGCCTGATAGGCGGCGGCCGTGTTTTCGGCCACGCTGGCGGTCTGGAGCGAGGTGAAGGTCGGCGGGGCGTTCGCAGCAGGCGGCGCGCCGCCGCCGCCACTTCCACCGCCACCGCACGAGGCCAGGATCAAGGGAGTGAGGGCAGCGAGGACGCGCATCCGCATGGCAAATAGCCTTTCGCGATCGAGCCCACCGAAATGCAACTGCTATTCGCCGACGGCGACCGCAAGTCCGCCGGTTTGCCAATGGTGTTGGAACGCTGCCGCTTCAGGCGGGTTCCTCGACCTCTTCGAAATCGTCGAGCTTGTCTAGCGCGTCGCGGGCGATTTTCCGCAGCGCGGAACGGTTGCCCGTCAGTTCGCCGATCGTGAAGGGCCCCCTGGTGCGACCCGGGCCGCGTCAATGACCGGACTTTCCGCCTGTAAAGAGTGTTTGACATGCATCTTTCGTCTGTGTAAAGAACTCTTGACAGGCGAAAGGGTGAAAGTTGGAAAATCGGGTTCGCGAATATCGTGAGGGTGCAGGGTGGAGCCAGGGTGAACTGGCCCGACGCCTAGGCGTCTCGCGCCAGACGATCAATGCGGTCGAAACCGACAAATACGACCCCAGCCTGCCGCTTGCGCTGCGCATGGCCCGGTTGTTCGGGCTCGAGGTGCGCGAGTTGTTTGTCGATCATTGGACACCGGAGATTGAAGGATGAGCACCATGACTCATGACAAGGCTGTAAACTGGAAACGGTCGGCGATGCGGATGCTGGTTGGCGCATTCATTGGCGGCGCCGCGATGGCGGCGGTGCTGGCCGTCGCAGGATCGGACCTGCTCGATGCGATGGGGCCTTCGCGCCTTGCGCTGGGCGCCGTGGGCGTCGTCTACGCGCTGATGGCCGCGCTCGTCGGCTTCGGCCTCGCAGCACCGCGCGCCGGCGCGGCCTTGCTGAATGTCGGCGATGCCGACGAACTACGCGACGAACGGCGGGGTATGATCCGGTCGACCGTGACGATGGCGGCGATCGGCTTGGTGCTCGTCTTGCTGGCGCTGGCCCGCGGCCCCGGTTTCGCTGCTGGACCTGTTCCGCCCGGGGTCGCCATGGGTTTGTTGCTGGTTGCTTTCTCCGGTGGCGCGATTGCATCGTGGCGCTGGCGGAATGATTTCGACGAACTGAACCACCAACTCGGGCTCGAAGGCTGTTTCTGGGCCTTTTGCCTCAGCTGGGCGCTCCTGACCCTGTGGGGAGCGGCCGACTTCCTCGGCTGGGGCGTGACGTTGATGCCGATCGACGTGGTCACGACCTTGTCAGCCATGATGCTCATCGGGGCGTTCGTTGCGATCGGGCGGCGCGGCATGATGACGCGCTGATACGAAAAAAGGGCGCCCGGTTCCCCCGAACCGGACGCCCTCCCTTAGGCGGTCTGACCCGTTCGGATCAGGCGCTGTAGTACATGTCGAACTCGACCGGGCTCGGCGTTTGTTCGAAACGGTAGACTTCGTCCCACTTCAGCTCGACATAGGCTTCGATCTGGTCCTTTGAGAAGACGTCGCCCTTGAGCAGGAAGTCGTGGTCGGCGAGCAGGCTGTCGAGCGCTTCGCGCAGGGACGCGCAAACGGTCGGGACTTCGCTCAGTTCCTCGGGCGGCAGGTCGTAGAGGTTCTTGTCCATCGGGTCGCCCGGGTGGATCTTGTTCTGGATGCCGTCGAGGCCCGCCATCAGCAGCGCCGAATAGCAGAGATAGGGGTTCGCCATCGCGTCGGGGAAACGGAATTCGACGCGCTTCGACTTGGCGCCCGCGCCGTACGGGATGCGGCACGAGGCCGAACGGTTGCGGCTCGAGTATGCGAGCAGCACCGGGGCTTCGAAGCCGGGGACGAGACGCTTGTAGCTGTTCGTCGTCGGGTTGGTGAAGGCGTTGAGCGCCTTGGCATGCTTGACGACGCCGCCGATGAAATAGAGGCACATGTCCGAAAGGCCCGCATAGCCGTTGCCGGCGAAGAGCGGCTTACCCTTTTCCCAGATCGAGATGTGGGTGTGCATGCCGCTGCCGTTGTCGTCCTTGATCGGCTTCGGCATGAAGGTCGCGGTCTTGCCGTAAGCATGCGCGACCTGGTGCACGACATATTTGTAGATCTGCATGCGGTCGGCGGTTTCGGTCAGCGTGCCGAAGGTCAGGCCGAGTTCGTGCTGTGCTGCGGCGACTTCATGGTGGTGCTTGTCGCACGGCAGGCCGAGTTCGAGCATCGTCGAGACCATTTCGGCGCGGATGTCGACGGCGCTGTCGACCGGCGCGACGGGGAAGTAACCACCCTTGGCGCGCGGACGGTGCGCGAGGTTGCCGCCTTCGTAGCTGCGGCCGGTGTTCGTCGGCAGCTCGATATCGTCGATTTCGAAGCCCGACTTGTTATAACCAGTTTCGAAACGGACATCGTCGAACATGAAGAATTCGGCTTCGGGGCCGACATAGACGGTGTCGCCGATGCCGGTCGAGGCGACATAGGCCTCGGCGCGCTTCGCGGTCGTGCGCGGGTCGCGGGCATAGCCTTCGCCGGTCGACGGCTCGACGATGTCGCAGAAGATCACGAGCATCGGGGTCGCCGAGAAGGGGTCGTCATAGACGGCGTCGAGGTCGGGCTTGAGGATCATGTCCGACTCGTTGATCGCCTTCCAGCCTTCGATCGACGAACCGTCGAACATCAGGCCATCTTCGAGCTCGTCCTCGCCGAGGACCGAGGCGACCATGGTCAGGTGCTGCCACTTGCCCTTGGGGTCGGTGAAGCGCAGGTCGACCCACTCGATGTCGTTTTCCTTGATCCGCGCGATGATATCCTTGGGCTTCGTAGCCATCGTCTATGCTTCCTTCTTGCGAAATGATCCGGCGTGCCGGGGATTGTCGGGTTTTCGAAAAATGCGAAAGATTAAAGCGCGTCCTCGTTGCGTTCGCCGGTGCGGATGCGGAGCGCGGTCTCGACCGGAATGACGAAGATCTTGCCGTCGCCGATGCGGCCGGTCTGCGCAGCGGCGGCGATCGCCTCCACGACGCGTTCGGCCATCGAGTCTTCGACGATGACTTCCAGCTTCACCTTGGGCAGAAAGTCGACGACATATTCGGCGCCGCGATACAACTCGGTGTGACCCTTCTGCCGGCCGAAACCCTTGGCCTCGGTGACGGTGATGCCGCTGACACCGACTTCGTGCAGCGCTTCCTTCACTTCGTCGAGCTTGAACGGCTTGATGATCGCCTCAATCTTCTTCACGCTTTTCGTCCCCCTTTGGGCTGGCCGCCGCTCCTTGCGCGTCAAGCCGGATCAGGCGTGCCTGGTCCGGTCTGCCGTCGAGTCGGTGCGATGTCCCGCCATCTTGCACCAATCAAAAGCCGTGCCAATTGGCGAATCGCGGGGTTTTGGTAAGAAATTTGAAACGAAAACCCGCCGCTGCCCAAGGGGTGAGCAACGGCGTTATTCGATTGCCTAAATTTTGAGCAATCAGCGCCCCATCGGCGCCGATGAGTCCGCCAGATTGGCCTTCGTCCAGTTCGAGCGTTCGATGACATAGGCGCGAATCGCCTCGGCATCGGCGGGGGTGAGCACATTGGCGAAGCTCACCATGCCGCGGTCTTTCAACGCGCCGCCGATCACGACGCCCTTCCACGCGTCGGCGTTGGCGAGCGTTCCCGAAACGCGGAGATCGGGGGTGAAGCCGTTGCCGATCGCGCTGTCGCCGTGACAGACGATGCAATAGCGCCCGAAATGCGCCTTGCCGGCCGCGACCTGCGCCGGGGAGGCGGTCATCGGCGGCGGATTCCACGCGAGTGCGGCGGAGGAGGGCGGGGCGGGCAGCTTCACCGTGCCGCCGATCTTCATGACGATCAGGCGCGGGATGTTCGGGATCTTGCGCGTCGCGCCGCCCGCGACCCCGGCGACGAGCGGGAAGGCGCCGCCCTTGCTCGTCTGGAAGGCGATGTACTGCACTCCGCCGACGCGGAAGGTCGAGGGCGCGCTGACGATCCCCGACTGCATGTCGAGGTCGAGCAGCTGCTTGCCGGTGTCGGCGGTATAGGCGCGGAAGCGGCCGAGGCTGGTGCCCTGGAAGACGAGGTTGCCCGCGGTCGTCATCGTGCCGCCGTTCCATGCCGCGGGATGGTCGACCGCCCACGCGACCTTGCCGGTGCGCGGGTCGAAGGCGACGAGGCGGCCGGTGGTCGCGGCGACCGCGGCGCGGAACGCTGCCTTGTCGTCGGGCAGCATCGTGCCGGTCAGCGTGGTGCCGATGTTGAAGCCGACGACCTTCCGCCGGTCGAGTTCGGTCATGTCGGCGAGATAGCCCTGCGGGATCTGCTGCGCCGGAATATAGACGAGGTCCGTTTTGGGGTTGTAGCTCATCGGGTGCCAATTGTGCGCGCCGAGCGCGCCGGGGATGGCGATGAAGGGCTTGCCGGTCTTGTAGAAACGCGCCTCGGGCTTTTCGATCGGGCGGCCAGTGGCGAGATCATAGCCGCTCGCCCAGTTGATGCCGTCGACGAAAGGTTTGGCGTCGATCAGCTTGCCGTTGTTGCGGTCGATGGTGAAGAAGAAGCCGTTCTTCGGCGCGTGGTACAGCACCTTGGTCGGCTTGCCGTTCACCGCCTGCTCGGCGAGGATGATCGGCTGGGTCGCGGTATAGTCCCACGTCTCGGCCGGGGTTTCCTGATAGTGCCACTTATATTTGCCAGTCGAGGCGTCGAGCGCGACGACCGACGAGAGGAACCAATTGTCTCCTTCGCCATTCGAGCGCGTGCCATGGTTCCATGGATTGCCGTTGCCGACGCCGAGGTAGATCTGGTCGAGATCCTTGTCGTAGACGATCGCGTCCCACACGGTGCCGCCGCCGCCCGAGGTTTGCCACTCGCCTTTGTCGGACCAGGTGGCGTTGCCTTTGCTCGCGAAAATGTCGTCCGACGCCGCGCCATCCTTCGCCTTGGTGGGGTTGGGCGCAGTGTAGAAGCGCCAGCGCTCCTTGCCGGTGTCGGCGTCATAAGCGGTGACATAGCCGCGTACGCCGAATTCGGCGCCGCCATTGCCGATCAGCACCATGTCCTTCACGACGCGCGGCGCGCCGGTAATGGTGTAGGGTTTCGAGGTGTCGAAAGTCTGCGTCGACCAGAGTTCCTTGCCGGTCTTCTTGTCGAGCGCGATCAGGCGGCCGTCGAGCGCGCCGACGAACAGCTTGTCGCCCCAGACGGCGACGCCGCGGTTGACGACGTCGCAGCAGGCGCTGACGGCGCGTTCGCCGGGGACTTTGGGGTCGAACTTCCACAGCGACTTGCCGGTCGCAGCGTCCCATGCGCTGACCTTGGACCAGGCGTGGGTGACATACATGACGCCGTCGACGACCACGGGCGTCGCTTCCTGCCCGCGCGCATCGTCGAGGTCGGCGGTCCAGGCGATGCCGAGCTCGCCCACATTCTTGTCGTTGATGTCGGTGAGCGGGCTGAAGCGCTGCTCGTCGTAACTATAGCCGATACCGCCCCAATCGTCGCCGTTGCCGCCGGTCTTGAGCAGGATCTCGCTGGCTTTTTCGGCATCATCGAGCGATCCGCCGCCCGAGATGCTTTCATTCTTCGATGCGTTGCATGAAGCCAGTGCCAAAGCCGCGCCGCCCAGCAGCGCGGCTGTAAAGACCCGTTTCGCCATCCCTTGCTCTCCCGTTCGTCTATGCTTGACGTTAACGTCAAGACTGCGCGCGAAGGCGCAAGGGCGCAAGCGGGAAAATGGGGGTGGGGAGGGGCCTCCCTACTTGTTCCCCGGCGAAGGCCGGGGTCCAGCGCGAAATAGAGCTGGCGCTGCGTGAGAACGCTCTGGGCCCCGGCCTTCGCCGGGGAACAGCTTAGCGGCTCACTGCCAAGGCGGCGCGTTCAAACCCGTCGGGCTGGCGGTGAAAATCTCGCAGCCGGTTTCGGTGATGCCGATGCTGTGTTCGAACTGCGCCGAGAGCGAGCGGTCGCGCGTCACCGCGGTCCAGCCATCGGTGAGCATCTTCACCGCATATTTGCCGGTGTTGATCATCGGCTCGATCGTGAAGAACATGCCGGGGCGGAGTTCGGGGCCGGTGCCGGGGCGGCCAGCGTGGACGACCTCGGGCGCATCGTGGAACATCTGGCCGAGCCCATGTCCGCAGAAATCGCGGACGACCGAATAACGATGTTTTTCGGCGTGCGTCTGGATCGCATGCGCGACGTCGCCCATGCGGTTGCCGGGCTTCGCCTGCTCGATGCCGAGCATCAGGCATTCGTAAGTGATTTCGACGAGGCGCTTCGCCTTGATCGGCACGTCGCCGACCAGATACATGCGGCTGGTGTCGCCGTGCCAGCCGTCGATGATGCTGGTGACGTCGATGTTGACGATATCGCCCTCGCGCACCGGCTTGTCGTCGGGAATCCCATGACAAACGACATGGTTGATGCTGGTGCAGCAGCTATGCGTGAAGCCGCGATAGCCGAGCGTCGCGGGAATACCGCCGCCGTCGAGCATCATCGTGCGGACGAGGTCGTCGATCGCCGCGGTGGTCACGCCCGGCTGGACGAAGGGAACGAGCGCGTCGAGGATTTCGGCCGACAGCCGGCCCGCCTTGCGCATGCCGGCAAAGCCCGCCTCGTCGTGCAGCTTGATCGTGCCGTCGCGCACGGGAGTGGGGCTCGCCGCATCGCCGGCGGTTACGGAAACATAGTCGTACATAAGAGCGATATAGGCGATGTGGCGCCGAATTGCGAGGGCAGTAAGCCCCTCCCGCTTGCGGGAGGGGTTTGGGGTGGGGGCTGTCGAGGTTGCGCTAGGCCGACGGCCCCCACCCGCTGCGACTAAGCCAGCAAAGCTGGCAAGTCTCGCTGCCCTCCCCTGAAGGAGAGGGCTTTAGCTAGTTTACTCTGCGGCCTTCTTCGCCTTGTCGGCTTTCGGCTTGCCCTTGCTCGCCTTGGGCGGGGCCGAGACGATTTCGAAGGCCAGCGGATTGCCGACATGCGCGTCGTCGCCGGTCTTCATCTTCACCTTGACCTCGCCGCCATGGACCAGCTTGCCGAAGAGCAGTTCCTCGGCGAGCGGCTGCTTGATCTTTTCCTGGATCAGGCGGCCCATCGGACGCGCGCCATAGAGCTTGTCATAGCCCTTGCCGGTCAGCCATTCGCGCGCTGCATCGTCGAGCTGGATGTGGACGTTGCGGTCGGCAAGTTGCAGCTCGAGTTCGAGGATGAACTTGTCGACGACGCGCGCGACCACTTCGGGCGGCAGATAGCCGAACGGCACGATCGCATCGAGGCGGTTGCGGAATTCGGGGGTGAAGAGATTCTTCACCGCTTCTTCCTGCACATCCTCACGCGTGAACGCGCCGAAGCCGATGCCCTCGCGCGCCATGTCGCTCGCGCCCGCATTGGTCGTCATGATCAGGATGACGTTGCGGAAGTCGACCGTCTTGCCGTGATGATCGGTCAGGCGGCCATGGTCCATGACCTGCAACAAGATGTTGAACAGGTCGGGATGCGCCTTTTCGATCTCGTCGAGCAGCAGCACGCAGTGCGGGTTCTGGTCGATCGCATCGGTGAGCAGGCCGCCCTGATCGTAACCGACATAGCCCGGAGGCGCACCGATCAGGCGGCTGACCGAATGGCGCTCCATATATTCGGACATGTCGAAGCGCTGGAGCGGGATGCCCATGATCGACGCGAGCTGCTTGGCGACCTCGGTCTTGCCGACGCCGGTGGGGCCGCTGAACAGATAGTTGCCGATCGGCTTTTCGGGATCGCGGAGGCCCGCGCGGCTGAGCTTGATCGCCGACGACAGCACTTCGATCGCGGTGTTCTGGCCGAAGACGACGCGCTTGAGGTCGGTCTCCAGGCTCGCGAGCGTCGCCTTGTCGTCGGTCGACACCGACTTGGGCGGGATGCGCGCCATCGTCGCGATCACCGCCTCGATTTCCTTGGCGGTGATCGTCTTCTTGCGCTTCGACGGGGCGACGAGCATCTGCATCGCGCCGACCTCGTCGATCACGTCGATCGCCTTGTCGGGCAATTTGCGGTCGTTGATGTAGCGCGCCGACAGGTCGACCGCGGCGTTGATCGCATCCTGCGTGTAGCGCACCTGGTGATGCGCCTCGAACGCGCTGCGCAGACCTGCGAGGATTTTCTTGGTGTCCTCGAGCGTCGGCTCGACCACATCGATCTTCTGGAACCGGCGGAGCAAAGCGCGGTCCTTTTCGAAGTGGTTGCGGAATTCCTTGTACGTCGTCGAGCCGATGCAGCGGATCACGCCGCCCGACAGTGCGGGCTTCAGCAAGTTCGACGCGTCCATCGCGCCGCCCGAAGTAGCACCAGCCCCGATGACGGTGTGGATCTCGTCGATGAACAGGATCGCGTGCGGCAGCCCTTCGAGCTCGGTGACGACCTGTTTCAGACGTTCCTCGAAATCGCCGCGATAGCGCGTGCCCGCAAGCAGCGCGCCCATGTCGAGCGAATAGATCACCGCGGGCAGCAGCACCTCGGGCACGTCGCCCTCGATGATCTTGCGCGCGAGCCCCTCGGCGATCGCGGTCTTGCCGACGCCGGGATCACCGACATAGAGCGGGTTGTTCTTCGACCGGCGGCAGAGGATCTGGATCGTGCGGTCGACCTCGGCGTTACGGCCGATCAGCGGGTCGACCTTGCCGACCTTCGCCTTCTCGTTGAGGTTGACGGTGAACTGGTCGAGCGCGGTCTCCTTCTTGGATTTGCCGTCGCTCTTTTCCTTTGCTTCTTCCTTTTCCTCGGGTTCGGCCTGCGGCGAAGGCTTGCCGCCCTTGCCGACGCCGTGGCTCAAATAGGAGACTGCGTCGAGGCGCGTCAGGTCTTGCTGCTGCAGGAAATAGACGGCGTAGCTTTCGCGTTCGGAGAAGAGCGCGACGAGGACGTTGGCGCCCGTCACTTCATCCTTGCCCGACGACTGGACGTGCAGGATCGCGCGCTGGACGACGCGCTGGAAACCGCTCGTCGGCGACGGATCGCTGTGCCCCTCGACCTTCAGGCTGTCGAGTTCGGTGTCGAGATAATGGACGACCGCCGATTGCAGGTCGTCGAGTGCGACGCCGCACGCACGCATCACTTCGGCGGCATGATCGTCGTCGATCAGCGCGTAGAGCAGATGCTCGAGCGTCGCATATTCGTGGTGGCGCTCCGAAGCGGCCTTCAGCGCGTTATGTAGTGTCTTTTCGAGGCTTTCCGAAAAGGACGGCATGGTCTTCATCTCCTTGCGGGGACCAGGCCGGGGAGAGCGGCCCCCTTAGAAAGGCAACGTGGCGATGCCGCCGCCCCACCGCAAGGGAAAAGCGGATGGCTTTGTGAAATTACGATGACGGGGGTTGCAGCATGGTTAACGGGGTGTTGAGAATTTGGGACGGTGAACAGGCGTTCCGGTGGGATAATAGGAACGGCAGCCGGGAAGGTGATCGCGCAATGGAAATCAGAATTTATGAAGCATCCGACTTCGCCGGGGTAAAATCCCTGTGGGAAGAGGCGTTTCCCAAGGATCCGCCGTGGAACCGTGCCGATATGGCAATCCCGGAAAAGCGCGCATTTCAACCCGATCTGCTGTTCGTTGCGGTAGAGGATGATCTCGTGATCGGGTCGGTCATGGCCGGATATGACGGGCACCGAGGCTGGCTCTATTCGGTCGCCGTCCGGACAAATACCAGGCGCGGCGGGGTGGGAACGGCGCTCGTGCGGCGCGCCGAGGAAGCCTTGAAGGCCCTTGGCTGCGGCAAGATAAACCTGCAAGTCCGGACCGCCAATGCGGCGATCGTCCGCTTCTATGAGAGCTTGGGCTATATGATCGAAGATCGGGTTAGCCTGGGCCGTCGGCTCTAGAGGAGTTTGGTAAATGACACTGCGAACCGCGCGTTGCCATTGCGGGCAAATCGAGCTGGCTTGCGAGGGAGAACCCCGTAAAATTTCAATGTGTCATTGCCTCGATTGCCAGCGTCGGACGGGAAGCGCGTTCAGTATCGCTGTCTTCTATGCGCGCGCTATGGTGCACGTCGAGCGGGGCAACCCAGCGAGTTTCGAGAGGCAGTCCGCAAGCGGCAAGCCCGTGAAGTTTCATTTCTGCGGCCGCTGTGGATCCAATCTTTATTGGGAGCCCGAACGATTGCCGGACCTGCTCGGTGTGGCGGCCGGCGCTTTTGCCGATCCGAACTTTCCGGCGCCCCACCAATTCGTTTGGACGCGGGACAAGCATGGCTGGCTGGATCTTCCTGACAGCATTGCGCAACATGAGGTGAACCCGCCGCCGCGCGCATCAACGACTTGAGTCCGAATTTCTGGCGTCGCGCTTTCGCGGCGCCAGACCCTCAACCTTCACTCGCCCGATCGACCATATCCATGAAATCGCGCGCCGTGTTGCGCTCGCCCTCGTCCTTGAACGCGACATCGAGGTCGGGGGCGACGCCGAGCATGTACATCAGCGCCCAAAGCGCGAAGCGGCGGCCGGGGTTGGTTTCGAGGCCGAAGTCGACGCGCATGCGTTCGGTGCCCGCGGCGTGCGCCTCGGGGTGGATTGCCGCGAGGTCGGCGGTGCCGAAATAGCGGCGGAGCTGGTCGTCGAAGTCCATGCTGCCCTTTTGGCCCGTTCGCGCCGATTGGCAAGGACGCGCGGCAAAATCGGGCGATCCGAAGACCGGCCCGGTTGTCATTCGCATGGGCGCCCGATAGGGCGGCGTCCGTGAAGACGAGCATCGAGATCGGAACCGACAGCACCGGGCAGGGCGTGCACATCAACGTCCAGGAGCTGCTGGCGACGCGGCTGCTCGTCCAGGGCAATTCGGGATCGGGCAAGTCGCACCTTCTTCGCCGCATTCTCGAGGAAAGCGCCGAGCTGGTGCAGCAGATCGTGATCGATCCCGAGGGCGATTTCGTCACGCTCGCCGATGCGTACAGCCATGTCGTGATCAACGGCGGCGACTACAACGAGCGCGAGATCGCGGCGATGGGCGCGCGTATCCGCGAGCATCGCGCGTCGATCATCCTCAGCCTCGAATCGCTCGATATCGAGGCGCAGATGACGTGCGCCGCGGCGTTCCTCAATGCGCTGTTCGATGCGCCGCGCGAGCATTGGTTCCCGGCGCTGGTCGTGGTCGACGAGGCGCAGATGTTCGCGCCGAGCGTCGCGGGCGACGTTGCCGACAATGTCCGCCGCGCGAGCCTGTCGGCGATGACGAACCTGATGTGCCGTGGGCGCAAGCGCGGCCTCGCCGGCGCGATCGCGACGCAGCGGCTGGCGAAGCTCGCGAAAAACGTCGCCGCCGAAGCGAGCAATTTCCTGATGGGGCGCACCTTCCTCGATATCGACATGGCGCGCGCCGCCGACCTGCTCGGCATGGAGCGGCGGCAGGCGGAGGCGATCCGCGACCTCGAGCGCGGCCATTTCCTCGGGCTTGGCCCCGCGATTTCGCGGCGGCCGCTGTCGGTGCGTATCGGATCGACGCAGACCGCGACCCGCATGGGGACGCACAGCCTGATGCCGCTGCCGTCGGCGGGCGGCGAGGATATGCGCTCGATGCTCTTCACCGAGATGGAGGCGCCGGTGGCGCCGCGCGTCTTTGCGCCCGAACCCGAACCGGTGGCGGCGAGCGAGTTGTTGGAGCGGATCGCGGCGAGCGAAGGGCTCCACGAGGATCACGACGCCCCGCCGGTGTTCGACATCGTCGAGGCGGCCGAGGAAGCGGGGCATAGCGACGCGGTGGTGATCGCGATGCTCGAAGAGATGCTGTCCGATCCCGACAGCGCCTTCCAGCCCGAAGCCTATCTTTATCAGGATTTCTCGGTGCGCTGCCGGATGCAGAAGCTCAAGAAGGTGCCGCTCGACCTCGCCGCCTTCCGCCGCCGTTTCGCGCTCGCCAAGGGCGGGGTGTTCGATCCATCGGAGCCGCGCTGGCGCGAGGCGCTGTCGGTCGCCGACCGGCTGCCGCATGACATGTTCGCCCCCTTCCTGCAGATCGCGCGCGCCGCGATGGACGGCGAGCCCTGCCCCGACGACGACATCCTCGGCCGCGCCTATGGCAGCCGCTCGCCGGGGCGTATCCGGCGGCTGGTCGAATATATGGAAAAGCAGGGCGTTATCGTCGTGCGCGCCGATTTCGGCGGCCGCCGCTCGATCGGCATTCCCGAGCTTGGGCTAAGCACCGAAGCCGAATAGGCTCGCTCCGTCGCGATTTCGCCGCGGCCCGGCATGTTAATCGCGAATTAGCCACCTAAAATCTTGGGACCGCGCGCGGATGGGGGCAATCCTTGCCGCAGGTTCGCGCCTAAAACAGCGGATGCCAGCTCTCTTGGTGGGTGGATCGTCCCGACAATCCCAAAAACCATAGGAGAGACTGCCATGCCTCGTCACGGCGTATATCCGCGCGACATCGTTCCGCCGCGCTCCAAATATTCCGACGCCGGCCGCTTTGGCCGCATGTTCGGCGAATTGCCGCCCTTTGCCGCAGACACCCCCGATGTCCGCGCCGCGCTGATCGAGATCGGCAAGGTCGGGGGCATCATGGATGCCAAGGACAATCTGACCAAGACCCCTGCCGAGCTGATCACCAACCCGGCACTGTCGGCAAAGAACAGCGACAATCCAACGCTGACCGCGGGCTTTACCTTCCTCGGCCAGTTCCTCGATCATGACATGACCTTCGACCCGACCTCCAGCCTCGAGCGGCAGGTCGATCCCGAACAGATCGCCAATTTCCGTACCCCCAGCCTCGGCCTCGACAATGTCTATGGCGCGGGGCCGGGCGGCAGTCCGCATCTTTATGACACGCAGGGCGGCAAGGGCGGTAAGTTCCTGGTCGAACCCACGGGCACGGCGAACAAGTTCGACGTGCCGCGCAACAGCCAGAAGGTCGCGCTGATCGCCGACCCGCGCGATGATGAAAATCTGATCATCGGCCAGCTTCAGGTCGCTTTCCTGAAGTTTCACAATGAAGTCGTCGAATATGTGAAGACCAAGATCAAGCTGACCGGATCGGACGAGATTTTCGCCGAGGCGCAGCGGATCGTGCGCTGGCATTATCAATGGATCATCGTCCACGAATTCCTGCGCAAGACGTGCGGCGACGCGGTGGTCGACGATGTGCTGACCAACGGCCGCAAATATTACAACTGGCACAACGAGCCTTATATTCCGGTCGAATTCTCGGTCGCGGCCTATCGGTTCGGGCATAGCCAGGTGCGGCCCTCGTACCGCGCCAACTTCACCGGCAATGGCGGCAATCCCTTCTTCGCGATGATCTTTACCCCGACGCCGTCCGACCCGAACGATCCCGACGATCTGTCGGGCGGCTGCCGGGCGCCGCGGCGCTTTATCGACTGGCCGACCTTCTTCGATTTCAGCGACGGCAATGTGAAGCCGAACAAGAAGATCGACACGACCTTGTCGACGTCGCTGTTCCGCCTGCCGGGATCGGTCGTGTCGAACCCCGATCCAAAGACGAACCCGGCCTCGCTCGCGCAGCGCAATCTGCTTCGCCACCTGACCTTCTCGCTGCCGTCGGGGCAGCGGGTGGCGCGCGCGATGAAGCTGCCCGAATTGTCGAGGGGAGACCTGTCCGATCTCAAGCCGCACGGCTTCGACGACCGGACGCCGCTCTGGTTCTATATCTTGCGCGAGGCGCAGGTGACGCAGAATGGCGAGCGGCTGGGGCCGGTCGGCGCGCGGATCGTCACCGAAGTGTTCCTTGGGCTGCTGCAGGGCGACAAGGGATCCTATCTCTCGCAGGATCCCGAATGGCAGCCCTTTCTGCCGACGGTCGACCCGTCGAAGAAGGGTGACGACTTCCGGATGATCGACCTGCTTCGCTACGCCGAGGTCGCTTAGATATCGTAAACGCCGGCGCCTCGAAGCGGGCGCCGGCGTTTATGCTCACCCCTTTTTGAACAACGCCTCGGCCGCCGCCTTCTGGCTGGTCGCGGCGCTGCGGTGCGCCTTGACGCGCGCGATCTCGCCTTCGAGAATTTCGATGCGTTCGCCCAGTTCATCGACCGATAATGGGTCGAGCGGCTGCTTGGTCAGCGCCGTCAAAACATCGTCGCGGCGGCGGGGAAGGTCGTCATCGTCCATGGCGCATCCTCCTGGTCCCTAATGTTAATATAGGCGCGCGACTGTTGACCCGTGTCGCGGCACTGTCAATAAGGCGAGGCAGGGGGTAGGGGATGAAGGGACCAGTGGGGGAATTTCCGAAGTGACCAGCTTGCCATCGAGCATGACCGCCATCGCCATCAGCGCGCCGGGCGGGCCCGAAGTATTACAACCGACGACGCGGCCGGTGCCGCAGCCTGGCCCCGGCGAGGTGCTGGTCCGTGTCGCCGCGGCGGGGGTGAACCGCCCCGACGTGCTCCAGCGCATGGGCTTTTATCCGCCGCCGCCGGGCGCTTCGGACCTGCCGGGACTCGAAATCGCGGGGACGATCGTTGCGGTCGGTCCGGGCGGCGACGCCGAGCTTTTGGGGCAGGCGGTGTGCGCGCTCGTCGCGGGCGGCGGCTATGCCGAATATTGCACCGCGCCGGTGGGAAGCTGCCTGCCGGTACCGAAGGGCTTTTCGATGGCGGAGGCCGCGGCGCTGCCCGAAACCGTCTTCACCGTCTGGCACAATCTGTTCGAGCGCGGCTATGTGCGCGACGGCGAGACCGTGCTCGTCCATGGCGGCACCAGCGGTATCGGCACGACCGCGATCGGGCTTTGCAAGCTGTTCGACATCCGGATCATCGTGACGTGCGGCAGCGCCGATAAATGCGCCGCGGCGACCGCGCTCGGTGCCGATCTGGCGGTCGATTATTCGGCCGCGGATTATGTCGAGGCGGTGAAGGGCTTCACCGATGGCAAGGGCGTCGACGTCGTGCTCGACATGGTCGGCGGCGACTATCTGCCGCGCAATCTTGCCTGCCTCGCCGAAGATGGGCGCCACGTCACCATCGCCTTCCAGCGCGGCGCGAAGGTCGAGTTCGACATCACCGATGTGATGCGCCGCCGCCTGACGCTGACCGGATCGACACTGCGCGCGCGCAGCGCCGACTTCAAGGCGCTGCTCGCCGACGAAATCCATCGCACGCTTTGGCCGCGCCTCGCGGAAGGCGGGTGGAAGCCCGCGATGGATCAAGCCTTCCCGCTCGCCGACGCTGCTTCGGCGCATGCGCGGATGCAGGCGGGCGAGCATGTGGGGAAGATCGTGCTCAGCGTGGGATGAGCCGAGGGAACATTCGCCAAGGATCGGCGGTTGAGTGAGCGGGGGGCCAATCAAAGAGGATGATCTCTCCCGATGAAGATGCGTAGTTTGTTGCTTCCCGCCACCGCTTTCTCCTTTGCCCTTGCCGCCTGTTCGGGGCCCGCCGAAACCGAAAAAACCCCGACCGCATCCTATGACGGCGACGTCGTGCCCGAGGGCAGGGCGGCCGAACCGGCCGTGCCCGCGATCAAGCCCGTCGACATTCCGACGCGCGGCGGCGACGGATCGCCCATCGAACTGGCGGCGCTGACCGAAGCCGATGTCAGCGGCGCGAAGCTCAAGGGCGAGCTTGCGTGCAGCTTCGCCGCCGACGAAGCCGCGCAGCCGATCTTGCACGCGCAGGGCGATGTGGCATCGACCGAGCCGTCGCGCGGCATCGTCAAGGTCGGCGATACGATCGAAGCGGCGTCGGCGAACGGCGGCTTCGACGCGATGGCGAAGGGCACCAAATTCTTTGCCAAGGGGCTTGAGCTTCGCGTCGCGCTCGTCGGCCCGGCAGCGGGCGGCGGCGAATCGCCGCCGCGTCCGGCGACGGTGACCGCAGACCGCGCCGACGGCGCGCAGCGCGTCTTCGCGGGGCTGTGGCGCTGCGGTCCGTAACGCCCGCTTGCGGGCACCGCGCGCGCGCCGCATAGAGGCGTCGCCGCGGTGTCGGGGGATGGCGGCGATTCATCACGATGGGGGCTGCAATGGGCGACAGGCCGATCCTTCACGAATATGCCGCGAGCGGCAATTGCTACAAGATCCGGCTGACCGCGGCGCTGCTCGATTGTCCGATCGAACGGCGCGAATATGACATCATGCAGGGCGAGACGCGCACGCCCGACTTCCTCGCGAACGTCAACGCCAACGGCCGCATCCCGGTGCTGCAGGTCGGCGACAAATTCTTGCCCGAAAGCAATGCCGCCTGCTTCTGGCTCGCCGACGGGACGCACTTGGTGCCCTATGACCGGTTCGAGCGTGCCGACATGCTGCACTGGATGTTCTTCGAACAATATAATCACGAACCCAATGTCGCGACCTTGCGCTTCTGGATGAAGTGGATCGGCGCCGACAATCTGAGCGACGCGCAGCGGATGCAATTGCCGCTCAAACGGGCGGCCGGCGTCGCGGCGCTGAAGCTGATGGACGACCATCTGGAATCGCGCGACTGGCTTGCAGGGCAGGACCTCTCGCTCGCCGACATCGCGCTTTATGCCTATACGCATGTCGCCGAGGAGGGTGGGCTGTTTTCGCTGTCCGACTATCCGGCGGTGCAACGCTGGCTGGCGCGCGTCGAGGCCGAGCCCTGCTATGTAAGGATGGGATAGCGGTCAGACCGGCACGCACTCTTCCAGATCGGCAACCAGCCGGTCCACCAGCGCGTCGACGCGGCTTTCCGCAATGGCGATCGATCGGGCGAGGCGTTCGTCGGCGAACTCGTCAAATTCGACCGCGATCGAATCCGTATCGCGAAGCCCGATATAGGCGAGCGGCGCTTTCAGGCCGGCCTCGACGAAATTGACATCGGCCTGGCGACCGCCCGGATCATAACCATAATCGCCGCGCGCGCCGAGGATGACCAGCCGCTTGCCGGGGGGCAGCATCGGCCAATAGGGCTCGCCCGCCCGCGCGCGGTCGAAACCGAACGTGACGCCGACGCGAACGATGTTGTCGAGCCAGGCCTTCAGCGGTGCCGGCATGCCGAAATTATACATGGGCGCCCCGACGACGACGAGATCCGCCGCCATCAGTTCGGCGACCAGCCGGTCGCTTTCGGCCAGCCGGGCGCGCTGTTCGTTACTGCGCCGGCCGGGCGGGGAGAAAGCAGCGGCGATCCATTCGGCGTCGACATGCGACGGCGGAGTAAGGCCTACGTCGCGATAGACGACCTCGTCCTGCGGCCGCGCGCTCGACCAGCGGCGGATCAGGCGTTCGCCTAAGCGCCGGCTGTGTGAGCCATGCCGGTCCCGGCCCGAAAGGCCCGGACGGGCGCTGGAATCGATATGAAGTATGCGAAGGGGCGATCTTTCAGTCGCGTACATAGAAGAATCCAGTTCATTTGATGGGATGACTGGATGCATATATTCCTATATAAATTGTGCGGTCGAACGCGAATATTTCAGCCAATGGATCGATTTTACTCATCTATGATACGGAATCGGAGATTGCCGCCGCTGGCGGCGTTGCGCGCCTTTGAGGCGGCGGCGCGTCATCTCAGCTTCCAGCGAGCCGCCGGTGAACTGGCCGTCACGCCGACGGCGATCAGCCACCAGATTCGTTTGCTGGAGGATGTGCTGGGGCTCGCGCTGTTCACACGTCAGGTGCGACAGGTCGCGCTGACCGAAGCGGGCGAGCGACTATATCCGACCTTGCGCGACGGGTTCGATGCGTTCGACCGGGCGCTTGCCGATCTCACGCCTGGCCCGCGGCGTGCGGCGGTGACCTTGACCGCGACGATCCAGTTTACGGCGCGCCGGCTGCTGCCCGCGCTTGGCTCGTTTCGCGAACGTTTTCCCGATTTCGACCTGCGGCTGCATTCCTCGAACGAGCCCGTCGATCTGGCTGCGGGATTGGCCGATGTCGCGGTTCGTTATGGCCGCGGGCCCTTTGACGGGCTGGTCGGCCGGCCGCTTTTTTCGGAACGCTTCGGATTGCTTTGCAGCCCGAAGCTCGGCCTCGCCGGACCGGAAGATCTCGCGCGCGCCACGTTGCTGCACGTCGAATGGCGCCAGCCTGCCAACGCGTCCGACTGGCGGCGGTGGGCGCGGCTTGCCGGGATCGAGGGGCTGGCCGTCGATGAAGGGCCGCGTTTCAGTTCGGACGATCACGCCGTGCAGGCGGCGGTCGCAGGGCATGGGGTTATGATCGGCAGCTTGATCCTCGCCCGCCCCGAGATCGATGCGGGGCTGTTGATCCATCCCTTCGGCCCGGTCATCGAAGGGGAGAGCTACCATATGCTCGCGACGCCCGCGAACATGGCCTGTGCCGATGTGCGCGCGGTTTGCGCGTGGCTCGTCGAATCGGTTGCGGGGTTCGCCGCCGACGACCACCCCTTGCCCGCAACCTAAAACAGGTCTACATCAGCCGCCGAACGGCCGCCCCGCGAGGGGCGGCCCTTATTATTTCCGCTTGGAGAGTTTCCGTCATGGCCAACGCCGATGCCACCCCGCTGATGCCGCACGCGACCGCCGCCTGGCTGGTCGACAACACCGGTCTCACCTTCATCCAGATCGCCGAATATTGCGGCATCCATATTCTCGAAGTTCAGGCGATCGCCGACGAGACCGCCGCGACCAAATATACCGGCCGCGATCCCGTCCGCGCGCACGAGTTGTCGATGGACGAAATCGAAAAGGGTCAGAACGACCCGAACTACAAGCTCAAGATGAGCAAGCAGGCGCAGGACACGATCCGCCGCACGCGCGGCCCGCGCTACACCCCGGTCAGCAAGCGCCAGGACAAGCCCGACGGCATCGCGTGGATCCTGAAGAACCACCCCGAAGTGTCGGACGGCGCGATCGGCAAGCTGATCGGCACGACGCGCAACACGATCGGCGCGATTCGCGACCGCAGCCATTGGAACAGCGCGAACATCGTGCCCAAGGATCCGGTGACGCTCGGCCTCTGCTCGCAGCGCGAACTCGATGCGCTCGTCGCCAAGGCGGCGAAGAAGGCCGGTATCAAGGCGCCCGAAGACAGCCGTTTCGAGGGCGACCGCGAAGCGCTGCTCGAAGAGCTGCGCGCCGAACGCACCGCCGCGAACGAAGCGCGCGCCGCCGAGGAAGCCGAAGCCGACGGCGAAGCCTGAGGCATGGCGGGGACGGACGAGGACAATATCCCGGCGGCCAGCGGTTCGCCGGATGCTTCGCTGACCCAGGACGACAGCTTTACCGCGACGAGCCATGCGGGGCTCACCTATCCGTGGGGCGAGGCTGCGCCCGGGCCGGGCGAAACGATCCGCATCGCGAACGGCATCAGCTGGGCGCGGATTCCGATGCCGGGGTCGCTCGGTCATATCAACAGCTGGTTGCTCGATGACGGCGACGGCGTGGCCGTCGTCGATACCGGCATCTGCCTGACGATGTGTTCCGATGCGTGGAAGGCACTTTATGCCGGCGCGCTCAAGGACAGGCGCATCACGCGCGTGATCGGCACGCACCTGCACCCCGACCATATCGGCCTCGCGGGCTGGATCGCGAAGAAGCAGGACGTCAAACTGTGGATGACGCGCGGCGAGATGCTGACCGCGCGCGCGATCGTTGCCGATTCGTCGGACACCGCCCCCGACGAGGTGCTGACGCAATCGCGCGCCGCGGGCTGGGACGATGCCGCGATCGAGGCGCAGCGCTCGCGCGGCTGGAATATGTTCCAGCGCATGATCTTCACTTTGCCGCGCTCCTATGTGCGGATCGAGGATGGCGAGCGGCTCGACATGGGCGCGCACCAGTGGCGCGTCGTCACCGGGTCGGGGCATAGTCCCGAACATGCGTGCCTGTGGAACGAGAAAGAGGGCGTGCTCGTCTCGGGCGATCAGGTGTTGCCGCGGATCAGCTCGAACGTCTCGGTCAACATTACCGAGCCTGACGCCGATCCTTTGGGCGAATGGCTGGCGTCGATCGACAAGCTGCTCGCAACGGTGCCCGCCGACGTCGTCACCTGCCCCGCGCATGGCGAGCCGTTCAAGGGACTCCACGTCCGCCTGATGGCACTGCGCGACGAGCATCGCATGCGGCTCTACAATCTGGCCGAGGCGGCGGCGAAGACGCCGATGCGCGCGGTCGACAGCTTTCCTTTGCTTTTCAACCGGCCGATCGGCGAGCATAATCAGGGGCTCGCGACGGGCGAAGCGCTCGCGCATCTGAAGCGCCTCGAAGTCGAAGGGCGCGTCCAGCGAGAGGACCGCGACGGCGTGTGGTGGTATCACGGCGTAGCCTGATGCAGCGCCTGCTTGTCCTGTTGCTCGCCGCCGCGGCGATAGCATTGCCCGCGGCTTCGGCAACCGAGCCCGCGACTACCGATCAGGCCAATGACGAAATCGTCGTCACCGCACGCCGCTCGGGCGCGCCGATGTGGACGATCCAGACGCGGACCGGCGTCGTCATCCTCGTCGGTGAGATCGCGGCGGTGCCGAAAGCGACGCCGTGGCGGCCCGAGCGGCTGGAGGGTGCGACCGACCGCGCACAGCGCGTCATTCTCGGCACCAAGGCGAAGGTGTCGCCGGGCGATATATTGCGGCTGATCTTCAAGGGCGGCGGGCTTACGAAATTGCCGAAGGGACGCGTCGCCGCCGATTATCTGAATAGCGATCAGATGAAACGGCTCCATGCACTCGAAACGCGGTTCGATCAGGACTACGCCCGTTCGAACTTCCTGATGACGGCGTTCGATCTGCTGTCAAAACGCCTCGCCTTCAACAAGGACAGCGCCGACGACGCATCCGACGTCGTCCGCAAGGCGGCGCGCCAGTCGAAGATACCGACCCAGCCCGTCGGCGAAGTGCGCGGCGAGGATATGCTCGACAATCTCTTCGCCGCCGCGCCCGAGACGCAAATCCCGTGTCTCGAAGCCGCGATGGCGGCGGCCGAGGCGGGCGGCGATGTGGTGATCGAGCGCGGCCGCGCGTGGACCGAATTCGACGTGCCCGCGGTGATGGCGAGCCCGCTTGAGGAAGCGCTGGGGCGCTGCTGGCCGTGGACGAACGACAGCTTCGGCCCCGCGCTGCGTCAGACCTGGGTCGGTGCGATCCGCGACGCGACCGCGCAGCCGGGCGTCACGCTGGCGGTGGTTCCGCTGCGCATATTGGCCGAAAAGGACGGCGTACTCGACCGGCTCAAGGCGCAAGGCCTGCCGATCACCGGTCCCGCTTGGTAGCCACAGCCTACCGCGGTCTTTGCATGATCCAGCTGAACGCCATCGCGTTGAAGATCGTATAAAGGCCATAGAGCATCAGCGCGGTGAACCAGTTCCGCGTCGCGATCGCCATCGCGCCGACGAGCAGCAGGAATTCAAAGACATAGGTGATGTTCGGCCCGACCTTGTCGGCGAGCGGCTTGACCATCTGCTGGATCAGCGGATCGTCGCTTTCCATGAAGGCGCGGTGCATCGCGAAATTTCCGACGCCGGCGCAGAATATGGCGATGATGGCAATCAGCATAGGTTTGCAAATGGGGGACGCGGGGTGGAAATGCCAGCAACTTTCGGTTTATAGGGGCGCATCGTTCGCGCACCGGCCCCGCGCGGACGATCGAACGAACCCGGCTCCTGCCCCCAGAGAAGGACGTCTTCGGTGACAACTCTCCCCCGCCTGGCCGCGCTGTGCCTGCCGCTTGCTCTTGCCGTTCCATCCGCGCACGCGTCGCAGGAACCCGAAGAGCAGCTACAGACGAACCCCTTGCTCGTCGATCCGGTGCTGGCTAATCCGATCCCGACGATGCTCGTTCCGCTCGACCCACCCTTGCCCGATGCGGTGCGTGCGATGATCGACGCCGCCTTCGCAAGCGGCGAGAATGACGATGTCGAAGCGGTGGTCAAATTCGCCCGAAGGACCAATCCGGGCAATATCGGCGAAATCGACGCGCTGCTTGCCTATTACCGGAGCGGGCACCCGCCGGAGGCCCCGTTCGACCCGGTGCAGAATATGCTCGACGCCGCGATGGCGAGCGCCAAGGATGCCGATGTCGAGGCGGTGGCAAAGCTCGCCAAGGAAACCAACCCCGAAGACGCGGCGGAGATCGAGGAAAGGCTCCTCGCTTATCGCGCCGAACGAAAGCGCCTGAGGGACGAGGCCGCGGCGGCCGAGCGCGCCCGGCTGGCGGCGGCGAAATTCTGGCAGAACTGGAAGGGCGAAGGGCAGATCGGCGCGTCGCAGAGCAGCGGCAACACCGAGTCGGTAGGGCTGAGCGCCGGCGTCGCGCTCGCGCGCAAAGGGATCGACTGGACGCACAAGTTTCGCGCGCAGGCCGATTATCAGCGCACGAACGGCAAGACGTCGGTCGAACGCTATCTGGGCGAGCTGGAGCCGCAATATCGGATCAACGACCGGACGTTCGCCTTTGGGCTCGGCCGCTGGGAACATGACCGGATCCTCGGGTACGACACGCGCTGGAACCTGTCGGGCGGGCTCGGCTACAAGCTCTTCGACAGCAAGAAGATGACGCTGAGCCTGAAGGGCGGCCCTGCGTTTCGCCAGACCGATTTCGTGAACGGCGAAGAGGACACCGAACTCACCGCGCTCGCGGGGCTCGATTTCGGCTGGCAATTGTCGCCGACGCTGCGGCTGACGCAAGTCGCGTCGACGATCATCGGCGAGGCCAACAGCTCGACCAGCTCGCAGACCGCGCTCAGCGCCAAGCTGACCGGCGCGCTGTCGGCGCGCATCGCCTATTCGGCGCAGATCGACACGAGCCCGCCGCCGGGGATCGAAAGCGTCGACACGCAGACGCGCTTTACCCTGGTGTACGGCTTCTAGTCGAACGCGTTCGCGCCGCCGATCTGCTCGCCCTCGGCAAGCAGGCCGACGCCGGGCACATGGTTGAATTCGATCCGGATGCCGTCGGGATCTTCGAACAGGACCGAATAATAGCCGGGCGCCCAGGGCTCCTCCTGCGGTTCGTGGACGATGCGGATATCGTCGCGGCCCGCGAGGAAGCCATGCACGGCGTCGACCGCGGCGCGGTCGCGCATCCGGAAGCAGGCGTGATGCAGCCCAGGCGCCCCTTGATCGAAACGCTTCCCGGCATTTTCGGGGCTGCCCGTGCGGATGCCGATCGCGGTGCGGCCGCCGACACCGTAAAGCATATGCTCGCTGTCGAGCACGACCTTCAATTCCAGATGGGCGATCATCGCGCGCCAGAAGGCGGTCGATCGTTCGAAATCGCCCGCGGTCAGGATGACATGCGCGACGCCGTTGAGGCCGCTCATTGGCCGCTCCCTATTTGATCGCCGCCAGCACATAGAGGAATTCGGCGAAGCCCATCGTCGCGTCGACGAGCCCCGCGACCTTGGGATTGGTCGAATCGATGAGGAAATATTCGTCGGGGGCGTGCGCACCCGATCCGTGGCCGGTGCCGAAATGAGCCGCGGGGATCGACACCGGCGGCGCGGTGAAGGTCGAGCCCGGCCAGCTGCCCGCCATCCGCGGGTTGATGCTCGTCGCGATACCGAGCTTCTTGTAGGTTGCGAGTTCCGAGCGGACGAGCCGGCTGTCCTCGGCGACCTCGGTCGGATCATAACCGCCCGAGACATTGACCTCGACATCGGTGAAGCCATGCTTGTCGAGATGCGCGCGGAGCTTCTTTTCGGCCTCGGCGCGCGTCTGATTGGGGACGAGACGCAGGTCGAGTTTCGCGACCGCCTTGCCCGGCAAAACCGTCTTGCCGCCGGGGCCGGTATAGCCCGCGACGAGGCCCTCGATATTGACCGTCGGTTCCTGCGCGAGCCGGATCAGCGCGTCGTCGTACGACAGATTGTCGATCCAGTGGGTGATACCGAGCGCCTGCTTCTGCTGCGCCTCGTCGCCCGCCTTCGCGGCTTCGCGGATCAGCGTCTTCTCGCGCTCGGTGAGCGGGCGGACATTTTCGAACCAGCCCTCGATCGCGGGCTTGTTGCCATCGGGGGTGACGAGCGTCTGGAGCGCCTGCACCAGCCGCCAAGCGGGCGAATCGACCATGGCTTTGAGGCTCGAATGGACATCGCCCTTCGGGCCGCGGCCCCATTTCTCGCCGCTCGCGATCAGTTCGAGCTCGATGATCCCCTTCGACCCGAGGTTGACTGTGACATTGCCGGTCTTGCCCTGCGAGGCGAAGGGGATGAAAATGCCTTCGCATTTCTTCAATGCGGCGAGGATGTTGGGCTTGGTCGCGATCTGGCGGAAGTGCGGCGATCCGATCTCCTCCTCGCCCTCGCACACAAGCACGATGTTGACGGGCAGCTTGCGCCCGGCGGCGCGGATCGCGTGGAGTGCGGCGAGGAAGGTCGCCTCGGGGCCTTTCTGGTTCACGGCGCCGCGGCCCATAATCGCCTGCCCGAAACCGGGGCGCTCGACCATCTTGCCCTCGAGCGGCGGCGACGACCATTCGGCCGGGTCGAACTGCTTCACGTCGTACATGAAATAGATGCCGAGCGTGCGCTTCGCACCGACGTCGATCGTCCCGAACACCCCGGGATGGCCGTCGGTCGGCACGATCTCGACATTGGTGAAGCCCGCGTCTTTCGCGAGTTCGGCCATATACGCCGCGCCCTCGGGCATGCTGCGGTTCTCGGCGGCGATCGAGGGCAGGGCGATCCAGTCGCGGATGCGCTTGATCGAGGCGTCCTTGCCCGCTTCGGCGGCCTTGCGGATGTCCGCCATTGTCCCCGACTGCGCCCAGAGCGGAACGGGCTGCATGAATGCCGCGCCCGCACCCAGCATCGCGGTGCCACGCAACATGTCGCGGCGATTCAGTCGGTTAAGCTCACGGAAATCCATCATAAGTCCCCTGCTGCTTCGAATGCGAAGCAATGTGCCGCATCGGCGGCGAAACGCAAGCGCGTGCCGGGGACTTACCGTTACGCGATTGGATGCGCGCCGATTTCACGGCGCAAGAAGGCCGGTGCCTCTTCGTTCTCAGTGAAATTCATG
Organism: Sphingopyxis sp. MSC1_008; assembly: GCF_023197165.1. Classification (GTDB taxonomy): domain Bacteria; phylum Pseudomonadota; class Alphaproteobacteria; order Sphingomonadales; family Sphingomonadaceae; genus Sphingopyxis. Next base: position 258,436 of record NZ_JALPRD010000003.1, read on the forward strand.
CCGTCCGCCGGTTCCGATAGCGGTTTCCAGGAACGTTACCAATGGAAGCCCCTCGCGGCGATCATTGCTCCCAGCTACGAGTAATATAATCGCGGCGAGTACCGTCAGCGCGACAATCACATAGAGCCACGGCGAGGAGCCTCCGTCGCGATAATCGAGAAAGGCGACAACGGGCATGAAAAGTGCGGCGGCCGTGATCCCGAGCATTCCATTGAGATCGGAACCCGAGCGCCCGGATAGGCGGCAGCCCTGCCGGTCATGGCTCATCCAGCCGACCAGCATGGGGCCTTGGCTATACCATGCGCTGTTCCATAACCAGACCAGCCGGCCGAGGACCAGCCCGCGCGGGCCGTCGGATGGATCGACGATGCTGCGCTTGCAATCCCGGACCCGCCGTCGGACCTCGGTCAGATCGAGCGGCGTGCGTAACTCGAAAGAAAAGCCAAAAGGCCGGAATGGCATTGTCTACGCCTTCTCCAGCAGCCCCTCGTCCTTGATCCGCTTCTGCCACAACATCGGTGCGTTGACGTGGACATTCTGGCCTTCGCTGTCGACCGCGACGGTGACGGGGAAGTCGCTGACCTCGAATTCGTAGATCGCTTCCATACCGAGATCGGCGAAGCCGACGACCTTGCTGCCCTTGATCGCACGCGCGACGAGATAGGCCGCGCCGCCGACTGCCATGAGGTACGCGCTCTTGTGCTTCGCGATCGCCTGCGTCGCGGCGGGGCCGCGTTCGGCCTTGCCGACGCAGGCGAGCAGGCCCTGATCGAGCATCATGTCCATGAATTTGTCCATGCGCGTCGCGGTGGTCGGGCCCGCGGGGCCGACGATTTCCTCGCCGACCGGGTCGACGGGGCCGACATAATAGATCACGCGGTCGCGGAAGGTGACGGGCAGTTCTTCGCCCTTGGCGAGCATCTCGGCGATGCGCTTGTGCGCGGCGTCGCGGCCGGTGAGCATCTTGCCGTTGAGCAGCAGGCGGTCGCCCTGTTTCCAGCTTGCGACGACTTCGGGGGTGAGATTGTCGAGGTCGACGCGGATCGCCGCCGTGTCGGGCTTCCAGTCGATCTGCGGATAATCGGCGAGTACCGGCGGTTCGAGGAAGGCCGGGCCGCTGCCGTCGAGCGTGACGTGCGCGTGGCGCGTCGCCGCGCAGTTCGGGATCATCGCGACGGGCTTCGACGCGGCGTGAGTCGGCCAGTCGGCGATCTTGATATCGAGCACAGTGGCGAGGCCGCCGAGCCCCTGCGCGCCGATACCGAGCGCGTTGACCTTTTCATACAGCTCGATGCGCAGTTCCTCTGTCGGATTGCTCGGGCCGCGTGCGAGCAGTTCGGTCATGTCGATCGGGTCCATCAGCGATTGCTTGGCGAGCAGCATCGCTTTTTCGGCGGTGCCACCGATGCCGATGCCGAGCATCCCCGGGGGGCACCATCCGGCGCCCATCTGCGGCACCATTTCGAGCACCCAGTCGACGATCGAATCCGACGGGTTCATCATCTTGAACTTCGACTTGTTCTCGCTGCCGCCGCCCTTCGCCGCGACGTCGATATGGACTTTCGCGCCCGGGACCATTTCGACGTTGAGCACCGACGGCGTGTTGTCCTTCGTGTTGACGCGGCTGAACGCGGGGTCGGCGAGGATCGAGGCGCGGAGCTTGTTGTCGGGGTGGAGATACGCTTTGCGTACACCCTCGTCGACGACCTGCTGCAGGCTGCGCGGACTGTCGAGGCGGCAGTCCATGCCCCATTTGATGAAGACGGTGACGATGCCGGTATCCTGGCAGATCGGGCGGTGGCCCTCGGCGCACATGCGGCTGTTCGACAATATCTGCGCCATCGCGTCCTTCGCGGCGGGCGACACTTCGCGCTCGTACGCGGCGCCCAGCGCGCGGATATAGTCCATCGGATGGAAATAGCTGATGTACTGGAGCGCGTCGGCGATCGTTTCGATGAGGTCGTCTTCGCGGATGATCACGGTGTTCATGTGCAGCCTTTCGCCCTTTTTGGGGATTCGCGGCCTCCCTAGACCTGCACGGCCGGGATGGACAAGGGGTCAGGTGCGGCGGCGGCCGAAGACGCGGCGGGTCGGCGAGGCGGGTTGTGGTTCGTCGGACACGGGGGGCGCATCACCCAAATCGACAAGTGGACGCCTGCGGGCGAACGCCTGCCAGCACCCCGCCACGGATAGTGTGAGCAACAGTAGCCACCCGCCCGCCGCCGAGGGGATCAGCGCCCAGGCGAAAGCCGCGGGGGTGATGATCGCCATTACGGTCGGAATCGCGGCGAGGATCGCGATCGTCCCGAACAGCGCCCACCAGCGCCCGATCTGCGTCGCCGCAGCGCCGATCATGACATTGGTTGCGGCGAGCAGCAGGAATTTGGCGGCGACGGGATAGGGCAGGCTTGCCATGGCAGGCGAATAGTCGCCGAGCGTGAAGGCGGCCTGGATGTCGAAGAGCAAGTAATTCTCCCATGCGTCGCAAAGCGCCGCCGCGACCGGAAGCACGGCGGCGGCGAGGAGCGCGCGGAGGCGAAGCTCGTGCCACAGCGCGATACAGCCGCTCGTCAGAAAGCCGGCGTAGAGCAGCATGTAGAGATAGTCGCGCTCGTTGCCCGTCCGCATCGCGGCGAGGCGCGTCACCTGCTCGGGATCGGTATAGAAGCCGAAGATCGCTTCGAGATCGGCTTGCCCGCCGGCGAATTCGAACGCGAGCACCGGCGCGCCATAGCCCGGCGCGATGTCATGCCCCGTCTGCGGGAAGACCTGGCCGAGATAGAGCCCGAAGAGCAGAGTCGCGATGCCGAACACCAGCGTCCAGACCCACGCGCGCGTCGGCGCGGCCGGGCGCGTCCGCTGTGCTTCGATCCAATGCTGGAGCCCCCCGACCATCGACTAGATGTCCGGTGGAGCGCGGCGGCTCACCTTATTGGCACTCGGCGCATTTGCCGCGCACCTCGATCACCGGGCGCTCGGCGGCGAAGCCCGTCGCCTCGGCCGCGGCGCGGACGCCGCCCGAAATCTTGTCGTTGTCGACGTGGACCGCGCTGCCGCACGTGTCGCAGATCAGGAAGATGCAGTCGTGGAGGCAACCGGGGTGGCTGTTCGCGACAAAGGCGTTCGCGCTCTCGACCCGGCGGACGAGGTTGTTCGCGACGAAGAGGTCGAGGATGCGATAGACGCTGTTCGGCGCGACGCGCTTGCCGCGCTTTTGCGAGACGATGTCGGCGATTTCATAGGCGCTCGCGGGCTTACCGATTTCGGCGACCGCGTCGAAAATCTGCGCGCGCATGTCGGTCCACGCTTCGCCCGCGCCCTCGAGCGCAGTCTGCGCCGCCTTGGCGAGCGAGGCGCCGCTGGCCTCGACGTGCGGATGATCATGCTTGCCCATTGGCGTTTCCTCAGGCGTGGGAAATCCCGCGCTAACTACGGTTCAATGTAGGCTGTTTGGCGCGTGCCCGCAAGTTGCGGACATCTCCGATGCGGTGCGATCAGTGCCGCGCGCGGCGGTTGAGGTCGTGACCCAGCGCGACGACCGCAACCCCGATCATTGTCGCGATCACTTCGCTGCCGTCGTGCGGCCGCGACAGCGCGCCCGCCATCATGCCGAGCCCGAAGCTGCCGACCGCGAAGGGCATCATATAGCCATGGCTGAGCACGCCCGACACGAGGGTGATGAGCGCAAAGCCGATCGCGATGATCAGCCCGATCTCGTGAAACAGATGATTGTCGAGAAACACCCCGCCGACCGAGGCAATCGAGGCGAAGAAGATCGTCGTCGCGAGGCAGTGGACGAGGCAAAGCCCCGACAGGCCCATCGCCAGCTGGTCGCCGCTCAAGGCGGTAAGCGGCCGCGAATCGCGCGCAGCCCGTACCACCGCGCCGAGGCGCGTCAGGACAGGGGCATGGCTGGCGACATGGGTCACCCGATTCTCCGTTGGTGCAAATTGCAGCGCGAGATATGGCATAACATGACAAAGGTTACAACATCACATTGCAAATCCTTCGCGTCTACCGTGCGCGGCAATGCGGGCCGCGACAAAATTTGTCGGCTGCAAATCGGCTCAAGCTAAACGTAAGTTAAGTTATCAATGCGTTGCCGAAGTTAAGCCGACATCTAGCGCCGCGTGTATAAACGCGACGGGGGCTAAGTTTTCTGCTATATCTCGTCGATCGTTGAACCTGCCTTTGGCTTCAGCGACTGAGAGATGCACGATGCTCCCATGATTCAAAGGGGAGCCTGTTTTGTCGCCATCGTCGATCTTTTACCCTGCGGCAGAAAAGCTGATGCGGCTTGAACATTTGTCGCAGGATGATGTCGGCGCGTTCCTGGCCCTGCCGCACCGTCTTAAATGGCTCGATATTGGTGGCTATATCGTCCGCGAGGATGACCGGATCGAGCATTGCTGCGTGTTGCTGGAAGGCATTGCGATCCGGCACAAGGTGACCAACGGCGGCAATCGCCAGATCGTTTCGATCCAGATTCCGGGCGATTTTGTCGATCTGCAAAACTCGCTCCTCGATATCGCCGACCATAGCGTCCAGACGCTGACCAAGGCGCATGTGGCGCTGATCCCGGTGACGGCGATCGAGGCGCTGATCGCGCAGCGGCCGGCCGTCGGCCGCGCCTTGTGGCGCGATACATTGATCGACGCGGCGATTTTTCGCGAATGGATTGTCAATGTCGGCCGTCGCGACGCCGCCTCGCGCATAGCCCACCTGCTCTGCGAACTGGCGGTACGCCTCGCCCTTACGGGCATGGCGAAGGATCACTGCTACAAGATGCCGCTGACGCAGGAACAACTCGCGGATGCGGTCGGATTGACCCCGATCCACGTCAACCGCACGCTGCGCGACCTCGAACGCCAGAAGCTGATCAAGCGTGAAAAGCGGACGATCTGCATTGTCGATTGGCCGGCGCTGGAGGAATTGGGCGATTTCAACGACCGCTATCTTCATCCCAATCTGACTCAGGATCCCGTCGACGTACAAGCATAAGGCCGCGCACGGGCGTCATTTCATTATGATGGCCTCGTCGAAGCGGATGGTGAGGATCGTCGCGTGCCGGTCGTCGGCGACCTCGATCTGCCCCGACAGGTCCAGAAATCCCTCGAGCACATCGGCCGCCATCACCGACCGCGCCCCCTCGATCGCAATCTGGCGGATGCTTTTGTCGGGCGACACCATCTGCCCCTCTTCGTCGCGGATCAGGCCATGGCCATTGCGGACGTGGAAATAATAACTACGCGGGGGATATGTGTCGGCCATATCAAAAATGGGGCGCAGCGGCGCCCCTTTCGGAAATTTGGACGGCGTTCGGCATCTGCGCGAGCCGCTCGGCATAATAGTCCGCGAGTTCGCGGCGAAGGATGCGTTCTTCCTCGGAGACCGCGCAGGCGGCGGCGGCTTGCTCTTGGGCGCGACGTAACATCAGAAATTCTCGACTTTCTTCCATGCCTTTTCTCCCGAAACGACGGGACATGGTGGCGCGATATCGCCGCCTTTTCCATAAAGCAGGTTAGGCTTTGGCCGCCGTTTCCTCTTCGGCCCGCAAAGCCTTGCGGTCCAGCTTGCCGATCATCGTCTTGGGCAGGTTCAGCCGCACTTCGACTTCGCTCACCCGCTCGTGCTTGCCGAGCTGCGGATTGAGCCACGCGGCGAGCGCCTCGCCGCTGACGTTGAACCCCTCCTCGAGCGTGACGAACGCCTTGGGGGCCTCGCCGCGATAGGCGTCGGGAACGCCGAGCACGATCGCTTCCTTGACCGCGGGATGCTCGTGGAGATGCGCCTCGATCACGCTCGGGTACACCTTGAACCCGCCGACCGCGATCATGTCCTTCAGCCGGTCGACGATGCGGATATAGCCATCGGCCTCGACCACCGCGACGTCGCCGGTGCGCAGCCAGCCGTCGTCGGTGAAGCTGTCCTTGTCGGCCTCGGGCCGGTTCCAATAGCCCTGCATGATCTGCGGTCCCTTGACCGCGAGCTCGCCGGGCTCGCCGTGGGGGGCATCTTTCGACGGATCCTCCTTGTCGAGCAGGCGAATATGCGTTGCAGGGATCGGTTGGCCGATCGTGCCCGGCTGGACCGGGCCTTCATAGGGGTTGGTCGCGACCACCCCCGAGCTTTCGGTGAGGCCATAGCCTTCGACGAGTGAGGCGCCGGTCGCCGCGGCGAATTTCTCGCGCAGCTCGGCCGGCATCGGCGCGCCGCCCGAGATGCAGATGCGCAAGCTGGAGAAGTCGGTCTTCGCGAGATCGGGGTGGTCGAGCAGCGCCTGGTACATCGTCGGCACGCCCGGCAGCGCGGTCGTTTTGGTACGCGTGATCGCATCGAGCGCCTGCTTGGCATCGAAGCGCGGCAGCATCGTGATCGATCCGCCGTTGAGGATCGTGCGGTTGAGCACGCAGGTGTTCGCGAAGACGTGGAAGAAGGGGAGGACGCCGAGGATGCGGTCGGGGGCGTCGTGGTCGGGGTCGATCGCGTTCACCTGCCGCGCATTGGCGGTGAGATTCTGGTGCGTCAGCTTGGCGCCCTTGGGCGTGCCGGTGGTGCCGCCGGTATATTGGATCAGCGCGATGTCCTTTTCGGGGTCGATCGCCACGGCATCGGGCCGACCGTCATTGTCGGTGAGCGCCGAGAAACGGATAACGCGCGGGTCGGCGGGCAGTGCCGCGACCTCGCTTCGCTTGAGCAGGCGATAGAGCACCGACTTCGCCGCGGGCAGCCCGCCCGCGACCGACCCGACGACGAGCTGCTTGAGGCTCGATCCGTCGAGTACCTTGAGTGCGGTCGGCAGCAGCGCCGCGGCGCTGATCGTGAACAGCGTCTCGGTGCCCGAATCCTCGACCTGCGCTTCCAGCTCGGCGACGGTATAGAGCGGCGAGAAATTGACCACCGTCGCCCCGGCGGCGAGTGCGCCATAATAGGCCGCGACATAATGCGGGACGTTGGGAAGGAACAGGCCGACGCGGCTGCCCTTGCCGATCCCGCGCTGCTGCAATCCGCGCGCAACGCGCGCCGCACCGCGCGCGACCTCGGCATAGCCGAACTGGCGGCCCAGAAAATCGAGCATCGGCGCATCGCCGCGCCGCGCCACGCTGGCGGCGAGCATATCGGGCAGCGACAGCGGCGGAAACTCCTGGTCCCAGGCCGTGGGGTGGCGATAATCGGTCGACCAGGAAAAGCGGCTGTCCATCGGGGGTTGATTTCCTTTTCGAATAGGCGGTGTTCCTTACACTAAGGTCAGTAAGGTGATTTGCAACCGGGCTCGCTTGCGGCGCGCAGTCCGGACGGCTAGGCAGCGCATATCGTCTTCGCCAGGGGTTTTGCCATGCTGCAGCTGTTATCGCGTGTCGCCACGCCGCTCGTCCTTTTCGCTTGCGCTCTCGCCGTTCCGGCGGCCGCGAAGGACAAGCTGCCGACCGCGCGGCCCGCGCAGATCCAGGAACTCTACGCCTGCCGCGACATCGCCGATCCCGCGGCGCGTCTCGCCTGTTTCGACCGCGAGGTCGGCGAACTGTCGACCGCCGACCAGGCGCGCGAAATCACCTTCACCGACCGCGAAACCGCCAAGAAGGCGCGGCGCGGGCTGTTCGGCTTTTCCTTTCCGAAGCTCGGCGGAATTTTCGGCGGCGACGAGGATGAGGTCAAGGAAATCGAAACGACGATCCGGTCGGTGAGCATGGACCGCTCGGGCAAATATACGCTCGCGATGGAAGACGACGCGGTGTGGGTGCAGATCGACACGACCAAGCTGCCGCGCCAGCCGAAGGCGGGGCAGAAGGTCAAGATCAAGGTCGCGACGATGGGCAGTTATTTCGCGACGATCGACGGCGGCCGCACGATCCGCATGAAGCGCGACCGCTGATCGCCGGCGCGCGACGGGCACCCATGACACAGCGATGACGATACAGCGATGACGGGCGGCGACGCGATCCCGCTTCCGGGGCCGGGCTGTCCGCCCTTTGTGCTGCTCGACGACGCGCGCGCCGAGGGCGCGGCGGCGGCGCGGCTGTTCGTCGATCCGGTCGAGGTGCTGACGGCCTGGTCCGCGGCCGAGGTTCCGGCGCTGCTTGCGGCGCTCGAAGCGGCGCAGGCGCGGGGGCTCCATGCGGCGGGCTATCTGACGTACGAGGCGGGCAAGGCGCTTGCACCGGCGTGGCGCGGTGCGGTCGATGCCGAAACCGGCGATGCGCCGCTCGGCTGGTTCGGGCTGTTTCACACGGTCCGGCGGATCGATGCCGACAAGGTGGCCGACCTGCTCCCCGATCCGGCGTCGGCGTGGATCGGCAAGGTCGCGCCGCGCGTCGCGCGCGCCGACTATCTGGCGGCGGTCGAAGCCGTGCTCGATTACATCCGCGCGGGCGACATTTATCAGGCAAACTTCACCTTTCGCGCCGATGTGCCCGTGCGCGGCAATCCGCTTGCCATTCATGCGCGGCTGCGGCGGACGGCGCGCGCCGGTTATGGCGGGGTGATCTGGACCGGCGAACAGGCGATCGTGTCGCACTCGCCCGAGCTCTTCTTTGCGCTGCGGGGCGGGCAGGTGATGGCGCGGCCGATGAAGGGAACCGCGGCGCGGCTTGCCGATTCCGAGGCCGATGCGATCGCGGCGCGTGCGCTCGCCGACGATCCCAAGCAGCGCGCCGAAAATCTGATGATCGTCGACCTGATCCGTAACGACCTGTCGCGCGTCGCGGTGCCGGGGTCGGTCGCGGTGCCCGAGCTGTTCCGGGTCGAAAGCTTTCCGACGATCCACCAGCTCGTCTCCGACGTCAGTGCGCGACTGCCCGAAGGCGCCGGGGCGGTCGATGTTTTGCGCGCCGCCTTCCCCTGCGGGTCGATCACGGGCGCGCCGAAAGTGCGCGCGATGGAAATCATCGACGAACTGGAGGTGGGCGCGCGCGGGCTTTACACGGGCTCGATCGGGTTCATCGAGCCGGGGGGCGATGCGGCGTTCAATGTTGCGATCCGGACGCTTGTGTTACCGCAAAGCGCCTTGCAGGACGGCCCTGCTTGCGCCACGCTGGGATTGGGATCGGGAATCGTCGCCGACAGCGAACCGGCTGAAGAATGGCGCGAATGTCTGGCCAAGGGGGAATTTGTGGGCGCAGCGGGGGAAAGCTTCGACCTCATCGAAACGATGTTCTTTGACCCGGTCGAGGGCGTCCAGCGGCTCGAGGGGCATCTGGCGCGGATGAAGGCGAGCGCCGCTGCGCTGGGTTTCACCTTCGATCGGCACGGTGCGCGCAACAGTCTGCAATCGGCGACCTTCCGCATGCGCAGCGCCGCGCGGGTGCGGATGCGGCTCGCGCCGTCGGGAGCGCTGGCGATCGAGGTGTCGCCGCTGCCGCGGCTCGCCGAACTGCCGGTGCCGGTCGCGGTGCGCCCCGCGCCGATGGCTGCCGATGATTTCCGCCTGACGCACAAGACGAGCCTGCGCGCCGCCTATGACCGCGCACGGCACGAAAGCGGCGCGGCCGAGGTTGTCTTCGTCGACGAGCCGGGTTTCGTCACCGAAGGGAGCTGGAGCAATATCTTCGTCGAGCGCGACGGCCAGCTGCTCACCCCGCCGCTCGCGCTGGGACTGCTCCCCGGGGTGCTGCGCGCCGAACTGATCGACAAGGGGCGCGCAGTCGAATCGCACCTGCGCCTCGCCGACCTGGACAGTGGATTTTTCATCGGCAATTCGCTGCGCGGATTGATCCCGGCGCGGCTGGCGGAGACGAACTAGCATCGAACACTTCAACCCCTCTCCTGAAGGGGAGGGGCATTGGAGCGTGCATAGGTAAATTATCAACCAGCGCGCTTGCGAATATCGGTCAGAGGCTTTAGGCGCGGCCGCGCGCAATTTCCTGTCCTTTTGCAGCCCGACCGCGCAAGCCACGGAAGATATCGTCATGTCGCTGAAGCCCCATGTCTCCGCCGCCCTCAATCGCATCCAGCCTTCGGCGACGCTCGCGATGACCGCGCGTGTGACGGCGCTGAAAGCCGCGGGCGTCGACGTCATCGGCCTCAGCGCGGGCGAGCCCGATTTCGATACCCCCGATTTCGTCAAGGAAGCGGCGATCGAGGCGATCCGCAATGGGCAGACCAAATATACGCTCGTCGACGGCACCGTGGCGCTGAAGGACGCGATCCGCGGCAAGTTCCGCCGCGACAATGGCCTTGAGTTCGGGCTCGACCAGATTTCGGTGAACGTCGGCGGCAAGCACACTTTGTTCAACGCGCTCGTCGCGACGGTCGACAAGGGCGACGAGGTGATCATCCCCGCGCCCTATTGGGTGAGCTATCCCGACATCGTCGCCTTTGCGGGCGGCACGCCGGTGATCATCGAGGGCACCGCGGCGCAGAACTACAAAATCACCCCGGCGCAGCTCGACGCCGCGATCACGCCGAAGACGCGCTGGGTGATGTTCAACTCGCCGTCGAACCCGTCGGGCGCCGCCTATTCGGGCGAGGAACTCGACGCGCTCGGCGAAGTGATCCGCCGCCACCCGCATGTGATGGTGATGACCGACGATATGTACGAGCATGTCTGGTACGCCGATTTCGCCTTCACGACCTTCGCGCAGCGCTGCCCCGACCTGATCGACCGCATCCTGACGGTGAACGGCTGTTCGAAGGCCTATGCGATGACCGGCTGGCGCATCGGCTATGCCGGCGGTCCCGCATGGATCATCAAGGCGATGGGCAAGCTCCAGTCGCAGTCGACGTCGAACCCCTGTTCGATCGCGCAGGCGGCCGCCGCCGCCGCGCTCGGCGGGCCGCAGCAGTTCCTCGACGACCGCAACGCCGCGTTCCGGAAGCGCCGCGACATGGTCGTCGCGATGCTCAACGACGCGCCGGGGCTCAACTGCCCCGTCCCCGACGGCGCCTTTTATGTCTATCCCGACGCGTCGGGCTGCATCGGCAAGAAAACGCCCGACGGCAAGCTGATCGACAGCGACGAGGCGCTGATCGACTATTTCCTCGACAGCGCCAAGGTCGCGGCGGTGCACGGCGGCGCGTTCGGCCTGTCGCCGGCGTTCCGCGTCTCCTACGCGACCTCGGAAGCCGTGCTGAAGGAAGCGTGCGTGCGCATCCAGCAGGCGTGCGCCGCGCTCAGCTGACATCTCTCGGCGCAAATTTATCTGCGTAAGATTATTTTGTACCGATCGGTCTTGTAATCGCAGCGGCGGCGACTATTTGAACCTGAACGGCGGTTAACCGCCCGGTTCACCGGATAGTAAGTCATTTCCGTTAGGGTGACTGCCATCACTGCACGGCTGGTCGGGGCGCTCCATATCGTCGGTGTAACCAAAGCGGTCAAAGCCGCGAATCGACAAGATATGAAAAGAGGCCCATATGCTCTCCATGCTCCGCTCCGACTGGTTCCTGACCATGCTCGCTGGCTTCGCGATTGGCGCGACTTACATCGTGCTCAATCAGCCGGCACTGCCGATCCCGGTGTGACGCCGCTGCGGCACAGCCTTTCGCTTCGCGCCGTCACGGCGCTGGTCGCAGGCGCGATCGTCGCGCAATGCACCCCGGCGCAGGCCGAAAGCGTCGTCAAGCTGCCCGCCGCGCTCGTCGATCCCGCCGTCAATGCGAAACGCGCGACCGCGGTACTCGCGGGCGGCTGTTTCTGGGGCGTCGAGGGCGTCTTTTCCAACGTCAAAGGCGTGATTTCGGTCGAATCGGGCTATCATGGCGGCAACGCCGCGACCGCCAAATATGAGCGGACCCACGACGGAAAGTCGGGCCATGCCGAGGCCGTCCGCATCGTCTATGACCCGTCGCAGGTCAGCTATGGCAGTCTGCTCCGCATCCTCTTTTCGGTGATCGCCGACCCGACGCTCAAGAATCGTCAGGGCCCCGACACGGGCCCGCAATATCGCGCCGCGATCGTCCCACTCGACGCCAGCCAGCGCCAGGTCGCGACCGCCTATCTGTCCCAGATCGGTGGCGGCAAATATTTCGCGAAGCCGGTCGTCGTGCCGGTCGAGGCGTATAAGCGCTTCTATCCCGCCGAGGCGAATCACCAGGATTTCATGCGCCTGAATCCCAAGAACGGCTATATATTGCGCTGGGACGCGCCCAAGCTGGCGGCGTTGAAGCGGCTCTATCCCGATATGGTGCGGGCGAAGCCCGCGCCCTGACCACGGCGTACGGGCCAGGCCGGCGCCTGAAACCCGCCGGGTTCCGCCATTGGTCGCGGCAGAAGAATCATTCACCGCAAATCGCTGGTCTGCCGTCCGCCGCTGCGGGACGCAGGAAAAGCCCGAACGGGGTCGGGACGCTATAAAAGTCGCAAATGCGGGGTTCGAATGAAGTTTGAGTTTTCCGGCAGGCCGCTCCTCGCTGTGTCGATGAGCGCCGCGGTGCTTGCGGGCTGCGTCAGTAGTGCCGCGATCGTTCCGCAGCCGCGCGCGCAGCAGCCAGCGGCAGCGCGCGGCCCGTCGGGGGCGGTCACCGTTCCGATCGGTCAGCCGGTGCGCTCGGCGATGCCGCGCCCCGCCGGCCCCGTTGATCCCGGCTTCCGCCGCGCTCCCGCCGGCCTCAACGACCGGATCTACGAACTGTGGCGCGGCTTCCCCGGCAAGACCGGCATCGCGGTACAGCGTATCGACGGCGAATGGTCGCTGTCGCAGCGCGGCAGCGAGCTGTTCCCGCAGCAGAGCGTCTCGAAACTATGGGTCGCGCTCACCGTGCTCGATGCCGTCGATCAGGGGCGGATGACGCTCGACCAGCGCGTCCGCATCGGTCCCGAGGATTTGGTGGTCTTTCACCAGCCGCTCGCCGCGCGCGTCCGCGCCGAGGGATCGGTGACGATGAGTGTCCGCGACCTCATCGAAACCGCGATCACCCACAGCGACAATCTTGCGAACGACAGCCTGCTGCGCACCGTCGGCGGGCCGACGGCCGTGCGCGCCTTCATCGCGAAAAAGGATCTCGGCTCAATCCGCTTCGGGCCCGGTGAACGCCTGTTGCAGGCGGGGACCGCGGGGCTGACGTGGCAGCAAAGCTATTCGGTCGGCCGCAATTTTCAGACCGCGCGCGCTGCGCTGTCGGCTGCGACGCGCCAGGCGGCGATGGACAATTATCTCGCCAATCCGGTCGACGGCGCCAGCCCCGCGGCGATCGCCAGCGCGCTGACGCGGCTCGCGCGTGGGACCTTGTTGTCGCCCGAATCGACCGAATATCTGCAAGACGTGATGAGCCGCACGCGGAGCGGGCCGCGGCGGCTCAAGGCCGGGCTGCCGCCGGGCTGGCAGTTCATGCACAAGACCGGGACCGGCCAGAATCTCGGCGGCATGACCGCGGGCTATAACGACATCGGCATCGCCACCGCGCCCGACGGCACGCGTTATGCGATCGTCGTGATGATGGGCACAACGAGCGCGGGCATTCCGGCGCGCATGGCGTTGATGCAGTCGGTGTCGTCGGCCGTCGCCGAATATCACGGAAGGTAATCGAGGATGAAGATTGCCGCCCTGCCGCTGGCCATGCTGGCACTCGCGCTCGCCGGATGCGCGACGCCCGAGACGCGGCTGCGCACCGGGCTCAACAATGCTGGCCTGTCGAAGGCGATGTCGGCGTGCATGGCCGAACGCATGGTCGACCGGCTGTCGCTGGTCCAGCTCCGCCGCCTGTCGGCGCTCGGCAGCCTCAAGGACAAGCATGTCACCGATCTTTCGCTCGACCAGTTTTTTCGCAAGGTCCGCGCGCTCAAGGATCCCGAGATCCTGACCGTATCGACCAGCTCGGCGGCGCTCTGCGCGCTGCGTTAAGCCATCAATCGCCCGGAAAGCGAACGACGAGGTTCGGCGGCGGAAAGCTGTTCCGCACCGTTTCGGAACGGTCGGTGGGCGGCCATGCCTCGCCGCGGAAAAAATCGCCGATTGCCTTATATTGCCCCAGCCGCGTGAGCGAGGTGACAACATAGGGCTGCCCTTCGGCGCCGAGGATCGACGGCCGGTCGGCGAGGTGGAAATGCAGGTGCGGCGCGCTGGCCTGTCCGGTGAAGCCGAGGAAGCCGACGACTCGCCCGGCTTTCACGCGATCGCCCACCGCGACGGGCGCTCCCTGCTTCAGATGTTCATAGGTCGCGATGCGGCCGCCGCCGATGTCGAGCATGACGAAATTGCCGCTGGCGTCGGCGATGCCGGGCCTCGGCCTGCCCGATATGGTGGCGGGATCGGGCACATCGTCGCGCACCGCGACGATCGTGCCGTCGGCAACTGCGAGCACCTCGGCGCCGAAGCCATAATGGTTCGCCGGAATATTGGCGTCGCCCGCAGACAATTTTCCGCTCGTGTCGACCTTCATCCAGTCGATCGCGAAGCGGCCGGGCAGGGTGGCCGACCCTTCGGTGGCATAGAAGACCCGGCGATGGCCGCGTTCCATGCCGGGGTCGTACACCGCGACCCACGGACCGCCGCGCAGCGGCGGCGACAGGCGGGGCAGGGCGGCGGTTTCGGGCGTCGCGGCGCCGCCTGAAATCGTGAAATCACCCTCGTCGGTGTCGATCTTGCTCAGCGTCAGGCTGTGCGCGATCGATCCCCGGGGAAAGGCGGCGGGGACGGGCGCGCCGATATAGACGATAGCGCGGCGGCCGATTGGAATGATCCGCGAATTGGCTTCGGGCGGTCCGACGAGATCGATCACCGTGGGCAGTTCGTCCCGGCCATAGGTCTTGACCGGCGTGCCACCGGCCTTGATCACGAGCCCGTTCAGTTCGAGCGGGTGGCTGGAAAAATTGGTGAGGTGGAGTTCGTAGACGAGCTGGTCGGCCGCGCCGATGCGGACGATTTTCGGCGCCTCGATGATCTGGACGTCGAGCGCTTGGTTCACTTGTGCCGTCGCGGCGCCCGGACCACCGAGCGCCGACAAAGCCAAAACTAGAAGCTTTATCCGCATCTTCGCTTCCCTCATCCCACATTTCGACCTTGCCCGATTATCAACTCGGGCCCGGGGCGTCATCCGAAAGACGGACCGGCTGGCCGCAAGCCTTTGCCGCACACAAGAATATCTGGGGCTTCCCGGGGGTAGAATTGCCGCCGAACTTGTGCTTAGGCGGCGCCGATCCTCTCCCCTTCCAGAGTCGAAAGGCCCGGCAGACCTCATGAACATCCACGAATATCAGGCGAAAGAACTGCTCGCGAAATTTGGCGTCGCCGTGCCCAAGGGCATTGCCGCGATGACCGTCGAGGAAGCCGTCGCCGCAGCAAAGCAGCTCCCCGGGCCGCTCTATGTCGTGAAGTCGCAGATCCACGCGGGTGGCCGCGGCAAGGGCAAGTTCAAGGAACTGGCCGCCGACGCGAAGGGCGGCGTCCGCCTCGCCAAGACGATCGACGAAGTCGAAGCGCACGCCAAGGACATGCTCGGCAACACGCTGGTGACGATCCAGACCGGCGAAGCCGGCAAGCAGGTCAACCGCCTGTACATCACCGACGGCGCCGACATTAAGCAGGAATTCTACCTCGCCTTGCTCGTCGATCGTGGGTCGAGCCGCATCGCGGTCGTCGCCTCGACCGAAGGCGGCATGGATATCGAAACCGTCGCGCATGACACGCCGGAAAAGATCCACACGATCATCATCGATCCCGCGACGGGCCTCCAGCCGCATCACGGCCGCGCCGTGTCGGCCGCGCTCGGCCTGTCGGGCGATCTCGCGAAGCAGGCCGCCAAGGTTCTCGCCGGCCTGTATGCCGCGTTCCTCGGCACCGATGCCGAACAGATCGAAATCAACCCGCTCGCCGTTTGCGAAGGCAAGGATGGCGACGAACTGCTCGTGCTCGATGCCAAGGTGGCGTTCGACGGCAATGCTATGTTCCGTCACAAGGATCTCGCCGAGCTGCGCGACCTGACCGAAGAAGACCCGGCCGAGGTCGAGGCGTCGGAATATGACCTCGCCTACATCAAGCTCGACGGCAACATCGGCTGCATGGTCAATGGCGCGGGCCTCGCGATGGCGACGATGGACATTATCAAGCTGAATGGCGAATTCCCCGCGAACTTCCTCGACGTCGGTGGCGGCGCTTCGAAGGAAAAGGTCACCGCGGCGTTCAAGATCATCCTCAAGGATCCCGCCGTGAAGGGCATCCTCGTGAACATCTTTGGCGGTATCATGAAGTGCGACATCATCGCCGACGGTATCGTTGCCGCGGCGAAGGAAGTGAACCTGTCGGTTCCGCTCGTCGTCCGCCTCGAAGGCACGAACGTCCAGGAAGGCAAGGACATCCTCGCCAATTCGGGCCTGCCGATCGTTGCGGCCAACGATCTCGGCGACGCGGCAAAGAAAATCGTAGCCGAGGTGAACAAGGCGGCGTGATAATCCAACCCTCCCTCGCACCGCGGGGGAGGAGGTGGGACTGCTAGTTGACGTTTACGTAAACGCCAATTATGGCGCAGTGCACAATTTTTCGAGAGGAGCTGTCGAAGCTATGAAAATCCTCGTCCCCGTAAAGCGGGTGCTCGATTACAACGTGAAGCCGCGGGTCAAATCCGACGGCACCGGCGTTGACCTTGCGAATGTCAAAATGTCGATGAACCCGTTCGATGAGATCGGTGTCGAAGAAGCGATCCGCCTGAAGGAAAAGGGCATCGCGACCGAGATCATCGCCGTCAGCGTCGGCCCGGCCAAGGCGCAGGAAACGCTGCGCACCGCGCTCGCGATGGGCGCCGATCGCGCGATCCTTGTGCAGACCGACGATGCGGTCGAGCCGCTCGCGCTCGCGAAGATCTTCAAGGCGATCGCCGACGCCGAACAGCCGGGTCTCGTGATCCTCGGCAAGCAGGCGATCGACGACGACAACAACCAGACCGGCCAGATGCTCGCTGCGCTCACCGGCTGGGCGCAGGGCACCTTTGCCAGCGCGGTCAATGTCGATGGCGACAGCGTCAATGTGACGCGCGAAGTCGACGGCGGTCTTGAAACGGTGAAGCTCAAGCTTCCCGCGATCGTCACCACCGACCTTCGCCTGAACGAGCCGCGCTACGCTTCGCTGCCGAACATCATGAAGGCGAAGTCGAAGCCGCTCGATACCAAGTCGCCCGCCGATTACGGCGTCGACACGGCGCCGCGCGTCAAGACGGTCAAGGTTTCGGAACCGCCCGTCCGCTCGGCCGGCGTCAAGGTTGCCGATGTCGATGAACTGGTTGCCAAGCTGAAAGCGCTGGGAGTGCACTCATGAAAACTCTGGTTTGGGTCGAACATGACGGCAAGGCCGTCAAGGACGCCACGCTCGCGGTGGTCACTGCCGCGTCGAAGCTGGGCGAAGTCCATCTGCTCGTCGCCGGTAGCGGCGTCGATGCGGTTGCCAAGGAAGCCGCGCAGATTGCCGGCGTCGGCAAGGTGCATGTCGCCGACAACGCCGCCTTCGGTCATAATCTGCCCGAAAATATCGCGCCGCTCGTCGCCGACCTGATGGGTTCGCACGACGCGTTTCTCGCGCCCGCGACGACCACCGGCAAGAATATCGCGCCGCGCGTCGCCGCGCTGCTCGATGTCATGCAGATTTCGGAAATCCTGTCGGTCGAGGGTCCGAAGACCTTCACCCGCCCGATCTACGCCGGCAATGCGATCGCGACCGTCGAATCGTCGGATGCGAAGCTCGTCCTCACCGTCCGCGGCACCGCCTTTGAAAAGGCTGCCACCTCGGGCGGTTCGGGCACGGTCGAAGCCGTCTCGGCGGGCGGCGACACCGGCATCTCGAGCTTCGTCGGCGCCGAAATCGCCAAGTCGGAGCGTCCCGAACTCACCTCGGCCAAGATCATCGTGTCGGGCGGCCGCGCGCTCGGTTCGAGCGAGAAATATGAAGAAGTTATCGTCCCGCTCGCCGACAAGCTCGGCGCCGCGCTCGGTGCTTCGCGCGCCGCGGTCGATGCTGGCTATGTCCCCAACGACTATCAGGTCGGCCAGACCGGCAAGATCGTCGCACCGCAGGTCTATTTCGCGATCGGCATCTCGGGCGCGATCCAGCATCTCGCCGGCATGAAGGATTCGAAGACGATCGTCGCGATCAACAAGGACGAGGACGCCCCGATCTTCCAGGTCGCCGACTTCGGTCTCGTCGCCGATCTGTTCAACGCCGTTCCCGAGCTGACCGGCAAGATCTGATTCGCCGTGACCGGCGATCACCCCGGGGTGCCCGGACTGGGCGACGCGCCGTTCGATGCCGGCGGTCGCCGGGCGACCCGGAATGAAGAAAATGGCGCAGCGGTCGAGGGCGACGCCCTCGACCGCTCGTTGATATTGGCGAGCGTCGCGCGTGACGCGCGGCTCGACAAGAAATTCCTTCTGCTCATCATCCTCTCGGCGATGATCGCCACGCTGGGTCTGCTGCAAAGCTCGGCGGCGGTCGTCATCGGCGCGATGCTCGTGTCGCCGCTGATGGGGCCGATCATGGGGATCGGCTTCGGGCTCGCGACGCTTGAAAGCAATCTGATTCGCCGCTCGCTCGTGACGCTCGCCGCCGGGATGGCGGTGGCGGTCCTCGTCGCGATGCTGATCATCTGGGTGTCGCCGATCAACGACGTGACCCCCGAATTTCGCGCACGAACGCAGCCGACCTTGCTCGATCTCGGCGTCGCGGTCGTCGGCGGGATCGCAGGCGTCTATGCGATCATGCGCAAGCTGTCGGGCGTCATGGTCGGCGTGGCGATCGCGACCGCTCTTGTCCCGCCGCTCTCGACCGTCGCTTTCGGGCTGGTCACGGGCCGGTTCGATTTCGCGCTCGGCGCTGCACTGCTGTTCCTGACCAATACCCTCGCCATCGCCTTCGCCGCGACGATCGTCGCGCGGCTCAACCATTTCGGCCCGTCGCTGACACCGCAGCATACCGCGGTGCAGGTGGTGGGCATCGCCGCCGCGCTCGGCGTCCTGTCGATCCCGCTCGCGCTGTCGCTCAACAGCATCGCGCGTGAGGTGCGCGCCCGCTCGGTGGTGCAGGCCGAACTGCGGTCGCTGCTGGGCGAAGGCGATCGCGTCGACAGCCTGAATGTGCGCGTCGAAGGCGATGCGCTGGCGGTCGACGGCGTGGTGCTTGTCGACCGCTATGCGGCGCAGCTCGACAACCGGCTCACAGCCAGGATCGGCGCCGAACTCGATCGCGACGTGCGCGTCAATATCGTCCAGCTCCGCCAGCAGACCAACGCCGCGGTGCAGGTCGAGGAACAGCTCAACCGCCGCCTCGCCGCGCTCGAACAGCGCGAGGAGGACAGCCGCGCTATCCTCGCCGGCCTGACCGTCGGCGAATTGCTGCCACGCGACCGGGTTCTGGTCGACGCGCAGGCGCGCCGCGTCATCGTCCAGCGCGACCGCGAAGTCGAGGGCGAGCAGGTCGCCGCGGCAATCGACCGCATCATGGCGTCGGTCCAGGCGGCCCATCCGCAGTGGCTGATCCAGAACGGCGCCCTGACCGCGGCGGAAGCGCTCCCCGGCGAATAGCGGCCGGCGGGTTCAACCCGCGCGCCGCAGACCTATTCAGGATCGGCCCGGTTGACGGACCGCGTCCCGTCCCGTGAGATGCGACGCGAACCACGGCTAAGGGCCGGGACGAGGGAGAGATGGCATGCACGGAACGCGAATGGCTTTGGCGATGATGCTGGCGAGCCCCGGTTTTGCGATGGTCTTCCCCCCGGCGCATGCCCAGACCGCGCCGGCCGCTGCGCTGAAGGTCGACACGGCCCGGATCGATGCCGCGCTGAAGGCGATGATCGCCGATGGCCGCGCTGCCGGAACCTCGGCGCTGATCTGGCAGGACGGGCGCGAGGTCTATTTCGGTAGCGCCGGCATGGCCGACCGCGAAGCGAAGCACCCGATGCTCCGCGACACGATCGCGCAAATCTATTCGATGACCAAGCCCGTCACCGGCGTCGCGCTGATGCAGCTGTGGGAGGCGGGCAAGTTCCGCCTCGACGATCCCCTCGCCAAATATCTCCCCGAATATGCGGCCATGCGCGTCTATGCGGGCAAGGATGCCGCGGGGCAGTCGCGCTATGTGCCCGCCGAACGCCCGATCACCGTGCGCGACATCCTGCGCCACACAGCGGGTTTCGCCTATGGCGCCGGGCCGACGCCCGCGCACGATGCCTATGTCGCGGCCGAACCGCTCGCGCTGACGATCCCGCTCGCCGAGGCGAGCAAGCGCCTCGCGGGCGTGCCTTTGCTGTATCAGCCCGGCACCCAGTGGGAATATAGCATCGCGGTCGATGTGCAGGCGGCGCTCGTAGAGAAGCTCTCGGGCCAGCCCTTCGCCGCCTATGTCCAAACCCATATCTTCGAACCGCTCAAAATGACCGAGACCGCGTGGCGGCAACCCGATGCACGGCTGCCGCGCTTCGCGGCGATGAATGTGAAGAAGGATGGCAAGCTGGCCCAGCAAGCCGCCGCCGAAGCGCAGATGCTTAATTTCAGGGATCACGCGCTGACCCCCGGCGGCTTCGGCCTCGCCTCGACGCTCGACGATTATCAACGCTTCGCGCGAATGCTGCTGAACGAGGGCACCCTCGACGGCGCGCGCATCCTCAAACCCTCAACGGTCAGGATGATGGCGACTGACCAGCTCGATCCGGCGATCAAGGAACGCGCGTGGCTCCCCGGCAAGGGCCATGTCGGTTTTGGCTTCGACTTCGCGGTGCGCAAGGGCCAGCCATTGACCGCCCAAGAAAATCGCGGCGCGACGGGCGAATATTTCTGGGACGGCATGGCTTCGACCCTCTTCTGGGTCGATCCGGCGAACAGACTGACCGCGGTCTTCTTCGTCCAGACGATCCCCTATGACGGCACGCTCCACCGCGATTTCCGCGCGGCGGTCTACGGAGCGGATTACAAGGGCCCGCCGGGCGACTAGGCTGTCATTCTTTTGTCATCTCGATGCCCTTGAGCGGGCCGAGGAGCTTTTTTGAATGCCGCAACCCGATAAACGCGTCTTGCTCGCCGAAGGCCTTGCGGCCGGCGACGATGACATTGCTCTGCACAGCCGACTGGTCACCGCGGGGGTTTCGGCGGCGGCCGCCAAATATGAGGTCGACCGGCTGGCGAAGGATCCGATGGCGGCGATGCTGCGCAAGCAGGCCGCGCGCATGGCGAAGCAGCGCTGGTTGCTCGCCAATCATGAGCGTCTCGCACGCGAAGCCGAGGGCGGGTTCGCGCTCGATACGCTCGACGCGGTCGATCCCTATCATTTCTATCGCCACTATTATGACGCGAACCGGCCCGCGAAGCTGATGGGCATCGTCGATCATTGGCCCGCGCTGGCGCGCTGGTCGCTCGACCATTTCGCCGCCGCCGCGGGCGATGCCATGGTCGAGGCGCAGGTCGAGCGCGACCCCGACTATGAACTGGCGAAGGACGATCACCGCCGTCTCGTGCGGTTCGCCGAATTGATCGACTGGCTCCGCAAGGACGAGGCGAGCAACGACATCTACCTCACCGCCTATAACAGCGGCACCAACGCCGCGGCGCTCGCTCCGCTTTGGGGCGATATGGCGCCGATCGCGCTGCTCGACGGCACGCGGACGCGCGACGGCTTCTTCTGGCTCGGCCCCAAGGGCACGCTCACCCCATGGCATCACGATCTCACCAACAATCTGCTGGTGCAGGTGATCGGGCGAAAGCGCGTGCGCATGGCGCCGCCATGGGCGTTCGCGCGGATGCGCAACAGTCGCCACTGCTTCTCCGACTGGGGCAATGAAGCGCTGCCCGCAGGCGATGGCGATTCGGCCGTACCGCCGGTGCTCGAAACGGTCATCGGGCCGGGCGAAGCCATCTTCCTGCCCGTTGGCTGGTGGCACCAGGTCGAAGCGCTCGACCTGTCCGCCAGTATGAGTTTTACGAGCTTTCGCCGGCCCAATGTCCATGTCGAAGACTATGCGTCATGGGGCGAACTATAGGGATTGCAGGGGCTTGCGTTCGGGGGGACGTGTCGGCAAGATTGTGATCATGGGGAGAATGGGGCGCGATCGGTCGATCTTCGTTTTGCTGGCGGCGCTGGCGCTGCCGGGCGTGGGTACGGCAAAAGAGCCCTTGCGGCTGCAACCCAGTTCCAAATGGAACGTCCATTATGCCGAGGACAGCTGCCGCATGGCGCGCAGCTTCGGCGAAGGCGATCAGAAGGTCGTGCTGATGGTCGACCGCTATCAGCCGGGCGACGCTTTGCGGCTCAGCTTTATCGGCAAGCCAGCACACACGCGTTTGAACGAGGCATCGTGCGGCTCCGCTTCGGACCCGCCGAAGCCGAGCAGGAGGTGCAATTCTATCCCGGCACGCTCGCCAACAAGACGCCGACGCTGATCATCCGCGGCGCCGTGCGGGTGGCGCCGCGTTCACCGGAAGAAATTGCCGCCTATGAAGCGTCGGTCAAGGCAACGCGATTTGACTTCGAATGGCCGGATATCACGCCCGAGCAGGAGGCAGCCGTCACCTTTATCGAGGTGAAACGCGCGGTCCGCCAACCCTTCATCCTCGAAACCGGGTCGCTGGGTGCGCCGCTCGCGGCGCTCTAAAAATGCACCGACGAATTGCTCGGCCATTGGGGTATCGACGTGGCGAAACACGCCGCCCTGTCGCGCAAGTTGAAGCCCCGGAGCAATCCGGGCGACTGGGTGACATCGCGCGATTATCCGACCGAGATGTGGATGATGGGCAAGCGCGCCATCGTCCAGTTCCGGCTGAACGTCGATGTCGCCGGCAAGCCGACAGCCTGCCATATCCAGCAATCGACCCGGCCCAAGGCGTTCGACGATGCCGTATGCAAGGCGATCATGCGCAACGCCAAATTCGAACCCGCGCTCGATGCGGGGGGCAGCCCGGTCGCATCCTATTGGCTGAATTCGGTGACTTTTCATATGTAGGCAGCGGCGTGTGCCGCCGACTTTGCCACAGCTTGCTGCCCTTTTGGCGCTTTCTTGATCACGCGGCCTGCTGACGCGATTGCCGGGTTGCGCTCGCGCCCTATCGCCCGCACGATCATCGCATGACCGACGTTTCAGCCTTGCTCCCTTCGTTGATGATCCGCGTTGTTGGCGTTGGCGTATTGTCGGGCCTGACGCGCTTGTCAGGTGGTGCGAACATGGAGAGCTTTGCGTTCGACTGGGCGGGAGGCGTCTATGTTCTGCGCCGTGCGCCGTCGGCGGATTATATGGCGGATCGCCCGTTCGGGCATGCCGACGAGGCGGCGCTGGTGATGGCCGCGTTCGATGCGGGGGTGAAGGCGCCCGAGGTGGTCGGCGTGCTGACGGACGCTGACGGTCTAGGCACGGGCTATGTGATGCGGCGGGTGATGGCGGAGGTGTCGCCGGCGAAAATCCTCGACGATCCGCCGCCATCGCTGCTCGGCGACCTCGGCCGCGAGTTGGCGAAGATCCACAGCACCCCGGCGGATACGATCCCCGCTGCGATCCCGCTGATGGACACGGCGGCGGCGCTGGCCGAGCTTCGGTCGCGCTTCCTGTCGTACGGCGGCGACCGGCCGGTGATCGCGCTGGCGATCCGGTGGTGCGAGGATCATCTGCCCGAACCCGCCGACCCGGTGCTCGTCCACGGCGACTACCGCATGGGTAATGTGATGGTCGACGCGGATGGGCTGGCGGCGGTGCTCGACTGGGAACTCGCGCACCGCGGCGATGCGCACGAGGACCTCGCGTTCGGCTGCATGACCGTGTGGCGCTTCGGTGCGCTCGACAAGCCGGCGTTCGGGGTCGGCCGCCTCGAGGATTATTTTGCCGCCTATGAAGCCGCGGGCGGCGCGAAGGTCGACCGGACCCGATTCCGCTTCTGGCTGATCTACCGCACGCTCTGGTGGGCGCTTGGCTGCCTGCAGATGGGACAGATGTGGCGGAGCGGCGCCGACCGGACGGTCGAGCGCGTCGTGATCGGCCGGCGCACCGCCGAGCAGGAGCTTGATCTCGTGCGCTTGCTCGAGGACGAGGCGCCCGAGGCCGAGCGCGCGCGGGCCTTACCGCCTTCGCCGGATGCCGCGTCCGCACCGACCGGCGAGCCGACGAACCGCGAGATCGTGCAGGCGGTGCGCGACTGGATCGAGGGGGCGATCAAGCCGCAGGCCGAGGGTCATGCCAAGTTCGAAGCGGTGGTTGCGATGAACGCGCTCGGCATCGTGCTGCGCGACCTCGATGCCGGCGTGCGCGCCGAGGATGCAGCGCTGGCCGAAGCCTTGCTGTCGGGAACCACGACCCTCGCCGAACCGGGCCTGCTCGCGGAGCTGCGGCGCGATGTGCTCGATAAATGCGCGATCGACAGCCCCAAATATGCCGCGCTCGCCGCGGCGCGCGCCGACTGGCGCGGCTAAAGACAAAAGGGAGAGAGACATGGATTTTGCGATGCCCGCCGACTTGCAGGCGTATCTCGACGAGCTCGACGCCTTTATCGACGCCGAGATCAGGCCGCTCGAACTGGCGGACGACAATATCCGCTTCTTCGACCACCGCCGCGAGCATGCACGCACCGACTGGGACAATCAGGGGCTGCCGCGCCACGAGTGGGAGCAGCTGCTGCGCCAGGCCACCCGCAAGGCCGACGCCGCGGGCCACTGGCGCTTCTCGGCGCCGAAGAAATACGGCGGCAAGGACGGATCGAACCTCGCGATGGCGGTGATCCGCGAGCACTTCGCGGCGAAGGGCCTCGGCCTCCACAACGACCTCCAGAACGAGCACAGCATCGTCGGCAACTTCCCCTTCGTCGAGATGTTCGAGCAGTTCGGCACCAGCGACGAGCAGAAGGCCGAATTTATCCTCGGCGGGTTCGAGGGCAAGCGCCGCACCGCGTTCGGGCTGACCGAGCCCGATCACGGGTCGGACGCGACGCATATGGAGACGCGCGCGGTCAAGGAGACGCGCGATGGCGTCGATGGCTGGCTCATCAATGGCCGCAAGATGTGGATCACCGGCATGCATGTCGCGACGCATTGCGCGACCTTCTGCCGCACGAGCGGAAGCGATGGCGATGCGAAAGGCATCACCTGCCTGCTCGTGCCGACCGGGGCCCCCGGCATGACCGTCGATGAATATATGTGGACGTTCAACATGCCGACCGACCACCCAAGGATGACGTTCACCGATGTGTGGGTGCCCGACAGCGCGCGATTAGGCCCCGAAGGCGGCGGGCTCTCGATCGCGCAGAGCTTCGTCCACCAGAACCGCATCAGGCAGGCGGCGTCTTCGCTCGGTGCCGCGGTGTTCTGCATCGAGGAAAGCGTCCGATATGCGCGCCAGCGCAAGCCGTTCGGCGAGGCGCTGGCGAAGAACCAGGCGATCCAGTTCCCGCTTGTCGAGCTCGCCACCCAAGCCGAAATGCTGCGCCTGCTGATCCGCAAGACCGCGTGGGACATGGACAACACGCCGCACAAGGAGATCGAGCGCACGCTCTCCGACAAGGTCAGCATGTGCAATTACTGGGCGAACCGCCTCGTCTGCGAAGCCGCCGACCGCGCGATGCAGGTTCATGGCGGCATCGGATACTCGCGCCACAAGCCGTTCGAACATATCTACCGCCACCACCGGCGATATCGCATCACCGAAGGCGCCGAGGAAATACAGATGCGGAAGGTCGCGGCGTATCTGTTCGGATATATGGGGCCGCGGAAGGGGACGTTGGGGTAGACTTAAGATCCTCCCTGCGGCGCAGCCGTGGGGAGGGGGACCGCCGCGAAGCGGTGGTGGAGGGGTTAAGCCGTCTCGCCAAAGCCCCTCCGTCAGCGCTCTGCGCTGCCACCTCCCCATCGCTGCGCGACAGGGAGGATCATCTCAACGCTTCCGCACAAACTCCGCGCGCAGCACCAGCCCCTTGATCCCCTCAAAGCGGCAGTCGATTTCCTGATCGTCGCCGGTCAGGCGGATCGATTTGATCACGGTGCCGACCTTCAGCGTCTGCCCGGCGCCCTTCACGTTCAAATCCTTGACCAGCACGACCGAGTCGCCGTCGGCGAGAAGATTGCCGACCGCGTCGCGCACCTCGGGACCCACGGCGGCTGCGGCGTCGCGTGCAGCGATGTCGCCGGCCGACATCCACTCGCCGCTCGCTTCGTCATAAACATAATCTTCGTCGTCGCTGGTCATTCTTTTATCCCGGTTTGCGGAAGCGCAGGGTGAACTGGTCGGTCTTGCCGCGGATCTTGTCGTCGAAGACATTGGCGCTACGCGGATCTGCGGGGCGGCGATAGAGGTCGCTTTCGGCTTCGAGCTTGAAGCCCGCCTGGGTCAGCGTGGCGACCGCCGCATCCTTGTCGATCCGGTGCAGGCTGTCGGACAAGGTCGTGCCGCTGCCCTTCGCGGCGCTATGATCGACTACAACCAACGTGCCACCCGGCTTCAGCGCCGCGAACAAGGCCGCACTCGCCTTGTCGCCCGTTCCCGCAGGGAACGGCTTCAGATAGAGGTCGTGGAAATTCTGCACCGTGATGATCGTGTCGAGCGGCTCGGGAAAGGCGGGCGCCGCGAACGGGCCGGCGACGGCATCGACATTGACATAGGCGGCGTCGACCGCGGTCTGATCGGTGCCATATTGCGCCTTGAACGCGATGAACTCGGCGGGCTGGAAGGCGTAGACCTTGCCTGACGGACCGACCGCGGCGGCGAGCAGGCGGGTGACGTAACCACCGCCCATGACGAAATCGCCGACCTTTTCGCCGGGGGCGACCTGTGCGAAGGCTAGCAGTTCGGCCGGTTTGCGCGACGAGTCGCGTTCGCGGTCGGCGGCGGGCCGTGCCGGATCGGCAAGCGCGGTCTTGTAGCTCGCAGTGGCGGCCTGTTTGGCGGCGAGCGGGGTCGCCGAAACGGCGAGCAGCAGGGCGAAGGTAAGCGGGCGGATCATGGCATCGACTCCCTTTGATTTTGTCCCGACACCATAGCGTCTTGTCGCAGGGGCGGCGCGCTTATTTGCATATCGCAAATTTGATGATAGGTTTCGACGTGAAACTAAAAAATATGGCCAAAAAGCTTGGGAGAGCGGACATGCATGATCTGGTGATTCGCGGCGGCACCGTCGTTGATGGTTCGGGCGGAGCGCCCTTCGTCGCGGATGTCGCGATCGACGGCGACCGGATCGTCGCGGTCGGCGAAAGCCTCGGCGCGGGACGCGAAGAAATCGACGCTGCGGGCAAGATCGTCACCCCCGGCTTCGTCGACGTCCACACCCATTATGACGGGCAGGCGACGTGGGATGCCGAAATGGCGCCGTCGAGCTGGCACGGCGTCACCACCGTCGTGATGGGCAATTGCGGCGTCGGCTTCGCCCCCGCCAAGCCCGATCGCCACGACTGGCTCATCAGCCTGATGGAAGGCGTCGAGGACATCCCCGGCACCGCGCTCGCCGAGGGCATGTCGTGGGACTGGGAAACCTTCCCCGAATATATGGACGCGCTCGAAAAACTGCCGCGCACCGTCGACGTCGCGTGCCACGTCCCGCACGGCGCCGTGCGCGCCTATGTGCTCGGCGATCGCGAAAAGCCCGGCGCGATCCCGACCGACGCGGACATCGCCGAAATGTCTCGCATCGTCGAGGAAGGCGTGCGCGCCGGCGCGCTCGGCTTCTCGACCAGCCGCACCGTGCTCCACAAATCGATCGACGGCGAGCTCGT
Organism: Sphingopyxis sp. MSC1_008; assembly: GCF_023197165.1. GTDB lineage: Bacteria > Pseudomonadota > Alphaproteobacteria > Sphingomonadales > Sphingomonadaceae > Sphingopyxis. The sequence goes on from NZ_JALPRD010000003.1 coordinate 286,020, forward strand.
CCCCGGGACCACCGCGACCGCCGAGGAACTGATCGCGATCGGCCGCGCGATGGGCCGCGTCGGGTACGGCGTGTTCGAAATGGCGAGCGACATGAAGCGCGAGTGGAACGAGTTTCAGTGGATGGGCGACCTCAGCCGCGAGACCGGGCTGCCGGTGACCTTCGCCGCGCTCCAGTCGATCGCCAAGGAACTGCCGCTCGAAGAGCAGATTTCGGAAATGCGCAAACAAAATGCGACCGGCGCGAACATCGTCGCGCAGATCGCGCTCCGCGGCAACGGCATCATCATGGCGTGGCAAGGCACCGTCCATCCCTTCCGCTTCAAGCCCGCGTGGAACGAGATCATCGACCTGCCGTGGGCCGAGCAGCTCGCGAAGCTGAAGGATCCGGCGTTCAAGGCGCGGATGATTTCGGAAGAGAATGTCTGGCCCGAAAGCGACATTCTCGACTTCCTGAAGGTCGTTGCCGAAGGCTGGCCGGTCCATTTCGAGATGGACCCCGACTTCAACTATGAGCCGAAGATGGATGAGAGCATCATGGCGCGCGCGGTTGCCGCGGGCGTCTCGCCGTCCGAATATGCGTACGACCTGTTGATGAAGGACGACGGCAAGGGCTTCATCTATTTCCCGATCCTCAACTACCGCGACGGCAACCTCAATTTCCTCGAGGATCTGCAGGCGTCGGACGACACGGTGAACAGCCTGTCCGACGGCGGCGCGCACTGCGGCACGATCTGCGACGCCGCCTCGCCGACCTTCATGCTCCAGCATTGGGTGCGCGACCGCAAAGGCCATCGCATCGCGCTCGAACATGCGGTCAAGCGCCAGTGCCGCGACACGGCGTTGCTTTATGGCCTCGAGGATCGTGGCGTGCTCGCGCCCGGGTATCTCGCCGATCTCAATGTCATCGACATGGATGCGATCAAGCTCGGCAAGCCCTGGCTCGCCTTCGACCTGCCCGCGGGCGGCAAGCGCCTGCTGCAAAAGGCCGACGGCTATGTCGCGACGGTGAAGTCGGGCGTCGTGACGTTCAAGGATGGTGAAATGCAGGGGCCGACCCCCGGCGGCGTCATCCGCGGCCCGCAGCGCGTCGAAATGGCGATGGCGGCCGAGTGATGCGGGCGATCCAGCTACGCGCCCCCGCCTCGCTCGACAATCTGACGCTGGCCGATCTTTCCGACCCCGGCGATCCGGGGCCGGGCGAGATTCGCGTGCGGCTGACGGCTTCGTCGCTCAACTTCCATGATTTCACGGTCGTCGCCGGAATGATCCCGACCGTCGACGGTCGCATCCCGATGTCCGACGGCGCGGGGACGGTCGAGGCGATCGGCAAAGGAGTGACCGACTATCGGGTCGGCGACCACGTCGTGTCGCTCTTCTTTCCTTACTGGGACGACGGCGCGGCGCCGTCGACCGCCTTCACGCAGGTGCCAGGCGACGGCATCGACGGCTATGCGCGTGAAGTGGTGGTGACGCCGCAGCATTGGTTCACCCGTGCTCCGAACGGCTGGTCGGCCGCCGAGGCGGCGACGTTAACTTGTGCGGGCCTGACCGCATGGCGCGCGCTGTTTGTCGACGGAGTCACCCAGCCGGGCTCGTCCGTGCTGGTTCAAGGCAGCGGCGGCGTATCGGTGTTCGCGCTGCAATTCGCCAAGGCAGCGGGCGCGCGCGTGATCGCGACGAGTTCGTCCGACGCGAAGCTCGAACGATTGAAGGCACTCGGCGCCGACGAACTGATCAATTACAAGGAGGTGCCGGCGTGGGGCGCAAAGGCGTTCGAACTCACCGGCGGGCGCGGGGTCGATACGGTGGTCGAAATCGGCGGCGCGGGGACGCTCGACCAATCGATGGTGGCGACACGCGTCGGCGGCCATGTCGCGCTGATCGGCGTGCTCGCGGGAATCATCGGGCCGGTGAAGACCGCGCTGCTGATGAGCAGGAATTTACGCGTGCAAGGGCTGACCGTCGGTAGCCGCGCGCAGCAACTTGCCATGATTGCGGGGGTCGAGGCAAATGGGATTCGGCCGATCCTCGACCAGCATTTCGAACTCGAAAATCTTGCCGACGCTTTCCGGCATCAGATGTCGAATGCGCATTTCGGCAAGATCATCGTCGATATCTAGCGGCTCAGCGTGCGAGTAGGTCCGACGGCAAGGTCGGTTCGCTGACGATCTTCGCCATCCGACGCCACATCTCGTCGCGCGACGGTCTGCCGCGCTCGACATGAGCGCGCACCATCGTCTCGCCGAGGCCGTAGTTGATCACATAGCTGCGATACTGGTCGGTGAAGCTCACCGATTGCTCGGCGCGCTGCGCCGAGACGAGCATATATTTCTGGGTGAGCGCAACGGCGGTCGGGCGGTCGATCACCCCGTCGAGATATTGCTGCGCGATCGTTAACCGCGCGCCCGATGCGCGCTTGATCGCTGCCAAGAGCTGCCAGTAGCGGTCGTCGAACGGCACCGCTATCTCGGCGATCGGCATCAGCACATCGCGTTCGGTGTCGGCCTTGCTGCTTTCGGGAAAGGCGAGGTCGATGCCGTAATTGGCGCTGCCCTCGGCGATCAGGCTTTGCGGGCTGTAGAGCGGATAGACGCTGAACTCGGCCCAGCCGCGCCCCTTCACGAGCTTTTCCTCGAGCTTCATGTTGAGCAGATGATGCCCCGGATAGCCTTCGTGACAGCCGAGATCGAGCGCGCGCGACAGGCGGATCGGCAGGTCGGTGTTGACCTGGATCAGGCTGTGATAACCGCCCTGATAATAATTATAGCCGCTCCAGCTTTTGCCGGTGACGAATTCGAGGCGAAAGCTCTCGCCCTCGGGCATCGGAATATGCGCCATGCTGCGCCCGCGGCAACGCGCGATCGCGGCGTCGAAGGTCTTCTGCAGGCGGTCTTTCGGGATGGTGAAGGCGTCGAGATAGGGCTCGACGCGATCGGCGAGCGCGCCGTCGCCGGGGACCAGTGCTTCGATCTTCGCCAGTTCGGGGTCGTAACTGGCAAGCGGTTTCAGCCGCGGCCGCACCCCGAACAATCGCTCGGCTTCGTCGGCGAAGGCGAAGCGCGTGCCCTGCATCATCTGCAATCGCGTTTCGGCGGCGCGGAGTTGCGCGCGGAGGAAAACTGCGCGGCGGCGTTCGAGCGGATCGGACAAGCGGCGTGCCGCGAGATCGATCTGTGCCATCAACTCGCGCGTCGCTGTCAGCAGCATGGCTTTGTCGCGCGGCGCCGCCTCGGCGGCTTTTTGCAGTTCGGGCGGGCCGTAATAGGCGTCGATATACCCGGGCTCGTGCGTCCCGATTTCAAGCGTCAGGCGCAGGTAGCTCGCCGCAATCTCGTCGAGCGCCTTGGTCGAGGCGGGGGTGCGGCGCACGTCGACGGTCGCGATGCCCGCCTTGACCGGCGGTTTGGTCTCGCTGGCGGCGCAGCCGGGCAGGACGGCGATCAGCGACAGGGTGATGAGTTTGCGCATCATCCCGCCATAGCGCGGTTTTCGGAGGTGTCACGCACATCGCCGTCGGCGGCGATTTCGGCGTCCGACCGGCGTTCGGTCGCGTCGTGATCGGGATGCAGCGGGGCAAGGCGCAGCACCGCATAGCCGGCGAGCGCGGCCGCGAGCGACCCCATCAAAATGCCGATCTTCGCTTCCTCGACCAGCAGCGGATCGCCCGGAAAGGCGAGCCCGCCGATGAACAGGCTCATCGTGAAGCCAATGCCGCACAGCATCGCGACGCCATAGACCTGCAGCCACGTCGCGCCGCGCAGTCGCCCCGCGATGCCGAGTTTGACCGCCAGCCAGACGCTGCCGAAGATGCCGATCTGCTTGCCGATGAACAACCCCGCCGCGATGCCGAGCGGAAGCGGCGCGAAAATCTGTTCGGTGGTCAGCCCGCTTATGTCGACCCCGGCATTGGCAAAGCCGAACAGCGGCACGATCGCAAAGGCGACCCAGGGATGGAGGCCATGTTCGAGCCGGTGCAGCGGCGAGGTTGTGCTGTCGGGCGCGCCGGGGGTGCGATCGAACGGGATCGCCATCGCCGCAAGCACCCCGGCGATCGTCGCATGCACGCCCGACAGCAGCATCGCGTACCACAGGAAAGCGAACATCAGCAGGTAGAGCGGCAAGCTCCTCACGCGCATGCGGCCCATCGCGAACATGACGCCGAGGATAACCGCCGCGGCGGCGAGCGCGAGCAAGTTGATCTTCGCGGTGTAGAAAAGCGCGATGATCGCCACCGCACCCATGTCGTCGACAATCGCGACGGTGACAAGGAACAGCTTGAGCGAGGTCGGCGCGCGCCTGCCGAGCAGCGCGAGCACGCCCATCGCAAAGGCGATATCGGTCGCTGCGGGAATCGCCCAGCCCTGCGCCAGCCCCGGGTCGCTTCCGGCAAATCCCATATAGATCGCCGCCGGCACTGCCATCCCCGCCGCCGCCGCGATGAACGGCAGCCGCCGCCGGTCCCAGCTTGCCAGCCGCCCGTCGACGAACTCGCGCTTGATCTCCAGCCCGACGAGCAGGAAGAAAATCGCCATCAGCCCGTCATTGATCCACAGATGGACCGTCATCGGCCCAAGCTTGTCGGTGAGCACCGGTCCGGTCACCGCATGAATCGCGTCGTGATAGATGGCTCCAAGCGGCGAATTGGCGACAATCATCGCCAAAATGGCCGCAAAAATGAGCAGCATGCCGCCCGCACTTTCGCTCGCAAGGAATTCGCGCAACGCGGAACGGGACGGATTACTGCGGCTCATCGGGCAACTACTTCCTTGATTCGTCAGTCAATTTGACAATTATCTGCCCGCAGGCGCCAATCTTTACAAATTGGCCTCACTCACTAGCACTATCGGCGGCGATGGCATTAGGTCATCGGTGGGGGCGGGGCTAGCACAGTGGAGCTGTCGACCGCATGGCTGGAATGGCTGGTGCTGGGTGCCGGCCACGAACTGATGCTGTTTGCATCGGTCGGAATCCTGCTGTTCGGACTCGATGATCTGCTTTTCGACGCGCTGTGGCTGGCGACGCGCCGGCGCGGAAGGTCGCTGACGCCGAGCGCGCCGCCGGTCGAGGGGCGCTTCGCGATCTTCGTACCCGCATGGGACGAGGCGAAAGCGCTTCCCGCGATGCTGCAGCGGACGCTTGGCGCGTGGGAGGGCGAGGATTTCCGCCTTTACGTCGGCTGCTATCCCAATGACGCCGAAACGCTCTTCGCCGTGTCGCCGCTGGTCGCGCGCGACGGACGGCTGCGGCTCGTCGTCGGCAGCCGCGAGGGACCGACGACCAAGGGCGACAATCTCAACCGGCTATGGGCGGCGCTCGCCGAGGACGAGCGCGCCGAGGATGTGCGTTTCGCCGCGATCGTCCTTCACGATGCCGAGGATCATGTTCATCGGGGCGAACTCGTGCTCTATCGCCGCTATCTCGGCGACAATGCGATGGTGCAAATTCCCGTCGTGCCCTTGATCAAGCGCGATGAGCGCTGGGTCGGCGGGCATTATGGCGACGAATTTGCCGAAGCGCATGGCAAGGAACTGATCGTTCGCTCGCGGCTCGGCCTGCCGCTTCCGTCGGCGGGGGTTGGTTGCGCGCTGACGCGTACGGCGCTGGCGCTGCTGGCGATCGAACGCGGCGGTGAACCTTTTCGCTGCGACAGCCTGACCGAAGATTATGAGATCGGCATGGTGATCGGCGCCTATGGCCTCGGAACCCGCTTTGTCGACACGGTGGGCTCCGCGGGCGACCGTATCGTGTCTCGGGGCGCTTTTCCGGGCCGGACCGAAATGGCGGTGCGGCAGAAATCGCGCTGGATCGCCGGGATCGCGCTGGCGGGATGGGACCATCTCGGCTGGCCGGGGTCGCGGCGCGATGGTGCCGGTCTTCGCGGCGGCCGCGCCTGGATCGCGCGCTGGATGCTGTGGCGCGACCGCCGCGCGCCGCTCGCCGCGCTCATTCTCCTTGCGGCGTATGTCGGGGCGCTGCTGACGGCGCTGGCCTGGACGGGCCAGCTGTTGTTCGGCTGGAATGCGATCGTCGTCGGCGATAGCATGCGGCTGCTTCTTGCCTTCAATGCTGTCATGCTGTGCTGGCGCCTCGCGATGCGCGGACATTTCACGGCGCGCTGGTACGGCCTCAGCGAAGCGATGCTTTCGCTGCCGCGCGCCTTTTTTTCCAATGTGATCGCGATGCTCGCGGCGCGTCGCGCGATCGGTCTCTATTGGCGAACGCTGCGATCGGGCGAAGTCATATGGGACAAGACCGAACATCTGGAACATGAGGCCAGCTGCGACGACGCTTTTGTCAGGACGGCGGCGCGATGATGGCGCGCCGGGCCGACGCGCGGCGCGACGCGCCGGCGCTGCGCTTCCTGCTCCTGTGCGTCGGCGGCTGGATCGCCGTGCGGGTCATGGTGGTCTGGAACCCGGCTATCGCGCCGCCCCCCGATCCGGTCATCATGCCTTGGGCCGTGCCGTCATCCTTTGCGGCGAGCGACAATGTTCCGGACAGCGCGTCGCGCGCGGCCGCCGTGCCGATGCGTGCCACGCCTTCGCTGCGCGCGCGTGCGCCGCATGGCTCCGCCGTGCCGGGGCCTCGATCGTCCGATGAACCGCTCACGCCCGGAGAAGAACCGGTTTCGGGCGGCTTTGGCGGCGATCGTCACCGCCTCCGCCTGGCGCTCATGGCACGATTGCTGCCGTCGGCCCCCGGGGGCGGCACGCGCTCGGCGCTTGGCGCGGGCGGGCCAGCATGGTCTTCGTTCGCGCCCGCAGCGCGCGCCGAGCCGGGGCAGGGCAAGCCCTTCTGGTTACGGCGACAGCTTGCGAGCTGGTCGCTCGGCAGCTGGCTCTACCTGCGCGAAGGATCGGGGAATGCGTCCGAAACCATCGGCGGCGCGAGCCAGCTCGGCGGCAGTCAGGCCGGGCTTCGGCTTGCCTATGGTTTCGGCGATACCGGCCGCGTCCGCGCCTATGGCCGGGCAACGATCGCGGTGCAGCGGCCGCAGCAGCGCGAGCTTGCCTTCGGCCTCGCCTTTGCCCCGCTCGCGCACCTGCCGGTCGATCTCGCGATCGAACAACGCGTCGCGGCGGGGAAAGAAGGCCGCACCGCGCTGGCCATAATGGCGAGCGGCGGCGTCTCTGATGTCGCGCTGCCCGCCGGTTTCCGGCTCGACGCCTATGCGCAGACGGGCGTCGTCGGAACGCGGCGGCGCGACGGTTTTGCCGATGCGGCGATCGTCGTCGATCGCCGCCTTGGTCCCGAAGAAACATCCCTGCGCCTCGGCGCGCTCGCGGCGGGGGCAGTGCAGCCCGGCGCGGCGCGCGTCGATGTCGGTCCGCGGCTGACGCTCCGCCTGCCCGACGTCGGCGAAGGCAGCCGTATCGCGCTCGACTGGCGCCAGCGCGTCGCGGGCGATGCGCGCCCCGCAAGCGGCCTCGCGCTGACGCTCGCGAGCGACTTCTAGAGAAGGGCAAAATTTAGCCGCCGCGGCCGATTCCCCACACCGAAAAAATGGTCTAGGGTCCTTGGAATCGGCGCGGTTCCAGCGCCGCTGAGCGCAATCGGGGCCCATGGACCTTTACCTTCCTGTCGCCAATCTGTCGGTCAATGCGCTGGTCATCATCCTGCTCGGTGGCGGGGTGGGGTTCCTGTCGGGCATGTTCGGCGTCGGCGGCGGCTTTCTGACGACGCCGCTGCTGATCTTTTACGGCATCCCGCCGACGGTTGCGGCGGCATCGGCGGCTACGCAGGTGACGGGGGCGAGCGTGTCGGGGGTGATGGCGCATCTGGAGCGCGACGGGGTCGACCTGCGCATGGGCGGTGTCTTGGTGGCGGGAGGCCTGCTGGGGTCGCTGATCGGTGCAGGGCTGTTCGAACTGCTCACCGCCTGGGGCCAGATCGATACGGTGATCAACATTCTCTATGTCGCGCTGCTCGGCACCGTCGGCACCTTCATGGGGCGCGAAGCGTGGGGAAGCTACCGCGCCGCGCGGACGGGATTGCCCGCACCCGCGCGCAAGCGACGCCATCATCCGATGGTCGCGAACATGCCGATGCGCTGGCGCTTCTATCGCTCGGGCCTCTATATCTCGCCGCTCGCGCCGCTGCTGCTCGGCATGGTCGGGGGCGTGCTGACGATGCTGCTCGGCGTCGGCGGGGGCTTCATCATGGTGCCCGCGATGCTCTATCTGCTCGGCATGGGGACGCAGGTCGTCGTCGGCACCTCGCTGTTCCAGATCCTGTTCGTGACGATCGCGACGACGATGGTCCACGCGCTGACGACCGGCGCCGTCGACATCGTGCTCGCGGGGCTGCTGCTGCTTGGCAGCGTGATCGGGGCGCAGTTCGGTGCGCGCTTCGCGCAAAAGGTGAAGCCCGAATATCTGCGCATGGCGCTGGCGGCGATCGTGCTGCTCGTCGCGCTGCGCATGGGGGTCGATCTCTTCATCCGACCCGAAGAAATCTACACCGTGCAATGAGCGCGCCGCGCGCCTTGCTCCTGTCGCTCGCGGCGCTGCTGCTGCCCGCCGCCGCCCACGCCGCCGACCCGCGGCTGGTGCCCGACGTGTCGAGCCGCGCGATCGACATCCAGTACAGCTTTACCGGCGAGGAGTTGCTGCTGTTCGGCGCGATCCTTTATCCCGGTCAGCGCCTGCCCGACGACCGCGCCGACATCGTCGTGGTGCTGAAAGGGCCGGTGCGGCCGATCGTGCTGCGCGAAAAAAGCCGTGTCGCGGGCATCTGGGTCAACGCCAGCAGCATCCGCCTGCGCACGTCGCCGGGCTTTTACGCGATCGGCTCGTCGCGCCCGATCGACAAGCTGGTCGACGAGCGGACCGCGGCGATTTTCGAACTCGGCCTCGCCAATCTGTCGATGTCGCCAAGCGGATTTTCGGAGGCCAAGACGCTCGAGCGCTTCGAGGCGGGGCTGACCGACCTTTATCGCCGTTCGGGCCTGTTCGTCGAAAATCCTTCCGCGGTCGAAATCACCGAAGGCGTGCTCTATCGCGCGCGCATTCCGGTGCCGGCACGCGTTCCGGTTGGTACCTATCGCGCCGAAACCTATCTGATCAGCCGGGGGCGCGTGCTCGCGGTTGCTTCGCGCGATGTCCAGATCCGCAAGGCCGGATTCGAACGCTTTGTTGCGCTTGCGGCGCAACGGCACGGCTTTCTCTATGGCCTCTCCGCCGTGTTCCTGTCGCTGGTGCTCGGTTACGGCGCGTCGGCGATTTTCCGGCGTCGTTGACGCCAAAGTTCACGGCCTATTTACCCTCAGCTGCGATAGTCGGCCGGGGACCACAATAGGCGGGGCGGATACATGGACATGCAGGGCGGCGGATTCAGCGCCGGGGATTTGACGGCGGCACAGCACGTCCGGCTTGCCGGCGGCGGCGTGGCGGCGCCGGTTGCGCCGGTGACCAACCATCATCGCGACGATCTGATGATCGGCGAAGTCGTCGATATTTCGGGATCGGCCTCGCGCATCCTGCTCGATGCCGCGGCGATCGGCAAATTGTCGTCGTCCAGCGATTCCGCGGTGGCAATGGCCGGGCAGGTCGGGGCGCAGGTCAAGGTCCGTGTCGGCAACATCTGGCTGATCGCGAGCATCCGCGACCAGCAACTACACGAACGCGGCGAGGGGCTGATCCTTGCGACGATCGACTTCCTTGGCGAAGGCGAAGAAGAAAAGATCACCGGCCGCATTCACAATTTCCGCCGCGGCGTCACGCGCTACCCGATCCCGGGCAGCCAGGTTTTTGCGGCAACCAGCGCCGATCTCAAGCAGATCTACGCCGCCGACGAGCGCGCGCATGTCGAAATCGGCACCGTCTATCCCACGAAGGATATTCGCGGGTCGCTCTATGTCGACGCGATGCTCGGCAAGCATTTCGCGCTGCTGGGGTCGACCGGTACGGGTAAATCGACGAGTGCAGCGCTGATCCTTCACAAGATCTGCGAACTTGCGCCGCAGGGCCATATCGTGATGATCGATCCGCACGGCGAATATTCGGCGGCGTTCAAGGGCATCGGCGCGCTGTTCGACGTCGACAACCTCGCGATGCCCTATTGGCTGATGAATTTCGAAGAGCATTGCGAAGTGTTTGTTACTGCCGAGGGCCGCGACCGACAGGCCGATTGCGACGTGCTCGCACGCTGCCTGCTGCAGGCGCGGACGAAAAACCGGCTCGCCGAAGGCATGACCAAGATCACGGTCGATTCGCCGATCCCCTATCTGCTCTCCGACCTGCTCAACATCCTGCAAAACGAGATGGGCAAGCTCGACAAGGCGACGTCGAGCGCACCGTTCATGCGCATCAAGGGCAAGATCGAGGAAATGCGGGCCGATCCGCGCTATAATTTCATGTTCTCGGGCATGCTCGTCGCCGACACGATGACCACCTTCATCGGAAAGATTTTTCGCCTGCCATCGGACGGCCGGCCGATCTCGATCATCGACGTGTCGGGGGTGCCGTCGGATATTACCGGCGTCGTCGTCGCGGTGCTGTCACGCCTCACCTTCGACTATGCGATATGGTCGCGCGGCGAGCCGCAGCGCCCGATCCTGCTCGTCTGCGAGGAAGCCCATCGTTACATCCCGTCGAAGGATACCGGCCAGGGTCAGGCGGTGCGCAAGATCCTCGAACGGATCGCCAAGGAAGGCCGCAAATATGGCGTATCGCTCGGTCTCATCACCCAGCGTCCGTCCGATCTGGCCGAAGGTGTGCTGTCGCAGTGCGGCACGATTATCTCGATGCGCCTCAACAACGAACGCGACCAGCATTATGTGAAGGCCGCGATGCCTGAAGGCGCGCGCGGTTTCATCGATTCGATCCCGGCGCTGCGCAACCGCGAATGCATCGTCTGCGGCGAAGGCGTGTCGATCCCGATCCGCGTCTATCTCGACACGCTCGAAGAGGAAAAGCGGCCGGCATCGGGCGATCCGCTCTTCTCGAAACTGTGGCGCGAAACCGGCGGCGAGGCCGAAATCCTCGAGCGCGTGGTCAAGCGCTGGCGAAGCCAGGGGCGGTAAAGCCACTCTTTTTCCGTTCGTGTCGAGCGAAGTCGAGACACCCATCGTTCGCATTTGCCTTCGGGGCATCTCGACTTCGCTCGATGCGAACGGGTTTCTATTCCTTCGGCGGCTCCCAAAGCTCGATCGGATTGCCCTCGGGATCGTGCACTCGCGCAAACCGCCCGACCGCGGGGTCGTCCCATTCGGGTTTGGTAATAACCTCGTCGCCTGCTTCGTGAAACGGCACCAGCACGGCGTCGAGATCGTCGACGCGCAGGTTCAGCATGTGCTGGTGGTCGGCGGGGAAATAGTCGGTGTCGGCCTTGAACGGCGCGAAGACGAGCGGGCCGGCAGTGACGTTCCACACCCATTGGTTCGGCGGCACGCTCTCGTCGGCGCTGCACCCGCCCCCCACGCCCAGCCGTTCGCGATACCAGGCGCCCAGCGCCTCGGGGTCGCGCGCCCGGAAAAACAGTCCGCCAATGCCTTTGACATGTCCCATAATGGCCTCCCGTCGTGAGGCGGACAGCCTAGGCCGATTGGCTCAGCGTTTCCACTCCCCGCTGCCCTTGAATTCCTCGCGGATCTGGCCCGACTGATTGAGCCGCGGGTCGGCATAGGTTTGCGCGGCGGGGGCCGCGACCGGCGGCGCCGCGACGGGCGCCGCGGGCGTCATCGTGCCGGGCAGCGGGGCCGCGGCGGTATCGGGAAGCGGTGCGGCGGCGCCGGTGAGCATCGGCGCGGGGCCGGCGCCGGGCGGAAGGCCCTGACCCTTCAGGATCGCCAGCTGCTGCGCAAGCGGCAGATAGGGGCCGGGCACCGGCTCGCGGCCGAGATAGGGTGCACGAAACGCGTCGGGCATGCCCCAGCGGCCGCGCCAGCGATGAAAGATATGCGCGCCGACGATATTGGTCATCACCAGGCTCTTGCCCCAGCGCGGCCAGATCGCCTGCGTGTGATAATGGGTGGCAAGCCCGACCTTGGGGAAAACATAGCCGCCGAGCGCCGCCGACGCGATGCGGCTCGCGCGCAGCCAGTTGGGCTTGCTTGGGCTCCGTGCCATCGCGCCGTCGCAGCTGAAGGTGAACTGGCACACGCCCGCGCGCTGCGACCCCTGGAAAACGACGCCGCACACGGTGTTGGGAAAGCTCGGGTGGCGGACGCGGTTGATCACCGTCTGCGCGACCCCGCGCATCCCGTCGTCGGTCTCCGACGCGGCTTCGTAATAGATGGCGGCGGTCAGGCAGTAATGCGCGCGCTCGCGGTCGAGCGCGGTAACGCCGCGAAAGACGTAGGATTTGGCGGGCGGCCCGACAAAGGCTTCATCGCGGAGCAAAGCGGGATCGGCAGGGGGCAGCGCGGCCGCGTCGCCATAACCGACGCTGTCGGGGTTCGGCAGCGTCGGATCGATCTTCAGCGCATCCTCATAGTCCTCGGCGTTCATGATCGCCCAGCGTTCGGGATCATAGGCGCGAAAGTTCAGCGGCACCGACACGCTATACGGTCCGAAGAAGCTGGGCGCACGGAACTGACCGCTCGACAGCAGGAAGGCGAGGCACGCGACCGCGACCACCGCGACGATCGCCGCCCAGAACGCACGCCCCGGGCCCGCCGGTTTTTCCGGCACCGGGTCGCGCCACGTCGCGCGGGCGGTCAGGGACAGTTCGGGCTTCATTCGTGCATCAAATTCCATCGCTCCGCCGTCGCCGATTCGCGCAGACGGGGGGTGTCAGCAGCCTTATACGCTGAAACGCCAACAAAATGTTGCAATGGCTGTGCGGTGGGTCGCGGTGGTACGGGCAAAGCGGCGGGACTTAAGCGATGGCCGCGTTCGTTGACCTCGTCATTTCCGCGTCCCGCAGGCCGCGATCCGCTCGCGCGTCGCCGCGTCGACCAGCTCGCGTATCTGAAAAAGCAGAGGGTGCGCGGCGGTATACTGCCCGCCATAGGTCAGGTTGAACGCATAGTCGAAATCGGCGGCGTTCCGCCCGATGAGGTGCTGGAGCATCGTCTCCAGCTTGTCGAAACCCTTGACCATTCGGGCTTCGGGCGTCGTGCCGTCGCTATACTCGTCCCACAGGCCCAGGATTTCGCTGCGCAGATCGTCGGGCAGCGGCGCGCATAATGTCTCGAGATCCGCGCGCTCGCGCGCCGCGCGGCCGTCGTCGGGGCTTTGGCATGTGGCCGGGATGTCGCCCGAAATTGCTTCGCCCAGGTCGTGGACGATACAGAGCCTGAGCAGCTTCAGCCGGTCATAATCTGCCAGTTCGCCTTCGAACAGCATCACCATCAGGCAGAGCCGCCAGCTGTGCTCGGCAGTGCTTTCGGCGCGGCCGCTCGATGTAATCCCGCTGCGCAGCGTGTCCTTCAGCTTTTCGGCCGCCTGCAGAAAGTCGATGATTGCGGTGAGGCGCGACGGGGCGATGGCATAGGGTGTCGTCATGCGGCGAGGCTAACCGGCGGGATCGCCGACTCAAGACGCCGAATAATTTATGCGGCGCCGTCCTGGACCAGCCGCGCAAAGCTTCCGTCCGAAAGCGGCATGCGTGTGTAGCGAAGCGGGCCGGCGGCGATCGTGAGTTCGTCGAAAGCCGCATATTCGGTGTCGACGATAACCGCGGGCGCGGTCGCTTCGTACCAGCCGAGCGCGTCCAGCGCCGCCTCGCCCTCCGCGATGCCCGGCGAGGCGAATCGCCACAGCGACTTTCCGGCCAGCTCCTCAATCCCGACCCGCCAACCCGAGATCCGCGTCGGCGACGCGGCGAAAAGCCGGTGCGTCAGGTCGCAGATCAGATGTGCCGGCTGCGGCGAATGGCGCACCAGGTCGAGCAAGGCGCTGTCGGCAGCCGAATTCGGCCGCGCTGCGAGCAGGCGCGTCAGCCGATCCTCTTCGGTGGCCCCGGGGGTCAGCACACCCGCCTCCCACCGCGATACCGTCGTTTGCGAGACGCCCATTTCGCCTGCCAGCGCCGACTGTTTGACGCGATTGAGTGCGCGCCAGCGCCGCAGCGATGCGCCCAGATGGTTGCGGCATGGCAGTACGGCATGGGTCACGCGGCAAGCATAGCGCCGAAGCTCCGCCGCTGGAACGGCCTAGTTGGGCAAATGCGGGAGCGTGGGCCGGGCGGCCGGCGGCGCGGGGCGCGCCGGTTCAGCGAAATATTTGCTCATACCGCGGCGGACGCGATAGGCGTCGATGCGGTCGGCATAATGGCCGGGCAGATCGAAATCGGCATGGCGCGCGCTGGCGCCGTGAAGCGGGCGGGTGGCCATCAGGGCCAATTGGTGCCGGTAGAAAAGCTCGTTCATATCCATAGGATGTTCCTTGGGTGACTGCGCGAGCATGGTGCCGAATGATCGGCGAATGGTCCGGCCGGCGCCCCGAAAGGCGCCAGCCGGTTATCATTTAAGCAGGCTGAAGATTGACAGCCGAAGTCTTGCCGCGCTGGTCGGTTTCCAGCTCGTAAGAAACGCGCTGTTCCTTGTTCAGCGTCGCCATTCCGGCGCGCTCGACGGCGCTGATGTGGACGAAGCTGTCGCCCGAGCCATCTTCATTGGCAATGAAACCATAGCCTTTGTCGCTGTTGAAGAATTTTACGGTGCCGATCGGCATGGGGTGTTTCCTTTCACGAAAACAGGGAATCAACCGGCAAAAGCACCGGAGGAGCTGGTAGCGCGTGAAGGGAAGTATCCGCCGCTAGGCATCAAATTTCCGTCGCAGGCGACGTTAGCTCCGCCAGATTGAAACTATTTTGCCAAAAAGTCAAGGTTTCTGGCAATTTCCGTAATTCTCCGCCGTTTACGGAGGAAATATTCGAGCGGAATTTTACCCAGCGCAGTCGATATCGAATATCCTGCCGCACCCAGCCGGCTTCAGCGAATCTCGACCGTCAGATGTTCGATCTCGTGGACGGGTTTGACCCGCGCGCAAATGACCTCGCGCGTGACGCCGACGACGCTGATGATCGCCGAATGCGCGCCGGGGCCGACGCGCCAGACGTGGAGGTCGGTGATCTTTGCGTCGCCGGGGCCTTCGACAAGTTCGCGGATCTCGGCCTCGATCGCGGCGTCGGTCGCGTCGAGCAGCACCGCGCCGGTGTCGCGCAGCAGCGACACGGCCCACACCGCGATCACGACCGATCCGACGATCCCCATCAACGGGTCGAGCCACACCCAGCCCAGATAGCGCCCGCCGAGCAAGGCGGCGATCGCGAGCACCGAGGTCAGCGCGTCGGCGACGACATGCAGATAGGCCGACCGGAGATTATTGTCGCGTTCGTGCGTATGGCCATGATGATCGTCGCCGCCGTGATGATGATCATGCCCATGGCCGTGATCGTGCCCGTGGCCGAGCAGCAGCGCGCTGACGATGTTCACCCCCAGCCCGATCACCGCGATGATCGTCGCCTCGGTAAAGGCCACGGGCCGCGGATCGACCAGGCGCATCGCCGATTCGAACGCGATGCCGAGCGCGACGATTCCAAGCACGAGCGCCGAGGCGAAGCCCGCGAGGTCGCCGACCTTGCCCGTGCCGAAGCTGTAGCGGCGTCCATGCGCGTGGCGCTTCGCATAGGCATAGGCGATCGCCGCGATGCCGAGCGCGCCCGCATGGGTCGCCATATGAAATCCGTCGGCGAGCAGCGCCATCGAGTTGAAGGCAAGGCCCGCGGCGATCTCGCCAACCATCATCACCGCGGTGAGTGCGACCACCCATAAGGTGCGCCGGGCATTTTCGTCGTGCCGCTTGCCGAGGAAGACATGGTCGTGGGCCAGCGCCTCGATTTCGCTATCGAACGACATGGCGTTTCCCTATCTCAAAAGACTGGAATGGCAAGCGGCGCCGGATGCGCGAGGGGAGGATGAGCTTCCGTAACCGATCCTCGGCCGCCGTCCCCGCATTCCCCCTTGCCGACTCACCCGCCAAAGCCTATATGCGCCGTACTTCTTGACATGGTTAGCCAGTTGGGACGTCGGGGCCGCGGGCCGCGGCGGCTGTACCCACATGCTTTCCGGTCATCCGAAACGGGAAATTTCATTGGCCGATCTCGACGTCCTCAATGCGATCATCGCGCCCGAAGCCGAGGCGATGGGCCTTGCGCTCGTGCGCGTCGCCTTCTTTGGCGGCGAGAGCGATCCGACGTTGCAGGTCATGGCCGAGCGCCCCGAAACGCGCCAGTTGACGATCGAGGATTGCGCCGACCTGTCGCGCCGCATTTCGTCGCAGCTCGACGCGCTCGAAGAGGCCGGCAAGGACCCGATCGAGCAGGCTTACCGGCTCGAAGTGTCGTCGCCGGGCATCGACCGGCCGCTGACGCGCCCTGCCGACTTCGCCGACTGGGCGGGGCACGAGGCGAAGATCGCGCTGAAGGAAAAGCGCGACGGGCGCCAGCGCTTCAACGGCGAGCTGATCGGTATCGACGGCGATGTCGTTACGATTTCGGATAAAGAGGGTGTGGAGCACAAGCTGCCGTTCGACGCGATCGATACCGCCAAGCTCGTTCTCACCGACAAATTGATTGCCGCAACCGTCCCGCTCTCGATCGAGGGCGCCGACGAAATGGAAGAAGAAGGACAGGACTGATGGCCACTGCCATTTCCGCCAACAAGGCCGAACTCCTCGCGATTGCCAACAGCGTCGCCAGCGAGAAGATGATCGACAAGGGCATCGTCATCGAAGCCATTGAAGAAGCGATCCAGCGCGCCGCGCGCGCCCGCTACGGCGCCGAGAACGACATTCGTGCCAAGCTCGACGCCCAGACCGGCGACCTGCGCCTGTGGCGCGTCGTCGAGGTGGTCGAGACCGTCGAAGATTATTTCAAGCAGGTCGATCTGGCCGCCGGCCAGAAGCTGCAGAAGGACGCCAAGATCGGCGACTTCATCGTCGACCCGCTGCCCGCGGTCGACCTCGGCCGCATCGACGCCCAGTCGGCCAAGCAGGTGATCTTCCAGAAGGTCCGCGAAGCCGATCGCGAGCGTCAGTATCAGGAATTCAAGGATCGCGGCGGTGAGATCATCACCGGCGTCGTGAAGTCGGTCGAATTCGGCCACATCGTAGTCAACCTCGGCCGCGCCGAAGGCGTGATCCGCCGCGACCAGCAGATCCCGCGCGAACTGATGCGCGTCGGTGATCGCGTCCGTGCGCTGATCCTGTCGGTGCGCAGCGAAACCCGCGGCCCGCAGATTTTCCTCAGCCGCGCGCATCCCGACTTCATGAAGAAACTGTTCGCGCAGGAAGTGCCCGAAATCTATGACGGCATTATCGAGATCAAGGCCGCCGCCCGCGATCCGGGCTCGCGCGCCAAGATCGGCGTCATCAGCTATGACGGCAGCATCGACCCCGTCGGCGCGTGCGTCGGCATGAAGGGCAGCCGCGTTCAGGCGGTCGTCCAGGAAATGCAGGGCGAAAAGATCGACATCATCCCCTGGTCCGAAGACACTGCGACCTTTGTCGTCAACGCGCTCCAGCCCGCAACGGTCCAGCGCGTCGTCATCGACGAGGATGACAGCCGCATCGAAGTCGTCGTTCCCGACGACCAGCTCAGCCTCGCCATCGGCCGCCGCGGCCAGAACGTCCGTCTCGCCAGCCAGCTGACCGGCAGCCAGATCGACATCATGACCGAGGCCGACGCCAGCGAAAAGCGCCAGCGCGAATTCGTCGAACGCTCGACGATGTTCCAGGAAGAGCTCGACGTCGACGAAACGCTCGCACAGCTGCTCGTCGCCGAAGGCTTCGGCGAACTCGAAGAAGTCGCTTATGTCGGCATCGACGAACTCGCGAGCATCGAAGGTTTTGACGAGGAACTGGCGCAGGAACTGCAGAGCCGCGCGACCGAGGGGCTCGAGCGCCGCGAAGAAGCGTCGCGCGCGCAGCGCCGCGAACTCGGCGTCGAGGATGCGCTCGCCGACATCCCGCACCTGACCGAAGCGATGCTTGTCATCCTCGGCAAGGCCGGGATCAAGACGCTCGACGATCTCGCCGATCTCGCGACCGACGAACTGATCGCCAAGAAGCGCACCGACAACCGCCGCGGCCCGCCGCGCAGCGAACGCGCGGAGGACAAGGGCGGCGTGCTGGGCGAATATGGCCTGAGCGAAGAACAGGGCAACGAAATCATCATGGCGGCGCGCGCGCACTGGTTCGACGACGAAGAGTCGAGCGAACCGGCGGAAGCTGCGCCGCAAGCCGGGGAGGCCGCTGATGCGGACCCCGCACAATGATCAGCTGAGCGAACCAGACCGCGCTGGTCGGCGCGGCCAGCATGTGCCTGAACGGCGCTGCGTCATCACCGGCGAGGTTTCGCCGGCCGAACGGCTCGTGCGCCTTGCGCTCGGGCCCGACGGCAGTATTGCGCCCGACGTCCTCGGCAAGGCGCCGGGGCGCGGCGCGTGGATCGGCGTCGATCGCGCCACGCTCGAAGCCGCGCAGGCCAAGGGCAAGCTGAAGGGCGGGCTCGCGCGCGCGCTGCAGGACGGCAATTTCACGATCCCCGACGATCTCGGCGCGCGCATCGAGGCGCAGCTTCAGCGCGCGACGCTCGACCGGTTGGGACTGGAATCGCGGTCGGGCACCTTGCTCAGCGGCAATGAAAAGATCGAGACTGCGGCACGCAAGGGCCAGGTCCGCCTGCTCCTCCACGCCAGCGATGCGGGCGAGGATGGCCGCAAGAAACTGGCGCAGGCATGGCGCGTCGGCGAGGACGATGAAGGGTCGGGCCGCGAGGGTCGGGTCTTGCCGGTGGACCGCGGCACCCTATCTATGGCATTAGGCCGCGAGAATGCGGTGCATCTGGCGTTGACCGACGCCCGCGCCGCGGACCGGGTGCTGGCGCATTTGAGCCGCTGGCAGTTTTTCACAGGATGGAGTAGGGACGCGGCCAACCGCGATTCCGATCCGCATGCCGCGCCCGTTTCTGGCGAGGAAAATATTGGGGCGTTGCCGACCAGCGACGCCGCTTCGGACGCGTTTTGAAGGAATGATGGTTTTCGATGAGTGACGAACAGGACAAACCGACCCTTACCCGCAAGCCCCTGGGGCTGAAGCGGACGGTCGAGG
Organism: Sphingopyxis sp. MSC1_008; assembly: GCF_023197165.1. Taxonomy (GTDB): domain Bacteria; phylum Pseudomonadota; class Alphaproteobacteria; order Sphingomonadales; family Sphingomonadaceae; genus Sphingopyxis. The sequence continues at coordinate 305,079 of NZ_JALPRD010000003.1, forward strand.
CCGGACAGGTGCAGCAACAATTCAGCCACGGGCGCCGGAACACGGTGGTGGTTGAAGTGAAGCGTCGCCGCGTGCTCGGTCGTCCGGGCGAAGCCGCGCCGGTCGAAGCCGAAGAGGTCGAGGCCGCTCCGGCGCCCGCACCCACGCCTGCTCCGGCACCCGCGCCCGCTCCGAAGCCGGCCGCGCCCCGCGTCAGCGAGAATGACAGCCTGATGTCGCGTCAGGAACGTCAAGCGCAGCTCCTGCGTGAGGCCGAAGAATCGCGCATGAACGCGCTCGAGGACAATCGCCGCCGCGACGAAGCCGCGCGCGTCCGCGCCGCCGAGGAAGAAAAGGCACGGGCCGAAGCGCGCGTCGAACAGGCGACGGCGAAGGCCGCCGAGCCCGCTCCTGCCGCCCCCGCTGCCGAAGCGCCCGCTGCTGCTCCCGCCGCCGAAGCACCTGCCGCCGCTGCATCGCAGGGCGACGCTGCGCCCACGCCGGCGCCGCGCGCGACGACCAGCGCTGCTCCCGCACCGCGTCGCTTTACCCCGGTCGCGGCTCCGCCGCGCCCCGAACCCAAGCGTCCCGAGCCGAAGGCAACCCGCGGCGGTGACAGCCGCCGTCAGTCGGGCAAGCTGACCGTCACGCGTGCGCTGAACGAAGACGAAGGCGCGCGCGCGCGCAGCCTCGCCGCGCTGAAGCGCGCCCGCGAAAAGGAAAAGCGTTCGCACACCGCCTCGTCGGGTCCGCGTGAGAAGCAGATCCGCGAAGTCGTCGTGCCCGAAAGCATCACGGTCCAGGATCTCGCCAACCGCATGGCCGAAAAGACCAGCGATCTGGTCAAGGCGCTGTTCAAGATGGGCGTCCCGTCGGCCAGCACCGACACGATCGATCAGGACACGGCCGAATTGCTCGTCACCGAGTTCGGGCACGAGATCATCCGCGTCAGCGAAGGCGACATCGACATCCGTCACGACGAAGATGTCGACGATGCCGAACATCTGAAGCCGCGCGCTCCGGTCGTTACGATCATGGGTCACGTCGATCACGGCAAGACCAGCCTGCTCGACGCGCTGCGCGGTGCGAATGTGCAGGCGGGCGAAGCCGGCGGCATTACGCAGCATATCGGCGCCTATCAGGTGAAGACCCCCGACGGGTCGCTTGTCACCTTCCTCGATACGCCGGGTCACGAGGCCTTTACCGAGATGCGTCAGCGCGGTGCCAATGTCACCGACATCGTCATCCTGGTGGTGGCGGCCGACGACGGGCTGAAGCCGCAGTCGATCGAGGCGATCAACCATGCGAAGGCGGCGAACGTGCCGATCATCGTCGCGATCAACAAGGTCGACAAGGAAGGCGCCAATCCGCAGCGCGTCCGCGAACGCCTGCTCGAACACGAGCTGGTGGTCGAGGAAATGGGCGGCGACGTGCAGAATGTCGAAGTGTCGGCGCTCAAGAAGACCGGCCTCGACAAGCTGCTCGACGCGATCGCGGTGCAGGCCGAGATCATGGAACTCAAAGCCAACCCCGACCGCGCCGCCGAAGGCACGGTGGTCGAGGCGAAGCTCGACAAGGGCCGCGGCCCCGTCGCGACGATCCTCGTCCGCCGCGGCACGCTCAAGGTCGGCGACATCTTCGTCTGCGGCGCCGAAAGCGGCCGTGTCCGCGCGCTGATCGACGATCAGGGCAAGCAGATCAAATCGGCGACCCCGTCGATGCCGGTCGAAGTGCTCGGTCTGGGCGGCGTCCCGATGGCGGGCGACACGCTCACCGTCGTCGAGAATGAAGCGCGCGCGCGCGAAGTCGCAACCTATCGTCAGGAACAGGCGACGCGCAAGCGCACCGTCCAAGCGCCAGTCAGTCTGGAAGGCATGTTCGAAGCGCTCGCCGACAAGACGAACGTCATCCAGTTCCCGGTGATCATCAAGGGCGATGTCCAGGGCTCGGTCGAGGCGATCGTCAATGCCCTGAACAAGCTGTCGACCGACGAGATCCGCGTCCGCGTTCTCCAGTCGGGCGCCGGCGCGATCACCGAGAGCGACGTGACGCTCGCGGCGGCGACCAAGGCACCGATCATCGGCTTCAACGTCCGTCCGAACGCCAAGGCGCGCGACATCGCGAAGCGCGAGAACGTCCGTTTCATGTACTATGACGTCATCTATCACCTGACCGATGAAATCAGGAAGGAAATGGCGGGCGAGCTGGGTCCCGAACGCGTCGAAACCGTCGTCGGCCGCGCCGAGGTCAAGGACGTCTTCCCGGCCGGCAAGCGCGACAAGGCCGCGGGTCTGCTCGTGCTCGAAGGCTCGATCCGCAAGGGGCTGCACGCACGCCTTACGCGCGACGATGTCATCGTCTCGGCCACGACCATCTCGTCGCTCCGTCGCTTCAAGGACGATGTCGCCGAAGTGCGCGCCGGTCTCGAGTGCGGTGTCGTGCTGGCGGACACCAACGACATCAAGGCGGGCGACCACCTCGAAGTCTTCGAAGTCGAGCTGCGCGAACGGACGCTCTAACGGGCGTCCGCTCCGCGCGGATCAGGAGGCGCCGGCATGGCTCGCTACGTCGCCCTATTCGGCAGCATCAATGTCGGCGGCAACCGGCTGAAGATGGTCGACCTGCGCGCGGCGTTCGAAGCCGAGGGGTTTGAAAACGTCGAGACGGTTGTCGCCAGCGGCAATGTCATCTTCTCGCATCCAGCGCGGCCGACGCGCGGGCTGGAAGAGAAGCTGACGCTGATGGTCGACGATCGCTTCGATATGAGTTGCGCCGCCTTGGTCCGCAGCCGCGACGAACTCGCCGCGGCGATTGCCGACAATCCGTTCGCGGGCACCAACGAGGACAAGTTCGTCCACACGATGTTCCTCGACGGGCAGCCGACCAAGGCGCAGTTCGACGCGCTGGCCGCCGACAAATGGATCAAGGAAAACGAGCGCGTCGCGCTTGGCGATCGGGCGCTTTATATCGATTATGGTGACGGCGTTGCCGACAGCAAATTGACCGCGCGGATGATCGAGCGCCGGTTGGAACATAAGGGCACGGCGCGCAACATGCGCTCGATCGCCCGGATTATCGACAAGCTCGACGAGTTGGAGAAAGCGGAGCCATGAAAACGGCAGAAACCAAGGGCCCCACCGTCCGCGCGCTGCGCGTCGGCGAACAGGTGCGCCATATCCTGTCGCAAATCTTGGCGCGCGGCGACGTGCACGACGATTTGCTGACCAAGCATCCGGTGAGCGTCACTGAAGTCCGTATGTCGTCTGACCTCCGTCACGCGACCGTGTTCGTGAAATCGCTGCTCGGCAAGGAGGAGGAAGCGGTGCTGAAGGCGCTGCGCACCAACACCGCCTGGCTGCAAAAGAGTGTCGCCGAGAAAATGACGATGAAATACGCCGCTAAGCTGAAATTCCTGAGCGACGAAAGCTTCGACGAAGCGAGCCATATCGACAAGCTGCTGCGCGATCCGAAGGTGGCGCGCGATTTGGAGAGCCGTGAGGGCGACGAGGCCTAATCCCACTCATCGTCGCCCCGGATCAAATCCGGGGTGACGAGGTGGAGGAATGGTCGCTTAGCCTTTGGCTCCTTGCCTACTTCCCCTTGATCCCCGCCGCTTCCTCCAGCTCGACCAGCGCATCCTCCAGATAGTCGATCAGTCGCTGGACATGCGGCACGCTGCGGCGGCACGCCGTAATCCCGAAATCGATATTCTTGTTGTTCGACACCTGCGTGATGTTCATCGCCATGCCGTCGACCGGGATGCTCGCGGGATACATGCCATCGAGCCGCGCGCCGTTCCAGTAAAGTTGCTCGCGCGGGCCGGGGACGTTCGAGATCGTCACGCTATACGCCGGGAATTTGTCGGCGGTGCGCGTCAGCGCGGTCAGCATCTGCGGCATCTGCGTGATCGCGGTATAGATCTGGATCTGCTGCGCGGTCATTTCGCGCAGCTGCGCTTTCGCGGCGTTCATCGACGCCTGGATCGTCCGCATACGCTCCGCCGGATCGTTGATATGCGTCGCGAGGTTCGCGGTCACCGCCGCGACCGAGTTGCCCGAATCGATATCGTCCTTGGCGCGGATCGACACCGGCGCCATGGCTTTGAGCGGCTTATCGGGAAGTTCATTGAGTGACTGCAGATATTTGCGCATCGCGCCCGAACACATCGCGAGCACCGCGTCGTTGATCGTCCCGTCATACGCCTTGCCCATCGCGCGCACGCGTTCGAGCGACCAGCTCTGCGCCACAAAGCGCCGTGCACCGGTGATGTTGCGGTTGAAGCTGGTGCGCGGCAAGCCGCCCCACGGCGTCGTGAGGTCGCCGCCGCCGAGCCCGAACATCGCCGCGGCATATTGGTTGAGCGCCTTGGTGACCCCGACGCTGTTGCCCCATTGCTCCTTCAGGAAGGCGCCGATGGCTTTGATGTCGGTGATGCTCGGCGTCGGCGCCTTCTTCGCTGCGGGGAATTTGCGCTTATAGGCCTCATAGGCCTCGACCGACATCGGCGAGTAGCTGCGCTTTTCGTTGGGATCGGCCGACAGCATCGCGTTGGTGAAATGCATCGAACTGGCGCCGTCCATGAAGGCATGGTGGATCTTGAAATAGGTCGCGATCTGGCGATTGGGGAGGCCCGAGATCAATGTGATTTCCCACATCGGGCGGGTGCGATCGAGCAAGGTGCCGTGGAGCCGCGACGCGAGTTCGAACATCTCGCGATAGCGGCCCGGTTTGGGCAGCGCCGCCGCGCGGACATGGTAATGCATGTCGATGTCCTTGTCGGGGACAAGGCGGATCGGGCCGTACTGGCCGAGCGGCGTCAGCTTCAACACCTCGCTGAACGGCCGCCGCAGCCCTTCCTGCTGGCGAAGCAGCGCGAGCATCTCGTTCAGCCATTCGGTCTCGTCGACCTTGTCGGGAAGCGTGTAGAGATTGACCCCGCCGACATGCATCGGCGTCTCGCGCGTCTCCGCGACCAAAAACATCGCGTCGGTCACCGGCATCAGCCGCATGGCAGCTCTCCCCACTGTTTATGCTGCAATCTTTGGTGCGCAGCATGGCAGGGGGTGCGGGCGAGTCAACACTCACCGTCATGCCGGGCTTGACCCGGCACCCGCCTTTTTCTTCAAGATTAGGCGGGCCCCGGATCAAGTCCGGGGTGACGAGGATGTAGGGACGCGTTATCGCACCCATTCATGGCCAAACTCTATTTCTACTATGCCAGCATGAATGCCGGCAAATCGACGACGCTGTTGCAGGCGGATTTCAACTATCGCGAGCGCGGCATGGAAACGATGCTGTGGACCGCGGCGCTCGACGATCGTTATGGGGTCGGGCAGGTGACGAGCCGTATCGGGTTGATGGCCGAGGCGCATAAGTTCGATCCCGACAGCGATCTCTGGGCAGCGGTCAATACCGAGAACGCCGAGCGCCCGCTGGCGTGCGTGCTCGTCGACGAGGCGCAGTTCCTGACGCGCGCGCAGGTGCTGGGTCTCGCGCGGCTCGCCGACGAGGCGGGCATCCCGGTGCTCTGCTATGGCCTGCGCACCGATTTTTCGGCCGAGCTGTTCCCCGGATCGGCGGCACTGCTCGGCATCGCCGACGCGCTGGTCGAATTGAAGGCTGTGTGCGAATGCGGGCGCAAGGCGACGATGAACATGCGCGTCGACGAAAACGGCCGCGCGGTCGTGGAGGGCGCGCAGACCGAGATCGGCGGCAACGACCGCTATGTCGCGATGTGCCGCCGCCACTTCATGGCGAAGCGCCGCGAGGCCGCCGAGGCGCCAAGGGAGGTGGGCGCCAATGCTTGACCGCCTTTATGTCGATCTCGCCGACGGCGACCTCCGGCTCGTCAAGCTGACCGAGGCGCATCGCAAAGAGCTGCGCGCCGTTTGCGCGGCGGACACCGATATCTGGCCGATTTATTCGTCGAGCTTTGATCCCGAGCATTTCGACAAGAGCTTCGACACGCTGATCGGCGGCGCCGGGCGCATGCCCTATGCGATCATCGACGGCGACACACTCGTCGGCATGACCGCCTGGCTGCGCCCCGATATGTCGGCGCAGACGGTCGAGGTCGGCAACAGCTTCATTCACCCCGATGCGCGCGGCACCGGCTTCAACGGACGGGTCAAGCGCCTGATGCTTGATCACGCCTTCGCGGTCGGCATCCGCCGCATCGAATTCCGCATCGACGAGCGCAACAAGCGAAGCCAGGCGGCGGTCGCGAAACTCGGCTGTCACAAGGATGGCGTTCTGCGGTCGGAGCGCGTCACTTGGACCGGCTATGTGCGCGATACGGGGCTGTGGTCGCTGCTCGCCGATGAATGGGCGGAACGCTCATAATCCCGTCATCCCGGCGAAGGCCGGGATCTCCACGGCGCGTCATGACGAGAAGGCGAGATCCCGGCCTCCGCCGGGATGACGATGATATCTGGGGTAGGGTCAGCACCCATTCAGGCACGCGGCGCTAAACGACTCACCATGAAGAATCTCGCACTCTCCCTGGCCGCCGTGCTGCTTCCCCTTTCTGCGGCCGCGGCGGCCAACGAGCCCGCAACCGAAACCCGCGCGCTCGGCGTCGAATCAAGCATCGTCTTCCCCAGCGACAGCACGATCCGCAATTGGCAGGCCGACCATGATCGCGGCATCTGGATCGAAGGCCGTCGCGGCGAATGGTATTACGGCAGCTTCGCCGGCATCTGCCGCGATGTCGATTTCGCGCACGCGATCGGCGTTGAGACGCGCGGCGCCGGGCGGCTCGACAAATTCGCGTCGATCATCGTCCGCGGCGAACGCTGTATGCTCTCGTCCTTCGTGACCTCGGCGCCGCCGCCGTCGAAGGCCGAGCGCAAGGCGGCGCGCGAGGCCGAAAAGGCCGCGCAAAATTGACAGCCCCGACCCCGCGCCCTAGCGGCGCGGGATGAACGGCTGGATCATCCTCGACAAACCCTTGGGGCTCGGCTCGACGCAAGCCGTCGGCGCGGTGAAGCGCGTGTGCCGCGAGGCGGGGCTGGGCAAGGTCAAGGTCGGCCATGGCGGGACGCTCGATCCGCTCGCGACGGGGGTGCTGCCGATCGCGCTCGGCGAGGCGACCAAACTCTGCGGCCGGATGCTCGATGCGACCAAGATCTACGACTTTACCGTGCGGTTCGGAACCCAGACCGACGGGCTCGATGCCGAAGGCGAGGTGGTGGCGACGAGCGACGTCCGGCCGACGCTCGCCGAGGTCGAGGCGGTGCTGCCGCGCTTCACCGGCCCGATCGAACAGGTGCCGCCGGCTTTTTCGGCGATCAAGATCGACGGCCAGCGCGCCTATGACCTCGCGCGAAAGGGTGAAGCGGTCGAGATGAAGGCGCGTAGCGTCACGATTTACTCGCTTCGTCATGCCGGACTTGATCCGGCATCCATGGCGACCGGCGAAGAGTGGACCCCGGATCAAGTCCGGGGTGACGATGGAGGGGAGGGGCTCGATGAAATTACCCTTACCGCCCACGTCTCAAAGGGTACCTATATTCGCTCCCTCGCGCGCGACATCGCGCACGCCGTCGGCACCGTCGGCCACGTCACGATGCTCCGCCGCACCAAGGCCGGGCCGTTCGATCTGGAACAGGCGATTTCGCTGGACAAATTGAATGCATTCGGCCAAGGCGCCGCGCAATCAGAATTCATTCTGCCGCTCGAGGCAGGGCTGGTCGACATCCCGGCTCTGAACCTTTCCCCGGAAGCGGCAGGGGCGATCCGTCAGGGTCGCGTCTGGACCGGGGGGTGCACGGATGACGGGCTCTATTGGGGAAGGGACAGCGAAATGCGTCCCGTTGCCCTGATCGAGGCTTTGGCGGGAACGCTGAAAGTCGTCCGGGGCTTCAATCTGTAAACAAGGATGTTCGAGGAAAAAAGATTATGTCGATTACTGCCGAGCGCAAAACCGAAGTCATCACCGACAATGCCCGCGCAAAGGGCGATACCGGTTCGCCGGAAGTGCAGGTCGCAATCCTGACCGACCGCATCAACACGCTGACCGCCCACTTCAAGGCGCACCACAAGGACAACCACAGCCGCCGCGGCCTCCTCATGATGGTCAACAAGCGTCGCAGCTTGCTCGACTATCTGAAGAAGAAGGACGAGGGTCGCTATTCGGCTCTCATCGCGAAGCTGGGTCTTCGTAAGTAAGAATTTCTGGCGGCCCCGGATTTCCGGGGCCGCTGTCATATTGGCTCCGCGCAAAGTGCCGGGCCACAGGGCCGCTCCCGCATCCGGCGGGACCGCCATAAGGGCAGACAGACGCCCTAAACCGCCCCGGGCCGGATTGCCCGGAATCAGAGGCCCCGCCCGGCATCGGGCCCGGCGGGCGAAGGAAACTCCATGTTTGACGTGAAAAAAGTATCGATCGAGTGGGGCGGTGAAACGCTGACGCTCGAAACGGGCAAGGTTGCCCGCCAGGCCGACGGCGCGGTTGTCGCGACGCTCGGCGAAACGATGGTGCTGGCCGCCGTGACCGCTGCAAAGACGGTCAAGGAAGGGCAGGATTTCTTCCCGCTCACCGTCCACTATCAGGAAAAATATTCGGGCGCAGGCCGCATCCCCGGCGGCTTCTTCAAGCGCGAGCGCGGCGCGACCGAAAAGGAAACCCTGGTTTCGCGTTTGACCGATCGTCCGATCCGTCCGCTGTTCCCCGAAGGTTTCTACAACGAAATCAACGTCATTGCCCAGGTTCTGAGCTATGATGGCCACAACGAACCCGACATCCTCGCGATGGTCGCCGCGTCTGCGGCTCTTACGATCTCGGGCGTGCCCTTCATGGGCCCGATCGGCGCCGCACGCGTCGGTTATGTCGATGGCGAATATATCCTGAACCCGACCGACGCGCAGGTTGCCGAAGGCGACCTCGACCTCGTCGTTGCCGCCACTTACGATGCCGTGATGATGGTCGAATCCGAAGCCAATGAGCTTTCGGAAGAGATCATGCTCGGCGCCGTGCTGTTCGCGCACGACGCATGTAAGGACGTCGTCAAGGCGATCGTGAAGCTGGCCGAACAGGCTGCCAAGGATCCCTGGGACATGGCCGAACAGGCCGACCTGTCGGCTGCCAAGGACAAGCTCAAGAAGCTGATCGGCAAGGACATCGCCGCCGCGTACAAGCTGACCGACAAATCGGCCCGCTCGAACGCGCTGAACGAAGCCCGCGCCGCCGCCAAGGCCGCTTTCGCCGACGCCGCGCCGCAGGACCAGATGGCCGCCGGCAAGCTGATGAAGAAGCTCGAAGCCGAAATCGTTCGCGGCGCCATCCTCAAGGACGGCAAGCGCATCGACGGACGCACGACGACGCAGATTCGTCCGATCGTCGCCGAAACGCACTTCCTGCCCCGCGCGCACGGCTCGGCGCTGTTCACGCGCGGCGAGACGCAAACCATCGCGACCTGTACCCTTGGCACCAAGGACAGCGAGCAGATGATCGACGGCCTCAACGGCCTCAGCTACTCGAACTTCATGCTGCACTATAACTTCCCGCCCTATTCGGTCGGCGAAGTCGGTCGTTTCGGGGCGCCCAGCCGCCGCGACATCGGCCATGGCAAGCTGGCATGGCGTGCGCTGCACGCGGTGCTGCCGACGAAGGACGAGTTCCCGTACACGATCCGCATCACCAGCGACATCACCGAGTCGAACGGCTCGTCGTCGATGGCGTCGGTTTGCGGCGGTTCGCTTGCCATGATGGACGCCGGCGTTCCGCTGAAGCGTCCGGTTTCGGGCATCGCGATGGGCCTGATCCTCGAAGGCAAGGATTTCGCGATCCTGTCGGACATCCTCGGTGACGAAGATCACCTCGGCGACATGGACTTCAAGGTTGCGGGTACCGCCAACGGCATCACCACGATGCAGATGGACATCAAGATCGCGGGCATCACGCGCGAGATCTTCGAAGCCGCTTTGAACCAAGCGAAGGAAGGCCGCGCGCACATCCTCGGCGAAATGGCGAAGGCGCTGGGCGAAGCTCGCACCGAGCTGTCGGCGCATGCGCCGCGCATCGAAACGATGCAGATCGACAAGTCGAAGATCCGCGACATCATCGGCACCGGCGGCAAGGTGATCCGCGAGATCGTCGCGACCACCGGCGCCAAGGTCGACATCGACGACGAAGGCCTGATCAAAATCTCGTCGAGCGATCCCGAGCAGATCGAAGCCGCTCGCAAGTGGATTTCGGGCATCGTCGAGGAAGCCGAAGTCGGCAAAATCTATGACGGCAAGGTCGTCAACCTCGTCGATTTCGGTGCGTTCGTGAATTTCATGGGCGGCAAGGACGGTCTCGTCCACGTCAGCGAAATCGCCAACGAACGCGTCGAGAAGGTCGCCGACGTCCTGAGCGAAGGCCAGGAAGTCAAGGTCAAGGTCCTCGAGATCGATCCGCGCGGCAAGGTTCGCCTGTCGATGCGCGTTGTGAACCAGGAAACCGGCGAAGAACTCGAAGACACGCGCCCGCCGCGCGAACCGCGCAGCGATCGCGGCCCGCGCCGTGATGGCGGCGACCGCGGTGACCGCGGCCCGCGTGGCGGCGGTGGCCGTGACCGCGACCGTGGTCCGCGCCGTGATGGCGGCGGCGAAGGCCGTGGCGACCGCGGCCCGCGCCGCGAGCGCAGCGAAGGTCCGGAAGACCAGGGCCATGTGCCCGACTTCCTGAAGGACTAAGCCTTCCGCTCATCGGAAAAAGGAAAGGGGCCGCGAAAGCGGCCCCTTTTTTGCTTGGGGCTGTTTTGGGGTGGGGAGCTGCCCTCCAACATTCGTCATGCTGAACTTGTTTCAGCATCCATGGCCCGAGCTCCAATCAGGCGCTGCGTTGAAGGAAGCAGCAGACCATGGACCCTGAAACAAGTCAGGGTGACAAGATTTGATAGGGTCGCTTCCGGGCATCAAAGAAGGGGCCGCGCTTGCGACCCCGAACAGATCAGCCGAACAGGCGTTCGGTGTAAACGCCGCGCAGCTGCGAAAAATTGTCCCAGTGCGGCACCGGCGTCGTACCGCGCAGCTTCGCTTCGAGCACATCGACATGGCTGTGCCAGCCCGCGCTGACGTTGAGCAGCACCGATGGATCCTCGACACGGCTGTGGACGATCGTGAGCAGCACTTCGTCGCCCTTTTCCGCGAGGGTGAAGGTCACGCCGCCGGTGCTGCCCCAGCTGATCGCGAGCATATGCGGGGCGTCGATGGCCAAGACTTCGCACGTCATGCGGTGCTCGTCGCCAAAGCCCTCGGGACGCGCGCCCGGCGGGTCGGTGAGTTCGTCGTTGCGCCAGACGAGTTCGACCGGTGCGCCGACCATCGCCTCCATCGCGCCCGCGGCGAGCCAGCGGCGGCGCAGCTCGCCATCGGTCAGGTACGACCAGACCCGCTCGACCGGGCCGGGGAGCAGGCGGGTGATCGTCAGCGTCGCGGGCTCGGCGAGCACGCCATATTCTTCGGTCAGCATCGTCGTCATCACTTTTCTCCTTCTTTCCCGGGGAGGGGTTTCTTGGGGGGAGGGGGAACGGCATCCTCGGCGCGCAGCAGCCGTTCGAGCGTATCGAGCCGGTCGCTCCAGAAGCGGCGGTACATGCCGATCCACTGGTCGGCGCCCATCAGCGGCACCGGATCGAGGCTGCAGACATGGGTGCGCCCGCGCACGTCGCGGCGGACCATTCCGGCACTTTCCAGCACCTTGATATGCTTCGAGGCCGCGGCGAGCGACATCGCGAAGGGCTCGGCCAGCTCGCCGACCGTCCGTTCGCCGGCGGCCAGCTCGCCCAGCATCGCCCGGCGCGTCGCATCGCCCAGCGCGTGGAAGACTATATCGAGTGTGTGCGAATCATATTCAACCATGAGGTTGAATATTGATCGTCTCGATTTGATTGTCAACCGGTTGGTTGAATTATTGTGCGTCGGCCCCGGTGATCCGGTTCCGTGCATCCTCGCGATAGAGCGACCAGTTGGCGGGGCATTTGTTGACCGCCTTCGGCATTCCCTGCATGCCTTCGGTGACCCAGCAATCGTTGAAGATCGAGCAATAGCAGGAGCGGACCTGGAGCTTCCACCGCTCCTTGTTGAGTATCTGCCAGACCTTCTCGGACTCGGGGGTGCGCGGCAGGCTGACGAACTCGATCGTCTCGCCGGGCGGCACGGCGATCCCGGTCGAAGGCGAGGTGGAAAGGCGCATGGCGCGCGCCTGTGTTTCCTCGGTACAGCATGCCGTGAGCAAGTCGATCGGCGTGGTGATCGGCTTGCCTTCATAGCGGATTTCGATCGGGCCGAGGATCGCGGGGCCAACGCCATTGTTCGTCAGCGTCAGCGCGATATCCCGATTGCCATCCTTGTCCCCATTGCTTGTCCCGAAAGTGACGAACGGCATCACCCCGCCACTCTGCATCTTTTGCGTCGCGTCGGCCTGAACGAAGGCGAAATAGGCGAGCGCGAGCGAGGCGATCAGCGCGGGCAGGCCGATGAGGAAATGCGCGATCGTGATCAGCGGCAGGTAACGCAGGAAGCGCGATCCGATCGTCGCAGCGTCGGATGCGGACACGGCGGGTTCGGGCCTGGCGTCGCGGTTCGGCGTTTCGCTCATCGCTATCCTCTTTCGCTTTCGGTGGCATGCCTAGACCGGCTGCCGGGGTTTTCCAATCGCGCTGTTGCGCGAACGGCCTGAAACCGCTCGCATCGATCGGCGCAATGCGTTTATGATCGGGCCATGCTGACTATGCTTCTTTCCGCGCTCGCGCTCGCCGCCCAATCGACCCCCGTCCCGCCGCAGGCGACGCAATTGCCGCCCGCTACGCTGCCGCCGATTCCCGCCCCCGTCACGCCCGTCGTCGAGGCGGATACACGGCCCTATGTCGCGCTCGCCACCGATCTCGGCACGATCACCGTGCGGATCGAGAACAAGCGCGCGCCGATCACCGCGGGGAATTTCCTTCGCTATGTCGACGCGAAGCGAATGGACGGGTTCAAATTTTATCGCTCGACCAAAAGCTGGGGTCCGGCGAACCAGCTGGTGCAGGCGGGCAACCGCGGCGATGCGCGCAAGAATTTTCCGCCGATCGCGCACGAGCCGACGACCGCGACGGGCCTCACCAACTGCAAGGGCGCGCTGTCGATGGCGCGGCTCAACCCCGGCGACGCGACGAGCGACTTCTTCCTGCTTCTGTCCGACATCAAGGGTTTCAACGCCGATGCACCCGGCGGCGACGGCGCGGGCTTCGCGGTGTTCGGCGAGATCGTCGGCGGCGCCGACATCGCCGAGGCGATCTTCAACGCCCCGATCTCGCCGACCGCGGGCGAGGGCGTGATGGTTGGCCAGATGCTCGACCCGCAAGTCACGATCAAGACCGCGCGCCGCGTCGCTGCGCCCGTCGGGGCTCCGCAAGGGTGCGTCGTCAAAGCGCCGTAAAGCTGCGTCAGACCCCTATCATTTATTTTGCGTTCATCCGCGCTGTGGCTATACCGCGCGCATGACTCGATTTGCCCCCTCGCGCGCGACCGTGCGCCTGCTCGCCGCAGCCCTTGTGATCACCCCCATGCTGGCGGCCTGTGCCGGGGGCGGCAATGTGAAGAAGGACACGCGCTACGTCGCGCGCGACGTCAACACGCTGTACCGCGCGGCACAGGACCGGCTCGATCGCCGCCAGTACGGCTTGGCAGCGGCGCTGTTCGACGAGGTCGAGCGCCAGCACCCCTATTCGCCGTGGGCGCGCCGCGCGCAGCTGATGAGCTCGTTCAGCTATTATATGGACCGCGAATATACCCCGGCGATCGAGGCTGCGCAGCGCTTCCTCGCGATCCACCCGGGGAACAAGGACGCCCCCTACGCCTATTATCTGATCGCGCTCAGCTATTATGAGCAGATCAGCGACGTCACCCGCGACCAGAAGATTACGCAGCAGGCATCGGCCGCGCTCGGCGAAGTGATCCGCCGCTATCCCGACAGCCGCTATGCGTCGGATGCGCGGCTCAAGGTCGATCTGGTGCAGGACCATCTGGCAGGCAAGGAAATGGAAATCGGCCGTTTCTACCAGCGCAGTTCGAACTGGCTCGCGGCTTCGATCCGCTTCCGCGAAGTCGTCGACAAATATCAGACGACGAGCCACGCGCCCGAGGCGCTCTATCGCCTGACCGAATCCTATCTCGCGCTTGGCATCCCGGCCGAGGCGAAAAAGTCGGCCGCGGTGCTCGGCGCAAACTATCCCGGCAACGAATGGTATCAGCGCGCCTACAAGCTGATGCAGAAGCACGCGCCGAGCGCCTGATCGCGCCGGGAATAGATTCTGCCTTTGTTCTGCGGTAAGGACGGCCCGTGCTGACCGCTCTATCCATCGCCAATATCGTGCTGATCGAACGGCTCGACCTCGATTTCGAGGCCGGGCTGGGCGTGCTGACGGGCGAGACGGGGGCAGGCAAGTCGATCCTGCTCGACGCATTGGGCCTCGCGCTTGGCGCGCGCGCCGACAATGCGCTCGTGCGCCAAGGGACCGACAAGGCGCAGGTGACCGCCAGCTTTGTCGCGCCGGCATCGGGAACGAAGCTCGCCGCGCTGCTCGCCGAAAATGAGATCGCGCTGGAAAGTGGCGAACCGCTGCTGATCCGCCGCACGCTCAAGGCCGACGGCGGCAGCCGCGCTTTTCTGAATGACCAACCTTGTTCGGCGGCGCTGCTACGCGAAGTCGGGACCTATCTCGTCGAGATCCACGGCCAACACGACGATCGCGGCTTGCTCGCCCCCGCGGGGCACCGCGCGCTGCTCGACGCTTATGCGCGCACCGATACCCGCGGCGTTGCGGCGGCGCATGCCGCATGGCGCGCCGCCGAAGACAAGCTCGCTGCGGCGAAGGCCGCCATCTCGGAAGCCGAACGCGATCGCGAATGGCTCGAGCATTGCGTCGCCGAATTGCAGACGCTCAATCCCCAACCGGGCGAGGACGCCGAACTCTCCGAAGCGCGCGCCACGATGCAAAAGGGCGAGAAGGTCGCGGGCGACCTCGGCGCGATCATGGAAGCGTTCGAGGGCAGCGACAGCGGTCCCGCGCAGCTGCGCGGCGCGGCGCGGCGGCTCGACCGGCTCGCAGGCGATCATCCCTTGCTCGCCGAGGCGCTCGCGGGGCTCGACCGCGCGATCATCGAGGCCGACGAGGCCGAGAGCAAGCTCCACGAAGCCGCGCGCGCGATGGAATATGACCCCGACCGGCTCGAGGCGACCGAGACGCGCTTGTTCGAACTGCGCGCGATGGCGCGCAAGCACAATGTCCAGCCCGACGAACTCGCCGAACTCACCGGCACGCTCGCCGCGCGGCTCGACGCGATCGAGGGCGGCAGCGCGGGGCTCGCGAAGCTCGAAACCGCGGTCGCCGAAACCGCCGCCGCTTATACCCATGCCGCAACTACGCTCTCGGACCAGCGCAGCAAGGCCGCGGCCCGCCTCGACGCCGCGGTCGCGGGCGAACTTGTGCCGCTCAAACTCGACGCCGCCCGCTTCCAGACGCTTGTCGAACGCCTGCCCGCCGAACGCTGGGGGCCCGAGGGCATGGACCGCGTCGAATATCTCATCTCGACCAACCCCGGCGCGCCCTTTGCCCCGCTCGCCAAGATCGCCTCGGGCGGCGAACTCTCGCGCTTCATCCTCGCATTGAAGGTTGCGCTCGCCGAAGAGGGCGGCGCCGACACGATCATTTTCGACGAAATCGACCGCGGCGTCGGCGGCGCCGTCGCCAGCGCGATCGGCGAACGGCTCGCGCGTCTTGCCGGCGCGGGCAAGCAATTGCTCGCGGTGACGCACAGCCCGCAGGTTGCGGCGAAAGGCGCGGCGCATTTCATCATCGCCAAGTCGAGCCACGGCACGGTCACCCGCACCAGCGTTCACGCGCTCGACGAAGCCGGCCGCCGCGAGGAAATCGCGCGCATGCTGTCGGGGGCCGAAGTGACCGCCGAGGCGCGCGCGCAGGCGGAAAGATTGCTGGAGACATTATGACCGACCAGGCGCAACAATATCGGGAAGAGGGCTATCTCGCGTTGCCCGGTTTCGTGCCGACAGATGTGACGCACGCCTTTCTGTCGACGCTCAAGACCGATTTGATTCATGGCGGCGTGTCGTTCGACACGTTGAAGCGCGGATCGCCGCTCCTTCAGACCGAAGCAATCGAGGTTTACGGCATGCATTATATGCCGATGGCCACCTTTTTGTGGGGGATGACCCCAGCGATCAGTGCGTTGGTCGGCCACGACCTTCGCCCGACCTATTGCTATTTCCGCATGTACCGCGCCGGCGACATCTGCCGTATTCATTCGGACCGCTTTGCCTGTGAACATAGCCTGTCGCTATTGCTGGCGGCGAGCGACGGTAAGCCTTGGCCGCTCGAAGTCGGATCGCAGCATATCGAAACCCCTCGCCAGCGCGCCGATCCGGATTTCGGAGACGAAGCCTATGGTTCGGTGCCGATGCTGCCCGGCGACGCAGTGCTCTATCAAGGTGTCCATCGCGCGCACGGGCGAATGACGCCTAACCCCAACCGCTGGTCGGCGCATCTGTTCCTGCACTGGGTCGATCCCGCAGGGCCCTATGCCGACAATGCGTTCGAGGGGATGGCGATTCCGCCGACTGAAGCGCTGGCGATGGAACGGGTCTGAGGCGTGACGGCGGCGCATCCGCTCGACCGACCCGTCTGGAGCATGCTCACCGGGCGGCAGGCGCATCTCGCCGAGGGCGACGGCCGGGCGGTGCGGATCGATCGCGGTTATGGCGTCTTCGGCGCTGCTCCCGACACGGGGGCCGAAGCGCTTGCCGCGCTCGCCGCACTCGTCCCCGATGAAGGCGAAGTCTGGATCGTCGAGGGCGAGCCGTGGCCGGTCGCTCCCGGCACGCGCGAAGTGAAGCGCGCGGTGCTCGCGCAGATGGTCGCCGAGGGCGCCCCGCCGGCGCCGCGCGCAGGCGAGCCCGCGATCATCGCGCTCGGCGACGATGACGCCCCCGAAATGGCGGCTCTCGCCGAGCATGCGAAGCCCGGACCATGGGGTCCGAAGACGCATCGTTACGGCCCTTTCTTTGGGGTCCGCGAAAACGGCCGCCTGCTCGCGATGGCGGGGCAGCGCATCCTCGTCCCCGGCATGGCCGAGGTCAGCGGCGTCGCGACGTGGGAGGATTGCCGCGGCCGCGGGCTGGCGCGCGCGCTGATTGGGCATGTCATGCGCGAAATGGTCGCGCGCGGCGAACAGCCTTTCCTTCACAGCTATGCCGACAATGCCGGCGCGATTGCGCTTTATGAATCGCTCGGTTTCCGGATCCGCCGCGAGGTGCATGTGCTGGCGATCGCAAAATGATGAACCGCCGCGACCATCTTGCCGCGATGCTGGCGATGGTGGCGGCGCTACTCCCCGCCACGAAACTGCGCGCCCTGGAGGACATCATGGAAGAAGCCGATCCCCAATATGGCCTGCTCGGCCAGATGATGGCGCAGCCCGGCCAACGCGCCGCGCTCGTCGCAATCCTCGCCGAAAGCACCTGCGAAATGCCCGGCAACATCGCCTATCTGATCGGCGAGGACAGCGCGAACCCCGATGCGATCTGGATCGTCGAGCTGTGGGACAGCAAGGAAGCGCACGCCGCCTCGCTCAAACTCCCCGCAGTGCAGGACGCGATCAAAAAGGGTCGCCCGCTGATCGCCGGATTTGGTACTCGCGCCGAATTCAAGCCGGTGGCAAAGACCGGTGCATGACCGAAATCAAATCCTTGCCCGAGGCCGCCGCCGCCAATGAACTGATGCGGCTCGCAAAAACGATCGCCTATCACAGCAAACGCTATCACGCCGAGGACGCGCCCGAGATTTCGGACGCCGATTACGACGCGCTCGTCCGCCGCAACAACGAGCTTGAGGCCGCTTTCCCGGCGCTGATCCGTTCCGATAGCCCGAACAAATTGGTCGGCGCTGCGGTCGAGGCGTCGCCGCTTGCCAAGGTCACCCATGCGCAGCGCATGATGAGCCTCGACAACGCCTTCGCCGCCGAAGATGCCGAGGAATTCGCCGCGCGCGTGCGGCGCTTCCTCAACCTCGCCGCCGACGCCGCGATAGCGATGACCGCCGAGGACAAGATCGATGGCCTCTCCTGCTCGCTACGCTACGAAAAGGGCAAACTCGTGCAGGCCGCGACGCGCGGCGACGGCAGCGTCGGTGAGGATGTGACCGCGAACGTCCGCCACATCGCCGACATCCCGCAGGAACTGAAGGGCGCCGCGCCCGATGTCTTCGAGATCCGCGGCGAGGTCTATATGGCGAAGGCCGATTTCACCGCGCTCAACGCGCGATTGATGGAAGAGGGCAGGGCGCTCGCCGCGCAGCGCGAGCAGGAGTTCGACGCCGCCACCGTCCGCCAGTTCGCCAACCCGCGTAACGCCGCCGCGGGCTCGCTACGCCAGAAGGATGCGAGCGTCACGGCGTCGCGACCGCTGCGTTTCCTCGCGCATGGCTGGGGCGAAGTCAGCGCGCTTCCGGCCGACACGCAATATGACATGATGAAGCAGATCGAACGCTGGGGTGCTCCGGTGTCGCCGCTGCTCAAGCGTTACGAGAGCGTCGCCGATATCCTTGCGCATTATGCCGAAATCGAGCGCCGCCGCGCCGACATGGATTATGACATCGATGGGGTGGTCTACAAGGTCGACAGCCTCGCATGGCAACAGCGCCTCGGCTTCGTCGCCAAGGCGCCGCGCTGGGCTATCGCGCATAAATTCCCCGCCGAACGCGCGCAGACCACCCTCGAAGCCATCGACATCCAGGTCGGCCGCACCGGCAAGCTCACCCCCGTCGGCCGCCTCGTCCCCGTCACCGTCGGCGGGGTGGTCGTGTCGAACGTCACGCTCCACAACCGCGACGAGATTGGCCGGCTTGGCGTGCGCCCCGGCGACCGTGTCGTCATCCAGCGCGCCGGCGATGTGATCCCGCAGGTCGTCGAGAACCTCACACGCGACGAGGACCGCGCGCCGTACATTTTCCCCGACCATTGCCCCGTCTGCGGCAGCGAGGCGGTCGCCGAAGAGGGTGAGGTCGATGTGCGCTGCACCGGCGGCCTCATCTGCAACGCGCAAAAATTCGAGCGCCTCCGCCATTTCGTCAGCCGCGGCGCGCTCGATATCGAGGGGCTCGGCGAAAAGAGCATTCAGGAATTTCTCGACCTCGGCTGGCTCGACAAGGGCCCCGCCGACATCTTCCGCCTGAAAAGCCACCGCGCCGACCTGCTCGGACGCGAGGGGTGGAAAGAAAAGTCGGTCGACAATCTCTTCGCCGCGATCGAAGCGAAACGCGCGCCCGACGCCGCGCGCCTGCTCTTCGGGCTCGGCATCCGCCACATCGGCGCGGTGACCGCGCGCGACCTGCTAAAGGGTGTCGGCGATATCGCGCTGCTTCCCGAAAAGGCGACCGGGATTCAGGCCTATCTCGATGCGAACCCGCAGGGCGAGGGCGAATCCGAGGGCAAATTCGTCACGCGCAAGATGGACGCAATCAAAGCGATACTCGAAGTGCGCGCCGACGGCATCGGCCCGGCCGTCGCCGAGGCGCTCACCGATTTCTTCCACGAACCGCACAACCGTGACCTGTGGAACGACCTCCTCTCCGAAGTCTCGCCGCCGCCCTATTTTGTCGAGACGCGCGAAAGCGAAGTGTCGGGCATGACCGTCGTGTTCACCGGTAAGCTCGAGACGATGAGCCGCGACGAAGCCAAGGCGCAGGCCGAAGCGCTCGGCGCGAAGGCCGCGGGCAGCGTCAGCGCGAAGACCGACCTTGTCGTCGCGGGTCCGGGTGCGGGGTCGAAGCTCAAACAGGCGAGCGCGCTTGGTATCAAGGTGATCGACGAGGCAGAATGGGCGGAGATTGTGAAGGCGGCTGGGTAAGTCATACCATTCCGTCACCCCGGACTTGATCCGGGGCCCGCCTTTCTTGAACGAGTAAAGGTGGGTGCCGGGTCAAGCCCGGCATGACGGATAAAAGGGTAATAGTAACCCGTGCGCGCCATCACAGACGGCGCGGCGAAAATGCTGTGAGGGGGCAACATGGCTAAGCGTGATTATCTGAACACTCTGATGCGCGATCTCGAATCGCATACCGAAGTGCGGCGCTTCGGCAGCGGCTGGCTGTCGGGCTTCTTCGGATTGCTGTTCGCGATCGCCGGCTTCTTCATGGTGATCGCGCTGCGCTTTCCCGACTGGTTCGCGACGCCCGAGCTCGAAATCGTCAAGCATTGGGGCGGCTTCCGCGGTGTCGTCCACGCGACGCTCCTGATCAGCTACGGCCTCTCCTTGCTCAGCTTGCTGTTGCGGCCCCGAAAAGTGCTCGGCCTTACCGCGCTGATGATCGGACTCGCCGCGATCCTCGTCGGTGGGGCGAACGTCCAGCCGCAGGAGACGCGCGACTGGGGCATCTTCTTCGGGGTCGACTTCTTCGTCGTGAACCTGCTCGTCACCGGCTTCATGTTCGCGCCGCTCGAGCGCGCCTTCCCGCATCGACGCACCCAGCGCCTGTTCCGCATCGAATGGCGCGAGGATCTTTTCTATTATCTGGTCAGCACGATGTTCGTGCAGGTGCTTGGCTTCCTCGCGCTCGCGCCCTCGACGATCATCAACGAGAATACGTCGAACTGGGAGGCGTTCCGCGCCACCGTCGCATCGCTGCCGTGGATCGTCCAGTTCGTCATCGTGCTGGTGGCGTCGGACATGGCGCAATATTTCTTCCACCGCACCTTCCACCGCTACCCCTTCCTCTGGGGCTTCCACGCAGTGCACCACAGCGCGAAATCGATGGACTGGCTCGCGGGATCGCGGATGCATTTCGTTGAGATCATCCTGCTCCGCTCGATCACCTCGCTGCCTCTCTTCACGCTCGGCTTCGCGCCGTCGGTGATGCAGGCATATATCGGCTTCGTCTATGTCTGGTCGTCGCTGCTCCACGCCAATGTCGGCGGCAATTTCAACCGCCTCGGCCACTGGATCGCGACCCCGCGCTTCCACCACTGGCACCATGGGCTCGAACGCGAGGCGTTCGACGTCAATTTCGCGATCCATTTCCCGTGGATCGACAAGATGTTCGGCACCTTCCATTTGCCCAAGGACCGCTGGCCCGAAAATTACGGCATCCCCGAAGAGGTGCCGCGCAGCTATTGGGGCCAGTTCCTCTACCCCTGGACGCGCACCGGCAAGAAGACCGACGAGACGCCCGCCGAATAGCTTGGGGCCGAATAGGGCAATCTGTCCGCTTGCCACCCGCGGACGCGCGCCATAAGGCGCGGGACGTGAGCCTGCTCGCCGCCTTTCGCCGTCCCGGCATCTTGCTGCTTTTGCCGCTGCTGCTCGCGCTCGCCGCGCGGGTGCTCGTCGCGCCGGGCTGGATGATCGAGAGTAATGCCGGCGGCTCGATCACCGTGCGCATCTGTTCGGACCCCGCCAACCCCGGCGGCACGATGACGATTGAGTTCGAGAAGACGGGCGAAAAGGCCGGCGACCATAACGCCGGCGAAGCGCAGCAGCATTGCCCGTGGGGCGCGCTCGCCAATGCGCCGATCGTCCCCGACCTGCCTGTCCTCGCTGCCGCGCCAATGGCTATCGAGCCCGTCCCGGTCGCCGTCCGCTCGCTCGGCTATGCGCCGGGCATCGCTTCGCCGCTCCCGCCGAGTACCGGGCCCCCTCTCTTCGCCTGATCCAGACCGACCGGCTGCCCGCGCTTTCGCGCGGCGCGGCCCGTGACTGCATTCAGCGAAGGAATAAACATGAAAACCCGTATCCATGGGGCGGCGCCGCTTCTGGCGCTTGCGACCTGTCTTGTCGCCGCTCCGGTCCGTGCCGAAGACGCCGATTCGACCATCATCGTCACCGCGCCAACCGCCACTGACGCCGCCGAGGAACGCGCAAACCGCACGCCCGGCGGCACCGATATCGTTTCCTATCAAGACTATGCCGACAAATCGGTCGTGAGCCTGCGCGACACGCTCGCTTTCTCACCCGGGGTCTACCTCCAGCCGCGCTACGGGCAGGAGGTCCGCCTCTCGATCCGCGGCTCGGGTCTTTCGCGCGGCTTTCACATGCGCGGGCTGACGCTGCTGCAGGACGGGGTGCCGATCAACCTTGCCGATGACAATGGCGATTTTCAGGAACTCGAACCGATCTTCTTCGACCATCTCGAAGTCTATCGCGGCGCCAACGCGCTGCGCTTCGGTTCGGGCACGCTGGGCGGCGCGATCAACGGCGTGACCCCGACGGGTCGCACGGCGCAAGGAATTTACCTGCGCGGCGATGTCGGCAACTTCGACAGCGTGCGTGGGCTCGTCTCGGCGGGCGTCGCGAGCGATCGCGTCGATGCGTGGGGCGCGATCAGCGCCGACACGTCGGACGGCGACCGCGACCATGCCAAGCGCCGCAGCGTGCGTTTCCAAGGTAATGTCGGGCTGAAGCTGAGCGATGTCGTCAGCACGCGCTTCTATGCCAGCATCAACAATATCGACCAGCAGCTGCCGGGCGCGCTGACGATGGCGGAGGCTCTGTCGACCCCGCGCAAGGCCAACACCGGCGCAGTCGCGGGCGATCAGGGACGCGATATCGACTCGCTGCGCCTCCAGAACCGCACGACCGTCGACTGGGGCGCGCTCACGCTCGACGTCGGCGGCTTCGTCAACGCCAAGTCGCTTCATCACCCGATCTTCCAGCTGATCGACCAGAAGTCGGTCGATATCGGCACCTTCTTCCGCGCCGACTATGCGACCGGCCCGATCGAGGTAACGTTCGGCGGTGAAATCCGCCGCGGCAACACCGACGCGCGCCAGTTCGTGAACAATAGCGGCCGACGCGGGACACTGACCTTCGACGCCGACCAGAAGGCACAGACCGCGACGCTCTATGGCGAAGTGCGCGTGCGGCCCGTCGAAGCGCTGACCTTAGTCGCAGGCGGCGTCTACGCCGACGGCTGGCGCCAGCGCCACGTCAATTTTTCGGCCAACCCCGCGACCGACGGCCGGATCGACTTCGACGCCTTCTCGCCCAAAGTCGGCCTGTTGTTCGAACCCGCCGCCGATATCCAGTTCTTCGCCAACTACAGCCGCTCGGCCGAATTCCCGGGCTTTGGCGAAGTCTTCCAGACGATCGGCACTCCGCCGACGAGCACGGTGGTTTCGGATATCCGGCCGCAGCGTGCGTGGACCGCCGAGATCGGCACGCGCGGCAAGCTTGGTTTCGCGCGCTGGGATATCGCCGTCTACCGCTCGACGCTGAAGGGCGAGTTGCTCCAGTTCACGACGAACGCCAACATTCCTGCTGCAACCTTCAACGCGGACCGCACGCTGCACCGGGGTGTCGAGGCCGGGCTGGACCTCGCACCGACCGGCTGGCTGCGGCTGCGGCAGGTCTACACCTACAGCGATTTTCGCTTCCGGGGTGACGCACAGTTCGGCGACAACCGCCTGCCGGTCGTGCCCAAGCACGCCTATCGCGCCGAACTGCGGATTGGTAGCGACGCGCTCCATGTCGCGCCAAACCTCGAATGGGTCCCCGACGGCCCCTTCGCCGATTACCGCAATCTGGTGCGCACCCCCGGCTATGCGCTGATCGGCATCACCGGCGGAGCGACGATCGCGAACGGCATCGACGCCTTCGTCGACGTCCGCAACATCACCGGCAAGAAGGCAATCGGCGACATCAGCGCGGCGATCGCCGTCACGCCCGCATCGGCGATCTACTACCCGGTCGAGTGTCGCGCGGTCTCCGCCGGCATTCGCGCGCGCTTCTAGGAGAGCAGGGGATGACCGACATCAACCGGGTGCCGCTCTATCGCACGATCTGGCGCTGGCATTTCTATGCCGGACTGTTCGTCATCCCCTTCATTCTGATCTTGTCGGCGACGGGCGCCGCTTATCTGTTCAAGCCGCAGATCGACCGGTGGGAGGAGCGCGCGTGGCGCGGCCTGCCGACGGCGGGCGCGGTCGACGCCGATGCGCAGGTCGCCGCCGTGCTCGCGGCCAATCCGGGTGCGAGTTTTCATCACTACCGCATCCCCGAAGCACCGGGCGATGCGGCGGTGGTCCATATCGGCCTGCCAGACGGAGGCATGCGCGACGTCGCCGTGTCGCCGCAGGGCCGCGTGATCGGCGCAGCCGACCCCGACCAGCGAATTTCGGCGTGGCTCGCGCGCATCCACGGCACGCTCTTGATCGGCCGCACGGGTCGCCTGCTCGTCGAACTCGCCGCGAGCTGGGCGATCGTGATGATCCTGACCGGCCTCTATCTCTGGTGGCCGCGCGGACGCGGTGCGGCGGGCGTGCTCTGGCCGCGGCTGTCGCTCGGCGGCCGCGCGGCGCTGCGCGATCTTCACGCCGTCACCGGCTTCTGGGTCTCCGGCCTCGCGCTGATCCTGCTCTTCACCGCGCTGCCATGGACCGAAGTGTGGGCGAGCGGCCTTCGCACCGTCCGCGCCGAAATGGGCTGGGTGTCGGGAGTGCAGGACTGGAAGGGCGGCGCCGATCCGCACGCCGCGCACGATCATCATGCGATGGCGGCGGCCCAGCCGGCCGGACCGCCTCCGCAAGCGCGCCTGGAATATATCGTCCTCCGCGCCCGCAGCGAGCATATGCCCGCCCCCGCGATCATCCAGCCGCCGGGCGCGCCCAACGCCTTCGGTCCGCCCAACGGCAATGTCTGGACGCTGACGACACTTACCCAGAACCGCCCGCTGGTGCGCAAGGTGAGCTACGACCCCGAAACCAGCCTCGAAGTTGCACGCAGCGGCTTTGCCGAAAAACACGCCATCGACCGCGCCGTCGGTTACGGAATCGCATGGCACGAGGGGCAGCTCTTCGGCCTCGCCAACCAGCTGATCGGTGTGGCGACCGCATTCGCGCTTTTCACCCTCGCGATCTCGGGCTTCCTGATGTGGCGCCGCCGCAGACCCGATAATGCGCTCGGCGCCCCGCCCGCCGCGCGCGACCCCGCAAAGCTCAAGGGTGTCGCCGCGCTGATCCTGATCCTCGCCGCGCTGCTGCCCTTGCTCGCCGCCTCGCTGATCCTCCTCTGGATCGTCGAGCGATTGATCCTTGCGCGCTTGCCCCGCATCGCACGCTGGCTCGGCGTTGCGGTGAAGGCCCCGGCGCGCCTATAGGTTGCCCATGGTCCGCGCTCTCCACCTGTTCGCCCTGCTCGTCGCGCTGCTCTTTGCGCCCACTGCGTTCGCGCAAGAGCGCGGTCCGGTGGTGCTCGCGGCCGCCAGCCTCCAGGAATCGCTGACCGAGGCGGCGGATGTCTGGGCGGCGAAGGGACACGCCAAACCCGTCATCTCCTTTGCCGCCTCGTCGGCGCTCGCGCGGCAGGTCATGGCGGGCGCTCCCGCCGACCTCTTCCTCTCGGCCGACGAGGAGTGGATGGACGCGGTGGCGAAGGCCGGCCTGCTGCGCGCGGGCACACGCACGACGCTGCTCGGCAACCGGCTCGTGCTGATCGCCCCCGCATCGAGCAAGGTCCGGCTGACCCCGGCGCGCGGCTTCGCGCTCGCCAGGGCGCTCGGCAGCGGCCGTCTTGCGCTCGCCGATCCCGATGCCGTGCCCGCGGGCAAATATGCCAAGGCGGCGCTCACGCATCTCGGCGTCTGGGCGAGCGTCGCGGCCAAGGTCGCCCCCGCAGAGAATGTCCGCGCCGCGATGGCGCTCGTCGAACGCGGCGCCGCGCCGCTCGGCATCGTCTACGCAACCGACGCGCGCGCATCGAAAGCGGTGCGCGTCGTCGGCACCTTCCCTGCATCGAGCCATCCGCCAATCCGCTATCCCGTCGCGCTGCTCAAGGCGTCGCGAAGCAGGGATGCCGCGGGTTTCCGCGCCTTCCTGCTGTCGAAACGGGGCCGCGCGATCTTCGCCCGCCACGGTTTTTCGGCGCCCTGATGCTTTCACCCGAAGAGTGGGGCATTGTCGCGCTGTCGCTGAAGGTCGGCGGCGTCGCGGTGCTCGCCACGCTTCCGATCGCCTTCGCGCTCGCGTGGCTGCTCGCGCGCCACCGCTTCCCCGGCCGCGTTGTCCTTGATGCGCTCGTCCATCTGCCGCTCGTCCTGCCGCCCGTCGTCACCGGCTGGCTGCTGCTCATCGCCTTCGGTCCGTTCGGCCCCGTCGGGCGCTGGCTCGAAAGCTGGTTCGGCGTCAGCTTGATGTTCCGCTGGACCGGCGCCGCGCTCGCCGCCGCGATCATGGCGCTGCCGCTGATGGTCCGCGCGATGCGGCTGTCGATCGAGGGGATCGACCGGCGGCTGGAGGGCGCGGCGCGTACGCTCGGTGCCAGCCCCTGGCACAGCTTCTGGACGATCAGCCTGCCGCTCGCGCTCCCCGGCGTGCTTGCCGCGCTCGTCCTCGGTTTCGCGCGCTCGATCGGTGAGTTCGGTGCGACGATCACCTTCGTCTCGAACATCCCGGGCGAAACGCGCACGCTGCCGCTCGCCATCTATTCGGCGCTGCAGGTGCCGGGCGGCGAGGCGATGGTGACGCGCCTCGCGCTGCTCTCGGTCGCGTTGTCGCTCGGCGCGCTGGTACTTTCCGAATGGCTTGTCCGCCGCACCCATGGCGAAAGGCAGCGCCATGGCGATTGATATCGACGTCGCCAGGCGCCTCGGCGACCGCAGCATCGCCGCGCGCTTCACCGCCGGCCCCGGCCTGACCGCCTTGTTCGGCCCGTCGGGCGCCGGCAAGACGAGCGTGCTCAATATGGTCGCGGGATTGCTGAAGCCCGACCGGGGGCATATCCGTATCGGCGACCGCACGCTGTTCGACGGCGCCACCGACCTGCCGCCCGAGGCGCGCCGCGTCGGCTACGTCTTTCAGGACGGGCGGCTCTTCCCGCATCGCCGCGTCCGCGCGAACCTGACCTATGGCCATGACATCGTGCCGCCGGCGCATCGCTGGATGACTTTCGACGAGGCGGTGCAATTCCTCGGCATCGCCCATCTGCTCGATCGCTGGCCGCACAGCCTGTCGGGGGGCGAGGCGCAGCGCGTCGCGATCGGCCGCGCCTTGCTCGCAGGGCCGGAGTTTCTCTTGATGGACGAACCTTTGTCGTCGCTCGACACCGCGCGGCGCGGCGATATCATGGCGGTGATCGAGCGGATTCGCGACGAGCTCAAACTGCCGATCCTCTACGTCAGCCACGATCGCACCGAGGTCGACCGGCTCGCGACCTCGGTGGTGGCGATTGGCGAATAAAGTTTCACATGAAACCATTTTGATGATAGAAGCCTGTCCATGGAAAGCCAGTTTACCCATGTCCATGACACGCCGCCGCCGAGTGCCGCGGCCGACTGGACGATTTCGCAAAATTGGGATGCCTTCACTGCCGACGAGCATGCGATGTGGGATCGCCTCTTCGCGCGCCAGTCGGACATGCTCCCCGGCCGCGCCGCCGACGCCTTCCTCCGCGGGATCGACGTGCTGCGCCTCGAAAAGCCCGGCATTCCCGATTATCGTGAGCTCAACGCGCGGCTGATGGCCGCGACGGGGTGGCAGGTGATCGCCGTGCCGGGGCTCGTCCCCGACGAGGTGTTTTTCGACCATCTCGCGAATCGCCGCTTTCCCGCGGGCAATTTCATCCGCACCCCCGAACAGCTCGATTATCTGCAGGAACCCGACGTCTTCCACGACGTCTTCGGCCATGTCCCGATGCTCGCCGACCCCGTGTTCGCGGATTATATGGTCGCGTACGGCGAAGGCGGCTTGCGCAGCCTGAAGTTCGACGCGCTGAAACAGCTCGCGCGGCTTTACTGGTATACCGTCGAATTCGGCCTGATTCGCGAAGCCGGAGGCCTGCGCATCTATGGCGCGGGCATCGTTTCGTCCTTTGCCGAAAGCGTTTTTGCGCTCGATTCGGACAGCCCGAACCGCATCGGCTTCGATCTCGCGCGCGTGATGCGCACCGATTACCGGATCGACGATTTTCAGCAGAATTATTTCGTCATCGACAGCCTCGACCAGCTGCTCGACACGACGGTGAACACCGATTTCGCGCCGCTCTATGCCAAAAATGCCGCGCTGCCGCCGATTCCGATCGCCGACTTTCTCCCGGAAGATGAGGTGATCACGCGCGGTACACAGGACTATGTGCTCGCCAAAAGCGGCTGACCTTCACTCGCCGCTTTGACGCACCGTCGTCACCAGCTGGCGCCGCTGCTGATAGGCTTCGCGGTCAGGCGGCACGGTATAGATTCCGCGCAGCAGCGCCGCATCGTTGCTCGACAGCTCGCGGCGCTCCATCTCGCCGTCGAACAGCGCGAGGATCGATTCCTTCGGCGGCGGCGGATTGCTCCGGAACTCCGCCAGCGCGACCATCGCGGCATAGGAGGCAACGGCATCGAGCGGCGTGCCCTCGGCCTGCTCGACATCGATCACGACGGTTGCCGACTGCAGCGCACGCACGACCTGCGTGCTGACGATACTGCTGTTATAGAGCTTCACGTAAAAGTCGCTGATCGGCATCCCGTCGCGGCTTTCGTCGCGCGTCGTGTACCACCAGCGGATCGCGCCTTTTCCGTCGAGAACGCGATCGCGCGCCACGGGCGCCAGCTCGGCGAACTGGTCGGGCGCCTTGCGGCGTACGGCACGCGCAAGGCTCCGGCCATCCGAGCTGAAAGCGACGACGATATTGGCCTGACAATCGGCAGGGGCAATGAGGGCGCCCGCCGCCGCGGCGACCGCTCGGACGCGTGCGTTGACGATGGCGGCGACCGTTTCGTCGACCCCGACCGTGCGCGGGCATATGGGATCGACCCACCGCGCGAGGGGCTTGAGCTGCGCGATCCCGGCGCGCCGCACATATTCGGCCGCGCGTTTCTTCGCTTCTTCGCGGGTAACGGGGGTTCCGGTGACGATAATCGCATCGGGATCGTCACCGGCAACGGGCGCGGCGGCGAGCAGGGCGATGGCGGCGAACAGGCTCATGGCCGGGTCAATCGCCGCTCTTGGGTTTTGCGATCGCGGTGACCAGTTGGCGGCGGTGCTGATGCGCTTCGCGGTCGGGCGGCAGGCTATAGATGGCGCGCAGCAGCGCCTGATCCTCGCTCGACAGCACGCGCCGATCGTCCTCGCCGTCGAACAGCGCGAGGATCGAGTTTCCGGGTGGCGGCGGATCGCTGTCCATTTCGGCCATCGCCACCATCGCGGCGAAGGAGGCCACGGCATCGAGCGGGGTACCGTCGGCCTTTTCGACATCGATCACAACCGTCGCGGCGGTCAGCGCGCGCACCGCCTGTGTGCTGACGAGGCTCGATCCATAGTGCGACAAGGTCGGACCTGCGCCGTTGATGACCGGCCCGCCGCCTTCGCTATGTCCGACCGCCCAGGGCAGCGGCGCGGTCGAAGCCGACGCGCCATCGCGGCTTTGCACGCGCGTGCTGTACCACCAGCGGATCGCATCGTCGCCGTGCGCTGTCCGCTCGCGCGCCGACGGCGACAATTCGCCGAGTTGCATCGGCGATTTGTGCAGCATCGCGCGCGTCAATGCGCCGCCATTCGATGTGAAGACGATGGCGATGTTCGCGTCGCATCCCGCCGGCGCGACCCGCGCGCCGGCCCCGACCGCAACCTCGCCGACGCGCTTTTCGACTATCGCCGCTACCGTCTCGTCGACCCCGATGACACGCGGGCAGATCGGCGCGATCCAGCGTGCGACCGGGCGCAATTCGGCGACACCCGTCCGGCGGACGAATTCGAGTGCGCGCTTGCGGGCTTCGTCGTCGGTGACGGGCGTGCCGGTCACGACGATAGGGTCGGGGGTTTCGCTGGCGACGGGCGCGGCAACAAGCAAAGCGACGGCGGCAAAAAGGCTCATGGCCGATTTCTCCCGGTGACTCGCTTCAGAGTATCAAATCGCCGCGATATTTCCAGCGTTTAGCTTACCAGCTGCCGAAGCTCGCATCCGACGGGCTGGCGCGGTGGAACGCGCGTTCCTTGCGGCGCCAGCCATAGCGGCGGCGTTTGACCAGCAACAGGCATGGCCATTCGGCGCTGCCGCCGCGCGCGGCGAGGCGAAAGCCCTGCGCGCGGTACGCGGCGAGCACCGGTTCCATCTGCCGCGCGATGAGGCCCGCGAGGATCGCATGACCGCCCGGCGCGGTCGCCGCGGCGATATCGGGCGCTAGCGTGATCAGCGGCCCAGCGAGGATGTTCGCGATGACCAGATCATAGGGCGCGCGGTGTTTGATCGACGGGTGGTTGGTCCCCGGCGCCACGGCAAGCGCCAGCCGCCCGCCGCCGCGACCGAGCGGCACATTGTTGATGCCCGCATTGTCGCGCGTCACGAAAATGCTCGCGGGGTCGATGTCCGACGCGATCGTCTTCGCGCGCGGCCACAGCGCCATCGCGGCGAACGCGAGCAGGCCCGTGCCGGTGCCGATGTCGGCGATATTGCGCGGGCTCGCGCCTTGCCGCGCGAGCCGGTCGAGCATCGACAGGCAGCCCGCGGTGGTGTCGTGCCCGCCGGTGCCGAACGCCTGGCTCGCGTCGATCAGGAAGGGGGTACTGCCCGCGGGCACGCGGTCGGCATAGCTGCTCGTGTGGACGAAAAAGCGCCCCGCCTGCACGGGCTCGAGCCCCTGCTGGCTCAGCGTCACCCAATCCTCTTCGGGCAATTCCGCGACGACGGGTTTCGATCCCTTCGCGCTGGGCACGAACGACTGAAGCAACCTGAGAAGCGCTGCTCCGGGCTTGTTGTCCATATAGGCGTCGAGCTGCCACAGCCCGGCATCCTCGTCGATCTCGCGCGTCACGACGACCGGCGCCTCGGGCGCGGCATCGAGTTCCGGAATCTCGCCCGACAGCGCTTCGGCCTCGGCGCGGGTGCAGGGGAGCGAGACGATCCAGCTCATCGTCTTAGCGGACGTAGCTCGCGCCGTTGACGTCGAGCACCGCGCCGGTCATCGCGGCGGGCGCATCGAGCGCGCACCAGCGCGCCATTTCGCCGACCTCATCGGGCATCGCGACACGGCCCAACGGGATTTCGGCGAGCAATTTCTCGCCGCCGCGGCTCGACAGATATTCCTCGGCCATGCCCGTCATCGTGAAGCCGGGGCAGATCGCAAAGGCGAGGATGCCGTCCTTGGCATAGGCGCGCGCGATCGTCTTGGTCATCGCGACCATGCCCGATTTCGACGCCGCATAATGCCAGTGCGCGGGGCTGTCGCCGCGATACGCGGCGCGGCTTGCGATATTGACGATGCGGCCGGGAACGCCGCGTTCGTGCCAGTGCAGCACCGCATGGCGGCACAATTGCGCGCTCGCGGTCAGGTTGACCTGCATCGTGCGGTTCCAGTTTGCGAGCCAGTCGGCGTTGGGGTCGCCCAGCGGGTTATCCTCGAACACGCCGGCATTGTTGACGAGCACGTCGATGCGGCCATCCAGCCGGTCGAGGCTCGCCTGCCACAGCCGGTCGGGCACCCTGGGATCGGACAGGTCGCCGTCGGCGCTCGACAGCGCGACAACCTTGGTCGCATCGGTGGTGAGGGCCTCGGCGATCGCGGCGCCGATGCCGCGGCTCGCGCCGGTGATCAGGATATGCGTGCTCATCGTCCCGCCTTAGGCAGCGGGGCGGGGCTTGCCAAGCGGGGGAAGCGGCTGTGCTACGCCACCCGGCGGCTGAATTCGCTCGCGGCCTGTTCCAGTTGCTGCAACCGGCCGCCCATCTTGGCGAATTCCTCGCTCAGCACGCTGATCTCGCTCGCGACCATCCCCGAATCGTTGCGGATGCTCGCGATCGTCGACGACATGCTGTCGGCGGCGAGCGCGGTTTCGTCGACCGCCGCGGTGATCGAGGTCACCGTCTGCGCCTGCGCGTCCATCGCGTCGCGAATGCGCTGCGCCGAGGTCTGCACCTCGACGATCGTCGCCTGGATCGACTGGTTGGCGCTCACCGACCCGCGCGTTGCCTGCTGGATCGCGGTGATCTTGCCCGCGATATCGTCGGTCGCGCGCGCGGTTTCGTTGGCGAGGCTCTTCACCTCCTGCGCGACGACGGCAAAGCCGCGCCCCGATTCGCCCGCGCGCGCCGCTTCGATCGTGGCGTTGAGTGCGAGGAGGTTGGTCTGCCCCGCGATTTCGCGGATCAGGCCTAAAATGGACTCGATCGATTCGGCGTGGTGCGACAGCGTCGCCGACATCGCGACCGCTTCGCCCGCCTGCTCGGACGCGCGCGTCGCGACGCTGGCCGAGGCTTCGACTTCGCTGCGTGCGTCCTCGATCGCGCGGATCAGGCCCGCGGCGGTCGAGGCGGCTTCGCGCATCGCCATTGCCGATTGCTCGGACGCGGCGGCGACTTCGCTCGTCTTCGCGATCATGCCCTTCGCCGCCTGGTCGGCCGAGGCCGCCTGCTTGGCGAGTTGCTCGCGCACTCCGTCGGTGTCCTGGACCAGCGACGCGATCGAGCGGTCGAAATCGCCCGCGAGGGCTTGCCGCTCACTCGAAAAGACCGCCCGGTCGAGTTTGTTCGCATAGCGTTGCATGATGTCGAATTCGAGCAGCGCGAGGCGGTTCACCGCGCTCATCAGCCGCACGAGCCGTTCGGCGTCGCCGAAACAGGCTTCGACGACATATTCGATCGTCAGCCGCTGACTTTCGGCGATGCACGACATCACCGACGCGAGCGGAAGCTTCACGCGCCGCGCCATATGGGCGTTCTGGCACGCGATCGTCGCGACCTCCTGGCCCGCGGCGTCGGCATATTTGGCCACGGTGTGGCGCGCGCTGCCGCGGACATAGGATTCGAGCAGCTCGCCCTCGACCTTGCGATCGACCGAGGGCAGGGCATTGAACGCATGCCAATAGGCCGCGGCAATCGCTTCCTCGCGGCCGGCGATGATGCCGTGAATTTCGGTCGCATTGGCGGCAAGACGCCCGTCGAGATCGTAAAAGGGAAAGCGATCGGCCATCGGCACCGGATCGATCTGCTGCTTATGAATCGGATTTTCCTTCACCATGATCTTGGCTTCCCTGATCGACGCAAAAGTGCCGCCCGCATGCGTCCCATGAAATTGGTGAACGGGATATGCGATGGAAATGGTAAAAGCGGTGTTAACCTGCGGAGGGGACCGGATAGCCGTCGAATGCTTTGATCGTGCGCAGGGCAAAGGCGCTGTGCATCGCCGCGACCCCGGGCAGGCGCGACAGGCAGTGGCGGTGCAGCCGGTCGAAATCGGCGACGTTGCGCGCCGCGACGCGCAGCCGGTAATCCGACGCCCCCGACAGCAATTGGCATTCGAGGATCTCGTCGAAGCTCTTCACCGCACTCTCGAACGCGGTCAGCGCCTCCTCGCTCTGCGACGTCAGGCTGATGTCGACGAACACGTCGAGCCCCAGCCCGATGCTTTCGGGGTTCAGCCGTGCGGTGTAGCCCGTGATGATCCCCGCCGCTTCGAGCGCGCGGATCCGCCGGTGGCACGCCGACGCCGACAGGCCGACCACTTCGCCAAGTTCGGCCGCGGGTCGCGGGCCTTGCCGTTGCAGCAAGTCGAGCAGCTTGACGTCGATCCTGTCAATCATTGTGCGCCATCGATCCATTTCACGCCAAAATCGTGCAAGTATGTCGCGAATCCGCAAAGGATATGCAAGCACCTCGCGAGCCATTTCTGCTAAAAGCGCCGACAAGTTTTCGGCGGCGATAGTCGATCGCCGACGACACCCATATTCGGAGAGCGATCATGATCATCGGCACCCCCAAGGAAATCAAGAACCACGAATATCGCGTCGGCCTGACCCCCGAAAGCGCGCGCGAGCTCGTCGTCCACGGCCACCGCGTGCTGGTGCAGACCGGCGCGGGCGAGGGGATCGGCGCGCACGACCGCACTTATGTCGAGGCGGGCGCCGAAATCGTGCAGACCGCCGAAGAGATTTTCGCCACCTGCGAAATGGTCGTGAAGGTGAAAGAGCCCCAGCCCGTCGAGCGCGCGATGCTGCGTCCCGCGCAGATCCTCTACACCTATCTCCACCTCGCGCCCGATCCCGACCAGACGCGCGACCTGATGGCATCGGGCGCGGTGTGTATCGCCTATGAAACCGTCACCAGCCCGCACGGCGGCCTGCCGCTCCTCAAACCGATGAGCCAGGTCGCGGGCCGGATGTCGATCCAGGCGGGTGCGACCGCGCTCGAAAAGGCGCACGGCGGCCGCGGCGTGCTGCTCGGCGGCGTGCCGGGCGTCGCGCCGGGCAAGATCTGCGTCATCGGCGGCGGCGTTGTCGGCTTCAACGCGGCGCAGATGGCGGCGGGCCTCGGCGCCGACGTCACCATCCTCGACCGCGATCCCGAAGTGCTCGAACGCGTCGGCACCTTCTTCGAGGCGCGCGCCAAGACGCGCTTCTCGAACCGCGCGAACCTCGCCGAATGCGTCGCCGAGGCCGACCTTGTGATCGGCGCCGTGCTGATCCCGGGCGCCGAGGCGCCGAAGCTCGTCACGCGCGAGATGCTTGGCACGATGCGCCCGGGCTCGGTGCTCGTCGACGTCGCGATCGATCAGGGCGGCTGCTTCGAGACGAGCCACGCGACGACGCACGCCGATCCGACCTATGTCGTCGACGGCATCGTCCATTATGCGGTCGCGAACATGCCCGGCGCAGTCGCGCGCACCAGCACCTATGCGCTCAATAACGTCACGCTGCCGCACGCCCTGCGCATCGCCGATCTCGGCTGGAAAGAAGCTTTGAAACGCGACGTGCATCTTGCGCAGGGTTTGAACGTTTGGAATGGTAAGGTGACGTTCGAAGCCGTAGCCGAAGCGATCGGAACCGATTATGTGCCTGTCGAACAGGCGCTCGCCTGACCAGGCCGCAAACCCGTGGCTGGCGGGTTCGAGGTTTGAAGCGATTTTGTTCAGGGCTAGGAGGCAAGGCGTAGGCATATGAGTATATTCCAAGGCTTGCCGACGCAGCCATGGACAAAATCGATCAAATCCCGGAGGGACGTCGAAATGGCTTCGATCTCGCCTCCACGCGGCCTTGCAGATGGAACCACCATCTGCGGCGGCCGCCTGAAGGCGAGATCTTCGCCATTTCGACGCCTCGATCCCGTCAGCCACGGGTTTGCGGCCTAAAGGACAGTGAGAGACGATGACCGACCAAGTGCCCCCTCCCCCGCCGCACGACGACGACGACGAGCAGGAAGAAAATGAAGTGCTGCGCGCCGCGCGCGAGCGCCAGCAGCAGCGCGAAGCCGCCGAGGCGGCGCAGGCGGCCGACGAGGAAGCGGCCAAGGGCAAGCGCGGCTGGAAGACCGCGGCCGCCGCTGGCCTCGGCATCGGCTCGGCCGCGGTGATCGCAGCCCTGCTCTACGCGAACCGCGGCAAGATCAAGTGAAGCAAGTCCCCGTGTCCGTCGCCGGGCCTGGGGCTCTTTGATGCGCATGATCGCCGCCCTTTGGGCTGTCGTGGCCGGGCTTGCCGCGTTCCAGCCGGCGGTCGCGGCGCCGAGCGCGTCAGCTCCCCCATGGGCCGCACCCGCGACGACGCAGATCGTCACCGAAGAGCGCCGCTTTACAAGCGGCGATGCCGAGCTGTCGGGAACGCTCTACCTGCCGCAGAGCCGCAAGCCGGTGGCGGCGGTCGTCGTGACGCACAGCGCGTCGTCGCCGCTCCGGGGCGCGTCGCTTTACGATCATCTCAAGACCGCCTTGCCCGCGCTCGGCATCGCGGTCTTCGTCTATGACCGGCGCGGTTCGGGCCAGTCGGGCACGAAAACGGCGGGCGGCGACTTCGCGCTCCTCGCCGACGATGCCATCGCCGCGGCGCAGAGCCTGAAGGCCGATCCGCGCATCGACGCGAAGCGCATCGGAACCTGGGGGCTGAGCCAGGGCGGCTGGATATCGCCGCTGGCGGCGTCGCGAAGCCCCGACATCGCCTTTGTGATCGCGGTGTCGGCGCCGGTCGTCACCGCGGACGTCCAGATGCTGTTTTCCTCGACCAATCATCTGAGGGCGAACGGCCATTCGCAGGCCGAAATCGACCAGATGACCGCGACACGCAAAGCGGTCGACGACTATATGCGCGGAACCGGCAGCCGCGAGGCCGCGCAGAAGATGATCGACGCGGGCAAGACGCAGCCGTGGTTCAAATATACCTATATGGGCGAAACGATACGCGATCGTGCGGTTTCGGGTTGGCGCCGCGAGATCGAGAATGATCCGCTCAAGAATCTGTCAGCGGTCACCGTGCCGACGCTCGTCCTGTATGGCGCCGACGATGCGGTGGTCCCGGTCGCCGTCTCGGTCGAGCGCCTGAAAGCCGTCGCGGCGCAGATGCCGAAACTGACGGTGCACAGCATCGCCGGCGCCGATCACGCGATGCAGATGTCGGCCGATCAGAAAATTTCGCTCGATCCCAAGCATGATGGCACCGAACGGCCGGATTCGTCCGAATATATGGCCATTCTTGCCAGCTGGCTCGCGCTCAACGGGTTTGTGACGCGCTGAGTATCCCCCGAAGGCGGCGATTTTTTTGCCTATGCTCCTAAGCAATTGCATATCGCGGCGGGAAGGCTTAACCGGCACCGCATCGACCGTTTAGAGTCAAGACAGGGCTGATATGGCTGGCAACGAACCGAGCGCGCGTCCGCGCTCCCCGCATTTGCAGGTATATAAATGGACCCCCGCGATGGCGGTCTCGATCCTTCATCGCGCGAGCGGTGACGGTCTCGCGATTGTTGGTGCGTGCATGTTCCTCTGGTGGCTTGGCGCGCTCGCGGCCGGTCCCGACGCCTATGCCGCATTCCTCGCCTGCGTCTGGCACGATCCCAGCCCCGAGGTCGGCCTCGTTCACCAGATCACCAATATTGTCGGCAAGGTTGTGCTTGTCGGCCTGACCTGGGCCTTTTTCCAGCATCTCTTCTCGGGGCTGCGCCACTTCGTGCTCGATACGGGTGCCGGTTACGAACTGAAGACCAACAAGCTGTGGTCGATCGCCGTGATCACCGCGGGCGTCCTCGCGACCGCCGCGACCTGGCTCTATATCATGGCGGGGGCACTCTGATGGGCAATGGCACGCATCTGGGCAAGGTCCGCGGCCTCGGCTCGTCGGGGCATGGCGCGCAGCATTGGCTGCAACAGCGGTTGACCGCGCTCGCCAATATCCTCCTCGTCGGCTTCCTGTTCGTTTCGCTGGTCCGTCTGCCGCTCGGCGATCATGCCGCGGTGTTGCGCTGGGCATCGAACCCCACCGTCGCGCTCGCGCTGATCCTGATGGTGGTCAGCGTCTTCTGGCACCTGCGGCTTGGCCTGACGGTGCTGATCGAGGACTATGTCCACGGCGAGGCGACGCGCCTGCTGTCGCTCGTCCTTCTCAACTTCTACGCGATCGGCGGCGCCGCCTACGGCATCTTTGCCATTGTCCGTATCGTGCTTGCGCCCGCCGCCGGGCTCGCTCCGGGGGGCATGTAAGATGACCGACGCCTACAAGATCATCGACCATATCTATGACACCGTCGTCGTCGGCGCCGGCGGTTCGGGCCTGCGCGCGACGATGGGCAGCGCCGAGGCGGGGCTCAAGACCGCCTGCATCACCAAGGTGTTCCCGACGCGCAGCCACACCGTCGCGGCGCAGGGCGGCATCGCCGCATCGCTCGGTAACAATTCGCCCGACCATTGGCAGTGGCACATGTACGACACCGTCAAGGGCTCCGACTGGCTCGGCGACCAGGACGCGATCGAATATATGGTGCGCGAGGCGCCACAGGCGGTCTACGAACTCGAACATGCCGGCGTACCGTTTTCGCGTAATGCCGACGGCACTATCTACCAGCGCCCGTTCGGCGGCCATATGCAGAATATGGGCGAAGGCCCGCCGGTGCAGCGCACCGCCGCCGCGGCCGACCGCACCGGCCACGCGATGCTCCATGCGCTCTACCAGCAGAGCCTGAAGTATGACGCCGACTTCTTCGTCGAATATTTCGCGCTCGACCTGATCATGGAAAATGGCGAATGCCGCGGCGTGATCGCGCTGTGCATGGACGACGGCAGCATCCACCGCTTCCGCAGCCAGGCCGTTGTGCTCGCGACCGGCGGCTATGGCCGCACTTATTTCACCGCCACATCAGCGCACACCTGCACCGGCGACGGCGGCGGAATGGTGCTGCGCGCTGGCCTGCCTTTGCAGGACATGGAATTCGTCCAGTTCCACCCGACCGGCATCTATGGCGCGGGCGTCCTCATCACCGAGGGTGCGCGCGGCGAGGGTGGTTACCTGACGAACTCCGAGGGCGAGCGTTTCATGGAACGCTATGCCCCTTCGGCCAAGGACCTTGCGTCGCGCGACGTCGTGTCGCGCTCGATGGCGCTCGAAATTCGCGAAGGACGCGGCGTCGGCCCGCACAAGGACCATATCTATCTGCACCTCGACCATATCGATCCCGCGGTGCTCGCCGAGCGCCTGCCCGGGATTACCGAGAGCGGCAAGATTTTCGCCGGCGTCGACCTGACGCGCCAGCCGCTCCCCGTCGTGCCGACGGTCCACTACAATATGGGCGGCATCCCCTGTAACTATCACGGCGAAGTCGTGACCTTGGGCAAGGATGGCCCCGACACCGTCGTCCCCGGCCTGTTCGCGGTCGGCGAAGCTGCCTGCGTGTCGGTCCATGGCGCGAACCGCCTCGGCTCGAACAGCCTGATCGACCTTGTCGTCTTCGGCCGCGCGACCGGCCATCGCCTCAAGGAAATCCTGACCCCGGGCGCGGCGCAGCAGCCGCTGCCCAAGGACAGCGCGGATCTCGCGCTCGGCCGCCTCGATCATTTCCGCAATGCCAATGGCGGCTCGCCGACGGCGGAAATCCGCACCGAGATGCAGCGCGCGATGTCGGCCCATGCCGCCGTGTTCCGCACCGACGAACTGATGGCGGAGGGCAAGGAAAAGCTGACCAAAACCTATCAGCGGATGAACGACGTCCATGTAACCGACCGCAGCCTGATCTGGAACACCGACCTCATCGAAACGCTCGAGCTCGACAATCTGATTGCCCAGGCGACGGTCACGATGCATTCGGCGTTCAACCGCAAGGAAAGCCGCGGCGCCCACGCGCACGAGGATTTCCCCAACCGCGACGACGCGAACTGGATGAAGCACACGATCAGCTGGTTCGACGGCTGGGGCGGCAAGGGCGGCGGCGTCCGCCTCGATTACCGCCCGGTCCACGAATATACGCTGTCCGACGACGTCGAATATATCAAGCCAAAGGCACGCGTTTACTGATCGTTTTTAGTGGGCAAAGCGGGGTCGCGAGCGATCGCGGCCCCGTTCGTTTGGGTATCGGTTGCGCTACTCGCCGAACAGACTGCGCACCGGGTTGATGTCGGAAAAGGGCACGTCGACGTCGTTCCCCATGATCCACAGCTTCTGGCACGCGATGGCAAAGAACATCACCGCGATCGTCCAGACGATGAAGGTCTTGCGGGCGATCCAGCGGCGCTCGGCCTCTTCGGCCCTGGCGCGGGCCTTATAGTCGATACCCAGCTCGCCTTCGAATTCGGCGACAAGCTGTGCGCGGCGGGTACGCGAAATATTCGCGATACTCGCGTCTCCCTCTTCGCTTGTCGATCGGCGTTTTGCCATTGATCCACCCTGGCTCAGCTAGTCCTGCTCGCGGCTATAGCGCCCAGCCCCTGCCAATTGGTTAATCCGGCGCTATCGGCTCGTCGCAATCCCGATCAATTTGATGCGCGCGGTCTCCCCGCGAAGCAGCGTCAAATCGCGCGGCGGGCGGCCGAGCGCCGCGGCGAGCAGGCGCAGCACCGCATCGTTCGCGGCGCCGTCGGCGGGCGGGGCGGTGACGCGGATATGTACGGTTTCGCCCTCGACCCGGATCTCGTCGCGACGCGCGCCGGGCGTGACCCGCACTTCGACCCGTCCCGACGCCGCGAGCTCGCGCAGCGCTTCGGTCAGCGCCGGATCGGGTCAGTATTTCAGACGGTGACGACCAGCTTGCCGACCGCCGTCCGGTCTCCGAGCTTGGCGATCGCCTTGCCGCCGTCGGCGAGGGCAAAGCTCTCGGTCACCCGCGGCTGAATCTTGCCCTGTTCCCACAATTGGAACAGTCGCGCGATATTGGCGCGGTTACGCGCGGGTTCGCGCGCCACAAATGCCCCCCAGAACACGCCCGCGACGTCACAGCTCTTGAGCAGCGTGAGGTTGAGCGGCAGGCGCGGAATGCCCGCAGGGAAACCGACGACGAGGTAGCGGCCCTCCCAGGCGATCGAACGCAGCGCGGGCTCGGCATAATCGCCGCCGACCGCGTCATAGATGACGTTGGCGCCATTCGGGCCAACGGCTTCCTTGAACTTGTTCGCAAGCTCCTTCGACTGGTCCTTGTCGAACGGTTGGCGGCCATAGACGACGACCTCGTCGGCGCCCGCCTGACGCGCGATGTCGGCCTTTTCCTCGCTCGACACGCCGGCAACGACGCGCGCGCCGAATGCCTTGCCCAGCTCGACCGCTGCAATGCCGACGCCGCCCGATGCGCCGAGCACCAGCAACGTGTCGCCTTCCTCGATATGCCCGCGATCGACGAGCGCATGGATGCTCGTGCCATAGGTCATCAGCAGCGACGCGCCCGCGGCGAAATCATGCGCTTCGGGCAAATGATAGACATTGTGCACCGACGCCGCGACGGCTTCGGACATGCCACCATTGCCGCAGCCCGCGATCACGCGGTCGCCGACCTTGAACTCGGTCACGCCTTCGCCGATCTCGGCGACCAGCCCCGCGACTTCGCCGCCGGGGGCGAAGGGGCGTTCGGGGCGGAACTGATATTTATCCTCGATAATCAGCACGTCGGGGAAGTTGACCGCGCAGGCCTTCACATCGATCACGATCTGGCCCTTGCCCGCGCTCGGGCGCGGCAGTTCGCCCAGGGTGAGCGTTTCGGGGCCGCCGGTTGCGGTCGACAAGAGAGCCTTCATCATCTTCTCCTCTTATGGTGTTCGTTTAATCCTATGCGGCGGGACGCATCCACGGCCGGTCGGCATCGAGCGCCTTCTCATAGGCGCCGATCGCCGCATCGCTCTTTTCGGTGAGCGAAATCTCGTCGAGCCCTTCGAGCAGGCACATCTTGCGGAACGGGTCGATCTCGAAGCTGAAGCGGTCCTGAAACTGCGTCGTCACCGTCTGATGCTCGAGGTCGACGAAGACCGGGTCGGTTGCCGCGACCTCCATCAGACGGTCGATGGCCGATTGGGGAAGCACGACGGGCAGGATGCCGTTCTTGACCGCATTGCCCGAGAAAATGTCCGAGTAGCTGGGTGCGATCACGACGCGGATGCCGAGGTCGCCGAGCGCCCATGCGGCATGTTCGCGGCTCGACCCACAGCCGAAATTGTCGCCCGCGATCAGGATCGGCGCGCCCTTGAAATCGGCGCTGTCGAACAGATTGTCGGGATCGGCGCGCAGGCTTTCGAACGCGCCGCGGCCCATGCCCTCGCGCGTCGTCGTCTTCAGCCAGTGCGCGGGGATGATCACGTCGGTGTCGACATTCTTGAGCCCGAACGGGATCGCGCGGCCTTCGACCTTGTCGAGCGGGGTCATGCCATCAACTCCCGTACGTCGGTGAGCTTGCCCGTCACCGCCGCCGCCGCCGCCATCGCGGGGCTGACGAGATGGGTGCGCGCGCCCGGACCCTGACGCCCGACGAAATTGCGGTTGCTCGTCGAGGCGCAGCGCTCGCCCGCGGGCACCTTGTCGGGGTTCATCGCGAGGCACGCCGAACAGCCGGGCTCGCGCCATTCGAGGCCCGCGTCGGTGAAGATGCGGTCGAGCCCCTCGGCCTCGGCCTGCGCCTTCACCAGCCCCGATCCGGGGACGACGATCGCCCATTTGACATTGTCGGCCTTGTGGCGCCCCTTGATCACCGCCGCGGCGGCGCGCAGATCCTCGATGCGGCTGTTGGTGCAGCTGCCGATGAAGATATTCTCGACCGGCACATCCTGCATCCGCGTGCCGGGTTCGAGGCCCATGTACGCGAGCGATTTTGCTGCCGCGGCCTGCTTCGACGGGTCGGCGAAACTTGCCGGATCGGGGACGATGCCGGTGATCGGCACGACATCCTCGGGGCTGGTGCCCCAGGTGACGCTCGGCGCGATGTCGGCGGCGTCGATGACGACCGTCTTGTCATAGGTCGCGCCCGGATCGGTCGCGAGGCTCTTCCAGTAAGCGACCGCGGCGTCCCAATCGGCGCCCTTCGGCGCGTAAGGGCGACCCTTGATGTACGCGAAGGTCGTCTCGTCGGGCGCGATCAGGCCCGCGCGCGCGCCGCCCTCGATCGCCATATTGCTGACCGTCAGCCGGCCCTCGACGCTGAGCGCGCGGATCGCGCTGCCCGTATATTCGATGACATGGCCGGTGCCGCCCGCGGCGCCGATGACGCCGGTGATATGGAGGATGATGTCCTTTGCGCTGACGCCGGGGCCGACTTCGCCCTCGACGCGCACTTCCATCGTTTTCGACGGCTGGAGCAGCAGCGTCTGCGTCGCGAGCACATGCTCGACCTCGCTCGTCCCGATGCCAAAGGCGAGCGCGCCGATGCCGCCGTGGCACGCGGTGTGGCTGTCGCCGCAGACGATCGTCGTGCCGGGCAGCGAAAAGCCCTGCTCGGGCCCGACGACATGGACGATGCCCTGCTCGGGCGCGACCGCGTCGATATAGCGGATGCCGAACTCGGGCGCGTTCTTCTCGAGCGCCGCCAATTGCGCCGCGCTTTCGGCGTCGGCGATCGGCAGCCTGCCCCCCGCCGCGTCGAGCCGCGCGGTCGTCGGCACATTATGGTCAGGCACCGCGAGCGTCAGATCGGGGCGGCGCACCGTGCGGCCGGTCGCGCGAAGTCCGGCAAAGGCCTGCGGGCTGGTGACTTCATGGACGAGGTGACGGTCGATGAAGATCAGGCACGTGGCATCGGGGCGCTGTTCGACGACATGCGCGTCCCAGATTTTCTCATAAAGGGTGCGGGGCCGAGTCATGCGGTTCACTTACGCTTGCGCGACAACAATGCAAGCGAGTGGCGATCAAAAAAGCGCAATTTTCGGTCGCGACCCACTTGGCCCTTCTTCGTCACCCCGGACTTGATCCGGGGTCCATGGTCCGGTCGTGGGGTGGATGCCGGATCAAGTCCGGCATGACGAAATAGGGGTAGTGGCTTCAGACGCTCAACAAGCCTATAATCCCCCCATGTCGACGCTCGCCATCCTCGCGCTCATTCTCGCCACCGTCGCGGCGATGGAGTTTGTCGCCTGGGCGAGCCACAAATATATCATGCACGGCTTCGGCTGGGCGTGGCACCGCGACCACCATGAGCCGCACGACAAGATACTGGAAAAGAACGACCTGTTCGGCCTCGTCGGCGCCGCGCTGAGCATTTCGATGTTCGTCGTCGGCAGCCCGATGATCATGGGCGCCTCGGCGTGGGAGCCCGGAACGTGGATCGGGCTCGGCGTCCTCTTCTACGGCATCATCTACACGCTGGTGCACGACGGGCTCGTCCACCAGCGCTATTTTCGCTGGGTGCCGCGGCGCGGCTATGCGAAGCGGCTGGTACAGGCGCACAAGCTCCACCATGCGACGATCGGCAAAGAGGGCGGGGTCAGCTTCGGCTTCGTCTTCGCGCGCGACCCCGCCAAACTAAAGACCGAACTCAAGGCGCAGCGCGCGGCGGGGATCGCGGTGGTGCGCGAGGCGCTTGCCGACTAGGCCGTCCGGTAATCGGCGGTGATCACGCCAGCTGCCATCAATTCCGCCTCATGGCTTTCCTCGCGCCAATCCTCGAGCAGCGCCTGCCGCTCCCATTCGAGCATCGCCGGCTGCGCGAGCATATGATCGACCCACGCCTGTCCGGCGCCGGCGTCGAGGCCATAGGTGCGGATACGGAAGGCGACCGGGGCGAAGAAAGCATCGACCGCGGTAAAGCGGTCGCCCGCGAGGAAGGGGCCGCCGAAGCGCGACAGGCCCTCCGCGAACAATTCGCGGATGCGTGCGACGTCGAGCCGGAGCGCACCCGACGGCGGCTTCGGCGTCACACGGACCCCGACATTCATCGTGCAATCGTTGCGCAGTGCCGAAAAGCCGCTGTGCATTTCCGCCGTCGCGCACTGCGCCCATGCGCGCGCGTCGGGGTCGGCCGGCCAGACGCCGTCGTGCCGGTCGGCGAGATAGAGCGTGATGCCCAGCGAGTCGTAGACCGTCCGTCCTTCGTCGAGCAGCGCGGGTACCTGTCCGGTCGGCGAAAAACTGCGAAATTCGTCATAGTTGATCGGGTTGGTGAAGGGCTCGATCTGGTCCTCGAACGCGATGCCGAGCGCGCGCATCAGCACCCACGGGCGCAGCGACCAGCTCGAATAATTGCGGTTG
This sequence comes from Sphingopyxis sp. MSC1_008, assembly GCF_023197165.1. Classification (GTDB taxonomy): domain Bacteria; phylum Pseudomonadota; class Alphaproteobacteria; order Sphingomonadales; family Sphingomonadaceae; genus Sphingopyxis. Next base: position 349,409 of record NZ_JALPRD010000003.1, read on the forward strand.
GCGGTGATCAGCACATACATGCCTGGCGCTCCTGTGCGATGATGGGGGATGTATAATCGGGGTCGTGCGCGAACGGCAGTTCGGCGCCTTCGCGCAGCGCGGCGAGCACGCTGCCGAAATCGCTGGCGGCGCGCCAGCCGAAGCGGCGTTCGGCGCGCGACGGGTCGTAGATGCGGTCGATCGTTTCGGGAAGCACCCAGCCCTTGGCGGCATAGAGTTCGGCGGCGTCGGGATAGTGGCGCGCGATCACCGCACGCGCATCGCGCGCCAGTTCCTCGGCCTCCTCGCGCGCGAAGGGCGGCGGGGCGGAGAGAATGAAGGTGTCGCAGCCGATCTGCGGCGCGGCTTCGAGCGCCGCGAGGTGCGCCGCGGCAGCGTCCTCGACCGTCAGGCGGCGACCCAGCAGCTCATTCGCTTTGAGGTTCGGGCCGCTCGGCACGGCATGCGTGTCGTCATCCTCGGGAAAGAAGCGCCCGGTGCGCAGGATCAGCGCGGCGATGCCATGCTCGCGGTGCACCAGCTTCACCGCCTGCTCGGCGGCGAGCTTGGTGATGCCATAGATGTTGCGCGGTTCGATGGGGGCGAAGTCCTCGTCCATCCACCACGCGCCCGCCTCGCCCGCGCCCTCGCGCACATCGGCGCGGATCATCAGCGAAGTCGTCGAGGTGAAGAGGAAACGATCGTTGCCCGCCGCGACCGCCGCCTCGATCAGGTTGAGCGTGCCGCTGACATTGACGTCGACAAAGGCTTGGCGCGGATAACGCACGATGTCGGGTTTGTGCAGCGCGCCGCCATGGATCACCGCCTCGATTCCATGCTCGCCCATCGTCCGGTCGATCAGCGCGCGGTCGGCAACGGTGCCGATCACCTGCGTGTGTGTCCCGGGCACGACGTCGAGCCCGATGACGTCATGCCCGTTCTGGGCGAGCAACGGAGCCAGATAGCGCCCCAGCCAACCCGACGATCCGGTCAGCAGTACGCGCATCGATGAATCTCCTCTTGGCCTTGTCCGCGCGCCTCATACACAGGCAGCGGATGCGGGGGAAGGCGGTTACCCTTTCGGCTCCGCGGCAACCGGTTTGGGCTTGGCGGCGGCGCCGCGCACCGGCGGCAGCCCGCCGAGGTCGAGCCAGCCCGCGTCGTCGCGCTTGTGATAGCTGTCGATCACCGTGAACGGGATGCGGAAGGGAAATCCCCAATCGCTGTTCCACAGCGCCACGACGCCCGTGCGCGTCGCCGGTTCGAAAATCAGCGTCGCGCGATAGCCCTCGACCGCGCCCGAATGGCCTTCGAGCCGGCCGCCGGCATAGGTGAAGCTCCGCCAGCCGAGGCCATAGCCCGCTTCGCCCGTGGCCGCCCGCAAGGTGCCGCCATAGAGCCGCCCGGTGCCGACGCGCGGGCGGTGCGCGATCTGCAACACTTCGCCCGGCAGCACATCGGGGCGTTTGCCCATCATCGCCCGCATCCATGTCGCGAAATCGACGATATCGCTCTCGACCCCCGCGGCGGCGGGAACGCGCCAATAGGCCTCCTTGATCGGACGCACCTGCGCGCCGCGGTGCGGTTTCGCCCAGTCCTTGGCGTTTGTCAGTCGATTCTTCCCATAGCCCGCGCTGACCATGCCGAGCGGGCGGAAAAACCGGTCCTCGACCGCGTCGGCGAACAGCTCGTTCGCCGCCTTGCCCAATATCTCGCTCGCGGTGTCGAAGGCGATATTCTGATAAGTGTGGCAGGTGCCGGGCTCGCACTGCAGCGGCGCGAGGGCAAGGCTCGCGCGCAGCAACTGCGGGCTCTGTCCTTCCTCCAGCTTTTCGTCATAGGCGTTTTTGGTGAGGCCGGTCCGCTGAGCGAGCAGGTCGCCCACCGTGATCTTTTCCTCGCCGCCGCCGGGCAGGCGCAGCGACGTTCCCCAACTGGCGACCGACCGGTCCAGATCGACCTTGCCATCCTTCGCGAGCGCCGCTGCCAAGGCCCCCGTCGCGGTCTTGGAAACCGAGGCCCAGCGGAACAGCGTTTGCGCGGTAACCGGCGCGCCCGTCGACTTGTCGGCGACACCATAGGTGCGAATGAAGCTGAGCTTGCCGTCTTCGACCACCGCCACCGCGAGTCCAGCCATTTCGGGCCGCTGCGACAAGGCAGCGAGTTGCCGGTCGAGCGCCGGGTAATCGATCCGGCCGCGCCATTCGGCGGGCGTGTCGGGCAGGTTTTCAGGCGCCTTGATCGGGATCGCGACGCTGGCAAGCGGGTGCTTCCCGCCGAGCGCGTGAATGCCAAACCAGCCCGTGAGCCCCAGCGCGACGATCGCGATGAGATAGGTGAAAACCGGTTTTCTGGATTTGTTTTTAGACTGCGACCTCATAATTGGCCGCCGTCTTAGCCGCGACATCCGCCGCCGTCACCCCTCAGGACGCGAGATGGTCCCACGCTTTGAACGTCCCGGCGGCGTAAACCGCGCCATAGGCAAGGACGATCAGCGAAGACCAGATCGCGAAACTGTCGCTATGTTGCGGGCGCCACAGATGGAGCGGCACGAAAATGAGCCCGCGGAGCAGATAGATAGCGGCGATGACGACCAGCCCCGTTCGCAGCAGCGGCAGGCGCGGAAGCGAACCGGCGCCCGAAAAGGCATAGGCCGCCCAGACCAGCAGGATCGCGGCGATCGCGAGCGTGATCAGCGTCGGCCTGAGGTCGCCGCGCGCCGCCGCGCGCGCCATGCCTTCGCCCGCGCCGAAAAAGCGATACCAGTCGGGGCCGCCGAAAATGCAGGCGATATGCAGCAGCGCGGCCAGAACCGACAGCCACCCGCCGATAATCAGCCAGGTGGTGCCGGGATTGGCCGCGACATTATGCAATATAATGCGCCGTCGTTTTCGCGGCGACGTCCTCGGCGGTCACGCCCGGCGCAAGTTCGATCAGCCGGAACGGGCTGTCATGATCGTCGCGCTTGAACACCGCGAGGTCGGTGATGATCATGTCGACGACATTCTTGCCGGTCAGCGGCAGGGTGCATTCGGGGATGAACTTCGGGCTGCCGTCCTTGGCATTATGCTCCATCACCACGATGATCTTCTTCACCCCGGCGACAAGGTCCATCGCGCCGCCCATGCCCTTGATCATCTTGCCCGGGATCATCCAGTTCGCGATGTCGCCATTTTCGGCAATCTCCATCGCGCCCAAGACGGTGAGATCGATGTGCCCGCCACGGATCATCGCAAAGCTGTCCGATGAGCTGAAATAGGCGGACTGCGGCAGCTCGCTGATCGTCTGCTTGCCCGCGTTGATCAGGTCGGGATCCTCGTCGCCCTCGAACGGGAAGGGGCCGATGCCGAGCATGCCGTTTTCCGACTGCAGCGTGACCGTCATCCCCGCGGGGATATGGTTCGCGACCAAGGTCGGGATGCCGATGCCGAGATTGACGTAATAGCCGTCCTGCAGTTCCTTCGCGGCGCGCGCCGCCATGTCATCACGCGTCCAGGCCATTATTTCGGCTCCCATTGCTTGTCGGAGGGGAAGGCATCGCCCCAGCCCAGTTTTTCCCACGGGCCGTAGACGGGGTTGGGGAAAAGGAACCAGCCCTTGTCCCAGAGTGCGGTGGCGGCGGTGCTCGTCGCAAGCGCCATACGCTGCGCGGCGGGCAGATCCTTGACGTTGAACTGCTGGCTGAAATCGCCAAGCTGGTCGCCGCCGAGGATGATCACGCAATATTTCGACGCGATCGTGGCGCGGCGGCCGTCCTTGCTCGACCCGCCGGCATCATCGCCCATCAGGAACAAAGTCTCGCCATGCTTGAACTCGCCGAGCCCGGCGGCGCGCAGCGTGTCTTCGCTGCCCCTGGCATTGGCGGCGCTGCGGTTGGTGTTGGCGATGACGGTTATTCCCGCGGCGCGGAGCTTGGTCACCATCTCGACGCTGCCGGGCATCGCGGCGGCCTTGCCCGCGCCGGTCTTTTCCCACTGGTCCCAGACCTTGAGATCGAAGCCGGTGCCCTTTTCGGCGAAATGCCGCATCGGGCCAAGGTTCCAGATCAGCGTCTCGTCAGCGTCGAACACCGCGGCGAAGGGCTTGGTCCCACACGGCTCGAACGCCGGCGCATCCATCGTCGCACCCGCCGTGAGCACGACGCTGTCCTTCGGCCGCTGCTTGATCCGCCCCACGCCATAGTCGGCGATCCGCGCATTGGTCGCGCGCACCGCAACGGCCGCTTCGGGCGAGCCGTAGAGATATTGCAGCGCTACCGGCGGCTTCGCGGCCTCGACCGGTGCGGGGGCCGACAGAGGTGGAGCCGGAGCCGTTGCCACCTCTGCCGGCGCGCTCGCGCACCCGGCAAAGAGCAGCGCGGCGGTAAGGGCGAATCGGCGCATCACGCGGTTTCGCGCGGGCGCGTCGTGCGGAATTCGATCTTCTTGTCGTACGGCGCGCCGAGGACGAGGCGCTTCACATAGATGCCCGGCAGGTGGATGGCGTCGGGATCGAGGCTACCGACCGGCACGATTTCCTCGACCTCGGCGACGCAGATCTTCGCCGCGGTCGCCATCGGCTGGTTGAAGTTGCGCGCGGTCTTGCGGAAGATCAGGTTGCCGCTCTCGTCGGCCTTCCACCCCTTGATGATCGCGAGATCGGCGAAGATGCCGCGTTCGAGGATATAATCCTGCCCGTCGAAGCTCTTCACTTCCTTGCCGTCGGCGACAAGCGTGCCGACGCCGGTCTTGGTATAGAAGCCCGGAATGCCCGCGCCGCCCGCGCGGCAACGCTCGGCGAGCGTGCCCTGCGGACAGAATTCGACCTCGAGTTCGCCCGCCAGATATTGCCGCTCGAACTCCTTATTCTCGCCGACGTACGACGAGATCATCTTCTTGACCTGCTTGGTGCGGAGCAGTTTGCCGAGCCCTTCGCCGTCGATTCCGGCGTTGTTGCTGGCGATCGTGAGATCCTTGGTGCCCGCCTCGCGGATCGCGTCGATCAGCCGTTCGGGGATGCCGCAAAGGCCGAAACCGCCTGCGCAAATCTGCATGCCGTCGAACAGCAGGCCTTCGAGGGCGGCGGCGGCGTCGGGATATTGCTTCTTCCCCATGGGACGGCTCTCCTGAATGGTGTCCGCGCGACCTTGGCGCATTTAATCCATCAATTCTAATTGTTCGATTTTTGGATTATACATAGACGATGTCTATCAATCGCGTCTCGCTCTATCATCTCGAAACCCTGCTGTGGATCGACCGGCTCGGCACCTTTTCGGCGGCCGCCGAACGACTCAACACCACCCAGCCGACGGTATCGGCGCGGATGCGCGAGCTCGAACAGCGCCTCGGCACCGCATTGTTCCGCCGCGAAGGCCGCGCGATGTCGCTCACCGCGGCGGGGCGCAAGCTGGTGCGCGACTGCGATCCGCTGCTCCGCGACATGCAGGTCGCGCTGCTCGGCAGCGGCGGATATGGCGAGGCGAGCGGGGTGGTGCGCATCGGCGCGGGCGAGATCGCGGCGGCGAGCTGCCTTCCCGCCTTCGTCGCGGGATTGAAGGCCGACATGCCGGGCGTCGGGCTCGAAATCGAAATCGACCTCACCGCAAACCTGATCCAGCAGCTGCTCACCGGACGCACCGACATCGCCTTTGCCGCGGGGCCGATCGCGCATCCGGCGCTGAAAACCAGCCCGATCGGCGCGGTCGAGCTTGTCTGGCTCGCCAGCCCCGCGGTCGCGTCGGCCTTCGCCGGCGGCGAGGCGGCGCTTCCCGTCTGGTCGCTCGCCAGCCATTCGCCGATCCACGGCCGCATGCGCGAGGCGATCGCGGCGTCGCGCATCGCGCAAAAATCGCTCAACCTCTGCAACAATGCGCGGACGATGATCGACATCGCCAAGGCGGGTGGGGGCATCGGCATCTTCCCGCAACCGATGGTGCGCGGCGAGGTGGCGAGCGGCGCGCTCGCTCCAATCGACGGCATGCCGGCGCTGACCCCGGTCGAGTTTCAGGTCGCGATGCGTGTGACCGACACCGAGCCCGTGCTTACGCAAATCTTCGAACGCGCGGCGAAGCTGAACCTTGCGGATGCGGCGATTTGAGCCGAACGGCGAGTTTCGACTGATCGCGCACGTTGGCACCGCTTGGCTCACTGACTAAAAGCAGTCTCGCAAGATAAGGACGATGACGATGAACGACGCGCTGGACGAGGGACCGTTCTTTCATGGCACAATCGCGGACTTGCGCGCGGGCGATTTCCTTACCGCAGGATACCGGTCTAACTATCGTCCCGAAGTGGTGATGAACCACATCTACTTCACTGCTCTTGTGGACGGTGCAGGGCTTGCCGCCGAAATCGCGGCTGAGCTCGCCCAAGGTGGCGCAGTCCCGCGTGTTTATGTCGTAGAGCCGACTGGGGCATTCGAAAACGACCCGAACGTGACCGACAAGAAATTTCCGGGCAATCCCACTCGGTCGTATCGGAGCAGCGCACCGCTCAAGGTCGCTGGCGAAATCACGCATTGGACCAGACTGACGCCCGATGCACTACAGATGTGGAGAGAACGACTGACCGCGCTGCTCTCAGACGAACGAGGCGAAATCATCAACTGAAGCGCGGCGACACGCATCTGTGCCCATTAAGCGGTCGAAAGGCCGGTCATCAGGGTAATTCCATACTCAACACCGCCGACAGGTCGGCAAGCGCCTGTTCGCCGCTCGTCACCTTGATCGCGTGCATGCCGAGCGCCGCCGCCGGCTTGCAGTTGATGCCGAGGTCGTCGAGATAAATGCACTCACCCGGCTCGACGCCGAGTTTCTCGCACATCATCAGATAAATCCGCGGGTCGGGCTTGCGCACCCCGGCCTTGCTCGATTCGATGACATGCTCGAAGCGCGCCATGATGCTCGCAACCTCGTTCGCGGCTTCCTCGCTGCGCGTCATACCCGCGCCCTTGATCCCCATCTTGCCGCCGGGAACATTGTTGGTGATGCAGCCGATGCGCAGTCCCTTGACCGTCAGCGTGTCGAGCGCCGCGACCATCGCCGGACGCACCGCGCCCGCGATGACCGCGAGCACGGCTTCACCTTCCAGCTCATGCCCCAGCGCGCGCGCCTCTTCGGCGAACAAGGTGTCGAACGCCGCGGCGTCGATCTCGGCACGCTCGAACTTCGCCCAGGCATTGTTGTCGGGATCGGCGCTGTTGACGCGGCGGACGAAGTCGCGCGGCAGCCCGCGTTCGTCCTCAAGGCGATTGAAGGCCTCGAACGGCGACGCCGTGATGACGCCGCCGAAGTCGAAAATAACCGTGGTGTAAGTCATGCGGGCAGAAACAACCTTATTTCTTGGCGGGGGTGGCGACGCGATTGCCCGACCAGCTCGCGTCGTCGATGGTGAGGTCGAGCCGGTCGGGCGAGCGCACCGTGTCGAGCAGGAAGACCGACGGACCGCTCGCGGCGAGGATCGCGTCCATCGCCTGTTCGAGCGGGATGGTGACGGTCGGGATGCGCGGATAGTCCGACTTGATCTCGACCTTGTTCGGGCCGGTGCGCGTCACGGTGATCGTCACGCCGTTCTTTGAGGAGCCGCGCGCATCGGAGATGACGTCGCCCTTGTAGGTGCCCGAGACGCGATCGGCGAGGTCGGCCTTGCGCGCGGGTGCCGCCTTGGGCGCCTCGGCCAGCGCCGTTCCTGCCGGAAGCGGGAGCGCGAGCGAGGTCGCGAAAACGAGAGTGCGAAGCATGGTCCATCCTTTCGTACGGCGAGGAAAGGGACTGCTCTTTGCGACCCTCATGGAACGACGACGATCCCCTTTTTGGGATCGGCCTGTCCCGAGAGCATCTCCCGATAGGCGGCGAGCGCCGCATCGCCGCCGCTGCGTTTATCGACCGATGTCAGCCGCGGCGCAACGTCCATGAAGGCAAGCCACGCCTCGGCGATCTTCTGCCCGAACGCCGCGCCGCCCCAGTCGGCGATGCGCTTCTGGCTGCGGCCCGGCGCGAAAAAGCCCTGCCGCTCGGGTCCGGGGAGTCCTTCGACATCGGCCTGCGCGTCCCAGTGCGACTTGCCGACGACGATCGAGGCCTGAAGCTGGTTGCCGAAATGGCTGTGGACGGTCCGCGTCACCGCGCCATTGCCCGCCATGTCGACGAGCGCCGCGGGGGTCGACGCGTTCAGCGTCATGATCTGGTCATAGCTGATCACGCGGTCGTAAATGCCCTGCGCCGCGAGCGCCTCGACATTGGCCGCGCTCGTCAGGCCGATCGTTTCGGGACGGTCGGTACGCAGCCCGAGCGCAAAACCAAGACCGATTGCGGTCTTGCTCGACGCGCTGGCGATCAGGATCTGCTGGACGCCATAATCGCCCTCATCCTCGAACTGGTCGGCGATCAGCCAGCCGGTGAGGAACAGCGGACGGAACACCGGCCAATAATCATGATCGGCGGCGCGATAGTCGGGCAGTGCCTCGATCCGCTGATAATTGTTATAGATGGGGGGCAGGGTGGTGCGGCGCGGCGTCACGTCGCTGAAGCCGCCCGGACCCGCCTTGCCGACGGTCAGCACCGCATCGCTCGCCATCGGATAATAGCCATAGAAACGGTCGCCGACCGACACGCCCTCGGCGGCGCTTTCGGTCACTGTCGCAAAACCCCAGACAGGCAGGCGGCCGGGGGCGTCGCGCTCGGCGAAGAAATCCCAATAGCCCTGATCATTGCCGAACAGCCCCGCAGGCTTGCCGAACACGGCATAGGTGATGTTGTTCGCGGTCATCGCGTAACTGTCGAGATGGACACGGACCTGACCCGGCGCGAGCGGTACGCCCGTTTCCTCAATCAATTGAACTTGCGTGATATCATCGCGATCGATGTCGATCGCCCAGCTCGTTGCGCTCATTCCGGACCCCTCCGATTGACTTGCCCGCGAACGCGGGATGATCGATAGTCATACAGATGGGAACGTTCCTGACAATCGCGGTCAAACGCATTCACGAACCGGCCGGCCCCGAGGGCGGCACCCGTTTCCTCGTCGACCGGCTGTGGCCGCGCGGCGTGTAGAAAGAGAAAGCGGCGCTCGCCGCATGGCTCAAGCCGCTGTCGCCGAGCGATGGGCTGCGCAAGCGTTTCCACGGCGAAACCGCCGATTCGGACGAGGCGTGGGACGCGTTTCGGCTCGACTATTTTGCCGAACTCGACGCTGGCGGCGATGAGGTGCAGGCGGCGCTGTTCACGCTCGATGCCGCGGCGAAGGCCGGGCCGGTGACCTTGCTCTACGCCGCGAAGAATGAGGAGCGGAACAACGCCGTCGCGCTCCGCGAATGGCTCGAGCGGCGCTAGCCGACCGTCGTTCCGAGCAGCGATCCGATCGCAATCGTCACCGCCATCGCCGTCGCACCCCAGAAGGTGACCCGAACGACCGGACGCAGCATCGGCGCATTGCCTGCCCACGCGCCGAGCGCGCCGAGGATCGCGAGGAAGACGAGCGACGCCGCCGAGACGGTGAAGGGCAGCGTATCTCCCCGGTCGACCAGCACCGTCGCAAGCGGCAGCGCTGCACCAATCGCAAAACTCGCCGCCGAAGCCGCTGCCGCCTGCACCGGCCGCGCCGCCATCGCGTCGGTCATCCCCAGCTCGTCGCGCAGATGCGTGTCGAGCGCATTATGTTCGGTCAGCTGCACCGCAACCTGCTCGGCGAGCGCGCGGTCGAGCCCGCGTTCCTGATAGATTAAAGTCAGCTCCTCGAGCTCGAACTCGGGGTCGGCGGCGAGATGGCGTTTCTCGAGCTCGACGTCGGACCTTTCGGCATCGCCTTGCGAGCTCACCGACACATATTCGCCCGCCGCCATCGACATTGCGCCCGCGACGAGCCCTGCAGTGCCGGTGACAAGGATCGATGATTGCGAAACGCCCGCCGCGGCAACGCCTGCGATCAGGCTGGCGGTAGAGACGATCCCGTCGTTGGCGCCGAGGATCGCGGCGCGCAGCCAGCCGATCCGCGTAACGGCGTGGGTTTCCTCGTGCATGCGGCGCTCCCTGTTGCTGGAGGCGCCGCGAGGGTCAGCGGGCGCGCTCCGACTTCAGCCCTGCTGCCGCGATCCCGGCGGCGGCGCAAGCGGCATCGTCCGCCGGCGCCTCGCCCGATGCGCCGACCCCGCCGAGCCGCGTGCGGCCGTCGGCGGAGAAGACGGGAATGCCACCGGGGACGGGGACGACGTGCGGCGCATCGGCAAAGCCCGGCGTGCCTTTGACGGCCTCTTCCATTCCGCTCGTCGGGAAGCCCCAGGCGGCGACCGCGCGCGCCTTTTCGAGCGAGAAGTCCATCATGCCGAACGCATTGCCGTCCATTCGCCACATCGCGACCGGATGACCGCCGAGGTCGACGACCGCGATCGCATGACCCTTGGCGCGTGCGTGCGCGGCGCAGCCCTTGACGATCGCATCGGCCTGTTCGGCGTTCAACCCCTGCGCGCTTGCGGGCGCCGCCATCAGCAACGCCGCCATTCCTGCGATTCTCATCCTCGCCTCCCCAACGGGCGCGGGGTCAGTACTGCAGTTGCAGCCCCGGTCTGGCCCAACGCGTCTTCACCAGGCGGCCGGTGCCCGACAGGGTGATATAGGCATCCTGCCGGTCCGATCCGCCGAACGCGATGTTGGTGGTAAAGATGTCGTCGGTCGCGACAAATTCGACGAGCGCGCCATCGGGGCCGACGACCGAAATCCCGCACTCGCCGATCGTCGCGACGCAGATATTGCCGTTCGCCTCCATCGCGAGGCTGTCGAAGAATTTATAACCGGCGGGGCGATAGAGCGGGATGCCGGGGCCGCCGGGACCCGCGCTGTCATCAACCTTGCCCGGCGCGACGATGTTGAACTGGGTCAGGCGGCAGGTATAGGTTTCGGCGACGTAGAGCTTCGTCCCGTCGGGCGAGATGCCGATGCCGTTGGGGTTATAGCTCGGGAAGATCACTTCCTCGATGAAGCTGCCGTCCGCCTTGGCATAGAAGATGCCGACGATGTCGTGGCAGCGTGCGGCATAATCGACCTTGCCATGATCGGTGAACCAGAAGCCGCCGTGCGCGTCGAACATGATGTCGTTCGGGCCGCGCAGGGTGACGCCGTGATCGCCCGATTTATAGAGGATCTCGACCGCGCCCGTCTCGATATCGATGCGCTCGATCCGCCCGCCCGAATAATCCTCGGCGATGCCGTGCGGCGTGAGATAGCCGTTCGCCTCGACATAGTTGAACCCGCCGTTGTTGCAGCAATAAAGCTTGCCGTCGGGCCCGATCGCGAGGCCGTTGGGCCCGCCGCCGGGGGTCGCGATGACCTCCTTCTTTCCGCCGGGCCAGCAGCGCGTGATGCGCTTCGCCTCGATCTCGACGACGATGACGCTGCCGTCGTCCATCACCACCGGCGCCTCGGGAAAGCGCAATCCGTCGGCGATCAGTTCAAACTCGGCCATCCCCATCTCCCTTGCGTGTCCGCACTTGCTGTGCTTTGCGGCCATCATGCCCGTTCGCACGCTCTTCGCCACAAATTTCTACGAGGCCGATATCGGCACGCCCGACCTGCTCGAAGAGCTGGAGGAAAGCAGCCGCCTGTTCGCCGAAGAGGATGGCGCGGGCCGCGCGTGGAGCCGCGAGCATGGTTACAAGGGCTATACCAGCTACGCGAGCCTGAACGACCTGCCCGAGCGCGACCCCGCATTCCATGACCTCAAGCGCCTGCTCGACAAGGAAGTGAAGGCGTTCGCCAAGGCGTGCCACTTCGACCTCGCCAAACCTCTCAAGCTTGACAGTATGTGGGTCAATGTCCTGAAATCCGGCGGCACCCACAGCGGCCATATCCATCCGCACAGCATCGTATCGGGCACCTTCTACGTCGCCGTCCCGCCGGGGTCGGGCGCGCTGAAGCTCGAAGACCCGCGCCTTGCGATGCTGATGGCCGCGCCCGGCCGCACCGACGATGCGCCCGAGCATCTGTTGCCCTTCATCTACGCCGAACCCGCCGCCGGCCGCGTCTTCCTGTGGGAGAGCTGGCTACGCCACGAAGTGATGCCGCATTCGGGCAAGGGCGAACGGATCAGCATCAGCTTTAACTATCGCTGACGCTTCCTATATCGCCGCCATCCCCCATGTCCTTGCGCAAGGATCTTGTATGACCGCGACCTACGACGCCGACCTCCAGCTCTTCATCAACGGCGCGTGGCGGAGCGGCGAGGGGCGCGACGAGCGGCCGGTCTATAACCCCGCGACCGCGGGCACGATCGCCGGGCTGCCGGTGGCGACCGCCGCTGACCTCGACGAGGCACTCGCCGCGGCGGAGCGCGGCTGGCCCGTGTGGCGCGCGAAGACCCCCGACGAACGCGCCGCGCTGATGCACAAGGCCGCGGGCATCATCCGCGACCGCGTCGATCATATCGCGACCTTGCTGACGCTCGAACAGGGCAAGCCGATCGCCGAGGCGCGCGGCGAGGTGCTGTCGGCGGCGGGGCTGTTCGACTATTTCGCCGAACAGGGCAAACGCATCGAGGGCCGCGTCCTCCAGCGCCCCGCGGGCCAGCGCGCGATGGTCACCAAACATCCCGTCGGCCCCGTCGCGGGCTTCAGCCCCTGGAACTTCCCCGTCAATCTGATGGTCAAGAAGATCGCCCCGGCGCTCGCCGCGGGCTGCGTCGTGATTGCGAAAGCGCCCGAGGAAACGCCGGGCTGCACCAGCGCGATCATGCGCTGCATCGCCGATGCGGGCATCCCGGGCGATGTCGTCCAGCTCGTCTATGGCGATCCTGACCAGATCAGCCGCCATCTGCTCGCGAGCCCGGTGATCCGCAAGGTCAGCTTCACCGGCTCGACCGCGGTCGGCAAACATCTGATGAAGCTCGCCGCCGAGGGCGTGAAGCGGATCACGATGGAACTCGGCGGTCACGCGCCGGTGCTCGTTTTCGACGATTGCGACCTCGAAGCCACGCTCGACAAGGTGGTTTGGCAGAAGTTCCGCAATGCCGGTCAGGTCTGCATCTCCCCGACGCGCTTCTATGTCCAGCAGGGCATCTACGACGCCTTCGTGAAGGGCTTTGCCGAACGCACGGCAAAGGTGAAGATCGGCAGCGGCCTCGACGCCGACACGCAAATGGGGCCGCTCGCCAACGCGCGCCGCATCCCCGCCTTGGAAGCGCTCGTCGCCGATGCGAAGGCGAAGGGCGCACGCGTCATCGCGGGCGGCGAGGCGACGGGCAACGGCTATTTCTTCCAACCGACCGCGATCGCCGATGTGCCGGTCGAGGCCGATGCGATGAACCATGAACCCTTCGGCCCGATGGCGCTGATCCGCCCGTTCGGCGCCGAGGACGAGGCGCTCGAGCAAGCGAACCGGCTGCCCTACGGCCTCGCGGCCTTCGCCTTCACCGAGAATGGCCGCCGCATCAACCGCATCGTCGATCGCGTTGAAAGCGGCATGGTCGGGGTCAACAGCTTCGTCATCTCGGCGCTCGACACGCCGTTCGGCGGCATCAAGGAATCGGGCTTCGGCAGCGAAAGCGGGCCCGAGGGGCTGGATGGGTATCTCGTCACCAAAGCGGTGCATATTTACTGAGGCATCAATAAGCTGGTGTACCCCCGCGAAGGCGGGGGCAGCTATCGGCCGTTCACTTTCATCGTCACCCCGGACTTGATCCGGGGTCCCGCTTGAAATCGAATCCGGTCGTTGCCTCAAAAAGCGTCATCCCGGGTCAAGCCCGGGATGACGAAAGAGGGTGCGTGGCTAATCCCGCTCCAGCGCCACGAAATCGCGCGCCATCGGTGCCAGATGCGCGCCGCCGTCGACGAAGATCGTCTGCCCCGTCACCGCCTCGGCGCGCGCCAGATAGACGACCGCGTCGGCGATCTGCGCCGGCGTCGGCAGCGCGCCCAGCGGCATGAGCTTTGCCAGCCGCTCGACCTGCGCCGCCGAATAATCCTCGGTCGCCATCGTCAGTCCCGGTGCCACGGCATTGACCCGAGCGCGGCTCCCGAATGCGACCGCCAGCGTCGCCGTCGCCTGCCACAGCGCCGATTTCGACAGGCTGTAGGCGATCTGGTCGGGCACCGGATGGAGAACGCGCTGGTCGACGATATTGACGATCGCCGGGCGCATGCCTTCGCTCGCCGCGACGAGCGCTTTCGCCAGCATCACCGGCGCATGGTGATTGACCTGCATCATCTCGGTCAGCGCCGCGGCCGAGAGGTCTACCCATTCGCCCTCGGCAAACAATGCCGCATTGTTGACGAGCAGATCGGGAACGCGGCCGAACTTCTCGATCACCGCTGGCAACAGCGCATCGACCGCCGCCGGATCGGCGAGGTCGGCGGCGAAGCGGTGGCTCAGCGCACCGGTCTCGGCAAGCGCCTCTGCCAGCACCGGATCGGCGTCGCCCGGACTGCGCTTGTGGATCGCGAGCGCATAGCCTTCGCGCGCCAGCCGCGCCGAAATCGCGGCGCCGACGCGGTGCAGCCCGCCCGTGACGAGAGCGAGCTTCTGCGTCACTTGCGCGCGCGCCGCATCGTGATGCCGATCTCTTCGCCGTCCTCGGCGATCGCCAGCTTGACGATCTTCACCTCGACCTCGTGGACCTTGTCGTCCTGCAGGAACAAGGTGTCGATGATATGGTCGGCGACGCTTTCGATCAGCACGAAATGGACATCCTTGGGGATGCCCTCGGTCGCCGCGAATTTCAGGTGCATGTAATTTTTCGACGCGCTCAGCGGCGTCACCGGATCATAATGGTCGGCCATCGCGAGCTTCGCGCGCACCGAGATGCGCAGCGGCTGCGGCAGATGGGTTTCTTCGGAATAAATGCCGGTCAGCACCTGGACGGTCAGCCCGTCCACTTCCAGCCACAAACTATCGGTCACACGATCATCCTGCAGGCGAGCGCGACATTCGGCTTTGCAATACCGACGCCGGACCCTAAAGCGCCGCCGCATTAGCGAAAGGGTACGCGTTGGTCGAGTTACTTCCATTGTCGAATATCGAGCCGCAGGCGGTCGAGGATCTCCTCGACGCCGCTTTCGGATCGGATCGCTTTGGACGAACCGCCTACCGCATCCGCGAAGGCGTGGATGCGGTGCCTGCGCTGAGCTTCGCGCTGGTCGAGGATGGTGCGCTGATCGGCACGATCCAGTGCTGGCCCGTCGCACTGCGCGCTGCCGATGGAATCGAAAGCCCGCTTGTCATGGTCGGCCCGGTCGCGGTGCGCCCCGACGTCCAGCGCGGCGGGCACGGCCGCGCACTCATGGAGCATATGCTGGAGGCCGCCAAGACGAGGGCAGACAGCGCGCTGATGATGATCGGCGATCCCGAATATTACGGCCGCTTCTTCGGCTTCACCGCCGATGCGACGGGCGAATGGGATTTGCCCGGCCCGTTCGAGAAACGCCGCCTGCTCGCGCGGGCGGTGAACGGCCACAGCCTGCCGACGGGTGCGGGGATGATCGGGCCGAGATAATATCGTCGCCCCCGCGAAGGCGGGGGCCGCTATCGGCGTAGCGCAACGTTGACAGCGGCCCCCGCCTTCGCGGGGGCGACGTTGGTGGGGTTGCACAGCGCGCCCGCCCCCCTATGTCGGAAACATGGTCACCCCCGCGCCATCGCTTCCCAAGGAATTTTCGCAGCTCTCGCTGACCGAGGCGGCCGAATTGCTCGCGGCGCGCAAGCTGCCGCCGGTCGAACAATGGCATCCCGAACGCACCGGCGACAGCTTCATGGAAATCCGCGCCGACGGCAGCTGGTTTCACGAAGGCGGCCGCATCAACCGTCCCGCGATGGTCAAGCTCTTCTCGACGATCCTGCGCCGCGAGCCCGACGGCAGTCATGTGCTCGTCACGCCCGCCGAGAAATTGAGCATCGTCGTCGAAGACACACCCTTCCGCGCGGTCGAGATGAAGAGCGAAGGCGAAGGCGACGCGCGCAAGCTGGTGTTCCGCCTCGACACCGACGATCTCGTCATGGCTGGTGCCGACCATGTGCTGAGCTTCGGCAGCGACGCAGACAATCCCGATCCGCGGCTTCATGTGCGCGGCGCCATCGGCAACGGGCTCGAGGCGCGGATCGACCGTGCGCTCTATTACGAACTCGTCGAAATGGCACTCGCTGCGGGCGAAGAGCCGCCCGCGATCTGGTCGAACGGCACGCGCTTCCCGCTGGTCGACGCCTGATGCTCTCCGAAAAGCTGCGCACCGCGCTCGATAATCTGCTCCCCGATGCGGGCGAGGATGAAGCCTATCTCGGCACCCCGACGCTGCGCGATGCCGCGGTGCTCATCGCCTTCACCGACCGCCCCGATCCGGGCGTGATCCTGACCCAGCGCCCGCAATGGCTGCGCAGCCATGCGGGGCAGGTCGCCTTTCCCGGCGGCAAGATCGATCCGGGCGACCGCGATGCGATCGACGCGGCGCTGCGCGAGGCGGAGGAAGAAATCGGCCTCAACCGCCGCGACGTGATGGTCGCCGGGGTGACCGAACCCTATCGGTCGGGCAGCGGCTATATCATCACCCCGGTACTCGGCGTCATCCCGCCCGACCTGCCGCTCGACCCCAATCCCGACGAAGTCGAGGACTGGTTCGAGGTGCCGCTCGACATCCTGTTCGATCCCGACAATTACGCGCGCCAGCACGCGAATTTTCAGGGGCACGACCGCCATTATTATGACATGGACTGGCAGGGGCGAC
This sequence comes from Sphingopyxis sp. MSC1_008, assembly GCF_023197165.1. Classification (GTDB taxonomy): domain Bacteria; phylum Pseudomonadota; class Alphaproteobacteria; order Sphingomonadales; family Sphingomonadaceae; genus Sphingopyxis. The sequence goes on from NZ_JALPRD010000003.1 coordinate 366,062, forward strand.
GGATTTGGGGCGTGACGGCGGGAATTATCATCAATCTGGCGCGGCGGATGCCGGCGGGGTGGCACCGGTGACGGTTCTGCCCGCCGCCGAATGGCTGGGCCGTCCCGGACTGCGGCGCATCGTCGCCGCGCTGGCTGCCGATCGCGGCGCGGTGAAGATCGTCGGCGGCGCGGTGCGCGATACGCTGCTCGGCCTGCCCGTCACCGACATCGACCTCGCGACGCCGCTGTTGCCGTTAGAGGTAACGCGGCGGCTCGAGGCGGCCGATATCAAGGTCATCCCGACCGGCATCGCGCACGGCACCGTCACCGCGATCGCCAGCGGCGACCATCACGAGATCACGACCTTGCGCCGCGATGTCGAAACCGACGGACGCCGCGCGACCATCGCCTTCGCCGACGACTGGCGCGACGATGCGGCGCGGCGCGACTTCACGATCAATGCGCTTTATGCCGATCCCGATACCGGCGCGGTCGACGATTGGTTCGGCGGCCTCGCCGATCTGAAAGCTGGGCGCGTCGCCTTCATCGGCGACCCCGCGACGCGCATCGCCGAGGACCATTTGCGTATCCTGCGCTTCTACCGCTTCGCGGCGCGTTTCGGGTGCGGGGACCTCGACGCCGTCAGCCACGCCGCCGTGATCACCGCGCGACAGTCGCTCAAAAGCCTGTCACGCGAACGTATTGCCGATGAACTGCTCAAAATCCTCTCCCTGCCGGAACCTCGAGGAATCGTCGACCAAATGGCTGCGGACGGGATTTTCAAGGTAGTCCTGCCCGAACTCGCCCCGGACTTTTCGCGGGTATTGAGCGAATTGACCGAAAATGAGCGTCAGGCCGGGATCACCCCTTCGCCTCTGCGCCGCCTATCGGCGCTGCTTCCCGCCGACGCCGCCATCGCCGAACAGGTCGCGGCCCGGCTGCGCCTGTCGACGCGGCAGCGCAAGCATCTCGCCGCGCTCGGCGGACATCGCGCCGATACCGTCAGGCCGGTCCGGCAGCTGGCGCATGCGATCGGAGTCGATGCCGCGCGCGACGTGCATCTGCTCGCGGACGATACGGCTTCGGCAAAGGCTGCTGCCCAGGCGCTGTCGGGCTGGACGGTCCCCGAAATGCCACTCAAGGGCGGCGACATCGTCGCGCGCGGGATCGCGGTTGGCCCCGAGGTCGCGCGCATCCTGAAAGCGGTCGAGGCCGAGTGGGTGGCGGAGGATTTCCCTGACGTCGCGCGCGTCGCCGAGCTGGTCGATCAGAAGATCGGCCGCACCAGCGACTGACGCCAATAATCGAGCGCGTCCTTGCCATCCATCGGCCGCGCGAACAGGAAACCCTGCCCGAAATCGCATCCGAGCGCCGACAGCAAGCGCGCCTGGTCGGCGGTCTCGACGCCTTCGGCCGTCGTGCGCATGCCCAGCACTTCGGCCAGGCTCTGGATCGTGCGTACGATCGCCACCTTGTCGCGGTCGTCGACCATATGTTCGACAAAGCTGCGGTCAATCTTGAGCACGTCGATCGGCAAGCGCTGGAGATAGGCAAGGTTCGAATAGCCGGTGCCGAAATCGTCCATCGCGACGCGGGCGTCGAGCGCCTTGAGCTCGCTGAGCACCGACAGCGCGAGGTCGGGGTCGCCGATGATCGCGCTTTCGGTGAGTTCGATCATCAGCCGTTCGCCGCCGATATTCTGGCTTTCGAGCGCCTGGCGCACCACTCCGGCGACATCGTCGCGCACCAGCTGGATCGCCGAAACATTGACCGAGAAATAGCAGTCGACGATTCCGCCGCCGTTCTGCTTGTCCCAATCGGCGAGCACCGCGGCGGCCTTGCCGATCGCCCATTGGCCGAGCGGGACGATCAGGCCCGAATCCTCGGCGATCGGAATGAACTCGGTCGGCGAAACCGAATGGCCGCTGCTCGTGTCCCAGCGCGCCAGCGCCTCGAACCCGGCGACGCGGCCGCTCGCCAGTTCGATCAGCGGCTGGAAGGCAAGGTGGAGGCGGTCTTCCTCGATCGCGTTGCGCAGTTCGGTTTCCATCCCGAACCGGTTGTCCGACAGCATCGCCGCTTCGGGTTCATAGATTTCGATGCGGTCGGTCTGCTTTGCGCGCTTGAGCGCGATTTGCGCGTGGCGGATCTGATCGGCGACATCGGTGTCAGTTGCGGGCTGGATCGCGCAGCCGAGCGCGCAATCGACGCTGACCTTCAATTCGCCGATGCGGAAGGGGTGGTCGAAACAGCCACGGATACGCCGCGCCATTTCGCGCACATCGGCGCGGCCGCCCACGACGCGCGTCGATATGGCGAATTCGTCGCCGCCGGTGCGCGCCAAAATGTCGCCGCTGCGCAGGCTCGATTTCAGCCGCCGCGCGACGGTGATGATCAGCTCGTCGCCCGCCATCGGCCCGATATGTTCGTTGATGCGGCTGAACCGTGCGAGGTCGAGCAGCAGGATCGCATGGTCGGCGCCGACGCCGTCGGTGGCGCCGCGCTGTTCGACCAGCTCCTCGAACCCGGCGCGGTTGGGGAGCCCGGTCAGGCTGTCCGAAACCAGCTCGCGGCGCAGGTTGCGCTCGGTCATCATTTCCTGCGTCCGGTCGATCAGCGTCAGCAGGAACAGCCCGTCGTCGCCCGATTCGGTGGGCAGCGGGCCGATCGATCCGCGCAGGTCGCGCGCCGCCGGGCCCTCACCCAGCTGGCACGAAAATTCCTGCGATTCGCCGGGATATTGCGCTGCCCGCTCGATCGCGCGCAGCATTTCGATCGGCGCCTCGACCCCCGCGGGCGACAGGCTCAACCGGTCGAACGCCGCATTGCTTGCATGAAGCCGGAAATTGCCACGCGCCATCGGTCTGATCAGCGCGGCCGGAACGGGCAACGCGTCGATCCAGCCGACGAACAACAAGGGCCGGTCTTCGCCGGTTCTATCGATAGGCATAACAGAGGGTTTTGTGCGACCTTTCCCCATTGCCCAATGCCTAGGTCACGGGAAGTAAAGAAGGGATTTACGGCTACGTCGAAATACGTCTAGCCGAAGCGATTGTTCCTCGGGAAACCGTCAGGCGGGTTGCGCCCCGCCGCGCTGCGCGCCACGCGCCACATGCTGACGTCGACATTGTTGCGCGTACGCCCCGTTTCCCCCCCCATTTTCCAGCTCAAGCCTTCCGCCAGCACAAAGCTGATGGCATCGGACAGGCTGCCCTCGCGGTAGCGCTGCAGCATCACGCCCTGGCCGCGGACCATCACCGGAACTTCGGTGAGCGGGAAGACTGCCAGTTTGCGATTGTCGCCAATCACCGCGACGCTGTCATCGCTTGCCGCGATCTGGTGGACGACGGCGAGCGCGGCTTTGGGTTTCAGGTTGACGACGTTGCGGCCCTTGCGCGTTTCGGCGACCACCTCGGCCATCTGCGCGACAAAGCCGTGGCCGCTCGACGAGGCGAGCAGCAGGCGGCCGTCGGCGGTGGCGGGGATCATCGCGACGATCCGCGCCTCGGGATCGATATCGACCATCAGCCGCAGCGGTTCGCCGAACCCGCGCCCGCCGGGCAGCTTGTCGGCGCCGACGGTGAAGAAGCGCCCGTCGCTCGCCGCGATCAGCAGCTTGTCGGTGGTCTGCGCGTGCGCGGCGAACAGCAGTTCGTCGCCTTCCTTGAACTTGAACTCGGCCCACTGGTCCGCCGCGACATGGCCGCGCTGGGCGCGAATCCAGCCGCGTTTCGACAGGATCACCGTTACCGGCTCCTTCTCGATCATCGCGTCCAAGGGAATGTCGCGCGCCGGCGCCGCTTCGGAAATCGTCGTGCGCCGCGCGCCGAGCAGAGTGTCGAGGCCGTAAACCGCGCGCAGCTTTTCCAGATCCTTGCGCAGCCGCGTCTTCTGCCGCGCCGGGCTCTCGACCAGCTTGACCAGCTCCTCGCGCTCGGCGGTGAGGTCGGCCTGCTCGCGCTTCAGTTCCATTTCCTCGAGCCGGCGCAACGAGCGCAGCCGCATGTTGAGGATCGCCTCGGCCTGCCGGTCGGTCAGGATGAATTCGGCGATCATCAACGGTTTCGGCTCATCCTCGGTGCGGATGATCTCGATGATCCGGTCCAGGTTGAGGAACGCGATGATATAGCCCGCGACCAGCTCCAACCGGTCGTCGATCTTCGCGATCCGGTGCTGCGCGCGGCGGACGAGCACGACGATCTGGTGCTGCAGCCATTCGGTGAGCAGCTGGTGCAGCCCCATCACCTTCGGCGTGCGCGTCGCGTCGAGAACGTTCAGATTGAGCGCGAAGCGATTTTCGAGGTCGGTCAGCCGGTACAGGCTTTCCTTGAGGATATCGGGGTCGACGTTGCGGCTCTTGGGTTCAACGACGATGCGCAAATCCTCGGCGCTTTCGTCGCGGACATCCTCGAGAATCGGCAATTTCTTGTCGGCGATCAGCTGCGCGATCTGTTCGATCAGCTTGCCCTTGGCGACCCCGTACGGGATTTCGCTGATGACCAGCTGCCAGGTGCCGCCGGGCTGCTTCTCGATCCCGCTGTCTTCCCAGCTGCCTGTCTCCAGCTTGCCGGTCGAAAAGCGCGCGCGAACGCGGAAGCCGCCGCGCCCGGTTTCATAGGCATGCGCAATCGTCTCGGGGCTGTCGACGACGATGCCGCCGGTCGGGAAATCGGGGCCTTTGACATGCTCGAGCAGTTCGCTGAGCTCGGCGCGCGGATTCTCGATCAGCACCAGCGCCGCGTCGATCACCTCGGCGGCGTTGTGCGGCGGGATGTTCGTCGCCATGCCGACCGCAATCCCGCTCGCGCCATTGGCGAGCAGGTTCGGGAACAGCCCGGGCATGATCTCGGGCTCTTCGTCCTCGCCATTGTATGTCGGCTTGAAATCGACCGTGCCCTCGTCGAGCCCCTGCATCAGGTCGACCGCGACGCGCGTCAGCCGCGCCTCGGTGTAGCGGTACGCCGCGGCATTATCGCCGTCGATGTTGCCGAAATTGCCCTGGCCGTCGACGAGCGGATAGCGGAGCGAGAAATCCTGCGCGAGGCGGACCATCGCGTCATAGACCGCGACATCGCCGTGCGGATGGAATTTGCCGATGACGTCGCCGACGACGCGCGCCGACTTCTTGTAGCCCTGCGACGGGTCGAGCCGCATCGCGCGCATCGCCCACAACAGGCGGCGATGGACGGGCTTCAGCCCGTCGCGGAGATCCGGAAGCGAGCGCGCAGTGATCGTCGACAGCGCATAGACGAGATAGCGTTCGGACAGCGCGCTGTCGAACGGGGTATCGGTCATGCCGGGAACGGGATCGTTGCTGTCGGGATCGTCGGTGGTGGTCGCCATTGTCCGGAGCCGATAGCAAGGCTGGCGCGCCAAGGCAAAGGGGGATGCGGATTAGTAGAGGTTGTCCTTATAATCCTTGTCGAGACCCTTCTGCATAAAGCCCGGAATCGACACGACCGCGCTGGCGATCCGCGCGCCGATGCCCTTGGTCTTGTTGAGCCGCAGATGCTCGGCGAACATCTTTGCGGGGCTGATATCGGCGGGGGCGGCGGCAGCGGGCCAGAGCGCGGCGCGGCGCAGCGCGGCGCTGGGCGCGACGCGGATCGCGAGATCATCGACGCGCGCGGCGAGCAACGGCTGCTTGTCGCCGACGGTGAAGGGCGCACGCGCGGCTTCGTCGCGCGTCAGCGCCGCCGATCCGGTGAAGGTCGCGACCGCCCAGGCGCCGGGGATCAGCAGCGCCGCGGCGATCCGCGGCTGCGCGATGATGTTGCGGAAACTGTCGGTGCGGCGGTTGCCGGGACGGTCGGGGAACCACAGCGCGTCGCCGTCCGTGCGGACCATCAGCCCCGCCGGGTCTCCCTTGGGACTAAGGTCGGCGGCGCCCTTCGGGTCGATCGTCGCGAGCGCCATGAACCGGCTCGCCGCGACGAACGCATCGGCGTCGGCTGGCGCATCCTCGCCGGGTTCAGCCTTCCAAAAGTCCGACCGGATCAGCGCCTTGGCGCAATGGACATAGCATTCCTCGACCGCGATCCGCGCCACGCCGTCGGCGCTCTCGACGCGGCCGTTGACGCGCAACGTCTCGCCGATTCCGGGGAGCAGGAACAGCGAGCCGAAGCCCGCGCCGGGGCGAAGAAGGGCAGGGTCGTCGAAAAGCTCGAGCGGGATCGACAGCGCGGCCGCGTCGCCACTCGCGAAACCGCGCGCGCCGCCCGCGAGCGTGATCGCGATGCCGGCTTCGTCGCCGGTGCCCGCGAACATCAACGGCGACGCGGCGAGCCAGCGCAGCGCGGTCGCGTCGAGATGGTCGATCACTTTCAGGTCGATCGCGGGCGGCGCCTTGCCCACCACGGCTTCGAGTGCGGCGATGCTGTCGATAGCGGTCACGGCGTCTCCTTCGCTCAAGGCCCGCATCATGGCTTTGTTGCGATCAATTCGCAATAAATTTCGCGGCCGCGCTTTTGTTCACAAGGACTTGAGCTCACGCCATGCGCCCCTAAGTTGGACGCCTGATTGGGGAAGGGATGGGATATTGACCGAAAGCCGCGAGGGCACACGCCGCAAGAGCATCTGGTCGCGCGCCAGCGAGATGGCCGCTGAGGCGCCCCCCGAGCGCAATCGCTATGTCGATTTCCTCCGCGCGCTGTCGATACTCGCGGTCGTCGTCGGTCACTGGCTCGTCGCCGCGCCCTATATGAAGGACGGCGCGGTCGAGGGCGGGCATCTGCTCGGAATCCTGCCGTGGACGCAGTGGCTGACCTGGGGGTTCCAGGTGATGCCGCTCTTCTTCCTCGTCGGCGGTTTCTCGAACGGCATGTCGTGGGCGGCGACGCTGCGCAAGGGCGGCAGCTACGAAAGCTGGTATAGCGGGCGGCTGCAACGGCTGATCAACCCGGTGCTCCCGCTGTTCCTGATCTGGACGCTCGTCGCGATGTTCGGCACGCTCGCGGGGATCGATCGCGGTATCGTCGCGATGGCGGCGCAGCTTGCGCTGATCCCCGTGTGGTTCCTGTCGGTCTATCTGATGGTCGCCGCGGTCGTGCCGCTGACGTGGAAGGCGTGGAAACGCTGGGGCTTCGCTTCCTTCTGGGCGCTCGTCGCGGGCGCGGTGGCGATCGATGTCGCGGCGCTGCGCTTCGATGTGCCCTATGTGAATTTCCTCAACTTCGCCTTCGTCTGGCTCGCGATCCACCAGCTCGGTTTCGCGTGGAGCGAGGGGCGGCTGACGCCGGGCAGGGCGCTTTTGTGGGGTGTCGGCGGGCTCGTCGCGCTCGCGCTGCTCGTCGGTTTCGGGCCCTATCCGGTCGCGATGATCGGCGTCCCGGGAAGCGGGCTCAGCAACTCGATGCCGCCGACGCTCGCGCTGCTCGCGCTAGGCATCGCGCAAGCGGGCTTCGCGCTTGCGCTCGAACCCGCAGCGCGGCGGATGCTCGACAATATCCGCCTCTGGACCAGCGTCGTGCTCGTCAACGGCATGATCATGACGATCTACCTCTGGCACCTCACCGCCTTCGTCCTCGTGATGGTCGCCGCGTGGCTACTCGGCGGCATCGGGCTCGATGTGCAGCCCGGCAGTACGCCATGGTGGCTCGCGCGGCCGGTCTGGTTCATTCTCTATATCGCCGCGCTTTTCCCGCTGATCACGCTCTTCGCGCGCTACGAACGCGCGAGCAAGGACAGCGGCGAGGTGCCGCACTGGCGCCTGATCGTCGGGCTGCTGCTGATCTGCGCAGGGCTCGGCGCCACCGCTGCGATCAGCATCGCAAGCCCGCTCGGCGTCACGGGCGTACGCCTCTGGCTCGTCGCGCTGCCTTTTGTGGGGGCGGCAATTGCGCAATTCGGTCCGATCCACCGGCTGACGCAGTTGCGGATATGATGCGCGGCGCGGTGGCGGACGTTGCCCCGCAATGGGGTGGAAAGCGGACGCCGTAAAAACATCGTCACCCCGGGCTTGACCCGGGGTCCCGCTTTTTTGATGTGTAAGTGATGGAGCGCGAACGGCATGGTGGTTGGGTTTACATCATGGCCGACCGTTATCGCGGCACGATGTATGTCGGCGTAACGTCGCATCTTGCTGCTCGTATCCATCAGCACCGATCAGGCGATGGCTCCGATTTCTGCGCGCGATATGGATTGGTCCGGCTCGTCTGGGCGGAGCGCGGCGACGACATTGTCAGTTGCATCGCACATGAGAAACGCCTGAAGCGCTGGCATCGACAATGGAAATACGAATTGATCGAACGCACCAATCCGTACTGGCAAGACATGTTCGATTTGCTTGCCTGAGTATAAGCGGGACCCCGGGTCAAGCCCGGGGTGACGAAGGGCATGGTGCTCGCAACCGGTCGTTAGCCCCACAAACGAAAACCGGCGCGGATCGCTCCGCGCCGGGTTCCCTCGGTAAATCTTGTAAAGCGTACCGCGTCAGGCGACGCGGCGCACTTCATTGCCTTCGTCGTCGATGTCGCGAAGGACATAACCTCGGCCCCAGACCGTTTCGATATAATTTTCGCCGTGGCAGGCGAGCGCGAGCTTCTTGCGCAGCTTGCAGATGAAGACGTCGATGATCTTCAGTTCGGGTTCGTCCATGCCGCCATAGAGGTGGTTCAGGAACATTTCCTTGGTGAGCGTCGTGCCTTTGCGCAGGCTCAGCAGCTCGAGCATCTGATATTCCTTGCCGGTCAGATGCACGCGCGTGGTGTCGACCTCGACCGTCTTGGTATCCAGATTGACCGCCAGCTTGCCCGTCTTGATGACGCTCTGGCTGTGGCCCTTCGAACGGCGAACGACCGCATGGATGCGTGCGACCAGTTCGTCGCGATGGAACGGCTTGGTGACATAATCGTCGGCGCCGAAGCCGAACGAGCGCACCTTCGAATCCATTTCCGAAATGCCCGACAGGATCAGCACCGGCGTCTGCACCTTGGCGGTGCGAAGCTTCTTCAGCACGTCATAGCCGTGCATGTCGGGCAGGTTCAGGTCGAGCAGGATGATATCGTAATCATAGAGCTTACCCAGGTCCAGGCCTTCCTCACCGAGATCGGTGGTATAGACATTGAAGCCCTCGGTCGTGAGCATCGTATCGATCGCTTTCGCGGTCGTCGGCTCGTCCTCGATCAGCAGTACGCGCATTGGGCACCCCTTTTTCCCACGATAATCCCGCGAACCGATCGCATGACCATCAAGGATGTCACCGACCAACCCCCGTTGCAGGACTGCCGGAACATTAACCACGAAACTAATGAAGGGAAAAGGTTAATTTTGATTTAACCCGCAGAAGTCCGCGAGTCGCGGCCATTTTGCAACAGTCGCTCAGGCCGTTTTCGGATCATGGTGAAGCGCCACATAGCGATCATGTGCGCCGGTACAGGACATCTTCAGCGTGTCGACCAGATGGTCCGAAAGCGCGCGCACGCGCGCCGGGCGCAGCCGCGATGGCGGCGACAACAGGTGCAGGTGCGACTGCGGCAACGACCAGTCGGTCAGGATCGGAACGACCGCGCCCGACGCCAACTCGTCGGCGGCGATGAAGTCGGGCAGCGCGGCAATCCCGACCCCCGCGACGACCAGCGGCACCGCGACATCGCCATTGTTCGCGAACAGCGGCCCCGTCGGCAGCACGGTCGCCTCCTCGCCCTTGCGGTGGAAATGCAGCGGCATCGCGCGCTGGCGGTGGCCGTAACCGATCAGCCGGTGGCCGGCGAGTTCGAGCGGATGTTTCGGCGTGCCGTGCTTTTCCAGATAGGCTGGGCTTGCGATCACCGACGCCGCGACCGGCGCGATCGTGCGCGCGAGCAGGCTCGAATCGGCGAGCGGCGCGATGCGCAATGTCAGGTCGATGCCTTCGGCGACCGGATCGTTGCGCGCATCGCTCAGCAGCACCTCGATCTCGACCGCCGGATGCCGCTCGAGAAAGACCGCGAGCGGCGGGCCGAGCACCTTGATCCCGAAGCTCATCGGCGCGGCGAGACGGATCGGCCCCGCCAGGTCGACGCGGTCGCCGCGTGCAGCTTCCGTCGCGGCGGTCGCCGCTGCGACCATCGCGCGCGCCTCGTCGAGCAGCCCCGCGCCGGCGGTCGACACCGCGACGACGCGCGAACTGCGGTGGAGCAGGGTGATGCCGAGCGACGCCTCGAGCCGCGTCACCGCCTTCGACACGCTCGCCTTCGACAGACCGAGCGATGCCGCCGCCGCGGTAAAGCTGCCGCCGTCGGCAACAGCGACAAAACAGGCCCAGCCTTCATAGTCGGGAAGCGCCACGTAATAGCTCCTGAATGGAAACGATGGTTTTCCATCTACGCTATTTTAGAAACGATCGAAATGCCTATTTTGTCCTCAACAGCAGCGCATCCGCATCGCCGATGTGCGCAACGATTGAGAAGATACGAAAGGACAAGGCCATGATCGACATCCGCAAATTCGACAGCCTGGGCCACGCCGACCACGGCTGGCTCGACGCCCGTCACCATTTCTCGTTCGCGAACTATCACGACCCGAAGCGTATGGGTTGGGGCGCGCTGCGCGTCTGGAACGACGATGCCATCGCGGCGCAGTCGGGTTTCCCCCCGCATCCGCACCGCGACATGGAAATCATCACTTACGTTCGCACCGGCGCGATCACCCACCGCGACAGCATGGGCAACAGCGGCCGCACTGCTGCGGGCGATGTCCAGGTGATGAGCGCCGGCACCGGCGTGACGCACAGCGAGTTCAACCTCGAGGATGAGGAAACGACGCTGTTCCAGATCTGGATCATGCCCGACCGTGACGGCGGCAATCCCGGCTGGGGCGCGCGCCAGTTCCCCAAGGCCGACCGGTCGGGCCAGTTCGTGACGCTGGCGAGCGGGATCGAGGGCGACGAAGCGCTGCCGATCCGCGCCAACGCCCGCGTCGCCGCGGCCACGGTGAATGCCGGGACAAGCGTCTCCTACGACCTCGAAGCCGGACGTCACGCCTATCTGGTCGCCGCCAAGGGCCGCATCCGCGTCAATGGCACCGACGCCGACCCCCGCGACGGCATCGCGCTCCGCGATGTCGGAACGATCGAGGTCGAGGCGCTCGACGACGCCGAGCTGGTGCTGGTCGACAGCCTCTGACGAAGCCCCCGGGCCGCCGACGTCCCCCTCCCTGACGGCGGCCCACCCGGTGCCGCGAGTTCTTCCCAAAACATGGGCGGCTCGCGGCACCCTCTCTCCCCTGAAGTGAAAAGGAGTACCCCGATGACCCATATTCTTCGCATCGACGCCAGCGCCCGCAACGAAGGTTCGACCACCCGCCCGCTCGCCGACCAACTGGTCAATCGCCTCGTCGAACAGGGCTATGGTGCCACCATTACGCGCCGCGACCTCAACACCGCCCCGCCCGCGCTGCTCACCGAAAGCTGGATCGGCGCCAACTTCACCGACGAAGCGGCGCGCAGCGACGAGCAAAAGGCCGTGCTTGCCGGGTCGGACGAACTGATCGCCGAACTCGAAGCCGCCGACACGATCGTGATCACTGCGCCGATCTATAATTTCGCGATCCCCGCGTCGCTCAAGGCCTGGGTCGACCTGATCGCCCGCGCGCGCCGCACCTTCCGCTATACCGAAGCCGGGCCCGAAGGGCTGCTGACGGGCAAGCGCGCGTACATCGTCTTTGCGTCGGGCGGCGTGCCGCTGGGCAGCGAAGTCGATTTCGCGAGCGGCTACCTCAAGCATATCCTCGGTTTCGTCGGCATCACCGACGTCACGATCATCGCCGCTGACGGCCATTTGATGGACGGCGACGCGGTGACGCGCGCGACCGCCGCGATCGGCGAACTGAAGCAGGCGGCCTGAACCGATGCGCCGTCTCCCGAGCCTCTTCCTTTCGCACGGCTCGCCGATGATGGCGCTCGAGCCCAGCCCGGCGCGGACTTTCCTCGCCGGGCTGGGTGCCCAACTCCCACGCCCGCGCGCGATCCTTGTCGTGTCGGCGCATCATGATGCGGCGTATCAACGCGGCCGTGCGACCGTCACCGCATCGCCCGCGCCGCCAACGATCCACGACTTCGGCGGCTTTCCCGACGAACTATTCGCGATGCGCTATCCCGCGCCGGGCGACCCGGGGCTTGCGACGCGCGTAGTCGATCTGCTCGCCGGCCACGGTCTTGCCGTCACCGCCGATCCCGACCGCGGGCTCGATCATGGTGCGTGGGTGCCGTTGTCGCTGATCTACCCCGACGCTGACATTCCCGTCGTCCAGCTCTCGATCGCCTCGAACGCCTCGCCCGAATGGCATTATGCGCTCGGCAAGGCGCTGGCGCCGCTTCGCGACGAGGATGTGCTGATCGTCGGATCGGGCAGCATCACGCACAATCTGCGCGCGCTGTTCTCGGCGCGCCTGCCGATCGATGCCCCGGCGCCGTCATGGGTCAGCGACTTCACCGACTGGATCGCCGACCGCATGGCGGCCGGTGCCATCGACGACGTGCTGCACAGCGTCGAACGCGCCCCGCATGGCGCCGACAATCATCCGACCCCCGACCATATATTACCGCTGTTCGTCGCGATGGGCGCGGGCGGAGCGCCCTTCAAAGCCGAACGGCTGCACGACAGCGTGACCTATGGCCTGCTCGCCATGGACGTTTACGCTTTCGGCTGACCCGCGGCCCGCCTATAGCGCGCCATGCTCCTTTCAGATCGTGTTCTTTTTCTCGACGGCGAGGCCCTCGTCATCGACAAGCCTGCCGGCCTTCCCGTCGACGCCCCGCGCGACGGCAGTATCAGCCTCGAGAATCATCTCGACCTGTTGAAGTTCGGCTTCAAACGCTGGCCGCTCGCGGTCCACCGGCTCGATCGCGATACCTCGGGCTGCCTGCTCCTCGCACGCAATCCCAAGGCGCACGGCCGTTTCACCCGCGCGTTCGAAAGCCGTGAAGTCGAAAAGCAATATCTCGCGATCGTCGACGGCGTGCCGGGCGCCGACGGCGGCACGATCGACCTGCCGCTGTCGAAGGTTTCGACCGCCGAAGAAGGCTGGCGCATGATCGGTGACCCGAAGGGCAAGCCCTCGGTCTCGCATTGGGAGAAGATCGCCGTTGTGGGCGAACGCGCCCTGCTTCGCTTCCGCCCCGAAACCGGGCGCACGCACCAGCTGCGCGTCCACGCGCTCGAAGGCCTCGGCTTTCCGCTCGTCGGCGATCCCGTCTACGGGCGCGGCGGGACCAAAACGCGCACCTTGCTCCACGCCGAACGGCTCGTCGTAAAACGTGACGTCAAGCCGTCAATAATTGCCGAGGCGCCGTTCCCCGACAGCTTCATCGCATTGGGCTTCGCGGCGCCGGAGGGAGCGGAGCCAACGCGTGGCTGAGATCCCCGAAAGCGCGATCAGTGAAAAATTCCTCGCGGGCACGGGCCCCGGCGGACAGAATGTCAACAAGGTCGCGACCGCGTGCCAATTGCGCGTCAATGTCTATGCCCTCGGCCTCACGCCCGACGCATTCAAACGGCTGAAAACCCTCGCGGGCAGCCGGATGACGACCGAGGGCGAACTCATCATCCTTGCGCGTCGCTATCGCACGCAGGAAGCCAATCGCGCTGACGCGCGCGAACGCCTGTCCGAACTGATCGACGCCGCGCTGGTCCGCCCCGAGCGCCGCATCAAGACCAAGCCGAGCAAAGCGGCCAAAGCGCGCCGCGTCGACAGCAAGAAAGCGCGCAGCAATGTCAAGGCCGGCCGCGGACGGGTGCGCGGGACAGACTAGCCTGCGATGACCAGCCTCTACCGTCTCGATGCCCCCGCCAGCACGATCGCCGCGGCGTTCGGCGCCGAGGCCGGCAACGACCCGTGGACCGGCGATTATGTCGCGCCGGGCCGCCCAGCGCCGGTGATCGTCAGCGACGGACGCGGCGGATCGCGGCGGTATCTGCGCCCGAAGCTGTGGGGCGTTCCGCCGCCGCCGCAGGGTGACCGGCCGGTCACCAGCGTCCGCAACCTCGCCAGCCCGTTCTGGATCGGGACGCTCCGCCATGCCGAACTCCGCTGCCTGATCCCCGCGACCGCCTTTGCCTATTGGTCGGGTGCCGACGGCGCGCGGCGCCAGCACTGGTTCTCGGTGCCGTCGCGGCCGGTGTTCGCCTTCGCCGGAATCCATCGTCAGGGCGATGACTGGCCGTGCTTTGCGATGCTCACGACCGACGCCAACCGGCTGGTCGCGCATCATCAGCCAAAGGGCATGCCGGTGATCCTTTACCCTGAGGATTATGCCACCTGGCTGAGCGGCGAATGGCGCGCCGCCGTGGCGCTCGCGGTCCCTTATCCCAGCCAGTTGATGGCGGTCGGCGACACGCCGCCGGTATAACCGATTTTCACCATATTGCTTCACTTTAAGGTAACCAACGGCGCCCTAAAAGCGGTTCGACCAAGAATGAAATGCAGGGACCGAATCCGTGTTGGGGAATCGCACCATCGAAACCAAGAAAGCGCCCACCGCCGGGCGCGGCGCCGAACGCGCACCCGTGGCCGCACGCGCACGCTTCCGTGAGCCGGGGCTGAACCCCTTCGACGTCGAACTGTTCGACCTGTCGTCGACGGGCTTTCGCATGGTCACGTTTTTCCGGCCGGACATCGGCAAGCATATCTGGGTGAACCTGCCCGGGCTCCAGCCGCTGGAGGCGGTGGTCCGCCGCGCCGACGGCAACAATTACGGGTGCGAATTCGTCAATCCGCTCCACCCGTCGGTGGCGAAGCATCTGCAGGTCAAGCTGCGACAAGGCTGATAAAGTCCTCCCTGTCGCGCAGCGATGGGGAGGTGGCAGCGCGAAGCGCTGACGGAGGGGCCATGACGCGGCCCCTCCACCACTCGCTCCGCGAGCGATCCCCCTCCCCATGGCTACGCCATAGGGAGGATTCGGAACTCAGCCCTCGGGCTTCTCCGACTTTTTCAGGATATGCTTCCACTCGGCGGGCGTCACGCGCCCGACCGACAGGCGCGACTGGCGGATCAGATCCATGTCGGCGAGCTTCGGATCGGCCTTGATCGCCGCCAGCGTCACCGGATTGGCCAGCGCGCGCACCGGCGCGACGCGCACCACGACCCACGGCGAGCCTTTTTCGGCGGTCGGGTCGGGAAAGCTTTCCTCGGTGATCTCCATGATCCCGACGCATTCCTTGCCGATATTGCTGTGATAGAAAAAGGCCTCGTCGCCGACTTTCATCGCCATCAGGTTGAGCTTGGCGGTGTGATTGCGCACGCCGTCCCAGATGCCGGTCCCTTCACGCACGAGTTGGTCCCACGGATAGGCGTCGGGTTCGGATTTCATCAGCCAATATTGCTTGCTCATGGCCGCGGGCTTAGCCGAGCCCGGCGCGGGACGAAACCGCCTTTTTCCCTTTAACCGTCGGCACACAGCGCCTAAATCGCGACTCATGATGCGCCTGACCGGCGCCGCCCCTTATCAAATGGACTGATCTCGCATGACCGCTGCCGTTCCCGTCATTTCCATGTCGCTCCCCGCCGATCAGTTCGCGAAGGATTTCGGTGCGTCGTTCGAACGCTTCGGCTTCGCGATGATCACCGACCATGGCATCGACCCCGCGCTGATCGACGAGGCGTGGGACAAGGCGAAGGCCTTCTTCGCGCTGCCCGAGGAAACCAAGCGCGCCTATCATATCGCCGGCGGCGGCGGCGCGCGCGGCTACACCCCGTTCGGGACCGAGATCGCGAAGGGCGCAAAGGAAGTCGACCTCAAGGAATTCTGGCACGTCGGCCGCGACCTGCCCGCCGGCCACCGCCTCGCCGCGCAGCAGCCGAACAATGTCTGGCCCGCCGAGGTCGAAGGCTTTCGCATAGCTTATGACAAGCTCTTCGCCGAATTCGACCGCGTCGGCGGCCGCCTCCTCTCGGGTATCGCGCGCTATCTTGGCCTTGCGCCCGATTTCTTCGACGACACCGTCGCCGACGGTAACAGCGTGATGCGCCTGCTCCATTACCCGCCCGTCGAAGCCCCCGCAAAGGGCATCCGCGCCGAGGCGCATGAGGATATCAACACGATCACGCTTCTGCTCGGCGCCGAAGAGGCCGGGCTCGAAATCCTCGACAAGGACGGCAGCTGGCTTCCCGTCTCGCCCCCGCCCGGCGCGATGGCGGTCAATGTCGGCGACATGCTCCAGCGGCTGACCAACAACAAGCTGCCCTCGACCACCCACCGCGTCCGCAACCCCGACGCGGGCCGCGCGAGCGTCGCGCGCTATTCGATGCCCTTCTTCCTGCATTTCCGTTCGGACTATCCGATCGAGACGCTCGAAAGCTGCGTCGATGCGTCGCATCCGGATCTCTACCCGACGCCGATCACCGCCGACGAATATCTGCAGGAGCGGCTGCGCGAGATCGGACTCAAGAAATAGGCCGCTTTGCGCTATACTGGCTGCTCTCCGGAGGAGAGTGGCTATGACCTACGAAGGCGAATGCTTCTGTGGCGCGGTGAAGGTGGAGGTTACGGGCGAGCCCGAAGGCATGGGCTATTGCCATTGCCAATCGTGCCGATCCTGGTCCGGCGGGCCCGTTAACGGCTTCACTTTGTGGAAGCCCGGAAATGTCCATATCACCGAGGGAGAGGATAATGTCCGAACCTTCAACAAGACGCCGGGCAGCAGCCGCAAATATTGTAGTCAGTGTGGCGGTCATCTGATGACCGATCATCCGGGGCTCGGCGTCGTCGATGTCTTCTCGGCGACACTGCCGACGCTCGCGTTCGTGCCGGGGCTACACATCAACTACGCCGAAACGGTGTTACCGATGAAGGACGGGCTGCCCAAGTTCCGCGATTTCCCCGGCGCATTTGGCGGATCGGACGAGCAGGTCGCCGAATAGCCGTGCGCTTGTAACCTTCACCGGCCTACCAGCTCAGCGGTTTTTCCAAAAGTCGAACACCGCCCGCTGCTGCTCGCTTATGAAGCGTGCCGCGGCCGCACCCTCCCAAGGTCCGTCATAGCCGAGCAGCAGCGCTGTCCCGCCGACCCACCAGCCTTGCCCGGGCAGCCGATCGCTCTCGCGTACCACCAGCACCGCCAGATCGGGCTCGCCGTCCAGCGCGCTCAACCGGTCGACCTCCTCGAGCGTCTGGCAGACCGCGCGCATCTTGGGCCGCGTGAAGCGGAAACCCAGATCGCCGAGCAGTTCGGAGTAACTGACGCTGCGTCCCTCGCGCGCCGCGTCGATCAGGATCGCGCGGATGCGCGGCGCGTCGCCCAGCGCCGACACATCGGCCGGGCTTTCCACGCCGCCTAAGCCTTGGTCTTTGGTGGCCATGGAATGAATCCGGAGGTGCGCGCGACATAGGCAGCATAATCGGGCCGCGTCTTGTGCAGCCCCTTTTCGAGCAGCGCCTTGCCCGACCATTTGGTGAGCGTGAAGGTCAGGAAGACCGGCCCGATCACGCTCGCGAGCGCGGGCGCCCAGCCGAGGTCGGCGACCACCAGCCAGATGCCCCACCAGGTCAAAGCGTCGCCGAAATAATTGGGATGGCGCGTATAACGCCACAGCCCGGTGTCGAGCACTTTGCCCGTGTTCGCGGAATTTTTGCGGAATCGATCGAGCTGCGCGTCACCGATGCTCTCGAACGCGATGCCGGCGAGTGCCGCCGCCGCGCCGATCCCGCCGAGGACACCGACGCCGCCGTCCGGAGCCACGGCACTCGCCCAGATGCCGATCTGCGCGGGCAGGCAGGTGATGAACAGCAACGGCGCCTGCGTCATGAACACCATGAGCAGTGCGGTCGTCGCCCAGCCCCACTTCCGCTTCGCCATCGTGTGTGCGAGAATCTTCTTGTAGCGCGGATCCTCGCCATGGCTCGCCCAGCGGATCGTCAGATGGATCGCGAGCCGCAGCCCCCATAGCGAGGTCAGGCCGAGGAGCAGCTTGGCATGCGCGCCCTCTGCGCCGACCTGCCACCATGTGCCCCACGCGAGCAACACCATGCCGAACGCCCAGAAGGCGTCGATGAACGATACGTCGCGGATCAGCGTCGCGATGCCCCAGAGCAGCAGGATCACGCCGAGCAATCCGCCGAAATTGATCGTCAGCAGCAAAAGGGCGTCACTCACGCGCGCATGTCCGGTACCTCATCGCGGCCGACGATATCATCGATCGAGCGCGCCTGCCGCTCGGGGAATCGAGCGGTATGGCTTTTATATACATCAAATACCTTCATCATGTCGGCGCGAAAGTCGCCCGTCGGCCAGATCAGCGGGCCGAGCCCGCCGGTCTTGGTGCCATAATCCATGAAGCCGACGACGAGCGGCACCTTGGCCGCCATCGCGATCTGATAAAAGCCGGTGCGCCATTTCGCCGCCTTGCCGCGCGTGCCCTCGGGCGCGACGGTCAGCATGAATTCGGCGCGGCGCGCGAATTCATCGACCATCTGCTGGACGACATTGCCGCCGCCGCGGCGATCGACCGGGACGCCGCCCATCTGGCGGATAAAGCCGCCGATCGGCCAGCGGAACAGCGACAGCTTCGCCATGAAAAAGGGGCGGATCTTGAGGTCAGCGGTCAGCCCGAGGAAATTGACGAAATCCCAGTTGCTCGTGTGCGGCGCCGCGATCAGGATGAAGCGCCGCGGTTCGGGCACCTCGCCGACCGCTTTCCATCCGCGCACCCGGTACAGCAGCAGCAACAGGCGGCGCACCGCGCGCGCTACCAGCCCCGGCGGGTCGTCATTCATACTCGTCACGCTTGGTCCTCTCCCTAGGCCCGGATTGCGCGAAAGCCCGCCGCGGCGCAAGGGGCCGCGCATCGCGGGCTTGCGGCGGCCCGGTCTTTCTGCTCCCTTCATCCACAAAACAGGGGAGAAAAAGATGAAGACGCTTGCCGCGTTGCTGACGTCCGCCATGCTGTTTTCGGCGCCCGCGATCGCCGCCGAGGCGCAGCCGCGCCCCGACCAGCTCGCGTTCCGCGATCTTTACAAGGAGCTGGTCGAGACGAACACGACGCTTTCGTCGGGCAGTTGCACGCTTGCCGCCGAGCGCATGGCGGCGCGGCTGAAGGCGGCGGGCATCCCCGACAGCCAGCTGACTCTGTTCGCCACCCCCGAAAACCCCAAGGAGGGCGGCCTCGTCGCCGTCTATCCGGGCACCAGCAAAACCGCGAAGCCGATCCTGCTCGTCGCGCATATCGACGTCGTCGAGGCGAAGCGCGCCGATTGGGAGCGCGACCCGTTCGTCATGGTCGAGGAAAATGGCTATTTCTATGGCCGCGGCACCGCCGACGACAAGGCGCAGGCGGCCGTATGGGTCGACACGCTGATCCGTTTCCAGCAGGCGGGCTACAAGCCCAAGCGCACGGTCAAGGTCGCGCTGACGTGCGGCGAGGAAACCAATGGCGCGTTCAACGGCGTCGAATGGCTCGCCGCGAACAAGCGCGGCCTGATCGACGCTGAATTCGCATTGAACGAAGGCGGCGGCGGCGACAGCGACGGCAAGGGCAAGGTGCTCGGCCAGTCGGTGCAGGTCGGCGAAAAGACCTTCGCGAACTTCCGGGTAGAGACGAGAAATCCCGGCGGGCACAGTTCGGCGCCGGTGCCCGACAATGCGATTTACGAGCTTTCGCGCGCGCTCACCAAAGTTGCGGACTATGAATTCCCGGTCGAGATGACCGACACGACGCGCCGCTTCTTCGCCGAAGCGGGCGCCGCGCGCGGCGACGAGACGGGCAGGGCGATGGCCGCGCTGGCAAAGGACCCCGCCGACAAGGCGGCCGAAGCGATCGTCAACAAGGACGCTTTCCTTCACAGCAATTTGCGCACCACCTGCGTCGCGACGTTGCTCGACGGCGGCCATGCACCCAACGCGCTGCCGCAGCGCGCGGGCGCGAACATCAACTGCCGCATCTTTCCGGGGCACAGCATCGAATCGATCAGGGACGAACTCGCCAAGGTGATCGGCGACCCGGGCGTCACGATCACCCAGCTGCCGCCCAAGCGCCCCGCGCCGCCCGCGCCGCCGCTCGACCCGAAGATCATCGGCCCGATGCAGGCGCTCGTCGACACATATTGGCCGGGGTTGAAGGTCATCCCGTCGATGGCGAATGGCTATACCGACGCGACCTTCCTCGGCGCGGTCGGCATCCCGACCTATGGCATCCCCGGCATGTGGGGCGACCCCGACGGCAATGGCGCGCACGGCCTCAACGAACGTATGGAGGTGCGCTCGGTTTATGTCGGCCGCGACTATATGTTCGATCTGGTGAAAGCTTACGCCGACAGGCCTTAGCCGACGAATGCGCGCTCGATGACAAAATCTCCGGGCGCGGCGTTCGACCCTTCCTTGAAGCCGAGCGCCTCGAAGCGCGCCTCGAGGTCGCGGATCATCGCCATGCTGCCACACATCATGATGCGGTCGATTGCGGGGTCGAAATGCGCGGGGCCGGTCAGCGGGTGGCCGAACAGGCCGCCATTTTCGATCAGCGCGTCGATGCGCCCTTCGGTGCTGAAGGGCTGGCGCGTCACCGTCGGCAAATAATGGAATTGCAGCAGCGCCTGATCCTGCACCAGCGGATCACCCGCGAGCTGGCTTTCGAGCTCGTCGCGGAAGGCGAGGTCACTGACCTGCCGCACGCAATGGACGAGCTGGATCTGGCTGAAGCGTTCATAGATATCAGGATCGCGCGCAAGGCTGAGGAAGGGCGCGAGGCCGGTGCCGGTCGAGAGCAGGAACAATCGCTGGCCCGGCAGCAGTGCGTCGGCGACGAGCGTCCCGGTCGGCTTGCGACCGAGATAGACCGGATCGCCGGGCTGGATCTTCTGGAGCCGCGAGGTCAGCGGGCCGTCGGGCACCTTGATCGACAGAAACTCGAGCTCGTCGGCATAGGCGGGGCTGGCGATCGAATAGGCACGGAGCAACGGGCGGCCTTCGCCCGGCAGCCCGATCATCACAAACTCGCCCGAGCGGAAGCGAAAGCTCGGCGGCCGCGTGATCGTGAAGCTGAACAGATGCTCGTTCCAATGGCGCACCGAACGCACCTCCTCGACGGTCAGCGAGGCGGAGGGGGCCAGCTTGGCGGCTTCGGCAATACGGTCACTCATCACTTTGGACTTTCCTGATGTGTCATGGTGCCGGCCGCGAGGGCCGACATATCGAATCCCGCCGCGACCAGCCTCTCGATCGCGGCACCCATCGCCTTGGCGATCGGACCGACGCTTCCTCCCTCGGCCAGCAAGGCCAGCGCCCTGCGGGCATTTGCGGCATTCCCAAGCGAAAAATCGCGCCAGAGTCCAAGCAGAATTGCTTCATCCTCTGAAATCTGGAGACAGGGCAGGGGCGCCAGCAGCAATGTTTCGGCGGCATCGCCGGCAAGCAGCGCCATCGCGACGTGAAAGTCGGACAGGGCGCCCGCGGCATCGACCGCGGCGAAACCTCGATGCAGCACCTGCGGCGGACATCGCCCGCGCTCGGCGGCATGGACCCACCCGCGCATCGCCCAGAGCAGGAATCGCCCGCCATTGCACAGGCTTTTCACCGGCCGATCGACAAAGGCGTACATCGCAACCCTTTCCAGCGCGCCACATGCGGCGCCGGCGGCTTATATGTTATTGCGAGTCATTTGCAATTTAGAATTTCTATCGGGCTGGATTGGCTGCAAGCTTGAGGGTGCACCATGGCTTGTGGCCATTAGTTGCCGATAGAGATGTGCGCCCCGGCGAAAGCCGGGGTCCAGAATTCCGACGCGAACCTTGCGCATTTCCGCACTGGACCCCGGCTTTCGCCGGGGTGCATAAGGGGCCGCTTCCCGCCCCAAACCGGCCGTTCTTCAGCGCTTCGTCCCGAAATGTCCGGGAAGGCCGGTGGCGCGCGACAGGCCGGGGCGCCAGGTCGAGATTTTGGGCGCCGGGACGATCTGGAAATCGGCTTTGCTGTCGGCGGTGACGAGCTGGTCGCCATGCGCCGCGCGCAGGCGCACGGTTTCGATCGGCTTGTCTGTTTCGATCCCGAATCGGTTGCCAGCGACCCAGCGCACGGTGCCGAGCATCGCTTCGTGCCCGGGCAGGAAGACGGTGATCCGTTCGCCGATCTGCAGGACGTGCGGCCCTTGACCACCGACGCCGGTTAGCGAAACATTGCGGATGGTGACGTCGAACTGGCCCAGCCGCTGACAGGCGAGCGCCGCCTTGACCAGCCGCGACTGCCGTGGCTGGCGCTTCTCATCCGGGGCCGGTGAGGCAGGGGAAGCCTCGGGATTCGACATGCGCGACTCAACATTTGCCGTCCGATTCCCACCTCGGACGGTTATCTGATTGGTCCCGGCGTTAGGTCTAAATGAGGAAGGTAAATTTTCGTATATCGTGTTTGATAATATCCACGAATTATTTGGCCGGCGCGGCGCCCATGGACGCAACAGGTGGCGGCATTCTTAACCCGCGTTCAGCGGTGCTTGCGTGCGAACCGGCTGCTCCGCCGATGTCGCCGACTGGCGGAGCGGGGCGAGCCATGCTTTCGGTCCTCAACCCACCTCAATAGGCCAGCGCACACCCGTCGGCCCGCATCTCGCTCGCCGCCGCATAGACGCGGGTATCGCCGTCCATGCGATGCTCGACGCACTGGTAGCGTCCGAAGCCACCGTCCGATTCTCCCAGCGTCCATCCGATATCGGCGAGCTTCCGGCGGCTGGCTTCGGGCACGCCATTTTCGAGCCGCAGCACGCCCGCCGCGCCCAGACCGGGCGAATCCTCGCCCATCGTTTCGGACGACCCCTCATGGTGCCAGCGCGGCGAGTCGCCCGCGGCCTGGATTTCGAGCCCGTAGTCGATGCGGTTGATGATGATTTGCGCCTGACCCTGCGGTTGCATGTCGCCGCCCATGACGCCGAAGCTCATCCACGGCACCTGCCCACGCGCCGCAAAGCCCGGAATGATCGTCTGGAACGGCCGCTTGCCGGGCGCATAGATATTGGGATGCCCGTCCTGCAGACTGAATAATTGCCCGCGATCCTGAAACATGAAGCCCAATCCGTCGGCGACCAGCCCCGACCCCATGCCGCGGAAGTTCGACTGGATCATCGACACCATCATCCCGTCCTTGTCGGCGCAGCTGAAATAGGTGGTGTCGCCGCGGCTCGGCGCCTGCCCCGGATGAACCGGGGTCAGCAGACGGTCGGGGCGGATCAGTTTCGCACGTTCGGCCGCATAATCCTTCGAAATCAGCCATTCGACCGGCACTTTCGAAAAGTGCGGATCGGCATAGTAACGCGCGCGGTCCTCATAGGCGAGGCGCTTCGCCTCGGCCTGTAGATGGATCGACAGCGCCGACTGGAACCCCGCGCCTTTCAGGTCGAAATTCTCGAGAATGTTGAGCATCTGCAGCGTCGCGATGCCTTGCGTGTTCGCGCCGAGCGCATAGACGTCGGTGCCGTGATAGCCGGTCTTGTGCGGCTCGATCCATTCGGACTTGTGCGCCGCGAGATCCTCGTAGCGCAGCCAACCGCCGATCCGCTTGAAATAGGCGTCGATCGTCCGCGCGATCTCGCCTTCGTAGAAGGCATCGCGTCCCCCTTCGGCAATCAGGCGGAACGTGCGCGCAAGGTCGGGATTGCGAAACACCTGCCCAGCCGCGGGCCCCTTGCCGTCATTGATACCATAGGTCCGCATCGCATTGTCGATTTCCTCGATCCCGCGCCCGGGCTGTCGGAAACCGGCAAGGCTGCGGCGGATATAATAAGCGATCATGTCCGGCACCGGTGCACCCGCCTCGGCATGCGCGATAACGGGCTCGAACAATTCCTTCCACGGCAGCTTGCCGTAACGCTGATGCATCGTCCACCAGCCGTCGACCGTGCCGGGTACCGACACGCTGATCGCGCCATAGGCCGGCAAGGTGCCGCCCTTTGCGCGGCCGCGCACCGTCGCGAGGTCGAGTCCGCGCGGGCTTTTGCCCGATCCCGCGAGCCCAGCGAGCTTCTTCGCCTTCGGGTCCCAGATCATCGCATAGACGTCGCCGCCGATGCCGTTCGCGGTGGGTTCGAGCAAGCCAAGGCACGCGTTGATCGCGATCGCGGCGTCGACCGCCGACCCGCCGCGCTTCAGCATGTCGATTCCCGCCTGCGTAGCGAGGGGATGGGCGGTGCCCACTGCACCGTTCAAACCATAGGCTGCGGTGCGCGACGCGAAGCTCGCTCCCACGGGCCGGTCGCCGCTTTGAACATCGGGTCGCAAGAAGCGGTCGGCGCCGGCTTCCCACGCCGGGGGCATGGGGGACTTGGCGCTCGCGCTCGCGCCTCGTGCGATCCCCGCGGCGGGCAACAGCGCGGCGGCCGGGACAGCGGCAAGGAGTGTACGGCGATGCATGGGCTCGGATCCCTTTTTTGGAAAATCCGATCTTGCGGGATGCGTCGGCGATGGCAAGGCCGGAATCGGTATCTGATACGGTAAAGCGCGCGCAACAAAAGGCCCGCCGCGTGCCGGGGCACGGGCGGGCCGATTGGTCAGGGGGTCAAGGGGTTAGCCGAGGCCCGAGAAGCGGATGTCCTGGACGCGGCCATAGCGAATCTCGCAAGTGAACTTGCCCTTGTCGTACGATCCGCCGCGACCCCAGCGGCCGCCGTAACCGTCGCGAACGATCACGCGGCCTTTGACGCGATAGCCGTCACGCTTGCGGTCGATGCTCGTCACCTCGGTCACGTCGGTGCGGCCATAACGACGGCTGCCGCGCTCGACCGAGTTGACGCACTGGCTGACCGCGCTGCGGCTGTTGCCATGGCGATTATAATCATAGCCATAGCCGTAGCGGGCATCGTCATAGCGCCCGCGATAACGATCGTCGTACCGGCCGTCGCGGTCGTAACGGTCGTTGTCGCCGCTCGACAGGATCGCGGCTAGGCCGCCGATCACGACGGCGCCGGCGATGATTTCGCCCGCGCTGATTCCGTCGCGGTCATATCGATCGCGTGCGGCGGCGGGCGCGGCGCTCATCAGCATCGCGCCGGCGGTGGCCGCACCAATTGCGGCCTTGGTCAGGGTGGTCTTGATAGCCATGGTTCGGTCTCCTTAAGCGCAGGCGGCAGCTTCGCGGCCTGTTGAAGACGGTTTACCGATTCGGCTGTGACAGGGCGCTGAACCCCCTGCTTATCTGGGGTTCAGACTTGGTTTTGCTGGCGTTCATCTAAATTCCTCCCTGTGCCGCAGGCATGGGGAGGTGGCAGCGCGAAGCGCTGACGGAGGTGCCAAGACGCGACGTCGCGGCCCCTCCACCACTCGCTTCGCGAGAGTGCTGAGTCGTCCCGTCCCCCGGACTGGACTTGAATTGCCGGGGGCAATCCAAACCTGCACTCCCCCTTCCCACCGCTTCGCGGCAGGGAGGATCGAAAGATCAGCCGAAATTGACGTCGACAACCCGCCCATTGAGATAGCTGCAGCCAAAGCTGCTCACCTCGCCGCCAAGGCGCGACGCGGTGCCGGTGACGTACCAGCCGCCGTTGTTCGGCTCGGTCCCGGTGATGTTGTCGACGCGCGCGTCGTCGCCCATCTCGCCCTCGACCGCCCAGCTGCACGCGTCGGCGGCCCGCCCTTCGGCTTCGCCGCGGCCATAGGCGCCGGGGGCGATATCATTCGGTGTATCGGGTTCGTAGCGCGGCACCTCCTGCCGATCGTCGCCGCGATAGGGGGGCTCATAGCGATAGTCGGGTGCGCGCTCGCGCTTGTCCTTGCTCACCGAGCTCGCGATGGCGGCGATCGCGCCGATGACGAACAGCCCGCCGAGCACCTCGCCGGTACTGATATGGTCGCGGTCGCGATAACCCCAGCCGCCATGATGGCGCCCGCGCGCTTCGGCAGGGACGGCGCTCAGGCCGACCGAGGTCAGGACGATCGCCGCTGCGGTGGTAAAGCTGGTCAATTTGCGCATCGAGGGAAACTCCCCTTCGGCGGGCTCAGGATGGTCCAGCCCGCAATCTTACCGCCCTACGCGCGCGATGCTTTCGCGCCGCTGAACCGTGGCCGGCGCGCGGCGAGCCGAGTCCCGATATGGAAAGGCCCGCCATCCGATAGGATGACGGGCCTTGGACCAGTGATAGGTGACCAGACCTGTTCCTGGGTATCAGCAGACGCAGCGCGGCTTGGGCCGGGGTTTCCACTTTTTCTTCGCGACATAGCGTTTCCGCACCGGCACATTTTCATAATAGGTGCGCGTCGACGTCTCGACCCTTTCGGTCACGACCGGCGCGCCGCCCGTGATGATCGTCGTGACGACGACGCCGGGGGTGTAATAGCCGTAACCATAGCCATAGCCGCTGTGCTGGTACGTCGTCGCATAACCACCGGGATAGGTGCCGCCGGGATAATAGCCGCCCTGGTAATGGCCACCCTGGTAACGCGCGCTGCGGCTCGACCACCATTCGTCGCATTTCTTCTTGTCTGACGCATTGCCGATCGCGCTGCCCGCCAGCGCGCCGACCCCGGCGCCGATCAGCGTACCCGCGGTGCGATCGCCGCGTCCGGCTATGCGGTTGCCGGCGATACCCCCCACGAGCCCGCCGACAACCGCGCCGCCCACTGTGCCCCCCCGGCCACAGCGGCGTTCCATCTCTTCGTCGTAACGGGCGTCATACCCGCCGTGATAGTAGGGATCGTAGGCGGGCGGCGGCGGGTAGTCCGCGCCATGGCCCTCGATCGTGCCTTCATAACGCCCTTCGTAGCGGCGGCCGTTGGATGCCTCGTACGTACCGTCCCAAGTGCCGGTCCAGCGGCCCTCGGCGTCATAGGTGCCATTGACGTGGCGATAATCGACTTCGCTCGGCACGCGGTCGGGATAGCCGGTGTAGACGCGGCTATCGGGATCGGCGGGAACGCCATAGTCGAGCGCGGGCTGTTCGGCGCGCGCATGGCTCGCCAGCAACAACGACCCTGCGGCCATTCCCAACAACACAAACGTGCGCATGACTTACTCCCTGTTCCCTCGGCCGAACCGATTGGTTAACAGTTTGTTAGCAAATTTAGCGCCTTTTCGCGAATCCGTTAACCGTGACTTATCTGTCCCGATTTGGGGCGGGGTTCAGGATGCGAGCGCGGCCGCGATGCGCGCGACGAGCGCTTCGGCGCCCGCCTGATCGGCGGCAGTGAAGCGGCCGGGGATCGGGCTGTCGAGGTCGAGCACGCCGACCAGCCGGTCGTTCGCGATCACCGGCACCACAAGTTCGCTGCGGCTGTCGGCGTCGCACGCGATATGCCCGGGAAAGGCATGGACATCCTCGACGCGCTGCGTCGCGCGCAGCCGCGCGGCGGCGCCGCACACGCCCTTGTCGAGCGGAATGCGGATGCACGCCGCCTTGCCCTGGAACGGGCCGAGCACCAGCTCGGTCCCGTCGAAGCGATAGAAGCCTGCCCAGTTAAGGTCGGGGATCGCCTGCCAGATCAGCGCCGCGACATTCGCCATATTGGCGATGCCGTCGGGCTCGCCCGCGACGAGCGCCGCGGCGGCGTCACCCGCCTCGGCCCAGCGTTCGGCGGGATCGGTCGCGGAGAAGGCGAGGGCGTAGGACATTATTCGACGCTCAGTCCGGTCCATTTCGCCGCGAAGGCATATTTGTCGGCGGCCTCGGCGATGATCTTGTCGGTCGGCTTGCCGCTGCCGTGGCCCGCGCGCGTTTCGACGCGGATCAGGTGCGGCTTGTCACCCGCCTTCGCATGCTGGAGCGCAGCGGTATATTTAAAGCTGTGCCCCGGCACGACGCGGTCGTCGGTGTCGGCGGTGGTCACGAGCACCGCCGGATAGGCCGCCCCGTCCTTGATATTGTGGTACGGCGAATAGGCCAGCAAGTTCCTGAAATCGCCTTCCTTCGACGGATAGCCATAATCGTCGACCCAATAGCGGCCGGCGGTGAAGCGGTCGAAACGCAGCATGTCCATCACCCCGACCGCGGGCAGCGCCGCGGCGAACAGGTCGGGGCGCTGGTTGGTCACCGCGCCGACGAGCAGCCCGCCGTTCGACCCGCCCTCGATCGCGATCTGGCCCTTGCCCGCGATCCCTTGCGCGATCAGATATTCACCCGCGGCGATGAAATCGTCGAAGACATTCTGCTTTTTGTCGAGGCGCCCGGCGTCGTGCCACGCCTTGCCATATTCGCCGCCGCCGCGCAGGTTCGCGATCGCGAGCACGCCGCCCTTGTCGACCCAGGCGAGCCGCGTCGGCGAGAAGGCGGGGGTCATCGAGACGTTGAAGCCGCCATAGCCGTACAGCAGCGTCGGCGATCCCTTGCTGCGATCAAGACCCTTTTTCATCACGACGAACATCGGCACCTCGGTGCCGTCCTTCGACTTGTAGAAGCGCTGTTCGACGCTGAAGTCGGCGGGCTTGAAGGTCAGCTTCGGCTCGGCGAAAATCTCGCTCTTCCCCGTTGCGGTGTCGAAACGATAGATCGTCGTCGGCCGCGCATAGCTTGAGAAGCTGTAGAAGGTTTCGGGATCGCTCGACTTGCCGCCGAAACCCGACGCCGCGCCGATGTCGGCGAGCTTGATATTGGCGACCGGCTTGCCGTCGAGTGCGACCATGCGCGCCTCCGACTTCGCATCGCCGAGGTACGAGAGGATCAGGCGATTGCCGACGCGCGAGGCGCCGACCAGCGTCGCCTCATTCTCGCCGACGAGTTGCGTCAGCACGGCGGGCTTTTTGATGTCCATCGACACAATCCGCCCGCGCGGCGCGCCCTTGTTGGTGACGAAGGTAAAGCGCGTGCCCTCGTTGGTCACATATTCCCAGTTGTTCGCATAATCGTCGACGAGCGTGATCGGCTTGCCGCCGGCCTTGCCGAGCGGATGGAGGGTCAGGCCATAACGCTCGTCGGTGCCTTCGGACGACACGACGAGCAGATATTGGCCGTCGTCGGTAACGACCGCGCTGTTGTTGAGTTTCGGCTTGTCGGGGGTTGCGTGGATCAGCACGTCGGCGCTCTGCGGCGTCCCGAGCTTGTGGAAATAGACGCTGTGATTTTCGTTCAATGACTGGAACGCTTCGCCCTGCTTGGGTTCGGGGAAGCGCGAATAATAAAAGCCGCTGCCGTCCTTCGCCCAGTCGAGCGCCGAAAATTTGACCCAGCGCACCTCGTCGGACAGATCCTGCCCCGTCGCGACATCCTTGACGCGCACGATGCGCCAGTCGGTGCCGCCGTCCTGCACCGAATAGAGGAGGTGCTTGCCATCCTCCGACGGGTTCCACTCGCCGAGCGCGGTCGCGCCGTCCTTCGCCCAGCTGTTGGGATCGATCAGCACGCGGCCTTCGCCCTTCAACCCTTCACGGACATAGAGCACTGACTGCGGCTGCAGCCCGTCGTTGCGCGTGTAGAAATAGCGCGTCCCCGCCTTCGTCGGCAGGCCGAAGCGCTCATAATTATAAAGCTCGGTCATCCGCTCCTTGAAGCTGTCGCGGCCGGGCAGCGTTTCGAGATAGGTGTCGGTGACCTTGTTTTGCGCTGCGACCCAGTCGGCGACCTTCGGATTGACGCGCACATCGTCTTCCAGCCAGCGATAGGGGTCGGCGACGTTGACCCCGAACTGCGGATCGACTGTGTCGCCGCGCGCCGTGTCGGGATAGGTCAATGCCTTGGCCATCGCCGATGTCGCGGCGGCATCGGCCGCCGCTGCTGCACCCGGAATCATCGTCAAGGCAGCGAGCGCGAGCGGCGCGGACAGGGCTTTACGGGACATGGCAAGGCGATCCTCATTCTCTGTGGGAAATTATCGTGCGCCGATATGTAAGCATCGGCAAGGGACGGGCAAGGGGATTTGATGCCCGTCAGGCGGGATCGAGCGATCCGCGATAGGCGACGATCAATCCGATAAGCGGTGCGGCGATTTCGACGTCGAAGCGGAAGGTGCCGTCGATCTCGGTTTCGAAGCTAGCGCCGTTCGGCATCAGCCAGCGTGGCATCGGGATACCGATCACCGACCAGCGGCGCGGGACGAGATGAAGACGGTCCTTTTCGACCACGAGTGCCATCGCGAACGACAGCGGGCCGAAGCGCTCGATGAGCAGATAGTCGTTCCGTCCGGTGCCGCGCATTTGCAACGACGCGAACCGCTTGCCGCCGAAATCGCGGGTCCAGCGTTCGCCGCCCTTTTCGGGGGTAAAGGCGACCGTGACGGGCACATGCGCGGTTGCTTTCGGGAAGCCGATGATCGCGGCGGCGACCCGCGCGAGCAGCCCGGTGCCGCGGCGCACTTCGGCGTGGCCCCGCCACCGGCGCTCGGCCTTGCTTCCGTGCAGCAACCGAAGCGTCGGCAGCAGCGTGTCGAAGGCGGTCCCGAGAAGCTGACGATAGAGCGGCGCGTCGGGCTCTTCTCTGCGAAAGCCGGTTTGGATCGAGCGGTTCGCGAACAGCGCGTCATAATCGGCGAGGGTCAGTGTATCGACGCTCGACCGCGCACCCGCGACCGGACGATCGCCGGCGCGCAATTTGCGGACGATCGCCTCGATCGCCATCGACGGAATATAGGGCCCGTCATCGCCCTCGGCCAAAAGATGCCAGCTCCGCTCGACCATTTTTCCTTCGGTAAGCCCGCGCGCGCGGATGAACATCCCGCCGCGATGCTCGCCGAAGCGCATGCGGTTGAGCACCGCATAGAAAAGGCGCGAGAAGGGCTCGAACGACGGCAGGTGAAAGCGCGCGCGCCTTGGCCAGCAGGTTCAGGATGCGGTGCAGGATTTCGGGCACCGGCCCGGCGCCCATCCAGATGTCGGTGAGCGCGGGCCAGGCGCGCGGGATAAGCTGGAGATCGGGGACGTCGACAAGCGAGAAATGGATGTTCCTGAGCGGCAGGCGTCCGGGGACCGCAACGGTATAGCGCAGGCTCTCCGCAAGCCCGATGCCGTGCGCATCCTTGCCGCCACGCCGCAGCTTCACCGGTGCGCCGGCATAGCCGACGACCGCGCGCATCACGTTGAGCCCGATGCCCGCAAAGGGCGATGGCGCGATCCCGCCTTCGACGGTGCGGATGTCCATCGTCTTCGCCATTTCGCGGAGCACTGCGCCGGTGAGCGCGGGGAAACTGCTGACCCCCGACAGGATGAAGATACCCGCCGCTTGCGCCGCGGCATCGAAGCGGTCGATGCCGAAGACAAAATCGGCGCCGTCGGCGAAATCGAGATAATCGACCTTCGCTGCGAGGCACGCGTCGACCACCCGATAGCGGTTGGCGCCATAATCCTGGAACGGCCCCGACGCGTCGATAACCACGTCGGGCCGGAGCCGGTCCAGCGCTCCGGCGGTATCGCGCCGGTCGAGCAAATGCGGATGGACGCGCGCGATCCCGCGATAGGCGGCGCAGAAACGCTCCGCGCGGCTAAGGTCGCGGCCACAGATGAAGAGGTCGAGGTCGGGCACGTCGGCGAGCAGCTCGGCGAGGCGCCCGCCGAACACGCCATAGCCGCCGAGGATCAATATCTTCATTCTAATATCCGGTTTTGATATTCGGGCGGCGCGACCCAGCAGGTCGCGCGTTTTCCGAACAGGCGGTAACGATGGCGCGCAATCCAACAATAAACGGGGTCGCGGACGACGGCCGGGACCAGGCGGAAGAGCGCGAGCAGCCGCCACGGCCAGCTGAGTCCCTCATAGATCGCGAGCACGGCATCGCTGTCGCGCCGCACGCGTGCGCCATCGATGACCAGAATGCTCGTCGGATCGCGCGGATCGAGGCCATGTTCGCGGCACAGCGCGGCACCCGCCACCCCTTGGATCGACGCAAGGCGAAACCGCGCGCGCTTATCGTGCCGCATCACGAACTGCGCGTTGGCCGAGCACAGCACGCATTCGGCGTCGAACAGGATGATCGGGCCAGCCGCGTCAGGCATCGCGGAACAGTCCGTGCTGATTGAGCAATTCGCCAAACAGCGGGTGCGTGACCTTGAGGTCGAAGGCGAAGCGGCCGCTGCCGAGATGCTGATGCGTCACGACGGTCGTGCCGGGGGACAGCCGGCGGGGAAGGCGGAGCCGAAGCCCCGCCGCTTGCCAGAAATAATGGTCGGAGGTGAAGATCAGCGCATCGGCTTCGGCACGGACCGTAAGCGCCATGCCGAAACCGCCGCCGATATGCTCTTCAAGCCCCGTCGGGCCGGCAAAGCTCTTTGCGCTGTGGATCACCTGCGGATGGCCGCGCGTCCGGCCGTAAAGGCGCGTCCAGCACTGGCCGCCGCTTATGCGATCTTCGCTCACCGCGACGGCGGCGGGTGCGGGACCGCTGGCGCTCGTCGGCAACGGCGCGCCGATCAGGCGGCAGAGCTGCGCAAGTAGCCAGCCCGCGCGTGAAAGACGCGTCCAGACGATCTCGCCGCTGTAGCTTGCGACCGCCGTTCCGCAGAGGCGCTTTGAAAAGCGGCGCCGGACGTCGGCGGGCAGCGCATCCCAGTCCGCGCGCGAAACGAGGTGGCGGAAGCGGTCATCGGTGAGCCTATCGCCGGCGTCGCATGCCGCTAGGACCGCTGCCTCGATCTGCCGTTCCGCTCCGCTTCGCATCCTACCGCTCCTGACCGGCGTCCTTGCCCTTGCCCGGGCGCCAGTTGATCAGCTTCGTCACCCCGGCGCCGAGCTTGATCAGCCGCATCAGTGCCGGTTTGGGCACGCTCAGCATCTCGTCGTGCCAGCGGCCCATCGTCGTCACGAAATCGAGCATATCGGCGAGCCGCGCCTTGGCATCGGGGCTGAGCCCGGGATCATTCGCGGCGCGCGCGACGCATGCCTTCAGCGCCGCCTCGGCGGGATCGACCTCGCGCGCCTTGCGCCCCGCGGCGATGCGCGTGACCATCTCCCAGATATCCTTCTCGGCGGTAAAATGGTCGCGCCGGTCGCCGAGCAAGGGGACGCGTTCGATCAACCGCCAGCCGAGCAGCTCCTTGATCGAGTTGGAGACATTCGAGCGCGCGAGCCCCAGCATCTCGGCAATCTCCTCGGCGTGGAGCGCGCGGTCGGAGATGAACAGCAGGGCATGGATCTGCGCCACCGACCGGTTGACGCCCCACTGGCCGCCGAGATTGCCCCAATGGAGGATAAACTCGGTCGCCGCCGGGGACAGTTTCGACTCATGTTCTGATATTTCTGTCATAACAGAATTATCAGACGAAACAGGATTTATGTCAAGGACGGGTGATAGCGGCGGGTGCGAAGGAAATGCGGCCTATGAGGACGATATTTACCTTCGGATGAAAAGAGATGGCACAAGAGCGTCCCATGAGGTTGCAATGAAAATTCGCGGTCGCCCGGTCAGGCTTTTCTGGATGCACGCCGCGATGGCGGGTTTGGTGGGGTGCGGCCGGTCTTCTACGCCATCGGAACAGCGCGCTTCGCACGGTCAGGCTTGTTCGGGTGAGGCTCCGGCGCAAGGCCGGGAAAAGCTCCAGACGGCCAGCGACCGGCTTTTCCAAATTGCCGGTTCGGACACGGGGAATCCGGTCCGCGAAGCGAAGCGCGCCGCCGACGCGGGCGATTTTCGTTTTGTCGGATATTCGGCGCTCGTTCCCGGTATCGTTCCGGCAGCCTATGGCGTCGCGTGCCGACCAGATCTGTCGCAGGACGCGCAAAGGGCGTTCGTGGGGCCGATTTTCGCTGCAAGCGACGTCCCGGCCTCGGCCGCCGACCACCGAGCCGAGGCTGTGGCCGCAGCGAATTATTCGCGATTCGGCCGCGCGTTCAACGCGGCCTTGCTGGCCGATCCGCGATATCCTTACCGCGATATCTGCCGCGCGGCCTCCGCGGGGCATGCGCCCAAACCGGTAGTGGCAAGCATTCGTCCGCAAGAATATGGATTTCGCGATTTGGCCCCGACCGACCGGCCGATCGATTTGCATGAGGCGGCGCGGCGGGGAACGGCGGATGCATTGCGGCGGCTGATCAAGGCCGGGCCGGCGAAGGTGGACGTCGCGGACCCGCTTGGCATGACTCCGCTGGCATGGGCGGTGGCATATCGGCGAAGCGAGCAGACGGCGATCCTGCTGGAAGCCGGGGCACGCCCGGCGGCAGCGAGTTGCGGCGATCAAATTGCGCCGACGGCGCCGATCCAGATTGCGCGTGCCATGGAATGGCGAGCGATGGTGGAAGCGATGCTTCCGCATGTTCCGGCCGTACAGGTCGCCAAGCTGAAGGATGCTCCCGTGCTGACGCCGGACAATCGCCTTGCCGTGAACGCGGCTTTGGCCGCGATCATGAAGCGCCATGGTGATCGGCTGCACTCCAACGCCGGCCGGGCGTCGCACGCCATTCTGGTCGTGGATCGGCGTGGCCGGGCCGAGGGATGCAAGATCGAACCGGCAACCTCGCCGACCGATCTGGGCGACGATATTTGCCAAGTCCTGCGCGGCGGGCGTTGGACGCCGGCGCGCGCGCTCTTCGGAGAGGCGGTGCGCGGCGAAGCCAGGATGCGCATCTATTTCACCGGTCCATAGGATGCCCGAAGCCCGCTCGCACCGACCCTTGTTTCCGCGGGCACGAAAAAGGGCGGTCATCCTTGCGGATGCCGCCCTTGATCTCGTTTCGCTGAAAGCGCGTTTTACGCGGCTTCCGCCTCGTCGTCATACTGCTCGACGGGGCCCGAATCCTGGCCCTTGGCATCGACGTCGCGGTCCACGAATTCGATGATCGCCATCGGCGCCGCGTCCGAGGCGCGGATACCGGCCTTGATCACGCGGGTGTAGCCGCCGTTGCGGTCCTTGTAGCGCTCGGCGAGGACGTCGAACAGCTTCTTGAGCTGCGTGTCGTCGAGCAGGCGGCTGTTCGCGAGGCGACGGTTGGCAAGGCCACCGCGCTTGGCGAGCGTGACCAGCTTTTCGATATAGGGACGCAGTTCCTTCGCCTTGGCGACGGTCGTCGTGATCTGCTCATGCTTGATGAGCGAAGCCGACATGTTGCGGAACAGGGCCGTGCGATGCGCGCTCGTGCGCTGAAGCTTCCGGCCACCCGATTTATGACGCATAATTCTTTCCTTCGTTCGTTAAGAGCCCGTGTGAGGTAGCCCAGACCAGGTCGATTGCGGGCCGACCCATTCCCGTTGGATGCGCCCCGGCGAACCGGGGCGCTATCTCGATTAACCCAGCAGCTCTTGTTCGAGCTTTTTGGCCATTTCTTCGATGTTCTCCGGCGGCCAGCCGGGGATGTCCATGCCAAGGCGCAGGCCCATCGACGACAGCACTTCCTTGATTTCGTTCAAGGACTTGCGGCCGAAGTTCGGCGTGCGGAGCATTTCGGCTTCGGTCTTTTGAACGAGGTCACCGATGTAGATGATGTTGTCGTTCTTGAGGCAGTTGGCCGAACGGACCGACAGTTCGAGCTCGTCGACCTTCTTGAGAAGGAAGCGGTTGAGCTGGTTGACGTCCGATTCATCGGCGGTGGTCGGCGAAGCCGCCATGCCGATGAGGCCGCTGTCGTTCATCGCTTCTTCGAAGTGGACGAAGACCTGGAGCTGGTCCTGGAGGATGCGCGCGGCGTAAGCGACGGCGTCTTCCGGGGTGATCGTACCGTCGGTTTCGACGGTCAGGTTCAGCTTGTCATAGTCCAGTTCCTGGCCAATGCGCGCATTGTCGACCTTGTAGGCGACTTGGCGCACGGGCGAGTAGAGCGAGTCGACCGGGATCAGGCCGATCGGCGCGTCGATCGGACGGTTGGCGGTCGCGGGAACGTAACCCTTGCCGGTGTCGGCAACGAGTTCCATGTTCAGCGTCGCACCGTCGTCGAGGTGACAGATGACATGGTTCGGGTTCATCACCTTGATGTCGCCCGACACCATGATGTCGCCGGCCTTGACGGTCGCGGGACCGGTCGCCGAAAGCTGGAGACGCTTCGGGCCTTCGCCTTCCATCTTGAGCGCGATCTGCTTCACGTTGAGCACGATGTCGGTGACGTCTTCACGCACGCCGGCCAGGCTCGAGAATTCGTGCAGGACGTTCTCGATCTTGATCGACGTGATAGCCGCACCCTGGAGCGACGAGAGCAGCACGCGGCGCAGCGCGTTGCCGAGCGTCAGGCCGAAGCCCCGCTCGAGCGGTTCGGCGACGAAGGTCGCCTTGCGCTTGCCGTCGCTGCCAGCCTTGATTTCCAGGTTGCTGGGCTTCTTCAATTCCTGCCAGTTCCGGATATTGACAGTCATGGATTTCCCTTTGCTTTGGGCGGGACGGGTGCGGGTCGGGCACCTGTCCAGCGAGGATTTTT
Source organism: Sphingopyxis sp. MSC1_008 (assembly GCF_023197165.1). GTDB lineage: Bacteria > Pseudomonadota > Alphaproteobacteria > Sphingomonadales > Sphingomonadaceae > Sphingopyxis. The sequence continues at coordinate 402,182 of NZ_JALPRD010000003.1, forward strand.
ATACGGGCGGCGCTCCGGCGGAGCGCGCCCGAAGGACGTCAGACGCGGCGGCGCTTGGCCGGGCGGACGCCATTGTGCGGGATCGGCGTCACGTCGCGGATCGACGTGATGTGGAACCCGACCGCCTGCAGCGCGCGGAGAGCCGATTCACGACCCGCGCCCGGGCCCTTGACTTCGACTTCCAGCGTGCGGACGCCATGCTCGGCGGCCTTCTTGCCGGCGTCTTCGGCGCAAACCTGCGCCGCATACGGGGTCGACTTGCGGCTTCCCTTGAAGCCCATCATGCCGGCGCTCGACCAGGCAATCGCATTGCCCTGCGCGTCGGTGATGGTGATCATCGTGTTGTTGAAGGTCGCGTTGACGTGGGCGACGCCCGACGAGATGTTTTTGCGTTCGCGCCGACGAAGGCGCTGCGGTTCACGAGCCATGATATATTCCTAACCTAATCCTGAATGGCCGGTGGCGGGCGATGCGCCGCTGCCCCGGCAGGGGAAACAAGGAAGCGCGCGCGCCCATCTGAGAGAGGGGCGGACGCGCTCGACCTTATTTCTTCTTACCGGCGATCGCCTTGGCCTTGCCCTTGCGCGTGCGCGCATTGGTGTGCGTGCGCTGGCCGCGGACCGGAAGGCCCTTGCGATGGCGCAGGCCGCGATAGCAGGCGAGGTCCATCAGGCGCTTGATGTTCATCGCCGTGTTGCGGCGAAGATCACCCTCGACCGTGTGGTCGGCGTCGAGCGTTTCGCGGATCTGGAGGATTTCGGCATCCGAGAGATCCTGAACGCGACGCGTGTGGTCGATGCCCAGCTTGTTGGCGATATCGACAGCGCTCTTGCGACCGATGCCGTGGATGTAGGTGAGCGCGATGATTACGCGCTTGTTGGTGGGCAAGTTGACGCCCGCAATACGTGCCATTGGTAACTTTCTCCTGCTCCACAGGGCCGTAGGCAATCGGCCCCATCTCAAAGCGTCTGATTTCCCAACGCAAAAAACGGACCACGATGCGCACGCAGGCGCTTCGCCGTCCGGTCAGGCTGTCGGAATGGACGCGCAACTAAGGTGAGTCGGGCCGATTGTCAAGTGAAGTGCGGTGGTTTGAAGCCGCGGATTGCCGCTCAGGATGGCGATGTAAGAGCGACTGCACGATCATGCAAGCGGTCGACGACCGCGGCGTGGATTCCGGGGGCGCAGGCGATGACGCCGAAGGCCTGCGCGCGCGGCGTATTGAAGCGCAAGGGCGCGCCGAACGCGTCGGTCACCGTCGCGCCCGCCTCGGCCGCGATCAGCGCAGCGGCGGCGACATCCCATTCAAATCCCCAGCGCAGCGTTGCGACGAGGTCGGCGCGGTCGTCGGCGACGAGCGCCATGCGCAGCGCGATGCTGTTCGGCTTGGTGACAATGACGAGGTCGCTGTCGACCAGGGGAAGCGCGTCGGCGGGGACGCGCGATCCGGCGAATGTCGTACGCTGGCTGGCATGGAGCGTTTCGCCGTTGAGCAGCGCGCCCTGGCCCTTTTGCGCGACCCACAATTCGTCGAGTGCGGGGGCATAGAGAATGCCGAATTCGGGCGTGCCGTCGATCACGAGCGCGACCGACACGCACCAGCCGGGCCGGCCGCGGATGAAGTCGCGCGTGCCGTCGATCGGGTCGACGCACCACATCGCGCGGCACGACAGCCGGTCGGCGTTGTCGGCGGTCTCTTCGGACAGCCACCCCGCCTCGGGCACCATCGCGCCGAGCACTGCCTTCAGCCGCGCATCGACCGCCAGATCGACGTCGCTGACCGGATTGTCGTGCGACTTGTTCCAGACATTGACGGCTTGCCCCTCGCCGCGCCAGCGCGCCATCGCCATGTCGCCGACTTCGCGCGTCGCGGCGATCGCGGCTTCGAGGTTGCGGCCGGGCATCGGCGCCGGTCTCTAGCTCGACGCGACGGTCATGCCGTCGATGCGCAGCGTCGGCGCGTTGGTGCCATGGCGGAATTCGAGGTCGTTTGCGGCGATCAGGCCTGCGAACATGTCGATCAGATTGCCCGCGATGGTGAATTCGGCGATCGGCCCGGCAAGCGCGCCGTCCTTGATCAAGAAACCCGATGCGCCGCGGCTGTAATCGCCCGTCACGGGGTTGACGCCGTGGCCGATGAGCTCGGTGATATAGACGCCGTCGGCGATGCCCTCCATCAGCGCTGCGGGCGTCACACTGCCCGGCGCAAGGTTCAGGTTGCTCGCACCGACGCCCGATGCGCCGCCGCCGCGGCTTGCATGGCCGGTGGGTGCCAGGCCGAGCTGCTTCGCCGACGCGGTGTCGAGCAGCCAGCCGGTAATCTTGCCGCCCTCGACCAGATTGCGCGCGGCGGTCGGCAGGCCCTCGCCGTCGAAGGCGCGACTGCGCAGGCCGCGCGGACGATGCGGTTCGTCGCGAATGACGATGCTGCTGTCGAACAGCATCTGATCTTCCTTGCCGAGCAGGAAGCTGGTGCCGCGCGCAATCGCGGGACCGGCGATTGCGCCGAGCAGATGGCCGACGATCCCGCCGCTGACGCGCGGATCGAGCAGCACGGGAAGCTTGCCGTTCGGCGCCTTGCCCGGGTTCAGCCGCGCGATCGCGCGCGTGCCGGCGCGGTTGCCAATGTCGGCGGCGCTTTCGAGGTCCGCCAGATGATGCGCGCTGTGCCAGCCATAGTCGCGCTGCATGGTCGCGCCTTCGCCCGCGATGACGCTCGCCGACAGGCTGTGGCCGCTCGATCCGTAGCCACCGGCAAAGCCGTGGCTGGTGGCGAGCGCGAAGCGCGTGCGGCTGTGGCTCGCGCTGCCGCCTTCGCTGTTGGTGACGCCGGCGACGGCGCGCGCGGCTTCCTCTACTGCGAGGGCTGCTTCACGCAGCGCGGCCGGGTCGGCTTCGCTGTTATCGTCGAGGTCGAAATCGGGAACAGGGCCCTTGAACAGCAACTCTTCGGGCGCGAGCCCGGAATAGGGATCCTCGGGCGCCTCGCGCGCCATCGCGACGCAGCGTTCGACCAGCTTGGCCAGTTCGCCCGCATCCATGTCGGCGGTCGATACGCTCGCGCTCCGCTGACCGACGAAGACGCGCAGCGAAATATCCTGCCCCTCGGACCGCTCGACATCCTCAAGCGCGCCGAGCCGCATCGAGACCGATGTCGCGGCGTTGCAATAATAGAGCGCGTCGGCGGCATCGGCGCCAGCCTTGGTCGCGGCGTCGCACAGCATCTGCGCGCGGTCGAGGGCTTCGGAAACGGTCAGCATCCCCGCGCCCTATACCGCGCGCGGGCGAGCGTCAAACCCGGCTGGGAGGGCTTACTTGATGATCGCCGCGATGGCGTCGGTGGCAGCCATCGCGCCGCTGGTCCACAGGAAGGGCAGCGTGATCGCTGCGACCCACAGGCGGCGGACGTCGCGGCGGAAGCGCGCATGCAGGCCCCAGCTCGCGAGCGCCTGGCGGCTAAGGCGATACCAGTGCCGTTCGGTCGATCGCGCGACGGGAAGTGCGAGCGCGAGCAGCATGACCAGCGCGACGACGATGAATGCGGACGGCGCCCCGGCGGCGATCGCGCTCATCACGAGCCAGATCTGCAAGGCGGCAAAAGCCAGAAGCGCGGCGGCGGCGTGCCACGTCATTCGGCGACCCAGACTCCGTGCCGGCGGCACGCTGACGGTCGTGCGCCTCCACAGGCGCGGTCCAAATGCTGATGCCATATTACAGCCCCCTAGGCTGGCGATTCCCAGAACCGCACGTTTTGCCCCAAAAATTCCCAAGTCAAGACAGCTTGCCAGCGATTCGTTAATTTTTGCACTCAGTTCGGCGCGGATTCGCAACTGAATCGCGTTGGGCTGCAAAAATACAGCAAAAACGGCCATATTCATCGCCTTATCGGATCATAAATGCGGTCAATGGTCGAGCCATGTGCGCGGTTGGTCGACTTGCTTCCGGAGCGGACGGCGGTAGCGTCTAGGCCATAGCCGTCCATTTCAGGAAACCGGGGAAATCAATCATGCGTCATCTCGCCGTTCTGGCCGCCCTTGCCTTGCCCGTTGCGCCCGCTCTTGCGGCCGGGGGAGAGGCGCCGGCGGCTGAGCCGAAGCCCGCGGCACTCGTCGCCGATGGTGTGCCCGAAGTGCCCGCGGCGCTGGCGGCGGCGACCCGGCCCTATCTCGAATATCGCACCGCGGCTTTCGTCGGCTGGAACCCCGCCGACCGGTCGATGCTTGTCGCGACGCGTTTCGGTAACACGGCGCAGCTTCACCGCATCGCGCGGCCGCTCGGCGCGCGCGAGCAGTTGACCTTCGAGGCCGAACCGGTTTCGCACGGTGGCTGGGCGCCCGGGACCGGCGATGTGATGCTGATCGAAAAGGACATCGGCGGCAGCGAATTTTATCAAATTTTCGCGATGAAGGATGGCCGGCTGACGATGCTGACCGACGGCAAGAGCCGCAATTCGCTCGATGCGTGGAGTAAGGACGGCAGCCTCGTCGCTTTCACTTCCACCCGCCGCAACGGCCGCGACAATGATATCTATGTCATGAACCCGCGCGACCCCGCATCGGCGCGACTGGCCGGGCAGGTCGACAGCAACGGCTGGTCGGTCGCAGGTTTCGCGCCCGACAAGAGCTGGGCGCTCGTCCAGCGCTCGGCGTCGGTCGAAAAGACCGACCTGTTTCGTCTCGACCTTGCGAGCGGAAAGATGACGCCGGTCGGCAATCACGCAAAGAAGATCGCGTTCAGCGGCGCCTCCTTCGCGCCCGATGGCACGATCTGGGTGGCGAACGACGCCGGCAGCGACGTGCAGCGCCTCGGCACGCTCGATCCCGCAACCGGCGCGTTCACGCCGCGCGGCCCGGCGGAAAAATGGGATGTCGAGGCATTCGACATCTCGGGCGACGGGAGATTCATCGCTTATGCGGTCAACGAGGCGGGCGTGAGCCGGCTGCGCCTGCTCGACGTCGCGAGCGGACGGGCGCGCACGGTCGACGCGCTGCCCGCGGGCGTCATCGGGCATATCGACATCGCGCCGTGGGGCGCGATCGGCATCGGTTTCACGTCGGCGCGCAGCGCGGCGGATGCCTATAGTATCGACCCCGAAACGCTCGCGGTGACGCGCTGGACGCAGAGCGAGACCGGCGGGCTGGATGTCGCGCGCAACATCGAACCCGAACTGGTGAGCATCAAGAGCTTCGACGGCACCGCGATGTCGGGCTTTCTCTATCGCCCCGATCCCGCAAAGTTTCCGGGCAAACGGCCGCTGATCATGCATGTTCACGGCGGGCCCGAAAGCCAGTGGCGCCCCGAATATCTCGGCAGCACCAACTATATCGTCAATGAGCTGGGGGTCGCCTATTTCTATCCGAACGTCCGCGGCTCGACCGGTTATGGCAAGCGCTTCGTCGGGCTCGACAACGGGCCGTTCAAGCGTGAGGACAGCGTCAAGGACATGGGGGTGTTCCTCGACGTTCTCGCAAAGGACGCGCGGCTCGACGCGTCGCGCTTCGGCCTGACCGGGCGCAGCTATGGCGGCTATATGTGCTACGCTGCCGCGACGCACTTCGCCGATAAGCTGCGCGCGAACCTCTGCGTCGTCGCCATCTCCGACTTCGTGACCTTCCTCGAGAATACGCAGGAATATCGCCGCGATTTGCGCCGCGTCGAATATGGCGACGAGCGCGATCCCGCGCAGCGCCGGAAGCTGACGGAAATCTCGCCGCTCACGCGCGTCGCCGACATCCGCAAGCCGTTGTTTGTCGTCACCGGCGCCAACGACCCGCGCGTGCCCGCGTCCGAAGCGGATCAGGTCGTGGCCGCGGTGCGCAAGGGCGGCGGCACCGCCTGGCACCTGGTGGCGACGAACGAGGGGCATCAGTGGGGCAAGAAGGAGAATGTGGACTACACATTCTGGTCTTCGCTGCTCTTCTGGCAGACATATCTGCTGAACTGACGGCGGGTGTCACCCCGGCGAATGCCGGGCGCGACCGCTCGCCGGAATGCTGGCTCAGTTCTTCGGTGGGGTCGGCAGCGGCTGTGCGTCGGCCTCGTCGGGGGCGGTCGGCGCGGGGGCCTGGCCGCTCGCCTGCCGCTCGAGTTCTTCGGCCGCCTTCTGCCGTTCGGCGAGCGCGCGTTCCTCGGCGACCACCGCGGCTTCCACTTCGTCCGAGGCCGCGTCGATTCCCGCGAGGCGCTTGGCGCGTTCGTCGGCGATCATCGCCTGCCAGTCGGTCTTGTCGGCGGCCTTTTGTTCGGCGCGCGCCCCCGCGAGGAGCGCCTGCGTGCAGCCGGTGAAGCCGCCGAGACCGGTCGGCGAGCAGCTGTCGGTACCAAAGCGGCCGACGCGTTCGAGCGCGACAACCTTGTTCGCCCACGCTTCGTTGCGCACGTCGAGCGGATTACCGCGCAGCATCTGGGGGACGCGATAACGCTCGGTTTCGGGCAGGCGGTTACAGACAACGATTTCGTCGGGGCTTGACTGTTCGCACTTGTCTTCACCGTAAACGATGACCTGGTTGATCTTTTCGGCCTCGACCGTCTGCTGCTGCGCTGCGGCAGGCATGGCGGCAGCACTGCCGGCGAGGATCAGCGCGAACAGGGGGAGGCGGGTCATCTCGATCTTCCTTTGTCGTTTCAGGCGGCATGGCAGCCACTATCTGCATCCGCCGTGAACGGCGCCGGCGGTTATTCTATCAGATACGTTTCGACAGCGCGATGGCTGCACGGCAACCCGCGCGGATCGCGAAGCTCAGGATCGGGTAACCGGGGGCGCTTTCGGCACCCGCCGCCAGCGCGGCTTCCTTATGCTCCAGCTCCTCGGCGCGGAATTCGTCGACCGCGGCGCTGAGTTCGGGATCGCTGTCGCCCAGTTCGCCAAGCTGGTGCTGGTAATGACGATCGATCTCGGTCTCGACCGCGGCGGTACAGGCCATCGCGGCGCGCGGGCCCATCGCGGCGGTCACGGCGCCCAGCGCGAAGCCCGCGACGTTCCAGACGGGCTGGAGCGCGGTCGGGCGCACGCCGCGTTTGGCGATCATGGCGTCGAAGAATTTGCGGTGGCGCTCTTCCTGCTCGGCCATATGCGCTATCTCGCGCGCCATCGGGTGGCGGTCGCCCATCACCGCGAGCTGGCCGGCATAGATGCGCGTCGCGCCATATTCGCCCGCCTGGTCGACGCGGATCATCGATGCGGTGCGTTTGCCAGTCTTGTTTTGCGTCATGCTGCGAATGTGGTCTTCCGGCGCAGCAAGGTCAAGACGACCGCCGCCGCGCAAGCCGAGAAGATCGCGTTGAACCCCGCCAGCGAGATGCCCAGCAGCGTCCACTGCGCGGTGTCGCAGCGGATCAGCGGCGCGTTCATGATCGAATCGAGCGACACGGGACCAGCAGCGCCCGTCGCGCAGGTCGTGACGCCTTCCCAGAAGCCATATTCGACCCCGGCGTGAAAGATGCCGATCACGCCGCTCACCGCAATCGCGACGGCGGCGAGCAGGGTGAGCGCGCGCATCGCCTTGTCATTGCCGCGGAGCAACAGCGCGAGCAACGCCAGCACGATCGCCGCCTGATGCGGCCAGCGCTGCCAGTAACACATTTCGCACGGGTGGAGGCCAAAGCCATATTGCGACACGAGCGCGCCGCCATAGAGCAGCAGCGGCGCGAGGAACGCGACGACGGGCGCGGAAAGCCGCGAGTTCAGCATGCCCCGCGCCCCTTAGTTGCGCGCGGTCGGCTTGGCGGGCTTGACCGGCGGCTTGCCGCTCTGCGCCATGCGCGGCACGACCGGACCGATGCGGCCGATCGTCTGCAGCGCATAGTGGAGCTGGAAGTCCTCGATGCCCTTGGCCTTCAGGTCGGCGGCGGTCGCGGTGAAGCGCGGATCGACCTTTTCGTCCTTTTCGAGCAGGCCGTTGTCGACCTTCTTCTCGTTGATCAGGTGGCGGCGCAGGTCGCTTTCGCGGAACTTCGGCCGCGATGCATAATCGGGATCCGAAATCTGCGGCACGCGAATATCGGGCTCGATCCCGCCTTCCTGCACGCTGCGGCCCGACGGCGTATAGTAACGCGCGGTGGTCAGGCGGAGCGCGGTGGTGTCGGTCAGCGGCAGCACGGTCTGCACCGATCCCTTGCCGAAGCTGCGCTCGCCCATCACGACCGCACGGTGCTGATCCTGAAGTGCGCCCGCGACGATTTCGGAGGCCGAGGCCGATCCCGAGTCGATCAGCACGACGACCGGCGCGCCGCCCGCCAAATCGCCGGGTTCGGCGAAATAGCGTTCGATATCGCCCTTTTTGCGGCCGCGCTGCGAAACGATCTCGCCGCGTTCGAGGAACAGGTCGCTGATCCCGACGGCTTCGTCGAGCAGCCCGCCCGGGTTCGAGCGAAGGTCGAGGATCCAGCCGCGCGGTTTCTTGCCGAGCGATTTTTCGACCGCCATCATCGCGGCCTTGAGGTCGGTCGTCGCGTCGGCCGAGAAGCTGGTGACGGTGAGCACGCCGACATCGCCGCTGACTTCCCACTTCACGGGCTTCAGGTCGATGATCTCGCGCGTCAGCGTCATTTCGATCGGCTTGTCCTGGCCTTCGCGGACGACGGTGATCCCGATCTCGGTGCCCGGACGCCCGCGCATCTGTTCGACCGCCTCGTCGAGCGTCAGGCCGAAGATCAGTTCCTTGTTGATGTGGGTAATATAATCGCCCGCCTTGATCCCTGCCTTGTCGGCCGGGGTGTCGGCGGTCGGCGCGATCACCTTCACGACGCCGTCTTCCATCGTCACCGACAGGCCCAGCCCGCCATATTCACCGTCGGTCTGGGTCCTGAGGTTCGAAAAGCCGCGCGCGTCGAGATAGCCCGAATGCGGGTCGAGGCTGGCGAGCATGCCGTTGATCGCGCCTTCGATCAGTTTCGAATCATCGACCGGTTCGACATAGTTGGATTTCACTTCGAGATAGACGTCCATGAAGCGCGCAATTTCTTCCTGCGTCTTCGAATCGACGGTCGCCATCGCGCCGGTCGCCAGCGGAACGAGCGCCAGCGTCGAGAGCGCGGCAGCGCCCTGCCACAAGGCGAAGCGGCGCCTTGGAGACGAGGAAGGTCCGGACACGGCGGTCTTGGTCGATTCGGTCATGGGCGTCTTTCAGTCACGCGAGAGTAATCCCGCCTTATAATCCCCGGCACGCCATCCTCCTACGCAAATCTGCGGGCGTCAAGCGGTGCATCTTTATGCGGCACGCCGGTCTAAAGGGCGATTAACCGGGCGCGATCAGCCGATCATCGCGACAATATCGACGGGGCGGCCGGCACGGCGAAGCTCGACCGTGATGCGGCTGTCGTCGGATCCGGCGCGGCCGATCGGTGCCCCCGAATCGAGCGTGTCGCCGACCCCGACCGACAGCGCGATCATGCCGGTGAGCAGCGACACCCAGCCGCCGCCATGGTCGATGATGACGATCTTGCCATAGCCGCGATAGTCGCCGGCGAACCCGACGCGGCCGGGGGCGGGGGCGACGACCTGCCCGCCGGGGCGTGCGGCGATGGTGACGCCGCGCGAGCGCACGCCGCTTTCGTTGACTTCACCCAGTCCGGCGACGATGCGCCCGACGACGGGCAGGCGATAGGCGCCTTGCGCAAGGTCGGCCTCGGCCGCGGCAGGCGGCGCGGCGTTCACGACGCTGCCCTCGGGATTGCGCGGGCGCGGCAACGGCCCCGCGAGCTGCGCGAGTTCGGCGCGCACTGTGCTATCGGCTTCGAGCGAGTCCATCAGGTCGACGATGTCGCGCGCCTTTTCGCCGAGCCCCAGCGCGCGGTCGGCCTCGAGCTGCGCGCTGCTCATCAGCTCGCGCGAACGCAGCCGCCCTTCATTCTCGAGCCGCGTGAGCGCATCGCGGCGCTGCGCGAGCTGCGTCTTGCTCGCCGAAAGCGCCTTCAGTGCCACCGCCTGCTGCTGCCGCACCGTCTGCAGCGCCCCGAGCTCGCGCCGCGCCCCGGCAGTGCGGCGCTCGATCACCGGCATCGCTGCGTCGATCACCGCGCGTGCGTGGACCATGTCGGTCAGCGATCCCGGCTGCGCGAGCACGCTGACCGGCGGCTGGCGGCTCAATTGCTGGAGCGAGGCGGCGAGTTCGAGCAAGGGTTGTTGTTGCTGCGCCAGCCGGGCGCGCTGACCGGCGAGGCGGCGGCTGACGAGTGCAACCCGGGCTTCGCCCGCGCTGATGTCGGCCTCCGCCGACTGGATGCGCGCGGCGAGCGCGGCGCTGCGTTTCTTCAGCCGGTCGGCCTCGCTGCTCGCTGCTACCGCCTGTTTTTCGAGCAAGACGCTGCGCGCCATCGCCGCCGCCGACTGCTGCTTGGCATCGATCAGCTGCATGCGCTCGCGCGCTGCGATCGCCTGTGGGTCGAAGATGTCGGCCGGCGCCAGTGCGAGCGCCGCGCCGCCGAAAACGGCGGTGGCCGCAAGAGCGGTAAGCGCGCGCCTCACTGGCGGCCCTCGCGGTGATAGGGGTGGTTCGCGACGATGCTGGTCGCGCGCCACAATTGCTCGGCGAGCATCGCGCGCGCCATCAGATGCGGCCAGGTCGCGCGGCCGAACGCGATGACCTTGTCGGCCCCCTCGCGCTCCTCGGGGGTGAAGCCGTCGGCGCCGCCGAGGCAGAAGCGTGCCTCGCGCACCCCGCCGTCGCGCCATTTTTCGAGCAATTTGGCAAATTCGAGCGACGACATCTGGTCGCCGCCCTCGTCGAGCAAGATGGTGCGGCTGTTGTCGGTGGCGGCGGGCATACGGCCGCCCGTGTCCGGAAGTTCGGAAATCTTCTGCGCCCACGTCACGCGCTTCATATAACGCTCGACCAACTCGGCCTCGGGCCCGCGCCCGATGCGCCCGCGCGCGATGATGTGCAGCAACATGAGCGTCCGCCTAGCCGGTAGGCGGGGCGGACGTCAATTTGCCGCGGTAACCGGCGGCGCGTCGCCGAACGACCACATGCGCTCGAGATTGTAGAAGCTACGCACCTCGGGACGGAATAGGTGGACGATGACGTCGCCCGCATCGAGCAGCACCCAATCGGCATTGGGCAGTCCCTCGACGCGAACCTGGCGGCCCGCTTCCTGCTTGATCCGCTGTGCCAGTTTCTCGGCGATCGCCGAGACATGGCGCGTCGACCGGCCGCTCGCAATCACCATATGATCGGCGATGCTGCTTTTGCCGGCAAGCGGGATGGAAATGGTTTCCTGGGCCTGATCCTCGTCCAGTTGGTGGAGGATCAGCGCGTGGAGCGTGTCCACGTTATCGTTGGCGGATGCGGCGCCGGTGGCGGCATCCTGGGTGGCGGAGATCAAATGCGTCCTTTCCTAGTCGGGTCCACAAGGCGCGAACGGGTCAGCGGGTCGCGCAAGGCGCGGCCTTCATAGCGTTCGAACCAGCGGGGGTTGGCCTGCCGTATCGCAGTTGCGGATCGCACATCGGGCGAAAATCGCAGGAACACGAGGGCGGGCGGTCTCCAGTCCGTCCAATGCAATTTCTGGTCCACGGGCCGGACGAAGCGCCGAAGCCAACCCATCGCACGCCTTGCATGGGCGCGGTCATTATAGCCCGGACGCGCGATAACCGCAATCGGCATGAGTCGGGCAATCCCCCGCCAGTCGCGCCATTGGGGCAGTTGGGCCAGATTATCGGCCCCCATGATCCAGATGAACTGGCGGTTCGGATAACGCCGGACGAGCTTTTTGAGCGTGTCGATCGTGTATCGGGTGCCCAGTTCGGCCTCGATCGCGGTCGCGCGAATCGGCGAGCGTCGCGCCATCCGTTGCGCCGAGCCGAGGCGCGCGGGGAGCGAAGCCATGCCCGCCTTGGGTTTCAGCGGATTGCCCGGCGACACCAGCCACCACAGCTCGTCCAGCCCGAGCGCATCGATCGCGTTCAAACTGATCGCGCGATGCCCGCCATGCGCGGGATTGAAGCTGCCGCCGAGGAGGCCGGTGGGGATGCGGCGCGTCAGGGCCGGACCTGTCCCGTACCGCGTACCAGCCATTTGTACGTCGTCAGACCTTCGAGCGCGACGGGGCCGCGCGCGTGGAGGCGGCCGGTGGCGATGCCGATTTCGGCGCCGAGGCCGAATTCGCCGCCGTCGGCGAACTGCGTCGAGGCATTGTGCATCACGATCGCGCTGTCGACGCCGGTCAGGAAGCGCTCGGCCGCCGGCGCATCCTCGGTGACGATCGCGTCGGTGTGGCGGCTCGAATGCGCGTCGATATGCGCGAGCGCGCCGGCGAGGCCGTCGACCATGGCGATCGATACGATCGCGTCGAGATATTCGGTATCCCAGTCGGTTGCCGAGGCCGGATCGACGTGTGGGCTCAGCGCCGCAACGCCCTTGTCGCCGCGCACCTCGCAGCCCGCCTTGACCAGCGCGTCGATGATCGCGAGCGGCGCGGGATAGGCGCGGTCGATCAGGATCGTCTCGGTCGCGCCGCAGACGCCGGTGCGGCGCATCTTGGCGTTGACCGCAAGCTCGACGGCTTTTGCGGGATCCGCGGCGCTGTCGATATAGAGATGGTTGATCCCGTCGAGATGCGCGAGCACGGGCACGCGCGCCTCGTCCTGCACGCGCGCGACGAGGCCCTTGCCCCCGCGCGGGATGATGATGTCGATCAGCCCCTGCGCGCGCAGCATCGCGCCGACCGCGGCGCGATGCTGTGTCGGGACAAGCTGCACCGCATCGGCGGGCAGTCCGGCCTCGACCAGCCCCGCCGCGAAGGCCGCATGGATCGCGCGGTTCGAATGCACCGCCTCGCTGCCGCCGCGCAGGATCACGGCATTGCCCGACATCAGCCCCAGCGCCGCCGCATCGGCGGTCACATTGGGGCGGCTTTCATAGATGATTCCGACGACACCGAGCGGCACGCGCACGCGGCTCAGCACCAGCCCATTGGGCCGCGTCACGCGGTCGATTTCGGCGCCCGACGGATCGGGGAGTGCCGCAACATCGTCGATCGCATCGGCGATGTTCGCGAGCCGTCCGTCGTCGAGCCGCAGCCGGTCGAGCATCGCACCCGACAGGCCGTTCTTTTGCCCCGCCGCCATATCCTCGGCATTGGCCGCAAGAATATCCGCCGCCCGAGCGCGAATCTGCGCCGCCGCCGCGACCAGTCCCGCCGCCTTGTCTGCCGTCGGCGACAGCGCGAGCGCTTTCGACGCGGCGCGCGCGCGCGCGCCCATGTCGGCGATCAGGGCGGCGGCATCGCCGGGCATCGGCGGGGCGGAGAGGGCTTCGGCGTTCATGGCGCTGCCACTATCACGTTTTACGTGACCCCCGAAAGTCCCGTTGCGCGCTGCGCCGCGCGCCTTTAGGCAGGGCGCCATGAGCGGGGACATCGAAGGCATCGGGGCGGCGGTGACCGCCGGTTTGGCGGGGCATGCGGTCGAGCCGCGGCATGGGGGCACCGGCGCGGCGCATGCCGGCGCGCGCTGCCTGAACTGCGGGACCAGCCTTACCGGCTCGCATTGCCATTATTGCGGGCAGCGTGCCGACGTGCACCGCAGCTTTGGTGCGATCGGGCACGATCTGGTCCACGCGATCTTCCATTTCGAGGGCAAGATCTGGAACACGCTGCCGCTGCTCAGCTGGCGGCCGGGCGATTTGACGCGGCGCTATATCCATGGCGAACGCGCGCGTTTCATTTCGCCGCTCGCGCTGTTCCTGTTCGCGGTTTTCCTGACCTATGCGGTGCTCGCCATCGTCGGCAGCGGCGGCGGGGTCGGCGAGGGGATTGCCAAGGCGGCGGCCGAGCAGACGCGCTCGAACGCGCTCAAGGAAAGTTTCGAGGAGGAGGTCAAGCGGGTCGACGCAAGTCTCGCGGCCAAGGATCTGAAGGCCGCCGACCGCCGCCTGCTCGAGGAGGAGCGCGACACGCTTCAAAAGAGCGCCGACTATCTCGGCGTCGCGCGCCGGATGAGCAAGGAAGAGCGCGAAAAAGGACCTCCCGTGCTGGAGAATCCGGTCGATCAGATGGCGACCAGTGCCGACTTTCTCTCGCGTACCAAGGTCGACACAGGGGTTCCCTTCATCGACCATGGTCTGCAAAAAGCGATCGCGAACCCCGCGCTCATATTCTACAAATTGCAGGCGAACGCGTATAAATTCGCATGGGCGCTGATCCCGCTTTCGCTGCCCTTCATGTGGCTGCTCTTTCCGTTCAGCCGCCGCTTTCACACTTACGATCATTTCGTTTTCGTCACTTACTCGATCAGCTTTATGCTGCTGTTGTTCGTTGTCGTCCGCCTGCTCAACCTGACGATATTCGGCGATGTCGCCACGGCGTTCGCGATGCTCTATGTGCCCTTTCACATGTATCGCCAGCTGCGCGGCGCCTATCGCTCGTCGCGGTTCGGGGCCCTCGTTCGCGCGACCTTGCTTCTCTTTTTCAGCCTGTATGCGGTCGTCATGTTCATGCTGCTGCTGCTCGCGCTCGGGGTGATGGGTTAAGGTCCGCCCTGGCACCCGAATCGTCACAAAGGCGGGGCAAAGACCCGGCCAAAGAGGAGGAGATTCGCGATGCATCATCATTGGGGCGAGATCGACCGGCGTCATCTGATCAAGCTGGGCACCGTCGGGCTAGCGGCGCTGTCGTTGCCGGGTGCAGCGCGCGCGATGATGGCGCAGGGTTTCACCCATGGCGTCGCGAGCGGCGAACCGGCGCCCCATTCGGTGCTGCTGTGGACACGCTATGCCGCGGCAAACGACGCGGCGCTGACCGCCGAATTGTCGGAAACCGAGGATTTCTCCAAGGTCGTCGCGGGCGGCAGCGTCGTCGCGGCGGGCGAGCGCGATCATACCGCAAAACTGGTCGTCGACGGGCTGAAACCCGGCCGCTGGTATCATTATCGCTTCATCGCCCCCGATGGCACCCGGTCGGTGACCGGCCGCACGCGCACCTTGCCGCAGGGGGCGACCAAGGCGTTCAATCTCGCGCTCTTTTCCTGCTCGAACATGCCGTTCGGCTGGTTCAATGCCTATGGCCATGCCGCGGCGCGCGGCGACATTGACCTCGTCGCGCATGTCGGCGACTATCTCTACGAATATAAGACTGGCGACTATCCCTCGGCGAAGCAGGCGTTGCCGGGGCGTGAGATCCAGCCCGCGCACGAGATCGTCGCGCTCGCCGACTATCGCCTGCGCTATGCCGCCTATCGCGCCGATCCCGACCTGCAAAAGCTGCACCAGCTGTTTCCGATGATCGCCCAGTGGGACGATCATGAATTTGCGAACGACGTGTGGAAGGGCGGCGCCGAAAATCACAATGAGGGCGAAGGCGACTGGGCGGCGCGCATGGCGGCCGCCGAACGCGCCTATCGCGAATGGATGCCCGTCGCCGACAAGCGCTGGCGCCAATATCAGGTCGGCGACCTCGCGACGATCTTCCTTCCCGAAACGCGCGTGACGGCGCGCGACCGCCCGTTCGACATCGACGAGATCATTGCCGGCGGAGGTGATTCGGCGGCGACGCTCAAGCAGTTCGCCGAAACCGCCTATCGCGACCCGGCGCGCCAGATGATGGGCGCGGAACAGGAGAAATGGCTGTTCGATGGCTTCGCTTCCTCGACCAGGGCGGGCACGCGCTGGCAAGTTTGCGCGCAGCAGGTGGTGATGGGCACGATCCTTACCCCGCCCGAAACGCGGGACTGGTTCGGCGGCGAACAGCCCGACTATGTCCGCCGCCGCGTCGAGGCGGGCCAACTCGCGGCGAAGGCAGGGCTGCCGCTCAATCTTGACGCGTGGGACGGCTATCCCGCCGCGCGTAGCCGCCTGCTAGCCGCGGCGCAGCGCGCCGATGCCGACCTCGTCACGCTGGCTGGCGATACGCACAATGCCTGGGCGCTGAACCTTGCCGAAGACGGCCGGCCGGCGGGGATCGAGATCGCGGGGCAGAGCGTCACGTCGCCGGGGTATGAAAGCTATGTCAGGGGTGTCACCGACGAGACGCGCGTCGCGGCGCTGCGCCGTTCGTCGCCCCAGCTCCAATGGGCGAACACCGCCGACCGCGGCTATGTGACGGTGCAGCTTACACCCGAGCGGGTGACGGGGAACTGGCACAGCGTCGAGACGATCCGCGCGCGTTCGCTCGCGTTAAAGGGCACGCACAGCATGACCGCCGAGCGCGGCCGGCGCGCCTATAGCGCCGCTTGATCGTGGCAGTCGGGCGGCCATGACCGGTCGGGGTCGGGTGCCAGGTCGATCAGAAACATCTCGCCCGACCGTCCGCCGTGCCGCTGCGCGAACAGCAGCCGGTCGCCCTTCGGCGATAGCAGCGGACCGACCTGGAACTGATCGGAATCGGCCGGGATGCGCCCAGCCTCGATCCAGCGGTCGCCCTCGCGGCGATAGCGGTAGAGATGCGAGCGATCGCCGCGATCGGACACGGTAATCATCGTCCGCCCGTCGCGCGAAATCTCCGCCTCATACTCGTAACCGTCCCCGCTGACCGGCGGGCCGAGGTTGGCGACCGTCCATTCGCCGGGCCGGACTTCGGTCGCGACATAAATGTCGCCGCCGCCCGCGCTGCCCTTGCGGCTCGACCCGAAGTAGAGTCGGCCCGCGGCGTCGGTGCGCGGGAGCAACTCGGCAGCGGGCGAATTGACGGGTTCGGGCAGGCGCTGTGGTTTGCCCCAGCCGCCGCCGGCGCGCTCGACATACCATATGTCAAAATCCTCGGCGTCAGGCGCATGGCGCGACGAGATATAATAGAGCCGCTTGCCGTCGGGGGTAACGAAAGGATCGGCCTCGATCACCGGCAGCGGCATCGCAAAGCGCGGCGGCGCGGGCTTGCCCCATGCGCCATTCTCGCATTGCGACTGCATCAGCCGATAGCTCTGAAAATCCTTGTCGGCCGCGAGGTAGACCATCGTCCGCCCGTCGGGCGTGAAGGTCGGCGAGGATTCATAGCCCGGCCCCGAGATGGCGGCGGGAGTCCACAGCTTTGCGCTCCCCGGCACCGGCGCATCCGCTGCCGCGGTGCATCCCGCAAACATGGCGAGAGAGAGGAGCGCTGGCGCGCGGTTGGCAAACGTCATGGACTTTCTCTCCGGCAAGACGCTAGCAGAAGCGCGGTGAATTTTGCCGGACCCGGGACGCTTGGCCAGCGTCCGATCGGCGGTGGCGGCGCCGAAAGGGCGGCGGGGGAGACGATATGGACGCGATCGACCGGCAAATCGTGGCGATGCTGCGCGGCAACGCCCGCCTGCCGTTAAAGACGATCGCCGCGACCGTCGGCCTCGCGCGCAGTTCGGTGCGCGAGCGATTGTCGAAGCTGGAGGCGGCGGGGACGATCGGCGGCTATCATGCGCGCATCGTCGACGAGGGCGGGATCGCGGCGATCCTGCAACTGCGGCTCGCGCGCACGCCCTCGCCCGACATCGTCGCGGCGGTAACCGGCATGGCCGAGGTCGCACGCTGCTATTCGCTCAGCGGCGAGATCGACCTGCTCGTCGAGATCGAGGCGGCCGACGCGGCGCAGCTCAACGCCGCGCGCGACCGGATCGCACTGATCGCGGGGGTGGAGGATACGACGACCGCGTTGATTCTGAAACGCGACAAGGACCGCTAACGGGGATCGCTAGGCGGCGGCGATCGCCTCGATTTCGAGCAGCCACGCCTCATCATAGATATCTGCGACGATGATCGTCAGCGCGGGCGAATGGCCGCCCAGCACTTCGTGCCGCACCCTGTAATTTACATCGCGATATTGCCGATCCGACAGGAAGACAGTGACCTTGACCAAGTTCTGCAAGGCCATCCCGCCAGCAAGAAGCTGTTTTTCGACATTGCGCCACACGAGCCGGCACTGGTCCTCGAAGTCGGTGGGCACGTTTTCGTCCTCGTCGACTGGAATCTGGCCGCTGACGAACAGCCAGCGCGTCGGCGCCTCGACAAGATGCGCCTGCGCATAGGAAACGCCGGTGGGATTGATCGCGCGACTGGGCATGGCGGGCCTCGCAATTGCAATGGGTGGGATGGTCAGGCCCGCCAACGCTCCGGCGCAGACGATGCGGCGCGAAGGGTGGACGGAAGGCGAGCCCGGAGGATTCATTCCCCTATCTAGCCGGAAGGCAAACGCCGGCTCCAGCGTCCGATGGGCGGCAGGGCCGCCGCAATGGCGGCGCTTGACATCCATAACTATATGGTTATGAGAAAATGCATAGCCAGTGAGTTATGGATTATGATGCAACCCTCACCCGATCTTCTCTTCAAGGCGCTCGCCGATCCC
The DNA here is from genome assembly GCF_023197165.1 of Sphingopyxis sp. MSC1_008. Taxonomy (GTDB): domain Bacteria; phylum Pseudomonadota; class Alphaproteobacteria; order Sphingomonadales; family Sphingomonadaceae; genus Sphingopyxis. The sequence continues at coordinate 420,428 of NZ_JALPRD010000003.1, forward strand.
AGCCGGCGCGCGCTGTTCGAACGGCTTTGCCTGGACGGCGAACAAACGGTCGGCGCGCTCACCGCGGGCGCCGGCATTTCGCAGCCAGCGGTGTCGAAACATCTCGGCATCCTCAAACAGGCGGGGCTGGTGCTCGACCGGCACGAGGGCCGCCAGACGCATTACAGCGCGCAGCAACGCGCGCTCGCGCCGCTCGTCGACTGGACGGGGCGCATGAACCGCTTCTGGGAGGCGCGGTTCGACGATCTCGAAGATTTGCTAAAAAGGATGGATCAATGACCGACACCGATACCGACGTGCGCACCGTCACCGTCGAGCGCGAGATCCCGCACCCGCCCGAAAAGCTGTGGCGCGCGCTGACGCAGCAGCATCTGATCGAGGAATGGCTGATGAAGAACGACTTCGGCCTCGACCTCGGCCACCGCTTCCAGCTGCGCGGCGACTGGGGCCATGTCGACTGCGAGATCCTCGATGTCGATCCGGGGCGGACACTGTCTTACGCTTGGAATACCACGCACGATGATCCGGCCTACGCGCTGGACAGCGTCGTGACCTTCACGCTCGAACCGACCGCGGCCGGAACGCTGTTGCGCATGGAGCAGGTCGGTTTCCGCCCCGACCAGAAGCAGGCCTTCGGCGGCGCCAAGGGCGGCTGGAAGATTCACCTCGAAAATCTCGAGAAGGTCGTCGCGGGTCTCGACGCATAATCAAACAGGGAGAGCATTATGAACTGGAGTCAGTGGATCCGGCAGTTTCACCGCTGGGTATCGATCCTCTTCTCGGCGATCGTGCTTGCGATTTTCGTGATGCTCGGGGCGGGGCAGGAGCCTGCCCAGTGGGTCTATTACCTGCCGCTGCCGCCGCTCTTCCTGCTGATATTCTCGGGCCTCTACATGTTCTTCCGGCCCTATTTAAGGAAGCGCGGCGGCGCGGCGGGCTGACACCTCAGCTGTACGGCGGCGTGTCTTCGAACTCGGCGAACCAAGGATAGTCGTTGGCGACGCTGACGGTGAAGTTCGCGGGGCGCTTTTCGAGGAAGCTCGACACGCCCTCGGCGGCATCGGCGCTGCGCCCGCGCGCGAAGATCGCGCGGCTGTCCCAGCGGTGTGCGCTCATCGGATGCGGCGCGCCGAGCATCCGCCACAGCATATGGCGGGTGAGCGCGACCGACACCGGTGCGCTGTGATCGGTGAGCTCGCGCGCCTTGGCGATTGCCGCATCGACCAGCTCGCCGGGCGCATGCACCGATTGCACCAGTCCCTTCGCATGCGCTTCGGCGGCGTCGATCAGGCGGCCCGAATAGCACCAGTCGACGGCATTCTGGATGCCGACGAGGCGCGGCAGGAACCAGCTCGATGCCGCCTCGGGCACAATGCCGCGCCGCGCGAAGACAAAGCCGTAACGCGCGGTCTCGCTCGCAAGCCGCGCGTCCATCGACAGCGTCATCGTCGCGCCGATGCCGACGGCGGCGCCGTTGATTGCCCCCAGGACCGGTTTCTTGCAGTCGAAGATGCGCATCGACACGCGGCCGCCCGAATCGCGGATCAGCGGGTGCGACCAGTCGATCGTGCCGTCTTCGGCGACCGGGCTCGCCGACATGCCGTCGGGCAGGATGGCCGCCTTGTCGGTGCGCTTGTCATAATCGAAGGTCGCGGCGCCCTGACCGAGATCGGCGCCGGCGCAATAGGCGCGGTCGCCCGACCCGGTGAAGATCACCGCACGCACGCCGTCGTCGGCGTCGCACTCGTCGAGCGCAGCGACGATCTCGAGCATCATTTCGGTGGTGAAGGCGTTCATCCGGTCGGGGCGGTGCAGCGTCAGCAGCGCGATGCCTTCGTGGCGGTCGAGGCGAATCTGGTCGAAGCTCATCCATCTCTCTCCTTGATTTGCGATCATGGTTGCAAGCGGGGGTGGGGATGGCAAGCACTTTACGTAAACGTAAATCAAACGTCGCCCCCGCGAAGGCGGGGGCCGCTGGATAGGTAGGATAAGGCCGACAACGTCCCCGCCTCCGCGGGGGCGACGTGACTGGTGACGCGCCCGACCTTTGCCGCTATAGGCGCCCCATCGCCCCGGCGCCGCGCCTCTGTCTGAGTCGCTTTGCCGGGGCCATTCATTTGGTTCCGACAGAAAGTTTGCGCCCATGTCCCGTCGCCGCCAGATTTACGAAGGCAAAGCGAAGATCCTGTACGAGGGCCCCGAACCGGGCACGCTGATCCAGTATTTCAAGGATGATGCGACCGCGTTCAACGCCCAGAAAAAGGGCACGATCAGCGGCAAGGGCGTGCTGAACAACCGGATTTCGGAGCATGTCTTCACCCTGCTCGGCAATATCGGCGTGCCGCACCATTTCATCCGCCGCCTCAACATGCGCGAGCAGCTGATCCGTCAGGTCGAGATCGTGCCGATCGAAGTGATCGTGCGCAACGTCGCCGCGGGCACGCTGTCCAAGCGCCTCGGCATCGAGGAGGGGACGCAGCTTCCCCGCACGCTGATCGAATATTGCTACAAGGACGACGCGCTGGGCGATCCGCTCGTCGCCGAGGAGCATATCGCCTGCTTCAACTGGTGCAGCCAGGACGAGCTTCACGACATTCAGGACATGGCGATCCGCATCAACGACTTCATGTCGGGCATGTTCGCCGCGGTCGGCATCCGCCTCGTCGACTTCAAGCTCGAGTTCGGCCGCCTTTACGAAGGTGACTTCAGCCGCATCATCCTCGCCGACGAAATCAGCCCCGACGGCTGCCGCCTGTGGGACATGACGACGAACGAAAAGCTCGACAAGGACCGCTTCCGCCGCGACCTCGGCGGCGAAGTCGAAGCCTATCAGGAAGTCGCGCGCCGGCTCGGCCTGCTCCCCGAGGGCGGCGAGAACGCCGTGCTCGACCTCGAAAGCCACCGCAAGAAAAAGGGCAGCTGATCCCGGCGCACGCCGGACCAGCCCGAACGATACAGGAACCCCGGCTTTCGCCGGGGTTCTCATTTGTGCGTCAGATATTGATGCTCGTCGGGATCAGGCTCGGCTGTAAATAGGGATAAGGCTGCATCCGCTCGGCGTTGCGCATCGCGATCTCCGCCTCGACACCTTGCAGCGCCGCCTGGAACCACGCCAGCGGCCCTTCCGGCCCCGTCACACGCGGATCCTGGAACCACAGCGGATAGGGAAAGGCGTTGCTGCGATAATTGCCAAGCGGGCGATAATGCACCGAGCCCAGCAATTCGAGCACGTTGAGCTGTTCGAGCGCGAGCGCCATCGGCGGCATCATCGCGAGCCAGCCCGCCTTGTCATGCCTGCGCTGTCCGTTCGGCGCCGCCTGCCAGCCCGCGCCGGTGACCGCCGGTGCGAAGGCCATGATGTCCTTTTGCGGGAAATTGACCGCGGCATGCTGTGCGCTCGCGGTGAACATGACCATCGTGCAGATTTCCGCGAGCTGCGCGCGCGTCGTGACGGGGCCGAAGCCCTTGATCTTCGCTTCGCCGGCAAGGCACGTCGCCCATGCGCTGAGTTCGGTATCGGCGATGACATCGGCGTCGTGCGCATAATAAAGGTCGACATATTGCCGCGCCCATTCGTGGATGGCGTCCCACACGAGCAGCGCGTCGTCGCGGTACGGATAATCGGCGAGCGTCGAGTCCACGCCGACACCGCGCGCGGAGAGGTCGGCGTGGAGCATCTTGCCGTAAAAATCGAACGCGAGGCGTGCGTCGACCGCGGCACGCTGGCTCGATGTGATCGTGCCGGCGAAAATATGGTCGATCGGGCCGTTGGCGGCGATCAGCGAGGTCGCCGCCGCTTCGTTGATGAACAGCGTCCCCTCGAAATGCGGGACGAGCAGCGCCCACACCGGATGCACTTCGGCAAGATGGCGGTGCGTCGCGACCGCAAAAGCCTCGATCACCAGATGCGTGCGCGCGAGATGCGTGAACAGCTCGTGATAATTGCCGTCGGCGACCTGCACGACGAACTTTGCCATTTCCCAGCCCCAAATCTTGTCGGCGACGGAAGAGGGGGTGAAGATCGGATAATCGGCCGGGTCCTGGCCGCACTGGATCGCGACGGGGATCAGCGACGACCCGCCTGGCGGCACCGCGAACAACGCCATCGGCTGCCAGATATATTTTGCTTCGGTGCCATAGGTGCCTGGGTCGATCACCGCGAGCGGGGCATAGTCGAGCAGGAAGAGGCGCCCGTCGGCGAGCGCGGCGTCCAGCGTGTCGCCATTGACGACGGCGGCATATTTCGCGGCGCTCAGCGGGAAATTGGCGGGTAGCGCATCGCCGACCGCGGCGATCAGCATGCAGTTCGGGCCTTGGACGCGCAGCCGCGCGAACTCGCTGTCGTCCTGGAACATATAGCTGACGCCCGGAACCGGCAGCGTCGCGAACAGCGCGCGATACGCCTCGATGCTGCGCACCGTCTTGCTGCCGAGCCCGTTGGCGTCCTCGATCTTCATCAGCTCTTCGAGGCGGTTCTTATAACCCTTGAGCAAAGCGACATGCGCCTCGCGCTCCGCCGCAGCGACGGCATTCTCGACATCGCCGATCATCCGTTCGAAAATATTGCCGCCCGTGTGCACACCATGTTCGGCCGCGATCTTTGCCGCCGAGGCTTCGATCGCGTCGCATTCGACCATAGCGGCCTCATATTGCGCACGCGGGCTGTTAAGTTCGCCCTTGTCGACGCCGTCGAGCTTTACCGTCAGCGCGTTGCGCACGATGTCGAGCCCGACGCCGATCAGGATCACGAACCAGGCGATCGTCGGCTCGTCATTTTTTGGCACGTCGGTCGCGAGCGGCACGCCCGGCAGGGTCGGGACGTCGGTCGTCCATGTATAGACAGACTGCGTTGTGGTCAGCTGCGCCGCGCGCGCCGCCTGCTCGGCGGGCGTATCATTCTGCGGCAGCGTCGGATCGCTTGCGGGCATCGGCACGGTCAGGGCTGCAGTGGACGAAGTCAGCGGCGGCATCGGATAGGACATGATGTGGCTCCTGTCGGGCGCGAAAAATTCGGCGGTCGCTATCGCCGAACATGGTTAATATTTCGCAAGCCATCCGCGCGCGCGGCGCTGTTAGGTAAGTGATAAGACAAGCTTTCATTCCTTAACCCCTGCTTTACTCGCGCTTGCTATTCCGCCGCTATGACGGGGGTCTATCACTGGCTGCGGACGCGCTTTTTTCCGCCGATTCCGGACGCGATTCGGGACGACGTCGCCTTGCTGCGCGCCAATCGCGTCGAAACGCTGACTCCTATGCTTTTCCTGATGCTGGCGGCGACAACGCCGACTGCCATCTATGCCGGGGTGCAGACGGTCCACCCGATCGTCCGCATCGGTTTCCCGGTCACGCTCGCGATCATCGGCCTGCTCGGTTTCCTTTTCCTGATGCACAATCGCGGCCGGCGGATGAGCCTGCGCCGCGCGCGGAGGATGATCAAAGAATCGATGTGGCTGTCGGGGACGACGGGCGCGATGTGCAGCGCCTGGACGGTGATCAATTGGCTCGCCGCGCCGCTCTCGACGCACAGCTATTACGCGATGATCATGGCGATGGGTTCGCTCGCGACCGCTTATTGCCTGTCGTCGATCCGCCTCGCGACCTTTATCAACCTGATCATCGGGTTGGTGCCGATCTCGTTCCTGATGCTGACGTCGGGCAATCCGCCCGAAATCGCCGCGGGCACCAGCCTGGTCGTCGCGACGATCTTCCTCTTGCGCATGATCCTGCAACAGCACGACCAGCTGATCGACCTGCTCCAGCTCCAGCACCAGATGCGCGACCTCGCGCACACCGATCCGCTGACCGGCCTCGCCAACCGCCGCGAATTCGACATGCGGCTCGACGAGGAAATTGCGAAGGGCGACGCGGCCAACCCGTTCGCGATCGCGCTGCTCGACCTCAACGGCTTCAAACCGATCAACGACCAGCACGGCCATGCGATCGGCGACGGCGTCTTGTGCGAGCTCGCCGAACGCCTGCGCCGCGCGTGCGGCGACCATGCGGTGGTCGCGCGGCAGGGCGGCGACGAGTTCGCGATCCTCGTGCCCGCGGGGTCGATCCTGCTCAAAACCTCGCTCGCCGACCATGTCCTCGCCGCGCTCGCCGCGCCCTACCGCATCGGCGGCCGGTCGATCGGCGTCGGCGCGGGGATCGGCACCGCGACTTGGCCCGAGCATGGCGACAGCGCGCGCAAATTGCTCGAGGTCGCCGACCGCGCGCTCTACGCCGCCAAAGCCGCCGATCGCGAGAAAACGTCGTCTGTCGAAAGCATCGGCCGGGTCGCGTAACACTGGCTTGACCGCCCGAGGGGCGGTGGCCACATCTGGCGTATGACCAAATCCCTCGTCCGGCGCGCCTCGACCGCGCTGTCACCCCTCGTTTTCCTCATCGCCAGCACCGCCCCGGCCTGGGCCCGGGAAGCGCCCGCAAAGCTCGCGGCGCCCGCGGCGGTCAATCCGCAGAGCGAAGCGGCAAAGGCATGGAACTTCGCCGCAAGCGATGTCCCGGTCGATCCGAACATCGTCTTCGGCGTGCTCCCCAACGGGATGAAATATGCGCTGCTGAAAAACAGCACGCCCAAGGACAGCGTCGTCCTGCGCATGCGCTTCGATGTCGGCAGCTTTGCCGAGGCGGACGACCAGCGCGGCCTTGCTCACTTCCTCGAACATATGGCGTTCAACGGATCGACCAATGTCCCCGAGGGTGAGATGATCAAGCTGCTCGAACGCAAGGGGCTGGCGTTCGGCGCCGACACCAATGCGTCGACCGGCTTCGATGAGACGATCTATAAGCTCGACCTGCCCAATGCGTCGGACGATCTGATCGACACCGGCTTGATGCTGATGCGCGAGACGGGCGGCAACCTGACGATCGATCCCGCCGCGGTCGACCGCGAACGCGGGATCATCCTGTCCGAACGCCGCGCGCGCGATACCTATCAGCTGCGCAGCCTGATCGATCAGCTCGACTTCCAGATGCAGGGAATGAACGTCGCAAGCCGCATCCCGGTCGGCACCGAAGAGGTGATCAAGACCGCCCCCGCATCGCGGCTGCGCGACCTCTATGACCGCTATTACCGCCCCGAGCGCGCGACGCTGGTGATGGTCGGCGATTTCGACCCCGCGGCGATCGAGTCGAAGATCAAGGCGCGCTTTGCGGATTGGGAGGGTCGCGGCCCCGCGGGCGCCGACCCCGACATTGGCAATGTCGATTACAAGCGCGCCGCGGCGGCCGACGACTTCGTCGATCCGGCGATCCAGGATTCGGTGACCGTCGCCGCGTTCAAGCCCTGGGTGGAGGAACCCGATACCAAGGCGAAGCGCGCCCGCAACCTCGCCGAAGAGGTCGGCGAGGCGATTATCGGCCGCCGGCTTGCGAAGATTGCGCTGAACGAGGATTCTCCGATTCTCGCGGGCTATTTCAGCGATGCTGCGGGCTGGAAGGTTTTCGATCAGGTCACCGTCGGCGCGGTAGCGAAAGAGGGGGCGTGGAAAGAAGCGCTGGCGCTCGTTGAACAGGCACAGCGCCGCGCGATCGAACATGGCTTCACCGAGGCCGAGGTCGCCGAACAGCTCGCGACCCGCCGCACGGCGTTCAAGAATGCCGTCGCCGGGGTAACGACGCGGCGCAGCGAAACACTCGCCGACGCGCTCGTCGTTGCCGCCAAGGGCGATTTCGTTTTCACGCGTCCCGAAACTTCGCAGGCCTTGTTCGAGGCAGCGGCGCCGTCGCTGAGCGCCGCCGCGGTGACCGCGGCGTTCCGCAAGCGCATGGAGGGCTTCAGCGCGCCGCTCGCACGCGTGACGGCGAAAAAGCCGATCGAGGGCGGCACGGGTGCAATCCTGGCGGCGCTGCGTGCCTCGACCGAGGTCGCGGTCACCGCGCCGGCCGAGGCCGCCAACGCCGCCTTCGCGTACGACAATTTCGGCACCCCCGGAAAGATCGTCAGCGACGAGCGCGTCGACGACCTCGGCATCCGCCGTATCCGCTTCGCAAACAATGTCATGCTCAACATCAAGACGACCGATTTCCAGAAGGACAGGGTCATGCTGTCGCTGCGCGTCGATGGCGGTAGCCTGCTCGCGACGCGTGACGATCCGACGAAGGTGTCGCTCGCCGGCTCGATCATGCTCGGGGGGCTCGAGGCGCACAGCGTCGACGAGCTGCGCTCGGTTCTCGCCGGCAAGACCGTCAGCCCCAGTTTCGGCATGGGCACCGACGCCTTCGGCGGCAGCGCGCTGACTTCGCCCGAGGACTTCGCGTTGCAGGCCAAGCTGCTCGCGGCGTATCTGACGCATCCGGGCTACCGCGCCGACGGCCTCGCGCTGATCCGGCGCGTGCTGCCGCAGCAATATGCCGCGAACGACGCGACCCCCGCCGCGGTGCTCGGCCGCGACGCCGGCGGCATCCTCGCCAACGATGATCCGCGCTCGCAGACCCCGCCGCTCGACAAGATGATGACGCTCGACTGGGCGCAGTTGAAGCCCGTCGTCGCCGACAGCTTTGCGCATGGCGCGATCGAGATCGGCGTTGTCGGCGACATCGGCGAACAGTCGGCGATCGATGCGATCGCGGCGACGTTCGGGGCGCTGCCCGAACGCCGCGCTACCTTTGACCCCCGCACCGATGCGCGTATCCGCCAGTTCGCGACCGATCGCAGCGCGCGCACGCTGATTCACAAGGGCCCCGCCGAACAGGCCGAGCTGCGCGTCTACTGGCCGGCGCGCGACGACAGCGATCTCGCCGAGGCGATGCAGCTCAACCTGCTCGCGCGCGTGATGCAGCTGATGCTGACCGAAGAGCTGCGCGAAAAGCTCGGCGAAAGCTACAGCCCCGGCGCGGCGGCGAGCCTGTCCGACGAATTCCCCGGCTATGGCCATCTCTTCGCGGCGAGCAATGTCGACTATAAGGATCTCGCAACCACGCGCGCGGCCATCTTCGGGATCACGAAGGAATTGCGCGACAAGCCCGTCGATGCCGACCTGCTCGATCGCGCGCGGAGGCCGCTGCTCGAGGCGATGGTGAAGTCGCGGCGCGAGAACGCCTATTGGCTGAACTATGTCGCCGAAGCCGCGAGCCACGCCGATCGCCTCGACCGCAGCCGCAAGGGGATCGGCGCGGTCGAGGCGGCGACACCGGCCGAGTTGCAGGCGCTCGCGAAGCGCTATCTGGTCGACGACAACGCGCTGGTGATCAAGGCGGTAAGCGACAAGGCGGGGAAATAAAGCGGGCGGATACTAACTGCCGTTCCCCGGCGAAGGCCGGGGTCCAGAGCGCAACTAGCAACGCCTGCTCTCTAACGCCTTGGGTGCCGGCCTTCGCCGGGGAATAGGGTCACGGATAGCGTTCGCTCACCACGCCTAAGCCGTCTTTGCCCGCTCAAGCCTCGCGGGTGCCGCTAAACCCGCCCCGGCGCCCTTGCCCGGATGAAATTTTCCAGCGCGACGAACAGCATCTCGCGCGCATCGCCGCCGAGCATCTCGGCGGTCAGCCAGTCGAAATGCACGCGGTCGCCGCGCGAGGCGGCGCCGACGATTGCGGCGAGCAGCGCCTCGTCGAAACTGACGCGCGGGCAGCAGGGCGGGGCGACGGCAAAGGGTTCGGGCCACACATGGCCGATCGCCTCGACCACCAGCCGATAGCGCCGCGCGGCGAGGATATTGCCCCAGCGCCGTTCGAGTTCGGGCATCGGGTCGCGTTCGCCGCGGCGGCAAAGAATGCAGTATCGAAGGGCAAGGACCGCCTGCGCCGCTTCGACCGACAAATCGCGCACCAGCGGCTGCTCGGTCAATTTGCGGATCAGCTCGCTGCTTTGCATGAGGTTCGTTTCTCCCGGCCCATGCAGTCCGTCCGTTCCCCTTTTCGAAAAAGATGCCGGCCGCTTTAAGCGCAGCTTTAAGTTGCAGCGGCCGGCAGGAGGGGACTGCCCCACCTTGCTATTGAGAATTATTCGCAAATACAAGCAAAAAAGAGGCGCCCGAAAGCGCCCCTTAAAACTGCGGTTTTTCACATCTCGTCGCCCCTGCGAAGGGCGTTTCAGAGTCATGTGCCTGAATGCGGCCGCAATCGGTTTACGCAGCGAGACCGGAATACCGGCAGCGGCCCCCGCCTTCGCGGGGGCGACGATTCAAACATCAGTCGTCGCCGGCAGGCTTCGACTGGAGCTGGATATAATTTTCGATTCCCATGCGCTCGATCATCTCGAACTGCTTTTCCAGCTCGTCGACATGATGCTCCTCGCTTTCGAGGATGTCGGCGAACAGGTCGCGGCTGACATAGTCGCGCACGCTTTCCGAATGCGCGATCGCATCCTTGAGCAGCGGGATCGCCTCTTCTTCGAGCGCGAGGTCGGCCTTCAATATCTCCTCGACCGTCTCGCCGACGCGGAGGCGTCCGAGCATCTGGAAATTGGGGAGGCCGCCGAGGAAAAGGACGCGATCGGCCAGCTTGTCGGCGTGCTTCATCTCGTCGATCGACTCTTCGCGCTCGAACGCGGCGAGCTTCGCGACGCCCCAATTGTCGAGCATGCGATAGTGCAGCCAATATTGGTTGATCGCGGTCAGCTCGTTCTTGAGCGCCTCGTTCAGAAAATCGATGACTTTTTCGTCGCCCTTCATGGTGTCAGTCCTGTCATTTTGTCTTGGAATGGAGTGGGCGCATTATAGGCGCCCCGACCCCATCAGGCCAAGGTCAAAAATGGCGGAAAACCAAGAAAAATCAGGCGGTCGCGGCGACGTCGCTGATGATATTGCGAGCGAAAGGCAGGCATTGCCCGCACTTGGGTTTGCGACCCAGTTGCGCATAGGCGGCCTTGGCGCACCGCAATTGGCCATCGCGTGCGACATCGCGCAGCTGGCTTTCTCTTATTGCGTTGCAGACACAGACGACCATGTGCGAATCCTTCTCAACAAGACTGATGTAGGGATGGTGCGAGAGATTCGCAACAGGAAAGATGCGACTGGTTCGCAATCCAAACAGCGGCATTTTTCGGGTGCCGGGCGGCCCGCGGCCCCTTGCCCCCAAAGTGATTCGCGGGCATAGGCGCGCCCATCCTCCCCGCCCGCCAAAAGCAAAGGTCCGCCCCATGAAAGTGAATGTCTATGTGACGCTCAAGCCGGGGGTGCTCGATCCGCAGGGCAAGGCGATCCATCACGCGCTCGAGGGTCTGGGTTTCGGCGGCGTCGCCGACGTCCGCGCTGGCCGTTTCATCGAACTCGATGTCGCCGACGGGACGAGCGACGCCGACCTCGACGCGATGTGCGCCAAGTTGCTCGCCAACACGGTGATCGAAAACTACCGCATCGAACGTCCGTAAGGGGAGCGCACGCCATGAAGACCGCCGTCATCGTCTTTCCGGGCTCCAACTGCGATCGCGACATGGCGGTCGCGCTCGAACAGGTCACCGGCCGTGCGCCCGCGATGGTGTGGCACCGCGAGACCGAGCTGCCCGACGGCACCGACTTTATCGCGCTGCCCGGCGGCTTTTCCTATGGCGACTATCTGCGCTCGGGCGCGATGGCCGCGCGGTCGCCGATCCTGCGCAGCGTCGCCGATGCGGCGGGACGCGGCGTGCCCGTGCTCGGCGTGTGCAACGGCTTCCAGGTGCTGACCGAGGCGCTCCTGCTTCCGGGCGCGCTGATGCGCAACGCCGGACTCAACTTCGTCTGCCGCGGCGTGCCGCTGAAAGTCGAAAACAGCCAGTCGCTGTTCACCGCGAGCTATGATGCGGGTGAGACGATCAACATCCCCGTCGCGCACCATGACGGCAATTATTTCGCCGACGCGGCGACGCTCGACCGTATCGAGGGCGAGGGGCGCGTGGCGTTCCGCTACGCCGACCCCGTCAACGGATCGGCGCGCGACATTGCGGGTGTGCTGAACGACGCGGGCAATGTGCTCGGCATGATGCCGCATCCCGAACGCGCGATCGACCGCGCGCACGGCGGCACCGACGGGCTACGCCTGTTCGAGGCGGCGCTCGGCGTTCTCGCCTGAGCGCACACGCGCTTCCTCGACCGAAAGCACGGGCGTTCCCCTGATCGGGGACGCCAAGGCTTCGTCGCCCTCTACCGCGACGGGCGCTTTGATCGCGGGCTGTAGCCACCGGCCGACCAGCAGCAAGACCGTCGGCCAGAACATCGTATTCCAGATATCGTGCCAATGCGCCGCATCGGGCTGGATCGCCGAGCGGCCGAGTTCGGCGGTCACGTCGAGCAACTCGCCGCCGCACGCCATGGCAAGGACCACAAGCCACGCGGCCACCCATCCGCCGCGCCAGCGCCAGACAAGCCGCACCGCAAGAAACACGGCCAGCCCGAAATAGATATGCAGCGCATCCTTATCGAGGCCGGTCGCATCGATGACCGATACTTTTCGCGCCTCGAACAGCGAGGCGATCTCGATTAAAGTCATTCAGTCAAACCTTGGCCCGGAAGGGCGTGAAATCGGTGCCTTCGTCGAACACATCGACACCTTCGCGCCGCTTCAACGCCCCGACCACCAGATAGGTTGCCGGGGTCAGCGCCGCTTCCCAGGCCGTCTTGATCAGCCATTGTGACAGGACGACTTCGTAAAGCTGCTCGGGCGGCCAACCGGCAAGGCCGTAAAAGGCGAGCGGGTAGAAAATCAGGCTGTCGAGCCCCTGGCCGACGACCGTCGACCCGATGGTACGCGCCCACAGCTGCTTTCCGCGCGTCCAGATCTTCATCCGCGCCAGCACATAGGAGTTGGCAAATTCGCCGGCGCAGAACGCCACCATCGACGCGATGACGATGCGCCAGCTGTTGCCGAAGACGAATTCATAGGATGCCTGGCCCGGCCAGCCGTCGGCGGGCGGCAGCGCGACGACAATCCAGGCCATGAACGCCATGAAGGCGAGCGCGGCGAACCCCGTCCAGATGACGCGCCGGGCGCGGGCATAGCCGTAAACCTCGGTCAGCACGTCGCCGATGATATAGCTGATCGGGAAAAACAGAACGCCGGCGCCGAACGCCCATTGCGTGCCGTCCGGCAAGGTGACGTAGCTGGGTTTCGAGGCGCCGATGATGTTCGACAACAGCAATATGGCGACAAAGGCGGCCATCAACAGGTCGTAATAGCGGAAGTGGCGCACGCTTGCCGCGCTGACCTGGACCGGCTGGTTCGTCGGGGAAGGAGATTCGGACATCGGACCGCTGCTTAACCCGCTTTGCAGCATAGGCAAACCACGCTATTCGCGGCGCGACGCAACCGCGTATGCGCGCCCGTAGCTCAGCTGGATAGAGCACCCGCCTTCTAAGCGGGTGGTCGCAGGTTCGAATCCTGCCGGGCGCGCCATCTTCCCATGCTTGGCTAGCGTCGTTGCGGTACTGTGCCGCAGATCCTGTACCCAGCATGGGCGGAACCTGAAATATTCGTACAAGCCGCCGAGCTTCCTGAAATCTTTTGTGAAATATGGATTGCGCGTCCAGGCGCGGATCATCGCATTCGGCATGGAGGTGAACAGTGTAGTCACGATGGCGCGCTTTACCGGGGTAGTTCGCTGGCTATCTTCGCGAACAACTATCGGGCCCCGCATCGAGAAGCCCGAAGATCGACGGTTGAACCCAGCCGTGGAGGGACGAGGGAGCAAACATGAAAATTCTGAGAGCTGCATTGGCGGCGGTCACGGTCACGACGGCGCTGAGTTCTTCGTTGGCATTCGCACAGGCGCTGGAGAGCAACGATGAGAAGGCGGCGACCGGTGCAATCTCGGTAAGGTCAGCTCAATCGGGCGGGGAAAACAGCTCGTCGAAAAGGTCGCCGAACCAGGGCTCGAACACCTCGACTTCCGCCAAGGTGACCGGGACCGGATCGGGCCAGTCGTTGACGACGCGCCATGTCGAGAGGTCGTGTTTGGGAGGTCGACCGGAAAACGGCCAAGGCCTGCCGAGCAGCGCTTCAAGCTGCTCGGATGCGCTTGGCTCGCTCGGGGGAAAGGCGGGACATGCTGCTACGGTCGCGCAGTTCACGGCGCAATGGAATGACAATCCGCCATTCCGGCACGCTCGTCGTATCGAGGGTAGAAAGACAGTCGATGGCGTAGATGGGATGCTGGCGCCGTTGCGATTTAGGGGCCTCGTTCTGACCTCGCGCCGCGAATCGTACTCGGTGGCAGCGATTTCTGACGTCTATTTGGAAAACTCGCGGGCATGATCTTCTCTCGCCTTGCGAATGGCGCGCAACACCCGGACCATCTCCTGCTCGACCGCCTTTTCGCTCATGTCCAGCCGGTACGCGATATGGTCGTAACCCAAATCGTCGAAGCGGTGCATCATGAACACCTCGCGGGTACGCTTTGGCAAGCGGGCAATGGCTTGCTCAACCCGCCTGATCTCCGGATCAACATCTTCATCGCAGCTCGGAACGACCGGCAGCGGGACGAGCAGATTACGGATCGTGCGCGCGAAGCGGGCGGCCATGTTGTTGTCAGCCATGAGCTTTCTTCCGCCGGGGGCGGGGGTGACCAGTCACCATCCTTACATGGTCGAGCAAGTCTCGAAGCAGGGGTGGAATGTTCGGCAGCGATGCGGGTTGCGGGGGCAGCGATCCATGCAGGTCCGGACTGCGCCAAACGTTGTAGGGAGACAGCACCGGGACCAGTCGCTTCAGTTCCGGGGAATGATAATTGAGGCTGGTAGCGTTGGCATATGCCAGCGCCTTGCTGATATGCAGGCCGATGTTCCGGGCACACCATTGATCGTCGTAACCGACGTCCAGCAGATGCGAGCTTAGCGCCATCTGGACCACGATGCCGGTGTGGTAGAGAAGGTCGCCTGTATTGCCGAAACGCAACTCTGCAATTGCCGCATAGAAACTCTCGCCATTTCTGTAGCGAGCTTCACTCAACACGCGGCCCGCGCGTGATCTCACGAGTTCGGGGAATGCGGTCCGCTGCTCCCCAAAGTAGGGCGCAACCGGGGAAGCTAGCGGTGTGACTTCCCTGATCGACTTCGATCGGGCGCTAGGGGCATTGTGGATCATGTCGCCTCCGTCGCTTGTGTGATTCGACTTCAGCTCATCAGCTGCCGACAAACCAAAGCTTGTTTACGCTATCGTTTATATCATAAACGATAGCTTATATGCAAATAAACGATGTCATTAACGCGATTCTGTTTGAGATTGAGCGCGAGGCCGATAGCGACGAAGGCATGGGACGCCCGCCGCTCGGAATGAAAGCAACGACCATCCGGCTATCGATGGACACGATCCGTCGAATTGAAGCGCAGGTCGGAAACCGGCAGCTTGCAAAGTTTATCCGCGAGGCCGTCGAGCGGGAGCTTCAACGGCGAGAAGAAGAGCAGAAACCCTAGAGTGGCATGGCGAAACGGTAGTGCTTATATCTGCCGGTCTTGGTGCGCCATTTCGGAACGATGCTGGGGCACCGCGCTGGCTCCGCCAGATGGCTACTTGCATTGCTCGCGCGCGTGATCTTCCCTAGCCTTGCGATAGCGCGAAGTGCCTTAGCCATTTCCCGCTCCACTGCCTTTTCGCTGATGCCGAGGCGATGCGCGATCCGGTCGTAACGCAAGTCATCAAAGCGGTGCATTAGAAACACATCGCGAGTTCGCTTTGGGAGGAGCAATGACCCACTCGATTCGCGCTATCTGCGGATCGTAATATTTGTCGAAATTGGGAGCGGCGGGCGGCGGGTCGAGCAGGCTTCGGATCGTGCGCGCGAAGCGAGCCGCCGTGTTATTTTTAGCCATGGGCTTTCCTCCGCTGCGGGCGCGGGTGTCCGGTCACCCCTCGCACATGATCGAGCAATTCCCGAAGCATGGTGGGAATGTCAGCCAGCAACTTGGGAACCGGGGGGCGCGATCCGTCGAAGTCCGGATTGCGCCAGACGTTGTAAGGCGCCAGCACCGGAGCTAGCCTTTCGAGCGCGGGGGCGTGATAATAAAGGCCGGTCGCGTTGGCATACGGCAGAGAATGGCGGAGAAAGGGCGCGGCGCAATCTAGGAAGCAAAGTGAAACGGTATTGTTCATCTTCGCGGGCAGCTGTGCACTACTTCGAAACGAAGTTGGGCCTGCGCCTGGCGTTGTTTCGGCGGCTCCCGCGGCCGGCAGTTGCAGAGAGGCACCGAAATGGGGATCGAGTGGATCGAAGCCAACATGTGCGGGGATATCGCACCATATAAATATGCACTTGAAGATTTCGGCCTGGTCCGCTCCGATGTCGAAAAGCGGTTGGCGGCCTATCGAGCCGCCTTCGTGGAGAGGAAATAGATCATGACCGAAGCTGTCAACCTAGCCGCGATCGAGGAGATAAGGTTGCTCAAGGCGCGCTATCTGCGAGCGCTCGACACCAAAGACTGGCCTCTGCTGCGTAGCCTTCTGACCGACGATATGGTTGGCGATTTCCGCGAGATGCCGGGCGGCGAGCCCGACGAGAAATTGCTGACCACCGGCGCCGATAATTTTGTGAGGGGGGTCACCGCGGCGCTCAAAGGAGCCACGACCGTCCACCATGTCCACAGTTTCGAAATCCGCTTTACCGGCGCCCGCGACGCCGAGGGCATCTGGGCGATGGACGACCATTTCTGGGCAGGGGAGGGAAGCGATCTTGCCGGCCGCTCGCGCCATGGCTTTGGGCATTATCATGACTGCTACCGCAAGGCGCGCGGTCGCTGGCTGATCGCGCAGACGCGGCTGAGCCGCATCCGCGTCGAGCGCGACTGACGCCATCCACAGGGCATTCGGGCAACAGGGGATAGCCGGAAAGAAAGCCGGCATCGCCGACCGGCTGGCGCGCGACAATATCCGGATCAATTCGGTGTCGCCCGGCCAGATCATGACGCCGATGCCGGCATGCGCGAGGGTCGACAAGCGGCTGATCGTCGGCGCGGTCGCCGAACAGCCGGGCGTCATTCCTTTCACCTCCGCCGGCGTATCGGCGGATGGCACGGTCCGCTGGTCGGCGCCGGGCACGGGCCGGGTCACGGTTTATGCGGGCACCGATTCGGCGGTGAACGACCGGACGAAACCGGTGGGGCAGGGGGATGCCACGGGCAGTATCCGCCTTTCCGGCCTTGCCCCCGGCAAGCGCTGGTTTTTTGCGCTCGTTCCCGATCACGGCGCGCCGCTGGTCATCGCGGACCGCGACATCGGCGGCTACCGTACGACCGACGGCCGCTGGGTGAAGATGGGAATGATCTACCGGTCGGATCAGCTCGACCGGCTCAGCGACAGCGACCTCGGCGCGATGGGCGAGCTGGGCCTCGCGCTCGTCGCCGATCTGCGCACCGCCAGTGAACGCAGCCGCGAACCCGATCGTCTGCCCGCGGGCGCCGAGCATCTCGTGCTCGATGTCGCCGCCGATAGCCACGGACTGGGCGGCGACATGCGTCAGGCGATGACATTGATCAACAGCGGCAAGGGCGCCGCGATGCTGACCGAGGCCAATCGCGAATTCGTCTCGTTGAACAGCGCACGGACCGCCTATAGCGCTTTGCTTGGCCGGATCGGCGCCGAATACGCGGGGCCGACCGCGAAACGGTGATGGCCGATTATCTTGCGAGCAACGATTATCTGCGCGCCAAGAACGAGGCAATCCTCGCCGCAGCCGGCAGCGCGTCGACGCCAATCGCGCGCGGGCATCTCGAGCCGGTGCTTGGTGTGCGCGCCGTCTATATCGAGGCGGGCTTTGCCGAAGTCGATAAACGCTATGGCTCGTTCGATCGCTATGTTCGCGAGGGGCTTGGCCTCGATGATGCTGCGATCGACCGGCTTCGCGCGGCCTTCCTGGCGGGCGAGCCCCGATAGCATCGAATTCGAGGAAAGGCCCGGGAGCGCTCGGGTGATCTCATGGACGATTGGGGCTGGGGTGGTATGCCGCTAGCGGTGTACCGCAGGATGCTCGCAGCCGCGCCGGCTGATCGCCGGATCCAGGAGATGATCATGAACACCCGCCATCTAACCCGGCTACTCGGCATCGAATTGCCGATCATCCAGGCGCCGATGGCGGGTGTCTCGTCGCCCGCCATGGCCGCCGCGGTCAGCGAGGCAGGGGCGCTCGGTTCGATCGGCGTCGGCGCGACCGACGCGGGCGGGGCGCAGGCGATGATCGCTGCGGTACGCGAGCGGACGGCGCGGTCCTTCAACGTCAATCTTTTCTGCCATCGCCCGGCGGTCGCAAAGGATAGCGTCGAACGCGCATGGATCGACCGTTTCCGGGCCCTGTTCGCCCAATATGGCGCGCCGCCGCCCGACCATCTTTCCGAAATTTACCAGAGCTTCGTGACCGACGACGCGATGATGCGCATGCTGATTGCCGAACGGCCCGCGGTCGTGAGCTTCCATTTTGGGCTGCCGCCCGCCGACGCGATCGGCGCGCTGCGCGATGCCGGTATCGTCCTGCTCGCCTCGGCAACCAATCTGGTCGAGGCTCAGGTCATAGCGGCTGCCGGAGTCGACGCGGTCGTTGCGCAGGGCTGGGAAGCGGGCGGTCATCGCGGCGTCTTCGATCCCGACGCGCCCGACGACCGGCTCGGAACGGCGGCACTGGTTCGCCGGCTCGCCGGGTCAATCGACCGGCCGGTGATCGCGGCGGGCGGCATCATGGACGGTGCGGGTATCGCGGCGGCGCTACGGCTCGGTGCCGCGGCGGCGCAGCTCGGCACCGCCTTCCTCGCCAGCGACGAGAGCCTCGCCGACGCGGGATACCGCGCTGCACTCGCCAGCGACGCGGCGCATCGAACGGCGATGGTGCGCGCGGTGTCGGGGCGGCCGGCGCGGATATTGGCGAACAACTTCGCCGCGCTCGATGCCGACATCGCGCGCGCGGCGATCCCCGATTATCCCATCGCCTACGACCTTGGCAAAGCGCTAAACGCCGCGGCCAACGCGCGCGGGGAATATGGATATGGCGCGCAATGGGCGGGGCAGGGGGCGCCGCTTGCCCGCGCGATGCCGGCGGCCGACATCGTCGCGGTGCTGGCCGCCGAATTGGCGGCCGCAATGGATCGGGATCATGGATGATTTTGGCGAAGCCTTTGCCCCGCCTGGCGGTCGACATCGGCGGCCGGCTGCCCGATATGAGGCGGAGCGTTCGCCCGACCGCCTGACCCTGCTCAAACAGGGCCGACGTCGAGCACCGCCTGCGCGAACGCCGCGGGCGCCTCCTGCGGCAGATTATGGCCGATGCCGCCGCCGATGTCGCGATGCTCGTAGCGTCCGGTGAATTTGGCGCGGTAGGCGGCGGGCGGCGGGTGCGGCGCGCCGTTCGCGTCGCCCTCCATCGTGATCGTCGGAACGCCGATCGTCGGCGCCGCGGCGATCTGGCGGTCGAGATCGGCATAGCGCGCCTCGCCCTCGGCGAGCCCGAGCCGCCAGCGATAGTTGTGTATCACGATGTCGACATGGTCGGGATTGTCGAAGGACGCGGCGCTCCGCGCATAGATCGCCTCGTCGAAATTCCATTTGGGCGACGCGAGTTTCCAGATCAGCCGGTTGAAGTCCTTGCGGTTCTTGTCATAGCCGGCGCGCCCGCGCTCGGTCGCGAAGTAGAATTGATACCACCATTGCAGTTCGGCCTCGGGCGGCAGCGGTGCCTTGCCCGCTTCCTGCCCCGACACCAGATAACCGCTGACCGCGACCAGCGCGGTGGCCCGCTGCGGCCAGATCGCCGCGACGATGTCGGCGGTGCGCGCGCCCCAGTCGAACCCCGCGAGCGTCGCGCGCTCGATCCGCAGCGCATCCATGAAATCGATCACGTCCTGCGCCAGCGCCGCGGGTTGCCCGTTGCGCAGGCTGTCGGCTGAAAGAAAGCGCGTCGCGCCGTAGCCGCGCAGATAGGGAATGAGGACGCGGTAGCCCTTCGCGGTCAGCAGCGGCGCGACCTCGGCGAAGCTGTGGATGTCATAAGGCCAGCCGTGCAGCAGGATCGCGACCGGCCCCTTGGCGGGTCCCATATCGATGTAGGAAATGTTGAGCAGCCCCGCGTCGACCGAGTTGAGCGGTGGGAAACCGCCGCCCGCGGGCGTGGCGCCAAGCGCGCGCGCCGGCTGTGCGAGTGCCCTCGCCGGGGCAAGGCCAAGCCCGAGCTGCGCCGCGATGGCGACGCCAGTGAGGCCGAGGAATTGCCGGCGGTCCGACATGCCTTGTTTGAAAGCGGGAAACTGCACGTCTTGATACCCCTTCTTGTCTGGACACC
Source organism: Sphingopyxis sp. MSC1_008 (assembly GCF_023197165.1). Taxonomy (GTDB): domain Bacteria; phylum Pseudomonadota; class Alphaproteobacteria; order Sphingomonadales; family Sphingomonadaceae; genus Sphingopyxis. The sequence goes on from NZ_JALPRD010000003.1 coordinate 440,598, forward strand.
GGGAGTTCGCGTCGATCGGTCAATCGGTTACGCGAATGCCCGGCCCGGGCAATATTGCGCCGGGCGGCGGGCAAATCGATTATATGTTTATATTGGCGACACCCTCCGTCGATATAGCAAAGAGCGATGGATATGCCGGGGTCGCTATGCTTTAATCGGGCGGCGATGGCTGACGATAAACCCCGGTACAAATCCTATGACAGCCCCGCCGGCGGCTGGGGCGCCGCGGCCGCGACCGCAAAGGTGCTGCTCGAACAGAGCGTTGTCACCAAGGGATCACGGGCGCTGCTGTCGATGAACCAGCCGGGCGGCTTCAAATGCCCGAGCTGCGCCTTTCCCGACGCGCATTGCACCAAGAAGCTCGAATTCTGCGAAAATGGTGCCAAGGCGCTAGCGCACGAGGCGACGAAATTCCGCGTCACGCGCGAATTTTTCGTGCAGCACAGCGTCACCGAGTTGATGGAACAGTCGGACTATTGGCTCGAAATGCAGGGGCGGCTGACCGAGCCGATGCGTTATGACGCCGCGACCGACCATTATGTGCCGGTCAGCTGGGACGATGCCTTCGCCCTGATCGGCGAGCATCTGCGCGCACTCGCGAGCCCGCACGAGGCCGAATTCTACACCTCGGGCCGCACCGCGAACGAAACGGCGTTCCTCTATTCGATCTTCGTGCGCGAGTTCGGCACCAACAATTTCCCCGACTGTTCGAACATGTGCCACGAACCGACAAGCCGCGGGCTGCCGCACTCGATCGGGGTCGGCAAGGGCACGGTGATCCTCGAGGATTTCGACCACGCCGAGGCGATTTTTCTGATCGGCCACAACGCCGGCACCAACGCGCCGCGGATGATGACCCCGCTCGTCGAGGCGCGAAAGCGTGGCGTGCCGATCGTCGCGGTCAACCCGATGCCCGAACGCGCGCTGATCAAATTCACCGAGCCGCAGGACATCGTCCAGATGGCCACCTTCGGCTCGACCGAGGTCACCAGCGAGTTCGTGCATATCAGGATCGGCGGCGACCTTGCGCTGCTCAAGGGCATGATGAAAGTGCTGTTCGAGCGCGAGGCGGCGGGCGAGACGGTGCTCGATCACGATTTCATCCGCAATCACACCGACGGCTTCGCGGCGCTGAAGGCCGATATCGAGGCGCAGCGCTGGCCCGACCTCATAGCTGCGTCGGGGATCGACGAGGCGCAGATCCGCCGCTGCGCCGAAATCTACATCCGCTCGAACGCGACGATCATCTGCTACGGCATGGGCATCACCCAGCACCAGCAGGGATCGCAGCTCGTCCAGCAGATCGCGAACCTGCTGCTCCTCAAGGGCAATTACGGCAAGCCCGGCGCGGGCATCTCGCCGATCCGCGGCCATTCGAACGTGCAGGGCGACCGCACCGTCGGCATCGATGAAAAGCCGGGCCAGGCCTATCTCGACAGGTTGCGCGACGTCTTCGGATTCGAACCGCCGCGCGAAGAGGGCCATCATAGCGTCGAGTCGGTCGAGGCGATGATGGCGGGCACCGCGAAGGTGTTCATCGGCCTCGGCGGCAATTTCGTCCGCGCGGTGCCCGATACCGATCGCGCCTATGATGCGATGCGCAAGCTGAACCTGACCGTCGGGATAGCAACCAAGCTCAACCGCGGGCATCTCGTCCACGGCAAGGATGCGCTGATCCTGCCCGTCGTCGCGCGCTCCGAACGCATCGAAACCGCCGCGGGCGAACAGTTCGTCACGATCGAGGATTCGATGTCGAACGTCACCGCATCGCGCGGCGTGCTCGAACCCGCGAGCGCCGATCTGATGCCCGAGACCGAGATCGTCTGCCGCATGGCGATGGCGACCCTGCCGCACAGCAAGGTCGATTGGGCGCGCTATATCGACGATTACGGCCTGATCCGCGACAAGATCGCCGCGGTCTACCCCGCGCTCTACGAGGGGTTCTCGGAGCGCATCAAGGCGCCGATGGGCTTCCATCTCGACATCCCGCCGCGCCGCCGCGCGTGGGCGACGCCGAACGGCAAGGCCAATTTCCTGATCCTGCCGGGGCTCGCGGTCAATGCACCGATCGACGATCCCGACATGCTGCGGCTCGCGACCGTCCGCTCGCACGACCAGTTCAACACGACGATCTACAGCTACAACGACCGCTATCGCGGCGTGTACAACGACCGGATGGTCCTGTTCATGAACGCCGACGATATCGCGGCGCGCGGGCTGGAAGCGGGAACGAAGGTCGCGCTCGAAACGATCAGCGGTGACGGCATCGCGCGCCGCGTCGGGGGGCTGACGATCCTCGACTATCCGATGTCGCGCGGCTCGGTGGCGGGCTATTATCCCGAGCTCAACCCGCTGCTACCGCTCGCCTATTACGACAAGACCAGTGGCTGCCCGGCGGCAAAGTCGATCCCGGTGCGCGTCGTCGGGGTTGCGGGCTGACGCCGCCGATGGCCGTCGGCAAACATATCGCGCCGGCCCGTTTCCTCGTCTTTCCATTCGTTCTGGTCGCGGCGATGGGCTCGGCGCTCGCATCGGACATCGATCCGCGCGCCGCCTTCCTGATCGGCTTCGACGTCGCCGCCTTCGTCTTTGTTTGCACCGTTGCACCGCTGCTGGGCGCCGACGCCGACCAGATGCGCCGCCGCGCCGAATATAACGACGCCAACCGCGTCGGCCTGCTCGCGATCACGGTGCTCCTTTCGCTCGTCATATTGTTCGCGGTCGGGACGCTGATCGCGAGCCCGGGCAAGCTTGGTCGCTGCGACGTTATCCTGATTATCGCGACGCTCGCGCTCGCGTGGCTGTTCGCGAACATCGTGTTCACCCTCCACTATGCGCATCTCTATTATCTGCAGAAGGACGGCCGCGATCAGCGCGGGATCGAGGTGCCCGGGGTGCACGAACCCGGATATTGGGACTTTCTCTATTTCGCCTTCACGCTCGGCATGACCTTCCAGACCTCGGACGTCACGATATCGGGCGCGCATATGCGCCGCGTCGTGCTCGGCCACTGCATGGCGGCGTTCGTCTTCAATATGGGGATTTTGGCGTTTACCGTGAACGCCATCGGCGGATCATGACCCTGCGAGGCGATCGAGGTCGGCGGTGCTGTTGACGTTCGGCGGCACGAAATCGCTGGAGACCGCCCGCGCGCCGATCCGGCGGGCATAGGCCCGGACCGCGAGGTCGCGGCCGTCCTCGAGCATGGCTTTAAGTTCATGCAGCGCGGCGACGGGCCACAGGCCGATCACCGGCTGCGTTTCGAGAAAGGCGGGCGAGGGTTCGAGAAGCGCGCGAAGATCGGCGGGCAGGCGCACGCAATCGACGGGCGCCGTCAGCACCCGATCGAAGCCCTGATGCGCCGCTTGGATAAGCGCCCCCGCAATGCCGCCAAGCGGGCCCATGTCGGGGCGCGGCCAATCGGCGATCTCGTCCCTGCCGACAACGACCACCGCATCGCAATGCGGAAGCAGCGCGGCTCGCGCATGATCGAGCAGCGTCCGCCCATCCAGCATCGCCAGCGCCTTGTCCGACCCGAAGCGGCTCGACCGTCCGCCCGCGAGCACCGCGCCGAGCGTCCTCACGCGATCATTCCGTGGGGGTCGCTGACGACGAGCGCCGAATCGGTCCGGGCCAGCGTCACGAGCGTCAGCCCCGCCTGCACCGCGCGCTCGGCGGCGAGGCTGGTCGGCGCCGAGATGGTGACGAGCATCGGGCAACCCGCGCGCACGGTCTTTTCGACCAGCTCGTAACTGCACCGCGCCGACAGCAGGATGAAGCCGCTCGCCGCGTCGATACCCGCGCGCGCCAGCGCCCCGATCAGCTTGTCGAGCGCATTGTGCCGCCCGACATCCTCGCGCGCGAGCAGGATGTCGCCCGCGGGCGAGCAGAAAGCGGCCGCGTGCACCGCGCCCGTCGCACGCCCGAGCGGCTGATGATCGTGTAGCGCCGCGAGCGCCGCCGCGATGGCGGTGCGGTTGGTCGCGATGCGCGCGGTCAAGGGCGGAAGCGGTCGCAACACTTCTTCGATATTCTCGATCCCGCAAAGCCCGCAGCTGCTCTCGCTCACGCGCTTGCGCGCGCGTTCGAGCGCGATCGCGTTGCGTTCGGAGGGCAGCCAGATACGCAGCGCCCAACCGCCTTCGATCGGGTGCGCGTCGATCCGCCCGATCTGATCGGCGGTTTCGACCAGCCCCTCGTTCAGCGCGAAGCCGACGGCATAATCGTCGAGATCCGACGGGGTCGCCATCATGACGGCATAGCCGATGCCGCCAACCTCGATCGAAACCGGTGCCTCGATGGCGATGCTGCGGGTCAATTCCGCGTCGCCGGGCTCGCCAAGCCCCAGCCGCTGCACCGGAAGGTCGATCATCGCATCATTCATGGCCGCATCGTAACGCATCTGTCTCGGCTTGTCTCAGCCGCCACGGCCGAGGCGCTCAGCGAGGAAATCGACGAACACCCGCACTCGCGCAGGGGTGTTCGCGCCACCGGCAAACACCGCGTGGATCGCCTCGACATCGCCGGGATTATAGTCCTCCAGGATCGGCACGAGCGCGCCGCTCGCGATCTGGTCGGCGATGCTGAACGCGCCGACGCGCGCGATGCCGACCCCGGCCGCCGCAAGCTGTCCCAGCGTCTCGCCATTGTTCGCCTCGATATTGCCCTGCACCGATAATGTGAACTCGCGGTCCCCGTCGCGAAACGGCCAAGTCGGTTCGGCGCGGCGGAAATTGAAGTTCAGGCAATTATGGCCGTGCAGATCCTCGGGCACGCGCGGCGTGCCATGCGCTGCCAGATAGGCAGGCGACGCGATGATGACGCGGCGGCTTTCGCCAAGCTTGCGCGCGGTGAGCGGGCTGTCGGCGAGCGGGCCGAAACGGATCGCGACATCGGCTTGCCCGGCCGCAATATCGACCAGCCGGTCGGCGAGGCTGATGTCGACAAGGATATGCGGATGCAGACGCACGAAGTCGCCGAGCAAGGGCACGATGGTCAGCCGCCCGTGCGCCTGCGCCGCGCTGATGCGCAGCCGCCCGCGCGGGGCGCCCTGATCGGCGATGACCTGTTCGGCGTCGCCAAGATCGGCGAGGATGCGGCGTGCCGCGCGCAGATACGCCTCGCCCTCGGCGGTCAGCGCCAGCGCGCGTGTCGAGCGTAGCAGCAGCCTTACGCCCAGCCGCGCCTCGATCCGGTCGATCGTGCGACTGACCGCCGACGGCGTTAGCCCCAGACAGCGGCCGGCCGCCGAAAAACTGCCCTCGGCGACCGCGACGGTAAAGACTTCCATCGCGCGCGCCCGGTCGCTCGTTTCGGCGATCTTTGCGTTCATTTCAAAAATCCTTCGCTTTGCGGGACGCTACTGTGAGCAGATCTGCACGTCCATCTATGCCGTCAATGCGCAACCGAAAGGGCAGGATCATGGAATATCGTCAATTGGGATCGTCGGGGCTTCGTGTTCCCGCGTTGAGCCTGGGAACCGGCACGTTCGGCGGCCAGGGGCCGCTGTTCAGCGCGTGGGGCACGAGCGACGCCGCCGAGGCACGGCGCCTGATCGACATCAGCCTCGATGCCGGGGTCACCTTGTTCGACACCGCCGATGTTTATTCGAACGGCGCGTCCGAACTGATTTTGGGCGAAGCGATCAAGGGGCGCCGCGACGCGGTGCTGATCTCGACCAAGACCGGGCTGCCGATGGGCGACGGGCCGCAGGATTGGGGCGCGTCGCGCTCGCGCCTCATCCGCGCGGTCGAGGATTCGCTTCGCCGCCTCGGCACCGACCATATCGACCTGCTCCAGCTTCACGCCTTCGATGCCTCGACCCCCGTCGACGAATTGATGGCCACGCTCGACGCGCTGATCGCCGCGGGTAAGCTCCGCTACGCCGGCGTCTCCAACTATCCGGGCTGGCAGCTCATGAAGGCGCAGGCCGCCGCCGACCGCCTCGGCACCCCGCGCTTCGTCGCGCATCAGGTCTATTATTCGCTGATCGGACGCGCCTATGAGGCCGACCTGATGCCGCTCGCCGCCGATCAGGGTATCGGCGCGCTGGTGTGGAGCCCGCTCGGCTGGGGCCGCCTCACCGGCAAGATCGGGCGCGACCGCCCGGTTCCCGCCGGCAGCCGCCTGCACGAAACCGAACAATTCGCGCCCCCCGTCGCCGAAGAACTGCTCTACCGCGTGATCGACGCGCTCGAACTGATCGCGGCTGAAACGGGCAAGACGGTGCCGCAGATCGCGATCAACTGGCTGCTCCAGCGGCCGACCGTCTCTTCGGTGATCATCGGCGCGCGCAACGAGGAACAGTTGCGACAAAATCTCGGCGCGGTCGGCTGGGCGCTCACCGCCGACCAAATCGCCGCGCTCGACGCCGCAAGCGACGTCCTGCCGCCCTATCCGCACACCCCCTATCGGCAGCAGGCCGGGTTCGCCCGCCTGAACCCGCCGCTCGTCTGATCGGAAGAACCGACATGAAAATCAACTTTCCCCTCCTCGCGCTCGCCACCGGCGCCTTCGGCATCGGCATCACCGAATTCGCGCCGATGGGCCTTTTGCCCGATATGGCCGAGGGGCTGGGGGTTTCGATCCCCGCCGCCGGGCTACTTGTCTCGGCCTATGCACTCGGCGTGATGCTCGGCGCGCCGCTGATGACACTCACCACCGCAAAGATGAACCGCCGCACCTTGCTGATCGGCCTGATGGCGATTTTCACGCTCGGCAATTTCCTGTCCGCTATCGCGGGCGATTACACGACGCTGATGGTCGCGCGCGTGATCACCTCGCTCAATCACGGCGCTTTCTTCGGCGTCGGCTCGGTCGTCGCGGCCAGCCTCGTCGCGCCCGAAAAGCGGGCGAGCGCCGTCGCGGCGATGTTCATGGGGCTGACGCTCGCCAATGTCATCGGCGTGCCGCTCGCGCCGTGGGTCGGCGAGACGTTCGGCTGGCGTACCGCGTTCGGCGCGATTGCGATATGGGGCCTGATCACGATGGCGGCGCTGCGTTTCGCGCTCCCCGACATTCCGCGCGCAGAGGGCGGCAATATGCTCGCCGAATTGGGCGTGTTGAAGCGCCGCGAGGTGCTTGTCGCATTGGCGCTGACCGCGATCGGTTCGGCCGCGATGTTCACCGTCTTCACCTATATCGCGCCGATCCTGACCGAAGCGACGGGAGCGGGGACCTTGTTCGTGACCGCGATGCTGGTGATCTACGGCCTTGGCCTCACCGCCGGCAACTGGCTCGGCGGCATCTTTGCCGACCGCTCGATCGACCGCACCCTGATCGTCTCGCTCACCGGGCTCGCGGCGATGCTGCTGCTGTTCGCGGTGACGATGTACTCGCCCCTTGCCGCAGCGGTCACGATCTTCCTGTGGGGCGTCGCGACCTTCGCTATCGTCCCGCCGCTCCAGATGCGCGTGATGGAGGCCGCATCCGATGCGCCCAATCTCGCCTCGGCGGTCAATATCGGCGCGTTCAACCTCGGCAACGCGATTGGCGCAGCGGTTGGCGGCGGGGTGATCGGCCTCGGCCTCGGTTTTCCGGCGGTGTCGATCGCGGGCGCGGTGACGGCGGTCGCCGGGCTCGCTATCGTGCTGGCGTCACGGCAACGCGCTGCCCCGGCGCTCGCGCAAGCCTGACGATTGCCATTTCGGCGGCGGAGCCTATGCAATCGGCGGTATGGAAACGCCGATTCTCGCTGTCCTCCTCGGCAAGTCACAGCCCTTCAGGGGCGACGAACCCAGCGCCATCGGCAAGCTGCCGGTGGCGGACGCGGTCGCCGTGGGTCCTATGGGCCTCGCCGGCGACGAGCAGGCCGACCGGACGGTCCATGGCGGCATCGACAAGGCGGTCCACCATTATCCCGCCGATCACTACGACTGGTGGCGCGGGTATCTGGGCGATGCCCCGCTGCTCGATGCGCCGGGCGCGTTCGGAGAGAATATCTCCACGATCGGGTTCGATGAGGAAAATGTCTTTCTCGGCGACCGCTTCCGCCTCGGCACTGCGCTCGTCGAAGTCACTCAGGCGCGCCAGCCGTGCTGGAAGCTCGACCATCGCTTTCAGGCCAAGGGCGTGATGGCGCAGGTCGTCAAGACGCGGCGCACGGGCTGGTACTACCGTGTGCTCGAACCGGGGCAGGTGCGCGCCGGTGACACGCTCGACCTCGTCGAACGGCCTTATCCTGACTGGCCGCTCGCCTCGCTGTTTGCCTTGCTGATTGGCGGCGAGGCGAAAGACCGTCCCGCCGACCTCCGCGCCCTGCGCGACGTTCCCGTGCTCGCCGAAACATGGAAGGTGCGGCGCGCCAAGCTCGCCGAGCAATTCGGCGTCGATTAAGCGGTCATCGCATAGCGTTTCGGCGGTTGCCCGACGTGACGCGCAAAGGCGGTGCTGAACGCGCTCGCCGATCCATAGCCGACGCGAGTCGCGATCTCTTCGAGCTTGCCCTCGCGGCGACGTAGCAGGTCCTTGGCCAAACTCATCCGCCAGCCTTGCAGATATTCCATCGGCGGCACCCCGACGGTCCGCGCAAAGCGGTCGAAAAAAGCCGAACGCGACAGCGCCGCTTCATTCGCGAGTTCGGCAATTGTCCACGGATGCGCGGGCTGCCCATGGATCTGCCGGATCGCTGTTGCGAGCCGCGGATCGCCCAGCCCGCGCAGTAGCCCTGGCGGCGCATCGTCGCCCTCGACGGAGCGCAGCGCCTCGACGATCAGCACCTCGACCAGCCGCGACAGGATCAGGTCGCATCCCGGCCGCTCCGCGTCCGCCTCTTCGCGCACCAGCCGCACCAGCGTCGTCAGCCGTTCGGCGCCGCGCAGGTGGATCAGTGCGGGAAGCTGCGACACGAGCAGGCCGGCGTCGGGCGAATCGAAGACGAAATAGCCACCGAGCATCCGCACATCGGCGTCGCCCTCCTGCCGGCCGTGGCGCACTTCCCCCGCAGCCCCGGCGGCCGCGTGCGGATCGATAAAGACGGGCTCGGCGGGCTCGAACCCCGACATGGTAAACCCCGGCGTTGCGGGCAGCAGGACGAAATCGCCAGCCTCGAGCGTCACCGCCTCGGCGCCGTCGACCGCGAGCCGGCACCGCCCCTCGATCACCGTACAGAAGCCCGGATGGCCGAAGTCGCCATAACGCACCGCCCAGTTCCCGGCGCCGCTGATCGCCTTGGCAAAAACGGTGCGCGGGCGAAGCAGCGCGATGAGATCGGACAAGGGGTCGGGCATATCCGGACTATCTATAATGAATAACGGATTTCAGATTATAGATAGTCCGATTGCCCTTGGCTAGACGCTTTCCACCAACTCCAAAAAGGAAAACGTCCATGAAAACCATCCTCATCACCGGCTGCTCGTCGGGCTACGGCCTTGAAACCGCGCGCCATTTCCATTCGCAGGGCTGGACCGTCATCGCCACGATGCGCAATCCCTCCGCGGCATCTTTTGCAACTTCCGAAAGACTGCGCACCCTCGCGCTCGACGTCACCGACCCCGACAGCATCGCGCTGGCGCTCGAACTTGCAGGCCCGATCGACGTGCTCGTCAACAATGCCGGGATCGGCCTGTTCGGTGCACTCGAACATTCGCCGATGCGGAAGATCCGCGACGTCTATGAAACCAACACGCTGGGGACGATCGCGATGACGCAGGCGGTGATCCCGCAGATGCGCGAACGCGGCGCCGGTACGATCGTCAATATCACCTCGTCGGCGACGCTCGCGCCTTTCCCGCTCGCCGCCGCCTATACGGGCAGCAAGGCCGCGATTCAGGGCTTCACCGGCTCGCTGGCGCACGAACTGGAACCGCTCGGTATTTCGGTGAAGCTCGTCGAGCCCGGCTATGGTCCGACGACCGCTTTTGCGAAGAACACCGATATTCGCCTCGAGGATGTGCTGCCCGAACCTTATGGCAGCTATGCTGCGCCAATCCTCGCCGCGATGGCCGAGCCCGCGCTGTTCACGACCGAGGCCGATGTCGCGGCGGCGGTGTGGCAAGCGGTGCACGACCAGACAAGGCGTCCGCATTTTCCTGCCGGTGCCGACGCGCTCGCGCTTGTAGCCTGACGCGATGGCTCTGTCCGCGCCCACGGGCGGAGCCATCGACCTTCGATACCGATCAGTGATTCAGCGTGTCGCCAAAAAATTCGGCATCGGCCTGCCGCGCTTCGGCAGCGAAGCGCTCGACATAGCCGGCGAGCCGTTCGGTTTCCGCGGGCGTGAAATGCAATCCCAGCTTGCTGCGCCGCCAGAGGGCATCGTCGGTGGTGCGTACCCATTCGCGCATCGCCATCCAGCGCAGCTCGGCGACGCTCAGCCCATGCGCGATTTCGCCGCCGAGCGCATCCCAGCCGGTAGCGTCTCCCAGCCAACGGCGCGCATCGGTGCCATAGGCCTTGACGATACGATCGACCGTCGCGGCGGTCAGGAAGGGATAAGCGAGCTTGTATTCGGCCTTCAATGCGGCGGCGCCGTCGGTCGGGAAATCGCCACCGGGCAGCGGGGCCTTGGCGGTCCAATGCTTGCCCGAAAGCGCGGGGATGTGATCGGCCAGTTCATCGACCGCATCTTCGGCAACATGGCGATAGCTGGTGATCTTGCCGCCATAGATGGTGAGCAGCGGTGCGCCTTCGGCCATGTCGAGGTCGATGCGGTATCCGCGCGTCGCGGCTTCGGGGCGGCCCGATCCATCCTCGATCAGCGGCCGCACGCCCGAATAGGTCCAGACGACATCGGCGGGGGTGATGGGCTCACGGAAATAGAGGCTGGCGCCTTCGCAGAGGTACGCGATTTCCTCGTCGCTCGCCTTCGCCTCGCTCGCCGGCCCCTCATGATCCTGATCGGTCGTCCCGATCAGCGTGAAGTCGCGCTCATAAGGGATGGCGAAGAAAATGCGGCCGTCGGGAAGCTGGAAGAAATAGGCATAGTCATGCTCGAAGACCTTGCGCACGACGATATGCGAGCCGCGTACCAACCGCATCTGATGGTCGGGTTCGGCGTCGGCGCGTTTGAGAAGGTCGAGCACCGCGGGGCCCGCCGCATTCACGACGCTCCGGCCGGAGAAGCGATATTGATGCCCCTGATCGTCGCGCGCGTCGACCACCCACAGGCCATCCTCGCAGCGCAACATTTCGGCGCGCGTCCGCGTGCGGACGCGTGCGCCGCGGTCGGCGGCATCGCGCGCGTTGAGCGCGACCAGCCGCGCATCGTCGGCCCAGCCGTCCGAATATTCGAAGCCGTGGACATATTGCGGTTGCAGCGGCCCGCCCGTGGTATGACGGCGCAGGTCGACCGAGCGCGTCGCGGGCAGTTTCTTGCGGCCGCCGATATGGTCGTAGAGGAAGAGCCCGAGGCGGAGCAGCCAGCGTGGCCGCAGCCCCGGCCGATGCGGCAGGACAAAGCGCAGCGGGCGGATGATGTGCGGCGCGATGCCCCACAGTATCTCGCGTTCCTTCAGCGCTTCGCGGACGAGCCGGAATTCATAATGTTCGAGATAGCGTAGCCCGCCGTGGATCAGCTTGGTCGATTTCGACGACGTGCCCTCGGCGAGGTCACCCGCTTCGAGCAGCAGCACGCGCGCGCCGCGCCCCGCGGCATCGCGCGCGACACCCGCGCCATTGACCCCGCCGCCGACGACGATGACATCATAGGGCTGTACGCTATCGGGCATGGCGAATTCCTATGGCAGCGTTGTCGGATTTGCCAAGTGCCGACATCGTATGCGGCCTACGTATGCGCGTTGCATTCGCTTCGTGTATCGCCCAATTCTTTTTATGTTATCCAAGGGGACGATTGTGAGCGTGAAAGTCGAAACATTGGTGCTGTTCGGCGCGACGGGCGACCTGGCGCAGCGCATGCTCTTTCCCTCGCTTTACAATCTCCACCTCGACGGGCTGCTCGCCGATGCGCTGACGATCATCGGATCGGGGCGCTCGAAAATGGATCGTGCGGCGTTTCAGGCGCAGGTCCGCGAGGCGCTGACTGAGCATTTGCCCGCCGACCGTATCGACGAGGCGGGTGTCGCGGCCTTCCTCGACCGCATCGACTATTGCGCGATCGATGCCGGCGCGGGCACCGGCTATGACGAACTCGCCGCGTTGCTCGGCGACCGCATGGCCCGCCCGATCGGTGTCTATCTCTCGACCCCGCCGTCGATGTTCGGCCCGATCGCACAGGGACTCAACGCCGCCGGCATCGCCTGCGCCGAATGCCGCATCGCGATGGAAAAGCCGATCGGCCACGACCTCGCCTCGTCGCGCGACGTCAATGCGCAGGTCGGCGACGCCTTTGCCGAAGACCGCGTGTTCCGCATCGACCATTATCTCGGCAAGGAAACGGTGCAGAACCTGCTCGCGCTGCGCTTTGCCAACATGCTCTTCGAACCTTTGTGGAACGCGCAGGCGATCGATCATGTCCAGATCACCGTCGCCGAGACGGTCGGGCTTGAGGGCCGCGTTTCCTATTATGACGGGGTCGGCGCGCTGAAGGATATGGTGCAGAACCACATGCTCCAGCTGCTCGCGATCATCGCGATGGAGCCGCCGTCGAGCGTCTCCTCGACCGCCGTGCGCGACGAGAAGGTCAAGCTGCTGCGCAGCCTTCGCAAGATGACCGCCGCCGACGTCAAGGCGCACAGCGTCAAGGGCCAATATACCAGCGGTGCGGTCAATGGCGGTGCGGTCGCGGGTTATGCCGACGAACTCGGCAACCCGTCGAACACCGAAACCTTCGTCGCGCTCAAGGCCTATATCGACAATTGGCGCTGGAAGGGCGTGCCCTTTTACCTCCGCACCGGCAAACGCATGCCGCAGCGCAAGTCCGAAGTGCTGATCCAGTTCAAGCCGGTGCCGCACAATATCTTCGCGCGCGTCGGCGCGGGCAAGCTCGATGCGAACGCGATGATCATCAACCTCCAGCCCGAGGAGAATATCCGCGTCAAGGTGATGGCGAAACAGCCCGGCCTCGACCGCGACGGCGTGAAGCTGAAAGAAGTGACGATGGACGTCTCGCTCTCGCACAGCTTTGCCGGCGAGCGCCGCCGCATCGCGTACGAACGCCTGCTGCTCGACTTCATCGAGGGCGACCAGACCCTGTTCGTCCGCCGCGACGAGGTCGAGGCGCAGTGGCAGTGGATCGATTCGATCCGCGACGCGTGGGCCGAGGTCGACATGGCACCGCAGAATTACACCGCGGGCAGCTGGGGCCCGTCGAGCGCCATCGCGCTGATCGAACGCGACGGAGCGAGCTGGCATGACTGAGACAAACACGTCGCCCCCGCGAAGGCGGGGGCCGCAGTCGGCCTTGCACTATGTTGCCAGCGGCCCCCGCCTTCGCGAGGGCGACGAGGACATATTATGACCACTCTCCACCCCACCATCGCCGCGGTCACCGACCGCATCATCGAACGCAGTCGTCCGCGCCGCGCCGCCTACCTCGACCTGATGGACCGCCAGCGCGACGCCGGCACCAACCGCGGCAATCTGTCGTGCGGCAATCTCGCACACGGCTTTGCCGCGTCGGGCGAGGACAAGCCCGCGATCCGCTCCGGCGCCGAGATGAATATCGGCATCGTCACCAGCTATAACGACATGCTCTCGGCGCATCAGCCCTACGGCCGCTATCCCGAGCAGATCAAACTTTTCGCGCGCGAAGTCGGCGCGACCGCGCAGGTCGCGGGCGGCGTTCCCGCAATGTGCGACGGGGTGACGCAAGGGCAGGCGGGTATGGACCTGTCGCTGTTCAGTCGCGACAATATCGCGCAGGGCACGGTGATCGCGCTGAGCCACGCGATGTTCGAGAGCGCGCTGCTGCTCGGCATCTGCGACAAGATCGTTCCCGGCCTGCTGATCGGCGCGCTGCGCTTCGGCCATCTGCCACAAATCCTCATCCCCGCCGGGCCGATGCCTTCGGGGCTCGCGAACAAGGAAAAGCAGCGCGTCCGCCAGCTTTATGCCGAGGGCAAGGCGACCCGCGACGAGCTGCTCGAGGCCGAAGCGGCGAGCTATCATGGCGCCGGCACCTGCACCTTCTATGGCACCGCGAACAGCAACCAGATGATGATGGAACTGATGGGGCTCCACGTTCCCGGCAGCGCCTTCACCAACCCCGGCACCAAGCTGCGGCAGGAATTGACGCGCGCCGCGACGCATCGGATCGCCGAGATCGGCTGGGACGGTGACGATTATCGCCCGCTGGCGGGCTGCGTCGACGAGAAAGCGATCGTCAACGCCGCGATCGGGCTGCTCGCCACGGGCGGCTCGACCAACCATGCGATCCACCTGCCCGCGATCGCGCGCGCGGCCGGGATCATCATCGACTGGCAGGATTTCGACGAGCTCAGTCACGCGGTGCCGCTGTTGGCGCGCGTCTATCCGAACGGTGCGGGCGACGTGAACAATTTTCACGCCGCAGGCGGCATCGGCTATGTCGTGCGCGAACTGCTCGGCGCTGGCTTGCTTCATGGCGACGTGCTGACGGTTGGCGGGACGATGGCCGACTATGCATCGGAGCCCGTGCTCGTCGACGACGAACTCCACTGGCAGGCGGCGCCTGCCGAGAGCCGCGACGACACCATGCTCCGCCCCGCTGCAGCGCCTTTCTCGCCCGACGGCGGGATGCGCCTGCTGGCGGGCAACCTTGGCCGCGCGATCATCAAGACCAGCGCGGTTGCCGAGGATCGCTGGACGATCGAGGCGCCGTGCCGAATCTTCGATACGCAGGATGCGGTGCTGGCGGCGTTCAAGGCGGGCGAGCTCGAACACGACGTCATCGTCGTCGTGCGCTTCCAGGGCCCGCGCGCCAATGGCATGCCCGAACTGCACAAGCTGACCCCGGCATTGGGCGTGCTCCAGGATCGCGGCTTCCGCGTCGCACTGCTCACCGACGGCCGCATGTCGGGCGCAAGCGGCAAGGTGCCCGCGGTGATCCATCTCTCGCCCGAAGCCTTGCCCGGTACCGACGGGGTGAGCGGCCCGCTCGCCTTCCTCGTCGACGGCGACATCGTTCGCGTCTGCGCGCGCAAGGGCGAGGTGCTCGCGCTGGTCGATCCGGCCGTCTGGGCCGCGCGCAGCCCCGCCGCCGCGCCCCCGCCCGCGGTCGGCGTCGGCCGCGAACTGTTCGCGCTGTTTCGCCATCATGCCGACGAAGCCGAAAAGGGCGGGTCGGCCGTTCTTGCTGCCATGGAGTCCGTCATTTGAGCCAGTCTATCGACCAGATCATGCGCCTCGCGCCCGTCATCCCGGTGATCGTTATCGACCGGGTCGAGGATGCGGTGCCCATGGCCGAAGCGCTCGTCGCCGGCGGGCTGACGGTACTCGAAGTCACCTTGCGCACTCCCGCTGCACTCGACGCGATCACCGCGATGAAAAGCGTCAAGGGCGCAGTTGTTGGCGCGGGCACCGTGCTCGATCCGGCAATGCTCAAGGGTGCCATCGCCGCGGGCGCCGAATTCATCGTCTCGCCGGGCTTGACCGACAATCTCGGCAAGGCCGCGGTCGCGAGCGGAATTCCCTTCCTCCCCGGCACCGCCAGCGCCGGCGACATCATGCGCGGAATGGACCTCGGCCTCGACCGCTTCAAATTCTTTCCCGCGGCGACCAGCGGCGGCATCCCGGCGCTCAAGGCGCTCGCCGGCCCCTTCGGTCAGGCGCGCTTCTGCCCGACCGGCGGCATCAGCCTCGCGACCGCCCCCGACTGGCTCGCGCTCGAAGCGGTGCTGTGCGTCGGCGGCAGCTGGGTCGTGCCCTCGGGCCCACTCGACCATGCAAAAATCGAGACGTTGGCGCGCGAGGCGGCCGCACTTTCGCGCCATTGATTAACCCCATTTTACCTGTCACTGTGCAGGGATAAGGCGGCAATATAGCCGTTGGTGGGGAGACAGGCGTGCCAAGGCCGCAACCGCATTTGGATGAAGTTCTGGCGTCGGAGCCGGGATCGCATATCGCCGCGCTGTTCGATTTCGACGGCACGATCATCTCGGGCTATTCGGCGACCGCGATGCTGCGCGAGAAATTCCAGCGCCGCGAAATGTCGATGGAGGAAATCGCCGAGACCGCGCAGGTCATCGCGCAGCACAGCCTTGGCACCATAGGCTTTTCGGGGCTGATGTCGGGCGCCGCGAAATTCATGCGCGGGGTCGACGAAGAAAGCTTCATCGAATTCGGCGAGGAACTCTACAAGAAGCATATCGCGCGCAAAATCTATCCCGAAACGCGAGCGATCATCGAGGCGCATCAGGCGAAGGGGCACCGCGTCGCGATCATCTCGTCGGCGACGATCTACCAGATCGAACCGACCGCGCGCGACCTCGGCATCGACGACATCAAATGTTCGGCCTATGAAATCGAGGATGGCGTGTTCACCGGCGAGATCATCCGCCCACTCTGCTTCGGCGAGGGCAAGGTGCTCGCCGCCGAGGAACTAGCCGATGAGTACGGCCTAGATCTCGACCAGAGCTTTTTCTACTCGGACAGCGACGACGATATCGAACTGCTCGAACGCGTCGGCAAGCCGCGCCCGCTCAATCCCAACCTGAAACTCAAGGCCATCGCCGAGGAAAATGGCTGGCCGGTGCAGCGTTTCGGCAGCCGCGGCACGCCGAGCTGGGTCGATTACACGCGCACCATTTACGCCACCGGCTCGCTCGTCGGCGCCTTCGCCGCCGGCCTGCCGATCTGGGCGCTGACGCGTTCGCAGCGCGAGGCCGCCAATTTCTCGATCGGGCTGTTCGGCGATTTCGCGACCGCGATCACGGGGGTTGAGCTCGAGGTCGAGGACGAGAAGAATCTCTGGTCCTCGCGCCCGTGCGTCTTCATCTTCAACCACCAGAGCAAGGCCGATGTGATGATCCTCGCCAAGCTCATCCGCCGCGACATGGGCGGGGTGGGCAAGAAAGAGATCAAGGATATCCCCATCCTCGGCAAGCTGATGGAATGGGGCGGCACCGTCTTCGTCGACCGCGCCGACGGCAAGAGCGCGATCAAGGCGATGGAGCCGCTGGTCGACGCGATCAAGATCGAGGGCAAGTCGATCTGCATCTCGCCCGAGGGCACGCGCAGCCTGACGCCGAAGCTCGAACCGTTCAAGAAGGGTGCGTTCCACCTCGCCATGCAGGCGGGGGTGCCGATCGTCCCGATCGTCATTCATAACGCCACCGACGTCGCGCCGAAGAACGAGTTCGTGATGCGCCCCGCGACGGTGCGCGTCACCGTGCTGCCGCCGGTCGACACGTCGAAATGGAGCGTCCGTACGATCAACAATCATGTCCGCGACGTCCGCAACATGTTCCTGCGCACGCTCGGCCAGCCCGAGGAAAGCGTCGCGGAATCGGTGGCTAAGGAGCCCGCGCCCGAGGCTGCTCCGCCCGAGGCCAAGGCCGAAAAGGCCAAGCCGAAAAAAGCGGCCGCGAAAAAGCCTGCCGCGAAGAAAAAGGCCCCCGCCAAAAAGCCCGCGGCCGCCAAGGGAAAGACCGGCTAAGCCGTGGCCGATGGTACGCCCCGCACCCCGATCGTGACGGAGCAGGCGGCCGACCGGCTCTATATCATTGACGCGCGTAACGGGGTCGAGCGGCGACTGCTGCTCGATTGGGTCCATTCGACTGCCAATGATTTGGGCGGCGATAACGAACCGCAATGGGCCAGCCTTGCGATCGAGGACGACGATCATGCGCTGCCGCTCGATGTGCTGCGCGCGCGGCTCGACGGGTCGCCGTCGCGGCAGGTCGTGCCGCTGCGCGTCGCGTGGCGTATCCCCGGTTTCGAGCGCGACCGCGCGCTCAAATTCCGTCACATCCTGTTTGGCGACCCGCGCCATCCCGGCCCGCTTCGCTCGCGGCTGATCCTGCTCCGCGATCGCCGCCGCGCCCAGATTTTGGTCGGCGAGGCGGCGACGCTCGATGCGCTCCGCGACCGTTTCTGCCGCCAGACCGGCGGAGGTGACGGCGAGGGGACCGACAGTCCCGAGTTCGCGGGCTTCGTCGCACGGCAGGCGGGGCTCGCCCTCGACGTTGCCGAACGCGGCATCCGCGGGACGCGCTACAAGGTGCCGCGCTTCGTTGCGGACGGACTGCGCACCAGCCCCAAATTCCGCGCCGCGCTCGCCGAGCTGTCGGAGGCGACGGGGCGCCCTGTCGCTGAGCTTTTCCGCGAGGCGCGGCCCTTGATGAAGGAGGTCATCGCGCGGCCGAGCGCGCTCTTCCTCGACCTTCGCGCGCGGCTCGACCGGATGATGTTCGGCGGTTATGCGCCCGAGATGGAGGTCGACGCCGCCGAACTCGCGCGGCTGCGTTCGATCCTGCGCGAGCATCCGACCGCGATCCTCTTTACCCACAAGACCTATATCGACGGCGCGACGCCCAGCCGCCTCACTTACGAGAATGACATGCCGATGCTGCACAGCTTCGGCGGCGCGAACCTCGACTTCGCGGTGATGGGCGAATTTTTCCGCCGCTCGGGGATGATCTTCATTCGCCGCAGCTTCCAGGACCAGCCGGTCTACAAGCTCGTGCTGCGCCATTATATCGCCTGGCTGCTCGCCAAGCGCTTCCCGCTGTCGTGGGCGTTCGAGGGGACGCGCTCGCGGCTCGGCAAGCTGATGCCGCCCAAATATGGCCTGATGAAATATGTCCTCGACGCGGCGCATGCGACGGGGACGCGCGACGTGCATTTCGTGCCCTTCGTCACCAGCTTCGACCTGATCCGCGATGTCGAGGAATATGCCGCCGAACAGACGGGGCGGAACAAGAAGCCCGAGAGCCTGTCGTGGTTTCTTGGCTATATGAAGAGCCTGAAGGAGCCGTCCGGCCGCATCCGGCTCGACATCGGCAATCCGGTGGTGATCGACGAAGCACCGGGTCCTGACGACAAGCGCGCGCTCGAAAAGATCGCCTTCGCGGTCGCGGTCGAGGCGAACCGCGTCACGCCGCTCACCGTCACCTCGGTGATGTGCCTGATCCTGCTCGGCATGGCGCCGCGCGGCGCGACGTCTGCGGAACTGCTCGGCGCGATCGGCGCGGTGACCGACTGGGCGCGGGCGCGCGATATCCGTCTCAGCAGCGAACTCGAAAGCGGCGACGACGTCGCGCTGTCGGCCACCGTGGACACGCTGGTCGAGAGCGGGCTGCTGACGCGTTACGAAGCGGGCAGCGAGAATGTCTATTCGATCGATCCCGCCAAGCATCCGATGGCGAGCTATTACCGCAACATCATCGCGCATCATTTTCTCGACCGCGCGATGATCGAACTCGCACTGTTCGAACTCCGCGATGGCGACAGCGGCGATGCGACTGCGGCCTTCTGGGCGAAGATCGATCGCCTGCGCGACCTGTTCAAATTCGAATTCTTCTACCCGCCGCGCGACGAACATCGTGCGGCGATCGAGGCCGAACTGACGCGCATCGATCCCGTCTGGGATCGCCGCCTCGCGAGCGGCGACCGCGGCATCGCACAGCTTCTCCGCCGCTGCCAGCCGGTCGTCGGCCACGCGATATTGCTCCCGTTTGCCGAGGCCTATTCGGTCGTCGCCGAGCAACTCGCGCGCGCCAGGCCCGGCGATGCCGTCGATGAAAAGGCGCTGCTCGACGCCGCGCTCGTAGAGGGGCGCCAAGCCTATCTGCTTCGCCGGATCAGCAGCGAGGCGGCAATCGGGAAATTGCTCTTTGCCAACGGCCTCTCGCTGATGCGCCATATGGGGCTCGCGGAGGAGGCGACGCCGGTGAACCTCGCCGCACGCCGGGCGCTGCTGATGGAACTGCGCGGCCTCGCCAACGTCATGGAAACGATGCGCCTCTCGACCGTGGCGCTTGCGGACCGACTACCCGGTTCAGGAGGATAGGATGCTCAAACAGCTCAGCGCGCAGGACGCCCAGTTCCTCTACACGCAGACCGCGAACAATCTGACGCACATCATGGGCGTCTATATCTACGACCCCTCGACTGCACCCGGCGGCTTCGTGCGCTTCAAGGACATCATCCGCCACGTCGAAAGCCGCGTCGACAGCTCGCCCTTGTTCAAACGCCGGCTGCACCGGCTGCCGTTCGACATGGATCATCCCTATTGGGTCGAGGACGAGCATTTCGATATCGAGGCGCATATGAGCCACGCGCGCCTGCCCGAACCCGGCGACTGGCGGCAGTTCTGCATCGCGGTCGCGCGCTGGTTCTCGAAGCCGATGGATATGAACCGCCCGCTCTGGGACATTTATGTCATTGAGGGGCTCGACCGCATCCCCGGCATCCCCAAGGGCAGCTTCGCGATGCTCCACCGCGTCCACCATGCCGCGGTCGACGGTGCCTCGGGCGCACACGCCTTTATCGCGATGAGCGACATCGACGCAAAGGGCACCCCCGCGATCCCCGAACCGCCGCCGGTCGAGGAACTGGGTAAGGCGCCATCAAGCAGCGAAACGCTCTCGCGCGCCTGGTCGGCGTCGATGCAGTCGCCGGTCAAATTCATGAACGCGCTGATGAAAATGTCGCCCGCGATCATCTCATCGGCGCGCAAATCGATCGCCGAAGGCGGCATGACCGCTGGCGTCCCCGAAACGCGCTTCAACGTGCCAGTGGGGCCGCACAAGATGTTCGATGCGACGACGGTCGCGCTGGCTGACGTGGCCGAAATTCGCAAGAAGGTGCCGGGCGCGACGGTGAACGACGTCGTGCTGACCACCGTCGGCGGCGCGCTTCGCAAATATCTCGCGAGGCATAAGGAATTGCCGAAGGACAGCCTTGTCGCGGTCGCGCCGATCAATTTGCGCGGCAAGGGCGGAAAGGCGTCGAAGCCGGGCAATCAGGTGTCGGCGATGAGCGTGCCGATCCGCACCGACATCGCCGATCCGCTCGCCCGGCTCGCCGCGGTCCGCGATTATACGGTCGAGGCGAAGGAAGCGAAGGCGGGGGTCAGCGCGCGGATCATGACCGACCTGTCGCAGCATATTCCGGGCGCGACGATGGCCGCGGTCGCGCGGCTCGTTACCAGCGAACGCTTCGCGGTGCGCGGGACGAACCTCTTCATCTCGAACGTCCCGGGGGCGCAGGTTCCGCTCTATCTGGCGGGCGCGCAGCTCGTGCAGCAGCACGGCATGGCGCCGCTCGCGAACAATATGGGGCTGTTCGTTGCGACCCCCAGCTACAACGGCCGCATCGCTTTCTCGCTCATCTCTGAACGCGCGGTGATGCCCGACATCGCCTTTTTCCGTGAGTGCATCGAGGAAAGTTTCGCCGATCTGATGGCCGCGGTGCCGAAGCCCGAAAAGCGCAAAGCCGCTACGGCAACGCCGAAACCCGCGGCCAAGCCCAAGCCGAAAGCGAAAGCGGTCCCGAAACCTGCCGCGAAGCCCAAGGTGAAACCGGTTGCTAAAGCGAACGCAACCGGCAAGACTCGCAAAAAATAAACCATGCTCTCGCAGGATTACCGAATGCTTTTCACCCCGACGCTCAGCGCCGACCGCGATCTTGTGACCGCACCCGATTATACCGCCTGGTCGAAGGCGGCGCATGAACATGACAGGAAATCGGGGCTTCAGGCGTGGCGCGACGCCGATGAGAGCAAGCATTTCGATTACAAGGCGATCCGCGCGCGGCTCGAAAAGCTGCGCAAGCTGTCGGCGGCGGGTGACTTCAAGGGGCTGCTCTTCGTTTTGAACGAAGGCATCCACGGCAATATCGACGGCATGGGGCACGAGCGGCTCTATCAAAAGGCGCGCTTCGGCACCAAAAAGCTGGTCGAGGATTATGTCGCCGAGGTTGTCGCCTCGCTCGACAAGATCGCGACCGCGCGCAGCATCACCCGCGATGAAAAGCGCGATTTCTTCCGCCGCGCGCAGCATTGCTACGGCCGCTCGGCGCTGCTGCTCTCGGGCTCGGGCAGCTTCCTCTTCTTCCATATCGGCGTCGTGAAGGCGCTTTGGGAAGAGGGCGTGCTGCCCGCGATCATGTCGGGCGCGAGCGGCGGCTCGATCGTCGCGGCGGTCGTCTGTACGCGGAAGAATGCCGACATCGGCGCCTTCCTCGAAAGCGGGCGCCTCGCCAATCCCAGCCGCAACCCCGATCAAAAACGCCTCGCGCCCGACGAAGTGCGCGAACGCCTTGCCGACCTGATCCCCGACCTGACCTTTCAGGAGGCCTATGAGGTCAGCGGCCGCCACCTCAATGTTTCGGTCGCGCCCGCCGAAAAGCACCAGAACGGCCGCCTGCTCAATGCGATCACCGCGCCCAATGTGCTGATCCGCGAAGCGGTGCTCGCGTCGTGCGCGGTGCCCGGCGTCTTTCCGCCGGTGATGCTGATGGCGCGCGACGACAAGGGTGAACGCATTCCTTATCAGCCCGACCGGCGTTGGGTCGATGGCTCGGTGACGCATGATATCCCGACCAAGCGGCTCGAACGCCTCTATGGCGTCAACCATCATATCGTCAGCCAGGCGAACCCGATCGCGCTGCCCTTCGCGACCGACACGCGCAAGCAGATGGCTCCGATCGAGGCGATCCAGCATGCGTCGATGGCGACCTTCAAGGCGTGGCTCAACGCCAACATGGTGATTTTTCAGAAGCCGCTCGAGCTGATCCCGCCGCTCAATAGCATTGCGAACATGGCGCGCTCGGTGATCAATCAGGAATATACCGGCGACATCAACATCATCCGCCCGCCCAAATTCTGGTCGCCGACGAAGATCCTGTCGGACCTCGCGCAGGAGGATATCGACGAATTGATCGACACCGGCGAACGCACCGCGTGGCCTAAGGTCGAGATGGTCCGCACCCAGACCGCGATCAGCCGCGCGCTCGAAGCGATCCTCGCCAAGATCGACAAGGCGGGCGACGACGGCCCCGGCCATCGCAGCGCGGCGCTGAAGAAGGCGGTTCGCTGAGCATGGCGGCGGGGGCGGTGATCCTGCCTGCTGAATCCGCGGGCGCCGGGGCGAAACTCCACGTCACCCACTGGCTTCCCGAAGGCCGCCCGCGTGCGATCATCTTGCTTGCGCACGGCTATGCCGAGCACGCCGGGCGCTACGAATATGTTGCGAAACGGCTGACCGATGCGGGCTATGCCGTCTATGCCGTCGATCATTGGGGGCATGGCAATTCGGACGGCGAGGGCGGTTTCGTCCCGCGCTTTTCGGCCTTTCTCGACGGAATGAGCGAATTGCTGACGCTCGTCGAGATCAATCATGCCGATACGCCGCGCCTGCTCCTCGGCCACAGCATGGGCGGGCTGATCGCGACCCTGTTCCTCGTCGAGCGCCAGAATGATTTTGTCGCGGCGGCGCTCTCGGGGCCCGCAATCCTGCCCGCCGAACCGCCGTCGCGCTTCACCGTCTGGATCAGCCGTTTCCTCTCGCGCTTCTTCCCGCGCCTCGGCGTCTTGTCGCTCGATTCCAATGGCGTCAGCCGCGACCCGCAAGTCGTCGCCGCTTATCAAGCCGACCCGCTCGTCTATGACGGCAAGATCGGGGCGCGGCTCGGCAAGGAGTTCATGGACGCGATGGCGGTCGCACAGGCTGACGCGCCAAAGATCCACCTGCCGATCCTGATCCAGCACGGCGAGGCCGACCGGCTAACCGCGCCCGCGGGCTCGCGCTATCTGTTCGCCAATGTCGCGTCGAAGGACAAGCGCCTCGAAATCTATCCCGGCTTGTTCCACGAAATCTATAACGAGCCCGAACGCGATGCCGTCCTCGACGATCTGATCGGCTGGTTCGACACGCATGTGAAAGGCGCGCCCGCCGCATGAGACTCCTGCTCGTCCTGATCTTCGCGCCGCTGATCTCGCTCGCGCTGATGTATTTCATCTTCCCCGGCCGCCTCGTTGCGATCGGACGCGCGCTGCTGCGGCGGCGCGGCGGGATGGTGCAAAAGAACGTTGTCGTCGACGGTCGCACATGGCCCTATCTGGAGGGCGGCGATCCGGCGAAACCGCTGTTGCTGCTCGTCCATGGCTTCGCGGGCGACAAGGACAATTGGTCGATGATCGCGCCGTACCTCACGCGCGACTATCATGTCATCGCCCCCGACCTGCCGGGGTTCGGCGAGAATGAGCGCAATCCCGACCTTGCTTATGACCTGCAGGCGCAAACCACACGGCTGAAGGCCTTCGCCGACACCCTCGGGCTCCAGCGGCCGCATGTCGCGGGCAACAGCATGGGTGGCTGGATCGCTCTCCGCTACGCGATCGACTATCCCGACGCGCTCGCGACCCTGATCCTGCTCGACAACGCCGGGGTCAACGGCGCGAACGAAAGCGAGCTTCAGAAACAAGCGGCGAACGAGGATTATAATCCGCTCATCCTCGCCAGTCTGGAGGATGCCGACCGGCTGGTCGCAATGGTCGTGCATAAGCCGCCGCATATCCCCTCGCGGCTGAAGCCCGTGCTCTACGCCGACGGCCTCAAATATCGCGACCAGCTCGACAAGATCTTCTGGGTCATCGCGACCGAGGGGCGCGACCATCCGCTGAATGGCCGTCTTGGCGAAGTGAAGGTGCCGACGCTGATTATCTGGGGCCGCCATGACAAATTGCTCGACGTCAGCTGCGTGCCCGTGCTCGAAGCGGGCATCGCGGGAAGCGAGAGCCATATCTTCGAACATGTGGGCCATGTGCCGATGATCGAGGATCCGAAAGCGACCGCCGCGGTGATGAAGGGCTTTCTTGCCAAGCATTGAAATGCGCGTCAGTCTCTCTTCGAAAATAGGGAGAGGCAGATGCGGTTGAAGGTGGGGCTGCTCGGCGGGGGCAGCTGGGGGACGACGGTTGCCTCGGTCGTGTCGCGCAACGCGCCGATCACGCTGTGGGCACGCGATGCCGAGACCGTCGACGGCATCAATGCCGATAACGAGAACCGCAAATATCTTCCCGGGATCAAGCTGCCGCCGGGACTCCGCGCCACGAACGACCTCGCCGAAGTCGTTGCGGGATCCGATGTCCTCGTCATGGGCGTGCCGTCGCACAGCTTCCGAGCCGTGCTCGAAGAGGCGCGCAATCATTTGCGCCCGTGGGTGCCGGTGATAAGCCTGACCAAGGGGCTCGAATTGTCATCGGGCAAACGCATGACCGAGCTGATCGAGGAAGTGCTCCCCGGCCACCCGGTCGGCGTGCTCACCGGGCCGAACCTCGCGCGCGAGATCATGACCGGGCAAGCGGCGGCGAGCGTCTTGTCGATGGAGGACGAGATCGTCGTGCGCGCGCTCCAGCCCGTGTTCCACTCGGGGCTGTTCCGCGTCTACACCAACACCGACCTCTTAGGTTGCGAACTCGGCGGGGTGCTCAAGAATATCATCGCGATCGCCGTCGGCATGGGCGACGGGCTCGGCGCCGGCGACAACACGCGCTCGGCGCTGATGACGCGCGGGCTTTCGGAGATTACCCGGCTCGGCGTCGCGATGGGTGGGCGGGCAGAGACGTTTGCGGGACTCACCGGCATGGGCGATTTGATCGCGACCTGCACCAGCCCGCTGTCGCGCAACCGCCATGTCGGCGTCGAACTCGGCAAGGGGCGCCCGATCGACGAGATCATCGCGGGCATGAACATGGTCGCCGAGGGGGTGAAGAGCGCGCCGACGGTGATCGCGCTCGCCGAAAAGCACGGCCTCGACATGCCGATCGCGCGCGACGTGTATGATGTGACGCAGGGCAAACGCAGCGCGCAGGACGTGTTTCGCGGCCTCCTTCGCTCCGCTGTCGGCGACGAAGCGCATCCCGGATGAGCGTTTCCGCCGTGACCCGTGCCATTTCAGCGATCAGCCGGGAAGAAATCGGCCGCGCGCTTCGTTAACTCCCCTGACCGCCCCGAACGGGCGGGCAATCAGGAGATGGACGATGAAAAAGTGGACCACCCTAGCCGCAATTCTGGCGCTCCCCGCCACGGCCGCCGTGGCCGCCGTTCCTTATCGCGCGATGCCGCCGGGATTCGAGGCGCCGCACATTCGCACCAGCCCCATCGCGGGCGTCGTCAATCAGCAATGGTATAACTACAAAGCCGACATTCTCGAGGCCGAGAAGGAGCTGACCAGCGACCTTCGCCATTCGACCGACCGCGAAGATCGCTGGGACGCGTGGGATGAATGGGAGACCGAGGTGGTCGACGCCGACAAGGATTATGTGAAGGAAATGCGCAAGAAGGGCTATCGCACCGGCCGCGTGACGGTCGGCGGATAGGCTTTCCCAAGTTCCCCGGAGCCTTGCTCTGGGTCGCAGGGAAGGACGGGTGTCATGGGGCACCCGTCCTTTCTTGTTTTAGTTCATTTCAATCGTCATTCCCGCGAAAGCGGGAACCCCAGCGAGCGGACGTCGCAACTGGGTTCCCGCTTTCGCGGGAATGACGAAGTTTTTTCGTACTTCGGGGTTTATTTTCGACCCTCGGCCAGCAGCGCCTGCGCTTCCTTGCCCTGCCAATCGATCGCGCCCACGACGCGCCAGATTTCGCGGCCCTCGGTGTCATAATAGATGCTCGTCGGCAGCGCGCTATTCGCGGCGTCGAGCAGGCCGTTCTGCGGATCGATATAGGGCTGCAGCGCCTTCAGTTCCGCCTTCTGGAACCACGGGTCGACGATCTCGGCACCCTGCAAATCCTGCGCCACCGCGATCACCGTCATGGCATCGCCGCTTTTCGCCGCGAGCGCGTCGAGCGTCGGCATTTCGGCGACGCACGGCGCGCACCAGGTCGCCCAGAGGTTGACGAGCAGCGGACGCCCACGAAACGAAGCCAGCGTCACCGGGGCGTCGTCAGGTCCGCGAAAGCCTGCCGCCGGCGCCGGCGCGCCCTTGTGGCTGCGATCGACAATATACTCGAACTGCCCCGGCCCCTTGGCTTGGCCCGCCGAAACATTTGCTTGGCCTTGCCCCGCTTGCCCGTCCGGCTGCTTTTCCCTATCGCAGCCGGCGATTGATCCGGCCAGAAGCACGGCGAGGATCGCAAGGGACGGATTTGGGACGCGGCGGATGGCGAATACTCCGGACAGCAACAGCATGTGGGGCGGCCGCTTCGGTGGCGGACCCGCGGCGATCATGCAAGAGATTAACGCGTCGATCCCCGTCGACAAGCGTCTGTGGGAAGAAGATATCGCCGCGAGCCGTGCGCATGCCGCGATGCTCGGCGCCGCGGGCATCATCGCCGCCGACGATGCGGTGGTGATCGACCGCGGCCTTGCGCAGATCGCCGATGAATTCGCCGCGAATGGCGTGCCCGTCGACCTCAGCCTCGAAGACATCCACATGACCGTCGAATCGCGGCTGAAGGAGCTGGTCGGCGAGGCTGCCGGGCGCCTCCACACCGCGCGCTCGCGCAACGATCAGGTCGCGACCGATTTTCGCCTGTGGACGCGCACCGCGTGCGAGCGCATCGATGCGGGATTGCAGGCGATCCAGACCGCGCTGCTCGCGCGCGCCGACGAACATGCCGACAGCATCATGCCCGGCTTCACGCACCTGCAGGTCGCGCAGCCGGTAACGCTCGGCCACCACCTCCTCGCCTATGTCGAGATGTTCGGCCGCGATCACAGCCGATTCGTCGACGCCCGCGCGCGCCTCAACGAATCGCCGCTCGGCGCCGCCGCGCTCGCGGGCACGGGCTTTCCGGTCGACCGCCACGCGACCGCCGCGGCGCTCGGTTTCGACCGCCCGATGGCGAACAGCATCGACGCCGTGTCGGACCGCGACTTCGCGCTCGAATTCTGCGCCTCGGCGTCGATTGCCGCGATCCATTTGTCGCGCCTCGCCGAGGAAATCGTGATCTGGGCGAGTCAGCCCTTCGGCTTCATCAGCCTGCCCGACGCCTGGTCGACGGGCAGCTCGATCATGCCGCAAAAGCGCAATCCCGACGCCGCCGAGCTGGTGCGTGGGCGCGCGGGCCTGCTGCTCGGCGCCTTCCAGCGGCTCGCGGTGATCGTGAAGGGCCTGCCGCTCACCTATTCGAAGGATTTGCAGGACGACAAGGAAACCGTTTTCGGCGCCTTCGACGCGCTCGCGCTGTCGCTCGCCGCGATGACCGGCATGGTCGAAACGCTGACCTTCCGCACCGACCGCATGCGCGCGCTTGCCGCGTCGGGCTATTCGACCGCGACCGACCTCGCCGACTGGCTGGTGCGAGAGGCGGGACTGCCGTTCCGCGAGGCGCATCATGTTGTCGGTTCGTGCGTCAAGCGCGCCGAGGAACTGGGCGTCGAGCTATCGGCGCTGCCTGCAACCGACGCCGCGGCAATCCACGCCGCGGTCACGCCCGACGTGCTCGCGGCGCTGACCGTCGAGGCATCGGTCGCCAGCCGCTTGAGCTATGGCGGGACCGCGCCCGAACGGGTAAGGCAGGCCATCGCCGCGGCCCGTGCGGCGCTCGAAGGAATGATTTGATGGCGACCAAGCGGCTCATCATCACAACGCTCGCCGCCACCGCGCTGCTCGGCGCGTGCGGCAGCAAGGTAGATCTGAAGCCCGTTGCAGGCCAGCCTGCACCGGTGATTCCCGTCGGCGCCACCCGCGCCCCGACTACGGAGGAGCTTACGACGCCTGACGCGCAGGCCCGGCCCGCGCGCAGCGACGAACTTCTCAAACGGTCCGAACAACGCGAACCCGACGATTTTGATCTGCCGCCTCCGGGCTGAGCCTCAGGACTTTTATCGATGAATCATTTTGAACTTCGTGACGGCGTGATGCACGCCGAAGACATTCCCTTGCCGCGCATTGCCGAAGAAATCGGCACCCCCGTCTATGTCTATTCGCGCGCGACGCTCGAACGCCATGCACAGGCGTTCCGCAACGGGCTGAAGGATGTTCCCAAGAAGCACCTCGCCTTTGCGATCAAGAGCAACCCCAACCTTGGCGTGCTGCGCGTTCTCGCGCGGCAGGGCTATGGCGCCGATGTCGTATCGGGCGGCGAACTCGAACGCGCGCTGGCGGCGGGCATGGCGGCCGAGGACATCGTCTTTTCGGGCGTCGGCAAGACGCGCGCCGAGCTTGCCCAAGGGCTCGACCGCGGCATCGGCCAGTTCAACATCGAGCATGAGCCCGAGGGTATCGCGCTTGCCGAGATCGCGCTCGCCAAGGAAATGACCGCGCCCGCCGTCCTTCGCGTCAATCCCGACGTCGACGCGGGCACCCATGCCAAAATCTCGACCGGCAAGGCCGATAACAAGTTCGGCGTCGGGATCGACGTCGCGCCCGAAATCTTCGCCCGGTTGTCGGCGCTGCCGGGGCTCAACTTGCGCGGCATCGCGGTCCATATCGGCAGCCAGCTGACCAGCCTCGCCCCGTTCGAGGCGGCGTTCAAGCGCGTGGGCGAGCTCGTCGCCGACCTGCGCGCCGCGGGACACAGCATCACCCATGTCGACCTCGGCGGCGGGCTTGGCGTGCCGTATCGGGCGGGCGACAATATCATTCCGCCGTCGCCCGCCGATTATGGCGCGATGGTCGCGCGGGTAACGCGCGATTGGGACGTCACGCTGATGTTCGAGCCCGGCCGCGTCATCGCGGGCAATTCGGGGGTTTTGCTGACCGAGACATTGTGGGTGAAACCCGGCGCAACGCACCCCTTCGTCATCGTCGATGCGGCGATGAACGACCTTGCCAGGCCCGCGCTCTATGACGCCTGGCACGATTTCGTCGCGGTAACGCCGTCGGGCGAGACGATGACCGCGTCGATCGTCGGGCCGGTCTGCGAAACCGGCGACACCTTTGCGCGCGACCGGCTGATCGACAAGGTCGAGGCGGGTGACCTCGCGGTTTTCTGCAGCGCGGGCGCTTATGGCGCGACGATGGCGTCGACCTATAACAGCCGCAGCCTCGTTCCCGAGGTCCTCGTCGACGGCGACCGCTATGCCGTCGTCGCCGACCGCATCACGGCGGGCACGATCATGGCCGCCGAACGCGTGCCCGACTGGATCGACTGAGGCGGGTCATGGGGCGGGGGGTCGAAGCCCTGCCTAGGTTGAAAATACCGGATCGGTCGGCGAGAGTAGGAATATGAGGCCGACCGATCCGATACAGATTAGCCAGGTGGAGGATTTTCCGACCGCCGCGTTTGCCGCGTGCGATTTTTCGTTCGACATCTCGCAGGCCATCGTCTTTCCGTATGATGATCCGCGCCAGCTCCATCCTGTCCCGTCGCGGCGCAAGGATTATGGCTGGGATCCTGCCGACTGGGATGGCGCGACATCGGGGTGGAAGGCTCTTTTCATCGCGCGATCGAACGACCATGTCGTGGGCTATGCCAGGATGTCCGAATATTGGAACGGGATGGCGGACCTTGCGGAAATCGCGGTCGACCGGCGGGCGCGGGGACGCGGAGTGGCGGCCGCGCTCTTGGCAAGGGTCGAGGGCTGCGCCCTTGATAAGGGTTTCGGACTGATCCGTCTGGAAACCCAATCGAACAACCCTGCGGCTTGCCGGGTTTATGCGCGCGCCGGCTATACGCTGGGCGGCTTCGACCATAAGCTTTACGCGGACGGGCCTCATGAGGGCGAAGTCGCGCTCTTCTGGTACAAGGATCTGCGATGAAAGCGGCTCGGCTTTCTCGATCCGCTGCGGGCTCGCTGCCGGGGCCGGCGAACAATGGCAGGACCGTCTGATGCACCAGTTTCCCGTCTTTCTCAATTTGCGCGGCCGCACAGTCGTGTTGGTCGGAGAGGGGGAAGCCGCCGATGCCAAGGCGCGGCTGATCGTGCGCGCGGGCGGGCGGATCGTGCCGGCGTGGGAAGACGGCGCGACGATCGCTTTTGTCGCGCTCGACGATGAAGACGAGGCGCGCGCCGCGGCGCAGGCGCTTCGCGCGCGAGGGCTTCTCGTCAATGTCGTCGACCGTCCCGCTCTTTGCGATTTCACCACCCCGGCGATCGTCGACCGTGCGCCGGTGACGATCGCGATCGGGACAGGCGGCGCGTCGGCGGGCCTTGCCAAAGCCGTCCGTCAGCGCATCGAAACCTTGCTCCCCGCCCGCCTCGGCGCGCTCGCTTCGGCGCTTCACGCCGCGCGCGACGCGATGAAGGCGCGCTGGCCCGCCGCCGCCGACCGCCGCCGCGCAATCGATGCCGCGCTCGCGGGCGGCGGCGCGCTCGATCCGCTCGATGCCGATGCGGCCGACAAGGTCGAAAGCTGGCTGGCGAGCGAACCGCGGGTCCAGCCGTCGCGCCTCGAAGCCATCGCGCTGCTAAGTGCCGACCCCGACGACCTTACCCTCCGCGCCGCGCGCCTGCTCGGCGAGGCCGATCATATCTTCCACCCGGCGGACGTGCCCGCCGCCATCCTCGACCGCGCGCGCGCCGACGCGGTGCGGCACACCGCCGACGCGCCGCCCAGCGATCCGCCGCCCGGCCTGTCGATCTGGCTTTCGCCCTCGTGAGTCCGGCCCACCCACTCTACGCGGCGATGGAGCCGACGATTTTCGAGCATATGTCGGGGCTCGCGCGGGCGCATGACGCGATCAACCTCGGGCAGGGCTTTCCCGACGAGCCGCCGCATCGCGACATGATCGCCGCCGCGGCGCGCGCGCTCGCCGAAAAGTCGAACCAATATCCGCCGGCGTTCGGGCTGCCCGAACTGCGTGACGCGGTGTGCGCCTTCTATGCCCGGCGGCAGGGACTTATGCTGACCCGCGAGCAGGTAATCGTGACCTCGGGCGCGACAGAAGCGCTGGCGGCAGCCATCCTCGCGTTCGTCGCGCCGGGCGACGAGGTGATCCTGTTCCAGCCCGCCTATGACAGCTATGCGCCGATGGTGCGCCGCGCCGGCGGCACCCCGGTCTCGATCGCGCTAACCCCGCCCGATTGGCGCTATGATGCCGGGCAGCTCGCGGCGGCGATCACGCCGCGCACCCGCGTCCTGATCCTCAACGATCCGCTCAATCCGGCGGGCACCGTCGCCAGCAAAGCCGAACTCGCGATGATCGCCGACGCCTGTGTGCGCCACGATCTCGTCGCGATCTGCGACGAGGTCTGGGAGGATGTCCGCTTCGACGGGACGCCGCATCGTTCGCTGATGTCTTTCCCGGGCATGGCCGACCGCGCGGTGAAGATCGGCTCGGCGGGCAAGATTTTCGGCCTGACAGGGTGGAAGACGGGCTGGCTATGCGCCCCGCCCCAGATGGCGACCGCGCTCGGCCGCGCGCATCAGTTCCTGACCTTTACAACGCCGCCCGCGCTGCAATGGGCGGTGGCGGAGGGGCTGGGCCGGCCCGACAGTTGGTTCGCACCGCAGCGTGAGGGGTGGTCCGCATCGCGTCGGCGTCTGGCGGAAGCGCTGGCGGCCGCCGGCTTCACCGTCCTGCCGAACGCCGCGACCTGGTTCCTGTGCATCGACCTCGCCGCATCGGGGATCGCGCTGTCCGACCGCGAATTCAGCGAACGCGCGGTAAGCGAAGCGGGGGTCGCCTCGATCCCCGTCTCGGCGCTCTTCGAAGGCGATGGCCCGCGCCACATCCTGCGCCTCTGCTTCGCGAAAGAGGGCGCGCTACTCGACGAGGCGGTCCGCCGCCTCGCCGCCTTTCGCGACACATTGCACGCAGAAAAAGCCTAGGGCGCGATCGCCAACCCGTCGCCATTCTTCCCCGCGGCGATCCGGCGCAGAACTTCGCCGCTCGCGACGTCGATCTCGGCAACCTTGTCGTGCCCTGTTTCGGCCGCATAGAGCCGCTTCGAATCCGCGCTAAAGAGCAAAGTAACCTGCCCCTTGGCCTGCTCGCCCGATACCTTGATCGTCCGCACCAGCGCACGCGTTTCGGCGTCGAACAGGCTGATCGTGCCCGCCGCGATATTGCTTGTCGCGACCAGCTTGCCGTCGGGGCTCGCCAGCACACGGATCGCGACGGGGTCGACCGGCTGCTCGGCGATCTTCCTGCCGGTCTTGGTATCCCAGATCGACACCCGCGGCGCATCGAGATCGCCGACCCACAATTCGCGCCCACCTTTGGTAAGCGCCAGCCCTTCAGGCTTGCCGCCGATGGTCAGGTCGCGCAGCTTCTTCGCGGTTTTGAGGTCGAGCACGCTCACCGTCCCCGCCGCGATATTCGCGGTGTAGGCAGTGCGGTTGTCGGGCGCGACGACGATCATATGCGTGCCCTTCTGCCCCGTCGAAATAGACGTCAGCTTGCCATCGGGCGCGACCACCGCGACCGACTCGCTTCCTTCGGTCGTCGCGACCAGCCGCCCGTCGGACAGCCACAGCAGCCCGTGCGGTCGCTGGTTGGGGCTGAGGTCGATCGTCCTCACCTTGGTCCGGTTCGCAACATCGAACACGTCGATCGTCGTGCTGCCATAGGCGACGACCGCCGCCTGCTTGCCGTCGGGCGAAATCGCAATCTCGTGCGGCATCTTGCCCGTCGGCAGCCGCGCCAGCTCCTCGCCCGATGCCAGCGCGATGACGCTCAGCGTATCCTCGCCCTTGTTGCCGACGAGCAAGGTTTCGGCCCCTGCGGGCGCGGCGAGCAACAGCGTGCAAAGGACGGCGGCGATGGTGCGGCGCATGGCAGGTCTCCCGGTTTCGACGTCACCACCCTATCCCCGGCGCATCCCGCCGCAACCCCGCTTCGACCAGCGACATGGCCCCGATTACGATAAGTTAACTGGGAAGCGCGCCCGCGCCTTCCTAGCCATGTTCCGGGCGGCAGGTCGCGCCGCCGATCAGGACAGGAGGGGAATATGGGTCTGCCAACCATCGATATCGAGGCGCTGCCTTTGCTCGAAACCGCGGTCGGACTGTTCGGCTCGCTGATGGGCGAAAGTGCATCGTCGGGGTCGTCGGTGTTCGAACTCGCCGTTGCTATCGCGCTGATCGTATACGACTGAGCTGCGGCGGGAACGGAGGGCGCCACCAACCCGGCGCCCTTCGTTCCCCGCGTTTCGCGATGCCCATCATGTCATCCCGCCATGACCATTTTCCCCACGCCGATGTCGCGCGCCGTCTGGCGATCCGCCGCGGGGTCTCAAATCTCGACGCCGCGTGGCGATCGGCCGACACCGCGCCCGACGGGCTGCTGACCGCCATCGCGGCGCTCGCCGATGCCCCCGCCGATGTCGCGATCGCGCGCCTTCTTCCGTGGCTCTCCGACACCGAGTGGCTCCGCGGCCGGCTCGATCAGGCGCTGGCGTTGCTCACCGCCGACCCCTTTGCGCGCCCGCCACTGCGGATGGTGGGCGGCAGCGATGGCGGCGGGCTCGTCCTCGCCGATCGCGGCGCGATCCGCCTGACGCTCCAGCTCCGGCCGTTCACCGCGAAGAGCGCCGCGTCCGGCAGCGCGGTCTTCGTCCCTGGCCACGCGGCAATCCAAGTCCTCGTCGGCGGCGGCGCAGAGCTTCGCGCGCACGGCGTGGCGGTCAGCGCAGCCGAGGAAGCCGGTGCGTTCACCGCCCAGGGCGCCGCGCTATGCCGCACCCAGCCGCCGCGTCCGTTGCGGACTGGCGAGACGCTGATCCTCGACACCGCGCGCCAAAGCTTCACGCTTCAGGGCGCTGGCAGCGACATCCTCTTCCTTGAACTCACCGTCCAGCCGCCCTCATGCCTCCCGATCCGCGCCTATGACATCGAAAGCGGCCGCCTGACCCATGTCAGCGCCTCGCGCCGCGACAGCAGCTTCCGCCAGATGGCGCTCGCGCTGCTGCGCCAGCTCGGCCGCACCGACGCCGCGCCGCTCTTCATCGCCGAGACGGCAAGCGAGGACTTCGCCGCGCGCTGGAACGCGATGCGCGAACTGGTCGTGCTCGACCCTGCGGCCGCGCGCCAGCCGCTCGCACGCATGGGGACATCGGATCCGCATCCCGAAGTGCGCGCCGCCGCGGCCGCGACCTGCGGGCTGATTTTCCCGCCTTCCGGTGAGACGGGGCGGGAAGGGGGCGGAGGGACGGGGTCTTGCACAAGCCCGGCACCTTCCGCCCCCGAATTTTCGGACAAGGTCGCGGACGCGCCATGCCCCGCCTGATCGATCCGCCCGCGGGCCCCGCACTCGATATCGAAGAGGTCACCGCCCGCCTCGACGAAAGCGGCGTCGACCTCACCGACGAAGCGAGCGTCGCCCACTGCACCCACCTCCTCGCCGGCCTGTCACGCAACCGCGATTTCCTCGCCGACCGCGTCATCGCCGCGCTCAAGGCGAGCTACACCGACCAGCTCGAGCTCAACCGCTATACGGCGCAGGTCTTCCTCCTCCACCGCAGCCCGCGCGGCTTTTACCTCCGCGCCAATATGTGGCCGTCTGAGCGCGACGCCGCTTTCGCCGCGAGCGGCCCCGCGGCCTTCTCCTACGGCGTCCCGCACGACCATAATTTCAGCTTCCTCACCGCGGGCTATTTCGGCCCCGGCTATGTCAGCGACTATTATGATTACGACCCCGAAACCGTCGACGGCCGTCTCGGCGAGTCGCTGAACCTGAAATTCGTCGAACGCCACAGCCTAAGCCATGGCAAGCTGATGCTCTACCACGCCCACCGCGACATCCACAGCCAGCTCCCGCCCGAAAGCCTCTCGGTGAGCCTCAACATCATGGACGAGGGCGAGCATGTCCCCTGGCGCGACCAATATATCGTCGACCTCGAACACGGCACGATCGCGAAGCGCCCGACGCTGACGAGCAGCGAAATGCTGCTCCGCTGCGCGGTGCATTTGACCGAGAACGGGCGGGATGTCGCCGAACAGTTCGCGAAGACGCATCCGGTACCGCGCGTGCGTGCGAATGCGATTGGAGCGCTGGCGGCGGTGGCGGAGGGTGACGCGAATATTGCGGTGCTGGAGCGGGGGATGGGGGATTGCGATGCGCGGGTCCGGGCCGATTGCGCGCGATGGCTGTCTGAATGATGGCGGTGAGCGACGAAAGTCTAATTGTCGGAGGCGATCATCGCTCCGTCGGTTAGGTCTTCCAGATTTTTTTCGGCAAAAAAGGCTTCATTGATTTCCAGCAGATACGCCGGCTTCTTCCGCAATCCGACCTCATGCCGTTCGACGAGGTCGACCAGCCGTTCGCCATCGATGAGCGTAATCGGCGCGGCTCCCGGAAAAAGGGCAGCCTCTTCGACACCTTTCGCGAAGCGCCCCAGCGTGATCAATGTTCCACGAATTGCGCCATGATAGGGCAGTGCACCACGTAGCTGGTCGATCAAGGGGCGGCGAACTGTTAGCTCGCTTCGCTTGACCTGCACTACTTCCTTGATTTCGGTGATTCCGAACTGGAAATTGGCGACGACATCGACGCCCTTGTCTCCGCTCTGTTTCGTGACCTGAACATTTTCATAGTCCATCGCTTCGAGCAACTCCTTGACGAAATGCTCAAAAGCACGGCCGACCAGCGCTTCGCGCGCCACCTTGTTGTGCGCGGCTATCGCTGATGCAGCGTCGATCTCGCTCGGCGACGGGCCGATGACTTTTTGTTCTGCCGGCGAAACCTGCTCGCCAAGGGCTTTCAGATAGGTGCGACCCGCTTCGGACAGAGAATAGCGATTGCCGTCGCGATCCACCAAACCGCGCTCGACCAGATTGAGCAGACGACGGCGCAGCGTATCTTTGATCATCGACAGGCTGGTAATTTTCGACACCTGCGCCAGATAATTGCCCCAGTCATCGAGCAGGTCGCTGCGTTTTGCCGATGCTTTTTCCGCGAGCAGCGCCAATATGCGGGGCAACCCTTCGTTCCTGTCGAGCTCTTCGACTAGCGTGGCGTCATCGGCCAGAAAGGCATTGCTGCGATCGGTGAGGCGATACACGCCTTGCTCCTGCGCCAGCAGCCCGGCTGAATTGATCAGAAGATAATTGCCATAGACATGGCGGGGATTGGTCCGCTTACCGCTCGCCGCCCACAGCTTCCGCGCCAGCCGCGCGTGCTCGCCGTCCAGCCGTTCGGGAATCCATGTATCGGGATCGGTCCAGTCGACCGGCGACTGCGGTGTTCCGGTCAGCTCCATCAACTTGTTGTGTAGGTCGAGTACCAGGGGTACGGGCTCGTCCGCCCATGCGCGCACGCAAGCCCGAAGATCGCTGTAGAGCGGGAACAGCGGCGTCCGGACAAGATATTTCACTGTCATATTGTGCCCGCGCCTTGATCCCACCTCACCCGGCGCCGTCATGCCGGTGCCTGAAGACCGACGCAACATGAGATGGAACCAAATTTAGGCTTTCCTACATTATTCCGCCATGTCAGCTTTTTGCCCCTTCGTTCTTTGACTCGTCGGATCCGCTACCTGCCGCTGCGCGAATCTCGCGTAAGCGTGCAACCTTCGCGATGTTTAGTCGGCCCACGCCGTGGATGACCTTCACGATCTTTGCGCTCGTCCTAAAGCGACAAAGGAAACAGTTTCACACCGCACGTCGGCGTCTCTTGTCTCCTTTAAGGCCGCAAAAGTCACAAAACCGACCCGCGCATGCGGGGCTTTTGTGGCTTTAAGACCCTGCTGACAGCGGCGCTTTCGCCTGCTAGTGCGCCCCGCATGACCACGCCTTTGTCCCATATCCGCAATTTTTCGATCATCGCGCACATCGACCATGGCAAGTCGACGCTTGCCGACCGGCTCATCCAGTTCACGGGCGGGCTGACCGCGCGCGAGATGTCGGCACAAGTCCTTGATAATATGGACATCGAGAAGGAGCGTGGGATCACGATCAAGGCGCAGACGGTGCGCCTGTCGTACAAGGCGCATGATGGTGAGACGTATGAGCTCAACCTGATGGACACGCCCGGCCACGTCGACTTCGCTTATGAAGTGTCGCGGTCGCTCGCGGCGTGCGAGGGCGCGCTGCTCGTCGTCGACGCGGCGCAGGGGGTCGAGGCGCAGACGCTCGCGAACGTCTATCAGTCGATCGAGCACGACCATGAAATCGTGCCGGTGATCAACAAGATCGACCTGCCCGCGGCCGATGTCGACAAGGTGAAGGCCGAGATCGAGGATATCATCGGGCTGCCCGCCGACGACGCGGTGCTCGCCAGCGCGAAGGCTGGCATCGGCATCGAGGAAGCGCTGGAAGCGATCGTCACGCGCATCCCGCCGCCGAAGGGCGACGCGACCGCGCCGCTCGTCGCGATGCTCGTCGACAGCTGGTACGACCCGTACCTAGGCGTCGTCATCCTGATCCGCGTGATCGACGGCGTGCTGAAAAAAGGTCAGCAGATCAAGTTCATGCAGGCGGGCACCACCCATCTGATCGACCGCGTCGGCTGTTTCACGCCCAAGATCGAGCAGCTCAGCGAACTCGGCCCCGGCGAAATCGGTTTCATCACCGCGCAGATCAAGGACGTCGCGCAGGCGCGCGTCGGCGACACCGTCACCGACGCCAAGAAGCCCGCGGCCAAGGCGCTGCCGGGGTTCAAGGAAGTCCAGCCCGTCGTCTTTTGCGGCATGTTCCCGACCGACGCCAACGACTTCGAGAAGCTCCGCGAAAGCATCCAGAAGCTCCGCCTCAACGACGCGAGCTTCTCGTTCGAAATGGAAAGCAGTGCGGCGCTCGGCTTCGGCTTCCGCTGCGGCTTCCTCGGCCTCCTCCACCTCGAGATCATCCAGGAGCGGCTGACCCGCGAGTATGACCTCGACCTGATCACCACCGCGCCGTCGGTGGTGTACAAGCTCAAGCTCGGCCATACGAAGAATGAGGCGGCGAAGGAGATCGAGCTCCACAACCCCGCCGACATGCCCGACCCGAACCGCATCGACGAGATCCAAGAACCGTGGATCGAGGCGGTGATCTATGTCCCCGACGAATATCTCGGCCCGATCCTGAAGCTGTGCCAGGACCGCCGCGGGGTGCAGAAGAACCTGACTTATGTGGGCGGCCGCGCGCAGATCACCTATGAACTGCCGCTCAACGAAGTCGTGTTCGATTTCTATGACCGGCTAAAGAGCATCAGCCGCGGTTACGCCAGCTTCGACTATCACCAGATCGGCCACCGCCCCGGCGAGCTCGTCAAGATGAGCATCCTCGTCAACAACGAGCCGGTCGACGCGCTGAGCATGATCGTCCACCGCGGCACTGCCGAGACGCGCGGCCGCGGCATGTGCGAGCGGCTGAAGGACCTGATCCCGCGCCACATGTTCAAAATCCCGATCCAGGCCGCGATCGGCGGTAAGGTGATCGCCCGCGAAACAATCGCCGCGCTGCGCAAGGACGTGACCGCCAAATGCTATGGCGGCGACGCGACCCGCAAGAAGAAGCTGCTGGAGAAACAAAAGGAAGGCAAAAAGCGGATGCGCGAGTACGGCAACGTGAACATCCCGCAGGAAGCCTTCATTGCGGCGCTCCGTATGGGCGACGACGCCTAATCTGCTTTTTCATCAAAGCAGAAATAGGGCAGGTGGGCGGATCAGGCGAAGCTGCGGGGCAGCTTCGACCGCCCGCCCGGATGCGAGAACGCCGCACCGTGTCAGGGCGGGGCGACGAAGGGGGAGGTGTGACGGCGCGGGGCGCCTACATCTCGATCGTGATGCGCACTTTCGACGGGGTGGTGCCCGCGGCGTGGGCGATTTCGGCGCGCATGCGGGTGACGAGGTCCGACAGATGGTCGCCGCCCGGCGCGCTGTCGCGGCTCAAGAGCTCGGTGGGCGAGGTGCCGAGAAGATCGGCGAGCGCCTGCAGCCGCGCAAGCCGTGGGCGCGAGCGGCCCTGTTCCCAATAGCAGATCGAGGTGACGGTGACGCCGAGCCGGCCGGCGATATCGGTCTTGCTGAGCCCCCTTGCCTGACGCAGCCGCGCGAGACGGTCGCCGAGCACTTCATAGCGTGTGCTGCTGTCCGGGTGGGCGTGGATCACAGACGTGCAACCTTTTCGACTTCGAGGTGCAACATTTACCAAAGTTAAGGGTGGTTAGGCTTTCAACATTTCACCGATTTGGGGCGGCGAATATACGCAATCCGATTTGCGTAGTCCGATATGCGTAGTCCGATGAATCGGCGGACGGATTGCGGGTGGCGCGCGGCGCTCCTATCGTGCGCAGACTGGGAGGTCGCCGATGACCGGAACGGACAGGCCGGCGCGATTGGCGCCGCGGATCGAGGATATCGCGGTGCATTGCGCGCTGAACGACGGCACCGCGGTGTGCCTGCGCACGATTACCCCCGACGATGCGCCGCTGATCCGCGAGGGGATTGCGAAGCTGTCGGCAGAGTCGCGCTATCTGCGCTTTTTCTCGCCCGCGCCGGTGCTGCCCGATGCGGTGGTCGCGCGGCTCGCCGATGTCGACGGGCACGACCATATCGCGTGGGGCGCGATCTGTACCGAATGTCCGGGGCAGCCGCCGATCGGCGCGGTGCATGCGGTGCGTCACTGCCACGACGGGCGGGTCGGTGAATTTTCGGTCGCGGTGCTCGATGCATTTCAGGGGCGAGGGCTGGCGCGGATGATGACCGCGGCGCTGCTTGTCCATTGCCACGCCGAGGGGCTCGACGTGCTCGACGTGCATATGCTGTCGGAAAATGCCGCGGCGCGGCGGCTGGTGAAATCGCTGGATGCGGCGTGGGCAGGCGAATCGGCGGGGGTCGCCGACTATAAGCTCGACGTCGCGGCGGGGATCGCGGCGCTGCGCGCCGATGGCGATGCGCCGGGGGTGCACGATGTGCTGCGCGTGCTCGAGGAGGCCGGGGGCTAGTCCCTCCCGCCGCCCTGGGTCGCTGGTGGCGGCGGAAGGGTGGTCCGTGAAATGGTTCGCTGAAAGCGAGTTCCCGTCCCATTTAGGGTCAATATCCGGAAATGGACGGGGCGGTGGTGATCGAGATCACAGGTCTGCAAAAAATAGGCTGCGCAAGATAAAGGGCGCCGGAATCCACCGGCGCCCTTCACCCTGCCCTTTAGGGGAGGCAGCCCTTATTTCTTGGCGGGGTCGGCGGGTGCCGTGGCGGGGGCACCGACTTCCGACGGAGCGATCTCGCCATTGTCGTCCATCGCGTTGGCCTTTTCCTCGCCGGCGGCTTCGACAGCGTCGGCCTTCGCTTCGGTTGCTTCCTTCGCCGCGCCCTCGGGCATCGCGTCGGCCTGCTCGTCGATCACGTCGGCCTTGGCTTCGGCCTGATCCTCGACCTTGTCGGCAGCCGGGCTCTGGCAAGCGCCGAGTGCGAGGGCCGAGGTGGCGGCGAGGGTGATGAACATCTTACGCATATTGAATGACTCCCAAAGTTGACTTGGGGGCTTAACGCGGGGTGAACGGAAGGGTTGCAACGAAATCATCATCGCATTGGAATATCACATATTTCTTTTTCCGAGATCGGGTCTGAGTGGGGTCACTAGCGAGGTATTAACCCCGCCGCGGCTAATGTGCTCCGACGCTACGGCCATTTTCGGGGTACGCCGGGATATCAGCGAGGGGGTCGACGGTCATGGGTGACGAGCGGGGACGCAGCATGCCGTCGGGCAAGATTTTTCTCGGCGCCGCGGGATTGCTCTTCGCGACGTATGTTATCCGGGGTTTCGCCTTGCCCCTATGGGTGAATCCGAAAGTCGAGGCGGAAGACCGCGCGGCGCTTGCGGGCGATATCGCTCCGGCGGCCGCACTCGATCCGGCGCGCGTAATGGGAATCATACGGGCGGGCGGAAGGCCGCAATTCGACAAGAGTGATACCTGCGATCATCTGTGCAACGTCCTTCTTTATTCGGGCGCGGCGGATGCGGTCGTCACCGCGCCATCGCTGGACGCCCCGGCAAACGAAACCCAGCGCTGGACGATCGAAAAGCGCGATACGTCGTGCGTGGTGACGGCGGGCAACGGTCCTGCAAATAGTCGATGGGAAGGTCTACCCGATGTCTGGCAAGCGATCAGGGACCGCGCGCTGCTGGGCGAGTGCGTCGTGCAGAGCGCCGGCCGGCTGCGCGATACCGGTCTGGTCGTCGGGCACGAGATTTTGGGCAAGCAATGGTCGCAGAAGGATGACCTCACCGCCTATCCTGAATTGTCCGGGGGACGGATCAGCGTCTGGCGTTTCGACGGCCGCGGGCGGCCCATGTTGCTGGCGCGAGAGACATGGCGAATGCCCCGGCGCCTGACACGCTTTCTGCACAAGACGATGAATGGCAGCGCGGTCACACCTCGGGTTATCCTGGCGCGGTTGCCGGAGACGGGAAAAACGTCGCCAAAGTCTCCGGATTTCCAGATCGGACGCTTCTTGCAACTCGACGTCACGGGCCTGCGGAGCGCCGAGCCTGCCGCGCTCCGGGCTGCG
The DNA here is from genome assembly GCF_023197165.1 of Sphingopyxis sp. MSC1_008. GTDB lineage: Bacteria > Pseudomonadota > Alphaproteobacteria > Sphingomonadales > Sphingomonadaceae > Sphingopyxis. The sequence goes on from NZ_JALPRD010000003.1 coordinate 482,682, forward strand.
CTCGACCGCTGGCTCGACCAGCCATATCTCGACAATTGGCGCGTATCGCACGAACTGGGCTCGCGTTTCGAGTCGCTTGTCAAGGAAGAGGCGGAGCCCGGCGATCTCGAACGCTATGTGCGGATCATTCGCGATCCCCGAATGTATCACGGAACGGCGCGGTCCGCGCTTAAAGCCTTTCCGGATAGTGTAAGACGCTTCCGCGAAGCCCTGTTCGAGCGGATCGAGCAAACGCCGCCCGCTTCGAACGACAATTTTGCGCTCGACGATATTCTTGATGATTTTCCCGCTGGGGCGTTCGCCGATCCGTCGCCGCGCATGCTGTTCTTGCTTGCCGACCGGACACGAGCGGCGCGCATGGATGGTCTCGTCGTGCGTCTTGCCGATGGCGGGCCGCCGATCGCTTCCCACCTATTTCATCTGTTTGAAGACAATCTGGTTCCGCCCCCGCGGCATGGTGCCGGTGGGCGGGACGAGTCGGGGCGCGATAACCGGATTGCGATCGCCGCCTTACGCGGGCTTTGTCGGCTGGGCCCCGCCATTCCAGCATCCTACCGGCGGATCGAAGCCGCCGTCGCGGTGGACCCCGAGGTCAAGCGCTGGCTGTTCGAGCGGAAGGCCGGCGCCGTAGTCCGGGCACGATTGGGACGGCCACTCGAAACGATTGAACCGCCGAGAGGTTCGTCCGAATCCTGGCTCCGCGATGTTCGCGCCCAAATCGACCGAGCCGATTGCGGATATTGAGGCACCGAGCGAGAGTCATGGCGCGTCGGTAGTGTTTTACAGGACTAGTTTTGCCCGTCGCCGGAAAAAAAGAGGGCGCCCGAAGCGCCCTCTCCTATGCCTGGTCCGGTCCCGCGATCTTTAGAAGCGCTGTTGGCGCTCGTAGAGGTCGCGGTAGTGCTGGATGCGCGTGACGCGCAGTCCGGGCATGCCGCTGCGGTCGATCGACCGCTGCCAGCCGGCAAATTCCTCGAGGGTCAGCCCATAGCGTTCGCACGCTTCGTCGACGGACAGGAGCCCGCCGTTAACGGCCGCGACGACCTCTGCCTTGCGGCGAACGACCCAGCGGGTCGTCGACGGGGGGGGCAGCGAGTCCAGCGTCAACGGCTCCCCGAGGGGGCCGATAACCTGTGCGGGCCGGATTTTCTGATTCTCGATCATGCTCATTCCACATTATTACCGTCGGAGGGGGGTGTGTCCGACGCATTCATATCTAGATCAGAGGGATTCAACATCGGCTGAAACCCTCTGGTAAACAGGCCGTTCATAGTTTCGGGCAGGGCGTTCGCATCGTCGGACAAATCGAAGAAACGAACGACGCGCGGTGCTTTTTGTTCCGCCTTTGCGCGCGTCCCGCAAAATATGTGGCGCACGGCGTTAAGCTTCGCCACATGGCGTTCGCGATGCGCCTGCGTGCGCAGTTGCCGCACCGTCGGAAGCGCGGCCTGGCGTGCGCTGGACACGGCCAATATGATGTCGAAGCCGGGCTTTGACAGCTTGGCCGCACCGGCGATGCGCGGGAGATCGGAGGGAACGAAGTTCATGCGACTCGTCTACGCCAGAGGAGCTAAGGTCCCGTAAATGCCCGTTTCAGAACCTGTTAGCGAAGCTTAACCCCCGTCAATATCTTGACACTTTGCGCGGAAAAGCTGGCTTTTTTGCATTCGCGTCCCTAGATGGCGCCGACCATGATTGCGACGATTCCTTCCCCCGCCGGGCTCGCCCAGGCCGACTTTCAGCTCGCTTCGCCGCTCAAGGACCGGCGAATCGTCGTCGCGATGTCGGGAGGCGTCGACTCGAGCGTCGTTGCCGCGCTCGCCGCGCGGTCGGGGGCCGAGGTGATCGGCGTGACGCTCCAGCTTTACGATCATGGCGCGAAGGCGAAGCGCGTCGGCGCCTGCTGCGCCGGGCAGGATATCCGCGACGCGCGCGCGGTCGCCGACCGGCTGGGCTTCGCGCACCATGTCTATGATCATGAAAGCCGCTTTCGCGACACGGTGATCGACCAGTTCGCCGACGAATATCTGTCGGGGCGGACGCCGATCCCGTGCGTCCGCTGCAACATGGGGGTGAAGTTCACCGACCTGTTCCGGTTGGCTAAGGAACTCGGCGCCGACTGCCTTGCGACGGGGCACTATGTGCGCCGTATGATGGGGCCGAATGGTGCCGAGTTGCACCGCGCGGTCGATCCGGCGCGCGACCAGAGTTATTTCCTGTTCGCGACGACGCAGGACCAGCTCGACTTCCTGCGCTTTCCGTTGGGCGGGCTCGAGAAGAGCGTCGTGCGCGAGATCGCACGCGACCTTGGCCTGGGTGTCGCGGGCAAGCCCGACAGCCAGGACATCTGTTTCGTCCCCGATGGCGATTATGCGACGCTGGTGCGCAAGCTGCGCCCCGAGGCCGACGATCAGGGCGACATCGTCCATGTCGACGGCACCGTGCTCGGCGCGCACAAGGGCCTCATCCATTATACGGTCGGGCAGCGGCGCGGGATCGAAATCGGCGGACAGGCCGAGCCGCTTTATGTCGTACGCCTCGAAGCAGAAACGAAAACGGTGGTGGTGGGGCCGCGGCGCGCGCTCGCGGTGTCGGGTGCGCGGCTGGGCGAAGCAAACTGGCTGGGCGCGGTCGACGGGCGCGATGTGATGGCGAAGGTGCGCAGCATGGCGAAGCCCGTGCCCGCGCGCGTCGCGGGCGACCGGCTGATCTTTGCCGAGGCCGAATATGGCGTCGCGCCGGGACAGGCGGCGGTGCTGTACGATGCCGCCGACAAGTCGCGCGTGCTTGGTGGCGGCTGGATCGAAGAGACATTCGCGGCGGACGGCCTTTAACCCGGAATAGATTGAACTTCCTTCCCCGATGGCGCAGCTTCGCGGGAAACAGGGAGAAGAATGATGGTCAATTGGGTCTTGCGCGGCGCCGTCCTGCTGTGGGCGCTGTTCTTTGTCATCGTCGGCGCGCGCGGGCTGTTCGATCCCGCAAGCTATACCGAGACGTTTGGCATATTGGTCGAGGGTCCGGCCACCAACACGATCCGCGCCGACCTGTCGGCCTTTTTCCTTGTCGCCGCCGGCGCCGCGGCGATCGGCGCGCTGGTGCCGGGCTGGTTGCGCGCGCTGCTCGTGCCCGCCGCGCTTTACGGCACCGCACTTGCCGGCCGGTTGTTCGGGGTGGCGAGCGGCGATCAGGTTAACACCGGCATCGTGCAAGCGATGATCATCGAGGCGCTGACCGTGCTATTGATGGTCGGCAGCTGGTGGGTATTGTCGCGGCCGGTCGCGGCGGTCGATAATGCGGTGCCCGTCGACGCTGGATAGCGGGCAGTCCAATGAGTTTCGCGGATAGCTATCTTGGAAAGCTGCGCTCGCTCGTCGGGAGCCGGTGTCTGCTGGTTCCGGGCGCGCGCGTCGTGATAGTCCGCGGCGATGGATCGATCCTCCTGCAACATCGAAGCGACTTCGGCGTGTGGGGACTTCCCGGCGGAAATGCGGAGGAGGGCGAGGATCTGACAAAGGTAGCTGTCCGCGAGACGCTTGAGGAAACAGGACTTCGCATTCGAAATCCGGTGCCCTTCGGTTTCGGCAGCGATCCGGAATATGAGACGGTGCGCTTTCCGAACGGCGATGTTTGCCAGTTCTTCGTCATGATGTTCTTCGCGACCGAATTTGACGGCGATGTAACCGCCGACGGATCGGAAACGCTGGATCTGCAATGGTATCGCCCGGACAAGCTGCCCCCGATGCTTGAGAATATGCGCCGAAGCATCGAGGCTTATACCGCTTTTGAGAAGAGCGGGTCGTTTCAGATGATCTGATGCGTGGGCAGATTTCGACCGGAAGTTGTCTGTCCATCATCGTCACCCTGAACTTGGGTCCATGGTCTGCTGCTTCCTTCAACGCAGCGCCTGATTGGAGCTCGGGCCATGGATGCTGAAACAAGTTCCGCATGACGAATATTGGAGGGCAACTCACCACCCCAAAGCTGACCCACCCACAAACGGCCTATTCCCGCCGTTGCTTGTCTTTTTAACCATTTTATGAGTTACTGTGCGCCGGGTCGCTTCTGTTTTCCTTTGTGGTGGGGAGGAAGCGTATGGCAAGCGATGAGGATAAAAGGGCTAGTTCGGAGCGGCGATCGAATGACCGCCGGACAACCGACGACCCGAACTACAACGGACCGGATCGTCGCAAGGGCGACCGGCGGACGGGCAAGGATCGCCGCTCCGACTGAGCGCGGCGGCGCGCGCCACAGGAGAAGACATTTGACCGAACCGCGCGTGCCGCGTCTCAGCGTCGACATCGTGTCCGACGTGATGTGCCCTTGGTGTATCATCGGCTGGCTGAAATTCCGGGAGGTCATCGACCATTTTGCGGGGCGGCTGGATTTCCGCGTCCAGTGGCATCCGTTCGAGCTCAACCCCGACATGCCCGCCGAGGGCGAGGATGCTGCGGCGCATGTGATGCGCAAATATGGGATCAGTGCCGAGCAGAGCCGCGCGAACAGCGGCAAGATGGCGGGGGTTGCCGCTAATCTTGGCTTTACCTTCAATCGCGGGCCGGCGTTCCGGATGCGCAACAGTTTCGATGCGCACCGCCTGCTGACCTGGGCGGGGGCGCTCGAAGAGCCCGAACAGGATGGCGCGACGGGCGTGCAGACCGCGTTGAAGCTCGCGTTGTTCACCGCGCATTTCACCGACAATCGCGATGTGAGCGACCATGATGTGTTGGCCGATGTCGCGGCGTCGGTCGGGCTTGACCGCGACCGTGCGACGGCGATCCTGGCGTCGGGGGAGTTTGGCGAGATGGTGCGCACCGAGGAAGCCTATTGGGCCGATCAGAATATCACCGGGGTGCCCGCCTTCATCCTCGGCGGGCGGATGCTGATCCCGGGGGCGCAGGACCCCGAGGTTTTCATTCGCGTGATCGAGACGAAAGTGCTGGCGGCGGCCGCCTGAGGAACGGCCGCGCGATCCCGCGCGTTTCCCGGCTATCCCTGAAAGGAGCCGGTCATGATCGACGATCCCCGCAAAGCAGATACCCCCACCGACGAAGCCCCCGAAGCGCGCAATCGCGAGCAGGATGACGAGGACGCGCAGGCGCAGAGCGTCGCCGAGGCCGCGCGCCGCGATCGGCCGCAGGAAGACAGCGACAAGGTCGGCAGCGGCGACGACAGCGACGATGTGCAGGATCTGGTCGATCATATGACCCAGATGGAACGGTCGGGCGTGATCGACATGGACGCCTATCGCGGCGAACGCAGCGACGACGACGAGGATGACGAGCTTGGACCCCAAGGGGTTGAGGACGACGAGCCGCGCGGCGCGCCCTGATCATTCGCTTCTAGGCTGAGGGTCAAAATGGCGCCGTAGCGGGCGTGATTGATGCCCTTTGTTCGCCATAGCGGAGGCGCCTCGTTGGGATTTTGCTAAGCCTCCATCGCTAGGGTCGCGGCATGTCCGGACCCGATTTTCACTATCCGCGGCGCCGCGCCGCTCGCCGCCGCAAGCCGATGCGGAGGCGGCGCGGCATCGGATCGAATCTGTGGCTGACGCCAGTGATGGCGGTCGCCTTCGTGGCCTCACTCGCGACCTTTCAACGCTTGCCGGGCGGAGCCGAAGCGGTGTCCGCGCCCGTGGCATCCTTGTTCGCAGGCGGCGAAAGCGTGGCGGCGCGCGACGCACTGTCGGCGCGGTTCGCGCTCTGCCACAGCGGCGGTGGGAACAATTGCGTCGTCGACGGCGACACCTTCTGGTTCGCGGGCGACAAATATCGCATCGCCGACATCGACACCCCCGAAACGCATCCCGCGCGCTGCGCCGAAGAGGCGGCGCTGGGTGAGGCGGCGACCAGCCGGCTCCATGAATGGCTGAACGATGGGGCCTTCACTTTGGAAAGCACCGGGCGCGATACCGATCGCTACGGCCGCAACCTGCGCATCGTTACGCGCGGCCGGACGAGCGTGGGGTCGGTGCTGGTCGCCGAGGGGCTGGCGCGGCCGTGGGAGGGGCGGCGGCGCCCCTGGTGTTAGTCGTTCAGGATGATGGCTTCGGCGGCGGCGGCTCGACAAAAGCGGGCGCGGCTTTCGGGCGGCCTGTCTTGGTGCATGGAGCCGACTCGCTTTCTGCGCGTATGATGGTCAGGCTCCCCTCCCCGGAGCGGCAAGGAGAATGACCATGGCAGAGCATGACCATAGCGCGATCAAGGAAGGCCTGAACGTCGTCGGCGCCGATGGCGTCCACGTCGGCACCGTCGACCATCTCGACGGCGAACGCATCAAATTGACCAAGGCCGACAGCGGCGACGGCAAGCATCATTATCTGCCCGCGGGTCTGGTCGCGGCGGTCGAGGGCGACACGGTGCGCCTGTCGGCGAACGCCGCGAACGCGGTCGACCTGTTCGAAGAGGCCGAATAGGCTTTATGCGATAACAGAGGGCCGGCGGAGCAATCGGGCGCGTCGGCACCGAACTGGCCCGTCCCCTCCCCTGGGGCGGGCCATTTTCGTTGGAGCGCGTCGCGCAAAGCGAAAGGGAGCCGGTATTCCGGCTCCCTCCCCGATCGCTGGCGCGATGCGGTCTCCCGATTTTCCAAGGCGGGGAGCCGAGTGCACCCGGCTCCCCCCAGCGCGGCCACGTCCCTTATTGCAAGGGGTCGCCGCGGCTAGTCCCGTGTGTCAGCGCGATTCGATCGCGGCGGTTGTGCGCGCCTGAATTTCGGCGCTCGACAATTTGGTGACGAGGCCGTGGGTCGCACCCACCGCGCCATGATAGATCTGGGCGATCGGCACATTGTAAAGCTTGCCGCCGCGGACCACGACCGCGGTGTCGCCCTCGACGCTCTGCACCGTGCCGACGCTGTTGCCGCCGGTGTCGTAAAGCTCGGCGCCGGCGCGCACCTGTTCGCGCGTCGCGAGGGTCAGGTTCGCGGCATCCACCGTTTTGCCGACCGCGCTGTCGACGCGATCGACGGTGCCGCCGACGGGGTTGGTGACGCCATCGGCCGCGGCATCGACCGCGCCGCCTTTCAGCCCGACCTTGCCGACGAGATTGACGTTGGCGCTGCCGTCGGGGGCGGTCTGGGCGAGCGCGGGGAAAGCGAGGAGGGCGGGGGCGACCGTCAGAAGGGCAAATGCTTTGCGCATGTCTGTCTCCGTCGTGGGATTTGGGTTCGGCATCGGCGCCCGCCCCGCGGGGGGGGGTAGAGGGGCGGGTGCCGATGCCTGACCGGAGAAACTTGTGCAATGTCCGATTGTTGCACCGCTAACGGCCGATTGCGACGGACCGCCGCGCGTGCGCGACGAGTGGCTAATGCGGTTGCTGACCGGGCGGTTTTCGGGGCGTCGCGGCGATCAGTTTGTTGAGCGTTGCGAGGCGCTGGCGCGCCGCGGTCCAGTCGCGTTCAGGGTGCGCCTGGATCTGGTCGAGGAGGACGCGGACCTCCTTGCGGCGGTCGCCTTCGGTTACAGCCTGTATGGGCTTTCTCCTTTCGGACGCGAGTATAGCAGCGACGCGGCGCAAGCGGTGGCGGCTCGCCGTGCGGGCGGGGCGGTCCGTCGGCTGGCTGGCGCCGATACGGCCCGGGTCCGACTCCCGGCGAGGGGCGATCGGGCGTATAAGGTGGCGGTGATCGAAGGAGTCGGGTTTCAGACGGGAGAAAGACGATGCTGGACAGGAGCGAGATGGTCGCGCGGATCAAGGCGGTGATCGATGCGCGGATGGAGGGGCGGGGCGCCGACGCGATGGCGCTGATCGCACCCGACGCAACCTATGAAATTGCAGCCGACGTGACCAACCTGCCGGGCTTTCCGCCCGGCGGGCTCGCGAAGGATGCGGTCGGCGCGCTGATAGGGCTGATCACCTACAAGGGCGTTACCTATGAAAAGCCGATCGTCGACGGCAACCGCGTGGCGATGGTGATGCATGTCGATGCCGAGGCGAACGGCGTCGCGCATCCGCTCCGGCTCTGCGGCCTTTGGGAGTTCGACGACGCGGGGCGGCCAACGTCGCTGGTCGAATATGCCGACACCGCGGCGATGCGCGACTGGCTGACGCCCTGAAGCGCCGCGTCAGGCGCGGCCGTCGCGCTCCTCGCGATGCAGGCGCTGCCGCTCGCGCTGGCGCTCGACTTTCCGGTCGTGCGTGTTGTGGCGCAGGTAGAATATGGCCGCGATCAACGCCGCGACGAGCAGCGCGATCAGGCCGTAAGCGATCAGGGTTCTCGGTTCGATGGCATCGACTCCGCGGGGCGGACTTGCCCCTTGCTGGAACGGATGCCGAACAGGAAGGTTGCGCGGCTGCCAGAGGTGGGTTGGCGCGGCGGGGTAGCGCGGCGGGGCGGCGATGCCTATTTAGGCCGCGATGACTGACGGGGACCGGAAAATGGTGGTGGTGGCACGGCTGCGCGCGGCGCCCCTGGTGGGGTGGCAATTCGCCTGCGCGGTGCTGCTCGGCGTCTTGCTGGCGCGGCTCGACTGGGGCGGCGACCCGGTCGATGCCTTCTGGAACATGATATTCGGGCAGCCGCTGCGGCTGCTCGGGATCGCCGCGGTGCTCGGCGTCTGGGCCTATATCATCGGCATGTGGCGGCGGCGCGGCGATTACCTGCGCCACGACGGGGTGACGCTCTATCGCGGCGCAAGTGCGCAGTGGCCGCTCGCGCTGGTCAAGGACGTGGTGGTGGCGTGCGGCAATCTAGGGCTCGAGTCGCTGCGGCTGGTCGTCGACGACGACAGCGAGGTCACGCGCGAGTTGGTGAAGCTCTATATGCTCGAAGGCCCGCCCGAGGTGGCGCGCGACGGGGTGATGTTCGCGGTGGCGCGTGTGGGCGGTGTGATGCGGCCGGTTACGGTACATTAGGCGCGGGGTCGCTCTGGCGGTCCCAAAGTTCAGCGAAGTTCAGCCCTATCGTCATCGTGCATCGGCATCACCGGCGATGCCGGGACCGCTTCGCCCGCGTCGTCGCGATACCAGTGCGGCAGCGCCCCGTCGCACAGATCGGCCACCTCCAGCGCCACCGCGAGATCGGCGGGGGCCATCAGCGCGGCGGGCGCGGCGGGCGGTTCGGGGTGGAGATGGACCAACGCCTCGGCCACCGGAGCGGCGTCGGTTCGCGGCGCCGCGGCGCCTCGGAAACAGTCGGGGCCATAAGCGCGCAGCAGGAACATCAGCAATCGGTCGCTCTGGCGCAGGCGGCGGCCGATGCGGCGGCCCTCGCGGTCGAACACGGGCTCGTCGGTGCCGATCAGCGCGCGTTCGAAGGCGGCGTCGAGCAATTTCTTCGACGCCGCATCGATCGCCGCCGACCAGGCGCGGTCGAACGCCTCCGCCCCCGGCGCGCGGCGCAGGCGATAGGCGGAGGATTCGGACATATCGACACATTGCGCGGCGGTGGCGACCGAGCCGCTGTCGGCCAGCGCCTCGATAAAGGCGCGCTGCTTGTCGGGCGACCAGCCGTCCTTGCGGCGCTTTTTGAGCACCGGCACCCAGTCGTAAGCGGCGGGGTCGTGGCCGTGTGCGTCGAGCGCGGCGACGGTTTCGGCTATTGGGGCGGGGGT
>NZ_JALPRD010000004.1 GCF_023197165.1 Sphingopyxis sp. MSC1_008
AGGGGGTGGCTGCAGTCGCAAAAAGCAAAGCTGACACGCATAGTATCGCATTCCGCATATTCGGCTCCGCACCGGCACTGATCGGTCCCGTAATATTATCGATTGTCTTAACGTCCGCAATCGGTCGATTCCGGTCATTGCCACCAGATCGACAGCGAATGACCGTTACGGGGTGGAGAGCTGTCCCTTTGTGCACCCCGGCGAAAGCCGGAGCCCAGTGCGGAAAAGCGCAAGGTTAGCGTTGGAATTCTGGGCCCCGGCTTTCGCCGGGGTTCACATCTCTATCGGCAACTTCCGGTCGGAAGCGGTATGGCAGCTTTTGGGTCCCGACATGCCGCGGCAGGACCTCTCGCCCCTTATTTTGCCTCCTCGATCGGCTTCAACAAATCAATTGGCTCCCCTCCGAGCGGTCGACTTAACTCATGGAGGGTCAGCACCGTGGGATTCCGACGCCCACGCTCGAGGCCGCTGAGATACTGCTGGCTTACACCTGTCAACTCGGACGCCTCCTCTTGCGTCAGTCCACGAGCCAAGCGCAGCCTCTTGAAGTTCAACCCGACCTGGAGGCGCACATCCATGAGACATCCCTGCCGCAGCAGGGGCTTGAGCTTTATCAACTATAATATGTAATGACCGCTAGCCTGTATCGATGCGGCGGAACGTCGCATCAGCAGAATTTTGCTGGGGGGACTTTAGAACGTGGAATGGGAACCTGATCCGTCATCAAGCAAGGGCGAGGGCTTTACGACGACGCGCCTTCTCCTGAGCGTCATTGCTATCATCGGCCTCGCGATACTCTACCACGTCACGCGCCTGCCCGAAGGCGATCCTTACGCCAAGTGTCAGCGCATTATCGGTCACGATACCGCATGCCGTGCCGACGTCGCCTACAGCCAGATGAAGCGCGGCCGCTTCTAAAATTTGGATGCCAGCTAAGTTGACGACCCCGCCCGTGCCCCGCCTGCTCGGTAGCGACATGGCAGCAGCTTACCTAGGAATTAGCGAGCGGATGCTAGACCATGTTCGCCACAGGCCGGATTTTCCCAAGCCTGTTAGACTTGGTCGTCGAATCCTGTGGGACCGCAAAGCGCTGGACAGATTTGTTGACAGCCTGACCCCGCAATTCCCAGATGTATGGGACGGGGTGCGCGCTACGGCCTAGCCTTTGCAGTTGGTGAGCGGCAGCGCTGCTATACGTCATACATTCAGACGTCAAATCGCTGCCCGGAACATCTCTCTCGCGGGAAATCATTGCAGCCGCTCCCGAGAAGATTGTCGCTTAAAATGCATCCCACCAGTTGCACAATATAGAACAACATGGGACAAAGGTGGGATGCAAATTTAGAAAAAATCGTTTAAAATCAATGATCTTTTTGTTGCAGGTTGAAACGAAATCAGGATCAGACCTGGGAGATAGGGAGCCGGTATGCAGGATCAAATTTGGTGGATCACGGGCGCGTCCTCGGGCATCGGCGCGGCGCTCGCCCGTGCGCTCGGGGGACGCGGGGCGAAGCTGATCCTGTCGGGACGCAACGTTGCGGCGTTGGAAGCCGTCGCCGCCGACTGCGCCACCGAAACGCTGGTCCTGCCGTTCGAGGCGACCGATTATGCCGCCCTCCCCGCCATCGCCGAGCAGGCATGGGGCTGGCAGGGGCGCATCGACGGCCTCGTCAACAACGCCGGCATCTCGCAGCGCAGCCTCGCGATCGAAACCGATTTTTCGGTCTATCAGCAGATCATCGGCGTCGACCTGCTCGCGCCGATTGCGCTCACGCAGCAATTGCTGCCGCGCATAGTCGGCGCGGGCGGCGGACAGATCATCGCAATCTCCAGCGTCGCGGGCATCGCGGGGGTGCCGCTGCGCAGCGCCTATTCGGCCGCCAAGCACGGCCTGATCGGCTATCACGACAGCGTGCGCGCCGAAAATGAGCATCTGGGGCTGAAGGTCCTCGTCGTCGCGCCGGGTTCGGTGCGGACGAACGTCAGCCGCAATGCGCTGAATGCCGACGGCAGCACGCGCGGGGAAAGCGACGCTGCGATCGAGAATGGCCTGTCGCCCGACGATGCCGCGGCGCAGATGCTGGCAGCGGTCGATGCCGGGACGCGCGAGCTGGTCGTTGCCGAGGGCGCCGAAGCGATGATCGCGGACCTCCGCCGCAACGACCCTGATGCATTGTTCGACCGGATGAGCGCGATGGTGCAGGCGGGTTATGCGGCGCAGATGAAGGCGACAAACGCGACCTGAACGGCGGCATTCGACCGGAAGCGACCCTTTCAAATCTCGTCACCCTGAACTTGTTTCAGGGTCCATGATCTGCTGCTTCCTTTAACGCAGCGCGTGATTGGAGCTCGGGCCATGGATGCTGAAACAAGTTCAGCATGACGAATATTGGAGGGCAGCTTCCCACCCTAAAGCGAACAAGAAAAAGCCCCGCCGGATCGCTCCGGCGGGGCCTTTCTTTCTGCCCGCAGGCGGTGCGGCTTAGACCGCGCCGTGCGCAAGTGCCGCGAGGAGCAGGATCGCCACGATATTGGTGATCTTGATCATCGGGTTGACCGCCGGACCCGCGGTATCCTTGTACGGATCGCCCACGGTGTCTCCGGTCACCGCGGCCTTGTGGGCCTCGCTGCCCTTGCCGCCATGGTTGCCGTCTTCGATATACTTCTTGGCGTTATCCCACGCGCCGCCGCCCGAGGTCATCGAGATGGCCACAAACAGTCCGCTGACGATGACGCCGAGCAGGAGCGCGCCAAGCGCTTCGAGCGCCGCCGCCGGCCCCGCCACGCCGCGGATCACGAAGAACACGACGATCGGTGCGAGCACCGGCAACAGCGATGGAATGATCATTTCCTTGATCGCCGCCTTGGTCACCAGATCGACCGTCCGCGCATAGTCGGGCTTCGATTCATAGGTCATGATGCCCGGGTTGTTCTTGAACTGGTCGCGAACATCCTTGACGACCTCACCCGCCGCGCGGCCCACCGCGGTCATGCCGAACGCGCCGAACAGGTAAGGCAGCAACGCGCCGAGCAGCAGACCGACGATGACGTACGGCGACGACAGCGAGAAGGTCAGCGGCTCGGTCAGACCGAGCTTGGCCGAATATTCGGTGATGTCGGCCGTATAGGTCCCGAACAGCACCAGCGCCGCGAGACCCGCCGAACCGATGGCATAGCCCTTGGTCACCGCCTTGGTCGTGTTACCCACGGCGTCGAGCAGATCGGTCTTTTCACGAACCGAATCGTCGAGGCCCGCCATTTCGGCAATGCCGCCGGCGTTGTCGGTGACCGGACCATAAGCGTCGAGCGCGACGACCATGCCGGCGAGAGCCAGCATCGCGGTTGCCGCAAAGGCGATGCCGACGATGCCCGCGATCTGGAACGCGGCGATAATGCCGGCGCAGATCACCAGCGTCGGAGCCGCGGTCGATTCAAGGCTGATGGCCAAGCCCTGGATTACGTTCGTGCCGTGGCCCGTTTCCGAAGCCTTGGCGATCGAGCGCACCGGGCGATAGTTGGTGCCGGTGTAATATTCGGTGATCCAGATGATCAGCCCGGTGATGATCAGGCCGAGCAGCGAGCAATAGAACAAGTCCCAGCCGTTGAACGCCTGACCCGTGATAGCCGTATCCATGTCGCCTTTCAGGACATAGCTGGTCGAGAACCAGATCGCCGGGACCGAGAGGACCGCGGTGACGAGGAAGCCCTTGTACATCGCGCCCATGACATTCTTGCCGCCACCGAGACGGACAAAGTAAGTGCCGATGATCGAGGTGATGATGCAGACGCCGCCCATCAGCAGCGGCAGGCTCATCAGCGGAAGAAGCTGGTCGCCCGCCCCCTTCAAGAGCAGCGCCATCAGCACCATCGTGGCGCCAACGGTGACGACATAGGTTTCGAACAAGTCGGCGGCCATACCGGCGCAGTCGCCGACATTGTCGCCGACGTTGTCGGCGATCACTGCCGGGTTGCGCGGATCATCCTCAGGAATTCCGGCCTCGACCTTGCCGACGAGGTCGGCGCCGACGTCGGCGGCCTTGGTGAAGATACCGCCGCCGAGACGCGCGAAGATCGAGATCAGCGAGGCGCCGAAAGCGAGCGCGACGAGCGCGTCGACGACGGTGCGATCGTCACCGCCGACGGTGTATCCGCCGGGGCCGATCAGATACCAGAAGAAGACCGAGATCGCGAGCAGCGCGAGGCCCGCCACGAGCAGGCCGGTGATCGCGCCGGCGCGGAACGCCATGGTGAGGCCCGCCTGAAGCCCGGTCTGCGCCGCGGCCGCGGTGCGGACGTTGGCTTTGACCGAGATATTCATGCCGACGAAGCCGGCAACCCCCGACAGAATGGCCCCGATCAGAAAGCCGGTGGCCGAAATCGGGCCGAGAAAATAGCCGACGAGGATGGCGACAACGACGCCAACGATGGCGATGGTACGATATTGGCGGCCGAGATAGGCCTTGGCGCCTTCCTGAATGGCGGCGGCGATTTCCTGCATCTTTTCATTACCGGCGGAGGCGCTGAGCACCTGCCGCGAGGTAATGAACCCATAGAGCACGGCCAACAGGCCGCACGCTATCGCGATCAAAACCGGATTCATGCGTGACTATTCCTTCCCATTGAGAAGGGCGACGCAGAAGATAGCAGTCGAGCACGTCCGACTTATTGATGCCGGTTCGCTCTCTCCCCTGATGCGACCGCCCCAAATTTGGACGCCGATTTATGGGAAGAAAGAAAGCCAAGGGCAAGCCCGGTTATTCCGCGCTTTTCCGTGTTTTCGGGTCAGTGCATGAAACCAAGTCGCTCGGGCAGTGCGATCCGCTGCGCCCGGTGCGTCAGCATGATTCCCTCGCCGACCCCGGCGTGGCCAAGGGGGGTGACGGCGACATTCAGCCCGGCCGCAATCTCGCGGATCGCGGGGGCGGCCGAAGGATCGGCGGCAAACAGTAACTGATAATCGTCGCCCGCGGTCGCCGCCGCCAGCCGCGTGTCGAGCACGTCGGGGCGCACCGCGAGCAGCGCGGCCGAGAGCGGGATTGTCTCGAGCATGATGCCGAGTTCGCATCCGCTCGCCTCGGCCATGCGCTGCGCGTCGATCAGCAGGCCGTCGGACACGTCCATCATCGCGTGGACGTGCGGCGCGACGGCTTGCCCGAAAGCCAGCTGCGGATGCGGACGGCCATAATCGGCGAGGCAGGTCTCGTTCGGTTCCACCTGCCCGAGCCGCATCGCGAGGCCGAGCCCGGCATTGCCGATCGTCCCGGTAACCCAGACCTGATCACCGGGCTTGGCTCCGCTCCGCGCGGGCGCGCCGGTCGCAGGCGCCTTGCCGATCGCGGTGAGCCCGAATGTCCGCGGCGCGCCGGCGGGAATGCCCACCGTATCACCGCCGAGCAACGGCACCTCGTACCGGCGCAGTACCTCGCCCAGACCGCGGACGAAGGCCGCGTCCCAAAGCTCGTCGCCGGTCAGACTGTACCCGACGAGCACGCCGAGCGGCACCGCGCCTTTTGCCGCCAGATCGGAAAGATTCACCGCAACGAGTTTCCACGCGACATCCTGCGGCCGCTCGTCGGGAAGGAAATGGACGCCCTCGACGATCATGTCGTGCGTGAGGACAAGATCGCCGAGCACCGCGGCGTCGTCGGCCAGCCCGCGCGCCGCGGGATCGGTCGCGATGGCACGCAGGCGGGCGATGAAATCGGCTTCGCTCATACGGAAAGCCTAGAGGATACCGCTACGGTATAAAAGATACCGATCCTCCCCATCGCGAAGCGAAGGGGAGGTGGCAGCGCGAAGCGCTGACGGAGGGGTATTCGCGCGAGGTCGCTACCCCTCCACCATCCTTCGGATGGTCCCCCTCCCCATGGCTTCGCCACAGGGAGGATCTTTCATCACTTGGCCCGCACATCCTTGCCGATCGCATCGAGCAGGCCATTCGCAAAGCCCGCCTCGCGCGCATCGAAGAATGCCTTCGCGACATCGACATATTCGCTGACCACCGCGCCGACGGGCACATCGCCGCGCGCCATCAGCTCATAGGAACCGGCGCGCAGGATCGCCTTCATCGTGCGGTCGAGCCGTTCCATCGACCAGCCGCTCGCAAGCCGCCCGACGATCGCCACGTCGATCTCTTCGATGCGCGCGAGCGTGCCCTTGACGATATCGTCGAAGAAGGCGGTGTCGGCCTCGGCATATTCCTCGTCCTCGATCGTCGCGCCGATGCGGTGCTGATGGAATTCGTGGATCAGCTTGGGCACGGGGGTGCCCTCCATCTCGTGCTGATAGAGCGCCTGGACGGCGGCGAGACGGGCGGCGGAGCGGGACTGGGAACGTTTGTTCATGACTCTTTTCTTAGCTGAGACGCTGGCTGACCGAAAGCGCGTGGGCGGGAAGCCCCTCGGCCCCCGCGAGCGCGACCGCGGCCGGACCGATCGCGGCAAGGCTCGTTTCGTCGAGCGCGAGGAAGCTGGTGCGCTTCATGAAATCGCTGACCGACAGCCCGCTCGAAAAGCGCGCGCGGCGGCCAGTCGGCAGCACATGGTTGGGGCCCGCGACATAATCGCCGATCGCTTCGGGGGTCTGGCGGCCGAGGAAGACCGAGCCGGCATGGCGCACCTTGGCAAAGAGCGCGTCGGCCTCGGCGGCGTCGACCGCGAGTTCGAGATGCTCGGGGGCGAGCCGGTCGCAGAGCGGGATGGCGTCGGCAAGCGCAGGCACGACGATGATCGCGCCGTTGGCGTCCCAGCTTTCGCGCATCGTCGTTGCGGTCGTCAGATTAGGAATCTGATGCTCTACCGCCGCAGCCACTGCATCGGCAAATTCGCCATCGTCGGTGAACAGGATCGACTGGCTCGTCGGATCATGCTCGGCCTGGCTGAGCAGGTCGGCGGCGATGACATGCGGCGCGTTCCGATTGTCGGCGACAACGACGATCTCGCTCGGCCCCGCGACCATATCGATGCCGACGACACCGTAAAGCTGGCGCTTTGCCTCGGCGACCCAAGCGTTGCCGGGACCGGTGACGACGTCGACCGGCGCAATCCGGTCGGTGCCATAAGCGAGCGCGGCCACCGCCTGCGCACCGCCGATGCGCCAGATTTCATCGACCCCGCCGATATGCGCCGCGGCCATCACCACCGGGTTGGTTTCGCCGCCCGGCGTCGGAGTCATCATCACGATGCGCTCAACGCCAGCAACCTTGGCGGGCAAGATGTTCATCAGCACCGACGAGGGATAGGCAGCGCGGCCGCCCGGAACATAGACCCCCGCCGCATCAACCGCATTCCAGCGTGCGCCGAGCCGCGCGCCAGTGCTGTCGCGATAATCGCGATCTTCGGGAAGCTGCGCAGCATGATAGGCGCGGATGCGGTCGGCGGCGAGATTGAGCGCATCGCGGAGATCGGGCGCCAGCGCCTCATAAGCCGCGGCGCATTCTTCCTTGGAGATGCTCCAGCCGCTCGCATCGAGATCGAAGCGGTCGAACTTCGCGGTATAATCGGCGAGCGCGGCGTCGCCCTCGGCCTTCACCCGCGCGATGATCGCGGCGACGTCGGCGGAGACATCGGAATCGCTTTCGCGCCGATCATTGACCAGCGCGTCGAACTCGGCTGCGAAGCCGGGTTCGGAAGCGTCAAGCCGCCGCATCGCCCTGCCCCACTGCCTGACGGAAGCGTTCGACGAGCGCCGGCACCTCGGCCGAGCGCAGCTTGAACGCCGCGCGATTGACGATCAGCCGCGCGGACACTTCGCTGATGACCGTCTGTTCGGCGAGCGCATTTTCGACCAGCGTGCGGCCGGTCGAAACCAGATCGACGATGTGCGAGGCAAGCCCGAGCTTCGGCGCGATTTCCATCGCGCCGTTGAGCTTGATGCATTCGGCCTGGATGCCCTGCGCCTCGAACCAGCGGCGCGTCGTCCCGGGATATTTGGTCGCGACGCGGATGTGGCTCTCGCCCAGTCCCGGCGGGGCGCTGCCCGCCGGCCCCGCGAGCGAGAGGCGGCAATGGCCGATACCGAGGTCAACGGGGGCGTAAAGTTCGCTATAATCGAACTCGTCGACGACGTCCGATCCGACGATACCGAGCTGCGCCGCGCCATGCGCGACGAAGGTCGCGACATCGAACGCGCGCACGCGGATCAGCGAGATGTGCGGCTGATTTGTCCCAAAAACTAACGCCCTGCTTTTCTTGTCGAAAAACTCGTCCGACGGCTCTATCCCGACGCGCGCAAGCAGGGGCAGCGCCTCGTCGAGGATACGCCCCTTCGGGATGGCAAAGATGATCGGTTCGGGCATAAGCTTGCGCGCCCATAAGCGGCGAAGGGAAAAAGGGCAATGAGCGAGCGCTACGAGTTCATCGACATGGCCGAAACCGGCCCGAAGGCCGTCCGCACCGCTTTCGCCAACCAGGTCGCTTATTGCCGCGCCAACGATGCGCGCGTCACCGCCCGCGTCGTCGCCGCGCTCGGCGCGTTGCTCGGCAAGCCGGCGAGCGAATTCGCGCGCCGCATCGCCGGATGGCAGGGGCCCCCGCTCGCCGACGCGCTCCCGCTACGCGCGGCGGGGGGCATCCATGCGCTGCACCTGTCGGGAACCGCGCACGAACTCGCGCCGATCTATGCCGATTCGGAGGACATCAACGACAATGCGATCATCGCCGGAGTTGTCGCGCGGCACGAGGCAGCGCTGCTTCCCTGGCTCGACGGCCCGCCGCAGACGAATGAGGCGGGGCGCTCGTCGAACTTCATCGCCGCGTTGCTGTGGCTCGCCGACAAGGGCCTGCCGCCGCGCTTCGACTGCCTCGAAATCGGGTCGAGCGGCGGGATCAATCTGATGATCGACCGCTATCACTATGACCTCGGCGGCGTGCATGTCGGGCCGCAACCCGGCGCGATGACGTTTACCCCCGAATGGCGCGGCGACCATCCGCCGCAGCACGCGATCGAGATCGCGCGCCTCAAAGGTTGCGACGTCGCGCCCGTCGACCTCACCGATCCGGCACAGGCGCTGCGGCTGAAAGCCTATATCTGGCCCGAGCACCATATCCGCTTTGCGCGCATGGAGGCGGCGATCGCCGCCGCGACCGAGGAACCGCCGCAACTGATCCACGCGAACGCCGCCGACTTCGTCGAGGCCGAACTCGCGAAGCCGCAAGCTGAAGGGACGACGCGCGTGCTGATGCACTCGATCATCTGGCAATATGTCCCCGCCGACCAGCAGGCGCGCGTGACCGCGGCGATGGAGGACGCCGGCAAGCGTGCAACCGCCGAGCGCCCGCTGGCGTGGGTGGCGCTCGAGGCGAACCGGACGGTGCATCATCACGAACTGGTCGTACGTTACTGGCCGGGCGGCGAGGCGCCGAGGAAGCTTGCCCACGCGCACGCGCACGGCGCGTGGATCGAGTGGCTGGGTTAGTTGGATAGCTAACGTCCACTTAGGAGGTGGAAAGCAGACGTTAAGCTTCGTGCCACACAAGAGAGCACTAAAGCGGTGAGGAGACGGTTATGATCGCGGCGGCTATTCTCATGATGGTTCAGGCTCCTAACGCTGATGACCCTGCTATCCTGTCCGCGTATCTTTCGAACATCATTGCTACACGTTCGGACGTCCCGAAAGATCGAACAATTTGCGTCGATGAACGTTACATAGAGGACATCCCTGACTGGCATCTCAGTCTCGCAAGGAGGCTCGATATGGGCGAGAGCGATCGGGAAACATTCAAAAGTCTGCGTAAGAAGCCGAAATCAAGGGCTGTATCTGACGACTTGGTTTCGTTCTCCAAGTTGAAGTTAAGAGACGTTTCTCAAAACGCAGTGGCAGGTCCTGAATGTTCGACGCGACCGCGGCACACAATCAGCCGACCCATAGTTTACAAAAACAGAGCGTTCGTGGTGAGTCACGTGGGCAGGCCGCCGTGCGCTGCATATTCAATTATCTCCAGGATCGAAAAAATTGGGGGAAGTTGGAAGGTGGTTGCTACGAAGGGGCTAAATACGGCCATTCCCTCGGTCGGCTGCGGGCAACTTTGGACGCCGGAAGAATTGAATAACATCAAAGGCCGGTATTATCTTATCGGAGATTGAAATCTCCAATCCGACGCGAGCTAGCTTCCCCATGGTGGCACTTTTCCGCGTTATGCAGCACCGCCTCGCTCGGGTCTCGACGTCCGCAATCGGTCGAAAACCGCCGTTTCGTCGACCGGCCGCTACCCGTTCAAAGCCGAGCTTCCAACCGCGCCAGCATTTGCTGCACCGGCGCCACGGCGGGCGCTTCCCAGCCGGTCTCCAGCATCGCGATCCGTTCGAACAATCGCTCGCTCGCCAAAATAATCCGGCGCACCGACACGTCGAAGTCCGCGCATATGGCCCAGTCGGCCGCGACCGCCTCACCGATCCGCGCCGCGCTGTCGTTCGGCCCCGCCCCCGGGTCGCCCGCGAACATCGCGCGGCGGTGGAGCAGCCAAGCGATGACGTGCATCAGCCGCGTCGTCGTCTTTAGCGATTCGCATGCAAGCCCGATCTGCGCCGCTGCGTCGCCGCCAGCCCGCCCCAGGTCGCGCTGCGCCGCAAAGGCCGCATGCGCCTCATCGGCGAGCAGCATCGCCTCGACATAGAGATTTTCGACCTGTGCGCGCTGCACCGGCACATCGATTGCCATCATGTTCGTTCGCCCACCGACCATGACGCGGGAGATGCCACCCGGCTATCGGGTCCGCAACGTCAGTAACCATGAAAATACGGACGCAAGCCGTCCCGTTTTGATTCAGGCCGTCACGCGATGATGTCGGGAAGCAGCTGATCCTCGCACCAGGAGATTTCGTCGCGCAGGCGCAGCTTGCGTTTCTTGAGGCGCGCGAGCTGCAGCTGGTCGGGCACCGCCGCGGTGCCGAGCGCGATGATCGCGGCATCGAGGTCGCGATGCTCGATGCGAAGCAGTTCCAGGCGCTGGGTAATTTCCTCGGGGCTCACATCGCCTCCCTGCCACGTTCACCACTGGTCCGCAACGGGGACCGCTTGGCCGAATCGTCACGACATCGGGACGGTTTCGTGATTTAATTCGCCCTGCCCATCGAGTCGAAAAGGAGAATGCCAATGAGCACGTCGCACCTTTCCACCCTGAAGTCCCGCCACGCGGACCTCGATGCGAAAATTGCGAATGAAGAGCGCCGTCCCGCCCCCGATACCGGAGTCGTCGCGCAGCTCAAGAAGCAGAAACTGAAACTCAAGGAGGAAATGCTGACGATCGCCTGATCGCCAGCGCTATCGCCCCGCTGATGCCACCCTGTGAAGGACGCATCAGCGCCGGCGGTAGAGGGGCCCCTTCTCAAGGCCCGTGCGCCGCAGATGCGGCGGCAGATCGGACTGCGAAACCACCTGACGACGAACAGCCTGCGGGTCGACCGGACGGTCGAACGCGATGCCGAACTTGCCCTCGCCCACCCAGATCACGCGGCCTGCGACCGGGCCGACGTTGCGCAGGTCGACCTCGACCGCCGCGCCTTGTGCGACCTTGAGGTTCGCCTCCGCCAGCATGCCGCCGGGCGACAGGTTGCGCACGCGCACTATGATGGGGTCGGGGCTGCCGGGAAGGATCAGGCCGGCCTGCATGAACAGGCTGTCGCGATCGGCACCGCGCGACAGCGCCGCGACCTCCTCGTCGACCGATCTGGGTCCTAGTGAATCCATTGCGCCCCGTTCCTCTTTTGATTGAGGAGCGGAATCTAGGGCCGGGTCGTTGCGGAATCGTAAATGGGACCGGGGCCCACCGACTAATCTTCGCGTGAAATCCGTTCGTTGCGCTCATGGCGCTCCTGCGCCTCCAGCGTCATCGTCGCGATCGGGCGCGCCTGCAGACGCGCCAGCGAGATCGGCTCGCCGGTCACCGCGCAATAGCCATATTCGCCTTCGTCGATGCGGCGGATCGCCGAATCGATCTTGGCGATGAGCTTGCGTTGGCGATCGCGGGTCCTGAGTTCGATCGCCCAGTCGGTTTCGCTCGACGCGCGGTCGGCGAGGTCGGGTTCGCGCAGCGGACCGTCCTGAAGATGCGCCAGCGTCGATTCGGATTCGGACAGGATCGACTTTTTCCAGGCGAGGAGCAGGCCGCGGAAATAATCCTGCTGCCGCTCGTTCATAAACTCTTCGTCGTCGCCGGGGACATAATCCGAATCGAGATTGGATTTGGCTTCGCGAAGCGCGTCAGCGCCAACGTCGGCAATCTTGGTCGGCATGAGGGGCTCTCGCGTCCTTTCCTGTCACCTTACGGGCCGTTAAACAGCTCGGGGAGTGGCGCGCCTATACCCAGCCGCTGGCAACGATACAAGCGCCTTAGCTGCCGATAGCGACAACCCGTGAAGCGGCGATGAACCGCATCGCGTCGGGGGCGATTCTGCTTCCCCGGGACAACGCGCCGAACGCCGCGGCGCGGCGCGATTTAGGTCCGAAGGTTAACCAATTGTATAGAATTGTTGCATAATCCGTTCTGTTTTGGGACAGATACCGGGTTTTTTGTTGATTTCGCATGGCATTTCCCGCTCTCGGACAGGTGAACGCGGTTAACGCAATTGCCGTGTTCATAAAGCTTTGGCCTTTTGCGTTATAGCGAAAGTGAACGGGGGGTGCCGGTCGATGGCGCTTCGCACCTGCAACGGGAAAGAAAGAAAAGCCTATGTCTGTCCGAATGGCCCTTGCCAAGCTTTGCGCCTGCACCTGCGGCGGGGCGATCATCGGTAGCGGCGCAATGCAGATCGCCGATGTTCCCAAGGCGCGCGCGCAGACGGTCCAGTCCTGTTCGCCGTGCGTCGGCAAGAAGGTCGTGCGCAAGCGTCATGCGGCGCGCAAGCCGGTGAAGCGCGTACGCCGCGTCGTCACGACGAAGCGCATCATCCGCACCGCGACCCCGCAGACGCAGGTCGTGACGCAGACGATCCCGCTGCCCCCCATCCCCTACGCGCCCTTCCCGGGCGGCGGTTTCGAAGGCGGCAGCAGCGGCGGCGGCGTGACCGTGATCGGCGGCGGCTTTGGCGGGGGTTTCGGCGGCGGCTTCTTTGGCGGTTTCTTCGGTGGCAGCAGCGGCGGCGGCAGCAGCGGCAGCATCGTCGTCACTTCGACGACGACCGGCGGGCTCAGCACGACCTCCAGCACATCGTCGGGCGTCTCGACCTCGACGGGTGGCGTCTCGACCTCCACCGGCGGCGTGTCGACCTCGACCGGCGGTGTCTCGACGTCGACGGGCGGCGTTTCGACTTCGACCGGCAGCGTCAGCACCTCGACCTCGTCGGGTAATGTTTCGACCTCTTCGGGCAACGTCAGCACCTCCTCGTCGAGCAGCAGCTCGTCGTCGAGCTCGTCGTCCTCCTCCTCGTCGTCGAGTTCGTCCTCGTCGGGCGGCAGTTCGTCGAAGGGCAGCTCGGGTTGGGGCAGCTCGTCGCACGGCAGTTCGTCGCATGGCAGCTCGGGCGGTTCCAGCAGCTCGTCGTCGAGCTCGTCTTCGTCCTCTTCGTCGAGCAGCAGCACGTCGAGCGGCGCAACCTCTTCGGGTGCGACCGGCGGCAGCAGCAGCTTCGGTTCGACCGGCAGCACCAGCTCCTCGTCTTCCTCCTCGTCGAGCAGCAGCTCGTCTTCGTCGAGCTCGGGCGGCACCAGCAGCTCCTCGGGCGATCCGACCCCTGTTCCTGCGCCGCCGATGATGCTATTGTTCGGCGCTGCAGCCGCTGCGCTTGTCGCGCGCCGCCGCGCGGCGAACCGCAACGACAGTGACGCCAACGCGGCTTAAGAAATCCACTGGCGGTTTGGGGGGCTAACCCGAACCTCAGAAACTAAGGGCTGCCCTTCGGGGCGGCCCTTTTTTATGCGCAGCAAAAATCAGTTTGCCACATGGGAAACCATTCTATAGTTCGCCATATGGTGAACCAACAAGCCGCGCTCGATTCGCTCTTCCACGCGCTCGCCGACCCGACGCGCCGCGCGGTCGTCAGCCGACTGCTCAAAGGCGCCGCGCCGGTAAAGCAGCTGTCCGAACCCTTCGAAATGGGCCTCCCCGCCTTTCTCAAACATCTGTCGGTGCTCGAGGTGTCGGGACTGATCCGAACCGAAAAGCGGGGCCGCGTCCGCACCTGCCGCGTCG
The DNA here is from genome assembly GCF_023197165.1 of Sphingopyxis sp. MSC1_008. GTDB lineage: Bacteria > Pseudomonadota > Alphaproteobacteria > Sphingomonadales > Sphingomonadaceae > Sphingopyxis. The sequence continues at coordinate 14,126 of NZ_JALPRD010000004.1, forward strand.
ATGCCGAGCGGCTCGCGGCGGCGGAAGGCTGGCTCTCACAGCAACGCGCGCTCTGGCAGGGCCGCACCGACCGCCTCGCCGACTTCGTCGAATCGCAAACACACCCGGAGAAAACAGAATGACCAACGACACGACCCTCTCCATCTCCCGCCTGATCGCCGCGCCGCCGTCGGCGGTATGGAACGCGTGGAGCGTCCCGGAGAATCTTGCGAAATGGTGGATCCCGGCGCCAATCGAATGCCAGGTCGTCACGCTCGACTTGCGTCCGGGCGGCGGGTTTGTAACGCGGATGCGCGAGGACGGCGCGGCCGATTTCCAGCCGCATGTCGATGGCTGCTTCCTCGAAGCGATCCCCGAAAAGAAGCTCGTCTTTACCACCGTGCTCACCGAAGGCTGGCAGCCCGCCGAGCCTTGGCTCGCGCTGACCGCGATCCTGACCTTCGAAGCGCAGGACGGCGGCACCCTCTATTCGGCGCGCGTGCTCCACAAGACGCCCGAGGACAGCGCCAAGCATGACGAGATGGGCTTCTACGAAGGCTGGGGCACGGCAATCGGCCAGCTGGCCGAGCTGGTGGAGCAGCGCGGCTAGATATTTAACGTCGTCATTCCCGCGAAGGCGGGAATCCCGCTTTCGACGGTGCAGGAAAGAGCGGGATTCCCGCCTTCGCGGGAATGACGGACATGTAAGGACAGGCTTGCACCGCTCGCGCCGCAACGCCATAGCGCGGCGCATGCATGATATCCGCCTGATCCGGGAAAATCCCGAAGCGTTCGACGCCGGCCTCGCGCGCCGCGGCCTAGAACCCCTGTCCGCCCAGATCGTGGCGGCCGACGCGTCGCTGCGCGCGCTGCAGACGGAAATTCAGGCCTCGCTCGCGCGCCGCAACGAGGCGTCGAAGCTGATCGGCCAGGCGATGGCGCAGGGCGACAAGGACAAGGCCGAAGCATTGAAGGCCGAGGTCGCCGACCTCAAGACCGCGCTCCCCGCCAAGGAAGACGCCGAGCGCGAACAGCTTGCGGCGCTCCAGGACATCCTCGCCGCGATCCCGAACATCCCGCTCGCCGACGTTCCCGCGGGCGAGGATGAGGAGGGCAATGTCGAGATCGCACGCTGGGGCACACCCCGCACGTTCGACTTCGCGCCGCAGGAACATGCCGATTTCGCCCCCGCACTCGGGCTCGATTTCGAGACCGCGGCAAAAATGTCGGGCGCGCGCTTCGCCTTCCTGAAGGGCCAGATGGCGCGGCTCGAACGCGCGCTGGGTCAGTTCATGATCGACAAGCAGACGGTCGAGGCGGGCTATACCGAATGCGCGACCCCGCTGATGGTGCGCGACGAGGCCGCGTACGGGACGACGCAGCTCCCGAAGTTCCGCGAGGATCTGTTCCAGACCACCGACGGCCGCTGGCTGATCTCGACCTCCGAGATGAGCCTGACCAACGCGGTGCGCGAGGAGATCCTGCCCGAGGCCGATCTGCCGATCCGCATGACCGCGCTCACCCCCTGCTTCCGCTCCGAAGCCGGCTCGGCGGGGCGCGACACGCGCGGCTATATCCGCCAGCACCAGTTCTGGAAGGTCGAGCTCGTCTCGATCGTCCGCCCCGAAGACAGCGACGCCGAACTCGAACGCAAGACCCGCGCCGCCGAGGCGATCCTCGAAGCGCTCGAACTGCCGTACCGCAAGATGCTGCTCTGCAGCGGCGACATGGGTTTTTCGGCACGCAAGACCTACGACCTCGAAGTCTGGCTCCCCGGCCAGAACGCCTATCGCGAGATTTCGAGCTGTTCGACCTGCGGCGATTTCCAGGCGCGGCGCATGAATGCGCGCTTCCGCCGCGAGGGCGCGAAGAGCAACGAGTTCGTGCATACGCTGAACGGCTCGGGCCTTGCGGTCGGACGCACGCTGGTCGCGATCCTCGAAAATTACCAGCAAGCTGATGGGAGTGTCACCATTCCGGCGGCGCTGGTGCCGTACATGGGCGGGATCACCAAGCTCACGCCCGCCGGCTAACCCCCCATCGTCACCCCGGACTTGATCCGGGGCCTGCCTTCCTTGGCGAAGAAAAGGCGGGTGCCGGGTCAAGCCCGGCATGACGAAACAGAAACGAAAGACAGAAACGTGCGCATCCTCCTCACCAACGACGACGGCTATCACGCCCCCGGCATGGCGGTGCTCGAAGCAATCGCGCGCGAGCTTTCGGACGACATCTGGGTCTGCGCCCCCGCCGAGGAACAGTCGGGCGCCGGCCACTCGCTCACTCTGTCGCGCCCCGTGCGCATCCGCCAGCATGAAGAACGCCGCTGGTCATGCAGCGGCACGCCGACCGATTCGGTGATGATGGCGATCGGCAAGCTGATGCCCGAAAAGCCCGACCTGATCCTGTCGGGGGTCAACCGCGGCGCCAACCTCGGCGACGATGTCACTTATTCGGGCACCGTCTCGGCGGCGATCGAGGGCGCGCTCGCGGGGATCCCGTCGATCGCGCTCAGCCAAGTTTATGCGAAGGAAGGCATGGGGGACAGCGTGCCGTTCGAAGCCGCCGCGGCGTGGGGCGCGAAGGTGCTGCGCCCGCTGCTCGCCATGGAGATGGCGCCGCGCACGCTGATCAACATCAACTTCCCCGCGATCCCCGCCGAAGAGGTGCAGGGCATCCGCGTCACGCGGCAAGGCTTCCACGATTACGGCCGCGGCTCGATCGTCGAGGGCACCGACCCGCGCGGCTATCGCTATTACTGGTTCGGGCTCCATGGCATCGAGCACAGCCTCGGCCACGACAGCGACCTCGAGGCGATCGACGACAATTATATCTCGGTCACCCCGCTCCAACTTGACCTGACGCATGACGCGTCGCTCGCGGCGCTGCGCGGCGCATACGGGGGCTGACAGGCTCAACCCATCACCCCTCGTCATTCCCGCGAAAGCGGGAACCCAGCAGCAACGCCGGACTGGGTTCCCGCTTTCGCGGGAATGACGAAAGTCAGAATTCCGTGTCGTAACGAGACAGAAGTCTAGCCACCGCCGCTTTGCTTTGGCAAAGGCGGCGCATGGGGGAATTCCGACATCATATCGCGGTCATGCTCTGCGCCGCATCGCTCGCCGGCTGCATTCCGGCGACACCCGCGCCGCCATCGCGATCCGTTCCGGCGCCAGACTTTGAGCGCCGCCCGCTCGGCGAAGCCTTGGGCGTCTACGAACGCCCGACCTGGACGCTCAAATCGGTCACGACCAACGCCGTCCGCGTAAACGCCGGGCTCTATTCGGTCCGCCCCGGCGACACGCTCCGCACGATCGGCGAGAAGACCGGCGCGGGGTCGGAGGCGCTCGTGATCGAGAACGACCTTGTGCCGCCATACACATTGCACTTCGGACAGGAACTCCGCGTCCCCGCCGGCCTCTATCACCGCGTCGGCGCGGGCGAGACGGGGATCGGCATCGCCGCAGCCTATGGCGTAGACTGGGGCGAGATCATCACGATCAATGCGCTGTCGGACCCCTATATCTTGCGCGTCGGCCAGCGGCTCCGCCTGCCCAATGACGCACGCGCCATACCGCGCAGCCCGGTCGATGTCGGCGCGCGCGCCGCTGCCTTCCGCCTCAACATCGATGACATCCTGACCGGCAGCCAGCCCGCGCTCGCCGAAACGGCCCGCCCGACCGTGGGCAGCGCCACACCGCGCCAGCCGGTAACCACCGCGATCGCCGACCCCGCCACTTTCGCCGGCCGCTTCGAATGGCCGCTCAACGGCCCGATCCTTGCACGCTTCGGTCCGCTCGCGTCGGGCAAGGTCAGCGACGGGATCAACATCGCCGCCGCCGTCGGCACCCCGATCCGCGCGGCCGCGGGCGGCGTGGTCGCCTATGCGGGCGACCAGGTCGGCGTCTATGGCGGGCTGATCCTGATCAACCATGGCAGCGGCTGGGTCAGCGCTTACGGTCATGCCGGCCGGATCGACGTCAAGCGCGGTCAGAGCGTCCGCATGGGCGACGTGATCGGCCGCGCCGGCGCGACCGGGCAGGTCCAGACGTCGCAACTCCATTTCCAGCTGCGCAAAAATCGCATACCAGTCGATCCGATGAAGCAGTTGCCGCCCCGATGAGCCGTCGGCCTTCCGACAAGCTGAAAATGCCGCACATCTTTCGCCCGCTGAAGCGCGCGAGCAACTGGCCGATCTGGGCCGATGTGATTACGCGGCTCGGCGTCGCCTTTTTCCTGATCGCGATCGTCGTTCTCGTCCACTGGATCGACCGCGCGGGGCTGAAGGACAGCCACGACGGCCAGATCAGCTTCCTCGACGTCGTGTATTTCACCATGATCTCGGTCACCACCACCGGCTTTGGCGACATCGCGCCGGTGTCCGACCGCTCGCGCCTGATCGAAGCGGTGATCGTCACCCCGATCCGCATCATGGTGCTCTTCATTTTCGTTGGCACCGCCTATAATTTCGTCCTCAAACGCACATGGGAAAAATGGCGTATGGCCCGCATCCAGGCAAAGCTCACCAATCATTATGTCGTGCTTGGTTACGGCACCAGCGGGGCGGAGGCGGTCCGCGAACTCATCGCGCGCGGCACCGACCCCGCGTGCATCGTCGTGATCGACCAGTCGGGCCCGCGCATCCAGGCGGCCGAGGCGGTCGGCTGCAACGTGCTGCAGGGCGACGCGTCGAACGACGACACATTGATCGACGTCCAGATCGCGAAAGCACATACGGTCCTTGTTTCGGCGGGGCGCGACGACAGTTCAATCCTCATCGTGCTCACCGTCCGTCATCTCGCCCCGAATGTGCCGATCAGCGTCGTGATCCGTGCGCAGGACAATGAACTGCTCGCGCGGCAGGCGGGTGCGACGAACGTCATCAATCCCGTCAGCTTCACCGGTCTGCTCCTCGCCGGATCGGCGCAGGGCGAGCATGTCGCCGACTATATGGCCGACCTCGCCGCGATCGGCGGCAAGGTCCAGCTGCGCGAACGCCCGGTCCGCGCCGAGGAAATCGGCGGCAGCCTCGACCGGCTCGCGAGCGGCGGGCGCGGCCTGCGCATCTATCGCGAAGGCAAGCCCTATGGTTTCTGGGAAGACGAAGCGGGCAAGCTGCAGGCGGGCGACATGATCGTCGAGGTCGTCAATTGCGAAACCTGCGAAGCCGATTAACCGCGCCAGTAAAGCCAGCCGGCCCAGAGCCAGCCGCTAATCAGCAACGTGCCGCCAATCGGCGTCACCGCGCCGAGCCACCGCGGCCCGCCGAGCGCCATCGCATAGAGGGTGACGGCGAACAGCGCCGCGCCGACGAGCAGCATGATCGCGGGCCCGCGCGCGACGCCCATGATCGCGATCGCCGCAACCGCATGGACCAGCTGGTACAGCCCGCCGGTACGCAGCCATTCGGCCTCCTGCGGCCCCGCCGCGCCATGCGCGCCGAATGCGCCCGCTGCGACCGCAATCGCTGCCGAAATCGCCGCAAATACGCCAATCATGCTTCACCACCCTTGCAATGCCGTGCCGATGCGGCGAGCTATAGGGCGACAGGAGGGAGAAGGCGATGCCCCGCGACACCCCGCTTCCCGAGGGATTGAAGCCCCCAAGCCGCCTTGCGACGCTCGGCGAGTTGGCGCTGCCGCTCGATATGCTGCGCTACGGCCTGTCGGGCTATCAGTTGATCGGCGCCCCGCGCGGCGATGGCCGCCCCGTCGCCCTGCTCCCCGGCTATGGCGCCAGCGAATTGTCGATGCGCCCGCTCGAAGCCTATCTCCGCCACCTCGGCTATCAGGTCCGCGACTGGGGCATGGGCCGCAACCAGGGCCGCGTCGCCGCCGACGTCGAACGTTTCGCCACCCAAGCCGCCGAGTGGGTCAAGACCGACGGCGCGCCGCTCACGCTGATCGGCTGGAGCCTCGGCGGCGTCATCGCCCGCGAAACCGCGCGCGCCTATCCGCGCCTTGTTCGCGAGATCATCACTATGGGTACACCGATCATCGGCGGCCCCAAATATACCGCGCTCGCGCAGCGCTTCGCCGGGCGCGATTTCGATGCGATCGAGCGCGAGATTCATGCGCGCAATCTCAAGGGCCTGATCCAGCCGCTGACCGTCATCTATTCCGATCGAGACGGCATCGTCGGCCCCGACATCGCAGTCGACACCTACAACAACCACGCGCGGAACATCAAAGTCGACAGCACGCATCTCGGCCTCGGCATCAATCCCAAGGTTTGGCGGATCGTGGCGGATACGTTGGCGGGGGAAAACTGAACGGAAGCTTTTTTCCCTTCGTCATCCCGGACTTGATCTGGGATCCATCGCAGCGCCGGGGTCCTGGACCCCGGATCAAGTCCGGGGTGACGAAGAAGAGCATGGGTCGTGCCAAGCATAGCCATGGTGACAAACCGCAAAAAATCGCCTATGCGCCCCGCCAATCATGACAGTCAAAACCCTCCCCACCCAGCCGAAGGTCGGCATGGTTTCGCTCGGCTGCCCCAAGGCATTGGTCGACAGCGAACGGATTCTCACCAAGCTTCGCGCCGATGGCTACGGCTTGTCGCCCGATTATGCGGGCGCCGACGTCGTGCTCGTCAATACCTGCGGCTTCCTCGACTCGGCGAAGGAAGAAAGCCTCGAGGCGATCGGCGAAGCGATGGCAGAGAATGGCCGCGTCATCGTCACCGGCTGTATGGGCAACGAGGCCGAGGTCATCCGCGCGCGCTTCCCGAACGTGCTCGCGGTCACCGGCGCGCATCAATATGAGCAGGTCGTCGACGCCGTCCACGACGCCGCACCGCCGACGCAGGGCCCCTTCATCGACCTCGTCCCCGAGGGCGGGCTGAAGCTCACCCCGCGCCATTACAGCTATCTGAAGATCAGCGAAGGCTGCAACCACAGCTGCTCCTTCTGCATCATTCCCGACCTGCGCGGCAAACTCGTCAGCCGCCGCATCGACGCGGTGCTGCGCGAGGCCGAAAAGCTCGTCGCCGCGGGGACGAAGGAACTGCTGGTGATCAGCCAGGACACGTCGGCCTATGGCGTCGACATCCGCCACGACCCGCGCCAATGGCACGGCCGCGAGGTGCGCGCGCACATGACCGACCTCGCGCGCGAACTCGGGCAACTCCAGACCAGCGAAGGCCGCGCCCCGTGGGTGCGCCTCCACTACGTCTACCCCTATCCGCACGTCGATGCGGTCATCCCGCTGATGGCCGAAGGGCTGCTGACGCCCTATCTCGACATCCCCTTCCAGCATGCGAGCCCGAGCGTCCTCAAGCGCATGAAGCGCCCCGCGAACGAAGCGAAGGTGCTCGAACGGCTGAAGAGCTGGCGTGCGATCGCCCCCGACATTTCGATCCGTTCGAGCTTCGTCGTCGGCTTCCCCGGCGAGACCGAGGCCGATTTCCAGTATCTTCTCGACTGGCTCGACGAAGCGCAGCTCGACCGCGTCGGCGCCTTCCGCTTCGAACCCGTCGCGGGCGCGCAGGCGAATGCGCTGGGCGATCAGGTCCCCGAAGAGATCAAGGAAGAGCGCTACCAGCGCATCATGGACAAGACCGCCGCCATCAGCGCCGCGAAACTCGAAGCCAAGATCGGTCGTACGCTGCCGGTGATCATCGACGAAGTCGGTGAGGCAGACGAAGACGGCAGCATCGGCGCCACGGGACGCTCACAGGCCGACGCGCCCGAGATCGACGGCCATGTGTACCTGCGCGACGTCGCCGCAAGCCTCAAGCCCGGCGATATCGTCGACGTCGAAATCGAGGACGCCGACGAGCATGACCTGTTCGGGGCCGTGGTCGGCTGATCACTCCCCAAAGCGAAAGCGCACCCCCGCATTCGCCACGAACCCGTCGGTCGGCGCCCATGCGTCGACCGTCCAGCGCCCGTCGCGCGCGCGCGCGGGGAGCAGGATCGGGTCGGTACGCGTCTGCCGCACGTTCAGGATATTCTCCAGATTGACGAACAGGCTGACCTTGCCGAGCGTCATCTCGGCGAGCGCGCCCAATTCGACATAGCGTTTGCTGCGCGTGCGATAGGGATTGTCGTCGAGCGTCTGCCGACCCGTATAATAGGCTTCGAGCCCGATGCGCCCCCTGCCGTGCTGCTCCCACATCGCGACCAGACCCGCACTATGTTTCGGCGTCTGCGGAACCCTCCGCCGTCCGGTACCCGACGGCTCGGGCTCGCGCGCATCGACAAAGACATAGCTGCCGCGCAGCGTGATGTCGTTCCAGCGGTAGCGCGCGGTCATTTCGGCCCCGCGCGTGCGCGTGACACCGGCCGCATTGATCAGGCGGACACGATCGGGCGCAATATCGCGAAGTTGAAGCCCATGGTCGATGTCCGATCCGAACAAGGTCAGGTTGGCATCGAACGGCCCGTTCGCATAGCCGATGTCCAGCGACGCCGTATCGGCAACCTCGGCCTTCAGCCCGAGCGGTTCGAGTCGCGACAAGCCCGCTTCGTCGATCGCGTCGACGAACGGCGTCGGCGCATAAAAGCCGCGACCAACTGACGCCCGCACGGTCCAGCGGTCGGGACGAAACAGCAGCGATAGCCGCGGGCTCAAGCGGGTCCCGAAATCGCTATGATCGTCGAGCCGCGCACTGCCCGCCAGCACCAGCAGATCGCCGATCTTCTCCTCGGCCTGCACGAACAGCGCGGGTACGGTGTAGCGATAGTCGAAGCTTTCGAACGCTCGGTTACGATAACGGTCCGCCTGCACCGCGGCGCCCGCAATCCACGTCGTATCGCCGCCGCGTCCGCCGAGCGAAAGTTCGGCGAAAATTGTGTCGTGCCGATCATCCTCGCGGCTTGGCCCATAAAGATGCTCGTGCCGCTGCGAGGTGCCCGATGCGCGGAACTGCGCGGTGCCGACGCCTTCGACGGGCAGTTCGGCGACGATGCCACCGTCGATCCGGCGGCTGTTCTGGTTGAGCGGGAATTCGGTGACGTCGGGAACGGTGCGACCAGGCACCGTCCCGCCGCGCCGTTTTTCATCCATCGCGCCAAGTGTGATCAGCGCATTGGCGCCGTCGCCGCGGTCCCAGAACAGGCGCGGCCGCACCGTCCAGCGCTCATATTGCGCCATGTCAGCCCAGCCGTCGTCGTCGAGATCCTTGCGCGTCTGACGGTGGAAACCGCCGGTCACCGACGCACTCCAATTGCCCCCGAGCGGGGCTGCGGCATAGGCGGTGACATCCTGGCCGTCGCGTGTCGTCGCATTGAGCAGCACTTCCGCCTCGGGCGCGGCCTTGGGGCGGCGCGAGACGAGGTTGATCACGCCGGCAAGCGCCGCGGGTCCATAGAGCGCCGAGGCGGCACCCTTGATCACTTCGACCTGCCCCAGATCGGTCGGCGGGATCTGGAGCAGTCCGATCGACGATCCGCTGTAAATGGGAAGGCCGTCGCTGAGCAGCTGCGTATAGCGGCCCGACATCCCTTGCATCCGCACTTTCGAGGCGCCGAGCCCGGGCGACACCAGCTGCACGCGTACCCCGGGCGTTTCGGCCACCAGCATCGATATATTGCCGGGGGTCATCAGCATCTTCTCTTCGATTTCCTCGCGTCCGATTACTTCGACGCGGATCGCTTCGTCCTCCACGCGGCGCCGCGAACGCGTCGCCTGGACCAGAATCTCCTCCTCTTCCTCTGCCTCCTCTTCCATGCCTTCGGGCTGGGCGGGATCCTGTGCCCGGGCCTCGACCGCGGCAAAGGACGCAAGCGCGGTGAGCCCCGCCGCGAGCAGCGATGAACGAAGGGACAGGGGCAATGACATGCAAACAGCTCCGGGATTCGAATGGTTGGAGCCCGTTCCGCACCCGGAACCGGCCGCCCGGATGACCCCATACGGCCTGTAGCAGCTACAGGGTCAAGCGTGAAAATGAGGGCCGAAGGCTTCGTCTCTTTTTCGCGCTAGCCTTTTCTGTCTGGAACGGCATCCTTCCGCCAATGTTATAAACCGGAGAGACCGCAGCAGGGGCACGGCATGCGAATGATCCAACTGGCGACCGCCGCATTATTACTGTCCGCCGCGCTCGCCGGTTGCGACCGTCAGGCCAAAGTCGAAGCGCCGCCGCGCGCGACCGACAAAGCCCCCTCCCCAACACAGAAATCGCTGATCGCGGTGCCGATTAATGCCAGCACCGCCTCGCTCAAACAGGCGCTCGAACGCGCGGTGCCGAAGACGCTGTGGACGATCAACCAGCGCGAGCGCGCCTGCGTCCAGCCGCAGCGGGTCAAGCTGTTCGGCAAGAAGGTCAAGGTGACACCGCCGATCGCCTGCACGATCGTCGGTCAGGTGACGCGCGGGCCGCTGCGGCTGCGCGGCGAAGGGAGCGAGATCGTCGTCGATGTCCCGCTCCACGCGACTATCGCCGCGCGCGACGTCGGCGGGGTGCTGAAGGGCGAGACCGCGACGGGCGCGGCGATGGCGCATGCGCGGATCCGCATCGAACTCACCCCCGACTGGCGCACGCAGGGCAAGGCGCGCATCAGCTATGGCTGGACCAAGGCGCCGGGGATCGATTTCCTCGGGCGCCGGATCACCTTTACCGATCAGGCAGACGCGAAGCTGAAACCCGTCGTGGCGGAGGTCGAGCGCGAGGTGAACCGCGAGATCGCCAAGATCGACATCCGCAAACAGGCAGCCGACGTGTGGCGGCAGAGCTTCACATCGCTCGAACTCAACCGCGAGAATCCGCCAGTGTGGATGCGCGTGACACCGCAGCGCATCCTCTATGGCGGCTACCGGATCGATGGGCAGCGCTTGAACCTCAATCTCGGGCTCGAGGCGATCACCGAAACCTTCGTCTCGGGACGGCCCACCGACCCCGCACCCACCCCGCTGCCACGGCTGGTCCGCGAAATCCCCAAACCGCATCTCGACGTGCGCGTGCCGGTGATCGCCGACTATGCGCAGCTCCAGCCCGTCGTCGACCGCGCGCTCGCCAAGCGGTCGAAGCGGCCTTTCGTGCTGCCGAAACTCGGCTCGATGATAGTCAAATTCGGCAAGTCGACGATCTACGGCGCGGAGGGCGGCCGGATCGCGGTGGGGGTCGACGTGGAGGCGAAGCTGGAGATGCGATCGGGCGAGCCGACGCGCGGACGCATCTGGATGACCGCGATCCCGGCCAACAGGCCCGGATCGGCCGAGGTTCATTTCACCGACCTCGTCATCAATGGCGACACCGACGGCGTCGGCGGCGATCTCCTCATCCTCCTCGGCCGCAGCGAGGGTTTCGCGCCATTGATCGCCGACGCGCTGACGCAGAATTTCACGAACGATCTTGGCAAGCTGCAGGGCAAGATCAGGCGCGCGGTCGACGAGCGGCGCGAGGGCGCCTTTGTCATCCGTACCCGCGTCGACCGCTTCGAAACCGGCGAGATCAAGGCTTATGGCAACGGCCTCTACCTGCCGCTGCGGATGGTCGGCGGGGCCAGCGTCGATTACCGCCCGGCGCGGTGACCGGTCAGCGGCGGGTAAAATCCATCGTCCAGTTCACTTCCCAGCTTTCGCCGCCGTCGGCCGACATCGCCTGCTCCCAGCGCGGCGTCGCGGTGTCGGTGCCGCTCCAGATGAAGCGCAACCGGATCGGCCGCTCGCCGAGCATGTCGTCGGCATAGAAGTGGCCGACGCCATCCTCGAACCGCCCGATAACCGGGACGTCGAGCGCATGCGGGCTGCGCGCATCGAGCCACCAGATCGCCCAGCTGCCTTGCGCCGGGTCATAGGATCGCAGCGCGATCGCGCGATAGGTTCCGCCGGGGATATGGAGGACATTGTCCTCGACATTGCCGTCGCCGCCCAGGATCGGGCGCATGTCGGAGGTTCCGTCGAATTCTTCCCATTCGTCGCAACCGGCAAGCCGCTGTTTCAGCCGGCGGTGCTTCACCTGCCAGCTGCCGATCTGGAAATCGAAATCACCGGCCATCGTGCGCGCTCCCCTTTATCACCGAGAGAGCGTTCTTATTACGTTCTCATTCGAACGCAACCCCGCTCCGCTTAGAACAGGCGGGTGATCGCATAGAAGACCGCCGCGACCCCCGCGCTTGCCGGAATGGTAATGAACCACGCCGCGACGACATTGCCCGCGACTCCCCAGCGCACCGCGCTCGCCCGGCGCGCGACGCCAGCGCCGATGATGCTGCCGGTGATCGTGTGCGTGGTCGACACCGGGATGCCGAGCAGGCTGGCGGTGAACACCATGATCGATCCGCCGGTCGACGCGGCAAAGCCCTGATGGTGCGACAGCTTGGTGATGCGGCCGCCCATCGTCTCGATGATTTTCCACCCGCCCGACAAGGTGCCGAGCGCAATCGCGACATAGCAGCTGAACGCGACCCAGTGCGGGATATGGAATTCGCCGCCGAGATAGCCGGTCGAATAGAGGAGCACCGTGATGATCCCCATCGTCTTTTGCGCGTCGTTGAGCCCGTGGCTGATCGAATAAGCGGCGGAGGAGAGGAGATGGAGACGGCGGAAGGTCTTCTCCGCGAAACTGGCGGTCGACCGGCGGAGCGCCCAGCTGCTGACCAGCATCACCAGCATCGCGAGCATCATGCCGAGCAGCGGCGACAGGAAGATCGCGATGACGGTCTTGTTGAGCCCGGTCCATTCGATCCCCTCGAACCCGGCATGCGCGACGCCGGCGCCGACGATCCCGCCGACGAGCGCGTGGCTCGACGACGACGGAATGCCCTTCAGCCAGGTGACGACGTTCCAGAACATCGCACCGACCAGCGCGCCGAACACGACCGCGGGGGTCACCAGATCCTTGTCGATGATCCCCTTGCCGATCGTCTCCGCAACCTTGTGCAGTTCGGGAAAGATGACCGACAGAAAGTAAGCGGCAAAGTTGAAGAAGGCGGCGAACAGCACCGCCTGGACCGGCCGCAGCAGCCGCGTCGCGACGACGGTCGCGATGCTGTTCGCGGCGTCGTGCAGGCCGTTCAGGAAGTCGAACGCCAGCGCGAGGATGACGAGGCCGACGAGGAGCGGGAAAGCGAGTTCGTGCATGGTTCGCGCCCTCGCTTATGCGTGGTCGATGACCAGACCGTCGATCTCGTTCGCAACATCCTCGAAACTGTCGGTGACGCGTTCGAGATGGCGGTAGAGTTCGCGCCCGATCAGGAAACGGACGCTATTCGACTGCCCATGCTCTTTGAACAGGCGCTTGAGCCCCGCGGCATGGATTTCGTCGGCATGGCCCTCCATGCGCACCAGCCGTTCGGTGAGTTCGTGAAGGCGCACCGCATTTGCGGAAATGTTGCGCAGCAGGGGCAGCGCCTCAGCGGTCAGGCGCGCGGCGTCAACGATGATGCCGCCAATGTCGCGCATCTCGGGTTCGAATTCGGTAACGTCGTACAGGTCGACCGCGCCCGCGGTCTTCTGCATCTCGTCGATCGCGTCGTCCATCGAGGCGATCAGGTCGGTGATCGCGCTGCGGTCGAACGGGGTCAGGAAGGTGCGGCGGACGGTCTGCAGCACTTCGCGGGTGATTGCGTCGGCGTCATGCTCGCGCTCGATGATTTCCTGCACATGGTCGGCCATGCCCTCGCCGCCCTGCAGCATGCGCGACAGCGCATTGGCGCCGGCGACGAGCGTCGCGGCGTGGCTTTCGAACAATTCGAAGAAATTTCCCTGTCGCGGCAGCAAACGCTGAAACCATGCGAACATCCAGCTAACCCCTGTCTTGTCTGCTACATTGTGGACGACGCCGCGCGGCTGGGCGACGGCGCGAAAACCGCCATCGCCGAACGAGCGGATCAGCGCCTGCAAATCGGGCTCCTCCACCGCCGATGCGGCGTCGCGGAACGAGAACCATTTGCGGTCGCGTTCGTCCATTTCCTTCCAGTCGGCGAGTTCGTTCGTCACGGCGAGCGGGAAGACTTCGACATTATACATGATCGACGCGCCATTGGCCCGGCGCTTCCTGTATTCATAGCTGCCGATCGGCGTCGGACAGACCGCGCCGATCACCCCCGCCTCTTCCTCGGCCTCGATCGCCGCGGCGGCGTGACGCGTGATGCCGGTCAGCGGATTGCCTTTTGGCACCACCCAGCGCTTCGTTTCGCGCGACGTGATCAGCAGGATTTCGGTCGGCCCATCCTGCGCGGGTCCGCCGAATCGATACGGAAGGACAGCGATCTGACGCATGAGGCTTTCATCCTTTCCGGCGGTTTCGGGCGCGCATGGCCATGGGTGACAAAGAGGTTACGCCCCTATGACAATAATGTGACAGCGACAAGGACGCCGCCGCACTTTCCGTAAACGTCAATTCGATTGCAAAATGAAACGCGGTGCGTAATCTACCCATCAAACATAGTCGGGAGACAGGATGATGGCAGGCACGGCGACGACGGAACGCCCCGCGGACGCGAAAGCTGCACCGGTCGATCAGGATGTGCTGATCGTCGGCGCGGGGATTTCGGGCATCGGCATGGCCGTGCATTTGCAGATGAACTCTCCCGACCGCAGCTTTACCCTCGTCGAGCGCCGCGAACAGCTTGGTGGCACCTGGGATTTGTTCCGTTACCCCGGCATCCGTTCGGACAGCGACATGCACACGCTCGGCTTTGTCTTCGAACCGTGGAAGCATGAAAAATCGATCGCCGATGGTCCCTCGATCCTCGAATATCTTAATCGCATCGTCGACGAACGCCATATCCGCGAGCGTATCCGCTTCGACAGCAAGGTCGTCGGCGCCGACTGGGACAGCAACGCCGCGCGCTGGACCGTGACGATGGAGGACAGCAAGGGCGCGCAGTCGACCACGACCGCGCGCTGGCTTTACCTCGGCTCGGGCTATTATGATTATGACGAGCCGTTCGACGCGCAGTTCGCGGGCCGCGAGGATTTCCAGGGGCAGATCATCCACCCGCAATTCTGGCCGAAGGATCTCGATTACAAAGGCAAGAAAGTCGTCGTGATCGGATCGGGCGCGACCGCGGTGACCATCGTCCCGTCGCTGAAGGACGCCGCGCACGTCACGATGCTCCAGCGCACGCCGACCTGGTATTTTATCCGGCCCGCTAAGGATGGCTTCGCCAACTTCCTTCGCAAGTTCCTGCCCGAGACGCTCGCATACAAGATCACGCGTTTCAAGAATGTCCGGCTGCAGGATATCGCCTTCCGACGCGCGCGTGAGAAGCCCGAGAAGGTCAAGGAGTTCCTGACCAAGAAGCTGCAGGAAAGCCTTGGCGACCGCTACGACGCCGAAGCCTTTACCCCGCCCTATAACCCGTGGGACCAGCGGCTCTGCCTCGTCCCCGACGCCGATTTCTTCGAAGCGATGAAGGCCGACAAGGCGTCGGTCGTGACCGATCATATTGAGAAATTCGACGCGACCGGCATCCAGCTGAAATCGGGCAAGCACCTTCACGCCGACGTCATCGTCACTGCCACTGGCCTGAAGCTCGCGGTCGCGGGCAAGATTCCGGTGCGCGTCGATGGCGCGCCGGTCGATTGGCACGATCATTTCTATTACAAGGCGTGCATGTTCTCGAACGTGCCGAACTTCTCGGCGGTGTTCGGTTATCTCAACGCGAGCTGGACGCTGCGCGCCGACATCGTGTCGGAATATGTCTGCCGCGTGCTCAACCATATGCGCCATACCGGAACGACGGTGGCGACCCCGGCGCTCGCCGACCCGTCGAGCCTCGAAGAGGAAAATGTCTTCGACTTCTCGTCGGGCTATATCCAGCGGTCGCTGCACATCATGCCGAAGAGCACGGTCGCGCTGCCCTGGCGGCTCAGCCAGAATTATGTCCAGGACCGGATCGACATGCGCACCGGCGCGATTGCCGACGGGGTGCTGACCTTCTCCAACGCGAAGGCCAAGGTTGCGGCGGCACCGGCGGAGCTGGAAGCCGCGGAGTAGGGTCAGAGATCGTCGCCCCCGCGAAGGCGGGGGCGGCCGTCGGCTTTGCGTTACCTCTCCAGCGGCCCCCGCCTTCGCGGGGGCGACGTGAAACGACTTACCTTCTTTATCTGTCAATCCGCGTGTTCAGGCTTGCCTTTGGTCGAGCCCTTGGCGAAATCCTCGAGCTGCTTTTCGGTCATGCTTTCGGCCATCTCTTTCGATGCGCCCTTGAGTTTCGACTTGGGCGTATCGCCGCGCTTGGCGCTGAGCGCGGCACCGGCGGCTTTCTGCTGGGCTTTCGATTTGGCTGGCATGGCAATTCTCCTTGCCCGCCCCGCTAGCCATTAACGATTGTGCCGCCGTTGGGATGCAGCACCTGACCCGACATATAGCTGCTGTCGTCGCAAGCGAGGAACAGGAAGCAGGGCGCAACCTCATTAGGTTCGCCCGGGCGTTTCATCGGCGTGCTTTCGCCGAAAGTTGCGACCTTCTCGGCGGGCGCGCCGCCGCGCGGGTTCAATGGGGTCCAGATCGGCCCCGGCGCAACGCCGTTCACGCGAATGCCCTTGTCGACCAGATTTTCGCTGAGCGAGCGGGTGAAGGCGGTGATCGCCCCCTTGGTGGCGCTATAGTCGAGCAGACCCTTCGATCCTTGATACATGGTGACGCTGGTGCAATTGACGATCGCCGCGCCTTTCTTCAGGTGCGGCAACGCCGCCTGCACCAGATAGAACATGCCGAAGATGTTGGTGGCGAAGGTGCGCTGAAGCTGGTCCTCGCTGATGTCGCGGATATCCGCCGCCGGATGCTGTTCGCCGGCATTATTGACGAGGATGTCGAGGCGGCCGAGCTTGTCGACCGTCTGCGCGACGATCTTTTCGCCTGCCTTCGCCTTGCCGACATCGGCCTTGATCGCGATCGCTCGCCGTCCCTCGGCTTCGACGATCGCCGCCGTGTCGTCGGCGTCCGCCTTGTTGTCGAGATAGACGATCGCGATGTCGGCGCCCTCGCGCGCGAACAGCGCGCAGACCGCGCGGCCGATCCCGCTGTCGCCCCCGGTGACGATCGCGACCTTGCCGTCGAGCCGCCCCGATCCCGGATAGCACGGTTCCCACTTGGGCGGACGGTCGAGATCGGCTTCGCGGTCGGATGGCGGCTTGGCGATGGTCTTACCCGACCCGACCGCGCGGCGTAGTTTCGTCGCGGCGCTACGCTTGCCCTTCTTTTCCTTTGCGCTTTCGCCAACCTTGCCGGCTTTGGGCTGTTTCGCCATGGCCTTGTCCTTCGGTTCAGTTGATGGGGAGGAAGTCGCGCGCGAATTCATCCTTCACGGCTTTGACGAGCGCACCGGTGACCGGGACGTTGATCTTGTAGCTTCCCTCGGCATAGGGGCCGACCTCATAGGGTGCGATCGCGATCGTCATCCGGTCGAGATAGCGCCCGTCTGTCGAGCCGAGCCACACCGTCTGCGCCGATGCGCGCGGGCACTTACCGAACGGACTGTCGGGCGCCTCGTCGGCCGTGATCCCCTTCGCGGCTTTCGCGCGCTTTATGCCGGCGCAGAAGGAATCGCGGATGGCAGCGTCAAAGGCTTCGCCGCTCTGGAACAGGTCGAGCGGCTTCAACTGCTTGCGCCGGTTGCGGTCCCAGATCAGCGTGTCGAAGGTCTGCATGCCGTGCGCGCCGCCGGTATAGGTCTCGACCTCGGCCGAGAGGCTGAGGAATCGCGGTGTGCTGGTCACGCGTTGCCAAGTCTGCCGATAGCTGTGCGCGTGATAGGGGAATCCGCCCTTTTCCGCCGCCGCCTTGTCGCGCTGCGCGGCCGCGACCATCGCCTCGCGCTTCGCCGCACGGTCGCTGTCGAGCGCCTTGGCGAGTTCGGGGATTCGCGCGGCTTCTTTAGGATAGGCATAGACGAATTCGATCAGGTCGTTGCTTTCGGTGACGTTCGACGCGGGAGCGCCCTTTGCGGCTTCATCGGCGGCGGCCCCGGGCGGCGCGCCGGGCACCGAAGCGGCGGCCACTTTTTCCGCCTTTGTCGGCTTGTCGTCGGAACACCCCGCCAGCAGCAGCGCGCCGGCAAGGATTGAAGTGGCGTTTCGCCAAAGCGTTTCGGTCGTCATGCAGACATAACGCCGGGAATCGACAAAATATCCCGAGCAGCCTAGCACCGCGTGCATGACCGACTATTCCGACCTGATCCAGCCCGACAAGGGGCAGGACGCGCGCCCGATCCACCTCGTCGACAAGAAGGGCTATGACGAATGGTTGAAGGGCCGCAGCGCCCGCGAACGCGCGCATCTTGCCGCGGTCGGTTTCAAACCCGATGCGTTCGTCCATGCGATCCTGCCCGGCGACGATCCCGAAAAATGGGCGGTCGTCACCACGGTCGCCAAAGCCGACAGCCTGTCGGCATGGTGTCTCGCCAAGCTCGGGCAGATCCTGCCCGAAGGCCGCTACCGCCTCGAAGGCCAGCAGCCGGGCAAGGCGCTGTTCGGATGGATGAGCGCGCAATATCGCTTCGACACCTATAAATCGAACGCGCCCACCAAGGGGCCGCGTGTGCTGCTGACGACCGATGTCGGCGCGATCGCGCCAATGGTCGCCGAAATGCGCGCGACCGCGCTCGTCCGCGACCTCGTCAACACGCCCGCCGCCGATATGGGGCCTGCCGCGATCGAGAAAGCGGCCGAACGCATCGCGAAGGCGCATGGCGGCAAGCTGATCGTCACCAAGGGCGAGGCGCTCGAACAGGGCTATCCGATGATCCACGCGGTCGGACGCGCAGCGGCGAAGCATCACGCGCCGCGGCTGATCGAGATCGAATGGGGCAAAGATAATCATCCGCGCGTCGCGCTGGTCGGCAAGGGGATCAGCTTCGACAGCGGCGGGCTCGACATCAAGCCCGCGGCGGGCATGCGGTTGATGAAGAAGGATATGGGCGGCGCCGCGCATGTGCTCGCGCTCGCCGAACTGGTGATGGCGAGCGGGCTGCCGGTGCGGCTGCATTGCCTGGTCGCAGCGGCCGAAAATGCGATCTCGGCCGATGCATTCCGTCCGGGCGATGTGCTGAAGAGCCGCCTCGGGCTGACGGTCGAGATCGGCAACACCGACGCCGAAGGGCGGCTGGTGCTGGGCGATGCGTTGACCAAAGCGGGCGAAGCCAAGCCCGAGTTGATCGTCGATTTCGCGACGCTGACCGGCGCCGCGCGCGTCGCGCTCGGCCCCGACCTGCCGCCACTGTTCGCCAATGACGACGCGCTTGCCGACGCGATGCTGGCGGCGGGGATCGACCGCGACGACCCTTTGTGGCGGATGCCGCTGTGGGACGGCTATGCCGACCTGCTCGAAACCGACATCGCCGATATTGGCAATGCGGGCAGTTCGCCGTTCGCCGGGACGATCACCGCGGCGCTGTTCCTGAAGCGTTTCGTGCCCGACGGAGCGCTGTGGGCACATATCGACACCTTCGCCTGGCGCCCCGCGGCCAAACCCGGACGTCCGAAAGGCGGCGCCGCGCTGGGCCTCCGCGCAGCGTGGGCGATGCTTCAGTCGCGCTACGACCGGCGCGGGAAAAACTGAACATTCTTGATAAAGAGGGGCCTGCTGGTCTAATGGCGCGCGATTGTCCGCAGCACGCGGATGTCGGGTTTACACAGGACGGCAAGTGACAGCAGAAAGTGGCGATAATTCAGCGGCCAATCGCGTGCGCATGGGGCGGCCCGGCGCCGCGGGCGCGGGCCGCGATCGCTTTGGCCTGACGGGCACGTCGCAGAGCTTCGATCCGCGCGTCGTCGCGATCCGCCCCGACCTCGCCGATATCGCGGTCGCCGGAACGCATTTCGCACCGCACTATGCCGCACCGATGATGCGCAGCGGCGTGCTGCCCGCCGCATCGCTGCGCGCATCGCCGTCGGTCAATGCCGACCAGACGAGCGAGCTGCTGTTCGGCGAAGGCTTCGCGCTGCTCGACCTCACCGGCGGCTGGGCGTGGGGTTATTGCCTCGCCGACCATTATGTCGGCTATCTTGCCGCCGAAGCGCTGGCCGCGCCGATCGCGCCGACGCACCGCGTCGCGATGATCGAGGCGATGCTGCACAGCGCGCCCGATGCCGCGAGCGGCGGCCCCGCCGTCCTGCCGCGCGGTGCGCTGGTGATGGGCGAGCCCGAGGGCGAGTGGCTCGCGACGTCGCACGGCTACCTGCCGCTGGCGTCGCTCGTCGAAGTCGGCACGGAGGAAAGTGACCCTGCGGAACTCGCCGAGCAGATGATCGGCACGCCCTATGTCTGGGGCGGCCGCACCGCGAAAGGCATCGACTGCTCGGGCCTCGTCCAGCTCGTATGGGCTGCCGCGGGGATCCAGCTGCCGCGCGACAGCGACCTGCAGCTTGCGTCGCTCGGTGCCGACAAGGATGTCGACCCGGCGCAGCTCGCGCGCGGCGACCTCGTCTTCTTTCCCGGCCATGTCGGCATCATGGCCGACGACCAGACGATCATCCACGCGAGCCGACGATGGATGGCGGTGAACAGCGAACCGCTGGCCGACGTCATCGCGCGGTCGGCCGCAAAGGATCATGATCCGCCGGTGAGCGGATATAAAAGACTGCGATAAGATATGACGAAAACGGTTTTCATCGACGGCGCGGCGGGTACGACGGGCCTCGAAATCGCCGAGCGGCTTGCGGGTCGGGACGAGTTCACGCTGATCACGCTCGACGATGCGCGTCGCAAGGATTCCGCGGCGCGGCGCGAGGCGCTGAACGACGCCGATTTCGTGATCCTCTGCCTTCCCGACGATGCGGCGCGCGAGGCAGTCGCGATGATCGGCAATGATCGCACCCGTGTCATCGACGCATCGACCGCGCATCGTGTCGCGCCGGGCTGGGTCTATGGCTTTCCCGAAGTCAGCGGGCACGATGCCGTTGCGAAGGCCGCGCGCGTGTCAAACCCCGGCTGCTATTCGACGGGCTTCATCGCGCTCGTCGCACCGCTCGTGCAGGCGGGCCTGCTTCCCGCCGACTGGCCCTATATCTGTCACGCGGTCAGCGGCTATTCGGGCGGCGGGAAGGCGCTGATCGAACGCTTCGAGGAGGATCCGGACATTGCGTGGCGCGGCTATGCGCTGGCACTCGGCCACAAGCATGTGCCCGAGATGCAGGCGTGGTGCGGCCTTGCGATCGGCCCGCTCTTTTCGCCCGCCGTGATCGCGACGCACCGCGGGATGGTGGTCGAGGTTCCGTTGCCGCTGAATGCCATGCCGGCCGCCGCGTCGCCTGACGCGCTGCGCGCGGCACTCGCCGATTTCTATGGCGCGAGCCCGGTCGTCGTCATGGGCGAGGCGCCCGCAGACGGCGAGATGCTTCTCCGCGCGTCGGATGCGGGTGACGACCGGATCGAATTGTCCGTCTTCGCCAACGCCGATGCCAGTCAGGCACGCCTCGTCGCGCGGCTCGACAATCTGGGCAAGGGCGCGAGCGGCGCGTGCGTCCAGAACCTCAACATCATGGCGGGATTGCCCGAAACCGCGGGTCTGCGAATCTAGCCGCTCAGTGCACCGTGTCGAGGATGTCTTCGATCGACAAATAGGTGATCAGCCGTTCGATCTGCCGCCAGCGCGCGAAATGGACGTGGTTGCCGAGCACGCGATATTGCTCGGCGCGCGCCGCCGCGGCGAAGCCCGCTTCTTCGCCATGCATGCTGATCAGCGCATGCGCATCCTCGACCGCGTCGCGGTCGGTGAGAAAGGGTGCTGGCAGGTGCATCGAATTCCTGGTCCGTTAGGGTGAGCACCCTCTTACGCCCCGCCCCTCACCGCGCCGTTCCCAACCGTGATGAACGACCGGGTAAGGTTAATTGCTGGCCGCCCTCGGTTAACCCTTCGCTTGGCGATGCAAGCCCCTTTGACGCCGCGCTTGGCCCGTGTAGACAGACGTCATGCGCAAGATCCTGAAATATGCCGCCCTCGCCCTGTTGCTGCTGCTGATCGTCGGCGGCATCACATTATACGTCATGTCGCGCCCCGATGTGGCGCGCTTCTCGACCGCCGAGCTCAGCGGGCGGGTGCCGGTGATGGCGTCGCAAAAGACCGAGAGCTTCCCGACGGTGAATGTGCCCGAGGCGACGAGCTGGCCCGCAGGCCAGGCGCCGCGCGCGGCGCAGGGCCTGGCGGTGGCACGCTTTGCCGAAGGACTCGACCATCCGCGGACGATGCTGGTGCTGCCGAACGGCGATGTGCTCGTGGCGGAATCTCAAAGCCCGCCGCGCAAGGATGGCGGCGTGCAGGGCGCGGTCATGAAGAATTTGATGGGCAAGGGTGGCACGGGCCGGAAACCTTCGGCGAACCGTATCACCCTGCTCCGCGACGCCGATGGCGACGGCAAGGCCGAGGTGAAGACGGCGTATATCACGGGGCTCAATTCGCCCTATGGCATGGCGCTGGTCGGTAGCACGCTGTACGTCGCGAACACCGACGCGCTGCTCGCCTTCCCCTATGTCGCCGGCGAGACGAAGATGAGCGGCAAGCCGACCAAGCTGGTCGACCTGCCCGCGAAGGGCACCAATCGCCATTGGACCAAGAGCCTTGCGGTGGCGCCCAACGGCTGGCTCTACATCGGCGTCGGCGCCGACTCGAATATCGGCGAAGCGGGCATGAACCGCGAGTTCCGCCGTGCCAGCGTGCTCGAGGTGCGGCCCGAGAATAAATATATGCGGACGTTCGCCGCCGGCATTCGCAACCCCGTCGGGCTCAATTTCTATCCCGGCAGCGACCGGCTGTGGACCGTCGTCAACGAACGCGACATGCTCGGCAGCGACTTGGTGCCCGACTATCTCACCGACGTGACCGAAGGCGATTTCTATGGCTGGCCTTGGTATTATTGGGGTGGCTATATCGACCCGCGTGTCGAGCCCGAGGCCGAGGATCGCCGGCAATATGTCAAGCGGCCCGAATATGGGCTGGGAGCGCATACCGCGCCGCTGGGCTTCACCTTCACCCAGGGTCTCGACCTTGGCGATCGCTGGGCGAATGGCGCCCTGATTGCGCTGCACGGGTCGTGGAACCGCGAGCCGGTTGCGGGATATAGCGTCGTGTTCGTCAAGTTCGGCGCGGGCGGCAAACCCGTCGACGCGCTGCCCGTCACCTTGCTCGACCAGTTCCTCGGCAAGGATGGCAAGACCACCCGCGGCCGCCCGGCCGATGTGAAGGTCGCGAAGGATGGCAGCGCACTGGTCGCCGACGACACCGGCGGAGTGATCTGGCGGGTCGCGAAGACCGGATAAGAAAAAGGCCCCGCAAGCGCGGGGCCTTTTTCTTTTCGGGCTTTAACGGGTCACTACACCCGCATCGGCATCAGCACATAAAGCGCCGGGCTCTTCTCGCTTTCGCGGATCAGCGTCGGGGCGTTCGCGTCGGCGAGGTGGAGTTCGACGGTGTCGCCGTCGACCTGGCCGAGGATGTCGCTGAGGTAGCGGGCGTTGAAGCCGATCTCCATCGAATCGCTGTCATAGGAAGCCGCGACCTCTTCGGCGGCGGTGCCGTTCTCGGGGCTGGTCACGCTGAGCGTGATGCGGTCCTTGTCGAGGCCGACCTTGACCGCGCGGGTCTTTTCGCTGGCGATCGTCGAGACGCGGTCGACGCCCTGATAGAGGCTCTTCGGATCGACCTTGAGCAGCTTGTCGTTCGCGGTCGGGATGACGCGGCTGTAGTCGGGGAAAGTCCCGTCGATCAGCTTCGAGGTCAGGATCGCGTTGCCGAGCTGGAAGCGGACCTTGCTCGCCGACAGACTGATTTCGACATTGCCTTCGGCCTCATCGAGCAGCTTGCGGATTTCAGTCACGCATTTGCGCGGCACGATGACGTCGGGCATCGACGAGGCACCGTCGGGGCGCGTGACGGTGTAGCGCGCGAGGCGGTGGCCGTCGGTCGCCGCGGCCTTGAGCACCGGACCCGACGCATCCTCGGCGACGTGCAGGAAGATGCCGTTGAGATAATATCGCGTTTCCTCGGTCGAGATCGCGAAGCGCGTCTTGTCGATGATCTGGATCAGCTCGGCGACGGGCAGCTCGAAATTGGTCGGCAGGTCACCCTCGGCGATCACCGGGAAATCGTCGCGCGGCAGCGTCGGCAGGTTGAAGTTCGACTTGCCGGCCTTGACCTGCATTTTGCCCTCGGCGGCGGCGAGGCTGACCTCGGCGCCCTCGGGCAGCTTGCGGGCGATTTCGAACAGGGTGTGCGCCGACACGGTGGTCGTGCCCGCCGTTTCGACCTTCGCCGCGATCGTTTCGACGACCTGTAAGTCGAGGTCGGTCGCCATCAGCTTCAGCTGGCCCGACGCATCGGCTTCGATCAGCACGTTCGAGAGGATCGGGATGGTATTGCGCCGTTCGACCACCGACTGGACGTGGCCGAGGCTTTTCAACAATACTGCGCGTTCGATCGTCG
The DNA here is from genome assembly GCF_023197165.1 of Sphingopyxis sp. MSC1_008. Lineage (GTDB taxonomy): Bacteria > Pseudomonadota > Alphaproteobacteria > Sphingomonadales > Sphingomonadaceae > Sphingopyxis. The sequence goes on from NZ_JALPRD010000004.1 coordinate 38,409, forward strand.
CTTTCATTCTAAATCCGCCATCCCTGTGTTTCGCGGGAAAAGTCCCTTGGGGACAGACCATCGGAGGCGATTCGCACCCCGATTCTGGCCCCTGAAAATGTCCACCTTCCTTAACGCACGGTGCGGCGCGTGCAAGCCATGCTTGCAAAGCATCCCCAATCGCGCGAACGAGGCGCGATGCGGCGGTGGGCCTCCCTTTTCCTGATAGCGGCGGCGATGCCCGCCGCGGCGCTTGGCGCCAGCCCCACCGCGCTCGGCATTTTCGATGGCTGGGGCGCGTTTCGCGATCCCGCGACCCCGCGCTGCTACGCGCTCGCCGCGCCGTCGGCGACGATCGGCAAGCCGCAGGACAAGGCCTATGCGAGCGTCGGATATTGGCCCAAGTCGCGCATTCGTGGGCAATTTTATGTCCGCCTGTCGAAAGAGCGTGCGCCCGGGCGCGAACTGCGGCTGACGATCGGCAGCCGCCGCTTCATCCTGACGGGCAACGGCGCGCACGGCTGGGCCGGCGACCCGCGCATGGACGCCGCGATCGTCGCCGCGATGCGATCGGCGCCGAGCATGAGTATCGAGAGCGGGACCGCGACGGGCGGCGCGATCGCCGACACCTACCGGCTGCGCGGCGCCGCGACGGCGATCGACGCGGCGGCGCTGGGGTGCGCGAAGCTGCGCTGAGGCGCTTTGGGGAAGTGGCGGCTTTCTGCGTAACTTCACGCGCGATTCGCATATTTCCGTCATCCCGGACAGAATCCGGGATCCATGCGACGCATCGGGGGCAGTTGGACCCCGGATCAAGCCGGGGTGACGAAGTAAGAGAAGAAGGGCTTTTCGCGAAACGGCGGAAAACTGCGTAACTTCACTCGGAAATGACTGTGCGAACCGTTGGCGAGAACGGCCAACCTGCTGCTCCCCGGCGAAAGCCGGGGTCCATATGACCCGCACCTGCTCACGATAGCTGGACCCCGGCTTTCGCCGGGGAGCACAAGTATCGGGGACGGAGAAAAAGCTGTGTCGCACGTCATCGCCCGGCAGGCTAAATCGGCGAGATATTGTAGGACAGCGATTTCTGGATGGAGCTGGCGCGATGAAGACAATCGGCCTGATCGGGGGTTTGAGCTGGGAAAGTTCGGCCCAATATTACCGGCTGCTCAATGAAGGGGTGCGGGCACGGCTGGGCGGGCTGCATTCGGCACAAGTCCTGCTGTTGTCGCTCGATTTCGCACCGATCGCCGAATTGCAGGCGAGCGGCGACTGGGACATACTCGATCGCCAGATGGCGGACGCCGCGCGATCCTTGACCGCGGGCGGAGCCGAACTGCTCTTGATCTGTGCGAATACGATGCACCTGTGCGCCGAGGCGGTCGAGGAGGCGACGCCGGTGCCGCTGCTCCACATCGCCGACCCCGCGATCGCGGCCGTCCAGGCGGCGGGCTTTTCGCGTGTCGGGCTGCTCGGCACCGCGTTCACGATGGAAAAGCCCTTCTATACCGCGCGCATGGCGGTGGCGGGTATCGAGACGATGATCCCCGGCGACGCCGATCGCGCGATCGTCCACCGCATCATCTATGACGAGCTGGTGCAGGGCGTGATCCGCGACGCATCGCGCGCCGAATATCGCCGGATCATCGCCGCGCTGATCGCGGACGGTGCCGAGGCGATCGTCCTTGGCTGTACCGAAATCATGTTGCTGGTCGGCGAGGAGGATAGCGCGGTGCCGCTGTTCGACACGCTGGCGCTGCATGTCGAGGCGGCGGTCGAGGCGGCGCTGGCGCCTTAGCTCCGCGCGAGCTTCGTCAGTTCGGTCGCGAGGAAATCGAGGACAAGGCGGACGCGCGGGACATGGCGCAGCCGTTCGTGGGTGAGCAGCCACAGGCCCGTCGTGTCCTCATTTTTCGGCGGGATGCAGCGGATCAGATCGGGTTCGCGCTCGGCGATAAAGGCGGGCAGGATCGTCAGCCCCATGCCCGAGCGCACCCCGGCGAGCAGGCCCGTGCCGGTGTCATATTTCATTACCACCGACTCCTCGAGCCGATATTGCCTGAGCCACGCCTGATAGGGTTCCCACACATAGCCGCCGCCGCCGATGAAGGGGTGGGCGGCGAGTTCCTCGCGGGTGTGCGGGATGCCGTGGAGGTCGGCGTAGTCGCGGCTGCAATAGACGGTCCACGGATTGTCGGCGATGCGTCGCCCGACGAGCCCGCCGCCGGTCGGCTGCTTGCTGCTGCGGATCGCGATGTCCGCCGCGCCGGCCGCCAGATCGCGCGGCTCGTCGGCGGTGTCGAGATGGATGTGGATGCCGGGGTGCGCGGCGCGGAGGTCGCGCAGGATCGGCGGCAGGATCGTCACCGCGAAGATTTCCATCGTCGTCAGGCTGACCGTGCCGCCCGCATCGCGCGAGCGCGCGCCCGCGGCCTCGCCGAAGCGGTCGGCGGCGTCGCGCACCGCAATCGCGCTCGCGAGCATCGCCTCGCCCACCGGGGTCAGCGCATAGCCCGCCTGCCGTCGTTCGAACAGGTTGAGGCCGGTCGCCTCCTCGAGCGCGGCGATGCGCCGCGCGACGGTGGTCTGGCTGACGCGCATCGCCTGCGCCGCCGACAGCGTGCTGCCGGTCTCGGCAACGGCCAGAAAGGCCTTGAGGTCGTTCCAATCATACATGCCGTCTTGTGCGACATAATCGCCCCGCCCTCATTCTGCAATTTTGCAGAATGGCCGCGCAACATCGTTGCTCCTTTCGCCCCCGGCGATCGATTATTTCTGTTTCACCGGCTCCTCCCCTCCTCCCCAGCCGGCCGATGGAGACTCAAGATGCAAAAGCTTCTGATCCTCGCCGCCTTCGCTGCCGTATCGATCGGTCAGCCCGTATCGGCGCAAACCGCCCCTGCGAATCCGAGCGTCGCCGTGGCGCACCGCGACCTCGACCTTCGGACTGCGGCCGGCACCAAGGCGCTCGACCGCCGCATCTGGCGCGCCGTCGTCGAAGTGTGCGGCACCGCCCCCGATTTTGACATTGCGGGCAAGAATGACGTGCGGGCGTGTCGCCGCGATACGCGGGCACTCGCCTCGGCGCAGGCCGATGTGGTGGTCGCCAATGCGTCGCGCGGCGAACCGATCCGGGTCAGCTCGATCCGCAAGTGACCGGCGGACCCAAGTTGCAGGGCCCGTCAAAGCCGGGGCCATGATTCGGGCACGATCATGGTCCCGGCTTTTCCTAATGGTGACTTCCATATCTCGTCATCCCGGACTTGATCCGGGATCGCGCTTTGTCGGCAGCTCTCGTCTTCAAGAGGGACCCCGGATCAAGTCCGGGGTGACGATGGTAGAGAGGCCAGCTTTCGGTCGTTCGCTGTCTCTATGGGATCCCCGGCGAAAGCCGGGGCCCAGATCGGCAAAACAGCGATGAAGGCCATGGGCCCCGGCTTTCGCCGGGGATCACGATGGCAGTTCGGGGCCGCAACCGCCGGCGCGAAGCCACCTCGTCTCACCCCCGCGCGTCGAATGCCATCCGCGCCCTCGCCACCTTTTCCAGATTGGCCTCCGCCCAGACCCACACGCCGCAAAAGGCTTCGCCCAGGCTGTGGCCGAGGTCGGTCAGGCAATATTCGACCTTCGGCGGGACGACCGGATGCACCGTCCGCACCACGAGTCCATCGCGTTCCATCTGGCGCAAGGTTTGCGTCAGCATTTTCTGGCTGATGCCCGGAACGCGGCGCGAGAGTTCGGTGAAGCGGCAGGTTCCGTGATCCTCCAACTCCTCGAGAACGAGTAGAGTCCATTTGTCGGCGACTCGGCCGATCAGTTCGTTGACGAGCGTTTCGACGCGCGGGTCGACCGGCGCATTCGGATCGTAGGAGATTTTTTCGGGCGTGGGCATGGCAGAAAATCCAAATCTCTCTTTTAGGTAACTATGGCACTTTCGGGTGCCTACTTTCTTTTGGAGAGTGTAGGGATATTTAGACCTTCTCACCACCCCCAAAGGAGAAGACCCATGAAGATCACAGGCAACACCATCGTCGTCACTGGCGGGGGTTCGGGCATCGGGCTGGCGCTCGCGCAGCGCTGGCATGATGCCGGCAACAATGTCATCATCACGGGGCGCAACGCCGCGAAGCTGGACGCCGCGATCGCGGGGCGGCCGAACATGTCGGCGGTCGCGCTTGACGTTACCGATGCCGAGGCGATTGCGGCCTTCGCGAGAGACATCGTCGCGAAGCACCCCGAACTCAATGTGCTGGTCAACAACGCCGGGATCATGAACGCCGAGGATGTCAGCGCGAAGCGCGACCTGGCGCAGGCCGAGGCGACGGTCGTCACCAACATCCTCGGCCCGATCCGGCTGATCGATGCGCTGGTCGATCATCTGGCGGCGCAGGCGGACAGCGCGATCGTCAATGTGACGTCGGGGCTCGCCTTTGTGCCCTTCCCCAAGGCGCCGACCTATTCGGCGACGAAGGCGGCGATCCACAGCTACTCGGTTGCGCTGCGCATCCAGCTCGCGGGCAAGGTCGAGGTGATCGAACTGGCGCCGCCCGCGGTGCGCACCGACCTGACCCCCGGCCAGTCGACGCGCGAAGGCTATATGCCGCTCGACGAGTTCGCCGATGAGGTGATGGGACTGTTCGCGGTCGAGCCGACGCCTGAGGAAATCCTGGTCCAGAATGTGCTGCCGCTGCGCAATGCCGAGGCGAACGGGAGCGTGCCGCAGGTGCTGGGGATGCTGGCGTCGCTGTGATGCTTCTCCCCTCCCGCAGGTGGGAGGGGTTGGGGTGGGCCAGCGCCGTCGCATTGCCCACCCCGCTGCGGCTAGCCAGCAAGCTGGCAAGCCTCGCTGCCCCTCCCGCGTGCGGGAGGGGGTTTCGCGCCGCAATTGCGCTTTTGCCCCTTCCCCCCTATATGGCCGCGCATCATGCAGATTCCCGGCCACATCGACCCCGTCACGACGGGCACCGTTCCCTTGCGCGGCGGCAACCGCATCGACCTGATCGGGCTAACGCGCGACGCGATCGGCGGCGTGCTCGTCGAAGCCGGTCTCGATGCCAAGGCCGCGAAGCTGCGCGCCAAGCAGATCTGGCACTGGATGTATCACCGCGGCGTCACCGATTTCGAGGCGATGACCGATATCGCGAAGGCGATGCGCCCGTGGCTGACCGACCGTTTCATCATCGGCCGCCCGACGGTGCGCGAAGCACAGGTGTCGAGCGACGGCACGCGCAAATGGCTGCTCGCCGCGGCCGATGGCCAGGAATATGAGATGGTCTTTATCCCCGACGCCGATCGGGGAACCTTGTGCGTGTCGAGCCAGGTCGGCTGCACATTGAACTGCCGTTTCTGCCACACGGGCACGATGCGCCTCGTCCGCAACCTCGCCGCGGGCGAGATCGTCGGGCAGGTGATGCTGGCGCGCGACGAGCTCGGCGAATGGCCCAAGGGCACGATGGCCGGCTTCGGCCCCGATCCCGAGGACGACGATGACGAAGAAGGCGGCAATTATACCGCCGACGGCCGCATCCTGACCAACATCGTGATGATGGGCATGGGCGAGCCGCTGTATAATTTCGACGAGGTCAAGGGCGCGCTCAAGATCGTCATGGACGGCGACGGGCTTGCGCTCTCGCGCCGCCGGATCACGCTGTCGACGAGCGGCGTCGTGCCGATGATGGCGCGCGCCGGCGAAGAGATCGGCGTCAACCTTGCGGTCTCGCTCCACGCGGTGTCGAAGGAAATCCGCGACGAGATCGTGCCGCTCAACCGCAAATATGGCATCGACGAATTGCTGAAGGCGTGCGCCGACTATCCGGGTGCCGGCAATTCGCGGCGCATCACCTTCGAATATGTGATGTTGAAGGACAAGAATGACAGCGACGACGATGCGCGCGAGCTCGTCCGGCTGATCCGCGAATATGGGCTGCACGCGAAGGTGAACCTGATCCCCTTCAACCCCTGGCCCGGCGCGATGTACGAATGCTCGACCCCCGAGCGCGTGCGCGCGTTCAGCAACCTGATTTTCAAGGCCGGAATTTCGGCGCCGGTGCGCACCCCGCGCGGGCGCGACATCATGGCGGCGTGCGGGCAATTGAAGAGCGCGGCGACCAAGCCGAGCCGCGCCGAACTCGACCGGATCGCCGACGAAAAGCAGGCAGCGCTCGGCTGAAGACGCCCCCCGGCGTCTTTTTCCATCTCCATAAGCATCAAAAACCCGCGGATATGCGGGCGCGAGAGCGCATACCTATTCTATACCGTGTGGTAAAAATAACACAGGTAAGAAAATTGTCATATTCTGAACGATCCGTTCATTGCAGCGACAGCCGCGAGCCCCATTTAGGGGGCGTCGCGACCCAAAGGGCGTGACCGATTAAAAGCAGAAGGAAAACAAAATGAAGAAATTCGCAGTTGCAGCCGCTCTCCTGACGGCCATCGTTGCAACCCCCGCCATGGCTGCCGAAGGCGGCGAAGGCCGCGTCGAAGTGCGCGGCGGCCTCATCACCGGTAACGGCATCGATGAAGGCACGATCGGCGCCGCCGCCGGTTATGACTTCGACCTCGGTTCGACCGCATTCCTTGGCGCCGAAGTCGCTGCCGACAAGGTGCTCGTCGACGGTGCCGACGTCCAGTTCTCGGCCGGTGGCCGCATCGGTGCCAAGGTCGGCGCAGCCGGCAAGGCGTATGTGACCGGCGGTTACACCTTCACCGACATCGACGACCCGTATGTCGGTGCCGGCTACCAGCACAAGCTGGGCCAGAACATCTATGCCAAGGCCGAATATCGCCACCAGTTCATCAGCAACTTCGGCGACTTCGACACCTTCGTTGCCGGTGTCGGCTTCGCTTTCTGATCCTTTCGGACCTGCGAAACGAAAAGAGAGGGGCGGCCCGTCGGGTCGCCCCTTTTTATTTGCCCTCAGCCGAACCACAGCAGGTTGATGGGGCAATTGATCCTCCCTGCCGCGCAGCGGTGGGAAGGTGGCAGCGGCGAAGCCGCTGACGGAGGGGCTAAGGACGCAACGTCACGGCCCCTCCACCATCCGCTTCGCGGACGGTCCCCCTCCCCATTGCTATGCAACGGGGAGGATCTACTTATTCCGCGTTCGGCAGCGCCTGTTCGACCAGCGGCGCCAGCCCTTCGGCCACGACCGTCACCCCCTTGGCGTTGGGATGCATATTGTCGCCAAGCATCAGCGCCTTGTCGGTGACGACATTGTCGAGGATGAAGGGATAGAAGCTCACATCATATTTCGACGCGAGTTCGGGGTAGATGGGGTTGAACTTCTTCGCATATTCGCTGCCGAGGTTGGGCGCGGCCATCATGCCGGTGAGCAGTACCGGAATTTCACGCTTTTTCAGTTCGGTGAGCATCGCGTCGAGATTGGCACGCGTCTGATCAGGGCCGATCCCGCGCAGCATATCGTTGCCGCCGAGGCCGAGCACGACAAGCGCGGGCTTCGCCTTTGCATTATCGAGCACATAGGTCAGGCGCTGGCGCCCCGCGGCGGTGGTGTCGCCCGAAACGCCGGCATTCTGGACACGCGCGACCACGCCATCGTCGGCGAGCGCAGCCTGCAATTGCGGCGCGAGCCCTTCCTTCGGACCAAGTTGGTAGCCCGCATACAGCGAGTCACCAAAGGCGATCACGAGCGGCGCATCGGCGGGAATCGCGGGTGCCGCTTTCGCCGCAACCTTGTCGTTCGTCGAAGCCGATTGATTTTCTGCCGATCCGCATGCGGCGAGTGGTTGGCAAAATATTGCGGCACAACCATATGTAAGAGCAGAGCGCCATCCGGCCGTTCTCATTTCAAAGGGTCCTCTCCTTGCCCGACGCCCCACGACAATCGCCGAGCGTGGCGATCGCCGCCCACAATGTGACGCTCACGCTTGGAAGCGACAAGGCCCCGGTTGAAATTTTGCGCGGGGTCGACCTGGAAGTCGCAGCCGGAACTTCGGTCGCGCTGCTCGGACCATCGGGGTCGGGCAAAAGCTCGCTGATGGCGGTGCTCGCCGGGCTGGAGCGTGCCAATGGCGGGAGCATCAACGTCGCGGGACTCGATTTTGCGACGATGGACGAGGATGGTCTGGCGCGCGCGCGGCGCGGGCGGATCGGCATCGTGCTGCAGGCGTTCCACCTGCTCCCGACGATGACCGCGCTGGAGAATGTCGCGGTGCCGCTGGAGCTCGCGGGCATATCCGATCCCTTCGGACGCGCCGCGGCCGAGCTCGAAGCCGTCGGTCTCGGGCACCGCCTCACCCATTATCCAGCGCAGCTGTCGGGCGGCGAGCAGCAGCGCGTCGCGATCGCACGCGCGATGGCGAGCTCGCCTGCGATCATCTTTGCCGACGAACCGACGGGCAATCTCGACACCGCGACCGGCCACGCAATCATCGAGCTGATCTTCGCGCGCCGCGCGGCGCTCGGCGCGACCTTGCTCATCATCACCCACGACCCCGAGCTCGCCGAGCATTGCGACCGCGTGGTCGTGATGCACGACGGGAAAATCGAAGAGCGGGCGGCCTAAGTGCTGCCGCTCGCCACGCTCTGGCGTATTGCGCGCCGCGACCTTGCGACGCGCATCCGCGGCCTTCGCCTGCTTGCGGTCTGCCTGTTCCTCGGTGTCGCGACGCTGGCGGCGATCGGCAGCCTGACGCGCGGCATCACGTCCGAGCTCGAAGTGCGCGGGCAGACGATCTTGGGCGGCGACGTCGAGTTCAGCCTGCCGCAGCGCGAGGCCACCCCTGAAGAGATGGCGGGTTTCCGCCGCGTCGGCACGCCCTCGGCCACCGTGCGGCTGCGCGCGATGGCGAACGATCCCGACGGCGAGGCGTTGCTGTCTGAACTGAAGGCGGTGGACGGCGCCTATCCGCTCTATGGCACGATGCGGCTGGAAAGCGGCGCCCGCAAAGGCCCCCCGTCACCGGGAGGCATCTGGATCGGCAAGGATCTGGTCTCGCGGCTCGAGCTCAAGGTCGGCGAACGCGTGAAGTTTGGCGAGAAAAGCTTCCTGATCGACGGCGTGATTGCCGAGGAGCCCGACCGGCTGGGCGAGGGCTTCACGCTCGGCCCCGTCGCAATCATCGGGCTGGCCGACCTGCCCGCGACGCAGCTGATCCAGCCCGGCAGCCTGTACGAGAGCAAATATCGCGTCCGCCTGCCCGAAAGCGCGAACCCCGAAGCGGTCGGCAAAGCGCTGACCGCCGAGTTCCCCGACGCCGGATGGGACATCACCGACAGCAGCAACGGCGCACCGGGCACGCGGCGCTTCATCGAGCGCATGGGGCAGTTCCTGTCGCTCGTCGGGTTGGCCGCACTGGTGATCGCCGGGATCGGCGTCGGCAACGGCGTCGCGAGCTATCTCGCGGGCAAGCGCCCCGGCCTTGCGACGCTGAAAGTGCTCGGTGCCGACAGCGGCACGGTGGCGCGCATCTATGGGCTTCAGATCCTCGCGGTCGCGGCGGTGTCGATCGTCGCTGGGCTGATCGTCGGCGCGCTCGCGCCCGCGATCATCGGCGCGATTGCGGGCGATGTGCTGCCGGTCAAACCGGGTGTTGCCATCTATCCGCTGCCGCTTGCCGTCAGCGCGGCCTACGGCCTGCTCATCGCGATCGCCTTTGCCCTGCCGCCGCTTGCGGCGACGCGGCATGTTCCCGCCGCCGGGCTTTACCGCGCGACGGTGAGCGGCGCGGCGCGGATCGACCGGCAGACGGTCGTCGCGATCGCGGCAGCACTTGCAGCAATCATCGCGCTGGCGGTCGGCACCGCGCGCGAGCCTTTGTTCGCGCTGGGTTTCATCGGGGCGGCAATCGGGCTGCTGCTTATCCTCGTCGGCCTCGGCTGGCTGGTGCGGCGCACCGCGAGCCGCCTGCCGCGGCCGAAACGCCCGCTCTTCCGCCTCGCGCTCGCGAACCTCCACCGTCCCGACGCCGCGACCGGCGCGCTGGTCGTCGCGCTCGGGCTGGGCCTGACGCTGTTCGTGACGCTCGCGGCGATCCAGACGAGCATCACCGCCGAAATCCAGTCGACCGTGCCGCAGCGCGCGCCGAGCTTCTTCGTGCTCGACGTGCCGCGCACCGAGACCGCGCGCTTTCAGACGATCGTGGCAGGGGCCGATCCCAAGGCCGAGATCAACATGATCCCCGCGCTGCGCGGCAGCGTCACCGAATTTGCCGGCCAGCGCGTCGACGAGCTTGCCGAACTGCCCGAGGGCGCGTGGGTGCTGCGCGGCGACCGCGGACTGACGTATAGCCCGATTCTGCCCAACGGCAGCGAACTGGTTGGCGGCCAGTGGTGGGCGGCTGATTACAAGGGACCGCCGCTGGTCAGCGTCGAGCAGGAGGTTGCCACGTCGCTCGGCCTCAAGATCGGCGATACGCTGTCGGTCAATGTGCTGGGGGTGGAGGTGCAAGCGAAGGTCGCCTCCTTCCGCACTGTCAACTGGGACAATTTCGGGCTGAACTATGTGCTCGTCTTCTCGCCCGGCACCTTCGACGCGGCGCCGCATAATATGGTCGCGACGGTCGCCGTCGGGCCCGAGGCCGAGACCGCCTTGTCGCGCAGCATCCCGCGCGCCTTCCCCTCGGCGTCGCTGATCGCGGTGCGCGATGTCGTGTCGCAGGTGACAACGCTGCTGACGCAGATGAGCCAGGCGATTGCCGCGGCGGCGAGCATCGCGATCCTTGCGGGGATTGCGGTGCTGATCGGTGCGATCGCGGCGAGCCGCGAGCGGCGCGTTTACGACAGCGTGATACTGAAGCTGCTCGGCGCCACGCGCGGCCAGATCCTCGGCGCGCAGGGCATGGAATATGCGGTGCTCGCAGGCATTCTTGCGGTGCTCGCATTGGGGCTGGGCCTTGCGGGCGCCTGGTATGTCGTGACGCAGCTGTTCGAATTCGACTTCGCGCCCGATCCGCTGATCGTCGGCGCGACGTTGATCGGCGGCGCGGGGCTGTCGTTCCTGATCGGGATTGCGGGGAGCTGGCCGCTGCTGTCGGCGAAACCCGCGCAGGCGTTGCGCAGCCTCTAGTTCAGGAGGCGGAGCAGCGCCGACAGGCCGGCGACGCCGAGGACGACCGCGACGATGCCGCGCCACACCGGCACGGGCACGCGGCCGAACAGGCGCGTGCCGACATGATCGCCGAGCGCCATTGGCACGAACAGCAGCAGCGACAGGATGAAGAGCTTCATCGTTGCGAGGCCGAGCCAGAGCGACGCGAGCGTCCCCGCTATCGCGGTCGCGAAAAAGACGAGCATCATCGACGCGCGCGCGACATCGGGCGTGATCCGCTGACGCAGATAAAAGGGCACGACGGGCGGACCGGGCATCGCGGCAAAGCCGGTGAGAATGCCCGAGGCGATGCCGGTGAAACCGATCGCCGCGCGACCCGGCCGGTGGCCGTCGGGATGCTGCGGCATCAGGATCAGCAGGAACGCGGCGATGGCGATGATCGCGATCAGCAGCCGCGCGACGTCGGGGGTGACCGCCTTGAGCGCAAGCATGCCGAGCGGCGTCGCGAGCATCGCGAGCAGGCCGATCGGCACCGCGGTGCGGCGCTCGGCGCTCGCGGCGATGCGCCCGAAACCGACCGGGCCGATCAGCAGTTGCAGCAGGATGCCGAGCACGACCGCCTCACCCGGCGGCATGATAAGCCCGAGCAACGGCACGAGAATGATCGCCATGCCGAAACCGGTAAGCCCGCGTACGAAGGCGGCGCCGAAGGTCATCGCCGCGGCGCCGGCAAAGGTCAGCGGCGCGAGGCCGGTGAGATGGAGAATCGCGTTCAAGCGCCGATCCGCCCGGATGCTGCAGATGCTATTTCCGAAACCGGCAAACCGCCCTCCCTCTCGCTGGACGGGGCCGTAGCCGACGATGATGCGCACCGCTAGGGTCTCTGGCCGCTAGCTTTTGATCAGCGGCCAGAGACCGGTCACCGGTCGCTCGAGTACGCGCGCAGCGACGGCGTGCAAGCGCGCGGGTGCGAGACGCCCGGTTTCGACGGTGCGTGCCAGCCACGCCTCCAGCGAGCCGCCCGTTTCGATCCATTGATCGTCGCGGAGCATGCCATAGAAAGCGCCCGCCAGCACATGGATGCCGTCGTCGGACCGGCGCCAGCGGTCGGCCGGATTGCGCCCCACACCCAGCGCCTCGCCGATCAACTGGTCGAGCGCCTGTGCCAGATCCTCGTTGAGCAGCCCGTCGAGCGTCGTGTAACCCCATTGCGGATCATGGTCGCGGACGATGCGCATGATCAGCGCATCCTTTTCGAGTACCGCAAGCGCCGCCTTTGCCGCCGGACCGTCCATCGCCACCGGCGGATGCAGCATTTCGTGCGCCGCATTGCGCACGGTGATCGCGGTGTTCCAGTCGGCCGCCTGCAGGAAGGTCTGTCCCTGCACCTTGATCCCGTGCGGCTTGCAGAATTGCAGGAGCACGACCTCGATCTCGGGATCGAAGCTGCGCCCGGTCAGCTTTTCATGCAGGCTGATGACGTCATAAGCGGCAAGGTCGCGGGTCAGTTCGGCGATGCGCGCGTCGAGGCCCGCGGTGCGTTCGGCGCGGAAGGCGGCGAAGCCTGCCGCCTGCATCGCTTCGAGCACCGCCTTCAGCCGCGGCGCCGCCGACAGGAACCACGCCCAGTCGCTCTCGCTCCAATTGTTGCTGGCGCGATAGGCGGACAGCAACCGCGCTTCGGGGTCGGCGGCCGACGCGATCAGCGCCGCGAGGCTGCTGTCGTCGTTGCCCGAAAAGAGGACCGACAGGACGGGCCCAAGCAGGCCGAACCCCGCCGTCTCTGCCTCCTGCCACAGCGCCGCGATGTCGGTACGGATCGCGGCCGGCAGACGCGGCGCGAAGGCGTCGGCGTCGGCCTGATAAAAGCGCAGATAAAGCTCGCGCCCGGCGAGCGGGCCGAGGAAGGCAAGCGCGTCGAAGCCTTCCGAGGCGCGGACCTTCCAGCGCGTGCGCGACGGTTTGCCCTGCTGGGCCTTGGCCAGATGAGGCGCTGCGGCGAGGCCGGCGAGTGCGGCGGCGAGAAAGAGGCGGCGTTCCATCCGCCCGTTTCTAGCGGCGTGCCAGCGGCGCGGCTTGAACGGACTTTGCCCGGAAGCGGACCGGCGGCATTCCGGTCAGCGCGACGACCGAGCGCGCCAGATGCGCCTGATCGGCGAAGCCCTGCTCGGCGGCGAGATCGGCGAGGCTGCCGCGCCATGCGGGAAGCGCGGCCAGCGCCCGGCGGGTCCGCACCTCCAACCGGAAGCGCTTGGGCGAGACGCCATAGGCGCGCGCGAAGCCGCGGCTGACCGAAGCGGGATCGAGCGTCATCCGCCCCGCCCACGGCGTCAGCGCGAGACCGGGGTCAAGCGTCAGCGCGTCGGCAAGCAGATCGGGCCAATCGTCGCGGCGCGTGTCGACCGCGCGGAATTGCTCGCGGACGTATGCGGCGGCGGCATACGGATCGCGCTCGGCGAGGCGCACCGCGGCATCGGGATCGGCGATATGCCCCATCCCCGGAAGCAGCCCCGCAGGCAGCGGAAGATTGAGCACCTGCGCGCCGCGTGCGCCGAAATGATCGCGGTGCGCGGTCCAGTCGCCATGGACCACGACCGTGCCCGCGCTGGCGGAAAGGCGGCCCTGATCGCCCGCTTCGTCATAGCCGCCGCCCAGGACGAGCGCCACATAACCGCGGGCATGGCGATGCCGAGGCAGGCATTCGCCCGCCGCATGCCGGCCGACGCTGGCGATCTGCCCGGGCGCGCTCATCGCGGCGCCTCCGGCCCGAGCGTCACGAGCCAGACGTCGGGCGGCGTCAGATAGCGCAGCGGCATTATGCTGGTGCCGAGGCCCGCGCCGACAAACAGCCGCTGGCCGCCATCCGAAATGTCGCCGCACGCGAAGCGGCCGCCGTAGCGCGAGACATAGGTCAGCGCGCCGATGAAGGGGAAGCGGATCTGGCCGCAATGCGTGTGCCCCGCGAAGATCGCGGCAACGGGACGCGGCAGATCGGGCACGATGTCGGGACTGTGCGAGACGATCAGTTGCACCCCGGGACCGAGCGCGTCCATCGCGGCGAGCGTCTTCGGCACGTCATCATGCCCCGAATAATCATCATCGACCCCGCCGACGACCAGCGGGCCGAGTTTGACGGCTTCGTTCTGAAGGACGCGAAGCCCCTGCTTTTCCAGCACGCCCCGCAGCGCGTCGGGTTCGAACCAGTGGTCGTGATTGCCCGGCGCAACGACGACGCCGAGCGGTGCCTGCAGCAGGCCCAGCGGCGCGACGACTTCGGCGGCGGTGTAGATATGCGTTGCGAGGCGCTTTTCGCTGACGAGGTCGCCCGCGATCAGCACCAGATCGGGTTTCAGGCGGTTAAGGTCGCCGACGATGCGGGCCAGCCGCTCGGGCGGCATGTCGGGACCCGCGACATGCGTATCGGAGAGCAGCAGGACGCTGAGCGGCGGCTGCCCCGCGGGCCAGTGGGCGACCGCGACCGTCGCGGTGCGAACCACGGGGTCGCGCGTCGCGTTCCAATATCCCTTGCCGAGCAGAGCCAGGGCGAGCAGCGCGACGAGCGCCACCCACCGCCGCCAACGCCGTGGCGGCTTTGCGCTCAATCGCGCAAATCCGGCGGGGTCGCCTCGCCCTTCAGCATCGCGATCGCTTCGGCGAGCGGCATGATGCGCTGGCCGTCCTGTCCGAGCGTGCGGATCGCGACGGTGCCTTCCTCGGCCTCGCGATTGCCGACCACGAGCAGGTAGGGAACCTTGGCGAGGCTGTGTTCGCGGACCTTGTAGTTGATCTTTTCGTTGCGGACGTCGCTTTCGACGCGGATGCCCGCTGCGGTAAGCTGCGCCACCGCGTCCTTGGCATAAGCGTCGGCGTCCGAAACGATCGTCGCGACGACCGCCTGCACCGGCGCGAGCCAGGTCGGGAAGCGACCGGCGAAATGCTCGATCAGGATGCCGATGAAGCGCTCGTAGGTGCCAAGGATCGCGCGGTGGAGCATCACCGGGCGATGGCGCTCGCCATCCTCGCCGATATAGCTCGCGTCGAGGCGTTCGGGCATCACGCGGTCGGACTGGATCGTCCCGCACTGCCACGCCCGGCCGATCGCGTCGGTCAGGTGGAACTCGAGCTTCGGCGCATAGAAAGCACCCTCGCCCGGCAGTTCTTCCCAGCCATAATCGTCGTTCGCCATGCCGGCGCGTTCGACGGCTTCGCGAAGCTCGGCCTCGGCCTTGTCCCACATTTCCTCGGTGCCGAAGCGCATGTCGGGGCGCAGCGCGAGCTTCACCGCATATTTCTCGAACCCGAGCTGCTTGTAGACGCGGTCGAGCAGCGCGCAGAAATCGCGCACTTCTTCGACGATCTGGTCTTCGCGGCAGAAGATATGGCCGTCGTCCTGCGTGAACTGGCGCACGCGCATGATGCCGTGGAGCGCGCCATGCGGCTCGTTGCGATGGCAGCAGCCCATTTCGGCCATGCGCAGCGGCAGGTCGCGGTACGATTTCATCCCCTGACGGAAGATCAGGACGTGCGCGGGGCAGTTCATCGGCTTGAGCGCCATCCACTCGGCGCCGTCGGAGACGATCGGACCTTCGTCTTCGATGTTCGGCACCTCATCAGGGATGACGAACATATTCTCGCGATATTTGCCCCAGTGGCCCGACTGTTCCCACTGGCGCGCGTCCATCACCTGCGGGGTCTTGACCTCCTGATAGCCCGAGCCGTCGATCGCGCGGCGCATATAGGCTTCGAGCTCGCGGTAGATCCGGTAACCCTTGGGGTGCCAGAAGACGCTGCCGTGCGCCTCTTCCTGCAGGTGGAACAGGTCCATCTCGCGCCCGATCTTGCGGTGGTCGCGCTTCGCGGCTTCCTCCAGCCGGACGAGATGTTCGGCGAGCTGCTTCTTGTTGAGCCAGCCGGTGCCGTAGATACGGCTGAGCTGCGCATTCTTCTGATCGCCGCGCCAATAGGCGCCCGAGACACGCGTCAGCTTGAACGCGGCGGGGTCGAGCTTGCCCGTCGAGGCGAGGTGCGGGCCGCGGCACATGTCCATCCAGCCGTCGCCTGAGCGGTACACCGTCAGTTCTTCGCCCTGCGGCAGTTCGGCCGCCCATTCGGCCTTGAAGGTTTCGCCCTCGGCCGCCCATTTGGCGATCAGCTTGTCGCGCTCCCACACTTCCCTGGTGAGGGGAAGATCGGCGGCGATGATCTTGCGCATCTCCTCCTCGATCAGCGGCAGTTCGTCGTCGCGGAACGGGCCGCGATCGGCGGCGGGCGCGAAGTCGTAATAGAAGCCGTCGCCCGTCGAGGGGCCGAAGGTGATCTGCGTGCCGGGAAAGAGGTTCTGCACCGCTTCGGCGAGGACGTGCGCATAGTCGTGGCGGAAGAGTTCGAGCGCGTCGGCCTCGTCGCGGCTCGTCACCAGCGACAGGTTCGTGTCTTCGTCGAGCGGGCGCATGATGTCGCGCAGTTCGCCATCGATCTTCGCAGCAAGCGCAGCCTTCGCAAGGCCGGGTCCGATGTCGGCCGCAATCTGCAGCGCGGTAGTGCCGCGCACGACTTCACGGGCAGAGCCATCGGGAAGGGTGACGCGGATCATGTCGGACATCGAAACTATAGCCTTTCTGCGCAAAATTGCCGGGCTCCTTTGCCAGCATGCGATATGGGCGGCAAGGGGCGGATTCACAATCGGGGTTGCAATGATACAATGTATCATTATCTGGCATCGCAAGCCCCTCCCGCGAAAGAAACCCCATGTGCCTCCCCGCCGCGCGCCCGCGCCTTGCCGACCTGACGGGGATTGCCCTGTCTTTCACTTGCCTGCTCCATTGCCTTGCCCTGCCTTTGCTCCTGCTTCTGGCCCCGGCGCTGAGCCGCTGGATTGCGCTGCCCGAGGGGGTTCATGCAGCGATATTGCTGCTGGCTCTTCCGGCGGCCGCGATCGCGATGCGCGATGGTTGGCGGCGGCATCGGCGTCTGGTGCCGACGGTACTCGCAGTCTCGGGACTAGGCCTGCTCGCACTCGGGCTGTCGGCGCATGAGGGATGGATCGCCGCCGCCGATCCCGAGGCGGCGGACCGGCTGCTGACCTCGGTTGGCGCGCTCACGCTTGCCGCCGCGCATCTCGTCAACTGGCGCTGGCGTCACCGGAGCGGCGGACATAGACTGGGGGCATGACCGACACACCCCGCCACCATATCGCCGCGATCCTGCCGTGCAGCGATCTCGATGCGAGCACCGCTTTCTATGAAAAGCTCGGCCTGTCAGTGGTCAGCGACTATGGCAGCTATCGCCTGCTCGACGACGACAAGGGCTGGCAGCTTCACCTGACCAATGAATCGCAACCGACATGGCCCGAACGCGACCAGAACCCGTTCGGCCTCTATCTCTATAGCGAGCGCGTCGACGAATTGGCCGAACGCGTGCGCGATGCGATCCTCGGTCCGGTAAAAGCGCCGACGCACAAGCCGTGGGGCATGTACGAGTTCGCGCTGTCGGACCCCGACGAGACGCTGGTCCGCATCGGTTGGCCGAGCGGGTTGATCGGCTGAGCCCCCAAAATTGCCGTCATTCCCGCGAAGGCGGGAACGCGGGGATGACGAAGAGCAGATTGGCACCCTTGTCATTTTGTCAACGTCGCTTGACAATATCGACTCATCATGTCAATTTTCCTTTACACATAAGCAAGGAGGCTTGACCATGGCAATGGACCCGGCGCAGCGCCGCTATTTCGGCCGCATGATACCGATCGCGATCCTCTATGGATTCGCGGTCTTCTTCGCGAGTTTGATCATCCCCGACGATGCGGCGGCGACCCCGCTGACGATCGCGGTGGCGTTGGTGCCCGCACTCGCCGTCTCGGGCTTTATCTGGGCGATGGGCAGCTATCTGACCGAGCTCACCGACGAATATGTCCGGTTGCTCGAAGTCCGCAAGGCACTGGTCGCGACGGGGCTGACGCTCGCGCTCGCCAGCGGCTGGGGCATATTGGAGCTGTTTACCGACGTGCCGCGCGTGCCGCTGTTCTTCGTCTTTCCCGTCTGGTGCCTGGGGCTCGCGGTGGGCTCGCTCGTCAATTGGATGACGATGGGCGCCGCGAAAGCGGACGCGTGAAGAACCGCCTCAAGGTCCTGCGCGCCGAACGCGACTGGAGCCAGGGCGACCTCGCCGAGCGGCTTCAGGTGTCGCGCCAGTCGGTCAATGCGATCGAGACGGGCAAATACGACCCGTCGCTGCCGCTCGCCTTTCGCATCGCCGACCTGTTCGGCCTGCCGATCGAGGACATCTTCCTGCGAGAGGGATAATCGGACGGATCGGCGCGCCGGTCTTGCGGCAGATGGCCTCCCCCGCTAGGGCACCTTCCAGCCGGAAAGGAGCCGTCCCCATGTTCAAGCGCCTGTTCGTCGACCACCCCAAGAGCGTCGATGAAAATTACATCGAGCATTTCGGCGTCGCGTCGAAATTCGGCGTCACGATGATCTATGGCGGCCTGTGTGCGCTCGTTCACGCGGTCGTCCCCGGCTGGTGCATCACCACGGGCAGCGACACGATCCAGCGGCTCAACCACATCATGGTCGAAAAGCGGCGCGCCAAGGGACAGGCCGTGATGCAGATGAGCACGATCGACTGGGTCATCTGATCCCGGTGGACGCCGCCCCCGATTATCTCGACCGTTCGGGCCGCCCGCGGCTCGCCTACCGCTATACAGCCGGCACCGGGCCGACGATCATCTTCCTGCCCGGTTACATGTCCGACATGGCGGGGGGCAAGGCGACCGCATTGTTCGACTGGGCCGCGGCCGAGGGCCACGCCTGCCTGTTGCTCGATTATGCCGGATGCGGGCTGTCGGACGGGCTGTTCGCGGAGCAAACGCTGCTCGACTGGCGCGGCGATGTGCTCGATTTGATCGACGCGAAGGCCGAGGGGCCGGTCGTCATCGTCGGATCGTCGATGGGCGGGTGGCTGATGCTGCTCACCGCCTTGGCGCTGGTGCAGCGCGATGGGCCGGGCCGGGTGGCGGGGCTCGTCGGGATCGCCGCGGCGCCCGATTTCACCGACTGGGGTTTCAGCGACGCCGAGAAAGCGATCATCCTTGCCGAAGGGGCGCTGGTCGAAGAGACGCCGTACAGCGACCAGCCCTATGTGACGACGCGCGGTTTCTTCCAGTCGGGCGAGGCGAACCGGCTGCTCGATACAGAAATCCCCCTCGCCTGCCCAGTGCGCCTGCTCCACGGCGAGGAGGATGGCGACGTGCCGTCCGATATCAGCCTGCGCCTGTCCACGGCGCTTGCCAGCGACGATGTGCAGGTGACGCTGGTGAAGGGCGGCGACCACCGCCTGTCGCGCGAGACCGACATCGCGCTGCTGATCGACACCGTCGCGCGGCTCGCGACTCATTAGAGGGATATCATGGCTCGCAGCGACTTCAAATTCAGCGTCAAGAAGCGCGTCCGCTATGCGGAGATCGACGCGCAGGCGGTGGTATTCAACAGCCGTTACCTCGAATATTTCGATATCGGGATCACCGAATATTGGCGCGCGGCGGGTGTGTATGACAGGTGGCCGGCTAATAGCAGCCCCGAGTTCCACGTCGCGCGCGCCGAAGTCGATTACAAAGTACCGATCCTGCTCGACGAGGAGATCGACATTTGCGTGCGCGCGTCGCGCGTCGGCAAAAGTTCGATGACTTTCCTGTTCGAACTGCATGGGGCCGGCCAGGACGACCTGCGCGCCAGCGGACAGCTCATCAACGTCCATGTCGCCCAGGCGCAGGGCGCGCCGGCTCCTGTGCCGGACGAATTCCTATTCCTGTTCGAAGCGTTTGAAGAGCGGACCCTTCGCGCCTAATATAGGCGGATGACCAAATATCTTCACACGATGATCCGCGTGTCGGATCCCGACGCAACCGTGGATTTCTTCAAGCTGATCGGGCTGGAGGAAACGCGCCGTTTCAACAATGAGGGCGGGCGCTTCACCCTCATCTTCCTCGCCGCACCCGGACAGGGCGACGTGGCCGAGGTCGAGCTGACGTATAACTGGCCGCCCGCCGACGGCAGCGCGCCCGAAGACTATACGGGCGGGCGCAACTTCGGCCACCTCGCGTACCGCGTCGACGATATTTATGCGACGTGCCAGCGGCTGATGGACGCCGGGGTGACGATCAACCGCCCGCCGCGCGACGGCCATATGGCGTTCGTGCGCTCGCCCGACGGCATTTCGGTCGAACTGCTGCAGGAAGGCACGCTCGATCCCGCCGAACCCTGGGTCTCGATGCCCAACACCGGCGCCTGGTAGGGGCCGCGCGATGCCGGGCCTGTTGATCAACATCGACGTGCCCGACCTTGCCGCTGGCGAGCGTTTCTACACCAGCGCGCTGGGGCTGACCGCGGCGCGGCGGTTTGACGACGATATCGTCGAACTGACCGGTTGCGAGGCCCCCATCTATCTGATCGCCAAGCCCGCGGGGACGATGATCGGCCCCGATGGCGGCGATTTTCGCCGTTACAACCGGCACTGGACGCCGGTGCATCCCGACTTTTCGGTCGGCGACCTCGATAGCGCGGTCGCCCAAGCTCTTGCCGCAGGCGCAGTGCAGGAGGGCGAGACATTGGATCTGCCCTATGGCAGACAGGCGATGTTCGCCGATCCCTTCGGCAACGGATTCTGCCTGATCGAGTTCAACGCGCAGGGTTATGACGCCCTTCTGGCCTGAACAGGCAGACCAAGGCCCCGGCGTCGCCGCTCCGTCTTGAAGGGGCGAGACGCTGGAAAGGAGATATCATGGCTGCGCTGGACATCGTCCGTATTCCCGTTCTCAGCGACAATTATGTCTGGCTGGTCCATGATCCGGACAGCAAGGCGACGATGGTCGTCGATCCCGCGGTTGCCGAGCCCGTGCTTGCCGTGGCGGCCGAGCGCGGCTGGACGATCACCGATATCTGGAACACGCATTGGCACCCCGATCACACCGGAGGCAACGCCGCGATCAAGGAAGCGACGGGCTGTAAGATCACCGGTCCCGCGGCCGAATATGCGCGCATCCCGACGCTCGACGTGCAGGTGAAGGGCGGCGACACGGTGCGGCTCGGCGCGCATGTCGCCGACGTCTGGGACGTGCCCGCGCACACCGCTGGCCACATCGCCTATCATTTCGCGCGCGACGCTGCGATTTTCGTCGGCGACACGATGTTCGCGATGGGCTGCGGCCGGTTGTTCGAGGGCACCGCCGAGCAGATGTTCGCGAACATGCAGAAACTCGGCACGCTCGACGATGCGACGCGCGTGTATTGCGCGCACGAATATACGCTGTCGAACGCGCGCTTTGCGGTGACGGTCGAGCCCGACAATGTCGCGCTGGCCGCGCGCCTCGTCGCGGTCGAATCCGCGCGCGCGGCGGGCGAGGCGACGGTGCCGACGAGTATCGGCGAAGAGCGCGCGACCAACCCCTTTTTGCGCGCACCGAGCGCGGCCGAACTCGGCCGTATCCGCGCGCTCAAGGATGCGGCATGATGCCGCTTCAGCGCCCATTCATCCGTCATGGCCATAATGGCCGATCTCAAGGAGCATATTCATGGCGAAGCTGAACCTGATGGCCGCCGCGCTGTTGACCGCGGCCGCGCCGCTGGTCGCAAGCTGCGCGCCCGCCGGTTCGGGCGAGCCCGGCGCCGCGGCGCTCACGCCCAAACAGGCCGAACGGCTCGACAAGCAGCTCGCGGGCAAGTTTCCGGGCGAGCCGCTCCGCTGTCTTCCCAATTACCGAAGTAATGATACGATCCGCGTGTCGGACAGCATCTTGCTCTATCGCTCGGGCGGCAATCTGGTATATCGTAATGACTTGAAGAGTAGTTGCCCGGGTCTTGCCCGCGACAGCGACATCATGGTGGTACGCCAGTTCGGGTCGTCGACCTGCGAAGGCGATTTCTTCCACCTGGTCGACCGGTCGAGCGGAATCCGTGGCCCGACGTGCGTTTTTGGCGAATTCGTCCCCTATCGCAAACCGGCGGGGGACAAAGGCTGAGCCAAGGTTCAGTCGTGGGCGGGGTCCGGTTTGCGCCGAGCTCTTCGGGTCGCACCCCCGCCTGCAATTGCAAAAAGTCGCGGCCTTAGCTTTTTCTAAAGTATAGGCCGCTTAACCAGCGCCATGACCGCTGGACAAATCGCCTCCAATATTGCGCACGGACTCTTCGGCATCTTGCAGTTTCGGGGCCGCGATACCGGCGTCCAGTTCTGGCACTATGTCGCCTTCCTGTTCGCCATCATGTTCTTTATCCCGGCGCCGCCGGCGCTCGACCTGTACCGCGAGCTGGGATCGGCCGACCGCGCCGCATTCCTTGCACGCGTCGCTCCGACCGACGAAGAGCATATGTACCTCAACATGTACGAAATGCAGGGCATGTTCGGCATGATCCGCCAGATTTTCCTGCTGCTGCTGACCGCCGCGATGGTCCGCCGCCTGCACGACGTCGGCTGATCGGGCGGCCATGCGTTGATCAACGTGCTGATCAGCCTGTGGTCGCTTGGGGGCGCGCTGGTCGCAAGCTGGGATTTCGGCCAATCGGTCGCGGCGATGCTGACGGCGCGGCAGGTCATGTTGTGGACCGGGATGCTGTGGCTCGCGCACTTCACCTATTTGATCGTCCAGTTGATGCGGCAAACCGACCTCGGCTTCAATCGCGCCGGCGAACCCGCGGTCACCGGCCGGCAAGTCCAGATCGAAAATTTGCGACGGCGCAGCTTCGGCAAGCGCGCCGTCGACGATCCGCCCCGCTGATCAGCCCTTCGGATCCGCCTTGTACAGCGCCGCGATCTTGTCCTCGTAGACCTGTTTCAAGATATGGCGCCGGATTTTCATCGACGGCGTCATCTGTTCATTCTCGATCGTGAAGGGCTCGTCGGCGAAGTCGAATTTGCGGACCTTTTCGATCACCGAGAGTTGGCCGTTGACGCGGTCGACCGCGGCGCGCAGCGCGGTGCGGAATTTCTCATGCTCGCGCAAGCGCTCGAGATCCTTGGGCAAGCCTTCGGCCTCGGCCCATTCGGCCATCCATTCGGGATCGGGGACGAGGATGCCGACGAGGTGCGGGCGCTTGTCGCCATAGACCATCGCCTGCAGGATTTCGGGCTGGAGCGTCAGCATGCCCTCGACCCGCTGCGGCGAGACATTGTCGCCCTTGTCGTTGACGATCAGGTCCTTCTTGCGGTCGGTGATGACGATGCGGCCTTGCGCATCGATATGGCCGATGTCGCCGGTGTGGAGCCAGCCATCCACTAGCACGCGTTCGGTCTCGGCCTTGTTGCGCCAATAGCCCTTCATCACCAGCTCGCCGCGGACGAGGATTTCGCCGTCGTCGGCGATGCGTACCTCGGTGTTCATCAGCGGCGGGCCGACGGTGTCCATCTTGATCCCCGCGCTCGGGCGGTTGCAGCTGATCACCGGTCCCGCCTCGGTCTGGCCATAGCCTTGCAGCAAGGTCAGCCCGATCGAGTGAAAGAAAACGCCGATTTCGGGGTTGAGCGGGGCGCCGCCCGACACGAGCGCCTTCATCCGGCCGCCGAAACGCTTGCCGATCTTGGGGCGGAACAAGCGGTCGAGGATAAGGTCGACGGGGCGGTCGAGCAACCCCATGCGGCGCTCATAATCCTTTTCGCCGACGCGCAGCGCCTGGTTCAGCATCCAGTTGGCGAGCTTGCCCTGTTTCTCGACCGATTTGATCATCCGTGCGCGGATCACCTCGAACAGCCGCGGCACGACGACCATGATCGTCGGGCGCGTCTCCTCGATGTTCGAGACGAGCTTTTCGAGCCCCTCGCTGTAATAGATTTGCGCACCGACCATGATCGGCAGGAACTGCCCGCCCGAATGTTCATAGGCGTGGCTGAGCGGCAGGAACGACAGGAACACCTCCTCGTCGCCGATGCCGAAGTCGTTGACGAGCACTTCGGCGGCGCCTGCGGCATTGTGCAGGATCGCGCCATGATGCTGCATCACCCCGCGCGGCGCGCCGCCGGTGCCGCTGGTGTAGATGAGGCACGCGGTATCCTCGCGCTTCATCGCGGCGCCGCGCGCCCGCGTCTCCTCGACCCACGCCTCGCCGCCCTGCACCAGCGGCGCCCAGTCGTGGACCGCAACCTCGCCCTGCTGGCCGATGCGGAGGCTCTCCATGCTGATCACGATATGCGCTTCGGAGCGCATCACCGCAGGCATCAGCGTGCGCGCGAGCTTGGCGGTCGAGACGATCACCGCCTTTGCGCCACTGTTGTCGAGGATGTGCTGGTGGTCGCGTTCGGTGTTGGTCGTATAGGTCGGCACGGTGATGCAGCCCGCGGCCATGATGCCGAGGTCGGCGATGCACCATTCGGGCCGGTTCTCGCTGACCAGAACCACCCGGTCGCCTTCCTTGAGGCCGAGTTCGCGCAGGCTGTGCGCGAGCGCCGATACCTGATTGGCGACCTGCCGCCAACTCAGCGGATGCCAGGCGCGATCGGCCTTGCGCCACAGGAAGGGATCTTCGCCGCCGCGCCCCGCACGGTCGAAGAACATCGCGACCAGACTCGAAAAATGGTCGAGATGGGGATTTTCAAGCTTCATTCTGCCTCTCTCCAGGGAGATCTATTGCTTAGCTTTGTTATCGTTGATCAATTCTGCGCCGGTGCCCCGTCGACCGACGAGCTGCCCGGGCCGCGCGGGTCGGCGGCGCCGCGCCAGCCTTCGGCGGTGCGCTCGACGGCGTTGAGCTTCGAGCCGAGGCTCGTCGCGGTGAAGCTGTAGCCGAAAGGTTTCATCTTCGCGGCGATCGCCTTGCCCGCCTCGTTATTCTCGATCAGCACGCCCTGCTGGCCGAAAAAGAGGTTCGGAAGCTCCATCGCCGTCTTGGCGTCGAGCCCCCAGTCAAGCACGCCGACGAGCACCTTCGTCACATGCATGATGATGCGCTTGCCGCCCGCCGAGCCGACCGCGAGCACGACCTTGCCGTCGGGGCCGTAGACGACCGTCGGCGACATCGAGGAGAGCGGACGCTTGCCGGCTTCGACACGGTTCGCCGTCGGCACGCCGCCCTCGGTCGGCGCGAGGTCGAAATCGGTAAGTTCGTTGTTGAGGAAATAGCCGTTCGCCATCAGCTGGCTGCCGAAGATGCTTTCGATCGTCGAGGTCATCGACACAAGATTGCCGTCCTTGTCGACGGTGACGAAATGCGTCGTCCCCTGCTCCTGCACAGGCGGCGCGGCGGCGCGCGGCTTGGCGCCCGGTGGGGTGCCGGGCTCGTATTTGCCTGCGGCGCCGTATGGCGAGATGAGCTGGCGGCGTTCGGCGAGATAGGTCTTGTCGAGCAGCCCTTTCACCGGAACGTCGACGAAATCGCCGTCGCCGAGATAGGCGGCGCGGTCGGCGTAAGAGAGCTGCATCGCTTCCGAGAGCAGATGCCAGCTCATCGGATTGTCCTTGCCCATCGCCTTCATGTCCCAGCCCTCGATCATGCCGAGGATGCCGAAGACGGTGGTCGCGCCCGACGACGGCGGGCCCATGCCGCAGACCTTGTAGACGCGGTAAGTGGTGCAGACCGCGGGGCGCTCCTTCGCCTTATAGGCGGCGATGTCTTTGACCGTGAGCTGGCTCGGGTGGCGCGGCGCATTGGCGACGGCGTCGCTGATCGCCTTGGCGTTGGCGCCCGAATAAAAGGCTTCGGGACCGCGCGCCGCGATGTCGCGGAGCAGCTTGGCATAAGCGGGATTCTTGATGCGCGTGCCCACCGGCGCGGGCTTGCCGTCGACATAATAGATCGCCTTCGGAGCCGGAAATTCCTTCCACATCGGCTCGAACTGGACGAGCCAGTTGTTGAGCGCGGGAGTGACGAGGAAGCCTTCTTCGGCGAGCTTGATTGCGGGCTGGAACAGCGCCTTCCATTCGAGCTTCCCCCATTTCTTGTGCGCCATTTCCATCAGGCGCACATTGCCGGGGACGCCGACAGAGAGCCCGCCGGGAATAACATCCATATAGCCGCGTGCCTTGCCGTCGGCGCCGAGGAAGCGGTCGGGCTTGGCCGCGGCGGGCGCCATTTCGCGGCCGTCGATTGTCGAGATGCTGCCGTCCTTGGCATTGTGGTGAACCATGAAGCCGCCGCCGCCGATCCCGCTCGACTGCGGTTCGACCAAAGTGAGCACCGCGACCATCGCGATCGCCGCGTCGGCGGCGGTGCCGCCCTCATGCAAAATCTCGCGCCCCGCCTCGGTCGCGCGCGGATCGGCGGACGAGGTGACGCCCTGCGCAAGCGCGGGCGACGAGACGGTGACGGAAAGAAGGGCGACGAGCGGGAGGAATCTTTTCAACATGAGCGCGACATTGGCGCGGAGGTAGAGGTAGCGCAACCCCAACCGCTCCTCCCTGTGCCGGAGGCATGGGGAGGCGGCAGCGCGAAGCGCTGACGGAGGGGCCAAGACGCGACGTCGCGGCCCCTCCACCACTCGCTTCGCGAGCGGTCCCCTTCCCATCGCTTCGCGACAGGGAGGATTTATCCAGACGCCCCCACCGCGTCCGACACGCGCGCGAAACCGTCACGCGTCGCCAGCCTTTCGAGGCCGTGCGCGATCCGGCCCGCGAGGCCGGGGCCTTCATAGACCATCGCCGAATAGATCTGGACGAGGCTGGCGCCGGCGCGGATGCGCTCCCACGCCTGTTCGGGCGAGGCGATCCCGCCCGCGGCGACGAGCGGGAGCTTGCCGCCGCTTGCACTGCGGAAATCCCGCACGCGTTGCAGCGCCAGTTCGGCGAGCGGCGCACCCGAGAGACCTCCGGCTTCGTTAGCGTAGCGCGAGGCGAGCGCGGGGCGCACGATCGTCGTGTTCGAGACGATGACGGCGGCGAGCCCCTTGTCGAACGCGACGGCGACGATGTCGTCGATGTCGGCGGGCTCGAGGTCGGGCGCGACCTTCAGGAACACCGGCTTTGCCGCGCCCGCGGGCTGCGCCGCGGCAACGCCGTCGAGCAAGGCTTCGAGCGCGCCCTTGTCCTGCAAGGCGCGGAGGCCGGGCGTGTTCGGCGAACTGATATTCACCGTCAGATAGTCGGCGAGCGGCGCCATCGCCACCGTGCCCTTCGCATAGTCGGCGATGCGGTCGGCGCTGTCCTTGTTCGCGCCGATGTTGATGCCGAGCGGCACCGGCAGGCTATAGCGGCGCAGGCATTGGATGCGTTCGGCCGCCTTTTCCTGCCCGCCATTGTTGAACCCCATGCGGTTGATCACCGCCTGATCCTCGACAAGGCGGAACAGGCGCGGGCGCGGATTGCCCTCCTGCGGCAGCGGGGTCAGCGTGCCGACCTCGACGAAACCGAAGCCGAAATGCGGCATCACATGCGCGACGCGCGCATCCTTGTCGAAGCCGGGCGCGAGGCCGACGGGGTTCGGGAATGTGAGCCCCGCGAGTTCGGTCGCGAGCGCCGGGCTGGTCAGCGCATGCCGCGCGCGCGGCAGCGGCTGGAGCGCACTGAGCGTGAGGTTATGCGCCGCCTCGCCATCGGTGGCGTGGACGATCGGGCGAACGAGCGCATAGGCGCTATCGGTGAGCGAGGCGAAGAGCGACATGGCGCATGCCATTGCGCCGAGCCGGGGCCTATGGCAAGCCCCGCCCCATCAACAAAGTCATCGGAAAAACCGGGAGAAATTCGTGTCGCACCTTCGCATCATCGCTCGCCTGTCCACCGGGCTCGCCCTGCTCGCCGTCGCGGGCTGCGCTCCCGCCGCGGTGCAGGAAGCGCCCGCCACCATAGCCGCGACGCCCGCCGCCGAAGCCGCCCCCGCCGGCGCGAACCTCGCGCAATTCTTTGAGAATTATGACGCGGCGCAGCTCTCGCTTTCGCCGCAGGGCAAGGCGTATCGCGGCATTCGCGATGCCGATTATGGCAAGTGGAACGACGTCAGCGACGAAGCCGCGGTCGCGAGCCAGAAGCTGCAGCAGGCGACCGCCGAAGCGATGCGCGGCAGCTTCGATCCCAAGACGATGCCCGCCGACGATGCGCTGTCGTTCGAGCTGTTCAACGCGCAGGCCGCGCGCGCCGCGCGCCTGTTTCCTTACCGCAATCATGGCTATGTCTTCGACCAGATGAACGGCGCGCAGAGCCAGCTTCCCGCCTTCCTGATCAACATCCACCGCGTGGCGGACGTCGCCGAGGCCGAAGCCTATGTTTCGCGCATCCGCGGCCTCGGTCCCATACTCGACGCGCTGTCGGCGCAATCGGCCGAGCGCGCGAAGAAGGGCATCCAGCCGCCGAAGTGGGTCTATGCCTACCTCATCTCCGACATCGGCAATTTGCAGAAGCCCGACAATGCAGTGGTCGAAGACATCACCGCGAAGGTCGGCAAGCTGGCCATCGCCGATGCCGAAAAGGCGCGGCTGATCGCGGCTGCCAAGACGGCGTGGAGCGAAAGCGCGGGCCCCGCCTACGGCCGCCTGCTCGCCGAAATGAAGCGCCAGCAGGCGAGCGCGCCGACGCAGGACGGCGTGTGGCGCCTGCCCGACGGCAAAGCCTATTATGAAGCGCTGCTCGCCAATTACACGACGACCGACATGACCGCGACCCAGATCCACGACCTTGGCCTGTCCGAAGTCGCGCGCATCCATGGCGAGATGAAAAAGATCATGGCGCAGGTCGGCTTCAAGGGCACGCTGCAGCAATTCTTCGCGCATCTGCGCACGAGCCCGCAATATTATTATACGACCCGCGAAGCCTATCTCGCCGACGTCGACACCAAGGTGAAGGCGATGGAGGCGCGGCTGCCCGCTTTCTTCAACACGCTGCCCAAGGCGCATCTGCAGGTGAAGGCGGTCGAGGCGTTCCGCGAGAAATCGGCGGGCAAGGCTTTTTACCAGTCGCCCTCGCCCGACGGGTCGCGGCCGGGCACTTACTATGTGAACCTTTATGACCTCCGCGACATGTCGAAGACCGAGCTCGAGGCGCTCGCCTATCATGAGGGCGTCCCGGGGCATCATTTGCAGCGCGCGGTGCAGACCGAGCTGACCGGGCTGCCGCCCTTCCGCCGCTTCGGCGGCTTCACCGCCTATACCGAGGGCTGGGGCCTCTATACCGAAGAACTCGCCAAGGACATGGGCTTCTACACCGATCCCTACAGCGATTTCGGGCGGCTCGGCATGGAACTGTGGCGCGCGTGCCGCCTCGTCGTCGACACCGGCATCCACGACAAAAGGTGGAGCCGCGAGCAGGCGATCCAGTATCTCAAGGACAATACGCCCAATCCGCAGGGCGACATCGAAAAGGCGATCGAACGCTATATCGTCTATCCGGGGCAGGCGACCGCCTACCTCATCGGCAAGCTCAAGATCATGGAACTTCGCGGCCGCGCGCAGGCGGCGCTGGGCGACAAGTTCGATTTCCGGACCTTCCACGATGTCGTGCTCGAATCGGGCCCGGTGCCGCTCGATGTGCTCGAACGGCGCGTCGATGGGTGGATCGCGGCGCAGAAGGGTTAAGAAAATTGACGATTGGCGCTTGACGCGCCGGGCCGAAACGCAAATGATTTGATCCAGAAAAATAAGGCAGCCGGGTCACGGGTGCCAAAGGTCTGGGTCTCATGTCGGATGTTTCTTCCTCGCCTGGGGGCGTGGACGGCAGCGCGCCGTTCGAACTACATTATTTCCCGCCCGATCCCGATCTGGCGGAGATGGTGTCGAGCTTTTATTTCGCGCGCGTCAACATGCCGCGTTTCGACGAATATGAGCGCGCCGACCGCCCGCAGTTCCGCTTCGTCACCGCCGCCGACGGCGAATATGTCTTCGCCGACGATCACCGCGCGCCGGTCTGCCGGGCCAATATCGTCGGACCGACGAGCGGGCGGGTGCGCGCGATCAGCAATTGCCCGACGCAAATGTTCGGATTCGGCATGCTGCCCGCGGGCTGGGCGGCGTTGATGGGCGCCGATGCCGACAAGCTGACCGACCGCGCGATGAACGCCGCCGACCTGTTCGGCCCATGGATCGACGAGGTCGCGACCGCGCTGGAAAGTGCCGCCAGCGTCGAGGAAAAGCTGGTCATCGGCAATAATTTCGCGCGCGAGGTGCTGACGCGGGGCGAGACCGCGCCGATGTGGTTCATCCGCACCGTCGATGGATGGCTCACCGAATCGCCCTCGCCGCAGGTTCCCGAACTGGTTGAGGCGACGGGCATGTCGATCCGCTCGGTCGAGCGCATGACCAAACATTATTACGGGCTGTCGCCGCGCATGCTCGCGCGCAAATATCGCGCGGTGCGCGCCGCGTCGGCGCTGGCGCGCGGCGAAGGGCTCGACGCCGCGCAGCTCGGCGACGCCTTTTACGACCAGTCGCACCTGATCCGCGAGATCAAGCGCTTCGCCGGCGCGACCCCCGGCCAGCTCGGCAAGCCGACCAGCTATACCGAGGCGACGACGAAGGGCCGCAAACAGCTCGCCGGCCGGGTCAGCCCACTCGTTTCGGAAACCTAGGGTCCGTACTGCCCCCGCCCCACGTTAACCTTCAAAATCATCTGTCCCGTCGTTTTGGCGTTTTCATCCAATCGCGAATCAGCGCGCGGGCATAATCCCCCGTTGCGACCCAGAAGAGCTCATCCTCTGACGAGGACTTGAGACCTTCATCTTGGCACTCATTTGGCTTTGGCCGGATGGGTGCCTTTTTTTCTTGGCGCCCAAATAGCGCCCGTTGGTTGCGCCGCACCAAAGCCTCGCCTATATAAGTGGAGTAATTTACTCCAGTTAAGAATCGTTCGCAACTGCGACGGAAAAGAACATGCGCCTGTCGAACCTTGCCGATTATGCCGTGGTGCTGATGAGCGCCGCCGCCCGCCAGTGCGGGTCGGTGCCGATTCACGCCGGCATGCTCGCCGAGCAGACGGGCATCCCGGGACCGACGGCGCAGAAGCTGGTGAGCCAGCTCGCACGCGCCGGGCTGCTCGTCGCGTCGCGCGGCAGCGGCGGCGGGGTGCGGCTCGCGCGGCCCGCGGCGGCGATCAACGTCGCCGAGATCATCGAAGCGGTCGAAGGACCGATCGCGCTGACCAGCTGCGTTGCCGAGGGGCGGCACGATTGCTCGCTCGAGGGCAGCTGCAAGGTGCAGCCGCACTGGGGCGTCGTGAACGGCGCGGTGCGCGGCGCGCTGGCTGAGATTAGTTTGGCGACGCTATCCGTCGCTCCTGCGAAGGCTGGGGCCGCTGTAAATACAGCACAGCCCTTGCCGACAACGGCCCCCGCCTTCGCGGGGGCGACGAGTTAGAGATATGACCGACAACACCGAACTCCCCGTCAAGGACCAGGCCGCGCACGACGCCGCGGCGAAGGTCGCCGATTATGAGCATGGCTGGTCCTCGACCATCGAGACCGACTTCGCGCCCAAGGGGCTGACCGAGGATACGGTCCGCTTCATCAGCGCGAAGAAGAATGAGCCCGAATGGATGCTCGACTGGCGGCTGAAGGCGTTCCGTCATTGGCAGACGATGGAGACGCCCGACTGGGCGAAGCTCAACGTGCCGCCGATCGATTATCAGGACGCCTATTATTACGCGGCGCCGAAGCCGAAGCCCAAGCTCGGCAGCCTCGACGAGGTCGATCCCGAAATCCTCGAAGTCTACAAGAAGCTCGGCATCCCGATCGAGGAGCAGAAGGTGCTCGCGGGGGTCGAGGGTGCGCGCAAGGTCGCGGTCGACGCGGTGTTCGACAGCGTCAGCGTCGCGACGACCTTCCGCGAGGAATTGAAGCGCGCGGGCGTGATCTTCCTGTCGATCAGTGAAGCGATCCGCGAATATCCCGAGCTGGTGAAGAAGTGGCTCGGCAAGGTCGTGCCGATGCACGACAATTATTTCGCGACGCTCAACTGCGCAGTCTTCTCGGACGGGACCTTCGTCTACGTGCCCGAGGGGGTGCGCTGCCCGATGGAGCTCAGCACCTATTTCCGCATCAATGCCGAGAATACGGGGCAGTTCGAGCGGACGTTGATCATCGCCGACAAGGGCGCGTACGTCTCCTATCTCGAAGGCTGCACCGCGCCGATGCGCGACGAGAACCAGCTCCACGCCGCGGTGGTCGAACTGGTGACGCTCGACGATGCCGAGATCAAATATTCGACGGTGCAAAACTGGTACCCCGGCAATGCCGAGGGGCTTGGCGGCATCTATAATTTTGTGACCAAGCGCGCGCTGTGCCAGGGCAAGCGCAGCAAGGTGTCGTGGACGCAGGTCGAAACCGGCTCGGCGATCACGTGGAAATATCCGAGCTGCGTGCTCAACGGCGACGACAGCGTCGGCGAATTTTATTCGGTCGCGGTGACGAACAATTATCAGCAGGCCGACACCGGCACCAAGATGATCCACAATGGCAAGCGCACGCGCTCGACCATCGTTTCGAAGGGGATCAGCGCGGGCAAGTCGAACAACACCTATCGCGGGATCGTCCGCGTCGCGCCGAATGCCGAGGGCGTGCGCAACTTCACCCAGTGCGACAGCCTGCTGCTGGGCTCGCTCAGCGGCGCCCACACGGTGCCGTACATCGAGGTCCGCAACCCGACCGCGACCGTCGAGCATGAAGCGACGACGAGCAAGATCAGCGACGACCAGCTTTTCTATGCGATGCAGCGCGGGCTGGGGCAGGAAGAGGCGGTGGCGCTGATCGTCAACGGCTTTGCCAAGGAAGTGCTGCAGCAGCTGCCGATGGAATTTGCGGTCGAAGCGCAGAAATTGCTGGGGATCAGCCTTGAGGGGAGCGTGGGATGAACCGGATTTTGGCAACGGGCCTTTTTCTGGGCGCGACACTACTCTCCGGGGCGGTTCATGCTCAGACTGCGCAGGCCAATGCGATGATGCTGGCGCAGGCCTCCGACCGCTGCATGACGACTTACGCCGTCCGCATGACCAAGACCGACGCAGCCGACGATGCGATTTTTGCCGCGGCGACTGAGGGCTGCAAGGACCTGAAGTCCCAGCTCTTCGGCGCGATCGACAAGGAATATCCTGCCGATCAGGCGAGCGGCCTGAAATCGCAGCTCGACGCGGCGGAAAAGCCGAACTTCATGAAATTATTGCAGAAGATACGTACCGACCGCCAGCAACGCGGCGGAAACTGAACGGACTACAAATGCTCAAAATTGAAAACCTCCACGCCACCGTCGCCGACAAGCCGATCCTGAAAGGCCTGTCGCTCGCCATCAATGCGGGCGAGATCCATGCGATCATGGGGCCGAATGGCGCGGGCAAGTCGACTTTGTCCTATGTCCTCGGCGGGCGGCCCGGTTACGAGGTTACCGAGGGATCGGTCGATTTCGACGGGCAGGACCTGCTCGACATGGAGCCGCACGAGCGCGCCGCGGCGGGCCTGTTCCTCGGTTTTCAATATCCGGTCGAAATCCCCGGCGTGTCGAACGTCCAGTTCCTGCGCGAAAGCCTGAACGCCCAGCGCAAGGCGCGCGGGCTGGAACCGCTGTCGGGCGGCGACTTCCTGAAGCTCGCACGCGAGAAGGCGGGACTGCTCAAGATGGACATGGACATGCTCAAGCGCCCGGTGAACGTCGGCTTTTCGGGCGGCGAGAAGAAGCGCAACGAGATGGTGCAGATGGGGATCATCGACCCCAAGCTCGCGATCCTCGACGAGACCGACTCGGGCCTCGACATCGATGCGCTGCGTACCGTCGGCGACGGGATCAACGCGATCATGCGGCGCCCCGACAAGGCCGTGTTGCTGATCACGCACTATCAGCGCCTGCTCGACTATGTGCAGCCCGATTTTGTTCATGTGCTGGCGGCCGGGCGGATCGTGAAGTCGGGCGGGCCCGAACTGGCGCGTGAGCTGGAAGAACACGGCTATGCGGAGATTGCGGCGTGATGAGCGCGCATTTTTCCTTCCTTCGTCATGCCGGACTTGATCCGGCATCCATGACCGCGCGGACCCCGGATCAAGTCCGGGGTGACGAAGTGTGGGAGATCGCGGCTTGACCACGAGCGCCCTCCCCTCGCGGCGCGACGAAGCGTGGCGCTATAGCGACATCGACGCGGTCGCCGCGGCGTGGCCGCTGCCCGCGCCCGAGAGCATCATCGTGCCCGCAGGCGGCAATTTTGCACGGGCGATTGTGCAGGATGCGGGCGACATCCGTCAGATCGAACTGGTGCTCGGCAAGGGCGCGGCGGCTTCGCTGCATGTGCTCAACATCGGCGGTTCTTATGGCCGTATCGAACTCAATGTAATCCTGCACGAAGGCGCCGATTTTCATCTCGGCGCCGCGCAGATCGGCGGTGGCGAGCAGAATCTGGAGATCGTCACCA
Source organism: Sphingopyxis sp. MSC1_008 (assembly GCF_023197165.1). GTDB lineage: Bacteria > Pseudomonadota > Alphaproteobacteria > Sphingomonadales > Sphingomonadaceae > Sphingopyxis. The sequence goes on from NZ_JALPRD010000004.1 coordinate 72,678, forward strand.
CGATCACACACGCCGAACCCGGCGCGACGTCGTGGCAGGTGGTGCGGTCGGTGCTCGGCGGCACCGCGACGGGCACCTATCTCGGCAAGGTCGCCGTCGCGCGCGATGCGCAGCAGACCGACAGCGAGCAGGATGTGAAGGCGATGCTGCTCGACCGCAGCGCGACCGCCAACGCCAAGCCCGAACTCGAAATCTTCGCCGACGATGTGAAGTGCGCGCACGGCTGCGCGATCGGCGAACTCGACGCGATGGCGCTCTATTACCTCCAGTCGCGCGGGCTGCCGCCCGGCGAAGCGAAGAAGCTGATGCTGCAGGCGTTCGTTGCCGGCGTGTTCGACGGCGCCGAGGATGAGGAAAAGCTGCAGGCACTCGCGCTCGCGAAGCTGGGAGAGCTGGTGTGAGCACCACGACCGCGCTCCGCGCCTTGACCGACGTTCGCGCCGACTTCCCCGGCCTGACGCCCGGCTGGCACTATCTCGACACCGCCGCGACCGCGCAAAAGCCGCAGGCGGTGATCGACGCGACGGTCAATGCGATGGGCCGCGACTATGCGACGGTGCACCGCGGCGTCTATGCGCGCTCGGCCGACATGACGCTCGCCTATGAGGCGGCGCGGCGGCGGATCGCGGCGTTTATCGGCGCAAAGGAAGAGCAGATCGCGTTCGTGCGCGGCGCGACCGAGGCGATCAATCTGGTCGCTTATTCGCATCCGAAGAAAGGCCGCGTCCTGCTGTCGGTGCTCGAACATCACAGCAATATCGTGCCGTGGCAGCTTGCGGGCTGGCAGGTCGATGTGTGCCCGCTGACCGCCGACGGCTGCATCGATCTCGAGGCTGCCGAGAAGCTGCTCACCCCCGAACATAATATGGTCGCCTTCGCGCATGTCTCGAACGTGCTCGGTAGCCCGCTCGATGTCGCGCGCGCCGCCGAGCTGGCGCACCGCGTCGGCGCCGAGCTGCTGATCGACGGCTGTCAGGCGGTGCCGCGGCTGCCCGTCGATGTCGCCGCGCTCGGCTGCGACTATTATGTTTTCTCGGGGCACAAGCTTTACGGGCCCACCGGCGTCGGCGTGTTGTGGAGCGACAAGCTCGATAGCCTGCCGCCGTGGCAGGGCGGCGGGTCGATGATCGACCGCGTGACCTTTGCGAAGACGACCTACGCCCCCGCCCCGACACGCTTCGAGGCGGGCACGCCCGCGATTATCGAGGCGATCGGGCTGGCGGCCGCAGTCGACTATGTCGAGGCGATAGGGATCGATGCGATCCATGCGCATGAGGTGTCGCTGGTCGGCACGCTGCGCGAGGCGCTGGCGCGGAAGAACAGCATCACGCTGTTCGGCCCCGAAAACAGCGCCGGAATCGTGAGTTTTGCGATGGCGGGGGTTCATCCGCACGACATCGGCACTATCTTGGACGAAAGCGGGGTCGCGATCCGCGCCGGGCACCATTGCGCACAGCCGCTGATGGAGCATCTGGGCGTCGCCGCGACCGCGCGCGCGAGTTTTGGCGTTTACAGCAATGACGACGATGTGGCGGCGCTGATCGATGGCCTCGCCCGCGTCGAAAGGATTTTCGGATGAGCGAGGACCGCATGATCAAGGTCGAGGAAGTGGAAAGCGTCGAAGCCCCGCCGAAGGCGCGTGTCGAGGACGTGGAAAGCGCCCCCGAGAAGCTCGAGCGCAAGCGCGACTATCTGGAAGGCTTCCTCGCGGCAAAACCCGCGGCGGTCGAACCGAGCGCGGTCGGCGGCGACCTGTACGAAGCCGTGATCAACGCGCTGAAAGACATTTACGACCCGGAAATCCCGGTGAACATCTACGACCTTGGCCTGATCTATAATGTCGAGATCGACGAGGGTCATGCCGTCGTCACGATGACGCTGACGACGCCGCATTGCCCGGTGGCGGAATCGATGCCCGCCGAGGTCGAACTGCGCGTCGGCGCGGTGCCGGGGGTCGGCGATGCCGAAGTCAATCTTGTCTGGGATCCGCCGTGGTCGCCGCAGAATATGAGCGACGAAGCGCGGCTCGAACTGGGAATGCTGTAATGACCGAAACCAAAACCCGCGCACGCCCCGCCGCCGTCGCCCTGACCGCCGGTGCCGAAGCGCGCATCGCGAAGCTGATGGCTTCGGCGCCCGAAGGCGCGATCGGCGTCCGCCTGTCGACCCCGCGCCGCGGCTGTTCGGGGCTGGCCTACTCGGTCGACTATGTCACCGAAGAGGTGAAATTCGACGAGAAGATCGAGACGCCCGGCGGCGTCTTCTACATCGACGGTGCGTCGGTGCTGTACCTGATCGGCAGCACGATGGACTGGGTCGAGGATGATTTCGCCGCGGGCTTCGTGTTCGAGAATCCGAACGCCAAGGGCGCGTGCGGCTGCGGCGAGAGCTTTACGGTCTAAACGCGCATTTCCGCGCAAAATATGCTATAACGCCCCCGAAATAGCAGGGGCTGTCATGATGCGTGCGCTCTATTTGCTTTATGCCGCAGTGGCTTACGCGATCTTTTTCGCGACCTTTTTGTACCTTATCGCCTTTGTCGGCAATTTCTCGCTCGTTCCGGTGACGGTCGATTTCGCGCGCGTTGCGACGCCCGGAAAAGCGGCACTGATCGATGCGGCACTGATCGCGCTGTTCGGCATCCAGCATAGCGTGATGGCGCGGCCGGGGTTCAAAGCGGGCTGGACACGCATCGTCCCCGCGCCGATCGAGCGCAGCACCTATGTGCTGTTCGCCAGCATCGCCCTGATCGTGCTGATGGCCTTCTGGCATCAGCTGACGGCGCCGGTGTGGACCGTCACGCACGGCGTCGGCGCCGCGATCCTTTGGGTGCTGTTCGCGAGCGGCTGGGCGATCGTGCTGACCAGCACCTTCCTGATCAACCATTTCGAGCTGTTCGGGCTGCAGCAGGCGTGGTTCGCGCTGCGCGAACGCGCGGCGGCGCCGCCCGTGCTGCGCCAGCCTTTCTTCTATAAATTCGTCCGGCACCCGCTCTATTCGGGATTCTTCATCGCCTTTTGGGCAACGCCGGTAATGACCGTCGGCCACCTGCTGCTCGCGGCCGGCCTGTCGATCCATATGCTGATCGCGATCCGCCTCGAAGAGCGCGACCTGATCGATATCTTTGGCGAGGCCTATGTCGGTTACCGCAGGCGCGTCGGAATGCTCATTCCGCGCGTCGGCGGCCGTTAGCGGCAGACCGTCCAGCCCGCGGTCCGCGCCGCCATGTCGATATGGAAATGGTCGGCGTGCGCGCGGTTATAGTCGGGCGATAAGAGGGTGCTGAACAGGCCGCAGCTTTCGTCGCGAACCGCGTGCAGGAACTCGCTGCGCTTGTCGCCCGGCGTCCAGTCGTTGATCAGCGAGATGCGCGTGCCGTCGGCGAGGACGAAGGCCGAAATGTCGATCGCATTTGCGGTCGAATGCTGGCTCTGCGCCTGCTCGCCCGCGATCTTGCGGCAATTATAGCTGCCGAGATTTTCGAGTTCGACGACCTTTTGCCCGAAATATTTCTGCGCGAGCGGCTGGACGACATCGCGGGTCCATAAAGCCATCGCCGCGGTCACCGCGCAGCTTGGCGCGACATTCGCGGGACGCAGCGTCGGCACCAGGCGGTCGCCGGTCAGGATCATGCGCTGGCTCGCGCGACACTTGCCGGTGCCAATCGCCGGGCGGCGGAGATAGCCGGCCTCCGCGCGGTCGAAGGCGGCGAAGCAGGCGCTGTCGTCGCTCGCCAGCGCCACCAGCTTGCGGTTCGTCGCCCAGCCCCGCGGGTGTGCGAGTTCGAAGCGCGCGCCGGGGATATGTTCGGGATGCGCGCGCACCCACTGCATGCCGAGGATCGCGCCAAGCGTCAGCAGCACCGCGGCGGCGAACCAGATCAGATAGGGGCGGAGAGTCTTCATCGTGTCCGTTCTGCGTGCCGCAAATTACCGCTTGTTGAAAGCGCTTTGCGGCTCGATAGCGTTCCCGGTGGCAAAACGCTCGATCCTGATCGTCGGCGGCGGGACCGCGGGATGGCTCACCGCCGCCTATCTCGCGCGCTTTTTCGACCTGCCGCGCAATCCGCGCCTGTCGATCACCCTGCTCGCGTCGGACGAGATCGGCAGCATCGGGGTCGGCGAAGGCGCCTTTCCGACGATCCGCAATACGCTGCAATTCATCGGCATCGACGAAAGCGCGTTCGTGCGCGCGACATCGGCGACGTTCAAACAGGGCATCCGCTTCGACGACTGGATGCGAACGCCCGAAGCGGGACAGTCGAGTCATTATCTGCACCCGTTCGAGGCGCCCTATCATGGCGACGGCTATAGCCTCGTCTCCTATTGGCTGCTCCAGGATGAGGCGACGCGGCGGCCGTTCGCCGAGGCGATGACGATCCAGAACCGCGTCGCCGAGGCGCAGCGCGCGCCGAAGCGTCCCGGCGAGGGCGAATTCACCGGCCCGCTGAACTATGCCTATCATTTCGATGCCGCGCGGCTGGCCGAAGTGCTGTCAGCGCAGGCGCGCGCGATGGGCGTTACGCACCTCAGCGGCACACTGACGGGGGTCGGGCTCGATCCGGCGAGCGGCGCGATCGACCATGTCGTGACGGCCGAGCATGGGACGCTGGCGGCCGACCTCTACATAGACTGTTCGGGTTTCCGCGCCGAGCTGATCGGCGGCGCGCTGCAATCGCCGTTCAAGGGCGTGCGGGACCAGCTGTTCACCGACCGCGCCCTCGCGTGCAAGCTGCCCTATGACCGCCCCGACGTGCCGCTGGAAAGCTATACGATCGCGGCGGCGCACGAGGCGGGCTGGACGTGGGACATCGGGCTGGCCGGCGCGCGCGGCATCGGCTGCGTCTATTCGAGCGATCATCTGAGCGACGAGCGCGCCGCCGAAATCCTCGCGGCCTATACCGGCGGGCGCAGCCATGACGTCAATGTCCGCTCGATCCCGTTCGAGGCGGGGTATCGGCCCGCGTCTTGGGTGAAGAATTGCGTCGCGGTGGGATTGTCGGGCGGCTTCCTCGAACCGCTCGAATCGACGGGACTCGTGATGATCGAGACCGCGGCGGCAATGATCGCCGAGATGTTCCCGCTGAACGGCCCGGTCGGCGCGCCCGCGCGACGCTTCAACGAGCTGATGGCGGCGCGTTACGACAACACGATCAACTTCCTGAAGCTCCATTATTGCCTGAGCCAGCGCAAGGAAGCCTTCTGGCGCGACAATGGCGATCCGGCATCGATCCCCGAGCGTTTGAGGGAATTGCTCGAGGAGTGGCGCTATCGCCCGCCGGGGCGCTTCGACTTCATCCTCGACCTCGAAAGCTTCGCCTTCTTCAACTATCAGTATATCCTCTATGGCATGGAATATTGCACCGACCTGTCGCCGGTGCGCGAGGAATTTCCCGACACCGCCGAGGCCGAGCGCATCTTTGCGCGGATCAAAAGCTTTGGCGACCGCGCCGCGAGCGAACTGCCCGCACACCGCGCGATGATCGACCAGATCAACGCGGGCGGCGCTTACGCCTGATCACGCTCAGAGCGCATATTCGAGCGTAAGCCACAGCCGGTCGGTGTCGGTAGCAAAATCGTCGGCGCGATAGCGAGCGTAGCGAACCGATCCGTTCATCCGTCCGCGCTTGGCGGTGAGCAAAAGGCCGATCTCGTCGCCATAATGCTGGTTCAGCCGGTCGCTGTCGAAGCGATGCCAGGCGCCGGTGACACCGATGGAATCGAAGCCCGCGACTTTCTTCCAGCCATAGCCGAGCGAGGCGTAGACATCGCGCAGGCCGTTCGGCGGGGTCGTCACGAACTTGCCCGCCCAGCCGTTGAAGCGGAAATGCGAGGCGAGCGGGGTCTGGACGCTGGTGAGCGGCGCGCCGCTGTCGGCGCCTAGCACCTCATAGCCGCCGGTTGCGGTCAATCCGCCCGCGGCAACGCCCGCTTCGGCGAGCCAATAGTCGGCGGCATAGTCGTTCGGGTTGGCTTGCCAGTCGCGCTGCCGCGCCCAGCTTGCGGTGTAGGACACCTTCATATCCTTGGCGAGCGGCCGGGTTCCGCTGAAGCGCAGCCCCCAAGTCTGACTCGACAGGCGAAAGCCTTGCACCGCCGCTTCGTCCTGATCGACCAGATAGGCGAAACCGCTGACCGTGCCGATGCCGGTGCCATAGCCAACGATCGCGAAGACATTGCCGCCGCCGATCGCCTGCGGCCGCGCGCCGGCGCCGTTGCGGCCGTTCACCGTGCGCACGCTCCAGCTATAGGTCAGGTCGGCGCTGAGCCCCTTGGCCTTGCCCCATTGCAGCCGCACCGCGTCATAGGTCTGCTCGTTCTGCCGGAAGCCCGCCGAGCCGAGGAAGCGCTGGTCGGCAAGTTCGATACGCTGGCGTCCTCCGGTCAGCGCAAAGCCATTTTCGCCCACGTAGCGAACCTGCGCGCGATTGAGTTCGAGGTTCGGCGGATCGGCGATCAGCGGGAAGGCGGTCTTGCCGTTGGTGCCGTCGTTATAGTCATAGCTGATGGCGAGATTCGCCTCGCCTTCGACAAGCCCCGACCAGCGGCCTCGCAACAACTGGACGCCGGGGCGGACGCGGAGCGTCAGCGCCTCGCCATCGCGGGGCAGGCCATCTTGCCCGGTCGCCTCATAGCGCAGCCGCGCGTCGAGCAACGGCTTCACCGCAATCTCCTGCGCGCACGCGGTGCCGCTCAGCAGCGCCAGCGGCACCGCAAACCAGATTCTGCTCATGGCGCGATCCCGAAAATAGTCCCCGCTCCGGCCAGGCCTGGAGCGGGGATTCTGGGAGTTTGTCAGGCGGGTTTCGCCGCGAGTTCGCTGCCGTGCTGCGGCTCGTCGGGGCCGTCGGTGCCGAGTTGGCCGAGTTCGCCCGTCTCGCGTGCCTTGCGGCCATAGACGAATTCGAACAGCGGACCCGCCATCACCGTGGTGACAATCGCCATCAACACCATCATCGAGAAGAGGGTCGGGCCGATGATGCCTTTTTGCAGCCCGATGTTGATGATGATGAGCTCCATCAGCCCGCGCGCATTCATCAGCGCCCCGATGCCGAGAGCGGTACGGTTGTCCTCGCCCGCGAGCCGCGCCGCGAACCAGCAGGCGCCGAACTTCGCCGCGATCGAGACGAGCAATATGCCGAATGCGAGTGCAAGCAAGGTCAGGCTGTTCACCGTGTCGAGCCGCGTGTTGAGCCCCGAGTAAGTGAAGAAGACGGGGACGAGCAGGATGGTGATCGGGCTGATCTTGCGCTTGATCTCCTCGGTCAGCTTGCCGCGCGGCATGCAGACGCCGAGGATGAAGCCGCCGAACACCGCGTGGATGCCCGCGGCGTCCATGACAAAGGCGCAGAGCGCGAAGAGCATCAGGACGATCGACAGCATCGTGTCGCTCATCTCGCCGCGTTCCTCGACGATGCGGCCGAGTGGGACGAGCAATTTGCGTCCGATGAAGAACATGAAGAGCGCGAAGCTGAGCCCGCCGATAATCGCGATCAGCGCCACCCCGGGGCCGCCGCCGAAAGTCGCGAGCACGATCGCGAGCACGCACCACGACACCGCATCGTCGAACGCGCCGGCGGTCAGCGTCAGCGTGCCGAGCGCGGTGTTGGCGAGGCCGCGTTCGTTGATGATGCGCGCGAGCATCGGGAACGCAGTCAGCGCGATGCAAGCGCCCATGAACAAGGTCGCGCTGCCCTGGCTCAGCCCCTCGGTGAAGAGGCCGGGGACGTCGAGCAGGAACGGCGTGATCAACGCGGCGAACAGGAAGGGCGCGACGATGCCCGCCGCCGACACGCCCATCGCGCTCTTCGCCTTCGACTGGAAATGGTCGAGGCGGAGCGTGGTGCCGACGAGGAACATGTACAGGCCCACCCCAACCTGCGCGCAGACGTAGAGGATACTCCGCGTTTCCTTCGGGAACAGCGCCGCCTGAAATTCGGGGAAGAAGAGGCCGAAAAGCGAGGGGCCGATGAGGACGCCGGCGATCATTTCGCCCACGACCTGCGGCTGCCCGAGGAATTTCTTCGCCGCCCAGCCGACGGCACGGCAAACGATCAGGATCACCGCGATCTGCAGGAAGAAATGGATGCTGAAATCGGTCGGCGTATAACTGGCCGCGGAATTCACCGCCGGGCCGTGCGCGCCGAGGACGTCGCCGACCGCGCGAGCCAGTTCATCGAACATATGTGATACCAATTTCGCTCTCCCCACTTTGGCACAACGCGACTCGTATGGAGCCATCTATTGCTGTTTCCCGCCAGCAAGGAGACATGAAAGCCGAAGCCACGCAATACCAACCGGGGAATTGGGCCTGTCGCCGTCAGCGATTTTCCCGGCACCGCTCAATTTTGTTGCGAGCCAGTCACAGTGTAGTAACATACCTACATGTGAACGCTATCATTTATGCCATTTTTTGCATTACGCGGAGACTGAAATGAAGCGCGTGACGAGCCGCGAACTCAATCAAGACGTTAGCCGCGCGAAGCGATTTGCGCTGGTCGAACCGGTGTTCGTCACCGATCGCGGGCGGCCCACACACGTCCTGATCAGCATCGACGCCTGGCGGCAGCTCAGCGGCGAGCGCGAGACGATGGCGCAATTGCTCGCCGCCCCGCCGGGTGACCTTGCGCTCGATCGCGCGCACCTGCGCAAGGCGCTGGACGGGCGCGGTTGATGTTCCTGCTCGACGCCGAAATCCTGTTCGACCTGCGGCACGCGCGCGCCGACGGCGACGCGGCGGCGCTCGCGGGATGGGCGCAGCGCACCTCGCGGCAATCGATGTTCCTCTCGGCGCTTTCGCTCGTCGAGCTGGAAAATGCCGCCGCGCTGGCGGCGAAGCAAAGCAAGGCCGCGGGCGCGGCGTGGCAGGGCTGGATCGACGGGCAAGTGCTGCCCGCGTTCGAGGGGCGCGTGCTACCGGTCGACCTGACCATATCGCGCCGCCGCGCCGCGCTCGCGCTCGACAATGACCGCGACGCGCTCCTCGCCGCGACCGCGCTCGAACACGGGCTGACGTTCGTGACCTATCGCAGCGCCGCGTTTCGCGGCGCGCGGCTCAAGCTGCTCGACCCCAGCCGGATCGCCGCCGATGCGGGCGAGGATGGCGACTGGCGCGAGGCGACGCGCGCGCGGTCGCCGTGGATCCGGAGCCTGTTTATCCGGGGGTGACGATCGGGCGGCTTATCCTGCGGGAGGACGACGAGTTGCGGACATACTCTATCATCGTCACCCCGGACTTGATCCGGGGTCCATAACGACGGTGCAGCTATGGATCCCGGATCAAGTCCGGGATGATGAAGGGCTGAATTCGGCCGAACCCCGTCATTCCCGCGAAGGCGGGAATCCCGCTTTTTCTTCACCCTCGCCAAGCAGGATCCCCGCTTTCGCGGGGATGACGAAAATGGGGTATGGCCGCCTCCCACCCCAAAGCCGACAATCACCGCCCCGTTACAGCGGCACGAAACTCACCGTCAGCCCGTCCTTCGGCCGCGGGATCGGCAACACCTGCCATTCGGGCGTATAACCGTCGGCGATGACGATCCGGTGCGTCGTGATGACGTGGTGGAAGAATATCTTCGCCTGCATGTAAGCAAAGTGCAGCCCGAGGCACATATGCGCGCCGCCGCCGAAGGGCACCCACGCATATTTGTGCCTCTCGCGCGCGACCTCGGGCGAAAAGCGCATCGGGTCGAACTTGTGGGGTTCGGGCCAATGCTCCTCCATCATATGCGTGAAGGCGGGGCTGACGCCGACCGAGGTGCCCGCGGGGATGCGATAGCCGCCATATTCGAAATCCTTGAGCGCGCGGCGCGGGAAGCTGGGCACCGGGGGCACGAGGCGGAGCGCTTCCTTGAACGCCCATTCGGTCATTTCGAGCTGGCCGAGGCTGTTGTGCCCGACGCCCTCGCCCGCCGGCGCGACGCTCAGCATTTCTTCGCGCAGTTTGTCCTGCCATTCGGGATGGCGCGCGAGTTCCCAGACGAGCGTCGTGATCGAGCTGGTGACGGTGTCGTGCGCCGCCATCATCAGGAAGTTCATATGGTCGACGATCGCCTCGACGCTCATATAGTCGCCATTGTCGTCGCGCGTGCGGCAGATCTGGCTGAACATATCCTCGCCCGTGCCCTCGCGCCGCTCGGGCACCATCTTGCCGAAATATTCGACCAGATAGGCGCGCCCCTTGGCGCCGCGCCCCATCGCGGTGAAGGGCAAGGGCACGCGCACGACGCCGATCGACGCCTGCACCATGTCGACGAACGCCTTGTTGACCTTGTCGGCCTCGGGCCCCCAAGGGATGCCGAGGAAGCTGGTCGCGGCGAGGTCGAGCGTCAGTTCCTTGATCGCAGGGTAAAATTTGAAGGTCTTGCCGCTCCACTTGCCGATGCGATCGCGGATCCCCTCGTTCAGCGAATCGGCATAATGGCGCATCGGTTCGGGCTTGAAGGCAACCGAAAGCACCTTGCGGTCGGCGCGATGCTTTTCGAAATCCATCAGCATCAGACCGCGCGGGAAGAGCAGGTTCAGCACCGGCCCCCAGCCCTGTTCGGACGAGAAAATCTTCTCGCGGTCGAACATCACGAGTTCGTTCGCCTCGGGACCGTGGAGCGCAACGCTGCGCCCGCCGAAGCTGTTGTTGCGATAGACGCGGCCATATTTGGCGACCATGCGGCGGGTGAAGGCGGGATAGTCGCCAAGCTGTTCGAGCGTGTTGCCGATGATCGGCATGCCGTCCTCGCCCGGAATATGATCGATCGCATGGTCGGGATTGCGCGGCAGCCAGTGCCGCGTTTCGGGGCCGAAGCGCTTTTCGGACCAGTTTTTCGTCGGCTGGATATTCGCGGGCGCGTTCATCGGGTCAATCCTCGTCCATTCTGCTTTGTCCCGATGCGTAACGGACTACTGACACTGATGCAAGTAACGCTTTGGCGGAGGTGCGACAGCATTCACCGCAAATTCAACTCGACTCGTGCAATCCAGCGGCCAAGATGTCGGGTCGCAACCGTTGGACCCAAAAGGACAAAGCTATGGCGAAGAGTTTGAAGCTCCCCCTCTCCATCGCGCTAGGCGTTCTCGCGACGACGATGCTCGGCGGCTGTTATTATGGCGACGTCTATGGATCGAGCTACGCGTCGGGCGGCGATTGCTCGTCGCGTTATGGCGACGCTTATTATGACTATGACGGCTATGCCTATGACGATGGCTATGGATACGACTGCTACGATGGCGCCGACTATGGCAGCGGCTTTGCCCAGATCGGTTTCGGCGGCGGCTGGTACGACGATTATTATTACCCCGGTTACGGGATGTGGATGTTCGACAATTACCGCAACCGCTATCCGCTGCGCGATCGGTATCTGAACTATTGGGGCGGGCGCCGCGCCTGGTGGAAACATCATGGCGGGCGAAATGACTGGAAGCCGGGACGCCCCGGCGGATGGAGTCGCGGCGATCACGACGGGCGTCCGGGCGATGGCCGACCAGGGCGCCCCGGTGGCTGGAACCGCGGCGACCGCGACAATGACGGCCCGCGCGGCACGCGTCCTGGCGGCAGGCCGGGCGATGGCGCTACCGGCACCCCGCCGGGGACGAACAACCCCGGACGCCCGGGCCGCCCCGACTGGGGCGCGGGCCGTCCGCGCCCGGTTCCGCGCGATGGCACCGCCGGGCGTCCGCGCCCGGTCCGCAACATGCCCGCGACCGAGCCCGGCGAGATGTTTTCGACGCCGCGCGGCGATCGCGGCGGCGCGCGCCCGCCGCGTCAGCGCCCTGCCCCCTCGGCGATGCCCGACCGCGCCCCGCGCGCCGAACGGCCCGCGCCTGCTTATCGCCCGCCCGCGCCGCAATCGGCCCCGGCGGTGCGCAGTGCGCCCGAACCACGCCAGGCCGCTCCCCGCGGCCGTGCGCCGAGCGATCGTCGCAACAACACGCGCCCCGACTGAAGGATCAGGCCGGCGGCACCGCCTGCGTTGCCGGCCCGTCCTTCACTCCCGCCGACACCACGGTCGCGGCAACGAGGTCGCCGACGACATTGAGCGTCGTGCGGCACATGTCGAGGAAGCGGTCGACGCCGAGGATCAGCCCGATGCCTTCGGGCGGCACGCCGACCGAGGCGAGGATCAGCGCGATCACCGGAAGCGACCCCGCAGGGACGCCCGCGGTGCCGATGCCGCCCAATATGCACACGAGCATCACGACCACCTGCTGCTGAAGCGTCAGGTCAATGCCGAAAAATTGCGCGAGGAAGATCACCGTCACCCCCTCGAACATCGCGGTGCCATTCTGGTTCGCGGTCGCGCCGATGGTGAGCACGAAGCGCGCGACCTTGTCGGGCAAGCGGAGCTGGTCGTGCGCGACGCGGAGCGCGGTCGGCAACGTCGCGTTCGACGAGGCCGTCGCGAACGCCATTACGAAGGCTTCCTGCGTCTGGTGAAAGAAGGCCACAGGCGATTTGCCCGCCAGCGTCTTCAGCAGGATGGGAAAGACGATGAACATCTGGAGCGCGAGCGCAAGCAGCACAACGCCAACATAGGCCGACAGGCGGATGATGAGGTCCCAGCCGAACTGCGCGGCAAGGTTGAACATGAAACAGAAAACCGCGATCGGCGCGAGCTGGATGACGAGCCCGATCAGCTTCATTACCACCTCGAACACGCCCTCGATCGCGGTCTTGAGCGTCTCGGTCTGCGGCGTGCGCACGAGCATCAGCCCGACGCCGAAGAAGAGCGCGAAGAACATCACCGCGAGCACGTCATTCTGGCCCATCGCGGCGAATAGATTGTCGGGGACGATCGCGACGACCGCGTCCATTCCAGTCTTCGCCTCGCCCGCGCGGTCGGCGATCGCCTGCGCGCCCGCCGCGCCCTCTGCCATCAGCGAACGCGCGAGCGCGGGATCGACCCCCGCGCCGGGCTGGAGCAAATTGACGACGGCGAGGCTGACGATGACCGAAATCGTCGAGACGACGATCGTATAGATAAGCGTTCGCACGCCGACCGATTTCAGCGCGCGCATTTCGCCCATTTCGGCGACGCCGACGATCAGCGCCGAGACGAGCAGCGGGATCACGAGCATGAACAGCAGGCGCAGGAAAATCTGCCCCAGCGGGCCGGTCACATAGGTGGTGATCGTCTCCACCCACGCGGCGTCCGGCGCGCCATAATGGACCGCCAGCCCGATGAGGAGGCCCGCGAGGAAACCGACGAGCATGCGCCAGCGCAGCCGCCGCGCACGCGCTTCGTCACGGTGCGCCCCGTCGATCGCCGCTGCTGCTTCGGCCATGGCTCGGCTCCTTGCTCGCCCCCGGGGAGCGGCACGAAGCCCGCATGTTACGCGTTATCGGCCGCCGGCTTTTTTTCACCCTCCGCTATGTCATCACGAAGATCGAGCCCGCGGGTTCCATGGTGCGGTGTATGCGCCGGGGCGTGCGGCCGCTCGAGATCGGGCGCTTCGGGCGCTTCGAGCATGCCTTCCCACTTGGTGATCACGCTCGTCGCCACCGCATTGCCGACGACGTTGGTCGCGGTGCGGCCCATGTCGAGGAACTGGTCGATCGCAAAGATCAGCGCGACGCCCTCGACCGGCAAGTCGAACATCGCGAGCGTCGCGGTGATCACGACGAGGCTGGCGCGGGGGACCGCGGCGATGCCCTTCGACGACACCATCAAGGTCAGCAGGATCAGGATCTGCTGCGTAATCGACAGCTCGATGCCGTACGCCTGCGCGATAAAGAGCGTCGCGAAGCTCGCATACATCATCGATCCGTCGAGGTTGAAGCTGTAGCCCAGCGGCAACACAAAGCCCGAGATGCGGCGCGGCACGCCGAACCGGTCGAGCTGTTCGAACAGCTTGGGCATCGCGGCCTCGGATGAGGCGGTCGAGAAGGCGATCAGCAGCGGCTGGCGGATATAGCGGATTAGCGAGAAGATCCGGCGGCCGAGGAAAATCGCGCCCGCGCCGAGCAGGATCACCCACAGCACGACTAGCGAGAGATAGAATTCGGTGACCAGCTCAGCATAAGTACCGAGGATACCGAGGCCATATTTCGCAACGACGCCCGCGAGCGCGCCGAACACCGCGATCGGCGCAAGGCGCATCACATAGCCGGTGATCTGCAGCATCAGTTCGGCGAGCGCCTCGGCGCCGCGGACCAGCGGCTTGCCCTTGTCGCCGATCGCGGTCAGGCCGACGCCCGCGAACAGCGCGAAAACGAGGATCTGGAGGACATTGTTGTCCGCCATCGCCTGGAAGATATTCTTGGGGAAGACATGCTCGATAAACTCGAACAGATCGAGCTTCTTGACCTCGCCCACCTCGGCGATCGAATGCGCGCCGACGGTGAGGTTGAGCCCCGCGCCCGGCTCGAAGAAATTGACCATGATCAGGCCAAGGCTGATCGAAATCAGGCTGGCGAGGATGAACCAGGCGATCGCGCGGGTGCCGATACGGCCGAGCGCCGAGCTGTCGCCCATATGCGCGATGCCCGCGATGAGCGTGCCGAGAATCAGCGGCGCGACGACGAGCTTGATCAGGTTGAGGAAGATCGTCGAAAGCGTGCTGAAGCTGCGCAGCCAGTAAGTGAAGGCTTCGCTGTCGGCGGGGACATAGACCCGTACCAGATAGCCGGTGATGACCCCGAGGATCATCCCGATCAAAATATAGAAAGTCAGGCGGTGCCCCATAAATTACTCCCTGTTCCGCCCCGGGCGGTTCTTTATGCGGGCGGAGGTAACAGGGTGATGCGTCGCGGGCAATCGCTGCCGGGCCTATCGCGGCGTCAAGGCGTCCAGAAGGCGAGCGCGGCGCAGCCCGCTACACCCGTAAGGATGTTGAGCGGGACGCCGATGCGCACGAAATCCATGAAGCGATAGTCGCCCGCGGCATAGACGAGCGTGTTCGTCTGGTAGCCGACCGGGGTCGCGAAACAGGCCGAGGCGCCGAGCATCAGCGCGATCAGCAGCGGCTGCGGCGCGACGCCGGTCGCCTCGGCGATGCCGATCACCAGCGGCCCCATCAGCGCCGCAACCGCATTGTTGCTGAGCAGTTCAGAGAGCAGCAATGCCGAGAAATAGACGATCGCGATCACCGCCCATTGCGGTGCGCCCGTCAGGATCGGGTCGAGCGCGCCGACCATCAGCGCGACCGACCCCGATTGTTCGAGCGCCGCGCCGACGGCCAGCATCGCGAAGATCAGGATCAGCACATCGCCGTCGATGCTGCCCCATGCCTCCGACGCGTCGATGCAGCGCGTAAGCAGCACGATGGCGACGCCGATGAAGGCCGCGATGCCGATCGACATCACGTCGGTCGCCGAGAGCAGGACCGCGCTGGCCATCACCAGCATGGCAATCCACGCCCGGCGGCGGCGGAAGGCGGTGACCGACGCCATCGCCAGCCCGATCAGATTGGGATTGTCGCGCAGCTGCGCGATATTCGCCTCGTCGGCGTCGATCAGCAGGCGGTCGGCGGCGCGAATGCGGCTTTCGGACAGCGTCGGCCCCGGAAGGTGACGAAAGCGGGTGACCCCGAGGATGCGCGCGCGCTGCCGCTGGAGGAAGGGTATCTCGGCGAGCGGCCGGTCGATCGAAGGATGGCTGGGCGAAACCGTCACCTCGACCACGGTGGACGCGTCTTCGGGACTATCGCCGATGCCGATCGCGAAGCGACCCTCGCTGCGGAACGTCATCAGCGCCGCACCGTCGAGGCGCGCGACGATCCGGTTGCCTGCGGCGAGCCGGTGGTGCCGGGCGTCGCCCCCGGTGATCAGCCGCCCGCTTGCGATCACGCCGACGATCTGCGCCGGCGCTATGCCGAGATTGGCGGCGTCGAGCGCCATGTCGATGGCGGGGTCATCGTCGCGAAGGCCGAGTTCGGTAAGGTAAAGCTGCTCCGCCCCATCAGCCTTTTCGGCGATGCGAGGATAGTCGGAAGGCAGGAAGCGCGCCATGACGATCAGGCCCACGACCCCCGCCGCCGCGACCGCGAGTCCATAAGGGGTGATGTCGAACAAACCGAAGGGTTCGAGCCCCGCCTGTTCGGCAATGCCCGACACGACGAGGTTCGTCGAGGTGCCGATGAGGGTCAGGCAGCCGCCGAGCACCGCGATCACCGACAGCGGCATCAGCAGTTTCTTGGGCGAGACTCCGAGCGCCTCAGCAAGCCGAAAACAGACGGGCATCATCACGACGACGAAGGGCGTGCTGTTGATGAAGCCCGACACGAGCAGCCCGCCGCCGAACACTTCGATCACCGCGAGCCGCGGGTGTCGCTTGGCGCGGTCGACGACATAATTGCCGACCTTGTCGATCACCCCGGTGCGGATCAGCGCGCCCGAGAGGATGAACATCGCCCCGACGGTCAGCGGCGCGCTGTTCGAGAAAACGCCATAAGCGCCCTTTTCGTCGAGCAGCCCGAGCGCGAGCATCGTCCCCGCCCCCGCGACCGCGACCACCGAGGGCGAGAAGCGTTCCCAGACAAAGGCGGCGAACATGCCCGCGAGCACGAACAGACCGATTACCGCCTTTTGCTCCGCGATGAAGGCGGCGACGAAATCCACTAGATCATCAACCGCGCGCCATCAGCCGCACTGGGCCCTGTGCAGCAATTTATGGTCGGCAAGGACGAGCGCCATCATCGCCTCGACCACCGGCGCGCCGCGGATGCCGACGCACGGGTCGTGGCGGCCCTTGGTGACGATATCGGTCGCCTCGCCCGCCTTGTTCACCGTCGGCACGGGGGTCAGGATCGAACTGGTCGGCTTGAACGCGACGCGCACGACGACGGGCTGGCCGGTCGAAATGCCGCCCGCGATGCCGCCCGCGTTGTTCGACAGGAAATCGGGGCGGTTGCTGCCGTCGGTCGCAGGTCGCATCGGGTCGGCATTTTCCTCTCCGCGCAGGCGCGCGGCGTGGAAGCCGGCGCCGATCTCGACGCCTTTGACGGCATTGATGCCCATCATCGCGGCGGCGAGGTCGCTGTCGAGCTTGGCATAGATCGGCGCGCCCCAGCCGGCGGGCACGCCGCTCGCGGCGCATTCAATCACCGCGCCGAGCGAACTGCCCGATTTGCGCGCCGCGTCCATCAGCCCTTCCCAGCGCTGCGCAGCGGCGGGATCGGGGCAGAAAAAAGGATTGCGGTCGATTTCTTCGAGGTCGAAGTTCGCGGGATCGATCGCATCGCCGCCGATTTCGGCAACCCAGGCGTGGATCTGCACCTCGGGGATCACCAGCCGCGCGACGCCGCCCGCGGCGACGCGCGCCGCGGTTTCGCGCGCGCTCGACCGGCCGCCGCCGCGATAGTCGCGAATGCCATATTTCGCATCATAGGCATAATCGGCGTGGCCGGGGCGATAGGCCTGCGCGATCTCGCCATAATCTTTCGAGCGCTGGTCGACATTCTCGATCATCAGGCTGATCGGCGTGCCCGTCGTCTTGCCCTCGAAAATGCCCGACAGGATGCGCACCTGGTCGGGTTCCTGCCGCTGCGTCGTGTGGCGCGACTGGCCCGGGCGGCGCTTGTCGAGATAGGGCTGGATGTCGGCTTCGGACAGCGACAGCCGCGGCGGACAGCCGTCGACGACCGCGCCGAGCGCGGGGCCGTGGCTTTCGCCCCAAGTCGTGAAGCGAAGAACGCGTCCGAAGCTGTTGAAACTCATTGCCCTATCCCATCCGGCCGAATGCGGGTGCGTAATCCGCCCGTCCGCCTAGCGGCCAAGCCGCGCCCGAGTCCAGCATCATCGCCATGAAATGCGGTCCTGCGAAGGGCGACGCGAAGCGCGCCGCGAAGTCGGGTGAATAGCCGAAGCGCGGGTAATAGGATTCGTGACCGAGGACGAAGCTGATCGCGACGCCTTGGTCCCGGAGCGATGCAAGTCCGGCGCGGATCAGCGCGTCGCCGATGCCCTGCCCTTGGCTGCCGGGCGCGACCGACACGGGCGCAAGGCCGGCGCCCGAAAGCGCGGCGCCATCGGCCTCGACGTCCATACGGCTGAATAGAACATGCCCGATAATCACACCATCGCGTTCGGCGACGAGCGACACCAACGTATCGCCGTCCGCCTCGATCATCCGCACCAGCCCGGCTTCGCCCTGATGGCCGTAATCCGTCCCGGCGAAAGCCGCTCGAATGACGCTGTCGATAGCCTCCGCATCCGCCGCCGTTGCGGCGCGGATGCCGATTTCGTCAGACAAGCGAGATGTCCGGCGCGTCTTCCTGTTTCATGCCGACGGTGTGGTAACCCGCGTCGACATGGTGCGTTTCGCCCGTCACGCCGCTCGACAGGTCGCTGAGCAGGTAGAGCGCCGAGCCGCCGACATCGTCGATCGTGACGTTGCGGCGCAGCGGCGCGTTGTGCTCGTTCCACTTGAGGATCAGGCGGAAATCGCCGATCCCCGACGCCGCGAGCGTCTTGATCGGTCCGGCCGAGATCGCGTTCACGCGCACCCCCTGCGGGCCGTAATCATTGGCGAGATATTTGACGCTGGTTTCGAGCGCCGACTTCGCGACGCCCATCACGTTATAATGCGGGATCACCTTTTCGGCGCCATAATAGCTCAAGGTCAGCAGCGAGCCGCCGCCATTGCCCGTTTCGGGGTCGAACGGCGTCATCATCGATGCCGCACGCTTGGCGACCGCAGTGAAGCTGTAGACGCTGATGTTCATCGTCATCAGGAAGTCGTCGAGCGTCACGTCGGCATAATGGCCCCGCAGCGCTTCCTTGTTGGTAAAGCCGATCGCGTGGACGACGAAGTCGATCGTCGGCCAACGCGCCGAGAGCGCCCCGAACGCGGCGTCGAGATTATCCATGTCGGACACGTCGCAGTCGATCAGGAAATCGCAGCCGAGCTCGTCGGCGAGCGGCTTGACGCGCTTCAGCATCACATCGCCCTGATACGAAATCGCCAGCTCAGCGCCCGCGCCGTGCAGCGCCTTGGCGATACCCCATGCAAGCGACTTGTCGTTCGCGAGGCCCATGATCAGCCCGCGCTTGCCCTTCATCAGACCCGTCATTTTTCTTCTCCGGCCTTTTCGGCTTCAATAATCACATCGTCGACGCGCCCAATAGCGTCGTGGCCCAAATCCTCAACCTCTACCAATGCGGCATTGAGTTCGGCGCCCATCACCATACCCAATCCGACAAGGTAGAAGAAGAAAAGCGCGACCATCACACCCGCGAGGCTGCCGTAGGTTGCGTCATAGCTGAGCAGGCTGGCGAGCAGCGGCGGCAGCGCGAGGGTGACGCCGATCCACCAGAGCGTCGTGAACAGCGCGCCCGGCCATTTCGGACATTTTTTCAGCCGGCGGTATTTGGACGGGGTGAGGCTGTAGAACAGCATGTAGATCGCGAGAAACAGCCCGAAACCCGAGACGCCGCGCGAGATCAAGACGACGCCAAACGACTGATATTGTTCGGGCAGCACGCGCGTCACGAACTGTTCGACGCCGACGATCAGCACCTGCATGCTGAACGACAGCAGCATCAGCACGACCGCGCCGGTGATGATCCCGATCGACAGCAACCGGTAATGGAAGAATCCCTTGCTGAAATGCGTGCCATAGGCGCGCCGCAGGATGTCGCGCACCGTCTCGATCAGGCTGCCGACGGTCCACAGCGCGACGAGCGCGCCGAGCCAGAGGAAAATGCCGGTGCGCGCGGTCATCACTTCGCGGATCGGGCCCGACAGCGCTTTGGCGACCGTTGGCGGCATCGTCGAGAAGACCGCCTCGATCGCCGCTTCGCCGCCGACGCTGCCGCCAAAGATCGACAGCGCCGCGGCGAGCAGGATGAAGAAGGGGAAGAGCGCGATCAGCGCGAGATAGGCGAGATTGCCCGCATGGATGAAGCCATCGGTATAGGTGCCGACGACGACGCGGCGGGCGATGCGCCAGGCGCGCGTGCCCGGCCCGAGTTGCTCGCGGCCGCGGTCGAGAACGCCTTGCGCGCGGGCGCGCAGCTTGACGCGCTTGGCGCGTTCGGCGCGCGCCTCGGGCGAGTGCGGCGAATGGCCCTCGGCCAGAAATTCCTTGCCGACCTCGTCGGCGACCTCACGCTCGAGCGCGGCGACGATCTTTTTCTCGCTGGCGTCAGCCACGCATCACACGCCGAGCTCCGCCCGCACGTCGCGCGGATCGGTCCATTCGCTGAGCAGCTTGATCAGCGCCTCGTCGTCGGCGGGCAGATCGACCATCAGCCGTACGAGCTGGTCGCCGCGACCGCCGCTTTTCTGGCTGAAGCCCTTGCCCTTGAGGCGCATCACCTTGCCCGACGACGAGCCTGCGGGAATCGAGACCATCACGGGGCCGTCGACGGTCGGCACCTTGATCTTCGCGCCCTTGACCGCCTCGTTCAGCGTCACCGGCAGGTCGAGGCGGATGTTCGCGCCCTCGCGTTCGTAAAAGGGATGATCCTTGACCGTGATCGTCACGATGCCGTCGCCGGTGCCGCCCGGCCCCGCCTGCCCCTTGCCGGCAAGCCGCATCTGGGTGCCGGTTTCGACCCCGGCGGGCAGTTTCAGGTCGATCGTCGCGCCGTCGGCGAGCGCGATGCGCTGCGGCGCCTGCGTCGCGGCGTCGATAAAGCTGACCGACAGGCGATAGGCGACATTGGCGCCCTTTTGCGGCGGCGCGCTGCGCCCGCCAAAGCCGCCGAACGGCCCGCCGCCCGAACCGCCGCCGCCGCGGCCGAACAGCCCTTCGAAAATATCGCCGAAATCGGAACTCTCGTTGCCGAAGCCGCTGAAACCGCCAGGTCCCGTGCGCTGGTCGCCGCGGAAGCCGCCGCCGCCATAGCCGTAGGGCATCGCGGGGTTGCCCTCGCCGTCGATCTCACCGCGGTCGAACTGCGCGCGCTTGGTCTTGTCGGACAGGATGTCATACGCCTTGGTCACGTCGGAGAATTTCTCCGACGCCTTCGGGTTGTCCTTGTTCTTGTCGGGGTGCAATTCCTTGGCGAGCTTGCGGTACGCGGACTTGATTTCCGCTTCGCTTGCACTCTTCGCAACGCCTAGGGTGGAATAGGGATCGGCCATTTTGCTCCTGTAGCCCGATAAGTGACTGGGCGTGAAGCCCGATTGCGCGTCGATGTGGTAATGTCCCGCACAAGGTCAAGTTCCTTCGATATCGCGCTCGACCCTGCCCGCCCGGCGCATTATGACCGCGCGGATGAGCGACGATCCCTTTGCCCTGTTCGACAGCTGGTTCACCGACGCGCGCGCCAGCGAACCCAATGACGCCAACGCAATGGCGCTCGCGACGACGACGCCCGACGCGCACCCGTCGCTGCGCATGGTCTTGCTGAAAGGGCACGGGCCCGACGGCTTTATTTTCTATACCAATCTCGACAGCCGCAAGGGCGGCGAGCTGGCGGCGAACCGCCACGTCGCGCTGCTCTTTCACTGGAAATCGCTGCGCCGGCAGATCCGCATCGAGGGCGCGGTGACGCCCGTCGAGAATGCCACAGCCGACGCCTATTTCGCGACGCGCAGCCGCGACAGCCAGCTTGGCGCTTGGGCGAGCGACCAGTCGCGGCCGCTCCCCGACCGCGAGACGTTCGAGGCGCGATTCGAAGAGATGCAGGCGCGGTTCGAGGGGCACGACGTCCCGCGCCCGCCACGTTGGTCGGGCTGGCGCGTTAATCCTTCGGCTATCGAGTTCTGGCAGGATCGCGCCCACCGCCTGCACGAACGTACCGTCTTCACCCGCACCGGCGCCGGCTGGACGAAAGGACTGCTTTATCCATGAGCGCACCCCGCCGCCTGCCGATCACCCAGGTCGATGCCTTTGCCGACCGCCCCTTTACGGGCAATCCCGCCGCGGTGATGCCGCTCGAGGAATGGCTCGACGACGCGACATTGCAGGCGATCGCGGCGGAAAATAATCTCGCCGAAACCGCCTTTCTGGTGCCCGACGAAAGCGACGAAGCCGATTATGAGCTCCGCTGGTTCACCCCGGCGGTGGAGGTTGCCTTGTGCGGTCATGCGACGCTGGCGAGCGGGCACGTGCTGCTGACCGCGGCGCAATGGCGCTCCGACATGACCTTCCGCACGCGCAAGGCCGGTATCCTGCGCGTCGCGCGAAATGGCGAAGACGACGGTTACAAGATGGCGCTGCCCGCCTATACGCCCGCGCCGAAGCCGATGCCCGACATCGTCCGCGCGCTCGGCGGCGATCCGGTCGAAACGATGTGGCACGACGGCGGCTATGCGCTGATCGCCTATCGCGACGCCGCGAGCGTCCGCGCGCTGACACCCGATTTGCGCGCGCTCAAAGAAGGCGGCGACATCCTCTATATCGCGACCGCGCCGGGCGCCGGCGATCCGTCGGGCGCCGACGTCGTCAGCCGCGCCTTCGCACCCGGCGCCGGGATCGACGAGGATCCGGTCACCGGTTCGGCGCACAGCGTGCTCACCCCCTATTGGACGGTGCGGTTGGGGCGCGACCGCTTCGCAGCCTATCAGGCGAGCGCACGCGGCGGGCATGTCGGCTGCCGCCTCGACGGCGACATGGTCGAACTCACGGGCACCTGCGTCACGACGCTGGTGGGCGACTTTTTGCTATAAGGCTTGGGTCAGGTCGGCGAGATGCCGGCGCAGTGCGGGGAATTGATCGTCATTGGTGACGCCGAGCCGCACGATCGTCAGCCGCTGCGACGGCGAGAGGATGATATATTGCCCCTGATGCCCGATGCACGCGAACAGATCGTTCGGACCGCGGTCGGGCCAGAGCGCCGGGGTGACGCCCGCGGGACGCCGGCGGTTGAGCCAGATATGCCCGCCATAGCCCGCGTCGTTTGCCGAGGGTGTCAGCATGAAGCGCATCCAGGTTTCGGGAAGCAATCGCTGGCCGTTCACGACGCCATGGTTGCGCAGGAACTCGCCGAACTTCGCATAGTCGCGCGCGGTCGCGTGCATGATCGAGCCGCCGATCATCGTACCCTTCGCATCATATTCGGGGGTCAGGCTGGTCATGCCGAGCGGTTCGATCAGCCGCCCGGCGATGAAGTCGCGCATCGCATCGCGCCGCGCATCGGCATTTTGCGACGGGGTCAGCGTGTCGGCGAGGATGTCCGCCAGGATGACGCTGGTCGCCGAACTGTAGTTGAAGACCTCGTCGGGCTGTGCCGCGGCGGGTTTGGCTTCGGCAAAGCCCGCCATGTCGCCCGCGCCATTGCCGAACAGCATCGCGACGGTATCGCCCTGCCACACCGGATCGCCATTTTCGACATGCTCGAGCCCCGAGGACATATGGAGCAGATTGCGCAGAGTGATCGCACCGCGCGGATCGCCGCTGCGCTGCCACGCCTCCACGGGTGCAGGCCCGTCGAGCGACAATTGCCCGTCGGCGACGAGGAAACCAGTGAGCACCGCGGTGATGCTTTTCGCCATCGACCAGCTGATCAGCTTCGATTCGGGACCGAAACCCGCGGCGTAGCGTTCGTAGATCGGCTTGCCGTCGCGCAGCACGAGCAGCGCACGCGTCTGCCCGACATCTTCGGCGTCGGCGAACAGCGCATCGGCGCGCGCGCGGATCGCGGCGGGCAATGCGGGCAGCGGTCGCGGCGTCTCGACCGCTGCGACGCCGTCGAGCGACGCCCCGAATTTCGGCGTCGGCGATGCGGGCGCGATATTGCCCTGCCCCGCCGCCTGCGTCAGCGACCAGACGCCGAGCATCGCGAGGGCGGCACTTGCCAGCAGCCGTTTTTTCGTGATCATGGATCAAGTGAATAACATCAATCCAACCGGGCCGACAACGGGCGAAACGCCGGCCCCCGGACCAGCCTCCGGGCCGCCGCCATCGAAGCCGGCGCATCCTTTAAAAAAACCGGGCCGATCGGGCGGGTGCCTGCCCTGGGTAATCGGCCTCGGGATACTATTCGCGATCTTCGCCGTCTGGAAATTCCCCTCCTTCAAGGCGCAGGCCGAGCTGGGTTCGGCCTATGCCGCGCGCGTCGGCTGTTCGTGCCGCTACGTCGAGGGGCGCAGCCTCGAAAGCTGCCAGACCGACTTCGTCCCGGGCATGGAAATGATTTCGCTCAGCGAAGATCCCGCAACAAAAACGGTGACCGGCAGCGTCCCGCTGCTCGCCTCGCGCAGCGCACGCTATGCGGGTGCCAGCGGCTGTTTGCTACGACCCGAAAATTAACGCGCGAGGCGGCGCGCGAGCAACGCGACCGCCGCGGGTACGCCGAATACGACCAGTCCGATCCCGGCTTCCTCGACCCAGCCGTAGCCCGCATATAGCACGCCGACGAGTAGATTGCCGATTGCGACGAGCAACCACAGGATGAGGAACAGCCGCGTCGCGCGCGCCGCATCCTTGATCGTCAGGCGCAGCAAGATCAGCAGGGAGAACCCCGCCAGCAGCATGATGGTCGTGTGCGACATCTTTATTCCTCTCCTTCGACCGGCAGAATATTCGACCGATGCCGCCGCCGCCAATCGCCGGGCGACATGCCGACCTTGCGCCGGAAGATCGCGCATAGATGCGCGTGGCTCGAAAAACCGGTCGCAAAGGCGATCTCGGCGATCGACAGCGGGCGGTTCATCAGGAACCAGCAGGCATGGCGCAGCCGCTGGTGCAGCACATATTGCGCGGGGGTGCGCCCGGTCGCGCGCGCGAAATGGACGATCAGGCTGTTCACCGACATGCCCGCCTCGGCCGCCATGTCCTCGACCGTCAATTGCACCTCAAGCTGGGTCTGGATGAAAGCCATCAGGTCGTTGATGCGCTGCGCGATGGCGGGGGTTTCGGGACGCCGTGCCATGCCCTGAAGCGTCTTGGCGAGAATCGCCACGAGCGGATCGGCGGCGGCGGCATCGTTTGCGAGCAAAGCCCGGACAAGCGCCGCCAGCGCGAGGTCGTGATGCGCCGCGAGCGCGCGCGTACCGGGGGCAACGATCAGCCGCGCGGCGGGAATCTCGACTTCGACAGCACGAACCGCACCGCCCTTTGCCGCGGCACGATAAGTCTGGCCGGCGGGGATCAACCACATTTCGCCGGGCAACGGATCGCCGAGCGACGTCCGCTGGTCGTTCAGCCATGTTTCGAGCCAGTGATAGCTTCCCGCCTCGTACAGGGTCAGCACATGGACATCGCGTTCGATCGTCCAGTTCGACGGGCCATCGATCCGGTCAACGATCGAGGCGACCCTGAGTCCACCCACTTCCATCGCATGAGTATGGCAAGAATGGGAAAATGTGAAAGCCTGCCATATTGCGTAACAATATGGTTAAATCGCCCTACCCAAAGTCCTCGGCCTTCGTCGCAGCCGAGACAAATAAGGCGTGGGCCAGGCTAATACGCGTGCCCCAGACACGCATGAACAGACCCCCCCGACGGCGGGCGGCGCAATCGCCGCCCGCCACTTTTTTCTGAACGAAACGATAGCCTTGTTTATTTTGCAGCGAGGAATTCATCCATCGCGCGATTGACCGCATCGGGCGCCTCCCACGGCACGAAATGCCCGCAGTCGGGGACGTGGACGATGGCCACATTGGGCACGAGGTCCTCCATGCCGTCGAGGTTGCACGGCGGCAGCGCGACATCGTCGAGCGCCCAAATGACGAGCGTGGGGATAGTGAGTTTCGGAAAGGGAACGGCGGGCGGTTCGGCATAGGGTTCGTCCATCGCGGGCACGATGGCCGGCGAACCGCGATACCAGTTGATCATCGCGCGGCAGGTGTCGCGATCTTCCCAATCCTTGAGTAGCCACGCGATCTCGTCGGGGGGCTGGACGCCGCCGCTCGGCACGCGCCCCGCAAAGGCATGGGCGAGAATGCCGGCGATGCCATGTTCGTCGATGATCGCATCGCTCGCGGGGTCGCGAAAGGTGCGGATATATTGGCTCGCCGCGCGCTGATCCTCGTTCGTCGCGAGCAGGCGCTGGAAGATGCCGGGGTGCGGTGCATTGGCGATCACCGCGCGGGTGACGCGGCCCGCCCACGCCGGATGCAGCCCGCCCGGCTGGCCGCCGAGCGCGACCCCCCACGCGATCGCCCCGCCCCAATCGTGACCGACGATCGTGAATTCGCCGACACCGAGCGCATCGGCGAGCGCGAAGATGTCGGCGATCAGCTTGTCGGGGGTGTAGGATTCGGCGTCCTGCGGCTTCGACGAGCCGCGATAGCCGCGCTGATCGGGCGCGATACAGCGGAAGCGCTCGGCGAAATGCGGCAGCTGATAACGCCAGGTGCGGTGCGATTCGGGAAAGCCGTGGAGGAAGATGAGGACCGGAGCGTCGCGCGGCCCCATATCGACGACGTCGAGCTCGACTCCTGTCGAAAGCTTCACGCGCCGTTGTTCGAAATCGCCGATCATTCATTTCGCTCCTTTGGTTTCTTTTCGAAACTAAATTGGCGAGGATCGGCGCGGATGGCAACCGCTTCCACCCATGGCGCAGAATATTTTCGTATCGGGATGCCGAGGCGAGATAATCCGGCGCCTAACGTATCAGGCCTGCCCGATAGTCGCTGTAAAAAGGCGCCCATCCCAACATCCGACGCGCCTTGGCGTTGCTCATACGAAATCCCGGAAAGCCCAGCCTGCCGCCGGCTTGCGGCGGCGCGCCGCCAACCATGGCGGCGACAAAGTCGAACAACTCGCGCCAGCGCACCGGTGTATCGTCACAGATGATCAGCGTCTCCCGACTCGGCCAGACGGTCAGCGCGTCGATCGTCGCGGCCGCCATGTCCGCGATGTGGATCAACGAAACATAATCCGAACCGTCCCCTGGCAGCCGCAATTTTCCCACCGACGCGCGCGCCACCCAGTCCGCGTCGAAACCGGTGCCGGGGCCGTAGAATAATCCGCCGCGCAAGATGACCCAGTCGAGCGTAGATTCGCGGACCATTGCCTCCATCGCCAACGCGGCCGCGACCGGTCCGGCCGAGGGATGATCGTCGTCGAGCGCGACGATTGCCGCTTCGTCGGCCAGGGACGCTCCCGATCCGCCTACCAGGGCGATCCCCTGTTGCACGAACCGGCCGATACCCGCCGCGCGGCACGACTCGAGCAAGACCGGCACGCCTTCGGTCCGCACGCGGTCGTTAACGGCAAAATCGCCCCGCCCGCTTGGACCGGGAAGCGATGTCGCCAGATTGATGCAGGTATCGCAGCCGGCCAGCCCGGCTCGCAGGCTGTCACCGTCGAATATGTCAGCGATATGGATATCCGCGCCACAGCCGCGGGCAACCCCCGCGGCTTCTGGGCGACGTACAAGCGCCCGGACGCCGTGTCCCGCCGCCACGAGCCGTGGGATCAGATGCCGTGCATAGACACCATTGCCGCCGAGTATCGCAATTTCCGCCATCCGACCGACTCCCGCGCTGCCGACAGGCGCATATCGTTCTCTTTATGTTCCTTCGTCAAGGCGAAGATTTACGATCCCTTCACGGATAGCTCACCGTTTTCGGCACCTCGGGGATCGGGATGAACTCCTCGCTGTCGCCGGGCACGAGCGGGAACTTGCGGTCCTTCCACTCCTGTTTCGCCGCGTTGATCCGGTCGCGCGACGAGCTGACGAAATTCCACCACACATGGCGCGGCGTCTTGAACGCCTCGCCGCCGAGGAGCATCACGCGCGCATCACTCGTCGCACGCAGCGTCATCGCCTGTCCGGGCTTGAGGATATAGAGGCTGTAGCGGTCGAGCGCCTCGCCATCGAGGCTCGCGTCGCCGAGCGCGACGAGCACTGCGCGCTCGTCGGCCTCAGCATCGATCGGGATCGTCGCGCCGGCGTTCATCAATATGTCGGCATAGATCGTCGCGGCGTGCTGGGTGATCGGCGAAGTCGCGCCCCACAGGCTGCCCATGATGACGCGCGCCGACACGCCATTATCCTCGATCAGCGGCAGGTCGTCCTTCGCGACATGTTCGAACGCCGCGTCGATTTCTTCCTTGCCGTCGGGCAAAGCGAGCCAGGTCTGCATTCCCGAAATGCCCGAGCCGGCCCTGCGCTCGGCGGCCGGCGTACGCTCCGAATGGACGATGCCGCTGCCGGCGGTCATCAAATTACACGCGCCGGGGCGAATCGTCGCAAAGGTGCCGAGGCTGTCGCGATGGTCGATCGCGCCCTCGAACAAATAGGTGACCGTGGCGAGGTTGATGTGCGGATGCGGGCGCACGTCCATCCCGCGGCCGATGTCGAAATGCGCGGGGCCGAACTGGTCGACGAAAATGAAGGGGCCAACCATCGTGCGCGCCTTGTTCGGCAGCGTGCGGCGCACTTCGAAGGCGCCGAGATCGTGAGTCGAGGGAGTGATGATGTCGAACATCAGCCGAGCCTTTCCAGCGTCTTTCGGGTCTTTTCGGTTTCGACATTGCCGGTGTTGCGCGTGGTGCCGGGTTCGAGCAGGACGACATGGCATTCGCCATCCAGCGCCTCGGGACAATGTTCGACGCCGTGCGGGACGATGATGAACTCGCCGGGCTCGACGATCACGTCGCGGTCGCGAAACGCCATCTTCATCCGGCCGGCGACGACGAGGAAGAGTTCGTCCTCTTGGTCATGATGATGCCAGTCGAACTTGCCGTCGAGCTTGACCAGCTTGACCTGGAAATCATTGATGTCGCCCGCGACGCGCGGGTTCCACGCGTCGGGAATTTTCGCGAAGGCGGCGGCGAGGTTCACCTTGTCTGGCATCGTCATTCTCCGGGTACGGTCGCCTTGATCGCGAGCGCGTGGACGCGCTGCCCCGGCAGGTCGCCGAGCGCCTTGTTCACCGCGCGCTGGCGCGCGACGCGGTTCTGGCCGGCAAAGCCCGCCCACTCGATCGTCAGGCTGAAATGCGACTCGCCGCTGCCGTCGTCGCCCATATGGCCGCGATGGCTGGCGCTATCGTTGTTCAGGACGAATTTTGCGTCGGGAAAGGCTGCGGTGAGCAGGCTTTCCATCTCTTGCTGTACGGGACCTTTGCTGCTCATGGGGTTGACCATAAGCGCTTCGTCGCCAAATTATAAGACCTCCAACGCCTCTCGAAAGTCTGTTGTGCCTTCTTCTGCACGCCCTTCCCGTTTTCATGGCCGCGTCCCCCGCGAAGAGCCCTGCGCCGCGCCCGGATGCCGCGAACCCGGAGAATTCCGCGCGCCGATGGCGTGGACGCGCTCGCCCGACGGCCCGCCGCAATATCGCTGGCTCTGCCTAGACCATGTTCGCGAATTCAACGCCGGCTATAATTTCTTCGACGGCATGACCGCCGACCAGATCATGGAGGCGCAGTCGCCGACCGCCGGCTGGGAGACCGAAAGCCGCACCTTCCGCCCCGCGGGCAGCGCCGACCTGCCGCCACGCTGGGCCGATTTCCGGGACCCGATCGACGCGCTCGGCGCGCGCTTTCGCCAGCGGATGGACGAGGCGCGGCGCGAGGCGAAGAATCCCGGCATGTCGCGCGAGGAGCACGCCGCGATGCAGTTGCTCGCGCTGCCCGCCGACGCCGACCGCGCGGCGTTGCGGCGGCGCTACAGCGAACTCGTCCGTAAATATCATCCCGACCGCAATGGCGGCGATCGCAGTTTCGAAGCGCGGCTGGGTGAGGTAGTCCAGGCGTATCAGTTGCTGAGGAAGACGAAGGCTTTCGCATAGGGAGACGCACGATGACCGACCTCGACGAAGCACGGATCGAAGTGGTGCGCCGGCACATGGCGCTCGAGATCACGCACGATTGGGACGGCGTCCTCGCGACCTTCGACCACCCGCGATACGAATTGATGGGCCCCGGCACGATCTTTGACGGCGAAGCGGCGGTGCGATCCTATTTCGCGACATCGCGCGAGCCCTTTCCCGACCAGGCGAACGAGGTCATCGCGATCGCCGCCGACGCGGAAACGAACACGGTGCTCGTCGAATTCTGGCTGACGGGCACGCATCTTGGCCCGCTGAAGCTCGGCGTGCGGACGATCGCGCCGACGGGAAAGGCGTTTCGCATTCGTATGGCCGCGAGCTTCGAGTTCGCACCTGGCGGCGGCAAGATCGTCTGCGAACGTCCCTATTATGACCAGTCGGCGGTGATGAAGGCGCTCGGTTTGCTCTGAAAAGGCGTTGCAAGCCGCAACCCATGGCGATACCGCGACCGCGAAGCGCCGTTCGGCGGCGACTCTCCCCATTTGCCTTGCTGGACTTTTGCCATGACCGATATCCCGAACAGCCTTCCCGACCACCACGGCTCGACGTTGCTTGCGGCGCCCGATGTCGAGGTCGATGCGCGCGAGGTGTTCGGGGTCGATATCGACATGAAGGTCCCGGCGTTCAGCGAGGCCGACGAACGCGTTCCCGACCTTGACCCGGCCTATGTCTTCGACGGCGACACGACGCTCGCGATCCTTGCGGGCTTCAAATATAACCGCCGCGTCATGGTGCAGGGCTATCACGGCACCGGCAAGTCGACGCATATCGAGCAGGTTGCGGCGCGCCTCAAATGGCCGTGCATCCGCGTCAACCTCGACGCGCACATCAGCCGTATCGACCTCGTCGGCCGCGACGCGATCGTGCTGCGCGACGGCCAGCAGGTCACCGAATTCCGCGAAGGCCTGCTCCCCTGGGCACTGCAGACGCCGACCGCGCTCGTCTTCGACGAATATGATGCGGGGCGTCCCGACGTGATGTTCGTGATCCAGCGCGTGCTCGAGACCGAGGGCAAGCTGACGCTGCTCGACCAGAACCGCGTGATCCGCCCGAACCCGCATTTCCGCCTGTTCTCGACCGCGAACACCGTCGGGCTCGGTGACACGAGCGGGCTGTATCACGGCACGCAGCAGATCAACCAGGGCCAGATGGACCGCTGGAACATCGTCGTCACGCTGAACTATCTGCCCGCGGCGACCGAAAGCGCGATCATTCTCGCCAAGGTGCCGAACACCGACGAGACGACCGTCGCCAACATGGTCAAGGTCGCCGATCTGACGCGCCAGGGCTTTATCAACGGCGATATCTCGACCGTGATGTCGCCGCGTACGGTGATCAGCTGGGCGCAGAATACCGCGATCTTCAACAATATCGGCTTCGCCTTCCGCCTCACCTTCCTCAACAAATGCGACGAGGCCGAGCGGATGATCGTCGCCGAATATTATCAGCGCGTGTTCGGCGAAGATTTGCCCGAGAGCGTGGTCGGCAAGTAAGCGATCCGGGCGCCGGCGCGGTCTGCCGGATCGATTTCTCCCTTCCATAGCTCGCCATCCTCTGCCAGCCTCGGCGAATGTGTCAGGCTTTTCAAAGGTGAGACCCGCCGTGCTACCCAGCCGCCTGCTGGCTGCCCTTGCCCTTGTCCCGTTGTCGGGGTGCAGCATCGCGGCGGTCGATTATGGCAAGATCCGCCATGCCGAATATGTCGCCGACCCGCGCTGCACCGCGCAGCCGGGCGCCGTCGTCGACGGCGAGGCGCTGCCCTATTTCTTCGCGACGAGCCGCCTGCCCGATTGCCGCACCGCCGATATCGAGCTGCTCCATCACCGCGGCGACCAGATGCGCTACGGCCGCTTCAACGCGCCGCGCGATGTCGTCGTCGGCAAGAAGAAAAAGCTGCTCGCGCCGGTCGTCTTCCAGACCTCGGCCGACTGGTGGCGCGCGCTGCAGGCCGAGGCCGACCGCAAGCAGGGGCGCGTGCTGCTCTATGTCCACGGCTACCGCGAGAATTTCTCGACGACGTCGAAGGACGCCGCGCAGATCGCGCGCATGACGGGCTTCGACGGCCCGATCATCGAATATAGCTGGCCGTCGCAGGGCAAGATCCTGAGCTATGTCGTCGACGAGACGAACATGTATCACGACGTCCGCAATTTCCGCGATTTCCTGAAATCGCTGGCAGAACAGGGCTGGGTGAAGGAGATCGTGGTCGTCTCGCACTCGCTCGGCGCGCGGCTCGTCATCCCCGCCATTTCCTTTGTCGATCGCACGTCGAGCAGCGCCGACAGCAGCAATATCTCGAACATCATCCTCGCCTCGCCCGACATCGACCGCGAGACGTTCGAGCGCGATATCGAGGAGGAAGTGCTGTCGGCGCGGCGCGTCGCCAACAATCGCCGGATCACCGTCTATACATCGCGCGCCGACAAGGCGCTCGCCGCCTCGCGCGCGATCCACGGCTATCCGCGGCTCGGCTCGCCCTATTGCTTCAACCCGTTCGAGGCGGCCGATCTGAAGGCAAAGGGGCTGCCCGAGCGCTGCTACCCCGCGTCGCGTCCCGGGCTGACCGTCATCGACACCACCGACGTGTCGCGCGGGTCGACGGGGCACAGCAATTTCCTGCGCAGCGCGGTCGCGTGCTGGGATTTCATCGACGTCGTCGCGAACAAGCGCGCCCGTCCCGAGCGTGTCGCGACGATATGGGCGCATGTGTTCCGGCTGCTCCCCGATCCCGCGGTGCCGAAGGACGGCGACGATGCGATCTGTCACCGGACGCCCGAGGTCGAAGAACCGCAGTGAGGGCTTAAAAGCCGCACATGATCGCGAAATTGGTGAGCCATACGACTGGCCCCTCACCGGTCCACAGCCACAAACCGCCCGCCGCTATCAGGACAAACAGCGCGAGCGCCACCCAGTCCTGCCGCGCGATCTTCACGCCGGCTCCAGCCGTTTGACCGGCGCATCGGCGATCGGCAGGTGGACGAGCCCTGCGAACAGCCCGAGCGCGATCGAAAAGCCCCACGCGATATTGTAGCTGCCGGTCGCGTCGAAGATCAGCCCCGCCATCCACGCGCCGAAAAAGCTGCCGAGTTGGTGGCTGAGGAAGACGATGCCATAGAGCATCGAGAGATAGCGGATCCCGAAGATGCGCCCGACGATGCCGCTGGTGAGCGGCACGCTGCCGAGCCAGAGGAAGCCCATAGCGGCCGCAAAGGCGAGCGCGCTCGCGTGACTCAGCGGCAGGAAAAGGAACAGCGCGATCACCGCCGAACGCGCGGTGTAGAGCGCCGACAGCACATATTTCTGGCGCAGCAAATCGCCCGCGCGGCCGAAAACGTACGAGCCGAGGATGTTGAACAGGCCGACGAGCGCGAGGACCTGCGCGCCGATCTCGATCCCTAGCCCCTTGTCATCGAGATAGGCGGGAAGGTGCGTCGCGATGAAGGCGATGTGAAAACCGCAGACGAAAAAGCCCGCGTTGAGCAGCCAGTAGCCGCGATGGACAGCCGCCTCGCGCAGCGCTTCGCGCGCGGTCTGTTCTTCAGTGACGAGCGTCCCCGGCGTGTCGGTGCGGCCGGCAACGCCGATCGCGAGCAGGCCGCACAGCGCGACAAGCCCCGCCATGATCCATAAGGTTTCGTGATAGCCGATGTCGCCGAGCAGCATCGACGCGAGCGGCACGACGAGAAATTGCCCGAGCGAGCCGCCCGCGGTGACGATACCGAACGCGCTGCTGCGCTTTTCGGGGCTGACGACGCGGCCGACCGCGCCGAGCACGACGACGAAGGTCGTCGCCGACTGCGCCATGCCGATCAGCAGGCCGAAGCTGATATGCAGCCCGATCGCATCGGTCGCGAACGCCGCGCCGATCAACCCGAGCGCATAGAGCAACGCCCCGCAGAGCACGACACGCCCCGCACCATGCTTGTCGGCAAGCGCGCCGACGAAGGGTTGGACGAGCCCGAACAGCAGATTCTGGAGCGCCATCGCGAGTCCGAAATCGGAACGGCTGATGCCGATATCGACACTCATCTGCGGCAAGAACAGGCCGAACGACTGGCGCACGCCCATCGCGAGCGTGACGATAAGCGCCGCGCAGAGGATGACGATCCAGGGCTCTTTCATGGGGGAGCGTGCGGGGGAGGACATAAGCGGCGGATGCGCCCGCCCCGGCGAGAGGTCAAGCGAGCTTAGCTATATTCTCGCCTACTCTCCTTTTCGTCACCCCGGACTTGATCCGGGGTCCATGGCTTCACCGGCGGAGTGGACCCCGGATCAAGCCCGGGGTGACGATTATGAGGATCCGATCTCATCCTCTTCCTTCCCGCGTCAAAGCTGGTTAGAGCCGACTCGAAATGTCCACCCAATCTCCCCTCGACGATTTCAAGGCCGCGCTGTCGAGCGTCGCGCGCGCAGTCACCCGCGATGCCGAGGTCGAGGTCGGCTTCACCGCCGACGCCCCCGCGCAGATCGGCAAGGCGATCAAGGTGCCGACGCCGTCGCGCACGCTGCCCGCCGACCAGGTCGCCGAGGCACGCGGCTTTGCCGATGCCTATGCGCTGCGGATGAAGCATCACAGCGAGAAATTGCACGCCGCGGCGCGCCCCGCCGACCCGATCGCCGCCGCCGCGTTCGACGCGATGGAGCGTGCGCGAGTCGAAGCGCTGGGCGCGCGGCACATGGACGGCATGCGCGGCAACCTCGCCGCCAGCCTCGCGATGCGGATGCGCAGCGATCCGATCAGCCGCGCGCAGGGCCGCGAGGACGTGCCGATTTCGAGCGCGCTCGAGTTGCTTCTGCGCGAGGCGCTGACCGGTGAACAGGCGCCGCAGGGGACCGAGACCGGCCTGTCGCTGGTGCGCGAATGGATCACCAACGAGGCGGGCGGTGACCTGACCGCGCTGTCGATGCTGCTCGACGATCAGGCTGCCTTTGCCGAAACCGCGAAGCTTGCGCTCCGCCACCTCGACCTGATCCAGAGCGACGAGCCGCTGGAGGAAGGCGCCGAGGACGGCGGCGAGCAGGATGAGACCGAGGCCGAAGAGAGCCAGGAAGAGCAGGAAAGCGAAGACGGCGGCGCCGGTGAAAGCCAGGTTGATGCGCGCGCCGAAATGGCGGGCGATCAGGCCGACGACGGCGACAGCGACCCCGACGCGCAGGAAATGGAAGCCGACGGCGAACCCGAAATGGGCGGCGAAGGTGACGAGGGCATGCTGCCCGTGCGCCCCAACCGCCTGCCGAGCGACATTCCCGATTTCAACTATCTGCGCTTTACCGAGAAGCATGACGAGATCATCGCCGCGACCGAGCTTTGCGACGCCGACGAACTGACGCGGCTGCGCGCCTATCTCGACACGCAGATGCAGCATCTGCAGGGCGCGGTGACCAAGCTCGCCAACCGGCTGCAGCGCCGGTTGATGGCGCAGCAGAACCGCGCGTGGGATTTCGACCAGGAGGAAGGCCAGCTCGACGCAGCCCGCCTCGCGCGCGTCATCGTCTCGCCCGGCCAGTCGCTGTCGTACAAGATCGAGCGCGATACCGATTTCCGCGACACCGTTGTTACCTTGCTGATCGACAATTCGGGATCGATGCGCGGGCGGCCGATCAGCATCGCCGCGATCAGCGCCGACATCCTCGCGCGCACGCTCGAACGCTGCGGCGTGAAGACCGAAATCCTCGGCTTTACGACGCGGACGTGGAAGGGCGGGCAAAGCCGCGAGGACTGGCTCGCCGCCGGGCGCCCGGCACATCCCGGCCGCCTCAACGACCTCCGCCACATCATCTACAAGCCCGCCGACGAACCCTATCGCCGCGCGCGCAAGTCGCTCGGGCTGATGATGCGCGAAGGCTTGCTCAAGGAAAATATCGACGGCGAGGCACTGACGTGGGCGCACAGCCGCATCATCGGCCGCCCTGAAGAACGCAAGATCCTGATGGTGATTTCGGACGGCGCGCCGGTCGACGACAGCACATTGTCGGTCAACCACGGCGCCTATCTCGACCAGCATCTGCGGCAGGTGATCGAATGGATCGAAAACCGCTCGCCCGTAGAGCTGTGCGCGATCGGCATCGGGCACGATGTGACGCGCTATTACAGCCGCGCGGTGACAATCATGGACGCCGAGCAATTGGGCGGCACGATGGTCGAACAGCTCGCGGGGTTGTTCGACATCGATTGACCGGCAGCAAAAAGGGGAACGGCGACGCCGCTCCCCTCGCTGTTTTGCGACGCGAACGCCTATTTCGTCTTGCCGGTCCACGCCTCGGGATCGAATCCTTCGAGCGTATCTCCCTTGGTCCCGGCCGCGATTTCCTCGGCGGTCAGGAATTTGATCGCGACGCCGCCGGCCTTCGTGTTGCCCCAACTCAGCGCGGTAATGTGGCTGTCGCCATATTTGGCACCGATCACGGCGTCCGCACCCAGCTTCTCGCCGCGCTCCCAGATTTCATCATAGATTTTCTTCTGCGACGGTTCCTTGCTGAAAATTGTCGCCTTGCGCACGCCGGCGGTGACCACGCCGACGATCTTGTACGGCTTGTCGGTGATGTCATAGGGGAAAACGGGCACCCCCATTTCCTCGTTGACCATCACATGCGCGACGTCTTTTTTCTTCGCCATTGCGGGCGCCGAAATGGCCATTGCGGTGATACTCACCGCCGCCAATATCCTTGCATATTTCATCGTCTGCTCCCCCTTGTTGATTGCCGACAATTCTCTCTCCTTTTCAACCGGGTCAACAAGATTCTGGCTTGGCAACTTCAGCTATTCATGGCCTATCTGACGCGGGGTTGCAGGGGGCAGATAATGGCATTGATATTTGGCGCGGCGATGGCCGTTTTACTTGGCGCATCGGCGCAGTCCGCGGCAGCCGTCGAAACAGGCAATACAGCCGAACCCGTCCCGGCGATCGCCGTCGAGCCCGCCATCGCTCCGCTCGTCCTGAAACGCGACACGCCCGTCCATTTCATGGTGGTGTCGGAAGTCACGACAAAGACCCACACCCAGGGACACCGGTTCAGGCTGCGCGTCGACAAGCCGGTTTTCGTCGATGGCGTCCTTGCGCTGCCCGTCGGCACGACCGCGTGGGGCGAAGTGCTCGCCGCAAAGAAGAGCGGCAACGCCGGCAAGTCGGGATCGCTCGAGGCGCGGCTGCTTTATGTCGATGTCGAGGGGTATCGGGTGCCGATCAGCGGCAACAACGAGGCCAAGGGCGCGGGCGGCGGCGCCGAGACCGCGCTTGGCATTATTGCGCTGGGGCCGCTCGGCCTGCTCGCCAAGGGCAATAACGCCAAGATCAAGGCCGGCGAGCTGATGACCGGCTTTGTCGAGCAGGACACCGCAATCCCGCGTCCGAAACCTGCGGCACCGTGAAAACGGGTCGCACCCCTGCTGATCGCGATCGGACTGGCGCTGGCGGGCCCGGCCGCGGCGGAAGAGCCTGCCACCGCCGCCGTGCCGGCGCGCCTGCTGGTGCCGTCGGGCACGCTGATCGACCTTGTCACCCGCGACGCCATCTCGACGAAGAAGAATGAAAAAGGCGACCTGCTCTATCTGAAGGTCGCGGCGCCCGTGGTCGTCGACGGCGTAACCGCGATCCCCGCAGACACCGTCGTCGTCGCGCAGTTGACGCGCGCCGAAAAGCGCGGCGCCTTCGGACGGTCGGGTAAGCTCGACGTACAATTGCTCTACGCCGAACTGCCCGGCGGTCCGCTCCGCGTGAGCGGCACGATCGAAGCGCGCGGCAAGAAGGACGCGGGCGACACCGCGGCGACCGCCGCCGCTTTCCTTGCCCTGCCTTTTCTCCCAACGGGGCGAAGCGCTGAAATCCCCGCCGGTTCCGAGGTTTCGGGACGCCTCGACCGCGATATATGGATTGACCGGCGCTGACCGGACACACCTGCCCCGCGCAGGGTGACAACCCCTTGCCCCCTCGTTACAAACCCTTCCGATGCAGCAGGGACTCGCGGCCTATGACGAGCGCCGCTGCAACGACATGATGCTGAGGGGTCGCCGGCATGACTTGGGGCCGCACCGATGGGGTGCGTGGCTGAGGGGGCGATTGTAGCATGAAAAAAGCATCCGACCTGTTCATCGAGTGCCTGGAAGAAGAAGGCGTCGAGTATATTTTCGGCGTTCCGGGTGAAGAGAATCTCGATTTCCTCGACAGCCTGTCGCGCTCGACCAAGATCAAGTTGATCCTGACGCGCCACGAACAGGGCGCGGGCTTCATGGCCGCCACTTACGGGCGCCACACCGGCAAGACTGGGGTATGCCTCGCGACGCTCGGCCCCGGCGCGACCAACTTCGTCACCGCCGCCGCCTATGCGCAGCTTGGCGGCATGCCGATGATGATGATCACCGGCCAGAAACCGATCAAGAAATCGAAGCAGGGCCGTTTCCAGATTCTCGACGTCGTCGCGATGATGGGGCCGATCACCAAATATACGCACCAGATGGCCTCGTCGGACAATATCCCGAGCCGCGTGCGCGAAGCCTTTCGCCTCGCCGAAGAGGAAAAGCCCGGCGCAGTGCATATCGAGCTGCCCGAGGATATCGCCGACGAGCATACCGACAGCCTGCCGCTAAAGCGCAGCCACTCACGCCGGCCCACCGCCGACGTCAAATCGATCCGCGAGGCGGTGAAGGCGCTCGAGGAAGCGACCTCGCCCGTGCTCGTGATCGGCGCGGGAGCGAACCGCACGATGACCGGCCGCATGCTGCTGCAATTCATCGAAAAGACCGGCATCCCCTTCCTGACGACGCAGCTCGGCAAGGGCGTGATCGACGAACGGCACCCGAAATTCCTCGGCTGCGCCGCGCTGTCATCGGGCGATTTCGTCCACCGCGCGGTCGAGGCGTCGGACTGTATCGTCAACCTTGGCCATGACGTGATCGAAAAACCGCCTTTCTTCATGCAGCGCGGTGGCCCGACCGTCATCCATGTGTCGAGCAAGACCGCCGAAGTCGATCCCGTCTATTTCCCCGACATCGAGGTCATCGGCGATATCGCCAACGCCGTGTGGCAGATGAAGGAAGATATCGTCCCCAATGGCAGCTGGAAGTTCGATCACCTGCTCGCTTATCGTCAGGGCGAAGTCGACCACACCGCGCCGCTGGCGAAGGACGAGCGCTTCCCGATCTTCCCGCCGCATCTGGTGCAGTCGGTCCGCGACGCGATGCCCGACGACGGGATCATCTGCCTCGATAACGGCGTCTACAAGATCTGGTTCGCGCGCGGTTACACCGCTTATCGCCCGAACACCGTGCTGCTCGACAATGCGCTCGCGACGATGGGCGCGGGGCTGCCCAGCGCGATGATGTCGGCGATGGTCTATCCGGGGCGCAAGGTCATGGCGATCTGCGGCGACGGCGGCTTCATGATGAACAGCCAGGAGATGGAGACCGCGGTCCGCCTCGGGCTCAACATCACCGTGCTGATTTTGAACGACAACAGCTATGGCATGATCCGCTGGAAACAGGCGAATATGGGCTTCAAGGATTGGGGGCTGACCTATGGCAACCCCGATTTCGTCAAATATGCCGAGGCCTATGGCGCGCACGGGCATCGCGTCGAAAGCGCGGCGCATTTGAAGGAATTGCTGGCGCACACGCTGAGCACGCCGGGGGTGCATCTGATCGACTGCCCGGTCGATTATTCGGAGAATGACCAGATTTTGAATAACGACATCAAGCGGTTGTCGAAAGAATTGTAGTCTTTGGCTTTCTGTTCCCCGGCGCAGGCCGGGGCCCAGAGCGTCCTTGCGCCACCGTCGCGCGTTCTAGCCCTGGGCCCCGGCCTGCGCCGGGGAACGGAGAGGTGAAAAATGAAGTTGAAAGACGTCTATCCGCTCTATCTCAACAACAAGGCGGTGCAGCCGAACACCGACCTCGAGGTAATCGACAAGTTCACCGGCGAGGTCGCGTTCCGCACCGCGCTCGCCACCCCCGATGTGATCGACGAGGCGATCGCCGGGGCCGTGCGCGCAGCCGAGCCGATGGCGAAGCTCGCGAGTTTCGAGAAGCGCGACGTGCTCACGCATTGCGTCGGGCGCTTTCAGGAGCGGTTTGACGAGCTGGCCTATGCTTTGTGCGTCGAGGCAGGCAAGCCGATCGCCGACAGCGAGGGTGAGGTCACGCGCCTGATCGACACCTTCCGCATCGCGGCCGAGGAAGCGACGCGCAATTATGGCGAGGTCCAACCGCTCGACATTTCGGCGCGGGCGAAGGGCTATATGGGGATGTGGAAGCGCGTGCCGATCGGTCCGTGCAGCTTCATCTCGCCATTCAATTTCCCGCTCAACCTCGCCGCACACAAGATCGCGCCCGCGATTGCGATCGGCTGTCCCTTCGTGATGAAGCCCGCGTCGCTGACTCCATTGGGCGCGATCATCATGGGCGAGGTGCTCGCCGAGTGCGATATCTTGCCCGAGGGCGCGTTCAGCATATTGCCCGCGACCCGCGCGGGCGCCGACCTGTTCACCACCGACGAGCGGCTCAAACTGCTCTCCTTCACCGGCTCGCCCGGCGTCGGCTGGGACCTGAAAGCCAAGGCGGGCAAGAAGAAGGTCGTGCTCGAACTCGGCGGCAACGCCGCGGTCGTCGTCGACAAGGACGCCGACCTCGACCATGCGCTCGCACGCATCATCTTCGGTGGATATTACCAGTCGGGGCAAAGCTGCATTCATGTCCAGCGCGTGATCATCCACGCGGATATCTACGACACATTCCGCGACATGCTCACCGCGAAGGTCAAGACGCTGAAATCGGGCGATCCGAAGCTGCGCGACACCTTTATCGGCCCGATGATCTCGGAAAAGGAAGCGCAGCGGCTGAAGGGCTGGATCGACGATGCGGTCGCCGCGGGCGCGACCTTGCTCGCGGGCGGCGGGTGCGAGGGCAATATGCTGGAGGCCGCGCTGCTCGAAAATGTCCCCGGCGATACCGACGTGGTGCGTGAGGAGGCCTTTGGCCCAGTGGTTATCCTGTCGAAATTCACCGACTGGGAGGCTGCGCTCGCCGAGGTCAACGACAGCAAGTTCGGGTTGCAGGCGGGGCTGTTCACGCGCGACATCCACAAGGTGCTCGACGCGTGGGATCATCTCGACGTCGGCGGGATCGTCGTCAACGATGTGTCGAGTTACCGCGTCGACAACATGCCCTATGGCGGGGTGAAAGACAGCGGGCTCGGCCGCGAGGGTGTGCGCTTTGCCATGGAAGATATGAGCGAAATCAGGAACCTGGTGATCCGGCGAACCTGATTGGATCATGGTTAACGTGAGCATGTGTCAAATAGGCAACGTCACAAAGCTGCCGCTGAACTTTCTTCAAACTGTCGCGGCTTTGATTCGCACGCTGTAACAAATCTCCTGTCTACGCCGGGGGCAGCAAAGGCTGCCTTCGGAGTGTGACATGGCATCGATTTCGACCCTGCCCATCCCCGCCCGCTTTCCCGACCCGTTCACCACCGATCCGCATGTGCCCGAACGATTGATCGGCGAGCGGCGGAGCTATCGCACGGTGTGGGTGAGCGACATTCATCTGGGCACGCGCGGGTGCAACGCCGCGATGCTGATCGACTTCTTCGACCATGTCGATTGCGAGACGCTCTACCTCGTCGGCGACATCATCGACGGCTGGCGACTCAAGAAGCGCCATTTCTGGCCGCCCGAGCATAATGACGTCGTCTGGCGCGTGCTCAAGCGCGCGAAGCGCGGCACGCGCGTCGTCTATGTCCCCGGCAATCACGACGAGATGTGCAAGCCGTTCGACGGCTTCGATTTCGGCGGGGTCGAGATCCGCCGCGAAGCGATCCACGAAACCGCCGACGGCCGCAAGCTGCTCGTCGTCCATGGCGACGAGTTCGACGCTGTGATGCTCGCGCACCGCTGGCTCGCCTTCGTCGGCGACGCTGCCTACACTGCGCTGATGAAGTGCAATGTGGTGGTGAACCGCATCCGCAGCGCATTCGGCCTGCCCTATTGGTCGCTGTCGATGGTCGCCAAGCACAAGGTCAAGAACGCGGTCCAGTTCATCGGCCGCTATGAAGAGGTGGTCGCCCACGCGGCGCGCTCGCGCGGGGTCGATGGCGTGGTATGCGGCCACATCCACAGCGCCGAGATGCGCGCGATCGAGGGCACCGAATATTACAACGACGGCGACTGGGTCGAAGGCTGCACCGCGCTGGTCGAACATCACGACGGCACGATGGAGATATTGCACTGGGCCGAAGAGGTCGCGAGCCGCATAGCCCCGACGCCGCTGAAACTGCCCGCTCCGGCGCGCGCTGCATGAGGATCCTCATCGTCACCGACGCGTGGGAGCCGCAGGTCAACGGCGTCGTCCGCACGCTGCAGGCGACGATCGGCGAACTGCGCGCCGCGGGGCATGAGGTCGGGGTCGTCTCGCCTGACCTGTTCCGCTCCTTCCCCTGCCCCTCCTATCCCGAAATCCGGCTCGCGCTGGCGGGCCGACGCAAGGTCGCGCGGCATATTCGCGCCTTCGCGCCGCAAGCGATCCATATCTCGACCGAAGGCCCGCTCGGCATGGCCGCGCGCCGCTGGTGCCTGAAGAATGGATTCCCCTTCACCACCGCCTATCACACGCGCTTTCCGGAATATGTCGCGGCGCGGTTGCCGGTCTCGCCCGCCTTTGTGTGGCGCTTCATCCGCTGGTTCCACCGCCCGGCGCGGCACATCATGGTCGCGACGCGCAGCCTGGCGCGCGAACTCGCCGATCAGGGGCTCGTGCAGACGATGATGTGGGAACGCGGGGTCGACCACGAACTGTTCCGCCCCGATCGCGCGCCGCACCCGGCCTATGCGGGGCTGGCGCGGCCGATCCAGTTGTATGTCGGGCGCGTCGCGGTCGAGAAGAATATCGGCGCCTTCCTCGCGGTCGACCGCCCCGGTACGAAAGTCATCGTCGGCGAAGGCCCCGCGCTCGCCGAGCTGAAAGCGCAGCATCCGGACGCCTTGTTCCTCGGCAAGCTGGGCGGCGAAGCGCTGGCCTCGGCCTATGCGGGGGCCGACGTCTTTGTCTTTCCGAGCCGCACCGACACTTTCGGCCTCGTCATCATCGAGGCGATGAGCTGCGGAACCCCGGTGGCCGCCTATCCGGTGCCCGGCCCGGGGGACATTGTACGCGACGGCGCAGGCGCGCTCGACGAGGATCTGGGCCGCGCGATCGATATCGCGCTCGCGTGTAACCGCACCGACGCCGAAGCGCTCGGCGCGCGGTACAGTTGGGCGAGCTGCACCGCGCAGTTCGAGAAGGCGCTGACCTTTGTGCCTACCGAAGAGCCGCGCGAAGCGATCACCGGCGCGCGCATCGCCGCCTAGAAAGTCTTGCGCCACTCCAGCTCGATATAGCGGCCCAAGGGGTCGATATAGCCCGGCTGGTAATTGAGCGGCACACGGCCGTTCGCGTCGGTGATCTTGCGCTGCGCGTCGAAGATATTGTCGACCGCAAGGCGCAGGCGCGAGCCTTTGAGGAACGGCAGTTTCTCGGTCAGCTTTGGTTTCTGACCCAGATCGACGAAGAAACGCAGATTGAACGTAGCAAGGTCGCCGAACTTCAGGTCGCCCGCGGTGCCGCCCGTCACCGTGCTGCCGCTGTCATATTTGGCGCTGAGCCGCACGCCCATGCCCTTGTTGAACAGGCCGCCGTCGAGTTCGAACAGGTGACGGTTGCTGCCGCCGCCATTGCCCGTCGCCGAGCCGTTCAAAAGGTCGAGTTCGGGGACGCCCGGGCGGATCAACACTTTGTCGGTCAGTTTGATCGTGTGGTAGAGCGACACCTGCCAGCGCCCGCCCTGCGGCCCGCCGAACATGCCGCCGGGACCTCCGCGGCCTCCGCGACCACCCATCCGCGGGCCGCCACCGCCGCCACGCCGACGCCCCTCACCGGCGCCCGGTCCGCCGCCTTCGCGCGCGCCCGCGCCTTCGGGACGTGCGCCACCGGGACCACCCACGCCGCGACCGCGCTGCTCCTGCTGACCGAAACTCTTGCCGAAATTGAGTCCCCAGCGGATCTGCGAATTTTCGGACCGGTCGAAATTGACCGGCCGCTGGTCGAGCGCGAGCAGCACGCCGTTTGCATCGCGCGTGACGCGATCGGGGAAGGCGGCCTCGATCTCGGGGGTCAGCAACGGAAAGCTGTTCGCCGTGTCATAGCTTTTGTTGCTGTTGTAATTGACCGAGACATTCAGCCCTTCGAGCATCGGCGGCGACCAGTTGAGCCCGAGCTTCAAATCGCGGCGCTGTTCGGCGAGCAAGAAGGGATTGCCCCCCGTGGTGGTCGTGATCTGCACCGTCTGCCCGGTCGCAAAGTCGTAATAGGTGACCGCGGGGGTCACCAGCGGCGCGGCGCCGAGTTGCTGAATGCCGGGCGCCGCCTCGTCCTGGTTG
This sequence comes from Sphingopyxis sp. MSC1_008, assembly GCF_023197165.1. Classification (GTDB taxonomy): domain Bacteria; phylum Pseudomonadota; class Alphaproteobacteria; order Sphingomonadales; family Sphingomonadaceae; genus Sphingopyxis. The sequence goes on from NZ_JALPRD010000004.1 coordinate 116,691, forward strand.
AAGCTCGCGATCAGCGAGAGATTGTCGGTCACGCCCCAGTTGAGGTTTGCGCCCCAGCTCTTGAGCGCGTCGAAGTCGCTCGGATTCTGCACCTGCCCGCTCAGCGTCAGCGAGACGCGGCCGATATTGCCGACCTCATATTCGGGATCGAGCAGCGGCACGGTCAGCGAGCCGAACACGCCCGGCAGGTCGCGCGCGAGGTCGGTCGTCGTGATGCCATTGGCATTGTCCGACCGGCTGTCGAAGCGCAGTCCCGAATAGCTGCCCGTCATCGACAGGCGGATCGGGCCGGCCCAGCCGTCGGTCACCGTGCCCGACAGATTGGCGTTGCCACCGAACGTCTGCTGGCTGCTTTCGAACCGGTCGCGCGTTCCGCTGATACGGTCGGTGAAGGTCAGCTGATCGGCGTCGGCATAATTGCTCGACAGCGACCAGCGCCAGTCGCCGAGCATGCCGTTGACGCTCGCGGTGGTGGTGAGATTGCGGCTGCGGCCGTCGCGTTCGAGCGGATCGTCGACCCCGCCGACGCCGGGGCCGAGCAGCGACAGGCTATCGGTCTGGTCCCAACGCACGTTGATCGAGGCATCGGTCGTCTTGTTCAGGCTGCGCTGGATCGTCGCGTCGATCGAATATTCGTCCGATGCCCCGAGCAGGCTACGCGCCGGGGCCTCGGCCGCCTGCGCGGGATCGTCATAGTCGAGGTTCCGCTCGCTCTCGCGCAGCATCGACTTATGCTCCCAGCCGGCGTTGACGTTGAGCCGGCCATTGTCGCCGATCGCGAGGAAGCTCGGCTGGATTTCGCTCTGAAACCGGCCGCCCTGCGTCGGGATGCCGCCCTCACCCTCGATCGCGATCTGGCGGAAATTGGGCTTGAGCACCATGTTGACGACGCGCTCGTCGGCCGAATAGCCATATTGCAGCGCGACTTCCTCGGGGAACACCTCGACCTTGGCGATCGCTTCGGGCGGCAGGTTGCGCACTTCGCCGAAACCGCCGATGCGGCGGCCGTTGACGAGGATGATCGGCCGTCCGCCGCCGCGTCCGCGGCCCGAGCGCGTCTGCGGCGCGAGCGCGTCGAGCAGTTCAGAGACGTTCGACACGCCATAGCTCGCGATCGCCGCCTCATCGAGTTCGGCCTCGGCCTTGATGTCGGTGTCGAGCTGCCCCGCGAGGCGCGGCGCGGTGACGATGATCTCGTCCTCGCTGTAATCGTCATAGGCGTCCTCGACCGTTTCGGGCGCGGCGGGCGCGGATTCGGCTGGCTGTTCGGCCACTGCCGATGCGACGGGCGGGCCGATCGGCGCCTCCGCCATCGCGGGCAGCGCGAACGAGGCGCCTGCGGCGAGCAGGGCGGCGCGTGCGGAAATGGTCAGGCGGATGTTATTCATTGGGGGAGAACCTTTGTTTCTTTTCTGTCTTCGTTTATTCTTGGCAGGGCAGCGCTTAACGCCCGCTGACGCCGCTCTTTGCTTGCGGTTCATCTATGTCGCGCAATTGTCGCAACAATGTGTCGATGCCCATGCCTGTTCGATAGGCCGTCCATATCGACCGCTGGACAGCATGAGCCTTCGCCCTTATCGGCCACCCATGCCGACTCCAGACTCTTCCGCTCCGCCCAAAGCCGATATTGGCGAATCCATCCTGATCGTCGATTTCGGCAGTCAGGTGACCCAGCTCATCGCCCGCCGCGTCCGCGAAGCCGGTGTGTATAGCGAGATCGTCCCGTTCAGCGCCGCCGAAGCCGCACTCGAACGGATGCAGCCAAAGGGCGTGATCCTGTCGGGTTCGCCCGCCTCGGTCCCCGCGAAGGGCAGCCCGCGCGCGCCGCAGTCGATCTTCGACAGCGGCCTCCCCATCCTCGGCATTTGTTACGGCCAGCAGGTAATGAGCCAGCAGCTCGGTGGACAGGTCGAACCCGGCGGCGCCGACGGCGAGCGCGACGGCGAATTCGGCCGCGCCTTCCTGACCGTCACCGAACCCTGCGTGCTGTTCGACGGCCTGTGGGAAGTCGGTGAGCGTCATCAGGTGTGGATGAGCCACGGCGACCGCGTGACGAAATTTGCGCCCGGCTTCCGTATCGTCGCGATCAGCGACGGCGCCCCCTTCGCGCTCATCGCCGACGACGAGCGCCGCTATTATGGCACGCAGTTCCACCCCGAGGTCGTCCACACGCCCGACGGCGCGAAGCTGATCGCCAATTTCGTCCGCCATGTCTGCGGCTGCAGCGGCGAATGGACGATGGCCGAATTCCGCGCCACCAAGATCGCCGAAATCCGCGCGCAGGTCGGCGACCAGCGCGTGCTCTGCGGCCTGTCGGGCGGGGTCGACAGCGCGGTAGCCGCAGTGCTGATCCACGAGGCGATCGGCGAACAGCTCACCTGCGTCTTCGTCGACCACGGCTTGCTCCGCATGAACGAGCGCGAACAGGTCGAGCGCCTGTTCCGCGACCATTACAACATCCCCCTCGTCGTCGTCGACGCCGAGGAACGCTTCATGAGCGGCCTCGCCGGCGTCACCGACCCCGAAAAGAAGCGCAAGTTTATCGGCGGCGAGTTCATCAACGTCTTCGAGGAAGAAGCGAAGAAGATCGGCGGCGCCGATTTCCTCGCGCAGGGTACGCTCTATCCCGACGTTATCGAGAGCGTCAGCTTCACCGGCGGGCCGAGCGTGACGATCAAGAGCCACCACAATGTCGGTGGCCTTCCCGAACGCATGAACATGAAGCTCGTCGAACCGCTGCGCGAATTGTTCAAGGACGAGGTGCGGCTGCTTGGCAAGGAACTGGGCCTTCCCGAGATTTTCGTCGGCCGCCACCCCTTCCCGGGCCCCGGCCTCGCGATCCGCATCCCCGGCGAAGTGTCGAAGGAGCGCTGCGACATTCTCCGCAAAGCCGATGCCGTCTATCTCGAGGAAATCCGGGGCGCGGGCCTTTATGACGCGATCTGGCAGGCGTTCGCGGTGCTGCTGCCCGTCAAGACCGTCGGCGTGATGGGCGACGGACGCACCTATGATCATGTCTGCGCGCTGCGTGCCGTCACCTCGACCGACGGCATGACCGCCGACATCTACCCCTTCGACGCGAGCTTCCTCAGCCGCTGCGCAACGCGCATCATCAATGAGGTGCAGGGCATCAACCGCGTGGTGTACGACTATACATCGAAACCGCCGGGCACCATCGAGTGGGAATGATTTTGGCCCGCCAAACGCCGCTAATCGTGCGCTTAAACACTACGCAAACTATTGATTAAAAATAATTTTCTACCAGCGACATTTAGTGACAATCGGTGCCTAGCATTCTTTTTTGTCGTACCGGTTGACGGTATCCGCTGCTCTTGTTTCTTTCGAAAATGCTCGATACCGTCAGGGACGTAATAGCCCTGACGGTATTTTTTTCGCTCTAACAATCGGAAAAGCCATGCTTTTCCGGAGGGGAGACGTGTGCTTTTGGGCTGACGGTATTTAGCTGGAGCAGTCTGAAAATGCTTACCGAAAACGCGCTTAAAGCACTCAAACCTAAGGATAAACCTTATAAGGTGACCGACCGGGATGGCATGTATGCGCTGGTCAGCTGCGGTGGCGCGATCTCGTTTCGTCTCGACTACCGCCTCAATGGCCGACGAGAGACCGTGACACTCGGCAGATATGGACCTGCGGAACTCTCACTCTCCCGGGCTCGGGAGAAGTGCATCGATGCCCGCCGGCTCGTAGATGCCGGGATATCGCCGGCTCTCGAGAAGCAGCGTGAGAAGCGGCGTATCAAGGAAGCGAAGAGTTTCGGTGAATTCGGAGAAAGGTGGCTTACCACAAGCCGTATGGCGGAAAGCACGCGATCAATGCGGCGATCAATCTTGGTGCGCGATCTGCTTCCAGTCTGGAAGAACAGGCTGCTGACCGAAATCTCGCCCGATGATCTTCGTGCACTCTGCGCGGCAATAGTGGACAGGGGTGCGCCTGCCACGGCGATCCATGTCCGCGAGCTGGTCAAGCTGATCTTTGCATTTGCAAAACTGCACGGCGAGAAGGTTGTAAACCCCGCAGAAGAGGTTGGTCCGGCATCGATTGCGACATTCGCGCCGAGAGACCGGTCACTAAACCCCGCCGAAATACGTGTGCTGTTCAAGGTAATCCAGAATGTCGCGACCCTTCCGACGATCCGCCTGGGAGTGAAATTTTTCCTGCTGTCCATGGTTCGGAAGAGCGAACTCCAGGATGCCGTCTGGGATGAAGTCGACTTCGAAAACGCGGTGTGGTCGATACCCAAGGAGCGGATGAAGCGCGCGAGGCCGCACAATGTCTATTTGTCCACGCAGATGCTGGATATTTTGATTGCTCTCAAGACCTGCGCCGGCGGATCGCGGTACCTCTTGCCGTCGCGCTACGACGCCGACGCGCCCATGTCCCGGGCGACCTTCAATCGCGTGACGTACGCCGTTGTCGAGCAAGCGCGGAATGAAGGGCTCCCTCTTGACCCGTTCACCATCCACGACCTTCGGAGGACCGGCTCGACCCTTCTCAACGAAATGGGGTTCAACAGCGACTGGGTAGAGAAATGTCTGGCCCACGAAGACGGAAGATCCTCGAGGGGAATCTATAACAAGGCCGAATATGAACATCAGCGCCGACATATGATGCAGGAATGGTCGAACACGATCGATGCATGGATCGCGGGCGAGCGCTACGCGCCGACCATTCTTCCGCCTGGCACACCCATGCTCGAGCTTGACCCTAGGCTTTGACCGGGCGGGTGCGACGGTCGCGGACATCGACGTGCTGCGCACGGAATATCGGCCGCGTTCGACGGGCGGCAAGCCAAGCTTCCACCTCGGCGAGATTCCAGACTACGGTCCGCGGCGAAAGCGCATATCGCCTAGGAAATTCGCCGCGACGTTCCATCTCGAATATTGTGCTGTCCGACAGCGGCACCATCTCTCGTAGCTGATGGCGCCTGATCGTTCGCGTGTATGGGGTCGGTTGGGGTTTAGACATCGGGAGATCCATGGGAATGTGAGCGGCGGCAGGCCGAGTGTTAAGCCGGCTTTCGGCGCAAGCGTGCGAAACCCCGGTCGGTGGCGATGAAATGCTCGACCATGGGTGCGATGAGACGTTCGGGCGGCAGTGGATCCGCCTGTCCATTAAGCCGGGCGTGGACTTCGCCATACGCCGTGAGGTCGCGCATCAATGCGCCCGGCAACTCGATCGTCAGTTTGGCCGGCTTCTCATCGACAACGGGCCCAAGTCGCAACTTCGTCATGGCATTTACTCCCGCTCGGCAGGGTCAAATACAAGGTCGCGCGTCACGAGCACGCGCACGGGCGCCCCCGCACGGATCGTGATCGTTGGGGCGATCGCCATCTGCCTTTCGACGATCTGCCGTCCGGTCTGGTTGACCGTGTCCTGAGTGCCGTCGCGCAGCGCCCTTGCCAGCCGATCGTCGCTATCACTTCCCAGTTCGGAACCTACTCCGAGCAAGGTCGAGACAAGCGCCGCGCGGACCATCGAGCCCCAGTGATAATTGGTGCGATCGGAAAGACCGGCGTTTCCGGCTGCGTCAACGCCTGGCTGTCGACCAAGTTGAAGCGACTTTCCACCGGGGAGGATGAGCCGATCCCATGCGAGCAAAACCCTGTTCTGCCCGGCAGCGATTTCGCTGTCATATTCGCCCACCAGACGCGCCCCCTGCGGTATGAGAAGCAGTGTCCCCGTCGGGCTGTCATAGACATTCTGCGTCACCTGCGCGGTAACCTGCCCCGGAAGATCCGAATGAACCGCGGTGATGAGCGCCGCCGGGATGACGCTTCCCGCCTGAAGGATGTGCGGCGAACTTGCTTCGGCTATCCGCGCCTCATTCTCCGCCTGTTGGCTTCGTGGCGTCAGAAATGCGCGCCGCCCGGACGTTTTTGTCGGAACCTCCGTCGGCGTTTCGTCGGGTCGTTCTAGTGCAGATCCTCCGGCCGCGGCACCGTCAGCCGTTGCGCCGCTGGAGCCCAGAAACAGCCGGCTCGCACGCGCAGATTGACGTTCCTGCTCGGCACGGACGCGCGCCGTCTCCGCGGCACTTGGAGCGCTCGCCCCATCCCGCGCTCCGATAGGCGGAACGGTGACCGGGTTGCTGCCGGATTGCGCCGTGACGATCGGCCGACCGAGATCGCCGGGGAGCGGCGGCCCGAGTTTCGGGATCGAGCCATAGTCGGCCGGCGCTCCGGCGATCATGTCTGGGTGATTTCGGTTCTCGGCCCGGTAGAGGTTCTCGGCCTCTTTCGGATCCGCAGGTTGGAGGGCGTAGAGCAGCGCGCCTCCGATCACGAGACCTGCTGCGCCGCCAAGCATAGCGAGAGTCTTGCGGGACAGCCGCATAACGCGCGGCGTCTCCGACCCCAGCCGGAATCCGTCGGGGCTTTCCGGCGCCACCGGAGGCGCGGCTTCGCCCTCGGGCGGAACCGCTGGCGCTTCAGCCGGCGGGATCACGACTGCGCTCGGCGCGGCGTGTCGCGACCGATGCGAACCTCGCGCGCTGCCTTACCGACGCCGAGCCGCAGTACGGCGCGCTCTAGGATGCGGTCGATCAGCATAAAGCGGCCATGAACGCGATAATTGAGCAGTTCGACGTCGCCATGCTCGTCCAGCGCGAAGATCGGCGGCATTTCGTCGGCCGCGACGCTTTGGGCAAATTCGACGAAGGTCTGGCGACCGTCGTCGAATATCCGCACCGGCTTCCAGGCGACCTTGTCACCCGAAATGCGGTAACGAAAATTCAGTGCGGCGAGGTTGAAACCGGCGGCGACCGGTGCCGTCCGTTCGCGTTCCGCCTCGGCCGCGCGGAGCGCGATCAATTCGTCCGCCGGATAGGTCCAGGAGACCGAGGCCATATATGTCGCCGGTGTTGCGCGCAGCTCGACATGATAGGTTCTGCGGTCTGTGTTGATGACGGGCTCGCTGTCCTTGACCTTGCGGCCGTTGGGCAGAATTGCGATCGGCGCGGTCACGCTGAGGGTGGCAAGCGTGCCTTCGAAGCTGCCGTCGGCTTTGGCGACGAGTTTTGCGATGGTGGCCATGTGAAGTCTCCTTGGTTGCTCGGGACCATTCCCGATGGCGTCCGTCCGAGGGCCCGCGAGCTGCCGTCACCGAGCGGAACGCGAGGGCGAACCCCGCCCGGGGTTGACGGCGCAAGGCGAGCCGGGACCGCAGAAGGCGCCCGAAGAGGGAATGGAACGCGGCAACCGGAGAAATTCCGGCCACGCGGCCGAAACGGGAAAAGGCCGCCAACTGCGGGGACTTGGCTATCCCCGCAGCATCTCGCCCCGCTTCCATCCGTCGCAGCAAGGCGAGCGGGTGCTTGACTCGAAAAGCCGGATAGGAACAAAGGGGGAACGAAGTGCCGCCACCGGGTCTTATGATGTCATGCGCCAATCCGCCGTCCTCGCCGATCTTCGCGCCAAAATTGCGCGAATCGAAGGCGTATGCGCGCGTCACGAGGTTATCCCGTTCGAAATCGACGCCATCGACTCGCGGCTGCCGGGCGGCGGGCTGGCAACGGGCGCGCTCCACGAGATCGCGGGCAGTCCCGAACTTGCCGACGATGCGAGCGCGACGATCTTCCTCGCAGGCATTCTCGCGCGGACCGAGGGACCGGTTTTCTGGTGCCTGCGCTGGCGCGACCTCTTCGCCCCTGCCCTTCATCTCGCGGGTCTTCATCCCGACCGGCTGATCCATGTCGAGGCGGGCAGCGACACCAATGTGCTGCTCGCGATGGAGGAATGCCTTCGGCATCCCGGCCTGGCCGGCGTCGTCGGCGAGGTCGCCAAATATACGACCACCGCGTCGAAGCGGCTGCAACTCGCCGCCGAGACATCGGGCGTTCCCGCCTTTCTCTTCCGCCGCGCCTCGAAGACCGGACCGGCAGTCGAAGGCAGCGCGGCGGTGACGCGCTGGCGGATCACCGCGAGCCCGAGCGAGGATCTCGGCATCCCGAGCCTTGGGCGCCCGCGCTGGCGGGTCGATCTTGAACGGGTGCGCGGCGGAAACCCGCATCAATGGATATTGGAGGGGTGCGATGCGACGGGTCGTATCGCTCTTCCTGCCGTACTGGTCGACCGACCGGCTGCGCAGGAAGACCGGCAAGCCGCGGCCTGACGCCGCGCCCGCGCGCCCGCTCGTTACCGCGATCCCCGACCATGGCCGGCGGATCGTCGCGGCGACATGCGGCCAGGCGCGCGCGCTCGGCATAGCGCCCGGCATGACGATCACGAAAGCGCGGGCGTTCGCGCCCGAACTCGATGTCATCGACGCGGAGCCCGAGGCCGATCTCGAAGGGCTGCGCCGTCTCGCTCTCTGGGCGGGCCGGCGCTATTCGCCGATGGTCGCGCCCGATCCGCCTGACGGAATCTGGCTTGATGTCACCGGCTGCGCGGCGCTCTTCGGGAGCGAGCGCGCGCTCCTCAAGGATCTCCACCGCCGCATCGCCGCCTTCGGCCTGTCGCTCCAGATCGCGGTGGCCGATACGGCAGGCTGCGCGCATGCGGTCGCGCGCCATGTCCCTGCGGGCCGCCCGGTGACCGTCGAGCCCGGCGCGCATCGCAAGGCGATCGCGCTGCTGCCGGTCGCGGCGCTTCGCCTCGCGCCCGCCGATGTCGAGGGCCTTCGGAAGCTCGGCTTCGAGCGCATCGAGCAGCTTATCGGGAGCCCGCGCGGGCCGCTCGCGAAGCGCTTCGGGCGCGAGCTCCATCGCCGCCTCGACCAGGCGCTCGGAACCCTGCCCGAGCCGATCGAACCGATCTTTCCCGAGGCGCTGCCGCGCGCGCGGCGCGGTTTCATGGAGCCGATCGCCACGGCCGAGGCCTTCGCACAGGTCATCGGCGATCTCGCGCGGGATGTCGCCGTCCAGCTCGGCCGCGCCGGCAAGGGCGCGCGGCGGCTCGATTGCTATTTCCACCGCGTCGATGGCCAGACCCAGGCCGTCCGGATCGGCACCGCGGCCCCGTCGCGCGATGCGGCGCACCTCGCCAAGCTCCTCGCCGCGAAGATCGAGACCGTCGAACCCGGTCTCGGTATCGAGGCGATGACGCTCGTCGCGCCGCTGATCGAGGATCAGGGCGCGCGCCAGGGGGAAGGTCTCGCCAGCCTCGCCCGCCGCGGGCCCGATCTTGCCGCGCTCGTCGACGCGCTGGCGAACCGCTTCGGCCAGCGCGGTCTTCACCGGGCGGTGCCTTGTTCCGGCGCCATGCCCGAGCGCTCGGTCGCGATCGCGCCGGCCCTCGACGGCGGCGCGGGCGCGGCTTGGGCCGACGACCTGCCCCGCCCTTCGCGCATGCTGGCGCGCCCCGAGCCCGTCGACGTGATCGCTCTCCTTCCTGACGATGCCCCCCGCCTGTTCACCTGGCGCCGCAAGCGCTACCGGGTGACGCACGGCGATGGTCCCGAGCGCCTCCATGGCGAATGGTGGCGCGACGGCGGGATCGAGGGCGAGACGCCCATGAGCGTGCGCGACTATTATCAGGTCGAGACGGAGGGCGGCGGGCGCTACTGGCTCTTCCGCCTCGGCGATGGCGTCCATGCCTCGACCGGCTCGATGCGCTGGTTCCTGCATGGAGCCTTCGCTTGAAAATACGGCCAGCGCCAATGGCCTTAGCCTGATGGCTGACCGGCCCGCCTATGTCGAACTGCAGGTCACCACGCATTTCAGCTTCCTGCGCGGCGCCTCTTCGCCGGGCGAGCTGTTCGCGGCCGCGGCGCTGCTCGGCCTGCCTGCGCTGGGAATCGTCGACCGCCACAGCGTCGCCGGGATCGTGCGCGCCTGGGACGCCGAGAAGGCGACAGGCGTCCGCGCGATCGTCGGCACGCGGCTGGACCTTACCGACGGCACGGCGCTGCTCCTCTATCCGACCGACAGGGCCGCCTACGGGCGCCTGTGCCGGCTGCTAAGCATAGGCAAGACGCGCGCCGGCAAGGGGGCGTGTCATCTCGAGTGGGCCGATGTCGAGGAATGGAACGAGGGCCTTCTCGCCCTTTTCCTTCCCGATCGCGCCGACGCCACAACCGAAGCGGCGCTCGCGCGGACGAAGCGCATCTTCGGCGCACGCGCCTATATGGCGCTCACGATCCGCCGCCGTCCCCGCGATGCTGTGCGGCTGCGCGACCTTGCAGCGATCGCGGCCAGGGCGCGCGTGCCGACGCTCGCGACCAACGATATTCTCTACCATGCGCCCGAGCGCCGGATGCTTCAGGATGTCGTCACATGCATCCGCGAGAAATGCACGATCGACGCGCTGGGCGACCGGCGCGAGCGCTTCGCCGACCGTTATCTCAAATCGGCGGCCGAGATGGAGCGGCTCTTTAGCCGCTACCTGGGGGACACGTCGCCCGTCGCGCGGACAGTTGAGTTCGCAGACCGCTGCACCTTCAGCCTCGATGAACTGCGCTATCAATATCCCGACGAGATCGGCGGCAGCGGCCGCACGCCGCAGCAGGAACTCGAGCGCCTGACGTGGGAGAAGGCGCCGCAGCGCTACCCCCAAGGCATCGAAGGCAAGATCCGGGCGCAGCTCGAGCATGAGCTCAAACTGATCGGCCAGCTCGATTACGCCCCATATTTTCTGACGGTGCACGCGATCGTCGCCGAGGCGCGCCGCCGCGAAATCCTGTGCCAGGGGCGCGGCTCGGCGGCGAACAGCGCGGTCTGTTATGTGCTCGGCATTACCTCGATCGACCCCGTTCGCTCCGAGCTGCTGTTCGAGCGCTTCGTCAGCGCCGAGCGGCGCGAGCCCCCCGATATCGACGTCGACTTCGAGCATGAACGACGCGAAGAAATCATCCAGTGGATCTATGAGACCTATGGCCGCACGCGCAGCGCGCTGACCGCGGTGGTCACGCGCTACCGCTCGCGCGGCGCGGTGCGCGAGGTCGGCAAGGCGCTCGGGCTCAGCGAGGATGTCACCGCCGGGCTCGCGGGCGCGGTGTGGGGCTATAGCCGCGACGGCGTCGAGGAAAAACATGCCGAGGAGCTGAACCTCGACCTCGGCGACAGACGGCTCGCGCTCACTCTCGAACTCGCGCGCACGCTCATCAATACCCCGCGCCACCTGTCGCAGCATCCGGGCGGGTTCGTGCTGACGCGCGACCGGCTCGACGAGCTCGTCCCGATCGAACCCGCCGCGATGGAGGACCGGCAGGTCATCGAATGGGACAAGGACGATATCGACGCGCTGGGGTTCATGAAGGTCGATATTCTCGCGCTGGGCATGCTGAGCTGCATGCGCCGTGCGTTCGAATTTCTGCGCGAGGACAAGGGGATCGAGCATGACCTTGCGACAATCCCTGCGGAGGATCCCGCGACCTATAAGATGATCCGCAAGGCCGACACGCTCGGCGTGTTCCAGATCGAGAGCCGCGCGCAGATGGCGTCAATCCCGCTGATGGCGCCGCGCACCTTCTATGATCTCGTGATCCAGGTCGCGATCGTGCGCCCCGGCCCGATCCAGGGCGACATGGTCCATCCCTATCGCCGCCGCCGCAACGGCGAGGAGGCGGTGACCTATCCGACCCCCGAGCTGCGCCGCGTGCTCGAGAAGACATTGGGCGTTCCGCTCTTCCAGGAACAGGCGATGCGCGTCGCGATCGAGTGCGCGGGGTTCACGGCGAGCGAGGCCGATCTTCTCCGCCGCGCGATGGCGACCTTCAAGCTCACCGGGGGCGTCAGCCATTTCCGCGACAAGCTGATCGATGGCATGGTCGCCCGCGGCTATGAGCGCGAATTCGCCGAGAAGACGTTCAAGCAGATCGAAGGCTTCGGCTCCTACGGCTTTCCCGAGAGCCATGCGGCGAGCTTCGCGCTCATCGCCTATGCCTCGTCGTGGATGAAATGCCATCATCCCGACGTCTTCTGCGCCGCGCTGCTCAATGCGCAGCCGATGGGCTTCTATGCGCCGGCGCAGATCGTCCGCGATGCGCGCCAGCATGGCGTCGAGGTGCGGCCGATCGACGTCAACCACAGCCGCTGGGATTGCTCGCTTGAGCCCACGGAAAGCAAATATCTCGCGGTGCGCCTTGGACTGCGCTTGGTGCGCGGCCTCGCCAATGACGACGGCGCCGCGATCGTCGCCGCGCGCGCCGACACGCCCTATAGGAGCGCCGAGGAAGTCCAGCGCCGCGCCGGCGTCGGGCGCGGCGCGCTCGACCGGATCGGCGACGCCGATGGTTTCGCCTCGCTCGGAAGCTCGCGCCGGGAAGGATTGTGGGAAGTGAAGGGCCTTGGGGCTTCCGCCCTTCCCCTCTTCCAGGCCGCCGACGAACGCGCCGGGCGTCTCCAGCGCGAAGCGCTGGAACCCGAGACGCTGCTCGCGCCGATGGGCGAAGGCGCCGAGGTCGTCGAGGACTACCGGGCCTCGGGCCTGTCGCTTCGCGCGCACCCGCTTGCCTTCCTTCGCGACGAGCTTCGCGCGCGCAAGATGATCAGCTGCGAGGAATTGCAGACCGTCAAGGACGGACGCTGGATCAATCTCGCGGGCGTCGTGCTCGTGCGCCAGAAGCCGGGATCGGCGAAGGGCGTGATGTTCATCACGCTCGAGGACGAGACCCATGTCGCCAATCTCGTCGTCTGGACCAAGATTTTCGAGGCGAACCGGCGTACCGTGCTCGGCGCCTCGATGATCGGAGTGCGCGGACAGGTTCAGCGCGAAGGCGAGGTTATCCATGTCATCGCGCAGCGGCTCGAGGACCTTTCGCCGATGCTCGCGAGCGTCGGCCATCGCCAGGATGTTGCCGACATCTACCGCGTGAGCCGCGCCGATGTCGTGAAGAGCGCGGTCGGCCCCGACCCGCGCGACCCGAAGACCAAGCCGCTCGGCCGCGACCCTCGCGACATCTACATCCCGGACCTGCGCCTCGGCTCGGGCATCCTGCCCGGCCGCCCGAGCGAAGGCATCAAGATCAAGCCGAGAGATTTCAGGTAGCGCGTCAATGCCCCCGAGCGGCGAAATACAGCCAATCGGCGCCCGCCTGCCGCCGCCCGCCGACCGACCGGACTCGCATTTGTTCCCATTATGTTCTATGATGGCCGCGACTCGATATAAGGATATTCGCATGAGCAAGATCGTTTCGATCAGGCCCGACATGACTGGCTGCGCAGCGGAGATCGAGGCCGAGCCCGATCTCGTCGATTTCTTCCTTCCCGGCGGCTTCGTGGAGTCGCTCAACAGCGTGCATATCACCGGTCCGCAAATGCGAGCGGCCGTGGAGACGATCGCACATATCCCGGTGCGGAGCGACGCGGATATTGCCGAGCACGGCCGTCTGCTTGCTGCTTTTGCAAGCGACTATGGGTTCGAGCCGGCAGCCTATGCCGGAATGGCGCTGCACGCCCGCGCCATCGCCATGGACCGCTGGTGCAATCTGCATGATCCCTTCGGCCAGACCAATGTCGAAGCCTTTTACGAGGCCGGCGCGCGCGCAAAATTGGTGCGGACCGAAGAGGGGCTCGGCTTCGATCCCGAGGCCTTCGCAGAGCTCATCCGCTTCGCGACGGAAATCCCCTATTAAGCTGGCATGAGCCGTCTCTATACCCTCGCCGCGACCGCAACCGATATCGCCGACCACTTCGGCGCGGGCGGACAGGCCGACATGGCAGTGCCCTCCGAAACCGTCGAAGCCTGTCCGGGGCTGGTCGTGCGCGAGGCGAACGGGCACCGCATTCTCAGTCAGATGCTCTGGGGCTTTCCACGCCTGACGCGCGAGATGCGGCTGCGCGGCGACCCGCCCGGGCGGATCGGCCTCGTCGCCGACCTCACCAATCCGATGTGGGAGACGATCGTCACCGAGACCAAATATCGCTGCCTCATTCCCCTCACCCATTTCGCCAACCCGAACGGGACGCCGGGCGAGAAGACGCGCAGCTGGTTCTCGCTCGAGGGGCAACCAATCTTGGCCTGGGCGGGTTTCTGCAAGAACACCGCCGAGTTCGGGCCGGTCTATGCCGGCATGACAATGGACGCGAACGGGGCGATCATGCCGTATAACGACCGCATGCCCGTGCTGATCGAACCCCATGAATATGAGCGCTGGCTCCACGGCACGATCAAGGACGTCATTGCCTTCGAGTTCCGGCCCCCGCCCCCATCCGACCGCTTCACGGTCGAGCACAGCGACGACCTCTGGCGCAGCGGCAGGCTGCCGCCAACGGCGCGGCCGCAGGCCTCGCTGCTCTGACGGCTTCCCGCCCGCGCATTTCGTGATAGGCTGACCCCATGTGCAATCTCTACACCGAGCGGAAAAGTGCCGCCGAGGTCGCTGCCCATTTCGGGGTCGACCTCGCGCCTTCGGGGATGAACCTCCCCGACGAAACGGTGCCCGGCTATCCCGGCATGGTCGTGCGCGAGGCGGAAGGGCGGCGGGTCCTCGAGAAGATGATCTGGGGCTTTCCCCTGCCGCAAAAGAGCAAGAAGACCGGCCTCCCGATCAAACCGAAGGCAGTGAACAATATCGCCGACCTGTCGAGCTTCATGTGGAAATTCATCGCGGGCAGGCCCGAGAACCGGTGCATCATTCCGGTGACCGAGTTCGCCGAGGCCGAGGGCCAGCCGGGGTCGAAGACCCGGACCTGGTTCCGCGTCAAGGACGAGCCGATCTTCGCCTGGGCAGGCATGTGGAAGATGAGCGACGAATGGGGTCCGGTCTATTCGGGCCTGATGACCGACTGCAACGACGCCATTCGGCCCGTGCACGACCGGATGCCGGTCCTCCTCATGCCCCGCGATTATGACCGCTGGCTTCATGGCGGCCTCGACGAGGTCGTCGCCTTCCAGGATCGCTGCTTTCCCGACGAACTTATCGAGATGGAAAGAACGGCCGATCCGTGGCTTCGCAAGAAGCCCGCACCCGAACAACCCTCTTTCATCTGAGCCTGGTCGATGACGCTTTCGCACGAACAACATCTTTGGGCCTGCGCGCTCGCGGTCGAGCGGCAGCACGGCGCGCGCGCGCCGGTCTTCGTCGCCGAGCGCATCGGCGCGCTCGTGCTGGCGGGCGATGTGCCCGGCGTCGAGCGCTGGAAAGCCATCGCCGCGCGCATGGCGAAGCTCGCGCCGCAATGAGCGCCGACGCCCCGCTCGCGCAGACCGATCTTTTTGGCGCCCCCCTGCTGCCGGGCCTTGCGACAGGCGCCGGGTTTCTCACGGAAACCGAAGAAATCGAGCTGATCGCTCATATCGAGGGCGCCGAACTGACCCCGTTTCGCTTCCAGCAATGGGAGGGCAAAAGGCTGACGCGCTCCTACGGCTGGCACTATGATTTCGAGAAGAGTGCTTTCAGCCGGACCGAAGCGCTGCCGCCATGGTTGCGGCCGGTCGCCGACCGCGCAGCGCGCTTTGCGAACCTCGCCCCCGAGAGCATCGCACAGGCGCTCCTCATCACCTATGGGCCCGGGGCCGGCATCGGCTGGCACCGCGACCGCCCGGTGTTCGAACATGTCATCGGCATATCGCTGGGGTCACCCGCGACGATGCGTTTTCGTCGCCGCAAGGCGGAAAGGTTCGAGCGCTTCGCACTGCCGCTCGCGCCGCGCTCGATCTATCATCTGAAGGATGAGGTGCGGACGGAATGGGAACATAGCATCGCGGCGATGGACGAACCCCGCTGGTCGATCACGCTACGCACGCTGCGCGATCCTTACGGACCCTGACGGCCAGGCCGACGCGCCGCACATCGGCGGGCGCGTAGGCGACCGGCGGTGCGTGGGCTGGGCAGGACCGTCCGCGCGGCCCCGTCGATGTGCGAGCCAAGGGAACCTACAACCGGCCAGCCGACTGGCGTGTGGCGACGGTCGATCATGGATCGCCGCCCTGCCTCCCGCCCCTTCGCCTGCCCGAGCTTTCCGCAGCCCGTCGCATCTCCATTGAACCAGCTTGACCGCGCTCACCGGGCGAACCAAGGCGAAATCCCCGCCGGTGCGGCAGCGGTGGGCCAGAACCGAAGCCGCGGCGCGGCGCGAGGGAAGAGCGGGATGCATTCGCAAGAAGGATTAGAGCGCTTCGTCGAGGCCCAGGAGCCGGTCTATGCCGCGCGCTCGAGGAAATACGCCGCGGCGCCAAGCGCTCGCACTGGATGTGGTTCATCTTCCCGCAGCTTGCCGGCCTCGGACGAAGCGCGATGGCGCATCGTTATGCCATCTCTTCGATCGAGGAAGCGCGGGCCTATCTCGATCACCCGCTGCTCGGACCCCGTTACATCGCCTGCGTCGAGGCGCTTCAGGATCTCGGCAGCAGCGACCCGGTGCCCATCTTCGGCGACACCGACGCCAGAAAGCTTCGCTCCTCGCTCACCCTGTTCGAGGCGGCGAGCGCGAAGCCGCTGTTCGCGGCGGCGCTCGATCGCTGGTTCGGCGGCGCCCGCGACGAGCGAACGCTCGGCAAGCTTGCCAACGCCGGCAACGAATATCGCGCGCAATAAAACGGCCCCGGTCGCCCGGGGCCGCCGACAGCTGAGCTGCCTGCCGGGACGGATCAGTCCGCGTTCAGTCCATGCTTCAGCGCCGACATCTGGTCGTGGCCCGCGCGAACCGACGCGTAGCCGCTTTCTATGAGCTGACGAACCGCCGGGTCGAGGTCGCTATCGCCAAGTGCGCTTTCGAACTTCGACTTGATATGGTCCTCGCCGCGCTCGACCTCAGCGATGACGGCATCATCGTCGCGCGCGCCGGTGAGCTTGTCGCGAAGGCCGAGAAAGGCGCGATGCGCCGAAGCCAGCACCGTTCCGTCATCTTCGGGATTGCCGCCGAGCTCGCGCACCTTCGCCTGAAAATCGGCGACGACCGTCTGCCGTTCATTCGCACGACTCAGGAAGATCTCTCTGAACTGCGCGGCATTGGCCTCGTCGGCCGCCTTGCGATAGCCGTCGACACTGTCGAGCGTCGTCGCGATGAGGGAGTTCAGGGTTGCGATATTCTTGTTATCGAACATGAGCATTCCTTTCAGCAGAGTGCGCCGGTCCCCATGACCGGCACCTTGCTCAGCAACGAGCCAGCCATGGCGGAGTTGCGGCCTGCCATCACGGCAAGGCCCGCTTTGCGACGAAGCGTGGCAGAGCATGCGGTCACAGCCCGGCCCTGGCGAGAGCGGCCGCAAGTTCGGCGTCCGTCGCCTCGTGGTCGACGGGAGCGAGCTTGTTCAGGGCGGTCTGGAGACGCTTCTGCACGACCTGGAGCGCCTTGTGCCGCACCTCGCGATCCTTGTTGGTGCGCCACGACCGGCTCTCGCCGAGGAGAGGGGTCCATTTTTCTTCCTCGGCGGAAAGAATGGCGAGCGCGAGGCGAAGTCCATCGCGCCGTCCCCTGTCATAATCGGCCGACATCATATCTCCATCCAACTGTCCGGGGCGGCGCCGCGCCCCAGCGTCAGCGCAATTGGCTGTCCTTGCTGCCGCGGCGGTTGATGCCCGCCTGCCGCCACCGGCCATCGCGGATCGCCTGGCAGCTTACGCACGTCCGGCTTGCCGGCAAGGCCTTGCGCCGCGCCTCGGGGATGCGCTCGCCGCAGTCTTCGCAAATTTCGCTGCCCGCGCCTTCGGCGAGGCGAAGCCGCGCCAGCTTCAAGGCGTCGGCAACCGTGTCGTCGATCTGCTCCTGAACGGCGCCGTCGCGCGCCCAGCCATTCGCCATCTCACATTCGTCGGCCCACGCATTGGCCTTTAGTCGGAAATCGTCTCTTCCTCGATTGCGGCATGGATCATCCGGTCCCAAATCGCCGCATCGCCGACCGCGAGCATCGCCGCGCTCGGCTCGCGCAGCGTCCGCAACACGGCGAGCGCCGCATCGCTATACTCGCCCCACAGCGCATCGACCGCATCGGCCGCCGACGGCATATCGCCTTCGGCGTTGCGGCTCAGCGCATGGCCCGCGAGCACGCGCGCGACACGCTCGATCGGTGAGGTCATCGCACGATCGAACTCGCTGGCCATGGTCACGACTTTTTCAGATAGGCGCGCACGGCGTCGGCGGAATTGCCGACGGCGTCGACCGCCGCGCGCAGTTCCTGCTCGCTGACGCCGAGCGACGCGGTCCAGTCGCGGACTTCATAATCTTCACTCAGGCTGATCCGGCTGCGGTCGGCGGCGCCCACTTCATTTTTATCATCTGCCATGACGTCACCCCTTTGCCGAACAAACGCTGCCTGCTGCCTGAGGTTGCGGGCAAGTCAGCGCGAAATTGCCCCGCCCCGTTTCCCGATCCATCCGCGCCGCGAAGCGGGGCGCGGCCCGAAGGGACGGAAAGACGCGCTCTTGGCGAGCCCGCGGCGGGGCGGCGTGCGATGCGGGCCAAGGGCCTAGCCGCCGCCCCGCAAGGACAGCGAGCCCAAGTGCGCTCGCGCGGCCACAACGGCATGCGACCCCTGGCCGAGCCTGCGAGGCCAGAGCGCGCTCTTCGGCAGCCGCGCTCCGCAGGGCCGCCACGCGGCCGTCGCGCCGGCAGCGCCGGCGGGACGCACCGGCTCAGCCGTCGAGGCGGCCCATGCCGTCCCGCATCAGGTCCGGGCTTGTGCCCGGCCAACATCCTTTCCCGGGGCGACTTGGGGACCTGCAGATCGACCGTACCGATCGCCGCACCGCGACGCGCGAATAGGCCGCGCCAACCATTAAGACAGTCAGTCTTGTTTGTTAATTCGGTTCGGGTTACGGTCCGCAGGCGAATAGACAAGAAGCTATCGAAAAATCTGGAGAGGAGTATCGTCGATGCCCAAGAAGCGTATCGCCGCCGCCGCCCTTGCCGTTGCGGCGGCAGTCGGGACGTCCGTATTGAGCGGCGCCCAGTTGATTCCGCTACCCGACATCCCGCTTCCCGGCCCTCCGCCAGCGCCGATGCCGAATTATACCTTTCA
The DNA here is from genome assembly GCF_023197165.1 of Sphingopyxis sp. MSC1_008. Lineage (GTDB taxonomy): Bacteria > Pseudomonadota > Alphaproteobacteria > Sphingomonadales > Sphingomonadaceae > Sphingopyxis. The sequence goes on from NZ_JALPRD010000004.1 coordinate 135,548, forward strand.
GGGTCCTATCGAGGCGAAATATGCGCAAACGGGCCCCTGGGCCACGAGCCTCCTCGAACCCGGCGATGCGTGCGACCGCGAAGGGAACCCGTGCGCCATCTTTTATCCGACCAGGCTCGGCTTCAACGCACAGACGGGTGAATATGGCTTCAGCCATCCGGTCATTTCGATTGCGGGCGGCACCTCGACGGGGACTACGGCCGACCCGAGGCCGCTTCAGGATGTCGCTCCATATGAGCCGTATCTGCGCCATCTCGCTTCATGGGGCTTCGTCGTTGTCCTGACCCGCGACGGCTGGACGTCGACGGGCGAAACCGTGTCCGACGCCGCCGATTATATGGTCGCGAAAAACGATCAACCCGGTAGCCGGTTTTACCGCAAGCTCGACACGGCAAATATGGGCATGATGGGCTTCTCCCAAGGCGGCGGTTCGGCCGCGGCCCTGCTGGCGGCCCAGAATCCGCGTTTCAAGACCTACGTGAGCGGACAAGGCGTGGGCCAGCTGTTCGGGGCGATCCTGAGCCTCTATTTGCTCGACAATCCGATGTCGACGGGCCTCCTATCGCTCACGAACGTGTCGAAGGGGTCGATTTTCTATGTGGGCAGCACGACCGATTTCCCGGTCTCCGGCCTCGACACCAATCTCACTTATTATCTCACGACATCCAACCAGGTCGACAAGGTCATGGGCGTGCTCGACAGCTATCCGCATCCGACGGTCCTCGGGAATCCCGGCTGCACGACGGCCGAAAGCTGCGCGCGCAATCCGTACCGCGGTCTCGGTGTCGCGTGGATGCTGTGGAAACTGCGCGGCGTCCAGGACGCCGGATCCATCTTCCGGCAAGGCGGCGAGTTTGCCAAATTCCAGCTGAGCAATCCCGATTGGACGATGCGGCTCAGCAACGTCCAATAGCATCGCCAGGCCCCTCACGACGTCGTTCCTGGCCGTGGGGCAGCTTTCCCAGCCGGGATTGGCTGCCCCTCGCCGGCGCGACCTTCGGGAGTCGGGGCCCCAAATGCCAGATGACCAGAGAGACGATATGATATGATCTCCAAACCAGTCCATCGCTGGCTGCTGCTGATCGGGGTCCTCGCCGCATCGGGGGTCATCTGGCTGATGACCACTGCCAGGCAGGACGAGCCCGCACCCTTTCTGGTCACGATCGCGGAGCAGCCGACAAGCTCTCGCCCGGGAGGCAAGCAACCGGCGAGCGTACCAAAATCCGCTCCGATCCCGGCCTCCTCCGAAGTGCTGGCCGCGCTTCATTTGCCTGCGGATTCGGTATTCCGGGGAACCGTGACGTCCGATGCCGACGATGGCGTCACGTGCGGCGAAGTCGCGAGTTCGCAGGATGCTCGCGGCTTCCGCCGCTTTGTCTATATAGCGTCGGCCAAGACCGGGTTCGTCGATGATGGGGGCCAGGTCTTCCGCAGGATCAGCGCGACCTCGTGCGCGGCGCGCTGACGCCGGACCAACGCCGATCGCACGGGTCGCCCGAAGCTTAAAGCCCCAGACGTTTCCAGAAGTCTTCCGGTCTGAGTCGCGCCGCGGGCGCGCGATCATTGTCGGCATCCGGGCGCCAGCTCGGATGGACGAGCGGAACGTAGCGATGGGTTTGGACCGGCTTTTTCGTGTCGTTCGATTGCTTGCCCGGCATGACATTCTCCTTTCGCGCGAGTAACTTGCGCGCGGCGTCCGAAGTTCCGACACCGCAAAAATTATCGCCGGACGAAGCTACGGGGTTCGATGAAGCCGGGCGGCGCCGGGTCAGGAACCATCCTCATTTCGATGATGGGTCTCCCGATCATGGCGCGGCCGTCCCGCCGGCAACGCCGGCGGGACGCACCGGCTCAGCCGTTGAGGCGATCCTTGACGGCCTTGGCAGCCGAGAAGCCGAGCTTCTTCGATGCGGCGATCTGGATCGTTGCGCCGGTGGAGGGATTGCGCCCTTCGCGCGCGGCCGATTCCTTGACCTTGAACTTGCCGAAGCCGTTGACCGACACTTCATCGCCCTTGGCGGCGGCATCGGCGATCGCGGCGAAGACAGCGTCGACGGCTTTCTTGCCTTCGGCCTTCGAAAGGCCGAGCGCGGTTGCGACATTGTCCGAAAGTTCGGCGTGGTTCATAAGATATCTCCTGAGAAGCCGGGCTCATCCCGGCCGCCGGGCGCTATAGTCGCCGCCCGGGATTGCCAAGAGCCTATTCGGCGACCGCGGCGCGCACGACGGCCAGCGCGCGTTCAAGTTCCTCCGAGCGATAACCGCCCTCCTCGGCACCGCGATCGAAAAGCCCCCGCCCCTCGTCGATCGCGACCAGCAGGCGCAGCGCTTCGAAGAGCTCGGCGGCGGTCGGGCGTCCCTCCATCAGCCGGCGGCCCGCGCGGTGTCTTCGAGCTGCGCGATGCGCTCGCGGCAGATCGTCTCGACGATCCCCGCCAGCACCCCTACGCGCTCACCGAGCCAGGCCAGTTCTTCCTCCGAAATGCGATAATGTTTCGAGTAGCGCGCCTTCACATAGGCTTCCTTCAGCTTCTCGAACATGGCGCGATCGCGCTTTTGCTCGCGCGGCCACGCCTCGATTAAGCGACCCTCGTGGCCCTCTGCTTGTGTTCGAAGGAAGGCCAGGTTGTGATTATGCGGCGTGTAAAAAGTGCATACGAGCATGGCGCAATGATAGTATCGCTCCGCAGCTTGATGGAGCTCAAAGGCTGCTTTCTTCAGCCTCCCTCGGTCGAAATTGGATCTATAATCGTCGAGAAATTCTGCGGCGCTTGGAAACCATTCGTCATAGTATTCCCGCGCCATCTCCGCCGCGGCATGTGGCGTCTTTGGCTGCGGCTCCGGCAGTTCATCATCGACCGTTTGATAAAGCGCGATGCCATCCCGAGCGATATCCATGAAGAAGTAACGACCATGCGCGAGCCCGGCATTCACTTCGTCGGTGCTATGGACGATGAAATTGACCGGGGTCCGGATTGCCTTCGAGATGCCGAACTCGCGCATCAGATGATCGTCGAGCTTCGACCAATATTCGATCCGATCGGTCAGCCGCTTGTCGTTGACGATGATGAGCAGGTCATAGTCCGACTGATAGCCTTTGGCGGTATGCGGCTCGTCGACCCAGCCGCCGCGGGCATAGCTGCCGTAGAGAATGATCTTCGAAATGCGGCCCTTGCGCTTCCAGTCCTGGGTGGCGAGCGCCAGCGCATCCTCGAATTCCTCGAAGATGATCTGCACGACGCGTTCGAGCTCGCGCTGCTTTTGGGCCGGGAGATGATCGAGACTGCTACGCATTGCGATTCACCCTAACAAGGTGGCGGCGCCCTTGCACCCCGATTGTCGCCAATCCGGATGCAAAGGTGCGGATGCTGAGACGTCGTTCATCGATCAGTCCACCGGATTCCAGAGGATCGCATAGCAGTTGTCGTCGTCCTGGCCCGCCGCGCGACCAAGGTTGGCGTAGATGCGGCGGGGACCGAATTCGGGGGCGGCGAAGGTGAGCGAGACATAGGTCTTCTCGGATAGCTCGCTGTAGCGGATCCAGCCCGCGCCGATTTCAACATCCTCGGAATAAATGCGATAGTCGGGCTGAACGTCGGCAGATTTGTTCCGATTGCGACGGATTTCGATCGCGGCGCGGATCGACAATGTTCGTAGCTGACCGTTGAAACCAGTCTCGATCGTGCCGGTGACGATACCGATAGCAGCCATGATATTCTCCTCGCGTGTTTCCCGGGCCAATCCCGATCTTCGCGCGCTCGAAAGGCGGCGCAGCAGACGACCGGCGCATCCGCAGGACCGCAGCAGAGCGGAGGACGGCGCCAGCCGTTGCGCCGGGTGTCGCGCCGTCTAAGCCAAAGCGGAGATCGGAATGGCCGCGTGGAGCCGGTGGTATGGTGAGCGTGCGATGCACTGGCGGAATCGGCGGTCGTGTGAGTGGCGATTCTGCGGGGAACGTCGCAGGGAAAAGTGCGTTTCCAATGTGCCTCGTTCGCCAAGAGCTTTCCTGACAAGCAATTGGGGGAGCGGCTCCTTGGAATCCTCTCCTCGCCCCGCTTCGGCGGGGCGCATTTTGGAGCGACGAAGGCCGCACGCCGCGCCTTCTGCGCACAGCGTCGGTTCCATCCTCATCGGCTTGCCGATCCATTTCGCGTCGGCAAGATCTACAAATGATGGCGCAAATCGCGCCGCTGTTCGAAAGTGGAGACAGGATGCCAACGAATATTCCGCCAAGGGGCGACACCGCAGCCCGCGAGCGTCACCACACGCTGGATCTCATCGGGCTCCGCGCGCACGCGACGACTGTGGGACTCATTCAGCTGTGCGAGGAACTTCTGAATGCGGGCTTCTTGAGTGCCGAAGGACTCGATCGCATCAAGGATGCCGTCTTCGCGGAACTGACGGTGGGGAAGCGGGAACGGGTTGCGAGGCAGTCCAATTTCGACGAGACGTTACGCGGGAGGATCGACGCGGTCTTTCCCTCCGCTCCCGGCGATCCAGCGCGCGACCATATCGGTTCGATCGAAGAATTCGAGGACGCGTTAAAAGGGTATCACGGGGCGTGATGCCGATAGTCGGTTGCCCCCCCCAACCGGCACCGAGGCTCGCCGACCAAATTCGCATTGCGACGCAAGGCCCGGCTTCCCCCGGCTTCGAGCTATTGCTGCTTCAGTTTGCCTCCGCTTAGGGGGCTCCGGATTGCGGGCCTTTCTTAATGCGGATATTGCGCAAGAAATCGTTCGGTCGACTGGGGAGCGCCGACGATGTTGATTTCGGCCGAGCCGCACTTATTCTGCAGGCGGGTTCTGGCAGCCTCATCGATCACCGCGCTCGGTGGACCGCTCCAACTCAAGGCCTCGCCGACACGTGCCAGGGTCTGGCCGGTGACGCGATCTCGCAGGATGAAGTAGCCGGCATCATCGATATCCAGACCGATTTCCGCATGAAACCACGCCAGGCGGTCGGCAGGCTTGCCGAACTCGCCGACGAAGAAGCAGCCGTCTCGCAATTCAATCCGGCCGTTATAAAGCGCCTGGTGCTGTGCACCGGTGCGCGCCGTCGATGCAGGCCAGAAGCGAATGCCGCGCCCAGCCGCCTTGCTGACGGCGCCGAGGCTCATTTCCGGGGCGAAGCCCCAGCGAATGTGGCGAGGCACCGTCCATCCGCGTTTGGCAGTCCAGACTTTGAACTCCCGTTCGGTCAAACCGGTATCAATAAGTTCGACCGCGCCGTCCGGACCCTTTCCCGCGAGACCGTAGCCGAGCAATGCGCCGCGATCCTTCAGGCGCGCTATCCAGGTATCGCCGACCGACTTGGCATCGGCCGGAGGCGACGAGGCGACCTTCAGTTCCCGAACCCCCTCCTCCACCAAGGCGGGTTGCTTGAGCAAGGCCCGGTAATCCGGTGCCGGCGCACCGGTCTGGGTTGCGAAATCGCTCCTTGCCGAAGAACCAGCGTTCGTCCGGCCGTCGTCGACATCCGAACAGGCGGTACAGAGCAGAAGCAGGGGAAGAATCTTGAGCATCGGTGCGCTTGTGCATACGACCGACTTGCTCACGGCTGAATGATCGCGGCCGATCAACCCAAACGCAGGATTGCCGCTGCGCCTGCCAATCCGGGCGTTCTTGCCTCGACCCGCACGCGACCGGTTCCCCGCGCGCGGAGTATGGCAAGCGCACGGCCCTGGAATGTCTCGGTGGTAAGGGCCTGATAGGAACCTGCCGCGCGAGGATTTGCGCTTCCAAAGCCGATGAGCTCGGCGGGACCATCAATAGCCAGCGTGATCTTGCGCTGGTCGCCGAGAACGGCCCGTCCGGCGGCATCGCGAATTTCGAGGCCAACATAATGCAAGCGTTGGCGCCCACTTGCGGAATGGCTCTTCTCGCTCGCCATATGCAGCTTAGCGGCAGCTCCGACTGTGCTCAGACGCTTGCGTCCAATCTCCGTCTCTCCCTTAAATGCGATCGCCTCCAGCACGCCCGGCGCATAAGGGATTTCCAGTTCGGCACGCATCTTGTCGGTTGGCGCGAGACGCTTTGTGCCAGCGAGAACCCCGTTCAGGCGCACCTCGACCCGGTCACCCGGCGTATAAAGACGGATCGCCACCGGTCTCCCCTCGGCGCCCGGCCAGGTCCAACTCTGCATTTCGTCCGACCAGCCCCAGAGGGTTGTCTTTTCCACGAGTCCCGGTGCCAGGGGTTTTTGCACCGCAAGTTCAAGCGCACTGAGCCCCCAGACGACATCGCGATAGCGCGATGCGGCCTTTTGATTGCCGATCAGGTCAATGTCTCCGCACCAGGCGTTTACCCAAGGATAGGCAGCGGACATAAATCCGGCGTCGGGCTTGCGGGCTTCCGACATGCCGACGCCGGCCTCACCGAGATAGTCCATGGCCGCCCAAAGAAACTCGCCGAGGAAGTAAGGGGCGCGTTGCGACAATTGGGCGTAATCCCACGCCTCGGTGGCGAAGGTCTCCGAGCAGTAAACGATGCGCTCGGGATGGGCGGCGTGCTCGCTTTCGATGTCGAAAAGCCGGTAGTTATAGCCGGATATATCAAGGAAGATCGTCGAGGCGTTGTCACGCAGGCCGGCGCGGCCCGCGACAGCGCTGGCAGCGCTCGCGGTCATTTCGGGACCCAGGACGCCATTGAGCCCTGCGGTCACCGGCCGGGTCGGGTCGAGCGAGCGGACCTTATTCGCCAGCCGCCACTGCCACTCGACACCTTTCGGGCGCGAGCGGCCGGGAATTTCATTGCCGATGCTCCACATGATCACGCTTGGACTGTTGCGCGCGGCAAGGACACCGGCCTCGAGCACTGCGGACCAGTTCTCCTCGAAGGACACGGCGAAATCCTGTGGTTCTTTGGCCACATGCCAAGCGTCGAAGGCTTCTTCGACGAGGAGCATGCCGAGGCGGTCGCATGCCCCCCGCAGCGAGGATGACGCGATGTTGTGGGCGCTGCGGATCGCGTTGAAGCCGCGCGCCTGCAGAAGTCGGATGCGCCGTTCGTCCGCATCAGGATAGGCGCACGCACCCAGCAGGCCGTTATCGTGGTGAAGACAGCCACCGCGCAGCTTGATCGGCTTCCCGTTGATCGACATGCCTTGCGCAGCGTTGAAGGCGACGATCCGGACACCGAACGGCTGATGCAGCCTGTCGAGCACCGCGCCGCCCTCGAGGAGGAGCGTCTCGAGCGTGTAAAGATACGGATCGCCGGGCGCCCACAGGCGAGCGTTGGGCAGGACAAGTGTCTGCGTTAGACTCGCGGCGGCGCTCGACCGTGCTTCGGCAACGATATTGCCATCGACATCGAGCAGCCGGGTGACGAGTTGCTGCGCTCCACCGGTTGCAACGAGCTGCGTGGTGACGTCGATTTCGCTTCGCGATCCCTCGATCTTCCGCGTCCATGCCCCAACGCCATTGGGCGCGACGCGGCTCTTCCCGGCAAAAATATTAAGCGCCACGCTGCGATAGAGGCCCGATCCGGAATACCAGCGGCTGTTGCGGCCGCTATTGCGCACCCGCACCGCGAGGCTGTTCGCTCCGTCGCGGTTGAGGTACGGCGTGAGATCGTAGGCAAAGGCCGTATAGCCCTCGACATGCCGGCCAAGATGATGGCCATTCAGCCACACATCGCTTTCAAGATAGGCACCGTCAAAAACGATTTCGATCTCGAAGCCCGGGGGCAGATTGTCGGCGCTGAAGGAGCGACGATACCAGCCCTCGCCGCCGACGGTGAACCCGGTCGCAGTGCCGCCGACCGCCTTCGCGTCGAAAGGTCCGGTCGCTCCTCCGGGGATATCCTCGATACTCCAGTCGTGCGGAAGATCGACGCGCCGCCAGCCGCTATCGTCCAGCGCGGGGTTTTCGAACCCATCAGCGCTGCCCCGATAGAAGCGCCAACCCTCGTCCAATGGCAGTCCGCGGCCGACCGCCAAAGATGCGGGCTTCGCGCTCGCGGCCCCGGCCCCGACGGGCCAGGTCAGCGGCAGGATCGCGGCGCCGGAGGCGGCGGCAAGCATTGTGCGCCGGTCGAGCCACAGATCGCGCCGGATCATCTCGCGCTCTCCAGTTCGGCGAGCTGCGCATCGATGCGGTCGAGCGTCCCGGGCTTCGCAAAGCCGAGATCGACCAAAATCTGAAGCGACACATTGTCGATGAGAGCTTTCGCACCCGGCGATTTCGCAACCAATGCTGCCGCCGGCAATTCCTTCGTCACGATCGCCCACGCGCCAGGATCCTCCATGAGGACCTGAATTGAACTGCCCTTCACGCTCAAGCGCGAGGGGTGGACGGTTGGCGCCTCCCAGGCGCGCGCGGGCGGATAGGTCGGCGCATCCATCGGTTATTCACTCCTGTTTTCGGCCCGGCTTCACCGGGATTGCGTTAGGCGGGACAGGTGAGCCATCACGATCGTCTCCACGACTGCACGACTGTTGCTGCCTTACTCGCAGTTCATATGGATGAGGCGTTAGGTAGCCAGAAGCGACCAGGGTTGCGCGGGAGACCATGTTCCCGGATCAGCGATCGCCAGGTCGCAGGGGCATGATGAAGATGCCTCGTCCGACGCCTGGTTCATCGAACGAACGGCCACTCTGGAATGCGATCCAGTCACGGTCGGGGCTGACGACGGGATTGGAAACCTTCCAGCGGCCATAGTCCAGGACATGGGTCAAACGACGGTGATCCGCGCTATCGGGCGTGAGCCGCAGACGGCAAATGTCCGGCCCCTCCTGCGCCGCTGCCGCGCTGGCGATCAAGCCAACAAGCGCCAGACCTATAATGCTTGAAATGCGCTTTCCTTGGCGGCCCATCGATCGCATCCTCCGGTCTGAGCATCCCGAGCTTCAGTCGCGGGTTAATGCCAGGCTGCAGCAAAACCATCTATGTAACAAGCGGTCAAGCATGTTTCTTATTAGGGCTAGATGGTTGATTCACGGGCGTCGGTACGGCACGACAATCGAACGCGTTTACAACCGGCCTGTACGCCCCGTCGTGGCCGACGTCGGTCGGTCGGTTTTGGGAGGCTGGACCATGCGTAGCGGACATTTGCTGTGACCGTCACGCTATGACGAAACTCAACCGATCGTCGACCTTGCCGCCCCAGATTGGCGTCGCTAAAAGCTATCCGTCGAGAAAGGGGAGATCGGTGCGGTTAGCCCGGTCCCCGCGCAAGCGGGCCCTGACCTTCGCTGCGGCGTCGTGTCCCAAGACCTGGAACGCTGCCGCAATGGTGCGGTAGCGCGGGAAAGGCTTTGGATATGCGACACCAGATTTCCGTCATCACTCTTGGCATCAGCGATCTGCCGCGGTCCCGGCGGTTTTATGTTGAGGGCTTTGGCTGGACGCCTGTCTTCGAAAATGAAGACATCATCTTCTATCAGATGAACGGCTTCGTGCTTGGCACGTTCGAGAAGTCGGCGCTGGAAAAAGATATGAACCGCTCGGGGCTTGCTTCGCCCGGCGCCTTTTCGCTGGCGCACAATGTTCCCAGTCAGGCGGAGGTAGAAAGCGCGATCGACCAGCTCGTCAAGGCGGGCGGGCGTATCATCAGACCGGCAGATGCCCCGCCCCATGGCGGATTTCGAGGATATGTGGCTGATCCGGACGATCACGCATGGGAGATAGCGTGGAATCCGGATTGGCCTATCGATGACAATGGCCATGTCACGTTTGCGATTTAGCGCCGTCTTCCGCTTGCCTGTGTGTTCGCAGGCAAGCGGACAGGCGCCTACCCACTCGCGCCAAACATTCACGTGAAATCCCGCCCACGCGTCTGTCGGAGCTGGCCGATTGGAGACCGTCCGGCTTCTGGCTGAAACAAACCAAAGCTGATGTCTGATCGCACTCTGGGGCATCTTTTGGCGCTGCCGTACAATTATCAATCAGGCCACGACGCTATCCGCGCCGTGCGACCCAGGAGAGCTCTTCCTTTTAGGAAAACAGAGATCTTCATCTGACGCCCGCCCGATTTCGATCAGGCGGGCGTCTTTTTGGCGATCCGCTAGACACCAACTCGAGCTGTTCGTTTCGCTGGAATTGGCCGATTTCAGACTGACGGCTATTGGCGCGAGAATGGCGGAAGCTGACGTTACCACAAGTTGTGCGCGGATTAGCGACGGGCGGCCGGAAAGTCTCAGAAAGAAGGAATTAGGGTCAGATACTGGCGGGGAACGCGAAGGGCTTTGTCGAGACACCTAGGCAAGCAGGTTCAATGGTGAGAGCTTGTGGGTACCTAGAGCTTGTTCTTCTGCGTCACGGCACAAACATAGACGTCGCCGCGCGTTTGCGCGGCCCGGATCTTGTAATCGAGAAGGGCCTCTAGGGAAATTCGCTCTTCAAGAACATGTGTCAAATCCTGGCCATCCATCAGCATCGTTTTGATCTGCTTGCCAACCACGATGGCCTCAATTCCTTCACGCGAGAAACTGTTGACGGAAATGAACAGACCGCGGCCGTGCATCTTACCATCGACCTTATGCGCGAACTTGTAGAGTTGGCCCGTGCTTACGCTGGCATCCTGCCATTTTGCCTCGACGATATAATGTTCGCCATCGAATTTGAAGGACCCGTCGATCTCCTCGCCTTTGAGCCGGAAGGGGTCGCCCATATGGATGGATTGACGGGAAAACAGTTCCTTTAGAAAGGTTTCGAACAGCTTGCCCCGCGCTTGCACTGACATGCCGGTACCGAAAAGCTTGGCGAAGGCGGTATGAAGGGCCGTTAAATCTGCTGTTTTCGCTTGTCGGGATTTCGCCTCGCCCGAGCTGTCCCGACGGGCGGAAGTCGTTGCGTTACGCTGCATAACTGCCTGCTTAAGTCGCGCAACCTTCGCCTCGGCCTCGCGCTGGTCGAGCTTGGCAAGAGTCTGGAAATAATAAGGGTCGAAATAGCTCCAGTTCGAGAGCCGGTCGACCATCGTCTGGAAAACAGAATAGCCGCGGTCATGGCGCGCGATGAGCTTCGAGAATATGTCCGTAACGATTGCATGGCGAGGCATTGTCGTGTCGACGGAAGGGATCAGACTGTCTGGGCAATCGATGCTTTGAAAGAATTCGATGATGCTCTTCTTCGGCCAGAAGATTGCGAGAATGCAGTCGTGCATCGCCATGCGAATATCGAGAGGGATTTCGGGAGCGTCGGCCATAAGTACCGCAATATGAGACCTTGCGCCCTGAAACAATCGGAACCGCTTCGCATGAGTTGGTCCCCCGTTTGAGCTGCAACTCTGTATCAATGGGGCGTGGGCGTCACCGGATCGATCGCCGTCCCCGGCTGCGACGATGGGCAGCACTACTGCGAAACGATCTACGACCCCGGCTGGTGCGACCAGCACGGCGTTGGAGCCGGCGGCTGGGACGCCTTGCTCGGCAACTCGGCGAGACACATTTCCCGACAGCCTAATGCCGCAGCCTCACTCGCGAGCCGCCGCGAAAGGCTTTGGCGCTGGCGTCGGGGCGGAAGCCCTCAAGGGCCAGGTCGGGCGCTAGCGCTCCAGCCCCATCAGCATTGCGTCGAGCTTGTCGACGAGCAGCGCAAGATGATCGCTGCCCTTATCGCGCGCTTCAAGCATCTGGCACAATTCGGATACCGAGAGGCTAAGGATGAGCTTGCCGCTCTCGCGAAGCGCTCCGCGCATCGCCTTGTCGGCGCCCTGGTCAGCACCGTGACGCGATATGATGATGGCGGCGCCGCGCATCGCGATCGGATAAAGGTATTTTTCGGTCGTGTAGATTTCCCGCTGGGTAATCTCCTTCTTATAGTTCTTGAACTCGAAGACGATGTATCGCGCTCGAAAGTCGGTGATGAGCGCCTGCCAGAAATCCGCTGTCGACGCGATGCGCGCCACGAGATCGAAGAAGTGCATTTTCGTGTGCGATCCATGCTGGTCGTCGAACGCCACAAGATGATCAGCGAAAAGGTAGCGAACCGCCGCGGAGCAGGCCACTTCAAAGGGCTTGCTAACCGTTTCCGGTACGGCGTGAATGGCATCGCACAGCGCCTTGCCCTTGGCGGGCGGCTCGACCGGCTCGTGGGACTCCGTTAGCGTCCATGCCAGACCGAGATCGGCTGTGATTGTCGACATCTCGACGGGAGCGGGATTAGGAAGATCTTCGCCTCTGAAGGTCAGTGCTTCTCGCGTGATTTCCTCAAAGCGGCGGGCGAGGCCAGGTTCCTGCGCGGCGAGCGCTGCCAGAATGTCGTAATCGTAGATACGCAGCTGAGAATATCGCTGCAGCCGGGATTTTTGCAGTGCTGTCAGACGGCTGTTCGTCACAAGAATGCCGAATTCGGCCTCTGCCCGTAGCCGGCTGCTCTCAAGCCGTTCGAGCGCTTGCGAGATATTGGCGGATTGGGCACCTAGCGATCGGTAGAGCTTCGCTTCGACGACGGCCTTCGTCGGAGTACCATCCAGAGCAAAATCATAGCCCAGGTCGCGCACACCCGGGCCACCGACACGGACGACCAGGAACTGGTGGAACTGGAAAATCTCTTCGACCAGCTGCTCGAACAGGTAGGGAAGATTCATTGTCGAACGGTCTGTCACTTGTCCCCCCCTTAGATGTTCTGGCTGCTTCCTTGCCGCCGCTCGCAAAAGGCTATGCGGCGTAGCGGCATCATGGTTCCTCGATCGCCTCGAAACCGCCCAGGCAAAATTCGTCGCTGCGCGCTAGCGCGCGGTAAAGAGCAGCAGACCAACTGTTCCTGTTCGCACGCCGCCGGCTTCGCGCCTCGCGCTGCAGATCATCGCGAAGCCCTTCTGCCCCATCGGCCGCGAAGGTTTCCCGGAACGCGAGTTTGCGGTCGACCAATTCGACGCCGGCCTGCTGCGAGTAGAGCGTCCCAAGTGAAAGCTCTCGAAAATGTGCCCGCGCCCGCTCCACTATCTCATCCTCCGCATCGGCGGGCGCGCGGATGGAATAATCCACCGCAACCTCCTCCCCGACATCGATTGTCGCCCGAACGAGGCGGTGCGCGCTCCAATCGTCAAAATAGGGATGGAATAGCAAGTCCTCGGTAGCCGCCGCGACATAATTCAGCTTTGCATGATTGCATTCGAAACAGGCGGGGACGAGGTTTGCCGCGTAAACCGCCAACTCGGGATAGCTGTCCTTGGGCAGATAATGGTCGAGCGTCTTTACGTCGCGCTGCGCGCACAGAGGGCAACGATTGAACCGCGACCGCCCGCGCAAGTGAAGGTAGGTCGGACGCTCGCCCCCCTTGACGAGAACCCTGTCGTAAAGACCGCCGAGGTCCGCGGCGTCTACGCCGTCGGGAGCCACCGCCTCAAGATCGTCCAGCGTACCGACCTCGCCATGGAGAAGGTAAAGCGCAGCACGCGCCTCAACGTGCCCGCGCTGCGCGAGGAGCGACGTCCGAGTGGCCACATTTCTGGTTCGGGTCGCACACGCCGCGAACATCGCTCCCGCGTCGTTGTCCGGGACCGTGACGGGAACCATCAGTTAGCGGCCCGCAGCATGGCGCGCGCCAGAGCGCGGCCTTCGGCGCCGACCTGGTCTCCGAAGGCATCAAGGACTTCGTCAATGTCACCTGCGTCCGCGACCGCTGCCGCGATCAAAGCATGATGTCCGCTTTCGGTAACTTCGAGGCGGAAGATTTCCCGGGTGAGTGCCCCTAGATTCTCGGCGAAAGTTTCCATTTCAGGCCGTTCGACGCTGATGACATCGCCCGGTCGGAACATGAGCGACACACAGCTCGCCGGAACCTCCTGTACGACGACAGGCGAATGTGTGGCAAGAATTGCGACCCCGTTGCGGTTCGCTAACAGGTCCGACAGGGCGCGAACGAAGGCCATGACGAGTGGCGGGTGCAAATGCGCTTCAGGCTCGTCGATCAGGACGAGCGTGCGCTCGCTCACAAGTTCGGCGAGCCGCGTCAACGTCAGGAGCACGATCTTGTGGCCCGAGCTCGCCGTCTCGAACAGGGCCGCCGCCCGTTCTTCCAGCTCCTCGCCGTCAAGGTCGGCGAGTTGCGAAGGGCCGAGCGCCGCAAAGAGCGGATCCGCTTCTAATATGCGCATCGCCGCCTGCCACCGCGGTCGGCTCGCGCTGCGGAGGCATTGAAGCGTTCCGGTAATGAAATCCTTCTGGAGATCGGCTTCGCTCTTGTTCCCGGTCGCGCGCTCGTCATTGACGCGGATGCGCTTCTTGAGCCCGACGTATGTATAAGCGACGCCGCTGCGTGTCCCGGCCTTGAGGCTTCTCGTAGGTCCGCTCGACGATCTCGTCGGCGGATCGAAGCTGTCGAAAGCGCTGAACGCGACGGTGACGAGATTGGCAAACTGGTCCTTCGCCACGGCATCGGGGTCGCCACCAAATCTTAGGCGACCCAGACTCTTTTTCCGACCATTGCGGATGAGCCAGCTAATCGCGTTGAGCAACGTTGTCTTGCCAACGCCGTTTCGCCCGATCACCACATGGATGTTGCTCGGCGGCAAGCTCCCCGGCGTGACGGTAAAAGCGATCTGCGCATTGCTACTGGCAAACTCGTAAGTGAAATCGAACTCTGTCAGCGTCGCGTGCTGATGCAGGATTGCAATAAATTTTTCAAGACGCGATTCACCGATCGAACGGGTGAGCGAGTCCTCCCATGCGCTCTCCTCGGCGACTTGGCCGCGGATCGCCGAGTCCCAGACAGCGTCGCGAAGCGCGACGAGGATTTCAACCCGCGTCGGTTCGGCAAGCTCAAGCAGCGTCTCATAATATCCCTGATCCTGTCCGAGCGAAGCATAATCCGGCCCCAAGGTCTGGAAGGTCCCGGGCACATCGGTGAAGCCGCTGCGCATGCCGGTCCGCATCAGCTTGACTTCGCCGATCTCGTGTCGATCGCCGTCAAAATCGAAATAGACGAGAGCGAAGCTCGTCTTAAAGCCATAGTCGTCCCAGTTGTCGCAGACGAGATAGGCTTCATCCTGTCCCGAAAGCCGACGTGCTTGAGAGCGCTCTCCGTAGGGGATTACGGTGAACTGCACGGATCAGCCCCTCCGCGTCGAGGCACGATAGCTCAGACCACGACCCGAAACCATTAGGTGAACCGCCGATCCGCACAGATTTGTCTCGGCCAACGGCCTAAAATAGATCATCGCACCCTCCCCAATTACGACATACCCAATAGCAGAAGACGCCGTCCCGCAAAGTCACTCCACCACACCGGACCATATATATGCGGACGACGCAGCACCGCCTCGCAACCGGATTAACGCGCTTTACTCGTTTCGGGCTAAGACTGCTGCGGCGGCACCAGCGCGAGAGGCGCACGTCCGTCGAGCGATGCTACGGGCCCCGCGAGCTTGAAAAGGCGCCGACGCCGAAGGACGTTAATCACTCGGCCGCCTTCTCAGATGGAGAGACGCACCCGGAGAATTTCGACCAGACACGCAGTGCGGGTCCAACGGGACGCGCGATACGCCGCGCCGCCGTTGTGACCGCGTTGACCAGGCCGCCGACGAATCCTTCCCGGCCAGCTATCCCCCTGCGACACATATTGAGCGACGCCAACCTGTTGCTCACCGCACTCGCGCAAAGCCTTCCGCGCACTCCTATGACAATTGTTACGAGCATCCTGCCAGCTTGATCTGGCGTGATGCCGGAGCGATTTGCACCACGGTCGCGCTCGTGGCGGAGGCCCTATCGTTGCGCTCGGTCATGCGGGCACGATCCGCGGCGGTCTTCCAGGTACTAACCAGCGCCTCTTCATTCACCCTGCCCTCGAACCCTTTCAGCTCAACGCCGGTAGCAGTCAGGAGGCTTTTTAGTTCGAATTTAAGATAGTCTACAGTCCCCAGGATTCCAGGGCGACGACTTAAACGACCAAAACGGATGCGCCAGCGATTCTGGTCCACAGGGAAGGATCCCCTTCGGCGTGCAAAAAATCACTTGCTCCGAGACCCTTAACCCGGCGCGCGATCAGTGGCGTACGACCACTTTGTTTCGGAAAACTCGCCGCTCGCAATTGTAATTGATCCTTTCTTTCGGCACGAGCGGATGATGGACCGTGCTTATCTATCGATCGCCGCCTCTGAGGTTAGCGCGCTCTCCAACTACGAGCTTTACGGCCAGCTCGCGGCAAAACTCCCCTTCGCGGTGGAGCCGACGCAGCGGGCCGCGTGGCAGTATCAGATCGAGCATCTGCGGCAACTCAGCGTCGCACTTCCAATTGCTCATTTTTTTGTCGAGTTTCTCATCCCCCGAATGGGACGCCGAGCAGATCTCGTCATTGTTAAGTCAGGAATTATTTTCGTCGTCGAGTATAAACTGGGCGCTTTGCAATTTGATCGGACGGCGCAGGAGCAGGTCTATGGCTATGGGCTCGACCTTAAACATTTCCACGAAACCAGCCACAAGCTGCCGATCGTCCCGATTTTGGTCGCGACACATGCCAGCGAGGCGCGAAAGCCGTCGCTCCATTGGGACGATGATCAGCTAGCAAAGCCAATTTGCGTCGGACCTGATCGGCTTGCTGCTGCCATCACGTCGATCTCGGCCGAGATCGATTGCATAGATGTTGACCCACAAAAATGGGCGGCGGGTCGTTATCGTCCCACCCCAACGATCATTGAGGCCGCCCAGGCGCTCTACCGCGGCCATGCGGTTGAAGAAATCTCAAGGTCCGAAGCTGGCGCGCAAAATCTAGCCCAAACATCAGACTATGTCGCCGCCGCAATCGAAACTGCGAAAACCGAAGGCCGCAAAGTTATTTGCTTCATCACCGGAGTTCCGGGATCTGGAAAAACGCTCGCGGGCCTAAATTTGGCGACGGCACGGCAACGGTCTCATGAGGACGAGCATGCGGTGTTCTTGTCAGGAAATGGGCCGTTGGTGGAGGTCCTCAGAGAGGCGCTGGCGTTGGACGCGATTGCTAAAGTTAAAGAGGCCGGGCTTTCTGGATCTAAGGCAACCGAAGATCGCCGCGCCGCGGCCTTCATCCAAAACATTCATCATTTTCGTGACGAAGCGTTGTCTTCCGACCTGCCACCAATCGAGAAAGTCGTGGTATTTGATGAAGCGCAACGCGCGTGGGACGTTCAGCAGACGTCAAAGTTTATGCAGCAGAAGCGCGGTCAGATTGGCTTCACAAAATCGGAGCCTGAGTTCCTGCTCGGAGTGATGGATCGTCATCCAGATTGGTGCGCGATTGTCTGCCTTGTGGGCGGTGGGCAAGAGATCAATACGGGGGAGGCCGGGATTGAGGAGTGGCTACGCGCGCTCCAGCGCTCCTTCCCGCACTGGCAAGTCCATCTTCCGTCAACGCTGGGCCACGACTGTTCCATCGAGGAGGAAGTGAGGGCGCCGGCACTTCATTTGGCAACCTCAATCCGGTCGTTTCGCGCCGAGCGTTTGTCGGATTTTGTAGGAGAAATTCTTGCCGGAAATGCTGAAACGGCAAGCGAAATCGAAATGCAGCTCGAAAACTATCCTTTGCTCATAACGCGCGACCTCCACGCCGCGCGAGCGTGGCTTCGCACGCGATCGCGTGGCCAAGAGCGAAGCGGGCTGCTGGCGTCTTCAAATGGTCTTCGTCTCAAACCGCATGGAATCTTTGTGAAGTCCAAGATCGAACCGGCAAAATGGTTTCTGGCTCTTTCAGAGGATATTCGATCGTCCGACGCACTCGAGGACGCGGGTACCGAATTTGATGTGCAGGGCCTTGAGCTCGACTGGAGCTGCGTGTGCTGGGACGGTAATCTTCGGCGTGGCAGGGACGACTGGGACTTCTTTCGGTTCAAAGGCAACCGGTGGGAGGCGGTTAAGGGCGAAGCGCAGCGTGCATTCATCACCAACGCCTACCGCGTATTGCTGACCAGGGCGCGGCAGGGATTGGTAGTTTTTGTTCCGGAAGGCAGCGATGAAGATTTGACGCGGCCGCGCGGCGTATACGACGATGTGTTTGCCTATTTAGTACGGTGCGGATTCCGACGACTGCCACT
Source organism: Sphingopyxis sp. MSC1_008 (assembly GCF_023197165.1). Lineage (GTDB taxonomy): Bacteria > Pseudomonadota > Alphaproteobacteria > Sphingomonadales > Sphingomonadaceae > Sphingopyxis. Next base: position 153,496 of record NZ_JALPRD010000004.1, read on the forward strand.
ACGTTGAGTATTGTTACACGCGTCGGTATGCTCCACTACTCTGCCTGCGCAGCCAAAATCTGGCTGATCGCGGATGCGGTGAAAATCTTCGTTGGCGAGAACCATGAAACGCCGCCTAATTATCGAGAAAGATGCTGAGCGAGTTTGCTCACATTGAGCACTGTACGCCAAAGGCTTCCTCTGACATAAGCTTTAGTAAGCTTCTATCGGTAAGGGGTTTGTGAGGGGATTTGCTTATGGCTCGAGCCATCGGACTGCGCGTTTACATGCTATCGATCAATGAAAAAGGCGATCCGAATAATCGTCTCGATCTCGATTCTGCCGATTTATCGTCATCCCTTCATAAGTTTGTGGATGATTTTGTTACGCAGAACCAGCTTGCAAACAGCATAACTGTGGCTGAAAGAACTTGGTTTTTTGAGCCTGGCAAAGGCGCTAAGGAGCTCGATAACTACGGTCAAATCAGTTACGGCACTTACGGTTTTGAAAGTAAATTCAAAAACAACAAAACAAAAAAGCTTAATTATCAGAGAAAAACTAGCGACGTTGAAGAGATACCGCTTTATTATCAGTTTTTATTTCCTGCTGGTAAGAAATTTGCAATTGCTGTATTCCAATCTTTTCAAGGACGATCCTGTGTTCAACTGGTTCTTGACAAGATGAAAGAGGTTTTCGAAGCAGCGAATGATAACTATCTTTTCCGTATGTCGAAAATGTCTCCGCACAATGGAGGGGCGAGCCTGTTGAAAGCGCCCGTTAAAAGATTGAAGCTTATCAAACGGAATACCCAATCTGATTTGGCAGATCAGTACAACGGGAAAGCCACCGACACCGTAGATGTGGAATTGACTGTATCGGCCCGCCGGCGAAAGGACTTAGGCCCCTTTGGGAGCGTCAGTCGGAATCTGGAAGGCGACGGTGTGCTCATATACGACGGAAGGGAATTTGATCAGGCTGTCGCCGAGGTTCGAGTAGGCGGAAAGCTGAGACCCGTCGGCATCTATGGTGACAGTCGGAATGCCGGTGTCATTGATATAACTGATTCAGTAATCTGGGAAGGCGGTCATCCCACCATAGAGTCGGTCCGAAAGGAAGCGAACAAGATAGTCGGTGAATTCGTGAAAACGCTAGCAAAAGCAAAAATATGAAGATCGATATTAGGCAGATATTATGGGATCATTTCGGCTCATTGAAGGACGAAGAGACACGTCTACCAATGGGTAAAGATTATTTTATTTTCTATGTAGTTCCGGGTATTCTGGGATCGATATCTTTCTTCAAATCTCTTAGTTTTGATAAGGATGCCTATAACGTATCTATCACTTTTTTTGGGATCTTCATCGCCCTTCTTCTTAATATACAAGTAGCTATTTTTTCAATATACCAGAGAAAATGGAAAGATTCTGAGATAGAGGCTGAGAAAGATGCTTATAATTATGAATTAAATATGCGGCGTAGGCTTCTTGGCCAACTTAATTCTAATATATCATATCTAGTTTTAGTTTGCTGTGCGAGTTTGATATTATCAATATCTTGTTACATAGGAGCGCTTTTTATAAGTTTTCCCAGCGCCATATTGGTTTTCTTATATGCTCACTTTGTTCTCACGCTGCTTATGATCGTAAAGCGAGCGCACGCACTGTTCCAGCGCGAGTACGCCGAACCTTAGGAATAGCGGACGCGCATCGGCATCATCTTAAATCGGCCGCCGGAAAGGTTGCTTCTGTTGTATGTCATAGCGATTGCCCATCCTGCTGTGTGGGTCGGGTTGAGGACAATATCTTCAAGAAATTGCCCCGGCAACAAGCGTGCGCGTTCAGATAATTCTGCTATCAGTTAGTGTTGGCGGATCAACGCAATGGCCAACGTAAGCGCAAGCGGAAGCCGTTCCTCACTGGCACCCGAACGTCAGCTTTCGGGCACCCGTCGCACAGCTGGCTACGACTGGCATCAGGCGCTAAGCCGCCTCTGCATGTCCCGCCCGAATTCCGCGACCGGGAGGCGCACCATCCTGCTCAGGGAACTTCCCCCGCTGCCGGAAGGAATGTGTCCCCGGCACTCGCTCGGACTTCGCCGCGCGCCGTCGCCGGCAGCTTAGCCTTCCCCGTCGCATCCGTTCGGACCGTTATCGCCCCGATGCGCACCAGCGCGCCTTGTACCGGGCGCACGTCGCCCGAAACATCGGCGGTCACGGTCGCGACATAAGCCTTGCCCACGGGGGCGAGCCGCAGACGCAATGGCGCGGCGACGGGCTGGCGGTCATAGCAGGGCCCGAGTTCGGGAAGCGGCGGCGCGGCCTTGCCGTCATAGGTGGCGGTCAGGCGACCTGTCATTTGCGGAAGCGGCTTTGCGCCATTGTCGATGGTGAGATCCATGTCGAGACGCCCGGTGTGATGGCCCGTCACCTCGACGTCGGCGAGCAGCCGCCACGCGCGACGCTCGCCGTCTCCCTGCACGCCCGAAGCGCCGGACATGGTACCGGAGACGAATGTCATTCCGTCGTCCGTAAAGCGGTCGAAGCGAACCGAGGTCGAGGCCCCGCCGCCGCCGAGCGTTCCCCTATATTCGACCGTCGCGGTGCCGCCCTTGCGGCCCTTGACCTGCGCCGTGCGGTCGCGTGCGTGCGCCCCCTCGTAGAGGCTCGCGGGCAGCGCCCATTCGCCGACACGCGACGAGACGGGCACGACGGGCTTGCCGGGTTCGCGATCGAGGCGCGCGATCGCGATGCGGTTGGGCGAAAAGGTGCCGCGGGTGCGGGTACGCTCCTGGAGGATGACCATCCGGCTGTCCGGGCTCCACACGCGCTGGCCGTGCAGATTGTTCGCGGCGCTGAAGGCTGGTTTGCCATAAACGTCGAGCGGCTGGCCAAGAAGGCGCCCGCCGTCATCGCCCCGCGCGGGAAGGAGCCAGGGCGAGAGGTCGCACTGGAAGCCCTCCCAGGTGGAGACATAATAAGGCGCGATCGCGGCGCCCGTCATGAGCCCGGTAAAACCGCGGATCTCCGGTATCCAGGCGAGCGCGTCGAGCCGGTGCTGGCTTCGCCAGCTGTTGACGACGAGCAGTTTCTGATCGGGCGAAAAGGAGCTGTCCTCGTCCCAGTCGCTATGCGCCGTGAGGCGCGTCGTGCGCCCGTCGGCAAGCTCGACGCGCAGGATATCGACATTGCCCCGCGGCGTGCCGACGGCGATGATCGCGCGGCCGTCGGGCGTGAAACTCTTCAGTTCGTAGAGCTGCGACAGATTCTCCCAGCGGTCGGCGTCATCGTCCGTATCCGATCGCGGCCCGGCGGGATTTACCGCACGGGGATCGGCCGCGACATATTTATCCTGCTGCCGCTCGAGGCGCGCGACGACCATCACGGTCGCATCGGAGCGGACGTTCATCCAGCCGATGAGCTTGCCGTCGGGCGAGAGATGGAAGGTCCGGCGCTGCGCCAGCCCGGCCTTGCCGCGATCGGCGCTCATGTCGATCGGCAGGAAGCGCGGCGACGGGCAGTCGCGGATCGAGACGTCGCATTCGATCATCCAGCCGTTGGAGCGCGCCGGAAGGTCCGACGCAGCCGCGACGCCGTCCGTATAGAGGATGCGCTTGCCATCCGGGAAGGCGTGCGCAAAACCGCCGCCGCGTATCTTTGGCGCGCCGGGGACATCGCAGGTGATACACTTGAGGTGCGAGCCATCGGCGCCGATGATCCAGAGGCCGCCCTTCCCTCCCTCCTGGAACAGGATGTCGTTCCCGCCCGCAGCAAAGGTGGGCCACAGCGGCTGCATGCCTTCGGGAAGAGGAAGATAGACATGCTCGATCGGAATGAAGGGCGGCGGCACGTCCTCGCCACCTGCCGCATGCGCAAGCGGGGCGGGCCCGGCGGCTGCGAGCGCCAGCGCCGACGCGGCGGCGATCCGCCTACCTAAGATTCCTGGCCGGTGCGCCATGTCTGCAATCTCCCATTTTGTGCGGGCTTTCGAGGCAATTACCCGTCACGTCCGCGCATGTTGTTGGACTGACCATAGGAAGAACCCCGGCATCTTACAAGCAATGCTGACTTGAAATGAGTTTGACGCCCGCTGCCTGCCCGCTCCCCCCTGGCCCCAGGATAACAGTCCGCGTTGACCGTAACTTGAAAGGATGCGAGGAGACGAGCCTCGGCACGCAGCTCCGCTGGATGACGGCAAGGGATACCGCGGGTGTGCATTCAGGAATTGGGGAGCGGACATGACCGAAGCAGCAACAGCGAATCGATCGCTGCGTAACTGGGGGCGCCGCGCCCTGCTTTTGCTGGCTGGCATCATCATCCTCGCCGCTGCAGCCCTGACCCTCGGTGCCTTCATTCCCTCGATCCCCCAGCTCGGGCTGTTCGGGTCGATTGTGCTCTCGCTCATCCCCGCCTGGGTCGCGGTCGCGTCGATCGCGGCCGGGCTTGTCGCGCGCGCCACCGCGCGCGGGGGCACCCGCAAGCTTCTTACCGGTCTCGCGGCAATCGCGGCGGTCGGCGCGCTGATCGTGGTTGTCCGCCTTGTCGCGCTCGCCGCGGCGAACGATGTGCGGATCGGCGTCGGTGCCCCCTTTGGTTTCGGCGGCGTGCTCTCATCCTCGCCCCCCGATGCGACGCGCGTCTACGCACGCGATCTCGGCGAGGATCTCAAAATCCATGCGTGGCGCCCGAAGGGCGAAGCGCCCCGGGGTGGATGGCCGATCCTGATCTATGTCCATGGCGGCGGCTGGAATGCCGGTGACTCGATCAGCAGGGGCGCAGACATGCGCTGGTTCGCCGACCGCGGCTGGCTCGCGCTGTCGATCGACTACAGCCTGTCGAGCGAGAAGCGGCACATGTGGAACAGGGTGCATGGACAGATTGGTTGTGCGCTCGCCTGGACAAACAAGAATGCCGCGGCATGGAACGGCGATGTCACGCGCATCGCGCTGTTCGGTGAATCCGCGGGCGGCAACCTCGTGCTCAACGCCGGCAATCTCGCAGGAGCGAGCAAGCTCGTCTCGAGCTGCGGCGGCGATGTCCCGAAGATTCGCGCGGTGAGCGCCGTCTATCCTGCCGCCGATATCGCGGCGGTGTGGAACAATGATTATGTTCCCAGCGGCGCGGCGGTGCGCATGATGGCGGAACAATATACCGGCGGATCTCCCAAGCAATTCCCCGAGCGCTACGCGGCGACCGCGGCGGCCACGCATCTCGGGCCCAACGCGCCGCCCGCCATCCTGTTCATTTCGGAAAACGACCATCTGGTCCCGCCTGCGAGCATGAAAGCCTATGAAGCAGCGTCACGCCGCGCAGGGGTCGAGACGCGGGTCGTCGATATTCCCTATGGCGAGCATGGCTTCGATCTCATCGGCATCGGAAATGCGGTCATTCGGCAAGCGACGCTGCAATTCCTGACCAAAGCGGTGCCTGTTAGCCGCGGCACGCCGCCGGCAACGTGAGCGCGACGCAACGGCCTTCCGGACTGGATCGGCCTTTGTTGCAGCAATTCTCCCGTCCGGTGCTTCATCTTCCCGGGGACGACCCGGCAAAATTACACAAAAAGGACCTGAACATGAAAATGAACGTCGGAACATTCGCTTCAGCCATAATGCTGCTGTCGGCCTTGGGGGCCTGCGCGCAAATCGCCCCGGTCGTTGGCGAGCCTGCCGCGACAAAGCCTGCGACTGAAGGCAATCACTACGCCGGTTTCACCAGCCCGGCCCCGCTTGAACAGAAATATTCGCAGCGTGGCAGCCATGAGGTGGCCTATGTCGAATTCGATGCAGCGAATATCGCCAATCGCACGATCGGCGTCTGGTATCCGCGAAAGCTGGAAAAGGATCGTGCGCGATATCCGATGATCCTGGTGGCCAACGGCAGCGACACCAAAGCCAGTTCGTACAAGCCCTTTTTTGAACGTCTCGCCTCATGGGGCTTCATCGTCGTCGGTAATGAAGTCGAACATGCGGGAACAGGCGAATCAAGCTTGGCCACGCTCGATGTCCTTCTGAACGCGCCCCGCGGCAATATCCTTCACGGCCGGATCGACACGGCGAATATTGGCATAGCCGGCTATTCGCAGGGCGGCGCGGGAGCGATCCGGGCCGTCACCGAATACAGCAACAGCGGTTCCTTCAAGACCCTGTTCACCGCCAGTGCGCCCTATCCTCTCCTCGCGAAGAATCTGCGCTGGAGCTATGATGCGCGGAAGATCGCGATGCCCTATTTCATGACCGCCGGTACCGGACGGTCGGACGACTCGGGCGCGAAAGATACATCCAAAAGTTTCGGCGGTGTGGCTCCCCTCTCCTCGCTGATCGAAAATTATGATGCCATTCCAGGCGAGGTGATGAAGGTGCGGGCACGGGCGACCGGCGCTGAACACACGGACATGCAGATCCGCACGGATGGCTATTTGACGGCCTGGATGCGCTACCAGCTTCAGGGCGACCGCGACGCCGCGTCGGTCTTCGTCGGCAAGGACGCGGAGATCCTTTCCAACCGGAACTGGCAAGACGTCCAGAAGAACCGGTAGCGGATGCCCGACAGGCACAAAAAAGGCGGCCTGAAAGGCCGCCAGGTTTGTGATGAAGGAGCCCTCCATCGGGTCGCGTTGCGGGACATAGCGAAGCGCGGGCAAGTCGCCACAATAAATGGCGCCCGCTGCTCAAATAGATCGCAAGTGATGCCGCAGCGCAACACATAGTATCTTCTGCAACGACAGGATCGCTTACTTACTTGTTTAGGCCGAGACCGCGTTCACAACATTCACCCTCCAAATCGAGCGCAACACCCCCGGCTGCCGGACAACAAGATTCAATCTGGACCAATCTCCCCCCAGACGCTTGCCCTGCCGTGGCGGCAGGCTATGCTTCTCCCCGCATCGGGTGTGAGAAGCACGATGCCGGGAATTGAGACGCCCGCTTGACGCTGATAGATTTGCGCCATCCCTGCCGGGTGGCCGTGACGCATGTCCAAGCCTTCGGGCCAAAGGTTGCGGCCTCGTCGTCAAGCGAGACTCAACACCCGGCTTCGCGCCCTCCTTGCCCCGGACGGGAAGGCATGGCGCATGGACTTTGACAATGAGAATGAAGGCAGGGGCGGCCCTGGCGCCGCCGATCCGGTCCCGCCCGACGATTGGGACGGGTTCCGGCGCCTCGCGCGAACCGAGGCGATCCTGGCCGAGCAGCGCCCTCGCCTCGCGGGCTTCTTCCGCCGCAACGCGCATCCGCAGGACGTCGCCGATCTCGTCCAGGAGAGCTTCCGCCGCTTCTTCACCGCGAAAGGCTATTTCAGCATCGGCGACAAGCCCGGCGCCTATCTCGCGCAGACCGCGCGCACGCTCCTGAAGGAACGGGCGCGGACCGGCGCGCGCCGCCAGCAGGCGGCGCATCACAGCTTCGAGGAGAAGGATGTCGCCGGCCCCGATCCGCACAATGCGCTGGAAGCGCGCGACCTGCTGCGGCGCGCCGAAGAGGCGCTGGCCGACCTCGATACCACCACACAGGATGTATTCCTTATGCAACGCGTCGACCGTGAAGGCCATCAGCTGATCGAGCGTCATGTCATCCTCGGCGTAAAGATCCTGCAGCGCCGGCGACACCGATGCGAGCTTGAGGCGCTGGCGGACGACGGCGGGGGTCGTCATGAAATGCGCCGCGATCGTTTCGACCGCATTGCCCTTGGCGACCATCGCCTGCATCGCCCGGAACTGGTCGAGCGGATGCAGCGCCTCGCGCACAGCGTTTTCGGCGTAGCTATCCTCCTCGGCGAGAATATGCGCCGCCGCCTGCTGGACGATGCAGGGCACCGGCGCATCCTTCGCGAGACGCTTCTGTTTCACAAGCAGTTCGAGTGCGCGGTAGCGTCGGCCGCCCGCGGGGATTTCGAACATCCCGGTTTCGCTGCCGTCTTCGCCCAGCAGGGGCCGAACATTGAGCCCCTGGAGCAGCGTGCGCCGGGCGATGTCGTCGGCGAGTTCGCCGATCGACACGCCGGCCTTCACGCGCCGGACATTGGACTGGGACAGGACCAGCCGGTCGAACGGAATGTCGCGCGACGGGCTGAGGGTGATCTTCTGCTTTGCTCTGGCCATGGCCATTCTCCGTGACGGGCCGCCGCGAGACACTCTCCCGGCTCAACAACCCGTCACGAAGGCCCTGCCCCCCTCTTCCTCCCGGGGCCGCGAAACGCGGCCCTAAGCGGCGAAGCGCATCACCGGCGGCGAGCAAGCCGCTCGGCGGCCTGGCGCAACCTCTGTTCGCCGAGCACGATCGATCCCGCACCCCGCGCCGCCTCGACATAGGCCGAGAGCGTATGGCGCGGAGTGAAGTGGAAATCGCGCTCGATGGTGAGGCCGAAGGGCAGCCGGACGGCCTCGAGTTCAGCGAGCGCAAAGCTGCCCAATTCCGGGCAACCGAAGCCGAGGTCGGCGAGGCCAAAGAAGATGTCGTCCTCGTCAAGCTCGGTCGCGAGCCAAGTCGCCGCGCCCACCGGATTAAAGAGCCGGACGACGGGCTCGGGATCGGGTTCGCGTTCGCCGCGGCTCTGTGCGCCACGACGCGCCTCGACATTGGCGCGCAGCCGCCGTTCAAGCTCAGGGGTCAGGAGCTTCATGCCGCAGCCCTCCCCTTGACACACGCGGAGTCCGATCCGGCTGTGCTTTCGTCCCCCCGAACGCCGTGACCGGCCATGTCACCGGACTTCGCGCCTGTACGATGGGCGAGGAGATAGTCGGCGGCCTTCGATGCCGCGCTCGCCGCGCGCAGGATCGCACGCTGGTCCTCGCGAATGATCTCGAGCCACGAGCCAATATAATCGGCGTGTCGCACCGTCGGCGCGATGCCGAGCGCCGCGCAGACGAACGCGCCGGTCATCTCGGCGATCAATTCCTCATGCCCATAGGATTTCGAGCCGAAGCTTCCGGTTTGGTCGCGGTCGAGGCGGGTCGAATGACCACTCCAATGACCTAGCTCATGAAAAGCCGTGCGATGCCAGTTGATCGGCTCGAAGAAATCGTCGGGACGGGGAACGGCGACGAAGTCATGCCGCGGGCTGTAATAGGCCGACACCCCGCCGATGCGAAAATCGGCGCCCGTCGCCGCTATAAGCTGCTCCGCCTCGGGCAAGATCAAGCCATCGGGTATGGGCTCCGCGGGAATATGAAAGCGGTCGGGCAGCCCTTCGCACTGGTCGACCGAGAAGACGGTGAATTGCTTCAGGAAAGGGAAGCCGCCTTTGCTCTCGCCGCCAGGGTCACCGGAGTCGAGGCGGCCATTCAGCTCGCCCTTGCCGACGCGGTGACTGTAGATGACCGCCGTCCCATACTCGCCGCGCCGCACCGAGCCGCCGAGCGTCGCCGCCTGCCGAAATGTCAGGAAACCGTGGCCGGTAAATCCTCGCGCAATTACCGCGTTCCAGAGCGTGAGGATGTTGATGCCGCTGTAGCGCCGCTCGCTCACGGCATTGAACGGCAGGCCGATTGGGGCGCGAGCGGTGCCCCAAGGCTGCACCCAAGGCAGCCGCCCAGCCTCCAGTTCGGAGATGATCCGGTTGGTGATGTCCTCATAAAGCGGGGCCCGCGGGCCGCGCGGCAGGTGCCCGGTTCGGTGTTGCGCCATGTGCGATCTCCTGGGGCAAACCGGCGGCAAGCCTCTCTCGCCGCGCCCATTTGCCACTCGGCCCGGCCCAGCTCTTCCTCCTCCGCACAGCGGAGCGGCGGCAGCCGCTTGACCATGGGGCAGCGACGAGAGAGACGGAGCGATCCTGCAGCTCCATCTGGCCCGAGTCGCCGAGACCACCCTCTCCGCCCCCGGGTCCCCGCACCTTCTGGCACGGGGTTGACCTAGGCCCGGGTTCCCGCTGCGCCCAAATCCGCCACGCCGCGCGGATAAAGCCGGCCGGATTTCGATACAGGAGCGCCGCCAGTTTTCGCGATCATGGAGGCGAAAGAGACAGCAGCGGTATATTCGACATGTTTTCTTACGGAAAGGGAGCCGGCGTGGAAGGCTTCGGCCGGGGTCGTCATCGCAGAAAGCCCTGGAATTTGCATGTGCCCGAGTTTGCCTCACGGAACATCCCGAAGCCATGCAAATAGCAAACAGCCTTGACTGTTTCGATCGTTCGAGTCACCTCTCTTGGCGATATGAGAATGAACTATGGAACCGGCAGAGTGCGGAGAATTGCTCAAGAGTTGTGACGGAAGATCGCAACGGCAAAATAGCTCGCTGTTCGAACTTTGCTCCAAGTTGATCAGAGAAAGCTTTCGAATGCCTGGCGTCCACCAAGTCTTGCAGATGGATTTATCATAGTGACACGGCCATCAAAAATCACGGCTGCCGACAACGCGAATGTTCAGGCCGAATCGCCGCGTATGACACGGTCCGAACGCGCCGCGGCGAGGCGGCCGGTGCTGCTGGAAGCAGCGATCACATGTCTTTCAAAATTGGGTTATGATGCGACGACAGAGCAAATCGTCGCTGATGAGGCAGCCATTAGCCGGACCACCATGCGACGCCAGTTTCCTTCGAAGACAGATCTCATGGCCTTTGTGATTGAGGAGGCAATGAAAGGGGATGCAGACTTTTTCACCGATTCGCTGGACGGACTTGATGACGCTGGGGACCAACTCGTTGCCTATTCTACGGCGGCCTGGAAGCTGACATCGAGACGGGAAGGTCTTGCGGTCATTGAGATTCTCCAAGCTGCCCGTGTCGATGAAACTTTAGCAGAAAAGCTCAAGCCCGTGTGGGATCGCATCGATTCCACCTCTGGAGCGATCGCGCTGCAGAGGATCCTCAATCAGGAAGCATCCGCTTCCCTTTCGCAACTGATCATCGGCATTGCTCGCGGTCGCGCCGCCAGTGGATTTCTCCTCCAAGGGGAGGATGGCCGCGAGGAGGCAGAAATGCTCGAGAAACTCCTCCGAGCGGGAGTCGATTCGGGCGTGCTTGATCCGGAAGACAACTAACCACTCTAACCGACGTAACTCCCGGCAGTCAGGATATGAGCGCCGCGACGGCCGCGATATAAATCGGGACGCTGTTTCGGCACCGGAGGGAAGAGGCGCGTCGATACATATCTTCGAGAAGTTCAGCGGAACTTGCGCGCCCACAAGCCGAAGATCCGGCAATTATTCGCAAGCTCGCGTTTCGAATTCTCGAACGGCGAAACCTGGCAGGCATATGGCGAGGCAAACTGCGCTTGAAATCAGCTCTGATTCCAAGCGCCGCCGGTGGCGCGGCTTGAATCGGTCCAAGAAGAGCTGATTTCAGAAAATCGCGCAGATTTTATAACCATGAAACCTCCCCGCCAACTGACTTAAACAATTGCACAAACCCATTCCTTCGGTTGTCACTCTACAAATAACAAGCAGACAGGACTGCTTTGTAGTTGACTCGCCCCGCTGGCTGCGCAAGAACTCCTACGTCCCCGTGCAAGCGGCAAACCCGCCTGCCGGGGCAGCAAAACATACCGAGGCCAATGAGCCTGTCGGTGGGGGGGGAATTTATGAATATCGATACGCGCGCGCTCCATATTGCCTGCAGCACAATCGCCTTGGTCTGCGCCGCAGCCGCGGCACCGGCATGGGCTCAAACACAGACAGAAGATGCGTCGTCCGAGGATGCCGATCAGGTTGCGGGCGCCAGCGACGAGATCGTCGTCACCGGTTCGAACATCACCGGCGTAAAGCAGGTCGGCACCGAAGCGATCGTCATCACGCGCGAAGAGGCCGAGAAAACGGGTCACACGACGCCCGCCGAACTGCTGCGCACGCTGCCGCAGGTCCGCACCGGAGAATATGACCGCGAAGGCGGCCGAAGCACGACGTCGCTGCAGAATGCGGCCGGCAGCAACAGCGTGACATTGCGTGGACTGGGTTCCACCTCGAGCACGACGCTGATCCTCGTCAATGGCCGCCGGACGGTGGGAACGGGGTCGAACACGTCGGCGGTTGACGCCAACCAGCTTCCCTTCGCCGCGATCGAGCGCGTCGAAGTCCTCGCCGATGGCGCATCGGCCATTTACGGATCCGACGCGATCGGCGGCGTGATCAACTATATCCTGCGCAAGGATTATGAAGGCCTCGAAGTGTCGCTGCGCGGCGGCAACACCTTCGGCGGGTTCGAAACAGCCGCCAACGGCACCGGCGGTGTGCAGTGGGACGATGTCGGCGGCCTCGGCCGCGGCAACCTGATGATCAGCTATGATTATGCGCACCGCGATCCCTATCGCGCCGGCAAGAACCCTTATCTGCGTTCCGATCTGTCGCCGCTCGGCGGCATCGATCAGCGGCTCAACGGCGCCAATGCGAGTGTCGGATTCATACCGTCGATCGTCGTCACACCTCCGACAAGCAATCCCCCTGCCCCGCAGAATCCGACTTTGCCGCAGGCATTGACGAGCGTCTATTATGGCGTGCCCGCAGGGTCCACCGGCCCGCTGACGGCCTCGCAATTGTTGCTGAACCAGCCGGCACTGACCGATCTTAGCTATTTTACCGATTATATCGGCAGGCAGAACCGTCACCAGGCGGCGATCTATTTCAATCAGGAGCTCGGCGACTCGGTCGACCTTTTCGTCGATGCCCGTTACACCAATCGCGAAACCGTGACGCGCACGACCCAGGGTTTTGGCGGCGGCGCGCTCACCGTCGCCCTGCGCTCCAAGCTACGCGACGCCAGCGGCGCCGTCACCTCCGTGGACAATCCCAATTATGTCTTTGGCGTCCCCGGCGTGTCGCAAGGCGCCCCCGGTGGCTTCGTCACCATCCCCGGCATTCCGTTTCCGATTCCCGTGCCGGCCACGCCGGCGGCTGACCTCACTGTCCTCTATCCGGCACTGAAAGACACCGGGCCGCGGCAATATATCGGCAGCGACGAGAGCTTCAACGTCACGGCCGGCGCACGCGTCAAGCTCTTCAGCGATTGGGAGGCCGAGGCGAGCTACACGATCGGGCGCAACAAGGGCTGCACCTATTGCATCATTGGCGGCTTCATCAATTCCGAGGCCTTCCAGTATCAGATCGATATCGGGGCGATCAATCCATTGAGTACCGCGCCGCTCACGGCCGCCCAGCTGGCGACCTTTACCGGCACTCAGAAGCAGATCGGACACAATGGTCTCGACGACCTGATCGTCAAGTTCAACGGGTCGCTGTTCGAACTTCCGGGCGGCAAGGTGAAGGCGGCGTTCGGCGGCGAACGCAGCAAGGTCTTTAACTGGAACGAAAACACCTCGGTCGCCGGCCGCGACAATGTTCGCACGGTGATCACCGACAAGGGTAACAGCTATTACGACCGGACGATCACCTCGGCGTTCGGGGAGCTCTATCTCCCGCTGATCAGCGACGATATGAACATTCCCCTCGTCGACAGTTTCGTCGTCTCGGGCGCGGTACGCTACGACAAATATAGCGACGCCGGGGAGTCGACCAATCCCAAGCTGGGATTCACCTGGGAGGTCAGCGATTTCCTCTCCTTCGCCGGTACCTGGGGAACCTCGTTCCGCAGTCCGAGCATCACCGACAAGAATCCGTCGGCCTATGTGTCCGGTTTCATCACGCCCTTCCCGGTCGACTTCAACAACCAGGATCCGCGCATCTCGAACATTCTCTGCTTCGGCCCAGGCACCTGCTTCACCCAGATCGGCGTCCTGCTCGGCTCCAATCCCGACCTCAAGCCCGAGCGTTCGACCAACTGGTCGCTGTCGGCGCAGCTGAAGCCGGGCGCCGGCTTCAAGGCCGGCGTCACCTACTATAATATCGATTATAAGGACCGGCTGGTCTTCCCGAACGTGCTCGCGGAGTTCCCGCTTGGCCCGACGCCGGGCAGCAATCCGCTTTCGTACCGCGGCTATGAATCCTACGTCATTCCGATCAACAATCCGGCGTCATGCGTGAACACGAACATCGCGAGCGCCGATCCGGCGCTGCAGCCCTATCTCTCGACGCCGATCTACAGCGCCGGCTCGGGCGTCGGGCAGCTCGGCGGTTTTGCCGACTTCTGTTCGATCCGCGCCCTCCTCGACTCACGCTTCACCAACCTTTCGCGCACCAAGACCGATGGCCTCGATGTCAATGTCGCATGGGACGGTGAAGTCGGCGACGTCCGGATCAACGCCGCGGCGGCCGTGAACGTCATCCTGAACTATGATGAGCAAGTGAAGCCCGACGTTGCCCCCACGAGCCGCCTTGGCTTCCTCGGCACGCCGGTCAAATGGCGTGGTCGCGGCAATCTGGGTGTGAACTGGCGCGGGGCGAGCGCGACCCTGTTCGCCAATTACACCGGGTCGTTCATCAATGACCAGGCCCGCTCGGCGCCGCTGGGCAGCATCGCGCCGAACCAGAAGGTGCCGTCATACACGACGTTCGACCTCAATCTCGGCTATGGCACCAATTTCGAGGGCCGCCGGTCGCCGATCAGCACGCTTCGTTATTCGGTGACGATCCAGAATCTGTTCAATGACTATCCGCCGCGCGTCTTTCAGTCGGATCGCGTGATCGCGGACGTCCATGGCGTTCCGTACGGCCGGACCGTCGCATTCCAGATCACCGCGGGCTTCTGATAGAGCCTGGCCTCGCACCCTATTCGGCGTCCGCGTACCCACGCGGACGCCGAATTTCATTCTCGATCCGCAGGTCCTATTTGCCCTCGGTGTCGATAGGTCGCGTCGAACGCTGGACCGGACCAATTCCTCATGCCAGCCTCCAGCGCCCGACGGTCCGGGGCTACACGCCAACGCGCGCGGCGTGTTATGATGAAGCCGTGCGGCCCCGCCGTCTCCCGTTCGCACGGCTAATAATAAAGCAAGTCTGACTGTTTTTTATTGCCTTCGCGATTCCCCATCGGGTACGTATTCATTGCCGCGATCGTGCGGCCGGCCTCCCCTTGAACCGGAACGGTGGATCGTATGAAGATGCCCGATCAGAGCCGGAGCCCCCGCCCGACCGACAAGACCACGGGGAAGCGCGCCACGAAGACGCAAGCCGAACGAAGCGCGGCGACACGCGAGCTTCTTCTTGCCGCCGCGATAAACTGCCTGTTCGAATATGGCTATGGACCAACGACCACGACGCTGGTGGCGAACGCCGCCGGCGTCAGCCGCGGTGCGATGCTGCACCAGTTCCCGACGAAGGCCGACCTGATGATCTTCGTCGTCGAAGCGACATTCGCGGACGAGGTCGTCTATTATCGTGAATTGCTCGGTGACATCGACGATCGGCACGAGCGGCTTCTTGCCTATCCCGCGGCCGTGTGGAGGATCATGGGTCGCCCCGAGGGCGTCGCGGTGCTCGAGATTTTACAGGGCTCGCGAAGCGACCCGGCGCTGGCGCACAAGCTGGCTCCGGTTCAGGAACGGATCGAGGCGGCCGCCGTCACCGCTCTCACAGAGGAGTTCCAACGGCCGCCGTCGCTGCCGCTCATGCAATTGATCATAGCCGTTGCACGCGGTCTGGCGATCGGCAATTTGATCTCTGAACAGGATGATGACGGCCGGGATGCCCTTTCCCTTTTTCAGCAGCTCCTTCGATCATGGCGGTCCACGGCCGAGGCACGGCAGGAGCCTGCGATCCGGCCGGAAGGCTGATCGCCCCTGATCAGCGGACGAACATGTCGCGCGCTTGGGGCAAGGCCTGAGAGCGGCATCGCGGCTGTTCGACGGGGCGCTCAGGATGCGCAGCCCGCGGCGGGGCGGCTGGGGCATTTCCACCACCATCCGCCTCGCGGCGCCGGGCTGTCGTCGCCGTCCCGGCACCGCGAAATCGTCTCAGGCCCGGGCCGCGTCAATAGGCCTGATATGTCCCCTTGAGCGGCACCTGCGAAACCCCGATCTTGCTGTAGTCGCACACGCCATCAGGGAAGATGCGGTGCATTTTTTCCCGCTGCGCGGCACTGAACTGAATTTTGTAACTCCCGAATTCGACCGGCTTGAGCTGGCACTTCAGGACGTCGCGCGTCGTGGGGCTGCCGGCCTGGATGAGCGGGTCCGTATGATAGGGCATCAAGCGGTTCATCGCGGTCGTGCGATCCCAGGATGCCTTTTCCACATGCTTCACGCCGCTTGCATCCCAATAGGCATCATTCGCCTCGGCCGGGCGATGGCGCACGACCTTCGCATGGTCGAGCGGCGCCGGATCCGACGTGATCGCGTCGAGCCAGCGCGTTATCGCGTCGAGGGCGAGATCGTTCAAATCGACCTTCGCATCGGCCGCGCTCATCCAGATCGCATGGTTATCGGCATCTCCGTTGCTCCGCAGCAGCCGGTCGCGCAGCACGAGGTCGTGGTAGCGGTCGTGGAGGTCCTTTGCCTGGTCCGTATAGGTACGATATTGCACGATCGGCGTCACCGCGAGGCCGCCTCCGCCCGTGTTGACGATGCCGCTCTCATAGGCGCGGCGGATCGCGTCGGGATTGCCTATCATGCGGGCAGGTTGCCATTTTCCGTCGACATCGAAACCGCCGACATGTTCGTTGATATCGAGGAATTCGTCGACGCCAAGCGTGCCGTCATTCAGGCCCTTCAGTCCATATTCGACGCCGACATTATCTTCGAAGCGCAGCCGGAAACCCGTCTCGGGATCACGGCCGAGCATATTGGCCAGGGTTTCGTGGAGGCCGCACCGCGCGCCGCGAGGATTGCGCTTCGGATCGTAGACGAGCTTGATATCCTTCAGTTCGCACATCACGGGGAATGAAGCCGAATATAAGGCGCCGAAGCCTGCGAGCGACTCGCACATGCCCGGAAAATGGCCCTCGATCGCCTGCTGCTGTTGGACGCTGAAGCTTCTCCCGCTTCGTTTCATTGCGCCCTTCACCAGCACGCATTGGGCGACGGGGAAAACGGTGTTGTCGGAAAATGACGCCGACGGCATGATCCCGTCGAGGAGGCCAGGGTAGATCTGCGCAATACCCTGCTGCTGAACGGATCCGCCGGATCCGCCGGACCCGGTCGTCCACCGCGGCAGACCATATTGTTCGATGAAACGCTCCTTCAGCATCATCAGGGCTTCGCCCTGCAGCACCGGGTTGCTGTGAACATGGTTGACGAATTCCGACGCGACGAGATGAGCGAAACCGCGCGACAGGAAGCGATCGTTGAAAATATCGACCCCATCCTTGGGATCGAGGGTCCCCTGATGATATTTATTGCCGGTGCCATAACCGAAACTGACCGTCAGCCGGCCGTTCCATCCGGGGCCCGGCTGCCAGTTCGCCCCTGTGCGATTTCGCCCGTCGTCGAGCATGGCGATCTTGTAGATCGTCCGGTTGATGGTGCCGGCTTCGACGCGGATGATATAGGGAATGGTGCGGCCGTCGATGGTCGTCGTGGTCGCGATATCGGGCGGCACGGCGCCCGCTGGAAGCGGCTTGAAGGTCTTGTCCGTCGACCGGTAGAACCAGTCGTATCGCGTCTCGATGTTGCAGTTGGCATCGATCGGCGCGCCGAGTCCGGCCTCCACGGTTCGACACTCATAAGGCGCAAGATGAGGCCCGGACAAAATGGGTCCGTCCTTGCCATGGTTGACGACCGCCAACCGGGCGGTTTTCCGGCGCAACTTCACGACGATGTCGTTCTTTCCGCTGCGCAGTCCCCCGACGAGCGCCAACGTGCCGCCAGCATGCGATGGCCTGATCCGGACGGGGGCGGGTTTACCGTTCACGAGAATGGCAGGCGAGCGCCCGCCTGTTCCGCTGACCTCGATCAAAACATCTCCGCCGGAGACGAGATCGGGGCGCGGCGACGAGACGACATGCGCCGCAAGTTCGGCCGCATGCGCGGCCCCCCCGGCGGGAACAAGAATGGCCAGTGCAGCCATGCCTCCGATGGCCCGAAACTTCGTCATCCCACTCTCCCTTTCTGATTGCCGATATGTAATTCAATCGCCGAAGCGTCACGTCGGCCTGCGCCCCCGCCGAAAAAGAGGTACTGATTCCAATTGAATCCGCGATTGTCGGTCAGCCGACGATGGCCGCGCGGGCCGCCTTTTCGAAATTGACCGATGCGCTGGCCGGCGGCGGATTCATCTGGATGAAGAAGACGCCGGCGAGGTCGAGCGCGGGCTCCACCCAGCTTTCGGTTCCGTAAGCGCCGCCCCAGCCATAGGCGCCGATGCTGCGCCCGTTCAGATTGTCGGCGCTCTCGGCGATCCTGACGCCGAGACCGAAGCCATTGCCCTTGGTGATCGGCGGAAACCAGTCGGCGAAGAGGCTTCCAACGACGTTCCGGTGCATGAGGGCATGCGTCTCGGGCCGCATGATCCGCCGCCCGTTGAAGCTCCCCCGATTGAGAAGCATGATCTCGAAATTCATGAAGTCGTGGGCGGTGCTGAAGATGCCGCCGCCGCCCGAGATATATTTATACGGCCCCGGCCCCAATATATGGTCGACCGCCCGCCATTTCCCGTCCTTGGTCGCATAGATGTCGACGATGCGCGACTGCTTCGCCGCCGGGACATTATAATAGGTGTCGACCATCTCGAGCGGAGCGAAAATCCGCTCCTGCATGTAGACGTCGGCGGGCCGGCCCGAGACGAGCTGCACGATGTAAAGCGCGGTATCGAGCGCGTCGAGCGGCGAGTAGGAAAATTTCGACCCCGGCTGGAATTGAAGCACAGCGGGTCCGATGCGCGGGATATAGGATTCGAGGGTCTCGCCGGGAAGCCGCTCGATCCTGTTCACGAGCGACGCGGGTCCGGGCATCATCTTGTCGCCGACGCTCGTAATCCCCGACGTGTGGGTCAGAAGATCGCGAATGACGAGTTCGCGGGTCGCGGGAACGATCTTCACCTTGGCCGGATCGGTATTGCCCGGCGCCGAGACCGCGACGCGCGGATTGGCGAAGGAGGGAATATATTTGCTGACCTTGTCGTCGAGCGAGAGCTTGCCTTCGTCGACCAGGGTGAGGATCGCGACCGCGGTCACCGGCTTGCTCGACGACATGACGCGAAAGATCGCATCCTTGCGCATCGGGGTCTTGTCGATCGGATTTCCGAACCCTTGCGCCTCGTACCAGACAAGCTTGCCGCGGCGCGCGATGGCGCTCACCGCGCCGTTGATGACCCCGGCATCGATCTGCTTCTGGACGGCGGCGCGGACGGCTTCAAGGCCCGCTTCGCTCATCCCGGCGTCCGCGGCGGGACGCAGGGTCCAGTCGAAGCGCGGACCACTTGCCGTCGCGATCCCGCGCGGCGCGCAGGCGCCGAGGGCGAGCAGGGCGCCAAACGAGAGGATGGAGCGCCGGCTGAGCGGACTCGCCGGCTCCAGGACTTCCTCGATGCGTTGCTCGATCATCTCATTCTCCCCCTGCTTTGCCGGCTCATTCGGCCATTTTATGACGGTCGCGTCCCAACTAGACGATGCCGGCACCCAGGCCGACGGGCGCGCGTTCCTGCGCCTTGCGCGCACGCCAGTGGCTCGCGCGATAGGTCTTGATCGTGTCGATCGCGCCGCCAGCCTGGAAACGCGCCATCGCGACAATGGGCGTGACGTCGAGATCATAGGCCGCCCGAAGGGTGCGAAAGGCGAGCATCGGATCGTTCACTTCCTGCGCGATATGCAGCATCGACCGATCGACGAGCAGCGCCTTCGCATAACAGGCCGTGATCGTCTCGGCCGAAGAGAGCATGCTCTCGATCGGATCGGTCACATTGTGCGACTGGTCGATCATATAGGCAGGGCGGAAGCCCTCGCGCGGATTGAGTTCGGCTTCGACGAGCTCGTTGAAGACGAGGAAAAGCTGGTGCGGATTGATCGACCCCGCGTCGAGATCGTCATCGCCATATTTGCTGTCGTTGAAATGAAAGCCGCCGAGCTTGCCGAAGCGATGAAGTCGCGCGACGATCTGCTCGATATTCACATTCGGGGCGTGATGCCCGAGATCGATGAGGCATTTCGCCTTGGGACCAAGCTCCTGCGCCGCGAGGATCGAACTACCCCAGTCGGAAATTACCGTCGAATAGAAGGCCGGTTCGAACATCTTGTGCTCGATCAGCATGCGCCAGTCGTCGGGCAGTGCCTTGTAAATCTGCGCGGCGGAATCGAGATAGCGGTCGAGACTGCGCGCGAGATCCTGCTGGCCCGGAAAATTGGTGCCATCGCCGACCCAGACGGTCAGGTCCTTCGCGCCGAGTTGTTCGCCGATCCGGATGCATTCGATATTATGCTCGACCGCCTGGTCGCGCGTCGCCTTGATACCGGACGCCAACGAACCGGTGCTATAGCTGTGCCGCTGCCCGGGCTGGTCCTGGAACGTGTTCGAATTGACCGCATCGAACCCGAGCCCAAGCGCCGCGGCTTCCTCGCGAAGCGCGCCATAATCACTGACCTTGTCCCAGGGAAAATGGGGACTGACGCGCGGCGTCGTGCGGCCGAGCTGGTTGATGACCGCGCAATCCTCGAGCTTTTCATGAATATTGGTCGGCTCGCCGGGGATCGGAAATTTGGCGAAACGGGTGCCTCCCCGGCCGGCACCCCAACTGGGAACGGCAACCGAAAATTCGGATACGCGCCGCGTGACAGCGGCGAGGCCGATGCCGCGGCGCTCGAGCTTGCGCCCGAGCGAGCCATAATCATCTTCAAGTGCGGCCAGCTCGCTGGCATTGGCCTCGGCGATCAGCTCCTCCGAAATCGGCATATTCATTTCATTTTCCTCGTTCGGAGTTAGCGCGTGAAGGCCTGGGCATTGCCCGCATCGACATTGATCATGTTGCCGGTCGACTTCGCCGATGCGTCGGAGGCGAGAAAATAGACCGCCTCGGCGATGTCCTCGGGAAGGACATCGCGCTTGAGCATCGAGCGCTGCCGATAATGATCCTCAAGCTCCTGGCCGGCATCGATGCCATGCGCGCCGGCGCGTTCCTGCCGCCATTCACCGTCCCAGATCTTCGATCCGCGGATCACCGCATCGGGGTTCACGACATTGACGCGGATTCCGGAAGGCGCGCCTTCGAGCGCAAGGCATCGCGCGAGATGGTTGGCGGCGGCCTTGGCCGATGCATAGGCCGACGCATTGGTGGCGGCGGCGACGGCATTTTTCGAGCCGATGAACACGACGCTCGTCCCGCCCTGCTCCTTCATGCGCTTGAGGAGCGGCCATGCCGAGCGGCTGGTGAGGAAATAGCCCTCGGCCAGCACATCATAATTCTTCTTCCAGAGCGCTATGGTCGTCTCCTCGAGCGGCGCCGAAGAGGCGATGCCGGCGTTGGCGACGAGGATGTCGAGCCCGCCGAACTCGCGGGCGCAGGCGTCGAACGCGGCCTGCACCTCCGCCTCGTCAGTCACATCGCAGACAGCCGCGCGCACGACGTCCGGGCTGAACTGCTTCGAAAAGCCCGCGCGGACCTCTTCGACCGCCGCGCCGTCGCGGTCGGCGAGGAGGACGCAGGCCCCGTCGCGAAGCAGCCGCGCCGCGGTCGCGGCCCCGATGCCGCCGGCACCGCCGGTGACGAGCGCGATCCGGCCCACCAGCGGCCTGGGCGCGGGCATGCGCTGGAGCTTCGCTTCCTCGAGCAGCCAATATTCGATGTCGAAGGCTTCCTGCTCGTCGAGTGCGATATAGTCGCCGATCGCCTCGGCGCCGCGCATCACATTGATCGCATTGCCGTAGAATTCGCCGGCGAGGCGCGCGGTCGTCTTGTCGCCGGCAAAAGTGATGCGCCCGACGCCGGGAACCAGGACGACCACCGGGTTGGGGTCGCGCATGGCCGGCGAATTGGCGCGCCTGCAGCGCTCATAATAGGCCGCATAAAGCTCGCGATAATCCGCGATCTGCGCCGCCAGATAGGATTCGTCCTCAAGCCGGGCGGGATCGAGCGTCAGCGGCGCGATCTTGGTGCGCAGGAAATGGTCGGGGCAGGAGGTGCCGAGCGCGGCCAGCCGCTTGAATTCGACGCTCCCGACGAACTCGAGCGCCTCGGCATCGTCCGAATAATGGCCGACCTTGCGGCGCGCGCCGGTCATGAGCCCGCGCAGGCGCGGCATCAGCCCGGCCGCTATGGCGGCGCGGTCGGGATTCGGCGCGACGCGCTGGCCACCGAAGGCGGGACGCGCTTCGAGCCGCGCGTTGAGATAGGTGGCGGCGTCGGCGATCAGCCGGACGGTATGCTCGTAGCAGGCCTTGGCGCTGTCGGCCCAGCAGATGATGCCGTGACCGGCGAGCATGACCCCCTCGACACCGGGATTGGCCTTCACATGATCGCGCAGCTGGACGCCGAGCGTGTAGCCGGGGCGCTTCCACGGCAACCAGCCGATCTTGCCGCCCCAGATCGCCTTCGTGGCCTCTTCGCCGCCAGAGCTCGCGGCGAGTGCGATAATCGCGTCGGGATGGACATGGTCGACATGCGCGAAGGGGAGCAGCGAATGGAGCGGGGTGTCGATCGAGGCCGCGCGCCCGTTCAGGTTGAAGGTGCAATGCGGCAGATAGCCGACCATCTTGTCGTCGTCTTCGGGACCATCATAATGCGTCTCGAGCGACAGGAGCTTGTCCTGATAGAGAGTGGCGAAGCCGTCGAGCTTCATCGAGCCGATGTCGCCGCCCGAACCCTTCACCCACAGCACCTCGACCTCGGCGCCGGACAGCGGGTCGGTCTCGGTGATTTTCGCCGAAGTATTGCCGCCGCCGAAATTGGTCACCGTGAGATCGGACCCGAGGAGGTTCGACCGGTAGAGGAGAAGCTCCGCCGCGCCGAGCTTTGCGGCCACATCATCGTCCCAGCGACTCGTCGGTACGGCGAAGGGAATAGCGGGCGCGGCAAGCTTTGTCGGGGCGTTCATGGCAATCCTCAGGAAGCAGTGGGTCGGCGTTTCGTCGCCTTGCGGCGTCCGTTTAACAATTTCGCTAGAAACAATCAACTCTGACTGTTAGTAGATTCGCGAATTGGGAGGATCGCAGCAACAATGAGCGCCATCATCGTCATCGATCTGGGCAAGACGCTGAGCAAGGTCAGCCTCTGGTCGGCCGAGGGCGCCATGCTCGACCGCCAGGTGCGTCCGGCTGCGCCGCGCGAGCTCGGCAGCGTGCGGCGGCTCGACTCCGACGGAATCGAGACCTGGCTGATCGAAGCACTCGGCCGTTATGCGCGCGAGGATGTCCGCGCGATCATACCGGTCGGCCATGGCGCGGGCGTCGTCGCGATCGAGGGCGGCTCACCGATCTTTCTTCCCCTCGACTATGAGCAGCCGATCCCCGACCATATCCTCGCCGCCTACCGCGACGAACGCGATCCCTTCACCGTCACGGGTTCACCCGCCCTGCCCGATGGTCTCAACATGGGGGCGCAGCTCTACTGGATGGACCGGCTCTACCCGCGCGTGATGGCGGGCGCGACGCTTCTCCCCTGGGCGCAATATTGGGGCTGGTTCCTGACCGGGCGCGCCACCAGCGAAGTCACGAGCCTCGGCTGCCATTCGGATCTGTGGAACCCGCTTCGCGGCCGCTTCTCACCGCTCGCCGAGCGAATGGGCTGGGCGAAACGCTTCGCACCGCTCGTCAGGGCGAGCGACATTCTGGGTCCGATCCGCGACCAGATTTCGGCGCGGACGGGTCTCCCCGCCGGGGTCAAAGTATTGGCCGGGTTGCACGATTCCAACGCTGCGCTCCTCGCCGCGCGCGGTTTCCCGGAGATCGCCGACAATGAAGCGACCGTGCTGTCGACCGGCACCTGGTTCGTCGCGATGCGGATCACCGCCGAGACGGTCGATACGACGAAGCTCAGCGAACGGCGCGACTGCCTCGTCAATGTCGACGCTTATGGCAAACCAATTCCCTCGGCGCGCTTCATGGGGGGGCGCGAGATCGAAAGCGTCATCGAAATCGACACGCGCCGCGTCGATATCAAGCCCGATCAACCGAAACTGATCGCGGCGGTCCCCGAGGTGGTGCGGCGCGGCGCGATGATGCGCCCGACGCTCGCCCCGGGTTGCGGTCCTTTCCCTACCGGCCGGGGCGGATGGATCGGGGAGCCCGACGACTGGTATGAACGGCGTGCCGCCATGTGCCTCTATGCCGCGCTCGTCGCCGACACCTCGCTCTCGCTGATCGGCAGCCGCGCGCGGCTTCTCGTCGAAGGCCGCTTCGCCGAGGCCGATGTGTTCGTCCAGTCACTTGCCGCGTTGCGCCCCGACACGCAGGTCTACACCGCGAACGCCCATAATGACGTATCCTTCGGCGCGCTGCGCCTCCTCGATCCTCACCTCGCGCCGCAAGGCGAGCTCGTCCGCGTGCCGCCGTTGAAGGCCGACATCGCGGCCTATGCGGACCGCTGGCGCGCTGAAGTCGGGGTCTTCGCATGACCCCTGCAAGCGTCAGCGATTTTCGCGAGGCGGCGCGGCGGCGCCTGCCGCGCTTTCTTTTCGAATATATCGACGGCGGCTCCTACGCCGAGGTGACGCTGCGCAACAATGTCGAGGACCTGGCGGCGATCGCGCTGCGCCAGCGCGTCCTGCGCGACGTTTCCAAGCTCGATCTTTCCACCGAATTATTCGGCCAGCAATTGGCGCTCCCGGTGGCGCTCGCGCCGATCGGACTTGCCGGACTCAATGCCCGCCGCGGCGAATGCCAGGCGGTGCGCGCGGCCAATGCTGCCGGTATCCCCTTCACCCTTTCGACCGTTTCGGCGTGCGACATCGGCGAGGTCGCACGCGCCGCGCGCGCGCCCTTCTGGTTCCAGCTCTACATGATCCGCGATCGCGCCTTCATGCGCGACCTCCTCGCCCAGGCGGCATCGGCGGGATGCTCGGCGCTCGTCTTCACCGTCGACATGCCCGTTCCCGGGTCGCGCTACCGCGACTATCGCACCGGCCTCGCGGGCGCGCCGGGCCTCGCCGGCGCCGCGCGGCGGGCGCTGCAGGCGATGGTCCGGCCGCGCTGGGCATGGGATGTCGGCGTTCGGGGCCGGCCGCACGCGCTGGGCAATGTCGCGCCGGTTCTCGGCGGCAAGACCGGCATCGAGGATTTCTTCGCCTGGATGCGGGCCAATTTCGACCCGTCGATCAGCTGGCGCGACCTCGATTTCCTTCGCGCCGAATGGAAAGGTCCGCTGATCATCAAGGGCCTGCTCGATCCCGAGGACGCGCGCGAAGCCGCCGAGCTCGGCGCCGACGGCATCGTCGTGTCGAACCATGGCGGTCGCCAGCTCGACGGGGTCCTCTCTAGTGCGCGCGCCCTTCCGCCGATCGCCGACGCGGTCGGCGACCGGCTCGCCATTCTCGCCGACGGCGGCGTGCGGTCGGGGCTCGACGTCGTGCGGATGCTCGCGCTCGGCGCCAAGGGCGTGCTGCTCGGCCGGGCATGGGCCTATGCCCTCGCCGCGGGCGGCGAGGCCGGGGTCACGCGCATGCTGCAGCTTATCGAAGCCGAGATGCGGGTCGCGATGGCGCTGACCGGCACGCGGCGCATCAAAGACATCAACGAGGACATATTAGTGGGAAGGGACAGCCGATGAGCAGCCAGGCCTTGGACGGGGAAGAGCCCCAGACCGACAATTGGAGGAACACGATCCTCGCCGGTCTCGCCAATTATATCGACGCCGGGTCGATCGTCGCTGGCGCCGCGGCGCTCGCGCTGTGGAAGGAATTCTACAATCTCTCGAATGATTTTGTCGGCCTCATCGCCGCCTTCGGACCGAATGCGATCGGCGCCGGCATCGGCGCGCTGATCGGCGGCTGGCTCTGCGACAAACTCGGGCGCAAGCGGATCTACCAATATGACATGCTCGTCTACGCGCTGGGCATGGGCATGCTCGTTTTCGCGGTGGCGCCATGGATGATCGTTACCGGTTTCCTGATCGTCGGCCTCGCGGTGGGCGCAGACATTCCGGCCAGCTGGTCGCTGATCGCCGAAGAAGCCCCCGACAAGCGGCGCGGCAAGCATAGCGGCGTCGCGCAGGTCCTCTGGTATCTCGGCCCCGTCGTGGTCCTCCTGATGAGCCTCGCGCTCACCGATCTTGGCATTCTCGGCGCGCGTATCGTCTTCGCGCATCTCATGATCATCGCGCTCGGCCTGATGCTGCTCCGCCGCAAGATGCGCGAAAGCCGGCGCTGGGAAGAGACGCAGACGAGCGCGAAGCCGCGCCTGCCGGTATCGACGCTCTTCAAGCAGCCCTATCTGGGATCGATCCTGGGCCTCGTCGGCATGTACGGCTTCTGGAACCTGTGGGCCGGGACGAACGGCTTCTTCTTTCCCTATATTCTCCAGACGCTCGACGTCGCCGATCAGGCGGGCAGCGTCGCGATCCAGGCGCTGAGCTTCGCGATCGGCATGGGGTCGATTTATTTCGTCTTCATGCGCCTGTCGGACAAGGTCAACCAGCGCACTCTCTTCATCGTCTCGGCGTTGATCCAGATCGTCGGCATGGCGCTGCTCGCGGTGTTTCCGCTGGGGGTCGGCATAGCGCTCCTCCACGTCTTCCTGCTGCAGTTCGGCGGCGGCTTCGGCGCCCAGAGCTTCTTCCAGCTCTGGAGCTCGGAGATGTTTCCGACAGAATTGCGCGCCACGGCGCAGGGGCTCTGCTTCGCGGTCGTGCGTATCTGCCTCGGCTTCTTCAGCTTCTTTGTGCCGGCGCTTGCCGCGACCGGTTTTACCAACCTTGCGTGGATCCTCACCGGATTCCTTGTCGTGAGCGGCCTCATCGGAGCCTTTTGGGCACCGCGCAACGAAGGCAAGTCGCTCGAGGAGCTTGAGCACGAACGCCAGCCGGCCTGATTTTGTAATCCCCGCTCCTTGCAATGGGGGGGATTGTCGGCGCGTGGTCCGAATGCGACCCTCGGATCACGCGTCGGCCTATGGAGAGATGATATGACTGACTACGCAACCGCCTATGCGGGTTTCGACCTCGCAGCGGCGCAATCGATCTTTTCGCGGCCGATCGCGAGCGGTATCAATGCCGCCGAGGAATGCTGCGACCGCTGGTGCGGCGCCGACCGCGTCGCGCTGCGCTGGGCCGGCGATCAAGGCCAGCGCGAGGACTGGACGTTCGAGCAGCTGCGAGACGCGTCGTCGCGGCTCGCCAATCTTCTCGCCGGCCACGGCATCGTCGCCGGCGACCGGATCGCGGGCTTGCTCCCCCGCACCCCGATGCTGCTCATCACAATTCTCGCGGCGTGGCGCCTCGGCGCGGTGTATCAGCCGCTGTTCACCGCTTTCGGGCCCAAGGCGATCGAGCACCGCCTCCAGGCCGCGGGCACGCGCGCTGTCATTACCGACCCTCTCAACCGCCCGAAACTCGCCGGCATCGCGCACAATGCCCTCATCCTGGTGACCGAGCCGGCTGCGGCCGGCGAGGCAAGCGATATCGATCTCGGCGCCGCGCTCGAAGCGCTGTCGCCGGACTTTGTTCCGGTTCGCCGATCCGCGGAAGAGCCCTTTCTTATCATGTTCACGTCGGGGACGACGGGTGCGCCCAAATCGCTCACCGTGCCGCTGAAAGCGATCGCGGCGTTCGCCGCCTATATGCGCGATGCCGTCGGGCTCGAGCCGGGCGACAATTTCTGGAACGTCGCCGACCCCGGCTGGGCCTATGGTCTCTATTATGCCGTCACCGGGCCGCTCGCGCTGGGGCACACGACGCATTTCTACAGCGGCGCCTTCACCGCCGAGAGCACGGTCTCGATGATCGGCGAGTTCGGCATCACCAATCTCGCCGGCTCACCGACCGCCTATCGCCTCCTGATGGCCGCCGGCCCCGAAGTCGTCGCTCCGGTCAAGGGACGCCTTCGCGCGGTCAGCAGCGCCGGCGAGGCGCTCAATCCGGAGGTCGCACGCTGGTTCGCCGAGCATCTCGATACCCGGGTTCTCGACCATTATGGCCAGACCGAGCTTGGCATGGTGGTTGCCAATCATCATCGCCTCGGACATGCGATCACGTCGGGCTCCGCCGGCTTTCCGGTGCCCGGCCACCGCGTCGTGGTGGTCGACGAAGCGGGCGAGGAGCTTGCGCCGCACGTACCGGGCGTGCTTGCCGTCGATCGGGAGAATTCGCCGCTCTTCTGGTTCGCCGGCTACGAGCAAGGCGGCGACGCCGATGCGGGACGATATTATCGCAGCGGCGATATCGTCGAACGGAATGAGGATGGAAGCCTCAGCTTCGTCGGCCGGGCCGACGATGTCATCACCTCTTCGGGCTACCGGATCGGTCCCTTCGACGTCGAAAGCGCCCTCGTCGAGCATCCGGCGGTGGTCGAAGCGGCGGTGGTCGGCAAACCCGATCCCGAGCGCACCGAAATCGTGAAGGCCTTTGTCGTCCTGGCCGCCGGCCAAAGCGCATCGGACACGCTTGCGCGCGAGCTTCAGCAACATGTGCGCGCTCGCCTCTCCGCGCATGCCTATCCGCGCGAGATCGAATTTCTTGCCGATCTTCCGAAAACCCCGAGCGGCAAGGTCCAACGCTTCCTGCTGCGCGCGCGCGACAAGGTCGACTGACTGCGGAGGGCGCCGCAACCGGCGCCCGGACGCGGCGGCGCGAAGCGATCGAGCCAGTTACTTATAGTCAGCATTGATTGTTTTTGATATGCTCGGTGCCTTGCCGCGAACGGGCTCGGCCAAGTCGAATATCGAGGGGAGAAAACCGGATGCGGGGCATGTTGGGCAGAATCTTGCGGGGCGTGGGCTATCTCATCCTCTTGATCTGCGCCGCGGCGGCACTGCTGTCGCTTCCGCGCGGCGGGATCGAATGGCGCTATGCCGGTCAGATCGTCGTCGCCTTTATCGGTGGCCCCCTGCTCGTCGTCCTGATCGCGGGGGCCGGTCTCGCCTTCTGGCGCTGGCGCCGCACCCGCGACCGGCTTGCGCTTGCAGTGTCGATCGCGGCCGGTCTCGGGGTTACGGCCTGCGCCTTCACGATGGGGGGCCATATCGCAGCTGCGCAACGACACGACATCTCGATCGATTACGCCCGCCTGCTGTGGCCCGGACCCCTTCGCTATGACGGCCCCGAGCCCGAGCGCTTCACCTATGACCGGTTCGAAGGCGAACCGGTCGAGATGGTCGTATACCGGCCCACGCGAAGTGCATCGGGAAAAAAGGCGCCGGTGCTGGTCTACGTCCATGGCGGCGGCTGGATGGGCGGCGACGCGAGCGCCCGGCATGGCGATCTCCAATGGTTCGCACGTCAGGGCTATATCGCGATCGGCGTCAACTACAGCCTTTCCTCGTCGAAACGCCATCTGTGGGACGTCGTGCAGCCGCAAGTCGCCTGCGCCTTGTCATTTATCGGCAAAAATTCCGATCGCTTCGGAGCCGATCCGCAGCGCATGGTCCTTTTCGGCGAATCGGCGGGCGGCAACCTCGTCCTCAACATAGGCGGGATGACCCATCGCGGCGCGCTGCCGAGCCGCTGCGGCGGTAGCGTCCCCAGGATCGCGGCAACGGTGTCCATCTATCCGCCGGTCGATCTGGTCGCGCTCTATGGTCATGCCCCCTCGCGCCATTTCGCCGTCGCTTACACCGGCGGATCGCCGCGCCAATTTCCTGCGCGCTACGCCGCGGTGTCGCCGCTCACCGACGTGGCCGCTCCCGCGCCCCCGACGCTTATCCTCACCGGGCTTGACGACAGTCTCGTGCCGGTCCGCGATATTCTGGGCTATGTCCGGCGCGCCAAGGCGGCCGGGCAGCCGATCGAGCTCATCACCGTGCCGCGCGCCGGCCATGGCTTCGACGGCATCCCAGGCAGCATCGGACACCAGATCGTTCGAAAGGCGACAATGGCGTTTCTGAAGCGGCAAGGCCTCGCCCCCGCCCACCCCACCACAAGCAAACCCTGATCCTGCTGGAGCAAACGGCCATGGACGCTAATCAAATCCGACCCAAATCGCGGCTTCGCCGCTTTCTCAAATGGACGCTGCTCGGTCTGGTCGGGCTTGTGGCCTTGCTGGTGGTCGCGGGTCTCCTCGTCGCGAACAGCCAGGACGGTACGGTCCGGCTTCTCCAGTCCTATCTCTATTCGCAATGGGGCTATCCGGCCAATTCGTTCGAGCCCCGCTCGGCCTATGCGGACAAGCTACGGCCCGATGGCGTGCGCATCCGCAGCAACGTCCGCTATGGAACGCGTTATCCCAACAGTTTCCTCGACATCTGGTATCCATCGGCTGACGACCGCATCACCCGGCCGACCATTATCTATATTCACGGCGGCGGCTTTTTCATGGGTGACAAGGTCGAGGGCGATCCGCTCGCGGCCGGCCGTTCGAACGCCGCCGGAACAGGCATCGATACGCTGGTGAAGGCCGGCTTCAACGTCGTCAGCATCGATTATGCCCTCGCGCCCGCCTATCGATATCCGGTTCCGCTGCGGCAACTCGACGCGGCGATCGCACACCTGTCGGCCAACGCCGAGCGCTACGGCCTCGACATGAAGAATGTCATCATCATGGGCGGCAGCGCGGGAGCACAGATGTCCGCGCAATATGGCTTGCTCCTGTCGAACCCCGGCTATGCGAAAGATGTCGGCATCCAGCCATCGATTGCGCGGAGCAGCGTCAAGGGCCTGGTGATCTTCGCCGCGCCGATGAAGGTATCGGGCTTCGGATGGCGCATGAATGCGATGATGTGGGCCTATCTCGGCACGAAGGACCTCGAATCCAGCAAGCAAGCGCTGCAGATGGACCTCGTTCCGAACATTGGCCCCGACTATCCGCCGACCTATGTCACCGACGGCAACCAGCCCGACACCTTCCCCACGCACGCCAAGGCGATGGCGGCCAAGTTGCGCGAGCAGAAGGTCGACCATGTCTTCAACTATTATGAGGAAGATGTGGCGCGGCTCGATCATGGCTATACCGCGCGCCTCGATACGAAGCAGGGCCGTGAGAATATGGACCGGGCGATCGCCTTCATCCGCGAGCGCACGCTCGGCCTCCAGGCGCCGGTCGCGGGGCCCAAAAGCTGAAGGACAAAGCCGGGTTTCGGGCGGTCGCAACTTACAAGCATCATTGACTGCTAGTTGCTGTCCTTTATGGTGGCCGCGAACGCCGGTGGATACCGGGCGGAAGGGAGCGATGAAGGCATGATGAGCAAGACGCTGTTGAAATCGGGGACGATGGCGCTTGCGCTCGCTCTTGCGGTGACAGGGCCGGTGCCGGCGTTCGGCCAGACCGGCGGCGATCCGCTGATGTCGGAATTTCGCGATCCGCCGCAGAGCGCGCGACCGCGCGTCTGGTGGCATTGGATGAACGGCAACATCACCGAGGATGGCATTGCCAAGGATATCGAGTGGATGCGCCGCGTCGGCATCGGAGGCCTCCAGAATTTCGATGCCAGCCTGATGACGCCGCAGATCGTCGAAAAGCGGCTGGTCTATATGACGCCCGAGTGGAAAAAGGCGTTTCGCTTTGCCGCCGAACGCGCCGACGCCGCGGGACTCGAACTGGCGATCGCGGCGTCGCCGGGCTGGTCCGAGACGGGCGGCCCATGGGTAAAGCCCGAGGACGGTATCAAGAAACTCAGCTTCTCGCACGTCGACATCGCCGGCGGGAAGCGCTTCACCGGCAAGATCGCGCAGCCCCCGGCCGCGACCGGCCCGTTCCAGACCCTCGTCGAGGGCGACGTCCTCGGGCTCGAGCAGGGAAAACAGGCGTTGCCGCAAGTCTACGCAGATGTCGCGCTGTTCGCGGTGCCGCTCAAGGCGCCGCCCGCGCCCGCCAGCACGGCGGTTCGCGACGGTGCCGGACAGGCGGTCGATGCGTCGCTGCTCGCCGACGGCGATCTGGTCAAGACCCTCGACCTCGGCTCCGGCACCGAGGATGCTCCGCCGTCCCTGGTCCTCAGTTACAGCAAGCCGTCCGAGCTACGATCGGCGACGCTGTTCATGCGCGACGTCACGGCGCTCGGCGGCGGACCGCGCTTCACGCCGGTGCTGGAGGCGCGCGTCGGAGAGACCTGGCAACCGCTCGCGACATTCGAAATGTCGAACGTCCCGACCACTGTTGCGTTCGCGCCCGTCCGGGCGAGCGAGTTTCGCGTGGTCTTCGGCGCCTATACCGGCAAGCGCGGGCCGTCGCTCGGCGCGAACGCGCCGGGCGCGATCGTTCCGGCCGGCCTCGCCGCGGTCAAGGGGCCGTCGCCGGTCAAGGTCGCAGAACTGCGGCTTTCGAACGAAGCGGTCATCGACCGGTTCGAAAGCAAGGCGGGCTATTCGCTGACCAACGACTATTATGCGCTCGCATCGAGCACGGCGCCGGATGAGGCCGGAGCGCCCGCCGCATCGGTCGTGAACCTGACCGGCCGCCTCAAGCCCGATGGAACGCTCGACTGGACGCCGCCCAAGGGCAATTGGCGGATCGTTCGCCTCGGCTGGACGCTGACCGGGAAGACCAACCATCCCGCCCCGCCCGAGGCCACCGGGCTCGAAGTCGACAAGCTCGACGGTGCCGCGGTCGAGCGTTACCTGCGTCACTATCTCGAAATGTACAAGGAAGCGGCCGGCAGCGACCTGCTCGGTTCGCGCGGCGTCCGCGCGCTGCTGACCGACAGCAGCGAAGTCGGCACGTTCAACTGGACGCCGCGCATGATCGAACAGTTCAAGCGTCTGCGCGGTTATGACCCGACGCCGTGGCTCCCGGCGCTGTCGGGGCTCGTGATCGGCACGCGCGCCGAGAGCGACCGTTTCCTCTATGATTATCGCCGCACTCTCGCCGATCTGCACGCGAGCGAACATTATGCGACCGTCGCGCGCATTGCCCGCGAATATGGCCTCACCCTGTATGGCGAGGCGATCGAGGATCGGCGGCCGGTGCTCGGCGACGACATGGCGCTTCGGCGGTACACCGATATTCCGATGGCGGCGCTCTGGGTCTGGAACGACGAGAATGGCGTACGCCCTACGTTGCTCGGCGACATGAAGGGCGCGAGTTCGGTCGGTCATTTCTACGGGAAGAATATCGTCGCGGCGGAATCGATGACGTCGGCGCTCGCCCCCTGGGCCGCCGCGCCTTCGGATCTGCGCCGTGTGATCGATCTCGAGTTCGCGCACGGGATCAATCGCCCGGTGATCCACACCTCGGTGCACCAGCCGCTCGACGACAAGAAGCCCGGCCTTTCGCTCATGATCTTCGGGCAATTCTTCAACCGCCACGAAAGCTGGGCCGAAATGGCGAAGCCGTG
The DNA here is from genome assembly GCF_023197165.1 of Sphingopyxis sp. MSC1_008. Classification (GTDB taxonomy): domain Bacteria; phylum Pseudomonadota; class Alphaproteobacteria; order Sphingomonadales; family Sphingomonadaceae; genus Sphingopyxis. Next base: position 186,563 of record NZ_JALPRD010000004.1, read on the forward strand.
GGTCGACTATATCGCGCGCAACAGCTTTCTGCTGCAGCAGGGGCGCAATGTCGCCGACATTGCCTATTTCTATGGCGAAGAGGCGCCGATCACGGCGCTGACCGCTTATGCTCCGCTGACCGACACGCCAGTGCGCTACGCCTGGGACTTCGTGAATGCCGACGGCCTCATGGAGGGGCTGAGCGTCGACGGCGAAGGCCGGCTCGTCGCCCCGTCGGGCGCCACCTATCGCGCGCTCTATCTCGGCGGCAGCAGCCGCAGAATGACCTTGCCCGCGCTTAACCGGCTCGCGGCGCTGGCCGAGGCCGGCGCGACCATCATCGGCACGGCGCCCGGCACGAGCCCCAGTCTCGCCGACGATCCGGCCGAAGTGGCGGCCGCAATCAAGCGTCTGTGGGCCGGGGGCGCCGAAACGCGGATCGGCAAGGGACGCGTCATGGCCGGTACGGATGTCGAGCAGGCGCTCGCGGGCAGCCTTCTTCCCGACGTCGATTTCGGAGGTGTCGAAGCCGGACGGGACATGATGTTCGTCCATCGTCAGCTGCCCGACGGCGATCTCTATTTCATCGTCAATCGGTCGAAGACCGCAAAGTCGCTCGACGCGCGGTTCCGCGTGACCGGCAAGGCGCCCGAAATCCTGCGCGCCGAGGATGGCAGCGCGGCGCCCGCATCTTATCGGCAAGAGGGCGGCGTCACCGCGGTTCCGCTCGAACTGAAGGGCGAGGACAGCCTCTTCGTCCTCTTCCGCAAGCCCGCGACAGCGCCCCAGCGCGCCGTGCCGGCGCAAGAATTGCGCAGCATCCTGACCCTCGATGGCGGGTGGACCGTCGGCTTTCAGCCGGGACGCGGCGCGCCCGCCTCGATCGACCTTCCCAAGCTCGCCTCGCTGAGCGAGCAGCAGGACCCCGCGATCCGCTATTTCTCGGGCGAAGCCATCTACTCGAAATCCTTCCGCCTTCCCGCAGCCATGAAGCCCGGCCAGCCGCTGTGGCTCGACCTCGGCATTGTGGGTGACCTCGCCGAGGTCAGCGTCAACGGAACGAAGATCGGCACCGTGTGGCAAAAGCCGTTCCGGATCGACATCGGCAAGGCGGTGCGCAGCGGCGACAACCGTCTCGAGATCAAGGTTGCGAACCTCTGGGTCAATCGCCTGATCGGCGACGCCCAGCCCGGCGCGACGAAGACCACTTTCGTCGCGATCCCGACCTATCGGCCCGACGCTCCACTCCGCCCCTCGGGCCTGATCGGCCCGGTGACAATTCTGGCCTCCGACCCGCGCTCCGCGCCGGCCGCCCGTAAGAATTGAATCAAGCGGCGCCGAAATCCTCACACCATAAACGGTCAGATAATCCTGTTTCTTGACGGCGGTGACTTATGCGGATAAGTCACCTGCCTGTCGTCTTCGAACAAGGGACTGTGAACATGGAGGAGACGGTCGGCGCGCTGGAGCTGCGCAGCGTCAGCAAGATTTATGGCAGGGGACCGAAAGCCCGCACCGCGGTTTCGGACGTGACGCTCAGCGTTCGCCATGGCGAAGTCTATGGCTTTCTCGGGCCCAATGGCGCGGGGAAGAGCACGACGATCCGCATGGCGCTCGGCCTGATCCGGCCGAGCGGCGGAGAGGTCCGCCTGCTTGGTCGCGCGGTCTCCGATCCGGGCGCCCTGCGGCGGGTCGGATCGCTCGTCGATGGCGGCGCCTTTTATCCCTTTCTGTCGGGGCGCGACAATCTGCGCGTGCTGGCGCGAACGCAGGGCCATGCGGGAGCGGCGATCGGTTCGCTCCTCGAACGGGTAGATCTCGCCGGGGATGCCGATCGCAAGGTCAAGGATTATTCGCTCGGCATGAAGCAGCGGCTCGGCGTCGCGGCGGCGTTGCTCAACGATCCCGAACTCGTGATTCTCGACGAACCGGCCAATGGTCTCGATGTCGCGGGCATCCAGGACATGCGCGCCCTGATCCGAGGCCTCGCCGCCGACGGCAAGGCCGTCTTCCTGTCGAGCCACCTCTTGCATGAGGTCGAACTGCTTTGCGATCGGGTGGCGATCGTCGCAAAGGGACAATTGCTGCAAGAGGCGGCGGTGCGCGACTTGCTGGAAGGCGATGCCCTGCACATCGAGGCCGAACCCGTAGAAGCGGCGATCGCCGCGCTCGCGGCGAGGTGGCCTGTCGAGCGCGTCGCGGGCGGTCTGCGCGTCGAGGCGCGCCGGGCGAACGCGCCGGACGTCGCACGGCACCTTCATGCCGCCGGCGTCGATATTTATCGCCTCGCCCCCTATGAGCATAGCCTCGAGACGATCTTCCTAACGATGACGAAAGACGGCCATGATTGATGCGATGACAGCCGAGGCGTTGAAGCTGCGCGGTCATCGCGCAACCTGGCTGATGGTGCTGATCTATCCGATCGTCTTCCTCCTGTTCGTCCTCGTCCAGCTGGTGACCGACATGACCGGAACCGCCGGCGGGGCCCAGGCCCCAACGGCCGCGCTCTGGATCGAGCAGAGCCACCTCGTCTGGGGCGCGCCGCTCTCGTCCGGCGGCCGCTTCCTGATCGCTGGTTTTGCGGCGGTCGTCTTCGCCGGCGAATATGGGTGGAACACCTGGAAGCTTGTGATCCCGGCGCGTGCGCGCTGGCAGTTGCTCGCGGCAAAATGGATCGCGACCATAATCCTGCTGCTCGCGGCCTTTGCGGCCGCCGATTTATTGGGATTGCTTGGCAGTGTCCTTCGCCCTTTGGCCGGAGGGCCGGCGATCCCCGCAGGCGTCTCGCTGTCCGACGTGGCGCAGGCCCATGCCGCGGCCGCTGCGCATGCGGTGCTCCCGATCCTCTACACGGTCGTCCTGGCAGGGCTCCTGGCGGTCCTCACCTCGTCGATCCTGGCGACGGCCGGATTGTCGGTCGCGACAATCTTGCTGGAGCAGCTGTTTCCCTCGATAGCCTTTTTCGCTTACGGCTATGCGCCCGCCCTCACGCCGGCGCTGGCCCAGCTGCTGCCATTTTATCATGTGACCAATCTCGTCGCATGGGCCGGGGGCAGCGGGGCTACGATCCCGCTCGGCGCGAATGCGACGATCGCGGCGCCCCAGATCGTCTCGCTGGCCGCACTGCTCGGGTGGACCGCCGCCTGCGGAGCGCTAACGATATACCGGTTCGGCCGCCAGGATCTTAACTAGCCTCGCGCCCGGAAACGCGCCACCAGTCGCGCCGCGACACGGTCCAGGGACCGGAGCCATGTTTCCCCTCCCCGCCAGCGCGAAGCGTTTCTGCGCGATGCCCTAGAAGCCGTTCGACCGCAGCCAGGCGAGAAACTGCTCGGGCCAGTGAACCGTGGTGGTGCCCGGCACACCGGCATAGCCATAGCCATGACCGCCCTTGCTATAGAGATGCAGTTCGACGGGCGCGCCCTTCGCCCGCCAGGCCGAGACGAGCCCGAGGTCGCCGTTGCCGAATATCGGATCGTCGACCGCCATCGAGGTCCAGAGCGGCGGCAGCTTGTCCGGGAGCGGCGACATGGGTGCGGTCAGCGGACCGTAGATTGGCGCGACGAACGCCGGCATCGTCGCCGGATCGCTTTCGCTGACGAGGTTGAGCGTCGTCATCGCACCGGCCGAAAACCCCATGAAGCCGATCTTGGCGGGATCGATGCGCCATTTTGCCGCATTGGCACGCACGAGACCCAGCGCCTGCTTCGCATCGTCGGTCGCAAGCCGCAATCCTTGCTTGAACACCTCGGCGCGCGCGGCCTCGTCGCCGCTGAACAGCTTCTGCCGCATCGCAGCCATGGTTCCCGGCAGATCGGCCGGGGTCGGCGTGACGCGATATTTGAGCACGAAGGCGGTCACCCCCTGCGAAGCGAGCCAACGCCCGACGTCGAAGCCTTCGCTGGTCATCGAGAGCATCATGAACCCGCCCCCGGGCGCGATGACCACCGCGGTGCCATTGGCCTTGCCTTCCGGCGGGAAGAAGGGCGTTAGCGTCGGCCGCGACACATTGTGAGCAAGATAGGCCGAATTCGACTTCGCCCAGTTCTCGGTCGCTGCCGCGCCCGCCGGCAGGGCGGCGTCCAGCGTCATCTCGCCGGGCATCACGGGAGGCGCCACCTGGTCCTGGAGCTGCGCGGCGGCTGGAGATGCCGCCCCGATCAGCAAGGGAATGGCGGCCGCCGCGACCGCGCGACCCATTGCGATAAACCCTGCCATGGCGAACCTCCCGAATTTCGTTCCGAGGACGCAGTCGCACGGCAGCGGCATCCCGATCAAGATCAAACAGTCAGTTTTGCTTTTAAAGTCGCAGCAATCCGGAAGCGCCGCCGCTTTTCGACGATCCATAGGCCGGGAGCCCCGCAAATCCGGCATTTCGGGAGCGCCAGCACGGCAACGCCGAATGCGCGAACAGGCGGACCCGGTGCAACTTCGCTTGAAACTTGAGTGCTGATCGTTCAACTCTGCGCCGCAATCATTCGCAGCCAAGCAGTTTCAGGAGACTTTTCTCTGATGGCCACAAAGTCAGCACCGGTGGAGCGCGAGGCGGCGCAAACGAAGCAGCCCCGCAAAACCCAGGCCGAACGCAGTGCGGCGACGCGCCAGGTTCTTCTCGACGCGGCGGTAAAATGCCTTTTCGAACATGGTTATGGAACGACGACCACCATCCTGGTTGCCGAGGAGGCAGGTGTCAGCCGCGGCGCGATGCTGCACCAATTTCCTTCCAAGGCCGACCTGATGACCTTCGTGGTCGAGGCCGTGTTCGACGATGAAGTCAGACAATATGGCAAATTGCTCAAGGGTCTCGACGATCCGCGCGAACGCCTGCTCGCCTATCCGATGGCGGTGTGGAAACTGCAGAGCCGCCCGGAGGGTGTAGCGGTACTCGAAATCTTCCAGGGATCGCGCAGCGACCCCGTGCTCGCCAAGAAGCTCAAGCCGGTCCAGGCAAAGATCGACAAGGCGGCCGTTACCGCATTGCAGAGCGAGTTCCCGAGCGGCGTTTCGATACCGCTGCTCCAGCTCGTCGTCGGCGTCGCCCGTGGCCTCGCCATTTCGCAAGTGATTGCGCCCGCGGCCAAGAGCGGCCGCGAACCGATCCAGCTGTTTCAGGAGTTGCTCCGCGCGGGCATGGAAGCGGGCCTCCTGCGCGGCGACAAGGCGAAGAAGAAGTAGCGCGCCACGGCTTGTCATTAAAGCCCATCCGCCTGCCGCTCATACTAACAAGCAGGATTGACTGTAAGCATCCTCTCCGGCAAGCTCCTTGCAACCGCGCATCGTTTGCGGTCAGTTGAAGGATGAGGATATGACATTGAAGATTGCAGCCGCCGCCGCGCTGCTCCTCGCGAGCACGCCAGCCTTTGCCGAGCCGGCCACGACCGCTCCCGCACCCGCACCGGCCGCCGCGGCGCCCGCGGCAGCCGGCGCGGCCCAGCCATTTTCGCGCGAGACGACCCTCGAGAACCTGATGGCCAATCCCGCGGCCAAGGACGCCACGCTCAAGGTCTTCCCCGATCTCGACAAGCATCCTGCCTGGGAGATGATCAAGGGCATGAGCGCGAAGCAGATTTCCGAGGCGACCGGCGCCATTCCCGAGGACAAGCTCGTCGCGCTCGACGAGGCCCTCAAGGACGTCAAATAAGCGGCGAGGCGCTTCCGCGCCGCTGAAACAAAAACCGCCCGGCTGCGTGCAGCCGGGCGGTTTCTTGTTCGCGGGCCGTCAGCCGGGCGGCAAAATTCCGCGCAAGGTGAAATCGGTCGCCGATCGGCCGACCGCGAGCGGCGGGCTGGTCGCGGTGTGGCGCCATTCCCCTGCTTGGTCATCCCAATTCGAATAGGTGCGCGGATCGAGCTCGATCGCCACGCGGCGGGATTCGCCGGGCGCCAGTTCGACCCGCGCGAAACCGGCGAGCCGCCAGGTTTCGGTTCCGTTGCGATCCGGCGCGCGGACATAGACTTGCGGAACATCGGCGCCGCCGCGCGCACCGATGTTGGTGACATCGAGCAGGACCTGCGGTTTGTCGCCCGGCGCGATCGCCAGCCCGGCATGTTCGAAGCTTGTATAGCTAAGGCCGAAGCCGAACGGAAACAGGGGACTTCGGCCCGCCATCTCATACCAGCGGTATCCGGCATTCGCCCCTTCGACATAGTCGGCCGGGAATGGAGCGATGCGAACCCCCTCCTGTCCCGCCGCCAGCGCCGCGTCGCGCGCGCGAAGCTCGGCGAGCCCCGCCGGCTTCGGCCGAGGCGCCTGATCGTCGGTCGCGGGGAAGGTGATCGGCAACCGCCCCGATGGATTGGCGTCGCCAAGGAGCAGCCGCGCGATGGCCTCGCCGCCGCGCTGTCCGGGATACCAGGCTTCGAGAATCGCCGCCACCCTCTCGAGCCATGGCATCAGGATCGGCCCGCCGGTCTCGAGGACGACGACCGTCTTCGGATTGGCGGCGGCCACGGCCTCGATCAGGGCATCCTGTTCACCGGGAAGCGCGAGAGTCAGCGCGTCGACGGCTTCGGTCTGCCATTGGACCGCGAAAATCACCGCTACATCGCTAGCGGCTGCCAGACGTGCGGCCGCTTCGCGATCGGATCCATCGTCGAACCGGATGTCGGCACCCGGCAAGCGCTCACGGAGCGCGAGTAGCGGCGACGAAGCATGATAGGTTTCGCGGCAGAACCAGGCCGCATCGCCCGTTTCGAGCGATTTCTCGATCGGCGCACCGCCGTGTGAACGCACCTGCGACGAGCCGCCGCCCGAGAGCACGCCGACGTCGGCATTGCCGCCGATCACGGCGATCCGGGCGATGTCGCCGGCGAGGGGCAGCACCCCCCCTTCGTTCCGAAGCAGGACCGTGCCCGCTTCGGCAACCGCCTGCGCCACCGCGGCGTTCGCCTCGAGAGGCAAAGGCTGCGGCGCCTCGGCGAGGGGAAAATCAAGCGCGCCCACCTTGATCAGCCCGGTCAGGATGCGCGCCACCATGTCGTCGAGCCGCGCCTCGGGGACGCGCCCCGCCGCGAGCGCATCTTTCAGGCGGTCTGTGAAGAAGATCGCGCCATTGAGTGTCCAGTCGAGTTCGATGCCCGATTCCTGGTCGAGGCCGGCGAGCGCGGCTTTCTCGGTCGAGTGGACGGCACCCCAGTCGGACATGACCCAGCCGGGATAGCCCCAGTCGCCCTTGAGGATCTCGTTGATCAGCACCCCATGCTCGCCGGCATAGTCGCCGTTGATCTTGTTGTATCCGGTCATCACCGAGGCCGGCTTGCCTATCTCGATCGCTATCTCGAAGGCCAGGAGATCGCTCTCGCGAAGGTCGGTGGCGTCGATGCGGGCATCGAGTATCATGCGGCCGGTTTCCTGCGCGTTCAGCACGAAATGCTTGACCGTCGCGGCAATATGATTGGACTGGACGCCCGCGACCGCCGCCCCGCCGAGGCGGCCGCTCAGTAGCGGATCCTCGCCGACATATTCGAAATTGCGGCCGCACCAGGGGTCGCGGGTCAGGTTGATCCCGCCAGCGAGCATGACGTTGAAGCCCTTGGCGCGCGCTTCGCTGCCGATCATGGCGCCCCCGGAGCGAGCAAGCCCGACATCGAAAGTCGCCCCCGTCGCCAGCGCCGCAGGCAGCGCCGTGGCGGTATCGCCGACCCGCGCGTTCAACGTGTTGGCGACACCGAGGCTCGCGTCGGTGATCGTCAGCGCCGGAATGCCGAGACGCGGCAACCCCGGTGTAAAGCCGGACGAGGGGATCATCTCATATTCTTTGGCGCGCCGCGAGATGAGCGGGAAATAGCTGATGACGAAGCCCATTTTCTCGTCGAGGGTCATTTGGGAGACGAGACGTTCGGCGGCGCGGCGCGCGTCATCCATCTCCTCGTCCCGATCATCCCCCGCCGGCCGCCGCGCTTGCGGATCTGCTGCCGCGACCGTCACCCCAATGTCTTCCGAATCCATGTGTCTTCCTATTTCCCCGATCTGTCCGACAACCACGCTAGGCGGGCGAACTTCAACTAACAAGCAATTTTGACTGTTTGTTGGAAGCAAGACAGCGACGACATGATGCGACGATGGCTCTTGCGCAAATGCGCTAAAACAGTCAGACTTGCCCATAAGTTTGAATCGCGCGGCAGGCCGGATCGAGGCGCCGGCACGAGGGAGAGAAATATATGCTACGCTGGATGTCCGCGACCTCATTGGCGCTGAGCTTTGCCATTCTGCCCGTCGCGAGCCTGGCCGGGGACAAGGCAGCCGCCCCGGCTCAGGCGGTGAGCGACGCGGAGGCCGATCGCCGGGCCGCGCGACTGGTCGACGCCATGACGCTCGAAGAGCAGTTGCAGCTTCTCCGCCCGGTCGCGGCGACCTCCTATCAATTTGCCCCCGGCGCCAACAGCTTCCCGGAAGGCATGCGTACCCCGCCCCCCGCCGGCGCGATCAGCTCGGCGGGCTATGTCCCCCCCATCGCGCGGCTCAAATGGCCGGCCGTGCAGGAATCCGACGGGCCGATCGGCGTCGCCAACATGAAGGGCTGGATCCGGGGCATCGACGATCAGGCGACCAATTTTCCCTCGAGCATCGCCTGGGCGGCGAGCTTCGACCCGGCGCTCGCGCGGCGTGTCGGCGCGGTGATCGGCGAGGAAGCCCACGCCAAGGGGTTCAACGTCATGCTGGCGGGCGGGGTCAATCTGTCGCGCGATCCCCGCGGCGGCCGCAATTTCGAATATGCCGGCGAGGATCCGCTGCTCGCGGGACGGATCGCGGGTGCGACGGTCGCGGGTATCCAAAGCGCGAAAGTCGTGTCGACGCTCAAACATTATGCCCTCAACGACCAGGAAAGCGGACGCGGCGTGCTCGACGCGCGCATTTCCGAGGCCGGCGCGCGCGAATCCGATCTTCTCGCCTTCGAAATCGCTTTGGCGACGGGCAAGCCCGGCTCGGTGATGTGCTCCTACAATCGCGTCAACGGCGACCATGCCTGCGAAAGCGACTGGCTGCTGAACAAGGTGCTCAAGAAGGACTGGGGCTTTCGCGGCTGGGTCATGTCCGACTGGGGCGGCGTTCACGACATGCAAAAGGCCGTGGCAGCGGGCCTCGATCAGCAATCGCCGCAGGGCAAGGATCTGTTCGCGGGCCTCGCCGACGCGGTCAAAAGCGGCACGGTGCCGCGCGCGCGTATCCGCGACATGGCGTTTCGGATCGTTCGCTCGATGATTGCCGCGGGCGCGATCGACAATCCCGCGCGTGCCGGCCGGCCGATCGATCGCGACGCGCATCTGGCGGTCGCGCAGGCCCAGGCCGAGGCGGGCGCCGTGCTGCTGAAAAATGAGGGCGCGCTTCCGCTCGAGGGCGTGCGCCGCATCGTCGTCATCGGCGGATTTGCCGACATCGGCGTGCTGGTGGGCGGCGGCGGGTCGATGGTGAATCCCTATGGCGGCATCGTCAACGAGGAGAATCGGATCGGCATGGCGTCGCTTGGAAAATGGGCCTTCGTGCCATCCTCGCCGCTTGCCGCGCTGAAGGCGCTTCGTCCCGATCTCGAGATCGCCTTCGACGACGGAACCGACCCGGCGCGCGCGGCGGCGGCCGCAGGCAAGGCCGACGTCGCCATCGTCTTCGCGCTCAAGCAGGAAACCGAGAATTTCGATTCGGCGGATCTGTCGCTGCCGCGCGGCCAGGACGCGCTGATCGCCGCGGTCGCGGCCGCCAATCCGCGAACGGCCGTCGTTCTCGAGACGGGCAATCCCGTGGCCATGCCCTGGCTGGGCTCGGTCAACGCCGTTCTGCAGGCGTGGTATCCGGGACAGCGCGGCGGCGAGGCGATTGCCGCGATCCTCAGCGGGAAAGTATCGCCATCGGGCCGGCTGCCGATCAGCTTCCCGCAGTCGGTCGCCCAGCTGCCGCGCGCCAAGCTCGACGGATATGATCCGAAGGCGACCCTCTTCTCTCCCCCGCCCGCGCCATTCGCGGTCGATTATCATGAAGGCAGCGATGTCGGATATCGCTGGTTCGAACGGACGCGCGCCGAACCGCTTTTCCCGTTCGGGTTCGGCCTGAGCTACACCAAGTTCGAGCATAAGGATCTCAGAGTGACGGGCGGCAAGCAGCTTTCGGTCAGCTTTACCGTGACCAACGTCGGGAAGCGCGAGGGTACCGATGTTCCGCAGCTCTATGTCGCCCCCCCGGGGCGCACGCACCGGCTTGCCGGGTGGGAACGGGTCACGTTGAAGCCCGGCGAGAGCCGCCGGGTAACGGTCAAGGCAGATCCCTGGATCCTTTCCTCCTATCAAGATGGAGGCTGGCGGCGCGCGGCCGGAACCTATGATGTCCGGGTCGCGACCTCGGCGAAGCTCGACGGCCTGCAGGCGAGCGCTTCGCTCGCCGCGGGCGGCCGTTAGGAGACAGACCGATGCGAACCATGTGCGCCTCGCTTCTCGCCCTCACCCTCCTCTTCCCGGGCCACGCGTCGGCGCAGTCCGCACCGCCCGCCGTCGCGACGGAAAGCGGCCGCGTGTCGGGTACCGCCGACGGCGCCACGATCAGCTTCAAGGGCATTCCCTACGCCGCCCCGCCCGTGGGTCCGCTGCGCTGGAAAGCGCCGCACAAGGCCGAGCGCTGGAGCGGAACGCGGGCCGCTGACAAATATGGCGCGATCTGCCAGCAAATCTATCAAGCAAAGGACAATGGCGTCGGTCCGCTCCCGATGAGCGAGGATTGCCTTACGCTCAACATCTTCGCGCCCGCCGCGGCGAAGAAGGCCCCCGTCATGGTCTGGATCCATGGCGGCGGCTATGTCAACGGCTCCGGAACGGCGGCCCTGTACGATGGGTCGGCGCTGGCCAAGCAGGGCGTCGTCGTGGTGACGCTCAACTATCGCCTCGGGCGCTTCGGATTTTTTGCCCATCCGGCTCTCAGCGCCGAAGCCGGTGGGGAGGCGGTCGGCAATTACGGGCTGATGGACATGATCGCGGCGCTTAAATGGGTTCGCGCCAATATTACGGGTTTCGGCGGCGATCCGGAACAGGTGACGATTTTCGGCGAATCGGCCGGCGGCGCGGCGGTCAATGCGCTCATGACCTCGCCGACGGCACGCGGGCTTTTCGACCATGCGATCGCCCAGTCGGGCCTTGGCCGCGAGAAATTCCTTTCGCTCGGCGAGGCCGAGACCGCCGGCGCGACTTTCGCGGCGTCTGCCGGCGCGCCGAACGCGACGGGCGAGGTGCTGCGCGCCCTCACCGCCGAGACGATCCTGAAGGCGGGCGATCCGCAGATATTCACCGGCGGCGGACCGATGATCGACGGGAAAATATTGTCCCGCGCGCCGATCGAGTCTTTCCGCCGCGGCGAGCAGGCGCGCATCCCCTATATCGTCGGCTGGAACAGCCTCGAATTCCCGATCCCGGCGGCCGCGCTGTCCGGCAAGAATCCGTTGGGCTCGGCGATACCGGGCGATTTGCCCGCGCGGGCCGAGGCGGCCTATCCCGACAAGGACAGCTATAATCTCAATTTCTTCAGCGACATGCTGTTCGTCGAGCCGGCTGTGGCGCTGGCCCGCCTCCATGCGCGACAAGGCAACCCGACCTTCGCCTATCAATTCTCGATCGTGCCCAAGGCGGCGCAGGCCATGTTCAAGGGCGCAGTCCACGCATCGGACCGCGAATTTGTTTTCCAGACCCTTGGCGCATCGGCCTGGGCCACCGATGCGAACGACGCCGCGCAGGCACGTACGATCAGCGGCTATTGGACGGGTTTCGCGAAGACGGGGAATCCCAACGGCGGTTCGCGCCCCGCCTGGCCGCGCTTCGATCCGGCACATCCCCGGCTGATCGACCTTATGGACACGGGCCCGAAGGACGCCGCCGTTCCGCGTGCGGCGGCGATCGAGGCGATCGCGGCGGGACAGGATGGCGCAAGCGGGAGCAGCGCTTCCACCGGGCAAGCGATGAGAGACGAGGCGGGCTCAACTTACAGTCACAATTGACTATAATATCCTTGCTGGATAGGGCGCAACAAATCGCCTCGCGCGAGGCATGAGAGGAAGCTGGAATGACTGAAAATCTTGACCGCCGCACCATGCTGCTCGGCGCTTCGGCTGCAACGCTCGCGGTAGCGCATGCCGCCAAAGCGAAAACGCCCGCACCGCGCGGTCGGCCCGCCTTTCTCTGGGGCACGGCGGGCGCGGCCTACCAGATCGAGGGCAATAATGTCGGCAGCGACATCTGGCTTCTCGAGCATCTGAAGCCGACCCTGTTCAAGGAGGTGTCGGGCGATGCTGCAGATAGCTATCATCGCTATGGCGAGGATGTCGCGCTCGCCGCATCGCTCGGCTACAACACCCACCGCTTCTCGATCGAATGGGCGCGGGTCGAGCCCGAGCCCGGCCAATATTCGCTCGCCGCGATCGGCTATTATCGCAGGGTCCTCGAGGCGATCCGCAAGCACGGCATGACACCGGTCGTGGTCTACAATCATTTCACCGTGCCGCGCTGGTTCGCGTCGGCCGGCGGCTTCACTTCCCCGGCGGGGGTCGAGCCGTTCGTGCGCTACTGCCGTTTCGTCACCGAGCAACTCGGGGACCTGTTCGATATCGCCATTACCCAGAACGAACCCAATCTCTGGGCGCAGCTCGCCTGGTCGCCGACCTATCCGCGCCTGCGCGCCGCGTTCGATGCAGCCAACAAGGCGGCGGCAAAGGCCGAAGGGTCGGACATCTTCGCGTCTCCCACGCTGTCCGACTGGAAGGTCCAGCAGCCGGTCATGATCGAGGCGCACAATCGCGCGCGCGAGGCGATTCGCCAGGCTTCGGGCGGCAGGATCGAAGTCGGCTTCACGCTGTCGCTTCCCGACGACCGCGCGCCACCGAGCGGCGCAAGCGGCGTCGAGCGCAAGCGGGCGGATTATGTCTATCCCTGGCTCGCCGCGGACTATGACTTCGTCGGCGTGCAGAATTACACCTATAATCTGGTCGGTCCGAATGCCGACCTGCCCTCGCCCGAGAATGTCGAACTGACGCAAAATGGCTATCCGCTGGCACCCGAGACGCTCGGCAATGTGATCCGGATGGTCGCGAGCCGTACCAAGAAGCCGATCATCGTCACCGAGCATGGCTGCTCGACCGAGGACGACAGCCGCCGCGTCTATATGATCGAAAATGCGCTCAAGGGCGTGTTCGACTGCCTGCGCGACGGCATCGACGTGCGCGGCTATCTTCACTGGTCGCTGCTCGACAATTATGAATGGTTTTATGGCTATACGCCGAAGTTCGGCCTCGTTTCGGTCGATCGCAAGACGTTCAAGCGCACGCCGAAACCGAGCGCCGCCTTTCTTGGCAAGATCGCGCGCAAGGGCCTACCGGCGGACGTTCGCAAGCGCTGAGCGAAGCGGATGCCTCACGCCGTCGGCGGCAAGGGCTACCGCCCCCTGCGGACCGCCTAACGGCGATTAGCCACGACAGCCTCGCCCTGTTCAGGTTCGGGAAATCTTGTTACAGTCAAAGATGACTGCAAGTTCATGCGACCGGAGAGACATATGAAACGCCTCATTCTTCCTGCCATCGCCCTTTGCCTTACCGCCGGGATGGCGAGCCAGATGTCGGTTCCGGTCCAGGCGGCACCCCAGGCCGACGCGGCGCGCGGCGCGACGCTGTTTCAGCAGCGCTGCGCCATGTGCCACACCCGCAATGGCAAGGGCGGCAAGATTGGTCCCGACCTGACGGCGGTGATGGGACGCAAGGCGGGAAGCGCGACCTATGCTTATTCATCGGCCATGAAGGCATCGAAGACGGTCTGGAATGCCGCTACGCTCGACAAATATATTGCCGCCCCCACCAAGATGATCCCGGGAACCAAGATGGTCATCTCGGTCACCAAGCCCGAGGATCGCGCGGCGATCGTAAGATATCTCGGCGCCGGGAAATAGGCGCCTTCGTCCGCTTCGTCCGACAAAGAAGCGCGGCATCTCCCCTGTCATCCGGGAGATGCCGCCAGGTTTGACCGGCAAGAGGACACGGAAACAATTACATCGTCGCTCGCAGCTCCGTCCGCTCGGCCAGCCGCGCTGGCGCGCTACTTGCGCGCATGCCCGGCGCGGGCCCGCAAAATCGTTGATCCGAAGGGTGGCAGATCGATCGCCCCAACGGGGGTTTCCACCGTCCTCGCCTCATCGGTGGTATTCTGAAGAAAAGTCAGGATGGTCTCGGGGCCGCTTCGCGTCGTCAGTTCGACCCCGGCGGGCAGTGCCATCGGCGGCCGCACGCCCGTTTCGGCAAACAGCGGTTCAAAGAGCCGCGCGACGAGCGGATGCGTGAGATAGGTTCCGACATAGATGACCGACCCGGCGCCTAGCCGCCGGCGGGTCACCGCGGGTTCGCCGGCGAGGAAGCGGGCATTCCAGCGCGCCAGAACTTCCACCCCTTCGGCGGGCTCCAATATCTCGTAACCGTGCGCGGCCTGGACCGGCTCGCCGCCGAAGTCGACAAATTGTTCGCGCCGTGCCGATTCCGCCATGCGGCCGCTCTTGACATTCTCGACCTGGAAGACGGCCCCCGAGAGTATCGACGACGCGCCAAGCGCGGGGAGCCGGCCGAACTCGGAGACCCTGACGCCGCACAGTTCCGCGAGCGGTCCGGGCGGCGTTTCGGTCGCCACATGATTGTTCGCGGTGCGGGTCGCGGTGCGCGCGCCGATCACCAAAATCCCGCCGGCGCCGACAAAGCGCGAGAGCGGCGCGGTCCATCGATCGTCCCACAGCGCAAGGTGCGGCACAAAGGCGATCTTGACCCTCGACAGGTCGTCGCCGGGCGCGGCGAAGCCGCATCGAATATTTCTCAGGTAGCAGTGATGATGAAGCGGCAAGGCCAGCTCGGCGAGGCTCGGAAGACCAAGCGAGAAGGTGGCCTGCGCGATCTCATTGGTCCAGTCGGCGCCGAGAATCGCGACGTCGATATCGACGCTCGTCCCGAGCACTTCGTCGCGTACCGCCTTGAGCTCGGAAATCGTCTGCTTGAGCTCGGCGTAACGGCGGCGCGGCACCCGGTCATGATCGAGCGCTCCCATCCAATAGGCTTCGGCGCCATATCGGGCGCTCGTCCAGCGGAACCAGATCAGGCCGTCGGCGCCGCGCGCGACCGATGAGAAAGCAAAGCGGCCAAGTTCTCCGGGTTCGGGGGCCGGTATCGCAAAGGCGGGGTGCGCGCCGGCACCGAGTTGCAGTTCGGGAACGATGAAGTTGCCCGCCCAGCCCCGGAAGCTGTCAAGCTGCATCGCCTGGGCATAGCCGAGACCCACTTTCATGAACTCGTCGCGCAGTCCCGGGTAAAGGTCGGTGCCCAGAAAATCGAGGCCGGTGCCGAAGTCGCGCAGGTCGATGTCGTTGAGGCGCCCGATATTGTGAAAGACGAACCAGGCCGGGTTCGCCGCACGCAGGATCGCAACCTGCTCGGACTGGAAGTCCCGGGTCATGTCGGCCAGAAAGCGCCGGTAATCGAGAAGATGCGACGGATCGGCCGAAGCCGGCCGGTTCGTTACCGGTGTCTCGACTTGCGCGAAATCATCATATTGCCGGTTCCAGAACACCGTCCCCCACGCGGCGTTCAGCGCGTCGATATTGCCGTAGCGGGCGACGAGCCATCCGCGGAATGCGTCCTGCGCCACAGCCGAATGGCTTTCGGAAAAATGGGTGTTGAGCTCATTGTCCGTCTGCCAGCCGATGACGTGCGGATTGCTACGATAATGATCGGCAAGCGCACGAGTGATCCGCCGGCTATGCTCGCGAAACAGCGGATGCGTGATGTCGACATGCTGGCGCGATCCATGGCGCTGCGCGACACCATTCTGGTCGACGCGCAGCATGTCGGGATGGCGATGGGTCAGCCAGCGCGGCGGAGTCGCCGTCGGCGTACAGAAGATCGTGTCGATCCCCTGCCCGGCCAGTTCCGCGATCGCCTCGTCGAACAGGCTGAAGTCATAGCGGCCTTCTTCCGGTTCGAGGACGCTCCAGGCGAATTCGCCCATGCGGACCGTCTCGATCCCCGCTTCGGCCATCAGCGCGGCGTCGGACGCCAGATGCTCGCGCGGCTCCTGTTCGGGAAAATGGCAGATGCCGATCAGAAAACGCGGCTGCGAGAGCGGCCGCCAGGGAATCGATGGAGGGGTCACTATTTGGTTCCGGGCAGAGAAGCGGACATCGAGCCGTCGCGGCGGCAGCCCGAAGGGGAAAGACCCATCGACCAGGCAATGCCCTGTTCGATAATCCGCACATTGTTGGGATCGCGATAATTTTCGGGCCGATGACCGATCGCGGAATAGAAAGAGCGCCCGCGCCCGACGCAGCGGATCCACGCAATGGGATGATCCCCCATGCTGAGATCGCGTCCGCTCGCCGTCGGCTTGTAGCTGGTCTCGTCGAGACTGAGCAGGACACGTGTGCGGGATCCGCGCGGGCTCTTTGCGAAGCTGTACCACTCCTCGACGGGTGCCCAGTCATGGGCAATGCCAGCAGTCAACGGATCGTCGGGGTTCTCGACAAGGACCCGGCCTTTCTGATGCGCATCGGGATGCCCGATGAAGCGCGCGCCGATCAACTCGTCGACATACCAGTCCCAGAGGTAGAGCGGATCGCCTCCCGAACCATGAATGGCCGCGAAGCCGCCGCCGCGCTCGATATAGCGGCGGAGCGCGGAGCGCTGGCCCATGGTGAGCATGTCGCCGCTGACATTGTTCCAGAGCACGGCGCGAAAGCGCTTCAGATTGCGCGGCGTGAAATCACCGGCGCTGCTTGAGAAGACGAAGCTCCACCCCCCCCGCTCGCCGATCGCGCGAAGGGCTTCTGTCGCCGCCTCGACCGAGGGACCGTCGCGAAAGCCGTTGCTCCGGTCGAAGATCAGCAAGGCGGGCCGCCCCGCGGGGACAGCGAGCGGCTGGCGGGCATCCGCCTCGTAGCGCGCGCAGCGTGCGGCGCTGTCTTCGGGCCGGATGGGAAGCGCGGCCAGTCGCTTTTCCAGATCGGCTATCACGGCGGCATCGAGCGCGAGCGTGCGCGTGGCGACCCGGAGAGACAGGATCGAGGCAAAGCTGGGCGGCGTGGTGCGCAGCGCGACGGGCGGCGCCTTGGCCAGGAGCCCCGTCGCGTCGACCATCGCCTTCGCCCGCTTGTCGATAAGAAGGTCGATGATCGGTGTATCGGCCGAATAAGGCGTGCGCGCGAGCGGACAATCAAGGACCGCACTGGTCGCAGCGCCCGCGGGAGTCGCAGCGAGGGCGCCGAACGCTAGCGCGAAACCGGCGGAGACGGTCGTGCGCCGCAACGATGGAAGACGCCGGCTCATTCGGCTGCCTCCGCCGCGGCCGCGGCACGGGCGCGGCGCCGGTCGATGATGCGCACCATACGGCGGTGGGTATCGCCCGAGAGCGGATAGAACCAGATCACGGCAACACTGGCGGCGAACAGGAGCAGCGGTCCTGCGCCATAGAGCAGCACGATGCCATGCAGCGTCCCGGGCGTCTGGGGCTGATTGGGAACATATCCGATCCAACCCATGATCAGCCCGATGAGGCCGGTCCCGATCCCGAGCGCCACTTTCTGCGAGAAGGCGATGAGGCCGAAGATGGCGCCCTCGGCGCGGGTCCCCGTCTTCCATTCGCCATATTCGACGGTATCCGGAAGCATCGACCAGAAGGTGAGGATGAAGGCCGAATTGCCGATCCCGATCAGGACGAGTGGAAACCAGAGCGCCGCGCCGCCGCGAGGCGCAAGCGCGAGAATGAAGAGATAGGCGAGCATGTTGAGCCCGGCGCCGGCAAGCCAGACGAACCGCTTATTGCGCCGCCGCGCCACGATCATCCAGGGTATCATCGCGAGCGCCGACGCACCGAGAGTCACAACGAGCCCCAAGGTGACGAATTCCTCGGAACCGACCCAATATTTGAGATAATAGATGAGCGCTTTGCCCGACATGGTGTAGCCCGTCGCACCCGCCGCGGTCGCCGCGAACAGGAGAAGGAAGGCCCGGTTGACGCGCAACGTCGCGATCATATCGCCGAGGCTCGGGTGATCCGCTGTCGCTTCGGTGACCTCCTCGCTGGTGGTCGCGAAGGTCAGCAGCAAGATCGCCGCGGCAAGCGCCGAATAGAATATGCTGACGAGAAAGAAGCCGGTTTGACCGCCGCCCAGCGCCTTCGCCAAGGGCAGCGTCAGCGAGGCGAGCAGGAGCCCGCAGCTGATCGCGAAAAGCATGCGGGCGGCAGCGAGTTGACCGCGCGTGTCGCTGTCCTGCGTCATCTGCGCCGAGAGCGCGATGTAGGGGATGTTCACGAAGGTGAAGACCGTGCGGTAGACGAGATGCGTCGCGAAACAATAAGCGACAAGTGCCCCGCCTGTCAGCCCGAGCGGCAGAAACATCGCCGCGACCGAGACCGCGAGGGGCACCGATCCGAACAGGAGATAGGGGCGGTAGCGGCCCCAGCGCGAGCGCGTGCGGTTCGCGATCATCCCGATGACGGGATCGGTAATCCCTTCCCAGATCAGCGCGACCATGATGATGAGCCCGGCCGTTCCCGCCGGGATCTCGAGCACGTCGGTATAGAAATAGAGAAGGAAGAGCGACGCGAAGGTGAAGCTCAGGTTGAAGGCGAAGTCCCCGGCGCCATAAGCGATGACGCGGCCCAGCCCCAGTCGCTTTGCGGCGTTCGCCTGTCGCTGCGGCGTTGCCGCCCTCACTGGCGCGCGCCCGCCGGAACGACGGCGAACGGCAAACGTCGCATTGCGGCGAGTCCCCAGGTCGGCGCGGTCGCGCTTCTATGCTGAGACAATTGTCATCTCCCGATGCCTGACAACTAACAGGCTTATCTGACTGTTTTTGACTTTGCCGCTCTCTCTGTCAAGCGGCTTTGGGCGACCCGGACTAATAGGTCGTGCGGCCGCCCGAGGTGTCGAAGGTCGCCGCGGTCGAGAAGCTGCATTCCTCGGAAAGCAGGAAACAGATCATCGCGGTCGTTTCCTCGGTCCGGCCAAGCCGTCCCATCGGAATTCGCGAGCGCATGAAATCGACCTGGCTCTGGGGCATCTGGGCAAGAAGCGGGCTGTCGAAGACGGCGGGCGTCACGGCATTCACCAGCACCCCGCTCGTCGCGAGCTCCTTGCCGAGGGACTTGGTCAGAGCGAGCACGCCCGCCTTGGAAGCGGAATAGGCCGAGGCATTGGGATTGCCTTCCTTTCCGGCAACCGAGGCGACATTGACGATGCGGCCATAGCCCGAGGCGGCCATCGCCCCGGCAAGGGCCCGGCAACAATGAAAGGTGCCCGAAAGATTGACGTCGATCACCTTGTGCCAGCCTTCGAGCGGAAAGTCCGCGACCGGGGTCGTCGGGCCGGTAATCCCGGCCGAGTTCACCAGAATGTCGATCGCCGGCGCAGCCGCTTTCGCGGCGGCGGCGGCGGCCTCGACGTCGGGCCAGGAGGCGACGTCAACGACCGCGGTAGCGATCGCGCCAACCTCGGCCTTCGCCTTCGCCAGCGCGGCTTCGTCAAAGTCCCACAAGATGACCGCGCCGCCCTCGGCAACCAGGCGCCGCGCGACGTCGAGTCCAAGCCCTGAGGCGCCCCCGGTGATAACCGCGGTACGTCCCGCGAAACGGCCAGCAAAAATCGTCATGTTCCACTCCTTGCCGGGCGCGGCCTGCCATTGAGCCAAATGGCCTTCGCCCGCTTCACCATTTCGTTCCGGTCCTACCGCCCGCGTCATTCGACGAATTCGGCAACCCGCCGCTGCCGGCCGATGAGGAAGGCGTCGGCCGCAAGCGCGAGGGGCGCCGCATCGACTTCGCATTCGGCGCTGTGCACCAGGGCCGCGAAGCGGCGATAGATCGATGGATATTCGCGGCTCGGGCCGACGTCCCGGCGCTCGCCGGCGATGCACAATTCCGCCCCGCCCATGGCAAGCGACAGGCGGCCCGCATCGGTATCCACGTTGATCGTCCAGGTCTGGCGGCCGGTCTGCAGGAAGTCGAGATGCCCCTGAAACTGCCCCGCCTCGCCCACCGATCCTTCGAGTTCGGCGGCAACCGGCGTCGCACAATTGGCCGGGACGTCGAGGCGCGCGGCGGTGAGAACGAGCGGCTCCGGAAGGATGCGGGTGAGGATCGAAAAGGCGTTGATGCCCGGATCGAACACGCCGAGGCCGCCGGGCTCCCAAATCCACCGCTGCCCGGGATGCCATTCGCGAACATTTTCGCACCATGAGAGATCCACGGCACGTACCGACTTCCCCACTAGCCATTCACGCGAAGGCGCGACCCCCGGTGCATGCTGCGAATGCCAGCCCGTGTAGAGCGTAAGCCCTTGCGCGCGCGCGATACGTTCAAGGTCTGCAAGCTCCGAGAGGGTCGCTGCCGGCGGCTTTTCGAGAAGCACATGCTTTCCGGCATTGAGCGCTTCGCGCGCGAGGGCAAACCGCGCCTGCGGCGGCGAATTGATCGCGACGGCGTCGAGCTCCGTGGCCGCGAAGAGCGAGCCAAGATCGGAGTAGCAAGCGAGTCCTTCGATGCGGCTGCGCGGCGAGACGCCCGCGACCAGCTGATACGCCGCGTCGCTCGCGATCGCGGGCACATGCTGGTCGACGCTGATCTTCCCGAGACCGACGAGGGCGATCCGGATCGCCATCAATGATTGTCCCGCGGGACACCGAAGGTGGTGCTGATGCGCTGGAAGGCCTCGGTCCCTTCCAATATGGCGCCTTCGCTCAGATGCCCGACCGACGCGCGCTGAAGCGCCTGCCAGGGCGTTTGCGAAGGCGGATAGCGATATCCCGTTCCCGCATCGAGCTCCGCGCGCCTCATGGCGATGTCTTCGACGGGAAGCAGGAGGTCGACGCGCCCCTTGGCGAGATCGATCCGCAGCCGGTCGCCGGTGCGCAGCAGCGCCAGATTGCCGCCAGCCGCTGCTTCGGGCGAGGCGTTCAGGATCGAGGGCGAGCCCGACGTCCCCGACTGCCGCCCGTCGCCAATGCAGGGCATCGAGCGCACACCTGCGCGAATGAGCCGCGCAGGTGGCTGCATGTTCACGACTTCGGCCGCGCCGGGAAAGCCGATCGGGCCCGCGCCCCGCATCACCAATATATCTTCGGCCGTAATGTCGAGCGCCGGATCGTCGATGCGCGCATGATAATCCTCAGGCCCGTCGAAAACGAAAGCGCGGCCCTCGAACGCATCGGGATCGGCCGGGTTGGACAAATAGCGCTCGCGATATTCCTCCGAGATCACGCTCGTTTTCATGATCGCCGAATCGAACAGATTGCCGGTGAGGACGAGGAAGCCTGCGCGCGCCTTCAGCGGCTCGCCGAACGGCCGGATGACCTCGGGCAAGATAATTTCGGCGCCGCGGCAATTGTCGCCGATGGTGCGGCCATTGGCGGTCAAGGCATTTTCGCGAATGAGGCCAGCGCCCATCAGCTGCGCGACCACGGCCGGGACACCGCCCGCGTGGTGGAAATCCTCGCCGAGATATTCGCCGGCGGGCTGGAGATTGACGAGCAGGGGCACATCGAGGCCGACGCGCTGCCAGTCCGCGAGCGGCAAATCGACGCCCGCGTGCCGCGCAATCGCAGCAAGATGGACCGGCGCGTTGCTCGATCCACCGAGCGCGGAGTTCACCACGATCGCATTGTGAAAGGCATCGCGCGTGAGGATTTGCGATGGCCGCAAATCCTCACGCACCATGTCGACGATACGAAGCCCGGTGCGATAAGCCATCTGGCCACGTTCGCGGTAGGGCGCCGGAATTGCGGCCGAGCCCGGAAGCTGCATGCCGAGCACCTCGGCAAGCGAATTCATCGTCGTCGCGGTGCCCATCGTATTGCAATAGCCGGGCGACGGGGCCGAGCTCGCGACCAGGTCGAGAAACTCGGCATAATCGATTTCGCCGGCCGCCATGCGCTGGCGCGCTTCCCAGATGATCGTTCCCGAGCCGGTCCGGCGGCCGCGGTGCCAGCCGTTGAGCATCGGCCCGACCGAGAAGGCAATCGCCGGAATATCGACCGTCGCCGCTGCCATCAGCAGCGCAGGCGTCGTCTTGTCGCAGCCGATCGTCAGCACCACACCGTCGAGCGGATAGCCGTAGAGGCTCTCGACGAGCGACAGATAGGCAAGGTTGCGGTCGAGCCCTGCCGTCGGGCGCTTGCCGGTTTCCTGGATCGGATGGACGGGGAATTCGATGGCGATGCCGCCCGCTTCGCGAATTCCTTCGCGGATGCGCTTCGCCAGTTCGACATGATGACGATTGCAAGGGGCAAGATCGCTTCCGGTCTGCGCGATGCCGATGATCGGCTTGCCCGACTGCAGCTCCTCGCGGGTCAGGCCGTAGCTCAGATACCAGCCGAGATAGAGCGCGGTCATGTCGGGGTTCGCGGGATTGTCGAACCAGGCCCGCGACCGCAGGCGCTGCGCTTTTGTCACTGGATAACTCCCCTCGCCTCCGCCGACTGGCATTGCTCTGTTCCGGATCGCCACCCTATCCCGATCGCCTATATTTGCAAGCAGAATTGACTGTAACTTACCAAGGAAATTGGTGGCCTCCGGAAAATTTCAAACCGAATCCGGTGACACCCAAGGCGGGCGGACAAGGCCATTAAGAAGCAATCCCGAGCAATGGCGGCGTCACTTTCAAGCGCTTCTTCCGCATCGCCACCATGCGGACCGGGCGGATCGACGACGGGTCGGAGGAGATTCGCACATGCCGGCGATGGCTGTATGTCGCGGTCCCGACTTCAGGCAGCGGGCGGGCAGAAAACCCGAGCCGGCGGCGCACCGATCTAGACCTCGAAGCGGAATATGTCGCCCGCCAGCGGCTGCGCGGCGAGGTCAGCGGGACCGAGACCCTTGCGCGCCGTCGTCGCATAGGCGGTACGCCCATCGGGGCCGCCGAGCGCCACCTTGGTGACATTCGCCACCGGAAACCGGACTTCGTCGGTCAGCACGCCGCGCGTATCGTAACGCCGCGCGCACCACCCGCCCCACAGGCCGACCCAGACACCGCCTTCCGCATCGCAGCAGATGCCGTCTGGATAACCGTCTGCCGGATCAACCCGGATATAGGGCCGTCCGGGACCGAGCACCCCCCGGCCGCGCACCGGATAGGCGCGGATCTCGCCAGCGAGCGTGTCGACCGCGTAGAAAGTGGCGCCGTCCGGCGCGATGGCTGGACCATTGGTGATGGTCATCGGCGCGATACCGCACTCGGACAGCGATCCGTCGAAGCGGTAGAAACGGCCGCTCGGGGCCTGCTCGGCATCATCCATGGTCCCGAACCAGATCGCTCCGTCCGGACCAAGGGTCGCGTCGTTGAGCCGGTTGCCCGGCCGGTCGGGTTCGACGGACGCGATCAGCCGGAAGGCACCGTCGAGCGGGTCGAAGGCGTATAGCCCGTTCGCAAGGCCCGCAATTAGGGTCCCGCCCTCCGCAGGCAGCACCCATCCGATCTTCGCGGGTGCAGGCCAGCTGCGCGTCTCGCGCGTGACGGGATCGAGGCGATGGATTGCCGGCGCAAGGATGTCGGTGCACCAGAGGCACGCGCGCGCGGCGTCCCAAACCGGCCCCTCGCCAAGCTCCGCCTGTAGGGAGAAGGCCTGTATCGCGTCGCGCGTCGCCATCGTCATTTCCAATATTTGGCGCGGCTTGTGGCGCCGATGCCGGGATTGAGCGCATTGACCGGATCGAGGCTGCGGTAATGATCGTGGAGCGCAGGCGCCGCGGGATAGAGATGCCCGACATTATGCTCGGCGGGATATTCGCCGCCGCGCGCCCGGATCAATTCGAGGAGGCGATGCTCGATCGCGACCGGATCGGCCCCCTTGCGCACGAGATAGTCCTGGTGGAAAACGTGACAGAAAAAATGGCCGTAGTAGAGCTTCGCGACGAGATCGCGCTCGATCTCTTCCGGAAGGGTTTCGAACCAATCGAGGCTGTTGCGCGGCAGCGCGATATCGAGCGCGACGATATCCTCGATCTGGCCGGGATGAAGCGCGCGATAGCGCACCGCCGCACCCGCAACGGCAAAGCGGTGGAGCATCGCGCGTTCTGCCTCCTCGGCACTGCATTCGAACATATCGCCCGACGGACTCGGAAACATGCCGGTGAAAAGACGCTGCGCGAACCCGGCGCAGTCCCTCGGCAGCTTGAGGATCAGATGATGCTCATAGGCATCGCGAAAGGCACGCATCCGCCGGGGCAGATGGTCGCCCGCAAGGCCGGCGGTCCGCTGGAGGAGCCGGTCGGAAAGCGATGGAGGGAGCCAGCGCAGCCGGCGCGTCCAGCGATCAATCCACGCCTTCACCCGAAAAAGCGCGGGGAGCCGCGCCGTTCCCAGCCGCGCGATCGCCAGCACCATGTCCTTGCCGAAGCGGTCCGCGAGGTCGAAGGCGTCGCGGTGGATATATTCACCGGAAATCGGCAGCGACGGCGCATCGAGCAGCAGGCGCCGCCGGATGCGCGTCAGCTCGTGGATGTCGTTCGTGCCGACATAGACGACAAGCGGATCGACCTCGCGCGCGAAGCTGTCGACGCGAACCGCGAAGACGATCAGCTTGCCCGCGCTGCCCGACGCCTCGAAGAGCCGGGCTGGATCCGCGTTGAACCGGGCGGGCGTCGGCGCATCGACCGCGCGCACGATCGGCGCATAATCTTCGGCCGCCGATGCCGCCCGGTCCTCCGACGAGACATCGGCTTCGCCAAACCGGCCCGCTTCGAGATTGGCGAGAATCGCCTCGGGATCGTCGCCGAGCGCAATCCCGAGATGATTGCACAGCTCGAGCCGCCCCTCGTCGGTGACCCGCGCGAAGAGCGCATATTCGGTATAGGCGGGCCCCCTTCGGACGAGCGCGCCCCCTGAATTATTGCAGATCCCGCCGACGATCGAAGCGCCGATGCAGGAAGAGCCGATAACCGAATGAGGCTCGCGATCGAGGGGTGCCAGGCGCTGCTCGAGCGCGTGCAATGTGGCGCCGGCGAGACAGACGACCTGGGCGCCGCCCCGGATCGGGTGCACGCCGGCGATCCTTGAGGTGTTCATTACCACCACCGGCCGGTCGTAAACGCCGTCCGGGGTTGATCCGCCGGTGAGCCCCGTGTTTGCTGCCTGCACGATCAGGATCCGATCGGCGGCGACACAGGCCTCGGCGATCCGCCACATCTCGACGAGGGAGCCGGGGCGGACCGCGGCTTCGACCGGGCCTCCGCCAAAGCGGTAACCCCGTGCATAGGGTTCGGCCGCGCCGCCGGTGACGACATGCGCGCGGCCGACGATCTCGCGAAGCCGTGCGATCACACCGTCGTTCGCGTCCTGTTCAGCGGCCATGATTCCAGGCGATCACCTTGTGCCGCTGGCGTCCGAGCTTCTCGATCCCGAGTTCGATGACATCGCCCTCCTCGAGCCAGACCTGCGGCGTCATTCCCATGCCGACACCGGGCGGCGTTCCCGTGGTGATGATGTCGCCGGGCAGCAGCACCATGAATTCGCTCACATAGCTGACAAGCGCCGCGCAATCGAAGATCATCGTGCGGGTGTTGCCCGTCTGCATGCGCTTGCCGTTGACGTCGAGCCACATGTCGAGCGCCTGCGGATCGCCGACTTCGTCGGCGGTCACCAGCCATGGGCCCACCGGCCCGAAGGTTTCGCAGCCCTTGCCGCGGTCCCACGTCTGGCCGCGCTCCATCTGGAACTGGCGCTCGGACAGGTCGTCGACGACGAGGAAACCCGCGACATGATCGAGCGCCTCCCCCTTGTCGACATAGGACGCGCGTTCCCCGATCACGATGCCGAGTTCGACTTCCCAGTCCATCTTCGTCGCAAGCCGCGGCTTGCGCACATCGTCATCGCAGCCCTGGATGCACGACACGGCCTTGGTGAAGATCACAGGCTCGGGCGGCGCGGCCTGGCCGGTTTCCGTGGCATGATCGGCATAGTTGAGGCCGATCGCGACGAACTGGCGGGTCCCGGCGACGGGAGGGCCATAGCGTACCGGCCCCTCGACGAGGGGCAGGCTCCGCCAGTCGAGGGCGCGCAGCCGGGCGAGCCCGGCGCGCGACAGCGCCTCGCCGTCTATGTCCGCGACGACGCTGCCCAGGTCGCGCAGCCGGCCTTCGTCATCGACAATCCCCGGCCGCTCCGCGCCAACCGCCCCAAATCGCACAAGCTTCATGTTTATTCTCCAATTCTCAATTCGAGCCGCCCCAAAGGAGCGGATCTGATTCAATCGATCTTTCTTCGTGCCGCCAATCCGTGCGGCCGTGCATCGACCACCAAGGCCGGCCTCGCCCGTCCTGGCGCTGCGCGTTCAGCCAAGCCCCATGAGGCGCCGGTTCACTGCGGGGTCGGCATCGCTCGCGGCGAAATCGTCGAAGGCATGGTCGGTCACCCGGATGATATGGTCGCGGATAAAGGGCGCGCCTTCGCTGGCGCCATCCTCGGGATGCTTGAGCGCACATTCCCATTCGAGAACCGCCCAGCCGGGAAAATCATATTGGGCCATGCGCGAGAAGATGCCGCCGAAATCAACCTGACCGTCGCCAAGCGAGCGGAAACGACCGGGACGGTCCACCCACGACTGATAGCCGCCATAGACACCGGCACGCCCGGAGGGATTGAATTCCGCGTCCTTCACATGAAAGCATTTGATGCGCTCATGATAGATGTCGATGAAGGCGAGATAGTCGAGCTGCTGGAGCAGGAAATGGCTCGGGTCGTATAGAATATTTGCGCGTGCGTGACCGCCGACGGCGTCGAGAAACATCTCGAAGGTGATGCCGTCGTGAAGATCCTCTCCGGGATGAATCTCATAGGCGACATCGACGCCCGCCTCGTCGAACGCATCGAGGATCGGCGTCCAGCGCCGGCCCAGCTCCGCGAAAGCGTCCTCGACCAGGCCGGCGGGCCGCTGCGGCCAGGGGTAGAGATAAGGCCAGGCGAACGCGCCGGAAAAAGTGGCATGGGCGTTGAGGCCGAGATTGCGGCTGGCTTTGGCCGCGAGCCGGAGCTGATCGACCGCCCAGCGCTGGCGCGCGGCCGGATTGCCGCGAACCTCGGGGGCGGCGAAAGCGTCGAACTGCGCGTCATAGGCAGGATGCACCGCGATCAGCTGACCTTGCAAATGGGTCGATATCTCGGTGACCTCGAGACCCTTATCGGCGAGCATGCCCTGGATCTCGCTGCAATAGTCCGGGCTTTCGGCGGCACGTGCGAGATCGAAGAGCCGCGCGTCCCAGCTGGGGATCTGGACACCCTTGTAGCCGAGGCCGGCAGCCCAATCCGCGATGGCTTCGAGGCTGTCGAATGGCGCCGTGTCGCTCGCGAATTGCGCGAGGAAAATCCCGGGACCCTTGATCGTACGCATGTCGTCGTCCTTCAGATGCCGAAATCGACCCAGCCGCGCGCGTCGCGGCTCGCCGCAACGGCGGTGCTCACAAATGCCATGCCGCGCAGCCCCTCTTCGATGCCGGGAACCGCACAGCCGGGCTCGCCGCGCAGCTGGCGCGCGAAATCGCGGTAGATGTTGGCGAAGGCCTCGAGATAGCCTTCGGGATGGCCGCCCGGCGTCCGGCTCGCCCGACGCGCCGCCTCGCCCAAGGCCGTCCCGGCGCGCAGGATTTCGCTGCTGCCGTCGGGACGGTGCAGCATGAGGTTGGTCTGATCCTCCTGCCGCCACACGAGCCCGCCCCGGTCGCCATAGACGCGGATGCGCAGGCCATTGAGCTCGCCGGTTTCGATCTGCGATGCGAGAAGCACGCCGCGCGCGCCATTGTCAAAACGCAGCAGCACCGCGGCGTCATCGTCGAGCTGTCGGCCGGGAACGACAGCGGCGAGATCGGCAAACAGGCGCGTGACTCGTAGCCCCGTTACGAATTCGGCGAGCTGGAACGCATGGGTGCCGATATCGGCGATGCAGCCGCCTTCGCCGGCACGCGCCGGATCGAGCCGCCACTCGGCCTGCTTGCCCTCGGCATCCCCGGCGAGCCAGCCCTGCGGATATTCGACGACCACCTTGCGCACCGTCCCCAACACGCCGGCAGCGATCCGGTCGCGCGCCTCGCGCACCATCGGATAGCCCGAATAGGTGTAGGTGACGCCGAAGGGCAGTCCCGCGTCGCGCACGGCAACAGCGAGCAGCCGTGCCTCGGCGAGGTTCGCCGTCAGCGGCTTGTCGCACAGGACCGGAAGCCCGGCGGCGAGCGCCGCGCGCGCCGCGGGCAAATGATGATGGTTCGGCGAAACGATGGTAACGAAATCAATGCCGTCGCTCCGCTCGCCTTCGCCCGCGAGCATGGCCGCGACATCGGCATAGGCCCTGGATGGTTCGATTCCATACGCCTCGCCTGCCTCGCGCGAACGGCCCGGGTCGCTGCTAAACGCGCCGGCGACCAGCTCAATCTCACGATCGAGTTCGGCGGCGATGCGATGAACGGGTCCGATGAAGGCCCCCGGTCCGCCGCCAATCATTCCCATCCGCAATCGCCGCACTTCATTCGCTCCAGGCATGATTAAGTCTTCAGGCGCGAAGTTGCGCGAGATAGGAATAGGATTTGGCGGCCGCCTCGAGGCGCGGAATCGCGAATGGCGGTTCCTGCTCATAATAGAAATGGCGCGCGCCGGCCGCCCAGGCCGCCGGCAGGACGCGCGCCCAGTCGACGGTTCCCGAGCCGACTTCGGTCGGATCGGTGCGCATCGCGGTGTTGGGAACGAGTCCGGCCTTCACATCCTTCACATGGAGCTGGCGTACACGACCGTGGTAGCGCTTGAAAAAGTCGATCGGATCGACCCCGGCGGAAGCGATCCAGCCCACATCGGCCTCGAAATGGACGAGAGCCGGATCGGTTTCCGCCGCGAGGATTTCCCAGGCGGTACGGGTGCCGACCTGCATGAATTCGACGCTGTGATTGTGATAGCCAAGCGCGATACCGTGCGGTTTCAGCAGCGCGGCGCGTTCGTTCAGCAGCGCCGCTAGGTCGGTCCACATCGTCTCGCCGGCTTCCTTTACCGCGCGTGCGAAGGCGGCCGCGAGATTCTCGCCCGGCTGGAGCTTGAAACCCTTCGGCATTGGAAACATCGGCACGACGGCCTGGCGCGCGCCGAGCACGCCGAGGATGTCGGCAAGCCGCTGCGGGTCGGTGCGGACCGACAGATCGCCGGTCGTGCCGATATGGACCGAGCTGATTGCCACTCCCGCATCGTCGGCGGCACGGCGAACGTCAGCCGGTTCGCGCCCGAGCAGCCCGGGCAGCTCGATGTCGCGAAAGCCGATCGCTGCGACCTTTTTGAGCGTCCCCTCGAGATCCTTCTGGGGCTCGTCCCCCAGGGAATAGAGCTGAATACCGATCGGAAGGCTCTTCCTGTCGAAGAAGCCTCGCGTGTCGGCACGCATCGCACAGGCCGGCAGTGCGAGCGCGGCGCCGGCGGTGAAGGCGCCCGCGAGCCAGGTTCGGCGATCGAGTGAAGGGGTCATGATCATCTCCAGTTGGTTTGTATCAGGCGCCAGGTGCGACGTCGCCATGGCGCTCGGCGGGGCGCGCCAGCGGCGGCCGGAAGGCGACGAGAAGCAACAATGCGCCGACCAGAGCGAGACCTGACGGAATGAGGAAGAGCGTCCGGAAGTCGGTCGCCGGGCCCGTCGGGGTTTCAACCGTCAGCGTCGACATGAGCCAGGGGAAGAGAAAGCTCGCCACGACCATGCCGACACCGAGGATCAGCAGATTGAACAGCCCTTGGGCGCTCGAGCGGACGTCTCCGGGAAAGGCTTCGTCGACGAAGATGTACACCGTGGCGAAGAAGAAGGCGTAGCAAATGCCGTGCAGCAACTGCACCGCGATGATCGTCGGAATGCTGTCGGGCATGAAGGCGAACACGAGGAAGCGCGCGGCATGCCCGAGGATTCCGATGATCAGGACGGGCCGCCAGCCCAGCTTCGCCAGCACCCCGCCGAGGACGAACATGGTCACGATTTCCGCAACCTGCCCAAGGCTGAGAACGACCATCGAGAGATTGCCGGCGATGCCCACGCGCTGGGTCAAAAAGGCATCGGCCATAACGAAATAGCCGTTGTGCACGACGGCATCGATAAAGGTGACGACAAAGAGCACCCCGATGAAGGGGGTGCGCAACTGACCGATGGCCCGGCGCCATGCGAGCCGGTCGACGCCGTCATCGGCCCGCGGGGGCGTGTGCGGGAGAGTCAGCGAATAGGCGGCCATCGCAAAGGAAATCAGCGCAGCGACGATGAAGATCGAGCGCATTTCGCCGGCGTCGGCCGCGCTTCCGAGCAACAGAATGAAAGGCCAGCTCGCCATCACCCAGCCGATCGTCCCGCCCATGCGGACCGAGCCATATTGACGGGCGGGGTTCGAGAGATTCGCAAAGGCCAGGCTGTTCGAGACCGACAGGGTCGGAACATAGACGAGGCTGAAGGCGAGATAGAAAAGGAAGAAGGGCATGAAGGAGGTGCTGAAGGCGGTACCGAGAAGGCAGACCCCGCCTATCGCATGGCTCGCGGCCAGAAAGCGCTCGGCAGCGAAGCTCCGGTCAGCAAATTGGTTCGAGAAGAAGATGCCGACGATCGCGGCAATCCCCCAGCTCATGCCGACGAGCCCTTGTTGGGCGGGCGAGAAGCCGAGCAGCGCCATGTAGGGAAAGAGCTTCGGCTGCCAGGCGCCCCAGACCGCAACCTGCAGCACCATCATCAAGAACAGTCGAAGCCAGATGCTCATCCTTCACCCCCAAAATGCGAATCCGGTTTCTACCGTTCGACCAAGCCTAGCGCGTTGCAACTTCCGGGACAACATGCTTGTAAGTTTCCTCAAACCGGATTAGGTGACCGGAAAGAAAGGTGGAGAGGATGGATCAATTCAGCCGGCGCGGCGTGCTGCGCAACATCATGCTGCTGGCCGGGGTCGCCGCTATTCCGCACGGCGCCGCGCATGCGCTTTTCGACGGGCCCGCATCGCTTCCCCCAGCGACGATTTCCTTGCTCAGCGCGGTAGCCGACACGATCATTCCCACGACCGAAACGCCGGGTGCCGCCGAGGCAGGCGTACCCGATCGGTTGCAGAAGATGCTCGCCAACTGGGCGACGCCAAAGCGCCGGGATGAAATCCTGGGTGCCCTGCAAAAGATCGACGGCGCGGCACGCACCGAGGCGGGTTCGACCTTTGCCGCGCTCTCGCCCGCCGACCGGCTGAAGACGCTCAAGACCTTCGACACGGCGCATAGCGGGGACCCCGGCTATTCCAAACTCAAGGAGTTGGTGATCCAGCTCTATTATCTTTCGGAGGCCGGCGCGACCGTCGAGCTACGCTACGAGCATAATCCGGGCGCCTGGGAGCCTTCGATCCCCGTCACGGCCGAGACCCGCAACTACGGCGGCCCCGGACTCTAACCGACCAGCCTGGAGAAAAATCAGTGTTCGACGCCATTGTCATCGGATCGGGTATGAGCGGCGGCATCGCCGCCAAGGAGTTGAGCGAGCGCGGCCTGAAGACGCTCGTCCTCGAGCGGGGCCGGAAGCTGGAACATGGCGCATCCTATACCGACTCGGTGCTTCCCTGGGAGCTCAGCAATGCGAACATGATTCCCGAGGAGGAACTGGCTCGCGACTATCCGATCCAGGGGCGCAGCTATGCAATGAACGCCGCGACCCAGCAATATTGGGTCAAAGACCCGGAGCATCCCTACAGCACGCCCGAGGACAAGCCGTTCGGCTGGTTTCGCGGCAATCACCTCGGTGGACGCTCGATCATGTGGGGCCGCCAGATCTACCGTCTCAGCGAGATGGACTTCGAGGCGAACAAGAAGGACGGGCACGGATCCGACTGGCCGATCCGCTACGCCGACATCGCGCCCTGGTATGACCATGTCGAGCGCTTCATTGGCGTGTCGGGATCGAAAGAGGGTCTGCCGCAACTTCCCGATGGCGATTTCCTGCCGCCTTTCGCGCTCAACGACGCCGAAAAGGATTTTGCCGGCAAGGTTGCCGACAAATTCCCTGGTCGGCGGGTTATCCCCGGTCGCTGCGCGCATCTGTCCGAGGCGCGTCCGCATCATGAGGAGCTGGGACGCTCGCAGTGCCAGGTCCGCTCGCTCTGCGAGCGCGGCTGCACCTTCGGCGCCTATCATTCCAGCCTCAGCTCATCGCTTCCGGCCGCGATGCGAACGGGCAATTGCACGATCGTCACCGACGCCGTCGTTCACAGCCTGATCCACGACCCCAAGAGCGGCAAGGTGACGGGCGTACGGGTTATCGACTCGAACACGAAGAAGACAAAGACCTACCAGGCAAAGCTCGTTTTCCTCTGTGCCTCGACGATCCCGACAACGCAGATTCTGCTTAATTCAAAGTCGGAGGCCAACCCGCAGGGTCTCGGCAATTCATCCGACATGCTCGGGCGTAATTTGATGGATCATTTCGGCGCCGGTGCGGCCGGCCTGTATCCGGGACTCGAGAACAGCTTTTATCGCGGACGGCGCCCGACCGGTTTTTACATTCCGCGTTTTCGCAACGTAACCGAGTCAGGCGAATTCCTGCGCGGTTTCGGATTCCAGGGTGGTGCCGCGCGCGCGGGCTGGGGGACCAAATCCAAGCTCGGCGGACCCAGCACGGTGGGCGCCGAGCTCAAGGAACGGCTGCGCTCTCCTGGCTCGTGGCTCGTCTATCTGAGTGGCTTTGGCGAAATGTTGCCAAATCGCGACAACCGCATCACGCTCCATCCGACCAAGACCGACCAGTGGGGCATCCCACAGGCCCATATCGAATGCGTCCACGGCGAGAATGAGCTCAAGATGGGCAAGCAAATGATCGCCGATGCCAAAGCCATGATCGAAGGGGCCGGCGGTCGAGTCGTCATGGGTGGCTCCAAGCTCACCATCCCGGGCGACGCAATTCACGAGATGGGAACCGCCTGCATGGGCAACGATCCGGCGACTTCGGTGCTGAACAAATATAACCAGGTGCACGGCATTTCGAACCTGTTCGTCACCGATGGTGCTGCCATGGCTTCGGGCGGCTGCCAGAACCCTTCGCTCACTTATATGGCGCTCAGCGCGCGCGCCGCGCATCATGCGGCGGAATTTCTCAAGGCGGGCAAGATCTGACCGGCGCCGGGGCGCGGCATCGCCGCGTCCCGGCCAGGGTGGCTCGCGCCGTCCGCAGATGGCTGACGCCGCGCCATTCGATCGTCGCGGGACGCGAATAGGCTAGGGCAGGTCGGGCGGCGACGGAACGTCCGCCGCCGCGCCGAGGTCAAAGCAGGCCGAGCTTACCGCCCTTGGCCTCATACTCACGAAACATCGATAATTTTTCGGCATCGAGCAACGGCTCGGCGTCCGCTGGCGCAATGCGCCAGATCGAGGCGGGATCGAGAGTGGCACGGCGCCACTTCGGGAGCGATCGCGCCTTGGCAGGGTTTCCGGTGCGCATGAAGGCGAGCCAGCGATCCTGCATCGCGTCGGAAACCTTCCGATCGGTCGCGTCGAACGTCGCCCCCGTAAAATCGAGGGCTCCTAAGATATAGGGCACTTCCGACGTATGAAACGCGCCGTTGAGCGCCGGGTCGGCGCCGCGCAGGACATGCTCGAACTGATAGGCATAGACCGGGGCGCCTTCGGCGGAGCGACGTTCGGCCCAGAGCAGAAGGCCTGCAGCGCGGCGATCGCGCGCGAGACGGACTCCCGATCGCGCCGCCTCGGCGTCGGTGGCGTGCGGATAGAGAGCCAGCAGCCGCTCTGCCACCGCTGCGTAGCGCTTCTCGACTTCCTGCTTGAATGCCGCAACGGTTTGCGGAGCTTGCGCCGCGGATGTCTCGTCGCGCGTATATCCGATGAGGATCGGCAGCTTGGTGACCAGTGGTGCGGCGCGATCTTCGGGGCTGACGGGCAATATCTTGCCATCGACGATCGGGAGCGGGAAGCCCGCCCCTGCCCGCTTGACGAACTCGGCCGCCGGAATGGCCCGGAGTCCTGCAATGTCGCTCACTTTCGCCTTCGTCATCGTCGCCGTCCCCATGCCTTCGGCCGCCGCGAGCGGCATCGCCGGCAGCCCGAGTTCCGGGCCGCTTTCGAGCACGGCGCGATGGAAAAGACCTTTGGCCAGGGGCGAGACAAGCAACGCATTGACGATGCCCGCTCCGGCGGACTGCCCGGCAATCGTTACATTGTCCGGGTCGCCGCCGAACTTCGCGATATTTGCGCGAACCCACCGGAGCGATTCAATCGTATCGAGGATGCCATAATTGCCGGACACTCCGAGCGGTGATGCGCGCGTGAGCTCGGGATGAGCGAAAAAGCCGAAAACGCCGACCCTATAGTTGATCGTGACGACGACCGCGCCCTTCTGCGCCAGACCCGCCCCATCATAAGCAGCGATGTCGGCACCGCCGCTCTGGAAGCCTCCCCCGTGAATGAAGAGATAGACGGGGCGCTTTGCCTTGCCTTTCTCCTGAGTCCAGACGTTGAGGTAGAGACAATCCTCCGAGCGCTGGCCGCTGATCAGGAAGGCGGCCGTATAGGGACCGAAGGGTTTGGCCTCGTCTTGCTGGCAGGAGGGGGCGAATTTGGTTGCCGCGCGCACGCTCGACCAGGGTTTGACGGGCTGCGGCTCACGCCAGCGGAGATCGCCGACCGGTGGCTCGGCATAGGGAATGCCGAGAAAGATATTCAGGCCCGACCGATTAATCCCTTCGACAGTGCCGCTGTCGGTCTTGGCGACCGTCTCGCCGGCCGCGGCCGGAGCCGCCACCAGAAGCGCGCCCGTCAACGCCGCGAAACCTAGAAAATTGCGCATCTCTTCAGCCCTTCCACGGAGACGCGCGTTTCGCGCGAATCCTATTGATATCCATTGATGTGCGGTCAGCCGGGTCAACGGCATATATAGCTCGTGGCATCGTCGATAGCGCCGCTGCCTTTATATTTGGCCCGCTTCGGCCAGGCGCAGGCTGGCCGGCTTCGCACGATGTTGGCCGGCTGGCCCGCCATGACCTGAATCGGGTTGTCGAATTTCGTCGCGATCAAGCGCTCGGGCGCGACACCAGTCTCCGCCCATCGATCGAGGGCGCCGAGATAGTCGATCGTGTCGGGGCCGTGTCCGCCCGAACAATGGGCGACTCCAGGCAGCATGAAAAGCCGCAAATGGGTATCGGCGCTGCGCCCGACGGCGCGCCGCACGGCTGCATGATAACGCAGGCTGTTGCCTGCCGGGATCGCGGCATCGTCCCAGCCATGATAGATCAGAAGCTTGCCCCCGCGGGAGAAAAACGGGCGAAGATCGGGATCGACCGCATCGATCGCCGGCCCCGGCTGACGGCGGACGGCACCAAATTCGCGGTCGAGATCGAAGCTTTCCTCCGGCCAGGCAGGATCGCTGTAGACCATATAGCGCATCAGGCTCGTCGCCATCCCGGGGCCGGCCGCTTTCGAGCCGGTCAGCCAGGCAGCCCATTCATATTCGCTGCCGACCGGCAGGCCGGGCATGATCTCGTGGCCCTTGCTATCATAGGTGCCGCGATAGATCGCTTTCACGGTGCCGACCTCCGCTTTCGAAAGGCAGCTCGCCGTGGCCGCGCCCTTACATGCGAGCACGGCCGGATCGAACCGGCACGATGTCGGCCGTTCGATCAATCCGTCCTTCAACCCGTCGAGGCCGTCGCATTTCGCTAAGGCGGCCTCGTGGACGAGCTTGAGTTTCGGACTGAGCGTGTCGGATCCGGGAGTCGTCCGGGCGAGACGACCGATATGCGCGAAAGAGACCATCAGGCCCGTGAAATCATTCGCCGGTGCGCCTGCGACAATCGCGTCATAATCGCCCGGATGACGCTGTGCGAGCATCAAAGCATCGCGCCCGCCATTGGAGCAGCCTTGAAAGAAGGCCCGCTTGACCGCTGCGCCATAATATTCCGCGGACAGCGATTTTCCGAACATGGCGCCCAAATGGTTCGCCCGATGGCCGAAGTCGGCGATCTTCTCGGGCTGCCGAAGCGCCCATTTCGGCTCGGAAGCCGGATCGTGCCCGGCGTTGGTGACGACCGCGGCATAGCCCTTGCCGACGGGCTCTCTCAGCGAGATCGCCGCAGCCCCGAGCCCGCCTTCAAAACCGCCGCCGCCGAAACCGACGAGCTTGCCGTTCCAGTTCGAAGGAAGCCAGAGCTGCACCTTGATTTCCGAACCCTCGACCGGGGTCATTCGAGCATGTACCCGGCAAAATTCGGGGCTGTTCTGGTGCTTGAAGGGCGGAAGCGCCGAACCGGCGAGGATGTAGTCGGCCTTGTCGATCGTCGCGCCCGCCATTTGCCTTCCGACGAGGCCCCTGCAGCGTGCCGCTCCGTCGTCGGGCGACAGGGCGGCCGACACCGCTCGTGTCTGCATCGCACCGGCGGGTTCCGCGCCGCCGCTGGAGGCCAGCGGACCAAAAAGCGCCAGCGTGGCCGCCCCCGTCGCGAAAATCAGCTTGCCGGTCATTGCATCCCTCCCTCGAATCCAGTTCGCAACCGGATTTGTCGCAGAGATTGCAGCGCCCGCAACATGCAGTCAATACTGACCGGAAAAATGTCTGATTTGCAATCAACCATGTCTGCAATTGACATCGCGTCGACGACTGGCGATACTTTGGTTCAGCAGCCGGGATCGGACGCACACGGATATAGCCGTGGCGATTGGGGAGACGGGATCGATGCAGCAAGCCGAAAATCTATCTCGCGAGCCTCGGGCGGCGGTGTCCGCGCACATACTCGATTTCAAACCACGAGACGATCGAAGGCCCGACTCTCTCAAGATAGCCCGTGCGGCGGAGCCTGCGCGTCCTGGTCCGCGCGCTCCGCGCATCAATGGCATAGTGCTCGGCATGATCCTCCTTCCGGCGACCATGGCGATCGTGGAATTAGTGCGGCTTCTCGTCACCCGCTAGACGAGCCGGCCGTCCCGAGGCGTGGCAGCAATTCCTGCATGGGGCGTAAAATTCGGCCGATCCGATTAAACAAGCAAGTCTGACTGTTTCTTCTTGACTCGACTCGTCCGCGGTTTGAATAGCGGCGCTTGGAGTCGCCCGGTGCCAAGGGCGAAACGGGAAGGACAGTCATGAAAATGGTTCGCGCAACAGCAAATTTGAGCGGAAAGCTCGCCGCCACGACAGCGCTTCTGGCTCTGATGTCGGGCTCGCCCGTCTTCGCACAGGAGCTCCCGGCGAGCGATGCGGGGGCGCAAGACGAGCTGGCAGCGGACGGCAGCCCGACCGATCAGGAAATCATCGTCACCGGCACATTGATCCGAGGCATTGCCCCCACGGGGACGAATGTGGTCAGCGTGAACGCGGAAAAGATCGAAGCCACGGGTGCGATCAGCACGGTCGACGTCCTCGCCAAGATTCCGCAGATCTCGAACAGCTTCAATCGGGTGCCGGTGTCGTCCACCGGCGACGCGGGTACGACGATCTACAAGCCGAACATCCGCAACCTCGCGGCAAGCGGCGCCAACACGACACTCGTCCTCGTCGACGGCCATCGTCTGGTTGGAGCCGGTGTGCTGTCGTCGGTCCCCGATCCCGATATCGTCCCGCCCGGCGTGATCGAGCGCATCGAAATCGTCCCGGACGGCGGCTCGTCCATCTACGGGTCGGACGCGATCGGCGGCGTGATCAACATCATCACGCGCAAGCGGTTCGACGGCGTCGAAGTGTCGGGGCGCTATGGCTTCGCCGACAATTACAAGCAGTTCGACATCAACGGGACAGTCGGCAAGAGCTGGGACAGCGGCTCGGTCTATGTGTCCTATGTCTATAATGAGAATGACGCGATCTTCGGCCGGGACCGCGATTATGTCCGGCAGATTGTCCCGTCGAACTCGTGCGCGCCGGGCACGATCCTCGTCGGTTCGACGACATATGCGCTTCCCGGCCTTGTCGCGGGCAGTGTCAACAGCTGCGATACGAGCGACAATGCGGCCTTCATTCCGGCGCAGCAGCGGCATTCGGTCTTTGCCGGGCTCAACAACGAGCTCAGCGACAATGTCTCGATCGATATTCGCGCCTTCTACACGCGACGTGAGACCCAGTCGTTCAGCGACCAGTTCCGCGCTTCGAGAACGATCACGGCCGCCAACCCCAATTTCATCCCGGCGTTCCCGGGCAATGCCAGCCAGACGATCAACTTCAGCTACGGTCCCGTCGTCGGCGCGAGCAGCCAGAACAGCACGACGCTCAACGAGTGGGGCGTCACGCCCGAGATGACGTTCAAGCTGGGTGGCGACTGGCGCCTGCGCGTGCTTGGAAATTACGGCCGCAGCGTCACGCGCAACATCCAGCCTGCCGTGAATGCGGTTGCGGAAGCCATCGCCTTGGGCAGCTCGAACCCGGCAACGGCGCTGAATCCCTATAATGTCGCCCAGACGCCAGCCGCCGTTCTCGACTCGATCCTCAATTACGAGGCCTATGGCGAAGCGGAGCAGGATCTCTTCAACACCCGGGCCATCGCCGACGGCTCGCTGTTCGACTTGCCCGGTGGCGCGGTGCGGATCGCCTTCGGCGCGGAATATAGCCATGAAGTCTTCAAGCGGATTTCGGGCAATCATGTCCCTGGCGACTTCAGCCCGCTTGCGACGCCCCAAGGCAAGCATGAGCGCGACACCAAGTCGCTGTTCGGCGAAATCGCGATCCCCGTCTTCGGCAGCGATAACGGCTTCACCGGCATGCGGTCTCTCACCCTGTCGGCCTCGGGCCGCTACGACGACTATAGCGACGTCGGGAGCACCTTCAATCCGAAGGTCGGGCTGACCTGGAAGCCGGTCGACGGCGTATCGATCCGTGGCAATTACGGCGAATCCTTCAATGCGCCGAGCATGCCGGACAAGGTGCCCCAGGTGCAGCTGCAGAATCTGGGCGGAAGCCCGTTCGTCCGCCCGGGCGAGTCGGTGAGCCCCGGCGGCATCCCGACGCTGTTCCGCCCGACGATCCTGATCGCCGGCGTCGATCCCGATCTGCGCCCGCAGACCGCCAAGACCTATTCGATCGGCATGGACATCCAGCCGGCCTTCATTCCGGGGCTGAACCTCAGCGCGACCTATTATAATATCGCGCTCAAGGACCAGATCACGATCGCCTTCTCGTCGAACACGGCGGTCCTATTCTCGCCGGCCTACGCCCGCTTCCTGACCTTCAATCCCACCCAGGCCCAGATCGACGCGGTCCCCGACACGCTTCCGATCGCGGGCGCATCGTCGATCGCCGCCCTCTATGCCAATCCGCTTCTCGCGCCGTATCTTCTGTATGACGCGCGGGTCCAGAATGTCGGGGCGGTCGACCAGGACGGGCTCGATTTCAGCGCTTCCTACCTGACCCAGACCGGCTTCGGGTCGATAAACGCCAATGTCGCGGGCACCTATATCCTGAACCGCAAGGTCACCGCCGTCGCGGGGCAGGCCGCGATCGACGATCTGGCCGCGAACACGAGCCGCCTCAACCTGTCGGCGACGGTCGGCGCCACGATCGGCGGCTTCAGCGCCAATGCGACCTGGTATCATACGGCAGGCTACAAGGTGCAGAACGTGCCGAACCAGACACGCGTCAACGCCTTCAATGTCGTCGATCTCTTCTTCGCCTATGACGTCGGCGGCGAAGGGCTTTTCAAGGATCTCGCCTTCACGCTCAACGTCAACAATGTGTTCGACCAGGACCCGCCGTTCATCAACTCGGGGACCGGCTACACCAATGGCTCGACCTATGGGCGTCTCGTTCAGTTGGGCGTGCGCAAGAAATTCTGATCGGGCCTCTCCGGCTCTCCAACTCAGGGCTGCGGCGCCAGGCGCCGCAGCCCTTTTTCTTGACGAGAAGGGGTTCGCGGAAAAAGCGAAAATTACCGCAGCGAAGGGGCGGTTCGGCGCCGACGCGAGACGAGGCCGGCCACGCCGAACCACCGTGATCCCGATCCGACGTCCTGCGGAGCCCGCTCCATAGCCGGGCCTTTAATTCGGATCGCGGGTGGCCATTAGCACAGGGCGCCGGATCAACTCCCCTCAGCGTCTCACCTCCGTGAGCAGCCGCACCGGCCCTATCAGTCCGGAGGGGCGGAGCGGCGCGTCGGCCTTGTAGGTCGCCAGCGTGGTGAAGGTGATCTTTCGGGCGCCCGGCTGCAGGTCGCCGATCAGCCGGTTGACCCAGAGGTTGGCTACCCGCACTTCCAGCCTGTTGGGTCCAGGCCGCACCGCGTGACCGACATCGACGCGGAACGGCGCCATCCAGGGACTGCCGACCTTTTTGCCATTCACCCAAACCTCGGCGAGGTCCCCGACACGGCCGAGGTCGAGCAGCATCCGCCCGTGGCTGGTCTTGGGCAGGATAAACGAAGTGCGGTACGTGGCGATGCCCGAAAAATATCTGATGCCCGGATCGCTATGTTCATCGAGTGGGACGAGCGTTTCCAACCCGACCGACGGCGGCGCGCCGCGCTCGGCCTGGAAAGTCACCTCCCACGATCCTGCGATCGTTTGCGCGGGCACCCACTCGCGCTTGGCCATATTGAGAGCCGGGGCCGGCGC
Organism: Sphingopyxis sp. MSC1_008; assembly: GCF_023197165.1. Lineage (GTDB taxonomy): Bacteria > Pseudomonadota > Alphaproteobacteria > Sphingomonadales > Sphingomonadaceae > Sphingopyxis. Next base: position 227,074 of record NZ_JALPRD010000004.1, read on the forward strand.
AGGCTTGCGGAAGACGAGAAACGCGGAACCGGACGCCTCCAGATCCAGCGGCACCACCGTCTGGCCATTCTCGATGCGATAGCTCACCGGCTCCACGCTGCCGGTGTCGGCATGCCACAATTCGGGCAGCTTGCCGGTGACGCGGAAGCGGGCATCAATGCGCCCTGCCCTATCGCTGCGGTTGTGGACGAAATAGATGTCGCCGTCGGCAAGCTTGCGGTGCACGAACAGCAGCTGCGGATTGCCGACGGCGGCCGTATAGGCGAAGTCCGCGGCGATGCCGAGGTCCTTCAACGCCGCTTCGGGATCACGGCCGTCGATCACCTGTCCGCGACCGAGACGCGTGGTCGCACCGCCGCCCCAAAGGCGCGACACCAGCCGCGCGAATTCCGCCGGATCATCGGCCAGACTGGGCGAGGAGAGCGGCCGAGACCCGATCACCGTCGCGCCGGCGGACACGAGGTCCGCCAATTGACGCAGCACCGGTACGGTCATCCGCGCGCTCGTTCCGCCAAGATACAGCGCGCGATATCGCGCGCCGCCGGGGGTAACGAGATCCGCCCCCTGGACGCTCAGCGCGCCGGTGAGCATCCCCGCATCGAAGAGGTCATAGGCGTAGGACCGGGGCAGGTCACCCAAGGCATTTTTCGCGAACAGGACACCGGCGGGTTGTTCCTCGCCGATGAAATAGGCCAGATCCGCGACGTTGCGGCCCTGCTGCAGCAGGAAGCTGGAGCGCGACATATAGTCCACCCACGGCCCCGCCATCTCCGCCCAACTATCGAGGCGGTTGAAATACTGGCCAAAGATCGCGAGCGAGAATCCCGGCCCCTTGTCGAGCGGCTGGTGGACCGAGGTGTGGATCACCGGTCGGTTCACGCCGTTGGCGAATTCCATGTCGATGAACTTCTTGAGATCGTGCGGGGCAAACGCCCAGGGCGAAAGCTGAGCCGTGAGCGACTCCGCCGCCACCAGCTTGCGGCCATAGACATGCGCCACCGACGCCGCTCCGCGCATGTCGCCGATGTGGCCGGCGGCCGGCTGCTTGCCTTGCTGATAGGTCCAGAAGGCCGCCATCGGGATGTCGGCATAGCGCCGCATGGTCAGGTCGCTGCCCAGCACCGCGCGGAAGCCCTCGAGCGACTCGCCGTACACGATCATGCCGCGTTCGTGCGCCGCATGGGCGACCGTCTCATAATGTTCGGTGGCGACGAGGTCGGCAAGGGTTCGGCGGAAATCATAGAGGAACGCGTCGCTTTGCGCCGTCGAGCCGACCACGGTCCCGGTAAGCACGGGCAGCCACGGCCCCGGATCATAGCCCCGCAGCCGACGGAAGGCGGCCACCATTGCGGGCGTCCAGTTCGAGGGGCCCGCCTCCATGCTGTCGGTCAGCAGCGCGCGAAGACCGTGTTTTCCGATCAAATCCGCGCCAGTGGTTTCCGCATACATGCCCAGATAGACGTCCAGGTAGCGGCGAACTGCGGCGCGGTCATATTTATCGACCTCCAGCCCCGTCGCTTCCTTCGTCGCCGGATGGTTTGTCTTGCCGGTCAGCGAATAGCCGAGGCGCAGCACCTTCCATCGCCCCGGCGGCGGCGTCCAGTCGAGTTTGCCGTCGGCGGAAAGCCGCGACGTCAGATCTACGACCGACGCCGGGTCGATCCCCACATCATTGGGGCTGTTCTTATCCAGCTCATAATATTCCGGCGCGATCGCGAAGCCCGCCTTCTGCTCGAAGGCGTTCACGCGCGGCTGCGTCTCGAGGCGCAGTTCGGCGAGCCGGAATCGCTGCTTCTCGGACGGAGTCGGGATGAAGTCGGTAAACGCGCCCGGCGCGCCGGAAAGATCGAACGGCGGCGCAGGCGCCTTGGGGGTGAAGACGATACGAAAGCGCCGTGCCGTCAACTCCCTTAGCGCCACGGTGGTCTGGGGGGCGGCGCGCAGGTCGATGTCGGCGACCTTGCGCCAGGCCCCTGCTTCCTCGACCTCCAGCGCCGGGAGAATCTGGCTGCGATCGCCCAGCGCGGTAGCCATGGTGACCGCCCGAATGGTGCGGGGGACTGAATATTCGATCAAAAGCGTTGTCGCTGGCTGGCCAGTCGCGGCCTTTGCGAGATCGACGCCCGTCGCCGAGCGGCCATCGGTAAGGGCGGCGGCGTCCAGGGCTGCGCCGTCGCTATAGGTCATACGCGCGGTTGGCGCTGCGCGCGCCGTGGGCATGGGATAGGCGAGCACCGCCGCGTCGGCGTAGAAGTGGGGTGTATCGACATCGACTTCGGCGAGAATGCTTGCCCCTTTCGGCACATCCTGGAATGGACCCGTGGTGGTCGGGGGAGCAGGCAGCATGCCATCGAAACGGCGGCCGCCTTCGATCACGGACTCGCTCCACACCAGCTTCTTCATCCCGTCCTGCGGCGGCACCCATGGCCCGCCGGTCTCGCTCCATCCGGGAGACGATGCGATTGCGAGTTCCAGCCCATTCTTCTGTGCCAACTGGGCGGCGTGGCGAAAGGCGTCGCGCCAGTCGGGCGACATGAAAGGCAGCCGCTTCGGCACGATCGGCGGGGTCAGCAGGGCGCCATCGAAGGCCTGCATTCCGCCGATGCCGATACGCGACATCCACTCGATGTCCTTGCGGATGCCTTCCTTGGTGATGTTTCCGTTCATCCAGTGCCACCAGACACGCGGACGCGCCTCCTGCGGCGGCGTCTCGAACCCTTCCAGAAGCGCGTCGGGTGCGCTTTGGGCAGTGACCGGGTATAAGGCCGGGCAAAGGGAGGTCGTCGCCAGCGCGGCGGCGGCGAGGCGCGCCAGAGGGTTTCCAAGCAGGTGCACGCCCATCTCTCCTTTTTTGGGCTTCGCCCACCGGGCGTCGCAGCCGCCGCCGCAACCATAGAAACGCTAAACAAGCGGTCAAGCCTGCATGTAACAAATCGGAAGCCAGACTGGGCCGCGCCTTATAACGAACAGACAATCCTGCTTGTTTTAGAACCTGGCTGAACATAAGATCGAACGCGCACGGACTCCGGGTGGGCAAGAAGAATTTGCCTCTACGGCCCGACGACGGCGTGTGATGGAGAGGGATGGCATGGCGAAGACGGCAACTCGATTGCGCGGAAAGTCGCGCACGCACGCGTTTTGGCTGATGGTCGCGATGTTCGGCCTCGCCTGCGGACCGGTCGGCGATGCTATCGCGCGGGAAGACGCCGCGAGTCCGGCTCGGTTCACCCTTCGCCAGATCGGGAACAAATGGACGCTCGTCGACCCGCGCGGCCGCCCCTTCTACTCGCTCGGCATCGCAGCCGTCGACATGAAGGGCAATCCCGATCGCAATGGCGCCAATCTCTATGCCGCTGCCATCAAGGACAAATATGAGACGCCCGCCGACTGGGCGGCGGTGCAGCAGCGGCGGTTCGCCAATTGGGGCATCAACACGATCGGCGCCTTTTCCGACACCAGCGAATTCGCGCGCCGCGGAATGCCCTATACGGTGTTAATCCGCACCACCGATCCAACCAGCGATCTATGGTCCCCCGAATGGGAGCAGAAGGCGCGGAGCGAGATCAATCGGGTTGCCGCCCTTCACCGCAACAACTCGGCGCTGGTCGGCTATTTCATCGACAACGAGCTGCCATGGGGCGCCGATCTTTCAGCGTCGCTGCGGCCGGGAAATCCGGACGCGCTGCTGATGGGCCGCTATTTCCAGAACCAGTCCGGCCGCGCCGTGCTCGTTGCTTTCCTGAAAGGACGCTATGCGCGTCCTGCCGAGTTGCGCCGCGACTTTCCATCGGCGCAGATCACGGGCCATAGCTGGAATGATCTGGATTTCGGGCGCGTGCGCCTCGGCGAGCAGGTGACCGAAGCTGGCAAGGACACGCTGGACGCGTGGGCGGCAAAGATGGCGGAGCGCTATTTCTCGGTGACGGCCGGTGAATTGAAGCGCGCGGATCCCGAGCATCTGAGCTTCGGCCACAAGTTCACCGCGTTCACGCCGCGCGAGGTCGTACGCATCGCCGGACGATATGCCGACGTCATGACCGTCGACGTCTATGAATTCACGCGCTTCGGGCAGAAGACGGCGCCGGCAGCAGGAACCGGAGGAAAACGCCTCGAGAAGGTCATATATTGGTACAATTGGTGGCTGGAGCAGACCGAGCGCTATCCGAGCACCGAGGACATGCTGGCCGAGTGGACCGCGCTGACGGGCAAGCCGGTGCTGATCGGCGAGTTCGGATATCGTGCGATGGATGCAGGATTGCCCAACAGCTTCCCGCCGTTGATCGCGCTGGTCCCGACGCAAAGTGACCGGCGGGCGGCGATCGCAAACTATGCCCGCTGCGCGATCAACGCATCGCATATCGTCGGCATCCACTATTTCCAGCTCATCGATCAATCCCCGGCGGGACGCACCCAGGATGGCGAGAACTCGAACTGGGGTCTGTTGAATAGCCTTGACCTTCCCTACCGCGAGGCCACGCAGGCGCTAAGGGAAGCGAGCAGGCTGGCCGCTCGTCGTACCAGCCCGACCTACCGTGCCCAGCCCTGCACGCCGATCAGCGCGGTTATGCTGCCCTAGCGCATCGGACGAGCCCGGGCCGCGATTGAGCGACATCGCGATCGTGGCGAGCCGACCTTTTCCGAGTTCAACACGCATCGCCAACGAGGCGTCGCCCGATACATCCGGGGCCAAGCCGACGCCTCGGAGCGCCAAGGCGACTTTGTTGCCATACTAGCCCGCCGCAAGGCCCGGCCTGTCTTCGAACAACGCCTTCAGTTCCTTCTTCAGGATCTTGCCATTGGCGTTGCGCGGCAGCGTCTCGGCCACGAAGCGGATCGCGACCGGCACCTTGAAGGCCGCAATCCGCGACCCCACCCACGCCTGCAGTTCCGCTTCGGTGGCCGAGGTTCCCGGTGCCAGATGGACAACCGCTGCAGGTTCCTCACCCAATATGCGGTGCGGCAGGCCGATCACCGCGCAATCGGTCACCGATGGATGCTCGTAGAGCACATTCTCGACCTCGGACGAGTAGATATTCTCGCCGCCGCGCAGCACCATGTCCTTTGCGCGGTCGACGATATAGACGAACCCTTCGTCATCGAGCCGCGCCAGATCGCCCGTGCGCACCCACCCTGCAACAAAGGTTTCCGCCGTCGCTTCGGGCTGGTTCCAATAGCCCTTCACGATCATCGGCCCGCGGGCCCAGAGCTCGCCGACTGTCCCCACCGGCAACAGGGTGACGCCGTCCTCGTCCCGTATTTCCAGATCGGCCACCGGAACCGGCGGGCCGGCGCTCGTCGGCCGATTGAGATAATCCTCCGAGGAGTGCGACGTGACCGTCGCCATCGTCTCGGTCATGCCCCACCCATTCCCGGGCAGGGCGCCGAATTCCTCGTAGATACGCTTGACCAGTTCGGGTGCCGAAGGCGCCCCGCCATAAGCGATCGCCTCGAGCGACGAGAGATCGTATTTCGACCGATCCGGATGTTCGATGAGCTGCCACGCGATCGTCGGAACCCCTCCCGTGGCATGGACCTTCTCGCGTTCGATGATCTCCATGGCGTGCACGGTGTCCCACTTGCGCATGAAGATGATGGTGTTGCCGGCAACCAGACTGCCCATCAGGCTCGCCGAGCAGGCGGTGACATGGAACAAAGGGATGACGAGGAGCAGCGTGCGGGGCGCGGGCTCCGGCACAGGCTCGCCGCGGCGCAAATAGCTTCGCGCGCCGGCGAAGCCGCCCGACAGGATGTTGGTGACCAGATTGCGGTGCGTGCCAAGTGCACCCTTGGGATTGCCGGTGGTACCGCTGGTGTAGAAAATAGTAGCGGCGTCGTCGCTCGCAAGCCTCGTTGCCGGCCGCGCTGCCGCTGCAAGCCGCGCCCAGGCTTCAGGCCGCCCGATGATGTCCTCGAGCGCCAGCGTGTCCGCGGTCCGCTGCTCCGCTCGCGCGACGATCAGACGCTCGACAGCCGGCATCGCACCAAGGTGGCCCTGGAGGCGCGCATGCCGCTCGGCATCGACGATCAGCAGCTTCGCGGCCGAATCATTGATACCATAAGCGAGCTCGGCACCGGTCCACCAGGCGTTGAGCGGAACCGCGATTGCGCCGATCGTCGTGATCGCGAAGAAGATGACAGGCCATTCGGGAAGATTGCGCATCGCGAAAGCGACGCGGTCCCCCTTCCGAACGCCATTTGCGACCAGCGCCTGCGCGAGCGTCGCCGTTGCTCGCCAGTTCGCCTCATAAGTGACGCGCTCTTCGTCGAGGATAGTGAAAAGCCGTTCGCCATGGGTGCGCGACGCGTCGAGCAGCTGACCAAGATCGTGCGGCGCATGTTTCCAGACGCGCGTCGCGAGGCCGCCGATTTCGACGCTTTCCATCTCGAATTTGCTGCCGGGCGCGGTGAGCGCTGCGGTCGCATCCGCGAGCGACATTCTCGGCCACGAAGGGTCGAGCGGGACCACGGGTTCCCCGGTCGGCACCTGCACCATCGCCTTGATCTCCCTATCCTCGGTTGAAATACCGGCAGCGCGCGTTCCTGCCCTCACGATTGGGCGGCACGCCGGAAGGGCACGCGCGCCGCGCCTTACCGCTGCATCCGGCCGGACATCGCATCCCGGAGACAGTCCAGCACGACATCGATCTCGGACGAACTGGTCTCGCGGCCTTCGCCGCTCCCGCGGCCGGACGGCGGGTCGCCCTCGGCGACAAGCAGCGCTTCGACTGCAGCGCGAAGCCCGTCATCCTGATTATATGCCATCATGCCATCCTCTCGACCGCTACCGATACCTCGCCATGGCAGCGGCCCCGCCTATACCGCCCCGCCCTCAAGCCCGAACAAGCTAGCAAGGCTTGGACGCCCCTGCATCCGCAGATTCCCAACGAGCGGATACAAGGGCGCCACTGCGGATCGACCGGCCCGGAGGGTCGCATTCCGAGCGGGTTGATGCCGGATGAGCACCGGGAGGAACTCGTCGCCCGAGCAAGGTCCGGGCCAGCGCCGCCCGGGTAGATCGGTGTGCGCGATTCGTGAACAAAATACAGTCCAACCTGCTTGCAAATTGGCATTTTCGGTCGTGGTGCGACATTGTTGCACCACATTGTTTCCGCCGTAACGATCGCGGCGAACTGTGGACCGCGGCGCCACCGGGCCGGACGGGGCCAGGAAAAGCGACGATCGCAGCCGCGGACCGTGCGCGATCGTGCCGGCCTTCGCCGAGCCAAAGCGGCCCGGGAAATCGCTCGCTGGCCGCGACGATAGGATTATCGGCGGCACTGCCGTAGATCGCGCCGGATGAAATTGTCCTTGCGTTGCGCTCAGACGATCCCCGTCGCGTAGTAGATCGCGATGGCGACAAAAGCCGTCGCGGTCTTGATCAGCGTGATCACGAATATGTCCTTATAGGCTTCGCGGTGGGTGAGGCCGGTGACCGCGAGCAGGGTGATGATCGCCCCATTGTGCGGCAGCGTGTCCATGCCGCCCGACGCGAGCGATGCGATGCGATGCATGACCTCGAGCGGAATCGCGTTCGCCTCGGCCGCGGCGATAAAGCGATCGGCAAAAGCGCCGAGCGTGAGGCTGAGGCCGCCCGACGCCGAGCCGGTGATCCCGCACAGGATATTGGTGGTGATAGCGGCGTTGAGCAACGGATCCTTGATCGTCGCAAGGGCCGTCGCGATCTGGCGAAAGCCGGGCAACGCCGCGATGACCGCGCCGAAGCCATATTCGGAGGCCGTGTTGAGGGCCGCAAGGAGCGACCCGGCAACCGCCGTCTGGCCCGCGCTCGCAAAGCGGCCACGGATTGCCGACCATCCGATGATCAAGGTTGCGGCGATGCCGAGGAGCAGCGCACCTTCCACGGCCCACAGCGCGGCATTGGCCTTAACTTCCTGTGTAATCAGGGCGGACCCCGCGAGCCCCGGATCGAGGCGCGCCGTTGCGGTATCGCCATAAGCGCCCGGCAAAAATTCGAGAATCAGACGGTTGCCAAATCCGACGATGACGAGCGGGAGCAGCGCCAGCCCCAAGGGCATCGCCTTTGCGTCATCGACCGGCTCGGGCTCGTTGCGATGTCCGCTGCCATAGCCTTCCCCGCTCGCGACCGCGCGGCGCCGTTGCCACTCGAGATAGGCGAGGCAGCAGGCGAAGGTGAAGGCGGCCGCGAGCAGGCTGAGATAGGGCGCGGCATAGGCGTCGGTACGAAAGAAGGTGGTCGGGATGATATTCTGGATCTGCGGTGTCCCGGGCAGCGCGTCCATCGTAATGGTGAAGGCCGAAAAAGCGATGGTCGCGGGTACGAGACGCTTCGGGATATCGGCGCGACGGAACATCTCGGCGGCAAAGGGATAGGTCGCGAAGACGACGACGAACACGGAAACGCCGCCATAGGTGAGAATCATGCCGACGACCGCGATGGCGAGAATTGCCCGCTCGGCGCCCATGATCCGCGTGATGCCCGCGACGATCGAGCGCGCCGCCCCCGATACCTCGATAAGCTTGCCGAAGATGGCGCCGAGGAGGAATACCGGGAAATAGAGTTTCACGAATGTCGCGAGCTTGTCCATGAACAGGCCGCTGAAGGCCGGCGCCACTGCGCCGGGGTCGGTGAGAAGGACCGCGGTCATGGCGACGAGCGGGGCGACAAGGATGACGCTGAATCCGCGATAAGCGAGATAGATGAGCGCCGCGAGCGCACCGAGACATATCCAAAGCCCCATTGTGCCCGTCTCCCCATATATCATTCGCCGCGGCGATTTTATCGATGTTCCCAATGCATAAAAAAACAGTCTTGCCTACTCGTAAATTGCTTCCGGAGCGAATATGGACCCGCCGAGCGCCGGCTCGCTGCAGGCACCCGACGGAATTGGGAAACATGTTATGCTCTTGCCAGAATTGATCAGCCACAACGGCCATTGGCGCGCGCGCCACCCCGCGATCGTCAGCGCGGAGGGAACCCTGACCTGGGAGGATTTCGCCGCGCGCGTCGAACGGATCGCGACGGGGCTGTCCGCCGCGGGTTTGGCGGGCGAGCGTATCGGGATCGTCATGGACAATGAGCCGGCGGCGATCGAGATCATTTGCGGCGCGATGCGCGCCGGCACCGTCGCCGTGCCGCTCAATATTTCGGTCGCAGACCCGACGATCGACACGCTTCTGATGGACGCCGATATCCGCGGGCTGTTCGTGTCGCCGGCACATCGCGCGCGCATTGGCGAGCGCGCGCGTGCTCTGGCGATCCTCCTCGTTTCGACCGGCGAGCCAAGTGCCGGCTGGCAGCCGTTTACCGACTGGCGCGATAGCCAGCCGACGGGTCTCGACTTCCCCTTCCCTGCCGGGGAAACGCTTTGCAATATCATCTATTCGTCGGGAACGACCGGCGCACCAAAGGGCATTGTCCATTCGCACGCGGCGCGCGCGAACTGGGTTCATGATCTCGCGCACGCGCTCCGCTATCATTCGGGCGCACGCACATTGCTCACGACCGGCCTCTATTCGAATATCACATGGGTCAGCATGCTACCGACGCTGATGCTCGGGGGCACGCTCGTCCTGCACGCCGGTTTTGATGCCGCGGCGGTGCTCGAGACGTTTCAGCGCGAGCGCATAAGCCATGTTTCGATGGTTCCGATTCAGCTCCAGCGGCTGCTCGCCGAACCTCATTTCAGCGCCGCGGCCTTCACATCGCTGCAGAGCGTCATGTGCTGCGGGTCGCCGCTGGCGGCAGATCTCAAGGCCGATCTTCTCTACCTTCTCCCCTCGGCCTTCTTCGAGCTCTATGGTTCGACCGAAGGCATCATCACAACGCTCGCGCCGGAAGAGGCCCCGGCGCACATGGCGTCGGTCGGCCGGCCGCTTCCCGGCGAAGGCCTGGCGATAATCGACGGCGACGACCAATTGCTGCCCCCCGGCGAACCGGGCGAGGTCGTCGCTCTCAGCCGGTTCGCGATGGAAGGCTATTGGCGCCGCCCGGACGTCACCGCCGACATGATCTGGACCGACGGCATCGGTCGGCACTGGCTTCGGTCGGGCGACATCGGCCGTATCGATCCCGATGGCTATCTCACGATCACCGACCGCAAGAAGGACATGATCATTTCGGGGGGGCAGAACATCTACCCCGCCGATATCGAGGCGGTGATCCTCGCCCACCCCGCCGTCAGCGATTGCGCGGTCATTGGCGTCCCGAGCGAGAAATGGGGCGAGACGCCGCTCGCGATCGTCGTTGCGCGCGGCGGCATGACTCTCGATGACGCAACGCTCCTCGCGTGGACGAACGAGCGTCTCGGTCGCCAACAAAAGGCAAGCGCGGTCGAATTGCGTTCTGAAATCCCGCGCAATCCGAATGGCAAGGTCCTGAAGCGCGAACTGCGTGCCGCCTACTGGCCAGGTCGCGAAACATGAGAGCCCGCCTTTTCGACAGGACGACGCGGGGCCTGACGCTGCCCGACGTCACGATGACGGTGGACGCAGGCGCGGTGTCCTTCTTTGCCGAGACGCTGGGGATGGCACCCGTGGCAGATGGCGCGGCGCCGCCGAGCTTCTTCACCTATATTGATGCCGAGACCGACGTGGTACGCCGCCGCCGCGGCGAGCCAACGATCCTCGAACATATCCGCTGCGACCAGCGTTATCTGCTGCACGGCGAGGAGAGCTATGATCTGCTGCAGCCGATCAGGGCCGGTGACCGGCTGACCGTCAGCGCGCGGATCGCCGACTTCTACGACAGCAGACGGGGACATCTCGAATTCGCGGTCGTCGAGCAGCGCGCGACTGACGCGGTCCGCGGTCTGCTGGTGGAGGCGCGTCGCACCTATATTCACAGGTTGGCGGAGTGACCGGTAGTCCCCCTCCCCTCGATGTCGCGGTCGGCGACTTGCTGCCGGCGCTCCGCTTCGGGCCGGTGACGCGGGAGATGCTCGCGCGTTACGCCGCCGCTTCGCTCGACTTCAACCCGATCCATATCGACAGTGATTTCGCGCGCGCGGCCGGCCGCGATGATGTCATCGCCCACGGCATGCTCAGTTTCGGCCTCGCGGCACGCCTCGTCGCCGAATGGGCCGGCGCCGGCCGTGTCCGCCGCATCGCGGGCAAATTCACCGCCATCACCCATGTCGGCGACGAGATCGTCGTCAGCGGACGCGTATGTGCGATCGACACGGGAGATACCAGCCGGCGGGTCCGCGTGGAGTTGAGCGCGGAAACAGGCGGGACAAATACCGTCGTGGCCGAAGCGCTCGTCTCGCTCCCGCTGTCGGCGTGAGCCGATCCATGACACCAGATTCCGGGCGCGCGCGGTCGCCGCGTTCGAACTGGCCTTAGCGCTCCGCCACGAACGAAGCGTTCGGCACTCGGCCGGACCCCCGTCATCTCACGAGGGCATAGCGCCGTTGTCGAATTCACCGAAGAGGACCCCGGGGACCGCCCGCTGCGGTCCCCGGGGATTTCGGCTTACCGGCAGACGAAGCTTTCCGCCTCGGTCGTTGCTCCAGATCCCTTATAGTGCGGCGTCTTGGGCCAGGCGCAGGCCGGCCGCGTCTGAATAGGCTTGGTCGCCAATCCGGCAAAGGCCAGCTTGTCATCCTCATATTTGGTCGCGATCAGGCGTTCGGGCGCGGTGCCCTTCTCGACCCATTTGTCGAGCGCGCCGAGCATATCGATGCTGCTCGGACCGGTGCCGCCGCCGCAGTGTGCCATGCCAGGTACCATGAAAAGCCGCAGCTGGTCGGCCCTGCTACCGAGCGACGCGCGCGCAGACTCGAAATAATTGATGGAACTTCCAGCGGGGATCGCCGGATCGTCCCAGCCATGCGACATCAAGAGCTTACCGCCGCGCTTCGCGAAAGGCCCCAGATCCGCATCGGTCGCGTCGGTGATGGCAGCCATGCGTTGCTTCGCGGCAGCATAGTCGCGGTCGAGCACGAAGTTCGCCCGATCCCAGCTCGGGTCGTCATAGACCATGTAGCGAAAAAACTCTTCGGCCATTCCGGGCGCCTGTCCTTTGGGCGCAGTGAACCAGCCCGACCATTCGAGTTCGCTGCCGGGCGGGAAGCCCGGCATGATGAGGGTCCCGTCGCGGGTCCGCGTACCTGCGTAAATCGCGCGAAAGGCGTTTACTTCCGGCTTGGACAGACAGCTCGATCCGGCTCCTGCCTTGCATTTCAGGATCGCCGGGTCGAAGCGACATTTGGCGGGGTTGCCGATCAGGCCGTCCTTTGCGCCGTCGAGCCCATCGCACTTCTTGATCGCGGCGTCGTGCACCAGCTTCAGCTTCGGCCCGAGTGTATCAACGCCCGGTGAAAGCTGCGCCACCGCACCATTGCGCGCGAAAGAGGACATCAGCGCGGTCCAGCTGTTCGCCGGCGCGACCGAGACGATCCCGTCATAATCCTCCGGGTAGCGCTGAGCGAGCATCAGCGCATCGCGTCCCCCGTTGGAACAGCCGAAGAAATAAGAGCGCTTCGCGGGCGAATTATAATAATCGGACACGATCGCCTTGGTGGCAATGGCTCCGACATGATTGGCGCGATGAGCGAAGTCGATGATCTTTTCCGGCTGGCGGTGGGCCCATTTGGCGCCGTCGGCGGCGTCATGGCCCGCGTCGGTGGACAGGCTCGCATAGCCGTCATTGATATGCCTGGTCAGCAAAAGCCCGTCGATGCTCAGGCTGCCATTGAAGCCGCCCCCGCCAAAACCGAGCATCTTCCCGTTCCAATTCGCGGGTAGCCAGACATGAATCTTGATCTCGGATCCCGCGGCGGGCGAGATGCGCGCTGACAAGCGGCAAATATCGGTCGCCGCCTTGGTGCCGAAGAGACTCGTCGGTGCCCCGGCTGCAAGGAAATCGGCCTTGTCGATGGACGCGCCGCCCAGCTGGCGTCCCGCGAGCGCCGAGCAGCGATCCTTCCCCGGCGTTGACGGGATGGCTTGTGCGGCGGCGGGAGGGACGGGCGCCGCAGGCGCACCGAACATTGCGACCGCCCCCGCAGAGACGCCAGCAAGCGATAGTCCGACAAGCTTCAAGGTCTTTGTGCCCATTTGATTTCCTCTCTCCGCCGGCGCCACAAGCCACAGACGCGGCGGGTCGCTCATTATGCGGCTTATATTCCCCGCTCCTACTTTGCAATCAGTTCTGCTCGTAAGTTCCATAGAGTTCGAGACGCGGCACACGCGTCGATATACATCGGTGGCCGTCCGGCGCTGCCCGCGTTCCCTTGCTTTGTGCGATTGATCGAAGGCTGCCGGGCTTATGACAGCGGCCGTGCCCGTTTTGTTGACATCCAGTCAGCTATGTTCGTATCTTCGATCTTGGACGCGGCGCGGCGCAGCTTGCGGACCGTCAATTCGCGGGAGGGTTTTCAATGTCCGATTTTCTTGATCGCCGGTCCTTTGCGTCCGGCGCGCTGGCGGCGGGCTTGCTGACCGCCATGCCCGCGGCTGCCGCGCCGCCCGGTCCGGTGGCAAAGACGCGCCAAGGACATGCACGCGGCTTCGTACGCAACGGCGCCGCTGTTTTTCTCGGGCTTCGTTATGGCGCCGACACCTCCGGCGCCCGCAGGTTCCGTCCCCCCGCACCGCCACCGGCGTGGCGTGGGGTTCGCGATGCCACCAAACCGGGACAAAGGGCGCCGCAGTCACCCAGTCCAGTCGTGCGGCATCCGATTGTCGACTATTTTGCCGGGAACCGGACCGACGAGATCATCGCGATGCCCGAGCGGATCGGGGAAGATTGTCTCGTCGCCAATGTGGTCACACCAGCCGTCGATCGCGGCCGCCGTCCGGTGATGGTCTATATCCACGGCGGGGGTTTCGCGAGCGGCACCGGCCTCGTGGCAACGTTGGGAGACCGCTTTGCCGTCGAGGAGGATGTCGTTCTCGTCACGCTCAACCACCGCCTTGGTGCGCTCGGCTATATGTATCTGGGAGGCGTCTCGTCGGATTTCGCGGTCGGCAATCCGGGCATGCTCGATCTCGTTGCCGCACTGCGCTGGGTCCGCGACAATATTGCCGCCTTTGGGGGCGATCCCGCGAAAGTCACGGTTTTCGGGGAGTCCGGCGGGGGCGTCAAGATCGGGCTGCTCCTGGGCATGCCGCAGGCGCAAGGGCTGTTTTGCGGGGCTATCATCCAGAGCGGCCTCTATCCCGATCCGGTGGCACCGGCGGAGGCGACGATGCGGACGCGCGCCTTCATGGACCGCGTCGGCGCCGCCGACGTCGCGGCGCTTCAGACGCTGCCGTTTGAAAAATTCGTTGGACCGAATATGCCCGGCAACCTGCCCGTGGCGGACGCCCGCTCCCTTGCGCCAAACCCCTGGGCGAAGGCGCCCGAGACCGCCGCCAGCATCCCGCTCGTCATCGGCTATTGCAAGGACGAGTTGACATTATTCGCCCTCGCCAGGCCGGACTTGTTCAAGCTCGCCTGGCCCGATGTCGCCGGCCGCCTGTCGGCCGATGATTTGGGCGTTCCGGCCGATGCGGCCGAAGCGATTGTTGCGGCTTATCGCGCCGCCTTCCCCCACGACACGCCCTCGGACAGCTACTTCCGGATCAGCTCCGATGCGAGCTTTGGCCGTGCGATGGTGACGATGGCCGATCGCAAGGCGAAGCAGCGCCCTCCCGTCTATTTCTATCGAATGGAGCTGGACACCAAGCTCCCGCCCGGCTTGCGCGCGATGCACACTGCGGAGCTTCCGCTGACTATCGGGTTGAGCCCGCGGCCCGAGGCCGATGCGCTGACAAAACAAATTTCAGGCGCATGGGCCGCCTTCGCGAGGACGGGAAACCCCAACCATGCTGCGATGCCGATGTGGCGTCCTTACGACACGTCTGGCGCCGAATGCATGATCTTCGACCGCTCCGTCAGGAGCGGCCCCGATCCGCAGGCGGCACCTCGCGCCTTGCTCTACGCGGCGCTCGCAAACCGGAAACAATATAATCCGCTGTGAGGGCGGAGGCAGAACAAACCCCCTTCATGTAACAATCAGTTTTGACTGTTTTGTTGAGCGCGGCTAGCTAGGGGCAGTAGCCCGTGCCAGGTGCGGGAACGACGGGAGAATGAGATGAAGGGCAAGCTGTTACCGGTCGCCGGCGCCGCGCTCGTCGGAGCGATGAGCTTTCCACTTGGCCTCGGCGCGTCGGCTGTCCCGACGTCTGCCGACGCGCGAGAGAGCGCCGGACCTGAACAAAGGGTCGCTGATCCAGCAGGCAGCTGCCACCGCCTGGTCGGCCGCCAGCTTGGCGGCGCGCTGGTCGAGACGACCGAATTCGTTCCTGCCGGTTCGGCGCTGGCGCCGATCATGACGAAGAACAGCCCCGAATTCTGCCGCGTCTCGGCGCATATCTCGCCTGTTGCCGGCTCGAAGATCAAGATCCAGCTGTGGTTGCCATCCCGCTGGAACGGAAAATTCTTCGGCTATGGGGGCGGCGGCTTCGAGGGCAGCTACATGATTGCCAACATCGTTCTGCGGCGGCCGGTGCGCGAGGGATTTGCTGCCGTGGTGACCGACGCGGGCCATGATCTCGCGCCGGACCAGAAATGGGCAATCGGCCAGCCGGAAAAAGTCACCGATTTCGGTCATCGCGCCAACCATCTGGGTGCCGTCGTGGCGAAGGCCGTCGTGACCGATTATTACGGCACACCTGCGACGCATGGCTATTTTCACGGATGTTCGAACGGCGGACGCGATGCGCTCATGCTCGCACAACGTTATCCCGAGGATTATGATGCGATCGCGGTGGGCGCACCCGCGAACAGTTTCACTGCGCGAATGGCGGCCTTCTCGCAAATGGGCGCCGACTTCAACGGCGCCGCCGGCCAAACGCTGGTGCCGAAGCTCAAACTTCTGAACGAGGCCGCCATCGCCAGCTGCGACGCCGACGATGGCGTGAAGGATGGTTTGATCGGACGTCCGAACAGGTGCCGGTTCGACCCGGCGGAATTGCTTTGCAAGTCGGGCGCCACCGAAGCCTGCCTTTCCAAGCCAGAGGTCGCACTCGCCAGATCGCTGTACCGCGGAACATTTGGCCGCGACGGGAAGCTCATCATGTCGGGATTTGCAGCCGGCAGCGAGCTTGGATGGGCCCCTCCCCCCGCGGCGGAGAATATGGGAACGGCCTTCTACCGCTATCTGATGTACGAAAATCCGGCATGGTCGCCCGACAGCTTCGTGCTCGATCGCGATTTCGCTGCGGGACGAAAGAAGCTGGGACCGGTCCTCGACGCGACCGATCCCGACTTGCGTCCCTTCCTGCGCCGAGGGGGCAAGCTCCTGATGTACCATGGCTGGGACGATACCGCGATCCCGCCGGGGAATTCGCTTCACTATTACGACCAGGTCGTGAAGACCGTCGGCAAGAAATATGCCGGGAATGTTCGGTTATTCATGCTGCCGGGCGTCTCGCATTGCGGCCAGGGGAAAGGGCCCGACGAAGTGGATTATGCCGCCGCCCTCGACAGGTGGACCCAAAGCGGCGTCGCACCTGACCGTCTGATCGCGGCAAAGCACGACAACCGGATCGCCTTCTTCTCTGAAATGCCGACCAAGGTCCTGCAGACCCGCCCGGCATGCGCGTGGCCGAAGGCTGCGCGGTACAAAGGAGCGGGTTCGACGGACGACGCGGCCAGTTTCGAATGTCGATGACGGCAGCCAACGCCCGAAGGTGAAACTGTCGCCACCGAGGGGTTCGATGCCCTGTCGTCTTTCGACGACAGGGTCGTGCCGCCCGGCGATCCGCCTGCAGGGTCAGCCGAGCCGCACGACGACGGCATCGCCCTTCAGGCCGGGGCTTGTAACCTTCACGATCGCGCTCCCGCGTTTATGCCCGGGCTGAACGATCGCCAGCGCCTCGCCGTGGAATGTCAGCGTATTCGGGTCGCTGAAGCTCTTCAGTCCGCGCGGATTGGCTGATCCGGTCGCCCTGAGCCTGCCTTCGCCTTCGAGCGAGAAGGTCAGCGCAATCTGGGCGTCGGGCACCTTCCGGCCCTTTTCATCGAGAACTTCGGCATGGATATAGGCCAGATCGTTTGGCGATGCGGCGATGGCCGAACGCTCGGCCCGGAGCCTGACGCGCGCCGGAGCACCGACCGTTTCCAGCCGTTTGCGTCCGATCTCGATACCGCCGCGATACGCCACCGCGATCAACTCGCCGGGTGCAAACGGGACGTCGAAGCTTGCCGTCAGCTTGTCGCCCGGCGTGGCGACGGACTTGCGGCCGAATTCGCTGCCGTTCAGCAGCAACCGCACCTCGTCACCCGATGTATAGGCCCGGACGGTCATCGGCACGTCGCCGCGTTCGCCCCAAGTCCAGCTTTCCAGTTCGTCGGGCCAACCCCAGCTCGATTCCCGCTCATAGGTCCCCGCCGGGGTCGGACGTTGCACGAGAAGTTCGAGCGGACTCCTGCCCCACAAAACGTCGCGGTAGAGGCCTTGTGGCTTCCGCCGGCCGAGAATGTCGATCTCGCCGCAGCCTGCGATGTAGGCCGGGTAATCCCAGAGAAAGATCGAACCGAAATCCATTCGCGGCGGTGGGTTCGGCTTGAGTTCCGACGAACCAGCTCCCACCTCCCCGAGATAGTCGATCCCGGACCAGACGAACTCGCCCAGCAGCCAGGGATTGGCTTCGGCCTTGCGCCAGCCATCGTGAATATCCCGCGCATATTGCTCGGTCGACATGATGATCATGTCCGGATAGCGCTCATGCTCCTTTTCGTATGAGAGCAGCTGGTAATTATAGCCCACCACGTCGATACTGCGCCGCGCGGGCTCGCCGTTCGCGCCCGTCGGGCCGTTGATCCCCGCCGTGAGCGGCCGTGAGCGATCGAGAGCCAGGATCGCCTCGCGCAATTCGGCGGCGATCTCCACGCCGCGCGGGGTGATCCGCTCCTCTATCTCGTTGCCGATGCTCCAGAATATGACGCTGGGGTGGTTGCGATCCTGACGGATCATCCGTTCGAGGTCGCTTCGCCAATGCTGCTTGAAATGTTTCGAATAATCGTTCGTGCGCCCCTTGGGTTTCTCCCAGACGTCGAATACCTCGTCGACGACGAGCAGGCCGAGTTCGTCGCAGGCGTCGAGAAACGCTTGCGGAAACATATGATGCCCGAGCCGCACGGCATTATAGCCGTTTCGCTTGAGCAATTCAGCCTTGCGTCGTTCGGCATGATCGATCGCGACCGCCCCCAATATGCCATGATCGGCATGGATGCAGGCCCCCTTCAACTTCACTGGCTGACCATTAATGGTCAGGCCGGTCTGCGCCGACACGGCAATCGACCGCACGCCGAAGCGCGCCGAGCATGAGTCGGTGACGCGGCCGCCGGCTATGATCGACACCTCGGCCGTGTAGAGGTCCGGCCGGTCAGGCGACCACAGGCGTGGCTTGGCCAGCTTGATTGCCACGCTGCTCGCCGCCTTCCCTGCTGCAGGAAGAATGAGCTTGGCGCGGCCCTGGCCTGCCTTGCGCCCCTTCGCGTCGCGGAGCCGGGCCACGACCTCGATCGGAGCAGCCTCCGCCCGATGATTTTCCACCTCGATATCGACCAGCACTTCGGCGGCCGTGCGCGATATCGTCGGGGTCGATACCGCGACGCCCCAAGGCGCGATACGGACCGGCCCCGTGACGGTAAGCCAGACGTGCCGGTTGATCCCCGAGCCCGAGTACCAGCGCGATGTCTCGCCCTCATTGGCGATGCGGACCGCGAGAATATTGGCGTGGCCCGGCCGCAAATGCGGCGTGAGGTCGAAGGCGAAGGCGGCATAGCCATAGACGTTGCTGCCCAGCTTCACCCCGTTCAGCCAGACCTCGGCTTCGCTGAAGGCGCCATCGAAGCATATCTCGGCGCGCTCGCCGCCGTCCAGGTCGGGCGCGGTAAACATCTTGCGATACCAGCCGATGCCGCCGACGGTCCAGCCCGCGCCCCAGCCGCCGGCGCTGGCTACCGCATCGAAGGGTCCCACTCTCAAAGGAGGTCCGCCAGGCGTGGCCGCCGGGTAGGTGGGCTGGAACGGATTCTTGCGCTTCGACGGCTCGGTGGACCAGTTGGCCACGGGCGGTACCCAGGGAGCGGTCGATTTCGGTGCCCCGGGCAAATCCTCGATGCTCCAATCATGCGGCAGCTGCACGGCAGTCCAGCCGCGGTCGTCGAATCCCGGGCGCTCGCCCCCCTCAACGTCTCCGCGGCAGAACCGCCAGCCGTCGTCGAACAGGAGGGTCCGGGGCCGCCGGGACGTGGCGCCGTGCGCAATGCCTGCGGGGGACGCGGCGAAGGCCGCCATGCCGACCCCGGCGGACAGCAGCGCTCGGCGACTGAGACACTGGCCGTCCCGCGGTTGCATTTTGCTCATCACGCTTCTCCCCTGATCATCCATGGCACCTTCCCGGCCGTCTCTTTTGCCGCAGCTGGCCAAGCGGGACCTTTGCTCCCGTACGGGGAGGCCGCTTGCCGGACGCAGCAGCACGTGCCGGACGACGGCTGTCGATGCTTGCACGATCCTTCTTGCTATCTCGCATCCTTACAGTCAAGTTTGACTGTATATGGATGAGGAATCCGATCCGGCCGGTTGGCCGGGAGGGCTGTTTCGATGGGGAGAAGATCATGGTGACGAAGACTGCCGCGAGGACGCAAAGCTACGGCAAGGCGCTTGCGCTGCTGGCCACGCTGTTTTTCATGTGGGGGTTCATCAGCGTCATCAACAATACGCTCCTCCCGCACCTGCGCAGCGTGTTCGACCTCAATTATACGCAAACCACCTTGATCGAATCGATCTGGTTTATCGCTTATGGGGTTGCTGCCATGCCGGCGGCCTTCCTGATCGAGCGTGTCGGCTACAAGAAGGCGATCATCATCGGGCTTGCGGTCATGGCGGTCGGCGCGGCGGGCATGGTGCCGGCGGCGCGATTGACATCCTTCGGCGTCACCCTGGCGTCGCTCTTCGTGATCGCGAGCGGCATCGCGCTCCTCCAGGTCGCGGCCAACCCCTATGTTGCGGTGATCGGCACGCCCGAGACGTCGGCGTCGCGACTGACGCTGGTGCAGGCGTTTAATTCGGCGGGCACCTTTTTCGCGCCCTATTTCGGCGGTTATCTGATCCTCAGCCGCACGACGGCGGGCACTAGCCTCGAAGGCGTCACGCTGACGCTCGAACAGCGGGCGGCGGACGCGCAGGCGACGCAGCTTCCCTATATTCTCGTTGCGCTCATGCTCGTCGGACTCGCGATACTGATCTCCCGCTCGAGGCTCCCCGAGCTTGGGCAGGACACCCGCCGCGCCAATGCCGAGGAGCGCAAGCGTCTGTCGCTCTGGAAGCACCGGAACCTCGTGTTTGGATTGCCGGCGATATTTCTCTACGTCCTCGCCGAGATCGGGGTCGCGAACCTCTTCATCAATTTCGTCTCGCAGCCCGCGATCGGCAATATGACGCAAGCGACCGCCGCCAATTATCTCATTCTTCTTTGGATGGGCATGATGCTCGGCCGCTTCGGCGGCAGCTATCTGCTCGCCCGCTTTCCCGAAGGCAATGTGCTGGCCTGCTTTGCGCTGTTTGCGATGCTGGTGATGATCGCCGCCGCGACGCTGAATGGACCGGCGGCCATGTGGGCGCTTATCCTTGTCGGCCTTGGTCATTCGATCATGTTTCCGGCGATCTTCGCGCTCGGTATCAAGGGATTGGGCCCGCTTACCGAAGAAGGGTCGGGATTGCTGGTGACAGCGATCGTCGGTGGCGCGCTGGTCGTCGTCCAAGGGTGGCTCGCCGACCGATACGGCCTGCAGAACAGCTTCTGGCTCACGGTCGCGTGCGAAGCCTATATTCTGTTCTACGCCCTGTGGGGCAGCAAGCCGACCCATGGGTTGCCGCCCGAGCGGCTCGATGAACCCGCGTGACGGTCGGGTCGGATTTCTCGCTACCGGGCGTCTCATAGGAAGCCCCGCAGCGACCCGAACTAACAATCAGCTTTGACTATTAGTTAAGCCACGCTAGTTGCGAAAGCGGCAGATAGCACGATCTGGAGTGACGGTATGCGCGAGAGGCCGATAGAAAAACGTCGAGTCCTTGTCCTCGCTGCACACCGCGCATGGGCTCTCCCGATCGCACGACCGGCCGCAAAATTTCAAAAGGAACCGGCATGAAATCGATCCGCATGATTGCGACCGCAGGCCTCGCCTTGGCGAGCGCAACCCTGCTTCTGATGGCGCAGCCGACGCGAGCCGAGGCGGCCGATGATGGCGGCGCCGGCCGCGTCGAGCGGTTTCCCTACAGCGGTCCGCCGCCTGCGGCGAGCGCGGTTCCGGCGGACAAGCTGTATGAGTATCAGGTCTATATTCCGCCTACACACAAACGGTCGAAGAAATGGCCGCTCGTCGTTTATGTTCATGCGTGCGGGACGAGCGCCGATCGGATGCGGCTCGCGGGTGCAATGAGCCCGATCGCCGATTCCGAGGAGTTTCTGGTGATGTATCCGGACAATGGAGCAAACTGCTGGCGCGCCCTCGGAGACGAGCCAACCAGCGTTCATCGCGGAGCCGGCGGCGACGCGGACATCATCGCCTTCATGACCAGGGAGGCGATGGCCAAATATAATGCCGATCCGACGCGGGTCTATATCTTCGGTGCCTCGGGAGGCGGCTTTATGACTTCGGCGACCGTCGCCGCCTATCCCGACCTCTTCGCCGCGGCCGGCGTTATGGCAGGAGGCGGAACCGCGATGACCGCGGCTTGCATGGGCTTCCCCGAGCGCGACGATCCCGCCTTCGCAAAAACGATGGTCGATCGAATGGGAAAGCATCGGCGTGTCGTGCCGTTCATCTCCTATGGCGGAACCGCTGATCCGCTCGGCGAGAAAAGTCCGGTGGGCGGCTGCGCGCGCCGCGCCTTCGTGCAAACGATGGGCGCCAACAACATCATCAATCCGCTGCAGGGCGGCGGTCGCTACACGCCCGACCTCGCGGCAACGGTCAACGGACAGGTTCCCGGTGGGCGCAGCTGGGTCAAGCATGTCTGGCGCGACGCCGCTGGCTGCCTGGTCGGCGAGCGCTGGGTCGTCAATGGCATGGGGCATGATGTTGGCGGCGGACACCCGGAGCATAGCGACGTCAAGGCCCCGAACTCGTCCAAGGCGGCCTGGGAGTTCTTCAGGCGCTTCCGCAAAACCGACACCGGCGGAACATGCACCGAGTCCCGCAAGTGAGTGGCTTCATCGGCAATTGCGCGAGAAAGGGGGCGAAAGCCGTGGCTTCGCCCCCCTCGCATGGTCGTGGTTTCAACGGCAGACGTCAGAACCGAAAGCCGCCCGTGGCGACGATCTGGTGCCGCGACGCCGAAACACCGGTGTTGAAGCCATCAAAGCTGATTTTGCCATAGTCCGAATAACGATATTCGAGGCGAGCGAAGTTGGACACGCCCAAGAGCTCGACGCCTGCGCCGAGGCGATAACCGTCAAGCGTATCGCTACCGCTGAAGCTGTCGGAGCCGTCCGCATAGCGAGCCTTCACG
Source organism: Sphingopyxis sp. MSC1_008 (assembly GCF_023197165.1). Lineage (GTDB taxonomy): Bacteria > Pseudomonadota > Alphaproteobacteria > Sphingomonadales > Sphingomonadaceae > Sphingopyxis. The sequence continues at coordinate 249,564 of NZ_JALPRD010000004.1, forward strand.
CGGACATTGGCATATCCGCCCTTTGCATAGAGAAGGACGTTCGAACCGACGCCGAAGCCGACGCGCGCGCCGACATAGAGATCGCGCGAGGCCGAGATCGAGGCTTCGTCACCGGCGACCAGAATGTCGGTCACCGACTCCTTGGCGGTCGAATCCGCAAGCTCCGCTTCAATGCCCACGACAGCGTTGCCGAGGTCGAAATCATAGCCCGCAGTGACACCATAAACGAGACCACCCTTTGATCCGCTTTCACCGTCAAAGCTCAGCTCGACGCTGTCATAGCCGGCGACGAGCCCGACTTTCGCGCCGCCGAGCGACGCACTGTCCTGCGCATAAGCAGGAATAGAAACAAAACAAGTGGTGAGAGCCACAATAACTGCTTTTTTCATTCAAATTTCCTTCAGTGTTTTTGGCGCAAAGCGCAGCGCGCGTTTGACGATATTATCAATATAGTCAACATGAGCGGGCGATGGTGACGATATTTCTACGCGGTGTTGCAACTATGTGACAGTGCAACTTGATATTGTGGACATCATTGTATTAATTTCTGACCTATTATTGATTTCTTTCGAAACTATTTGAAAGTCATGTGCGACTTGATTTGCCGGGAGACGGCCTCAAGACAAGCACGCCGGATGCCCCGAGGCGGACCGGGGCATGGGTCCAGAGCGGTTGATCGACATTTCGGATTGTTTCAATTTTGAAATCCTGCCGACAAAATGCGTCCCCAAGCCCTGCGCATGTTTCGGACCAATCCAACGCGGCTCTTCACCCTGTTCGCGGCAAGTGCCGCCCTCGCAGGCTGCGCGGCCGGCCCCGATTTTCGCGCGCCATCGGCGACCGACCTCAGGCTCCCGTCGGCATTTGACGCTCTCCACGAGACTCAGGGCTCCCCCGCCGAACTCGCAGCCTGGTGGGATGGGTTCGGCGACCCGTTGCTGAGTAACCTGATCGCTCGCGCGCTTGCGGGCAGCACCGACATCGATGGGGCGAAGGCGCGTCTCCGCGTCGCACGCGCTTCTGCAGCCGGTGCCCGCGGCGCGCTTTTGCCGAGCCTTGGCGCCTCGGCAACGGGATCGGATGCCGTGGAGGTCAGCGGGGGGAGCCCCGCCGTCGATACATTCCAGGTCGGGCTCGACGCCTCTTGGGAGGCGGATCTGTTCGGAGGAGGCCGTCGCGCCGCCGAGGCTGCGGACGCGAGTGCCGCAGCGAGCGAAGCCGGGCTTTTCGACATCCAGCGGACGATCACCGCCGAAGTCGCGCTGAGCTATATCGAGGCGCGAAGCAGCCAGGCGCTCCTTGCCGTTGCCCGCGCCAATCTCGGCCACCAGGACGAGACGCTTCAGATTGCGCAATGGCGCAATCGCGCCGGGCTCGCTAGCGCGCTCGATGTCGACCGCGCGCGATCGCTGCGGGCTCAGACGGCCGCGACGATCCCCGCCCTGGAGCAGGCCTTTGCAGCGGCGGCCAATCGGATCGCGGTCCTGGCGGGAGAGGCCCCGGGTCCGATCGCGCGCGAACTCGCTGCACCGATGCCCATTCCGCTCGCCGCCGACCGCGTCGACCCGGGCCTCCCTGCCGAGTTGCTCTGGCGCCGACCCGATATCCGGGCATCGCGCGCGGCGCTCGCCGCCGAAACCGCGCGGATCGGCGTTGCCGAAGCGCAGCTCTATCCCTCCCTGCGGCTGTCGGGGTCGCTCAGCAGCTCCGCTTTCACCCTCAGCGATCTCGGAAGCGCGATCGCGGGGAACATCCTTGGAGGCATCACCGCCCCCATTTTCCAGGGCGGACAGATTCGCGCGCGGATCGCAGGGCAACGTGCCGCAACCGATGCAGCGCTCGCGGACTATCGCGGCACCGTGCTGCGCGCACTTGAGGATGTCGAGAACGCGTTGCTCGCGCTCGATCGGGCGAAGGCCCGCGAGACAGATTTGGGCGTGGCTGCCGATGCTGCGCGCTCCGCCGCCGAATATGCGCGGCTCCAGTACCGCACGGGCCTCATCGATTTCGGATCGCTTCTCGACGCCGAGCGCAGCCTTCTTTCGGCGGAGGACGGTCGGACGAGCGCCCGCGCCGCGCGCGCGAGCGCGCTCGTCCAGTTTTTCAAGGCCATTGGCGGCGGCTGGGCTCCTTTGGACATCAACCTCGCGAGGCAAGAATGAACGATGCGAACAATCAAGTGGAACTGGACGCGTTTCTGGGAGCCAAAGCGGCGGGACGTTATGCCCGTTTCAGGAAACCGTTGCTTATCGTTCTGGCCGTCCTCGGCACATTGCTGATTGGAGGATTTCTCTTAGGCGGCGATGGCCCGGAAAAAAGCTATGCAACCACTCTCGTGGCGCGCGGCGATCTGCAGGTCGAGGTTATCGCGACAGGCAATTTGGCACCGACGAACGAAGTGGCGGTCGGCTCGGAACTTTCAGGTCTGATCGAGACGGTCTTTGTCGATGTGAACGACCGGGTGGTAAAGGGTCAGCCGCTTGCACAGATCGACACGTCGCGCCTTCGCGATGCCCTGGCGAGCAGCAGGGCCGCCGTTGATCAGGCGGCCGCGGGCGTCGGTCAGGCGCAGGCCACCGTCCGGCAGTCGTCGGCGACGCTGGCGAGGCTTCAGGAGGTTTTCCGGCTGTCGGGCGGCAAGGTGCCCTCGCGGACCGAGCTCGACAGCGCGGAGGCCGATTCCGCGCGCGCAATCGCAAATCTCAAGGCTGCGCGAGCGCAGCTCGCCGCCGCGCAGGCGCAAAATTCATCGGACCGGACCAGTCTTGCCAAGGCGACGATCCGCTCGCCGGTCACCGGCGTCGTGCTGGCACGCCAGATCGAGCCCGGGCAGACGGTCGCCGCATCCTTCAACACGCCGACGCTCTTCAAGATCGCTGAGGATCTCACCTTGATGGAGCTGGAAGTGAAGGTCGATGAGGCCGATGTCGGTCAGGTTGCCGCCGGTCAGCCGGCGAGCTTCTCCGTCGACGCGTTTCCGGGCAGACGATTTCCAGCATCGATCAAGCGGGTCGATGTCGGCTCAAATGCGTCGGCAGACGGCCAGGCGGCCGCCGCCGCCGCCGCCTCGGCGGTGGTCTCGTATAATGCCGTGCTGACGGTTGCCAACTTGGACCTGATCTTGCGACCGGGGATGACCGCGACGGCAGAGATTACCACCAGCGAGGAGCGCGGCGTCCTCCTTGTCCCCAATGCGACCCTGCGTTTCAAACCATCCGCGAGCGGCGAGGACGAAAATTTCTCGATCTTCGGACCTGGAGCGCCCCAGCAGAAGGAGATGAAGATCGCTCGTGGGTCCAAGCAGACGGTTTATCTCCTCGACACGAAAGGCGAACCGAAGGCCGTGGCGGTGATCGCGGGCGCAAGCAATGGCACACGCACGATCGTGCGCGGCGCGCTCAAGCCGGGTGATCGCGTCATCACGGGCGAACTGGCCGCGAAGGAGTAGGTTTGTGACCGAGCCGTTTATCGAGCTACGCGATATCGTTAAAGTCTATGGCGAAGGCGCCACCGCCTTTCGGGCGCTGCGCGGGATCGATCTCGACGTCTCCGCCGGCGACTTCATTGCCGTGATGGGTGCATCAGGTTCGGGCAAGTCGACGACGATGAACATCCTTGGTTGCCTCGACGTCCCGACCGGCGGCAGCTTCCGGTTCAAGGGCGTGCATGTCGAGCGGCTGGGCCGCGACCAGCGCGCCCTGCTGCGGAGGCGCTATCTCGGATTCGTGTTTCAGGGGTTCAACCTGCTTTCGCGAACGACGGCGCTTGAAAATGTCGAACTGCCTCTTCTCTACCGAGGCGAACCGACGAAGGAACGCCACGAGCTTGCGATGGCTGCGCTCGAGAAGGTCGGCCTCGCCGACTGGCACGACCACACGCCCGCGGAGCTTTCGGGTGGTCAGCAACAGCGCGTCGCGATTGCGCGCGCGATCGTCACCCAGCCCGACGTGTTGCTCGCCGACGAACCCACCGGCAATCTCGACAGCCGGCGATCGGTCGAGATCATGGAGCTGCTCGCAGAACTCAACAGCCAGAATGGCATCACGATCCTGATGGTCACGCATGAGCCCGACATGGCGGAATTTGCCCATACGCGGGTGCACTTCAAAGACGGCCTTGTTGAGAGCATCGAAGGCATGGACCGCCGGCCATGATATTCCGCACCACGCTCGTCCTCGCGCTGCGCGAAATCCGGCGCCACCTCCTCCGTTCGTTCCTGACCACGCTTGGCATCATCATCGGCGTCTCCGCGGTCGTCACGATGGTGACGCTTGGCAATGGCGCGACCGCATCGGTCGCGGCGCAAATCTCGAGCCTCGGCACCAATCTTCTTTCCATCCGTCCCGGTCAGGGCTTCGGCCGCGGCGGCGGCGGGCCGCCGCCGCAACCCTTCGAACTCGCCGATGTCGAGGCGCTGCGGACTCAAATCGCAGGTGTGACCGCGGTGGCGCCTCAGACCTCGCTCTCGGTCACGGCCATCCATGAAGCGCAAAACTGGTCCACGACGGTCACCGGTTCGACCAACGACTATTTCCAGGCCTCGAACCTCGCGCTCGCCGCGGGACGCACTTTCAGCGAAGCCGAGGAGGAAGCCGGCAAATCGGTCTGCGTGATCGGCAACACTGTCGCGGTGAATCTCTTTCGCGACGCGGACCCGCTGGGCCAGTCCATCCGTCTCCGCGATGTCAGCTGTACGATCGTCGGCGTACTCGCGGCCCGCGGCCAGGGCGGCCTCGGCGCGGACCAGGACGACCAGCTTGTCATGCCGATCAAGACAGTGATGCGCCGGCTCACCGGCAACCGCAATATCGGGGTAATGCAGGTGGCGGTCGACGCGGCCTATGATAGCAAGGCCGTCAGCGCTGCCGTGACGGCACTGCTGCGCGAGCGGCGCAAGATCGAGGAGAATGCGCCCGACGATTTCAACATCTTCGATTCGAAGCAGCTTGCCGATACGCTCGCCGGCACGACGCGAACGATGACGGCGCTGCTTGGCGCGGTTGCTGCCGTCAGCCTTCTCGTCGGCGGCATCGGGATTATGAATATCATGCTGGTGTCGGTCACCGAACGGACGCGAGAAATCGGAATCCGCCTTGCTATCGGTGCCGTTCAGCGCGAGGTTCTAATGCAGTTTCTCGTCGAGGCGGTCGCGCTCTCTTGCCTGGGTGGCGTCGTCGGACTTCTGCTGGCATTGGTGGCGACGGCAGCGATCTCGCCGCTGATGGGGATTGGTTTTGCGGTGGATTACCAGATCAATGCCGTCGCCTTCCTCTTTTCCGCTGCGATCGGCGTGATCTTCGGCTATTTCCCGGCGCGCCGGGCAGCCTCGCTCAATCCGATCGATGCGCTTCGGCACGAATGACGACGCCGCGAATCCTCGTTGTCGATGACGATCCCGAGCTCCGCTCGCTGATCGGTAACTTCCTCGCGGGAAACGGTCTCGACGTGGAAGAGGCCAGCGACGGACCGTCGATGGATTTGGCGCTCTCGCACCGGCGCTTTGATGCGATCATCCTCGATCTGATGATGCCGGGGGAGGATGGGCTGGCGATCCTTCGCCGCCTGCGCGGTCCGGAACGGCCAAAGATCATCATGCTCTCGGCGATGGGCGAGGATACCGACCGCATCGTCGGCCTCGAAGTCGGCGCTGACGATTATCTGGCCAAGCCTTGCAACCCACGTGAGTTGCTCGCCCGCGTCCGCGCGGTGCTGCGCCGCAACGACGGCGAACCCGCCATGCCAGCCCTTCGCTGCTTCGGTCCTTGGAAGCTCGACATGGTTGAGCGCCGTCTGCAGCGCGGAGACGCCCCGCCGGCCCCGCTCACCGGGGCGGAATTCCGGCTTCTCATCACCTTCCTCGACCGGCCCCGCCGCGTTCTGACGCGCGATCAGCTTGTCGAACTCGCCATGGGAACGGACAGCGACGTCTTCGACCGGGCCGTCGACGTCGTCATCAGCCGGTTGCGCAAGAAGCTCGGTCCCGACGACCCGATCCACACGGTGCGTGGCGAGGGCTATCGTTTCGTGCTCAAGGCAGCCAGGCCATGAAGTTTTTGCGTTTCCGGGGCCTCTCCCTGTTCGCGCAAACCCTGATCCTGCTTGTCACCACGCTCGTTGCGACGACGGCGCTGCTGATCACCCTCATCGTCGTCCTGCCGGAGACCCCGCCCAATTTCGTCGGCATGTCCGACGTCGCCGAGGCATTGGAGCCGGACGTGGCGCCGCACCTCAGCCACTCGCGCAAAGAGGGTCCGCGGCTCATCATCACCCGCTCCGCGGCGCCCCCGATTGGGGCGGCGGCGATGACGAGCGACCCCGCCCTTGCCGCCGATCTCGCCCAGCGCCTCGGTGTCCCGGCCGGACAGGTCCGGCTATTCTTTGAGGCTGATGAGGACCGGCAAGTCCCATTCGCCGATCGGTGGCCGGGCGATCTCGTGCCAAGGATCCGCGGAGAGGCCCTGTTTTTCAACGAGTTCGTTGCGGGTGCCGAGATCGACGGCCGTTGGCTGCATGTGACGCGCGCCACGCAGGAGGGGCCGGACCCCGGGATCATGCGCCTGATATTGCTTGTCGGCGCGAACTTCACGGTCCTGCTGCCTTTCGCCTGGTTTTTTGCGCGCCGCCTCTCGCGGCCAATCCGCCAGTTTGCGGTGGCGGCAGACCGTCTGGGACGTGGCGACGATGCCGCCGCGCTCCCCCTTGAGGGCCCTGCCGAGCTGCGCACCACGGCACAGGCGGTCAACAATATGCAGGCGCGCATCTCCGCTTTTGTTCGGGAGCGCACGGCCATGATCGGCGCCATAGCACATGACCTGCGCACGCCACTCGCACGCATCGCCTTTCGGATCGAAAATGCCGACGACGCGTTGCGAACGCCGATTCAGAACGACATCGAGCAGATGCGTGAAATGATCAGTGCGACCTTGTCCTTCGTCAAGGCTGAAGCGCAGCCCAAGTCGCATGTTCCCGTCGACCTCGGCCTGCTCCTGGCACGGTTGGCGGAGAGCGAGGCCAGCATTGGCCGCAACGTCGCTCTGTCAGGAAGGCGAACGGCAACGATCGACGGCGACCCGGTTTCGCTGCAGCGGCTTTTCCAGAATCTCGTCGACAATGCGGTCGCCTTCGGCGGTGCGGCCGAGATCGAACTGCGGCGAGAGGGTGGCGCGGCGCTGATCGAGATTGCCGACCGGGGTCCGGGACTCCCGGAGGACAAGCTCGAGACGGTGTTTGATCCCTTCGTCCGCATCGAACCATCGCGCAATCGCGCGACGGGCGGCGTCGGCCTCGGATTGACCATCGCGCGGATGATCGCGATCCAGCACGGCGGCAGGCTGACGCTCGCCAACCGCGAGGGGGGCGGACTGACAGCAACGGTCACGCTCGAAATCGGCACGGCACAATAATATCCAACGGCGGACGGCCAACGATGCGAAGCCCGGCGTTCCGGGCGCCGACTATCAGTTGGTCGAGTGCCGCGCCGGTATCACAGGCAACGATCCTTGCCGCGTGATTGTGATTACTTCCGATGCGGGAACGACGACATTCGGGTCAGGACTGCGCCGGGCATTAGCGCTGCGGTGACCGTCAAAGCGATCCTTTGATCGGCGTTGCCCTCCGACCGGGCGCCGATCGGGGTTCGCGTTTGAAAGCTGCGTGACAAACAAAATGATGCCGAGACTGCTCGGGGGCGGCCAGCGCGTATAGAGACGCCGAACCGCCCACAGCAAGAGGTCAGAAGCGGAAGTCGATCGTCGCGCCATAGGTGGCGCCGCGCGCCGGAGCGATCCAGTAGGATTGGCCGGCCCCTCCGTTGAAGCCCGTTAGTGCGTCGAATGTCAGTCTCGAATAATTCGTTCCAAGCAGGTTGCGGGCGAAGACCGAAGCGCTCCAGCTGCGATCCGGGTCGCGAACGCCAAATCGTGCGTTCAGCAGCGTCTTGGCCGAAATATCGAGCACGGGATCCGGCGTCGTTCCGGCGAACTGTGAGCTCTCATAGGTCACGTCGGCTTGTCCGAAGATGGTCAGGCCGGGTGCGACTTCCTTGGCATATTCACCGTTCAGCAAAAGACGCCATTTCGGGACAGTCGCCAATTGCGAGACAGGCGACGTCAACCCGGCGGCGGAGCATGAGCCCGTCCCGGGCGCCTGCGCCGCACTGCACGCAACCACGAAATCGCCGGAATAGGTAGCGCGGTTATACAGCAGTCCGCCGACCAGCGTCAGCTCATCTGTGGGCCGCGCCGTGACGTTGAAGTCAACGCCTTTACTGATGATGTAGGGTGCGTTGCCTTGGGCGAAGTTACCCGCGCCAACCCCAGAGGGGACGTACACCGAGGTCTGGAAATTCTTCACCTTGTTGTGGAAGAGCGCCAGGGTCACGAACACGCGGTTGTCGAAGAACCCGCCCTTTAGGCCGAGTTCATAGTTCATCGGAATTTCGGGCCGGATGACCGGGAAGGCGATTGGCGGCGCAGTCTGGTCATTGACCGCCGGCCCCTTGTATCCGCGCGTCGCCGTGAAATATGTCATCAGGCTCGGCGACCATTCATACTGCGCGCCGAGCTTCCAGGAGAAATTGTTGATCGTCACCGACTCGTCGACGGGAGCGATATAAAAGGCGGGATTGAACGCATATCCGTAGCTGGCAAGCGTCGGCGTCGTGAGGGGCGTCAGCGCGGTGGACACGTCGGACAGCTTGTCATGGGTATAGCGCGCCCCGGCGATGAGCGAGAACTGGTCTGTTACGTGAAATGTCGCTTGGCCGAACGCCGCGTAGGTGCGCTGATCGATGTCCAGGAAGTTTACACGGCCGATCGCCGTGAGCGGGGGGATGCCAAGGAGCGGGAGGATCGCCGGCGGAAGCCCCAAAAGACCCGCCTGAATGACGGAATCCTTCTGATTCTTGCTGAAATAGAACAGGCCGAGCTGATACTCGAACCGCTGATTCGAAGGTGAGGTCAGTCGGATTTCCTGGCTGAAGATCTGCAGATCCTCGGCCGTCAGGTTGGTGTCGAGGATATTCTCCGAGAGGAAATCGCTGTCGCCGCCGGGGCCCTTATAATCCAGATCGCCGAGTTTGGTACGGCGGTACGCGGTAATCGAAGTCAGCGTGTGGTCACCGAGACCGAGATCGACCTGTCCCGAGACACCCAGCTTCTCGGTACGGCCGGGAGTCTTTGCGTTGCCGAGCGGGCAATTTTCTCGATTGTCCAGGCTTGCGACGATCCCGCACACGGCGAGTCTGGCTTGAAGTGCTGGGGTCGGGGCGATGGCATAGGCGATGTCGCGCTGCCCGTTGCTGCCGCCGCGGCTATAGTCCGCGATCAGGTTTACCTCGAGATTGCTGGTCGGCTCCCACCGCAAACGCCCACGGACGCCGCGATTGTAGCCTTCGGGCTCCTTTCCTGTAATCGTGTTCCGGACGATACCCCGGGTTTCGGTGTTGTAGCCGCTCACGCGAAGGGCAAGGTCTTCGCCGAGCGGAACATTCACCGTAAGCTGCTGGCGATGAGCCCCGAAATCCTCGATCTCAGCTCGGCCTATGACTTCGAACCTGTTGAAAACGGGCGCCTTGGTGACGACGTTGATCACACCCGCCGATGCGGTGGTACCGAACAGCGTTCCCTGCGGTCCGCTCAGGACTTCGATGCGCTCCACGTCAAACAGATCGCTGATCTGCGGCCCGCCGACCACGGGCGGACCAAGGTCGACACCATCGAGCAGAACGGCGACCGCGCCCGCGGAGGACCTCGTCACGCCGTTGGTTGAGAGTCCGCGGATGGCACCGCTGGACGAAACCGAAGGAACAGAGCGCGAAAGGTCGCTCACATTATAGATACGCTGGCGATCGAGTTGCTCGCTGCCGATCGCGTTCACCGATACGGGGACGTCGATGATACGCTCTTCGCGCTTCTGCGCCGTGACGATGATTACGGCATCGTCGACCGCTTCCGCGCTCTGCGGCGAGTCGGGTTGAACGGTTTGGGCGAAGGCTCCCGTGCATGTGAAAGCAGACGCCGCAAGCGCGATGAGCGATGCTTGCACGTTACGCGAAGAACTTCGAACGGACATTGTGATCTTTCTCCCTTGGCCCAGGCGCTGTTTCGCACCCCGCGGCCTTTCAACTCCAATTTTCACAAACAGTCAATCCTGATCGTAAATCAACGAGGAAATTTCGTCCGTGGAGCGTGACCTTTTTGTCGCACATTGCCCGAGCATTTCGAATGTGGAAACGCATTACGTTATGCGCGATCACATCCCGGCCAGCGCTACAGTGCTAATGGAAACCTGGACGCTGAGAGTTCAGAAATAGCGGTAGAGCGGTTTGACGTCGCATCGCCAGCGCAAATGCTCGATGCGTTTCGCGACCGTACACCTAAGCGATCTGGACGACCCCGCCCGGAAACTTTTCTTTCTGTCACCACAGCTTGTATGGGCCACGGGACGGTATCTCGTTTGGCTTGTTGACGGTCTTTTTCTTCGGCTGCTGTGCCGACGAGAGTACTCGTCTTACGCACAAAAGCGGATCGCGGGCATCAATAGTCCTTGAGAGGTTGCCTTCAAAATTTCTCCAGTTTTTGCGTTCGTTTTCATGCTCTTATATAATTGACGGTACAAATGACGGTCAAAGTGGACCAAATTTTTTTTTGACTTTTTAATTCAATAGCTTAGGTGCTTTCGAATAATTGAGTGGGAATGATCAACGGCTCCATTAATCAAGAATATACGTTTATTTACAACAATTTAATATTTGTTCCTTGCATTGCCTGCCGCTGACATCCTCAGAATCACAAACGATGTCCCCGCGTGACGATTTTGTCGGCTTGGGAGTGAGCCGCAAAGAATGCTGCGGTCGGTCGGATCTCCGGTAGCGGATCCTTAAATCCGCAATGCCGGAAGTTTCCCTGCCGGGCAGCAAGCTCCGGACTCAAGTCAGACGTCCCGACGGTCCATCGCAATAACGTCTCCGATGATCAGCATAATGCTGGCTTAACCATAGTGCAGTGCAGCATGGCGAATTGGCCGAGGTTAACCTCGGCGCAACAACAAGGGGTCGTTCGCCATGCCAAGCCTGTACATCTCGCCTGCCGGATCCGGGGACAAAAGTGGCAGCGATATCAACAACGCAGCGTCGATCGGTTCGCTCAACACACTGATCGGAAGAGCGGGACCGGGGGGCGAGGTGCTGCTGCTGGCCGACCAGGGCGACTATAACGTCACCGGTATTCTCGGTATCACCCGCGGCGGGACGGATGGTCAGTCGGTGGTTGTGCGCGGCATCGATTCCGGCGGAAACGCCATGGCGGCGCATTTCACCGGCTCGCGCCCGGCCGACTGGCAGGCGGGCGATGCCTCCGGCAACGAGCTGTTCAAACTCGGCGCGGGCGCAGACAATCTCGAATTTCGCGACCTCAGGATCGACAATGTCGGCACGGCGTTTCGCGTCACCGCCGATCTCGGCAATCTCCATATCGAGGGTGTCGACGCGAACAATGTCCGTCGCTTCTTCGAGGATTATTCCAGCGCGCCTTCGGGCACCGCGACGATCACCGGGCTGACGATCCGCGACGTCGATGTGCAGGGCTTCTCCAGAGTCGCGATCCGCCTCCAGTACGACACCAACGATGTGGTGATCGACAATGTCACGGCGGACATGGCCGGGCAAACGGGCGACGACCTGCCCGCGGGCGTTCATCTCGACGGCACCGTCCACAATGTCACGCTCAACCGGGTGGTCATGGAAAATGTCCAGAGCACCGCCGGCGCCTATTTCAACGGCGACGGCTTCGCGAGCGAGCGCGGTGTCTATGACATACGCTTTATCGACACGGTCGCACGCGGCAGCAGCGACGGCGGCTATGACCTCAAGTCGAACGGCACGCTGATCGTCCGCGCGCTCAGCGAGGAGAATGGCCGCAACTACCGCCTCTGGGGCGAGGCGACGCTGATCGACTCGGTCGGCCTCAACCCGGTGTTGCGCGGCGGCATCTCCGAGCAGAATCAGCTCTGGCTCGACGACGACGCCGACGTCACGGTGATCGGCGGGCGCTTCGACGATGCCGGATCGCGCACCAAGGTGATCTCCTCGCAGGGGCATCTTAGCTTGCAGGGCGTCGCGATCACCCGGTCCGAGCTCTCGACGCTCGTCACCCGCGATTCGCTTCCCGGCCTCGACGGCATCGAGACGATCCGCGAAACGCTGACCGTCGATCGAGGCGACGCCTCGCCCGGCGCGACTGGCTATATCGCGCTGCTTCCCCTGCCCGCGACAGCCACGGCGGACGCGATGCTGGGCACCGCAGGCGACGATATCTTCCTGGTCGACGATATCGGCGACCGGATCACCGAGGCCGCCGACGCCGGGTTCGATCGGGTCGAGACGACGCTGGGCAGTTACTCGCTCGCCGGCAACATCGAGCAGCTGATCCGCCGCGGCGCCGCCGATTTCATCGGCAACGGCAACGCGCACGCCAATGCGCTGATCGGCGGCGCGGGCAGCGACACGCTCGGCGGGCTCGGCGCCAGTGACGACATCGCCGGCAACTCGGGCGACGATATGCTCGTGGGCGGCAATGGCGAGGATATGCTCGCGGGCCAGTCGGGTGCCGACGTGCTGCTCGGCGGCTGGCAGTCGGACACTCTCTTTGGCGGCACGGGGGCGGACCGGCTGGTCGGCGACCAGGAATGGTTGAGCAGCCAGGGCGCCAACGACCGGCTCGACGGCGGCGGCGATGCCGACCTGCTGATCGGCGATGCGACCAATATCTATGGCAGCGGCAAGGGCGGCAGCGACCGGCTGACCGGCGGCGCGGGCGACGACATATTGATCGGCGACGGCGACGTGATGACGGACAACGCCAGGGGCGGCGCCGACACACTGGAGGGCGGCGACGGCAATGACTGGCTCTATGGCGATGGCCGCGAGTCGGCAGCGACGGTGGCCGGCGGCGCCGACAAACTCTATGGCGGCGACGGCCCCGATCACCTGATCGGCGGCGGCGGCAACGACCTGCTCGCGGGCGGCGCGGGCGCCGACTGGTTCGTCTTCGCGCCCGGCTCGGGTGCCGACGAGATCAGCGATTTCACTTCGGGCACGGACCATATCGATCTCAGCGCTTTCGACATCGCGTACGAGAAGCTCGGTTTCACGGCGAGCGCGGACGGAACCCGCATCACCATGGGCACGGACAGCATCTTCGTCCGCGGCGCGCAGGGGTTGTCGCCCAATGATTTCGTCTTCGGCTGACGCGGGATTCAGCCGAAGACGAAGTCCGCCCGATCGAGCGTGGTCGCCCCGCGCACGAAGATCGTATCGGTGCCGCCGAGCTGGATCGTCACCCCCGCGCTGCTCGTGGTGAAGCGCAGCGCCTCATAAGCGATGTCGAAGGCGCTGAGGTCGATCCGGTCGGCCTCGGCGCCGCCGCGGGTGAAGTCGGTGATCTCGTCGGCGCCCGAGCCGGACGCGAAGACGAAGCGGTCGCTCCCGCCGCCGCCGGTCAGCTTGTCCGCGCCGCCACGCGCGCCAGCCGCCATATTCACCGCGTCGCCATATAATATGTCGTTGCCGAGCCCGCCGATCAGCGTGTCCGCGCCGCCGACCCCATTCGCGGTCATGCTCATCCCGTCGCCGACCAGTATGTCGTCGCCGTCGCCGCCGTCCAGCGTGTCCCTCGCGGCGAGCGACGAGACCCATTCGGTATCGCCGACCAGAAGATCGTTGCCCGCGCCGCCATATAGCCGGTCGGTCTGCGAGCCGCCGTACAATGTGTCGTCGCCGTCCTCGCCGGAAAGCATATCCTCATTCTTGCCGCCATCGAGCCGATCGGCGCCGATGCCGCCCCGCAGCGTGTCGTTGCCGTCGTCGCCGGAGAGCGCGTCGTCGCCTTCACCGCCGGTAAGGACATTCGCTGCGGCGCTGCCAAGCAGTACATCCGCGAAGGCCGAGCCTTGCGCATTCTCGATGCTGATCAGCCGGTCGCCCATGGCATCGCCGCCGGTCGCGGTCTGGGCGCGCAGGTTGACCAGCACGCCGCCGAGCGAGCCGGCATATTCCACGGTGTCCGATCCTGCGCCGCCGTCGAGTATATCGCCGCCCGCCCCGCCGCGCAGCACGTCCGCGCCGTCGCCGCCGCTCAGCCGATCCTCGCCGCCGCTGCCGACGACGAAATTGTCGAGCGCATTGCCGGTCATCGTCGCGCCGATCGTCCCGGTATAGACAAGCTCTTCTACATTGGCGCCGAGCGTGTAGCTCGTCGCGGCGGTGCGGATGCGGTCGCGTCCCTCGCCCGCCGCCTCGATCACCTGATCGCCGGCCTCAAAGACGACATAGAGGTCGTTACCGGTGCCGCCGCGCAGCACATCGTTGCCGCCGCCGCCATCGAGTTGATCGTCACCCGCTCCCCCGAACAAGAGATCGTCGCCGCCCCGCCCATAGAGGATATCGCCGAGCAGCGGATCGTCGCCGCCCGTGATGCTGTCGGCATAGTTGGAGCCGATCACGGTCTCGATGCCGACCAGCCGGTCACCCTCGGCCTCGCCGCCGCAATTGACGTTGGTGACAAGGTTCACGGTGATCGCCGCGGACTTGGTGTAGTCGACCTGGTCGCGTCCCGCCCCGCCATCGAGCAAGTCCGCGCCCGCGCCGCCCACCAGCTTGTCGTCGCCATCGTGCCCGTACAGTGCGTCGTCCAGCGCCTTGCCATAGAGGCTGTTGTCGAGCGCATTTCCAGTGCCGGTAAAGCCGCCGCTGCCGGTATAGCTCAAATCTTCGACCCCGTCGGCGAGCGTCAGCGACGACAGGCCCGTGCGCACGATGTCGACCCCGCCGCCGACCGTCTCGGTCACCTCGTCGCCTTCATTGTCGACCACATAGGAGTCGTCGCCCGTGCCGCCGATCATCACATCGGCGCCCGCGCCGCCATCGAGTATGTCGTTGCCAGCGTCGCCGTCGATCCGGTTGGCGTTCGCGTCGCCCGTCAGCGTGTCGGCGAAGGCGCTGCCGACCACTGCTTCGACCCCTGACAGGCCGTCGCCCTGCGCATCACCGCCCGACACGGCGCCCGTGGCGAGGTTGACCTTCACGCCCGCGGCGCTGCCCGAATAAACCACGGTGTCGAACCCGCCCGCACCGTCGATCCGGTCGCCGCCAGCACCGCCGACGAGAATCTGATCGCCGCCGTCCCCGATCAGCGTATCGGCAAAGCCGGAGCCGATGAAACACTCGATCCCGTCGAACCGGTCGCCCTCGGCATCGCCGCCGCTGCTCGCACCGGTCTGAAGATTGATCGAGACGGCAGCCGCATTGGCGCTGTAGTCGACCGTATCGATGCCTTCCCCGCCGATCAGCACATCGGCGCCCGCCCCGCCCTGCAGCAGATCGTCGCCGCCGCGCCCGTCGAGCCGGTCCGCGCCCGCGCCGCCGTACAACGCCTCGTCCGCTCCCACCCCGGCCAGCGCATCGTCGAAGGCAGAGCCGACCAACGCTTCGATACTCATCAGCCGGTCGCCCGCCGCATCGCCGGTTCCACCCTGCACCGACAGGGCAAGGTCGACCTGCACCGCCGCCACCGAACCCGAATAGTCGGCGGTATCGAGGCCGTCACGCCCATCGAGCAGGTCCGCGCCCTTGCCGCCGACCAGCCGGTTGTCGCCGGCGTCGCCGTTCAGCACATCGTCGAACGCTGTACCGATCAGGCCCTCGATCGCGACAAGGCTCACCCCGCCCGACGCCGTGCCCGCCGCGAGGTCCGCCGTCACCATGCTCGCGCTGGTCGAAAAGTCGGCAATATCGAAACCCACGCCGCCGTCGAGCCGGTCCGCGCCGCCCTTACCGGCCAGCCGGTCGTCCCCGGCGCCGCCCGACAGCGCATTGACCGCGCCATCGCCGATCAGCACATCGCCAAAGCCCGAGCCGACCAGATTCTCGATCCCCGCGAGCACATCGCCCTGGGCATCGCCGCCGCTACCGGTGCCGCCCAGCACCGCATTCACCGCCGCGGCGCTTGCTGAATAATCGGCGGTGTCGATCCCGGCGCCGCCGGTCAGCCGGTCCGCACCCGCGCCGCCGATCAGCGCATTGGCGAAGCCGTCGCCGGTCAGCACGTCGGCGAAACCCGAGCCGATCAGCCGCTCGACCCCCTGGAGCCGGTCGCCTTGGGCGTCACCGCCAATCCCGGTGCCGGCGACGAGGTCGACCGTGACCGCGCCGCCGCTGCCCGAATAATCCGCGCTATCGAAACCGGCGCCGCCGATCAGCGTGTCGGCACCTGCGCCGCCGACCAGCAGATCGTCGCCGCCGCGCCCATCGATCCGGTCGTCGCCCGCGCCGCCGCCGATCCAGTCCGCGCCGTCATTGCCCGACAGCGTATCGGCAAAGGCCGAGCCTTCGACGCCCTCGATCTTGATCAGCCGATCGCCAGCCGCTTCACCGCCGCTTGCCGCGCCATTGGCGAGATCGACGACCACCGCCGCGCTGCTGCTGCCATAATCGACCCGATCGATCCCGGCGCCGCCGTCGAGCAGGTCCGCGCCCGAACCGCCATCGAGCATGTCATCGCCGGCACCGCCCGAAAGCGCGTCGTCGCCCGCACCGCCGAACAGCCGGTTCGCGGCCGCGTCGCCCGCGAGCACATCGGCAAAGGCCGAGCCCTCGACATCCTCGAACCCGTCGAACAGATCGCCCGCGGCATCGCCGCCACTGGCGGAGAGCCGCATCAGATCGACCTGCACCGCAGCATCGCTGCCTGCGTAACTGAGCATATCGCGCCCGGCGCCGCCGACCAATATGTCCGCACCCGAACCGCCGGCCAGCATATCGTCGCCGGCATTGCCGACCAGCATGTCACTGCCCGCGCCGCCGATCAGCGCATCGTTCCCCGCGGTGCCGCCGATCAGGTCGTCGCCTGCCGTCCCCGCCGCGACCACCACGCGCTGCCCGTCCAGCGTCAGCACCGATCCCGTGCCCTTCTTCAAGGTCACCGTGCCCGCACCGGTGGCGAGGCCATAATCGCGCACCGTCAGCAGGCCGTTCCTCTCGGCGAGGTTGAACAAAGTCGGCGAACCGGGATCGGAGAAGAACGCCCCGTCGATCGTCGCGCTCGCGCCTTCGGCCAGCCAGATATGTTCGCGATTGCCCCCGGCGAGCGGCGCGCCGGCGTCGAGGCTGACGATATTGCTGAGCTCAGCGCCCGTGCCCCACAGCCGGATGTTGCGGCCATTACCCGAGACGATCGCGCCGTCGACCACGATGTTGTCGCTCTTGAGGTCGAGCCCGCCATCGCTGTTGCCGGTGGCGATGACGTCACGCAGCGTGATGTCGTAGGTGCCGCGTTCGGTCGCAAAGCCGTCGCCGTTGCGATAATCATTCACCGTGTCGAGCGCGTTGCGCATGGCGACCCGATCGATCGTCACGTCGTGCGCGGTGCCGGTGATGTGGACGCCGATCGCGAAATTGTCGCCGTCCTGAAACTGGCTGTCGCCGCGCACATCCTCGATCAGCACATTGTTGGTGTCGTACTGGATGCGGATCGCACCCTTGGAATAGCCGTCCACAGCGACGTCACGGATCGTTAATCCGGTGATCGTCGCGCTCGCATTGGCCCCCGAGACCATATTGTCAAAGAAGCGCGAGACGTTCGCGGCGTCGACATGCTCGATCGTCAGATTGCGCACATCGGCGCCGACGCGAAAGGCCGTGCCGACATTCTCGAAGGCAAGATCGCTGAAGCGCAGATTGTTCGCGCCGCCAAGCAGGCGGAAGACTTCCTCGCCCGAAGGATTGGCCGGGTCGAAGGCCTCGGGCCGCGTCCCGGCGATCGTCGCCGCCATCGCATTGCCCGCGCTATCGACCCCGCGGATCGTCACCGGCGCGCTCGCCGTCCCGCCCGCGACGATCGCCAGCGCCCCGGTCGGCGCGGTATAGTCGCCCTGGTCGGCGAGCAGCAGCACCTGCCCGCCCGGCCCCGCCGCCGCAATGAGCTGCGGCAGGTCGTTCAGCGTCGCGGCGTTCGCCGCGCTCGAGCCGTCGCCCGAACCGCTGCCGGTCGGCGAGATATAGAGGGTGGGCATGGCAGGGCTCCCGTCATAAGCCTGAAAACATACCCCCCACTTGATCGCGACCAGACAGCCCGCGACGACAGCCGGGTCAACCATATGCTGCACCTGCGAAAGCCGAGCCGCCCCTTTGCTCCGACGACCGGAGCCGGGGCGCCTTCGCTCGCCAGACTTTGACCGCTACCAAGGTTCGTGCCGGACGATTCACGTTGCCGCACCCCGCAAATTTTAAACGCCTCAAGAATCCGATCGGAGACTTACCGTGCAGCAGGACCTGTCCCTCGGGACGTCGCAGCCGCCGGCGGACACCGGGCTCGCCGCCTTCGCCCAGATCCTCGCGATGCACCGCATTGTCGCGGACCCGGCCGAGCTGCGTCACAGCCTGGGCCATTCCGACCCAGTCACGGCATCCGATCTGCTACGCTTGGCAAAGCGGATCGAAGGCGTTCGCGCCCGCGCCACGACCGGCGATTTCGAGCGGTTGCGGCGCCTCCCCATGCCGGTGATGGCCAGCGGCGCCGAGGGCTGGTTCGTGATCGGCCGTGTCGGCGAGGATGCCGTGGCGGTCCAGCGCCCGGGTGCCGAAATCGAGCGCTGGGACCGCGCCGCGCTGGAGGCTCGATGGTCGGGCCAGCTTCTTCTCGTCGCCACCCGCGATGCCGCGCAGGTTGCCGCGCCCGCCTTCGACATGACGTGGTTCGTCCCCCAGATCGTCAAATACCGAAAGCTGATCGGCGAGGTGCTGTTGATCACCCTCGCGCTCAACCTGCTCGGCCTCGCCGCGCCGCTCTTTTTCCAGAATGTCGTCGACAAGGTGCTGGCGCACAACAGCCTGGCAACTCTGCAGGTGCTCAGCATCGGGCTGGTGGTCGTCTCGCTCTGGGAAGTCGCGTTCGGCTGGCTGCGCACCCGGCTCTATTCGGAGACGAGCCAGAAGCTCGACGTCGAACTGGGCAGCCGCCTCTTCCGCCACCTGCTCCGCCTGCCGCTCGCCTATTTCGAGAATCGCCGCGTCGGCGACACCGTTACCCGCGTCCGCGAGTTGGAGACGGTGCGCGAATTCATGACCAGCGCGTCGCTCACCGTGCTGGTCGATCCGCTGTTCACGATCGTCTTCATGGTCGCGATGTGGCTCTATTCGCCCCTGCTCTTCGCTATCGTCGCACTCACCCTCCCCGCCTATGTCGTCGTTTCGCTCGTCGTCACCGGCCCCTTGCGCCGCCGGCTCGACGAGAAATTCGCGCGCGGCGCCGCGAACAACGCGCTGCTTGTCGAGAGCGTCTCGGGCATGCAGACGCTCAAGGCCGCCGCGGTCGAGCCGCAATGGCAGGACCGCTGGGAACGCCAGCTCGCCGCATACAGCGCCGCCAACCAACGAGTGATCAACCTCGGCAATTCGGGCAGCCAGGCGGTCCAGCTCATCTCCAAGCTCAGTCTCGCCGCGATATTATTCTTCGGTGCACAGCAAGTCATCGCCGGCGCGCTGACCATCGGCGGGCTGGTCGCCTTCAACATGTTCGCCCAGCGCGTCTCCGGGCCGGTCATCCGCATGGCGCAGCTCTGGCAGGACTTCCAGCAGGTCCGCCTCTCGGTTCAGCGGATCGGCGACATCCTCAATAGCGGCCCCGAGCCCGGCGCCGGATCGCGCACCACCTTGCCCGCGCTCGCCGGCCATGTCTGCTTCGAGGCCGTCCGCTTCCGCTATGCCGCCGACGGCCCGTGGACGCTCGACGACATCGGCCTCGATCTGCCCGCCGGTGCCACGCTCGGCATCGCCGGCGCCTCGGGCTCGGGCAAGTCGACACTCACCAAATTGCTCCAGCGCCTCTATCTGCCCGCAAGCGGCCGCGTGCTGATCGACGGCGTCGACATCGCCCAAATCGATCCCGCCTGGCTGCGCCGCCAGATCGGCGTGGTGTTGCAGGAGAATATCCTGTTCAACCGCTCGATCCGCGAGAATATCGCGCTCGCCGACCCGGTCACGCCGATCGAGCGGGTGATCACCGCCGCCCGCCTCGCCGGCGCGCACGACTTCATTCTGGAGCTACCGCGCGGCTATGACACGATCGTCGAGGAGCGCGGCGTCAACTTCTCGGGCGGGCAGCGCCAGCGCCTCGCCATCGCCCGCGCGCTGATCACCAATCCGCGCATCCTGATCCTCGACGAGGCGACCTCGGCGCTCGATGCCGAGAGCGAAGAGATCGTTCAGCGCAATCTCAAGGCGATCGCCGCCGGCCGGACGGTGCTGATCATCGCGCATCGCCTCTCGGCGATCCGCCAGTGCGACCGCATCCTGACGCTCGACAAGGGACGGATCGTGGAGAGCGGTACGCATGACGAGCTGCTGCGCCTCGGCGGCCGCTATGCCGCGCTCCACCACCGCCAGATCGGCGTTCAGGCAGGGGCCGCGGCATGAACGCGATCACGCGTCACTGGACCGCGGTGCGCGACGCGCTCGACAATGAGCGGGCGCGATCGCGCGGCGTATTGCGCGTCGAGGAGGCCGATTTCCTTCCCGCCGCGCTCGAAGTGGTCGAGCGCCCCGTGTCGCCGACCGCGCGGGTTACGGCTTGGGTGCTGCTCGGCCTGCTTGTGGTGACCCTCCTCTGGCTCGTGTTCGGCCGGGTCGACGTCGTCGCCTCGGCGCCGGGCAAGCTGGTCCCCGCCAACGACGTCAAGCTGATCCAGCCCGGCGCTGCGGGGATCGTCCATGCCATATTGGTCCGCGACGGCCAGCGCGTCCGCGCCGGCCAGCCGCTGGTCGAGCTCGATCCCACCGTCTCGGACGCCGATACGGCGCAAGCCAGCAAGGCGCTGGAGACCGCGATGCTCGACGCCGCGCGGCTGCGCGCCATATTGTCCGCGCTCGACGGGCGGGGGCTGCGCTTCACGCCGCCCGCTGGAACCGCGGCCGACGTCGCCGCCACCCAGCTCGCGCTCGCCCGCGCGCAGCTCGCCGAGATCCGGGCGGGTAGCCAGACGCGCGCCGCCGACACCGAATCCGCCCGCGCCGCCCGTGCAGAGGCGGAAATCCAGGCGGCCAAGCTCAGCGAAACCCTGCCGCTGCTCGACGAGCAGATCGCCGCCAACGAGACGCTGCTCGAAAAGGGCTATGTCTCGAAACTGCGCGTGATCGAGATGCGCCGCCAGCGCCTCGTCGCCGCGCGCGACCGCGATGCCGCGCTCGCCACCGCGCGCAAGGCGGAGGCGCAGATCGCGGTGGCCGGCGGAAATTCGAGCCAATCCACCGCCGAAGCCCGCGCCCGCATCCTCGCCGATCTCGCCAAGGCCGAGAGTGACGCGCGGCTGCGCAAGGAGGAGCTAACCAAGGCGACGAAGCGCGGCAGCCTCCAGCGTCTCGTCAGCCCCGTCGACGGCACGGTCACGCAGCTCGCCGTCCACACCGTCGGCGGCGTGGTCGAGGCGGCCAAGCCGATCATGGTGATCGTGCCGGCGCGCGGCAAGCTGGTCGCCGAAGTGGCGATCGCCAACAAGGATGTCGGTTTCGTCCGCGCCGGCCAGCCGGTCGCGCTCAAGGTCGAGGCCTTTTCCTTCACGCGCTACGGCGCGGTGCCGGGCAGGCTCGAGCAGATCAGCTCGGACGCGGTGCAGGATGAGAAGCGCGGGCTGATCTACACCGCGCGGGTGACGCTGGACCGCGCGACGATCGTGCGCGATGGCGCGACGATCCCCCTCACCCCCGGCATGGCGGTCACCGCCGACATCCGCACCGGCCGCCGTTCGCTCGGCTCCTATCTGCTGAGCCCGATCGACGAGATCCGCACGACAGCGGCGCGGGAGCGCTAACGCATTCTCCCCTCTGGAGAGAGGGAGCCCGCGCATTGCCAAGCCTTGCAAAGTTTCGCGACTAGCTGCTCGTCCGTGAAGAGCATGGCCACTCCGATCAGAACTGATCCTTGAGCATCTCGCCGATCGAATTGTTGAAGTGGCTCTCCATCGCGGCGCGCGCCCTTGCGGGATCGCGCGCCGCGATCGCTTCGGCGACCTCGCGGTGTAGCGCCAGCGTCTCGTCGCGCTCTTCGTGGGTGGTGCGCCCGGCCCAGGCGCGCGGGATCGCGACCGCCATCAACTGCTCGAACGAGCGTACAATCTGATGGAAGAGCTGGTTGCCGCTTGCTTCGGCGATCGTCTGGTGAAACGCCGTGTCGGCCGCGGTCCGGGCTGCCTCGTCATGCCCGACCGACAACCCGTGTGCCGCAGTCAGGATCGCGCGCGCTTGTTCGTCGGTACGGTTGATTGCGGCGAGCTCAGCGGTGCGCAGTTCAAGCGTCCGCCGCACCTCCCACACGTCGGCAAGCGACACCTGCGCGGTGTTGACCGCATGGCCCATCGACGCCGCCATCACCGATCCGTCGATCGCGCCGACACGCGGCTTGCGCCCGTTTCCGACGTCGACGAGGCGGAGCGCGGCAAGCGCGCCGAACGCCTCGCGCATCACCGGGCGGCTCACACCAAGCTGCGTCGCAAAACTCCCCTCGCCCGGCAGCGTGTCGCCGACCTTGAGGTCGTGGGTGCGGATGAAATCGCGCACCGATTCGACCGCGCGCTCGACAAGCGAGCCGCGCGCACCCGGGTCGAGCATCCCGCTCATGCCGCGATCCCCACGCGGCGCATCGCGGTCGGCGCCATGCCAAAGCGGCGCGAGAAGGCGCGCGTGAAGCTGGCGTTGTTGAGATAGCCGCAGCGATAGCCGATGCTCGCCACCGGCAGGTCGCTCGCCGCGAGCAGTTGGCGCGCCTGGCGCAGGCGCCGCTCGCTCAGCGCCTCGGCGACGCTGCATTGGTAGAGTTCGCGGAACCCGCGGGTCAGCTTGTCGCGGTTGATGCCGCAACTCTTGGCGATGTCGTCGATCGTCAGTTTCTCGTGCCAGCGCGTGTCGACGATCCGCCGCGCCGCCGCGATGCGGGCGATGTCGCTTTCGGCGAGGCTCGGCTGGCCTTCAACCGGAACGAGGTCGCCGGCACGGAGCGCGGCGAAGAATTGGCAAAGAAGTTCGATGCTGCGTGCGAGACGCAGCGTGTCGGCGGCCGCCTCGTCGCAATCGGGCGCGACGATCGACTGGCCGAGCGTGCGCAGGTCCGACGGTAGATACCAGCGCGCGTCGGCGTCGGGCAGGTCGCCGAACAGGCGGCGGCACGCGGCGCGCGACACCGCAAAAACAAGCAAATGCCCTTCGCTCTCAAGTTCGCGAAAGGTCAGCGTGCGGACAACAGGTTCGCCGATATCGCCAAAGCCGAGCAGCAGCGCATCGGGGGGCAGCATCAAACGGTCGCACGGTCCGCGGCCAATAAAGGTCGTCATCTCGGGCGATACGATCACCGGATGCTTGGACATATGCTCGGACGGCATGGCATGATTCTCCCTGCCCACCTGCTTAGACCTATCTTACAGCTTTTGCAATACCTATCTGACAGGTTCGGGCGCGCGGCGCATCGCGAGCAGAAAGGCAAAGAAGGATAGTCCGCTGACGATCACGCCGACGAGCGCGAGCGCCTCCGCCAGCATCGCCTCGCCGCCCATCAGCGCACTGACGCGCGTCACCACCCACGGCGCAAGCCCGAAGCCGATCAGCCCTGCGATCGCGATGAAGGCACCGATACAGAGGCCACGCAGTTCGTTGGGCAGCAGCACGGTTAGCGCCACCGACACGACGAGCCCGGTGACCGCGCCGCACATCGACATCACGCCCAGCGCAACCGCAAGGCCCGTCACGCTCGGCATCAGCGGGAATAGCGCCGCCGGCACCCCGATCCCCGCCGCAATCACCGCGCCGAGTAAGATGCCACCGCGGCGGCGGCTCTTCTGTCCCATGTCGGCTGAAATTCCGCCAAGCACCGCGCCGACGACGCCGGTCCCGAACATCAACGCACCGACCCAACCCGCGAACTGCTGCGGCTGGAGCCCGAAATCGCGCGACAGCACCGGCGCGACCCATACGGTCGCGGCGACATCAGCCATCACGACGGCAACCTGCCCGGCGAAGAGCGGACCGAGAAAGCTGCGGCGCGCCCAAAGCTCGGCGGCGACGATACGGAACGGCGCATCGGGGCTTGCCTCAACCTCGCGCCGCTCGGGTTCGCGCAGGAACAGCAAGGGCAGAAGGCAAAGAGCGCTGATCGCGGCGAGCAGCACATGCGCGCCGCGCCACGGTGCGAGGCCCGCGAGCCAGCCGGGCGCCGAAAAATCGGCGAGCAGACCGAACAGCCAGCCGGTCAGCGCAAAACCGAGCGCGACCCCGAGCGCCTTGCCGAGGTTGACGATCAGCATTGCGCGGCCGCGTTGTTCGGGCGCACAAAAATCGGCGCAGAGCGAGAGCGCCGCGGTGAGCGAGCCCGTCGAGCCGATGCCGACGAGCATGCGCGCCGCGGTGAGCAGCCCCGCGCTCGGCGCAAAGGCGGTCAGCAAGGTGCCGAGCGTCCAGAGCAGCGCCAGCCCGATCGTCAGCCGCACGCGGTTGCGCCGGTCGACGAGGATGCCGATCGGGATCGAGAAGAGCACCATCGGCACCGCGGCGCCGAGCCCCTGGATCAGCGCCAGCGCATCGTCGCTGAGCGCGAGCTCGGCCTTGGCGCTTTCCTGAATCGTCCCGAAGCTGCCGAGCGCGGTGAAACCCATCGTCGTCACCAGCGCGAGCAGCAGCAGCGGGACGAGCGTCGCGGGCGCGGTCAGGCGCGGCGTCGGGATGGCGAGCGGTTCGGCCTGCGTCGCCATCACAGGGTAAAAATCTTGCCGGGGTTGAGCAGATTCTGCGGATCGAGCGCGCGCTTGATCATCCGCATCTGCTCGACCGCGTCGCCGAGTTCGGCGACGAGCCATTCCTGCTTGCCGATGCCGATGCCATGTTCGCCCGTGCAGGTTCCGTCCATCGCGAGCGCGCGTTCGACGATCCGCGCGTTGATCGCCTCGACCTCGGCCATTTCCTCGGGCGCGCCCGGATCGATCGAGAAGATGACATGGAAATTGCCGTCGCCGACATGGCCGAGGATCGTCGCGGGGACGCTCGACTGGTCAAGATCGACATGCGTTTCGGCGATGCATTCGGCGAGGCGGCTGATCGGCACGCACACGTCGGTCGCCCAGCCGATCGCGCCGGCGCGCATGTTGACCGCGGCATAATAGGCCTCGTGCCGCGCGCGCCACAGCTTCGTCCGCTCCTCGGGCAGGTTCGACCAGCTGAACGCGCTGCCGCCATTCGCCTCGGCAAGCGTCTTCACCGTCTCGACCTGTTCGGCGACATTGGCGGCGCTGCCGTGGAATTCGAAGAAGAGCGTCGGCGCCTCAGGATAATCGAGCTTCGACCATCGGTTCACCGCGACCATCTGCTTTTTGTCGAGGATCTCGACGCGCGCGAGCGGAACCGCGCACTGGATCGACTGCACAACGGTATCGACCGCGCCGCCCAATGTGTCGAAGCTGCATACCGCCGCCGAGATGGTGTCGGGCACCGGATGCAGGCGCAGCGTCACTTCGGTGATGATGCCCAGCGTGCCTTCGGAGCCGACATAGAGCCGCGTCAGATCATAGCCCGCCGCCGATTTGCGCGCGCGGCGCGCGGTGCGGATCACCTTGCCCTGCGGCGTCACGATTTCGAGGCTGAGCACCGCATCTTTCATCGTGCCATAGCGCACCGCGTTGGTGCCCGACGCGCGGGTCGACGCCATGCCGCCGATCGTCGCATTGGCGCCGGGATCGATCGGGAAAAACAGCCCCTGATCGCGCAGATGCACATTGAGTTCCTCACGGCGCACGCCGGGCTGAACGACGCAGTCGAAATCCTCGGCGTTCACCGCGATCACCTGGTCCATCTGGCTCATGTCGAGCGAGATGCCGCCGTTCACCGCCAGCGCATTGCCCTCGATCGACGTCCCCGCGCCGAACGGCACGATCGGAATATCGGCGGCCGAACAGAGCGTCACCAGCGCGACGACATCGTCGGTCGAATGTGCAAAGACCACGGCGTCGGGCGGCACGGGAGCGAAATGGGACTCGCTCGATCCATGCTGCCCAAGCACCGCTTCGCCCCGCTGGAAACGGTCCCCAAACCGTTCTTCCAGCGCCCCCACCAGGCTGGCGGGGAGCGGCTTGCGTTCCCCCGAATGCGCCGTCCCCGCCACGGTCAGAACTTCAGGCTGGCGCGCACGCCATAACGGCGGCGGTCACCGGTGATGCCAAGGTCGGACGCGGGCAGGCCCGCGAGCGCCAGCGTCGTCTTTTCGATATAGCTTTCGAAATATTCGGTGTTGAAGATGTTGTTCGCAAACAACGCGACCTCGACCGGCCCGGTGCGATACCCGATCGATGCATTGGTCAGCCAATAGCTGTCGAGGAGGGTCGGCGTCGTCTCGTTGAGCGTCGCGGCGAGTCGCTTGCCCTTGCCAACCAGCCCTGCGCTCAGCGTCAGATCGCTGTCACCGCCCATCTCGATGCGATAGTCGCTCGAAAAGCTCGCGGTCCAGTCGGGCTGGAACGTCAGCCGGTCGGACGACAGCTGGCGGCCGGTTGTCGCGGTATAGGCGCTGTCGTCGGTGATGCGGGCGTGCATCCACGTCAGGCCGCTGCGCAGCGTCCAGCCCTGCACCGGACGCACCATCGCTTCGAGTTCGACGCCATAGCTTTCGACGTCGCCGGTGTTGAGATCGACGGTGACAAGCCCGCCGCCCGCCGCCGGAGCGATCGAGTTCAGCCCGATATAGTCCTTGTAATCGCTGTAAAAGACGCTGCCCGACAGGTTGAATCCCGGCGAAGAATATTTGGCGCCCGCTTCATAGGTCCACGCGGAATCGCCGCGATAGGTGCGGGTCGGCGCGGTCGGTGCGTTGAACCCGCCGCCGCGATAGCCGCGCGCGACCGAAACATAAGTCATCAGGTCGGGGGTCCATTTGCGCGTGACCGACAGCTTGGGTTGCCATTCGTCCGACTTGATCTTCGCGGTGGGGACGATGCCGCCAGCGGTCGCGGTGCCGAGCACCGTCGTCGTCGCGCTGACCACCGAACCATTCGCCGTCCGGCTCTCATGATCGAAACGCACCCCCGCCGCGATTTCCCAGTCGAGGCTGGGTTTGAAGAAGAGCGTGCCAAAGGCCGCATAGGTGTCGCCGACATTCTTCACGCTCGTGGTGCGCAGGATCGAAACCGGCCCCAGGATCGGGTGCGTCAGGCGGATCGTGTCCTGGCCCCGCGCCTGCACCATTTCGTTCGAATAAAAGACGCCGAACAGGGTCGAGAACTGGTCCGACCATTCACTGTCGAGGCGCGATTCGAGCGTCATCGTGCGCAGGCTGTCGCGCGCGATCGTCCGCACCGTGTCGGTCGGCCCGAAATCGCCTTCGCCGTCGGGCGTGAAGCCGTTGCGCATGTCGTACGCGCCGATGACGCTGAGCTTCGAACCGCCGCCGAGATCGGCCTCGGCGCGCGCGTTGAAACCGCGGTATTTGTACGAGACGCGGTTGATCGTGTTGAACTGGACGTCACGGCGATAATCGGTCGGCCCGGTGACGCGCGAATAGGGCGTGTTCACCCCGTCGACCCAGTCATAATAGCCTTTGATGGTCAGCGCGAAGCCGTCCGACGGCGTCAGGCGCAGCGTCGCGTTGACCGAATCGGTGTTGAACGGGTTGGCGTTGCCGCCGATCACGCTGTTGGTCAGGAAACCGTCCTGCTGACGGTGCGCGGCACCGATGCGGAACGCCAGTACATCTTCGATGATCGGACCCGACACCGATCCCGATACCGACCAACTGTCGTCGGGGCCCGCGTAGCTGCCGTTCGCGCGCACTTCGAGGTTGTTGGTCGGCTGGCGCGTGATGACGTTGATCGCGCCGCCCATCGTGTTCTTGCCGTACAGCGTACCCTGCGGCCCGCGCAGCACTTCGATGCGCTCGACGTCGACCAGCGGGTTGTTCAGATAGGCGGTGTTCGGCTGGTAGATGCCGTCGATGAACAGGCCGACGCCGGGCTGAACGCTCTGCACCAGCGTCACCCCGACGCCGCGGATCGAAACGAAGGCGCGGCCGGTGCCGTCGCTGTTGATGTTGAGGCCGGGCGACAGCACCGCCGCCTCGCGCACCGAATTGAGCCCGCGCGCGGTCAGCGTGTCACCGTCGATCGCGGTGACCGCGATCGGAACATCGGCCAGCGTTTCGTCGCGCTTGCGCGCCGTGACGACGATCATGCCGTCGTCTTCAACTTCAGCGGCGGCCGGGGTGACTGCGCTCTCCTGCGCAAAAACGGGCGCAGCACCCAATGTGGCGGCCAGCACGAGCGTCGAAACAGCGGCAAATCGGAACTTTGTCATCAGGCATCCCCAAAAACGGCGGTCTCGGCCGCCCGTGGAACCTATATGACAGCTTTTAGACCTATATGAAAGGTCTGCTCATTGTGCCGATCCGCAGACTGGGTTTGCCGGGCGGTCAAAAAGCGAAATATCCTTATCGTCATCCCGGACTTGATCCGGGATCCATTGGCGCGACGGCAGCTGTGGACCCCGGATCAAGTCGGGGGTGACGAAGGGAGAGACCTTGACGTTCCGCTTTTTCCGGCCGGGCCAAGCCTACCAGCAGCTGTACCCGCCATCGGCGAGCACGATGCTGCCCGTCATCAGGCTCGCCATGTCGGAAGCGAGAAAAAGGATCACCGACGCCACCTCTTCGGGCTCGCCCAGCCGGCCCTGCGGCGTCCCGTCGATCCAGCGACGATACATTTCACCCTGCTTGTCGGCGAAGGCGTTGAGCGGCGTCGCGATATAGGTCGGCGCCACCGCATTGACGCGGACGCCGCGCCCCGCCCATTCGGCGGCCAGGCTCTTGGTGAGTTGGTGCACCGCGGCCTTCGACGCGTTGTAATAGCTTTGCGGTTGCGGCCGGTTGACGATGAAGCCCGACATCGACCCGACGTTGACGATGCTCCCCTGCCCCGCCGCGAGCATGTGCCGTCCGAAAGAGCGCGCGCACCAGAAGCTGCCGTTGAGGTTCACGTCGAGGACGTTCAGCCAATGCTCGTCGGCGACATCCTCCGCCGCGGTCTCGCTGCGCGCGATCCCGGCGTTGTTGACGAGGATGTCGATCCGGCCGTCGCGCGCCAGCATCGCATCGGCGGCGGCATCGACCGCCGCGCTGTCGGTGACGTCGAGCACCGCAGCGAAGGCGGCATAGCCCTTGGCGGCAAGATCGGCGACGGCACGATCGAGCGCCGCAGCGTCGCGATCGGCGATCGTCACCTTCGCCCCCGCTTCGGCCAGCGCTTCGGCGGTCGCTAGGCCGATTCCCTGCGCGCCGCCCGTGACAAAGGCGGTGCGCCGATCGAGGCGCAGCTTGTCGAGATACATTTGGCTTACTCCGGAACGAAGGCGGCGGCGGGCATCACGGGCTCGTGCAGCGCCTCGCCGCGCGTCATCTGATACACCATCCGGTACGCCCCAAACTCGGGCCACGGCATCGCACCCGTCCGCGCGAAACCGACCCACAGGTCATGCACCCGGTCGGCGAGCGCCTGCGGCGGGTCCATCCCCGCAAGCCCGCGCGGACCGGTGACGCTCGGCAGCGTCTTGAACACGAATGGCATCTCAATCCCGTGGCACGCGCCAAGCTCGCCGTCGCACGCGGGCGAGCGCCAGTCGAACTCGTACATCCACGTCTTGCCCTGATGCGCCGCGGCATATTGCCGCGCGGGCCAGCGGAAGACGAGGTCGTTCATCGCGTCGGTCATCGCCTCGCCCGGCCGTACGCCCGGCTGCTTATAGCCATAGGCCTTCAGCACCGCCTTCGCCTGTGGGTGCGACCGTCCGAGCAGCCAGCGCGCGAGCAGCCCGCCGATCTTTTTCCGTACCCCGGTCGGCACGAAATAGAGGTTCATCTCTTCGGCATTGGTGCCGATGACAATTTCCACATCGCGGCCGGCCCCTTTGCGCAGCGCGTCGATCGGTTTTTCGGGAAGCACATCGTCGCCGTAGACCGGAATGAAGCGGCTGATCCCATAGACCGGCTCGCGCCCGTCAGCCCCCCGCAAATCCACCGCCCACGGCTTCGCCAACTTCTCGATCGCATCCATCGCCGCGGCGTGCGAGACGGTACGAAAGCCATCGGCGTCGGGCGTTATACGGAACACCTTCGCCAACTTCCGCACCAGCCGCTGCGCCACCTCGATTTCGCGCACCATCGCGCCATGACCGCTCTGGATGATCGCCCGCGCGAACAGCCCTTTGGCAAGCGGCGAGGTCACAAGATCGGCGATCGCCATAGCGCCCGCGCTTTCGCCGAAGATGGTGACATTGGCCGGGTCGCCGCCAAAGGCCGCGATATTACGCTGGACCCAGGCAAGCGCGAACAGCATGTCGCGCAGCCCGAGGTTTGTGGGCGCCCCGGGCACGGGGAGAAATCCGTCGATGCCCATGCGGTAGTTGATCGCGACGCAGACGATGCCGGATGCGGCAAAAGCACCCCCGTCATGGACCGACGCGTCCTTGCAGCCGCCGACGAAACCGCCGCCGTGGATGAAGACCATCACCGGCGCGGCGCTGGCTTCGATCGGCGCCCAAATGTTGAGGCGCAGATAGTCGCCGTCGCTCCCGTCGCTGCCGTTGCCGACGAGCGGCGATGGATCGACCATCGGAAAAGGCTTGATCCGGTGCGGTGCCGCCGGACCGGGACTGTCCATATCGCGCACCCCGTCCCAGCCGGCCGGAGGCTGCGGCAATTCGAAACGCGTCGGCGGAGCCGCGTAGGGGATGCCAAGAAAGCGCACGACGGAGCCGCAAATGCTGCCGCGGACCGCCCCGCTTTCGATCTGGATTAATCTACTAACTTGTTCATTGGCCATGGCGCCAGCGTATCATCTGGTTCGGTTCAGCGCCTACAGCCCCCGATATGCCCATCGGATGAAGAAATGTGCCCGGACACGCCGGCTGCCATTGGCCGATGGCGGCGGAATAAGGACTCGCTATAAGGGGCCAAGCATCAGCGGACTGATCGGCGACGCGCTGGGATCGCGATGACCAGCCCTTCGCACGGATTTACAACCATGCCCTCGGGCACCGACGGCTGCGCCGTGACGCTCGCCGCGGTGGCGAGCGCCGTGAGCAACAGGATGGAACGGACCATCAAACCCCCTTCGGTGCGGCGTCTCAATCCGGACGGCGCACCTTCCAGCTTGCGACGCGGTCGATCGCGTTGGCGCGGATGCTCGCATAGAACAGCCCATAGTCGTTGCGGTGATAGCTGCCGTAGAGCCAGCTCAGCGTATCGCGGAACGGCGACCGCCAGCCGATATCGACGTCGAGCAGCATGTCGTTGCACCGCGCCCCCGTCAGCCCCTTCTCGAGCGGCGCGAGCGCGGCTGCCCGCGTGGGATAGGGTGCTTCGGGAAAGGGCAGACTGCCCTCGTTGGCCGATGCGTTTGCTGCGCCTTTTTCGCTCCATGTCAGTGGGTTGACGCAGATCGCCGGCGCGGTGCTTTTCACGCGCTTGCCCTGCCACCAGAAATCGACGTCCTTTGTCAGCATCGACGCGGCGGTGCGGCCCTCCTGGCTGGCGTTCCACGACAGCACGCAGCCGGTCTGAAGCGCATCGTCGCAGGTCGGCAGGCCGAGCGAGGCGAAGCTCGCGGGCGTATAGGCGCCGACGGTGTAGGCCGCGACGAGCCGGTCCTGCAGCGGCGTGCCGACAATCGCTTCCTGCAACAGGCGCACGGCATGCCCCGTTCCCTGGCTGTGCGACGCGATGATGAACGGCCGGCCGCGATTATAATGCTCGATATAATAGCGAAAGGCCCGCGCCACGTCGGCATAGGCGAACGCCACGGCATCGCCGTCGGCCAGACCGGCGAGCGACGCCTGCCGGTAGTGCGGCGCGTAGAGCAGGCAGCAGCCATTAAAGGCCGACAACTGCGCGAGCAGCACCGGGCCATTATAGGCGCCATCTACGTCATAAGGCGCGTTCCACACATCGTTCTTCAGATACATGGTCGGGTGGATGAAAAAGACGTCGGCGGGCGCCTCGCTTTCGTCGATCGCGGCAAATCCCGGCGGAACCGAACGTTCGGGGCCATTGGCGCCGGGCAGCGCGAACCACGCCGCCTTTTGCGCATAGTCGGGCGCCGGTGGAGCTTTCGTCTGCGCGAAGGGCGCTTCGGGTTTGCGGCTACTTTCGATCAGGCTCTTCGTGATCGAGCATTGCGACAGCAGCGCGAGCAGGACGACGATCGTGAGCAGGATTTTCCAGCGCTTGCGGATTTTTCCGGCCTTGCCGCGCAGCCAGTTCGGCTGGCGCTCGGCCGGCGCGGTCACTTGCCCCCCTCGCGCTCGGCGCGCCGTGCCTCACAGGTCGCGATGAAGCCCGCCGCCATGAAACGCGCCATGCGTTCCTTCACCGCGTCGAAATCGTCCGAAAGGCAGAGCCCGCCCGACAATTTGTCGATGCGCCCGGTCCGGCCGAGCGTCAGCATCAATCCCGCCGACACGAAATGATAGCCCCAGAAAATATCCTCCTCGGGGCAATCGGGCATCGCCTTTTTGAGGATGCCGATCAGGCGCAGCACGACGGCATCGAAATGCGTGTCCATCAGCTCGGCGCCCCATTCGGCGGTGTTGCTCATCTGCGCTCCGAGTTGGCCATAATGACGCCAGCCAACGCCGCCTTCGCCATGCGTTTCGAGGTCGGTGTCGAGATAGGCGCGCAGCGCGCCCTCGACGGTCGGCTTGCCTTCGACCGCGCGCTCATAGGCATCGAGCGCTTTCATCCGTCGTTCGATCGTGACCGGCGCACGGCGCGCGATCACCGCGTCGAACAGCTCCTTCTTGTCCTTGAAATAATAATGGAGCAGCGACTGGTGGACGCCGACCTGCGCCGCGACTTCCTTCAACGTCACGCCATAGAGTCCGCGCTTCGAGAACAGCTCTTCAGCAGCGTCGTAGATTTGCTCCATCGTCGCCGCGCGCTGGTCGGCCTTCGTCGGCCGCCTCCGGTTCGCCTGTTTCACCGCCTTGGTCATTTTCTTTCCTTCGCCCCGCGCGGCAGAAGCCCGCGTAACAAGCGCCGTCATTGGTTCAGCCATGGTCGGCTCGCAAGCGCATTTTGTCGATCTTTCCGGTCAGCGCCAGCGGCATGGCGGCGCGCCGGACGATGGCGTCGGGAAGCCACCAGTTGGCGACGCGCCCGCGCAGCGCAGCGAGCAACGCCTCGTCGCTGACCTCCGCCCCCGCCCGGGGTTCGACGATCAGGACCGGCCGCTCGCCCCATTTCTCGTGCGCGCGGCCGACGACGGCGGCCAGGGCAACCTCGGGCAAGCCGCCGACGATCGCCTCGATCTCAGCGGGGTTGATCCATTCGCCGCCCGATTTAATCAGATCCTTTGCGCGGCCGGTGATCGATAGCCCGCCGTCGGCGTCGATCGTCGCGAGGTCGCCGGTGTCGAACCAGCCGTTCGCGTCGGTCGCCTTCGCGTCGTGGCCGAAATAGCGTTCGACGACGCTGCCGCCCTTGACCCACAGCCGGCCCTCGCCGCCACGCTGGTCGGCCAGCGGCGTGCCCTGCTCGTCGGTCAGCCGCAGGTCGACCCCCATCGGCGGGCGGCCCGATTTGGCGGCGACACGGGTCTTTGCGGTGGCGGGCGTCATCGCGCCGAGCGGCGACAATTCGGTCATGCCCCAGCTCGTCTGGACGATGACGCCCAGTCTTTGTTCGAGCCGGTCCATCAGTGCCTGCGGCACCGCCGAGCCACCGAGCAACAGGCGTTTGAGCGAGGGCAGTTCGCCGCCGCCGGCATCGAGATGGTCGACGAGCCCGAGCCACACCGTGGCAACACCCGCCGCGACCGTGACCTCCTCTTCGGCGATCAGCCGCGCAAGACTCGCGCCGTCCTGATCGCGCCCGGGCAGCACGAGCTTGGCGCCGACCGCGGGTGCCGCGAAGGGAAAGCCCCAGCCGTTCGCGTGAAACATCGGCACCGCAACGAGCACCGAATCCTCACAGGTCAGTCCCATCACATCGGCCTGGAGCAGATGCGTCGTGTGGAGATAGTTCGAGCGGTGCGTGTAGGTGACGCCTTTCGGATCGCCCGTCGTGCCCGAGGTGAAACAGAGGCCCGCGGGCGCATTTTCATCGAACCCGCCCCAGACCGTGGGGACGCCATGTTCGGCGAGCAGCTCGGCAAGGTGCCAGAGCCGCGGCCCAGTCACGACCGGCACCGCGTCGCTCACCGGGCCGTCGTCCATCAACACGACATGCTCGATCGCCGGGCATCGCGCGACCAGATCCTCCACGAGCGGCGCGAGTCCGCTGCTGACGGCAAGCACGCGATTGCCGGCGCGGTGCATCATCTTCGCCAGATGGTCGGCGGTCAACCGCGGGTTGAGCGTGTGGCAGACGATGCCGACGCCCATCGCCGCGTACCAGCATTCCATATGCGCCTGCGTATTCCACGCGAGCGTCGCGAGACGGTCGCCTTCGCGCAGCCCGAGCGCCGCCAAAGCCCCCGAAAGACGATTGCTGCGCTCGGCGAGCGCGGCATAGTCGGTGCGCGCGGGCGCGGCGCCGGTGACGATCTCGCGCCGGCCGTGCCATTTCGCGGCATGGCTAAGGAATTTATCGAGCGTCAGCACATAGGGTTGCGGATTACCGGAAATCACGGGGCATTTCTCTTCGTCGTGCCGGGGGCGGCAGGGATGGTTCGGGCGGCGATGACCAGCGCGAGGAACTCAGGTGGCTGCATGGCCTGCCTTTCTTTTGAGAACGCGCGCGAGCGCGAGGTGCAGCGCGATCGCGACGAAGTAGAAGGGAACGAGGCTGTAGAAGGCGAGCT
The DNA here is from genome assembly GCF_023197165.1 of Sphingopyxis sp. MSC1_008. Taxonomy (GTDB): domain Bacteria; phylum Pseudomonadota; class Alphaproteobacteria; order Sphingomonadales; family Sphingomonadaceae; genus Sphingopyxis. Next base: position 284,427 of record NZ_JALPRD010000004.1, read on the forward strand.
GGAGCGAATTGTCGGGATGCGTGGGTTTCAGCCAGTCGCTGACCGCGCCGAGCCAAGTCGGCCCGAGCCCGAGGCCGATCAGGTTCATGATCAGCAGCAGCACCGCACCCGCAAGCGTGCGCTGGCGCGCCGGCACCGCATTCTGGACCAGAGTTACCGCGGGGGTCAGGTAGAAATAGTTGAGGAAAGTCGGACCGAGCAGAAAGAGCATCGCGAGCGGCCACGCCGGCGTATGCACGAACCCGATGAAGAAGGGCACCGCGATCAGCAGCGAGATCGCGGGGATCAGCCCGTAAGCCTCCGGCCGCTGTGCCGCATAACGATCGACGAGGCGGCCCGAGAAATAGATGCCCGCGCTGACCCCGATGCCGAGGACGAGCGCGTACCAGATCGCGATTTCGTCGAGCGTCATGCCCTTTTCGCGCATCAGGAACAGCGTCGTGAAGCCGAGCGTCGCATAAGTGACGAACTGCGTCGCGCCCGCGGCGAGCGACACGAGCGTGAGGTCGGACCGCGAGAAGAACATCTGCATCGTCGCGCCAAAGGTCGTCGCTTCACCCACGGGTTCGACCGCGCGCACGACATCGGTCGCGCCGCGCCGCGGTTCGCGGACGAAAGCCCACACGCCCGCGGCGGCGATCAGCCCCGCGACGCCGAGCAGCAGGAAAGCGAGCCGCCAGTCATAGGCCGCGGCGATCTTTGCCCCGAACGCGACGCCGAGCGCCTGCCCGAGCGGCGGTCCGAGATTGAAGAGGCCGAGCGCAAGCCCGCGCCGTTCGGGCGGGAAGTAATCGGAGATGATCGAATAGGAGGGCGGCACCCCGCCCGCTTCGCCGATCCCGACGCCCATGCGCGCGGCGGCAAGCTGGACATAGGTGGTCGACATGCCGCACGCGATCGTCGCGGCGCTCCACAGCGCGCAGGCGATGGACAGCACATGCACACGGTTCGTCCGGTCGGCGAGCCACGCGACCGGAATGCCGAGGACGCAATAGAACATCGCGAAATAGAGCCCGCCGAGCAGCCCGAGTTCGCCGTCGCTGATGCCGAGATCGTCCTGGATCGGCTTCGCGAGGATCGACAGCAGCTGGCGATCGAGGAAGTTGAGGACATAGACGAAGCACAGCGCCGCGAGGACGAACCAGCGATAGCGATCGCCTTGCCGACCGGCGGGAGGAACTGTCGGGGACGAAACTGCCGGCATCGCGTTCTATATTTCCCAAAAAAGAAGCGGGCATGGCAGGACTAAGCCATGCCCGCGAGGGAGGATCAGAAGTTGCGGCTGACGCGCAGGCCATATTGGCGCGGGGCGCCCGCGAGCCGGCGCGCGCCGTTGATCGCCGCGACATAATGCTGGTCGGTCAAGTTGGTGCCATAGGCCGCGATCGACCAGTCACCGGTCGTGAGGGTCAGTTGCGCGTTGAGGATATCGCGCGCCTCCAGCCGGTCGCCAAAGATACGGTTCTGGAACAGGCTGCCCCAGCTCGCGGCGATATGGGCAAAGTCGACGCGCGGCGTCAGCGTCGCGTCGCCGCCCAGCGGGAAGGCATATTGCGCGCCGGCGCTCAGCGTGAGCTTGGGCGCATAGGCCTGTTCGTTCCCGGTCAGGTCAAGGCAGCGCGGCGTTGCCGGGCCGTTTTCGGGATTACACACGGCGGGCGCCCCTCCGAGCCGCGGATCGGCCGCGAAGAATGTGCCGAGCTTCGAATTGGACACCGACCCTGCCAGATCGATCGAAAAGGCGTCGAAGCTCCCCTGCGCCGAAAATTCGACGCCATAAAGCTTGGTCTTGCCGGGCACGTTGAAGATCGAGGAAATGCTGGGCGATACCGGGTCGACGATGCTGACCTGGAAATTCTTGTAGATGTTATAATAGCCGCCAAGCTGCGTCCGCAAATGGCCGTCGAAGAACGTCCCCTTCCAGCCCGCCTCGAAATCGGTCACGTCTTCGGCGTCGAACGCCAGCGGCGTACGGCCGAGGATATTCGGGCCGTTCAGACCGCCCGCCTTGCTGCCCGTGGCGACGAAGGCATAGAGGAAATGGTTCGGATCGACGGTCCAGTTGAGCGCGATCTTGCCATTGACCTTCTTGTTGACGGTCCGGTCGACCTGCGGAAGCACGAGCAGCGGGCCGGGAAGCCCGGTGAAATAGGCGCGCGCTTCGGCATCATTCGCCGAGGTTGAGCGCGACCAGCGCCCGCCGACGGTGATCTGCAGCCCGTCGGACAGTTCGTACCCCACCTGGCCGAAGGCCGCGAGCGCGGTCTTGGGGTTGACGCCGACGATCTCGATATCGAGCGCGGTCGGGGTGTTCGGCGTCGCGTCCGAATAATAGCCGCCGTTTTCGGGGATGAAGATCTTGTCGTGCTGATAATAGCCGCCGAGCATCCAGGTGAACGGGCCGGTATCGGGCGAAATGATGTTGAATTCCTGGCTCCAGATTTCCTCGCTGATATTGTCGCGGAACGACAGCGCCGGCACGATCGTCGCGGTGCCGTCGGCATCATAGGAAATCTGCGTCGTGCCGCGCTGGAAGCCGCTGATCGACCGCAAGGTCAGCCCGCTGTCAAACTTGTACTGCGCGTTGAGCACGATGCGGCCGAATTCGTCGCGGCCGCTGAGGTGCGCGTTATTGGCGACCTTGAGCGGGTCGCCCGTTTCGGTCGCGCGGCTGGCAGGCAGGCCGCCATATTCGATATTATTATAATCACCCTTGAGCAGGATGCGCAGCTCGGGGGTCGGCTCCCACGCGATGCTGACGCGCGCGCTATAGTCGCGGCGGTTGCCCGGATTGCCCGTCCAGGGACCCGACACGTCATAGAAGGTATCGCGCCGTTCCATATTGCCGGCAAAGCGGATCGCGAGCGTGTCGCTGTGCGGAATGTTGAGCGCGCCCTGCAGCTTCATATGGTCGTAATTGCCATATTGCGCGAGCACATAGCCGCCGACGCGGTCGAAGGTCGGGTTCTGCTGGGTGATGAACACCGCGCCGCCGGTGGCATTGCCGCCCGCGAAGGTTCCCTGCGGGCCGCGCAGCACTTCGACACTGGCGATGTCGTAATAGGGCTCGCTCTGAAAATAGCCCGGCAAGGTCGCGACGCCGTCGCGATAGGTGATGACGCCGACGCCGATCGCGCTCGTCTGTTCGGTCTTGCCGATACCGCGGATGTTGAAGGCATTGCCCTGCCCGGTCGTGTTCACCGTCAGCGACGGCGAAGCAAACTGCAGCCCTTCGACGCTGTTGACGCTCTTGCGCACCAGATCCTCGCCCGTGAGCACGGTCGCGGCGACGCTGCTGCGCTGCAGACTGGTCGTGCGGCGCTCGGCGGTGACGACAATCTCATCGCCCGACGGCGCGTCGGCGGCTTCGTCGACAGGTGCAGTCGTCGTCTGAGCAAAAACCGGCATGGGCCCGATCAGGGCAACGGCCGACACGGAAAGCAGCAGCTTCCTCATCATATCTTCTCCCAATGGCGAAACGCTCTGCGGCGTTCTCGGTTGAGAGATTTGTGCGCAAAAATGCGCATTGTCAACACTCATTCATACATGATTTAATAACTTTCAATCCGCAATAACGCTAGGTAAATAGCCAAAATATTGGCATTCTTCGTTTGTTTTTTCACACCAAAACACACTAATTAATATCGTAGTGAATTTATAGAATCGATGATAAGCCATCGCTCGACTCGCAAGATAGCGGGACGGGAGAGGCAGATGTCCGATCACGGCACTATGGCGTGCGACCCCTTGTGCGCGCGCCCTTCGATCCACGGCCGAATGCCGCAGAGCGGTCGCTCGACCTCTGGCAATGGCACTGTGGCGGCAGCGCGCTTGCGCAACGCGGCTCTGCTGCTGCCCTTTCTTCTTACCGGCTGCGACAATGGCCCGGCCACCGGCCCCGCATCGCGTCCGGCGGTCGTCGTCGTGGCCGCGCCGCAAGCGGATCGCAGCCCGTCTCAGCCGCCGCGCATTCTCGAACCCCGTGCTCGGCCGACGCCCGAAAACCGCCTCCCTCTTACAGAAATGGCACCGCGAAAGCCATTCACCGACCCGCCGCTGCCGCCCGAACTGCTCGACGACGGCGACCTCATACCGCTGCCCTCCCCACCCCGCCGCCAATGAAGAAGGAGAGGATATGACATATTCGCTTTTCAGGGCGCTACGCGCCACCATGATCGCGCTGCTCGCTGCGTGGGCGGCCTCGTCGGCGCCCGCGTCGGCCGCGCCGTGCGCGAGCAATTGCCTCCAGCCGGGTGACCACCGGATCGCCATATGGTCGGGCGGGCTACTCCGCTCCTTTCTCGTCCATGTTCCAGAAAGTTATACCGGCCGCGGCGACGTCCCGCTGTTGCTCGACCTGCACGGGTTCAGCAGCAATGCCGCCGACGAGCGCCAATGGTCGGGACAGCTTCGCGAATCCGATCGCCGCGGCTTCGTCGCGGTCTGGCCCGATGGCGTGGCGCTGAGCTGGAACGCTTACGGCTGCTGTTTTCTCGGCAACGCGTTGTTCGTCGACGATGTCGCATTCCTGCGTTCGGTCATCGTCGAAACAAAGCGCCGCACGAATATCGACGACGACCGCGTGTATGTCACCGGCATCTCGAACGGCGGCGGCATGGCGCAGCGGATGGCGTGCGAAGCGGCGGACGTCGTCACCGCCGTGGTGTCGATATCCTTTCCGCTCAACACCAACCAGTGCCGCCCTGCGCGACCGATCAGCGTGACGGCGATCGCGGCGACCGACGACGGTACGATCAACTATTTCGGCAATTCGCCGCCCTGGCCGCTGCCTGCCAACCTCCTTGGCGTGCCGCTGGGGATACAGGGGGCCCGCGAAAGCCTGGCGGCGTGGAAGCGTCTCGACGGGTGCAGCGACGAACTCACGCGTATCCAGTTAAAGGCCGATGTCCGCATCGAGGAATATCGCGATTGCCGCGCCGGAACGCGCGCCGGCCTCGTGACGATCGTCGGGGGGACGCATGTCCTTTACAGCGGCTATGTCGGCCTCGGCTACTCGGGCGACTATGTGGCGCCGATCGACGTTGCCGAATATATGTGGACCAACGTTTTCGACCGGTAGTGGAAGCGCGGGCGGCCGGTCAGATCCGGTTCGCCCGCGCCCGCATGCCGAGATAGCGCGCGCTCGGTTTAAGCGTCCGTCTGAAGGTCTTGCGGTCGACTTCGACCAGCCCGAACTTCTTCGCATAGCCCGACGTCCATTCGAAATTGTCGAGCAGCGACCAATAGAGATAGCCCTTCACATCGACGCCGTCGTCGATGCATTTGCTGACCTCGTCCATCGTCGCCTTGATGAAGGCGATGCGCGCGGCGTCGTCGGTGGTGCCGATCCCGGTTTCGGTCAGATAGAGCGGCTTGCCGATATGTTTGGCGGCGTAGCGGATCGTGTGCCCGACCGCGGGCGGATAATTCTCATAGCCCATGTCGGTGAGCGGGGCGCCGGGCGTCGGCTGCAACAGCCCCTTCGGCCCGATGCGCAGCCGCGAATAGGTCTGGACGCCGATGAAGTCCGACTGACGCGCGGCCTCGATCCAGCCGCCATACATGGTTTGCTCGGCTTCCTTGCCGCGATGACCTTCGCCGACGCCCTGGATTTCCTGCATCGACAGCGTCACGCCGACGGGCAGGTCGGGCCGTGCCGCCTTGATCGCCGCATAGCCCTTGGCATGCGCGTCGAGCATGACCCTGTCGATCTTGTCCGGATCGCCGAACAGCATCGACGAGAAGCCCGGCGAGTTGGTGCGCTTCGCCGCCGCCGCGATCATCGCGCGGGCGTTTTCGGCCGCGGCGTCGCTGGCGAAGCGCGGGATCACCTTGCGCAGCCCGAGGATGTTCGCTTCGTTGAACGTCGTCGCCATGCCGATCAGCGGCCCCAGCCGCTCGGTCGCGCGGCCGCAGAAACGCGCGAACAGGTCGGCGCCGTCGGCGACCTCGAACCCGCCGCGCATCGCGAACCACAGGGGCACGGTGAAATGATTATAGGTGACCATCGGCATCAGCCCGCGCGCGCGGCACGCTTTGAGCACGCGGGCATAATGGTCGAGCGCTGCTTCGGAGAACATGCCCTCCGCAGGTTCGATCCGCGCCCATTCGATGCCGAAGCGGTAGCAGTTGAGCCCCAGGCCCGCCGCGATGTCGAGGTCTTCCTCATAGCGATGATAGCTGTCGCAAGCATCGCCCGACGGATCGGTGAAGGCGGTCGGCTTGTTCGTCTCGAGCAGCCAGCTGTCCGACGCGGTATTGCCGCCCTCACTCTGATGCGCCGAGATCGCGGTGCCCCACAGAAAGCCTTTGGGCGCCGCCCGCCCGCCAGCGAGCGCGCCGGCAGGCGTCGCATTGGCGGCCGCGACCAGACCGGCCGCGCCCGCGAAGACTTGCCGCCGGGTCGGCCGGTTCGATGCGATGGTCATATTCTCTCCCGTGTTAGCAGGCCGCGCGCTCAGGGAGCCGCGGGCGCGGCCCACGTCTTGATCGCCGCCGCCATCGCCGCCGCCTTCACCTTTTCCTCGACCGGCGCCAGCCGCGCCGCGTGGGGTTTGGCCCCGATGACCAGATAATTGGTCGGCGGGGTCGTCACCGCGGGCCAGCGCGCCGCGCCCTTGCCATTGGGATCGCCGGTGGTGGCAAAGCGCACCCAATAATCGCCCATCTGCTTCGACACCTTCAGATCCTCGGCGTCCCAGCGATGTTCGGCCGCCTTGTTCCCGAACAGATATTCGAGCTCGCCGCCATGGTCGGTCCCTGCCGCGGTCGCGCGCTGGTCGACGGGAACCTGATCGAAATAATAGGCGAAGGCCTTGTTGCCCGTTGCCGCATGCTGGTCGGCGACCGCGATGGAGGGCAGGACAAAGCCGAGCCCTTCGGCCAGATCGACCGCGGCCGCATCGGGCGCCTTGCCCGTCAGCGCGATATAGCCGGCATGGAGTTCGGGAAAGGCGCTGCCCAGCACCATCTTCGCGGTCGCCTCGGTCATACCGCCGAGACTCGATTCATTCGAATTCGAGCCGATGATCAGCGGGATGCGCGTCTGCTTGTTCTTGTAGAAAGCCTCGCCCGGGCTCATCGTCACAACCTTGCCGTCGATAAAGGGGAAGGCGCGCGCCTTGATAATCTCGGCCACCGGAATCGCGCGAAGCTGCGCGGCAGTTGCATCTTTCAGCCCGAGGTCGTCGGTGAATTTCTGGCCGAGCATCTCGGCATTGATCGCGCCGCCGCGGATCGGCGCCAGCACGGTGCTGCCCGAGCCCGACTGCGACGCCGCCTTGTGGAACAATCCCGTCGCGGCCGGCGATCCCATCAATATCTGCACCGCCCCCGCACCCGCGGATTCGCCGAATATCATCACATTGCCAGGATCGCCGCCGAACCCGGCGATGTTGCGCTTCACCCATTCGAGTGACGCAATCTGGTCCATCACGCCGAAATTGCCGAGCTTTCCGTCCGGATCTTCGCGCGTCAGCGCCGGATGCGCAAAATAGCCGAGCCGGCCGAGGCGATAGTTCATCGTGACGACCACCGCGCCGCGCGCGGCGAGCCCCGATCCCTCGTACAGCGGCACGCCCGCCGCGCCAAAGACGAAGCCGCCGCCGTGCATGAACACCATCACCGGATATTTGCCGGGCTTTTTGGGCCGCCAGACGTTGAGGAACAGGCAATCCTCGCTCTGCGCGCCAACCTGCGCCCAGGCTTCGGTGCGAACGGGCTGCGGACAGGCGTTGCCATAGACCTTCGCCTCGCGCACGCCATTCCAGGCAAGGGCGCGTTCGGGCGCCTTCCAGCGCAGCGGGCCGACCGGCGGCGCGGCGTAGGGAATGCCCTTGAATGAAATGACTTCGGTATCCGCCGCGCCAGCGACCGTACCGGCATCGGTCGCGACCGAGGTCTGCGCCAAAACGGGCGTCGCCAACGACGCTCCGACCAGCAACCCGAAAAGCATGCGCCTCATCATCCATCTCCCATCGTCGGATCTGATCCACGCATTTGTTGCGCGGCCGTCCTTTGCCGGTTCCCCGATCGATGCGCTGGTGAAAGCGCCTGCGGCGAAAAACCAGAGGCATCGTGCAACAGGCTCTGCCGTCCGTCAATACATTCATTAAATAATGAATGAATATGTTGATGGACGGCTTACTTGGGCTTGACAGCGCTTGGGCACCGCTGATCCGATATTGATGCGATCGGACAAGCGGATAGATTCATTAAGCAATTAATATATGGATCAGCAGCATTCGGCGGCGTCGGGCCAACTTCTCGACGTCCATCGGGGCGCGCGGGTATGGCGGGGATGTTGCGATGAGCTTCTGACACGCCGCGGCGGGATCGAACCGCCTCTCTCCACCCTCGCAACGTGTTTCGGGGTCCGCCTTGGCCCGCCCCCTTTTTTTGCCGGTCGTTCGGACCCTGCCAATCATAATCCTCTTGATCTATCGTCCCAACCATTGTTATCGATGTCATTTGAAAGAGAGGATGACGATGCTCGATCCCGATATTCTCGCCCACGTCGGCACGCCGCCCGAGATGCCGCCGTTGACCGCGGAACTGGTTGCGTTGCTCCGCGCCAATATGGCGATGATGGCCGCGGCGATGCCGGGCGCCGACATCGATCATGTCGAGGATTTCGATGCCGACGGCGTCCCGGTTCGCCTCTATCGTCCGTCATCCGGCACCCCCCTGCCGCTGCTCGTCTTCCTGCACGGCGGCGGGTGGATGTTCGGGGACCTCGAGACGCATGACGCGATGACGCGTCACCTTGCCGCAGCGAGCGGCTGCGCGGTGCTGGCTGTCGGTTATCGTTTGGCGCCCGAACATAAATTCCCGGCCGGGCTCGACGATGCGATGACCGCGCTCGACTGGGCGCGTCGCTCGGCGTCATCGCTCGGTTGCGATCCCGCGCGCATCGCTCTTGGCGGCGAGAGCGCCGGCGGCAATCTGACCGCCGCCGTTACATTGCGGCTGCGCGCCGAAGGCAAGGCGCAGCCCCTGTTCCAGTTGCTGATTCATCCCGCGACCGACATGGGCTTCTCGCTTCCTTCGTTCGCGGAAGTCGGGGCGCCCGGCCTGTCGAAAACCTATCTCGATGGATGCCGTGAATTTTACCTCGGCGATATCGCGCCTTCGGATCCGCTTGCATCGCCGCTTCGCGCCGAGCGGCACGACGGCCTGGCCCGGGCTATCGTCCTGACCGCGTCCGAAGATCCGTTGCGCGACGATGGCGAATATTATGCCGCGGCGCTGGTCCGGGCGGGGGTCGAAACGCTCGCATGCCGCCTGCCCGGCCTGCCGCACGGCTTCCAGTTCCTGCCGATCACGATTCCGGCGGTCGCGGCAGCCAATGACTTGATAGGCGGGCTGGTTCGCCGCTACTTCGCGATAAATTGAAGCCGTATTCGGGGGACGTTCGGGAATGAGCAAGATTGGCGATGGCGAACGGCCGACCATGGGGATGGTCGCCACGCTGGCCGGTGTCTCGACGATCACCGTTTCGCGCGCGCTGCGCGGCAGCGACCTCGTGCGCCCCGAAGTCCGCAAACGGATCGTCCAGATCGCCAACCAGGTCGGTTACCGGATGAACGTCGCGGCGCGCAGCCTTCGAACGCGCGAATCGCGCACGATCGCGGTCGTTCTCGACCAGTATGCCCACGAGAATCAGTCTCACGCCGATCCGTTGCTTCTTGCACTCATCGGCGGGTTGCTCGAAACGCTGACGCCGGCGAATTACTCCACGCTTCTGACCACGCACGAGCATTTTCTTTCGTCGGGCGCGGTCGGCGCCGACGGCGCGATCATCGTCGGCCAGGGGGAAAATGCGCATCGGTTGCGGCAAGTCGCCGCACTCAATCTGCCGATCGTCGCTTGGGGCGAACCCGTGCCCGGGGTGAATGTGAAAGTCGTCGGAAGCGACAATCAGATGGGCGGCCGGCTCGCCGCCGAGCATCTGATTGCGCGTGGACGCTCACGCCTGCTGTTTCTGGGCGACACGAAGCATCCCGAGGTTGCCGCGCGGCTTGCCGGCTTCCGCGAAGCGCTTGCGGCGAGCGAGGCAATGCTCGTCGGGGCGTTCCCCTGCCCCTTCACCCCCGAAGGCGCCGCCGACGCCGTGCGAGCCGCGCTCGACGACGGCAAAATCTTTGACGGGATCTTCGCGGCCAGCGATTTCATCGCAGCAGGGGCCTGCGACGCGCTGATCGAGCGCGACATCGCGGTCCCGCACGATGTCGCCATCGTTGGCTTTGACGACGCGCCGGTCGCCAGCGTCCACCGGCCCGCGATCACGACGATCCGGCAGGATGGCGTCGCGGCGGGCCGTGCGCTCGGCACCGCGATCGTCAATATGGTCGAGGCGAAGGTCGCCGAAGCCCCCGCCGCGCTGCCGGTCGAACTGGTGGTGCGCGAGACCAGCTGACCTTGCGCGGGTCTCAGCGAAGATGCTTGCGAAAGAATCGCGCCACTATGTCATAGGTTTCGCGCGATTCGGGCAGGTCCACGTCCATGTGGTGCGCGTGCCAGAGGCCGTCGAACAGCACGAAGCTGGCATCGACGCCCGCCGCCAGTAGCCGTCGGTGCATCACCGATACGGCGCTTGCCGCAAAATCGCGCATCGCGGTGACGAGCAGCGTCGGCGGGAAGTGCGCGAGGCAGCCCGGATGGCGGCCCGGGAGCACCAGCGGATCGTTGGCGTCGGCCCTCGCAAAATAGGCGAAATCCTCCATCTTCGGCAGGGCGCCGCCCTGCTGCGCCAGCTTCGGGTCGAGAATCTGCGCAGCGAGCACCGAGTCGCCATCGAACTCCAGCCCGGCGCCGTGGAACAGGGCAATCGCGCCCGGCACCGGTAGCTGTTCGGCGGCGATGCGGGCAACGGCCTCGGACGCCAGCATCGCACCTGCCGAACAGCCGAAGATGCCGATGCTGCCCGGCTCCTGCGTTTCGAGAAGCGCCGTATAGACGGCCAATATGTCGTCGACCGCAGCCGGAAAGATATGGTCGGGCGCCATACGATAATCGACGGCAATGACACGCGCGTCGGCGACGGCGGCGATCGGCACCGCCTCGAGCAGCGCGCCGGCGCCGTCGCCCCACATGAAGCCCCCGCCATGAAGGCAGATCAGCGTCATAGGCGATTTGACACCCCCCGCCGGCGCGACGTCGTGGATCCCGACCCCCGCCAATTCGCCTTCGACAATCGTGACGGCGTATCGATCGAGCGCCTTCGCGAGCAGCCCGCGATTATAGACATCGTAAAATTCGCGCAGTTCGGCGAGGTCCGTAGGAGGCACTGGTGCCTTGGCATGTTCAAGGAAAAGCGCCTTCGCCTCATCGCTTACCCAAGCGGCGAATTGTCCCGCGTCCGTCATTTCGCCCTCATCTGTTATCGATATCAACATATCCGCAGCAACTTAGCATAAGAGGCTTTTTGCGATAAGCAAGCTCATTGACATCGATAACATTTTGCTTCATTTCGGAGTCGGACCGGACGAAACCGGCTGTCCTTTGGGAGGGAAATGATGATTTCGATGCGTTCCGCCATTCTCGTTGCGCTGGCGAGCAGCGCGAGCCTGCTGCCCTCCGCGGCCTTCGCGCAGACAGAAACGCCGGCCGCCGATCAAGCCGACCCGTCGGCCGACGAAGGCGCCGGCCTCAATGACATCATCGTCACCGCACGCCGCCGCGAAGAGAAGCTGCAGGACGTGCCGATCGCCGTGACGGCCTTCACCGACGAGGCGCTTGAGCAGAGGGGCGTGACCGACCGCACCTCGCTCGCCGACAACACCCCCTCGCTGTTCACGATCAGCGGCGGTTACCCGCGCGAATTCGCCTATTTCGCGCTGCGCGGCCAGGGGCCGGCATTCGGCTCGACTCCGGGCGTGGTCAATTATTTCGCCGAAGTGCCAAACAGCGTGAACGTCGACGGCCGCGTCGGCACCTATTTCGACATGGCCAATATCCAGGTGCTGGCGGGGCCGCAGGGCACCTTGTTCGGCAAGAATGCGACGGGCGGCAATATTCTGTTCGAACCGGTCAAACCGAAGGATGAATTCGAGGGCTATGTCCGCGTTCAGCTCGGCAATTATAACGACCGCCGGATCGAGGGCGCTCTCAACACACCGATCGTCCCCGGTCGCGTAATGCTGCGCATCGCTGGCGAAGTCGGGCGCCGCGATGGCTATACCAAGGATGTCGGTCCCTTCTTCGAAGGCAAGGATTACGACAATCTTTCATATGAAAGCTTCCGCTTCGGCCTGACCTTGCAACCGACCGACAACATCGAACTCTATACGATGCTGCGCTATTATCATTCGGACACCAATGGCGGCGGCACGGTTCTCGGCGCCTACAATCCTGCCGCAGGCTTCGACGCCACCGCGCTGGGGCTGGGGTTCCTTCCCGTGGCGGCCTTCTATCCGGGCGTGCTGACCGCGGTTGCCGAACAGCAGGCACGCGGGCCGCGCCGCGTCTCCTATGATCTCGACCAGTTTTCGGAGACGAAATATTGGCAGGTGATCAACCAGGCGTCGGTGCAGCTGAGCGACAATATCAAGCTGCGCAATATCATCAGCTATTCCGAGCTGCGCACGATTTACGGCTATGATTATGACGCTATGCCCTTCCCAATCGCGGGCCAGCGCGGGCGCATCCCGACCGTCGCCCCCAATTTCTTCACCGAGGAACTGCAGCTTCAGGGCACCTTGTTCGACGATGCGGTCGATTTCTCGGTCGGCGGCTATCTCGACCGGCAGAGCTGGTCCGACCCGGCGGGGATCGAGGTCTATACCTTCTTCCCGATCGGCACGCTGATCCCGACGATCTCGGGCTTCTTCACGCAGACGAACAAGAGCGAGGCGGTGTTCGGGCAGGCGACGGTCGATCTCGGCAAGCTGTCGGGCGCGCTCACCGGGCTCAGCGTGACGGGCGGCCTGCGCTATACCTGGGAGCATAGCTTCACCGCGCAGACGATCGGCGGTCCGCCCACGGTCTCTGGTTCGGTCGACAGCGATTATCCGAGCTACACCGCGACGCTCGACTATGATGTGACCCCCGGCGTCCACGTCTATGTCACCGCGCGCGACGCGTATAAGTCGGGCGGCGTCAACGGGCCGGTGCCGGTCGATTCGGAGTTCCGCACCTACAAGCCCGAACGGCTTTCCGACATCGAGGTCGGGCTGAAGTCGCAATTCTCGCTCGGCAATGTCGATGTCCGCGCCAATGTCGCCGCCTATCGCGGCATCTACGACAATATCCAGCGCACGACGGCGGAGGTGGTCGAAACGCCGGGCGGTACGATCCCGCTCAATGTCACGCGCAGCGCGGCGAAGGGCAAGATCCAGGGCGTCGAGGTGAACCTCGCGGTCATGCCGGTGCAGGGGCTGACGCTGAACGGCAGCTATTCCTACATCGACGCGCGTTATACCGAGGTCGCCGACGCGAGCGCCGGCGCGATCCTGAACGGCGCGCCCTTCCCCTATACGCCCAAGCATAAATTCTCGGTCGGCGGCTCGTACGAGACGTCGCTGGGCGGCGCGGGCGATCTGGTGCTGGCGGTGAACTATGCCCGGCAGTCCAAGGTTTCGACCGCGCAGACCAATTCGTCCTTCTATAACTTCCTGCCCGCCTATGGGCTGCTCAACGGCAGCATCGGGCTGAAGGACATCGGCGGGCGCCCGATCGACGTGACGCTGTTCGCCAACAACATCACCAACGAGGCGAAACCCGTCGGGGTGCTCGACCAATATGCGCAGTCGTCGGGCATGGTTGGCCTGACCTACTCCGAACCGCGGATGTATGGCGTGCGCATCGGCTATCGGTTCGGGAGCTAAGCCATGGGAGCCAGCCCGGGCAGCGAAATGCCGCCCTTCGCCCCGACCGTGAGCGAAGAGGCGCGCGCCGCGATGACGCAAATGCTCAAAATCGGTTCGGCACCCGAAATGACGGCGAAGCTGATGCGCAACGCGATCACGCGAAAGGCGGTACGCGCCGCGGCGGCCAATCATCTGAAGCCGATGAACAAGAGCCGCGCGAAGCGGTTCGATGTCGAGGTCAGCAAAGGCACGGTCGCCGGTGTCCCGGTGAAGTTCGTGCGGCACCGCGGGAGCGATGCCGCGGACAAACGGCTGCTGATCAATTTCCACGGCGGCGGCTTCATGGTCGATTCGGGGTCAGAGACCGAGACCATCCCGATTGCCGGACTGACCGGAATCCCGATCGTCACCGTCATGTACCGCATGGCGCCCGAGCATCCGTTCCCCGCTGCGGTCGACGACGCGCTGGCCGTCTATCGCGACGCCTTGGGGCAGCGGCCGCCGGCGTTGATCGGCATCTATGGCACCTCCGCGGGCGCGGTCCTGACGGCGCAGCTTCTAGCGCGGATCAAGGCCGAAGGTCTGCCGATGCCCGCAGCCGCCGGCGTCTTTTCAGGGTCGGGCGACCTTGCGCTCGTGAGCGATTGCGAAGCCTTCCTGCCGTCGATCATGGGGTCGCGCAGCGCTCCCGACACCTTGGCCGACTATAGCGCGGGCACCGAACGAACCGCCCCCCTGCTGTCGCCCATCTATGGCGACCTGTCGGGACTGCCGCCGACGATGCTGATGACCAGTACGCGCGACCAGCTGCTCAGTCAGACCGTCCGGCTCCACCTGGCGCTACGGAAGGCGGGGGTTGCCGCCGATCTGATGGTTTATGAGGGCATGCTGCATGCGTTCTGGGCCTATATGGAATGCCCGGAAACCGACGATGCGCTCGCCGCGCAGGCCGATTTCTTCAGCCATCACCTGGCTAGCTGACCGTTGTTCGGTTCAACCATGCGCGCCGATCCCAGTCCCGCCGATTTGTTTGGCCCGCTGCTCGCCAGGGTGCAGGAGCGTGCTATCCTGCCCGACGGGAAGACCTTCGTCGACGCGCTGCCGAAGCGCACGGTCGCCGACATCATGCGCGACTTCGATCGCCTTCCTGAAGGCGATGATGCGCTACGCGCGTTCGTCGCCGACAATTTCGATCTGCCCATAACCCGCTGCGGCACGCAATCGGCGGTTCCCGTCGAACCGCTACGCGACCATATTCGCACCTTGTGGAAAGAGCTGGCACGCGCACCCGATCCCCAAACGGGGCGCGGGTCGGCCCTGCCCGTTCTCCATCGCCACGTTGTGCCGGGCGGGCGCTTTCGTGAAATCTACTACTGGGACAGCTTCTTCACGATGCTCGGCCTTGTCCGCGACGGCGAGTGGGACCTCGCCAACGGCATCGTCGATGCGATGACCGACCTGATCGAGGCGCACGGCCATGTGCCGAACGGCACGCGCACCTATTATCTCGGCCGCTCGCAGCCGCCGCTCTTTCACATGATGGTGGCATTGCTGGATACCGGTCAGGCCGAAGTCGCCGCCCGGCGGCTGTCAGCGATGAAGCGCGAACATGTCTGGTGGATGGCGGGAGCGGACGAACTCGCGCCCGGCCGGCAGACCGCGCGCATCGTCCGCCTTTCCGACGGACACCTGCTCAACCGCTATTGGGATCCGCGCGGAACTCCGCGCGACGAAAGCTGGCGCGAGGACGTCGCGACCGCGGCAGCGAGCGAGCGTCCGAGCGAGGATGTCTATCGCGACCTGCGCGCCGGGGCCGAAAGCGGCTGGGATTTCTCCTCGCGCTGGCTCGGCGACGCCGGGCTGTCCTCGATCCGCACCACCGCGATCGCGCCGGTCGATCTCAATGCCTTCCTGTTTGGACTGGAAATAGCGATCGCTGCCGGTGGTGGCCCCGATGCGGCGCATTATGCCGGGCTTGCCGATGCACGTAAGCAGGCGATGAACCGCCATCTGTGGAACGAAGCGGGCGGATATTTCTGCGACTATGATATCGAACGTGGCACGCTTCGGACCGCGCTGTCGGCCGCCGCGCTCGCGCCGCTGCTCGTCGGCGTCGCGACGCAGCCGCAGGCCGACCGGACCGCCGCGGCAGCGGCCGAACAGCTACTCGCGCGCGGCGGCCTTCGGACGACACTCGCTGTGACCGGCGAACAATGGGACCGGCCGAACGGCTGGGCCCCGCTGCACTGGATCGCCGTTGCCGGGCTCCAGCGCTACGGCCATGAAGCGCTCGCGCGCGATATTGCGCAGCGCTGGGTCGACACCGTCGGGCGCAATTTCGCTCGCACCGGTATGATGTTCGAAAAATATGATGTCGAAGCGGCCATCGTCGGCGGGGGCGGCGAATATGAAGCGCAAGTCGGGTTCGGCTGGACGAACGGCGTCACCGCGGACTTTATCGATCGCTTCCGGCTGGCCTGCTGACGGCCATGATGGCATGCTGGCCGAGATGAAGATGGCGCCGACGAGCGCGCCGCGAAAGGAGAGGCGATGCTGCCCGGTTTGATGCAGGACACGCCCCTGCAGATCAGTTCCATCCTGACTCACGCAGCGCGCGCGCATGGGGAGCGCGAGATCGTCTCGAAGCTCGTCGACGAGCCGGTGTGGCGCTATGACTGGGCGCGTTGTGAACAAAGGTCGCGGCAAGCGGCGCAGATGCTCGGCACGCTCGGGATCGGTAGCGGCGACCGCGTTTCGTCGCTCGCATGGAACACGCATCGGCACCTCGAGCTTTTCTACGCCGTCCCCGGCATCGGCGCGGTGCTCCACACCGCCAACCCGCGGCTGAGCGACGACCAGATCGCTTTCACGATCAATCATGCGGGCAGCCGCATCCTCTTCTTCGAAGCCAATCTCGCCGATCTTGTCGACCGGCTGAAACCGTTGCTGCCCGCGATCGAACGCTATGTGCTGCTCGGCGCGCCCTATGAAGCGTTGATCGCCGCCGAGGACGGTGCTTTCGACTGGCCGCGCTTCGACGAGAATGCGGCCGCTTTCCTCTGCTACACGTCGGGCACCACGGGCGATCCCAAGGGCGTGCTCTACAGCCACCGCTCGATCGTGTTGCACGGTATGGCGGCGGGGCTCAGCAGCGCTTTCGGCTTCAGCGCGTTCGACACGATCATGCCCTGCTCGTCGATGTATCATGCGACGGCGTGGGGCCTGCCCTTCACCGCCGCGATCAATGGATGCAAGCTCGTGCTGCCGTGCGACAAGATGGACGGCGCGAGCCTCGCCGAACTGATCGCGGGCGAAGGCGTGACCTTCTCGGGCGGCGTACCGACGATCTGGACGATGTATCTCGCGCATCTGGAAACCAGCGGAAAAGGCGTCGGCGCCCTCAAGCGCCTCGTCATCGGCGGCTCGGCGGTCCCGCGCGCGATGGCCGAGACCTTCCGCGAAAAATATGGCGTCACCGTGCTCCAGATCTGGGGCATGACCGAGACCAATCCGCTCGGCGTGATCGCAACGCCCACGCCGCTCCTGATGGCCGAGGGCGAGGATTTCGCCACTGAAACGATCCTCACGCGGCAGGGCCGGATGCAGTTCGGGATCGAGCTGCGCATCATCGACGACGACGGCAGGCCGCTGGCGTGGGACGGCGAACAAGCGGGCAAGCTGCAGGTCCGCGGGCCGTGGGTGGTCGAGCGCTATTATCCCGACCTCGCCGCCGCCAATCCCGACGGCTGGTTCGACACCGGCGATATCGGCACGATCGACCGCTTCGGTTTCCTGCGGCTGACCGACCGCGCGAAGGATGTCATCAAGTCGGGGGGCGAGTGGATCAGTTCGATCGATCTCGAAAATGCCGCGGTCGGCTGCCCTGGCGTGCGTATCGCCGCGGTGATCGGCGTTCATCACCCGAAATGGGAAGAGCGGCCGCTGCTCGTCATCGAGGCGCATGACGGCGAGGCGGTGAGCGCCGAACAGATCCGAGCGCACCTCGAAACCCGCGTCGTGCGCTGGTGGATGCCCGACGATATCCTCTTCGATGCCGTCCCGCTCACCGCGACCGGCAAGATCGACAAAAAGACGCTGCGCGACCGCTATCGCGACCATCTGACGAACCGCTGAGCGACAAATGTGCGTCGCCCCCGCGCAGGGCGTTTCAGAGTCACGTGCCTCTGAACGCGGCCGCTGGAGAGATAGCGCAAGGCCGACGACGGCCCCCGCCTTCGCGGGGGCGACGACAATTCCTATCTCGCCGCGGCGTCGAGCTTTTCTTTCAAAAAGCGCGCGACGATCTCATTCGCCCGATCGCTCTCCGGGATCGCCATATAGGCCCAGAAGGCGTGCGGCAGCCCGTCGAACATCACGAGCCGCGCATCGACGCCCTTCTCGTGCAGCGTCCGCGCAAAGATCGACGTCGGGCTCATGAGGAAATCGCGCGAACTCGTCAGCAGGAGCGTCGGCGGAAAGCGCGACACGCCGCCGCGGATCGGTGAGAGGATCGGGTCGGTCATCGGCGTCTTGCCCGCATAGGCGGCAACCCAATCGAAGCCCGGCCCGGGCATCCAGCTTTCGGAATCGCCGCGCACCGACAGGTCGGCGCTGCCCGACAGGAAGCCGAGCGCCGCGGGCATCGGCCGGCCCATGCTCGCAAGCTTCGCCACCAGCTGCCCCGACAGGCACGCGCCGGCCGAGGTGCCGAAGACCGCGATCCGGTTTGACTTACGGTCTTTCTCGAGCGCCTGATAGACGGCGAGCGCATCGTCGAGCGCCGCCGGATAGGGATGCTCGGGCGCGAGGCGGTAGAGGACCGCGACGACCGGCAGGCCGGTGCGCGCCGCGATCGGGATCGTCTCGGTCAGCGAACCCGAATCGATCGCGAAGCCGCCGCCATGCAGGTTGAGGAGGACCGGACCTTTGCCGAGCGCGCTCACGCCCTTGGGATAGACGATGCGCACCGGCACCCCGGCAATCGTCGATGCCTCGACACGCACCTCGTAGCGCTTCTCGAGTTGCGCGCCCATCGCCCCCTGCATCGCGTCGATGATCTTGCGGATATCGGCGACCGGCGGCAGCGGATCGGGCATCGCCTGTGCGGCCGCAGCCGCTGCTGCGGCCTTGCCCTCGGGGCTCACCGTGTCGGGAAGCGGCCAATTCTGCATGCCCAAGGTTGCGGGAGCCGCCGGCGCGGCCTGCGCGAATGCCGTTACCGGCACAGCCGCGAGCAGCGCGGCAAATATTATCGTCCGATGGCGCGTCATGATTCTACTCCCGATGCGGTTAATCCGTCCGTTCCCATTTCCGTCGTCGCTCCGGTATCACGCGGCCAGGCGCAAAGCGCGCCGAGCAGCGCGAGCACTGTCATCGCGATATAGGCGACGGGCAGACCATAGGACCAAAGCAGCCCCGATCCCGCCGTGGCGACCGCGAGCACCACGCCGAGCAGCACCGCGTTCATCCCCTGCGCCGTCGCACTGAGATGCGTCGGCACGCGCTGGGCGATGACCAACATGATGCCGAGGATCGTTCCCGTCGCCGTGATGCCGTTCAGCAATTGCCCGGCGACGAGAACCGGAAGCCCCGGGCTGGTCGCCATGATCGCCCAGCGCAGCGCAGCGGCGATCGCGCCCGCGACGATCAAAAGACGCGGATCGCGGTTGCCGAGCAGCTTCGCGCCGAACCAGAAGGCGCCAATCTCCGCCGCCACCGCCAGCGCCTGAAGCAGGCCGATGGCTGTTGTCGATATGCCTTGCGCGGTCCACTGGATGGCACCGAAGCTGGTCAGCACGCCATGGCTACCCATGATCAGCGACGCGGCGATCATCGCGAGGATCAGGCCCCTGTCGCCGACCAGGTCCCGCCAGCGTCCGCCGGTCGCCTCACCGACCGCGCTGAGCTTGCGATCCGCGGGCAGCAAAAAGGCGACGACCGCCGGCGCAAGCAGAAGGGCCGCGATCATCAGCGGCAGCATCTTAATACCCGCCACGGCGATCGCCCAGCCCGCCGCGATATTCGAGGCAACGACCGCGATTGATCCCCACACCCGTAGCCGCCCAAAGTCGAGCGACCGGCTGCGCACTGCCATCACCGCATAGGCGTCGGTCAGCACCGGAATCTGGTCCCAGACGATCGAGAAGAAGATGACGATCGCAATGCGGCCCGCATGCGCGGGCTCGCCGAGCAACAACAGCACGATCGCTGCCGAAGCGAGCGACGTATAGGCGATCGCATTGCGCACCCAGCCGCGCCGCCCGACAAACGCCGAGAAAGGCGCGACGGTCAGGATGCGGAGGATGAGCGGGATCGCCAGCAGCACGCCGATTTCTTCGGCCGACGCGCCAGTCGCTTTCAGCCACAGCGGCAGGAATGCGAAGAAGCCATAATGCGCATATAGCGCAAGATATAATCCCGATACTCCGAGACCAAGCCGCGTTCGATCGCTGCCGCTTGTTGCGCCGGCATGGGGCGTATCCGCCTGCATCAAATTCATCGATTCTCTCCCATCGAGATCGACGCTTAACTGCAATTGTTATCGATGTCATTCAGAATCACGACTGAGCAGAGCGGCGGAAGAGGCTTTCAGTCTGCTTGTCGAGGCACTGCGGTATCGGCCAGCGTATTTTGATCGACCGGGCGGGAAGTCGGCTGATGACCGATATCGGTCATAGGTCGAAGGCGCATTGCCGTCAGCGACGGGTCAGCGCGCCGAGAAGGCGTTCGGCCTGTGCCCTTCGAGACGCCGGGGCATCATAGGCGATTTGCAACACGCTCACGGAGATGTCCTTTCGGGCGATCGCGGCTTCATCGCCGTTTTGCCCCGCCGCCGGTGCCTTGTCCGAAATGGTGAAGTACAGACCCGGCATCGGCTCCCGTCCGGTCGCCGCCTTGCCCATCGCGGCGGGCAGGTCGGCGACGAAACGCGCATCATAGTCGCTGAACGTGCCGACGCGGGCGAATTTCCAGTGCGCACCGCCCGGTTGATCGGGAAAATTGACGTTCAACCCCGCGCCGGCGGGAAGCAGCGGCCCGCGCTTCGTCCGTGTGTCGAGCAGATCAACGAGTTCGAGCGAGCGTTTCGCGATCTCTCCGGATAGCGGATTGATGAGGTCATCCTTGCTGGCGCTGTTCATGCCCGCGCTTAGCGCAATAGCCGGAATGCCGCGCATCATCGCATATTGGACATTGCTGACCGTTCCCGAGCTGACGACGATAGGGCCGGCATTCCGCCCGATATTCGGGCCTGACAGCACAAGGTCCGGCCCCTTCCCCCACCGCGCCGGGGCGAGAATATCGAGTCCATAGAGCATCGCCATCACCGGCGTGCCGTCAACATAGAAGAAATCCTCACCCAGCCCGGGGCGGGTCATCGGCCCCGCGCCGGGATCGCCGGCCTTCGCTGCACCGTTGGCGCAATCGGCGCTCAGCGAGGCGATCGGCTGCATGATCCGGACCGCCCCGCCCAGTCCGCTTCCCTGCTGACATGGCACCGCGACGATGACGTCATGCCCCTCCGCCTTCAGCGCATCGTAAAGCGCCTTCACATTGGCCGTCAGGCCATCGTCATTGCCGATCACGATGTTGCGGGCCGACGCGGGATTGACCGGCGCGAGCAGCGCAAGGGCGGCGAGCAGCTTCAGGCGGAAGGACATGATATTCTCCTGATCGTCAGAACCGGACGCGCGCTTCGAGGCCATAGGTGCGCGGGTCGTTGTAACGCGTCGTCGTGTTGCGGCCGGCGACGCGGAAATCGAAATAGTTGTAATTCGCGTTGGTCAGGTTCTTCGCCCACAGCGCGACGTCGAACGTGCCGCCAGCCACATCGATGTCGCCGAGCGTGATGCGCCCGTTGACCAGGAAAGCGCTCTCCGCCTTATAATCGACCGTGCCGTTGGCGAAATAATTGCCCGCCGTGTTCGCATCGAAATGGACCCTGAGCTCGCCGAAGGAGAAGCGCGGGAAAGTGTAGTCCGCCGTGAGCGTGACCGCATGTTTCGGCGTGAAGGCCGAATCCACCTGCTCGATCACCCCCGAGAAGATGTTGCGGACCGGCGTCGCCGGCGCATCGGTATACACATAGTTGATGCCGAGCAGCAGGTCGCGAACCGGCGCGAGGGTCAGGTCGACCTCGACGCCCTTCAATCGCCGCTTCTCGGGCGCGTTCACCGTTTCGGTGTTCGACACAAAGGCGGGGTTGATGAAGTCGACCTGCTGGTTCGAGAGGCGGCTCGTATAGGCGGCGATATTGAGGCGTGCGCGGCGGTCGAAGAGGTCGGCTTTCAAACCCGCCTCCCATGCCATCAATTCCTCTTCGCCGAACGGCCGCAGGATCGACGAACGCGTGTTGGCGCCGCCCGCGCGATAGGCACGGCTGACCTTCACATAGGCGTTGACGTCGCGCGTGAAATCATAGGCGATCGTCGCCATCGGGTCGAAACGGCTCGAATTGAACTCGAAGTCGAGGTTCGGGTCCACGCCGCGAATGGCGGTGAGACGGCCATCCTTGTGATCGTCGGTGTAGCGCGCACCGACCGTCACATGAAGGCCGAGCAGCGCCATCGGCGACCAGGTGACCTGCCCGAACAAGGCCTTCGACTTGACGTTCACGCGCGCGGCGCGGTCGGGGGTATTCGCCGCCCCCGCGTCGGGCACGGGTTCGGGAAACAGGGTGACCCCGCTGTTCGTCGCGTTGAGCCGACCCGACGAGAATACCGTCGCCTCATCGGCGCCATTCTCGTTGAAATAATAGCCGCCGAAGACATATTTGAAGTCGCCCGCGTCGCCGACGAACTGGATCTCCTGGCTGAACTGGTTCTGGTCGACAAGCGCATAGCTCAGCCGCCCGAACGGACGGTTCGGCCCCCATGCGGTGACCCCGCCCGTATCCTGGTCCCACTGCACCGATTTCAGGTCACGCCATGCCGAGATCGAGCGGATCGTCAGCGCGTCGGCGACATCCCATTCGGCAATCAGCGAATGCCCGCGCGCGCGCTGCGGATTGCGGAGCACCGGCACGCCGACGCGCGCGGTCCGCACGCGTCCCTCACGCAGCGTGATGAAGCTCGGCCGCAGCGCAGCGGCCTGATCGGTCGCGGTGATGTCGCTGTAGTTGCTTGTCGATTTGTCGTGCGACTGATCGTAAGAATAGAGGATCGACAGATTGTCCGCGGGCTCCCAGAGCGCAGTCGCCTTGAAGCCATATTTGCGGATTTCCGAATAGTCGTGAAATTCCGGATCGGGGTTGAGCACCAGCCCCCCACGGTCACTGTAAAGCCCGTCGAGTTTGATCGCGATGCCCGCGATCCGCGGCAGGTTCACATGCGCCGCAACGGTGCGGCTCTCGTAATTGCCGACGCCTGCCTTCACATCGACACCGAATTCGCCGGTGGGCCGCTTGGTCACGACACTCACGGCGCCGCCGATCGTGTTGCGTCCAAAGAGCGTGCCCTGCGGACCGCGCAGCACCTCGATGCGTTCGATGTCGGAAAGCTCCATGCCGAGCCCCGAAACACGGCCGACATAGACGCTGTCGATATAGATGCCGACCGTCGGGTCGCGCGTCACTTGCGTCGCATCGACCGGCACCAGCCCGCGCATACCGATCGAGACCGCCGAGGCGCGCCCCAGAAAGGGCGAGATACGGAGCGACGGGATACCGCCGGTGAACAGGTCACTTAGCGCGCTGACGCCCTTCTGTTCGAGCGCATCGGATCCGAGGGCGACGATCGAGATCGGTGTGTCCTGAAGATTTTCTTCGCGCTTCTGCGCGGTAACGACGATTTCGGCGATACCGCCTTCGTCGCGCGTTTCGGACGAAGCCGGGGTTTCCTGCGCCAGCGCGGCCGAGCTGGCCGTCGCCAGCAACGCCGCAATCGCGGACCGCATCCCATTGCATCGAATCATCATGTTCATCCCCTCCCTGCGCGCCCGAGGCCGCAATGCTGTTTTCTCGAACCGGTCGGGAAACAGGCGGAGGGGAAGTCGACAGGCCGTGTCCGCGATTGCGCGGCTGCTGGCCAAACGATCCCGCCCTCTCCCGGCGACGCTCCACCGCTCCCGGACGGGTGGATCGCTCCCCCGAATCGTGCGGCGCCTTCGGAAGTGCCGCCTATTTTGTCCCGGGTCAATCTATATTGTCTCTTTATAGAATACATCGTCCCGTGTAATGGGACATTAATTTGGTTCGAACCAGAGCAATTTGGGTGTAGCGCTGTCGCGCGCGCCGCGCCGGACAGCACGCTAGGATGATCGATGGGCAGAAATGAAACACGTCTGGGGCCGACAGGACCGACAGACGATATCGATCCCAAGGGGCCCAATCGTCCGGTTGGACTGGCGCTCCTCCTCGTCGAACGGGTCGCCGAATGGCAGCCGATCGGCGCGAGCGATCTCGCGCGCCGCCTCGCCCTGCCCAAGGCGACGGTACACCGCCTGCTGCTCGCGCTGGAAGCGTTCGGCTGGCTCGAGCGCGATGGCGGAAGCCGTCCCCTTTGGTCGGTGTCGATGCGGCCGATCGCGGTCGGTGGCCGGGCGATCGAACGCAAGAGCGGCCTGCGCATGGCGGCGCTGTCGGTTATGGACGCCTTGCGCCACGCCACCGGCGAAACGATCCACCTTGGCCTCGTCGATGGCGAGAATATTGCGCTGATCGAGCGCATCGACGGCGTGAACAGCGTCAATATATTTCTTCCCGTCGGAACAAGCTGGGACCTCAGCTGGTCGAGCAGCGGAAAGGCCGTTCTGGCGCACCTGCCCGAGGCCGAGCAGCAGAGCTATCTGCGAACGCCGCGCTTTCGGCGGAAATCGGAGACCGACATCATCCCGCCCGATCAACTTGCCGAAGAGCTGGCGCAGATACGCGAGCGCGGTTTTGCGATTTCCGTCGGTGTCCCGCCCGCGGCGAGCAGCAGCATCGGCATGGCCATCTTCGACAAGCGAGGCCGGCCGTTCGCCGGCCTTTCGATCACCGGCGCCTCCGACCGGCTGCGCGAGGAGCAACTGCTCGCACTGGCCCCGCACCTCACCGCCGCCGCGCGGCGCATTTCGATCGGGATGAACATGGATTAACGACCTTCGGCCGATTGGAGATTTCGCCGAAATCGAGAATTTTCTCATTTAGTTTCATAGCGTAGTTTTCACGGACTGCCGCTCGGTCATTTCAGACCAACTATTTTTTATTCTTTGTTTTTCAATTATTTATTGAAAAATGAGTATTTAAAATGAGTATTTAAGTGGAAACAGGATCATGGCGGCGATCGAAGTAGATCCGGACAAGGTTCACGAATTCGTGGACATGGACGGTTTCTATCATTGGCTAAGCCGGCATCATGCCGGCGAACGCGAAGTGTGGATCAAGATCCACAAGGTCAGATCGGGCCTCGCATCGATCACGCCCGAACAGGCGATCTGGGCGGCGCTGTGCTGGGGATGGATCGACGCGATCCGCAAATCCTTCGACGAAAAAAGCTTCCTTCAACGCTACACCCCGCGCAGCGCGAAAAGCGTCTGGAGCCAGATCAACATCGATAATGTCGCACGGCTGACCGCCGAAGGCCGAATGACCGAGCATGGGCTGAAACAGGTCGAGGCGGCGAAGGCCGATGGCCGCTGGGATCGCGCCTATCGCGTCAAGGGATCGGAAATTCCGGACGATCTGCGGGCGGCGATCGATGCCGAACCCGAGGCCAAGGCCATGCTGGAAAAGCTGACCGCGCAGAACCGCTTCGCGCTGATCTTTCGTCTCGGTACGATCAAGACCGACGCCGGGCGGAAAAAGAAGATCGCCGACATGGTCGCTATGCTGAAGCGCGGCGAGACTTTTCACCCGCAAAAAGCGAAGTGACGCCGCTTCGCAGCGGTTTCAACCGTTGGTCGCAGCAACGATAGCTGCGTCCGCATCAGCCCCGCCCGCCACGGCATCCCACCAGTCGCCGAGCGCGTCAATCAGCGGCACGAGCCGTTCGCCGTCGGGGGTCAGGTCATATTCGACCCGCCGGGGATAGCCCTCGAACTCGGTACGCTGGACAATCCCCGCATCTTCGAGCTTGCGCAGTTCGAGCGTCAGCATCTTGTGCGAGATCGTCGGATTGTCACGGCGCAGGTCACTGAAGCGCTTCGTCCCGTCGCTGAGATAATAGATGAGCAGGGTCGGCCAGCGGCCGCTCAGCACCTGCATCACTTCCTCGATCGGACAGCGCGAAACCAGATCTTTCATCGGGGCCTCATGGTTACAAAAAGGTGCGTAATTTACGCGCGGACAGCGCGCCCTATATCTGGCTCCGCTGCGCAGCTCCCCCTCAAGAAGATGGAGCAATACATTGGAACCGATCCTTATCTATGGCTTCCCGCTGGGAAGTTCCATGGGCCTCGTCGCGGCCCTCGAATGGCTGGGCAAACCCTATCGCCTGTGCCGCGTCGACATGCTCGGCGAAATGCGCGAGCCCGCCTATGCCCGCATCAACGCTCGGCACGAAACTCCAGTACTGATCACCCACCAGGGCGCGGCGCTGACCGAGACCATGGCGATAGCGCATTGGCTCGCGGCGCGCGACGACAAACGGCGGATTAGCCCCGATCCGCTATCGTCCGAAGGCGACCGGATGCGGCAGGCCATGGCGTTCATCAACACCGGCTTCACCGGCTCCTTCACCCCGCTGTGGGTCGCGCTCGAAATGGCCCCGCCGCGTCCCGCGCTGCAAGCGTCGCTCCGCGAATGGGGCAAGGAAGCGGTGATCGCACGCCACGACCGGCTGGAGGAAATGGTCGGCGACGGCCCCTATCTGGTCGGCGACCGGCCGACGCTGGCCGATGCGCTGTTCATCGGGGTCGCGCGCTGGCTGGAGTTTCACGAGGTTGCCGAGCCCGTTCGCTGGCCGAAGCTCGCGGCGCTGCGCGCAAGGCTGGAGGCCGATCCGGCCGTCGCCTATGCCACCGCGCTCGAAAGCGGCGAGACGGCGCCGGGTAGCGGCCTCTGCCTCGGCCATGCCCCGCTCGCCAAGTTGATCGAGCGTTACGGCGCCTGATGGGGCCGATGCGCGGCGCGTCGTCGCCGCGCACCGCTTCCCCGCTTGCGCGATTGTGAGTACCCGCCACCTTTGATAGCAAGGCGCCATGGACCGGATCGAAACCGAAGCATCGGGCGGCTGCCAGTGCGGGGCGGTGCGCTATCATGTCACCGCGGTGCTCGACAGCTCGCATATCTGTCATTGCCGGATGTGCCAGAAGGCGGCGGGCAATTTCTTTATCGCGCTGATCGGCGTGCCGCGCGACGCGATCACATGGACGCGCGGCGCGCCCGCGACGTTCAACAGTTCGGACAAGGCGGCGCGCGGTTTCTGCCGCGACTGCGGGACGCCGCTGACTTATGACTATGCCGGCAGCAAGCATATCAACCTGACGACCGGGTCGTTCGACGACCCCTCGGCGTTCCCGCCGCAGGTCCAGTTCGGGCTGGAAGGCCAGTTGTCGCTGTTCGAGGATCTGCCGATCAAGGCCGAGGGCACGACCGAGGCGGTGATGAGCAATCTTGTCGGCGCGATCAAGGCGAGCAACCACCAGCATCCGGACCACGACACCGACCGCTGGCCCGCCTGACCCTCCTATGACGGGAGCGCGTTTATCGCCGCGCTGGGCGTCAAGCCGAAGGTTTCGCGAAAGGCGCGCGACAGATGCGCGGTGTCGGCAAAGCCGGCGTCCATCGCCGCGGTGCGAACGAGCGCGCCTTGCTTCATCTGCTGCGCCGCAAATTGCATCGCCGACCAGCGCTTGAATTCACGAAAGCCCTGCCCGGTCGCCGTCCGGAAAAGGCGCAACGCTCGCGTGCGTTCCATGCCGAGCCGCCGCGCCAACTCGTCCTGCGGCATGCGCCGCATCGGGTCGGCATAGATAGCGCGCACGGCATCGGCGACGCGCGGCGACGGCAGCACGGCAGAGGCAGCCAAGCGCGCGCGCAGTTCGTCGGCGGCATCGCCCGCTCCATCGAGCACGGTGCCCGCCAGTTCCGCCAGCTTCCCGCCGAGCGCGCGTGCCAGCGGAACGTCGAACGGAAAGGCGAGGCCATCGAGATAGAGGATGTCGGCGCCGCGCGCGGGCAAGGCGATGCCATGGACGATACCGGGGCGGATCAGCAGCATGTCGCCCTCGACCGCCACGCCGTCCAGCGTCAACCGCAGCGGACCGCCGCGCCCGATCAATATCCCGGTCACCGGATTGGCATGCGGCGCAAGCGGGGCGTCGACCGGCAGCAGCGAATTCCGGAAAGGGGAGAGCGGGTCGGACATCGCGGTAACTATCTGCCGGTCGGGCGCCGGGCGCAAGCGGCGCCGCTAACGGTCGATCCCGGCGCGCACGAAGGCGCCGTGCATCTCGCGCCCGTTCGGATAAACATCCTTTCGCACCACCTCGCCCGCATCGTTCAGCGTGACGACGTCGAGCATCCCGACGCGCGCGGTAAAGGGCGCGCCGCCCGGTTCGGTGAGCGCGAGCAGCATCGTCCATTCGAACACCCAATGGTAGTCGCCGTAGAGCCGCCGCCCCATTTCCTGCATGAAATCGAAGGTCGCGAACAATTGCCGGCAATGCTCGCGCAGCCGCTCGCGCCCCGTCACGGGCTCGGTGCCGTCGTGGAGCGCGAAGACCGTGTCCGCCGAATGGAGCGAGGCGATCAGGTCGGGATCCTTTGTTTCCCAGCCGACATGATAGCGGTCGAACAGGGCGGCGACGGAAAGGGGGCGTTCGATTTGTGCGGCGGCGGCCATATGCTTTCTCCCATGATGTGACGGGAAAAATAGCAGGCCGGCCGGCGAACGCGTTGAACAAACGTGCGCCAATTTTCGCTGGCGCGCGGCCCTCCATCTGATAGCCCTGTCCCGGGGCAGGGGAGCTTTTGAACATGGCGACACAATCGATCGAAGGCTCCGCTGGCGGAAGACGGGTGACGTGGGTCGTCGTGCTGATCGCGCTGTCGGTGCTCCTCAACTATGTCGATCGCGGCGCGATCGGCGTCGCGGCGCCGCTTATGAAGGAAGAGCTGGGGCTGTCGGCGACGGGGTTCGGCTTCGCGGTTTCCGCCTTTTTCTGGGTCTACGCGCCCGCCTGCCTGTTCGTCGGCTGGCTGTGTGACCGATTCTGCGTTTACCGCGTCTTTGCACTGGGGGTCGCGATCTGGGCGATCAGCACCGCGCTGACCGGTTTCGCGGGCGGGCTGATATCGCTGATCGTCCTGCGGTTGTTCCTCGGGCTGGGCGAGAGCATCGCCTTTCCCGGCAGCAGCAAGATTTTCGCCGCCGAAGTGCCCGTCGAGCGGCGCGGCATCGCGAATGCATCGGTGTCCGCAGCGATCGCATTTGGCCCGGCCATTGGCGTGCTCACCGGCGGCGCGATCCTCGGAGAATGGGGGTGGCGGCCGGTCTTCTGGATTTTCGGCGCGGTGACTTTGCTGTGGCTCATTCCCTGGCAATTCGCAGCGGCGTCGATGCGCGCCCGCGCACAAGCGGTTCCCGTGAGCGAACGGGTTTCGATCCGCCGCCTGCTCCGCGTGCCGGCGCTGTGGAAGATGAGCATTGTCCATTTCCTGTCGAACTACGGATTTTATTTCCTGCTCGCCTGGCTGCCACTCTACCTCGTCAATACGCGCGGTTATTCGATCGGCGAAATGACCGCGCTGACGACGCTGAGCTTCACGACGCAAGGTGTCGTCGCAATCGCGGGTGGCTGGCTGTCGGACCGTATGGTTGCGAAAGGGGCCAATGAAGGCGAGGTGCGCCGCTGGCTGATGGTCGCGGGACAGCTCGCCATCGGGACGGCGACCGCCGGCATCGCGGTCGCGGATGGCTATGCGATGCTGGCGGTCTGGTTGGCGGTTGCGGGCTTCGGCGCCGGGCTGATCGCAACGAATATCTTCGCCGTCGGCCAGATTTTCGCGGGGCCGCGCGCGGCGGGCAGCTGGATCGGGGTGCAGAACGCGTTCGGCAACATTTCGGGTATCGTCGGCCCAATCGTCACCGGGCTGATCGTCGATTATCTCGGCGGCTATGGCTATGCCTTTGCGACGGCCGCCATATTGTCGCTGCTCGGCGCGTTGCTGTGGTGGAAGCTCATCCCCGAAATCCGCACGCTCGACCTTTAAGCCGCCCGTTCGAGATCGAGCAGGAACGCCTTCGCCTCCAGCCCGCCGGCAAAACCCGTCAGCTTGCCATTCGATCCGACGACGCGGTGGCACGGCGCAATGATCGAAATGGGGTTGCGGCCATTGGCGGCGCCGACCGCGCGCGATGCGCCCGGATTGCCGAGCTGGTCCGCGATCTCGCCATAGCTGCGCGTTTCACCGAACGGGATGGCAAGCAGGGCGGCCCATACGCGCTTCTGGAAATCGGTACCGGCAAAGGACAGGGGCACGTCAAATGTGCGGCGTGTCCCGGCGAAATATTGGGCGAGCTGCCGCTCGGTTTCGAGCAAGACCGGATGATCGGCCTTTTCGCTCAATGCGCCGAGCCGGACGCGGTCGGGCTTGTCATTCTCCCACAATATGGCGGCGAGGCCCCGGTCGTCGGCGACGAGGGTCAATTCGCCGACCGGCGACCAGATGGTTTTGGAAAAATAGCTCACGGGATCTTCCTTTGGATGTCATTCGCTGTCGCAACTTGACGCTGAAATTCCTATGGCGGAGGCCGCGCAGCGATGCGTCCCGAATCTTGCGCCCAACGTCGATGGAAAGTTTTTGCATGACCCCCACCGCCACCATCCTTCTCCTCGGTTCGGGCGAACTCGGGCGCGAATTCGTGATTTCGGCGAAGCGGCTGGGGTGCCGGGTGATCGCGTGCGACAGCTATGAAGGCGCGCCCGCGATGCAGGTCGCCGACGGCTATGAAGTGTTTTCGATGCTCGACGGCGACGCGCTGCGCGCCACGATCGAAAAGCATCGGCCCGACCATATCGTGCCCGAGGTCGAGGCGATCCGCACCGAAATTCTCGCCGAGGTCGAAGCCGGAGGTTTCCACGTCGTCCCATCGGCGCGTGCGGCGCAGCTGACGATGAACCGCGACGCGATCCGCGACCTCGCCGCTAGCGAACTCGGCCTCAAGACCTCGACCTTCGAATATGCGACGAGCCGCGAGGAACTGGTCGCCGCGGCCGAACGCATCGGCTTTCCGCTCGTCGTGAAACCCGTCATGTCGTCGTCGGGCAAGGGCCAGAGCACGGTCAGGGACGCGGGCGGCATCGACGCCGCGTGGGACTATGCGGCGGCGGGCATGCGCGGCGACCGGCTGCGCGTCATCGCCGAGGCGTTTATCGACTTCGATTACGAGATCACCTTGCTCACCGTCCGCCACAAGGATGGCGTCAGCTTCTGTCCGCCGATCGGCCACCGCCAGGAACGCGGCGACTATCGCGAAAGCTGGCAGCCCGCGGCGATGTCCGATGCGGCGCTCGCCGCGGCGCAGGAGATGGCGACGAAGGTGGTCGATGCGCTCGGCGGCCACGGCATCTTCGGGGTCGAATATTTCGTGAAGGGCGACGAGGTCATCTTCTCCGAACTCTCGCCCCGCCCCCATGACACGGGCATGGTGACCTTGATTTCGCAGTCGCTATCCGAATTCGACCTGCACGCGCGCGCGATCCTCGGCCTGCCGATCCCCGCGGTCGCGGTGCCCGACGCGAGCGCGAGTGCGGTGCTGCTCGCTGACCGCGACGCGAGCGATTTCGCGATCACCGGGCTCGCCGAGGCGCTGACCCCGCCGGACGCCGAAACCGACGTCGATGCGCGCATCTTCGGAAAACCGGTAACGCGGCCGTATCGCCGCATGGGTGTTGCGCTCGCCAAGGTCGCGGGCGGCAGCACCGACGACGCACGCGCGGCCGCGGTCGCGGCGGCGGCAAAGCTGCATATCGACTATCGGGGCTGACACGCTAAGCAGGGGGCATGGCCGAGCGCCCTTCCCCGCTGATCCGCTGGCTGGTCATCGCCGCGTTGCTGCTGCTTATCGTCGGCGTGCCGCTGATCTTCCGCAACGAATTTATCGCGGTGAGCGACCGCGTCCTCGCCGCCGCCGATGAGCGTCCCCTCGCCGCCGCGGCGCTGATCGTTGGTGCGCTGACGCTCGACGTTTTTCTGCCCGTGCCCAACGGCGTGACCAATACGCTGGCGGGGGCGGCTTTCGGATTCGCGGTCGGCACGCTCGTCATCTGGCTGGGGCTGATGGGCGGAAGCCTTGCGGGCTATGCAGTCGGGCGCTGGGCCGCACGGCCGCTCGCTAAACGCTTCCTGAGTGCCGACGATCTGGACCGCGCGCACGAACTCGCCGAACGCATCGGCCCGGTTGCGCTGATCCTCTCGCGCCCCGTCCCGTTCCTTTGCGAAGTGACCGCGATGGCCGGCGGCATCGCGGCGATGGCCTTCGGGCGGTTCGCGCTCGTCATGGCGCTCGCCAACCTGGGCGTCGCGATGCTGTTCGCCGCGATCGGCGCGGCGGCGGTCGAGCAGGCTTCGTCCGAACTGCTGATCCTCGGCGCGGTCGGGCTGCCGCTTGCCGCATGGCTCGGCTGGCAGGGCGTCGAGCGATGGCGCACGCGCGCCTGACCTTACGGTCAAAAACAGGCGGGTCGCCCGATTCAGGCGGCAAGACCCGGCATGGTCCGCAACTCCTGCGGCGCAGATTCATTGTCATTCCGACAGACCGGCAGGAGACGAGCCATGTATGTGATTATGGGCGGAACGGGCCACGTCGGCTCGGCGACTGCAAAAGCGCTGCTTGCGCGCGGTGAACATGTCACCATAGTCACGCGCAATGCCGACCATGCCCGCGAATGGGAAACCAGGGGCGCGAACATCGCCGAAGCCGATGTCGAAGATGTAGCATCGTTGCGGGCGGCGCTTCGCCGCGGGCGGCGCGCCTTCCTGCTTAACCCGCCCGCCGATACCACGACGAATACCGACAGGGTCGAACGGCATACCGTCGCCAATATTCTTGCAGCGCTCGACGGATCGGGGCTCGAAAAGATCGTTGCTGAATCGACTGGCGGCGCTCAACCCGGCCGGTACATCGGCGATCTCAACGTCCTCTGGGAACTGGAGGAGGGTCTGCACCGACAGCCGATCCCCGCAGCGATCAACCGCGCGGGCTATTATATGAGTAATTGGGACGGCTTTCTGACATCGGCACGCGACACAGGAAAACTACCGACGATGTTTCCGGCCGATCTGGCGATCCCGATGGTGGCACCCCAGGATCTTGGCGAACTGGCGGCCGCACGCCTCATGTCTTCGCTTGACGACGTCGGCATCCGATATGCCGAAGGCCCGCGGCGCTATACGTCTTCCGAGGTCGCAACGGCCTTCGCCGCGGCCTTGGGACGGCCGGTAGAACTCGACGTGATACCGCGCGAAGGTTGGGAGGAGGCGTTTCGGGAGTTCGGTTTTTCGGACGCCGCCGCTGTCTCCTATGCGCGGATGACCGCCGCGAGCCTCGACGAGGGCTTCGACATGCCCGAAGATGCGTGGCGCGGGAAGGTCGCGCTCGCCGATTATATCAACTGCAGGGTCGAAGTTCCCGCCGAATAGGTCCGCTTCCCGGAGTATCGCGCAATCGACGAGCGGCCCTAGGCCGCCCGCACCTCCCCTGCTACATCCGCGCCATGTCCGAGAAGAATCATCTCTATCTGGTCGATGGCTCCAGCTACATCTTCCGCGCCTATCACCGCCTGCCGCCGCTGACGAACCCCAAAGGGGTACCCGTCGGTGCGGTCTATGGTTACACCACGATGTTGTGGAAGCTCGCCAAGGATCTGCACGACGCCGACGGGCCGACGCATCTTGCGGTGATCCTCGATCATTCGAGCCAGTCGTTCCGCAACGAGATCTACGACCAGTATAAGGCGAACCGGCCCGAGCCGCCCGAGGATCTGCGCCCGCAATTCCCGCTGATCCGCGACGCGACGCGCGCTTTCTCGCTGCCATGCATCGAGATGGAGGGCTTCGAGGCCGACGACCTGATCGCGAGCTATGCCGAGGCGGCGGTGCGCGAAGGCTGGGACGTGACGATCGTCTCGTCGGACAAGGATCTGATGCAGTTGATCCGCGAGCCCGGCGAAGGGCCGCAGGTCGACATGCTCGACACGATGAAAAATGTCCGGCTCGGGCTGGACGCGGTGAACGAGAAATTCGGCGTCACGCCTGATCTGGTGGGTGATGTGCTCGCGCTGATGGGCGACAGCGTCGACAATGTTCCCGGCGTACGCGGGGTCGGGCCAAAGACCGCGACCAAGCTGATCCAGGAATATGGCACCCTCACCGCCGCGCTCGACGGCGCCGAAGGCATGAAGGCGTCGAAGCTGCGCGACAATCTGATCGAGCATCGCGCGATGGCCGAGCTGTCGCGCATCCTTGTCGACCTGAAGCGCGACGTCGCGCTGCCCGACGCGCTCGACACGCTCAAACTTGGCGCGATCCCGCCGCTGCCGCTCAAGACCTTCCTCGACGAGCATGGCTTCCGCTCGCTCTCGGCGAAGCTCGACCTTGGCGCCACGCCGGGCGGCCCGCCGACCTTCCCGCGCGCGAATGCCACGCCGGTTGCCGCGCCCGCCGGGCCGTCGACACCGGCGCTGCCCGCGATGCCACCCATCGACCGCACGCTCTATGAATGCGTCACCACGGTCGAGGCGCTCGATCGCTGGATCGCCGAAGCCCGCGCCGCGCATGTTGTCGGCGTCGACACCGAGACCGCAAGCCTCGACAGCGTCACCGGCCGCCTCGTCGGGGTTAGCATGGCGACCGCGCCGGGCCGTGCCTGCTATATCCCGCTCGGCCATGGCGGCACCGACATGTTCGCCGAAAAGCCCGAACAGATCGCGATGGATGTGGCGATCGGGCGCCTCCACGCGCTGTTCGCCGACGATGCGGTGCTGAAGGTCGGGCATAACCTCAAATATGACATCGGCGTGCTCGCGCAGCACGGCGTCACAGTCGCGCCGTACGACGATACGCTGGTAATGAGCTTCGCGCTCGATGCGGGCAAGCATCAGCACGGGCTCGACGAGCTGGCGAAGCTCCACCTCGATCACATCTGCCTGACCTTCAAGGAAATGTGCGGGACGGGCAAATCGCAGATCAGCTTTGCCGAAGTGCCGCTCGACCGCGCGACCCAATATGCCGCCGAGGATGCCGACGTCGCGCTGCGCCTGTGGAAGATGCTTAAGCTCCGCCTGCCGATCGAAGGGGGGACGCGCGTCTATGAAATGGTCGACCGCCCGCTGGCGGCTGTCGTCGAGGGGATGGAACGCGCCGGGATCATGGTCGACCGCGAATATCTCGCGCGCCTGTCGGGCGAGTTTGCCACCGAAATGCTGCGCATCGAGGGCGAAGTCCATGGCCTTGCGGGCCAGCCCTTCGCGATCGGCAGCCCGAAGCAGCTGGGTGAAATATTGTTCGACAAGCTCGGCCTGAAAGGCGGGCGCAAGGGCAAGTCGGGAGACTGGTCGACCGATCAGAGCGAGCTTGAACGATTGGAACGCGACGGCGTGCCGATCGCACGCAAGATATTGGAGTGGCGCCAGCTCGCCAAGCTGAAGTCGACCTATACCGACGCGCTGCAGCAGCAGATCAACGTCACGACCGGGCGCGTGCATACGAGCTACAGCCTCGTCGGCGCGCAGACCGGGCGGCTGTCGTCGACCGATCCGAACCTCCAGAATATCCCGATCCGCACCGAGACCGGCCGCCAGATCCGCGACGCCTTCATCGCGGCACCCGGCCATGTGCTGATCGCCGCCGACTATAGCCAGATCGAGCTCAGGCTTGCCGCACATATGGCCGACGTCCCCGAGCTCAAGGAAGCCTTTGCGCGCGGCGACGACATCCACAGCGCGACCGCGATCGAATTGTTCGGCGAGGTCAATCGCAACACGCGCGGCAAGGCGAAGACGGTCAATTTCTCGATCCTCTACGGCATTTCGCGCTGGGGCCTCGCGGGCCGGCTCGAAGTCACCCCCGACGAGGCACAGGCGCTGATCGCGCGCTATTTCGAACGCTTCCCCGGGATTTCGGACTATATCACCGATACGCTCGAAGGCGTGCGCGCGAAGGGCTATACCGAGACGCTGTTCGGGCGGAAAACCTGGTTCCCGCGCATCAAGGCGGCGAACCAGAATGAACGCGCAGGAAGCGAGCGCGCCGCGATCAACGCGCCGATCCAGGGCACCAGCGCCGATCTGATCAAGCGCGCGATGGCGCGTATGCCGAAAGCGCTCGCCGACGCGGGGCTCTCCGACGTCCGCATGCTGCTGCAGGTCCACGACGAACTCGTGTTCGAGGCGCCCGAGGACAAGGCCGAAGCCGCGGGCGCGGTGATCCGCACGGTGATGTCGGGCGCCGCCGAACCCGCGCTCCAACTCTCGGTCCCGCTAGAGGTCGAGGTCGGCATCGGCAAGAGCTGGGGCGAAGCGCATTGATCGCCGCACTGCTGTTCGTCGCGGCGCTCGCCGCCGATCCCGCCCCGATGCCTCCCGAAGCCGCCGCCGCCTCGGCGCCCGCGCGCCCGTCGCCGGTCGCCGATACCGACTTGCGCGAATTCGCCGCGATTGCGGGCCGCAAGGTCGTCGGCCGAGCGGTCGGCGGGCCCTATGCGAACGCCGACAAGGTGCTGCTGATCGCGCGCGACGATAAAGGCTATCCCGCCGTCGCCGCGAGCATGGGCTTTCCGGTGCGCCAGTCGCTTCCGGCGCCGCCCGCGACGACGCTCGCGGTCATCCGCATCCACCAGCGGTACGAAACGACGATCCCCGGCCCCACCCCCGACGACCTTGCTTTTGTCGCCGCGAACAAGCTGCCGCTGTTCGTGATCGGCGAATGGGCACGCCCCGCGCCGATGTGGGAGGTCGCCTGGATCGACGACGCAGTACGCTATCGCGCGGTCGGCGACGTCGGCGAAATCGGTCCCTGGCAGGACTGATCGTCGCACGCACGCGGCACACCGACCTCCCTGCCCTTTCGCAAACGCGACTTTGCCTCTATGACGCCCCGATGACATCTGGCCGGCACTTTTGTGACAGCCGGCAATGAAGGGTCCTCATGAGCAAGTTCGAACCCGTCGCCAAGGCGCCGGTCCGCATCCAGCAGAATATCCTCGCGCGCAGCGAACGCCGCCTTCTTAACTGGTTATGCGCACGCCTTCCTGGCTGGGTGACCCCCGACCAGCTCACCACGCTTGGCTTTGCCGGCGCGGTGCTGGTCGCTGCGGGCTATGTGCTCAGCTGGTTCGACAGCGAATGGCTCGGCCTGTCGCTCCTCGGCTACATCGTCAACTGGTTCGGCGATTCGCTCGACGGCAGCCTCGCGCGCTGGCGCGGCATCGAGCGGCCGAACTATGGCTATTTTGTCGACCATAGCGTCGATGCGCTCGCGACATTGCTGATGATCAGCGCGATCGGGATGAGCCCCTATATGCGGCTCGACGTCGCGCTGATGGCGGTGATTGGCTATTTCCTGCTGTCGATCCACACCTTTATCGCCGCCAAGGTCGTCGGCGAATTCCGCCTGTCCTATATGGCGGGCGGCCCGACCGAGCTGCGGCTGATGCTGATGGCGATGACGATTTCGATGCCGATCATCGGCGGCGGCGATATCCGCGGCACCAATTTCTCGGCCTTCGACCTGTTCGCACTTGTCGTCTCGAGCATCCTCGTGACGCTGTTCATCGTCCAGACGTCGGCGACCGCACGGATGCTCCGCCGCCGCGGCGGATAGACAGAATCAGCGACGCGCCCGCGCCTGCGGATAAGTACCGAGCAGACGAAGCGACTTGGTCTGGAAATCGAGTTCCTCGAGCGCGCGGTCGATCCGCTCATCGCCCGGCGCGCCGACGATATCGCAGTAGAATTGCGTCGCCGCGAAGCTGTCGCCGGTCTGATAGCTTTCGAGCTTGGTCATGTTGACGCCGTTGGTCGCAAAGCCGCCGAGCGCCTTGTAGAGCGCCGCGGGAATATTCTTCACCTCGAACATGAAGGTCGTCATCACCGGGCCGGTGATCGCGGCAACGTCGGCCAGCGGTTCGCGCGCGAGGATGACGAAGCGCGTCGTATTATGATCGGCGTCCTCCATCCCCGTGCCGTGAAGCGTCAGCCCATAAAGTTC
This sequence comes from Sphingopyxis sp. MSC1_008, assembly GCF_023197165.1. Classification (GTDB taxonomy): domain Bacteria; phylum Pseudomonadota; class Alphaproteobacteria; order Sphingomonadales; family Sphingomonadaceae; genus Sphingopyxis. The sequence continues at coordinate 322,365 of NZ_JALPRD010000004.1, forward strand.
GGCCGCATGCGGCGGCGCGAGCGCGGCAAGCCCGACTTCGTCGCTGTCGGCGACCCACGCCGCGGCGCCCGCGGTATCGCTGTGCGCGACCGGCGCGATATTGTTGGCGCGCAGCCAGTGGCGGCACTGACCGAGCGCCTGTTCGTGGCTCATCGCGCGCGTCACCGGGCCAAGATCGCGGCTCATCAGGCCGTAACGGATGGGAAGGAAATGCTCGCCGACTATCGACAGGCCGGATTCGGGGAGCAGGAAGTGAATGTCGGCGACGCGGCCGTGCAGGCTGTTTTCGATCGGGATGATCGCGCGGTCGACGCGGCCGTCGCGCACTGCGTCGATCGCGTCCTGAAACGCATAGCAGGGCAGCGGGAGCGAGTTCGCATCATATTCGCGCGCGGCAAGGTCGCTGTTCGCGCCCGGCGCGCCCTGAAACGCGAGCCCGCGCGCTGGCTCGGCAAGTGCCGCCGCGCGCATTTCGTCGACCAGATGCTGTGCCGAAGCCGAATAACTGCCCATGATTGCCTTCCCAAGCTGGAGCCGCGGCGCATAGCCGCCCCGCCGCCGCCGCGCAACTGGGGCGCACGCCGTTGCCATTCCCCGATTTCATCCCCTTGCGCCGCCGTCGTCGCACCTTTAAGGGAGCGTCCAAATCAAATATGCGCCCGGCAAGCGGGCGTCCGTAAACGGGGCTGCTAGAGCATGGACAATCGCAACAATACTTTTGCCGGCTGGGTGCTTTTCGCCGGCATTTGCGCGCTGGGCCTGACGGTCGGGTCGAGCATGTTGTTCGCCAGCCACAATCCCGAAAAGCCCGGTTATCCGATCGAAGACGCCGAAGCCGGCGCCGGTGGCGGCGAATCGGCGGTGCCGCTCGCCAACCTGCTCGCCGCCGCCGATCCGGCGAAGGGCGAAGCGGTGTTCGCGAAATGCGCCGCGTGCCACACGATCGCTTCGGGCGGCGCCAACGGCATCGGCCCGAATCTGTTCGGCACGATGGGCGAAGAAATCGGCCATGGTAAGCATGGCTTCGCTTTCTCGTCCGCGCTCGCCGGCATGGGCGGCAGCTGGGACTTTGAAAAGATGAACGCGTGGCTGAGCAGCCCGCGCAAATTCGCCCCGGGCACCAAAATGTCCTTCGCGGGCCTGTCGAGCCCCGAAGATCGCGCCAATCTGATCGTCTATCTGAATGCGCAGGGCTCGAACCTGCCGCTGCCCGCCGCCGAAGCCGCGCCCGCCGAAACCGCCGAAGGCGCTGCTCCGGCCGAAGGCACCGCGGCAGCACCCGCTGAAGGTGCCGCAGCCGCTCCCGCAGCCGGCGCACCCGCCGCTGCAGCCCCCGCCCCGGCCGAAGCCAAGAAATAATGCGGCTCGCGTCCGTCCTGCTGGCGGGCGCGCTGACGCTCGCCGGTTGCGGAAAAAGCGAAACGCCGGACGAAGTCCCGGCAACGGGCGAGGTCGCCGTTGAAACGGCTGCCGTCGAACCCACGGCAGCGATGGGCGAACAGGTCTTCCGGCGCTGTGTCGCGTGCCACACGGTCGACAAGGGCGGTGCGAACGGCATCGGCCCCAATCTGCACGGCGTCGTTGGCCGCGCGGTCGCGTCGCATCCCGACTTTTCATACTCGGGCGCGATGAAGGCCAAGGGCGGCGTCTGGGACGAGGCCGCGCTCGACGCCTATCTCAAACAGCCGATGATGGCGGTGCCGGGGACGCGCATGGCGTTTGCGGGCATCCCCGACGATGCCGACCGCAAGGCGTTGATCCTGTATCTGGAAGACCAGTCGAAGTGACACGTCGCCCCCGCGAAGGCGGGGGCCGCTAGCAATGTCGCGCAAGGTCGACAACGGCCCCCGCCTTCGCGGGGGCGACGCCATCGTCAGTTCGGATCCTGCACGTTGCCGTAGAAGTCCTGGATGATCTTCCACGCCTCTTCGGCAGTTTCGACGAAGTGGAACAGCGACAGGTCGCGCTGGCTGATCACGCCCTCCTCGACCAGTGCATCGAAATTGACGACGCGGGTCCAGAATTCCTCGCTGAACAGCACGATCGGGATCGGCTTGATCTTGCCGGTCTGGATCAGCGTTAGCAGTTCGAACGTCTCGTCGAACGTCCCAAACCCACCCGGGAACACACAGACGGCGCGCGCGCGGAGCAGGAAGTGCATCTTGCGCAGCGCGAAATAGTGGAACTGGAAGCTGAGGTCGGGGGTCACATAGCGGTTCGGCGCCTGCTCGTGCGGCAACACGATGTTGAGCCCGACCGACTCCTTGCCCACGTCGTCGGCGCCGCGATTCGCGGCTTCCATGATCGACGGCCCGCCGCCCGAACAAACGACGAAGTTGCGGCAACCATTCTCGTCGGGCGGCACCTGGCTCGCGATCTGCGCCAGCTTGCGCGCCTCTTCATAATATTTGGCCTTGGCCGCGAGCCGCTCGGCGATCCGCTGCTCCTCGGGCGTCCGCGCCGCGTCGAGCACGGCCTGTGCGCCATCGGGCGAGGGAATGCGCGCCGAGCCATAGATGACGAGCATCGACTCGATCTTCGCTTCGTCGAGCATCAGTTCGGGTTTGAGCAGTTCGAGCTGGAAGCGCACGGGGCGCAGATCTTCGCGCAGCAGGAATTCGGTGTCCTGGAACGCCAGCCGATAGGCCGGGCTTTGCGTCTGCGGGGTCGATACCGCCTGTTTGGCGAATTGCGCGTCGTCCTTGGCTTTGTGGAAACGCGAGCGATGGGGTTGTTTATCTTCTGCCATTAGCGAGCGGCTAGCCGTTTCGCATGACTTTGCCAAGCTTAGCGGCAGTAGCCGTTGCCGCTCATGTCGAAGTGGAAATGATTATAATGCGCCGCGTTGTAATCGGGGCCGAGCACGGTCCCGAAGCGTCGGCATCCCGATTTGTGCAGCGCGCGGAGGAAATCCTGCGACGATTTGTCGCCGGTCCATCCGCCGTCGAGCATGACGCGGCGACCGTCGGCGAGCAGGAAGCCCGACACGTCGATCGCATTCGAAAAAGCATGCTGCGACATCCGGCCCGACCGGCCGCCATAAATGTTGCGGCAGCTGTAGGTGCCGAAGGTCTCGATCTTGACGACCTCCTGCCCGAGATATTTCCGCGCTGCGGGCTTCACCGCATATTGCACCCATGCGGCGAAATTCTTCGCGAGCGGACAGGTCATCGCGCCGAGCCCCGACACCGGGGTGCCGATGTCGAGCAGCTTCACCGAATCGATCGAGGTGCAGCCGCCGCCATGATCCTGGTTCGGAAGCGGCGTGAAGCGGACGCCCGCCTGTTTGAGATCGAAGGCGCATTGCTGCGCCTCGGCACTGGTGAAGGAGGGGGTGCCGACGGCTTGCGGGCGGGTCGGCTTGCTTGCCGTCGGCCGCTTGCCACCGCTATTCTTCATCGCCTCGGGCGCGCCGAAACAGGCGGACAGTGCCAGCGCCGCGCTGGCGGCGATCAGGATCCGGGGCTTCAAGAAAGTCGGGATCGGCATGGCCGTCAAATTACCGACGAAATGGTTAATAAGCTGTATACCTTTTCCTCCACTCGTCGAAAATTTCGCGCGGTCCGTGCAATTTGTTTGACAGTTGCGCGCCCGACCCTAAAGGCGGCGCCGGGCCACGCGGTCCCAACGCCGCGCGAGCTCTCTGCAAGGAGAGACTATAATGAGTGAAGTGACGACGCCTGAATTGCGCCCTGCGCGCCCCTATTTCTCCTCCGGACCCTGCGCCAAGCCGCCGGTCTGGTCCCCCGAAAAACTGAACACCGAATCGCTCGGCCGCTCGCATCGTGCGAAGATCGGCAAGACGCGCCTCCAATATTGCATCGACCTGATGCGCGAGATGCTGCAGCTCCCCGACACGCACCGTATCGGCATCGTTCCGGGCAGCGACACCGGCGCCTTCGAGATGGCGATGTGGACGATGCTCGGCGCCAAACCCGTCACGACGCTCGCATGGGAGAGCTTCGGTGAGGGTTGGGTCACCGATGCCGCGAAGCAGCTCAAGCTCGATCCCACCGTGATTCGCGCCGATTATGGCCAGCTTCCCGACCTCGGCCAAGTCAACTGGTCGAACGACGTGCTTTTCACTTGGAATGGCACCACCAGCGGCGTCCGCGTCCCGAACGGCGACTGGATCGCCGACGACCGTGAGGGGCTGAGCTTCGCCGACGCCACCAGCGCGGTGTTCGCCTACGACCTGCCGTGGGACAAGATCGACGTTGCGACCTTCAGCTGGCAGAAAGTGCTCGGCGGCGAAGGCGGTCATGGCGTGCTGATCCTCGGGCCGCGCGCGGTCGAACGCCTTGAAAACTATACTCCCGCCTGGCCGCTGCCAAAGGTGTTCCGCCTCGTCTCGAAGGGCGCGCTCACCGAGGGCGTGTTCAAGGGCGAGACGATCAACACCCCCTCGATGCTCGCGGTCGAAGACGCGATCTTCGCGCTCGAATGGGCGAAGTCGCTCGGCGGTCTCGATGGCCTGAAAGCGCGCAGCGATGCGAACGCCGCGGCGCTCGACAAGATCGTCGAGGAACGCGAGTGGCTGAGCCACCTCGCCGCCGATCCCGCCAGCCGCTCGAAGACCTCGGTCTGCCTGTCGGTCACGGGCGCCGACGAGGGCTTCATCAAGAAGTTCGCCGGGCTGCTCGAAGCCGAAGGCGCGGCCTATGATATCGCGGGCTATCGCGATGCGCCTCCGGGCCTTCGCATCTGGTGCGGCGCGACCGTCGACACCGCCGATATCGAGGCGCTCGGCCCGTGGCTCGACTGGGCTTACGCCTCGCTCAACGCTTGATTGTGAACCCCGGCGCAAGCCGGGGCCCATTTCCCCATTCCGCTACAGTTCCCGGCTTTCGCCGGGATACGGAGATATAAAATGACCGCACCCAAAGTCCTCATCAGCGACAAAATGGACCCCAAAGCCGCCGCGATCTTCAAAGAACGCGGCATCGACGTCGACGTCATCACTGGCAAGACCAAGGACGAGCTGATTGCGATGATCGGCGACTATGACGGCCTAGCGATCCGTTCGGCCACCAAGGTCACCGCCGACGTCCTCGCCGCCGCGACGAACCTGAAGGTCGTCGGCCGCGCCGGGATCGGCGTCGACAATGTCGACATTCCCGAAGCGTCGAAAAAGGGCGTCATCGTGATGAACACGCCCTTCGGCAACAGCATCACCACCGCCGAACATGCGGTAGCGATGATGTTCGCACTCGCACGCCAGATTCCCGAGGCGAACGCCGGGACGCAGGCGGGCAAATGGCCGAAGAATGATTTCATGGGCGTCGAGCTCACTTCGAAGACACTTGGCCTGATCGGCTGCGGTAATATCGGCAGCATCGTTGCCGAACGCGCGCTGGGCCTCCGCATGAAGGTCGTCGCTTTCGATCCCTTCCTGACCCCCGAGCGCGCGATCGAGCTCGGCGTCGAAAAGGCCGATCTCGACACCTTGCTCGCCAAGGCCGATTTCATCACGCTGCACACGCCGCTGACCGACCAGACGCGCAACATCCTGTCGGCCGAAAATATCGCCAAGGCGAAGAAAGGTGTGCGGATCATCAACTGCGCGCGCGGCGGGCTGATCGACGAAGCCGCGCTCAAGGACGCGCTCGAAAGCGGTCAGGTTGCGGGCGCGGCGCTCGATGTGTTTGCGCAGGAACCGCCGGCGGCCGACCATCCGCTGTTCGGCGCGCCGAACTTCATCTGCACGCCGCACCTCGGTGCGTCGACCGACGAAGCGCAGGTCAATGTCGCTATTCAAGTGGCCGAGCAGCTGTCGGATTACCTCCTCACCGGCGGCATCACCAACGCGCTCAACGTGCCGAGCCTCTCGGCCGAGGAAGCGCCGAAGCTGCGCCCCTATATGAGTCTCGCCGAAAAGCTCGGCAGCCTCGTCGGTCAGCTCGCGCACGACAATCTCACGACGATCTCGGTCGAAGTCGAGGGTGCGGCGGCTGAACTCAACCTCAAGCCTATCACCGCCGCGGTGCTCACCGGCCTGATGCGCCGCTATTCGGACAGCGTGAACATGGTCAATGCGCCGCATCTCGCGCGCGAGCGCGGGCTCGACGTCCGCGAAGTGCGTCACGACCGCGACGGCGATTACCACACGCTCGTCCGCGTCACCGTCGCGACGAGCGACGGCGACCGCTCGGTCGCAGGCACCTTGTTCAGCAACGGCGATCCGCGCCTCGTCGAGATGTTCGGGATCAAGGTCGAGGCCGATCTCGACGGCCATATGCTCTACATCGTCAACGAGGATGCCCCGGGCTTTATCGGCCGCATCGGCACCGCACTCGGCGAAGCCGGGCTCAACATCGGCACCTTCCACCTCGGCCGCCGCGCCGCGGGCGGCGAAGCCGTGCTGCTGCTCAGCCTCGACTCGCCGATGCCCGAGCCGTTGCTGTGGCAGCTGTGTCAGCTTCCCGGCGTAAAGACGGTGAAGGGTCTGAAGTTCTAAACCCACCTTTCAATCCCCGTTCGTGTCGAGCGAAGTCGAGACACCCATCGTTGGTGCATGCCCTCACGGCATCTCGACTTCGCCCGATGCGAACGGAATTCGGGATTGTTGACTCTCTTCGACCATCCTAAGGCCGCACGCATGACCAAGGCCCCTGCCCTGCTGCCCGAAGGGCTGCGCGATCGCCTCCCCCGACAGGCGGAGGCCGCGTCGCGCGTCACCCGCGCGCTCGTCGATGCGATGCGCGCGCACGGCTATGGCCGCGTCGCCCCGCCGCTCGCCGAATTCCGCGAGACGCTGGGCGGCGAGGACGAGCGTTCGACCCGCGACCTGCTCCGCTTCACCGATCCCGTGTCGCAGCGCACGCTCGCGCTGCGCCCCGACATCACGCGGCAGGTCGGGCGCATTGCGACCTCGCTGCTCGCCAAGGCCCCGCGCCCGCTGCGGCTCTGCTACGCCGGGCAGGTCGTCAAACTGCGCGCCAGCCAGCTCCGCCCCGCGCGCGAGATGCTGCAAGTCGGCGCCGAGCTGATCGGCAGCGATAGCGTCGCCGCGGCGCGCGAGATCGTGACTGTCGCAATCGACGCGCTCGAAGCCGCGGGAATCGGCCCCGTCACGATCGACTTCACCCTTCCCGACGTCGTCGACCTGCTCGCTAACGGACCGCTGCCCGTCGAAGCCGACATCCAGCAACTCCGCGACGAACTCGACGCCAAGGATGCCGGCGCGCTGACACGGCTCGGCGCCGAAGCCTATCTGCCCTTACTGCGCGCGACCGGACCCTTCGATCAGGCGGTTGCCGATCTCCGCGCGTTCGACACGACCGGCGTCCTCTCCGCGCGCATCGACGCGCTCGAGGCGATCGCCGCGCCGATCCGCGACCGCGTGACGCTGACGCTCGATCCGACCGAGCGCCACGGCTTCGCCTATCAAAGCTGGTTCGGTTTCCAGATCTTCGTGCCCGGACAAGGCGATGCGGTCGGCCGCGGCGGCGGTTATTCGATCCCGGTCGGCGAGCAGGAAGAATCGGCCGTCGGCTTCTCGCTCTATCCCGATCCGCTGATCGACGCGGGCCTCGGCGCCGAGGATGATGCTGACCGCCGCATCTTCCTGCCGCTCGGCCATGATCCTGCACTGGCAGCGAGCCTGCGTGCTGACGATTGGCAGACGGTCGCGGCGCTATCCGAAGCCGACGACGCGCGTTCGCTCGGTTGCGGGTTCATCCTCGGCCCCGACGGGCCGGTCGAAACCTAAAAGTCCGAAATTCCGAAGCGCGGGATGCCCTGGTTGATCCCGGGCGGATCAAGAACCGTCACATCGAGTTCGACCGGCTCGCCGATCCAGTGCGCCAGCGTCGTATGATCGGCGAGATCGTCGTCGGTCAGCGGATGAACCAGCGCGCGCAGCCCCGTCGCCTCGATCGTGGCGACGACCGCCGGAACCGCTGCGCCCAGAAAATGCACCTCATATTGCGCGATCGGGTGCGGCCCCGCGGCGCCGTCGGTCATGTCGCCAACGAATAGGATAGCCGAGTCGCGGCTGAACCCATCGCGCAGTTCGGTCGCAGCGGCGCGCTCGGCATCGTCGAAATAGATATGGGCATGATAGGGGGCATCGGGTTCAATCATCGCGATCATCCTTCTTTTCGCCTCGCTACCCCGCCATAAAGAAGGGCGCAACCTGCCACCGCCCTTGCCTCTGCGGCCAAATCCGCTAAGGCCGCGCCGGGCCGACGCTGGTCGTTTTGGGGCCCAGTTCAGCAGGACAGCATCATGGCAAATGTTACCGTCATCGGGTCGCAATGGGGCGACGAGGGCAAGGGCAAGATCGTCGACTGGCTCGCCAGCCGCGCCGACGCCGTGGTCCGCTTCCAGGGCGGTCATAACGCCGGGCATACGCTCGTCGTCGGCGAGCAGGTCTACAAGCTGTCGCTGCTTCCCTCGGGCATAGTCACCGGCACGCTGTCGATCATCGGCAATGGCGTCGTGCTCGACCCGTGGGCGCTGCGCGACGAGATCACCAAGCTGCGCGGCCAGGGCGTCGCGATCAATCCCGAGAATTTCGCGATCGCCGACAATTGCGCGCTGATCCTGCCGTTCCACCGCGATCTCGACGCGCTGCGAGAAACCGCCGCGGGCGCGGGCAAGATCGGCACCACCGGCCGCGGCATCGGCCCCGCCTATGAGGACAAGGTCGGCCGCCGCGCGATCCGCGTCTGCGACCTCGCGCACCTCGACAAGCTCGACCCGCAGATCGACCGCCTGACCGCGCATCACGACGCGCTGCGCGCCGGCTTCGGCGAGCCGCCGATCGATCGCGACCGCCTCAAGGCCGACCTCGCCGAAATCGCCGACTATGTGCTCGAATATGCGCAGCCGGTGTGGAAGCGCCTGAAGAAGGTTCGCAAAGCCGGCGCGCGCATCCTGTTCGAGGGCGCGCAAGGCGTGTTGCTCGACGTCGATCACGGCACCTATCCCTTTGTCACCAGCTCGAACACCGTCAGCGGCACCGCCGCGAGCGGTTCGGGCCTCGGCCCCGGCGCGGTCGGCTTCGTGCTCGGCATCGCCAAGGCCTACACGACGCGCGTCGGCAGCGGCCCTTTCCCGACCGAGCTTGAGGACGAGATCGGCCAGCGGCTCGGCGAGCGCGGGCATGAATTCGGCACCGTCACCGGACGCAAGCGCCGCTGCGGCTGGTTCGACGCGGTGCTCGTTCGCCAGAGCTGCGCGGTATCGGGCGTCACCGGGATCGCGCTGACCAAGCTCGACGTGCTCGACGGCTTCGACACGATCCGCATCTGCACCGGCTATCGGCTGCGCGGCAAGATCCTCGACTATTTCCCCGCGCATTCGGCCGACCAAGCCGAGGTCGAGCCGATTTACGAGGAAATGGACGGCTGGCATGAATCGACCGCGGGCGCGCGCAGCTATGCCGACCTGCCCGCGCAGGCGATCAAATATATCCAGCGCGTGCAGGAACTGATCGAAACCCCGATCGCGCTCGTGTCGACCAGCCCCGAGCGCGAGGACACGATCCTGATCCGCGACCCGTTCAGCGATTGACGCCGGCGGCGGCCACGTCGCGGATCGCCGCGACAAAGCCCGCCGGGTCATCCTCCTGAATGAAATGACCGCCCTTTAGCGTGCGGTGCTTGACGCGCTCCGTTCCCGGAACGCGGCTGGTGAACAGCGCGTCACCGCCGCGCGTGATCGGGTCGCCATCGGAAAAACAGCAGAGGAACGGCTTGTCGAACGCTTCGAGCGCCATCCACGCGCGTTTCTGGTCGGGCACCGCGACATTATCGCCGAGCGGCACAAACGAGGGATAGACGCGCGCCGCGACCTTCGACGCGCGGGTCGGAAAGGGTGCGTCATAGGCAGCGATCTCGGCGGCGCTCAATTCGCGCTTCGCTCCCGCCTTGACGATCTTGCCGATCGGGAAGACCGGGCTGTAACGCGAAAAGGCACGCCAGATCGCAAAGGCGCGCGGCGCGGGCTGACCCTCGGGAAGGCCGCCGTTCGAGAGGGCGACCCCGGCAAAGCGTTCGGGCATCTCGGCGACGAGACGCAGGCCGATCAGCGAACCCCAGTCCTGACAGGCGAGGACGATGTTTTGGAGGTCGAGCGCCTCGATCCATTGCCGCATCCACGCGACCTGCGCGGCATAGCTATAAGCGCCGCGGCCCAGCGGCTTGTCCGAGCGACCGAAACCGATGAGGTCGGGCGCGACGACGCGGAAACCCGACGCGGTCGCGGGACCGATCATATGGCGATAGAGATAGCACCAGGTCGGCTCGCCATGCAGCATCAGCACCGGCTGCGCGTCGGCCGCGCCTTCGTCGACATAATGGACGCGAAGGCCGCCCGCGATCTCGAGATATTTCGGCGCGTAGGGCCAATCGGGCAGCCCCTCGAAGCGCGCGTCGGGCGTATGATAAATGGTCATGTTGTCGATCCCCCCAATGCTCACTTTAGCCCGCGGCGCCGCACTGGCAACCTCTTGCCGGGCCGCGCCAAAGGCGTAGGGTCGCACGATGCGCCGCGCCTCGTCCCTCGCCTGCCTGCTTCTCGCCGCGTGCGGTGCCGCGAGTTCGCAACCGTCGCTGCCCGCAGGCACAAAGGCCGACAGGCTGCTTGTCGACAAAAGCGAGCGCGTGCTGATCGCCTATGCCGGAAACCGCGAGATCGTCCGCTATACGAACATCCGTTTCGGCGACGCGCCGACGGGGCACAAGCAGTTCGAGGGCGACGAGCGCACACCCGAGGGGCGCTACACGATCAACGGCCGCAATCCGAAGAGCGCCTATCATCTGTCGCTGCGCATATCCTATCCGAACGCCGCCGACAGCGCCTTTGCGACGGCGAAGGGTCGCTCGCCCGGCGGCGACATCTTCATCCACGGCCAGCCCAATGCCTGGCCGGGCCCGCCGATCGCGCGCGACTGGACCGACGGCTGTATCGCGCTGTCGAATGCCGAGATAAAGCAGCTGTGGGATATCGTGCCCGACGGCATCCCGATCACCATCAGGCCCTAGGAACCCACCATGTCCCGCCACATCCTCGTCTTCTATGGCAGCTATCGCCGCGACCGGCAGGGCATCAAGCTCGCGCAGTGGATCGTCGAAGCGATCGTGGCGCGCGGCGACAGCGCCGAACTGATCGATGCCAAGACGGTCGACCTCCCGATGCTCGACCGGATGTACAAGGAATATCCCAAAGGCGAGGCGCCCGCGGCGATGGAGGAGCTCGCGGAGAAGATCCGCGCCGCCGACGGCTTCCTGTTCGTCACTGGCGAATATAATTGGGGGCCGCAGCCGGGGCTCAAGAACCTGACCGACCATTATCTCGAGGAATGGTTCTGGCGGCCGGCGGCAATCGCCTGTTACTCGGCCGGATCCTTCGCCGGCGTGCGCGCGATGATGGGGTGGCGCGACATTTTGGGCGAGATGGGGATGGCGGTGATCTCGTCGATCCTGCCCGTCGCGCGGATCGGCAAGACGTTTGACGGCGAGGGCCAACCCACGGGCGACGAAGGCAAGCAGCTTGAACGGCTGTTTCCGCGCTTTGCCGACGACCTCAATTGGTGGATCGACGCCGCGAAGGCGCAGCGCGCGAAGGTCGATCCGCCCTATTAACCCGATTTGAGTTCGGCGTTGAGACGCAGGCTGGCGCGCCAGAAGAAGAAGGCGGGGATAAGGCCGAGCCACGCAGCGCCGTAGAGCACCCAGCGCACGCTTTCCTGCCCCGCCAGCGGTTGCAGCGCGTCGGACAGCACGCCGAACAGGAACGGCCCGAAGCCCAGCCCGATCAGATTCTGCCCGAACAGCATGATCGACGCCGCGACGGCGCGCGCCTGCGGACGCACCAGCCCCTGTACGCATGCATAGGCCGGCCCGTAATAGGCCGAGTTGAGGATCGTCGGGATGATGAGCAGCGCGACGGCGACGCGCCAATCCTCCATGAAATAGCCGAGGAACAGGATCGGCGCGGCCAGCGCCATGCCATAGGCGGGGAAGGTCAGGATGTGGCGCTTGTCGCGCGCACCAAACTTGTCGGCCATCTTGCCGCCGAGCCAGGTTCCGAAGACGCCGGCGAGCCCCAGCACGACCGCCATCGACAGTCCCGCCTCGGTCGTCGACAGCCCATGGCTGCGGATGAAGAAGCTGATCGTCCACAGCGCCTTGCCATAACCGAGGAACGCCACGACCGATGATGCAATCAATATGTAGATGAACGCGCGCGACGCGAAGATTTCGCGCATCGCCTCGCCCGTCGAGAGCCGGGTCACTGCAGCGGCGGTCGCGGCGGCTTCGGCGGTGCGGCTGTGTCGCGGCTCGCGCATCACGAACAGCACGACGAGCGCGAGGAGCAGGCCCGGCGCGCCGACGAGCATCAGCGCGATGCGCCAACCGTATAGATCGTTGATGATGCCACCGATGATCAGCCCGAGGAGCGATCCGATTGGCACGCCAAGCCCGTAGAAGGCGATCGCCGACGAGCGTTTTTCGGGGGCGACGCTGTCCGAAATCAGCGAGTGCGCCGCGGGGGTGCACCCCGCCTCGCCCACACCCACGCCGATGCGCGCGAAGAGCAGTTGCACGAAATTCTGCGCCAGCCCGCATACCGCGGTCATCGCCGACCAGACCGCCAGCGCGAGCGCGATCAGGCGGACGCGGTTCGTGCCGTCCTTGTCGGCATAGCGCGCGATCGGGATGCCGAGCAGCGCGTAGAATACCGCAAAGGCGGGGCCAGCGAGTAGCCCAAGCTGCGTGTCGGACAAGCCGAGGTCGGCCTTGATCGGTTCCGCAAGGATATTGACGATCTGCCGGTCGAGGAAGTTGAAGATATAGACGATCAGCAGGATCCACAGCATCGTCCGCGTCTCTGCGGAAACGCCGGTGGCCGGTGAGGCGATGCCCTGCGACGAGGCAGCTTTATCGGTCATTATGATCTCCCGTCACCAAGGGAGCAGACCGGAGGGAGTGGTGTCAACGTCCTTGCGGCGCCCCGAAATTCGCCGCTTGCAATTGCCGCTACGGCTGGCAGCGTGCAGCCCATGCAAAAAATTTCGCTGCGTGCCGCCGCCGCCCTCCTCGTCATCGCTCCCGCGCCGGTCTCCGCAATGCCGCCGCCGCTTCCAGAGGTCGAGGGCAAGGACGCCGCGACGCTGCGCGCCGAAATGGAGAGCGGGCGGATTTACGAAGGGCTGACCGCGCTCGTCTATCTCGACCGGATCGGACGGATCGACGATTATGGGCCCAAGCTCGATGCCGTGATCGCGACGATGTCGCAGACCGACCTCAGCGCCGAGGGGAAGCGGCTCTACGACGAGCGCATGGCAGGCAAAGCGCGCGGCCCGCTCCATGGCATCCCCATTTTGCTCAAGGACAATATCGAGGCCGCGGGACCGCTGCCCACGACCGCGGGCTCGCTCGCGCTGAAGGGCAATGTGACGAACCGCGATGCGCCGATCGTCGCGCGGCTGCGCGATGCGGGCGCGATCATCCTCGGCAAGACGAACCTCAGCGAATGGGCGAACATCCGTTCGGACAATTCGACGAGCGGATGGAGCGCGGTCGGTGGACTCACCAAAAACCCGCATGCGCTCGATCGCAATAGCTGCGGCTCGTCGTCGGGCAGCGCCGCCGCGGTCGCCGCCAGCCTTGCGCCGCTCGCGATCGGCACCGAAACCGACGGATCGATCACCTGTCCCGCCGGAATAAACGGCATCGTCGGCTTCAAGCCCAGCGTCGGGCTGGTCAGCCGCACGCATATCGTCCCGATCAGCCACAGCCAGGACACGGCGGGTCCGATGACGCTGACGGTCCGCGATGCCGCCGCGGTGATGAGCGTGATCGCGGGCAGCGACCCCGCTGATCCCGCAACCGCCGAAGCCGACGCGCGCAAGACGGACTATGTCGCCGCGCTGTCGCCCGGCGCGCTGAAGGGCAAGCGCATCGGGGTGATGCGCGACCGCGTCGGCGACCGTGCCGATATCGTCGCGCTGTTCGACGCGGCGCTGAAGCAGATGCAGGGTCTCGGCGCGACGCTGGTCGAGATTGCCGACAGCCGGGAAGGCAATGAGGGGCTGGGCGCCGCCGAATTCGAAATCCTGCTCACCGAACTCAAGGCCGGCATGGCGACCTATCTCGGCAGTCTGCCGGACGCGAATGCGCCGAAGTCGCTCGCCGACGTCATCGCGTTCAACAAGGCGAACCCGGAGGAATTGAAATGGTTCGGCCAGGACATATTCGATCTCGCCGAGAGCAAGGGCGGCATCGACAGCCCCGCTTATCTCGCCGCGCGCGAAAAGGCAGTCCGGCTAGCCGGGCCTGAGGGTATCGACCGGCTGCTGAAAACCCATGACGTCGATCTGCTCGTCGGGGTCACCAACGGTCCCGCATGGGTCAGCGATCTGGTCAAGGGCGACAGCTACAAGAGTCCCGGCACCAGCCAGCTCCCCGCGGTCGCCGGCTATCCGCACCTGACGGTGCCGATGGGCGCGGTCGAGGGACTGCCAATCGGCCTGTCGTTCATCGGCGCCAAGTGGAGCGACGCCGATATATTGGCGGCGGGCTATGCCTATGAACAGGCGAGCCGGAAGCGCGTGGCGCCGACCTATCGGGCTAGCGTGACGCCCTAGCCATCGACCTTACGCCGTCAGCGCCGGTCGCGCCGCTTTTTCCAGCCCATTTCCTCGAGCTCGAGCAATTCCATCGGCACATGGATCGCGCGCACCGCAAGCCGCACCTCGACGAGAAAGAGGATCAGCGAAACGAGCAGCAATACCATCGCGAGCGCAAAGGCCCATGACGCCGCGACGCCGAGATTGATGCCGGTAAATGCCTGCGTGAACAGCAGCGCGACGAGCAGGCAGACGACGATCCCGCACGCCACGGCGGAGAGGATCGAATTGTTGATGATCCCCATTCTGCGGTCGGCGATGCGCAGTTCGGCAACGATGCGCTCATGTTCGAGGCCCTCGGTCTCGGACCAGCGCTCCATCAGATTGCGCGACCGGTCGACGACACGCGCGAGGCGGCCCGCAATGACGTTGAGCAGGCTGCCGGTCGCCACCAGCAGGAACACCGGCGTGACCGACAGCTGGATCGTCTGCGCAATCGCGCCGGCGTCCATCATCCTCCGGCGGCGACCGAAGGCGTGTTCACGCCATGCATTGCGAGGAACTTGCGGATATTGCGCGCCGCCTGCCGGATGCGCTGCTCATTCTCGACCATCGCGATGCGGACATAGCCTTCGCCGTCCTCGCCATAACCGACGCCCGGCGCGACCGCGACCTTGGCGTGGGTGAGCAATTGCTTCGAAAATTCGAGGCTGCCCATCTCCTTGAGCGCGGGGGGCAGCGGCGCCCAGGCGAACATCGACGCCTTCGGGCTCGGAATGTCCCAGCCCGCGCGGCCGAAGCTTTCAACCATCACGTCGCGGCGCTTCTGGTACAGATCACGGTTCTTCTGGACGATATCCTGCGGACCATTGAGCGCCGCGCAGGCGGCCGCCTGGATCGGCGTGAAGGCACCATAGTCGAGGTAGGATTTGACGCGCGTCATCGCCGCGATCAGGCGCTTGTTGCCGACCGCAAAGCCCATGCGCCAGCCCGCCATCGAATAGGTTTTCGACATCGAGGTGAATTCGATCGCTACATCTTTCGCGCCCGGCACCTGCAGTATCGAAGGCGTCGGGTTACCGTCGTAATAAAGCTCCGAATAGGCAAGGTCCGACAGGACCCAGACCTTATTCTCCTTCGCCCACGCGACGAGGCGCTCGTAGAAGGCGAGATCGACGGCTTCAGCGGTCGGGTTCGACGGGTAATTGACGACGAGGATCGACGGGCGCGGCACAGTGAAAGCCATCGCGCGGTCGAGCGCGCGCCAGTAATTCTCGTCGGGCGTCGTCGGCACGCTGCGGATCGTCGCGCCGGCGATGATAAAGCCAAAGGTGTGGATCGGATAGCTCGGGTTCGGCGCGAGCACGACGTCGCCAGGGCCGGTGATCGCGGTTGCGAGGCTCGCGAGACCTTCCTTCGATCCCATCGTCACCACGACCTCGGTTTCGGGATCGAGATCGACGTTGAAGCGGCGGCCGTAATAATTGGCCTGCGCGCGGCGGAGGCCCGGAATACCCTTCGACTGCGAATAGCCGTGCGCGCCGGGCTTCATCGCGACTTCGCAAAGCTTTTCGATCACATGCGCGGGCGGCGGCAGGTCGGGGTTGCCCATCCCCAGGTCGATAATGTCTTCTCCCGCGGCGCGGGCGGCCGCACGCATCGCATTGACTTCAGCGATGACATAGGGCGGCAGGCGCTTGATGCGGTAGAATTCATCTTCGGACATGGGAAACTAGAACAACTCCTTTGCGTTAGGTGTGATTGACGCGAGCGGCAGCCTCGCCAGCCGCATCGCGGCTTGTTATAGGCATATTATCCGCACTGACCAGCAGGAACAAATATGAGCGATACGGGCAAGAACGACACGACCGAAGCGCCCAATCCCTTCCTGCCGTCACCCGACGACATGCAGCATTGGACGAGCGTGATCGGTCGCGCGCAGCAAATGATGCTCGAATATGCGCTGGGTCAGGCGAACGACGGCAATGCGAGCGCCGCCGCACTGTTCGACCCGGCCAAATGGATCGACAATCCCGCGACGAAGCTGTGGACCGAGCAATCGTCGAAGATGTGGGACCAAGGGGTCGCCTTCTGGACCTCGCTCGCGAGCATGGGTCAGCCGATCGCCCCCGATGCGCCGCCGGAGCCCGCAAAGGACCGCCGTTTCACCGATCCTGACTGGACCGCCAATCCGGTGTTCGCGATGATCCGCCAGACCTATGGCCTGCTCGCCGAACAGATGCTCGCGACGACGCGCCAGCTCGACGGCCCCGACCCCGCCGCGCGCGCGAAGATGGAATTTGCCGCGAAAGCGATGGCCGACGCGATGGCGCCGACCAATCTCGCGCTCACCAACCCGGAAGTGATCAAGCGCGCGGTCGAGACGCGCGGCGAAAGCTTGCTCAAGGGTATGAAGCACATGCTCACCGACCTCTCGCGCGGACAGCTTTCCCACGTCGATCCCGATGCATTCGAGGTCGGGGTCAATATCGCGACGACGCCGGGCAAGGTGATCCACGAAACCGATCTCTACCAGCTGATCCACTATGCGCCGACGACGAAGGAAGTCTTCGCCGTCCCGCTCCTCATCTTCCCGCCATGGATCAACCGCTTCTACATCCTCGATCTGAACCCCGCGAAAAGCTTCGTTGCCTGGGCGGTCGAACAGGGACTGAGCGTTTTCATGGTGTCATGGAAGTCGGCCGACGCGTCGATGAGCGAGATTGTGTGGGACGATTATATCGCGGCGCAGGTCGATGCGATCGATACGGTGCGCGAGACGCTTGACGTCCCCGCGGTCCATACGATCGGCTATTGCGTCGCCGGCACGACACTCGCCGCGACGCTGGCGATGCTGTCGGCTCGCGGCGAGGCCGACAAGGTCAAGTCGGTGACCTTCTTCACCGCGCAGGTCGATTTCGAACATGCCGGCGACCTCAAGATGTTCGTCGACGACAGCTATCTGGCGCTGCTCCAGCAACTTTCGGCGCCGGGCTTCCTCGACGGGCGCTATATGGCGGCGACGTTCAACAGCTTGCGCGGGCGCGACCTGATCTGGAATTATGTCGTCAGCAATTATCTGCTCGGCAACGACTATCCGCCGTTCGACCTCCTCTACTGGAATGGCGACACCACGAACCTGCCCGCGAAGTGGCACCGGCAATATCTGGTCGACCTGTATCGCGACAACCGCATGGTGATCCCGAACAGCCTGTCGGTGATGGGGACGCCGATCGACCTCAAGAAGATCGAGACCCCCGCCTTCATCCAGGCGGGGCGCGAGGATCATATCGCGCCGCTCGCCAGCGTCTGGCGGCTGATGGACCATTTGTCGGGGCCGAAGACCTTCCTGCTTGCGGGCTCGGGCCATATCGCGGGCGTGGTCAACCCGCCCGCCGCGGGCAAATATCAATATTGGACCGGTGACAGCAACGCCGCGACGCTCGACGATTTTGTTGCGAGCGCCAGCGAGACCAAGGGCAGCTGGTGGCCGCACTGGATTGGCTGGATTTCGGAGCGGGACAGCGCGAAAATCCCGGCAAGGGGTGCGCGCATCCCAGGAAAAGGCGCTAAAAAGGCGATTGAGGATGCTCCCGGCCGCTATGTCAAACAGCGGTAATATCTAGCGAATATCCTGCCTTCGGGGCGCAGCGACAAGAATTTTGTGCAGTGCACAAAAAATATCCTTGAAATCGCCGCGCCGCTCCTATATTGTGCACTGCAACATAGAGGAGTACCACCGATGGCTACCAAGATGGATAGTGCCGAAAAGGCTTTCGAAGCCGCGACGCTGGAAACCCCGGCCAAGCCGGTGGCAACCCCCGCCGCGCCGGCCCCCGCTGCTGCCGCTCCGGCCGTAGCGAAGGCCGAACCGGCCCCCGCACAGATCAAGACGGTGAAGGCAAAAGCCAAGCCGGCCGCGAAGAAGGCCGCTGCCCCCAAGGCGGTTGCCAAGAAGGTCGCTCCCAAGAAGGCGACCGTAAAAATTGCATCCAAGCCCCTTAAGGCCGCACCGAAGCCGGTCGCAGCCGCCACCAAAGGATTCAAGACCATGAACGACACCGTCAAGAAGTTCGCCGACGAAGCGAAGACCCGCACCGAAGCCCTGACCGCCGATTTCCAGGCGAAGTCGAAGGACGCGCTCGCCAAGACCAGCAAGCTTGCTGAAGAAGCCGTCGAGTTCAACAAGGCCAACGTCGAAGCGCTCGTCGAAGCCGGCAAGATCGCTGCCAAGGGCATCGAAACGCTCGGCCAGGAAGGCGTGACCTATGCTCGCAAGAGCTTTGAAGACACGACCGCCGCGCTGAAGGGCTACACCGCCGTCAAGACCCCGGCCGACTTCTTCAAGCTCTATGCCGAAAACAGCAAGAAGGCGTTCGACGCCGCTGTTGCGCAGACCTCGAAGACCAGCGAACTCGTCGTCAAGCTGACGAACGAAAGCTTCGCGCCGATCTCGAACCGCGTTTCGGTCATCACTTCGAAGATGAAGGCCGCCTAAGGCGCTTTCACCTTCCATCGTTGGCGCGGGCCCCCTCCCCCTCCCCTCCCGCCTGCGCCGACACCCCAAGGCCGCTCGCTTCCGTAGGAAGCGGGCGGTTCTTGTTTGCGACCACCCGATCCGGCTGGCGAACAAGAGGTTAAAATCCGCGACCGCGCCTCTTGCGCTTCGCCCGCGGCTTGCGATATTCCTGCCCATGATGTTTCCAGTTTCGACCATCCACCCGGTCCGCGCCATGGCGGACAAGGACGACGGCTCGCCCGGCACCCCCGGCGTCGGTATCGCGACGCGCACGCGCGCGAAGGCGAAGAAGCCCTCGATGTACAAGGTGCTGCTGCTCAACGACGACTACACGCCGATGGAATTCGTCGTGATGGTGCTGCAGCGCTTCTTCAACATGGACATCGAACAGGCGACGCAGGTGATGCTGCACGTCCACCAGCAGGGCGTCGGCGTGTGCGGCGTGTTCAGCTATGAGGTCGCCGAGACCAAGGTGAACCAGGTGATGGACGCCGCGCGGCAGAATCAGCATCCGCTGCAATGCACGCTGGAGAAGGCGTAAGTCAGGCTGTTCGCGCGACCTGTTCGGCCTTGAGCGCCGGCGACGGTTCGCCTTTCAAATCGCCATAACCGAGTTCGGCGCCGCACCCCGGACAGATTTTCGCGGTCCCGACATCGGCCCCGCACGTCCGGTGGACATAGCGGATCGCTGGCCCGTCGCCCGTTTCACCGGGTTCGTAAGCCCAGCGTTCGGACCAGTTGCGCATCGCGTACAGCACGTCGAACAAAGCCTTGCCCTTGTCGGTCAGCCAATAATCGTGGCGTAGCGGCCGCTCGCTATAGGCGCGGCGCTCGACGATTCCCTCTGCAACCAGCATCTTGAGCCGCGCGGAGACGAGCTGCGGCCCCAGCCCGGTGTTCGCCGCGATCAGTTCGAAGCGCCGCCGGCCAAAGAGAAGCTCGCGTAGGATCAACAGCACCGCGCGGTCGCCGAGCAGTTCGGCGGAGCGGCCGACGGGGCATAATGTATCCGACAGATCCGCGCGTTTAGGCAAATCCTGACCTCCTGCGTTCCCCGGCGAAGGCCGGGGTCCAGAGCGGCAAAGTCCGCCCTCTCCTTCTGGACCCCGGCCTTCGCCGGGGAACAGCTTAAACGAAATATTGCTTGTCACTATGATTATCATAGTTACTATCGGACGCAAGAGGAGAGTCGCGCATGCCCAATCCCGCAGCCGTCATCATCGGGGCCGGAGACGCTACCGGCGGCGCCATCGCCCGCGCCTTTGCCGCCGACGGCCTCACCGCCTGCGTCAACCGCCGCGAACGTAATGCCGACCAGCTCGAAGCGCTCGCGCAGTCGATCCGCGACGAAGGGCATCAGGCGCGTGCCTTCCCAGCGGACGCCCGCGAAGAGGACGCGATGATCGCGCTGTTCGATCAAGTCGAGGCCGAGGTCGGCCCGGTCGAGGTCGCGGTGTTCAACATCGGCGCGAACGTCAATTTCCCGATCGCCGAGACGACGGTGCGCGTTTACACCAAGGTCTGGGAAATGGCGTGCCTCGGCGGGTTCCTGATGGGGCGCGAAGCCGCAAAACGGATGAGCCCGCGCGGCCGCGGCACGATCATTTTCACCGGCGCGACCGCATCCTTGCGTGGTGGATCGGGCTTTTCCGCCTTCTCGGGCGCCAAGGGCGCGCTCCGCATGCTCGCCCAATCGATGGCGCGCGAACTGGGGCCGCAGGGCATCCACGTCGCGCACACGATCATCGACGGCGCGATCGATACCGATTTCATCAAGGGCCGCCATCCCGATTTCGACAATGCCAAGGCGCAGGATTTGATCCTGAACCCCGACGCGATCGCGGCCAATTATGTGATGCTCCATAAACAACCCAAAAGCGCTTGGACGCACGAACTCGACCTCCGTCCCTGGGGAGAAAAATGGTGACGAAAACGCTCGAACTGATTTTCGATTTCGGCAGCCCCAATGCCTATCTTTGCATGAAGGCACTGCCCGAATTGCTCGACCGCACCGGCGCCGACCTGATCATCACACCGTGCCTGCTCGGCGGCATCTTCAAGGCGACGGGCAACAAGGCGCCGATGATCCAATATGCCGACGCACCCGCCAAGCTTGCCTATGAAAACCTCGAAATGCGGCGCTTTATCGAAAGGCACGGCCTCACGAAATTCCGTATCAATCCGCACTTCCCGGTCAATACGCTGACGATCATGCGCGGCGCGATCGTTGCCGACGACGAAGGCGTGCTCGACGATTATGTCGACGCGGTGAATCGCGCGATGTGGGAAGATGGCCTGAAGATGGACGACCCGGACGTGATCGCGACCTTCCTTTCGGCAAACGGCTTCGACGGTCCCGCGCTCCTCGCGCGCACGCACGAGCCCGAAATCAAGGCCAAGCTGATCGCCAACACCGAAGCCGCAGTCGCGCGCGGTGCGTTCGGCATCCCGACTTTCTTCGTCGGCAGCGAGATGTTTTTCGGAAAGGACCGGCTGGCGCAGGTCGAAGAGGCGCTGGCTTAAGCCTGGGCCGCGGGCAGCGACGGTCGCCCGGCGACCAATATCCCGGCGACGATCAGCGCCAGCCCGACGATGTGGAACAGGTACAGCACTTCGCCGAGGAACAGCATCGCGAGCCCCGCGCCCATCAGCGGCATCACATTCATATATTGCCCCGTCGCCGCCGAGCCGATCAACTCGACCCCGCGATTGAAGAAGAGGTAGGCGAGGAACGACGGAAAGATCGAGACATAGGCGATGGCGAGCGCGCTGCCCGTCGCCGGAACGATCAGCCGGCCCGACCACAGCTCATGCGCGTAAAAGGGTACGATCACAGCGATGCCGACGACCATCGAGGCCGCGAGGAAGCTTAACGGATGAACCGCCGGCCGGCGCCGCAGCAGCACCGAGTAAAGCGCCCAGAGCAGCACCGCACCGCCGATGATCGCATCGCCGATGTTGAGCTGTAACCCCCACAGCATCGCCGGATCGCCGCGCGCGATGATCGCCAGCACGCCGGTGAGCGAAATCAGCACGCCCGCGATCTGGCGCGGGGTGGTGCGGTCGCCCATCACCAATGCGCCCACGACGAGAACCAGCGCCGGCAGCGCCGACTGGATCAGCATCGAGTTGAGCGCGGTGGTACTCTGCAGGCCGGTGTAGAGCAGGATGTTGAACGACCCGATCGCCAATGCGCCGAGCAGCGCGACGATCGGCCAGTTCGCGCGCAAGATGGGCCAGTCGCGCCTGAGATGCGGCCAGGCGAGCGGCAACAACAGTAAAAGCGCGAAGGTCCAGCGCCAGAAAGACAAGGCGGCGGGCGGCACCAGATCGCGCGCGGCGCGGCCGACGATCGAATTGCCGGCCCAGAACAGCGCCGTCACCGTCAGCAGCGGATAGGCCCGCGACCAGATTGCCGCGACGGGCCCGCCTTCCTTCATCATCACGCGCGTCCCGCCTTCACCCGAAAATCGCCCCCCGGATAGCGGACGCCCGCTTCCTGTCTAGGTGAAGTCGAGCTGGATGATGTCGCTCGGCGTCGCACGGCAATACATTTCGATCTGCTTCGCGCCGTCGGGATAGGTCGCGGTCATCGTCGCACGGATGCGCCAACCGCCATTACCCTGTTCGAGCGAGATCAGCTTGTCGTACGACAGTCGGGTGCCGCCGGTAACGCCGATCTGCCGCGCCGCATCGGTCATGCAATTCTGTACCGACGGCCGCGCCGCGCTCGGCAAGGCCGAAAGGTTGGCGCTCAGCGTTGCCGGCGGACCCGCGGGATAGGTCGGCGTTGCCGTATCCCCGGGCGTCGTCGTCTGCTCGGTCGCCGCCTTCTTTTTCTTCTGGCTCGCCAGCAGGGCGATCAGTCCGCCCGCAACGACAATGCCGCCGATGATCAGCCCGGTGCTCGGCCCCTTGTCCTTGTCTTTTTCGGGCGGACGGACATTGCGGTAGCCATAGCCGAACTCGGCGCGGCAGCCCTTGTCCACCCAGACATAATCGCCGGTATAACCCCATTGGCGCCCAGCATTGCACTTGCCGCCGAGCCTGCGCAGCAACTCGACCCTGTCGTTGGTCCGAACGTTGCACTGTTCGTAGCGATTGCTGCGCGACTCGCAGCGCAGCGTGCCCGCATAATCATCGACCGGCTGCGGCAGCGGGGTCGGATAGCCGCCGTCATTGGCATAGCCATAGGCAAATTCGGCGCGGCAGCCGCCCGACACCCAGATCTGGTTGGCGGTGAAACCCCAGTCGCGCCCCTTCGAACAGCGTCCGCCGATCACGCGCTGCAGGTCGACGCGATTGCCAGTGCGGACATTGCAGCGCTGCATCTGGTTGTTCCGCGATTCGCAGCGGATCGTTCCCTGATAGCCATAGCCGTTCCCGGGGCGCGGCGGCTGAATCTGAGGCCCGCCTGGCGGTGGATAGGGCAAGGTCGTTGCTTGCGGCAGGGCGGGGACGGCAAGCTGGCTGGCGATCAATGTGGCCGTAGTGACGATCGTGACGATATTATTCCGCATGACCTTACTCCCCTGTGAAAAGTCGTTTCCGTTTACCGCTGCCCTTTTCGACCCGAATATTGACCTGAATAGTTTCATATTTCGGACCGGAACGCCACGGCGAAAGCCCGTTGTCATCAGGAACGACTTAACCATGGTGACGACTTCGCCTGTTCCGCCGGATCTATTGGCTTTCGCCCCGGATCGCGCCGCCGCAACAGGCGAGCCAGGGCCGCCGCCGCTTATCTTCCACAATCGCCTGCCCGGTGCCGCTTGCGCGCGCATGCGCATGCGCTAAAGACAGCCGATGGATCAAATCGTCATTCGCGGCGGCCAGCGACTCAAGGGCCGAATCCCCATCTCTGGCGCCAAGAATGCGGCGCTCACTTTGCTGCCCTGCGCGCTGCTCACCGACGAGCCGCTGACGCTACGCAACCTGCCGCGGCTCGCCGACGTCGACGGCTTTGGGCACCTGCTCAACCAGCTCGGCTGCTCGACGACGATCGAGGGATCGCGGCCGGAGGATTTCGGCCGCGTGATGACCGCGCGCACGACGACGCTGACCTCGACCGTCGCGCCCTATGACATCGTACGCAAGATGCGCGCGTCGATCCTCGTACTCGGCCCGCTGCTTGCACGCGCGGGCGAGGCGACGGTGTCGCTGCCCGGCGGCTGCGCGATCGGCAACCGTCCGATCGACCTCCACCTCAAAGCCCTCGAAGCCTTTGGCGCCGAAATCGAGCTGACCTCGGGCTATGTAAAAGCCGTTGCCCCCGGCGGGCGCCTCGCGGGCGGCAAGTTCACCTTCCCCGTCGTGTCGGTCGGCGCGACCGAAAACGCGCTGATGGCGGCCTCGCTCGCCAAGGGCACCTGCGTGCTCGAGAATGCCGCGCGCGAACCCGAAATCGTCGACCTGTGCAACTGCCTCGTCGCGATGGGCGCGCATATCGACGGCATCGGCACCGAGACGCTGACGATCGAGGGTGTCGACCGGCTGCACGGCGCGACCTATCGCGTGATGGCCGACCGCATCGAGGCGGGCAGCTACGCCTGCGCCGCGGTGATTACCGAGGGCGATGTCGAACTGGTCGGCGCGAAGGCCGACGAGATGGACGCGACGCTGGCGGCGCTGCGCCAGGCAGGCGCAACGGTCGAGGAAACGAAGGGCGGCATCCGCGTCGCCATGTCGGGCCGCGCCGAACCCGTCACCCTGTCGACCGCGCCCTACCCCGGCTTCGCGACCGACATGCAGGCGCAGTTCATGGCGATGGCGACGCTTGGCAAGGGCGCCTCGCTGTTCACCGAAACGATTTTCGAGAACCGCTATATGCATGTGCCCGAGCTGGCGCGCATGGGCTGCGACATCGATGTCCGCAGCCGCAGCGCGGTGGTGCGCGGGGTCGACAAGCTGATCGGCGCGCCGGTGATGGCGACCGACCTGCGCGCCTCGATGAGCCTGATCATCGCGGGCCTCGCCGCCGAGGGCACGACCGAGGTCAACCGCGTCTATCACCTCGACCGCGGTTATGAGCGGCTCGAGGAAAAATTGCAGGCGGTCGGCGCCGATATCGAACGGATCAGCGCGGGGTAGTCAGGCGTTCGGCGCGGCCGTAGGCGCCGCGCACGTCGCGTTTGATCCAGTCGCCGAGCAATTTCAGATAGCCGTCGGCGATGCGCGTAACGGTGCGCGACCCGTCGGCGTTCGTCGTAAATTCGTATATGCCGTGGTCGGTGTTGGGGAAGAGGTAGACGTCGATCGGCTTGCCCGCCTGGACGAGCCCGAGCAGCGCCCCGCGCGTCGTCTCGATCGGCGCCTCGCGATCCTCGCCGGCGAGCACCCAAAGTAGCGGTGTCTCGAGCTTTTTCAGTGCAGCGACCGCGTCATAATCCCACAGCACCTCCAGATTGTCGAAACGCGCACGGCCGATCCGACGTAGTTCATCGTCGGTCATCCGCGCCATGGTCCCGCTATATTCTCCGGTGATCTTTGCGGCCCATGGCTTGTCTGCCATCTCGCGCCGCACCGCGTCGAGCGCGTCATAGCCGTCGCGAAAATCGGACAGCAGCAATCCCGCGGTCGCTTGCGACAGGCGGTTGATCAGCGCGACCGCATCCTCGCCCAGACCCGCGGCGCGCACTTCGGACACCATCTGCTCGCGATCTTCCTCGATCGGCGAGGCAACAAGGCCGAAGCCGACCTCTACGAAATCGGCCTTGGTCCGTGTCGCGGCGAGCGGGGCGACCCAGCCACCCTGGCTGCCGCCGAAGAAACCCGCACGCCCGTAACGCCCCGCCGCCATCCCGCGCGCCTGATCGAGCGCGTGCGCCGCATCCTCGGCGAGCAGTTCGAAATTCTGCGTATATTCGCCTTCGGAGCCGCCGGTGCCGCGCTTGTCATAGACGAACACCGAAATCCCCTGCGCCGCCATCGCATAGCCATAGACGCCCCCGATCGGCGAGGTGCGTTCGGACCCATGCACCATCACGACGAGCGGGCGCTTGGCGTCGGGCGCGCCCGGCGGCTCGATCAGCACACCGGTCATCTTCGTGCCGACGCTGTCGAAGGTCGCTTGCGTCTCGCGAAAGGCGACGGGCTGCCATTGTTTGCCGCCGACGGAAACGTCGCTGGTCCCGCACGTCAGGGGGACGCCCGCATCGGTGGTCGCGCCGCGGCGGCCGTCGCGAAACAGATAGCGCAGCCCGGGCGCCGCGACCGCCGGCGACTTCACCAGCACGACGAAATCGCCGTCGGGGGCGGCATAGGTCCCGGGCGTGCAGACGGTCTGCGCAAGGGCCGGCGTTGCCGGAAGCGTAGCGAGAAGACAAAGGGTGCCGATGAGATGTTTCATAAAGCCGTGTTATAAAAATAACACAGCAATGGCAACTAGCTCTCGGGCTCGACGGGCACGGAAACCATGTTGCCGCTGACCGACGGCCGTTCGGGCCGTTTTGCGACCGCGATCACCAGCCCGATCAGCGCGACGACGCCGCCCGCGATCGACAGCGTCGCCCAGCGGTAATCCTCGAATGCGGTCGAAAAGCCCATCGCGATGATCGGAATCAGCACGCTCGACCACGCCGCCTGCCCCGGCCCGACCGCACGGATGATATTGAAATAGAGCGGGAAAGTCACTGCGCTCGCGATCACGCCAAGATAGAGGACGCCGCCGATGTACGTCGCGGTCGGCTCGATTACCGGCGGGCCGGTGGTGATCCACGCATAGCTGCCATCGGCGAGCGCACCGAACAGCATCGCCCACGCGATCATCACCACCATCGACTGCGCGCGCGCGATGCGCGTTCCCTGCATGACGTTGGCGGTCGACGCGCTCATCACCCCGGCGAGCGTCAGTACCGTACCGAGCAGCACCTCGCCCGCGCCGACCGCGGCGGCGCGATATTCGTGGAGGATCATGAGGCCCACGCCGACGATCGCGATCCCCGCCCCCGCAAGGAAACGCCCTTCGAGCGGGGTCTTGAGGAAAGCGCGGCCGAGCAGGGTGTTGGGCACGATCAGCAGCGCGAACAGCACCGCAACGAGCCCCGAGGTGATATGCTGCTCGGCGCGGTAGACGAAGTTGAAGTTGAAGGTGAACTGCGCGATGCCGAGCGCGACCGCAAAGAGCATCGCCTTGGGCTCGAGCCACAACCGCTCGCGACGTATGATGGCAAAAGCGAACATCGCGATCGCGGCGACCGCGAAGCGATAAGATACCGACCAGCTTGGCGGGACGATGCCGAGCTGTCCCTTGATGACGATCCAGGTCGATCCCCAGATCAAGGTCACCAGCATGAAAGGCAGCAGGACGCGCGGGCTGAGCAGCGTGGGTGGCTGCTCGCTATTCATAATGCGCCGATCGCGGCCGCCAGCGGTGCGACCGCCTCCGCATCCTGATCCCAGCTGACGACGAGGCGAGCCGCGCCCTCGCCCCAGTCGTAGAAGTCGAACCCGGCACCGCGCAGCTTTGCGGCTTCCTCGGCGGTCAGGCGCACGAACAGCTCGTTCGCCTCGACCGGATGCATCAACCGGCCGCCGCACGCCGCCGCGAGCTTTGCCGCGCCGGCATTGGCGGCGCGCGCGTTGGCAAGCCACAAGTCGTTCGTGAGCATCGCGCGGATCTGTGCCGCGACGAAGCGCCCCTTGCTGAGCAGATGCCCGCCGCGCTTCTTGAGTTCGCGCACGCCCGGCCCGCCGCTGCCGCCGAAAAAGACGATCGCCTCGGCCATCATCGCGCCATTTTTGGTGAAGCCGAACGACAGCGCATCGACCCCGGCGCGCCAGGTGACATCGGCGGGCGCGCAGCCGAGGAAGGCAACGGCATTGGCGAAGCGCGCGCCATCCATGTGGAGTTTCATACCGGCGCCCTTGGCGATCTCGCTGATCGCGCCGATTTCTTCCGCGCGCCAGGCAAGGCCATATTCGGTCGCGTTGGTGATGCTGACCGCCGCCGGCTGGACCTGATGCACGTCCTTGCGGATCCCGGCGATGCGGGCTTTCAGCGCTTCGGTATCGATCTTGGCGCCGCGTCCGGGGAGCGGCATCAGCTTGGCGCCGCCCGAATAAAAAGTCGGTGCGCCGCATTCGTCGACTTCGATATGCGATTCCTCGTAACAGAGGATGCCCTGCCACGGCCGCACGAAATGCGCGAGGATGATGCTGTTCGCCGCGGTTCCGGTCGGAATCCAGACGACTTCGCATGTCGTCTCGAAAAGCTCCGAGAATGTCGCGTCGAGCGACTGACTGAGCGCATCGCCGTCATAGGCGGTGTCGACCTGATTGGCGGCCGCCATCGCCTCCATCACCACGGGATGGACGGTCGCGGCATTGTCGGAGAAAAAGCGGGTCGCAGTCATGGACCGCGCCTTAGCGCAGGTGCGGGCCGCTTGCTAACCCCTCATTTCTGTTGCGCTTCACCGGAACCGTCTGCGGCCTCTTCGGGTGTCGATCCGCGCGCGAGGCTGGCGCCGCCGGCGACACCGAGGCCGCCCGCCATGCCCATGCCGCCGCCGCCGCCGCGCCCCCCGCCAGCGCCGCCTCGCGCCTCACTGCTACGACCGCCACCCTTTCCGCCGCTACCCGACGGACGCGTCGGACCCTGCGCGGGGATGATAACGTCGGCGGGAACCGGATCGAGGTCGAGCGCCTTGCGGATGAAATCGCGCAGTTCAATGACAAGGTCATGGACATGCACCGGACGCCCGTCGGCGAGTTCCTGCGCCGCGCGGCTAGCGAGCCGCACCTGCGTCTCGGTGCCGAGCAGGATGATGTCGGAAAGCGCGGCCTCGACGGCGTCGCGGATGCGGCGCGGCCGATCCGATTCGCCGGGTTCGTCATCCTCCGCCGCCGCCTCGTCCGACAGGTCGATCACGGGCTCGGCTTTCGGCTCGCTCGCCTGACGCCTGATGTCGCGAAGATGGCGCGGATCGACCATCAGATCGCCCGTGAACGACCCGCCAAGCGCCTTGTACGCAGCCATCAGCGTGCGCAGCCGCTCGTTGATCTGGCGGTTCATCCTCTCGCGGCGCTGCTGGATCGTCATCATCACCATCAGCCGGATGCCGACGCCGATCAGCGTGACGAGCGCTAGGCCGAGCAGCGTCGTTCCGATGCTTTGCCACGATGAGAAGTCGAAGAAGCGCATGCTACCGAATGTGCCGACGATCGCCCGCGGGCGCCACCAATTTTCTGCCCGGCGCCGCGTCGCCGGTCATCGGCGCCAAAATCAGATGCCGAGGCTGTCCGAACAGTCGAATGCCGAAGCGAGCTTTTCGCGGAAACCGGCGGTGTCCGACCCCGTGTCCACGAGCACCGCATCGCCCGCATCGAGCCGCTCGTGAAGTGCGATCGTCAGCGAGTCTTCGCTGAACAGGTCGCCGACGAAACGATTGTGCGCCACGAAACGAAGCCGCTGCGGCGAGGATTCGATCACGACGGCGCGCCACGCGGGACCATAGCTCGACTTCGCCCACAGCTTCGCGCCCACAGGCAGCGCGCGCGTCGGCTTGCCGGTGACGATCGCGACATTGATCATCGTACGGTCGGCTTCGTTGAACGCCTGACGAATCTCGATCGAGCCCACGCCAAAGCGCGCGATACATTCGCCCGCCGTGCGGTTCACATAGCCGAGATCAACGTACGAGGCGTCATTGAACGCAGGGGTCAGGCTGGCAGCGGCCAGCAAAAGCGAGAACATAGACCAAGGCTCCTGTCGAAGCCGGGTCCGTGCCCGGCCCCCTTATTGACCCTGTTTCGCGAGCAATTTCAAGCGCAAGGCGTTCAATTTGATGAAGCCTGCCGCATCCTTTTGGTCATAGGCGCCGGCATCGTCCTCGAAGGTCACATGGCGTTCGCTGTAGAGGCTGAGCGGCGACTTGCGGCCGACGACGCTGGCATTGCCCTTGTAAAGCTTGAGGCGGACGGTGCCGGTGACATTGGCCTGGCTGTGGTCGATCGCCGCCTGCAGCATTTCGCGCTCGGGCGCGAACCAGAAGCCGTTGTAGATGAGCTCGGCATATTTCGGCATCAGCTCGTCCTTGAGGTGCGCCGCGCCGCGGTCGAGCGTGATGCTTTCGATGCCGCGGTGGGCACGCGCGTAGATTTCGCCGCCCGGCGTCTCGTACATACCGCGCGACTTCATGCCGACGAAGCGGTTCTCGACGAGATCGAGGCGGCCGATGCCATGCTTGCGGCCGAGGTCATTCAATGCCGCGAGCAACGTCGCGGGCGACATCGCCTGCCCGTTCAGCGCGACGCCGTCGCCGCGCTCGAAATCGATCGTGATATATTCGGGGGTGTCGGGCGCATCCTCGGGGTTCACCGTGCGCGAATAGACATAGTCGGGGGTCTCTTCCCACGGATCCTCAAGCACCTTGCCTTCGGACGAGGTGTGCAGGAGATTGGCGTCGGTGCTGAACGGGCTTTCGCCGCGCTTGTCCTTCGGCACCGGAATCTGATTCTTTTCGGCGAAGTCGATCAGCGCGGTGCGGCTGGTGAGATCCCATTCGCGCCACGGCGCGATCACCTTGATGTCGGGGTTGAGCGCATAGGCGCTGAGCTCGAAACGTACCTGATCATTGCCCTTGCCCGTCGCGCCATGCGCGACCGCATCGGCGCCAACTTCCCTGGCGATCTCGATCAGACGCTTCGAAATCAGCGGGCGCGCGATCGAGGTGCCGAGCAGATAGTCGCCCTCGTAGCGCGCATTGGCGCGCATCATCGGGAAAACGAAGTCGCGGACGAACTCTTCGCGCACGTCGTCGATGTAGATATGCTCGGGCTTCACGCCCATCAGCTCGGCCTTGGCACGCGCAGGCTCAATCTCTTCGCCCTGCCCCAGGTCGGCGGTGAAGGTCACGACCTCGCAGCCATAGGTGACCTGCAGCCACTTCAGGATGACGCTGGTATCGAGGCCGCCCGAATAGGCGAGGACGACGCGCTTGAAGGACTCGGACATGATGGCACCTTTGGCGAGGGAAAGACGCGGGCGCGGCTAGCAGTCCGCCGCCAAAGGTGCAACCGGCTTGGCCGTCTCAGCCCACGCGCGTCCAGTCCATAAACCAATTGTCGTCCCACGTCCTGCCGCCGTCGCGCGATGTGCCCTGGAACCAGCGGCAGCTTTTCGGCGTGATCCGGTCCCACACGCCGCGATAGAGTTCGGGGCTCCCATTTCCGTCGGCGCCGCCCTCGCCTTCGGACAGGAACGTGCCGGCGCCGTCTTCGAAGACGCCGAGTTGGCCCGGCACCGCGACGACCCCCGACTTGGCGTTGACGAAATGATCGGACCAGATTTTCTTTTCGACGTCGAGCAGGCGCAGCCCCATACCCGAAAAGCCGCGCGCCGGGATGCGCAGTTCCTCGACGCTCGCTATGCCGCCGAGAATGCCGACGACGGTGGCTTCGGCGGAGAATTCGATCCACTTTTCGCCTTCGCGGAATTTGTTGCGGATGCGCCATTCGCCGGTGAGGAAATCGAAATCGCCGGGCTTGCCTACGGGGGCGGGGTTGATCGCGGCGGCGACGGCAATGGGGGTGAGGCTGGACATAAGGGCTCCTGCGGAAAGCGCGATGATGGTGCGTCGTTCGATCTGGGTCATAACTTGCTCCCTTCGTGACCCATTTGCCCTACGCGCCCTATCCTGACATTTTCTGTCAGCTATTTTCTGCTACAGCAAAAAAATGCGCGCGAGCCGTCTCCTCTCGATCCTGATGCTGCTGCAATTGCGCGGGCGGCTGACCGCGGCCGATCTCGCCGCCGAGTTCGAAGTGTCCGAACGCACGATCTACCGCGATATCGACGCACTCTCGGCGGCGGGTGTGCCCGTCTATGGCGACCGCGGACCCGGCGGCGGCTTCGAGCTGCTGGACGGCTATCGCACGCGCCTCACCGGGCTGTCGGCCGGCGAGGCCGAGGCGATGGCGATGATCGGCCTGCCCGGTCCGGCCGCCGAATTGGGAATCGGCGCCGCGACAAGCGCCGCGCGCAACAAATTGCTCGTCGCGCTTCCCGGCGGCGGCGGCGCGCTCGCCGACCGGATGGCGGCGCGCTTCCACCTCGACGCAGTCGACTGGTATCGCGGCGGCGAAGCCTTGCCGCACCTTCCCGCGATCGCGCGCGCGGTGCTCGACGAACGGCTTTTGTCGATGCGCTACGAAAGTTGGTGGGGCGTGCGCGACTGGACCGTCGAGCCGCTCGGCCTCGTGCTGAAAGCCGGCATCTGGTATCTCGCGGCGCGCGGCGGCGGAACGATCCGCATCTTCCGGATCGCGAATATCGATGCGCTGACGATCGGCGACACGCCCTTCGAGCGCCCCGCCGATTTCCATCTCGCAAGCTGGTGGCAGGCCGAACAGGCGCGGTTCGAGGCCGAGCTGTTCGGGGCGACCGCGACCCTCCGCGCCTCGCCCGATGGCTGCAAACGGCTCGCCGCGCAGTCGCCGCGCGGCGCCGAGGCGGTCGCGGGGGCGGGAATAGCCGCCGCCGACGGCTGGCGCGAGTTGACGATGCAGGTCGAGGACAGCGACCATGGCGCACGCGACATGCTCGCGCTCGGCGCCGAGGTCGAGTTACTCGCGCCGGAGAGCTTTCGCCGCCGTATTGCGGCACTCGCACAGCAGATCGCGACGCGGCACCGCTGATCGGCTTTTCTATTACTGGCCTAACTGCGCTGCAACGCGAGCGAACCCGCGCCGCGCGCCGCAATGTAAAGCCCGAATGCGATCAGCATCGCGCTCGGAAAGCTGGCGCGGATCCCTGCGGCGCCGTCCACCATGACAATGGCGACCAGGAAATTGAATGCGCAGACAAGACCCGCCCAACGCACAAGAACACCCGCACAAAATGCCACGCCACAAAGAAACTGTGCCCAGACCGACAAGGGTGCCATGATATTCGGCAAGATGAATCCGTTCGATTTCAGAAACGCTGCGAACTCCGCCATTCGCGCGGCGCTGGAGATATTATCCCAGGTTCCGTAGATCAGAAAAATTCCGACAAGCAGCCGAAAGCCAAGCAAGAATATATTCTCGAACTTACCCAGATTTTTCAGATTCGGGACGCGGGCCATCCATCTTCTCCTGTCGCATTTGCGCGATTTCGGTCGAGGTCGTACTAAACGGCGAGCACGCTACGCGCGAAAGCTGTGATGCTTCCTGAATGAAGTAGATTGTCGCCGCAACCCGTATCGTGGCAGATCCCTGCGCGGCACCGCCGGATTGGCTTGCTCCACCAAAATCGCTATCTTCGCATCAGGGAGACAGGTCATGGGCAAAGCCGAGATCAAGACCAAAGCCACCGAAGTGACCGTCGCCGATTTCATCGCGACCGTCCCCGAAGCGCGTCGCCGCGAGGAGGCCGCGATTATCGATGCGATGCACCGCCGCGTAACCGGCCTCGATCCGAAAATGTGGGGACCGTCGATCATCGGCTATGGCAGCTATGATTATCTCTACGACAGCGGCCACTCGGGGACGATGTGCCGCGCCGGCTTCTCGCCCCGCAAGACTGCGATGACGCTCTATCTGATGGGCCATTACGAGAAGCGTCAGCCCGAGGCCGACGCGCTGCTCGCCCAGCTCGGTAAGTACAAGAACGGCAAGTCCTGCCTCTACATCAACAAGCTCGCCGACGTGGACCTGGACGTGCTCGAAAAGCTCGTCGTGCTGAGCTGGGACGTCATGAACGAGCGCTATCCAGCCTAGACGTAACGCCCTTCCGCCTCGGCCATATAGTCGCGCGTCAATGGCAGCGCGTGGCGGCTGCGCGCGAACTGGATCTGGTAGTTGCCCATCCCGCCGCTTTCGAAGACCGACGTCGCACCCGCGAGGTAGAAGGTCCACATGCGAAAGAAACGCTCGCCCATCATGGCGACGATTTCGGCCTCGTGCGCGAGCGTCCGCGCGTACCATTGGCGCAGCGTCAGCGCGTAATGCAGGCGCAGCGTCTCGATATCGGTGACGATCAGCCGGCTCTTCTCGCTCGCCGCCAGCGTCTCGCTGAGCGCGGGGATATAACCGCCGGGGAAGATGTATTTGCGCGTGAAGGCGTCGGTCGCGCCCGGCCTTCCGAAGCGTCCGATTGTATGGAGCAGCATCACCCCGTCGGCGGTCATCAGGTTGGCGGCGGCGCGGAAAAAGCGCTCAAAATTAGGCGCGCCGACATGTTCGAACATGCCGACCGAGACGATGCGGTCGAACTTTCCGGCCTCGCGCGCTGCAAGGTCGCGATAGTCGATCAGTTCGAATTTGACGCGGTCGGCAACCCCCGCCGCTTCGGCACGCTGGCGCGCGAGCGCGAACTGCTCCTCCGATAGCGTGATCCCGAGCACCTCGACCTGCTCGAGCTTCGCCAGCGTGATCGCCATCCCGCCCCAGCCGCAACCGATGTCGAGAATGCGCTGCCCCGGCCCGAGCGCGAGCTTCGCCGCGATATGCGCCTTCTTCGCGACCTGCGCTTCCTCCAGCGTCATGTCGGGCCGCGGCCAATAAGCGCAGCTATATTGCATGTCGGCGTCGAGGAAGAGGCGGTAGAGGTCGTTGCCGATGTCGTAGTGATGCCTGACGTGGGCGCGCGACTGGCGCTGGCGGTTGATCGAACCGAGCCGCGTCTTCACCCAATCGGCGCGCCGGCCCAGCCACGTTTTGTCCTTGAGCGTCGCGCCGCGGTCCCATGGCGTGTTCATGCGGATCAGGCCGATGAGGTCCATGATGTCGCCGCCCTCGATCCGCATGTCGCCGTCCATGAAGGATTCGGCAGCGCCAAGCCGCGGGTCCAGGACGATGCGGCGCATCCCGGCGCGCGTCGCGAAGCGCAGGGTGAGCTCGGGAAATCCCGGTGCGGGTGTTCCAAAATGCTCTTCGGCGCCATCGGGTGCTATGACCGTCAGTCGCCCCTGACGCACCACGCGGGAAAGAAAAGGACTCAGGATCGACATGTCTGCAACGCCAAAAACCTCCATCGTCCCAAATGGTTGCCGTCAGATCCCGGCATACCATTCATAATCGATTCGGTCTTCCCAATAGCCGCCCTTGCCCGCACCGATCTGGTCGAGGCTGGCGACCGCCTCGATCGCATTCACATATTTGGCATGCTTGTAGCCGAGCTGGCGCTCGATGCGCAGGCGCAGCGGCGCGCCGTTCGCGATCGGCAATATCTTGCCGTTGAGCGCCCACGCCATGATCGTCTGCGGATGCAGCGCGTCGACCAGGTCGCAACTTTCATAATAGAGCGCATCGCCGAGCCGGTCGGCGCAGCGAAAGACGATATAGCGAGCACTGTCGCGCACGCCGGCCGCGGCGAGGATGCGCGCGAGCGGAACGCCGGTCCACTGCCCGATCGCGCTCCACCCCTCGACGCAGTCGTGGCGCGTGATCTGCGTGCGCTGCGGCATCGCGCGGATATCGACCATCGATAGCGCCAGCGGGCGCGTGACGAGCCCGGTCACCTTGACGCGCCAGTCGGCAAAGGCGCTCGCGGCATGCGCGGCATAGGCGGCGCCCGCGGGCAGGCGCGTGCCGTTGGGACGAAAATAGGGCGACAGGTCGGCTGGGCTGAATTCGCGCGCGAGCGTATTCCGGTCGATCAGTGCGCGCTGGCTGGCGCGGTTCATCTCCTCGCCCATCGACAAGATCTTGCGCACCGCGGGCGCGTCGTTGATCGCATCGCATCCCGAGAGCAGCGGCAGCGCGCCCGCCGCGGCGACGAGTCCGCCGGCGCGCGCGATCAACTGGCGTCGCGGCAGGACGATCTCGCTCATGCGCCCTCCTCGCGCTCGGGCGGCAGGCGGAACCAGCCGGTGACCATCGAGCGCACTTCATTGACCGGCCCCGCGAGCAGCACCATCGCGATATGGACGAGGAAAAAGACGACGAGCGCCCAGGCGGTAATGAAATGGATCGAGCGCGCCGACTGCCGCCCGCCGAAAACGTCGAGCAACCAAGGCCACGTGGCGTTCATTCCGGGCGACATGGTGAGGCCTGTTGCGATCATCAGCGGCAGCGCAACGAAAATCACGCCGATGTAACTGAGCTTTTGCAGAATACCGTAACGCGCCGCCGCCTCACCGCGTGGAAAACGCAGCCGCGCATGCGCCTTCACATCGTGCCAGATATGGCGCGGCGACCATTCGGCGCGGCGGATGTGCAGATCCTTGCGCAAATGCCCGCCGATCAGCGTCCAAAGCATGTAGAGCGTCAGCCCGATCGACAGCAGCCACGCGAACAGCAGATGCCAGCGCCGCCCGTCGGCGAGACTGTAGCTCGTCGGGATCGTCGCCCAGCCCGGAAAGGCCCAGGTTTTTTCCGCGCCCTTCGCATCGGTCCAGCGGCCGAGCACGCCCGTCGTCTCGACCCGGTAGTCGCCGATGCGCAAATAGCCGCTGTCGGGCGTCGAGCCAATCACCAGCCACGCGCGGTCGAAATTCGCGCCATATTCGCCCCAATAGAGCCGCGGGTGCGCGTTGAAGATCATCAGCCCGCTCATCAACAGGACGAGCAGAGTGACGGCATTCACCCAATGCCAGATGCGCGCGGGCAACCGGTGGCGATAGACGCGCACCGGCTCCGTCTGGGTGGGAGCGACGGGAGTTTCAGCCTCGGCCATGATCCCGGTTCGCTCCTTTTCTGCTTCCGGTTACGCGACGGCCTTCGCTGCATATTCCTCGCGATAGTGGCTCCGCAAGCTGACCTTGTCGATCTTTTCGCTGCCAAGCTTAGGCAGCGCGTCGTTCGACATCCAGATCTGGCACGGCACCTTGTACGGCGCGAGCCGCGTGCTGAGAAAGGAAACCAGATCGTCGGCGGTCACGCTGCTGCCCGGCTTCGTCCACACGACCGCGCCGACGCATTCGCCCAGCCGCTCGTCGGGCAGGCCGAACACGGCGCATTCATTGACCTCGGCATGTTCGTAGATCGCGGCTTCGACTTCCTGACAGCTGATATTTTCGCCGCCGCGGATGATGATGTCCTTCTTGCGGTCGACGATGAACAGATAGCCGTCCTCGTCGAGATAGCCGAGGTCGCCTGAACGGAAATAGCCATTGTCGAAGAAGGCCGCCTTGGTCGCCGCCTCATTGTTCCAATAGCCCTCGAAATTGCACACCGAACGGATGCAGACCTCGCCGACGCCGCCCTGCGAGACGGGCTCGCCATTGTCGTCGAGGATCGCAAGATCGACGAGCGGCTTCGACGCGGGGCCGGTCGACATCGGCTTGGCGACATAATTTTCGTTGATGATGCCGCAGCCGACGGCGTTGGTTTCGGTGAGGCCGTAACCGAGCAAGGGCTTCGCTTCGCCCATTTCCGACGCAAGCCGCCGGACATGCTCGGGCGGACGCGGCGCGCCGCCGCCGGCGTAGCTTTTGCACGTCGAGAGGTCGTAGTTCTTGCGGTTCGGACTGACGAGGATCTCGTAGCTCATCAGCGGGACGCCAACGAAATAATTGCATTCCTCGTCCTGGATCAGCCGCATCGCCT
This sequence comes from Sphingopyxis sp. MSC1_008, assembly GCF_023197165.1. Taxonomy (GTDB): domain Bacteria; phylum Pseudomonadota; class Alphaproteobacteria; order Sphingomonadales; family Sphingomonadaceae; genus Sphingopyxis. The sequence goes on from NZ_JALPRD010000004.1 coordinate 359,933, forward strand.
CGTCGGCGTTCCACTTGGGCATCAGCACGAGTTTGCGGCCCAGCGCGAAGCTTTGCAGGAAGACCGGGATTTCGGCAGTGACGTGGAACAAGGGTGTGCAGATCAAAGTCGCGGGCTGGATGTCCGACATCTGCCCGTCTTCGGTCAGCAGGTGGACGATGCTCGCGGTCTGGGTGACATAGTTGAAGATCGCCTGGCACACCGCTTCGTGGCGCGAATAGGCGCCCTTCGACTGGCCCGTCGAGCCCGAGGTGAAGAGGATCGTCGCGAGGTCCTGCCCGGTCAGCGTCGGCAGCACCGTCGCCGCGCTTCCGCCCGCGCCGGTGATCGGGGCGATCGCGAGATCGATCGGCTGGGTTAGGTCGAGCGTGATGACCTTCGCGCCGTGCTCGACCTCTTCGAGCCGCGCCGCGCGCTGGACGTCGGCGATGACGAGCTTCGCTTCGCTGTCGAGGATGCCGGCGGCGAGTTCGCCGCCCTGCCACCAGCCGTTGAGCAAGGTTGCGCAGCCGCCCGCCATCAAAATGCCGATATAGGAAACGCACCATGCATTGGCGTTGCGCATCGCGAGCCCGACGCGGTCGCCGCGCTGGACGCCATAGCCCTCGACCAGCCCCGCCGCGACCTGCCGCGCCGCCATATAGACCTGCCTGAACGACAGCCGCTCGCCGCCTTCGACGAGGAAGGTCGCATCGCCGTGTTGCGCGGCAAAAAACGCAACATAGTCGGCAAGATTGGTCGGCGCGTTGGCGATGAAGGGAAGCTGGTGGCCGAAGCGTTCGACGGTCCCGAGCTGGATCGGTCCGCCCGGACCGGTGATCAGATTATAGGCGGCTTCCAGGCGCAAATCGAGCGCTGATGGCATCTTTCATCTCTCCTCTTGGTCTCGCTCGCCTAACCCCTTATGGGGTGGCCTCTCCTGGGGAAGGACAGCGCGACTATATGTTTCTTTTTGCAACCTTAGCCGAAGCAACGCAATATGTGAACTTTCACGATCTCATGGGTGAGAACTCCGAGATCGCGTTCAGCGTTTTCGGCCTGCCGATCCGCTGGTATGCGCTCGCCTATCTCGCCGGGATTTTCGTCGGTTACTGGTATTTGCTCAGGCTGATCGCGCAGCCCGGCGCCCCGATGGCGCGGCGCCACGCCGACGACATGATCTTCTATGCGATGCTCGGGATCATCCTCGGCGGCCGGCTCGGCTATGTGCTCTTCTACAACCTCGGCAACTACATCCAGAAGCCGCTCGAGATCTTCAAGCTGTGGGATGGCGGCATGTCGCTCCATGGTGGCGTGATCGGCGTGCTGATCGCGATCTGGTATGTGACACGCAAGGAAAAGCTGAGCTTTCTGCGTTTTTGCGACTATGTTGCTTGCGTCGTTCCCTTCGGGCTCTTCTTCGGCCGACTCGCCAATTTCGTGAATGGCGAACTGTGGGGCCGCGCGACGACCGTGCCTTGGGCGATCATCTTTCCGGGCAGCGGCACGATGGACCCGCGCCACCCGAGCCAGCTCTACGAAGCGGGCCTTGAGGGCGTGCTGATGATGGCGATCCTCGCCTTCTTCTTCTGGCGCACCGATGCGCGTTACAAGCCCGGTTTCCTGTTCGGCATGGCGGCGATCATCTATGGCCTCAGCCGCTTCGCGGTCGAGTTCGTGCGCGAACCCGATGTCCAGCTCGGCACGCTGTCGTGGGGCCTCACGATGGGCCAGACGCTGACCGTGCCGATGCTGATCGGCGGAATATGGCTCGTCGCCACCGCGAAGGGCCGCCGCACGCGGATCGAGCCGGTGGCCGGACTCGACAGCGTTGCGTGACGAACCGCCGACACCCCAGGAATTGATCGGCGAAATCGCGGCGGCGCGGGCAATGACGGTCGCCGACTATATGGCGGCGGCGAACGGCCATTATTATGCGACGCGCGACCCTCTTGGCGCCGCGGGCGATTTCATCACCGCGCCCGAGATCAGTCAGATGTTCGGCGAGATGATCGGCGTCTGGATCGCCGACCTGTGGTCGCGCGCGGGCAGCCCGGCGTTTCGCTATGTCGAGCTTGGCCCCGGCCGTGGCACGCTCGCCTCCGATGCATTGCGGACGATGGCGCGCCTTGGCTATACGCCGGCGGGCATCGATCTGGTCGAGACGAGCCCGACGCTGCGCGCGGCGCAGCATGCGCGCCTGCCCGCCGCGGAGCATCATGACGAGGTCGATGCGTTGCCCGACGACGCGCCGCTGCTCATCGTCGCGAACGAATTTTTCGACGCGCTGCCGATCCACCAATATGTCCGCACCATCGATGGCTGGCGCGAACGCATGGTCGAACGCCGCGATGGCGCGCTGGCTCCGGTCGCGGGTGACATTCCGGCCGACGACGCCATACCCGCTTCACTACGCGCCCAGCCCGAGGGCACGATCGTCGAAACGACGCCCGTGTCGGTGGCGATCATGCAGCGCTGCGCCTTTCGCCTCGCGCGGCAGGGCGGCGCGATGCTCGTTATCGATTATGGCTATGCCGGCCCCGCTGCTGGCGACACGTTGCAGGCGGTCAAGACGCACCGGTTCGTCGATCCCTTCGCCGATCCGGGCGAGGTCGACCTGACCGCGCATGTCGATTTCACCGCGCTTGCCGAAGCCGCGCAAGGCGCGGGCGTGTCCGTGAGCGCGCTGGCGACGCAGGGCGACTGGCTGCGACGGCTCGGCATCGACGCGCGGCTGCAATCGCTCACCGCCGCCGCGCCGGACCGCGCCGATGAATTGAAGGGCCAGCGCGACCGCCTCGTCGACGCGCAAGCGATGGGCGATTTGTTCAAGGTGATGGCCTTCACCGCACCGGGCTGGCCCGCGCCGGCAGGATTCACAGGAGACGCCGTATGACCGCCATCCAATTGGCAAAGACCGGAGATGCGGAGGCGATCGCCGCTTTCGCCAATGGATCGTTCACGCACACGTTCGGCACCATCTATGCCCCCGCCGACCTCGCGACCTTCCTCGCCGAATGGAATCCGCCCGACCGCGTGCGCGCGCAGATCGCGAGCGACGACCATGACATCGCGCTGGTCCGCAGCGAAGCGGGTGCGATCCTTGGCTATATCAAGATGGGCCCGGTCGATTTCGAGCTGCCCGAGGAGCAGCCAACCGACAACGCCGTCGAGCTTCACCAACTCTATGTGGCCGAAGCCGCAAAGGGTACGGGCGTCGCGGTGGCACTGATGGAATGGGGCATCGCCTGGGCACGCGAGCGCGCGTCGATCCTCTACCTCACCGTCTTCACCGAGAATGACCGCGCGCAGGCCTTTTACCGCCGCTATGGTTTCTATGACGTCGGCCGTAACGAATTCCGTGTCGGCAATCATATCGACGAGGACCGTTTCTTCAGGCTCGACCTATGACCGCGCCGTTCGTTACCACCGCGCCGCTGGACGGCACCCCGCACGGCTTCTTCGGCCGCCGCGGTGGGGTGTCGACAGGGGAACTCGCTTCGCTCAACTGCGGGCTCGGTTCGGGTGATGATGCGGCGCTGATCGCCGAAAACCGCCGGCGCGTGGCCGATGCAGTGCTTCCGGGGGCGGCGCTGACCGGCCTCTATCAAGTCCACGGTAATCGCTGCGTCATCGTTGATAGCGAAACCGACATCGCCGCGCGGTCCGAGGCCGATGCGCTCGCGACACGCACGCCGGGCCTATTGCTCGGCATCCTGACCGCCGACTGCGTCCCGGTGCTGTTCGCCGACCGCGAGGCCGGGGTGGTCGGCGCGGCGCATGCGGGCTGGAAGGGCGCGATCGCCGGGGTCACCGATGCGACGCTCGATACAATGGAAAGCCTCGGCGCCCGCCGCGCCCATATCGCCGTCGCGATCGGCCCGTGCATCGCGCGCGCCTCCTATGAGGTCGACGAAGCTTTCGTGCAGCGCTTTGTCGCCGACGATCCCGTGAACGAACGCTTTTTCGCCGCGGGCAAGCCCGGCCATGCAATGTTCGACATCGCCGCCTATGTCGCGGCGCGGCTCGCCGCGGCGGGCGTGACGCGAATTGCCATCGGCGGACAGGACACCTATGCCGAGGCGGACGACTATTTCAGCTATCGCCGCGCGTGCCACAAGGGCGAGAACACATATGGCAGGCAATTGTCGGTGATCGGGCTGAAGTAGCATTGTAGCAATTCCTCCCGTCATCCCGGCGAAGGCCGGGATCTCGCCGGTGCGATAATATGCGAGGTCGGGATCCCGGCCTTCGCCGGGATGACGAGAGAGGGAACAGGGGGACGGAATGAAGGCGCTCGCGATACCGCGCAAACGGCTGGTTTCGATTGTCGGCGGATCGCTGGGCAACCTCGTCGAATGGTACGACTGGTTCGCTTATGCCGCCTTCGCCATCTATTTCGCCCCGGTCTTTTTCCCGCAGGCCGACCCGACCGCGCAGCTTCTGAACTCGGCGGCGATCTTTGCCGTCGGCTTTGTCATGCGGCCGATCGGCGCGTGGGTGATGGGGCGCTTCGCCGACACGCGCGGGCGCAAGGCGGGGCTGTCACTGTCGGTCGCGCTGATGTTCAGCGGGTCGATGCTGATCGCGGTCGCGCCGACCTATGCGGTCGCCGGGCTGCTCGGCCCTGCCACCCTGCTGATCGCGCGCATGCTGCAGGGCCTGTCACTCGGCGGCGAATATGGCGCGAGCGCGACCTATTTGTCCGAAATGGCGCCCAAGGAAAATCGCGGCTTCTGGGCGAGCTTCCAATATATGACGCTCTGCGGCGGCCAGCTTTGCGCGATCTTCGTCGCGGTGGTGCTGCAATTCTTCCTGACCGAAGCCGAGCTCACCGCCTGGGGCTGGCGCATTCCCTTTGTCATCGGCGCACTGCTCGCGCTCGGCGTCTATCTGCTCCGCCGCAACCTTGCCGAAACGCCATCGTTCGAGAATCAGGCGGTTGACCGGCCGGTGTCGACCGCGAAGCTGCTGTGGAAAGAGCATCGCCGCGAAAGCATCCTTGTCGGCATGCTGTCGGCGGGCGGCGGGCTCGCGGCCTATACCTACACCAGCTATATGCAGAAATTCCTGTTCAATACGGTGGGCTTCGACAAGGCGACCGCGACCTATATCATCGCTGCGGCGCTCCTGTGGTTCACCGCGATGCAGCCGGTGTTCGGCGCGCTCGCCGACCGGTTCGGGCGCAAGCCGATGCTGCTGCTGTTCGGGATCGGCGGCGCGATCGTCGCGGTGCCGACCTTCATGACGCTGGAAACCGTCACCTCGCCCTATATCGCCACCTTGCTCATCATGATCCCGCTGACGCTGCAAAGCGGATACAGCGCCAACAATGCGCTGGTGAAGGCCGAGCTGTTTCCCGCGCATATCCGCGGACTCGGCGTCGCGCTTCCCTATGCGATCGGCAATGCGATGTTCGCGGGCACGCTCGAGATCGTCGCGCTCGCGCTCAAGGACGCCGGGATCGAACGCGTCTTCTATTTCTACGTCGCCGTCGTCATCGCGATGGCGGGGGTCGCGACGCTGTTGCTTCCCGAAACGAAAGAGCGCAGCCTGATCACCGATGACTAGGGTCCGTGCCCGATAGCCGCGCAATATAGTTTCAAACGAAACCGGCGTGCTATAGAGGGCTCCAACACCTCAAGGAGCATCCCCCATGGCCATGCGCGGCAAACCCAAGACGAACACCAGGAAAATCGGCGATCGCGACCTCAGCCCCGCCACGCTGATGATGGGACTCGGCTATGACCCCGTGCTCTCCGAAGGCTCGCTGAAGCCGCCGATCTTCCTGACCTCAACCTTCGCCTTCGAAAGCGCGGCGGCGGGCAAGCGCTTCTTCGAACATATCACCGGCAAGCGCGAAGGCCCCGCCGACGGCCTCGTCTATTCGCGCTTCAACGGTCCGAACCAGGAAATCCTCGAGGACCGCCTCGCGGTCTGGGATGGCGCCGACGACAGCCTCGTCTTTTCCAGCGGCATGTCGGCGATCGCGACCCTGCTCCTCACGCTCGTCGGCCAGAATGACGTGATCGTCCACTCGGGCCCGCTTTACGCCGCGACCGAGACGCTGATCGCGCGCATCCTGTCGCGCTTCGGCGTCAGCTTCCTCGACTTTCCCGCCGGCGCGACGCGCGAGGAAATCGACGACATTCTTGCACGCGCCAAGGCGCTCGCCGATGAGAAGGGCGGCAAGGTCGCGCTCGTCTATCTCGAAAGCCCGGCGAACCCGACCAACGCGCTCGTCGATGTCGAGGCGGTGCGCGGTGCGCGCGACGCCGCCTTCCCCGGCGAACAGCAGCCGCCGATCGCGATCGACAACACCTTCCTCGGCCCGCTGTGGCAAAAGCCGATCCGCCAGGGCGCCGAACTCGTCGTCTATAGCCTCACCAAATATGCCGGCGGCCATTCGGATCTTGTCGCGGGCGGGGTGTCGGGCGACCAGAAGCTGCTCAACATCATCCGCCCGATGCGCAACACGATCGGCACGATCTGCGACCCCAATACCGCGTGGATGCTGCTGCGCAGCCTCGAAACGCTCGAACTGCGCATGAGCCGCGCGGGCGAGAATGCGTTGAAAGTCTGCACTTTCTTGCGCGATCATCCGAAGGTCGAGGGGCTTGGATATCTCGGCTTCATTCAGGATGCGCGTCAGAAGGATATTTTCGACCGCCATTGCACCGGCGCCGGATCGACCTTCTCGCTGTTCATCAAGGGCGGCGAGGAAGAGAGCTTTCGTTTCCTCGATGCGCTGAAGATCGCGAAACTCGCGGTCAGCCTCGGCGGCACCGAAACGCTCGCGAGCCATCCTGCGGCGATGACGCATCTGTCGGTTCCCATCGAGCGCAAGAAGGCGCTCGGCATCACCGACAATCTGGTGCGCGTGTCGATCGGCATCGAGGATCCCGACGATCTGATCGCCGATTTCGCGCAGGCGCTCGACGCGGTTTGATCTTTTTTCCCCTCCCGCTTGCGGGAGGGGAGCTACTTTCTCGCGCGCCAGTCGACGACCTGCCAGCCCATTTGCGGCGCGAGCAATTTCAGCTTGCGCGACGGCGTCGTTGCGACCGCCTCGTCGGCGAAATGCAGCATCGGATGGTCGGAGACATGGTCCGAATAGGCGCGGACGTGCGCCGCCTCGCGGATGATCTCGTTCGCGGCGAGCCAGTCCGAGATGCGCGCGAACTTCGCCTCGCCATAGCAATTGTCGCCCGCTAACCGCGCATGGATATGATCGGCGCCGTCGGGCTCGTCGAGCTGGGTCGCGAGCACATCGTCGATCCCGAGCCGCCGCGCGATCGCGTCGACATAAAGGTGGAACGACGCGGTCGCGAGGAGCAGCCGGTATCCCGCTTCGCGGTCGGCGGCGATCTGGTCGAGCGCGGCGGGGTGCAGCCCGCGCGCGATGACCTTGTCGGCATAGCTTTCGGCGAGCGGCGCGATTTCGGTGCGGCGAAAGCGCTTGCCGACGAGCAGCCTGAGGTTGATCGCCTTCAGCCGCGAGCGGTCGATCAGGCGAAGAGAATAGGCGGCGCCCGCGAGCCCGACCAGCGGCAGCAGCAGGAGCCGCCATTGCTGGCGCCGCTGCGCAACATGCATGAGGAAGCCGCTGAAAGTCCCTGACCGCGTTATCGTCCGGTCCATATCGTACATCGCGACGCGATGCGCATAGTCGGGGATCGGCGTGGCCAGCGGGTCTTCCATCCCTCACCCATAGTGTGGCCCGGCATGGCGGCCAAGGCCCGGCAAGCTAAACCATGGATTCACTTGCCGTCGTGGGGCAAATAGGACAATGTTCCGCACGATGGTTGCCAGGGCGGATTTCGAACATAGCGACGGTGCCGATGGTGCCGAAGTTCGCTTCACTGGCCGTCTGACGCTCGCGCGTCTGGGTGACGTTCCGGCGCGGCTCGAAACACTCGGCCCGATCGCGACGCTCGACCTTTCGGCGCTCGAACGCATCGATACCGTCGGCGCCTGGATCGTGACGCGGACCGTCAATGAACATGGCGCGAAGGTCGTCGGCGCGAGCGAGGAAGCGCAGCGCCTGCTCGAGGCGCTCGCCAGCGACAAGAGCGAATATCGCGTCCACCGCGACCGCCGCCCGGCGTGGGCGCGCATGCTCGAACAGGTCGGCACCGCCAGCGTCGCGATCTGGCACGAACTGCTGGGCATCGTCGGTTTCTTCGGTGCGATGATCGTCGCGCTGGGCACCCAGATTCGCGCGCGCCGCCGCCTCCGGTGGAATGCTGTCGTTACGCGCTTCCAGACCGTCGGCGTCGACGCCCTGCCGATCATCGGCCTGATGAGCTTCCTGATCGGGATCGTCATCGCGCAGCAGGGCGCGGTGCAGCTCGAACAATTCGGGCTGGAGGTGTTCACGATCAACCTCGTCGGCCGCGCCTCGATCCGCGAGCTCGGCCTGCTGATGACCGCGATCATGGTCGCGGGACGCTCGGGCTCGGCGTTCGCTGCGCAGATCGGCACGATGAAGTTGACCGAAGAGATCGACGCGATGCGCACGATCGGGGTCTCGCCGATGGAAGCGATCGTGCTGCCGCGCGTCGCCGCTTCGACGATCACAATGCCGCTGCTCGGTTTCTACGCCAGCCTGTGTGCGATCGCGGGCGGCGGCGCCTTTGTCTGGATCGGGCTCGACATCCCGCCGCTCACCTATATCCAGCGGCTGCGCGAAATCATTCCGATGACCGATTTTTACATCATGCTGATCAAGGCGCCCGTGTTCGGCATATTGATCGGCGTCACCGGCTGTTACGAAGGCATGCAGGTGCGCCAGAATGCCGAGGAGGTCGGGCAGCGCACGACATCGGCGGTGGTCGCCGCGATCTTCCTTGTCATCGTCCTCGACGCGATGTTCGCCGTCTTCTTCTCTTCGCTGGGATGGAATTGATGAGCGAAGAGGTCGAACAGGAGATCAAGGAAGAGCTGGCCGCGGCCGACGCGGTGCGGCCCGAAAAGTTCGAAACGGCGATTTGCATCCGCGGGCTCAAGAACCAGTTCGGCGACGCCGTGGTCCATGAGGATCTCGACCTCGACGTCCGTTCGGGCGAGATATTGGGCGTCGTCGGCGGATCGGGCACCGGAAAATCGGTGCTGATGCGCTCGATCATCGGACTGCAAACGCCGACCGCGGGCGAGATCGAAGTTTATGGCAAGACGCTCGACACGATCGCCGACGAAGAGGAATCGCGCGACCTGCGCCGGCGCTGGGGCGTGATGTTCCAGGGCGGCGCGCTCTTCTCGACACTGAGCGTTGCCGAGAATATCCAGGTTCCGCTGCGCGAATATTATCCGCGGCTCGATCAAAGACTGCTCGACGAGATCGCGGCGTACAAGGTCGCGATGGTCGGCCTGCCCCCCGATGCCGGCCCCAAATATCCCGCCGAACTGTCGGGCGGCATGGTCAAGCGTGCCGGCCTCGCGCGCGCGCTCGCGCTCGATCCCGCCTTGTTGTTCCTCGACGAACCGACCGCGGGGCTCGACCCGATCGGCGCGGCGAAGTTCGACGAGCTGATCCGCGAGCTTGCCGATACGATGGGCCTCACCGTCTTCCTCATCACCCACGACCTCGACTCGCTTTATGCAACCTGCGACCGCGTCGCGGTGCTGGCCGAAAAGAAGGTGATCGCGGTCGGGACGATCCCGGAACTGCTTGCCACCGAGCATCCGTGGATACAGGATTATTTCAACGGGCCACGCGGCCGTGCAGCGGCAAGCGGGAACCAAACCGCGAAGCCGCGATAGGAACAGCTGATGGAAACACGCTCAAACAACGTCCTCGTCGGCGCTTTTGTCCTCCTCTTTACTGCGGCGCTCGCCTTTTTCGTCGTCTGGCTGGCGAACGACAGCGGCGGCGACAAGCGCGAATATGACATTTTCTTCAAGCAATCGGTCGACGGGCTGAACAAGGGCGCGCAGGTGCAATTCTCGGGCGTCCCCGCGGGTCAGGTGCGCGAAATCGCGCTGTGGCCCGAGGATCCGCAGTTCGTCCGCGTCCGGATCGAAGTGAATGAGGGCGTCCCCGTACTGCAAGGCACGACCGCCGCGCTCGAGGGCGTCGGTTTCACCGGCGTGTCGCAAATCTCGCTCGACGGCGCGGTCAAGGGCGCGCCGCCGATCGCCGACAAGGGGCCCGCGGGCAAGCCCGTCATCCCGACGCGCGTCGGCGGCCTTGGCGAACTGCTCAATACCGCGCCGCAATTGCTCCAGCGCCTGTCGACGCTCAGCGAACGATTGGCCGAACTCGCCGACGATGAAAATCAGGCGAGTATCCGGGGCATCCTCAAAAATGTCGAAGCGAGTACCGCGATCCTCGCGCGCAACGGCCCGGCGATCGAAAAGGCACTCGCCGACACGCGCATCGCGATCCAGCAGACCGGCGTGGCCGCCGAACAAATCGGCAGTCTCGCGGCATCGGCGCAAGGGACGATCGACCGCAATGTCGACCCGGCGATGGCGAACCTGCGCGATACGCTGAAGTCCGCCAACGCGTCGATGGCGACGCTGGAAGGTGCAATCAGCGACGCGCGGCCCGGCCTCAAGACCTTCAGCGAAACGACGATTCCCGAAGCCAATGCGCTGATCCGCGACCTGCGCCGCACCTCCGCCTCGCTGTCCAGCTTGACCGACAAGCTCGACCAGCAGGGTGCCGGTGCGGTCCTCGGCGGCAGCAAGCTGCCCGACTATAAAGAATGAGGACTAGAGCCCCCATGCCCATTTCCCTCCATCGCCTCCGCGCCCCGCTGCTCGTCGTTGTTGCCGCCGTCTCGCTGTCGGGCTGCATCGGCCTTGGCGGCAAGACCCCGCCCTTCCTCCTCTCGCTCGACGCCGACGCGGCGCCGACTGCGGGCGGTGCGCGCACCGCGGCCGAAGCCGCGACGCTGACGATCCTGATCCCGACCGCGCCGCAAAAGCTGCGCACGACGCGCATCCCGGTGCAGCAGGATGGATCGAGCGTGACCTATGTGAAGGACGCGCAATGGGTCGAGGCACCCTCGCGCCTGTTCCAGCGGCTGGTGTCCGAAACCGTGTCGGCGCGCACGTCGCGCGTCGTGCTCGACGAAGGGCAGTATCTGACCGCGCCGGGCGAACAGCTCGCGGGGCAGTTGATGGAATTCGGCGTCGACGCCGCGACCAACGAGGTCGTCGTCGTCTATCAGGCGATGCTGGTGTCGGCGGGCGGCAAGACGGTAACGCAGCGCCGCTTCGAAGCGCGCGAGGCGATCGGCGGCAAGGTCGAATCCAAACCCGTCGGCGAGGCGTTGACCCGCGCCGCGAACAAGGTTGCGGTAGAGGTCACGGGGTGGATTGGGGGCTAAAGCCCTTCCCCCTGACCATTGCCATTTCCTGCCGGCGCCCCTAAAGGCGGCCGCATCAGCCTGTATCTGCGCAGCCTCTTCCGGGTTTCCGGCTGCGCCCTTTCCTTTCGAGCCCGCTGACTTGAAAGGACCAAGCTATGGCGTGGGTCATCCTCGCGATCGCCGTTGTCACCGAAATCATCTGGGCGCTCAGCCTGAAATGGGCTGCGACGCTCGGCACGTGGCAGGCGTCGGTCGTTCCCGTCTCGCTGAGCTTCCTCAACATGGCGCTGCTGGCGTTCGCGATGCGCGGCATCTCGGCCGGAACCGCCTATGCGATCTGGACGGGCCTCGGCGCGGTCGGCGTCATCATCGGCGGCATATTCTGGTTCGGCGAGAAGGTGAACGCGGTCCAGATCGGCTTCATGGCGCTGATCGTGATCGGCGTCGCCGGGACCAAGCTGTTTTCGACCGCCTGACCGGCGGCCGAGAGGGCAGCTTTTGACCGGTTGCGGACATTCTCTATCATCGTCACCCCGGACTTGATCCGGGGTCCACAGCTACCGTCGCGCTCATGGATCCCGGATCAAGTCCGGGATGACGAATGTAGGGATTGGCCGCTCACCACCCCTAAACCGCCCTTACCCCAGCAGGCTCTTCGACGCCTGCTCGGTCACGTCGCGCGACAGACCGGGCTGCGCGAGAATGCGTTCTAGCTCGGCCTTCATCAGCGCCTGCCGTCCTTCATCGAAGCGCTTCCAGCGGCCGAGCGGCGGGATCATTTTTGCCGACGTCTGCGGGTTCTTCGGGTCGAGCGCGATGACGAGGTCGGCGATCAACCGGTAGCCCGCGCCATCGGCCTGGTGGAAGGCCGCCTGGTTGCCCGTCAGCGCGCCGTAAAGCGAGCGCACGCGATTGGGGTTGGCGAGCGTGAAGTCGGGGTGCTGCGCGAGCGCCTTCACCGCATCGACCGTGTCGTCGCGCAGCGACCACGCCTGTACCTGGAACCATTTGTCGAGCACGAGCGGATTGTCGCGATAGCGCTGGTAGAAGATGTCGAGCGCCGCCACGCGTTCGTCGCTGTCGCCATGTGCGAGCGTCGCGAGCGCCGCCTGCCGTTCGGTCATGCCGTCGGCGTCGGAGAAGATGCGGAACGCGAGCGCCGGGGCATCGCCGGCCCCCGTTGCGGCGAGATAGGCGAGCGCGACGCCGCGGAGGCGGCGGCCGCCCTTGGCCTTGCTCGACAGGTCGGTCGCGGGTGGCGCGCTGCCGGCAAGGATCGCGCGCCATTTCGTTTCGAGCGCGGCGCCGATCGCGGCCTGCAATGCAAGCCGCTCACGGCGGATCGCGTCGGGATCGACGGTGACCATCTGGTCGCCGATAAAGGCTTCGCTTGGCAGCAGCACCGCCTCGGCGACGAAAGCGGGATCGCTTGCCGCTCCGGTGAGCGTTTGGCCGACCGCCTCGATCACCGCCTGATGATCGCCCGTCTTGCCCGATACCGCGGCAACGAGCGTGTCGAGCATCAATTGCTGCAACGCTTCGTAGCGCGCGAACGGATCGTCGTCATGCGCCGCGAGCCACGCGAGTTCACCGGGACCGCGCTCGAAATCGACGATGATCGGTGCCGAAAAGCCGCGATTGACCGACAGCGCCGGACGTGCCGCAAATTTGCCCAGCGCGATGCGCTGCGTCGCACCGGTCACCGTGACGAGTGTGTCGGCGAGCGCATCGCTGCTGCCGTCCATCGCAAAGGCGGCGAGGCGGAGCGGCATCATCATCGGCTGCTTCCCGGGCTGGCCGGGGGTCGGCGGCACCGTTTGCACGATATTGAGTGACCAGACGCCGCCCTCTTCGGCAAGCGACAGTTTGAGCCGCGGCGTTCCCGCCTGCTCGTACCAGCGGCGGAATTGGCCGAGGTCGATGCCCGCGCCATCCTCGATCGCCTTGACGAAATCCTCGCACGTCGCCGCCTCGCCGTCGTGGCGGTCGAAATAGAGATCGGTACCGTTGCGGAAACGCTCGGGACCGACCATCGTCGCCATCATGCGGATGATCTCGGCGCCCTTGTTATAGATGGTCGCGGTGTAGAAGTTCGAGATTTCCTGGAAGCTGTCGGGGCGGATCGGATGCGCGAGCGGCCCCGCATCCTCGGGAAATTGCGCGGCGCGAAGCAGGCGGACATCCTCGATGCGCTTGACCGGCGGCGATCCCATATCGGCCGAGAAATTCTGGTCGCGAAAGACGGTGAAGCCTTCCTTCAGGCTGAGCTGGAACCAGTCGCGGCAGGTGACGCGGTTCCCCGACCAATTGTGGAAATATTCATGCGCGACGACGCCCTCGACGCCGTCATAATCGACGTCGGTCGCGGTGTCGGGATCGGCGAGGATGTAGCGGGTGTTGAAGATGTTGAGACCCTTGTTCTCCATCGCCCCCATGTTGAAATCGCTGACCGCGACGATGTTGAACAGGTCGAGGTCATATTCGCGGCCATAGACGCGCTCGTCCCACGCCATGCTGTCCTTCAGCGCCTGCATCGCATGGCCGGTGCGATCCTGATCGCCGCCCCGCACCCAGATGCCGAGTTCGACCTCGCGCCCCGACATCGTCGTGAAGCTGTCCTTGTTGACGACAAGGTCGCCGGCGACGAGCGCGAAGAGATAGGAGGGTTTGGGCCACGGGTCTTCCCACAGCGCCCAATGATCGCTTCCCTCTTCGCCCTGGTCGACGCAATTGCCATTCGACAGCAGGATCGGGAACGCGGCCTTGTCGCCCTGCATCCGCACCTTGTAGCGGCTGAGCACGTCAGGACGGTCGGGGTGGAAGGTGATACGGCGGAAGCCTTCGGCCTCGCACTGCGTGCAGAGCAGCCCGCCCGACGCATAGAGCCCCGAAAGCTGGGTGTTCGACGCGGGGTCGATGACCGTATCGACCTCCACCGTCGCCGCGTTGCGTTCGCCGAGATCGACGATCAGGTCGCTGCCATCCATCCGCCAGCCGTTCCACACTTCGCCATCGACGCGCACCGCCGCCGGGGTCAGCCCGTCGCCGCGCAGCAGCAGCGGCACGGGCGCGTCAGCCTGGCGCACGACCGACAGCGCCGCGCCGACCTTCGTCGCATCGATCCCCAGCGCGAAATCGAGCGCGATATCGGGGATCGACCAATCGGGCGCGCGATAGTCGCTGCGATGGATGGTGACGGGGATGGCGGGGGTCGAGGAGGCATCGGTCATCTGATCGATCTAGGCATCGCGGCGCGCACGCGCAATAAGGCGTGCGATGGGACAGATGCTGATTTTCGGAATGGGTTATGCGGCGAGCCACCTGGCGGGCCGCCTGCGCGCGCGCGGCTGGGAGGTGACGGGGACGACACAGGACGGGCGCGAGGGCAGCATCGCCTTTGCCGATGAGCGAGCGGTGCTGGCCGAGCTGCGATCAGCAACGCACATCCTTTCGTCGGTGCCGCCTGACGAGGGCAACGACCCGGTGCTCGCACGCTATGGCGAGGCGATCGCGCTCGCCCCCGCAGGCTGGGTGGGCTATCTGTCTTCGACCGGCGTTTATGGCGATGCGGGCGGCGCGTGGGTCGACGAAAGCGCGCCCATCAAGGGCCGACGCTCCGACCGCAACGCCGCCGATGCGGCGTGGGCCGCGCTCCGCGGCGACGTCCGCATCTTTCGCCTCCCCGGCATCTATGGCCCGGGCCGCTCGATCCTCGATCGCATCTCCGAAGGCCGCGCGCATCGCATCGACCTGCCCGAACAGGTTTTCAGCCGCGTCCATGTCGACGACATCGCGGGCGGCGTGATGGCGTCGTTCAGGGGACCGGCGGGTGTCTATAATCTGGCCGATGATGCGCCGTGCCATCAGAACGAACTGGTCGAATGGGGGTGCGCGATGTTGGGTGCGGCATTGCCGCCGCTGCAATCACTCGAAGACGCGGGCCTCTCGCCTGCCGCCCGCGCCTTCTATGCCGAGAACCGCCGTGTCGCGAACGGTAAAGCGAGGCGGCTGCTTGGCTGGACGCCGCGCTATCCGACTTTTCGCGAGGGACTGGCGAGCCTAGCCACGACCGTCGCCCCCGCGAAGGCGGGGGCCGCTATCGGCGTGGAGTAAGGTTGCCAGCGGCCAGTTAAGGGTTGGACATGCCCCGCATGTCCAAGGGTTGTCCGGGGGACAACCCGACCCTTCACTCCTTCGCGGGGGCGACGGCATTATATCAGCACATCGACCGTGTGGATCAGCACGCCGACCAATCCCCCGACCAGCGTGCCGTTGATGCGGATATATTGCAGGTCGTCGCCGACCGCATTCTCCAGCCGGTCGGTGATCGTCTTCGCATCCCAGCCGCGGATCGTGTCGGAGACGAGCTTGAGCGCGGTCTCGCCATAACTGTCGACGACGCCGACCACCGCCCGGCGCGCATAGCGGTTGAGCGTGCGCTTGATCGCCGCATCCTCGCCGAGCATCGCGCCGAATTGCGTCACGAGTTCGCCGATCCGTCCCGCGAGCATCGTGTCGGGGTTGCGCGCGGCCTTGAGCAGCGCAGTTCGGCCCTGCTCCCAGAGGCCGTCGAGCCAGCGCTTAACCGCCTTGTTTTCGAGCAATTCGTCGCGAACCTTGGCGACCTTCGCTTTCACTTCGGGGTCGTGCTGGAGGTCGAGCGCCATCTTGGCGAGCCCTTCCTCGACGCGGATGCGCAGCGGGTGCGTTTCGTCGACCGCCATCTCGCTGAGCAGCTTCGACAGCCCCGCGACGATGCGGTTCGAAATACTCTCGTCGAGCCCGGTGAAACGCACGATTGCATTACTATTGTCGTGCACCATCTGGTGGATCAGATGCTCGTTGAGTTCGAGCGTCTTCGATCCCCATTTGACCATCGCGTCGAGCAAGGGCTGATGCCGCCCCTCGGCGAGCGCGGCTTGCAGCGCCTGCCCGAGCAACGGCGCAACGTCGAGTTCGCGCAGGCGGTCAGCGATCGCCGATTTGACGATGCCGCCGAGCCGCTGTTGGTCGAGAGCGCCCAAACCGTCGGCGATGATCCGCGACGCGCCGAGCCGCAGCCGCCCGCCGCCCTCGCCCGGTTCGGACAGGAATTTGCCGACCGCGCCCGCTACGTCGACCGTCTGCATCTTGCGCGCGATCAGGCGCGGCAGCAGGAAATTGGTGAGCAGGAAGCGCGCGAGCGTATCGCCAATACGGTTTTTGTTGCGCGGGATGATCGCGGTGTGCGGGATCGGCAAGCCCATCGGGTGGCGGAACAGGGCGGTGACCGCGAACCAGTCGGCGAGCCCACCGACCATCGCCGCCTCGGCAAAGGCACGCACAAAGCCGATTGCGGGATGGACATCCTGATAATATTTCGCGCCGAGAAAGACGAACGCCATGACGATGAGCAGGCCCGTCGCGACGACGCGGATGTTCGATCCTCTTGCCGGGATGGCGACGCCAATCGGCCGGGAAAGCGTACGGTCGGTCATACGAACCAAATGGCGAAATGCCGCAAAGGTTGCAACCGGCGCAGTCGCTTACCGCGCCGGCCCGCCTCCCTCACTCCGCCGGTTCGGGCGCGGGCGCCCCGTGCGGCTTGGTATCGTCACCCTTGCGATAGGTCAGCAGGTTGCTCGAGAAGAAGCGGCCGAGGCGCTTTTCGATGCTGTCGGCAAGGCTGAAGCCCGCGGGAACGATCAGCAGCGTCAGCATCGTCGACAGGATCAGGCCGCCGATCACGACGACGCCCATCGGCGCGCGCCATGCCCCGTCGCCCGACAGCGACAGCGCGGTCGGCACCATGCCCGCGACCATCGCGACCGTGGTCATGACGATCGGCTGCGCGCGCTTGCGCCCCGCGTCGAGCAGCGCCGCGGTCTTTTCGACCCCATGGTCCATTTCCTCGATCGCGAAATCGACAAGCAGGATCGAGTTTTTCGCGACGATGCCGAGCAGCATCAACAGGCCGATATAGACGGGCATCGAGATTTCCATGCCGGTGATCAGGAGGCCCAGCAGGCCGCCCAAAGGCGCGAGCAGCAGCGACGACATATTGACGAGCGGCGACAGGAAGCGGCGATAGAGCAGCACCAGCGTCGAGAAGACCAGCAAGAGCCCCGACACCACCGCAATCATGAAGTTGGTAATCAGTTCGGCCTGCCATTTGGCGTCGCCCTGAATGACCTTGCGAATGCCCTGTGGCATGGTCGTGACCGCGGGCAGCGCATCGATCTTTTTCTGCGCGTCGCCCGTCACCAGTCCCGGCGCGAGATCGGCACCGATCACGATACGCCGCGTCTGGTTGTACCGGCGAAGTTCGGTCGGACCGGCACCGAAGCCGATTGTCGCCACCGACTTCAGCGGCACCGTCGTCCCGCTCGCGGTCGGAACCGGCAGATTTTCAAGCGTCGCCAGCGCCCGGCGCGAATCTTCGGACAGCAATACGCGGATCGGGATCTGGCGATCGGACAGCGAGAATTTCGCCGCATTCTGATCGATGTCCCCGATCGTCGCGATGCGGATCGTCTGGCTGAGCGCCGTCGTGGTCACGCCCAGTTCGGCGGCGAGGTCCATCCGCGGACTGACGATGATTTCAGGGCGCGGAATGTCGCCCTCGATCCGCGGCGAGCGCACTTCCTTGAGCTTTTCCATCTGCGACACGATCAGGCGCGCGTGCTTTTCAAGCGCGACCGGATCGTCGCCGCCGATAACCATCGTGATGTCGCGGCCGGAGAAGCCGCCCGACTGGCTCTGGAAGGTCACGCGCGCGTCAGGGATCGCCGCCATTTGCGGCTGCAGGCTGCGCTCCCATTCGACGCTAGTGACCTCACGCTTCTTTTTCAGCGTGATATAGACGCCGCCGTCGTTGACATTGACCTCGTAAAAGGCGTTTTCGACATTCTTGTCTTTCGACAGGATCGCGCTGATCTGGTTCGAGATATGCTCGCTCTGCGAGAGCGTCGAGCCCGGCGGCAGTTCGTAGCGGATCTGGCTGTAGTCGCTGTTGATCGTCGGCTGGAACTGCTGCGGCAGGACCCACAGCAGGACGACGCTCATCCCGAGCGACAGAAAGCCGATCCCGACGATCCAGACGCGATGGTCGAAAAAGCGAGCCCAGGCGCGCTGGAGCATGAACTTCGCCCAGTTGGTAAAGCCCCATTCGCGCATTCCGACAAGCCATGCGAGCGCGCCGAGCAGGATCGCGAGCAGGCTGACACCCAGAAAGGTGAGGATCGCATCGACGGGCGTCTTCAGCAGGAAGTACATCGCGGTGTTGGGCGCGTCCTGCCCGACCGGCACCGGCTGAAAATAGGTATAGATCGCGTAGAGGACCGACAGGCCGGCGAGTATCAGCGGCACCGCCAGATAGGCGAGCTTCGTCGGGTGCGGCTCGAACCGGGCGCGCACCGCGTGATGCTTGCGGTTGTCGAGCGTCCATTTGAGGAGGCGCTCATAACGATCGACCCACGGGCCCGACGCATGATCCTGCTCGCCCTGCGCCGACAGGAAATAGGCGGCGATCATCGGCGTGATCATGCGCGCGACTGCAAGGCTGACGAGTACCGCGAACACGACGGTCAGGCCGAATTGGATAAAGAACTGGCCCGACACCCCCGGCATCAATGCGACGGGCAGGAAGACCGCGACGATCGACATCGTCGTCGCGACGACCGCGAGCCCGATTTCGTCGGCGGCGTCGATCGACGCCTGATAGGCGGTCTTGCCCATGCGCATGTGCCGGACGATATTCTCGATCTCGACGATCGCATCGTCGACGAGCACGCCGGCGACGAGGCTAAGCGCCAGCAGCGACAGGCCGTTCAGCGAAAAGCCCATCATGTCCATGAACCAGAAGGTCGGGATCGCCGACAGCGGGATCGCGAGCGCGCTGATCAGCGTCGCGCGCCAGTCGCGCAGGAAGAGGAACACGACCACCACCGCGAGGATCGCGCCTTCGATCATCGCGAGCATCGAGCTGCGATATTGTTCTTTGGTATATTCGGTGCGCGTGAAGAGGATCTTGAATTCGACCTGCGGATTCGTCTTCTTGATCTCGGCGAGCTTCTTCATCGCCTCGTCGTGGATCGTGACATCCGAGGCGCCTTTCGCCTTTTCGATCGAGAAGCTCAGCACCTGGCGGTTGCCGATCTTCGCAAGGTTGCGCTGTTCGGCATAGCCATCGGTTACGGTCGCGACATCGGCGAGGCGGATCGTGCGGCCGTTGCCGATCGATATGCGCGTTTCGCCGAGCTGGAAGGCGTTTTCGGCGTTGCCGAGAACGCGCACCGCCTGCTCCGACCCGGCGATTTCGGTGCGTCCGCCCGCGGCGTTGATGTTCACCTGGCGCAATTCCTGGTTCACCTGGCTCGCGGTGAGACCATAGCTTTGCATGCGTGCGGGATCGAGGATGACGCGGATTTCGCGGTTGACGCCGCCCGACCGGCTGACCTTCGCCATGCCGGGGATCGAAAGCAGTTCCTTCGCGATCGTATTGTCGACGAACCAGCTCAATTGTTCGAGCGTCATGTCCGACGTTTCGACGGCGAAATAGGTTATCGGGCCGCCCGCGGCATCGACGCGCACCACCTGCGGCTCGAGAATGCCGTCGGGCAGGTCGCTGCGGATCTGCTGCACCGCCTGGTTGACGTCGTTATAGGCACGGTCGATCGGCGTACCGATCGCGAACTGCACCATCGTGCGGCTGTTGCCCTCGCCGACATAGGAGGACAGTTCGTCGACCCCGCTGACCGCACGCACCGCGGCCTCGACACGCTGGGTGACCTGCGTCTCCAGTTCCGACGGCGCGGCGCCGGGTTGCATCACGACGACCTGGACCATCGGGAATTCGACGTCGGGATTGTCGTTGACGTCCATCCGGTTGAAGCTGACCACGCCTGCCAGAAGAAGCAGGATGAACAGCACGATCGGCGGCACCGGATTGCGAATGCACCAGGCGGAAATGTTGCGAAAGCTCATGATCAAACGCCCTTGTGCACTGAATCTCTAATGCGCGCCGCTCAGCAGGTTACTGCGACGATTTCTTTACCACCGGCTTCACCTTGTCCCCGGGGTTGAGGAAAGCGCCCGCGAGCGCGACGACTTTTTCGGTGCCATTCAGACCCGACGCGATCGAAACGCCGCTATCGGTAACGGTCCCGACCTTTACCGGGCGGCGCTGGATCGTATTTTTGTCGTCGACGACGAGCACGAAATTACCCTCGACACCACTCTGCACCGCGCTTTCGGGGAGAAGCGGCGCTTCCGCCGTGCCCGCGATCAGGCGCGCGTCGGCAAAGCCGCCCGGACGCAGCGCCTCGCTGTACGGAATCGCGATGCGGACGGTGCCCTGCCGCGTTTCCATGTTGATGACCGGCGACTTCTGCCAAACCTGCCCCGCGATATTCAGGCTGCTGCCCACCGGGGTGATCGTCGCGCGCGTGCCGACATTGACGCGGGCGAGGTCGGCCTCGGACATCTGGGCCAGCATTTCCATCTCGCCGTCGCGCGCCATGCGGAACAGGATCCCGCTGCCGGCGCCGACGATCTGGCCCGGCTCGACCTGACGCGTCAGCACCAGGCCCGCGGCGGGCGCGACGATATTGAGGCGATCGTTACGCGCGGTCGCTTCGGCATATTGCGCCTGCGCGACGCGAACCCGAGCGTTGGCGGCGTCGCGCGTCGCGCGCTTGCGATCCATGTCGGCCTTGGAAATGAAGCCGCGCCCGACGAGCGCCTGCGCGCGTTCGAGTTCGGCCTGCGCCAGATCGGCATCGGCCCGCGCGACGCGGATCGACGCGGCAAGGCTCGCGGCCTGTTGTGCCTGAACCGAGCGGTCGATGACCGCGAGCGTCTGCCCCGCACCGACCCACTGGCCGGGCTCGACAAGGACGCGAAGGACCTGACCGCCCTCTCCCGCGACGCCGACGGGCATTTCGCGGCGCGCTGCGATCGTGCCGTTGGCGGCGATCGCGGCCTCGACCGAAACGCGGCCCGGAATGATCACGGTGACGTTGGGCGCCGCGGCCGCACCCGCGTCGGCATCGGCGGCCGCCTTGCCGCTCGTGAAAGCATAATAGGTCGCCGCCAGGGCGAGACCGATCAGGACGAGCGCGACGATCAACCAGGTGCGTTTGCGCCGGCTGTCGGTCTCTTCATAAAAGCTTTGCGTTCCCGCGAGGCTGTCCATAGAATCCACTTTCCGCTCGTAGTTCACGCCGAATCCCTCTCTGCATCGCGCAGCCTCATGGTGCGGCAGGCACGACAGCACCTGTCCTCCCGAACCCCGCACGGCAGGACCAAATCCCGCATGAGGTGTATTACCTAATTAAACCACCACTGGCAAGAGGCGAAACTTCGCCATCCCCCCTGCGCCCCGGATCGCGGCCCATAAGCCCATGTTTGTGCAATTTCCAGTGGTTACAGACACCAAAAAGGGCGGCGCGCGCGTCGCGGCCACCCTTTTCTTCCGGCCGGTTTGACTATCCGGCCGCTATTTACAGGCGGTCAGCGGACCCGGCCGCGCCGCACGAGGTTGACGATCGCGAGCAGGATCACCGCGCCGATAAAGGCGGTGAGCAAGGTCATCGGATCGAATGCGTCGCCGCGCAGATGTCCGCCACCCAAGAAGCTGCCGAACAGGAAGCGGCCGAGGATCGACCCGATACAGCCGACGATGATGTTGAGGAAGATGCCTTGCTGAGCGTCGGTGCGCATCACGATACTGGCGAGCCAGCCGATGATGCCGCCCATGATGATAGCGATAATCCAAGTCATATGATGACCCCCTACGATCGATGTTGGCGCCTGACCTTGCAGGCCCCTTATTGGTAACTCAAATATTTGATATCGCCTAGCGGAATGGCGGCGGCGCGATCACGCCCGCCGCCGCGCCGTTCAGCGGACGCTGCCGCGCCGTATCAGGTTGACGATGCCAAGCAGGACCACCGCGCCGATGAAGGCCCAGAGCAGACCGATCGGGCTGAAGGCATCGAGGCTCGCCCCCATGCCGAAAAAGCTGCCGAGGAAATTGCCGAGGAATGCGCCGACGATGCCGACGACGACATTGAGGATGATACCCTGCTGCGCGTCGGTGCGCATGACGATGCTCGCCAGCCAGCCGATGATGCCGCCGACGATCAATGTAATGATCAGACCCATGATTTTCCCTTCCCTGAACCGGCCGGGCAAGCGCCGATGCCCGGCGAGTATATGAACGTCCGGTCGCGCCCGGACATCGTTTCAACGATGACGAAATAATGCGGGTCGGGAGCGAAAGGTTCCCGGCCGGCCCGCGTGGGCTCGGCCGGGAAAGTGGGATCGGTTCCTGATCGGGAACGTCTCCGGGTCGCAAGACGCCACTAAGCAGCCGCGTTTGACGCTGGTGTGACGAAAGTCACAGGGGTGAAAATAAATGGAGTGGGCCTGCGGCATGTGCACGGACATCATGCGGGCACTCCGGCGGCCGCGCATGCGAAATGGGGGCCGACATCGCTGCCAACCCCCACTATCCGGCTTTGCCCCACGCACTCCGCCTCACTTCATCCCGGTCCGCTTCTCTTGCGATCAGCAGCCCGCAAAACGATGCGTTGCGGCGCACGCCGGAACAATCCGGCGACGGTTTGGTCGGCCCCCTTTCGGGGGCCGGCCGCACCTGGAAAGCCCTTCATCATCTCTTCTTGCGTCCGCCGAAGCGGTCGCTGTCCAAGCGATGGACTGCATTTCCTGTACCCGATCGGGTCCGTATCAACTCGTGGGAATCGCTACGTTCCGTGATCAGGCTATCGGTCGATTTCCTCGTCAATCCGTCCGTTCTCTTCTGGCTAGTCTTGCAACTACCCTTGATGTCCCGGTGGTTTGTCGTCTCTGTCTTCCGATGATTTGAAGCTGACATGAAGCTTCGGACCCGCCAACAAAAAATGCGCGAAAAACCGGCTAGGGCTGCCTGCGGTTGTGGATAAGTCCGGCATTAGCAACAAGCGGATTCGTTGCAGCATTTTTGTAACAGCGATGCAGCATTTTCGGATTCAGAATCCCGGCCGACTCGCGGGCATGGCCATCCAATCTGCGTCGATTCTCTTGCTCGCGAGTCGCGACTCGGCACAAAAAAAGCGGGACCCGAAGGCCCCGCTCTCTTTTTGTGTGACCGGCGATCAGCCTTTGACGGTGACCTCGACGCGGCGCGCCGCCGAATTGTCGGTTCCGGTGGTCGTCGCCTCGGCCGGCTTTTCGAGCACAACCTTGTCGGCAGCAACGCCCAGCTTCTCGAGCGCCGCCTTGACGCTCTGCGCGCGGTTCTTCGACAATTCGGCATTGGCCGCCGCATTGCCCGTCGGATCGTTATAGCCCGACACCGCGAGCGTCGCGGCGGGGTTGCTGTCGAGATAGGCTTTCACCGACGATGCCGCGGTCGTCAGATCGTTCGACACGTCCGATTTGCCGGTGTCGAAATAGACCGTCAGCATCGGCTTACCCTCGCGGTCCGCCGCGACGACGCCGGCACCCTCAGGGATGGCGGCGACGGGCGCGGTTCCCGTATCAGTAGGTGCAACTGTCTCGCTGATCGCCGTTTCGTCGGTGGCCGGGGCAACCGCGGCGTCCTGCTTCGAACAATAGCGCAGGCCGAAGAACAGCAACGCCGCCAGAACGAGCAACAGCAGAAGCCAGGGCAGCCAGCCCATGCCGCCGCCCTTTTCGCTTTCGCCATCACCGCCCGAATAGACCGTTTGCGGACTTGCCGCCGACGGAGCCGGGGCAGCGGGCGCTGCCGGCGGCGAAGCAGCGGCGGCGGGAATGGCCGATGCGCCGGCCAGGCCCGCCGCTGCCAGAGGGACAGCCGATGTTGAGTCATCGTCCTTGCCGGAATCGCCGTCCAGCCCGCCTACCGCGAGGCCCGCGGCAGCGCCCGCGGCACCAGCTGCGCCTGTCGCGCCGCCAAAGAGCGTGAGCAGGCCGAAATGCTGCGCGAGGAGATAATAGACGGTGACGCGGTTCTTGGTCCGGTCTTCCTTCATCCGTTCGCCGACACCGGCGATCGCCGCATCGAGCGTGGCGTCGTCGTCGGTGAGCCCCAGTTTTTTCTTGAGGAAGTTTTCGCGAACGCGGTCGGTTTCTTTTGTGTCGGAAAAGGAAACAAGCGAGGAATCGCGGTTTCTGAGAGCAATGCCGAGATATTTGACGATCGCCGACACCACATTTTCATCGGCGTCCGCGACATATTTCCTGACATCCGCCAGCCAATCTTCTGCCATGCGATTTCCTCCTGCTTAGACGCAAGGGTTCGTCGTCGGACGCTCGCACGGGGGGCGAGACTCGCGTCTTAGGAGCCGGAACTTATATCATTTTCCGCGAAAGCAACATTGCGGCGGGGAATCGCGGCTATCGCTTGCCGAGATCGCCCTTGCCCACCGTGCCCGACGCCATTTCGAGCATCCGGTCGAGGCTCTTGCGCGCGGCGAGGCGAAGGCCCTCCTCCATCTCGATCTGCGGCTTCAGGTCGCGCAGCGCGATGTAGAGCTTTTCCATCGTGTTGAGCGCCATATACGGACAGATGTTGCAGTTGCAGTTGCCGTCGGCACCGGGCGCGCCGATGAAGGTCTTTTCGGGAAGCGCCAGTTCCATCTGGTGGATGATGTGCGGCTCGGTCGCGACGATCAGCGTGTCACCGGGGAAAGTCTTGGCGAATTGCAGGATGCCGCTCGTCGACCCGACATAGTCGGCATGGTCGACGATATGCGGCGGGCATTCGGGGTGCGCCGCGACGGGAGCGCCCGGATGCTGCGTTTTGAGCTTGATGAGCTCGGTTTCGCTGAACGCCTCGTGCACGATGCACACGCCCGGCCACAGCAGCATCTCGCGCCCGAACTTGCGGTTGAGATAACCGCCGAGGTGGCGGTCGGGGCCGAAAATGATCGGCTGGCTTTCGGGGATCTGGCTGATGATCGTCTCGGCGCTCGACGAGGTGACGATGATGTCGCTGAGCGCCTTCACCGCCGCCGAGCAGTTGATGTAGGTCAGCGCAATATGGTTCGGATGCTTTTCGCGGAAGCGCTTGAACTGTTCGGGCGGGCAGCTGTCCTCGAGGCTGCAACCCGCGTCCATGTCGGGCAGGATGACGGTTTTTTCGGGGCTGAGGATCTTCGCGGTCTCGGCCATGAACTTCACACCGCAGAATGCGATGACGTCGGCATCGGTATCGGCCGCCTTGCGCGACAGCTCGAGCGAGTCGCCGACGAAATCGGCGAGGTCCTGAATCTCGGGCTTCTGGTAATAATGCGCGAGGATGACGGCGTTGCGTTCCTTGCGCAGGCGCTCGATTTCGGCGCGCAGGTCGAGGCCCGAGAGATTCTCGCGAATGGGAGCAGTCATCGCTTTTCCTTATATGGCTTTAGCCTTGGCGCACCCCCTACACCGCTGCCCGCGGCAGGGCAATTCGGCTATGCGCCGGCCAGCCGCTCCGCGAGCGCGATGACAGGGGGGGTCATCGCCAAGAGGTAAATGGTGACGCGCACCGCGATGACAATCGCCGCGATCGCTTTCGTCGCGGGATGGACCCGGCCGAGCGTTCGCCGGTCGTACAGTGCGATGATGCCGACGACGCCAAGCTGGATCAGCCCGATCGGAATATCCGACCAGCCGACCATCAGCGGCATCGGCAGGATGCGGCCGAGCGCGGGTTCGAGAATGACGATCGTCGCGCCGATCATCAGCCGCCGGTGCCACGCCGTCGTGTGGCGACGGCGAACGGCCGCCCACACCATCAGGCCGAAGACGAGTGATTCCACGGTAGTGAGCGCGAGGAAATAGGGCGGCGAAAAGAAGGGCGGAAAGCGGTTCAGCACCAGCGACGCGAGCCCGGTGAAGATGCCGAGGCCGGTGATGAACAGCGCGAGACCCGCGCCGATCCACCCGAGTCGTCGGTGCAGCGCGAGATTATCGCGCGAAACGAGCGTCGGCTGGACGATCAATAGCGCGAGCCATGCCAGCATCGCGACGCCATGCAGATGCACCCAGAAAGGCGCTGCGACCGGATCGACGAACCCCCGCAGCGCGAATTGCAGGAAACCGAGGACGATGAAGATCGCGAGGCCGATCGCCATGCGATGCCAGAAAAGCTCCGCGCGCGCGGCGCCGTCCACGTTGATAGCCATGCCTGTTCCCCCTGCCCAACCGTGGCGGAGAATAACGCAGCGGAGAAAGTCAGGAAAGCCGGGTTTTACCCAACCGGTGCGTCCGCAAAGCGTGCGGTCACCTTGGCATCGATTCCCGCGGCCTTCAGCGGCATCGCGAAGCTCTGTTCAACGGCGGTGCGCGCCGCGCCTTGCGCGAGCCGCATCGGCGTCGCCCCTTTCGCCTGCGCGATCAGTTCTTCCTGCGCACGCTTGCGGTTAGCGGCGTCGAGCGTACGCTCGGCGTCGGTGAGGGTCAGCAGGATTTCGCCGTCGCGATATTCGCTGATCGCGTCGATATCGATCTCGGGCCCCGCAAGTCGCAGCGGGGGCAAGGTGACAGTGAGTGCGTTTGTGGCCGCATCCCAGTCGAGGTCGGACTGCTTCAACTTGCCGAGGTCGAGTTCGTAACGCACCGTGCCCGGCATGATCATCGTCTTCTTCGCGCTCAGCCCCAGCCGGCTCTGCGTCGAGGTCACCACCGCGACATAGCGCGCGGTGAAGGGCACGAGGACATTCTGTTCCTGCAATCCCTGCAGGCTCGCCGCGACGACGGTTTCGGGGTCATATCCGCGCTGCCAGTCCTGCCACGCCGAAACCGCCCACCAGGCGGCGAGCGCGAGCAGCGCTGCGGCGGCGAGAAGGATCAGGCGCGGCAACAGGCGCGGCGCGGGCGAAGAGGTTGGCGTGGTCATGGCGTCGTATAATCCGAACATTCGGGCGCCGGCCGGTCCATTTCATAGCGCGACGTCGCGGGGTTGTAGCGCAGCGTGCGTTCGTAGCTGCACTCGGGGTCTTTTTCGTGGACGAGGTCGGCGGCCTTGAGGCGCTGGCCGCTATTGTCCTGCGACCGGCGCGAGGTGCGCGGATAGGCGGTCGCAACCGCGCGATAGGTCAGCGCGGGAAGCTCTCCGGTCTCCACCGGCCCGGCGGACAGGGCACCGGTGAAATTATAATCGTCGTGGCACGCCTCGCGCCGGTCCTTCATATCCTGTTCCGAAAAACAGGCGCGGATCATCAGCGAGCTGTCCCACACGACGTCGAGCACCTCATCGCCGACGCGCATGTTCGACGGCGTCGTGTCGAGACGCAGCAGGCGCAGCCGGCTGCCATTGCCGCCGCCGCCCGAATACATCGTGGCGTAGCTGACGACGACGCCCATCAGATATTGGCGCGCATCGGCCGCCGCGTCACCGTGCGGCGGAACGGCGATCAGATACGGCCAGAGGCCGAGCGACTGACCGTCATCGCGGCTGTACGGAAGCGGCAGATCCCTTGCGTCGCCGCTCGTCGGCGCGGTCAGAACGAGCCCGCCATCGGCCTCGCCCGCATTCGCAGAACCCGGCAGATCGAGGCACAGGCTTTTGTCGGGAAGGCATTTCCTATCGCCCTCGCCCGCGACGAGCGCGATGACGACGGGATCGGATGCGACCGCAGGCTGCGCGGCAGCGATCAGGAGCGGCATCAGCATCTAGGCGAGCATCCATTCGTCGTTATCGTTGCGCACAGCGCCGCGCTCCTGGAGGTCGATCAGATGCGCGAGTACCGAGCGTCCGGCGGCGCCGGTCAGCCGCGGGTCGAGCCCCTTGTACATATGCTTCACCATCTCGGGGATGACGCTTGTCCCCTTTTCGAGTTCCCGCAAGATCTGCCGCTCGCGCTGCTTGCGGTGGCCGAGCATCCCGCGCACGAGCTGCCGCGGCTTGGTCACCGCGGGGCCGTGCGCCGGATAATAGACGCGGTCCTCGCGGTCATAGAGTTTCGACAGGCTCGCCATATAGGCCGCCATGTCGCCGTCGGGCGGGCTGACGACGCTCGTCGACCAGGCCATGACATGATCGCCGGTGAACAAAGCGCCGCTCTCGACGAGCCCGAAGCAGAGATGGTTCGAGGTATGGCCGGGGGTCGCCACCGCTTCCAGCGTCCAGCCGTCGCCCGAGACGCGCTCTCCATCGATCAGCACGCGGTCGGGCGCATAATCGGGGTCGAACGCCGAATCGGCGCGCGGTCCGTCGTCGGACAGCGCCAGCGGCGCGCAGCCGATGACCGGCGCGCCCGTCGCTTCTTTCAGCGGCGCGGCGGCGGGCGAATGATCGCGGTGGGTGTGGGTGCAGAGGATAGCGGCGATGCGCTGGCCTTCGGTCGCGCGCAGGATCGCGTCGACATGGCCGGTGCCGTTGATGTCGGCAGGATCGCCGATGCTGAGCCCCGATCCGGTCGGGCCGGGATCGATCACCGCGACGTCGCTGCCCGCCCCGACGATCCACGTCTGGGTGCCGGTGAACGTATAGGGCGACGGGTTCGGCGCGAGCACGCGGCGCACCAGCGGCTCATGCTGTTCGCACTCGCCGGCGCGGATGCTGTCGGGCCAGGGCTTTTCTTCGCTCATGCCGCCCATGTGGCATCGCGTGGGGCGAAGGAAAAGGGATGGGCGCGAAAAAGCGCACGCGAAAAAAGGGAGCGGCGCGAAAAAGGGAGCGACATGGGCCGCCCCCTTTCCCCG
>NZ_JALPRD010000005.1 GCF_023197165.1 Sphingopyxis sp. MSC1_008
GGCGGGCGCTCGACCTTCTAGTTGAGGAATCTGAGCGAAAGGGACGTTTTCAAACTCGTCCACCCAAAAGTCGTCAGTGGGGCGACTGTATGGAATGCGGTGTGCCGCATGTCCGCTAACCACCCCAAAGCAGGCGCCTTCAAATAAGCCTTTCCTACATTATCCCGCTGTGCCAGCCCTCATCCGCTCTTTCATTTGGTGGATAAAAGCGGTCGCTGCCCGGCTCGCCGGTGCGACCAAAGCGGGACGCGCACAGGGCTGAACTTTACTGAACTTTGGAATATCACGCGGCCCTTGCGCCGACCGGATCGCGGACCCAACCCCGGACGACGAAAGAAGGCCATGGCGGTTCACCACCTCCAAAGCCGCCCATAAGAAAAGGGCCGGAGTTTCCCCCGGCCCTTCCCTAAATCATGTCGGTGCCTATCAGGCGCCGGTCACGTCGGCCGTGTCGACCTTCACGCCCGGACCCATCGACGACGACAGTGCGATCTTGCGGACATACTTGCCCTTCGCGCCGGCCGGCTTCGCCTTGACGATCGCGTCGACGAAAGCGTCGAAGTTCTGGCGGAGCTTTTCCTCGCCGAACGACAGCTTGCCGAGGCCGGCGTGGATGATGCCGACCTTTTCGACGCGGAATTCGATCTGACCGCCCTTGGCGGCCTTCACGGCTTCGGCGACGTTCGGGGTCACGGTGCCCAGCTTCGGGTTCGGCATCAGGCCCTTCGGACCCAGCGTCTTGCCGAGGCGGCCGACGATGCCCATCATGTCCGGCGTCGCGATGACGCGGCCATAGTCGAGGTTACCCGCGAGCATGTCTTCCATCAGGTCTTCGGCACCGACCTTGTCGGCGCCGGCGGCCAGCGCCTTGTCGGCATTGTCGCCGCGCGCGAACACGGCAACCTTGACGTCCTTGCCGGTACCGGCGGGGAGCGTCACG
Source organism: Sphingopyxis sp. MSC1_008 (assembly GCF_023197165.1). Taxonomy (GTDB): domain Bacteria; phylum Pseudomonadota; class Alphaproteobacteria; order Sphingomonadales; family Sphingomonadaceae; genus Sphingopyxis. Next base: position 941 of record NZ_JALPRD010000005.1, read on the forward strand.
ACGCCGCGGACCATCTGGTCGGCGTGGCGCGGATCGACACCGAGGTTCATCGCGATTTCGAGCGTTTCGTCGAACTTGGCCGAGGCCAGCTCGCGAACCGTCTTCAGCGCTTCGTCGACGGTGTGCAGCTTCAGCGCATCAACCTTGCCCTCGAGGGCCTTCTGCTTCTTGGTCAGCTTTGCCATCGGATCAGCCCTCCGTCACTTCGAGGCCCATCGAGCGCGCGCTGCCCTCGATGATCTTCGTCGCCTGTTCCAGGTCGTTCGCGTTGAGATCCTTCATCTTGATCTCGGCGATTTCGGTCAGCTTCGAGCGGGCGATCTTGCCGCCGCTGATCTTGCCGGGCTCCTTCGAGCCTGCCTTCAGGTTCGCGGCCTTCTTGATCAGGTACGTCGCCGGCGGCGTCTTGGTGACGAAGGTGAAGCTCTTGTCGGCGAACACGGTGATGATGGTCGGGGTGGGCGTGCCCTTTTCCATGGAATCGGTCGCGGCGTTGAACGCCTTGCAGAATTCCATGATGTTCACGCCACGCTGGCCGAGTGCCGGCCCGAGCGGCGGCGAGGGGTTTGCGGTCCCTGCCGGAACCTGCAGCTTGATGTAGCCGCTAATCTTCTTAGCCATGATGGCCTCCTATCTTTCTGTCGCCCCGGACGTGATCCGGGGCTCAAAATTAGCGGTCAAGCAGAAGGGCATCACCCCTTCCTCCCGCGCGGAATCACGCCCTTATCTGACGCGAAGCGGCGCGCATAAGCGCAAACGCCGCCAAAAACAAGCCTTATGCCGACGGATCGTAGCGGATCAGCCCTTCCTGCACCGCCGAGGCGATCAGCGTGCCGTCGCGGCGATATATGCGCCCGCGGTTGATCCCGCGCCCGCCGCCGCTCCAGTCGCTGTCCATGATATAGACGAACCATTCGTCGACGCGGATGTCATCGTGGAACCACATCGCATGGTCGAGGCTGGTCGAGAACAGGCCGGGCGTGTCCCAGGTCATGCCGTGCGGCATCAGCGTCGTCGAAAGCAGCCCCATGTCGGAGGCATAGGCGAGCAGCGCGCGGTGGATCAGCGGATCGTCGCCGACGGGCGCGGAAATGCGGAACCATTCATATTGCATCGTCGCCTTTTCGGACGGCGGCGGACGGAAAGCGCGGACCTCGAACGGGTGCATGCGCGCCATATGTTCGATACGCCGGTCGCTGATCTTGGGATCGACGGCGATGAAATCGGCGAAATCCCAGCATTCCTCGGGCGGAAGGATGCCCGTCATCGGAATCTGGTGCGACAGTCCCTTTTCGGGCGCCTGGAACGAAGCGGTGAGATTGAAGATCACCTTGCCGTCCTGCCGCACGACGACGCGGCGGTTCGCGAAGCTGCGCCCGTCGAAGTCGCGGTGGACGCGGAAATGCAGCGGCTTCGCCTCGTCGCCGCCGCGCAGGAAATAGGCATGGAGCGAATGGACGCTTTTGCCGGGATCGACGGTACGCGCCGCGGCGACCATCGCCTGCGCGATCACTTGCCCGCCGAAAATGCGCTGGCGGCGCGGCTTGGTGAAGGCGGGGTAAGTGAACTCGTCGGGCTCGTCCGCGGCTTCGAGATCGAAGAGGTGGACGATATGCCGGACAAGCCGGGCGCGATCGACGCTGGCGTAGATTTCGCGCGCATGGTCGGCACGAGCCTGCATCTCTTCGGGAGTGAGGCTCATGGCGGATTCCATTCAGTGGGCTTCGCGCGCGCCCAAAGGCGCGCCGCGATATTATTTGAAGCGTTCGACCTGTTCGAAGTCGAGCTCGACCGGGGTGGCGCGACCGAAGATCGACACCGACACCTTGACGCGCGCCTTTTCGAAATCGAGTTCCTCGACCAGCCCGTTGAAGCTGGCGAAGGGACCGTCGAGCACTTTGACCTGGTCGCCGATTTCGTAGTCGACGCGGATTTCCTGCTTCGGACGGGCCGCGGCCTCTTCCTTGCTGTTCAGGATGCGCGCGGCTTCGGCTTCGCTGATCGCCTGCGGCTTGCCCATCGAGCCGAGGAAGCCCGTGACCTTCGGCGTGTTCTTGACGAGGTGATAGACATCGTCGGTCATCGTCAGCTTGGCGAGCACGTAGCCGGGAAAGAATTTCCGCTCGGCCTGGACCTTCTTGCCGCGCTTCACCTCGGTGACGGTTTCGACCGGCACTTCGACCGCTTCGACGAAATCGGTCAGGCCCATGCGTTCGGCTTCGGAAAGCACCGAATCGCGAACCTTGTTCTCGAAACCCGAATAGGCGTGAATGATGTACCAGCGCGCCATGTGTATCCGTATCCTGTCCCTGTAACCGCGGGCGTTAGCGCGCGAGCGACGTCAGCCAGCTGACGATCGCGTTGAAAACCGTGTCGACGCCGAAAAAGAACAGCGAAAGGATCGTCGTCATGATCAGCACCATGATCGTCGTCTGTACCGTTTCGCGGCTGGTGGGCCACACGATCTTGCGGGCTTCGGCGCGTACCTGATTGATGAACTCAGCCGGGCTGGTCTTCGCCATGTCGATCGTCCTGTCTTTTTGCGTCAATGATCCGGGCCAGATGGGTTGCCGCCCCCCACGCGTCAAGCGCGCTTGGGGCAATAGTCCGCCCACCCTCCCCGAGCAAATCGGCGAAAGGCGGAAGGAAAACGGCGCATCTGTCCGAATGAAAGCGGCCTTTACTTGGGCGCTGCGGCGATTGCAAGTCAAAGGCGGGACAGCGCGCGCTGCATCCAGAGCAGCAGCCCGGCCATGACAATCCAGCTGACCGTCGGCTGGAGCGCGAACAGCAGGTGCAGTTCGCGCGCCGCGGCCTTGCCGTTCTGCGGGTCGAAGCCGACGAGGTCGAGCAGAAGATAGCTGACCGCGATCGCGGCGGCGACGCCGAATTTCTGCATCAGGTTCAATAGTGCGAAGAGAAAGGCCGCGCGGTTGCGGCCGCAGCGGCGGGCATCCTGCGGGATCAGGTCGGCGAGCATCGAGTAAGTGAAGAGCAATCCGACGAACCCCGTACCAAGCATCAGCGAGAAGCCGGCGGCCTGCGCGATACCCTCCGGCTGCTGAAACAATGTCGCAACGAGCAGGCTGGAAATCAAAAGCCCCATCGCGATCATCATCGGCGGCTTGCCGAACCGGCGCGCAAGAAAGGTCCATACGGGCGACGCGAACGCCCCGCCGATGAAGCTGGCGAAGAGCAGCACCGCGCTCTGCGCATCGAGATCGAGCACCGCGGCGGCGAAGAAGACGAACAGCGAGGTCAGCGATCCGAAGGCGAAGCTGTTGAGGAATTGCACGCCGAGCAGCAACATCAGCGGCGGGAAAGAAAGCGACGCGCGGATCTCGTGCCGCCAGCCGATGCCGGGTTCGGCCACGACCGCGCGCGGCGGGACGCGGCGGATCGCGAAGAGCGCGATCGGCACCATGAGCAGGAAAAGGCTGGCATAGGCCATGATCCGCCCCTGCAGGCTGAGCCCCGGGATCAACAGCTGCGCCGCCGCGGGGGCCGCAAAGGCGAGGATCAGCGCGATCTTCGCGAACCAGTCGCGCATCCCATAGAGGAGCGCGCTGTCTGCCGGCGTGCGCACGAGCGCCGACCCCCACGACAACTGCGCCACCTCATAGAGGCTGTAGCTCGAATAGAAGAATATCATCATCAGGAAAAGCGCCGCGAAGGGCAGCCGGTCGCCGACGGTCACCAATGCGAGCAACAGCAGCGCCAATGGCATGATAGCGAGCAGCATCCAGCGCCGGTGCGCGCCGAGCCCGGTGCGCACGCGGTCGACCATCGTGCCGATCAACGGGTCGACGACACCGTCCCAGATCGTCGTGAGCGAGAAGAGCAGCCCGACGAGCGCCACCGAAATGACGCCGCCCTCGGCGATATAGGGCGGCAGATAGACGCTGAACGGCAGACCGAGGATCACCGTCGGCCCCGCCGTCGCGGCATAGGCGGCGACCGTCCGCGGACGCAACGCCGCGGTTTCGTCGGCGCGGGCGGCCGAAGGCAGGGCAGTACTGGCCAAGGCGCGACGCTCCCGAAGCAGGAGTCGGCACGCTTTCAGTTATTGACAGTCATGTCAACAGGTCGCGGCGCGCGTAAGGACGCGCTAACGGATATTGAAATGGGCCAGGAAAGGCTGGAGCCGCCAGTCAATCTCTTCGGGGTCGAGCCACTTGTCCTCGATCCCCATCAGCGTGCTCAGCATCGAATCGCCGACGACGATATCGAAAAACAGGCGCGCGGCCGCCTCCGGACGGTCGATGTCGGCCTTGCCGGTCGCCGCCCATTCCGCGAACAGCTCGATCAGCTCCTCGAGCGCTGGCACGTGCAGGTCGCGGTAAATCTGCATCGCGAATTCATGATCGCGCAAGCTCTCGGATATCAGCATGCGCATCAGCGCGACCGCGTGCGGCGATTCCATCAGCTCGCTTTGGCGATGCGCGTAACTCTTCAGGATTTCGACCGTCGACAATCCCCGGGTCGCGTCGTCGCCCAGCGACCGCAGCATCGCTTCGTCGCACCAGCGCGTCGCGATCGCGCGAAGCAGCCCCTGCTTGTTGCCGAACAATTCATAGAGCGTCGCGAGCGAGCCGCCCGAGCGCTTCACGATTTCCGCGAGGCTCGTGCGCTCATATCCCTGCTCGAGGAACAGCGCCTCGGCGGCATCGAGGATCGCGTTCTGCCGCCGTTCGCGTGGCGATAGCCTATCCATTTGACATAAGGCCGATTCCGACATGCCCAAATTTTCTCCCCCACCTTGCACTTTTTTGTAATTTAAATTACAGAGCCTTTCAACGCAAGCTTTTGCGTATAAACAAATCCCGCACAACTGCGATTTTTCAGGGGTCCTTATGAGTCGCTTTCGCCCTCTCGGCTGCGCTGCCGGCGCTGCTCTGGCACTTTTGCTGGCCTCCTGCTCGTCCGAGGCGCCCCCCGCTCCGCCGCCGCCCGAGGTCAATATCGTGACGGTCCGCACGCAGGCCGTGCCGAATGTCATCGAATTGCCCGGCCGCGTTCAGGCGTATCGCACGTCGGAAGTGCGCGCGCGGGTCGACGGCATCGTCGAACGCCGGCTGTTCAACGAAGGCAGTTTCGTGCAGGCCGGTACGGCCTTGTTCCGCATCGATCCGCGCCAATTGACCGCTACAGCGAATGCGGCGCGCGCGCAGTTGGCCCGTGCGCAGGCGACGGCGGCAAACGCGCGACAGGTTGTCGGCCGCTATCAGCCGCTGCTCGCCGACCAGGCGATCGGCAAACAGGAATATGACGCCGCGGTCGCCGCGCAGCGTACCGCCGAGGCCGATGTCGCGGCGGCGCAGGCCAATCTGGAATCGGCGCGCCTGAACCTCGGCTATTCGATGGTCACCGCACCGATTTCGGGCCGCGCCCGTCGCGCCGAAGTCACCGAGGGCGCGCTTGTGAGCGCGGGCGCCGGCACGCTACTGACGACGATCGAACAGATCGACCGCGTCTATGTCAATTTCGGGCAGTCGAGTTCGGATCTGCTCGCGACGCGCCGCGAGATGGGGTCGGGCAAGGTCAGCGTGCCGCAACTCGAGCGCGTCGAAGTCCAGCTTATCCTCGAGGATGGTACCGCCTTTCCGGTCGTCGGCCACCTCGACTTCCTCGACCTGTCGATCGACGAAGCGACGGGCACCGCCGCGCTGCGCGCCGAATTCCCGAACCCGAATGCGGCGCTGCTCCCCGGCCAGTTCGTGCGCGCGCGCATTTTTGCGGGCAACCGCGCCGACGGCGTGCTGATCCCCCAGCGCGCGGTCAAGCTGGCCGCCGACAATGCCAGCGTAATGGTGCTCGATGCGAAGAATATCGCGACCCCGCGCCCGGTGAAGCTGGGCACGATGGTCGCCGGCCAGTGGGCGATCCTCGACGGGCTGAAACCCGGCGACCGGGTGATCGTCGACGGGTTGCAAAAGGTGCAGCCGGGGCAACCGGTGCGCGTCGCACCGGCAAAAGGGGCGCAGTCCGCGCCGGCAACGAAGCGCTGATCTGACATGACTCCCCGTTTCTTCATCGACCGGCCCATCTTTTCGTGGGTCATCGCCATCGGCATCCTGTTGTCGGGCATCATCGCGCTGCGCGGGCTTCCCGTGGAGCAATATCCGTCGGTCGCGCCGCCGTCGCTGACGATCGGCGTCACCTATCCGGGTGCCGACGCGAGCACGCTCGAACAGAATGTGACGCAGGTCATCGAGCAGGAACTGAACGGGGTGGAGGGTTTCCTCTACATGGCCTCGACCAGTGAATCGAACGGCACCGCATCGATCACCCTGACCTTCGAGGCGGGGACCGACATCGATAATGCACAGATGGAGGTGCAGAACCGCCTGCGCCGCGTCGAGCAGCGTTTGCCCGAGGATGTGCGCCGCCAGGGCATTTCGGTGACCGAGGCCAATTCGGGCTTTCTGCTGATCGTCGCGATCACCTCGAAGAGCGGCAACACCGACCCGATGGAGGTCAACAACTTTGCCAACACCCGCGTGCTCGACGAGCTGCGGCGGGTGAACGGCGTCGGCAACGTCCAGGCGTTTGCGCCCGAATATGCGATGCGCATCTGGCTCGACCCGCAAAAACTCGCGTCGCACAATTTGTCGCCGGCGGAAGCGCTGGGCGCGGTGCAGGAGCAGAACAGCCAGACCCCGGGCGGCCAGCTCGGCGACCAGCCGCTCGCCAAGGGCGCGCAGCTCAACGCCGTGATCACGACGCAGGGCCGCTTCACCAAGCCCGAACAGTTCGAGAGCATCATCCTGCGCGCCAACCCCGACGGGTCGGCGGTGACGCTGGGCGACGTCGGCCGCGTCGAGCTGGGTGCGGCGAGCTATCTCTTCTCGTCCGAACTCAACGGCAAGCCGATGGCAGGCCTCGCGGTCCAGCTCACCCCCGGCGCCAATGCGCTGTCGACCGCAACGGGCATCCGCGAGCGGATGGCCGAACTGTCGAAGGGCTTCCCGCCTGACGTGACCTGGTCGATCCCCTACGACACCACCCCCTTCATCAGCCTGTCGATCGAAGAGGTGGTGAAGACGCTGGGCGAGGCGATGCTGCTCGTCTTCCTCGTGATGTTCCTGTTCCTCCAGAATTGGCGCGCGACCGTCATCCCCACCGTCGTGGTTCCCATCGCGCTCGCGGGCGCGTGTCTTGGCCTGTGGATGTTCGGCTTTTCGATCAACGTGCTGACGCTGTTCGGCATGGTGCTGGCGATCGGCATCCTCGTCGACGACGCGATCGTCGTGATCGAGAATGTCGAGCGCATCATGAACGAAGAGCATCTGTCGCCCTATGACGCGACGGTGAAGGCGATGAGCCAGATCACTTCGGCGATCGTCGGCATCACGCTGGTGCTGATCGCGGTGTTCATCCCGATGGCCTTCTTCCCCGGGTCGACCGGCGGCATTTACCGCCAATTCTCGATGACGCTCGCGATCTCGATCGCCTTCTCGGCGCTGCTCGCGCTGACGCTGACGCCCGCCCTCTGCGCGACGCTGTTGAAGCCCCACGACAACACCGAACGCAAGGGCCGCATCGGCGCCTTCTTCGACCGCTTCTTCGGCCGTTTCAACGAATGGTTCGGCCGCACGACCGACCGCTATCAGGGCGGTGTCGGCAAGATGCTGGCAACGCCGCTGCGCTGGCTCGGCGTGTTTGTGGCGATGGTCGCGATCACCGCATTGCTCTTCACCCGCCTTCCCGGCTCGTTCCTGCCGCAGGAAGACCAGGGCTATCTGGTGACCGTCATCCAGGCGCCCCCGGGCGCGACGACGCAGCGCACCAACGAGGCGACGAAGCAAGTGAAGGCCTTCTTCGCCGAGCAGCCGCAGGTCGCCAATGTCGTGTCGGTCAACGGCTTTAGCTTCTTTGGCCAGGGCCAGGCGAATGCGATCATGTTCACGCCGCTGAAACCTTGGGACGAGCGTACCGGCGACGGCGACAGCGCCGACGCGATCGCTGGCAAGGCGATGGGTGCCTATGCGAACATCAAGGAGGCGTTCGCCTTCTCATTGAGCCCGCCGTCGATCCCCGAACTCGGCACCTCGAGCGGTTTCACCTTCAAGCTGCAGGACCGCGGCGGCAACGGGCGCGACGCGCTGATCGCCGCGCGTAACCAGATGCTGGGTGGCGCGATGCAAAGCAAGCTGCTCGCCAACGTCCGCCCCGAGGGTCAGGAGGACGCGCCCGTGCTGAAGGTCGATATCGACCGCATCCAGGCACGCGCGCTCGGCCTGTCGATCGGCGACGTCAACGCGACGCTCGCGATCAGCTTCGGCAGCGCCTACGCCAACGACTTCACCCGCGAAGGCCGCGTGCTGCGCGTGCTGCTCCAGGCCGATGCCGCGAGCCGCATGACCCCGCAGGACGTGCTCGACCTGCGCGTGCGCAGCGCGGCGGGGAACATGGTGCCTTTCGGATCGTTCAGCACCGCCGAATGGTCGGCCGAGGCACCGCAGCTTCAGCGCTATAACGGCTATCCCGCGATGACGATTTCGGGCGAACCCGCGCCCGGCCAGTCGACCGGCGAAGCGATGGCCGAAATGGAGCGGCTGGCGCAGACGCTGCCCGCGGGCTTCGCGTTCGAATGGACCGGCATTTCATACGAAGAAAAGCAATCTGCGGGCCAGATCGGCATGCTGCTCGGCCTGTCGCTTGTCGTCGTCTTCCTGCTACTCGCCGCGCTTTATGAAAGCTGGTCGGTGCCGGTCGCGGTGCTGCTGGTGGTGCCGCTCGGCGTACTTGGCGCAGTGCTCTTCTCGATGCTGCGCGGGCTGTCGGCCGACATTTATTTCAACGTCGGCCTGATCACGATCATCGGGCTTGCCGCGAAGAATGCGATCCTGATCGTCGAATTCGCGATCGAGCAGGAAGCCGAGGGCAAGTCGACGCTCGACGCGGTGATGGAAGCGGTGAAGCTGCGCCTGCGGCCAATCATCATGACCAGCCTCGCCTTCATTCTCGGCATGGTGCCGCTCGTGATCGCGAGCGGAGCCGGCGCCGCCAGCCGCATCGCGGTCGGATCGGGCGTGATGGGCGGGATGATCGCGGCGACCTTGCTCGGCATCTTCTTCATCCCGCTTTTCTATCTGTCGGTGCGCAAGTGGATCAGCCGCAAGCGGCCGCCCGCCCCTGCCGAAAAAGGACATCATGAGGAACCCGGTCATGCGTAACCTGATCGCGCTGCTCGCGGCGACGACGCTCGCCGGATGCGTCAATATGGCGCCCAAGCACGAGCGCCCGGCGCTGCCCACCGCGCCCGCCTATCCGGCCGAATTCGCGGGCGATGTGACGCTGGGACAGCGGGCGACCGAAGTGTCGTGGCAGGATTTCTTCGCCGACCCGCAGCTCGAGGTGCTGATCGCGCAAGCGATCGAGCGCAACCGCGATCTCGCGGTCGCGATTGCGCAGATCGAGGAAGCGCGCGGGCTGTACCGCATCCAGGATGCCGACCGCCTGCCGACCGTCGGCGCCAGCGCCGACGCGACCCGAAGCCGCGGCCCTTCGCTGACCAGTCCGGGAACCGACACGACCAATCGCTATTCGGTCGGCGTCGGCGTGACCTCGTTCGAGCTCGATTTCTGGGGCCGCGTCAAGAATCTGTCCGAAGCCGCGCGCAGCCAATATCTCGCGACCGAGGCAGCCGAACGCGCCTTCCGCCTCGCGCTCGTCCGCGACGTCGCCTCCTCCTATTTCGCGTCGCGCGGCGCCGAGGAGCAGATCAAGCTTGCCGAAGCCACAGTGACGAGCCGCAAGGAAGGGCTGCGCATCGCCAAGCGCCGCCTCGACGCGGGCGTGACCTCGGCGCTCGACTATCGCCAGTCCGAAACGCTGATGACGCAGGCCGAAACACAGCTTGCGAGCTTGAAGCTCGGCAAGGCGCAGGCCGATAATTTCCTCGCCGTGCTGACCGGCGGACCCGTGACCGGCCCGCTGCCAACGCCGCTGCCGCTTGTGCAGCAGGGCCAGTCGCCGACGCTGACCGCCAGCCTGCCGTCGGACCTGCTCGTCGCGCGGCCTGATGTGGTGGCGGCCGAAGAGCGGCTGCGCGCCGCGCGCGCCAATGTCGGCGCCGCGCGCGCCGCCTTCTTCCCGTCGATCTCGCTCACCGGCAACCTTGGCTTCGCTTCGGGTTCGCTCGATAACCTGTTCAGCAACGACGGTTTCGGCTGGAGCTTTGGCCCGTCGATCAGACTGCCGATCTTCGATTTCGGGCGCAACAAGGGCAACCTCACCGTCGCCGAGGCGCGCGAGAATATCGCGGTCGCGACCTATGAGCGCACCGTCCAAGGCGCCTTCCGCGAAGTCGCCGATGCGCTCGCTGGCCGCCGCTACCTCGCCGAACAGGTCGAGGCACAGGAACGCGGTACGCTCGCGACGCGTCAGATCGCCGATCTGGCACGCAAGCGGTATCGCGAAGGCGTGTCGACCTATCTCGAGGTCCTTGATGCCGAACGCAATTTGTTCGCCGCCGAACAGGCGCTGATCGAACTCCGCCGCGCGCAGGTCGACAATCTGGTGACGCTCTACGTCGCGCTGGGTGGCGGGCTCGTCGAACGCCGCTGACCCGGGGCCACCGCGCGGTTAGCGTGCGGCAGCCAACGCAGGCGATCGCGATCCCGCGCTCGCCAGTTCGCGCTCGGCCTGCGTGAAGCCATAGGCGGGGACGATCGCGGCTTCGCGGTCCGACGCATCGGCCCAATGGGCAACCAGCTGCTCGCCCGCATCTGCCCCTGCGCCGATATGGCGGCCTTCCGACAGCGTTACATCGGCACAGGCAAAATGCCCGGCGCCCGCGCAGAGGATGGCTCGCGTCGGCGCATCCTCGCCGACCAGCGCCAAGAGGCCGGGGCTGACGAGCGCAGGGTCGAGCAGTTCGAGGCTGGCGTCGGCGAGCACGCCGTGCGTCATTTGCGTCGCGGCGGTCGGCGCAAGGCTGTTGACGCGGATGCCGTATTTCTCGCCCTCGATCGCCAGCGTCTGCATCAGGCCAACGAGCGCCATCTTGGCGGCGCCATAATTGGCCTGGCCGAAATTGCCCCACAGGCCCGACGACGAGGTCGTCATCACGATGCGGCCATATTGCTGCGCGCGCATCATGTCCCACACCGCCTTGCAACAGATCGCGGCGCCCATCAGGTGGACATCGACGACCAAGCGGAAATCGTCGATGCTCATCTTGGCAAAGCTCTTGTCGCGCAGGATCCCCGCATTGTTTACGAGGATGTCGACGCGCCCCCACGCACCCTGCGTATCGCGGACCATCGCCCCCACCGCGGCCTCGTCGGTCACCGAAGCCGCTATCGCCAGCGCCTCGCCGCCGTTCGCGACGATTTCTGAGGCAACCTGCTCGGCAGCGGCGATCGCGAGGTCGTTCACGACGACACGCGCGCCCTGTTTGGCGAGGTAAAGCGCATGCGTGCGGCCCAATCCGCCTCCGGCGCCGGTGACGATCGCGACCCGACCGTGCAGCGGCAATATGTCATGTCCCATATCAATCTCCATTCACTCTCTAGTGAGTTAATATCTTGAACAGGCGAAAGCGCGATCGCGTCCTTCCGCCTAAGCCTTCTTGTTGCAGATTTGTACAAAGCCCGCCGCCATGAACGAGGCCATGCGCGCCTTGATCGCTTCGAAATCTTCGGACTTGCAGACGCCGCCCGACAGCTTGTCGATGCGCCCGGTGCGCGCGAGCGTGACCATCAGCGCGCCGGTGACGAAATGATAGCCCCAGAAGATGTCCTCTTCGGCGCAATCGGGCATCGCCTTTTTCAGAAGCTCGATCAGACGGAGCACGACGGGGTCGAAGTGGCTGTCCATCAGCTCGGCGCCCCATTCGGGGGTGTTGGCGACCTGCGCGCCGAGCGCACCGTAATTCTTCCAGCCCTCGCCGCCGTGGATATACAGATCGAGGTCGGTGTCGAGAAAGGCGTGGAGCGCCCCCTCGATCGTCGGCTTGCCGCCGCTCGCGCGATCATATTCGTCGAGCGCCTGCATCCGCTTGGTGCTCGTCACCACCGCGCGGCGTGCGAACACGGCGTCGAACAGCTTCCGCTTGTCCTCGAAATAATAGTTGAGCAGCGTGTGATGCACGCCGACGCGCTTCGCGACATCCTTGAGCGTGACACCGTGCAGCCCGTGCTTCGAAAAGAGATACTCGGCTTCGTCGAGGATCTGCTCCATCGTCTCGGCGCGCTGTTCGGCCTTGGTCGATCGCCGACGCGTTTTCGCCTGTTCTGTCACTCGTCCGACTTTCAATGTCTGTTCCGTCGCCGCCCCTGCCGCAACGTCCACATGCCGATCAACCCGCGCCATGTTCGTTCCGCAAGCGAATCTTATCGATTTTTCCGGTCGGCGCCAGCGGCATGGCGGCAAGGCGCACCACCGCATCGGGAATCCACCAGGGGGCGACGCGGCCGGCAAGCGGAGCGAGCAGGTCCGCATCGCTGATTTCGACGTCCGAACCGAGTTCGACGAGCAGCACCGGCCGCTCGCCCCATTTGGGATCTTCGCGGCCGATCACCGCAGCGAGAGATACCTGCGGCAGCGCGCCGACGACGGCCTCGATCTCGGCGGGATTGATCCACTCGCCGCCCGATTTGATCAGATCCTTGGCGCGGCCGGTGATCGACAGGTTTCCACGCGCATCGATCCGCGCGAGGTCGCCGGTCGCGAACCAGCCGTCGTCGTCGGTCGCGGACTCGGTTTGCCCGAGATAGCGTTCGACCACCGCCGACCCGCGAACGCGAAGATGGCCCTCGACCCCGCGCTGTTCGGGGAGCGGCTCGCCCGCCGCGTCGGTGAGCAGCAGGTCGACACCGATCGCCGGACGGCCCGACACCGATGCGGTGCGCAACGGGTCGTCCGGCGGCGCGATCGTGCCGAGCGGCGACAGTTCGGTCATGCCCCAGCTCGTCTGGACGGTGACGCCAAGCCGGCGCTCGATGCGCTCCATCAGCGCGGGCGCCATCGGCGCGCCCCCCACGATGATGCGTTTGAGCGACGGCAGTTCGCCGCCCGCCGCCTCGATATGTTCGACGACGCCGAGCCACACCGTCGGCACCCCGACGCCGACCGTAATGCCTTCGGCCGCGATCAGCCGCGCGAGGCTCGTTCCGTCGGCTTGCCGCCCGGGGAGCACGAGTTTGCCACCGACCGCGGGCAAAGCGAAGGGCAGGCCCCAGGCGTTGGCGTGGAACATCGGGACGACCGCGAGCACCGCGTCGCGGTGAGTGAAAGCCATCACGTCGGCCTGCAACGCACGCAGCGTGTGCAGGAAGCTTGCGCGATGCGTGTAGGTTACGCCCTTTGGCGCACCCGTCGTTCCCGAGGTAAAGCAGAGCCCGGCGGGAGACCGCTCGTCGAAGCCGCCCCATAACGTCCCGCCCGGCGCGCCGGCAATCAGCGCTTCAAGTTCGCGGAGCGGCGGCGCGGCGGCGGGCCAATCCCCGGCGGACCCGTCGATCACCAGCACCTGCGCGATTGCCGGCGCGCGCTCGACGATCGACCGCGCGAGCGGCAAGAGGTCGGCGCTGACGATCAGCAGCTTCGCGCCCGATTGCACCGCCATCGCCGCGAGCTGCGGCGCGGTCAGGCGTGGATTGAGCGTGTGACAGATGGCGCCGATGCCCATCGTCGCATACCATACCTCGACATGCGCTTGGCTGTTCCATGCAAGCGTCGCGACGCGATCGCCCTCGCCCACCCCGAAGCCCGCGAGCAGCGACGAGATCGCAAGGCTGCGGTCGCGTAGCATCGCATAGCCGACCCGCGCGATGCTGCCGTCCTCGCGCGCGGTTACGACTTCCGCGTCGCCGTGCCAGCGCGCCGCGTGATCGAGGAATTTGTCGAGGGTCAGCGGGTAATCCTGCATCATACCGTGGATCATGAACAGTTGGCGCCCTTCGCGAGGACGGGCGAGACGATCCCCGTGTTCCAGTTCCACGGCTGGTTGCCCGCGGCGCGGCGGCGGCAGACCGCGGCCTCGTGGAGCGCGTACATGCCGGGCATCAGCCGCGCGCCGGGACGCGGCACGTCGGCGAAGGCCATGAACGCGGCGTCCTTGCCATAGGGGCGCCAAGCCGCCTGCCCCGCCGCCTCGGGCTTGCCGGTCTTCGCGAACGACACCCAATAATCGCCCATCGCGGCGGCGAAGCGGCGCTCGGCAAGTGTGTCGGGGATTTTGGGCCAATAGGGCGGCGTATCGTTCGTCGTGCCGAACACATACGGGATTTCGGCGGCGTGAAAGCCGTGCAGCCCATATTCGCTCGCGGCCGGATAGCCATGGTCGAAGAGGTAGAGATAAGCGGGCTGGCCGAGCGCACTCTGCTTGATCGCCAGCCGCTCGGACGTCCATCCGTAAAGCGCATCGCGCGGCGTCGCGAGGATCGTTTCGGCGAGATCCTTTGCGGGATAGAGTTTCAGCCAGGCGTCGGCGAGATCGCCATAGCGTTCGCGGATCGCCGCTTCATACACAGCGGCATTGGCGGGGACCGGCGGCGCGAGGATGCGCAGCGAGCGAATCTCGCCGATGTTGAAGCCCGCGATCATCGGCACCGGCGCCTGCTCGCCGCGGTCGAAAATATCGACGAGCTGGCCGGGCAGGATCTTGCCGTCGACGGTGCCCCACGGAAAATAGCCCGCCTTGGCCGCGCCGTCGGTCAGCGTGACCGGATCGACTTTGCGCAGCGCCGCGATATCGGCGGCGCCGAGCGCGGCGGCGACCCTTTCGCCGGTCGCTTCGGCTGCGGGTTCGCCGTGGCGCACTTCCTTCAGCGACGGGGTCGAGATCATATAGGCGCTCTGTGCGATCGCTTTGTGGAACAGGCCGCGCGCCTTTGGCGAGGCCATCAGATACATCACGCTGAGCGCGCCCGCGGACTCGCCCGCGATCGTGACATTGGCCGCATCGCCGCCGAACGCGCCGATATTCGCCTTCACCCATTCAAGCGCAGCGATCTGGTCGAGCAGGCCGTAATTGCCCGAGACCCGGTCGGGCGATTCCGCGCTGAGCCCCGGGTGCGCCATATAACCGAGCACGCCGAGCCGGTAGTTGATCGACACGACGATTGCGCCGCGCGCCGCGAGCTTCGCGCCGTCGTACATGCCCTCGTGGCTGTAGCCGGTGGTCAGCGAACCGCCGTGGATCCACACGATCACCGGCGCGTCCTTTACCTTTTTGGGCGACCAGATGTTCAGCGTCAGACAGTCTTCGGACATCTTGGCCGGCGGACTGGCATAGATATGCACCGCGGTCGGGCGCGGCTGGATACACGCGGCGCCGAAGCTCTGCGCCTTGCGGACGCCTTGCCATGCGGGCAGCGGCAACGGAGCTTTCCAGCGGAGCGGCCCGACCGGCGGCTGCGCGAAGGGAATGCCCTTGAACTCGCGGACCTTGCCGACGGTCTTGCCCTCGACGATGCCCGCGGGCGCGTCGACCACCGGACTCGCAGCGACGACGGGCGCCGCCATCAAAAGCCCAGCCGCCGATAGTGCGCAGTATAGTTTCTTCATGCCGCTAACTCCTGCCGGCTGTCCTCTCGGCGTAGTCGCCGCGCGAGCCAGAGGAAGAGCCCGATCGCGATCAGATAAAAGGGCGTCAGCGTGTAGAGCGCCGTTTGCAGCCCATGGAGGTCGCCCTGCGCCTTGAACCAGTCGCTGGCGAAACCGACCCATGTCGGCCCCAGCCCCAATCCGATGAAGTTCATGATGAGCAGCAACAAGGCGCCCGCCAGCACGCGCTGGTTCGGCTTCACTTCCTCCTGAACCAGCGCGACCGACGCCGAGAGGTAGAAATAGTTGAAGATCATCACGACAGTGAGCAACGCGAGCGCGAGCGGCCAGCCCGGCGCCCAGACGAATACGACGTAAAAGGGCATGGCGACCACCAGCGAAAGCGCGGGCGCAATCGCATAGCCGGCGCGCGATCTGCGGACCATCCGGTCGATCACGCGGCCCGAGACGATCATCCCGCCGCCCATGCCGATCAACAGCACCAGCGCATACCAGATCGCGACGTCGCCAAGCTCCATGCCCTTTTCGCGCATCAGGAACAGCACCGCAAAATTGCCGAGGCCATAGGTGACGAACTGCGTCGCGCCGCTGCCCAGCGCCGCGAGCATCAGGATCGGATGTGAGAGGAACATGCGCACCGTTGGCCAGAAGGCCGCCTTGTCGCCGGCGCTTACGGACGGAGCCGCGACATCGGTCGCGCCGCGCTTGGGCTCGCGCACCGTCAGCCAGACCACCAGCGCCGTGACGATCCCGATCGCGCCCACCGCGATAAAGGGAATGCGCCAGCCAAAGCGCTCGGCGATCGCGGCGCCGAACGCCACGCCAGCCGCGGCGCCGATCGCCGGGCCGAGGTTGAAAATGCCAAGCGCCGCGGCGCGTTTACCCGGCGGATAGGTGTCGGTGATGATCGCATAGGAGGGCGGCACGCCGCCCGCCTCGCCGAAGCCGACGACCATGCGCGCCACAACCAGCTGTGTATAATTGGCCGCCATCCCGCACGCGACGGTCGCACCGCTCCATATCGCGCAGGCGGCCGACAACACGCCGACGCGGCTGGTCCGGTCGGCGAACCAGCCGACCGGGATCGCGATGAAGCAATAGAACATCGCAAAATAGAGCCCACTGATCAGCCCGAGCTGGCCGTCGCTGATCTGCAGCGCGTCCTGGATCGGCTTTGCGAGGATCGAGAGCAGCTGCCGGTCGAGGAAATTCAGCACATAGACGAAACAGAGCATCCCGAGCACGAAGGTGGGATTGCCCCCCGGCCGAGTGGACGCTGCGGCCGGGGAGAGGGAGGCTTCTGCACCAGTCATCGCTTACAGCCCGTAGCCGAGGCGAATGCCGAAGGTACGCGGGCGCATCGTGCCGAAGCGGCTCACGAGGAAGGCTTCGGGGTGGATGTAGGTGATCGAATGATCGTCGAAGAGGTTCTCGACATAGAGCTGCGCCGAAATATCGCCCTTCTTCAAACCAAAGCTGAGATTGACATTGCTATAGGCGTCGGTCTTTCCAAAGGTCGAGAGCGGCACATTGGGGCGGCCCGGGGTGTTCGGGAAGCTGCTGTTGTACGCCCCGATATGCTGCGCATTGACCGCCAGCATCGCGTCGACGTCGGTCGCGAGGTTGAAGCTGTACGACATATAGGCCGAGCCCTGGATACGCGGCGCCGAGAGGCGGTGACCGAGCACTGCGCCCGAAATCGCGGCCTCTTCGGGCGAGAGCTTGGTGATCTTTGCGTCATTATAGGCGCCATTGAAGCCGATCGCCCAACCGGTCGCGGGGATCACCCCGACTTCGAACTCAAAGCCCTTGCTGCGCGCGGCACCGATGTTGGTTGCGAACTGCACCGAGTCCGATACGCGGTTCGCCTGCGCCTGAATGTTGCTCCAGTCGATCTGGTAGAAGGCGACATTCATGCTGACGCGCCCGCCCAGCCAGCGGCCCTTCGCGCCGATCTCATAGCTTTTGAGATCGTCCGACGATGCCCCGAACGGAATGATCAGGTCGTTCGGGTCGACGAGGCTCGGGCGGTTTGCGAAGGCGTTGACGATCGGGGCGCGGAAACCGGTCGAGAAGGTCGCATAGGTGGTGAGCGCGTCACTCGGCTTGAAGGTCGCGCTCGCCTTCCACGACGGGTTCCAACCTTTGGCCTTCACCCCCTCGACGGCCGCATAGGGCGTGAAGGTGGTGAAATTCGCAGGGAGTCCGAGTAGCGCATAATCATAATAGTTGAAGCCGAACGCGGTCGCGAGATAGCCGCCTTCCTCGGTAAAGCCCTGCGCCGACGTCTCGCCGTAGCGCATGCCGCCGGTCAGCCAGAACTTGTCCGAAAAGCGCCAGGTCAGTTCGCCGAAGCCCGCGAGTTCCTTGCTGATCGAGTGCGTGTACTGCTTCTGGAAATATTTGTCGGGAAGGCCCGTCATATTGCGGTCGGCAAGGAAATCGAGGTTCGAGCGGTAGAAATAATCGACGTCGCGGCGGCGGTGGAGATAGAAGCCGCCGACGACGAACTGAAACGGACCGTCGAGCGTCGAGGCAAGCCGCGTTTCCTGCACGAACACCTTGTCATACGCATCGGCGTCGAGACCGAAGGCGATCGGCGCGCCGGGGAATGAGCCGGGCGCGAAAGTGCCGGCAAGATCAACGTAGAAACGCTGGTCGAAATCCGAATAGGTCGACGAGCTGGTAAGCTTGGCAAAATCGAACTCATAGTCGATCGTCGCGTTGGCGATCAGCTGTTTGCCGGTAAAGCGGTCGGGCTCGTCAGAAATGCGCTTGTTGCGCCCGAGCGAGGGGCTGGTCAGCGAAGAATCCTTGGGATTGCTATATTCATAGCTGCCGAGCAGCTTGATCGAGAGGCGATCGGTCGGGCGCCACAGCAAGGTCGCGCGGCCGCCATAATCGATCAGCGTGTTCGAATTCTTCACGCCCGTTCCGACATTGTCGAGATAGCCTTCCTCGTCGCGATAAAAGCCGACGACGCGCAGCGCGAGCTTGTCCTCGACCAGCGGGACATTGACCATCGCATTATAGCGCTGGCGAAAACTGTCCGAGCCCGTGAGCCCGAGATCGACGAGCGCCGATACATCGAAATCATTGAGGTCGGGGCTCTTTTGCAGGATGCGCATCGCACCCGACAGCGAGCCCGATCCGAACAACGTCCCCTGCGGCCCGCGCAGGAATTCGACACGCTCGACGTCGAACAAGTTCGGGTCGACGACAGTGGTATTGCCGATCGTCGAGACCGGAAGCTCGTCGATATAGATGGCGACCGAGCTTTGCAGATTGGCGTTATAGCCGTTGGTCGCGATGCCGCGCGCGGTGAAATTGTTGAAGTTCGCGGTCGGTTTGTTGAGCACGACGCCCGGGGTCTCGCGCCCGATGCCTTCGTAGCCGACGATGCCCTTTTCGGTCAGCTCTTCCTGCGAAAAGGCCGAGATGCTGATCGGCACGTCCTGAATGCGTTCAGCGCGGCGCGTCGCGGTGACGATGATGTCGTTGCCGTCTGACGCCTCGTCGGCCTGCGGCGCGGTTTCGGCCGCATCCTGTGCGGCGGCGCCCGCCGGGATTGCGAAAAGCGCGCCCGCACATACGGACGCAAACAGCTGAACCCTCATCTTGCCCTCTCCCATTCATCGCCGCTCGATCGCCGGCATGGCGTATTCATGACAGCGGTTCTGCGGCGAGTCAACATTCACTCTCACGAGTGTGAATGAAATAATATACGGACAAGAAAGGGGGGTGTGGATGGTAGGCGAAGCTCCCAAAACGAAAATCATTCCGGTACTGGCGTCGGCGTTGCTATGTCGGCGCCGAAGCGTGCGTCGACGCGCGCGCCTGCAACCCGGAAAGCCGCAATGACCCAAGAACCCCCCGCCCTGCTCAAGGATATTCTGGGCCCGCAAGCGCTGGATACGATCGGCAACGCGGGGATAGCCGCGTCGCGACATTTCGATCGCACCGCCTTTTTGTCCGCGGCGTCGGACGGGCTCGATGCGCTGTCGATCATGGAACGCGTGCGCCATATCGCCGACGCGCTCCATGAGGCGCTTCCCGGTGACTATGTGGCGGCGCTCGATGTCGTCCGCGCGATGGCGCCGCGGCTCGCCCACGGGTTTCAGGCGATGGCGGTCACCGAATATGTCGCGCGCTATGGCCTCGATGATTTCGACCGGTCGATGGACGCGCTCGCCGACCTGACGCGCTTTGGTTCGGCGGAATTTGCGATCCGCCCGTTTCTGACCGCCGATACGCCGCGCGCGCTGGCCGTCATGACGCGGTGGACCGGCAGCGAGGACGAGCATGTCCGCCGGCTTGCGAGCGAAGGCGCGCGGCCGCGCCTGCCCTGGGCGGCGCGCGTCCCGGCGCTGAAGGCCGATCCGACGCTGGCCGCGCCGATCCTCGAAGTGCTGAAGGCCGATCCGAGCCTTTATGTCCGGAAATCGGTCGCGAACCATCTGAACGATATCGCGAAGGATCGGCCCGACTGGCTTCTGAACCGCCTTGCCGAGTGGCCGCAGGATGACGCGCGCACCGTGTGGATCATCCGCCATGCGCTGCGCACGCTGATCAAGAAAGGCGATCCCGCGGCGCTCGCGCTGATCGGTGTCAGCCATGGCGCCGCAGTCAGCATATGCGATTTCAGCATCGCCCCGCCCGCCGTCCATCTTGGCGACCGGATTGCCATCACGGCCAGCCTCGCCTCTGAGTCCTCCGAAAATCAGCGGCTGGTGGTCGATTATCGCGTTCATTATGCGCGGGCGGGCGGCAAGAGCGCCGCCAAAGTCTTCAAGCTGAAAACTTTCGAACTTGCGGCGGGGGAGACCGCGTCGCTCGGTATCAGCCAGACAATCCGCGATTTCAGCACCCGCCGCCACCATCCGGGACGGCACGAGGTCGAGTTGATCGTCAACGGGCAGACGATGGCAACCGGGGGGTTCGATATTCTGCCGGCGACTTGATCCTGCCGGGTAGCTTTCCCTATCCCGGTGGCGGCGTGGTTGCGGCCTCAGGCGGCGGCCGCCCTTCCTGAATCGTCGGACGCCCCTCCGACATCGGCAGGCGCAGGTCGATCCGGCTGCCGTTGATTTCGGTCGTAATGACCGCATCATTGCCCTCGATGCCGATGCGCGTCCGGTCGCCGATCGGGATGTCGCCGATGTCGGGAATATCGAGCGGCTCGACGGGACCGGTCGGATCGACCACCTTCTTCGGCCGCGGCGCCGCCTTTTTGCCCGATGCCTCGGTCATGAAGTCGCGCCAGATACGTGCCGGCAGCCCGCCGCCCGAGATGCCCTGCAGCGGCGAATTGTCGTCGTTGCCGATCCATACGCCGACGACGAGCCCGTTGGCGTAGCCGACGAACAGCGCGTCACGATTGTCCTGGGTGGTGCCCGTCTTGCCGAAATTGGCCTGCGGCAGCCGCGCGGCGCGGCCGGTGCCGCGATTGACTGCGGCGCGCAGCATTTGTTCGATATCCTCATGCTCGCTCGACCCGAAGCTCGACGGGCCCGAGATCAGATTCTCGAACCAGCCCTTTTCGTCGGCCTCGAACGCATGCGGTTCGACCGGATAGCTGTTCGCCGCGACCGCGGCATAGGCGGCGGTGAGTTCGAGCAAGGTCATGCTCGACGTGCCGAGCGCGAGGCTGGGGTCGCCCTTGGCCATCGGCGCGGTGACGCCAAGGTCGCGCGCCATGTCGATGACCTTGTCGTCGCCGATTTCGCGAAGCAGGCGCACCGCGGCGACATTGCTCGACGAGGCGAAGGCGTCTTCGAGGCTGATTTCCTTCGAATAGGCGCCGCCCGAGTTTTTGGGGCGATAGGAGCCGGTCTCGATCGCGCTGTTGTCGATCATGTCGTCGGGGTCCCAGCCGGCACGGAGCGCGGCGAGATAGACGAACAGCTTGAAGGTCGAGCCCGGCTGGCGCCGCGCCTGCGTCGCGCGGTTGAACGGCGATGCGGCATAATCCTTGCCGCCGATCATCGCGACAACCTCGCCATTCGGGCGCATCGCGACGAGCGCGACCTGCGCCTTGCCTAGCCCTGCGCGCCCCGTCACGCGGCGCGCGACCCCCTGCAACCGCGCGTCGAGCGTCGTCGCGATCGTCTGGCGCGAATAGCCGACGTCGCTCAATTTGCGCGCCGCGGGCAGCGCCCAGTCGGCGAAATAGGTGCCGGTCGGCAGCGTGTTGCGGCTGCGCACGTCGATGCGCGGGGTGCGAAGCGCTTTCCGCTCCTGCTCGGTGAGATAGCCCGTCGTGACCATTGCGTTCAGCACCAGCTTCATGCGCTTTTCGGCGAGGTCGGGGTTTTTGGTCGGCGCAAGGCGCGACGGCGCCTGCACCAGCCCCGCGAGCATCGCCGCCTGCGCCGGGGTCAGTTTCTCCGGCTGGCGATAGAAATAATGGAGCGAGGCGGCGCGCAGGCCATAGGTATTGTCGCCGAAATAGGCGTTCGACAGATAGCGTTCGAGGATCTCGTCCTTGCTCAGCCAGGCTTCCAGCCAGAAGGCGATCAGCGCCTCGCGCGCCTTGCGCCCGAGCGTGCGTTTCGGGGTCAGGAAAGTGAATTTCGCGAGCTGCTGCGTGATCGTGCTGCCGCCCTGTGTGCGTCCGCCGGTCACGTTGCTCCACACGGCACGCGCGATGCTGCGCGGATCTATGCCCCAATGGGTGTAGAAGCGCCGGTCCTCGATCGCGAGGAACGCGCCGGTCACATGCTTCGGCAGGTCCGCCGTCTTTACCGGCGTGTCGACGATCGCCCCGATGCGCGCGATCGGCGTGCCGTCGGACGCGAGCAAGGTGATCTGCGGCGGCGCGATCGGTTCGAGCGATTTCGAGAGCGGCGCCGTGAGCGCGAGCCAGCCGACGAGCAGAATGAAGATCACGCAGAAGATCGCAAAGCCGCGCGAAATGCGGCGCATCCATTTGCGCCCGCGTGTCTCGGGAACAAGGGGCGGCGGCGGCGCGGCTATATCGGCGAACGGCCCACCCGGCGTCGCGGCGAGGGTGGGATCGGGGCCTTCGGGTTTACGGAACCATTTCATGCGCAATGCCCGTATTACAGCCCCAACACAGCATAAGCAATTGCGTTATATGGTGCGTCGGATCGGCCCTATTCCTCAAGAAGAGCAGCGACTTGACCGGCGCGCCGGGGTAAGAAAGGAAAAAGCCCCGCCGATCCGGAGAGCGATGACATGAGCCATGCAGCCACCCGCTATTGCGACCTGGTGATGAAGGGCGGCATCACGAGCGGGATCGTCTATCCAAACGCCGTCCTGGCACTCGCGCGCGATTTCCGGTTCAAGAATATCGGCGGAACCTCCGCGGGCGCGATCGCCGCGGCGGCCACCGCGGCGGCGGCGTTGGGCGACCGCAAGCATGTCGCATCGGGATCGGCGGCACCCTGCCCCCCGACGCTCGGTTTTGCTGGGCTCGAGCACGTTGCGGCGCAGCTGTCATCGCAAGGGTTCATTTTCGGCCTGTTCCAGCCGGCGCGCGGCGGACAAAATGCCTATCGATTGATCGTCACGCTCGCCGGGAACGCGAGCGTGCTGCGCAAAGCCCTGGTGGCCGCGGTGGCTGTGATGGCGATCGCGCCGCTCGAAGCGCTGCTCCTGCTCGGCCTGTTCCTCGCCTGCGGGTACTGGCTTGCGGGTCCGGCCGGCGTGGCCGCCGTGTTGTTGCCGTCGGCGATCTGCGCCTATCTTGGCGCCGCGATCGCCGCCGTTTTGCGCGTTGCGCGCGTCACGCGGCGCAACCTGCTCGGGCTTTGTTCGGGCCTGAGCGTGCGCCAAGATGCCGCGAAGCCGGCGCTGACCGAATGGCTGCACGAGGCCCTGCAAACGCTATCGGGCAAGGAGATGTCACAGCCTCTGCTGTTCGACGATCTGTGGGGCGCACCGCGCTATCCCGGCGAACCGAGGACCGAAACGGCGATCTCGCTCCAGATGATCACGACGGGCGTCTCGCATCACGAACCGCGGACCTTACCCTTCACCGACGCATCCTTCTGGTTCCTGCGCGAAGAATTCGACCTGCTGTTCCCCAAGCCGGTCGTCGACGCGATGGTCGCGATGGTGGGGTCGCCCGATCGCGTTGGCGGGAAGGATTATTACCGCTTGCCCGGCAAAGGCCGGATGCCCGTGCTGGTGGCGATGCGAATGAGCCTCAGCTTTCCTCTGCTGATCAGCGCGGTGCCGCTCCACGAACCCATCGGGAGGCGCACGCTCCGCGGCGAGACCGAGGGAGAGGCACTCGATGACGGCGAGGACGCCAAGGAGACGACGCTAAGCCAGAGCACCGACAGCCTGGCAACTGGCGGCGAGGCGCCGCTCTCCTTGATCGAAGGTTTCCGCATCTGCTGGTTTTCCGACGGCGGCGTTTCGAGCAATTTTCCGCTCCACCTGTTCGACGCGCCACTGCCACGCTGGCCAACCTTCGCGATCAATCTTGTCTACCCCCAAAACGAAGACGGCCCGCCGGTCCAGAACCCCGAGCCCCCAAACGCGCGCGACAAGGCCGAGGAGGCGGTGTGGCTTCCGCTGCATAACAACCGCGGCTGGCAACGCAGCTATAACTCGATCGCCCGCCCGCTCGCACTGGCCGAGGTGTCCGGCTTCGTATTCGGTATCATCAGCACGATGCAGAACTGGCGCGACCTGTTGCAGTCGCGCGCGCCCGGCCAGCGCGACCGGATCGTCCACGTCGCGCTCGACAAGGTCGAGGGCGGGATGAACCTCGACATGTCGCAGGACATATTGGACAGCATTTCATTGAAAGGCACGGTCGCGGGCGAGCGGCTGTACCAATTCTCCTTCGACAATCATTATTGGGTGCGGTGGCGGAATGTCGCCTCCGGCCTTCAACGCTACACGATACGGATCGCTGCCAGCGCGAAAGTCGTGCCGCCGATCCTAGCCTATGACGCGGCTTTTGCTACGGTCCGGACGGGAACGCCGCCGCCGGTTTCGTACAAGTTCAGATCGGCCGAAGCCCAAAGTGCCGCGCAGGCGTTGTATGCCGACCTCGTCGCGCGCGGCGAGGAATGGGCCGACCTTGGCCCCGACCTGAGCGATGGAACGCCGCGCCCGCTTCCCCAGATGCAGATCACGCCGATCTATTAGCTGGCGGGACCGTCGCGATCCTGCTGTGGCGACGCTTGGTCGTCTTTCTTGATGAAGCTCATCTTGCCTTGCGGCTCGAGGATCGCCCATGCGACCTCGGACATCCGCCCGATCCCGGCGAGCCGCATTTCGGACAGGATCTCGTCGCGCGTCAGCCGGTCGCGCCGCAGATTTTCGGTGACGATTTCGCCATCGCGCACGACCACGCGCGGGGTGCCTTCGAGCAGATCCTTGGCACGCGGGAACAGATAGGCGGTCCAACTGAGCACCAGCGCCCAGAAAGCGAAGGTACAGATGGCGAGCGTCGCCCCGGTCAGGCTGAAGTCGTTGTGCGTCACGCCCTGCTGGATCAGGTCGCCGAGCACGACGAGCACGACGAATTCGAACGGCGTCATCTGGCCGAGCTCGCGCTTGCCGAGCAGCCGGATCAGCAGGAAGAGGATGAAGAACATCACCGTGGCGCGAAGGACGATATCCATCAGGGCAGCACCTTGATGCGGAGCGGCATCGTGCCGACGCGCCGGCTTCCGTCAAAGACCGCGATGTCACCCGCGGTTCCCGCGAACAGCGGCGGGTTGATCTGGCCGTCGATCTTCATGTGGAGGCTGTCACCGGCGGCGAGCGGGCCGTAGGAGAAATGAAAGCGGCCGTCCTTGAAGCTCTCTTCGGCGGGGGCCGGGATCATCGTGTTGACGGTCATGTCGTGCCAGAGTGCGGGCGATACGGCGATCACCGCGTCGCCGAGCGATACATTGGCGGTCAGTGTGATGTCGGTTTCAAAAAACTCGCCATTGCGAATGATCGTCGGCGTTTTCACCGTCAGGCGCGCGTCGCCCAAGTCGGCCGTGCGTGGCGGGCTTGGCTGCCCGCCGGTGAAGCCGAGCGCCGCTGCCAGCAACAGGCCGCCGAGGATGAGGATCGAGATCGGGCTGGCGTGTCGGTCCCACAGGCGTTGGTGCGATGGTTTGACGTCGAGGCCTTCCAACGCCTGCATCCGATCCTCCGGCTTGACCGCGGGAGCCCGCGGCCGCAATGACCGAAGGCGCCCGCCTGCGTCAGCAGACGGGCGCCTATTGGACGCTTGGCGCGGCGGTTCGTTCCGCCGCCTTAGTGGTCCGTCGCGGCATTCTCGATCAGTTCGGCGACCTCGACGGGGTGCGAGACCATCAGCGCGTGCGAGCCGTTGGCGACGCCGACGGTTTTGCGCGCATGGGCGCGATCGGCCATGAACTTCATCGTCGCCGCGGGGATGTTCCGATCCTCGGCGCCATAGATAACGTAGGTCGGCAGGCTCTTCCACGTCGCGGCCTGCGACGCGTCGGTCAGGGCCGCCTGCGTCACCGGGCGCTGCGTTGCGGCCATCAGCGTTGCCTGCGCTTCGGGCACGTCGGCGGCGAACTGGCCGTGGAATTTGGCGGGCTGGATATAGAGGTCGGTCCCGCCGCCCGGCAGGCGGACCGGCGAAAGGGCATCGCCCAGCGTGCTGCCCGGGAATTTCGCCGACAGCGTCAGCGCCGATTCACCGGTGTCGGGCAGGAAACCGGCGACAAACACCAGCGCCTTCACATTGGCATTGCCCTTTGCGGCTTCGGTAATCACGACGCCGCCATAGCTGTGGCCGACAAGGATGACGCCGCCCGGGATCGAACGCACGACCGCGGCGACACTTTCGGCGTCGCCCGCGACGCTGCGCAGCGGGTTCGCCGCCGCGATCACTGGATAGCCATCCTTTTCGAGCCGCGCGATGACGTCATTCCAGCCCGAAGAATCGGCAAAGGCGCCGTGAACGAGGACGACGGTCGGCTTGGCCGCGGCGTCCTCGGCGTGCGCGCTGACGGTGCCCGAGAAGAGAAGCGCGGCAAGGGCCGCCGAACGAATGGAGCGATACATGCGATCATCCTTTTTGAAGTTTGCCGGATCAGCATGCACAGCGAGCGGCGCCACGCCTATCAGATCAAAGTATGCGTCGCGCCCCGTCCGGAAGCCCGAACCCCAAACCAAAGAATAGGGCAGCCGCTAGGCTTCGCCAGTCGCGGACCTGCTTCGGCACGATGGCGCGGCTGGCGGCGGCGCTGGCACATCGGTGAGCAGAGGCGGGGGGCATCCCGTCCGGAACCGAAAGGATCGACATGACGAAGACTATCGCACCCTCCCCGCTCGAACCCGCAACCAAGGCCTTTGTCGAGGGGCTGCCCGACGGCCCGCCGATCTATACGCTGACGCCGGCGGACGCGCGCGGCGTCCTGTCGTCGGTGCAGCAGTCGGTCACGGTCCCCCTGCTCGCGGTCGACAGCGAGGACAGCACACTGCCCATCGGCCCGTCGGGCAAGACGAATATTCGCGTCATACGCCCCGCCGGCGCAACCGGCACCCTGCCCGCGATCATCTATATTCACGGCGGCGGCTGGGTCCTTGGCGACAAGCAGACGCACGACCGGCTGGTCCGCGAACTCACGGTGGGCGCGAACGCCGTGCTCGTCTTCGTCGACTATGACCGCTCGCCCGAAAGCCAATATCCCGGCGCGATCGAGCAGGCCTATGCCGTCGCGCGCCATGTCGCCGACAACGCGGACGCGTTCGGCGCCGATCCGAAGCGCATCGCGATCGCTGGCGACAGTGTTGGCGGCAATATGGCAGCGGCGGTCACGCTGATGGCAAAGGATCGCGGCGGCCCCGATTTCCGCGCGCAGCTGCTCTTTTATCCCGTCACCGACGCGTCGATGGCGAGCGAATCTTATAAGCAGTTCGCCGACGGGCCGTGGCTCACCGCGAAGGCGATGGCGTGGTATTGGGATCAATATCTTCCCGATGTGGCACGCCGCGGCGAAATCCTTGCCTCACCCGTCAACGCGTCGGCCGAACAGCTTGCCGGCCTGCCGCAGACGTTGCTCATCGTCGACGAAAATGACGTGCTGCGCGACGAAGGCGAAGCCTATGCCCACAAGCTCGCCGAAGCCGGCGTGCCCGTCATCGCGGTGCGTTACAACGGCACGATCCACGACTTCATGATGCTCAACCCGATCACCGAAACCCCGGCCGCGCGCGGTGCGGTAGGGCAGGCGATCGGCTATTTGCGCAAGGTCTTTGCGGCCGGTGCGTGACGCGAAAGCGGGAGGCGGCGGGCGCCGCTTCCCGCAAATCGTCAGGGTGCTTCGACCGGAATCTCGAAATGGAGCTGTGCGCCGCCGCCCGGATGATTGGATGCGGTGATCGACCCGCCATGTTCCGAAATGATCGACTGGCAGATCGCGAGTCCGATCCCCATGCCGGCCTCCTTGGTCGTGAAGAAGCCCTCGAAAATGCGCGCCAGATCTTCGGGCGGGATGCCCGGTCCGGTATCGCGAAGCGTGAAGGCGAGCCCACCCGCATCGGTCAGATGCGTGCCGATGCAAATCTCGCGCTTGCCCTCGCTTTGCGCCTCGACCGCCTGAACGCTGTTGATCAGTAGGTTCACGACGACCTGCTGCAACTGGATGCGGTCCGCCATGGTGCTCGGAAGGCCGCGCGCGAGGTCGGTGGTGATGCCGATCGATTGCGATTCGATCTCGTGACGGATAAAGATCAGCGATTCCTGCACGATCTCGTTGAGGTCGGTCGCCACGCGTTCGGGCTGTCGTTTCGACGCCATGCCGCGGATATGCTGCACGATATCGCTCGCGCGCCGCGCACTCGCCGCAACGCGCGTGGTCAGCGCCTTGACCTTTTCGACATTCGGATAGTCGCGCGACAGCCAGCGCAAGCTCGTCTCGGCATTGGTGACGATCGCGGCGAGCGGCTGGTTGATTTCGTGCGCGATCGATGTCGTCAGTTCGCCGAGCGTCGAGATGCGCGCCGCATGGGTGAAGTCGGCCTGAAGCTGCCGAATCTCGGCCTCCATGCTCATGCGTTCGGTCACATCCTCGAAACTGAAGATCGTAACGTCGAGTTCGGCGAGTATCTTCGGATAGGTCACCGACATGCGCACATCGAGCACGCGGCCGTCAAAGGTCTCGACCTTCGTGACCTCTTCATGGCTTGCCTGACCGTTGAAACGCCCGATCATCACATTGTGAAGCGCGTTGCGATTGACCGTGAACAGATATCCCACGGGCCGCATCAGATCGATCGCGCTGGCACCACCGAGCATCTGTACCGCCGCGCGATTGACGTCGGTGATCTGCACCGTCGTCGCGGCGAGTTCGACAAGCTCTGGATGTTCGTCGAGGTAGGCACCGAAATCGGTGACGCCCGACGCGCGGATGTCGTTGTAGATGCGGCCCATATGGCTGGCGTCGACCTGCCACAGCGCGACCGGCATGTGGTGCACCAGCTTGCGGTATCGCGCCTCGCTGGCGCGGAGGTACATATAGGAGCGATCGTCGTCGACGGTGCCGTTGACCGCGGCATAGATCCGGCCCGGTGTTTCGGCCCGCCACACCGTCACCAGCGGATCGCGCAGGATGCCGTCCGACGGCAATTGCCGCCGATAGGTCGCGTCCGCGGTTTTGCTGGTCATCGCATCGACAATGAGCTCGCCCAGCGTCGCGCGGCTTTCGAGCGGCCAGAACCCGGCGACCGGCTGGCCGATCATCAGATCGCGCCCGCGGTTTCCGCCAACCAGACGCATTGTGCGTTCGTTGACGTTGACGATGCGTGCCGCCTTTACCAGCTCGTTGTAGCGGGCGTTCAGCTGCCCCTCGGCGCCAGCTTCGCCGCGCAACCCGGCGATCGTGGCGATCAGCTTTTCGGAAGCCGAGACGTCGATTTCCCAGCTCGCCGCCATCAGGCGATCGGGAATATGCCAGTCCGCCGCGGGTACGGCGCCGTCGCTGAGCGATTGCCGGCCATATTCGATCACATCGCGCGGCGAGCCGTCCTGCGCGAAGCGGACATATTGGCGGATATCGACGGCGATGTGGATGCCCGACGGCGTGCGTCGGCTGACCACGCCCTGCCAGGTGCCCTCCTGAAGCAGCATGCGCCAATGCTCGCGTTCATTTTCGCTGCGCGTCGACAAATGACCGATGCCGCGCCCGATCATGGTGAGCGCGGGCCAGCCGTACAGCGCCTCCGACGCCGGATTCCAGTAATGGACCGCGCCATCGGTATCGAAAATGATGACGCTTTCGGAAGCAAATTCGGCAATGTCGGGCTCAGATGCCCGGGGCACCGCACGGAGCGGCTCCTTCGGCGCCGAGACGGCGGCCTCGTCGGGCGACGCCGCGTTCAATGCCCCGGCTCGTCGGGCCAATCCTCTGCCCCGATCGCCGCTTTCAGTTCATCGAGCAGGGCATCGTCCGCGACCGGTTTGGTCAGCCAGGCTTGCGCACCCAGGTCGAGCGCCCTCGCGCGGGCACTCGGGTCGAGCACCGAGGTAAGCATAATAACGGGCAGATCCGATCCCCCCGCGCGCATGCGTTCGAGCAGGTCGAGCCCGCTCATTCCGGGCATTCGCACGTCGGTGATCAGGCAATCGACATGGCCCGGCGCGTCGCCGCTCAGGAACGCCGGGGCACTATCGAAGGTGCTGCAGGCAAGTCCCGTAACCATCAACAAATCGCACAGTGCCTCGCGGATGGCTTCATCATCATCCACGACTGCAACAAGAGGCGTTTTGGGCAAGCGATTCGGCCCTTTTTCTCACGACCGAAGCGGCCAACTCCGCCATAGTTGGCCCAGCTTGTAAGGCTTTGTAACCATACCAAAGTCTAGGCTCCCCCGGTTTCGCGCAATGGGGCGGGCAATTTTTCCCACGCGCGGATCAGTTCGCCGACCGTCGCCGCCTGCATCTTCTTCATCACATTGCTGCGATGGAGCTTGACGGTGATTTCCGAAATACCGAGGTCGTAGGCGATCTGTTTGTTAAGCCGCCCGCGGGCGACTTCGCGCATGACCTGGCTTTCGCGCGGCGTAAGCGTGGCGAAACGTTCGACCTGCTGCTGGACAATCCGGGCGTTCGCGCGCTCCGCGACATCGCGCTCCACCCCCGCGACAACGGCGTCGAGCAAGGTCTGGTCGCGCACCGGCTTGGTCAGGAAATCGACCGCCCCCGCCTTCATCGCCTGGACCGACATCGGGATATCGCCGTGTCCGGTCAGGAACACGATCGGTTTCGTGACCCCCGCCGTCGTCAGATGCTGTTGGAGGTCGAGCCCGCTCGACCCCGGCATGCGCACGTCGAGCACGAGGCAGCCCGCGCGTTCGAGCAGCGGCGATTCGAGCAGTTCGCGCGTTGAGCCATAGCAGCTTGCCTCGATCCCCACCGACAGCATCAGCTCGCTGATCGCGATGCGCACCTCTTCGTCGTCGTCGACGATCAAGACAAGCGGCGGTTCATAATCGGCGGTCGTGGTCATTACCCCTCCCCGGTAAGCGGTGTCTTCGCAAATGGCTGCATCCGGGCGAACTTGCTGCGGCCGGACGGCAAGAGATCGTTCTGGCCGTGTCCGCAGGCGCGCGAAGTCTAAATGTCCGCGGGTTGCGGAGCAAGGGCTTTCGCCCTTGCTCCGCGCGTCGGCGAGACACAGCCGCCGTTTCGACCGGGTGGCAGCCAGCCGTCAAAGCAGCGCCATGCCGCCGTCGACGCGCAGGTTGATCCCGGTCACAAAGCTGCTCGCGTCGGATGCGAGGAAGAGCGCGGCGCTCGCCAGCTCGCTGGGCTGGCCGAGCCGGCCGAGCGGGATCGCGCCCGCCATCATCTGCGCGAACGCGTCACGATCTTCGGGTGCGACGCCGAGTTTTTCGAGGATCGCGGTTTCAGTCGGTCCGGGGCTCAGCATGTTGACACGGATGCCCCGCGCCTTGAATTCGAGCGCCCATGCGCGCGCGAAGGCATTGATCGCGGCCTTTGTCCCCGCATAGACCGCGTGCCCGTCGAGCACCTTATCGCTGGCGAGCGAGCCGACGAGGATGATCGAGCCGCCGTCGCGCATGACAGGCACGATTTTCTGCACGCCGAAAAAAGTGCCGCGTGCGTTGATCGCGAATTGCGCGTCATATTCGGCCTCGGAGACTTCGTGCGAGGGGTTGATCGTATTGACCCCTGCATTCGCCATATAGATGTCGGCATGGCCGAACCGTTCGCGGACGATCTCTGCGACCTGGCGATGATGATCGGGATCGGCGACATCCCCCTGGATGCCGAGCGCGGCCGATCCGATTTCGCGCACCGCGTCATCGACGACCTGCTGGCGGCGGCCCGTTATCACAACCTGCGCGCCCTCGGCAGCGAAAAGCTTTGCCGCGGCGAGTCCGATACCGCTGTTGCCGCCGGTGATGACCGCGACTTTTCCGTTCAAGCTTGTCATAAAATTCCTTCAGTCCGGGGGAGAATTCATCAGGCGCTGCGAAAGCCGATCTTGCTGTGGCTCTCGTCGCAAAAGGGTTTGGTCTTCGACGCGCCGCAGCGGCACAGGCGCGCCGTTTGGACGGCAGCGACGGTGCGGCCCGTTCCGCTGAGGATTTCGAGATTGCCGCGCACCTGCAGCGGCCCGTCGGGTTCGGGCTCGATCGCCAGCAGACCGTCGCGCGCCGCTAGCTCTGGGCCTTTCTTCGCCGGCGGCTCGCCGGTCGCCTCGAACCCCACATATTTGTGCGACTTGTCGCAAAAGGGTTTGTTCTTCGATGCGCCGCAGCGGCAGAGCGTCGCGCGAAACCCACCCCTCTCGCCGTCGAGCGAAAAATCGGCACGCACCGCATAAGGGCCATTTTCGCGCAGCGTGATCAGATTGGCGGGCGGCACCGGCTCGGCCTGGCCGTCGCGGCGCTCATAGGTCAGCGCGCCCGACGGGCATTGGCGGATGGTGCCGCAGAGATATTCGATGTCGGTCGCGTCGGGAATGATCCACGGACCATCGACATCGGCGAGGAAGGTCGCGGGATCCTGCGTCACGCAGAAGCGCGCGTGGATGCAGCGTTTGCCGTTGAACAGGACCGCAATATCCTTGCCCTCGGCGCGCTCTGTTTCGCCGTCCATTTCCCTATCCTCCTGACAAAGCCGCGCGGCGGCGGGTGAAGGAGCAGGATAGGCAGCCCTGCCGCCGGGGGCAGGCGCGAGAGCTGACAAGGCGCCTGTACCAAATCGCGCGCCTACCTGCCGAAATGCAGGAAAATTTCATCCGGCCTAACCGGCGAGGCAGCGCATCCTGAACCTTCGCATAGGTCGCCCCCGTCTCGACAGACCCGGCGTCGGGCGCATAGCCTCTGGTCCATCGAGAGCGTTTTAACAGTACCATGAGGTGACGAGATGAATGCACCATGGAACCCGGAGCTGGTCTCCTTCCAGATCGACCGCTCGCATGCGACACCGATTACCGCGCAGATCACCGCGACGCTGCGCGCAGCGATCGTCGAGGGGCGCCTCCGGCCCGGAACGCGTCTGCCGTCGTGGCTCGACATGGCATCGCAGCTCGGCGTTGCCCGAGGGACGGTGAAGGCCGCCTACGAAGCGCTGACCGACGAGCTGCTGGTCTTTTCGGCGGGCGCCGCGGGAACGCGCGTCGCCGAAAGGGCCGCCCCCAAGCCGGCCGAAGCGAAGCAGATCGACATCCCTCGGCCGATGCAAAATCTCGAACGCGGCTTTTCGCTTCGCCCCTTGCCGTTCCAGATGGGGGTTCCGGCGCAAGATGCCTTTCCGGCGAAGCTGTGGGCGCGGCTGCGCACTCGCGCGGTCCGCGCCAATGCCATGGCGCCGGTCGGCCCGCCCGACCCGCGCGGCGAGCCCGAACTGCGCGCGCAGATCGCCGCGCAGCTTGCGATCACGCGCGGCATCGCTTGCCACCCCGACCAGATCATCCTGACCACCGGCTTCAAGAACGGGCTCTGCCTGACCTTGATGGCGCTTGGCGTGCAGGGGCGCACCGCCTGGGTCGAGGATCCCTGTTATCCGGTAGCCCGTATGGCGCTGGAAATTGCCGGGCTGAACCCCATCCCGATCCCCGTCGATGCCAAGGGCATTCGCGTCGATATGGGTGTGCGCGCCGCGCCCGATGCCGCGCTGGCGATCGTCACGCCGGGCCAGCAGGCACCGACGGGCGTCACGCTGTCGCCCGAACGCCGCACCGCACTGCTCGCCTGGGCGGAACGCGAAGACGCGTGGATCATCGAGGATGATTACCTCAGCGAACTGCAGCTCGGCGGCCGCGCCGCACCGGCGATGGCGGCGCAGGATCCTGCTGGCCGCGTGATCCACATCGGCACCTTTGGCAAGACGATCAGCCCTGCGCTCGGCCTCGGCTTCGTCGTCGCGCCGCTCGCGCTCGCCGCGCGGTTCGGCGAGGTCGCGGGCTGCCTCAACCCCGCGCCCAATGTGACGACGCAGCTCGCGCTTACCGACTTCCTCGCCGACGGCCATTTCCTGCGCCATCTGCGTCATATGAAAAGCCTGTACCGCGAGCGGCGCGATGCGCTCCACGCGCGGCTCGACCCAAGCATCGTGGTCGATGCCTTCGCCGGGCTCGCGGTGATCGCGCATTTACCGCGCGGCTATGACGATGTCGCGCTGGCCAGACGCGCGCCCGAACTGGGCATCGCGCCTGCACCGCTGTCGATCTGGTACGCCAACCCCGCCGCGGCGCAGCCCGGACTGGTGCTTTGCGTCACCAACTTGCGTCCGCAGGTGTTGGACAAGGCGTGCGACACGCTCGCGACATTGATCGACGAAGGCGCCGCGATGCCGATTTCGGCACGAGCCGCGTAACAGGAGGATGAAATGAAACTGCTGCATGTCGATGCGAGCCCCAAGAGCGAAAACTCGAGCTCGCGAACGCTCTCGCGCTATTTCGTCGACCAGCTTCGCGCGCGTCTGCCGTTGCTGTCGATCGACTATCTGGATCTCGCGGCGGAGGCTCCGCCCGCGATAACCGAACTGTTCGCACGCGCGACCTACACGCCAGCCGACGAGCGGACCGCCGAGATGCGCGAGGCGCTGAAAGTGTCCGATGCGCTGTGCGCGCGCCTGCTGGGCGCCGACGCGCTGCTCTTTGCGATGCCGATGCACAATTGGACGATGCCCGCGGCGTTCAAGGCGTTCGTCGATACGATCGTGCGCGGCGGCCTGACCTATGTTGCGACAGACGACGGGCGGTACGTCGGCACGCTCGGTGGCAGGAAGACGCTGTTCCTGACGACGCGCGGGGTCGACCTGCGGCCCGGAACGCCCTTTGTGGCGATGGACGCGCTGACGCCTTCGCTTCGTGCCGCGTTCGGATTCATCGGCGTCAGCGATCCCGTTTTCGTCGATGCCCAGCCGATGCAATTCGCGCACGAGGTCGAACGGGCCGCGGCGATGCGGCGCGCCAGAGTAGAGCTTTCCACGCTCGCCGAAGCCTGGGGGAGCATCGAGCCACGCGCCGCGCTGTCCAAGGTGGGCTAGCACCCACGGTACAATCATATCACCAGCCCTTGGGTCTGTTGCGCCGATACGGCGGGCGTAGGCTGTTCACATCTCTCTCAAAGGAAAGGTGAGCTGCCATGGACGCCGAAGTTTTCGACAATGCCGAAAAACGCTGTTTCGAACTCGATCTGCCCGACGGTTCGACCGCAGCCGCATTTTACCGCGTCGACGAGGAGGACAGGCTGGTCCTGATCCACACCGAGGTGCCGTCGGAATTCTGGGGCATGGGCATCGCGTCGCAGCTCGCGGAAGGCGCGTTTCACCTGATGCGGCAAACGGGCCGCAAGGCGATCCTCCGCTGCCAGTTCATGGTCAATTTCTTTGGCCGCCATCCCGAATTCGCCGACGTCGTCGCGGGCTGATCGGAGGTCGTCATGATCGACGAATATCATCTCGAACGCTTCGTCGCCGCGCAAGCCGCTGCCTATGACGACGCGATCGACATCCTCCGCCGCGGCGCGATGTGTACGCCCTATATGGATTTCATCTTCCCGCGGCTGGGGAGCGAGGATAGCGACGACAACATCTATGCGCTCTCGTCGCTCGACGAGGCACGCGCCTATCTCGATTTCGCGCCGCTCGGAGGCCGCTACCGCGAGTGCGTCGAAACGCTCTTCCGCCTGGTGCAGACGAGCGCGCGCGAGGTGTTCGGCGACGTCGACGCGGCGAAGCTCCACGCCTCGCTCACCCTGTTTGCCGAGGCGTCGAATGAAGTGTTGCTGCGATCGGTGCTCATCACCTGGTTCGACAATATGGTCGACGAGGACACGATCGTCCGCATCAACCGCGACGGCTGACGATCAGGCGAAGGCGATCCATTCGCGCAGCCAGTCGTCGAACCGCGTCGGCGCAAGGCGCGGACGATTGCAGATGAGCGGCTCGCCATCGAAGTGTGCGCCAAAATAGAGCGCATCGGGGTCGACCGAAATCCAGCGTGGATCCTCATTGGCGGTGAGGATTTCGAGCGCAAGGTCTGCAAGACCGAAGGTGTCGGGCCCGGCAATCTCGACAATATCGTTCGCCGGCGCTTCGGTCACGAGGTCGGCGAGTGCTGCAACGACATCGTCGGCGGCGACGGGCTGCATGGTGACGGGCGCGAGCGGCATCCGGTCGCCCTCGCCGCTCGCGTCGACGATCTTGTAGACGAACTCGAAAAAGGGCGTCGACCGGATGATCGTGAAGGGGACGCCGGCGCCCAAGACCCGCTCCTCCTGATCGCGTTTCGCCTGGAAATAGCCGCCCTTCAGCGTGCCCGCACCGACCGCCGACAGCGCGATGAAATGCCCGACCGAAGCCGCGCGGGCCGCGGCCAATATGTTATCGCTCGAAGCCGCGAAGAAGCGCCGCATATCGGCGGCGTCGCCATAGCCCGAGTTCGACGCATCGACGACGACGTCGGCGCCTTCGAGCGCTTCGGCCAGCCCCTCGCCGCTGATCGTGTTGACGCCGGTCGATCGGGCGGCGGCGACGACGTCATGTCCTTCTTCGCGCAAGCGCGCGGCGAGGCGGCGGCCGATCAGGCCGGTTCCTCCGATGATGGTGATTTTCATGGCGCTTCTCCGCAGTACGTGCCCCGAGCTTAGGCCCGAGGTGCGACGCACGGCAGAACCGAGACGCGACAATCGCCCTGCACTAAGCGGGCGTTTGCTCTCCGGCCGGACCGGCATCGCCCCATCCCGCTTCGGTCGCCTCGAAGCGCGATCCGGTCTCGAGCGTGCGATGCACGGGGCAGCGATCGGCCACGCCGAGCAGCTCGGCATGCTGCGCTTCGTCGATCGCGCCCTCGATCTCGACGCGGCGGCTAAAGACGTCGGGTTTCTCGGCGCCCTTGTCCTTGCGGTGCGTCACACCCGTGCGGATCCGCTCGACCGGCCAGCCTTTGCGATCGGCATAGAGGCGCAAGGTCATCGTCGTACAGGCGGCGAGCGCGGCGGAGAGCAGGTTGAAGGGCGTCGGGCCTGAC
This sequence comes from Sphingopyxis sp. MSC1_008, assembly GCF_023197165.1. Lineage (GTDB taxonomy): Bacteria > Pseudomonadota > Alphaproteobacteria > Sphingomonadales > Sphingomonadaceae > Sphingopyxis. The sequence goes on from NZ_JALPRD010000005.1 coordinate 37,921, forward strand.
CCCAGACCGCCCGCGCTCTCGGGCTCGTCGGCGATGAACGCCGCCTTCCCTGCCCGCATCGCGAGCTGGAATTTACCGAGCCGCGTTTCCTCGGCCTCGGCGTCGAACTGGCTGGCGGCGGTCGGTGGCATCGCGGGCAAATAGCGCCCGGCCCAAGCCGAGATCATGTCGGCGGCGAAATCGGCGTCGCGCGCATTGCTGAGCAGGTGATCGGCGCCGTCGAGCGAGACGAAGCTCTTGGGATGCTTGGCCGCGAGGTAGAGGCTGGTCACATTCTCGATCCCGACCACCTGATCGATCGGCGAGTGGAGCAGCAGCAACGGCCGCTTCAGCGCCGCGACGCGCGCGCCCTGATCCTGCTCGCGGAGATTTTTGACGAACTCCTTGCGGACGGTGAAGGGCCGGCTGCCGATCGCCACGACGCCGCTTCCTTCGTGCTCGATCTTCGCCAACCCTGCTGGATCGAACTGGTGGAGCGCATGTTCGACGTCGAACGGCGCCGCAATCGTCGCGACGGCGTGGATGCCGGGCAGCGACCCCGCCGCGGCCAGCGCCGCCGCCCCGCCGAGGCTATGCCCGACGAGCAGCATCGGGGGCATTCCCGCGGCGGTCATCGCGTCGGCCGCGGCGCCCAGATCCTTGACGTTATGGCTGAAACCCGCCGATCCGAAGTCACCCTCGCTGGCGCCAAGCCCGGTGAAATCGAAGCGGAGGACGCCGATGCCGGCCCCGGCCAGACGCCGCGAAATCCGCACCGCCGCCTTATTGTCCTTCCCGCACGTGAAGCAGTGCGCGAACAGCGCCCACGCCTTGGTCGAACCGACGGGAAGTTCGAGCCGGCCCGACAGGCGATCGCCATCGCCATTGAGAAAATCAAAGGGACGCGTCGGCATCGCTATCTCCGGTCACTGCTAGGTTGATCCATCCGGCCTAGCACAGATTGCCAGAAGGCAAGAGATGTCAGGTGAGCCCTTCGGCCTTGAGCGTGGCCCGTACCGCGGGCCGGGCGTTCAGCCGCTCGTGGATCGCGGCGATCGCGGGCGGGATTTCGACGCCGAAGCGTTCGGCCCAGCGGGTGTTCACGAACAGATAGAAATCGGCGACGGTCGGCTGGTCGCTGAACAGATAGTCGCCCTTGATCGTGTCGCCGAGATAGCGCATCCGCGCCGTGATATAGGCGCTCGCGACCGCCTTTTGTTCGTCGGTTCCATTGTGCCAGAAGGGCTTGTAGCTCTTGTGGAGTTCGGTCGAAATATAGGCGAGCGCCTCGACAAGCCGCGTGCGGCCGAGCGGGCCCTCGACGCCGAACTGCGGATAGACGCCCGCCAGATAATCGAGAACGGCGATATTCTCGGTCACGACTTCGCCATTGTCGAGCTGCAGCGCAGGGACATAGCCCTTGCGCGTCACGCCGTTGAAATCGGTGCCGCTCGCGGTGATCTTCGTCCTGATGTCGACGCTCTCATTCTCGAACGGCGCGCCGGCCTCGTGGAACAGGATATGGGCGGCCAGACTACAGGCCCAGGGGCAATAATAGAGTTTCATCGATCATCTCCTGACGTGGGAGCCGCTGGGACACCGGAGGGCGGCGCCCCAGCGGCCGGGGTCGGTGCTGGACGGCAGGGTCGGCAGGCCCAGCACCTCGGGGGCTTATGCCGCGGCAGCCTGCTCGGCCGGGTGGACCGCGCGAAGACTGATCTGGACGGTGTTCCAGAAATTGATCGCGGCGATCGCGACGGTCAGATAGGCGATCTGCTTGTCGTCGAAATGCGCTTTCAACAGCTCATAATCGTCGTCCGGCGCACCGGTTTCGGCGATGCCGGTCAGCGATTCCGTCCAGTTCAGCGCGGCGCGCTCGCGGTCGGTAAAGAGCGGCGATTCGCGCCAGGCGTCGAGCAGGTGGATGCGCATATGGCTTTCGCCATGCTTCACGGCATCGGTGACGTGCATATGGATGCAGAAGGCGCAGCCGTTGATCTGCGATGCGCGCAGCTTCACCAACTCGATCAGGCTGTGCTCGATGCCCGAATTTTCGAACGTCGCTTCGACGGCGAGCATCGCCTTCATCGCATCGGGCGCGGCCTGGAAGATATTCATACGCGGAGTCATTGTCATTCTCCTGAATTGCTTGGGGGAGTTACAGTGTGGAGGTGATGCGCGTCCGCTCCTGGCGCGCGTCGGCGATGGCCCAGACGCTCAACAATGCCGTAAGGATCGCGGGCAAGGTGACCGCCGGAAAATCGCGGGCGATTGCGTCGGGACCGCAGATGCCCACCGCGACTTCCCAGAAGTGGAAGAGCGCATGACCCCAGAGCCAGAGGGTCGCGGCCGTCCACAGCAGCACGCGATATTGCGGGCGAAAGGCGCCGACGAGGAGCGACGTTCCGACGAAGAGGAAGATGAGCCCGATGTCGCGGATGAAGTGCTGGTTGAACGGGCCGGTCGTCGTGACGCCGGGGACCGCGAGATACCAGTCGGCGGGCGACCAGAGCATATACAGCCCGTTCGCCTCGGCGCCGATGCCGAGGATCACGGCGGTCCAGATACAAATCGTCTTGAGCATGGTGATCTCCCTTTGGGATCGCTGATGATTATTTCTTCGGCGGCGGCGGGACGTTTTCGAGCCACCAGTCGAAGCGCGTCGAACCGAGCTTGGCACCCGGGCCCGGGATCAGCGAGTCATCCTCGAGCCGCAGCCCGAAATAGCGCGCCTCGGGATCTACCACGATCGAACGCGTGTCACCGTCGAACGCCATCACCTTGCCGATGATTTCGTCGAGGTGGAATTTCTCGGGTCCGCCGATCTCGACGATCGTGTTGGCCGGCTGCGCGAGCGCAACCGCGGTCACCGCTTCGGCGACATCCTCGGCCGCCATCGGCTGGATGTAAGCGTGCGAAAGATGGATTTGGTCGCCGACCACGGCCGACTGGCCGATGCCGCGCAGGAATTCCATGAACTGCGTCGCGTGGAGGATCGTGTAGGGAATACCGCTAGCGCGGATCAGTTCTTCCTGCGCCTGCTTCGCGAGGAAATAGGGACTGACCCCCATTTTTTCGGTGCCGACGACCGACAGCGCGATATGATGTCCGACGCCCGCGGCCTTTTCGGCCTCGGCGACATTCTGGCCCGCGGTCTTGAAGAAATCGATCGCGGCCTCGTCGAAGGTCGGCGAGTTGGCGAGATCGACGACGACCTCGGCGCCGGTCAGCGCCTCGGCAAGTCCCTCGCCGGTCAGCGTGTTGACGCCGGTATTGGGCGCGGCGGCGACCGCCTGATGCCCAAGCGCGTTCAGTTTGCTGACGACCTTCGAACCGATAAGCCCGGTTCCGCCGATTACCACGATCTTCATGGCACTTGCCCTTTCCCTGCGACGACGCCGAATGCGTCCGTTGCATTGGGAATAGCCGGGCGGCCGGGCGGGCTGCAGACCTGAGAGGTGCGAAAGCCACTGTACCATCCGATCTTTTGGTGCCGTTGGTACAATCAGGCGGTCAATTCTCGAACCTTACCGAAGAAAGCGCGCGCTGCTCTAACGCGTTCATCGAGACGGACCGCGACCCTCCCCCTCCCTGCGCGGTCCGCCTCGACCCATCGGCATAATGCTGTGAACTTTGTGGAGCCGTGTTAATCGGACGCGACAGAGATGATGAACGCGGGGATTTTTCCGTTTTCTCCCTGCGGCCAACGAATTGGCAGGCGAGCATCCTACCTGTCCGGCTCCCTTTTTCTCAAAGACCGGTTACCCGTTCGCGAGCGTATCGCGCGCAACGCGTTGTAGCGCCGCCGCCTGCGCGTCCGAAAGCCCCAATTCGTCGGCGCCCTTTTCCTTAGGCCCGAGCGTCGTCGGATCGACGCCGGTGATCGCGCCGAAGGTCACGAGCGCCGAGAGATAATAGCCCGCGACGCTGGCGTGATAATGGTCGTACGCCCACAGATCGAGCTGGCCATAGCCGATCCCGTCATAGGGATTGGGGTCGGCGACGCCGTCGGCCATTGCGCGGCTCCATGCCTGGCCGACCGGCACGATACCCGCCACGGACGGATTGGCGGATCGTGCGCGGTCGGCCGCGGCGCGGAGGTCATCGGCCATCGCCGTCACCGGCTTTCCGTACCAATGGCCCCCGGATTTATATGTCTGGTCGGCGCGCGTCCAAGTCGACGCGAGCCGGATGTCGACCGCCGGATTGCGCGCCTTGAACAGCGCCGACAGCCGTGCGACGTCGCGCAGGTAATTGGCGGGATCGCCCGGCCTGGCCCGGTCCAATACGCTCAATTCCTGCAGCACCACAATGTCCCACGACCGGTCGAAGAGCTGGCGCCGTTCGTCGTAATGAAAGCCCAGCGTCTTTCCGCCCTGCGTTTCGAGGCTGACCCGATAGTCGAGCCCCGCCTGCTCGGCGAAGAGCTTGAACAGCGCGGGCACGCCGCCATAGCCCGCGTTGTTGAGGTCGGTGACCGAGCCCGCGCGCCAGTTGCGCGCGGCCGAATGCGCGCCCTGGGTGAAGCTGTTACCGATGAACAGGACCGTCCTTGGCGCCGCCTTTGCCGAATCGGAGGAGGTCGCGCCGGCGGCGGTCGGCGCGGGCGCGCTCTCCTTTGCCGTTGCCGCCGGCGCGGCGGCGAGCGCGGCAGCGCCGATCAGAAACCAGATGCCGTGCCCGTATTTCATATCAGAACTCCGTGGTGACCGAGGTGTACCAATAGCGGCCATAGGGGCTGTACAGCGACCCCAGATAGCCCTCGGACGTCAGCGGAGGCTTTTCGTTCGTGATGTTGCGCACCCCGACGCGCCAGCGCATGTCGCCGCCCAGACCCCCAGCGTCCTTGATACGGACTTGCGCATAAAGGTTGCCGGTCAGCTGCGACTTGACGCGCCACGGGTTGCCATCGGCATCGACGAGCCCGGTTTCGTCGACTGCGCCGGTGTAGCGCGCGAAGGCGCCGACCTGAAACTGGCCGAGCGACCAGGTGAGCGACGCGGTGCCGCGCCATTTCGGACGGCCATTCGCCTCGATCAGATTCTGTGTCTCCGGCAAAGGCGTCGCGGCGTTGATGTCGCCGGCTTCGCGAGCGGCGACGAGCTGGTCGACCGCGTCGCCCGGCGCGCGCGAGAATTTGAGCAGCCGCGTCGCGTTGACCGAAAAATCGAACTTGCCGACATCGGTCTTCGGCGATTGCCAGTAGAAGGCGAAATCGAGCCCGCGAACGGTTTGCGGCTGCAGGTTGATGAACTGGTCGCGCACCGTCGTGATCGCGCCCACTGGTGCGATGCCGGTCCCCGCAAACTCGGCGATATCGTCGGCATCGGGCTCGCTGCGGATGACGTTGGGGTTCGACGATCCCTGGAGACGGAGCAGATAGTCGAGCGCCACCGCGGTATCGTTGCCAAGGATGCCGACGATACCCTTCTGCTTGATCGACCAATAGTCGACGGTGAAGGTCATGCGCCCGAGATCCGCCGGAATGAAGGTCGGCTCGAACACCGCGCCGAGGTTATAGTTGGTGCTCTTTTCGGGCTTGAGCTCGGGATTGCCCGAGACGCGGCGCGAATAGCCGACATTGTTGCCGCACTGGGTGAAATTGGCGATCCGGCCGGCGCGCAGGTCAACCTCGCAGCGCAGGAAATCCTGGCTGGTCGCGAGGCGCGCATATTCGACCGCATTGACCTGTTCGAGGTTCGGCGCGCGGAAACCCTGCGAGAAGGAGCCGCGGAGGCGGAACCCGTCGACGACATCCCACGCCGCGGCGACCTTCGGCCGCGCGACGCTGCCGAAATCGCTATAATGTTCGTAGCGGCCCGCGAGCTGGACGTCGAAGCGTCGGACGAGCGGGATGTTCATCTCTTCCGAGATGAGTGGCACCGCGAGCTCGGCATAGGCGGCCGCGACCGTCCTTTTGCCATAGGTGTCGGGGTTGTCGCTGACCGCCGCGGCGTCACTGATCGTTACCGCGCCCGACACCGCATCGATGAAGGGGCTCGATCCGTCGACCGAAGAATCGCGATCGTCGCGCTGCGTCTCGCGCCGTACCTCGAGGCCGAAGGCAACGCCGAGATCGCCGCCGGGAAGTGCGAGAAGATCGGCGCGCGAGGCACGGAAGTCGCCCATCGTCAGCGTGGTTTTCGAGGCGCGCCGAAGCTGGAAGGTGATCGCATCGATCGCTGCCTGCGAGCTCGGCGTGCAATCGCCCGAGCTCAGGCTGTCGATGCAACCGCCGTTGAACGGGTTGTAGGCATCGGGGGTCGCGAGCGCGAGGCTCTGCTGAAGCGCCGAGCTGCGGACCGCGAGGCTGCTGTCGACCGCCGAAGCTTCGGAATAGACGAAGGCGCTGTCCCATTTGAAGCCCGCGGCCTCGCCGCGGACACCGATCAGACCGCGCAGCTGCTCGCCGGAGACTTTCACTGCCTGCGGGCCAGTATCGACGAAGCGATAGGTGGTGAGCAGTACCGGCAGGCCCGCGGCGGGCACATTCGTGAGCCCCGGGATGCGGTTGGGATTGGGCTGGCCGTTGATCGTCGCCGCGCCGAAGGGGTTGTAATAGTTGCTGGCCGGGATCCAAATCTGGTTGAGGTTGATCACCGGCGGCTGGATGCGCGTCGTGTTCGAGCGGTAATAGCCGAACTCGCCGAACAAAGTCAGATCGTCGGTCACGTCGTAATGGCCGTTTATGAAAGCGTTGTAGCGCTTCACGCTCGGCATCACCGTCGTCCCGACCGCTGTGTCGTAGCGCAGGTCGCGGAAGGCGTTGTTCGTCGCGAGCGCTGTGTTCACCAAGCAGAGGTCGGCGGTGAGCGCCTGCGAGCATCCACCAAGGCGCGTCGGGCGAACCGTGAATGCGCCGGCGGCGGTGGTGAGGTTCGTCGTGCCGCGGCGCGGCCGGCCGCCGGTGACCAGCACCTGCAGCGCCGGCCAGGCGCCGCGCGTCGCACGCGCGTCGGGGGTGGTCGAGTCGGCGAATTCGGGATAGTCGGCGAACAGTGGGCGCAGGTTCGCCGAGGCGGTGAAATCCTGATCCTCGGCACGCAGCGCCGAGCGGTCGGTATATTCAAACGACAGCGTGATATTGCCGCGGTCGAAGCTCTTGCCGGCGAGGATATTGCCCTGGAATTCGCGCAGGTGCGTGCCTTCGGCGCCGCCATATTGCGCCTGCATCCTGAGGCCGTCGTAATTGTCCTTGAGCACGGTGTTGACGACGCCCGCGACGGCATCCGAGCCGTAGAGTGCGGCGGCGCCGTCGAGCAGCACTTCAAGCCGCTGAAGCCCCGTCGTCGGGATCGCGTTCGAGTTATAGCTCAGCACGGGCACCGTCCCGGTGTCCGACAGCCCCTGGCTCGCGGCGTGGGTGACGATGCGGCGGCCATTGAGCAGCACCAGCGTGTTGCCGACGCCCAATGAGCGGAGGTTAACCGAACCGACGTCGCCGCGCGCCGCGTTGCTGGTCTGCGCATTGTTGCCGGGGTTGAAGCTGACGTCGCCCATCTGCGGGATGTTGCGGATCAGTTCGTCGCCGCTGACCGCGCCGATCGCGTCGAGCTTGTCCTGGTTGACCACGACCACGGGAAGCGCTTCGGTAACGCGCGCGCCTTCGATGCGGGTGCCGACGACGACGATATCGCTCGCCGTTTCGCCATCGGGCTGCGGCTCGGCGGCATCGGCGGCTTCGGCCGCCGGATCGGCTTCGGTCGTCTGAGCCTGTGCGGGTGCGCCAGCGAGAAGGCAGATCGCCGTGCTCGCCAGAAGCATTGTTCCAAAACTGCGCCTCATCATCATTCTCCCCAATTTTATTGTTTGAATTTCTTTGTCTTGTTGATCTCAATCGCTGTCGGTCTCGACCGGCGCCGCCGCGAGCGGTGCGGGCTCGCCGCTCAGCGCGCGGTTGAGCGCATCGCGGTCGAGCGCATTTTCCCACATCGCGACGACGATCGCGGCGAGTGCGTTGCCGATGAAGTTGGTGAGCGCGCGGCACTCGCTCATGAAGCGGTCGATGCCGAGGATCAGCGCAAGCCCCGCGACGGGCACCGTCGGCACCGCGGTCAGCGTCGCGGCGAGCGTGATGAAGCCCGCGCCGGTGACCCCTGCCGCGCCCTTCGAACTCACCATCGCGACGAGCAGCAACGCGACCTGGTCGCCGAGGCTGAGGTCGATACCCGTCGCCTGCGCGACAAACAGCGCGGCAAGCGTCATATAGATGTTCGTGCCGTCGAGGTTGAAGCTGTAGCCCGTCGGCACGACCATGCCGACGACGGATTTGGCGCAGCCCGCTTTCTCGAGCTTGTCCATCAGGCTGGGCAGTGCGGCCTCGGACGACGAGGTGCCGAGCACGAGCAGCAGTTCGGCCTTGAGGTATGCGATCAGCCGGAAGATCGAAAAGCCGCAAATCCGCGCCATCCCGCCAAGGACGACGACAACGAACAGGATCGAGGTCAGATAGAAAGTCGCGATCAGCGCGCCAAGATTGACGAGCGATTCTACACCGTATTCGCCGATGGTGAAGGCCATCGCACCGAACGCGCCGATCGGTGCGAAGCGCATCAGCATGCCGACGAGGGTAAAGAAGACGCTCGAAAGCTTTTCAAGCATGCCGAGCACCTGTGCGCCGGCGGCGCCGGTGTGCGAGAGCGCGATGCCGAACAGGATCGCCGCGAACAGCGCCTGCAGGATCGACCCCGAGGTCAGCGCCGAGACGAAGGTCGTCGGAATGATTGCGAGCAGGAAACCGACGAGCGAGGTGTCGTGCGCCTTCGCGTCATATTCGGCGATCTTGGCGACGGCGTTCGGATCGAGGGTACTCGGGTTGATATTCATCCCCGCGCCCGGTTGCACGACATTGGCGACGATGAGCCCGATGATCAGCGCGAGAGTCGAGAAGAAGAGGAAATAGGCGAAGGTCTTGGCGGTCAGGCGACCGAGCGTCTTGCCGCTGCCGACCGATGCGATGCCGGTCGAAACGGTGAGGAAGATCACCGGCGCGATGATCATCTTGACGAGGTCGATGAAGCCTTTGCCGAGCGGCTGGAGCTGGATGCCGACTTCGGGCCAGAAATGGCCGAGCAGGACACCGCCGGCGATCGCCGCGAGCACCTGCACATAGAGATGCGACCACCACGGCCCGGTCTTGGCCGGCACGTGCGCCGCATTCATGTCGATCGTGGCTGCCACCAGCCTCTCCCCATATTTTGCGTCCGGCTCGACGCGGACCGGGGTGTTTCCCGGATGTGCTTTGAAAATAGGGGCAGGATGGAATCATCGTCAAACGCCACGGGAAATCTATTCAACTTATTGTTATTATTATAACATGATCGAGATATCACACGACATAGCATCAAGTTTGTGCGAAATACCGCATACGTTCTCAAACATTTGTGCAATAATCCACACATGTCCTCGCAGAGCGATTCGTCTCCGATCGGTCCCCACGCCAACCGCCGGCGCCTGTTCGTCGCGGTGGCGGCGGGGCTGGCGATCCTGCTCGTCGCAGGGTTTGGTCTCGCGCAATGGGCCGCGGGTCGCGCCGGCGCGCAGGCCGACGTCGAGGCACGACAGAATGCACGCGCGCATGCGAGCCTGCTCGAAAGCGAGCTGCAAAAATTCCGCCTGCTGCCACGCGTGCTCACCGAATTCCCCGACGTCCGTGCTGCACTCGCCGACAAGAGCGATGCGGCGTCGCGCCGGCTCGATCGCGAACTCGAACAGCTCGCGGCGCGCACCGATGCGACGGTGATCTATGTGATCGACGCCGGCGGCACGACAATCGCGGCGAGCAACTGGCGCGCGCCGACGAGCTTCGTCGGCGAGAATTACCGCTTTCGTCCCTATTTCCAGGGCGCGATGCGGAGCGGCCAAGCGGAATTGTTCGCGCTGGGAACGGTCAGCGGTCGCCCCGGCCTCTATCTCGCGCGCCGCGTCGATGTCGGCGGGCGCCAGCTTGGCGTGATCGTGCTCAAGGTCGAGTTCGACAAGCTGGAATCGCGGTGGGCGGATTCGGCCGCCGCCACGCTCGTTACCGATGCGGCCGGGATCGTCGTGATGAGCAGCGAGCCCGACTGGCGCTTCAAGTCTTTCGTCCCCATTTCGGCCGCGGCGCAGCAGCGGCTTCGTGCGACGCGCAGCTATGGCGAGGCGCGGCTCGATCCCTTACCGGTCAGCCGAGGCGGGGACGGCATCCGTGTCGGCGCGGGCCTGTTCCGCGAGGCCGACGAGCGTGTGTCCTTTCCGGGCGGCACGCTCCGCCTGCTCCAGCCCGCCGAGCCGGCGCGCGCCAGCGCCAATGCCACCGCGCGTGTCGCTTTCCTCGTCCTGCTGATCCTTGTCGGTGCGGCGATCATCACGCTGCTCCGCGTCGTCGAGCGGCAGACGCTGCGTCAGGCCGCGCACGAAGCACTCGAACGCGAAGTTGCCGCGCGCACGCGCGACCTGCGCAATGCGAACGACGAACTGCGCCTCGCGTCCGAACGGCAGACCGAAACCGACCGCCGCTACCGCGCCGCGCGCGAGGAGCTGGCGCAGGCGAGCCGCTTGGGATCGATCGGGCAGATCACCGCGGGCGTCGCGCACGAGATCAACCAGCCGATCGCCGCGATCCGCACCTTTGCCGAAAACAGCCTGCGCTACCTGGAGCGCGAACAGCCCGACAAGGCGCGCGGTAACCTAGACACCATCGTCGAACTGACGGCGCGCGTCGGGGCGATCACCAACGAGCTGCGCAATTTTGCGCGCCGCAAACCCACCCCGCTGGGCCCCGTGGCGGTGCAATCGGCGGTAGACGGGACGCTGCTCCTGATCGGCGACCGGCTGCGCGCGCAAGGCATCGCGCTCGACGTCGCAATCGAAAATCCCGCGGCGATGGTGCACGCTGACCGCGTTCGGCTGGAACAGGTGCTCGTCAATCTGCTGCAGAATGCCACCGATGCGGTGCACGATGTGAAAGCGCCCCGCATCGTGCTCCATACCCATGGCACCGATTCCGTTCATATCGATGTCTGTGACAACGGCCCTGGCGTTCCGGCCGAGCTGTTACCGCAGCTCTTCACTCCGTTCGTAACCGGGCGTCCCGACGGCCTCGGGCTCGGACTTGCGATCGCGAGCGATATCATGGCCGAATTCGGCGGCACACTGACCCTGATCCCGTCGCCGCTCGGCGGCGCGGGGTTCCGCCTGACGTTGAGGCCGGCATGAGCTTTTTCACCGGCGAACAGACGATCTTCTTCGTCGACGACGATGCGGCGCTGCGCGAGGCGAATGTCCAGACGCTCGACCTCGCGGGGCTGGCGGTCGAGGCCTTTCCCGATGCGCAAAGCGTGCTGCCGCGTATCGAAGCGGGCTTCTCAGGGATCGTCGTCACCGACATCCGCATGCCTGGGATGGACGGGCTGGAACTGCGCGCGGCGATCCATGCGATCGATGCCGACATTCCCGTCATCCTGATTACCGGCCACGCCGATGTCGCGATGGCGGTTCGCGCGCTTCACGACGGCGCGTTCGATTTTCTCGCCAAGCCCTTTGCCGCGGATCACCTCGTCGGCATCGCGCGCCGCGCTTTGGCGCATCGGGCGCTGATCCTCGACAACCGGCGGCTGACCGCAGCGGCGGCGGCGATCGACAGCCCGCTGATCGGCGAAAGCGCCGCGATGATGCGGCTGCGCGACACGATCGCGCAGCTGGCGCAGGCCGATTTCGATGTGCTGATCGAAGGGGAGACCGGCACCGGCAAGGAACTCGTCGCGCATATGCTCCATCGCCAAAGCCGGCGGAGCGCGGCGTCGCTCGTTGCGGTGAACTGCGCGGCGCTGCCACAAGAACTGGCCGAGGCCGAACTGTTCGGCAGCGACTTGATAGACCGGAGTAGCGGCAAGCTCGGTCAGGCGGGGCGCATCCGCAGCGCGCACCGCGGCACATTATTCCTCGACGAGATCGATACGATGCATCCGTCGGTGCAGGCAAAACTGCTTCGCGTAATCGAGGAGCGCGAAGTGCAGCCGATCGGCGCCGCCGCGCCCGAACCCGTCGACCTGCGCGTCGTCGCGGCGACCAAGACCGACCTGCTGGATGCGGTGCGCGGCGGCGATTTCCGCGAGGATCTTTATTACCGTCTGCATGTCGTAAAGCTGCGCATTCCGCCCTTGCGCGAGCGGCGGTCGGATATTCCGCAGACCTTCGCCTATTTCCTCGACGAGGCCGCGGCGAAGATGGGGCTGACGGGCTTTGCGATCGACGACAGCGTGCGCCGCCACCTTGTCGAGCATGACTGGCCGGGCAATGTCCGCGAGCTCAAGAATTTCGCCTATAGCGTCGTGCTCGACCTGCCCTCCGACCCCGGCCTGTCGGCGATGCCCGCCGACGCGCCGCTCGCCGAGCGCGTGCGCCGGTTCGAGGCGACGATCATCCACGACACGATGGCGCAGACGCGCGGCAACATCGCCGAGACGATGGCGCGGCTGGGGCTGCCGCGAAAGACGCTCTACGACAAGATGCAGAAGCTGGGGATCGACCCCAAAAGCTTCCGCGCCTAGCGCGCCGCCGGCTTCCCCTGCGCCGCGAGGATGCGCAGGATATTGCCGCTCCACATCTTTTCGATGTCGACGTCCGAATAGCCTGCGGCCTTCAGCCGTTCGGTGACCTTGGGCAGCGCCGAAATATCCTCGATGCCCGGCAGCCCGCCACCGCCGTCCCAGTCGGCGCCGAAGCAGATATGGTCGACGCCGCCGACCTCGATCGCGCGCAGCACCATCTTCATATAGCCATCGAAATCGGCCGCCCAGAGCTTCTCGGTCTTGTCGAGTTCGCGCCACTTGCGGTTGAGGTCGGCCTGCTCGGCGGGCGTGATCTGGCCGATCCGTTCATATTTGCCGAACAGCTCGGCGCGCGCAGGCGACATGTTCATTTCCGACATGAAGATCGTCGAGATGCACATCGCGCCGCCCTTCGCCGCGAGCGCCTTCAAGCGCCCCTCGTCGAGATTGCGCGGATGGTCGAAGGCCGAGCGCAGGCTCGAGTGCGAAAGCAGGATCGGATATTTGGACAGCGCGAGGATCTGGTCGAACGCGGCATCGGACGAATGGCTCGCGTCGATCACGACGCCGAGGCGGTTCATCTCGGCGACCCACTGCTTCCCGAGCGGGCTCAGGCCCTTCCAACGCCCATTACCCGTCGCACTATCGGCGAACTGATTGTCCTTCGAATGCACCGGCCCGGCGAGGCGCAGGCCCTTGCCGTAGAACTCCTGGAGCAGCGACAGGTCTTCGCCGAGCGGATAGCTATTCTCCATCGACTTGAAGGCGATCAGCTTGCCTTCCTTGTTCAGCCGCAACGCGCCGGCGGCGGTCAGCGCGGGCGCGATCGTGGCCGAATTCGCGGCGATGGTCTTGTCGATCAGGTCCGACCGTTTGCGCGCGAAGGCGAGTGCATCGGCATAGCCTTTCGGCGTCAGCGGCCCCTGGTCGGTGTAGATGGCGAAGAAGCCGCCATCGAGATTGCCGTCCTTCATCCGGGGAATGTCGAGTTGCGCCATGTCCTCGGCGAGCGCGTGGCGATCGGCGAAGCTCCAGCCCGCGCGCTCGAAATGAAGCGGCGTGTCGAGGTGGGTGTCGAGCACGAGCATGCGGCTGTGCAATGGCGCTTCGGACGCCTTTGGCTTGTCGCCGCCCGGCGAACATGCCGTGAGCGCGGTTGCGGTCAAAAGAATGGCCAAACGCTTCACTTCTTGTCCTCCACGGGCTTCAGGTCGAGATCGTGATAGTCCCAGCTGAAGTCGGCGATCTTGCTCACCGCCTTCAACGTCACGCCGGTGATCTTGCCTTCCGCGTCGAGCGCGAAGGTCACATAGGCGGGCTCGATCGCCGGATCGTCGAAATCGGTGACGAAGCTGTCATATTGCCAATGTTTGAGCCGCCCCGCCATCCGTGGTGTCGAGGTGAAATCGATCGTCAGGCCGGTCGATGCCTGCCCGATCACGATGTCGCCATACCAGGGATCGCGGTAGCGGCCCGCATAGCCCGCCAGTGCGAGCGAGGGACCGCTCTGCGCCGGCGACGCCTTTACCTGTTTGAGATATTCGACCCCGCCTGCGAGCCGCGACTGATACCAATCCTCCCATTTCGCGATCCAGCCATAGTCGGGCTGATCGAGATAATGGTCGAGCAAATCGTAAGTGAGGCCGAGCAGCATGCCGCTGTCCTCGCTGTTCATCATGATCGCGAAGCCGACGTTCTTGTCAGGGATCATCACGACGCGCGTAATCGAGCCGAAGACCCCGCCGCCGTGCTGGATGATGCGGTGGCCGCGATAGTCCTGCACCTGCCAGCCGAGCGCATAGGCTTGCTGTGTCGGCTGCGCGGGTTTGAGCTGGTCGGGCAGCGGCGAGATCGGCATGGGGGTCACCGGCGCCCACATTTCGGCCGCCTGCTTTTCGCTGAACAGGCGTTTGCCATTCGGCAGCGCGCCATGCGCGAGCTGGATTTTGAGCCACGCCGCCATATCGTCGGCGCTGAGCGCAAGCCCGCCCGCCGGCGCGCCGTTGCGGCCAAGCTCATCGCGCTCGTTGAGCGCCGCCTGCGGGCCGAGACCGCGCAGCGCGCCCGACAGCCGCGCGTGCGGCCAGCTACGGTTCGGGATGCGAAAGCGGTCTTCACTATCGCTCGTCGCATTCTTCATGCCGCCGCCGCGCAGGACGCGCGCGCGGATGAAATCCTCCCACGTCTGCCCGGTGACTTCCTCGATCAACTGGCCGGCGACGGCGTAGAGGATATTGTCATAGGCATAGGCCGAGCGGAAACTCGTCTTGGGCTTCAGGAACGCGACGCGTTCGGCGGTCTGTTTGCGCGTGAGGTGGGTGCGCGGCACGAACATCAGATCGCCCTGCCCGAGCCCGAGCCCGCTGCGGTGAACGAGCAGGTCGCGGATCGTGATTTCGCGCGTCACCCAAGCGTCGTGCATGCGGAACCATGGCATATGCTTGATGACGGGGTCGTCCCACGCGATCTTGCCCTCGTCGACGAGGATCGCGAGCGCGGCGGCGGTCATCGCCTTGCCGGTCGATCCGGTCTGGAAGATCGTCTGTTCGTCGACCGGCGCGCGTTCGCCGATCTTGCGCACGCCCCAGCCGCGCGACAGCGTCGTCTTGCCATTCTCGACGATCGCGATCGACACGCCCGCGGCGCCGACCTTCTTGCGCAGCACCTCGACGCTCTCACCGATATTGGCGGGCGGTTCGGCCCATGCGGGCACGGCGGCCGACAGCATCAGCGACAGGGCAAGCAGGCGTTTCATGGCAAAGCCTCCATATGGGGAGCGGTGGACGGACGCAGCAGGCGCCAGGTTCCGATGGTGATAAGCGGCAGGACGAACACGCCAAGGAACAGCCAGGCGAGGAAGCGGTATCCGCTCGCGATCAGGTCGACGAGGCCGATCTCGCCCGCGACGAACATGCAGCCGGTCAGGATCACCGCGCCGATGATCGCGCGCGCGGCGGGTGAGAGCGGCGGGCGACCTCGGCTCTCGATCGCACCCGAAATGCGCTCGTTGATCGCATGGACCGACCCCGCACCGCTTTCGAGCAACGCCGCGAAGATCATCACCTGGAACAGGACGTGGAAACCCGGCACCGTCATCTGGCGGAGCAGGAAGTCCGACGGCAAGGTCTCGTCGCCGATCGCGGGATAGAAAGCCATCATCGCGACGAAGAAGAGGATCGCCGGCAGCATCGACAGCGGCCCCGCGATCAGCCCGGCGACGACGGCGTCGCGCTGGTTCCTGAGGTGGCGCAGCACAGGCAGGATCACCACCGCACCGACGATGTTATAGCTGGCATAGGTCAGCCCGCCCGCCATCCAGTTGCCCGACGGCGGCGGTGCGTTCGCGAAGCCCTGTCCGATCAGCCCGCCGAAGCTGGCGAGCGCGAGGACGAGGAACAGCCCGTAGACCGCGTAGAGCAGGATCGAGACATATTTGAACATCTGTTCGACCGCGCCGGTGCCCCAGGCGGTGACCGCGACGATCGATACGGCGAGCAACACGACACCCACAAGTTCGGGCCAGCCGAAGGTCGCCGCCCCGATCGCGCCCGCCGCGGCACCGAACACTGCGAGGATCAGGACGACGAAGATGACATAGGCGACCTCGAACGCGATCCAGGCAGGACCGAGAAGTCCTTTGAAAAAGCTACGATAATCATAGGCGCCGAGCTTGAGCGCCAGCGCAAAGGTAAGCGCCGCGACAACGCTCCAGATCAAAGTCGCGAGCAGCATCGCGGACAGCCCGCC
The DNA here is from genome assembly GCF_023197165.1 of Sphingopyxis sp. MSC1_008. Classification (GTDB taxonomy): domain Bacteria; phylum Pseudomonadota; class Alphaproteobacteria; order Sphingomonadales; family Sphingomonadaceae; genus Sphingopyxis. The sequence continues at coordinate 54,177 of NZ_JALPRD010000005.1, forward strand.
CCACGGCCCCGACGGTACGAAATATTCGGCCAGCTCGCGCCCGGTCGCATAGCCGCCGCCGATGATGACGGCCTTCAGCGCAAATCCGGGCAGCAGGTAGCGCTGGAACCAGCTCGACCCGCTGCCCTTCTCGCCCACACTCACGCGAGAATGCTTTCGACGAGCACGTCGAACGCTGCACCGCCACGGATCGGATCGGCGACGGGAAGCCCGAGCCGTTCGCGTTCGGCCGCCATCAGCGCCTCGGCCGCGTCGGCGTCATAGCTCGACGTGTTGAAGCTCACCCCGCCGCAGCGGATCGCCGGATTGGTCCGACTGCCAAGGCGGATCGTCATGTCGATAACCTCCTCGATCGTGGGCAAGGCGAAGCTTTCCATGCCGAGGATCACGCTGCGCGTCGGATCGTGACAGACGACGAACACGTCGGGCTGGCTGCCGTGAAGCAGACCGAGCGATACCGGGGCGTAAGCGGGGTTGAAGATCGATCCCTGCCCTTCGATCACGTCCCAATGCGTATCCTGGGCGTCGGGACTGAGCATTTCGGCGGCGCCCGCCTCGAAATCCGACACCACCGCATCCATCGGCATGCCGCCGCCCGCGATCATGATGCCCGTCTGGCCGGTCGCACGAAAATCGGCGTCGAGGCCGCGCGCCACGAAGGCACGATGCAGCGCCAGCGCTGTATATTTCTTGCCGAGCGCGCAGTCGGTGCCGACGGTCAGCAGCCGCTTGCCGGTGCGTTTGCGCCCGGTCCCCACCGGGATTTCGGGCGGCGGGGTGCGGATGTCGATGAGCCGCTGCCCCGTGCGCCGCGCCGCCTCGACGAGCGCGGGAACGCCGGTCAGCTTGGTGTGGAGCCCGCTGATAATGTCGAGTCCGGCCTCCATCGCCTCGACGAGTACCGCAACCCACGCTGCGCCGATGACACCGCCCTGATTGGCGACGCCGATCACCAGCGAGCGCGCGCCCGCCGCGCGCGCGTCGGCGGGCGACAGGCGCGGCAGGCCGGTCGAAACGGTGCAGCCGTCGATCGCCCATTCGCCCGTGCAGCGATCGCCCGCCCAGTCGGCGAGACCAAAGGCGGTCTTGGCATAGGCCGCATTGGTCGTGTCGCCGAGGAATAGCAGATAGGGCTGCGGCAGGGTCAGGCTGCCCTCCAGCCTGCCGATGGGCGCATTCATCTTGTCCAACTCCAATTCGCTCAAAAGGCCATGTCGAGCGCAACGCCGATCGTCCGCGGCTGCAGCGGTGAGATCGCGAGGAAGCTCGGCCGGTTGAGCCCGTCGGCGAGCGTCGAGCGCGCCATTTCACCCTTGTTGTCGAACAGGTTGCGCGCATAGGCGCGCACTGTCCAGTGATCGCCCAAGGTCACCGAGGCGTTGAGGTCGACCGACGTATAGGCTTTGGCGCGTGCGACGAGCGGATCGCTCTCGACCAGCGACAGGCGGTTGCCTGCGTGGCGAATGCCGGCGCCGAAGCTGCCCTTGTTCCCGCCGCCGAGTTCGAATTCATAATCGGCGCGCAGCGCACCGCTGAACTTCGGCACCGCGGGCAGGCGGTCGCCCTTGGCACCGCTGATGTCGGGCACATCCTCGCTAAGCGACGCGTCGGTATAGCTGCCCGTCGCGCTGATCGTCAGGCCGGGCGCGGGGCGCAGCGCGAGGCTGCCCTCAAAACCCTTGCTCGTCGCCTTGCCGCCGTTCGCACCGCCCGAGACGCCGCCAAAGGCACGCGTGACCTGGATGTCGGTCCAGTCCATCCAGAAGAAGGCGGCGTCGACGGTGAGCATCCGGCCCGCGAAATCGGCCTTCAAGCCGACCTCATAATTGGTCATGCGATCGGCATCGACGCTCGGCGGTACGTTGGGAACGATGACGTTCGGGCCGCCGGGGCGATAGCCCGTCGCGACGCGGGCATAGAGCATCGCGTCCTCGTTGATGTGGAATTGCGGGCTGACTGAGAAGGTCCAGACGCTCTCGGCGGATTCTCCCGGATCATTGGCTGTCGGGACGATCGCGCCCGAGCTGATCTGAGTGAAGGTCTGTTCGTTGCGCGCCCAGCGGAGGCCGCCGGTGACCTCGAACTGCTCGCTCAGCTTGAAGGTCGCGTTGGCGAAGACCGCATATTCCTTGTACGTCGCGGGCAGGCCGACGATCGCCAGCGGATCGAGCGGCGCGATCGGGTTTCCGGCCATGTCGAACGAGCGGACGAGTTGCGCATTGCTCGTCTCCTCATCGGTAAAGAAGCCGCCGACCAGCCATTCGAAACGCCCACCGCTCGGCGAAGCGAGCCGTACTTCCTGCGTCCATTTCTTGAGTCCGAGATCGAGCGAGAAGGGCGTAATGCCCGGCGGGATCGCACCGCCCGTCAGCAACGGAAAGAGCACGCCGAACGCATAGCTCGCGTCCTGCACCTGCCGGCTCTGCGTCTTGCTGTACGTCGTCGCCGAGGTCAGCGTCGCGGCGCCGAAATCATAGTCGATCGTCGCCGAATAATAGTCGAGATCGATGTCATAGGATTCGGGCACATAATTATTGTACGAGTGGCCGTTGCCGAGCCGCACGCCGGTCAGGTCGGCCGCGTAAAGCCCATTACCGTCGGAATCGAGCGACTGCCAGATGCCGGCAAGCTTCACGCTGAGCTCGGGAGTCGGCTGCCACAACAGCGCGGCGCGGCCGCCGCGCTGTTCATAATCATTCTGGTTCTTGATCCCCGCATTGTTGATGCTGTCGACCCAGCCCGGCGTCTTGCGCCAAGCGAAGCTGCCCGAAATTGCGAGCGTGTCGGTCGCGATCGGCGCGTTGACATAAACCTGCCCGCCCCAGCCGAGGCTGCCCGCATCCTTGATCGTGAAGCCTTCAACGCCCGCGCGGACCTTGAACTCGCGCGTGTCCGGCTGGACGGTCACATATTTAACGAGGCCGCCGATCGAGCTTGCGCCATAAAGCGTGCCCTGCGGCCCCTTGAGCACTTCGATCCGTTGGAGATCATAAGGCATCAGGTCGATCGTGAACTGCCCCGCCCGGTTGTAGAGCGCGCTCGATCCCACCGGCGCGTCGTCAAGATAGATGCCGACGGTCTGCGCGGCGTTGAGCGGTGCGACGCCGCGCAGCGTGATCGTCGTCTGCCCGGGCGTGCCGCCGTTGCTGACGTTCATGCCCGGAACATAACCGGCATAATCGACGAGTGAGGCCGAACCCTGCTCCAGCAGTTCCTCACCGCTGACCACCGCGATCGAGATCGGCACATCCTGCACATTCTGTGTGCGCTTCTGCGCGGTCACGACGATTTCGCCGCTCGCCTCGATGGCTGCGGCGTCCTGCGCCTGTGCCGGCATCGCGGCCATCAGCGCCGCCAAGCTTCCCGTGATAAAGAGTCCCTGTTTCATCGTCTTATCCCCAGACTTGGGCCAGCAGGCGGCGGAAATTGCCACCGAGCACGGCCCGGATGTTTTCGTTGGAATAGCCCCGTCGAATGAGTTCTTCGGTGAGATCGAAGGTCTTGAGCGGATGGTCGAAGCCGTCGATGTCGATCTTGTCGCGAAAGGCGTAGCTGCCCTTGTAGCTGTTCTTGAGCGCGGCATATTCGTCGGGCTTCATATCGTCATAGCCGTGCAGGTCGGCGTCCGAGCCGATGCCGACATGATCGATCCCCACCAGCTTGGCGACATGGTCGATATGGTCGGCCATATGCCCGACGTTGGTCGGATCGCTCGTGCGAACGAACATGCGCACCCCGGTGATCCCCATCACCCCGCCCTTCGCCGCGAGCGCCTTGATCGCCGCGTCGGTCTTGACGCGCGGATGATCGACGAGCGCACGCGCATTGCTGTGGGTGATCGCGATCGGCCCCTTGGCGATTTCGATGGCGTCGAGCGTCGTCTTGTCGCCGCAATGCGAGACGTCGACGAGCATGCGCTGCTTTTCCATCTCGGCTATGATCGCGGCGCCATAATCGCTGACCCCGCCGTCGACGCGTTCGGTGCTGCCCGATCCGATGCGATTCTGGCTGTTATAGGTCAGCTGCGCGCAGCGCAGACCGAGACGGCGGAACAGCGCGACATCGGCGACCCGTTCGAAATGCTCGGCATTCTGGATACCCATGATGACGGCGCATTTCTTGTCGGCCTTGGCGCGATCGAGATCGGCAACCGTGTCAACGAGCGTGAAGACATGGCTGTTGCGCCCGGCGAAGCCCTGCCAGCCGGCAAGGAACTCCATCGCCTGCGCCTTCGCGTCGGGGCCGCCGAGGCCATAAGCGTTGTGAAAGCCAGTGATGCCGCTCGCCCGGAACTCAGCCGCTTCGGCGTCGGTCAGCCGGTGAGCTACATAATTCTCATCCAGCGTGATCTTGAGCGGCGCCAGCATGTCGATGACGAGCGACGAGGCGACCAGATCGACTGCGCGGCGCGAATAATTTTTCCCCGGCGCCGCGGCAAAGGCATAGCTGCCCCTGGCGATCATCGGTGCGGACAATGCAGTACCGATCGCGCCTGCGAGTACCGCGCGGCGCGTCATCGGGAATGGCCCCGTCATCCCATCCTCCCTATATAGTTTCAATTTAGACTATTGTCCTAATCAGAAAATTGTCAACCGGTTTAGGACATAAATTTGTCATGATCCCCAAATTTCGGCCGGACAATGGACCATGCCGCCGCGATAGCTGACCCCCGGATCGCGATCGCGCGCGAGGAAGGTCGGCCCGTCGAGGTCAACAATGTCACAAAGCTGGCCGACGAGATAAGACGGCGCCATCGACAGGCTCGTCCCCATCATATTGCCGACCATGACGTCGAGGCCGAGCTTCTTCGCCTGCCGCGCGATCGCGAGCCCCTCGGTCAGCCCGCCGCATTTATCGAGCTTGATATTCACGATGTCGAACCGCCCGACGAGCGAGGCCGTGTCGGCGAACGACAGCGCGCTTTCGTCGGCGACGAACGGCAAGGGGCGCTTCAATCCGTCGAGATCGGCCTCGCGTCCGCGCTTCAATGGCTGTTCGAGCTGCGCGACGCGCGCCGAGACGAGCACGGGCAGCAGTTCGGCGAGCGTCGCCACGTCATAACCCTGGTTGGCATCGACGCCGATCCACGCGTGCGGCCGCGCGGTGCGGATCGCGACGACGCGCGCGATATCGTCGGCAAGGTCGCCGGTGAGCTTGACCTTGATCGGCGCCTCGGGATCGATCGCGAGCGCGGCTTTCGCCATAGTCTCGGCGCGGTCGGCGCCGAGCGTCAAGGTCGAGCGCAGCGCCTTGGGCGGGCTCAGCCCGGCGAGTTCCCATACGGGGAGTCCCGTCTGCTTGGCTTCGAGGTCCCAGAAGGCGCAGTCGAGCGCGTTGCGCGCGCCGCCCGGGGGAAGAAGCTGTTGCAGATCGCCGCGCGTTGCGCCGTCTTCGATCGCACCGCGGACGCGCGTCGCTTCGGTCAGCATATGGTCGATGTCGTCGCCGAGATAATAGACTCCGGCACCCTCGCCGCGCCCGACATGCGTCCCGTCCGAAAGCTCGGCGACGAGCAGCGCGGTTTCGGTGAAGACATGCCCCGAAATGCGAAACGGCTGGTGATAGGGAAAACGCTCGACCCGAAGGTCGAGCGTCAACTCCCGCATGCGCTGCGTCGCCATCAATAGACCATCCCGAAGCCGTAGAGATGGAAGACGAGCGTCACCCAGACGAGCACCAGTGCGGCGAGGATCAGCAGCACAGCGCCGAGCTTCATCGTCCAGCGGCGCTTGTCCTTGATGCCGAGCCACAGGTGCCAGCCCGCCGTGATCAGCAGGCCGAAGGCGGCGAGCGGCGTCACGATGCGCAGCAGATGGATCAGCCAGTCGAGCGGGCCGCCGATGCTGCCGATATCGGCCGAGAAGGCCGCGATCAGGCCGAACCAGCCCGCCAGCGCGCCGATCGCCAGCCACGCAAAGACACGCGACAGGCGGTAGGCGCGGCGTGCCTTGCCTTCGAGCGCGAAGTCCGCCTTGAAGTTGCGGCGGACCAGCGCCCGGACCGGCCAGGCCAGCGCCGCGAGCAGGATGATGCCAAAGGCGAAGATCAGCGCCGGGTTGAGCCAGGCCGCATTCACCCCGAACGATGCCGGTTCGAACACCATGAAGGGCGAACCGCCATCGACGCTCCAGCGCACGACGCGGCCGTCCTTGACCTCCGCGGCAACGCGCTCGCCGGTGCCGGTGTCGCGCCATACGAAGGGTTCGACCTCGACCCAGTCGCGTGCGCCCGCGCCGAGACCGTCGAGCGCCGGCAGCGTGATCTTGCCGTCCTCGGTCAACGAGATCGTCGTCTGCCCGAGCAGCCCAAACAGGCTCATGAAATTGGTGAACGACCCGCGGCTGCTGACGTAGTTACCGACCATCATCTGCGCATGTTCTTTGGCGGTCTTCGCATCGACCTGACCCGGCTTGTCGGTACCGGGCAAATAGCGGTCGGCGAATTTGTGGAACAGCGCGCTGCGGATCGCGCCCGCGTCGCCCTGTTTCCCCGCGCTGTTCATCGAGATGTAGACGCCGATGTCGGCATCGGGGAACAGCCACAGATAGCTATGGAACCACACGGTGTCGCCGCCATGCGCGATCGCGCGGTGGCCGTTGACCCATTGTTCGTAGAAGCCGAGCGCCATGCTGTTGAGCGGGCCGACGCCGGGCGCCTTGAAATCGTGCATCTGCTTCGCGGTTTCGGGCTTCAGCAACCCGGCACCGTCATTCAGGTGCGCGATCATGAATTTGCCCATGTCCGCGCCGCTGGCCGACAGGCTGCCCGCAGGGGCAGGAATGACCAGTTCGAACGGCTTCGCCTTTTGCGTGATGTCGGGATAACCCTTCGACATATGCGGCGCGAGATTGGCGGGTAGCGGCTGGCGGAACGACGAATGCGTCATGTTCAGCGGCTTGAAGATATGATTTTCGATATAATTGTCGAACGGCTCGCCGCTGACGCGCTCGACGATATAGCCGGCGAGTGCGGTGGCATAGTTCGAGTAAGCCGGCGTCGTACCCGGCGCGAAGACGCGGTCGGGCAGCGCGAGCGGCATCTGTTTCTTCAGCGTCATCACCGCCTTGGGATCGCTGCTGATCAGATAGCGCACCGATTCCTGGAAACCCGCGGTGTGCGTCATGATGTTGCGCATCGTGATCGGCTTGCCCTGATAGGCGGGAATCTTGAAATCGAGATAGGCGTTGACGTCCTTGTCGAGGTCGATCTTGCCTGCCTCCACCTGCTGCATAACAGCGGTCCAGGTGAAGAGCTTCGACACCGATCCGGGACGGAACAGCGTGGTTTCAGGCAGGACCGGCGCGCGCTTGGCAACGTCGGAAAAGCCATAGCCCTTTTCGAGCACGACCTGATTGCCGCGAACGACGACGACGACCGCACCCGGGATGCGCGCGCGCTCGAGCGCATAGGGCAGATAGCCGTCGAGCCAGGCTTCGAGATCCTTCGCGTCGAGCGCGACGGGCGCCGTGGCGGTTTTTGCAACCGGAACGGCAGCAGTTTCGGTTTTCTTCACGGTGGGCGCCGGAACCGGCCCCTGCGCCGCCAGTGGCAGCGCGGCAAAAGCCGCCAGCCCGATCATCGCCTTTCGGATGAAACGCATCGCTTTCCCCTTTTCGTTTTCGCGGCCTGTCACACCTTGCAGCAAGCCGCGCGACCCCTTACCAAGGGACCAACATCTGTTGGCCCGATAGGGACATAATGATCCTGATTAGAAAATTGTCAAATATGGAATGGAAAAATTGATGGCGGATGGGGCAACCCCGCCGACGCTAGGCGCGGTGATGAAGGGCATAAGGGGCCGCAACGGCTGGACGCTCAAGGAGATGAGCGCGAAATCGGGGATCCCGGTCTCGACGCTGTCAAAGGTCGAACACGACCGGTTGACGCTGAGCTATGACAAGTTGCAGCAGCTCAGCCAGCGGCTGAACCTCCGCATGTCCGACCTGTTCGCCGAGGACGAGGAGGACACGACGCCCCGCGTGACGGGGCGCCGGAGCATCGGGACGATCGAACGCGCGGCGCGCGTGACGACCGACAATTACGACTATCATTATCTCTGTACCGACCTGCGTCAGAAGCGGATGATCCCGATCATCACGCGCATCCGCGCCCATAGCGCGCGCGAGTTCGGCGAGCTCGTTCACCATCAGGGCGAAGAGTTCATCTACGTCCTTGAAGGCCGGATCGAGGTGCACAGCGAATTCTACGACCCCGTTACGCTCGAGGTCGGCCAGGGCATCTACATCGATTCGTCGATGGGCCACGCCTATGTCGTCGCCGAAGGCTTTGAGGAGGCGCTGGTGCTCGGCGTCTGTTCGAGCGCCGACGACGGGCTGATGGACAGCCTGATGAGCCTGCACGGCTAAATCCCCTCATCCGCGGAGAAACAGATGATACTGCGTCGGTCGTTCGCCCCTTCCCTGTTGCTGCTGTGCAGTTCGGCGCTGCTGTCGGCGTCGGTTGCGGCGCAAGCGCCTGCCTATGATCTGATCATCCGCGGCGGGACGATCTACGACGGGTCGGGCAAGGCGCCCGTCGTCGGCGATGTCGCGATCAAGGACGACCGCATCGTCGCGATCGGCAAGGTCAATGGCACCGCGAAGACCGAGGTCGCGGCCAAGGGCATGGCGGTCGCGCCTGGTTTCATCAACATGCTGAGCTGGGCGACCGAGTCGCTGATCGTCGATCCGAAAAGCCAGAGCGATATTCGCCAGGGCGTGACGCTGGAAGTGATGGGCGAAGGCTGGTCGATGGGGCCGATGAACGCCACGATGAAGGCGCTGGAAACCGAGCGACAGGGCGACATCAAATATCCGATCGAGTGGACGAGCCTCGGCGATTATTTCGGCTGGCTGGAAAAGCGCGGGATATCGACCAATGTTGCAAGCTTCGTTGGTGCGGCAACCGTACGCGTCCATGAACTGGGCGAAGGAGACGTCGATCCGACACCCGAGCAGCTCGCCCGTATGCGCGGTCTGGTGAAGCAGGCGATGAATGAAGGCGCGATGGGTGTCGGCAGTTCGATCATCTATGCGCCCGGCTCCTATGCCGAGACCGACGAGCTCGTTGCGCTCACCAGCGAGGCCGCAAAGTGCGGTGGCATGTATATCAGCCATATGCGCTCCGAAGGCGACCGGATCGAGGAAGCCGTCGACGAGTTGATCGACATCTCGCGCCGCTCGGGCGCGCCCGCCGAAATCTATCACCTCAAGATGGCGGGGCGGAGCAATTGGGGCAAGCTCGACACGATCGTAAAGAAGATCGAGGACGCGCGCGCCGAGGGGCTGAAGATCACGACCGATATGTACACCTATACCGCGGGCGCCACCGGGCTCGACGCGGCGATGCCGACGTGGGTGCAGGCGGGTGGGCTCGAGGAGTGGATCAAGCGGCTGAAAGACCCCGCGATCCGCGCGCGCGTCGCCGCCGAGATGAAGCAGCCGGGCAGCGACTGGGAAAATCTCTTTTTCGGCGCCGGCGCCGACAAGATGATCCTGTCGGGGTTCAAGAATGACGCGCTGAAGCCGCTGACCGGCAAGACGCTCGCCGAGGTCGCCGCGATGCGCGGCAAAAGCCCCGAAGAAACCGCGATGGACCTCGTCGTCGAGGACGGCTCGCGCGTCGGCACGGTCTATTTCCTGATGTCCGAGGACAATGTCCGCAAGCAGGTCCAGCTGCCGTGGATGAGCTTCGGCTCGGACGCCGCATCGCAAGCGACCGAGGGCGTCTTCCTGAAGTCGGGCGCACACCCGCGCACCTATGGCAATTTCTCACGCCTGCTCGGCCGCTATGTCCGCGACGAAAAGCTGATTTCGCTCGAACAGGCTGTGTACCGGCTCACCACCCTGCCCGCGACCAATCTGGGCATCAAGGATCGCGGCGCGCTGAAGCCCGGCTATTACGCCGATGTCGTCGTCTTCGATCCCGCGACGATCGGTGATCGTTCGACCTTTGAGAAGCCACACCAATATTCGGTTGGCATGCGCGACGTTTTCGTCAACGGCGTCGGCGTGTTGCGGAACGGCGAGCATAGCGGCGCGACGCCTGGGCGCGCGGTGCGCGGCGCAGGCTTTAATCGCTGCAGCTAGGCGGCGAGCAAGCGCCGCTGCTCGGCGGGTGATTTGAACAGGAAATCATATGGCAGGCCGAGGCGAACGCTGGCCTGACAATGCGGGGCGGCGCGATCGACATGGCGGTCGGCGAGCCGGCCGGCGATCCGCAGCGCGGTGCGGTCGAGCCGCGTCAGATCATAACGCGGGCCGAGTTCCAGCTTGCGCCGGATATGGCCCGGAAGCAGCGACACCGACGCTCGCGCGATCGCGCGGTGAAGGAAGAGCGGTACGCCCGGAGCGGCCTGCCCCGACTGGATAATATCGAGGAATTCAAAGATGATCGGGTGCGGCTCGAAGCGCGGTTCGAGCTCGACCATCATTGCCATGAACGCATCGATCGTCGGCGGTGTATGCCGCGCACCGAACTCGCGCCCGATCGCGTCGCCATCGACCATAAAGCGGTCCTTGTCGACATCGCTCAGCCGATGGACGAAACTGTCATACGCCATCAGGAAACCATAGGAGGCTGTTGCCGCGACCCAATCGAGCAGCACGGGGTCCATCGCGCGATAGGCATCCCCTGCCGGGGTTTCGCCCTTCACCTTGCCGTGCATCCGGTTCACCTGCCCGATCACCTGCCTCGCCGTACTGGCGGGACCGTAGCAGGCGAGCATTGCAACCAGCCCGGTACGGCGCGAGCGGCCGATCGGGTCGGCTTTATAGGTCGAATGATCCCACACCCCCGACCGGATGCGCGGCTCGGCGAATTCGAGCAGCACCGCCGCGATCCCGCCAATGCCGAGCGCGATCGGGTTTTTGTAGATCCTCCACTGGACGCTGTCGGGCGCCAGCAGTGCGGGCTCGCCGAGGGGCTCGGCGAAATCGATCGCCGTCCCGAGATATTCATTCTGCATCGGCAAGCGCGCCACTCGGCTCTTCTCCCTAGAAGTCGTAACCCACGGTCAGGCCATAGGTTCGCGGCTGGTTGGCGAAACGCACGACGACATTGGCATTGATCGCGACCGCCGACCAATAATATTTGTCGAACAGGTTCTTCGCCCACAACGACACCGACCAGCCGCTTTCGTCTTTCAGGCCAAGGCTCGCGTTGACGGTGCCATAGGCATCGACCTTGTAGAGATCGAGATCCTCAAAGATTGTGTTCGACTTGCTTTGATAGCGCGCGCTGACTGCGCCGGTCAGGTTGACGGTGTCGGTGACCGGCGTGTCATAGGCGAGCGTCAGACTGCCCTGGAATTTTGGGCTATAGATGAACTCGGCGCCATCGAAATTCTCGGGCTGGCCGGCCGCATTGGTGCCGTTGTAGTCATTGATCCGCGTCTTCAGATAGAGCGCATTGGCCGCGATCGTCAGCCCGGTCGCCGGGCGGATCGTGAGCTCGCCCTCGACGCCATATGCCTCGCTGTCGGGGACATTATCGAGGCGCGATAGCGCGGTGTAGATCGGATCGGCGAAATAGGTGCTGATCTGCTTGTCGCGATAATCGTAATAGAAGGCCGAGAGATTGGCCTGCACCAGCCGGTCGGCGAGCGTCGCCTTCACGCCGACTTCGTAAGCGGTCAATTTCTCCTGTTTCACCGGCGCATTCTGGCGTGCGAGGTTCGCCGCGTTGATCGGCGTTGTGCCCGATTTATAGCCGCGCGAGATCGAAGCGTAGAGCAAGGTGTCGTCGTTCGGCGACCAGTCGAGCGCAACGCGCCAGGCGACATTATCTTCCTTGAGCAGCGACTGCACCTCCCCGAAGGTCCCCGTCGCGGGATCGAAGGTGTTGCACTGACCTTGCGAAATCTGCGGCGCGAGCACGCCATAGGTTTGCAGGTATAACGCGCGGTTCACGACATTGACGTTGGGCAACATATTGCCGTTGAAGTCGCGCGAGCAGCCGTTGTAGCGCTGCTTGTCCTCGGTGTACCGCACACCGACGGTCAGCTTGAGCTGGTCGGTCAGCTCGGCATCGGCGTTGCCGAACACGCTCCACGTCTTCGTGCGGATGCGGCCGAAATCTTCGTATGTGCGGAAAGCCTGCGAAAGCTGAAGCGGGGTATAGCCACCCGAGTTGAAGATCGGACTCGCGAGCAGCGGTGCGCCCGCCGCGCGGATCAGCCCGACGTTGGCGTTCTGGCCGAGCATCGTCCGGTTGGAATCGATGATGCGGTCGTTCGCATAATAGGCACCGACCAGCCAGTTCACCGCCCCCGTCTCGCCTTCGACATGCAGTTCCTGCGCAAAGCTCTTGATCCGTCCGACCGTATTCTGGAGCAGTATCTCGAACGGTGCGCCGCTCCAGTCCGACAGCGCGTTGCGCTTGAAGTCGTTGTAGCTGGTGAGCGACACAAGCTTCATCGTCTCGCCCAGATCCTGATCCCAGCGCAGCTTCAGCCCCCAGAAGCGATTGTCCTCGGCCAGCGGACCATCGAGGCCAAGCCCGGTGCCGATATCGGCCGAGCGCGATGCTTCGGGCGCCCAATCGGCCTGGCTCGCCTTGGTCGGAAAATTGTTCGCCAGATAAGCGGCAAGCCCCGGCGCGTTGAAGAAGCGCGAGTTGCTGGTGCCGCTGACCGGGTTGGTCGCGGGGGTGAAGCCGATCCCCTGCCCCGCGACGGTGTCCGACTTGTTGCGCCAATATGTGACCGACAGGTCGAAATGCGTGCCCGGCGCCGGATCGATCGCGAGCGCGCCGCGGACACCCAATTTCTCGACCTCGCCGAGCCGCTCGCCCCGCGTGTTGCTGACCTGCCAGCCCTTGTCGCTATTCTCGCTGCGGAACGCGATGCGCGCGGCGATGCCCTCGCCGAGCGGACCCGAGATATGGCCGCCGATATTATACGTCTGATAATTGCCGAGATCGGCCTTGATGCTGGCATCGAAGCTGTCGGTCGGCTTCGCGGTGATGAAGTTGATCAGGCCCGCGGTCGTGTTGCGGCCATAGAGCGTGCCTTGCGGCCCCTTCAGCACTTCGACGCGCTCGAGGTCCATCACCGGACCGGTGTTCATGATCGGATAGGCGTAGGCGACCTCGTCGACATAAGTACCGACGGTCGAGGTCGACGAGAGGTTGATCGTGTTGAAGCCGATGCCGCGCAGCGTATAGGTTGGCACGCCCTGATAGCTTTGCGAGACGGTGAAGCTCGGGGCGACCGTGGTCAGGTCGCGCATGTCGGTGACGCGGAGGCTTTCGAGCGTCGCGCCATCCACCGCCTGAATCGCCATGCCGACGTCGTTCATCGATTCGGCGCGGCGCTGCGCGGTGACGATGATGTCGCCTTCCGCCGCGACCGCATCGGCGGGCGCTTCCTCGGCGGCGAACGCAGGCGCCGCCAGCGCGAGGCCCATCGCGGAACCCGCGGCCAGGAAAATACGCATTGCCTTCATCACTCATCCTCCCTCAAACGCCTTGTCGCCGGGCCCGTCTTTGTGCGAGCGTCGTGCGAAACCGGACCGTGACAAAACAGAGGATTGCGGCCGGGCGAACAAGCTGACACCTGTGTCAGGATAGCGGAGGGAAAAGCGGAGCATGGATCATCAGCGCGAATCCTGGGCCGAAATGCCCGCGCTGATTGCGGCGGTGCAGGCGGCGGGCGACAAGATCGGCCTGCCCTTTGTCGCGGCGCAGGCCGACCTTGGCGACCCCGAACCGATGAGCGACGAGGCGGGTCGTCCCTATGCCGAAACCAGCTTTCGCTGGGTCGACCCGAACTATGCCTATTGGCGCGACCGCAAGCTGGCGTTGCAACTGGCTTTCCTGACCGCCGCGCGGCTTGTCGCCGAGCCCTTCTACTACAGCGAGGGACATCTCGGAACATGGCGGCCGACGCACCTGCTCGATGAGGTGGACTGCTCGCAGGCGAAGAACACGCCCAATTTCGGCGAAGCGATCATCGCGCCGGTGCATCTGCCGCGCGGGCTTGTCGGCGCGGTCTTCTGGTGCTCGCGCGAACCCGTCGGGGTCGAGGCGCTGTTCGCAAAACACGCCAGCGACCTGCACAATCTCGCGCTCAAGCTCGTCGCGACGCACAATGAAGCGCGCGACCGGCCGCGCAACGCCACTGTGCCGCAAACGCTGACCCGCCGCGAGGTCCAGTGCCTGCGCTGGGCCGCGGCAGGCAAGACCGACGGCGAGATCGGAATCATCCTGTCGCTGTCGGTGTCAACGGTGCGCTTTCACCTGCGCAACGCTGCCGGGAAGCTCGGCGCGACCGGACGTGCGCAATCGATCCAGATCGCGGCGGGGCTCGGCTTCGTCGGCGCGCGCGCGGCCTGATGCAGGTGCCAGCTTGGCCGGGCATAGCACAAAGTCTTAAGCGGGGCGCATGGACATGCTGAACGACCCGGCGCTGGCGGTTTTTCGCGAAGAGGTTCGCGGCTTTCTTACGGCGCATCTGCCCGATGACATCCGCCGCGCGGCGGCGCGTGCAACAAGCGTTTTCATCGACCCTGCGGTGTCGTTGCCCTGGCAGCGAAGCCTTCACGCACGCGGCTGGGCGGCGCCCGACTGGCCGGCCGAGTTCGGCGGTCCGGGCTGGAGCGAGATCGAGCGCTATGTCTTTGCCGCCGAATGCGCGCAGGCCGGCGCGCCCAACCTCGCGCCGATGGGGCTGAAGATGGTCGCCCCGGTGATCATGCATTATGGCAGCCCCGAACAGCGCGCCCATTATCTGCCGCGTATATTGTCGGGCGAGGATTATTGGTGCCAGGGTTTTTCGGAGCCCGGCGCCGGCTCCGACCTCGCCGCGCTGCAACTGCGCGCTGTTCTCGATGGCGACGATTATGTGCTCAACGGATCGAAGATCTGGACCACCCACGCGCATTTTGCGAACCGCATGTTCGCGCTTGTCCGCACGTCGAACGAGGGCAAGCCGCAGGCGGGAATCAGCTTCCTGCTGCTCGACATGGCGACGCAGGGAATCACGGTCGAGCCGATCCGCACGCTCGCGGGCGACCATGAATTCAACCAGGTGTTTTTCGACGATGTCCGCGTCCCACAAGCGAACCGGCTCGGCGGCGAGAATGAGGGCTGGTCGGTCGCGAAGCATCTGCTGACCTTCGAGCGCGGCGGCAAATACGCGCCGGGGCTGATCGGGCGCCTCGAACGGCTGCGCACCCGCGATGACATCGATCCGGTGCTGCGTGCGCAGCTTGACCGTGAGGCGGTGACGCTGAAAGCGCTGCAGGCGCTCGAGCTTAAGGCGATGCGCGGCGTCGGCGGCAGCGCGGCGCTCTATGCATCGGCGCTGAAGATCCTCGGCACCGAAACCGCGCAACGCATCGACACGCTGGCGTGCGAGGTTGCCGGCCATGCCGCGTGGGCCGATGCCGACGGCCAGACGCCCGCCGACCTTGCGATCGCGGTGCCCCGCTATCTCAACGACCGCGCGGCAAGCATTTACGCGGGGTCAAACGAGATCCAGCGCGACCTGATCGCAAGGACGATGCTGGGTTAGTCCGGCGCCTCGGCAAAGCGCGTGAGATGACCGGCGCGCGGACCGAACCCCGCCGCGATCGCGAGCGCGCGCTTGAAATGTCCGCCAAGGCTGAGCTCCTCGGTCAGCCCCATCGCGCCGTGAATCTGCACTGCGCTCTCGCCGACCAAGCGCACCGCATCGCCGACCTCTATGCAGGCGGCGCTGACCGCCTGGGCTCGATCGACGCGCCCCCCATCGACCGCGAGGATTGCCGCCTCGGCGAGCGCGGCCGCCTTCATCGCCGCCAGCTGCATGTCGGCGGCGCGGTGGCGGAGCGACTGGAAGCGGCCGATCGCGGTGCCGAATTGTTTGCGCTGACCAAGATAGTCGGTGCTGTCGGCGATCATGCGCTGCATCAGCCCGACTGCCTCGGCGCAGCGCGCCGCGAGGATCAGGTCGTTCGCATAGTCGGCGTATCCACGCGCTTCGGGGCCCGCCGCGAGCATCTCGCCATCGCCCGCTTTCAAGGTGAAGCCAAGGTCGGCCGACACGCTTCCGTCGTGCATGATGCGATGACGCTGCTCGACCTTGGCGCCATCGGCGGCAAAGAGAAGCAGCAAGTCGCGGTCGGCGAGCAGGAACAGATCAGCTTCGGCCCCTCCGGCCACCAGCTCCGCGCTGCCGCGAACCGTCACGGCATCGACAATCGGCATAGCCGCCGTCGACGCGGCACAGACAATCGCGATGCGCTTGCTGCCCGCCGCAAGGTCTCGCAGTGCGGGATGGCCGGGCGCCGCCTCTGCAAGCAGCGCCGTAGCCGCGGCGTGCGAGAGCCAGTCGGCGCCAGCGAGCGTAGGTCCGAGTTCGGCCACGACAAGCGCGATGTCGATCGCGCCGCCGCCGAAACCACCGGCACTCTCGGGCAATGCGATGCCCGCAAGACCGAGCGATTCCGAAAGGTCGCGCCAACCCGGTCGTGCGTTGTCGACGAGGAAGCGCTGCACACTGTCGCGCAGCATCCGTTGTTCTTCGCGAAGCGGCAGGTCAAGTTCAGCCATGCCGGTTCACCGACACGCGGGCCCGACGCGTAGGCACGCCCCATTCCGGTTCTGGAAAATCATAGGTCACTTCGGCTCTCCCGCACCTTTCCTGCGGCATCGCTTCCCTGCGGTCTAGCTGATTGGTGTGTCAGGTCGAACGCGGGCGCTCCATATACTTAGCAATAAAACTATTGCATGGGGCCGCATGCACAGTGCGATTCGAGTCGAAAATCACATGCACGGGCGGCGAGCGGCATGAATCCGATCTGGCTTCCCGCGTCGCTGTTCGGCGGTCTGTTCCAGGCATGGCGCACCGCACTCCAGCAACGCCTGCGCGCAGAACTCAGCGTCAGTGGCGCGGGGTTGGTGCGTTATCTGTATGGCCTTCCCTTCGCGCTGGTCTTCGCCGCGATCTGGTTGACGATCCAGGGCGATGCGATCCCGGCATTCGGGACTGCCTTCGCGGGGTTCGCGGTCGCCGGGGCTATTACGCAGATGGCGGGGACGATCCTGCTCATCATGGCGTTCGGGCATCGGGGGTTCGTCGTCGGCACCGCATTTTCGAAGACCGAAGCGGTGCAGGCGGCGCTCGTCACGGCGCTGTTCCTCGGCGAGCGATTGCCGCTGCTTGCATGGATCGGGATCGTCGCGGGGGTTGCGGGAGTGCTGGTGCTCGCGCTCGCCGGACGCGGCGTATCGGTGCGCGAGATATGGCGCGCGCTCGGCCAGCCCGCCGCGCTCTGCGGGCTCGGAGCGGGGTCGATGTTCGCGCTCGCGGCGATTGCGGTGAAGCTTGCGACCGCCGAGCTCGCTGGCGTCGACCTGATCGGCTCGGCACTCGTCACGCTCGTTGTCGTGATGGCGATCCAGACCGGGCTGCACCTCGCGTGGGTTTTGCTGCGTGACCGCGATACTGCGCGCGCTGTTTGCCGCACATGGCGGAACTCGAGCCAGGTCGGGCTGCTCTCTGCGCTCGGTTCGGCCTGCTGGTACATCGGCTTCGCGGCGGCCCCGGCGGCACTGGTGCGGATCGTCGGGCAGGTCGAGGTCGTCTTCACGATCGGCTTCGCGCATTTCTATCTGCGCGAGCCGGTGCGCTGGCACGAGATCGTCGGGCTGCTCCTTGTCGTCGCCGGCGTGATGATGGCGCTGCTAGCGACCTTTTAGGGAAAAGCGGGCGCCTTGCTGACCATCGCCGGCAAGGGACGCGCCATGACACCCGCCAGCCATCCGGCTGCATCGACGACCTGCGGTAGCATCACGCCCGTCCGGACGCCGCTCTGTTCGAGCATATAGATCACATCCTCGGTCGCGACATTGCCCGCCGCGCCGGGCGCGAAGGGACAGCCGCCGAGCCCGCCGAGTGAGGCATCGACGGTCGCGGCGCCTTCGTTCACCGAGGCCCAGACATTGGCGATGCCGGTTCCGCGCGTGTTGTGGAAATGGACGCGCACCGGCAGGTCGCCGACCGCCTCGCGCACGCGCCCCACCATCTCGGACACTTGCGCCGGGACGCCGACGCCGATCGTATCGGCGAGCGCGATTTCGCGCGGGGCGGCATCGGCGGCGCGTTTCGCCATCTCGACGACGCGATCGATCGCGACGCGCCCCTCGAACGGGCAACCAAAGGCGGTCGCGATGGTGATCTGGCCGCTGCGCCCCGCTTCTTTCGCGAGCGCGACGATCTCCATCGCGGCGGCGAGCGATTCGTCCGAACTCTGCCCCTGGTTGCGGAT
Organism: Sphingopyxis sp. MSC1_008; assembly: GCF_023197165.1. Taxonomy (GTDB): domain Bacteria; phylum Pseudomonadota; class Alphaproteobacteria; order Sphingomonadales; family Sphingomonadaceae; genus Sphingopyxis. The sequence goes on from NZ_JALPRD010000005.1 coordinate 72,428, forward strand.
GCCGAAACTGTCGCTCGTCACGCATACGGCGCCGAGTTCGTCGATCCGCCCGGTGGCTAGAGCGCGCTCGGCGCCGCGGCGGTTGAGGACGAGGCCGATCCAGGTGACATCGTCGCGGTCGGGCAGCATCGCCACCAGTTCCTCGGCATCGGCGAGCTGCGGTACTTTCTTGGGATTGACGAAGCTCGTCACCTCGATACGGCGCATACCATAGTCGATCGCGCGGCGGATCAGCTGGAGCTTGTCAGCGGTCGATACGATCGCCGCCTCGTTCTGCAGGCCGTCGCGCGGCCCGACCTCGACCATTTCCACTGTCCGGTTTTTCAACATCTTGCGTCCCGATTATCGCGAGTCATTTAGCAGGTTGAAAATTACATAGCATTCTAAGTATACAAAGGCCATGGGCGAGGCAGGCCGTCTCTAGCAGAGTCGGCCGCGAAAGGAATGATATGAGCGAGACGAGCAGCGGGGGCGCGCTGGAAGGCATCAGGGTCGTCGAGATGGGGCAGCTGATCGCGGGTCCATTCTGCGGCCAGTTGCTCGGTGACATGGGCGCCGAGATCGTCAAGCTCGAACCGCCCGTCACCGGCGACCAGATGCGCAACTGGGGCCAGGGCGATAAGCCCAGCTGGTGGCGCGTGATCGCGCGCAACAAATATTCGGTCGCGGCCGATTTGCGGTCGGAAGAAGGCCAGCAGCTGGCGCGCGAGTTGATCGCGAAGGCCGACATATTGATCGAGAATTTCCGGCCCGGAACGCTTGAGAAATGGAACCTCGACCCGGCCGAACTGCGAAAGACCAACCCGGGGCTGATCGTCGTGCGCGTGTCGGGCTATGGCCAGACCGGCCCCTATTCGGCTCGCGCCGGTTTCGGCGGCATCGGTGAGGCGATGGGCGGATGGCGCGGTATAGTCGGCTACCCCGACCTGCCGCCCGCGCGCATGGGCGTATCGATCGGCGACACGCTCGCCGCTACTTACGGTTGCATGGGCGCGCTCGCCGCGCTCCACCATCGCAGCAAGACGGGCGAAGGCCAGATCGTCGATTCCGCGCTTTACGAGGCGGTGCTGCAGGTGATGGAATCGACCGTGTCGGACTATTCGGCGAGCGGCACCAAGCGCCGGCGTACCGGATCGACCCTGCCCGGCATAGCGCCGTCGAACGTCTATCCGTGCAAGGACGGCGAATATCTGATCGGCGCCAATCAGGACGGCGTCTTCGCGCGCCTCGCCGCCGCGATGAGGCGACCCGAGCTCGCTAGCGACGAGCGCTACGCTACCCACCGCGCGCGCGGCGTCCGGCAGGAGGAGCTCGACATGCTGATCGGCGAATGGACCGCGACGCTTACGATCGCCGAATTGGAAGCAAAGATGGTCGAATCCGGCGTCCCCGCGGGACGCGTTTTCGACGCCGAGGATATGCTGGCCGACCCGCATTTCGCCGCGCGCGACGCGCTGGTGAAGGTCGCAGACGAGGAGTTCGGCGAGATCACGATGCAGGGCGTCTTCCCCAAGATGTCGGCGACGCCGGGCAGCGTGCGCCGCCCTGCCCCGCTGGCGGTCGGACAGGATAGCGCCGAGGTGCTGAAACGCTGGCTTGGACGGGAGGCTTGATCCGATGATCACCCTATATGGCGGCCCCACCCCCAACGCGCGCAAGATCGCGATCGCGCTCCTCGAAATGGGGCTCGAATGGCGGCTCGACTATATCGACATCCTCGCTGGCGATCAGCTCACGCCCGAATTCCTCGCGCTCAACCCGAACAACAAGACTCCGGTGATCGTCGATGACGAGGGCCCGGGCGCCGAGCGGTTCGTGCTTTGGGAAACGGGCGCGATCCTGCTCTACCTCGCCGAGAAGACCGGGCGCTTCCTGCCTGCCGATCCGGTGAAGAGGGCAATCTGCTGGCAATGGCTGATGTTCCAAGTGTCGGGCGTCGGTCCGATGTTCGGGCAGGAGGCGCATTTCACCCATTATGCCAAGGACCGGCACGAATACGCCATCGATCGCTACAGCCGCGAGGTCGACCGGCTGATGATGGTGATCGACAAACGTTTGGGCGAAGCCGAATGGCTCGCGGGCGACGACTATACCATCGCCGACATGGCGACCCTGCCCTATCTGCGCCGCCAGCTGACCGAAAAAGCCGGCCGTTTCCCAAATGTCGACCGCTGGGGCACAGCGATGCTCGAACGCCCCGCCGTCGCCGAGGGGATGACAGTCGGCGTCGCGCGCGCCGAAACGATTGAAGGCGGCCTGACCGGCTTCACCGACGAGCATCGCGCGATCCTGTGGGGCGACCGCCAACACGCCAAGCGATGACCCTCAATCCTTCGCGACAGCCGCATGGTTGGCGTCGCCGAACATGTTCGACCATTCCTTGTCGTCGAGCGTCTGGTGACGGCCAACATATTTCGCCGGCGCCTTCAGGTCGTCCCGCGCCATTGCGCGTGCAACAGCCGGGCGCTCACGGATCCGTTCGAACCACGCGTGCATCGCGGGCCATTCGTCGAGCCCCATGCCCATCACGAACGCCGAGGCGCGGCCGGGCCAGATTGCCATGTCGGCGATCGTATAATCGTCGCCAGCAACGTAAGCGCTCTTCTCCAGTCGCTTTTCGAGCACGGTAAGCAGGCGTTTGAGTTCCTTCGTATAACGTTCGACGGCATAATCCTGCCCCGCTGGGGCATAGCGCAGGAAATGGCTCGCCTGCCCGCCCATCGGCCCCAGCCCCGCGACCTGCCAGGTCAACCACGACAGCGTCGCCGCGCGCGCCGCGCCCGATGCGGGCAGGAAGCGCCCGCTCTTCTCAGCGAGATATTGCAGGATCGCGCCGGATTCGAACACCGTCACCGGATCGCCGCCTCCTTCGAGGTCCTGATCGACGATCGCGGGCAGCTTGTGGTTCGGATTGATCCGCCCGAACTCGGACGTCAGTTGGTCGCCGTCGAAGATGTCATAGGGGATGACGCGGTGCGGCTCCCCAATCTCCTCAAGCATGATCGCAATTTTCTGCCCGTTCGGGGTCGCCGAATAATGGAGATCGATCATCTCACAGCACCTCATGGATCACATGGCGCACTCCGAAATCGGTGCGCTCGCCGACGCCCACCGCGAGCACGCCGTTCAGCCAGCCATATTTCGCGCTCGCGGTTTCGAACACCGGAGCGATTCGCAGATAGTAGCGCGATGGGTTGGCATCGGGGACGGCGGGATCGATGAAGGTCGCGCGCACATCGTCGGGGATGATGTTGCGCCCGGTGTAGCTCAGATAGATGAGCTCGCCGTCATCGGTCTGCCACACCGCACGGGCATCGAACGTGCCGACCGAAGCGTCGCCCCCCAGCCGCCCGCTGCGCGACCAGTTGCCACCACCGGGCAAAACTATGCCATTGATCCGCGGCCCGAAAAACCGGCCGCCGCTGATATAGCCGAGCCGCTGATCGCCAAAGGGCGACGCGCCGATAGCAATGATCCCGCCGCCTACCTCGAACTCGACGGTGCAAAGATGGCGCGTTGCCAGCGCGGCCGGTGCCGTCTGCGTATTTTCTTCGTTCATGATGCGAATCCTCTTCCTGCCTATGGACAAGCATAAAACCATTAGTATACTAAGGGTCAATCAGATTGACGGATCGGAAGGCTTTCCGGGACCGCGACGATAAGCTCTATGGGAGGGTGAAGATGAAGGCGCATAACCAGTTCCTGCTGTCCGGCGTGGCGGCGATCGCGATGCTTGCCAATGCCGCACCGGCGATGGCGCAGGCAGCCCCTGCCGACACGGCGGACGTCGACGACAGCAATAGCAACGAAATCATCGTCACCGCCCAAAAGCGCGAGCAGAATCTGCAGAACGTGCCGATTTCGATGGAAGTCGTCAGCGGCGCGAAGCTCGCCGAATTCAACACCAGCGACATCAAGGCGGTGATGAACTACACCCCGAACGTCTTTGTCCAGTCTACCGCGGGCAACGACGTCATCTATATCCGCGGTTTCGGTTCGCCGCCGGCGAACTTCGCCTTCGACCAGTCGGTCTCGCTCTATGTCGACGGCATCTACGCCGGCCGCAACCGTCAGGCGCAGGCGCCCTTCTTCGACCTCGCGCGCGTCGAAGTGCTGCGCGGGCCGCAGGGCGCGCTGTTCGGCAAGAACACCGCGGCGGGCGCGGTCAGCGTCGTATCGGCGGGTCCGACGAAGGATTTCGAAGGCGCGATCACCGGCCTTTATAACTTCGACCATAAGGGCACCGATTTCTCGGGCTATCTGTCGGGGCCGATCAGCGACACGCTCGGCGCGCGCTTTGCGTACAAGATCGTCAATCAGGACGGTTATATCTACAACCGCGCGACCGATCACGACGATCCCGAAATCAAGTCGCAGTTGCTGCGCCTGACCGTGAAGTGGGAACCCTCGGCCAATTTCGATTACACCGCGAAGGTCGAGTACGGAAACCGCGAAGTCATCGGCGGCATCACCGTGTCGAGCCCGCTGACCAGTGGCCAGGACCCGCAGACCACGCGCTATCTCGAACGCTCGGCGCTTGGCGACGAGGGCAATAAAAACAAGTCGGTGATGGTCTCGGGCGTCGGCAATCTCGCGCTCGGCGATTTCACCCTGACCTCGGTCACCGGTTACAGCTGGTTCAAGTCGAAGATCGTGAACGGCTTCGACCAGACGATCCCGAACAGCGGCGGCGCGGTCGTTCCCAACTCGGTGTACAACGCCTTCCCCGAACGTTTCGACCAGATTTCGCAGGAAATCCGCATCCTGTCGCCGACTGGCAAGACCTTCGAGTTCATCGCGGGTGCCTATTACGACAAGTCGGATTATACGCTGGAACAATTTCAGGGCTTCAACATCGCCAGCCTGAATTATTTCGGCCGCATCGACAGCATCTTCCGGCAGAAGGCCGAATCCTGGTCGGTCTTTGGCCAGGCGACGTTCAACATCAGCGACGCGTTCCGCGCGATCGGCAGCCTGCGTTACAGCCACACCAAGAAGGACGGCGCTTTCGCTTCGCGGCTTGTCTACGGCCCCTTCGCGCTGCGTCCGATCTCGAGCGCGACGGGCTCGATCAGCGAAGGCAATGTCGACCCGTCGGTGACGCTGCAATATGACATTGCGCCGCGCATCATGGTCTATGCGACGTGGGGCCGCGGCTCGAAATCGGGTGGCTTCGTGTCGAACACACTCGGCACGACCAGCGCGACCTTCACCTTCGAACCCGAACAGTCGGAGAATTTCGAGGCCGGCATCAAATCGACGCTGTTCGACGGCAAGGTCGTCGCGAACCTCTCGGCCTATCACACGAAGTTCAAGGACCTGCAGGTTTCGGTGTATCAGCCCGCAATCTCGAGCTATCTGACCGGCAATGCCGCCGCGGCAACGTCGAAGGGCCTCGAAGGATCGCTCAGCATCTTCCCGATCCCCAATTTCGACATCAGCGCGTCGGCCGCCTATTCGGATATCAAATATGACAACTATCCCGGCGCGGCTTGCCTCGCCAGCCAGCCGTTGTCGGTTTGCAATCCCGCACAGACCGATCGGACGCAACCGAACCACGTCGCGAACAATAACCTGGCCGGTTACCCTGTTGCCTATTCGTCGAAATATACGGGAAGCGTGACGGCGCACGCGCGGTTCGACCTGTCGAGTGATTTGAAGTTCGACATCACCGGCGTTGCATCGGCACGGTCGAAATATTTCAACTCGGATAACCAGAGCCCGATCTTCGGCGTCCAGGGCGGTTATGCGAAGCTCGACCTTCGCGTCCAGCTGGCCGACCAGGACGACCGCTGGCACGTCGCGCTCGTCGGCAAAAACCTGACCAACGAGAAGACGATCGGCAGCGCGTTCAACCTGCCGGCGCCGATCACCGCGGCGCCGCGCGCGATCCTCTATCTCGAACCCACGCGCAACATTTCGGTCGAGGCCGGAATCAAGTTCTAGGTTCGAATTCGATGTCCCAGGGATCGGCCGCGATCGAAGCTTTCCGCGACAGGGAAGCCGCGATCGCGGTCGTGACCTGTATGAAGGGGTGAACCGCGACATGATCGACGTCTATTTCACGCCCACGCCGAACGGCCATAAAGTCTCGATCATGCTCGAAGAGGTCGGGCTGCCGCACCAGTTGCTCGCGATGAACATGCTCGAAGGGGATCATTTGACCCCCGAATATCGCCGCATCAATCCCAACGGCCGCCTGCCCGCGATCGTCGATCATGAGCCCATAGGCGGCGGTGCGCCGCTGCCGGTGTTCGAGAGCGGTGCGATCCTGCTCTATCTCGCCGAGAAGAGCAGGCGGTTGCTTCCCGAAAGTCCGCGCCGCCGCAGCCAGGCGCAGCAATGGCTGATGTGGCAGATGGCGAGCTTCGGCCCGATGCAGGGACAGGCGCACCACTTCATCCGCTATGCGCCCGAGGGCCAGACCTATCCGATCGAGCGCTATCGCAACGAGACGCTGCGGCTGCTCCACGTCCTCAACGGCCGGCTGAGCGAGGCGGATTATCTCGCTGAGGAATATAGCATAGCCGACATCGCGGCGTGGCCGTGGACGCGTGCGATCCGCGCGATCGGGCTGACGCTCGATGACTATCCCGCGGTCGCCGACTGGTTCGCGCGCGTCGGCGAACGGCCCGCGGTAATGGCAGGCACCGACGTCAAGAACGCCGCGAACCTGTCGAGCGCGCGCCCGGTGCTGACAGAGGAGCAATGGTCGAACCTGTTCGGCAAGAATATGCTGGAAGCGCCGACGCGGTGAACTTTTTACTCCCCTCCCGCAGGCGGGAGGGGTTGGGGGTGGGCAGCAACGTTGCGATAGCCCACCCCGCTGCGACTAGCGAGCAAGCTCGCAAGTCTCGCTGCCCCTCCCGCCTGCGGGAGGGGATTACAAAGTGTCGGCGTGCCCCCATTGATATTCGACTTGGCCGTTCAACCGCCGCACGGCAACCCAGTCGCCGCCCGCGAGGCTGTCATCCTCAATCAACGCCGCGACGCCACCCGCGATATCCTCGGGCCGACACGCCTCGTTATTCGCAAGCACCGCCTTCATCCACTCGGACTTGCCGCCCGCCCCCGTCGTGTCGAGGATCGGCGTGTCGACCAGTCCGGGCAGCATGCCCGCGACGCGGACGTTGCATTCGTCCTTCAGCGGCGCACAGCAGCGCGTGAACATCATCACCGCCGCCTTGGTCGTCGCATACATCGCGTCGTAAAAGCCGGTGCCGAGCGCAACCGTCGACACGGTGTTGACGATAACGCCGCCCCCGCGCTGCTTCATCGCCTGCACTGCGATCTGCGTCGCCGCGACGAGCGAGGTGATGTTGACGTCGATGATCCAGCGGATGCGCGCCGCGTCAACATCCGGAAACTGCGGCAGGCCCGACACAACTCCGGCATTATTGTGCAGGATGTCGACATCGCCATGCGCGCGGAACCACGCTTCGGTCGCGGGAATGTCCGACAGGTCGAGTGGGTGGATGCTCGCCCGCGCACCCTCTGCCTCGACCAGCCGCGCGGTGTCGGCGAGCCCCGCTTCGTTGACGTCAACGAGCGCGATCTCTGCTGCGCCGCGGCTGGCCAGCATCACCGCGGTCGCGCGGCCGATGCCGCCCGCCGAGCCCGTGACAATGGCGCTTTTGCCGTTGATATCCATCTCTTCTCTCCCGCCAATTTTGCCATTACCGTAAAGCACATTGACAGATAAACTTAAATACCTAAGTATTTTTGGAACGGGAAGACTCGTGCGTTTTTGGAGAGTGTGATGACAGAGGCTACAGCCCTCGATGGAGGCGCCGCAGCGTCCGACAGCGGCCTTGCGCTGCGTCGCAACGTCGCGCTCGTGATGCTGTTCGTGGTCGGGACGATCAACTTCGTCGACCGCCAATTGCTGTCGGTGCTCGTCGAACCGATCCGCGCCGAAATGGATTTCAGCGATACGCAGTTCGGGCTGCTCACCGGCTTGGCCTTCGCACTTTTCTATGCCGCGATGGGGGTGCCCGTCGCGATGATCGCCGACCGCTGGAACCGCGTCAAGCTGATCGGCATCGCGTGCGTCGTGTGGAGCGGGTTCACCGCCGCGTGCGGCTTCGCGTCGAATTTCTGGCAGCTCGCCCTGATGCGCTTCGGCGTCGGTGCGGGCGAAGCCGGCGGCACCGCGCCGTCGCTGTCGGTCATCGCCGACTATTATCCGCCCGCCCAGCGCCCCCTCGCGATCGGCCTTTTCACGCTCAATGGCCCGTTCGGCGTTTTCGTCGGCGCGACCTTCGGCGCCTGGGCCGCGGCGAACATCGGCTGGCGCAACGCCTTCCTCCTGATCGGCATCGTCGGCATCATCGTCGCCCCGATCCTGATCTGGCTCGTCCGTGAACCCGCGCGCGGGCAGATGGACACACAAAAGACGGCCGATGAAGCCCTGCCCTTTAGCCAGAGCCTCGCGATGTTCTGGCGCCGCCCGTCGCTGCGCATGGTGATGATCGGCAGCGGCCTTGCCGCCTTTACCAGCTATGGCATGCTCAACTGGATTCCGGCGTTCCTGATGCGGACGCAGAAGATGCCGCTCGAAGCGATGGCGACATATTTCGGCCCCGCGGCCGGCATCACCTTTGGCATCGGCATCCTCGGTGGCGGCTGGCTCGTCAGCCACCGCGCGAAAGTGTCGGCGCGCGCTTATGGCACCATCCCGGCGCTCGCGACCGCCGTTCTGATCCCGACCTTCATCGCTGCGCTGCTCGTCGATACCTGGCAGCTCTCGCTTGCACTGATGCTGATCCCGATGGCGGCATGTACCGCCTATGTCGCGCCTGCCCTCGCGCTGGTGCAGAATTTGACTCCCCCGCGCAGCCGCGCGACCGCCGCCGCCGTGCTGATGCTTATGTTCAACATCATCGGCCTCGGGCTCGGCCCGCTGTTCGCCGGGATCGTAAGCGACAGCCTGAAGCCCGAATATGGCGACGGCAGCCTCAGATGGGCACTGATGGCGCTGATGCCCTTCGCCGCCGCGGCGGGCATCGCGCAGTATCGCATGACGCGCTATCTCGAAAAGGATTTCGCCGAATGACCGATGTCGCGGGCAAGACTGCTTTCATCACCGGCGGTGCGAGCGGGCTCGGGCTCGCCACCGCCAAGGCGCTCGCCGCGAAGGGGGCATCGGTGATCCTCGCCGATATCGACGCGGCGGGTGCCGAAAATGCGGCTGCGGGATTGCGCAGCGATGGCGCAAACGCGCTCGGCCTCCAGCTCGACGTCACCAGCGAGGACAGCTGGGCCGACGCCGGCGCGAAGGCGCGCGAATTCGGGCCGGTATGCATCCTGTTCAGCAACGCCGGGGTCGGCGGCGGATCGGGGCCGTTCGAGCAATATGACACCGACGTGTGGCGCTGGAACTATGCGGTCAACGCGCACGCGCACCTCTATGCCTGCCGCACCTTCCTCGGGGACATGAAGGCGAGCGGCGAAGCCAGCCACCTCGTCTTCACCTCGTCGATGGTCGCGATCGTGCCGCCGCCGATCTCGGTCGCCTACATCAGCTCGAAATATGCGACGCTCGGCATCGCGATGGCACTGCGCAACGAACTCGCCGGGACCTGCGTCGATATTTCGGTGCTGATGCCCGGCATGTCGGCGACGCGGATCGTCGAGACGACGCGCGACCTGCGCCCCGTGGAAGTAGAGGTCGGCAAGGCCGCCGCGACGAGCCAGGCGATGCAGGGCGTGCTCGCGGGCGGCATGTCGCCAGACAAGATCGGCGCGCGCGTCGTGCAGGCGATCGAGGCCGGCGAATACTGGATCTTCACCCACCCCGAATGGAAGGCGATGGCCGAACTGGTGACGCGGGACATGCTGGCGTCCTTCGGTCCTTCGGCCGATCCCGCATACAAGGGCGACGACATCGACGGGCTGATCGCCGCCAATGGCGGCCGCATGTTCGGCGCGAAAGCTTAAGGAGACTATCATGGCAGAGCAGGACGACATCCGCGCAATGGCGCAGCGCTTTTTCGACGCGATCGAGGCGGGCGACATCGAAACGATGCAAGGCAGCTTCACCCCCGATGCCGAGATCTGGCACAATACCGACGAACTGATCGTTTCCCCCGCGCAGACCGCGCAGACGCTGACGGGCATGGTCGCGCGGATCAAGGACCGCGAATATGCCGACCGCCGGCTCACCACCTTCCCCGGCGGCTTCGTCCAGCAGCATGTTTTAAAGGGCGTGCGCGTCCACGACGACGGCGCGGTCCGCCTGCCCTGCGCGATCGTCTGCAAGGTCGAAAATGGCAAGATCACGCGCCTCGACGAATATTTCGACAGCGCGCATGTTGCAGAATTCCGCAAATTCGCGAACGCCTGAGGAGTTAGCCATGCCCGTTCTGCGCCAGGTTCCCCGCTCGGAAGTCACCGACGAGACCGTCCTCGCCTATTACAATCGCCTGTTCGGCGAGCGCGATCCCGTCTCCGAGCCCGGAACCGCGACGGGCACGCCCGGAGATTGGTGGACGGTCTTCGCGCTGTCTCCCGACATCTTCGAACATGCGGTCAAAGGCTTCGCCGTCTATCGCAATCCGGCGCGCACGATCGATCCTGTGCTCCGCGAGCTCGGCCAGACGCGCGCCGGATGGGTCAAGGGCAGCCAGTTCGTCTTTTCGCAGCATTGCAAGTCGCTCCGCGGCCTCGGCGTCAGCGAGGAGAAGATCGCCGCCATAGCGCACTGGCAGGTCGCCGATTGCTATGACGAGCGGGAGCGCACCGTTCTCGCCTACGCCGACTGCCTCGCGCAGGCCGGCGGGCGCGTTCCGCTCGAGGTGTTCGATAAATTGAAGACCTTCTGGAACGATGAGCAGATTTTCGAATTCACCTACATCACCTGTCTTTACGACATGCACGCGGTGATCACCCGTGCGCTGCGCATGGAATATGACGCGCGCGAAGACCCGATCGTCGAGGTCGCGGCGCCCGAAGGCTTCAGCGCCGCCGACTTCCTCAGCGCGCCGCGTCCAGCGGGCGGATGAGCGGTTACGGCGTTCCCGAGGTCGTCGCGACTGGCCTTCGTTTCCCCGAAGGTCCCGTTGCGATGCCCGACGGGTCGGTACTGCTGGTCGAGATCGCGCGCGGCACGCTGACGCGCATCGCGCCTGACGGCGGCCTGTCGGTGGTCGCCGAGCTTGGCGGCGGGCCGAACGGGCTCGCGATTGGGCCCGACGGCGCGGCCTATGTCTGCAACAATGGCGGGTTTGAGTGGATCGAGGCGGGCAGCCTGCTGTTCCCCGGTCACGCCGCGAATGCCGAAGCCTGCGGCTCGATACAACGCGTCGACCTGACCACCGGCGCGGTGACGACGCTCTACGACAGCTTCGAGAGCGAACGGCTGAAGGGGCCGAACGATATCGTGTTCGACACCACGGGCGGTTTCTGGTTCACCGACCATGGCCAGGTGCGCGACACCGGCCGCGACCATGGCGCAGTTTACTACGCCACCGCCGACGGGTCGAAGATCAGCCGCCAGCGCGCCGACATGATGGGACCGAACGGCATCGGTCTCTCGCCCGACCGCAACACGCTCTACGTCAGCGAAACGATGACCGCGCGCGTATGGGCGATGGATGTCGTCGCGCCGGGGGAGCTGGCGCCGCCACCACCGTGGGCGCCCGGTCACTTCGTCGGCACCCCGCCCGCCTTCCGCCTGCTCGACAGCATGGCGATCGAGAAGAGTGGGCGCATTTGTGTCGGCACGATGGTCGAGGGCGGGATCACGATTTTCGACCCCGACAGCGGCGGGTCGGAATTCGTGCCGCTGCCCGATGTCGGGATCACCAATATCGCGTTCGGCGGCGCCGACCAGCGCGATGCCTATATTACGGCGTCGACGACAGGGACGCTCTATCGCGTCCGTTGGCCGCGCCCGGGATTAATCGTCAACTAAGTTGACGGTTAATCCCGAAAATGATAAAAGGACGGGGAGAGGACAGAATGAAATTCTATAATAGCGTCGGCCCGAACCCGCGCGTCGTGAAGCTTTTCATGGCCGAAAAGGGTATCGAGATTCCCGAGGTCAGCATCGACCTGCGCGGCGGCGAGAACCGGCGCGCGCCTTATAATGTCGATGTGAACCCCGCCGGTCAGACACCCGCGCTCGAACTCGACGACGGTAGCTTTGTCGGCGAAATCACCGCGATCTGCGAATATCTCGACGAGCGTTTTCCCGAGCCGACGCTGATCGGCTCGACGCCCGAAGAGCGCGCCATGACGCGCATGTGGACGCGCCGCGTCGACCTCAAGATTTGCGAGCCGCTGACCAACGGCTTCCGCTTTGCCGAAGGCCTGCCGCTGTTTGAATCGCGGCTGCGCTGCCTGCCCGAAGCCGCGGCAGGGCTGAAAGCCACCGCGCAGGACGGGATCAAGTGGCTCGACGGGCAGATCGCCGGGCGCGAATTCATCGCGGACGACGCATTCAGCCTCGCGGACATCATGCTGTTCGCATTTCTCGATTTCGGCGCGACGGTCGGCCAGCCGATCGATCCCGCCTTCACCAATATCGTGCGCTGGTACGAGCGGATGAAAAGCCGCCCCAGCGTCAACGCAAACTGAACCACAAGGAGACGGATCATGGCTGCAGCAAATAGCGAATTCGAATTCTGCGGGGTCAATCACCTCGCACTCGTGTGCAAGGATATGGCAAGAACGGTCGAATTCTACCGCGACACGCTCGGCATGCCGCTGACCAAGACGATCGACCTGCCCGGCGGGCGCGGCCAGCATTTCTTCTTCGACATCGGCAATGGCGATAGCCTCGCCTTCTTCTGGTTCCCCGAAGCGCCCGAAGCGGTGCCCGGCATCTCGGCCCCCGCCGCGCTGCCGACGCAGGGCAGCTTCGTGTCGGCGCACGGGTCGATGAACCATATCGCGATCAACATCCGCGCCGACAAGTTCGACGACTATTACCAGCGATTGGTCGACAAGGGGATCAACGTCAGCAAGGTGCTGAACCACGACGACAGCCCGATGCAGTCGACCGACGAACTACACCCCGGCGTGTTCGTCCGCTCGGTCTATTTCTTCGACCCCGACGGCGTCTGCCTCGAGTTCGCAGCCTGGACGAAAGAGTTCGACGAAAGCGACGTCGCGCACGACCCTGTGCAGGCCGACGGCACGAAGCGCGAAGGCTTCATCGTGGGCCGCACGCCGGTGCCCGCCGAATAGAAATTCCCAAAATATTACCCTTTGGGAACTCCTCCTGGACCCGGCCTTTGGCCGGGTTCTTTTTTGGGTCTGTAAGCGACCGGTTGCGACCATTCTCTATCATCGTCACCCCGGACTTGATCCGGGGTCCACAGCTACCGTTGCGCCAATGGATCCCGGATCAAGTCCGGGATGACGAAAGGAGGAAGTGTCCGCTTCCCACACCAAAGCCGACATCGCAATTATCCGACGGCGCGGTCACGCCCTTCCCAATAAGGCGCACGCAATTCGCGGCGCAGCACCTTGCCCGACGGATTCCGCGGCAGCGCCTCGATGAACTCGATGCTCTTCGGCACCTTGTAAGCCGCGATCCGCTCGCGCGCCCAGCCGATGATGTCGGCAGGGTCGATCGTCGCGGCCACGGCGGGCACGATCAGCGCCTTCACCCCCTCGCCCCATTTGTCGTCAGGAACCCCGATCACCGCGACGTCGGCGACGCCGGGGCAGCCCATGATCGCGCTCTCGACCTCGGCCGGATAGACATTCTCGCCGCCCGACACGATCATGTCCTTGATGCGGTCGTGGACGTAATAGAAGCCGTCGGCATCGCGGTATCCGACGTCGCCGGTGTGGAGCCAGCCGCCGGCGAGCGTCTCTTCGGTCGCCGCGGCGCGATTCCAATATTCCTTCATCACAATGCCGCCGCGGATCGCGATCTCGCCGATCTCGCCCTCGCCCAGCTCACGGCCATCGCCGCCGAGGATCGCCATCGCGGCGCCCGGCCACGGCTTTCCGCACGAGGTCAGCTTGCCCGGCAGGTCATGCGCACTCGGCGACAGGTATGAGCCGCCGCCAGCGGACTCGGTCATGCCGTAAAATTGCACGAAGTCGCAGCCAAACGTCGCACGCGCGCGGCGCAGCACATCCTCTGCGATCGGCGACGCGCCATAAGCGATCGACTTGAGCGCTGGATAGGCGCGACTGTTCGCGTCGGGCTGGAGCAGCATCATCTGGATCATCGCGGGCGCGAGAAAGGCGTGCGCGACATCCTCCTCGCGCATCATGCGCACCGCGTCGGCCGCGGTGAAATCCTTGACGAGCACGAGCCGCCCGCCCTGCGCGAGCCCCGAAAAGCTGACGTTGGTGCCTGCGACGTGAAACAGCGGCATGACGATCATCACCGTCTCGTCCTCGCCATAGGCAAAGCCGTCGACTTCGGTCGCGGCTTCGAGGAAGGTGCGGTAATTGGCGTTGGTGAGCACGACGCCCTTGGGCAGACCCGTTGTGCCGCTGGTATACAGCTGGAGCACATCGTCGGTAAGCTGCGGCGCGTTGGCGAGCGGGGCGTCGGATGCATCGCCTAGCCACGCGTCGAATGGCTCGAACGCCGGATGCTCGCCGTAGAGCGCGATCAATCGCGGCGGCGCCGCGAGGTCGGCGACCGCAGCGAGCGCGCAGTCGAAAAAATCCTCGCCGACGAACAGCAGTTTTGGACCCGCATCGCCCAGGATGAAGCCGATCTCGGCGGGCGCGAGACGGCAGTTGATCGGCGCGAAACAGGCGCGCGCACGCGCGGTGCCGAAGAAGAGCGGATACCAGCTGTCGTGATTCTTGGTCAGCGCCGAGACGCGATCGCCGGGTGCCAGTCCCGCCGCGATCAGCGCATGCGCGACGCGGTTCGACCGCGCGTCGAGTTCGGAGAAACTCGTCTCGCGCTCCCCGAATTTCACCGCAGTCGCCTGCCCCCGCACGCGTGCCTGCGCCGCCGGAATATCCGCCAGCGTCCGGATGGCCTCCAGATCGATCATTTTGCTCTCCCAACCGTCGTTTCGACTTGAATTAGATAGAATACTAAGCAAATGCTTGGCCAGCCCAAAAATGAGAGGAATGGCCTTGTTCGACCACCCTATATTGCCGACGACGATCGTCGGAAGCTACCCCCAGCCCGACTGGCTGATCGACCGCGAGCGGCTGAAGGCCAGCCTGCCTCCGCGCGTGCGCGCCGAGACATTATGGCGCATCCCCGAACCCTGGCTCGCCGACGCGCAGGAAGCGGCCACCTTGATGGCGATCCGCGATCAGGAAGAGGTCGGCATCGACATCGTCGGCGACGGCGAAATGCGCCGCGAAAGCTATTCGAACCGCCTTGCGACCGCGCTGTCGGGGATCGACCGCGAAAAGCATGGCACCGCGGTCGACCGCACCGGCAATGCGAACCCGGTGCCGCTCGTCTCGGGCCCGATCCGCCGCGTCGCGCCGATCGAAGCGCAGGATGCCGCCTTCCTCCGCCGTCATTCGACCAAGCCGGTGAAGCTCACGCTGCCCGGTCCGTTCACAATGACGCAGCAGGCTGAGAACGGCTACTATCCCGACGCGAGGGCACTCGCGATGGACTATGCCGACGCGGTCAATGCCGAGGTTAAGGATCTGTTCGCGGCCGGCGTCGACGTCGTCCAGCTCGATGAACCCTATCTGCAGGCGCGCGCCGCCGAGGCGAACAGCTACGCGATCGAGGCGATCAACCGCGCGCTCGATGGCGTCGGCGGCACGACCGCGCTCCATATCTGCTTCGGCTATGCAATGGTGCATCATGGCGCGGGCGCGACGGGACCGAAACCCAAAGCCTATGACTTCCTCGCCGAGCTCGAGGCATCAGCAATCGACGTCATCTCGATCGAGGCCGCGCAGCCGGGGCTCGATCCCGCGATCCTCGCCGAGCTGCCGACCAAAACGATCATGTATGGCGTGCTCGACCTGTCGATCCCCGAGGTCGAAACGCCCGAGGTCGTCGCGGGCCGCATCCGCGAGGCGCTGCGCTATGTCGACGCCGAGCGGCTTTGGATCGCGCCCGATTGCGGGATGAAATACCATA
The DNA here is from genome assembly GCF_023197165.1 of Sphingopyxis sp. MSC1_008. GTDB lineage: Bacteria > Pseudomonadota > Alphaproteobacteria > Sphingomonadales > Sphingomonadaceae > Sphingopyxis. The sequence goes on from NZ_JALPRD010000005.1 coordinate 88,470, forward strand.
GCCGCGAGCATTCGCAGGCAAAGCTGAAGGCGATGGTCGATGGGACCGCGCTGGTCAGAGCGGAGCTACGCTAAATTCGTCATTCCCGCGAAAGCGGGAACCCAGTTGCAACGGTAGCTCGCTGGGTTCCCGCTTTCGCGGGAATGACGAGGGTTTATTGGTCGACGAACTCGGTCAGCAGCGGCAGGACCACTTCGGGCGCCTCGACCGTCGGCAAATGCCCCGCGCCTGCCACGACTTCGAGCCGCGCCCCCGGGATCGCGTCCAGAATCTCGTCATGATGCGCGCGGCTGGTGATGCCGTCCTTCTCGCCCCAGATCAGCAAGGTCGGCACCGCGATCTCGCCGAGCCGCGGGCGGCTGTCGATACGTGCCATGATCGCGCGCTGCTGGGCCAAGAAGGTGTCGGCGCCGGTGTCGGCCGCCATCTGCCGCGCGATACCGAGTAGACGCGCGTCGCCGCGCTTCTCTTCGGGGAAGAGGATCGGGATGCGTTCTTCGACGACCTGATCGAACTGCCCCTTTTCGACGAGATCGATATAGCCCTGCCGCCGCGCGGTCTGCGCGGGGCCATCGGCCGACGCCAGCGTCGAAATGAGCGCAAGCTTCGCCACACGCCCGGGCGCGCGCCGCATCACCTCGAAGGCGACGAAGCCGCCCATCGCGTGCGCGATCAGAATGAACTTCGGCGGCGCTTCGTCCAGCAAGCGCTGCGCGAAACCCTCGATCGTGTCGTCGCTACGGTTGTCGGCAACGATCACCTCGCGGTCACCCCACGCATCAAGCAACGGCTGCCACACGGCGTCGGTCAAAAGCTGGCCGGTAATCAGAACGATAGGAAGAGACATTAGACCACCTGATGAAGAAGGGTTTCGCCTGCCGCGAGGCGGCGGCAATTTTCTTGCGCAACCGTGAGGCTACGCACGAGCGTCTCGGGCGTCAGCCACGCGATATGCGGCGCGAGCACAATATTGGACAAGCCGAGCAGCGGATTACTGCGTGGCAGCGGTTCTTGTGCGAAAACATCGAGCCCGGCGCCGCGCAGATGGCCCGCGGTCAGCGCCTCGACCAGCCGCGCCTGATCGACCAGTTCACCGCGCGCCGTATTCACGAGCACCGCGCCCTTCTTCATCGCAAACGGATCGACGCTTGCGCGCGTCTCGTCGGTGAGCGGAATGTGCAGCGAAACGATATCGGCTTCGGCGATCAAGTCTTTGAAAGAGCGATATTCATACGGGCAGTCGCGTCGATTGCGCGCGGTATAGACGACCTTCGCCCCGAGCGCCGCCAGGACCGGCGCGAGCAGCTGCGCCGAATGGCCGAAACCCACCAGCCCGACTGTCCGGCCCGCAACCTCCCCCACGCTGTCGAGTTCGGACGGATCGGCCGTCCATCCCTCGCCCGCGCGGGTGCGCGCGTCGAAGAAGCAAGTGCGGCGGAGCACCGCCATCATCAGCGACAGCGCCATTTCGGCGACCGCCTGGCTGTTCGTGCCGGGCATATTACAGACCGCGACGCCGTGATCGCGCGCGGCGTCGAGTGCGATCGTGTTCACGCCGACGCCCAGCTTCTGGATCAGCTTGAGCTTCGGCGCCGAGGCGATGAAGTCGGGTGTCACGGGGGTCAGGACGTGGAGCAGCGCGGTGATTTCCGGCGCCACCTCGTCGAGCGGCGCGGCCTCGTCGACATGCACCACGACGCCGGGGCCGAAGATCGCATCGACGGCCTCGCGAAATCCCGGGCTCGGGCGGGCGTGAAGGACGATCATGCCGCCACCCGGCCAATCGACCCTGCAAAGGCCGAAAAGCCCGCAAATTCGGCATCGCGGCCCATCGCTTCCTCGATCCGCAGCATCTCGTTCCATTTCGCCATGCGTTCGGAGCGCGTGAAGCTGCCGACCTTCAATTGCCCGGCGTCCCAGCCCGTCGCGAGATGCGCGATAGTGACGTCCTCGCTCTCGCCCGAGCGCGCCGAGACGATCGCGCCCCATCCGCGCGCGACGGCGGCGTCGAGCGCCGCCTTGGCTTCGGTCACGGTGCCGACCTGATTGACCTTGATCAGCGCCGCGTTGCATACCGCCGCGTCGCCCGCGCGTTCGACGCGTGCCGCGTTGGTGACGAGCACATCGTCGCCGATGATCTGGACCCGCTCGCCGATCGCTGCGGTCACCGCCGCCATCGTCGTCCAGTCGTCCTGCCCCGCTGGATCCTCGATCGACAGGATCGGATAGCGCTTCGCCCAGTCGATAATGCGCGCCGCCATCGCCTCGCCCGACAAGCGTCCGTCGTCGAGCGCGAGATTATAGCCGTCGGCATCGCCGAGTTCGTTCGCGGCGATATCGAGCGAGATAAACACGTCCTCGCCTGCGCGGTGCCCGCTCGCCTCGATCGCCTTTGTCAGCGTATCGAGCGCATCCTCGTTCGACGCGAAATTGGGCCACCAGCCGCCTTCGTCGGCGACCCCCGACAACGGCCCCTTCGCCTCCATCAGCTTGCCCGCAGCGCGGTAAACATCGTCGGTGATCTCGAGCGCACGGCGGAAGCTGCCTGCCTTCGGACACATCACCATGAAGTCCTGCACGTCGGTGCGCCGCCCCGCATGCGCACCGCCGCCGAAAATCTGGATTTCGGGGAGCGGAATGCGCACCTTTTGCCCGCCCGCGAGATAGCGCCACAGTGGTTCGCGCGCATCCGCCGCGGAGGCGTGGAGCACCGCCATTGACACCGCGACGACAGCATTCGCGCCAAGCCGCGCCTTGTTGGGCGTATTGTCGAGCGTGCAGAGCGCCGTATCGATGGCGGCCTGATCGCGCGCATCCATGCCCGTGATCGCGCCCGCAATCTCCGATCCGATTCCCGCTACCGCGCGATTGACGCCATAACCACCGAACGCCGCACCGCCGTCGCGCAGGTCGATCGCTTCATGCGCGCCGCGCGAGGCACCCGCGGGGGCGATAGCCCGGCCGACCGCACCCGATTCCAGCACGACTTCGGCCTCAACGGTGGGCCGGCCGCGCGAATCCCAAATCTGGCGACCGGTGACGGAGGCGATACGCGAAGTCATGCAAGGTTCCTTTTCCAGTTGGCGACGAGCGTGTCGATCGGCGACGGTGCCCGGATCAACGCGCGTGCCTGATCGCGCACGATGCGCTGATGTTCGAGGTCGGTGAGATAGGGCGCGGGGGATTTACCCTCGACGCGCGCGAGGAGCAGCGCGGCGGCGAGCTTTCCGGCGCGGAGCAGGACTGCGTTCGCATCTTCCCAATCAATCCCGATGCGATAGGCCGCAACGAGCGCACCCGCCGCTTCGGTCAGCCGGGCATCGCCCGACCACACCGCCTTAAGCAGCAGATGCGTCGTGCAAAAGGCAAGGTCGAACGCCGGGTCGCCATAAACGGCGCATTCGGCATCGAGAAATACTGGGCCGTCGCTGCTGACGAGGATGTTCTTTGGACTGACGTCGCCATGGACGAGCGCGATCTTGCGCGATGAGAGGTCGTCGGCGAGTGCTCGCAACAGCGGCGCGAGTTCGGCGTCATGGTCGGCGACGAAAAGCAGGAACGGATCGACACGCAACGCGCGAAACATCGCGTCGTTCGGAAAGGCATCGCGGTCGGCCGAATTGTTCGCTGTCGCGGCGTGGACAGCAGCAATCCCCCGGCCCACCGCCGCGGCAAAGCCGGCATCGACCCGCCCGGCCATCAGCTCGTCCTTCCATACCGGAGCGCCGGGAAGGAAGCGCATCGCGAAGCCATAGCCGGGCAGTTCGGCGAGCACCTCGGGCGCCGAACGTGTATCGACCCCGCGTGCGCGCCGAAGCCAGCGCACCTCGCTCTGGCCGCGTTCGATCGGCGCGTGCCATTCGGCGGCGACGCGGAGCTGTTCGAGCGGGCGCTTGACGACGATCGGTCCCGCCGGCGTCTCGACCTTCCAGACGTCGCACGACACGCCGCCGGTCAACGGTTCGAGCACGACATCGCCCTCGCCAACCAGCCCGGCGTCGCGCAATCCGTCGATGATGTCGGCGTCGGCCGTCACGTCACAGCTTCTCCCGAATCCACGCGCCGACTAGGTCGGCGGCGTTCTGCCGTTCTTCGATCGAGTCCTCGAAATAATGCGCGCCGGGGATCAATTCGAGCTTCTTGTCGGTGGAGCCGAGGAAATCGAAGATCTTGCGCGCGTCGCTCGGGAATACGCCCGTGTCGGCGGTTCCCTGCACGACCAGCGCGGGCGTGTCGTGCTTGGCGAGGTGCGGCTGCCCCTGGCACGGCGAGGTTTCAAGGCTCCACATATTGAGCCAGGTCTTGATCGTGTTCGCCCGGCCGATGCTCGGCGTACGGTTCGCGGTCGCGGGGTCGCCGCGATAGCACCAGTTGGGCTTGCGGTCCGACGGGTCGATCGCGGGATCGACGCAGCGGATGTCGCCCCAGCAGCGGAACATCGGGAAGATGCGGTCGGGAATGCCGGCATCATTGAGCCGCTTCAACTCGGCTTTTGCCCAGTCGGTGATGCGCTGGTTGCGCGCGCGCTGCGCGGCGCGATATTTGCCGATGAAAGCGTCCGAATAGGGCGGCCCGTTGTCGGGGTTGAACGGATCGAGTTCGGGGTCGGTCAGCGTCGGATCATTCTCGTCGATCACCGACGCGTCCATCCAGTCGGTGAGCACTTCGGGACGTCCCTGATGCGCGTTGAAGCTGATGTAGAGGTCGCCCTTGATCAGCGACGCCAGCGCATCCTGCCCCACCGAAGGAAGGCGGTCGGTCAGTGTTGGCGCGATCGCCTCAGCCTGATAGGCGCCCATCAGCGACCCGCCGCCCGAGTTGCCCAGAATAACGATCTGCTCGACCCCGGCCTCTTCTTTCAGCCACTTCATACCCACGCCGATGTCGAGCACGGCATGTTCGAGAAGGAACTGGTCCTCGACCCCGCGATAGCGCGTGTTCCAGCCAAGGAAGCCGAAGCCCTGCCGCGCAAACCAGGGAGCGATATAATGTTCTGAAAAATCGACATTATAGTGGGTCGCGATGATCGCGACCTTCGGCCGCTTGCCGCTTTGCGTCCAATAAATGCCCTGACACGGATGCCCGCCCGCCTGAATGCGCGGCGCCGTCGGCGACACCAGCCCGATAAATTGCGCGTCCAGTCCCTCGATCCCGTTCGGGTCCATCATCGTCTCTCCTGAATATGGTTTTTGTCAGCAGGTAACTATTATCGTCAGCCCGGACTTGATCCGGGGTCCATGCGGCGATGGATGCCGGATCAAGTCCGGGCTGACGAAGAAAGAGGACGCCATCAGCGGCTAACCTCGAAAGGCAATTGATACCCCTCCAGCCCGGCGCGGATCGCCTTCTTGTCGATCTTGCCCGTCGGGCCGAGCGGGATTTCGTCGACGAACAGCACGTCGTCGGGCATCCACCAACGTGCGATCTTTCCGTCCAGATAGGCTTTCAGATCATCGGCAGAGGCGCTCGCCCCATCCTTGAGCTGGCACAGCAGGATCGGCCGCTCGTCCCACTTCGGATGCGCGACGCCGACGACCGCGGCATTCGCCACCGCATCATGCCCCATCGCGATATTCTCGATCTCGATCGAACTGATCCATTCGCCGCCCGATTTCACGACATCCTTCGCGCGATCGGTGATCTGCATATAGCCTTCGGCATCGATCGTGCTGACGTCGCCGGTGTCGAAAAACCCCTCGGCGTCGAGCACATCGCCGCCCTCGCCGCCATAATAGGCACCCGCGATTGTCGGCCCCTTCACCATCAGCCGCCCCGGCGTCTTGCCGTCATGCGGCAGGCGCGCCCCCGCATCGTCGACCAGCTTCATTTCGAGCCCGCAGAGCAACCGGCCCTGCTTGAGCTTGTACGCCATTTGCTCATCGCCCGATTTGGCCGCGACCGCGGCATTGGGCACCGACACCGTGCCGAGCGGCGAGGTTTCGGTCATGCCCCAGCCCTGAATGACGTCGACGCCATAATCGTCGCGGAAGGTCCGGATGATAGACTCGGGGCACGCCGACCCACCGATCGTGACGCGCTCGAGCGTCGTGAAGCGCTTTCCGTTTTCCTGCATATATTGCAGCAACATCTGCCACACTGTTGGCACAGCAGCCGAATAGGTCACGCCCTCCGCCTCGATCAGATTATAGATCGATTCGCCGTCCATCCGCTGCCCCGGCAGGACGAGTTTCGCGCCAACCGCGGGCGCCGCATAGACGACGCCCCACGCATTGGCGTGATACATGGGTACGACAAGCAGCACGGTGTCGCGCGCCGACAAGGCGAGCGCGTCGCGCTGCAAGGTCATCAGCGCGTGGATGTAATTGGAGCGGTGCGAATAGAGCACGCCCTTGGGGTTGCCCGTCGTGCCGCTGGTATAGCAAAGCCCGCACGCGGCGTTCTCGTCGAACCCACCCCAGACATATTCGGCCGAATGCCCGGCAATCCAGTCGTCGAAAGCGACCGCGGCAAAGCTGGTTTCGGGGAGCGAGGCGCGGTCGCAGAAGAAGATCACCTTCTCGATCGACGGCGCCTGCGGCAGCAATTCCTCGACGAGGTCGGCGGTCGCCGGGTCGGCGATCAGCAGCCGGTCGCCCGCATGATTCGCGATATAGGCGATCTGTTCGAGAAACAGTCGCGGGTTGAGCGTGTGGAGCACCGCCCCCATCCCCGCCGCGCCATACCAGGCCGCCAAATGCCGCGCGCCGTTCCATGCCATCGTCGCAACGCGGTCGCCGGGTTTGACCCCCTCGGCCGCCAGCGCGTTCGACACGCGCTTCGCGTCGGCATGAACATCGGCCCAGGTCGAACGGGTGACGCGCCCCTCGGCATCGCGCGATACGATTTCGCGCGCGCCGTGCCAGTTCGCCGCGTGGTCGATGATCCGGTCGACCGTCAGCGGCACATTCTGCATCAACCCGTCCATGCGGCCCTCTCTCCGTTCTCGTTACAATAGATAGTATACTAAGTATTTTGCCTTTGCAACGCCGCTCTGCCTTGCTTCGTCCGCTTCGCTCTTCTAGCTTGATGGCGTCGGCACTCCGCTGGCAACAGGGGCATATCATAGCGTCCATGCGCACCAACCAGCTTATCATCGCGCTTTTTCAGCGCTTCTGCTGGCTCGACGAAGGGCTTCAGGCGCGCCTCCACGATCATGGCTGGCCCGACGTCAATCGCCCGCAATCGATGGTGATGACGAATATCGTCAGCGGTATCGTGCGCCCGTCGGACATCGCACGCAACCTGGGCGTATCGCGGCAGGCGATCCACAGCACGATCAACCAGATGGTGAAGCTCGGCATCGTGCAGATGGAGGTCGATCCCGCGGACCGCCGTCACATGATCGTGTCGCTGACCGACCTCGGCGCGCGCATGCGCAAGGATGCGCAGCGTTCGATGGACGCGCTCACCGCACAGATCGCCGCCAGGCTGGGGCAGGACAAGTTCGACGCGCTGCTCGCGGCGCTCGAGGCCGACTGGGGCGACAATATCGAACCCGCCCCCTCGCGCCGCGGCACCTAGGCCGACAGCGCCTTCGCGACCGCAATCAGCCGTCCGGCGGTCGTCTCGACGAGCGAGGCCGGCAGCGGCTCCTTCAAACTGCCATCCTCGGCAAAGGCCGCGTGCGCGTTCGGCACCAGCACCTGTTCGGGGATTACCAGCATCTGGATCGTCGACAATATCTGGCGCAGATGCATCAGCCCGCGGAGCCCGCCGAACGGGCTGATCGACGCCGACATGATCGCCGCTGCCTTGCCGCGATAGGCGGTGAGCGCGACAAGACTCTCATCGCCGGTCGGGCGGGAGGCCCAGTCGATCGCATTCTTGAGCAGGGGCGGCAGCGAGCCATTATATTCGGGCGACACGAACAGCAGGCCGTCCTGCGCGACGAAGAGCGCTTTGAGCTTCAGCGCGTCGGGCGGAAACGCGCCGGCCTCCAGCGCCGCCGAATAGAGCGGCAGGTCGAACGCTGCGAGGTCGATGCGCGTCACGCTTGCGCCCTGCGCTTCGAGGCTGGCGGCCGCCAGTTCGCCCAAGGCGCGATTAAAGGACCCCTCGCGGGTGCTTCCAACGATAATAGCGATGTTGGTCATTTATCCTCCCGGACAATATAGTTAGTATTCTAACCTATTGTCCGGACGCACGGCAAATGCAAGCGATCAAGCCTTGATGTCGGACAGCACCGCGAGCTTGCGCGTTTCATCGCCAAGATTGTCGATGACGCGGCGCATCAGCCCCTGCAGAACCTCGACCTCTTCGTCGGTCATGCCCTTGGTCGCGATCTCGTGGATCTCGGCGTTCATCGGCGCGAGGATCAGTTCGAGCTTCTTCGCGTGCGGGGTCAGGTGAATGAAGGTCTTGCGCCGGTCGTCGGCGGTCTTCTTGCGCGTGATCAATCCCGCCTTTTCCAGCCCCTTGAGCGCGACGACCGTCGTCGGTTCGCGCATTCCGACGCGTTCGCTGAGCTCGCGCTGGGTGATGCCATCCTCGCGCCACAGCTGGCGCAGGAACCGCCACTGCCCCGCCGAGACGTCATGTGTCAGCGTGCGGCGTTCGAGCAGCCGCGAAAAGGAGCGAAAGACGACACGCGCCAGATAGCCGATACTGTTTTCAGGATCGGTGTAATATTCGGCGGGATGCCGGTAATCCTGTGTTTTCTTTGCCAAAATCCTGCTCCCCTGTCGCGGTCCCCGGCGGCGAGCGCCGCCCCGCGCAAGCGCGAACCTTAGAACGCGAAGATTCACCCGGCAACCATCTTCATCGCCATCTTGCGCCACATCGCCCTTCCAACCTCTCGATAAAGTTGGACAAGATCGGTCGATCCATTTACTTAGAATGCTAAGTTAATGGAGGCGATGTGCAAAAATTCATCCGGATGAAAGCGATCGCAGCGCCGCTGCCGTTCGCCAATGTTGACACCGACATGATCATCACCGCGCAATATATGAAGGCGCTGACCCGCACGGGCCTCGGCAAGCATCTCTTCCGCGAATTGCGGTTCGCGGAAGATGGCGGCGAACGCGGCGACTTTATTCTGAATCAGCCGACATGTCGTGGCGCGCAGGTCATAGTTGCCGACCGCAATTTCGGCTGCGGCTCGTCGCGCGAACATGCTGTGTGGGCGCTCACCGACTTCGGCATCCGCTGCGTCGTCGCGCCAAGCTTCGGCGATATCTTTGCCGGGAACGCCCGCAAGAACGGCCTGCTGCTGATCCGCCTGCCCGACGAAAGCTGCGCACGGCTGCGCGAGGAAATTGCGCTCGCGCAATATGCCCCGATCGAAGTCGATCTGGAAGCGCAGCGGATCGGGCTCGCGTCGGGCGAGGCGATCGATTTCGAGATCGATCCCGATGACCGCCGCATCCTGATGGAAGGACTCGACGATATCGCCCGTACGCTGCGTCACGCCGACGCGATCGCGCGGTTCGAAGCGGCGCTCTAAGGGCCAGACCCTATCCCGGCATCTCGGGCGCCGCGATGCAGCCCGCAATCGCACTGGCTGCCGCCAGCGCGGGGCTCATCAGGTGGGTGCGCCCGCCGCGTCCCTGCCGATTCTCGAAATTGCGGTTCGACGTCGCGGCGCAGCGTTCGCCGGGCTGCAGCCGGTCGGCGTTCATGCCAACGCACATCGAACAGCCGGGTTCGCGCCAGTCGAACCCCGCGTCGCGCAGGACGCGGTCGATGCCCTCCACCTCGGCCTGCCTTTTGACCAGCCCCGACCCCGGCACGACCATCGCGCGAACATGCGGCGCGACGCGGCGGCCGTGCACAACTTCGGCGACGAGGCGCAGGTCCTCGATCCGGCTGTTGGTGCAGCTGCCGATGAACACGCGGTCGAGCCGCAATCCGGCGATCGGCGTGCCCGGCGTCAGATCCATATAGGCGAGCGCGCGCGTCGCTGCCGCACGCGCTTCGGCGCTCGTCAGCGCGGCCGGAACGGGAACCAGCCCGTCGATCGCGACAACCTGCGCCGGGTTCGTGCCCCAGCTCACCATCGGCCGGACATCGCGCGCATCGATCCGCAGCTCGCGATCGAATATCGCCGCATCATCGCTTGCGAGGGTCGCCCAGCGCGCTTGCGCGCCACCCCACGCCTGCCCCGTCGGCGCCGCGGGCCGACCCGCCAGATAGGCGAAGGTCGTCGCATCGGGCGCTACCAGCCCCGCGCGCGCGCCCATTTCGATGCTGAGATTGCACAGCGTCATCCGCCCCTCCATCGACAGCGCGCGGACGGCTTCGCCGGCATATTCGATGACATGCCCTCCCGCCCCGTCGACCCCGATCACGCCGAGCAGGTGGAGCGCGAGATCCTTGGCATGGACGTGCGGCGCGAGCATGCCGTCGACCGTCACGCGCATGTTGCGCGACCGGCGTTGGCGGATCGTCTGCGTCGCGAGCACATGTTCGACCTCCGACGTGCCAATGCCGAACGCGAGCGCGCCGAACGCGCCATGCGTCGAGGTGTGGCTGTCGCCGCACACGATCGTCATCCCCGGCTGCGAACGCCCCTGTTCAGGTCCAACGACATGGACGATTCCGCCGCGCGGATCGCCCATCGGGAAATTCTCGATGCCGAAATGGCGCGTGTTGTCGACCAGCGCTTCGAGCTGCGCGCGCGCTTCGGCATCGGCAACCCCGGCGGGCCCCGCCGCCTGCCCCGCCGTCGGCACATTATGATCGGACAAGGCGAGCGCGCGCTCGGGGCGCCGCACCGCCCGGCCTGCCGCCGCCAGCCCGGCGAAGGCCTGCGGCGAGGTTACCTCATGAAGCAGGTGGAGGTCGATATAGAGCAAAGTCTCGCCATCATCCTCGGCGACGGCGTGCGCGTCCCATATCTTGTCGTAGAGCGTGCGGGGCGGGTTCACAGTGTCCCGATCGTTTCGCGTCGCGGCCCCATATACCCGAACAGATAAGCGGCGACCTTCCGCATCTGGATTTCCTCGGCGCCTTCGGTGATGCGATATCTTCGGTGGTGGCGATAGATATGTTCGAACGGCTTGTGGCGCGAGTAGCCGATGCCGCCATGGACCTGCATCGCGCGGTCGGCGGCTTCGCAGACGAGGCGGTTCGCCCAGTAATTGCACATGCTGACCTTGTCGGAGAGGGTGCGTTCGACCTCCTTGTGCGGCGTGTTGTCCATGTCCCACGCGGTCTTGCGGATCAGCAGCCGCAGCATCTCGGCCTGCGTCGCGAGCTCGACGAGCGGGAACTGGATCGCCTGGTTCTTCGCCAGCGCCTCGCCGAACGGCTTGCGCTCGCGCGCATATTTGACCGACTCCTCGATGCAATAGACCGCGGCGCCCAGCGAGCTTGCCGCCTGGCGGATGCGGTTCTGGTGGACGAAGCTCTGCGCGATCGAGAGGCCGCCGCCTTCGGGGCCTAATCGCGCCTCGTCGGGCACCCACACATCGGTGAACGTCATCCTTGGATGGTCGGTCGGCATGTTGAACGTCCACATATATTCATCGACGGTCATGCCGGGGGTCCCGGTCGGCACGAGCAGGCAGGTGATGCCTTTCGCATCGCCATCGCTTCCGCTCGTGCGGCAGAAGGTCGCGCAATGCGTCGCTGTATGCATCCCGGTGATCCACATCTTGCGCCCGTCGATCCGCCAGCCGTCGATGCCGTCGCGCGTTTCGCGCACCGCGCGCGTCTCCATATGCGTCGCGTCCGACCCGTGATCGGGCTCGGTCAGCCCGAACGCGGTGCGCCTTTTGCCCTCGAACCCGCCGAGGATGAACTCGGCCTTCTGCTCCTCGCTGGTGCCGAACTGCTCGAACATCTCGACGAACGGGAAGTTGCCGACGATGCTATGCTCGTTCTGAAGATCGTTGTGGAGGCCGAGGCCCTTCGCCGCGAAGTGCTCGCGGATCACCGCCATCGCGAGGTTCGAGCCGTCCTTGCCGCCGTACTTCTTCGGCGCCGAGAAGCGCCAGTGGCCCGCGGCGTCGGCCTTGCGGGTGGCCTGGCGCAACAGCGCTTCCCACTCGTGGCGCGGCAAGCCCTGATTGTCCCAGTCGGTGCGTGCATGCTCGCGGCGGTGGTCGAAGAAGCGGATATTGTCGTCCGCCAGTTCGAGCGGTTTGATCTCGGCGTCGATAAACGCGTCGAGTTCGCCCAGATACGCCTGCAAGTCGGCGGGCATCGCAAAATCCATGTCTCTCTCCCTTTTGTCTTTAGCCGCGCCAGTCGGCGCGCGCCGCGGCGAGCGCGGCATATTTGGGGCTGTCGATCGCGCATTTATCGAGCACATCGCGCCGCAGCTCCGCGAGCAGGCCCGGTTCGGCGAGGGTCGTGGTTCCCGACAGCAAGGCTTCGGCCAGCGCCGTATTCTCGGCGCGCACGCCGACATCGAGGTCGCGCAGCACGATGCCGAGCGCGTTCATCGCAACCACCGCTTCGAACTTGGCATGCCCCTCGGCCTGCGGCTTGATCGATCCCTCGATCCAGTCGCGCACCGCCTGCACGATCTCGCGGTTCGTCGGCTCGCCGGTCGGTGCGGACGCGGCATCCGGCGAAGGCGGTAAGGCCCGCGCGCGCTCGGCCTCGGGCGCCTCGTCTTCGAGCAAGCGCACGAGATCAAGCTCCTGCTCGGCGGTCCGCCGGCCGATGACGACACGCTCGACCGTCGGGTCGGCACCACTTCGCCACATCTGCCCCATCTGCAGGCAGCCGAGTGCCCACCACAAGGTGCGGTAGATCAGCCAGAAGCGGAAGCGGCCGCGGTCGACCTTCGCACCGCCCGCCGCCTCATAGGCAGCAAAATACTCGTCAAGGCGGCCGACCCCGAACGCCGGCTTGTCGAGCATGCCGAAGCGCCACACGGTCATGCAGCCGAACGCCAGATCCTCATGCGCATCGCCGCGGTGCGCAAGCTCCCAGTCGAGCACGACGGCCAGCCCGTCCGCATCGACCATGATGTTGCCCATGCGGTAGTCGCCGTGGACGAGCACCGGCGCCGCGGGGTCGGGCAGATGATCCTCGCACCACCGGATCGCCAGCGCGATCGCCGGCCGGTCGCCGCCATACGACAGGAAGCGCGCACGAAGCTCGGCCAGCGCCGCCGCCGTGTCCATCAGCGGGATCGCAGCGGGCACGCGGTCCAGCGGGATCCTATGGATGCGCGCCAGCTCACGGCCGAGGTCGCCGAGCAGCGATGGCGGCGGATCGGCAAGGATCTTCGCCGGCGCCACCTCCGCCATCACCCGCCGCATCACATAGCCCGTGCCTAGACCGTCAGCGTCTGTCAGCACGCCGACCACCTCAGGCGCCTTCACCCCCGCATCAAACGCCGCCATTACCAGCGCCGCCTCGTCGACATGACCGAATGGGCGGTCCGCCATATAATCCGCCGACGGCGCACGCCGCAGCACATAGGCCTCCCCCGCCCAGTCGAACGCAAAACTCTCCATGTTCGCACCACCCGACAACCGCGTCAGGCCCGACAAAACACCGGGGCCCGCAATCCGGGTCATCAGCGCAAGGAGCAAGGCGGCAACGTCGGTCATGCGAACGGCGTCCCGCGCACGGAAAATCTCATGATATTAGGCATTCCACACCCGCATCGCCCGCACCTTCTCGCTCGCCAATTACTTAGTATTCTAACTATATGCGATGAATCCTTTTGCGGCAAGTAACCTTCGGGGCTGCGACGGCGAAACCCACTCCAAGCGCCAGAACCGTCTTCCCAGCCGCGCCATGGAGGCCATCATGACCCGACATATCCGTACCCTGCTCACCGCCGCGCTTCTGCTCGCGAGCCCCGCCATCGCGGCGATGCCCGCGCCCGAAGGCGTCAGCCGCACCGACCTTCAACGCCACGACCTCTCGGCGCCCGGCCGCGAGACGGTCCAGGCGCGCATCGACCTAGCGCCCGGCACGGTCGCGCCCTGGCACCGCCATTCGGGCGAAGAGGTGATCTACGTCATCGAAGGAACGCTCGAATATCAGCTCGAAGGGCAGGCGCCCGTCGCGCTGAAGGCCGGAGAAGTGCTGTTCGTGCCGGCGGGCGTCGCCCACAAGGCACGCAATCGCACCGCCACCAACGGCGCCGAACTCGCAACCTATATCGTCGAGAAGGGCAAGCCTTTGCTCGTCCCGGCCGAGGTCGTCGAGGCGCGCTGATGCGACTACCAACCACCCAATAAGGCAATCTTTAGAATTGAGAGGCAAAAGACGGGCGGGGACCAGGGAGAGCATGCATGTTCAGCGTCCTCGAGTGCGTCGTCTATCAGCACGATCTGCGATTTGTCCTGATTGCCGCGCTCGTCTGTATCCTCGGGAATATCAGCCTTTTTGTCATCTTGGGCCGCTCGACGCACTGCGTCGACGCCCGTCGGCGTCACTGGCTCATGGTCGCGGCGGTGGCCGAGGGCGTCGGCGTATGGGCGACCCATTTCGTCGCCATGCTCGCCTATCGTGGTTCGATGCCGATCCGATTCGACGTCGGCCTCACGATTTTGTCGGTCGCGATCGCGATCGGCTTCTTCTGGTGCAGCTTTCGATTGCTCGGCAAGGCGCCGGGCGCGAGACGCTGCGCCGCCGCTGCGACCGGCGCGGCCATCGGCGTCGCGGCGATGCATTTCACCGGCATGGCGTCGATCATCGCTCCGGCCCGCGTGACTTATGACTGGGCGCCGATCCTCGTCTCGCTGCTGCTGTCGGGGCTGTGCTTTTTCGCCGCTTTCCTCGCCTTCGCGCGAACAAAAGGCTGGAAGAAGATCGTCCTGCCCGCAGGGTTCGCGGTGCTCGCCATCGTCGTCATGCATTTCACGGCGATGTCGGCGACCACACTCGTCCCCGATCCGACGCGCGGCGACATATTGGGGACCGCGAGCAGCCGCGACTGGCTCGTCCCGGCGATCGTGCTTGCCAATGTCGCGCTGGTCGCGCTGGCCCTCACCGGTTCGCTCGTCGACCGCTGGCTCACCGACGCGCATGGTCTTGCCGATGCGACGCTTGAGGCGCTCGCGATCACCTATGACGGGCGCATCATCGAGGTGAATGCGCGGCTTTGCGCCCTGCTTGGCGTCAGCAGCGGCGCGATTGTCGGCAGCACACCCTCCGACTGGTTCGTCGCAGGCGATGGCGGTTCGTTCGAGGCGCCGGGCGGCCATTCCGCCGAGGCGCGCGTCCGCAGCAGCTTCGACGAAGATCATATCCTCGAGATTGCGACCCAGACGATCGAATATCGCGGGCGAAGCTGCCAGGTCCTGGCGATCCGCGACCTGTCCGACCGGAAACGCGCGCAGCGGGCGATCGAGCATCTGGCGTCGCACGATGCGCTGACCGATCTGTCTAACCGCGCCCACTTCGCACGCGCGCTCGACGCCGCGATCGACGCGAAGACGCCCTTCGCCCTGCTCGCGCTCGACCTTGACCGCTTCAAGGCGGTGAATGACATATTCGGCCATGGCGCAGGCGACGAAATCCTGTGCCGCATCGCCGACATTCTGCGGTCGTCGGTGCGCGCCGACGACGTTGTCGCGCGCATCGGCGGCGACGAATTCCTCGTCATCCAGACGGGCGTTTCGGGGGCCGAGGAGGCGCGCAAGCTTTCGGCGCGCATCCTCGATACGCTGGCGATCGAAATGGACGTCGCGCGCGATCCGATGGCGGTCGGGGTCAGCATCGGCGTCGCGCTCTTTCCGCAGGACGGCACCAATGCCGAGGTGCTGCAGCGCAACGCCGACACGGCGCTCTATCGCGCGAAGAATAACGGACGGGGCAATGCCGCCTTCTTCGATCAGGAGATGGACGAGCTGGCGCAGGAACGCCGCGCGCTCGAACATGATCTGCGGCACGCTATCGCGCGTGAGCAGCTGTATGTCGTGTACCAGCCGCTCGTCGCAACCGCCTTTGCTTCGGTGATCGGTTACGAAGCCTTGCTCCGCTGGAACCATCCCGAACGCGGGGAGATCGCGCCCGACGATTTCATTCCTGTCGCCGAGGAAATCGGCGCCATCGTTCCGATCGGCGAATGGGTACTGCGCGAGGCGTGCCGCGCGGCGGCGGGCTGGCCCAAGAATGTCTCGATCGCCGTCAATGTGTCGACGATCCAGTTTCAGGTCCCGAACCTGCCCGCCGTCGTTCGCGACGCGCTGTCGCAATCGGGGCTGGAGGCACATCGGCTCGAGCTGGAAATCACCGAGACGGCCTTCCTGCGCAACCGGCATACCGCGCTGAAGGCGCTCCACGAAATCCGCGCGCTCGGCGTGCGGATCGCGATGGACGATTTCGGCACCGGCTATTCGTCGCTGAGCAACCTCAAGGCCTTCCCGTTCGACAAGATCAAGATCGACAAGAGCTTCGTCGCCTCGATTTCGGACGATGAGGCGGCGCGATCGATCGTTCGCGCGATCATCGGGCTCGGCCGCAGTTTCAACATGCCGATCGTCGCCGAAGGGGTCGAAACGCAGGAACAGCGCCAGATGCTGCTCGACGAGGGCTGCCCGCAGGCGCAAGGCTATTATTTCGGCCGCCCCGCCGCCGACCCCTTCCAGACGGAGCCTTGGCCCGACCTGGAAAAGCGCGACGCCGAGGGCTGAGCTCCCGAAAGTCAGCGATAGCCTTCATGCGGCGAATGAGGCACAACTCATCGCGATGGCAGGATGCGGGGGATCAATTTGGCCGGTGAGGGACCTTCGGTCCGCCGGCACACCTGATTCCGGAGCCGAATATCGTCGGCGCGCAGTGCGCGTGCGAGGCTGATATGGCCGGCGCCGAAGAACCCGATATCCTCGCAGCAGCGATCGCGGGCGACCGCGACGCTTTCGAAACATTGCTGCGGCACCACTATGACCGCATCCACGGCCTCGCATGGCAATTGACCGGATCGCGCGCCGATGCCGACGATATTGCGCAGGACGTCTGTTGCATCCTCGCCGAAAAGCTCTCCGCCTTTCGCGGCGACGCTAAATTCACGACCTGGCTGTGCAGCATCGTCTATAACGCCTGCCGCGATTTCCATCGGCGGCGGTCAGCCTTTACGCGCTTCACCGGGCGGCTGAGTATCATGGCTGGGCTGGCGCGGGGTCCAGACGGCCGCGACCTGTATGACGCACTCTGGATCGAAAGCGCGATCGCACGGCTGAAACCCGACCTGCGCGACACCGCCGTCCTGATCGCCGGGCAGCAGCTGTCGCACGCCGAAGCCGCGCAGATTCTGGGGATCGCCGAAGCGACCGTGTCGTGGCGGATGCACGAAATCCGGCGCCAGCTGGCGGCGAATCCCCGCCCCGGCGACTGACCGCGCGGCGCCGTGGAAATTTTTTAGCAAAGGCCGCCAAGGATTTCCCGCGCCCGCGCGTCCCAGGGACATGCGGGCGATTGTGCGCCGCTGTTGCCAGGGAGACATATCATGTCCCGTTTCCATCTGATGCTTACCGCGGGTCTCTCGATCACGCTCGTCACCGCCTGCTCGCAATCGAATGAACCCGACATTGCATCCCCGTCGTCGGAAGCTTCCACGCCGGCACCAAAGGCCGAGCTGGAAGAATATGCTTCGGACATCGTCGTCACCGGCCAGCGGATAGACGCACGCGTGATGGACGCGCCGGTGGCAATGTCTGTGATCGGTTCGCAACATATTGCATCGCCGCCGCCTCCGCCGGCGCAGGCCCGCAAAATGGTCGTGACTGGCAGCGCCGTTCGCTCGCCCTACCCCGATCGGATGATGCCCTATTATCAGGACGTCGGCCGCGACAAATTCACTTCGACGCAGGAAAATGTCTTCAAGATCGCACGCGACGAACCCGTGTCGACCTTTTCGATCGATGTCGACACCGCCTCCTATTCCTTTGTCCGCGCGTCGCTGAACAACAATGCGCTGCCACAGCCTGCCGCGGTGCGGACCGAGGAATTGGTCAATTATTTCCCCTATGATTATGCCGCGCCGCGCAGCGCGCAGCAGCCCTTCTCGTCGAATGTCGCGGTTTTTCCGAGCCCGTTCACGGCGGGCCGCAAGCTCGTTCGCATCGGGATCAAGGGCTATGCGATCGAACGCGCGACGCGGCCGCGCGCGAACCTCGTATTCCTGATCGACACGTCGGGGTCGATGCATGCGCCGAACAAGCTGCCGCTGGTCAAGAGGTCGCTCGGCCTGCTCCTCGACCAGCTCGATCGCAACGACCGCGTCGCGATCGTGACCTATGCGGGCAGCGCGGGCACCGCGCTCGAGCCGACATCGGCGAGCCAGAAGGACAAGATCCTCGCGGTGATCGACCAGCTTGGTGCGGGCGGCAGCACCGCGGGCGCCGAAGGCATCCGCCAAGCCTATGCGCTGGCCGAGCGCAATCTCGACCCGAATGGTGTGAACCGCGTCGTCCTCGCCACCGACGGCGATTTCAACGTCGGCATCACCAATCAGGATGAGCTGAAAGGATATATCGAGCGCGAGCGCGGCAAGGGTATTTTCCTCTCCGTCCTCGGTTTTGGCATGGGCAATTACAACGATGCGCTGATGCAGACGCTCGCCCAGAACGGCAATGGCGCCGCGGCCTATATCGACACGCTGGGCGAAGCGCGCAAAACGCTGGTCGACGAGGCGACATCGACGCTCTTCCCGATCGCGAAGGATGTGAAGATTCAGGTCGAATTCAACCCGGCCACCGTCGCCGAATATCGGCTCATCGGCTATGAAACGCGGATGCTCAATCGCGACGATTTCGACAATGACAAGGTCGATGCGGGCGATGTCGGGTCGGGCCAGACGGTCACCGCGATTTACGAGATCGTCCCCGTCGGCGGGCCGCGCACGATGGGCGACCTGCGCTACAGCAAGCCCGCCCCGCGGGCCCTCGCGGCACCGTCGAGCGAATATGGCTTTGTGAAAATCCGCTACAAACTGCCGAAGTCGGATCGCAGCCAGCTGATTTCGACGCCGATCGATCGCCGCGTCGAATTCGCCCGCTTCGCCGACGCGCCGCAGGATGCGCGCTTCGCGACCGGGGTCGCGGCCTTTGCCGAACTGCTCCGCGGCGGACGCTACAGCGGATCGATGACCTATGACGATGTGCTGCAGATCGTCGGCGCCGCGCGCGGCACCGACGATTTCGGATATCGCATGGAACTGGTCCAGATGGTCCGCGCCGCCAAGACGGCGGGATCGATGGCAAAGCTGGAACGCTAATATGGTGCGGCGGCGGTTCCTGCGAAGCGCCGCCGCATCTTGCCCGTTTCGGCCGGTCGATCGAGATATTCGACCGCCGCGATATTGTGCGTATAAGGCCAGACGATGCCCATGCCCCTTCTCTCGCGCCTGCTGTCTCGATCTGGTTCGAAATCGTACCGGGCCACCTCGGAGACACCGCGGTCATGACGGGCGATGACGAGCTGAAAGCCTTTCTGCCCGAACCGCCGCCGCCCGCGCCGAAGCGGCGCGAGGCGGCGATTGCCGGCGCGCTTGCCCGCTTCGACGGCGCCTCCGCACCTGAGGTCGCGCCTCGACCGGCGAGAGCATCCTGGTGGACCAATCTTCGGCGTCCGCAGGCCGGGCTGTTCGCGACCGCCGCGCTGGTCGCCGCGATCAGCCTGCCCTTCGCCTGGACGGCATTGGATTCGGGCGCGCCGGCGGCCGACGAACAGATTACGCGCGAGACGGGTGAGCCGGCACGAACGGTCGTGGACAACCAGGTCGAAGTGCCTGCTCCGGTCGCGATCGCGGCACCGCCACCCGCAAAGAACAGCCCCGCTGCCGAGCAAGTGGCGGTGGCGTCCCCCGCGGTTTCCGCGCCAGCGGCGAAGCGCGTCGAAGTGGCGCAGGCGCCTCCCGCCGCACCCGCCGCAAAAGCCGAGGAACGCGAGGCGATCATCGTCTCGGCCCAGCGCGCGGCGCGCCCTGTGCAGGACGCACCGTCCGCCATTTCGGCGTTTTCATCCAGCGACGTAGCCGAAGATTCGGTCGTCGTCACGGGAACGCGCATCGCGCCGCGCGGTGCCCCGAGGCGCGGCGACTGGAACGCCTGCACGTTGAACGATCCGAGCCGCGCCTTGTCACGGTGCAAGAAGCTGGCGAACAGCGGCGCGAAAACCGTTCGGGCGCAAGCCGACGCGCATCTTTCCGATGGACTGAAACAGGCGTGGGAGGGCGACCTCGATGGCGCGATTACCGCCTTCGACAAGGCGATCGCCGTCGCGCCCGATCTTTCGGTTGCCTATCTCAACCGCGGCCTCGCTTACGACCGTCAGGGCGAAAGCGCGCGCGCGATCGCCGATCTCGACCGGGCGGTCCGGCATGCGCCGCAGTCGGCCCGCGCTTATTATAATCGCAGCCTTCTCTTGCGAAAACAGGGCGATACGAAGCGCGCCGAGGTCGACGAACAACGCGCGATCAACCTCGACGCCCGATATCAGGCGGTACGGCAGCCGCGCGAGCGCGATTAAACGGGGCTGGTCAGACTGCGAACCATCTGCGGGCCGTCAACACCTGCGTCCGCAACGCCAAGCCGGTGATAATCCTGCACAATCTGCGACAGCGCCGACAGCGCCAGTGTCGCCGGGTCGCGCGTCGCCGGGATCAGGCCTACCGATGTGCGGAGCTTTTCCCGAAGGTCCTCGCGCACGCCCGCGTCGCGCAAGGCGGTCCGCCGGGCATCCTGCGTCCGCTGGCTCCCGATCGCCCCGACGTAAAAAGAAGGAAGCTGGAGCGCGAGCGGCAGCAACTCCTCTTCCCAGTCGCGGTCGTGGAAAACCGAAATGATCGCGGTCCATGGATCGGTGACGAGCGGCGGCAGGTTCGTGCGCGACGTCAGCCGGAGGGTGTCGAAACCCTCGGCATCCAGATCGCCGAGCGCCCGTTCGTCGGGAGAAAGCACGCTGACCTCGGCCCCGAAGGCAGCGGCGAGACGCGCCAGCGCGGTGAGTTCCTCGCCCTGCCCCATCGCAACGATACGGAGCTTCGGCGCATAACCGAGGCGAAAGCTTCCCTCGTCCCAGCCGGCGATCGTGTGCGCGCCGGTGACCGTATCGGAATGCACGCCATCGTCGGCAAGCCGTAGCGCCGCGATCTGCCGGCGATCATGCTGCGCCAGCGCCTGTGCGATCGCATGGGGATCGGGTCGCGGATTGAACAGCAGGTCGATCCCGCCGCCGCACGGAAGCCGGATGTCGAGATAGGGCGACCCCGCGCCGAACCGCACGAGCTTCGCGCGCCCGTCGATGAGCGTCCCGATCGCCTCGGCGACGACCGCTGCCTCGATGCAGCCGCCCGAGAAGGAGCCCGCATATTGCCCGTCCTCGGCGACCGCCATCTGGGCGCCGATCGCCCGCGGCGACGATCCCTCGATCGCGGTGAGCGTGACGAGGATCGTCCCGGCACCCTCAGCGGTACGCGCCAGAACAAAGCGTAATATG
The DNA here is from genome assembly GCF_023197165.1 of Sphingopyxis sp. MSC1_008. Taxonomy (GTDB): domain Bacteria; phylum Pseudomonadota; class Alphaproteobacteria; order Sphingomonadales; family Sphingomonadaceae; genus Sphingopyxis. The sequence continues at coordinate 109,821 of NZ_JALPRD010000005.1, forward strand.
TCGGCCGGCGTGGTTGCTATCATCTGCGATTTGCTTTGAAGTCAGCCGACGCGCAAAGCGCGGCGGAAGGAACGAGAGCCATGGCCGAAGCCGCGAACATCGCCGCCATCCTGCTCGCCGCGGGCACGTCGCAACGGTTCGGCTCCGACGACAAGCTGCTGGCGCACCTCGCGGGCGAACCGCTGGCGCTGCACGCGGCAAGGCGCATCGTCGAACTGGCGCCGCGGCGGCGCATCGCCGTCTGCCGTGACGACCATGGCGCGCTCGCACGATTGCTGGCGGCGCACGGCTTCGAGATCGTCGCCAATCCGCATCCCGAACACGGACTGTCGCGATCCTTGGCGTGCGGCATTGCCGAGGCGGCGCGGGGGCCCGACGTGGCGGCAATGGTCTGCCTCGCCGACATGCCTTTCGTCGGCACCGGCCATCTGCGCAAACTCATAGCCCGGTTCGACCCGGTGGCGGCGCCCGTGGTGGCGTCGACGAATGGCGATGCGACGATGCCCCCGGCGCTGTTCGCCCGCGCGCTGTTTGAAACGCTGCGCAGCGGCGAAGGCGACCACGGCGGCAAGGCCCTGCTGATGGGCGCTACACTCGTCCCCGCCCCGGCCGGTGAACTGGTGGACATCGACCGGCCGAGCGATTTACCCAAATGAAACCCCGCTCTCACCCCGGCGATCACACCATGTCCGGCAGCTTGCCCAGCAGCTTGTCGAGCGTGATCGGATAATTGCGGACGCGCACGCCGGTCGCGTTGTAGACCGCGTTGGCGACCGCCGCCGCGACACCGCAGATGCCGAGTTCGCCGACGCCCTTTGCCTTCATCGGCGACGTCGTCGGGTCGGCCTCGTCGAGGAAGATGACATCCTGATGCGGAATGTCGGCATGGACGGGGACTTCATAACCGGCGAGATCGTGATTGACGAAAAAGCCGAAGCGTTTGTCGACCGCAAGCTCCTCCATCAACGCTGCGCCCGCACCCATCGTCATCGCACCGATCACCTGGCTTCGCGCCGCCTTGGGATTGAGGATGCGCCCCGCGGCGCACACCGCGAGCATGCGGCGGACGCGGACTTCGCCCGTCATCGCATCGACGCCAACCTCGACGAAATGCGCGCCAAAGGTCGATTGCTGAAATTTCTCGGCGAGGTCGCCATATTCCATCTTATCCTCGGCGACGAGTTCGCCGTCGGTCGCCGCATCGCCGAGCGCAACGCTGCGCCGTCCGGCTTTGACCTTGCCGTCCGCAAAGACCGCGTCTGACGCGAGGCCGAGCTTCTGCACCACCGCCTCGCGCAGCTTGACGCAGGCGGCGTAGACCCCGGCGGTCGAGCTGTTGGCGCCCCACTGCCCGCCCGATCCCGCCGATACCGGAAAGGCCGAATCGCCGAGCTTCACGACGACCTTGTCGAGCGGCACCCCCATCATTTCGGCGGCGGTCTGCGCGACGATCGTATAGGTGCCGGTGCCGATATCGGTCATATCGGTCTCGACCGTCACGACCCCCGATTTGGCGAGGCGCACGCGCGCCGCCGACGGTCCGTTGAGGTTGTTGCGGAACGCCGCGGCGACCCCCATTCCGACCAGCCAGCGCCCGTCGCGCGTGGCGCCGGGCTTGGCACGTTTGCTCCAGCCGAACTTGGCGGCGCCGGTCTCGAGACATTTGTTGAGCTGGCGCTGCGAAAAAGGGCGGCTCGGCTTTTCGGGGTCGACTTGCGTGTCGTTCAGAACACGCAACGCGATCGGATCCATACCCAGCTTTTCGGCCAGTTCGTCGACCGCGATCTCGAGTGCCATCAGCCCCGGCGCTTCGCCCGGCGCGCGCATCGCATTGCCTTCGGGCAGGTCGAGCACCGCAAGGCGCATCGCGGTCATGCGATTTTCGCCGGCATAGAGCAGGCGTGTCTGCGCCACCGCGGTTTCGGGGCCGCCACCGGGCAGATCGCCCGACCAGCTTTCGTGGCCGATCGCGGTCAGCTTGCCATCGGCGGTCGCGCCGAGCCGAACGCGCTGGATCGTCGCCGGGCGGTGCGTGGTATTGTTGATCATCAGCGGCCGCGGCAGCGCGACCTTGACCGGCCGCTTCGCCGCCTTCGCCCCCAGCGCGGCGAGCAGCACATCGGCGCGATTGAACAATTTCCCGCCGAACCCGCCGCCGATATAAGGCGAGTCGAAGCGGATATTCTCCTTCGGAATGCCGAGCGTCTTGGCCATGTCGCCGACCGACCAGGCGATCATCTGGTTCGACGTCCAGACGGTCAGCTTGTCGCCCTCCCACGCAGCGATCGTCGCGTGGGGCTCCATCATCGCGTGGCTGTGATCGGGGGTCGTGTAGCGCGCATCGAGCTGCACCGGCGCCGCGGCGAAGGCGGCGGCGAAATTGCCGACGGCGGTGTCGGGCTCGGTTCCGAACGATGCTTTCGGCTTGATCGCCGTATCGATCGCGGCCGCCAGATCGAAAGCGCCCTTTTCGCGCGCATATTCGACACGAACGAGCGAGGCGGCGGCGCGCGCCTGTTCGAAACTGTCGGCGACGACGAGCGCGATCGCCTGATGATAATGTTCGATATCGGGGCCGCCGAGCAATTTGGCGGTGTTGAAATCGCCCTTCGCCAGCTTGCCCGCATTGTCCGCGGTGACGATCGCGATGACGCCCGGTGCCGCCCTTGCTGCGTCGAGGTTCATCGACGCGATCCGCCCCTTGGCGATCGCCGATCCGACGACATAGCCATAAGCCTGGTTCGCCGCGACATCGTGCCGTTCATAGGCATAGGGCGCGGTGCCCGTCGTCTTGAGCGGCCCTTCGATGCGGTTGGTGGGTTTGCCGACGATCTTCATCTGATCGATCGGATTGGTGGTGGCGGGCGTGTCGAATTTCATGGTTCAGCCCTTCGCTTGCGCCAGCACCCCGGCGAGCGTGCGCTCGACGAGGGGCAGCTTATAGGCGTTTTCGTGCGTGGTCTTGGCGCCCGCGAGCAGGCCGTCGGCGACACCCTTCGCGCCGCGCGGCAGCGCCGCCTCGGCCGCTTCGACGCGCCACGGCTTGTAGCCGACCCCGCCGAGTGCCACCCGGCCGGTTCCGTCGCGCTGGACGATCACGCCGACCGCGATCAGCGCAAAGGCATAGGACGCGCGGTCGCGGACCTTGTGATAGATATGCGTACCGCCGACGGGTTTTGGCAATGTGACCGCGGTGATCAACTCGCCCGGCGCCAGCACCGTTTCCAGATGCGGCGTCTTGCCCGGCGCGCGATAGAATTCGGCGATGGGGATCGCCCGCGCCTTGCCCGCCGCGTCGACCGTCTCGATCGCCGCATCGAGCGCGCGCATCGCCACCGCCATATCGCTGGGGTGCGTCGCGATACAGGCGTCGCTGGCACCGACAACCGCGTGCAGCCGGTTGAAGCCGCCGATCGCGGCGCAGCCGCTGCCGGGCTTGCGTTTGTTGCACGGCTGGTTGGTGTCGTAAAAATAGGGGCAGCGCGTCCGCTGGAGCAGATTGCCCGCAGTCGTCGCCTTGTTGCGCAGCTGCCCCGATGCCCCCGCGACCAGCGCGCGGGTCAAAAGCCCATAATCGCGCCGCACGCGCGCGTCGCTCGCGAGGTCGGTGTTGCGCACCATCGCGCCGATCCGCAGCCCACCCTCTGCCGTCGCCTCGATCTTGTCGAGCGCGAGACGGCTGACATCGATCAAATGCTGCGGCGTTTCGATCTCGAGCTTCATCAGGTCGAGCAGGTTCGTGCCGCCCGCGATGAACCGCGCGCCGGGCATCCGGGCGAAGGCCGCGGTCGCTGCCGCCGCGCTGTCGACGCGTTCATAGGTGAAGCTTTTCATGCCTTCACTCCCGCCACATCGGTGATCGCATCGATGATGTTCGAATAGGCGCCGCAGCGGCAGATATTGCCGCTCATCCGCTCGCGCAGCTCGACCTTCGTCACCGCCGGTGCGGCGCCGAGGTCGGCGGTGACATGGCTCGGGATACCAGCCTTGATCTCGTCGAGAACCGCGACCGCCGAGCAGATCTGCCCCGGGGTGCAATAGCCGCATTGATAGCCGTCGTGCGTCACGAACGCGTCCTGCATCGCGTGCATCTTGTCGGGGGTGCCCAGCCCTTCGATCGTGGTGATCTTGTCGCCCTCGTGCATCACCGCCAGCGTGAGGCAGCTGTTGATCCGCCGCCCGTCGACGATCACGGTGCAGGCGCCGCACTGGCCGTGGTCGCAGCCCTTCTTGGTCCCGGTCAGGTGCAGATGCTCGCGCAGTGCATCGAGCAGCGACGTTCGCGTGTCGAGCTCCAGTTCGCGCTTCTTGCCGTTCACCTCGAACGCCACTTTGGCCGTCGGCGGAGATTTGGCCGCCGGGGCGGCCGCCGCTGCCGTCCCGATCGGGACCAATGTCACCGTCGCGACCGAGGCCGCGCCGCCCGCGAGCACGCCGCGTCGCGACAGCTCAAATTCTTCGGAAGTCTGCATAGCGTTCGTCCGTTTCTGTTCTGTTTGCCAATGAGCGCCGAGGCCCACGGGAAGGTTCAGGCAGTCGATACCGCGCGGCTTATGGGATCGCGTCGGCACAGAAAATTTCGGATTCTTGATGCAGGGATATCATAATAATGTGCAGCGGAACAAGCGTCGCGCCGGATGATGCGAAGCGCGTGGCCCGGCGCCGCAGGCGCGGCTCAAGCGCCTCTAAAGCACTATAATATAAGCGAAATCGTGGCAGTCCTCGACAATGCGAAGGGGCGCATCGCCGCCACCTCCTGCGATTATATGTGGTCCGAACGAAAGCGCTCGGCCGCCAACGCCCACAAAAAAGCCGTCATCCCATGTTGCAAATGCGAGTTACTCTCATTAGTGGCGCATCGCCGGCACGGCCCGTCGGCCGAAAAAGGGGATAAAGATGCGCCGTTCAATTCGCTTGCTGCTGACCGGATCGGCGCTTCTGTGCGCATCGACATTTGCGCAGGCGCAGCAAGAGACGCGCCCGACGGCAGCGGACGACGAGCCCGGCGATGCCATCGTCGTGACCGGCTATGGCCGGACCGATCAGCCCACCGCCGCGACGGGACTCCCGCTCTCCCCGCTTGAAACGCCGCAAACGATCAGCGTCATCACGCGCCAGCAGATCGAGGACCAGGGGTTCAACACGATCAACGAGGCGCTCGACTTCACCGTCGGCATTTCCAAGAAGGACATCGACCGCGGACGCAGCGCGATCACCGCGCGCGGGTTCGAGGTCCAGAATTTCCAGCTCGACGACGCGCCGTTCGAAAATGGCAATGTCGGGTTTGGCGAGACGAGCACCGCGCAATATGAGCGTGTCGACCTGGTGCGCGGCGCCGCGGGCCTGATGCAGGGCGCCGGCGATCCGTCGGCGGTCGTCAACCTGATCCGCAAACATGCGACCGAGCTCGAATTTGCCGGCGACATCAGCATCGAGGCCGGATCGTGGGATCGTTTTGCCGCGACGCTCGACGTCCAGTCGCCGCTCAACGCCGCGGGCACGGTGCGCGCCCGCGCCGTCGCTCAGGCCTATACGCAGGACAGCTTCGTCGATCTGGAAAAGAAGAAGGGCCTCCTGCTCTATGGCGTGATCGACGCCGATCTGGGCGATCGCACGACGCTGTCCATCGGCGCAAGCTATCAGCGCGACGAGCGCGACGGGATCATGTGGGCGCAATTGCCCTATTGGTATAGCGACGGCACGCGCACCGACTGGCCCCGGTCCAAGACCACGGGCGCCGACTGGGGGCTCTGGAATACGACCGAGATTTCAGCATTTGCCACGCTCACGCGCAAACTGGGCGGCGACTGGCAGGTTCGCGGCGATCTCGGCTATCACAAGGGGCTTGAAAATTCGAAGCTGCTGTGGCTCGACGGCCTGCCCGACCGCGTTACGGGTGCGGACGTGGGCACATATGGCTATTGGTACAAGGCCGATCCCGAACAATGGCACGGCAGCATCCAGGCGAATGGCAGCTTCACCCTGCTGGGCGGCCAGCACGACCTCGCGTTCGGCGCGATGGCGAGCCGCGTCAACAACGGCTGGACGAACCGCGATCCGGTTGCGATCGACCCGATCGCCGACTTCAACAGCTTCGACGGCCGGCTCGCCGAGCCCGAATGGGGCGCGCGTTACGACATGTCCGGATTCGGCAACACGACGCAGGCGGCGGTCTATGCCTCGACGCGGATCAGCCTGATCGGGGGACTCAAGCTCATCGGCGGCGGGCGCGTCAGCTATTACAAACGCAATGAGCATGAAAGCCTGTACAGTCCTTCGCCCTACAGCCTGTCGTACAAGGGCCAGATCACGCCCTATGTCGGGCTGGTCTATAACCTGACGGCCAATCTGTCGGCCTATGCGAGCTACACCAATATCTTCAAGCCGCAGGGCGACCTGCGCGACCGGAACAACCAGCTGATCGATCCGCTGGAAGGCACCAATTATGAAGCCGGTCTGAAAGCGCTGCTGCTCGATGGCCAGTTGCTGGCGACGGCCTCGGTCTACCGCATCGAGCAGGATAATCTGGCGGTTGCCGACGGGTTGATCCCCGGCACCCCGATCCAGGCATATCGCGGCGCGAAGGGAACCGTCGCGAAGGGCTATGAACTCGAAATCGTCGGCAAGATCACCCCGCAGTGGGACGTCAGCGCCGGATGGAGCGATTACAGCGCAAAGGACGCCGAGGGCGCGCACGTGCTCGCGCATCAGCCGCGCCGCGTGTTCAACTTTGCGACCCGCTACGACTTTACCGGAATGCTCGACGGCCTGAGTGTCGGCGGCGCGGTGAAATGGGAAAGCCGGCCGCCGGTCACCGCCGTCAACCCCGGCTCGAATGTCGAGGAGCGGATCGGCCAGCCCGCCTATGCCATCGCCAATATCATGGCACGCTATGACCTGACTGAAGCCCTGTCGTTGCAGGCGAATGTCGACAATCTCTTCGACAAGCGTTTTTTCAGCGGCAACGTCTGGTTCCCGGGCTTCGTCTATGGCGAGCCGCGAAATGCGCGAGTGACGCTGAAATACGCTTTCTGAGAAAAGAGCGATCGGGTGGCCGCTTTTCGCCGATAGCGGCCGCCCGGCGATTGCGGACATGAAATGAGGGCGCTAGCGACGAGCCATGACATCGGTTCGTTCACGCCCGCCGGCGCTTGTCGCTGCCCTTCAGTCGCTTGGCCTCGCCGCATCGCTGATGGCGGCGGCGCCCGCGCACGCGGCCGAACAGATACTTTACACCAATGTGTCGGTGATCGACGGCACCGGCGGACCCGCGCGCGCGGGGCAGGATATTTTGATCGAGGGCGAACGGATCGTCGCGGTCGGCGCGCATGACACGCTGGCACCGCGCGCGGGAACGGCGCGCCGCGTCGACCTGTCCGGGCGCTTCGTCATCCCCGGATTGATCGACAGCCACGTCCATCTCGCCACGCCGCCAAACCGCGCGCGTGCCGAAGCGATCCTGCGCCGCCAGCTCTATGGCGGCGTCACCGCAGTGCGCGACATGGCCGACGATCTGCGCGCGGTGGGCGAGCTTGCGCGCGCGTCGCTGGTCGGCGAAATTCCCGCGCCCGACATCTATTACGCCGCATTGATGGCGGGGCCGTCCTTTTTCGAGGATCCCCGCGTCCTTGCGGTGAGCCGCGGCTTCACGCCGGGCACCGCGCCGTGGATGCAGGCGATCGACAAAAAGACCGACCTGCGCACCGCAGTCACGCTGGCGCGCGGCACGTCGGCGAGCGCGATCAAGATCTACGCCAACCTGCCCGCCGAACGCGTCGCCGCGATCACTGCCGAAGCGCACCGCCAGAAGCTGATGATCTGGGCGCACAGCGCGGTCTTCCCAGCCCGCCCCGCCGAGGTGATCGCGGCGGGCGTCGATTCGGTCAGCCATGTCTGTTATCTCGGCTATGAGGCGCAGCCCGAAATGCTCGCCTCCTATCAGGACCGCACCCCCGTCGACGAAGCGCGCCTTGCACCAACGGGCGACGATCCGGTCGTCGCGCGCCTCTTCGACGCGATGCGGAAGCGCGGCACGATCCTCGACGCGACCGGCAGCCTGTTCGTGAAGTTCGAGGCCCCGCGCAAAGCCGATCCGAAAGCCAAACCGCTGCGTTGCGGCGGCGCCCGCACGATCCGGCTGACCCAGCAGGCGTGGCGCGCGGGCCTGCCGATTTCGACCGGGACCGACTTCGTCAACCCCGCCGGCGACGCCTGGCCCGAGGTCCACGCCGAGCTTCGTTACCTGGCGAAGGACGTCGGCATGCCGCCGCTCGAGGTCATCCACTCGGCAACGCTCGTCGGCGCGCGCGCTGCGGGGCAGGACAAGGATATGGGATCGATCGAGCCCGGCAAGCTCGCGAATTTCGTCATACTGACGGCGGACCCGCTCGCCGACATCGGCAATATCGAAAAGATCGAAATGACGGTGAAGCGCGGCCGCGAATATCGGCGCGCCGACTATATCGCGCCGACCGCGAAGGAGCTTGGAAATGACGATTGACCGGCGCGCGATGCTTGCGGGGGCGGCGGGCATGGCCGCGACATCGCTGCTGCCGGGAGTTGCCCGTGCTGCGGCACCCGACGACCGCAAATGGGTGATCGTCAATGCGCTCGGCGGGCTCGCCGATCCGAATATACAGGACGCCGCCGACCCCTTTTCGCCGCGCGTGCTGGCCGAGGCGCATGCGTCGGGGGTCACCGCGATCAACTGCACGCTCGGCTATGTCGCGGGCCCGGCCGAACCGTTCGAAAAGAGCGTCGCCGACGTCGCCGAAATGGACATGCTGCTGCGCCGCTATCCGCGCGACCTCGTCAAGATATTGAGCGCCGCCGACATCCGCCGCGCCAAGGCCGAAAAGAAGATCGGGATCATCTACGGTTTCCAGAACGGCGCGATGATGGGAAAGGACGCGGGTCGCGTCGACATCTTCGCCAACATGGGCGTACGCATCTTCCAGCTCACCTATAATCCGGCGAACCAGCTTGGCGACGGGTCGATGGCGCCGGGCAATCGCGGGCTGACGCCGTTCGGGCGCGAGGTGATCGAACGGCTCAATGCGCAAAAGATGATCGTCGACCTGTCGCACAGCGGCGAGAAGACCTGCCTCGAAGCCGCGCGCGCGTCGAAGGCACCGATCTCGATCAACCACACCGGCTGCCGCGCGGTCACCGACCTGCCGCGTAACAAGACCGACGCCGAATTACGGCTGGTCGCCGAAAAGGGCGGTTTCGTCGGCATCTATTTCATGCCTTTCCTCAACATCTCGGGCCACGCCCGCGCCGAGGATGTCGTGGCGCATATCGACCATGCGGTGAATATCTGCGGCGAGGATCATGTCGGGATCGGCACCGACGGCACGGTGGGCCAGATCGATGACCTGCAGGCGTATGAAGCGGTGCTCGCGAAGGAGATCGCCGAGCGCCGCGCCGCGGGGATCAGCGCCGCGGGCGAGCGCCCCGACACCTATCCCTTCGTCGTCGACCTGCGCGGTCCCGACCAGTTTCGCAAACTTATCGGCCTCCTCTCCGCGCGCGGCTATTCGAGTGGCCGGATCGAGAAGATCATGGGGCTCAATTTCCTCCGCCACGCCGAAGGCGTCTGGGGTGGCTGATCCGATCCGCTTCATCGACGCGGCCGAAGTCCGCACCCGGCTCGATCATGCAACCTGTATCGATCTGATGCGGAGCGCAATGATCGCGCTCGCCGAAGGACGGAGCCGCCAATTGCTGCGCGGCATCATCGACCTCGACGGCGGCGACCTGTTCGGCGTCATGCCCGGCGCGCTCGACGGCGCGGGCTTCGGCGCGAAGATCATCAGCATCTTTCCCGCCGCCGCCGCGCACGGCAGCTCGCATCAGGGCATCATCATCCTGTTCGACCGCGCCAGCGGGGCGCCTGTCTGCGTGATCGATGCCAGCGAGGTCACCGCGATCCGCACCGCCGCCGCCTCGGCAGCCGCGACCGATGCGCTCGCCCGCCCCGACGCCCGCCGCCTCGCGATCATGGGGACGGGCGAGCAGGCATGGCACCATGTCGCCGCCGTCCGCCATGTGCGGCCGCTCACAGAGGTACGAATTTGGGGTCGCACGCCCGAAAAAGCGGAGGCGCTTGCCGGCCGGATCGCCGACGATTTCGGTCTTGTCGCACGGACGACAGCTTCGGCTGCCGAGGCGGCGGAGGACGCTCACATCATCTGCACGCTGACCGGCGCGGCCGAGCCCTTCCTGCTCGACGCGCATGTCGCGGACGGGGCGCATATCAACGCCGTCGGTTCAAGCCGCGCCGGCCCGTCCGAAATCGACGAGGCGCTTGTCGTGCGCGCGCGTTTCGTGCCCGATCATCGCGAAGGGGTGCTGGCGCAGGGCGCCGAATATCTGCGCGCATCGGGCGCGGGGCTGATCACCGAAACGCATGTCCTGCCCGAGATCGGGCATGTCTTTTCGGGCTCCGCGCCGGGCCGCCTCGCGGCATCGGATGTCACCATCTATAAATCGCTGGGCTCGATCGTACAGGATCTCGCCTGCGCCGCCTGGCTTTGGAATACGCACCGCGATCGCGTACCGGCGGCATAACCCGCCGCCTCTATGCCCGCGTCGCGGGTTTCCTATTCCTCCGAATAGGCTGCATGCCCCCCGGCGATGCGGTAAGGAAAATCATGATTATCGAACCGACTCGCTCCGCTCGTGGCGCGTCCATGACCGCGAAGCGGGCCTGACCCGCCGTGGCGGATTATGTCTTCAAGCCCCATGAGCGGCCGACGCTTCCGGGATCGCCCGCCAATCCCGATCATCCGACCGCGCGCATGGTGCGCCATTTCCTCATCGGCTGCCTGATCGGGATCACCGGCGGGCTCGGCAACGCGCTCGTCACGGTAAACCTCAACTTCGCGCAGGGGACGCTGGGGCTCAACAGCGACGAAGCCGCGTGGCTGACCGCCGCCTATTTCATGACCAACGTCACCGCGAACCTGCTGCTCGTCAAATATCGCCAGCAGTTCGGGCTCCAGCCGTTCATCCGCTACACGCTCGTCGCCTATGCCGTGACGACGCTGATGCACCTGTTCATCCACGATTTCTGGACGTCGGTCGCGGTGCGGGCGATGAGCGGGATCGCGGCGAGCGGCCTCTCGACGCTCACCATCCTCTATTTCTTCCAGTCGCTTCCGGCGTCGAAGCGGCTTGCCGCGGTGATGATCGGCATCTGTATTCCGCAGATCGCGACGCCGCTCGCGCGCGTGCTGTCGCCGGGGCTGCTCATCTGGGGCGACTGGCACAATCTCTATTGGTTCGAATTCGGGCTCGCGCTCGCGACACTCGCCGCGGTGATGGCGCAGCCGCTGCCGCCGAGCGAGCGCGAAAAAGTGTTCGAACCGCTCGACTTCCTGACCTTTGGCCTCCTGGCGCCGGGATTATGGCTGCTGATCGCCGTGCTGTCGCAGGGGCGGATTCAGTGGTGGACAGAGCGGCCGTGGATCGGCTGGTCGCTGGCCGCCAGCGTCGCGCTGATCGCCGCCGCGATCCTTGTCGAACATCATCGCCGGAACCCGCTGATCAACACGCGCTGGCTCGGCACGCGCGAGATGCTGCGGCTGATCGCGGTTGCGGCATCGGTCCGCATCCTGCTCTCCGAACAGGCGTTCGGCTCGGTCGGATTTCTGGGCACCGTGGGCATGATCAACGATCAGATGGTCACGCTGAACCTGATCGTCGTCTTCGCGTCGATCGCCGGTCTTGCCACCGCGGTGCTGACCTTTCGCCCCGACAATCTGACGCGGCCGATCCTCATCGCAGTCGTGCTAATCGTGATCGCATCGTTCATGGATGCCAATACGACCAACCTCACCCGGCCGAGCCATTTCTACCTCAGCCAGGCGCTGATCGGCTTCGCCTCATTGCTCTTCCTCGCGCAGGCGATGGTGATCGGCATCGCGCGGACATTGCTGGCGGGTGGGAAGAATTTCATCAGCTTCGTCGTGCTGTTCAGCATGAGCCAGAGCATCGGCGGTCTCGCCGGCGGCACCCTGCTCGGGACGTTCCAGACGGTCCGCGAGAAATATCATTCGCACGAACTGGTCCAGAATATCGTGGCGAGCGACCCGCTGGTCGCGGCGCGGCTGGGCGCGGGCAGCCGCGTCGTAGCCGGGACGGTCGGCGATCCGGTGCTGCGCAATGCCGAGGGCGCCGCATTGCTCAGCCGGCAAGTCACGCGTGAGGCGCATATCCTTGCGTATAATGAAGTTTTTATGCTGGTCGGCGTGCTTGCAATCCTGACCACGATATGGGGCTTTATGATCACCCGGGCGATCCGCCGGCGGAACGAGCCGTCGCCGGTGATATTATTGGTACAGCGCCTTCAGGCGCAGGCGCAGCAGGGGCAATGAGATGAGCGACGAGCCCAAGGCGAAAACGCCGAAACCCGAACCCGCAGCGGCGGCTCTGCCACCCGAAACCGCACCGCCGGCCGATCCGCAGGTCGACGCGCCGCCGTCGGCGTGGCGCCCCCCGGATAAGACGCGCACGACGGTGATCGTCATCATCGTCGCCGCGCTGCTCGCGATCCTCGGGATCCTCTACTCATGGCAGCTCCCGCCCTTCGCCGGCGCCCTGGAAAAGACCGACAACGCCTATGTGCGCGGGCGCGTGACGATCATCAGCCCGCAGGTCAGCGGCTATGTCACGCGCGTGCCCGCGCAGGATTTCGCCGAGGTCAAGGCGGGCCAGATCCTCGCGACGATCGACGACCGCATCTATCGCGCGCGTGTGGCACAAGCCGAAGCGAATGTCGCGGCGCAGCAGGCCGCGCTCGCCAATTCGGCGCAGGCGCAGCGCTCGCGCGAGGTCGCGACCGACAGCCAGAATGCGGGGATCGCCAACGCGCAGGCGCAACTGACCAGGGCCGACGCCGACATGCGCCGCGCCCGCGCGCTCGTTGCCGACGGCTCAATCTCGACGCGCGAATATGACCAGACGCGCGCAGCGCTGCTCGCGGCGCAAGCCGCGCTGCAACAGGCGCGCGCCAGCCGGGCGATCGGGACGCAGGACGTCCGCACCGTCGTCGTCGGGCGTGCCGGGCTCGAAGCCGCGGTCGAATCGGCGAAAGCGCAGCTTCGCCTCGCGCAGATCGATCTCGACAACACGATCATCCGCGCCCCTGCCGACGGGCAGCTGTCCGAAATCGGGGTGCGCGTGGGCGCCTATGTCACCGCCGGGACGCAATTGCTGTCGGTCGTTCCGCACCATGTCTGGGTCATCGCGAACTTCAAGGAAGCGCAGACCGGCAACATGGCGATCGGCCAGCGCGCGCGGTTCAGCGTCGATGCGCTGGGCGGCGCCGAACTGACCGGACGGATCGAGAATCTGTCGCCGGCGGCAGGGTCCGAATTCGCCGTGCTCAAGGCCGACAACGCCACCGGCAATTTCGTCAAGGTGGCGCAGCGCATCGCGGTACGGATCAAGATCGACGACAAGCAACCGGTGGCGGCGCGGTTGCGGCCCGGAATGTCGGTCGAGGTCCGCGTCGACACACGCGGCGGATCGACGCGATGAAAGTCGCGCAGCTCGCGCTGGCGGCCGGGCTGGCGGCGGGGCTCGCCGCCTGCGCCGGTCCGAACGTCGCGACGACCAGTGTGGCGCCCGTCGCACCGCCGGTGGCATGGCGCACCGATGCCGATCCCGCCGCGCCGCTGCAACGCGACTGGTGGCGGTCGTTTGGCGATCCGACCCTGACCGCGCTGGTCGACAAGGCGCTGTCCAACAACAGCGACATCGGCGTCGCGGCGGCGCGTGTTCGCGAAGCGCGCGCCAATTTCGCGCTCGCGCGGGCGCAGACGCTGCCGACGATCGATGCGGCGATCAGCGCCGGGCGCTCGCGCTCGGTCAGCGCGTTCGGCCAGCCGTCGGAGCAGAATTTCGCGCAGCCGCAAGTCCAGGTCGCCTATGAAGTCGATCTGTTCGGCCGCCTCGCCGACCAGAAGTCGGCGGCGCGCGACAGCTGGTTCGCGAGCGAAGCGGCGCGCGATGCCGTGCAACTGTCGATCGCCGCCACGGTGGCGAGCAACTATGTCACGCTGCGCAGCCTCGATGCGCGGCTGGAGGTCGCGCGCGAAACGGTGCGCGCGCGATCGGAATCGCTGCGGATTGCGAAATCGCGCGTCGGGCGCGGCTATTCGCCCAGGCTCGAGCTTCAGCAGGCGCAGGCCGAATATGACGCGACGGCGCAGATCGTGCCGCAGATCGAACTCGCCATCGCGCGAACCGAGGATGGTTTGAGCGTGCTGGTCGGCGACACACCGCGCGCGATCGACCGCGGTACGGCGCTCGACGGCCTCACCGTTCCCGGGATCCCCGATGGCCTACCATCCGAACTGCTGCGCCGCCGCCCCGACGTCGCGCAGGCCGAATATCAGCTTGCGGCATCGGACAAGAATCTCGCCGCGGCGCGCAAGCGGTTCTTACCGCAAGTACGCCTGACTTCGGCGGCAGGTGCGGCCTTTTCGACGCTGATCGGCGACCCGATTTCGATCTGGTCGGTCGGCGGCAGCATCCTCGCCCCAATCTTTCAGGGCGGCAGGCTGACCGCGCAGGCCGAAGCCGCGGGCGCGCAGCGCGATCAGGCGGCTTTCGCCTATCGGCGAACGGCATTGACCGCATTTCGCGAAGTCGAGGACGCGCTCGCCGCGGTCAGCCGGATCGACGCGCAGATCGCGTTCGCGAAGTCGCAGCGCGATGCGCTGGCGGAGGGGCTGCGGCTCGCGACCAATCGCTACCGCGAAGGCTATTCGCCCTATCTCGAACAGCTCGACGCCCAGCGCGGGCTGCTCGGCGCCGAACTGTCGCTGATCCAGCTCCGCGCTGACGCGCTCGCTGCGCGAATCCAGCTGTTTCAGGCGATGGGCGGCGGTTGGACGAACTGCACGGCGTCCGAAGCCCCATGCGCTCCAGCGCCTTGACGCCGCGCCTCGCTTGAATCGAAATGGCCATTAACAGCCGCGCGCCGTGCGGTGGCGCGGCGCCCCCGTCGCTCGCCCGCATGCGGGAGCAGCGAGATCGGACCATTGAACTCCCGAAAAGATGCCGGTTGATGAATCCGGATTTTTGAAACATGGATTTTGGTTCAAAAACGCGCTGATTCATAGGATTATCGACCCAAGTTGCTAGACTTTCCGACGGCATATTTTCAATAGTTGAAAATCATGTCTTGATTAGGGTTGATTTTTCAAAAAAATCCGACTTTATAGAAAATCGCAAACCAGAGGATCGCAGGAGCCTCGGGATAAACATAAGCGAGCACCGGACAGCGACATGCCGTCCACAGGCGAAGGGGATAATTATGAAGTTCGTTCAATCCGGCTTGTATGCGGGCACCGCCCTGTCGATGCTGGTCAGCCTGAACCCGGCCTATGCGCAGTCCGCCGACGCCGCGACCGACCTGATTTCGGACGAGGAAATCGTCGTCAGCGGATCGCGCATTCAGCGCGAAGGTTTCGATGCGCCGACCCCGACCACGGTTATCGGCGAGGCCGAACTGGCGCTGGGCAACCGCCCGAGCATCGCGCAGGTATTGAACGACGCCCCGCAATTTCGCGCGACGTCGACGCCGTCGACGACCCCGGGCAACACCAGCAGCGGCGTCTCGACCGCCGACATGCGCGGCCTCGGGTCGGTCCGCACCCTCACCCTGCTCAACGGGCACCGCTTTGCCGGCGCCAACGATCTCAACATCGTGCCGCAAAGCCTGGTCAAGCGTATCGACGTCGTCACCGGCGGCGCATCGGCCGCCTGGGGCTCGGGCGCGGTCGCGGGCGTCGTCAACATCATCCTCGACGATGACTTCACCGGCTGGCGCATGGGCGTCCAGAGCGGCATCTCGTCGCGCGGCGACGCGGCGCGTTATGGCGCCGACATTGCGTGGGGCACCGATTTCGCGGGCGGGCGCGGCCATTTCATGGTCGCGGGCGAATATATGAACGAACGCGGCGCGCTCAGCCGCGACGACCGCCCCAATCTGGAAGCCGGGCTGTTCCAGCGCGCCGACAACAAGCTCGAACTGGTGCGCGACCCGAATTCAACCCAGCTTTACAACGGCGGTTCGATCCTCGGCCTCACCGGCGCGCCCCGCAACCTGGTATTCAATCCCGACGGCAACATCGGCGCCTTCCCGCTCGGCAGCGTGACGAACGGCGTCACGACGATCGGCGGCGGCGGCCAGAATATCTTCGACTATGTCGCGGTCAGCACGCCCTATGAGCGCATCAACCTCTTTGCCCGCGCCAGCTATGACCTCACCGACTCGCTGAAGGTCTGGGCCAATTTCAGCTATCACCGCATGTCGGCGGACTATAGCTTCTTCCCCGAAACGCCCGCCGTGGTCATCATGCCCGACAATGCCTTCCTGACGCAGGCGAACCGCAATCAGCTCGCCGCCGCCGGCGTCGCGGGTCCGTTCCTCCTCGGCCGCGTCATGGACGATGTCGGCGCCGACGGGGTGATGAAGTTCAAATACAGCCGCCGCAACCTCGAGGGCGCGATCGGGCTCGAGGGGAGCTTCGGCGACGGCTGGAAATATGACGCCTATTATAATCATGGCGAAATCCGGCTCAACCAGCAGCTCAACAACCAGCGGATCAAGTCGCGCTTCAACAATGGCGTCGATTCGGTCCTGGTGAACGGCACGCCGACGTGCCGCATCAACGCCGATGCCTCGACGACCAACAACGACCCCAATTGCGTGCCGATCAACCTGTTCGGCAATGGCAGCATTTCGGACGACGCGGCAGCGTGGGCGTTCGGCGGTTCGCAGCTGATTTACACGATCAAGCTCGATGCGGCGGGCGCCAGCGTTTCGGGTCAGCCCTTCTCGACCTGGGCCGGCCCCGTCGACATCGCGTTCGGCACCGACGTCCGCTGGGAAAAGCAGGTCACCAACTTCGTCGACCCGCTGTCGCTCGCCAATGCGCTCGGCACGCTCAATTCGTCGGCGACGAACGGCAGCTTCGACGTCAAGGAAGTCTTCGCCGAAGTGAACGTGCCGCTGCTCGATATCACCGACGCGCTGAAGCTCGAAATCAACGGCGCGGCGCGCTATTCGGATTACAGCACCAGCGGCGGGATCTGGTCGTGGAAGACCGGCGGCACGCTGCGCGTCGTCAACGACCTGCTATTCCGCGCCGTCTATTCGCGCGATATCCGGTCGCCCAGCATCACCGAATATTTCCTCAACCGCTCGACGAACATCGGCAGTGTCTTCGATCCGTTCCAGGGTCAGAATGGCACGGTGCAGAACAATGTCGTGGTCTATGGCGGCGGCAACGCCAACCTGACGCCCGAAATTTCGCACACGCTGACGCTCGGCGGGTCCTACTCCCCGTCCTTTGCGCGCGGCCTGCGCCTGTCGGTCGATTATTATGATATCGACATCGACAATGTGATCACCACGGTCACCGCGAACGACTTGCTGAAGCAGTGCTTCGCCACCGCTCCGGCCGATCCGACCTGCAATGGCATCATCGTCCGCGAAGCAAACGGCACCATCGGATCGATCACGAACGGGTATCGCAACCTCGCCAATTACCGCACGCAGGGTCTCGACATCGAGGCATCGTACCGCATGCCGCTCGGCGACGGAAACCTGTCGTTCCGCGCGCTGGCCAACCATGTCTTCAACCTGAAGATCAATGGTGCGGACGTGTCGAGTTACGTCGGCGGCGACACCGCCTTCTCGACCCCGAAATGGCGCGGCACGGGCACGATCGCCTTTGATAACGACAGCTTCGGCGCCAATCTGCGCATCCGCTACGTCGACGGCGGGCTCGACCGCCCGCTGACGGTCGTGAACGGCGTTCCGGTGGAGATCGTGAACAACAAGGTGGGCAGCCGCACCTATGTCGATCTGGGTGCCCAGTTCAAAGCGGGGCCGTTCACGCTGTTCGGCAACGTCAACAACCTGTTCGACCGCGATCCGCCGATCACGCCGTACACCAGTCCCAATTTCGACGTGATCGGCCGCTATATTTCGGGGGGCGTCAAGCTGAGCTTCTAACCCTTCTCAACAGCTAGTCCCGGGGGCGGCGGTATCGACGATACCGCCGCCCTTTTTTTGGAAGATGGAATGGCTGGCCGGGATCGGCTTAAAGCGACAAAGGATACGCATATGCGTATCGAAACTGTCTCCTTTGTCGCTTTTACGGCAGTTTGCGTATCGCCACGATTTCAAAGATCGGACAGCTAGCTGACACGGCGCGATATAGTAGGACAGCCTTTTTCTTCGGCCAATATCCGCAGTGGTTTGGAAAGTGGACGTTAAACTTCTTTGCGCACAACCCGAGCACTCATTCGCAAGGAGGCGGTTCATCCCAAGTTTGTTGCGGCCATTATTATCACCATTTCGCAGGAGAGGATTGATCGCGATGCGCTGGCGCAGTTTCCTGAACCTGATTGCTCTTGCCGTCATGCTCCCCGTCCTATCGCTTCGCTTTATCGGAACCGGTTCCGGCTATCGTTTTCGCATGACGATCGAGGTCGATACGCCGTCCGGACCCTGGGCCGGCACGTCGGTGTACGAAGTGCGCGCGTTTTACCGGCTCGGAATAAATCCCGAAGGAAAGAATCATGTCTGGGATGTACGCGGTGAAGCGCTGATGGTCGATTTGCCGAATGGCGCGACGCTCTTTGCTCTCCTGAAGACCGGAAATATTCATGGCGATCTTGCGGGAATGTCGATGCTGGCACTCGATCCGGCTTTTCGGAACGATGTCGTCGAGAGCGCCCGAAGATTGGCCCGCCGAAAGAATGTTCTGGAGTCGGCCGAAATTGCCCCGGCCGAATATCCGATCATCGCGGTGTTCGGTGATACGGCAGACCCGAGCTCGATCCGGCGCGTGCTGCCTGCCGATTTTTCCGCGGCATTCGGTCCCGGGCACGCGGTTAAAAGCGTCGCAATCCATTTGACGAGGGACCGCGTGACGAAAGGCATCGGCAAACGATTGCCGTGGCTGATCAATTTTCAGAAAATCCGCCGGAAACTTCGTTTTCGGGCCGAGGGCATACCCTTGGGCGATTTTAAACGACTCTTTTCGACGGAGATTCGATGATCGCGGCCATGCTTTGGCACAGCGCGAGGCGCTGACGGAGGGGCCCGGCGGGCCCCTCCGTCTTCAGGGAGAGCGTCAGTAATTCACCGTCATCGCGATCAGTCCAAAGGTCCATGCGACGTACAGCGGCATGATCGTCGCGAAGAGCAGGAACAGCGCCCAGAGGATGCGGAACCAGCCGCGTTTCTCCTGACGGACGATCCGGAGGTTCCATGCGGCCAGCACGACGCCGCCGACAAGGACAATCAATCCGGCGATCTGGAGGAACCACAGCCACGGATCATAGGAGGGCAGCGCCTTCAGTTTCGACATGCTGATCACCCACGCCGCGACCAGCGCGAGCACCAGCCCCGCGCCGACGCGAACGCCGCGATAGACGCGCAGCGAGCGGCGTTCGAGCGTCAGCGGTGCCTTGTAATGGCGGCGGATCAGCGCCGCGATAGGCCACTGAAGGAGCGTGATCAGCAGGATGCCGAGGCTGACATACATCGCGGGCATGATCCATGCCGCTGATTTCGACGCCGGGGCGCGGTCGAACACCATGAAAGGCGAGATGCCGTCGATGCTCCAGCGCACAACCTTGCCATCGACCACCTGCGCGGCGAGCCGGCCGTGGCCGTCGGCATTGTGCCAGACGAAGGGCGACGTCTCGACCCATTTCGCGGGTTTTCCGTTGAGATCGCGCGCGGCGGGGACGATCAGTTCGCCCTTCGGCCCGACGCTGACCTTCACCTGCCCGAGCAGCGACGCGATCGCGTAGAAATTCGTCTCCGCGCGGCGGCTGTTCAGCCAGTTGCCCGCCAGCATCCTGGCATGTTCGGCCGAGGTCTTCGCATCGACGCGCGTCGCAGGCATTTCCTTGCCCGGCAGATAGCGGTCGGCGAAATCCTCGAACAAGGCGCGGCGCAGCGGGCCGACCGACGCCTGCTCGCCCGTCGCATTGAACGACATATAGATGCCGACATTCTCGTTCGTGAACAGGTGGAGCGCGGTGTGGAACAGCTGCGTGTCGCCGAGATGCGCGATCACCTGCCGCCCGTTGATGTTGGTTTCGAAAAAGCCGAGTTCCATGCGGTTGAGCGGCGGCAGGATCGTCAGCGGCGTGTCGTGCATCGTCCGCGCGGTTTCGGGCTTCATCAGCCCCGCCCCCTGATTGAGATGCGCGATCATGAATTTCGCCATGTCGGCGCCGGTCGACGAGAGACCGCCCGCGGGCGACGGGCCGACGATCTCGAACTTCGAAGGGCCCGCCGAAAGCTGGCGGTAGCCCGTCGCCATCCACGGCGCGAAGCCCTTGGGCAGCGGCTGACGAAAGGTCGATTGCGCCATGCCGAGCGACTGGAAAATCCGCTGCTCGACATAGTCGTCGAACGACATTTTGGTCACGCGCTCGACGATGTAGCCCGCGAGCGCGGTGCCGAAGTTCGAATAGGAGGGCGTGGTTCCGGGCGCATAAATGCGGTTCGGAATACCGCCCTTCACCAGATCGCCGAGCGGGATCTGGAATTTCCTGTCCTCGAACATGGTGAGCTTGCCATGTTCCTCGAAGCCTGCGGTGTGCGTCATCAACTGGCGCATCGTGACGGGTTTGCCGTCCTTCAGCGGGATCTTGAAATCGAGGTAGGTGTTGACGTTGGCGTCGAGATCGATCTTCCCGGCCTCGACCTGCTGCATCACCGCGGTCCAGGTGAACAGCTTCGACACAGAACCGGGACGGAACAAGGTATGCGCGGGATCGACCGGGGTGCGCTTGGCGGCGTCGGCATAGCCGAACCCGCGCTGCGTCAGCACCTGCCCGTCCTTGACCACGACGATCACCGCGCCGGCAAGGTCGCCGCGCTTGAGCGCAAAAGGCACGAAGCCGTCAAGCCAGCTGTCGACGTCCTGCTTGGTCAGCGTTGCCGACGGAGCGAGCGGGGTCGTGACCGGCGTCGCCGTCGTTTGTGCCTCGGCCGCCGGTTTGGGCGCGAGCGCCGGTGCCAGCGGTGTTGCAGGCTTCGACGCCGCGGTGCCGAGCATCATGACGAGCGGAAGCAGCGCGAACAGCTTGATCGAGCGCATCTTCATTCCCCCGCTGCTCGCACCACGACGCCGCGCGCCATGACGAAGCCCATGGTTTCAAGGCTGCGCACGTCGGTCAGTGGGTCGCCCGTCACCGCGACGATGTCGGCCGACTTGCCCGCGGCGAGCGTACCGATTTCGGTTTCGAGCCCGGCATGTGTTGCTGCCCAGACGGTCGCGGATTTGATCGTATCGAGCGGGGTCAGCCCCGCCTTCACCATCAGCGCAAATTCACGGGCGTTTTCGCCATGCGCCGATACCGCGCTATCGGTCCCGAATGCGATACGCACGCCACCCTCATGCGCGCGGCGGAGGGCGTCGACCATCAGCGGGCCGACGGTGCGCGCCTTGGCGCGAACCGGCGCGGGCATCCAATCGGCGGTTTCGGCCTGACGCGCGACGGTGTCGCCGGCGAGCAAAGTGGGAACCAGATAGCTGCCCTTCGCCTTGAACAGCCGGATCGATTCCGCATCCAGATACGTCCCATGCTCGACCGAATCGACGCCGGCGCGCAGCGCCGCGTTGACGCCGTCGGTGCCGTGCGCGTGCGCGGCGACCTTGCGCCCGAGGCGGTGTGCGGTGTCGACGATCGCGATAAGTTCGGCGTCGCTCATCTGCTGGCCGAGGCCGGCGGCGGTGTTCGACATCACGCCGCCGGTCGAGGCGGTCTTGATGACGTCGGCGCCCTGCTGCACCGCCAGCCGCACCGCGCGCGCGCAATCGTCGGCGCCCGAGCACAAGGTCGGCGAACGGAACAGGTCGATGATTTCCTGACGATAGCCGTGGACATCGCCGTGCCCGCCATGCGCGGCGACGCCGCCCGCGGCGACGATCCGCGGCCCGACGATCTTGCCCGTGGCGGTCGCATCGCGCAGCGCGTTGATCGCCTGCGGGTCGGAGCCGAGATCGACCACCGTCGTGAACCCCGCGCGCACTGTGCGCTTGGCGAAGATGACGCCGTCGAAAGCCTGATCGACCGTCGATTTGGTCACCGCGTCGAGGCGGCTCGTCGGGCTCGATTCAAAGGTCAGGTGGACATGGCTGTCGATGAAGCCCGGCATGACGAACTGGTCGCGAAGGTCGACCACCTTGCCCTCGCCGACGAAGCCGTCGCGGATTTCGGCGATCTTTCCAGCCGTGACGACAATCGTCTTGTTTGTTTCGACCCGGCCGCTCGCCGGATCGGCCAGCAAACGCCCGGCGTGGATATAAGTCGTCGTCGGCGCCGGACTATCTTGCGCCGCGGCCGGCTGGATCAACGCGACCAGCGCCCAACCTGCGAATATCGTCTTTTTCATTGTGCCTCTCCCTGTCCCGTTATCGCTATCAGCCGACTTCGCGGCCCCAGATCGCTTCGCCACACCAGGCGTTGCCGTCGACATATTCGATCGAAGGCGTGCGATCGTCCGCAAGGAAGATCGGGCCGTCGAGGTCGACGATGTCGCAGAGCTGTCCGACGATGAACGCCGGCGCCATCGCGAGGCTGGAGCCGACCATATTGCCGACCATCACGCCGAGCCCGAGTTCGCGGGCGCGCCTTGCAATGGCGAGGCCCTCGGTGAGCCCGCCGCATTTATCGAGCTTGATGTTCACGACGTCGAAACGGCCGACCAGCCCGTCGACATCGGCCAGCGTCAGTGCGCTTTCGTCGGCGGCGATGGGGATCGGGCATTGATAGCCGTCGAGGTCAGCCTCGCGGCCGCGCGCGAGTGGCTGTTCGAGCAATTTGACGTCGGCGGCGACGAGCGCCGCAACCAGCGCGTCGAGATCGCCGATCGCGAAACCCTGATTGGCATCGACGCCGATCCAGCATTCGGGCCGCGCCGCGCGTACCGCCTGCACGCGGGCGATATCGACGTCGAGATCGCCGGTGAGCTTGAGCTTGAGCGCGCGCGCTTGCGCATAGTGCCGCGCGCCGTCGGCCATCACGTCGGGATCGTCGGCGCCGAGTGTGAAGGTGGTACGGAGCGGGCGCGGTTCGGCGACGCCAGCGAGTTCCCATACGGGCACGCCGCTTCGCCGCGCTTCGAGTTCCCACAAGGCGCAGTCGAGCGCATTGCGCGCGCCGCCCGCGGGGAGCAGCGTCTGCAACTGCTCGCGCGTCACGCCGGCCTCGACCGAGGCGCGGACGCTTTCGATCGCGGCCGTCATCGTGGGCACATCGTCGCCGAGGTAATAGACTCCCGACGCCTCGCCGCGCCCGCTGTGCTCGCCGTCGGAAAGCGTGACGAGGACCACGGGCGTGTCGGTGAAAACATGCCCCGAGATGCGAAACGGCTTGGCCAGCGGGAGCGATTCAATCGCGAGGTCGAGCGAGAGGGGGGTAAGCGTCGTCATCGAATTATCCTTCGGTGGGCTCAGGGCGCGGGAGCCGCGGGCGCGAGTGCCGCCGCGATCTGCGAGAGATATTTGTTCCAGTCGAATGCTTGCCCCTCGGGGGTCCAGCCGAGGCGGACGATCACGGCATCCTGCGACGGGATCGCCGCGACGATCTGGAAGCTATGCCCGCGCGCCATCACGGTATCTTCGGGCAGGTCGGGGTAGAGCTTGCGGCGCTCGCCTACGGCTTCGGCATGGTTCAGCCAGAGCTGCGCGCCATAAACGGGGCGCGGCGCTGCCTTGGTCGGGGTTACCGCAAAATCGAGCCATTGCTTCGAGAGCAATTGCTTGCCCCCGGCCCTGCCCTTGTTGAGATGCAGCAGCCCGTAACGCGCCCAGTCGCGCGCGGTGGCATAGGCGTAGGAACTGCCGACCTGCACGCCCGCTTCGTCGGGCTCTATCAGCGCGCTGGTCATGCCCGTGGGCTCGAACAGCCGCTTTTGCGCAAAGCGCGTCATGCCCTCCAGCGTGCCGCCGGTCGCCTGAAACACGATGCGTGAGAGGATGTTGGTGGTGCCCGACGAATAGCTCCAGTTCGTGCCGGGCGCGTCCTTCAGCGGCAAAGCCGCCGCCATCGCACCCATGTCGCCCGCCTCGAACAACATCTTGATCGAGTCATTGCCGGGAACATAGCTTTCGCTGAAAGTCAGGCCGCTCGACATCGTGAGCAACTGGCGCAGCGTGATCTTTGCGCGCGGATCGCCCTCGCCCCGCCATTCGGGAACCGGCGCCGGATCGTCGAGCTTCAGGACACCGTCATCGACCAGCAGGCCGACCAGCGTTCCCATGATGCTCTTCGACGCCGACCAGCCGAGCAGTTCGGTATTGCGGTCGAACCCTGGCGCATAGCGTTCGGCGACGATCGCCCCGCCCTGCACGACGACGATCGCGCGGGTGTCGGGGTAGCCGCCTTTATTCTGCTCGTCGAAGGCGGCGCTCACCGCCTGGTCGAGCGCTGCGCGGTTGAGCTTCGCCTCTGCCGCCGAGGCAAGCTTGGCCACCGGCGCGTCGCCGATCGGCCAAGGCTTTGCGGCGTTCCCGCGCGTCGGCTTGAGCTTCGCCGCTTGCGCGTCGAGCACAGTCGTCGAAACATCGCCGGTCAGCAGGGTGCAACCCGCGACGGGACGATACAGCGCGGTGCGCGTCGCGGCGCCGAGCGCCGATGCGGTGACCATGCGCGCCTTGCGGTCGACCGCCAGCGTCACCGCCGTCATGAACGGCGCGAACGCGTGGATGTCGTCGCGCAGCACATCGGCCTCGGCGCGCTCCGCCACGAAAATGCTGGCGCAGGCGATCTGCGCTGACACGGCAGTACCGAGGTCTTCAGGCTTCGAAATCGGCGGGGCGGCGGCGAAGGCCGGCGCCGAAACGGCAAGCGCAAGGCCGGTGAGGCAGAGGCTCGAATACTTCCGTACCATCCTCAGACGCCGCAACTATGCCGCAGCACCGCGCCCGCCTTGGCGCCGGTGTGCTTGCCGTTCGCGACCGTGACGACGCCGTTGACGATCACCGTCTCGATCCCCGTTGGCGACGCGGTGGGCTTTTCCCAGCTCGCGACATCGTCGAGCTTGTCGAGATCGAAGACGACGATATCGGCACGCATCCCGTCACGGATCAGCCCGCGGTCGGTGAGCCCCATGCGCTGCGCCGGCCAGCCGGTCATCTTGCGCACCGCATCCTCGAGCGACAGTATCGGACGGCGCTTCACATATTCGGCGATGATGCGCGGGAAGGTACCATAAGCGCGCGGATGCGGCAGGCCGAGCGCGTCCATCTCGCCCGCTTTTTCGGATGCCGCGGCGTCGCTGCCGATGCTGACCCACGGCTGTTTGATCGCGGTTTCGATGTCTTGCTCGTTCATCATGAAATAGAGCGCGACCGAACGGTTCGGCAGCCCTTCGAGCAAGATATCCCACGCCACATCGGCGGGATCGCGGTTCAGCGCCTTGCCGATCTCGGCGAGGCTCTTGCCGTGATACGGCCGGTATTTGTCGCTGAAGCCGTTGGCGAGCCGCACATTGGCGAAACCGCCCGATGCGTGGACGAGGTTCGACCAGCCGGGCATCGAGCCCGCGGCGACCTCCTTCTTCATCCGCTCGCGTACCTTGGGATCGCGCAGCCGTTCAATCCCCTTTTGCACGCCGTCGGCCCACACCCAGCTCGGCGCGATGATCTCGAGCCCGGTGCCGCCCGCGGTATAGGGATAGAGGTCCGCCGCGACATCGACGCCGCGCGCGCGCGCCGCGTTGATCGTCGCCACCGCCTGCGGCATCAGCTTGCCCCAGCCGGGGGCATAAGCGGCTTTGAGATGGAAAATCTCGACCTTCACCCCGCCCTTCTCGCCGATCTCGATCGCTTCCTCGATCGCCTTGACCAGCCCCTCGCTCTCGTCGCGCATATGGGTGGCGTAGAAACCGTCGCACTGCGCCGCGACCTTCGCGAGCGTAACGAGGTCCGCCGTCGTCTGGAAACTGCTCGGCGGATAGATCAGCGCACTGGTGATGCCGAACGCGCCATTCTCCATCGCGATCTTCACCTCGCGGCCCATCGCCTCGAGTTGCGCCGGGGTCGGTTGCCCGGCGCCGTCGCCCATTACCTTCACCCGCGCCTGTGTCGCCGAATAATAGGTGCCGTAGTTGACCGAGATGCCCTGCTGTTCGAGCGTCTTGAAATGCGCCGGAATTTCGGCGGCCTCGGCGGGCGGGCCACCTTCGCCGGCGATGACGGTGGTCACGCCCATCAAGAGCTTGTTCTCGGCCGCGCCGTTTTTGAGCAGCACACGCCCCGACTGGTCCATCATGTCGATGAAGCCGGGCGAGACATAACGACCCTTCGCGTCGATTTCCTTGGTGCCGCGCCCTGCGACGCGGCCGATGCGCACGACGCGGCCGTCCTTGACCGCGACATCGGCACTGACCCACGGGCTGCCCGCGCCATCGAGCACGCGGCCGCCGCGGATCACGATGTCATATTCGGGCGCCGGGGTGTTCGCGGCGAGCAGCAGCGGTAACATCGATAGGGCACCAAAGAGGATCTTACGCTTCATCATTCATCTCCCTGTCGCCAGCCGGGGGACTGACGGTTTTTGCTTTCATTTCTTTGCGGTCGCCTGCGCATCGGCGCGTACCTCGCCCACGACCTCGCGAACCGCGGCGATCACGACTTCGGGGCGATCGACCTGGATATAATGGGTC
This sequence comes from Sphingopyxis sp. MSC1_008, assembly GCF_023197165.1. Lineage (GTDB taxonomy): Bacteria > Pseudomonadota > Alphaproteobacteria > Sphingomonadales > Sphingomonadaceae > Sphingopyxis. The sequence goes on from NZ_JALPRD010000005.1 coordinate 136,543, forward strand.
GCATCGGGCACGATCTGCTGACGCCCGCGCGTCGAAAAGGCTGCCTGCTCGGTGTGGAGTGTCTTCCATTCCTGCTTGAAGCGGTCGCCCTCTTCGGCCTTCAGCCCCAGTCCTTTGAGCTGCTCGGGCTTCATTGGAGCCATCGCGGTGAGCACGACCAGCGGCCGGTTTCCGAAACTGTGAACCGCGCGCGCCTGATCCATCGTGCGGTCGAAGCCATCGAGTTCGGAGGCCGAACCGCGTATCGACGTGCTGGCATAGGCGGCCGATTTGACGAGCGCGTCGCCGAGCCTTTTGGTCTCGGCCGGGGTCCGAAGCTTCGGCTTGTCCCCGCGCGCGATGACGAAGCGGACGATGCCGGTCCACGCCAGGGCCTTGGCCGTGTGGATCAGCGTCGACGCGCGCTTGGGATGAACGTCGATGCTCACGACTTTCCCGAGCCGCGCGATCTGGTCGGGGTGCGACGGATCGACCATCACCAGCCCGGCGACCTGTTCGCCATATTTGCCCACATAAGTGCGCGTGTACGGCCCGCCGATCGAGTGGCCGACGAGGACGAGCGGGTCGGATATCCCCGCCCCCTTGAGCAGCTTGTGCAGATCCTCGGTCACCGCAGCAGCGTCCTGCGGCGTATCCTTGGCGTCGCTCCACATGATGCCCGCGCGGTCATAGGCGCAGGTGCGCGTGAAGCTGGCAATCTCGTCATGGACCAGCGTCCAGTCGGTCGTCCCGCCGGTGCCGAGGCCCGATTCCAGGATGACCGTCGGCGATCCGGTGCCGCGGCAATCGATATGCATCTTGCGCCCGCCGATATCGACCAGCTTTCCGGGCGGCGGGTAGTTCGCCGCGGCGTTCTTGCGCCCCAGCGCCTCATAGATCGCGCCGACCACAACGAGCAGCACCAACAGCGCGAGCAAGCCCAGCAAGATGCGCTTCACCCAGCGCCGGACCCGCGCCCAGCCAGTTACTTTCGTCACGTCACATTCCCCTGCACGGCGGGTTGAAGCTCTTGTTTCTGCCTGCGAACCAGCCGGTACAGGCCGACCGTCAGCAATGGTGCGACATAGACGGCGAGGAACACCCAAGACAGAAAGCGATAGCCGCTGGCAATCAGCGTCACGAGGCCGAACCGGTCGGCGAGGAACATGCATCCGATCAGCAGCGCGCCGGCGATGCCCGCCCGGGCCCGCTTGCCGAGCGGTCCATGACCGCGCGACCGGCGCGCGGCATCGACGCGCTCATTGATCGCGTGGACCGAACCCGCTCCGCTTTCGAGCAGCGCCGCAAAGATCATGAACTGGAACAATAGGTGGAACAGCGGCATTTCGAGTTGCCGCAGCATGAAGTCCGACGGCAAAGTCTCGCCCATGATGCCCGGGTAGAAGGCGATCATCGCGACGAAGAAGAGGATCGCGGGCGCCATCGCGAGCGGTCCGGCGATCAAGCCCGAGACCACCGCGTCGCGCTGGCTGGTCAGATGGCGGATCACGGGCAGGATCACGACCGCGCCGATGACATTATATCCGGTATAGGTCAGCCCGCCGAGGATCCAGCCGTCGGACGGCGCCGGAATGGCGAAACGTGCCGCAATCTCGTCGCCGAAACTGCTCAGCGCAAAGACCATGAACAGCGCGTAGACGCCGTAGAGCAGGAACGAGACATATTTGAACAGGCCCTCGACCGACGCGTTGCCGAAGGTCACGAACAGCGCGATCGAGGCCGCGAGGAACGCGGTTCCGGCGAGCGGCGGCCAACCGAAGATCGACGCGCCGATCTCGCCCGCCGCGGCGCCGAACACCGCGAGCACGAGCGTCACGAGGAGGACATAACCGATCTCGAACAGGATCCAAGCGCGCCCCAGAAGCCCTTCGAAAAAGCTGCGATAATCGAACGCGCCAATCGCGCGCGCGAACGCGAAGGTCGTGGCGCAGATGATGCTCCAGAGCACCATCGCGAGCAGCATGGCGGCCAATCCGCCCCACGGCCCACTCGGCAGGAAAAATTCCGCGAGCTCGCGTCCGGTGGCGTATCCGCCGCCGATCACGACGGCCTTGAAGGCGAAACCCGGCAACAGAAAACGCTGGAACCACGAGGATCCCGCCGCGGCTGCCGGGGTGGCCGCTGCGCTCATGCGAGACAGCTATCCACCAGACGCGCGAACGCTTCGCCGCCACGGATCGGGTCGGCGACCGGAAGGCCGAGCCGTTCGCTTTCGGCCGCCATCAGCGCAATGGCCTCTTCCTCGCCCAGATGCGCGGTGTTGAAGGAAACACCCGCGCAACGGATCGCCGGATTGGTCCGCGCGCCAAGCCGCAGGTTGAGATCGATCGTTTCCTCGATGCTCGGCAAGCTGTAGCCGGGGGAACCCAGTATCTCTTCGCGGCCAGGCTCGTGGCACACGACGATCACGTCGGGCTGGCTTCCGTGGAGCAGGCCCAGCGATACCGCGGCATAGGCGGGATGGAACAGCGACCCCTGCCCTTCGACGACATCCCAGTGATCATCCGCCGCGTCGGGACTTACCATCTCAGCCGCACCGGCCTCGAAATCCGAGACGACCGCGTCCATCGGCACACCGCCACCGGCGATCATGATGCCGGTCTGTCCCGTCGCGCGGAAATCGGCGTCGACGCCGCGGTCGGCAAAAGCGCGCGCTAGGGCAAGCGCCGTATATTTCTTGCCCAGCGCGCAGTCGGTTCCGACGGTGAGCAGCCGCTTGCCGCTCCGCTTGCGGCCTGTGCCAACCGGCAGACCAGCGGGCGGATGGCGCACGTCGATCAGCTGGCGACCGAGGCGCTGTGCGCGCGCGGCGAGTTCGGGCATCTCGGCCAGCCGCATGTGCATGCCGCTGACGATATCGAGTCCGGCATCGAGCGCTTCGAAGAGCGCGGGCATCCAGCTTTCGGGAATCACCCCGCCGCTGTTCGCGACGCCGATGAGCAGCGAACGCGCGCCCCGTGCCTTCGCCGCTGCGGGTGCAAGCTGTTCCAGCCCCGCGCTGACCGTCGCACCCGGCAAAGCATATTCGCCGACACATTTCTCGGGCGCCCAGTCGCGAAGACCGAAAGCGGTCTTCGCATAGCCGCGCACCGTCGTGTCCCCGAGGAACAGCAGATAGGGCTGGGGCAATTGCAATGCGCCGGCGGCGATATCGAGGGAAGTTTGAATGTTCACGTCTTTCACCAAAAATCCGAAGCGAGGCAGAATCGGGCGCCGTCGCGGCATCGATCCTGCACCTGCTTCTGTTGACCTGTTTGAGACATTATTTTCAAATTTTGATAATTGCAATACGATTGGAGAAGTTTCTTTTGCTGGCGGGCCGGCGCGCGGCCCGCCGTCCTTGATCAGAAGCGGGTGCCGAAGCCGATCAGGTGGAAACCGACGCCGATCCACAGGAGAACGACCGCGCTCATCAGCAGCACGATGCTCCAGAATTTCGCGAACCGGCCGCGTTTGCTCGTCCAGACATGCCGGATATTCCAGAGCGCGCTGGCGAGCAGGCCGAGGAAAATGACCGGCGTCGCGATCTGGAGCGTGACGAGCGCCCAGTCGAGTTCGCCGCTGAGCGACGAGAAATCGGCGAGCAGCTTGGTCGCGAACAACAGCCATCCGACTATCACCGCGACGGCCAGCGCCGCAAAGCCGCGCGTCAGCCGGTAGCTTTTGAGCGCGGCGGGCGCGAGGTCAGCCTTTACGCCATAGCGGCGACGCGCCAGCGCCGAGACGGGCCAGGCAATCGCGGTGAGCAGGAGCGCGCCGAGGCTGGCCAGCATCGCGGGTGTGAGCCACGCGCTCGACAGATGCCAGGGCACGCGATCGAACGCGATATAGGGCGACGCCGAATCAACGCTGAAACGCACGACGCGGCCCTTTTCCACCTTGGCGGCGAGGCGCATCTTGCCTCCCGCTTCGCGCCATACGAAAGGCGCGATTTCCACCCATTTGCGCGGCTGTCCGCCGATGCCCGGCACCGTATTGAGCCGGATGCCGCCGTCGCTATCGAGCGAGACCTTCGTCTGCCCGACCAATTCCATCGCCTTCAGAAAGCTCGATTCGAGCCGGCGCGTCTTGTTGTATGTGCCGACCATCATGCGGGCGTGCTCGCGCGCGGTGGCGGCATCGACGCGGCCGTCGCGCTGTTCGAACGGAAAATAACGATCGGCGAAGGCTTCGAACAAATGGGCGCGGATCGGGCCCGACACATTCTGCGTCCCCGCGGCGTTCATCGACATATAGATGCCGACCTTCTCCTCGGGGAAGATCCAGAGCTGACTGTGGAAATTGAGGCTGTCGCCGGCGTGCGAGAGCGCTTTGCGGCCGTTGATATTCTGTTCGTAGAAACCAAGCGCCATCCCGTTGAGCGGCGGGATCAGGCGCAGGATCGAATTGTGCATCCGCGCCGCGGTCGCGAGCTTCATGAGAGCGCCGCCATCGCTCAGATGCGCGAGCATGAAGCGGCCCATGTCGGCGCCCGACGCGGTCATCGCACCCGACGGCGCGAGGCTGCTGAGCTCGAACCGCCCCGGCTTGCCCGACCCGAGCATATAACCGCTCGCCATCAAGGGCTGGAGCGCCGCGGGAAGCGGCTGGCGGAAGGTCGATCGCGTCATGCCCGCGGGCGCAAAGATGTGCCGCTCGACATAATCATTATAGGGAAGCCCCGACACGCGCTCGACGATATAACCCGCCAGCGAGGTGCCATAGTTCGAATAGGCCGGCGTCGTTCCGGGCGCGTAAATGCGGTGCGGCACCTGCCGCTTCAGCGCGTCGCCGAGCGACGGGATTTTCTTCGGGTCATAGCTGTTGAGCCCGCGCTGCACTTCGTCGAAGCCACCGGTGTGCGTCATCAGGTTGCGCATCGTGACCGGCTTGCCGGCGAAGGGCGGAATTTTGAAATCGAGATAGGCGTTAATGTCGCGGTCGAGATCGATCTTGCCCTGCTCGACGAGCTGCATCACCGCGGTCCAGGTGATCAGTTTCGACACCGATGCCTGCCGGAAAAGCGTGGTTTCGGGGTCGACGCGCCGGCGCGTTCCGACATCGGCATAGCCGAAGCCGCGCTGCGTCAGGACCTTGCCGTCCTTGACCACCACCACGACCGCGCCCGCCGCGTCGCCGCGTTTGAGGGCATAGGGCATATAGCCGTCGAGCCATGCGTCGACGTCGCTCTTCATCATAGCGGGAGCAGGGAGCGCGCTATCGCCGCCGCGCATCGCGGCCGCCGGCGTGGAAGCTGTTTGCGCGGCGGACGGGCTCACCGGTGGCGCCGTGACCCCTACCAGCATCGCCGCAGCCAGCATTACGCAAGAACGTACAAACCGCATTCACCCTCCCCTTTCGACCGGCCATCCTCACAGCCTTGTTATCGAAGTTTCAGTTTTTGAAATATTTTCAATTCTTGATATAGGCCTCCTGAATGGAAATTTGTCAATGGCGGACGGGGCCATGCAGCCGCGACGCGGCGGCGCGGGCAAATTTCAGAAAGGCAGGTTTCTTCGGAAGCGGCCACGAAGGCCGATTACCGGGGCGCTCCGCTAAACGATTATTCGGTTTCGACGGGATGGAGCGCCGACTTCAGGTCGGCGTCGGTTGCCGAGCAGACCGACAGGATACGGCACGGCCCTTCGCCAACCGCGACATAGCCATGCCCCATCGACGCGTCGAAATAGGCCGAATCGCCCGTCTTCAGATGCGATGGCGCGTACATGTCGGTGTGAAACTCGCATTCGCCTTCGAGCACGAGGACATATTCCTCGCCCGAGTGGCGCATCAGGTCGCCGAAATCGTCGATCGACCGCACCTTGATGTCGATGATCATCGGATTGAGCGTCTTGTTGAGCAGATCGGCCGAGGGATAGGTGTAGTTATAGGTCGCCGTCTTGATCGAAGGCCCTTCGCCGGCGGGGGTGATGCTGCGCCGGCCCGTGGCGGTATGGGTGGCGGCAGGGACCGCCGCGGCGGCCGCGAACAATTGCGTGATATCGATTTCGAGACCCTGGCTCAGCCGCAGCAGCTTTTCGTAGCTGAGCGACATCTTGCCGGTTTCAATCTTTGACAAAGTTGAAACCGGAATGCGCGTGCGTTCGCTCACCTCGGCGAGCGTCCACCCCTTTTCGGTCCGCAGTTCCCGCAGGAATACGCCCGGATTGCCGTCGACGGCGGTCCGCCGATCGCTGCTATTCGGGATGGGCTGGCGCGTTGCCGGCATCTGGGTCCTTTCAATCGATTTTCTCATCTAGCACATATTTGCGCATTTATCGCATCGATCAAGCCGGACGGCACAATCGGCCCGAACAATCGGCAAAGAAAATTTGCGTATCGGATAGGAGCAAGATCATTGCACATAGGCCATGGCGCCGCCACTGATGCCCCGATTCGCTGGGATGACAGGATGACAAAAAAGCTATCCATTCGCATTTCTCCGGAGTTTACGAGCTTCGTCGGCCGCGGTCCCTGTGACGCCGCGTTCCTGCCGCCCGACGCGCTCATCTTCGGCTTTGGCGATATTGGCGAGCCCGCCGTATCGATGCTCCTCCCCGGCGATATCGCGGGCCTCGCCGACGATCATCTGGTCGTGTTCGCGATCAGCCGCGCCGCGTGCGACCGCCTGTTCGCGCTCCGCCCCAAGGCGGATGGACGCTGGTATCTCCCCGCCAATCTTCGCGGTCTCGGCCGCGCGGTGGTCGCGGTCGAGGGCGATAGCGAAGTCGACAATATGCTGCGTAGCGCGCGCAGCCAGGAATTGCTCTGCCAGCTTTTCGCCGAACTCGCCGCCGACCGCATGGTCGAGGTGGGAGGCAGCACGTCGCTGAGCGAACTCGACATCACACGCGTCGCGGCGGCGCATCAGCTGGTCAACGAGAAGTGGCAGGAAAAGCTGACTGTCGGCAATGTCGCGCGCCGCTGCGGCCTCAGCAAAGCCAAGCTGACGCGCGGCTTTCGCGAGCTTTATCAATGCAGCGTCGCCGAGGCGGTGAGCGAGCGGCGGCTGCAACGCGCGCGCCAGTTGCTCGCGCAGAGCGATCTTCCGATATCGAGCATCGGCTATAATTGCGGCTATATGAGCAACGCGAGCTTTACGCGCGCCTTCGCGCGCCGCTTTGGCATGGCGCCGACCAAGATGCGCGGGCGCGAAGCCACGGCCTGAGCGGCGCGGCCGTAAAGCGGCATCCCCCGAAGGAGGGGTGGCACGACAGCGCGCGTTCCAGCATGATCGGACCTCCATATTTATCGAGGTGAGCCGCCATGCGTTACGCAAGACTTCCGATCGAGGTCGAATCCCCCGAAGAGTTCGGATACGGAAATATCCGCAATAATCTGGCCGAAAGTTCGATTTCGGATCGCAAGCTGTCCGATCTCGGGCTGACCGTCCCCGACCTGACCCTGCTCTACACCGAACATCGCGGCAGCACGTCGCTGCGTGCGCTGATCGCGCGCGACGGCGCGGGACTCTCCGCCGACGATGTGCTCGTCACGACGGGGGCCGCGGGCGCTTTGTTCATCATCGCGACGGCACTGCTTTCGCCGGGCGATCATATCGTTGTCGTGCGCCCCAATTACGGGCTCAACCTCGAGACGCCGCGCGCGATCGGGTGCGAGATCAGCTATATCGACCTGACCTTCGACACCGGCTTTCGCACCGACGTCGACCAGGTCGCCGCCGCGGTGATGCCGAAGACCAAGGTCATCAGCATCACCCACCCGCACAACCCGAGCGGCATCTTGTCCGACGAGGCCGAACTGCGCCGCCTCGCGCAGATCGCCGCCGACGCCGGCGCTTATCTGGTCGTCGACGAAACCTATCGCGAGCTGTGCTTCGGCACGCTGACCCCGCTCGCCGCGACGCTCGGCAGCCATGTCATCAGCGTGTCGTCGCTGTCGAAGGCCTATGGCATTCCCGGCACGCGCATGGGCTGGCTGATCGTCCAGAACCCCGAACTGCACGAAATCTTCCTCGCCGCGAAGGAGCAGATCGCGATCTGCGGCAGCGTCGTCGACGAATGGATCGCCGAGCAATTGCTGTCGCAAAAGGACAAGGTGCTCGCCGAGACGCTCGCCGAAATGGGTAGCCGCCGCGCGCGCGTGATCGAATGGATGGCGGGCGAGGAGTTGCTCGAATGGAACGAGCCTTCGGGCGGCGTCGTCGGTTTCGTCCGGATGCGCGGCGAACCGGCAGGCGGCGTCGCCGCTTTTTACGAGCGGCTGCTCAATGCGCACGGGACCTATGTGGCGCCGGGCCATTGGTTCGACCTGCCCGACACCTATTTTCGCCTTGGCTATGGCTGGCCGACGCGCGACGAAATGGAAGCGGGGCTGGTCGCGATTTCGGCGGCGCTGCGCGGCTGACGATCATTTGAACGTCGCCCCCGCGGAGGCGGGGGCCGCTGTCGGCATAGCGCAAGGCTTCCAGCGGCCCCCGCCTTCGCGGGGGCGACGAACTTTTCCGCTCTAGTACTTCAGCCGTTCCCACACCGTCTTGGCAATCGCGATGTCCTGCACCGCGACGCCCGTGAGATCGGCGACGACGATGTCGTCGTCGGTGAAAGGGACCGGATTTTCGAGCAGTGCGCCGAGCTCGACGAGCGCATCGGGCGCGACCAGCCCGGCGCGGATCGGCCAGCCCGCCTCGCCATGATGCGCGCATTGCACCGCGGAATCGACGATGAGGCGCGCCTTTGCGGTGAGCGCGGTTTCGAGTTCCTGCTTGCCCGGCGTGTCGGCGCCGACCGCGACGATCCTTGTTCCGGACCGTATCAGATCAGCAGTCAACACGGGCGACGTCGATGGCGTCGTGGTGACGATCAGGTCGGCGCGAGCGCACAGTTCGGCCAGATCGACCGCCTCGCCGCCCAACTCGTCGGCCAGCGCCGTCGCCTTGTCCGCGCTGCGGCCATAGACGAGGATTTCACCCAGACCGAGCAGGCGCGCGACCATCTCGCCCTGCATCTTCGCCTGGATGCCCGTGCCGACAATGCCGAGCACCTTCGACCCCGGCCGGGCAATCGCGCGCGCGGCGATCGCGCCCGCCATCGCGGTGCGCGTATCGGTGAGCACGCCCTGATCCTTCAGCATCGCAAGCTGTTCGCCGGTCTTTGCGCTCACGACGATCATGCAGCCGTTGCTCGACGACAGCCCCTGTTCGGGGTTGCGATAGAAACTCGTAGCGAATTTGAAGACGAAGACGTCGTCGCCCGCGATGTAGCCGCCTTTGACGTGACAATCACCGGGGGGGGCCTCGAAATTGAGATGCGCGACCTCGGCCAGTTGCACGCTGCCGCGATGGAGACGGCGAAACCCGTCCTCGACCGCAGCGAGTGCGGCCTCTTCGTCCAGCGCGTCCAGTATCTCGGGCAATTCGACGATCCGCATGGCATCCTTCCTGCTGTTACGCGACAAGTTCGTGTCAGCTTTCGCGCGATAGTCCATCCCCCCCAGGAGGGATGAGGCCGTGACGATGCAATCCGCACTGACCGAAATGATCGGCGCGATCGGCGAAGACGGCTTTATGGCGGCCACCGCCGAGAGCCTGCGTATGGCGATCGGCTTCGACCTCGCGGCCGCCGTCCTGCACCGCGCCGACGCGCGCGCCGAACTGCTGTTCGACGGCTTCGCACCCGCGGGCTTCGGCCAGGGCCTCGCCAATTATGTCCATCATACGCACGGCATGAGCCCGATGGTCCATCCTGTCCCGATGCTGGGCGCGGTGCGCGCGAGCGATTTCGCGATCGACGGCGGCAGCCGGACCGATACCTATCTGGTATGGACCAGCGACGAGGAAATGGGATTCCGCACGCTCGGCTGGCCCGAACGCTGCGAGGAAATCGGGCTCTATATCGCGGCATGGAGCGGCGTCGTCGAGCTCAGCTTCTACCGCGAACGCGCGCGCGCTTCGCTGTCTTCGGGCGAGCTGCAGGCGCTAGGCGAACTGTCGGGTGCGGTAGCCGCGGCTTTCGAACGGCATCGCCGTTTTTCGCGCCCCGCCCCGGCAAACGAGCATCTGTCGGCGCGCGAGTGCGAGGTCTATGAATTGATGGTCGCGGGCTGTTCGAGCGAAGCGATCGCGCTGCGGCTCGGGATCAGCCGCCACACCGTCAAGGATCATCGCAAGCAGATTTTCCGCAGGCTCCGCGTCGGCTCGCTCGCCGAACTGTTCGCGCGCAGCCACCGCGCGAACTGACCCCTCCAAGGAGGGATGGCCCGCCCGCGCGGAAACGGGCAGGTCTGGCCCATCACGCAATTGAACGATGGAGCGCAGCATGGACCCCTTTTTCGATCAGATCCGCGAGGCGCACGCAGCCATCCGGCCACAGGTTTCGGTCACGCCGCTGGAGCCGAGCCCGGTGCTGTCGAAACTGCTCGGCTGCGATGTCTCGCTCAAACTCGATTTCCAGCAGCCGACCGGATCGTTCAAAATCCGCGGCGCGACGAACAAGGTCCGCACACTGGATGACGAAGCGCGGCGGCGCGGCGTGCTGACCGCCTCGACGGGCAATCACGGCATGGCGGTCGCGCGCGCGGGGGCGCTCGCCGGGGTTCCGGTGACGGTCTATGTCGGCAATGACGCGCTGCAGATGAAGGTCGACGGCATCAAGGCGCGCGGCGCCGAAGTCGTCGTGATCGACGGCCCGGCGGGCGACGCCGAACTCGCCGCGCGCCGCGCCGGCGAGGAACAGGGCCGCACCTATATCTCGCCCTACAACGACCCCGCGGTGATGGCGGGCCAGGGCACGATCGGCATCGAAATCGCCGAGCAGGACCCCGATCTCGACGCGGTGTTCATCGCGGTCGGCGCGGGCGGGTTGATGGGCGGCGCGGGAACCGCGCTCCATGCGCTGCGCCCTGGCATCGAGGTCGTCGGCGTCTGGCCCGAAGCGTCGCTCTGTATGCTGCGCGCATTGGAGGCCGGCAAGATCGTCCCGACGCAGGAATTCCCTACCCTGTCCGACGGCACGCTCGGCGCGATCGAGCCCGGGTCGATCACCTTCCCCGCGTGCCAGAAAGCGATCGATACGCGGATTGTCGTCGACGAGGCCGAGATCGCGGCGGCGATGAAGCGCATCGCCGAAACCGAACGCTGGATGATCGAGGGTGCCGCAGGCGTCGCCTTCGCCGGGCTCGTCCAGCAGGCCGAAAAATACCGCGGGCGCAAGGTCGCCGTCGTCCTGTGCGGCCGCAATATCGCGCTCGACCTGTTCTTGCGGACGATTGCCTGAGCGGCTCAGCCGGGCGAGTGCGCGATGTACAGCGGTGTCTGGAAGACGCGCTCGAACCGCTCGCCGCGTTCGCGCAGCGCCTGCGCTTCCACCGCGCCCAGCCGCGCCTCGCGCTGCTCCGCCGGCAATTGCCGGACGGCCGAGAAGGTCGCGAAGAGCGCGCGCAATGACGCGGGCGTCATCGCGATGCGGCGCTCCAACATGACATGCTCGATCGCGGTCAGCCCGGCGGCGGCGAGGTCGGCGGTGCGCGCATCGGCATCGAGCGAATAATGCTGATCCGACAGCATCGACGGCGGACGCGCCAGCCCGTCGAACAGGGCATCGAACAGCGGGTCTTCGCCGGGCTCGCGAAAGACGTTCCACCACATCGCAAAATGGCCGCCGGGTTTCAGCAGCCGCCGCACGTCGCCCAGTGCCGGTCCGGCCTCGAGCCAGTGGAAGGCGGTCGCGGCGACGATCAGGTCGAAGCTCCCATCGCCGGGTACGGCGGGGCCGAACGGCATGTTCGCGACCTCGAGCCGTGCCTCACCCCATTGGCGAAGATGCGCGGACAATTCGGGATCGGGTTCGACCGCGACGACCCGCGCCGCGCCGGCATCGAGCAGTTCGCGTGTAGCCTGCCCCGTGCCCGGTCCGATTTCGAGTATACTTGCGCCCGTCACCAGACCACCGCGTTCGGCGAGGAAGGCGAAGACTTCGCCCGGATAGTCGAGCCGTCCCGCCGCATAACCCGCGACATCGGCGCCGAATGCAGTGGTGCCCACCGCGCGATCCAGGGCTTTGCTCATCATCACTCCTTGCCCTTCATCTAGAACCCCAATTCTGTCCTGTCGCTGTCGCGACAGCGGGATGAAAGCGGCCGAACTTAGGACAAAATTATGACGATCACCGACATTAGCCGCGACGAAGCCGAAGCCCTTGCCTGGATCGATACGCTCGGTCCGGTGCTGCTCGAACGGACGCTCGCCTGGTCGGCGATCAATTCGGGGAGCTTCAACCTGGCCGGGCTCGGCCATATGGCCGAACTGATCGGCGGCGAGATGGACCGGCTCGGCGGAACGACGTCGCTCCGCGATCCCGCGCCCTTTGCCTATCCCGATGCGCGCGGCGATTTGCAGCCAGTGCAGCATGGTCGGAACCTCCATTTCCGCCGCGACGCCGGGGGAGCCGCGAACCGCGTGCTGCTCGTCGGGCATATGGATACGGTGTTCGGGGTCGATCATCCGTTTCAGAGTCCGGACTGGATCGACGACAAGACGGTGCGCGGCCCCGGCGTCGCCGACATGAAAGGCGGCATCGTCGTAATGCTGACCGCTATCGAGGCGCTGTTGCAAACCTCGCTCGCCGACCGGCTCGGGATCGAGGTGATCGTCAATGCCGACGAGGAAGTCTCCTCGGTCGGGTCCGAACCCCTACTCGCCGAGGTCGCGCAACGCTGCACCGTCGGTTTGGCTTACGAACCCTCGGCGACCCCCGAAGGCGTGCTTGCGGGCGCGCGCAAGGGGTGCGCCAATTTCGCCGTGGCGATCACCGGCCGCGCCGCGCACGCCGGACGCAATCCGCACGACGGCCGCAATGCGATCGTCGCGGCAGCCGAGCTGGCCGGACGCATTGCCGCACTGACCGGCGCGCGGCCCGACCTCACCGCCAATCCCGCGCGGATCGACGGCGGTGGGCCAGAGAATATCGTCCCCGATCGCGCCGTGCTGCGCTTTAACGTCCGACTTGCCGATCCGGCGGACCAGCCGTGGCTGCTCGGTACGCTCAACCGGCTCGTCGATGAAATCGCGGCGCGTCACGATGTCGGGATCACGCTGCATGGAGGGATTCAGCGCCCGCCGAAGCCGATGGATGCGCATCAGCGGCAATTGTTCGACCTCGTCCGCGACTGCGGCGCGGCGCTCGACCTCGATATCGCATGGCAAGCTACGGGTGGCGCGTGCGACGGCAACAATCTGGCCGCACACGGGCTGGCGGTCGTCGACACGCTTGGCGTCCGCGGCGGGGCGATTCACTCCGACCGCGAGTTTATGATCGTCGACTCGCTCGTCGAACGCGCAAAGCTGTCGGCGCTGCTGCTGATGCGCCTCGCGCGGATGGAAGAAAGCTTCTCAGCGCCCCGCGGCAAGTGATTCAAAAAAGGCGAAGGTCCGGCGGAGCGCGAGCAGATTGGCGTCACGTGTAATTTGGGGTGTGCTCCCCGTCAGCCCGTGATCGACGTCGAGGATGAGCAGCAATTCGGCCTTGGCACCCGCTGCCTGCAGCGCCGCCGCCATCGCTTTCGATTGCGACACGTCGACCGTCTCGTCCTTCGTCCCGTGGATCAGCAGCATCGGCGGCAGATTCTTGCCTATGCGATAAAGCGGGCTCGCCGCGCGCGCGACGTCGCGACATGCTGCGGGATCGCAGCCGAGCAGGCCCGCGACATTGACGCTGGGGACATGCTCGAGATCGAAGACACCGTACCAGAGCGCCGCGCCCTGCACGCAATCGTCAACCGGCGGCGCCTTGCTGCCTTTCAACGCGTTGATCTGGCTCCGCGAAAGCCGGCCGGTCGATGGCTGCGGGTCATATTCGGCGGCGCCGCAAGTGACTGCCGCGAGCGAGGCGAGATGCCCGCCCGCCGAACCACCCCACAGATAGACGCGCGACGGATCGACCCCGAGCGCCCCGCTCTGCGTGCGAAGGTGACGGATCGCGGCCTTCACATCCTGTATCTGCGCCGGAAACTTCGCCTCGCCGCTCAGCCGGTAATCGAGCGAGGCGACGACGAAACCCCGCGCCGCCAGCGAAGCGAGCACCGCCGGCCAGTTCGCATAGGCACCCGATGTCCGCGCATCGCCGCGGCTCCATCCGCCGCCATGAACCCACAGGACCGCCGGGCGCGACTGGCTGCGATCGCGCGGGGCATAAATGTCCATGCGCACCGGGCGGAATCCGTCGAGGTTCGAAATCTCGACCTGCGGATATGCGACGACATGGCCGCGTAAGCCGACCTCCGCCTGCGGAAAGACATCCTCGCGCGCGCTTTTTTCAGAGATTTCCGCCTCGACCGGCGGCTGTGCCACAGCGGGTGCGGCGAGCAGCAGGGCAGCGAACGACAGGCAGATATTCCTCATGCGACTTTCTCCACTTCGGCAAGCAGGCGTTGCAACAGCGCGGGGAGCATGCCGCCGCGCGACAAAATATCGCATTCGGCCTGCGTGTCGGCCGCTAGGCGCGCGGCATAGTGTCGAACTTCCCCGCGGTCCTCGACGCGCAGCGTGACGAGCGCGCCGGGTTCGAGCGGCACGGTCTCGGGGAAGCCGATCAGCGCGCCCGGCGAAAGCCTCCGCAGCGCGATCGCGTCTTCGCGCGCGACGGTCAGCGGCAAGACCGCCATGTTGATCAAATTGCTGCGATGGATGCGTTCGAAGCTCGATGCGATCACCGCGCGCACGCCGAGCAATTGCGGGCCCTTGGCGGCCCAGTCGCGCGACGATCCGGTGCCGTAACGGTCGCCGGCGACGATCACCAGCGGGGTGCCGTCGGCGGCGTAGCGTTCGGCCGCGTCCCACAAGGTCATCTCGGCCCCGCTCGGCGCGTGAACCGTTCGCCCGGGCGCGATACCCGGGCGCAGCAGATTGTCGACCGAGGGGTTGGTGAACAGCCCGCGCACCATTGCCTCCCAATTGCCGCGCCGTGCGGCGAAGACATTGAGGTCACCGGGCGTCTCGCCGCGCTCGATCAGATAGCGTGCGGCGGGCGTGCCCGCGGGAATGGCGCCCGCAGGCGAAATATGATCGGTCGTGATATCGTCGCCGAGCACGAGAAGCGGCCGCGCCACGGCGCCGTCGAGGGCCGGCCGCGCATCGGGGCGAACGAAGGTCGGCGGGCGGAGATAGGTCGAGCCCGCGTCCCACGGGAATAAGGCGGCGTCGGGGGCATCGAGCGCGGCCCACGCCGGGTTCGCTTCAGCGGCGTCATAGCGAAGCTGCACATCGTCCGGCGCGCGCGCATCGGCGAGTAGGCGGTCGATCTCCTCCGCATCGGGCCATATCCCGTCGAGTGTGACGATCGTGCCGTCGCCGCGATGGCCGATCGGATCGCGCAAAATGTCGCGCGCCGCATCGCCGGCGATCGCAAAGGCGACGACCATCGGCGGCGACAGAAGGAAGCTTTCGCGCACTTCCGGATGGACGCGGCCGGGGAAGTTGCGATTGCCCGAGAGAACCGCGACCGGCACGACACCCCCGGCAATGGCATCGTACATTTGCGGCACGAGTGGTCCCGAATTGCCGATGCAGGTCGTGCAGCCGACACCGACGATGCCGAAACCAAGGTCTTCGAGCGGTTCCATCAGCCCGGCACGGCGCAGCAGCGCCTCGGCGGCGGGCGACCCCGGCGCGAGCGATGTCTTCACCCAATCGGGGACCGTCAGCCCCGCCGCGACCGCATTGCGCGCGAGCAGTCCCGCCGCGACGAGCATCCGCGGATCGCTGGTGTTGGTGCAACTGGTAATCGCGGCGATCGCGATCGCGCCCGCTGGGATGTCGCTCGCGGCGACACCTGCGGTGATGTGGGCGGCGGTGTCTCCTGCGGCGCGCAAATCTTGCGGGCGCAATGGCCCGGCGGCGGCGCGCGTAACGTCGGCGAGGTCGATCGTCAGCATCTCGGTGTAATCGGGCTCGGCGGCGGGATCGAACCACAGTCCCTGCTGGCGGCAATAATCCTCGACCAGCGCGACAGCGTCCGCCGGGCGGCCTGTTTCGCGTAGATAGGCGATCGTTCGCGCATCGACCGGAAAAAAGCCCGTCGTCGCGCCATATTCGGGTGCCATATTGGCGACCGCCGCGCGTGTGTCGGCCGACAGCGTCGCGACGCCGGGGCCGAAATATTCGACGAAGCGCCCCGCGACGCCGTGCGCGCGCAACCTTTGCGTCACGAGCAGCGCAAGATCGGCGCCGAACACATCGGCCGGCAATTCACCGACCAGCCGTACGCCGACGACATCGGGCACGCGCAGGACAACGGGTAGCCCGAGCATCGCCGCCTCGGCCTCCAGCCCGCCGACGCCCCAGCCGAGCACGCCGATGCCATTCACCATCGGCGTGTGGCTGTCGGTGCCGATCAGCGTGTCGGGCACCGCCCAGTCGGCGCCGTCGCGCCGTTCGATGCGCACCACACTCGCCAGCCGTTCGAGGTTGAGCGTGTGCATGATGCCCGTGCCGGGCGGGTGGACGGTCAGCTTTTCAAATGCGCCGCTCGCCCATTTCATCAACCGCAATCGCTCGGCATTGCGCTCGCGTTCGCGCGCCATGTTGAGCCGCGCCGCATCGGGATCGGCAAAATGGTCGACCGCGAGCGAATGGTCGGTCGATACGTCGACAGGCACCACCGGATCGATCCGCGCCGGATCGCCGCCCTCGGCCGCCAGCACATCGCGCGCCGCGGCGAGGTCGACGAGCGCGGGGACACAGGTCGTGTCGTGCATCATGATGCGCCCGGGATGGAACGGCAGCTCCACGTCGCGCTGTCCGCCGTCGATCCACGCCGCGAACGCCGCCGCGCCATCGGCGCCGCCCGCACGCAGCAGGTTCTCCGCTACCAGCCGGTGGATCACCGGCATCGTCGCATGCCGCGTACCCAATCGAGCGGGAAGATCGATGAAGCGAAGCTGCTGCCCCGCGGTGTCGAGAATCATGTTGCGCCTCGTCGGTTATCCGATCTCAGCTGGGTTGATTCATGATTTTTGTCAATTCAAAATGCAATTATTCGACCAGCCCAACCTTCTGATCGAGCGCCTGACCGATGTGACGGCGCAGGAAGTCGGCGGCGAGCAGCATATCGCCGCGCTCGATCAGGTCGAGCAGCGCCAAATGTTCACGGCATTGCTGGTCGAGCCGGGCGCGATCGGCGGTGGCGCGAAGCTCGATCAACCGGCGCAAGCGGTTCACGCGTCGGATCGCATCAAGGAAGAAGCGGTTGCCCGACCAGGCGACGAGCGTTTCGTGAAGGCCGGCGTTGATTTCATACAGGCCGGCGCGCGGCAGGCTGGCGATGCCGCCTGCCAGCAACCGGTTCTGGCCGGCGCGCAATTCCTCCAGTTCGGCGGGCACGAAGCGGTAGCCGGGCTGGAGCAAGGCCTCGGTCTCGATCGTTGCGCGGAACCGATAGGCCTGCTCATAGGCCTCGGCCGAATGGAGCGTCGCGAGGAACAGCCAGCCATGCCCTGGAAGGCGTTCGACCCAGCCCTCCTCGGCGATCTGCGCGAGCACGCGCTGAAGCCGCGCGCGGGTTGCGCCGAAGCGGCGCATCATTTCATTCTCGCTCGCCCGGTCGGGCAGCGCGCCCGACAATCGCGCCTCGACAATCGCGCCATAGAGCGGGTCGTCGCCTTGCTGCGCCTCCGCGGCGCTATCAGGGGGGCGCCTGACGAAAAACCCGCGGTTCGCTTGCGCTCCGACGATACCCGCCGCAGCCAGTGCCTTCAGCGCCGCCGTCACTGGCGCGCGCGATACGCGGAAGCGGTCGGCAAGCGCCTGCGCGACCAGATGCTCGCCCTCGCCCAGCCCCTCGGTACGGATATGGTCGGCGATCTGGCGCGCGATCCGGTCTGCCAAGCGTTCGGTCATGCCAAAGACTTGAATCGACAAAATGCAATTTTCAAGCAAAAACGGCGTGGCGTGTCAGCGACATGACAGCCAAGGGAGTGCAACAGGCGCGTATGACCCATATCCTCACACTTCCCGGCGACGGCATCGGTCCCGAAATCACCGAAGCCACGCTCGCCATCGCCCGCGCCGCCGGCGTCGACTCGCTCCGCTTCGAAACGATGGACATCGGCCTTGCCAGCCTTGCCGCACAGGGCAGTACGCTTCCCGACGCGGTGCTGGACGCAATTCCGGGCGCAGATGGCGTGATTCTCGGTCCCGTGTCGCACTACGACTATCCTGCGGGTCAGCCCAATCCGTCGGCGAAGCTGCGCACCCATTTCAACCTCTTCGCCAACATCCGCCCGTGCCGCGCGCGCGAAGGGCTGTCGATCCTGCGCAAACCGATGGACCTGGTGATCGTGCGCGAGAATACCGAGGGCTTCTACGCCGACCGGTCGATGCATATGGGGCCGGGCGAGTTCATGCCCGATCCCGACAGTGCCTTTGCGATCCGCAAGATCACCGCGTCCGCGGTGCGCCGCGTCGCGCGCGCTGCGTTCGAATTGGCGGCCGAGCGCCGCCGCAAGGTGACCGCGGTGCACAAGGCGAACGTCCTCAAGCTGACCGACGGGCTGTTCCTGCGCGAGGTGCGCGCGGTGGCGGCGGATTTCCCTGATGTGACGCTCGACGAGGTAATCGTCGACGCCGCGGCGGCGCTGCTGATCCGTAGTCCCGACCGCTTCGACGTCATCGTCACAACCAACATGTTCGGCGACATATTGTCGGACGAGGCGTCGGAACTGAGCGGCAGCCTCGGCCTCGGCGGTTCGATCAACGCGAGCGACGATATTTGTGTGGCGCAGGCGCAGCATGGGTCGGCGCCCGACATCGCGGGCCAGGGCATCGCCAATCCGACCTCGCTGATCCTGTCGGCGGCGATGCTGTTCGACTGGCTCGGCCGCAAGCACGGCGATGCGGCGCTCGGTGATGTGGCGCGGCGGATCGAAGCGGCGGTCGAGGTCGCGCTCGCCGATCCCGCGACGCGCACGCGCGACATCGGTGGGCCGCTCGATACGCGCGGTTTCACCGAAGCGGTGATCGCCGCGCTATGATCGCGACGATCAACCCCGCTACTGGCGAGACGCTCGCACGTTTCGACGTCCACAGCCCTACCGAAATCGACGCGCGGCTCGAACGCGCGGCGCGCGCGCAGGCGGCGTGGCGGTGGCAGCCCGCCGACGAGCGCGCAGTATTGCTTCCGCGCCTCGCTGCGCTGCTTCGCGCCGAAAAGGACGCGCTCGCCGTGCTGATCACGAGCGAGATGGGCAAGCCGATCGCCGAGGCGACGGCCGAGGTCGAGAAATGCGCGCTCAACTGCGATTTCTACGCCGAGCACGCCCCCGCGATGCTTGCCGACGCGCCGGTCGCCGCGGTTCCGGGTGCCACCCTCGCCTTCGAGCCGCTCGGCGTCATCCTAGCAATCATGCCGTGGAATTATCCGCTGTGGCAGGTCGTGCGTTTCCTCGCCCCCGCGCTCGCCGCGGGCAATGGCGCGATCCTGAAGCATGCCGCCAACGTCCCGCAATCGGCGCTCGCGCTTGAGCGGCTGGTGACCGAGGCGGGCTTCCCCGACGGGCTGTTCGCCAATCTGTTCGTCGAGCCCGCCGAGATTGCCGGCATCATCGCCGACCAGCGCATCGCGGGCGTCACCCTCACCGGGTCGACCGAGGTCGGCGCGATCGTCGCAGGGCAAGCAGGCACCGCGCTCAAGAAGCAGGTGCTCGAACTTGGCGGCTCGGACCCGTTCGTCGTGCTCGCCGATGCCGATCTCGACCGCGCCGCACAGGTCGCGGTGACCGCGCGCTTTACCAATGCCGGGCAAAGCTGCGTCAATGCCAAGCGCTTCATCGTCGAAGCTAGCGTCGCCGACGCTTTTACCGAACGCTTCCTTGCGGGCATCGCCGAACTCAGGCTCGGCGATCCGCGCGATCCCGCGACGACGCTGGGCCCGCTCGCACGCGGCAATCTGCGCGCCGCGATCGATGATCAGGTCCAGCGCAGCATCGCATCGGGCGCAGAGCTCCGCACCGGGGGCATAATACCCGATGGTGCGGGTTTCTATTACCCCGCGACACTGGTCGATCATGTCACGCCCGGCATGGCGGCGTTCGACGAGGAAACCTTCGGCCCCGCCGCCGCGATCGTTCGCGCCGCCGATGCCGACGAAGCGATCGCGCTCGCCAACCGCACCAGCTTCGGCCTCGGCGCCTCGATCTGGACCGTCGACACCGACCGTGGCCGCACGCTTGCGCGGCGGATCGATGCGGGGGCGGTGTTCGTCAACGCGATGGTCGCGTCCGACCCGCGCGTGCCGTTTGGAGGGATCAAACGCTCGGGCTACGGCCGCGAACTCGGCGAGGCCGGAATGAAGGAGTTCACCAATATGAAGACCATCCGCGTGGCGGACGCCGCATGAGCGCGCCGCAGGTTCTCGTCCCCGAAGGGCTGCCGGTGAAGGATCGCGGCAATGGCGTCGTCACGACGCCGCTGGTCACCGCCGGCCGCGGGTCGAAATCGATGCTCAATGGCATCACGCGGATCGCGCCCGGCGCCGCGGTGCCGCTCCACATCCACAATTGCGAGGAAAGCGTCGTCGTGATGTCGGGCACCGGCAAGGTGCATATCGACGGCGTCGAAACCCCCGTCGCGGCGGGCGTAACGAGCTGGATCCCGCCCGAGGTGCCGCATTGCTTCCTCAACCTCGATGGCAGCGAGCCGCTGGTGATCTTCTGGACCTATGCGTCGATCGACGCGACGCGGACGGTGATCGCCACCGGCGTCACCACCCGCATCGACGAGGAATAATTAGGCGACGCCCTTGAGCGTCGCCAGCTGGTCGACCACGCGGTCGGCTTCGAGGCTGGCCACCGGATAGGCGCAATAGTCAGCGGCATAATAAGCGCTGGGCCGGTGATTGCCGGAGTCGCCGACACCGCCGAAAGGCATATCCGACGATGCACCGGTCGTCGCACGGTTACGGTTCACGACACCCGCGCGCGCTTCGACGCGGAAGCGCGCCCAGAGTGCGTCATTGTCGCTGATAAGGCCAGCCGACAGGCCGAAGCGCGTCGCGTTGGCGGCCGCGAGCGCGGCGTCGAAATCGGCAACGCGGCGGACTTGCAGCACCGGCGCGAAAATCTCCTCATCGGGGACATCGAGCCCGGTCACGTCGAGGATCGCTGGGCGCACAAACGCCGCCGAACGCCCGGCCACAGGTTCGAATGCGCGGATGACCCGCGCACCCAGCCCAACCAGGGTTTCGACCTGCACCGCCGCGCGCTCGGCGGCGACCCCAGAGATCAGGGGTCCCATGAAGGGCTCGGGCGAGTCGTCCCACGCACCGATGCGCAATCGGTCGGTCAGCGCCGCGACGGCATCGACGATGGCATCGCCGCCGGCGCCGGCCGGCACGATCAGGCGCCGCGCGCACGAGCAGCGCTGCCCTGCGGTAATGAAAGCCGAGCCCACGATGATCGAAGCCGCGGCATCGGGATCGCCTTCCCACGCGATCAGCGGATTGTTGCCGCCGAGCTCGAGCGCGAGGATCACCGCGGGCCGGTCGGCGAACAGGCGGCGGAAATGCGCCCCAGCACCCGCCGAGCCCGTGAACAATAGCCCATCGATATCCTGCGCGACCAATGCCGCACCGGTATCGCGCCCGCCCTGGACGAGGATCGCGGCATCGGCGGGCACGCCCGCGGCGTGGAGCGCCTCGACGAGCAATTGACCGACCAACGGTGTCTCTTCCGAAGGTTTGAACACCACTGAATTGCCCGCGAGCAGCGCGGGCACGATATGGCCGTTGGGCAGGTGCCCGGGGAAGTTATACGGGCCAAGCACCGCCATCACGCCATGCGGCCGATGATTGAGCCGCGCGCGGCCGAAGGTGGTTTCGCTTTCGCGCGCGCCGGCGCGTTCGGTCATCGCCTTCACCGAGATCGCGACCTTGCCGATCATCGAGGCGACCTCGGTCTGCGCCTCCCACAAGGGCTTGCCCGTTTCGCGAGCAATGGCTTCGGCGAGCGCAGCCTGTCGTTCGCCCAGCACCGCGGCATAACGCTGCAGGACGGCGATGCGTGCGTCCGCGGACTGCCCGGCCCAGGCGGGAAACGCCATCCGTGCTGCCGCAACCGCGCGCACGCAATCGTCGGCCGACGCCGCGGCGCCTTCCCAGACGATATCGCCGCGCGCCGGGTCGATCGAAGTGAAGGCGGTACTCATGCCGCGACCTCGACCGCAGCCGTCATCGCCGCACAGGTCGCGTCGAGCCGCGCGATGACTTCGTCGGCTTCGGCGAAGCTCATCGTCAGCGGCGGCAGCAGCCGCACACAATTGTCGCCGCCCCCCGCGACGAGCAGGCGCTGATCGCGCGCCGCGGCGATGAAGGCGCGGTTGTTGGGAACGAGTTTCAGTCCGATCAGCAGCCCCTTGCCGCGCACTTCGGCGATTACGTTCGGCCAGCCGGCGGCGAGCGTTTCAAGGCTGGCGCGCAGCCGGTCGGACAGCGCCCTCGCATGATCGAGCGTCTCGGGCTTCGCAATTTCGTCGAACGCCGCGATCGCGACCGCCATTGCGAGCGGGTTGCCGCCAAAGGTCGATCCGTGGCCGCCCGGCTGCATTCCCGAGGCCGCATCGGTCGTGGCAAGACAGGCGGCGACCGGAAGCCCCGAGCCCAGCGCCTTGGCGACCGCCATGATGTCGGGTTCGGTGCCCGGAAACCACTGATGCGCGAACAACTGGCCCGTGCGCCCCATGCCGCTCTGCACTTCGTCATAGATCAGAAGCACGCCGGCCGCGGTGCAGGCCGCGCGCAGGCTTTCGAGGAAGCCGCGCGTCATCGCGCGCGCGCCGCCCTCGCCCTGCACGGGTTCGATCAGCACCGCGGCGGTCGCGGGATCGGCGATTGCGGTGGCGAGCGCGGCCCAGTCGTCGGGCGACAGATGGACGAAGCCCGCCATCGGCTCGCCGAACCCGTCGAGGTGCGCGGCGTTGCCCGCGGCATTGAGCGCGGCGTAGGTGCGGCCGTGGAAAGCGCCATGGAAGCCGATGATCGTCTGGCGCTGCGGCGCGCCGCGCGCGGCGTGATAGCGGCGTGCGACCTTGATCGCGCATTCGACGGCCTCGGTCCCGGTGTTGGCGAAAAAGACCGTATCGGCGAAGCTGGCATCGGTGAGGCGGGCTGCCAGCGCATCCTGCCCCGGCACCTGGAACATGTTCGACACATGCCAGAGCTTGTTCCCCTGCTCGGTCAGCGCCGCGACGAGCGCGGGGTGGCAGTGTCCAAGCGCGTTCGACGCAACCCCGGCGACGCAATCGAGATAGGGTTCGCCGCCTTCGGAGCTGTAAAGCCAGGGACCTTCGCCCTTGACGAAAGCCAGCGGAGCGCGGGCGTAAACATTCATGAGCGGGCTGGTCATCGCATTCTCCAAAGGCTGTGCGATGCCCGGATTATATTCTTAATGATCAATATGGAATGGCATATTTTCCGCGAATTTCGTACTTATTCGCGCTTTTATATTCCATTTGAGAATGAACCGGGGCGAGTCTGCCGCCCGCCCCGGCCCTCGGGAGACCTAGAAGAATTTGGTCTCGATCGAGAATTTCACCGTCGACGGCGCAGCCTGCGAGAGCAACAACCCGCCGGTCGACGCCCAGTGGCGCTTGCCGGTGATATTCTCGGCGCTGATGCGGAAAATCGTGTCGACGCCCGCAATGTCGGTGACATAGCCCGCGCCGAGGTCGAACAGCGTATGCCCCGGGATGAACGCCTGGTTGCGCGAGTTAATCGCCCTGTTGCCGGTATGATAGACCGCGCCGTTAATGCTGAATCCCGGCAGCATGTCGGTGAAGCGATATTCGGTCGCGAGCGAGAAGGTGCGCTTCGGCGCATTCTCGACCCGGTTTCCGACGATCGTCGGCGAGATCGTCGGCGTCAGGATCGTCGGTGCGCCCGATGAATAGGTCGCGTCGAGGAAAAGCGCGCTGGCATAGACCGACCAGTCGGGGGTGACATTGCCCGTCGCGCTCAGTTCGACACCCTTGTACGTCGAACGCCCGTCCTTCACCCAGCGGTTGGCGCCGTTGAGGACGGCGGAATCGCGCTTGATGTTGAAATAGGCGGCCTGGAAAAGAAAGCCGCGCCACGGTTCCCACTTTACGCCGCCTTCGTACTGCGTCGACGCGCTCGGTGGGAGCTGTTCGTTGGCGTTGACCGCAGTGGTCGGCGCGCCTGGGGTCGATTCCAGCCCCTCGATATAGGTGCCGTAGATGCTGACCGATTCCACCGGCTTGAGGACCCCGCCGAACGACAGCGAGACAGGCGATGCCGAGAAGGTCTTCACGCCGGTATCGAGGCGCTTTTCCTGATATTTGGAAATGCGGACCCCGCCGAGGATCTGGAGCCATTCGGAAATCTTCATGCGGTCGAACACGAAGATCCCCTTGTCGGTGATCTGCGTCGGATTATTCTGCCCCGCAAGCGGCTCGCCGAGCTGCGGAATGTCGTGCGGGTCGGTGATGCTCTGGCGGCAGGTTTGCCGTGTCGCACCCGCCGGGATCGGCGTCGTCGGGAAACCCGCGCCGAGCAGCGCACCCGTCGCGCTGTAGAAACAGGTCTGCGCCGTGCTGGCCGACGAGCGGTTCGCACGGATGTTGATCGACCCGCCGATCAGCAGTTCATGTTCGACGCCAAAGGTGTCGAATGCGCCCGCAATCTCGATCCGGTAATTCTGGTTCTTGAACTTCGCGACGGGCTGATAGCTGATCGACAGCGGGGATTCGCCGACCGGGCCCGTCGCCGGATTGGTGTTGATCACATTCGGATCGATCGTGTTGAAGTGACGCGCACGCTCAAGCTGCGAGATGCCCGCGCTCGCAACGATTTCCCATGCCTGGCTGAACTTCCAGATCGCCTTGCCGAGCAGGTTGGTCGACTCGGTGCGGTTGAACGCCCAGTCGGGACCGAAATTGGTGCTGGGATCGATCAGGTCCGGAATAGCGATCTCCGGATTGAGATTGGTTGGCGTCGCCGCCGGCACCGAAATGAAGCGATAGATGCCGGGCTCGTTGATCTTCTTGAAGATATGCTCGCCGTCGAGCTGGATCGTCAGATTGTCGGTCGGCTTGATGTCGAACGACCCCGCGATCAGCGTGCGGGTCCCGCGCGTATGGTCGATGCCCGAATCGGGGCGGTCGTATACGGCATTGATGCGATAGCCGAGGATGCCCGTCGTGCCGCCGAAGTCGACATGCCCGCCGATCCGGCCATGGCTGTTGCCGAAGACCTTCAGCGCGAGCAGCGGATCCTGCGTCGGCCGCTTCATCGTCAGGTTGATGATGCCCGACGGCGTCGTGAAGCCATAATAGAGCGCCGACGCGCCCTTCAACGCCTCGACGCGTTCCTTGTCCTCGAGCGGCAGGTCGGTGAGGTTGATGATCGGCAGCGTGCCGTTGAGGCGGTAGTTGCCGCGGTTCTCGACAAGGATGCCGCGGATCGCGAGATTGTTGTAGACCGTCGGCGCGGTTTCGGCGGTGGTCACACCCGCGGTGTTGCGCAGCGCGTCGATCAGGCTGGTCGACTGCTGCGTGTCGAGCACGTCGCGCGGGATGACCGCGATGGTCAGCGGGGTATCGAGCTGCTTCGCACCGCGAAAGCTGCCGACCTGGACCAGTTCGGTGCCCGTCTTGTCGGCGGTGACGACGATCTCGTCGAGCGCCGGTCCGTCGCGTTCGCTGGTCGCGCCGCCGTCCTGCGCAAAGGCGGCGCACGGCGCAAGAAGCGCACCGAAAGCAGCGCCGGCGAGAAACAGCGATTTAGGCATATGCGTCATAGTCCAACCCCTTCCACTTGTTTTACCCTCGCGCGTTCCGGCAGCCTTTCGCGCATGGCAAAAGGACCGCCGCCGGCAGGCCGGTGCGCGAAAACTGACTTCAGAAAGGCTCTTTGATCGTGCGGTGCCGCGGACGGTTCCCCCTCCGTCCGCGGCACGACAGGGCGGTCGAGCCTCGACTACCGCCTTTCAAGCCTAGAAGTTCGTCGTGACCGAGAACTTCACCGTGGACGGCGCGCCCTGCGCCAGGAAGTCCAGGCCGGTGGTCCCCCAGTAACGCTTGTCGCCGACATTTTCCCACGTCAGGCGGAAGGTTGTGTCGGTTCCCGCCACCTCGGTGTTGTAGCCGAGACCCAGATTGTAGGTCGTGTAGCTTGGCACCATGATATAGTTCTGCGGGTTGAGCGGACGCTTGCCGACATGATAGGCGGCGGCGTTGACAATCAGCCCCGGGACGAACGACGTGAACCGGTAATCCGCCGCAAGCGAGAAGGTCGATCGTGGCGCGCCGTCGACGCGGTTGCCGACATTGCTCGTCGCCTGACACCGCAAGGCTGCGGCGTTCGCGCCGGGCACGGCGGTCGTGCAGCGATTGGTTGCCGTATTGAGGTAGGTCGGCAGGCCGCCCGACGACAGCAAGACGGTGTCCTGTCCTTCCTTATACTTCGCGTTCAGCAGCAGGCCGGTCGCATAGACCGTCAGTTCGGGCGTAACCTGGCCAGTCGCGCTGAATTCGAAGCCGCGATAGACTTGGCGACCGTCCTTCACATAATCATTGTTGCCGTTCACGAACGCCGCGCCGCGGTTGATGTCGAAATAGCTCGCGGTGAGCAGGACACCGCGCTTCGGTTCATATTTGATGCCCGCTTCATATTGGCGGCTTTCCGACGGCGGCAGGATCGCGCCCGAATTGTTCGCGGTCGTCGGCGCGAGCGGTGTCGCTTCGAGGCCCTCGATATAGGTGCCGTAGATGCTGAGCGAGCGGAACGGCTTGACCACCGCGCCATAGGAGAAGGAGGTCGGCTTGCCCGAGAAGGTCTCGACGCCCGTCACGCGCTGCTTTTCGGTATAGTCGGAGAAGCGCACGCCGCCGAGCAGGTCGAGGAACGAGCCGATGCTGACGCGGTTGAAGACATAGAAGCCGATGTCGTTGACCTGCACCTTGCGGCTGTCGTTGGCGCCATAGTTCGGGTTGGCGAAGGGCACTTCGGTGAAATCGAGCGGATCGGCGATATTCTGGACAAAGGTCGCGTTGATCGTGTTCGGATTGTCGCGGTTGCGGACATTCTGCGACGCGCCGATCAGGATATTGTTCTTCACGAACCCCAGGTCGATCACACCCGCCAGTTCGGCGCGGATATTCTTGTTGAGGTTGCGTTCGCGCGGCGCATTGCCGACGGTCAGCGTATAGCGATCGCCGCCGAGCGGAGCGCCGAAATCGATGAAGCCCGACTTGCGATAGCGGAAGGAGTCGGACTGGCCGACGCTGCCGCTCAATTCCCAGTTGTCCGCAAATTTCCAGCGCGCGGCGAGCAACAGATTGGTTTCGGTCGCGCGCGTCCGCATCCAGTCGCCGGCGCCGAAGTTCAGCTTGTTGCTGCGGAAAACCGGCAAGGCGGCAGTCGGGTTGGGCGTGCCCACCGTCTGCGGCGTCTTCGTCGCAAAGCGATAGGTCGCGGGCTCGCCGGCGCGGTTCGAAATATATTCGGCGTCGAACGAGATGGTGAGGTTATCGGTCGGCTTCAAATCGAACGCGCCGCTGACCAGCGAGCGCCGGCCCGCGGTATTGTCGATGCCTGAATCGAGATGCGCATAGACGGCATTGAGGCGCGCGCCGAACAGGCCGTCGCCGAAGGTGTTGCCATAGTCGGCGCTGCCGCCGATCTGGCCGTGCGCATTGCCGAAGATCGATCCCGAGAAGGTCGGCGTTTCGGTCGGACGCTCCATCACCATGTTGATGATGCCCGACGGCGTGGTGAAGCCGTAATAGAGCGCCGACGCGCCCTTCAGCGCCTCGACACGTTCCTTGTTCTCGAGCGGCAGGCCGACGAGGTTGACGATCGGCAGCGAGCCGTTGAGGCGATAATTGCCGCGGTTGTCGACGTCGATGCCGCGGATCGCGAGGCTGCTGTAGAAGGTCGAGGTGATCTGCGAGCTGGTGACCCCCGCCGAGTTGCGGAGTGCATCGCTGAGCGTGACCGCCTGCTGGCTTTCGAGCAGCGTCTTCGGGATGACCGAGATCGTCAGCGGCACGTCAAGCTGGCGCGCGCCGCGAAAGCTGCCGACCTGAACCGCTTCGGTGCCGGTACGGTCGGCGGTGACGACGATTTCCTCGAGGCCCGAGGTTTCGGCTTCGGGGGCCGCATCGGCCTCCTGCGCGAAGGCTGCCGACGGGGCCAGAACCGCGCCGAGCGCGGCACCGGCAAACAACAGTGATTTATGCATCTTGATCATAACAACTTCCCTCCAAATTCCCTGGACTTGCAATTGAGGGGGCGCTTTTCGCGTTTTTCCCTACCAAAACCCTTTTGAATTTCATATTTTGCGCGTCGCGTCTTGCGATCTTTTCATGTTTAAGTATGACGTTTGCTCATGAACGAGCACGCCCGCCGCTTGCTGCCGCCGATGGCCGCACTTCACTCTTTCATGGCCGCCGCGCGCCATGGCAGTTTCTCCAAAGCCGCCGCGGAAATCGGCCTGACGCAGAGCGCGGTGAGCCGGCAGGTCGCGACGCTCGAAGAGTGGCTGCAAACCTCGCTGTTCGACCGCAACGGCCGCCGCGTTCAGCTGAGTGCCGATGGCCGCGCCTATGCCGATGCGATCGGCCCGGCGCTCGCGGCGATCCGTGTCGCAACCGCGCGGGCGCTCGCCGAGCCCGCCGAAATGGTGCTGCGCATCGCGACGCTGCCGACTTTTGGCATGCGCTGGCTGGGGCCGAAGCTGGGCCAGCTGACCCGCGACATGCCCGATCTGGAGATCGAGTTCGCCGCGCGCACGCACGAGTTTGATTTCGACGAAGACGGGTTCGACGCCGCGATCCACTACGGCCTCCCGACCTGGCCCGGCGCCGAGCACGACCTCTTGTTTCGCGAACGCGCCATCCCGGTGATCGCGCCGCGCCTGCTCGAAGAACATCCCGTGGCGGCGCCGCGCGACCTGCTGCAATTCCCGCTGCTCGTGCAGGCGGAGCGCCGCGATGCGTGGCGTTTGTGGCTGCACCATATGGGCGTGCCCGTCGACCGTATGATCGCCGGTCCGACCTTCGAACATTTCCTGATGCTGGCGCAGGCCGCCGCCAGCGGCGCCGGCGTCGCGCTGCTGCCCAGTTTCATGATCGAGCCCGAACTCGAGACGGGCGCACTTGTCTGCCCCTTCGATCAGGCGGTGGTCGGCGAGGCCGCCTATTATCTCGTCTATCCGGCCGAACGGCTGAACAACCCCCGCTTCGCGCGGCTGCGCGAATGGATTCTCGCCGAGGCGGCCGGGCAACGTTGATCGCCGCGCGGTCATGCGACCATGTCCAGCCCTGCGGGCGAGGAGCGGAGCTGCTCGCCGCGATCGGCGCCGAGCGCGCGGACCACATCGTCGCCGAGCGCAATCTCGCCCGGAGCGGGGCGCGCCGCGGCCAGCGTGACGCGGAAGCGGTTGAGGTCGCCGGTACAGACCAGATAGTCGCGCGCGCCGGGCGCAAAATTGGGCGAGATTGTCACCGGAAGGCCGCAGCGCGACTGCCGCACGGTGGCGATCTGGTCGCGGTCGCAATGCACCTGCGGCCCGACGTCGAACACATCGACATAGCCTTCGTAACGAAAGCCCTCCTGCATCAGCATCGCCCGTGCCGGCGCGCTGGCATCGTGCGGGCGGCCGATCACCGCGCGTGCCGCGTCGGGGAGCAGGTCGATATAGATCGGGTGCTTGGGCAGCAGGTCGGCGATGAAATCGGCGCCGCGCACCGCGCTCAGCCGGTCGGCGGTGGCGAAATCCATGTTGAAGAAGCGCGCGCCGACCGCATCCCAGAACGGATTGCGGCCGTTCGCATCCTGCCAACCGCGCATTTCCGCCATCAAAAGCGGCGCGAACAGGTCGGGCCGCGTCGCGACCAGCATGTAGCGCGCGCGTGCAAGCAGGCGTCCGGCGCCGCTCCCCTTCTCGCTCGGCCGGACCGCGAGCGTCCCGACCTCGGTCGTGCCCGTATAATCATTGGCGAGCGTCAGCATCTCGACGTCGCAGCTCGCGCCGACTGCCTGGCTGCGCTGGACGAGCCGGATACGCTTGTACGAAAAGAAGCCGAAGGGCGCACCGACCGAGGGATAGAGCGCCGAGGTCCCGAGCAGCCGTCCCTCGGCATCCTCGAGCACCAGCATATAATGCGCGTCGGCGCGATCGATGTTTCCGGCAAAGCTGGCGACCGACCGCTCCACCTTTTCGGCGAGCGCGGTGCGGTCGGCGGGCAGCGTCGTCATGCCCGGGCCGAGGCTGTCGGCAAGGTCGACGAGCGCCGTAAGGTCGCGTGTTTCGATCGGGCGGACGACACGCATCAGACGCCCTCCGCCATCGCGTGCGCGCGCGCTGCCGGCGCCCGCTTGCGCTGGCGCGACGTGCGCGAAAACCAGAGCCACAGCCCGCTCGCCGAAAGCCCGGCGAGCGTGGCGCCCGCGATCAGCATGAGCAGGCGGGTGGCCGTGCCGCCGAACATGCCCGTATGGAGCGTGATCAACCAGTCGACGATCTCGGTCCCCACGGGCAGCGCCCCCGAGACATAATGGCCAACGTCGCTGCCGTCGTAGCGGCTGTAATAGATTTGCTTGGCGCCCTCGGCGCGGACCGTGAGGTCGCTTTCGAGGAAGATCGCCGCGACGCGACCTTCGTCGGAAAAACGGATCTGGCGAAGCGCTGTTGCGCCATATTCGGCGCGCGCCTTTGCCACCAGCCGGTCGAGCGGCACCATCGTCGCGCCGGATTGCTCGCCGACTTTCGGCGTCGGCTTGTCAGTCACCGGCGTGACGATGCGAAGCACGTCGCGAAACTCGGGCTTCCAGACCATCAGCACGCCAGTCGTCGCCGACATCACAAGCACGACAGCAATCGACGCGCCGACTGCACGGTGCAAGGTGCGCCATTTGAGATCGGCGCCCCGGTCGGTGATCAGCTTGAATCCCTGCTTCAACCGCTTGCGCCCAGGCCACCATACGAGGGGGCCCGTTAGCGCGAGAAACAGGAGGCCAAGGCCCTCGATCCCGACGATGGTTTCGCCGAACGGACCTGCGAGCAGGCTGTCGTGGATCAGGAACATCCATTCGCCCGGCCATGCCGCGAGCGACCCGTCGCGGACGATCACGCCGCGATAGGGATCGACCGCGGTCAGCCAGCGCGTTCCGTCCTTCGCGGTCAGCTTGAACAGCACCGCACCGTCGTCCCACGCCGGAAATTCGGCGCGGCTGACCGGTACGCCCGGATGCCATGCCTCGACGGCGTCCATCAACGCTTGGACGGGCACGCGGCGGGCCTCCGGTTCGACCACCAGCGCCGGATGGATCACCCGGTCGATCTCGTCGCGAAAGACGAGCGACATCCCGCTGAGCCCCTGAATCGTCAGCAACACCGCGAGGGTCAGGCCGACCCAGCGGTGAAGCTTGAGAAATTGGGGCTTCAGTGCCTTCATCGCGCGCTCGAGTAGGTCTTGACGAGACGATAGAGGAACTGGCGCGCGTCATAGAGCGACTTCACACGCACGCGTTCGTTGAGCCCGTGGACGCCATTGCCGTCGGGATCGACGAAAATCGCCGAAATGCCATAGGTCGGGATGCCTGCGCTGTTCAGGAAACGGCCGTCGGTCGCGCCGGTGCTGATATTCGGGATCACCGGCACGCCGGGCCACATTTCGGCCACCAGCTTTTCCACCGGCTTCATGATTTCGGGGGTGAGCGGCGGCGGCGGCGGCACCGGGCTGGGTTCATCGAAGGGTTCGACCGAAATTCGCGGATCGGCGACGACCTGGGTCAACGCCTTGTGGATCGTATCGATGCTCGTGCCCGGCAGGATGCGGCAATTGACGTTCGCCTCGGCGCGTTGCGGCACGGCATTATGCGCATGGCCGCCCGTCACCTGCGTGTTTGTGCATGTGGTGCGGATCATCGCATTCCAGACCGGATCGGCCTTGCTCAAAAGCTCGAGCGCCGCGGCATCGTCCTTGCCCGCACCGGCGAGGCGCATCGCATCGCCCTTCTCGCCCGGATAGAGCGGCGCCGAGCGGGCAAAGAAATTGCGCACAGCATCGCCGGGCATCGCGGGGAAGTGATAATTGCCCACGCGCGCCAGCGCTTCCGACAGCCGGGTGATCGGATTGTCGGGGTGCGGCCGCGCGCTGTGCCCGCCCGGTCCCGTCGTCGCGAGCGTGAAGTCCTGATAGACTTTTTCGCCCACCTGGATGCCGAAGGTGCGCGGCGCGCCTTTGTCGTCGAGCCAGCCCTTGCCGCCCTCGTTGATCGCGAAGCCCGCCTTCAGCGTGTCGGGCTCGGTCGCGAGCAGATATTCGACCCCGTCGAACACGACGTCGGTCTCCTCGCCGCACGTCAGCGCGAGCTTGATCGTGCGGCGCGGCTTGAACTTCTCTTCGCGGTAGCGGACCAGCGAGTCGACGAAGATCGACGCCATCGCCTTGTCATCGATCGCGCCGCGCGCAAAGAAATAGCCATTTTCCTCGACCAGCTTGAACGGGTCGCGCTCCCAATCCTCGCGCTTCGCCTCGACGACGTCGATATGCGCGACGAGCAGGATTGCCGGCGCCTTGGGGTCGCTGCCGGAGATTTCACCGACAAGATTGCCGAATTTCGGGAACTTCTCGGGAACGACGACGCGGAACTGATTTTCGGGATAACCCGCCGCGACGAGCCGCGCCTTCATCCGGTTCGAAGCAAGGGTGCAATCGCCGTTCGAGAGCGAGGTGTCGGTCTCGATCAGTTCCTTATAGGTTTCGCGAAACCGGTCGCGGCCGGCATCGGTCTGCGCCTGCGCCGAGACGGGCAGCAGCAGGCAGGCGGCGAGCGCCGCGTGTGACAATGAGTTGCGAATGACGCCGAATGGACGCACGAAAAGCTCCCTCCCAGAAGGTCTAACAAGACTGATGTGCGGGCTGCGTCCCGCGCTCGCCCTTTCCGGGCGATGCTTATGGGGAGAGACTATGCCGCCTTCCTGTCACGGCGCTGTCACGTTGCTGACAGGTTATGAAGTCGTGTCGACGCCCGTCGAAACCGTCGGAAAACGGACGGTTACGCGGAGCCCCGGCAGGGCGCCGCGGTCGGCGAGTTCGACCTCTGCGCCAAGGCTGTCGGCCAGCGCGCGCACGATCGC
Source organism: Sphingopyxis sp. MSC1_008 (assembly GCF_023197165.1). Taxonomy (GTDB): domain Bacteria; phylum Pseudomonadota; class Alphaproteobacteria; order Sphingomonadales; family Sphingomonadaceae; genus Sphingopyxis. The sequence continues at coordinate 169,633 of NZ_JALPRD010000005.1, forward strand.
CAGCCCCAGCCCGCTGCCCTCGCGCCCGCGATCGGGCGCCAGCCGCCCGAACCGCTCGAACGCCGTCGCGCGGGCATCGGGCGGAATGCCGGGACCTTCGTCCTCGACGATCACGGCGCCGTCGCCCAGCACCGTCACCGTGACCACGCCCTTGGCGCGATTGTAGCGGATCGCATTGTCGATCAGATTGCCGACAAGCTCGCCCGCCAGATCGGGTTGCGAGAGGATCGCGACCGCCTGTTCGGGCGCCTCGAAATGCAGGTCGATCCCCATCTTCACCGCTTGCGGTGCATGTTCGACGCTCGCGGCGCGTGCGATTTCGGCAAGGTCGGCGGGCCGCCGCAGATCGGGCCCGCCCTCGCGTGCGCCCTCGGCGCGCGCGAGGGCGAGAAGCTGGGTGAGCAGGCGCTGGAGCCGCCCCGTCGCGGCGTCGATGTCGGTGAGCGACTGCTGCGCCGGCCCTGCGGGCAGCTTTGCCGAGCGCAGTGCCGCGACATGCGCGCGCAGGATCGACAGCGGCGTGCGCATCTGGTGCGACGCATCGGCGGTGAACCGCCGGATCCCCTGCATCGCGGCGTCGAGGCGCCCGAGCAGGCCGTTGAACGCGCCGACGAGCCCGCGCAGTTCGACCGGCACATAGTCGAGCGACAAAGGCGTGAAATCGGCCTCGCGCCGCGTCCCCATCGCGCTCAGCACGCGCTTGAGCGGCGCGAGCCCCCAGCGCACCGCGAGCGGCAACAGTCCGAGCGACACGGCGATCAGCAACACTTCGAGGATGGCGAGCGCGACGAGCATCCGGTCGCGCAGCGCGTGGCGCGCCTCGAGCGTTTCGGCGACTTCGACGATGACCGGCCGGTTGATCCGTGGGACCTTGCGTGCGACCGCGGCGATGCGGATGCGATAATCGCGATAATAGGCATATTGATAGACCATCTCGCCATCGTCGTCGGGCAGCGTGCTGACACGCGGAAGGTCGGGATAGCCCGTGAGCAATTCGCCGTTCGCCCACACGCTGTAATAGACATTATCGCGCGCGTCGTTTTCGAGCATGCCGAGCGCCGACGCCGGCAGGTCGAGCGTCACCTCGTCATTTTCGAGTGCAAGCGTTTCGGCGATCGCGCGCGCGGAGGCGCCGAGCAGGCGGTCGTTCACGCCCTCGACGACTTCGTTGATCGTCACCGCACCGCCGACGCCGAGCAGCAGCGCGAGCGCGGCCAACGGGAACCCCATCCCCACCATCATCCGGCGTGTGATCGAACTGACGCGCCGCGCGGGCACCTATTCGTCTTCCATCAGATAGCCAAGGCCGCGCAGCGTCCGGATCGTCGGGCCATCGGGTTCGAGCTTCTTGCGCAGCCGGGCGATATAGACCTCGATCGCATTGGGCGCGACGGGCTCGTCATAGCCGAAGACCTCGGACGCCAGCCGGTCCTTCGACACTACCTGCCCGACGCGCGAGAGCAGCCGTTCGAGCACGACCCATTCGCGGCGGCGGAGGTCGAGGTCGCGCCCGTCGATTCGCGCGACATGGTGCGAACGGTCGAATTCGAGCTTACCGACGCGGATAACCGGCGCCGGATCGACCTGCGGCCGCCGCAGCAGCGCGCGGATGCGCGCGGCGAGCTCGCGCGGCTCGAAGGGTTTCAGCAGATAATCGTCGGCGCCAAGGTCGAGGCCCCTCACCCGGTCGTCGATCTCGTCGCGCGCGGTCAGGATCAGCACCGGCGCATGACAGCCTTTGGCGCGGAGCGATTTCAGCACATCGAACCCCGACATGTCGGGAAGCCCGACGTCGAGCGTGATAATCGCATAGGGCTCGTCCGACGCCATCATCAGCGCCGACGCCCCATCAGGCGCGGGATCGACCGAATAGCCCTCGGCCGTCAGCGCCGCGACCAGCCCACGCGACAGAGCGGCATCGTCTTCGATCAGTAATATGCGCGCCATTGTCTCGATCCGTGACAGCCGGTTGACAGGTTGACCATGTTTCCCTTGGCCATAAACATAAGCGAAATTGGGGAGAAGAACACGTGGTGCATTTCGCGGGGCGAAGGAAGTTTGCAGCAACACTCTTGCTGGCGCTCCTCGGCCCGGCGCTGCTCACCTCTGCCGCCAAGCCGCTCAGCGATCCGCCGAAAGGCTATCCGCGCTCCTATCGAACGATCATGGACGCGGCGCGCGCCGAACGGACGCTGGTTGTCTATTCGACGACCGACCGGCGCGAGGCGGCTGGCCTGATCGCCGCGTTCGAGAAACGCTATCCCTTCGTCCGCGTCGATTATCGCGAAATCACCACGGCGGTCCTGCACAACCGCGTCATCGCCGAAGCGCGCGCGAAGCGGCCCGGCGCCGACCTGTTGTGGAGCGCGGCGATGGATCTGCAGACCAAGCTGGTCAACGACGGCTATGCGCAGGCCTATGCCTCGCCCGAAAAACCGTATCTGCCGCCGTGGGCGGTGTGGAAGAACGAAGCGTGGGGCACGACCGCCGAGCCCGTCGTCTTCGCCTATAACCGCAAGCTGGTGCCCGCCGCCGACGTGCCGCGCACCCACGCCGACCTCACCCGCCTGCTCCGCGCCAAGGCGCGCTATTACCGCGGGCGCATCGCCACCTATGACCCCGCCCGGTCGAGCGCCGGCTATCTGTTCCTGAGCCAAGACCTGCAGGTCAGCCGCGACACCGTGCCGTTGATGGCGGCGCTGGGACAGACGAAGGTCACGACCTATCCCACCAGTTCGGAAATGCTGACGCGGCTCGGCGACGGGCGGCTGGCCTTCGTCTACAATATGATCGGTTCCTATGCGCTCGAACGCCAGTCGCACGATGCGAACATCGGCGTCGTGATGCCGAGCGACTATACGCTGATCATGTCGCGGATCGCGATCATTCCCGATCAGGCACGGCATCCCAACGCCGCGAAGCTGTTCCTCGATTTCATGCTGTCGCGTGCGGGTCAGGCCCAGCTTTCCTATCGCTATATGACCCCCGTGCGCGCCGATGTGCGCGCCCGGGCGGGTGCCCGCGCGCCCGCCAGCGCCGCGCGCACCTTGCGCATCGGTCCGGCGCTGATCGCCAATCTCGATCAGATGAAACGCCGCCGTATCATGAACCAATGGCACGCCGCGGTCGGCACGCCCAAAAAATAGCGTCCGCCGCGTCATCCAGCGTGGAGCGGGAATATGCCGGTCAACAGGCATGTCGCCATGAAGACGAAGCATGCGCCGACCGCCCAGCGGAAGATATATTTCTGATGATCGCCCAGCTCGATGCCCGACATGCCGACGAGCAGATAGGTCGAGGCGACGAGCGGGCTGAGCAAATGGATTTGCTGTCCGACGAGTGACGCGCGCGCCATTTCCATCGGCGTCACGCCATATTCGGTCCCCGTCGCGGCGAGAATGGGCAGCATGCCGAAATAGAAGGCGTCGTTCGAGATCAGCACCGTGAAGGGCATGCTGATCAGCGCGGTGATCGGCGCCATATAGGGGCCCAGCGCATCGGGGATGACCGCGACCACCGACCCCGCCATCGCATCGACCATCTTCGTCCCCGACAAGATGCCGGTGAAGATACCCGCCGCGAACACGAGGCTGACGGTCGCCATCGCATTGCCCGCGTGCGCCGCGATGCGATCCTTCTGCTGTTGAAGATTGGGATAGTTGACCGCCGCCGCGATCGCGAAGGCACCCATGAACAGGATGACGAGCGGGATCGAACCACCGATCAGCAGGCCGAGCAGGCCGAGGGTGAGCGCGAGGTTGAACCAGAAGAGCCCCGGACGGCGATGGTCGTCGCCATCCATCTGTTCGCGGATCACTTCCTCGCCCGTCGCATCCTCGTCGACCGCGTCGGCCGGCAGCATCGCCAGCCGCTTGCGTTCGCGGCGGCCAAAGACCCACGCGACGAACAGGACCCAGATCGCGGTGGTGATCATCGCCGGGATCAGCGAGACGAACAGCGCGCGCGGATCGACCCCCAGAGCGAGCGCGGCGCGTGTCGTCGGGCCGCCCCACGGAACGACATTCATCACCGCGACCGACATCATGATCAGGCACGCCATGATGCGGACGTCCATTTTCATATGGCGATAGAGCGGCAGCAGCGCCGAGACGGTGATCATGTACGTGGTGGTGCCGTCGCCATCGAGCGCGACGATCAATGTCATCACCGCGGTGCCGATGCAGATGCGCATCGGGTCGCCATGGACGATGCGGACGATCGTCTTCACCAGCGGATCGAACAGCCCGACGTCGATCATGAGCCCGAAATAGAGGATCGCGAAGAGCAGCATCACGCCCGTCGGCGCCAGGTCGCGGACCCCCGTCAGCATCATCTCGCCGAGCCCTGCGCCAAAGCCGGCGATCAGCGCAAAGATCGTCGGGACGACGATCAGTGCGATCAGTGCCGACAGCCGCTTCGTCATGATCAGCGTCATGAACGTGGCGACCATCAAAAATGCCAGAAGTGTGAGCATCATCCCCGTCTCGATTACAGGTGCCTGTTTCATCGTGCACCTTGTTTCATGCTCTGGCTAAGAGGCGATGCCTGTCATGCTGCTGTCACGGGACAGAGAGTCTTTTCCGGCAATGTTTCCAGACCGATGGACTGGCCTTCGCAACGAAAAAACCCCCGGCGCGCCGTGCGCCGGGGGAAGGATTTCGGGTGCTGGTGTCAGGTCAGCACCTTCGATCTGGTTCGATTAGCCGATCCGGCCCTTCAGGGTCGGCAACCGCATCTCGGCCGAATTGACGTTCACGCTGCGATCGACCGTCACGCCGCCGTCGCCCGCGAAGGTGCAGACGAGCGTGTCGCGGAAGGCCGTTTCGACGAACTGCCAGGTCATCTCCAGCGTCTGCGGCGAAGTCCAGCGCGCACCCGCGACGACGCGCTGGCTCGGCGGGCGATATTCATGGTGCAGCCGGTTGCCCGTCATGCTCGTATCCTGTTCGAGATAGTCGGCGAAGCCCGCGGTGACGGCATGCTCGCCGTGCGCGTCGCGCATCCGGTAGGTGCAGCGATCGCCGGCAAAATCGAATGACAGCCATTCGACATCCTGATCGTTCGTCTCGACCATCAGCCGCTTGCCGCTGATGCCCGGCGGGACCGGCAGATTGCTTCCCGCGAGCGCGGGCAACAGCCGCAGGCCCGCCGTCTTGCGCTTGAGCACCACGGCGTCGGGATCGGCCGGCAGCTTGTTCGCGGCGAAGGCCGCGGGGAAATGTTTCCAGATAAAGGGCTTGATCATCTTGCTGCGGTCGATCGCCGAAAAAATCGCGAGAACGGCATTATGTTCGGGGAAAACGATCGAGAATTGGCTGAACTTGCCGAGCGCCAGATAGGATTTCCCAGGCCCCATCCACCATTGATAGCCATAGGCGCCGTCATTATCGCCCGCCGTCTGCCGCGTCGTCGCGGCCTGCACCCATTTTTCGGAAAGGATGCGATGGCCGTTCCATTCGCCGCCAGCGGCGTGAAGCGCACCGAGCTTGAGCGACGCCGCCGTATTCCACGTCAACCCGTTGCCGCCGGGGCTAACGCCGCCGGGGCTGGTGTCCCAATGCCAGCGGTCGATGCCCATCGGTTCGAAGAAACGCGGCTTGAGGTAGTCCGCCATCGACTGGCCCGTGGTCTTGCCGACGATCGCCGAGAGCATGAAGCTGGCCGCGCTGGTATATTGGAAATGCCCGCCCGGCTGATGCACCACCGGGATTTTGAAGAATTCGGCCGCCCATGGCGTCTCGATCGGCCGCCACACCGAACCCGATGTTTCCGCATCGTGCCCGCACTGCATCGTCAGCAAGTTGCGCACCGTCATCGCGCGCATATTCTCGCTGGCGTCGGCGGGCACATATTCGGGGAAGAAGGACACGACCTTGTCGTCGAAGCCAAAGCGCCCCTCGTCGATCGCAAGGCCAACGGCAACTGCGGTGGCGCTCTTGGTCAGCGAGTGCGTCGCATGGATTCGGCTGGGCGAATAGGGCCACCACCATCCTTCGGCGACGACATGGCGGTTACGCATGAGCATGAAGGAATGAACCTCGAGCCCCGCGCCTTCGACGTCGGCGAGGAAGGCGAGGATCGCATCGGACGACACACCCTGTGCCTCGGGCGTACTGCGCAGCAGGCCGTCCTTATAAGTGTCGGGCTGGACCGGACCGACGCCGGGGGGCGCCGCCGAGACGCGGCCGAGACGCTCGACACAGCCGCCGAGCATCACAAAGGCGCTGGCGCCCATCACAAGCTGCCCGGCCCGCCGCCGCGTCACATTCATCTCATTCACGGCGTCACTCCCCATATCTTTCGATCACGGCCGCATGGTGCGGCACCCGGCTGTCACCACGCTGTCACAGGGGCAATACAGAATAAAAGGGGCCCATCCGGCGCGGTCAGAGCACGACCGTCGGTGTGGTCGAGACTTCCCATACATCCGAACTCGTCAAGGCCAAACTTCATAGGGGTGCCATAAGATGGTCCCGTCGCGCGGCGTCGCGCTGGACCGCACGCCGCTTCCGTTCCGCGCTATACCTCCGATGCTGAAAATCGATTTGGGAAAAGGAGGTCTCGTCGCATGATCCCGTTGCTGCAGGGGACCCGGATTATCGAGGTCGGCGCGGTCGTCCTCGGCCCCTATGCGGGCCAGTTGCTCGCCGACCTTGGCGCCGAGGTGATCAAGGTCGAGCCGCTCGAAGGCGACATCGCGCGCGATGCCCATCCACAGGGAGCAGGCGGCGGCGCGCTGTTCGTGAACAACAACCGCAACAAGCAGATGCTCGCTATCGACCTCAAGGCGCCCGAAGGCCGCGCGGCGCTGGCGCGGCTGATCGGGACCGCCGATGTGCTGTTCCACAACATGCGCGTCGATGCGGCCCAACGGCTGGGGCTGGGTTTCGAGGCGGTTGCCCAAATCAACCCGCGCATCGTCCACTGCGCCGCGATCGGTTTCGGACAGCGCGGCCCCTATCGCGACCGCCCCGCGTTCGACGACATCATCCAGGCGGCGAGCGGCATCGCCGGGCTCGGCACCGCGACGGGCGGCGATCCGCGCTTTGTCCCGACGATCCTCGCCGACAAGGTCGCGGCGCTGCATGCCGTTTATGGCATCCTTGCCGCGCTGCTCGCGCGCGCGAACGGACGCGAAGGACCGATCAAGGTCGAGGTGCCGATGTTCGAGGCGCTCACCGCCTTCCTCCTCAACGAACATCTTGCCGGCGCGACCTTCGCCGACGACGGAGCCGTCGGCTATCCGCGCATCCTGTCGGCCCATCGTCGCCCCTTTCGCACCCTTGATGGCTGGATCGCCGTGCTGCCCTATACCGACCGGCAATGGCGCGCCTTCCTGGCCGAGACCGGGCGCGAAGATGTCGCCGAACAGGAGTGGTTCCGCGACCCGCGGCAGCGGCCGGCGCATATCGACGAACTTTATGCGCTGGTCGCCGAGAGCCTGTCGGCCCGAACCACAGCCGAGTGGATGGCGGCGCTGGCAGCGCGCGATATTCCCTGCTCCGAAGTGCCCGATTTCAAGGCGTTGCTGAACGATCCTCATCTGAGTGAGGTCGGCTTTTTCGACGTCCCCGGAACCTATCCCGAGGGGATCGTTCGCACCATTCCGCAGCCGGTGCTGTTCGACGGGATCGAACCGCAGCAGGACGTCGCCCCGCGGGCGCTGGGGGCGGACAGCCGCGCGATCCTGCGCGGGAGCGGGATGGACAACGCGGAGATCGACGCGCTGATCGATCGCGGCGTCGTCGCGGCCTGACACGCGGCCTCGACGCGCCGCCCGCCCATCATTCAGCCGGCAGCCACTGCGCTTTCTTCGCGTCATCGGCGAACCACGGCGCGGGCAGCTTGCGTTCGACCGGCCAGAGTTCGCTCAGCGTTTCGGCATCGAACAACTGCCCGCCGCGCATCACCAGCTTCACCGATTTCGTATTGCGGATGTCGGCGAGCGGATCGGCGTCGAAGACGACAAGGTCGGCATATTTCCCGGGTTCGAGCGTGCCCATATCGCCGAGCCGGCCGATCGTTTCGGCGGCGCCGGCGGTGGCGGCATGGAGCACCGCAGCCGGCTTCATGCCGCCGAGCACATGCGCCTCCATCTCGTAATGATAGCCGATGCCCGGCTCGTCGCCGTGCGATCCCATGCCGACGAGGGCGCCGCTTTCGGCAAGCGTCGCCGCATCCGCCGCCAGCGCCGGAAGGCGCGACGCGTCGAGCGAAGCCCATTCGCGCCGGCCCAGCTTGTGCGCGATCGCGGATGGCGACCAGAAACGCTTCACCTTGGGGTCGAGTGCCGGGTCATATTTAGCGACGTAATAATGCCGCCCTGCCGGCCCACTCGTGTTGACGAGCAGGGTCGAGACATAGCTGGTACGCATCAATTGATAGAGCTTCACGACATCTTCGCCAAAGGGCGCGATCGGCAGCGCATGTTCGTTGCCGGCATAACCGTCGAGGATCTGCGTGAGGATCAGCTTGGCATTATGACTGCCCTCAGTTGTCGGAAGCAGCCCCTGCTCGCGCGCCGCCATCGCGATCCATTGCCGCACGACACGACTTTCGCCGCGATATTGCTTGATGTTGCGCAGCCCCCACGCATCGCGATAGCGGCGCAGCACCGCGCGCACCTGATCGAGCGAGGTGAAACGCTCCTTGGAAAAGAGCGCGGGGCCGGTCGAGCGCAGCCGCGGCCCGACGACCAGTCCCGCATCGATCAAATCCTGATAGGCAATCTGGTCGATCCCGAGCGTCGAAGGATCGAACGACGTCGTGACGCCAAAGGCGAGCCGCGCGCGCAGCCCCCATTCCTCGTAACCGATGACGTTGCGGCGCACGCCGCCGATATGATCATGGTCGTCGATGAAGCCGGGCGTGACGGTCTTGCCGCCGAGCTCGCGCTCGGGGGTGCCTGCGGGCACTGCAAGGCTGCCGCGCGGACCGATCGCGGCGATCCGGTCGCCGGTGATCAAGATGTCGGCATCCTCGACGGCCTTGTCGCCATCCGCCATCGTCAACGCGCGCGCGCCGCGCAGCAGGAGGCTCCCCGCCAGCCGGGCGCGCGGCAATTCGGCGACCAGTTCGACATGGCTGGTCGGGAGCGAAGCCGCCGCATCGGGCAGCATTTGCAGATAATTGCCGACCGACCAGATCAGGCTGCCGTCGGCGCGCCAATCGAAGAAATCGGCACCCATGTCGGTGACCTTGCGCGCGGGGCCGGCGGGCGCGGTCAGGTCGACTGGCACCTTCGGATCGGCGGGCACCGGCAGCACATAGAGCTGTTCGCTCGTCTGCGCGGCGAGCCATTTGCCGTCGGGGCTGATGCGGATATCGTCGGCGTCAGCGGGTTGATCGGTGAAATAATAGCCCTGCGCCTTCACGCTGGCGACTGCACGCTGCGCCCCGCTCGCGAGGTCGATCGCGACGAGCCCGTCGTCACCGACCATATAAGCGGTGCCGGGTTGGCCCCGCACGAAATGCGGGCGCTGCCCCAGCGTTCCGCGCGTCACCACGCGCGCCGCACCGCCCACCGCCGGGATCGCTACCAACTCGCCCCGGCGCACCGTACCGAATTCGAAGCTCGATTGCTGGCGCGCTGCGGCGGGGGAGCGCACGGCGAGGATCGTCGTGCCGTCGGGGGTAAAAGCGGGGTGGGTGTAAAAGGCCGGCAGATCGCTCACCCGCACCGGAGCAGCCGAGCCATCGGCGGCGATCGTCCACACCGACCCGCCCGCTTGCTCGCTCCACGTCACATAGGTGATGCGCGACCCGTCTGGGCTCCAGTCGGGCAATGACGGCGCGTCGCCGGTGATCGGCAGTCGCACCGCGGCGGCGCTATCGACGGCCTGTACATAGACGCTGCCGAGCGCTGCGTAGGCGACGCGCTTGCCGTCGGGCGATGGACTGGTCCCCTGCAGCAATTTGGCGCGCACCGGCCCCGTCTCTTCGCGAAAGCCGATCCGCGTGCTCGCGCCGACCGCGAGTTGCAGCCGCGCCTTGAACGGGATGGGGGTCACCGCAGCCCCGTCGACCGGGCGGCGCTCGATCTTGCCCTGCCAGGCGATCAGGATCGCCTTGCTGTCGGGCGTGAAACCGTAGCGCGGAATGAGGTCGAGCCACGCCGCGCCGTTCATCAGGTCGAGCGGCGCCGGGCCCAGATCGCGGTCGATGCCGGTTGCAAGCTCGCGGACACGCAGCCGCGTTTCGGCCATCCGCCGCGTCGCATAAGCGAGCAGCTTGCCGTCGGGCGAGATCGCGGGGCGGAAGAAGGTTTCGCCCCCCGCCTCGCGCCCCCCCGAACTGCCGATGACCGTCTCTTCGGCGCCGGTCGCGAGGGTACGGCGGACGATCGTCCAGGGCACCGGCTCGTCGAACGACAGGTCGCCGGTGCGCCGCGCATAATAGAGATATTGGCCATCGCGCGATGCCGAGGCGCCGAGTGTGCTTTGCCACGCCGCGCGCGGCGCGTCGTCCTTCAGCTTCGCGGGCGCGACCAGTTCGCCCGGCCCGCCATCAACCGGATGGCGCCACAATTCGTAGCGGTCGATGCGGATGCGATAGCGGCTGACATAGACCGACTTGCCGTCGGCGCTCCATTCGGGCGAGGTGCGCACCGCGCCGTCATCCTCGTCGCTAATCCGCCGCGCGCCGCTGCCGTCGGTGCGCGCGATCCAGACATTGTCGCCGCCCGAGCGGTCGCTGACATAGGCGATCCATTTGCCGTCGGGCGAAAAGGTCGGCTGGACCTCGAACGCCATACCCGTCGCGACCGGCACCGCGCGGCCGCCCTTCGCGGGCACCGCATAGATTTCGCCGAGCATATCGAAAAGGATCGTCTTGCCGTCGGGCGAGATGGCCAGCGACATGAAGGTGCCGCTCGACACCTCATAATCGAGTGTGCGCGCGGGCTTCATCGGCAGCGCGGTCGGCTCTTTAGCCTGCGCGGGAGGCATCGCAAGCGCGAGTCCTGAAACCAGTCCCAATGCAGCCCAAACCGCCCGCTTCATATTCCTGCCCCTTCGGCTGCGCCGGTGATTCATATCGATCATCCCTTAATCAGTGAAGATGGCCGTGCGCGCGCGGCTCTTTCATCCGCAGCGCGACGATGAAAGCGACCGCGCAGATCGCGGAAACATACCAGGCAAAGGCCTGCTCATGCCCCATCTGCTTGAGCAGCAGCGCCGCATATTCGGCGGTCCCGCCAAAGATCGCCGACGCGATCGCATGGCCGAGCCCGACGCCGAGCGCGCGCACGCTGGCAGGGAAAAGCTCGGCTTTGAAGAGCCCCGAGACCGAGGTGTAGAAGCTCATGATCGCGAGCGCAGCGAACACCAGCAGTCCCGCGGCCCAAACCGTCTGCGCCTTACCGATCGCGCCGAGCAGCGGCACCGCGAACAAGGTCATTCCGCCACTGAAGATCAACAGGTTGGTTCGCCGCCCGATCCGGTCCGACAATATCCCGAGAACGGGCTGGAGCAGCAGGAAGGCGAAAGTGACGACGAGCATGATCCGGCTCGCCGTCGCGACGTCCATGCCCGCGGTGTTGACCAGATATTTCTGCATATAGGTGGTGAAAGTATAGAGCGTCACCGCCCCTGCGGCGCTGAGTGCCATCACCGTCAGCATCGCGCGCGGATGCTTCATGAGCGTCTTGAGCGACCCCGCATCCTCGCCCTTGCCTGCCGGTTCGGCGGTCTCGTGCATCGCGTCGCGAAACAGGATGAACACGCCCGCCAGCACCGCGCCCAGAATGAACGGAATGCGCCAGCCCCATTCGCGGATCGCCTCGTCCGACATGGCGGTCTGGAGCAGGAAGATCGTCAGCAGCGCGAACAATTGCCCGCCGATCAACGTCACGAACTGGAACGAGGCGTAAAAGCCCCGCTTCCCCGGCTCGGCGATCTCGCTGAGGTATGTCGCCGCCGCGCCATATTGGCCGCCGGTCGAAAACCCCTGCATCAACCGCGCGACGAGCAGCAGCGCCGGGGCCGCGGCGCCGATCGTCGAATAGGTCGGAAGCACCGCAACAAGCAGCGACCCCGCGCCCATCAACAGCACCGATGCGATCATCGCCGCGCGGCGCCCGTGGCGGTCGGCGTAACGGCCGAAGAACCAGCCACCGAGCGGGCGGATCAGGAAACCCGCCGCATAGATGGCGGCAACGTTCAAAAGCTGTGCCGTCCGATCGCCCTCGGGAAAGAAGGCCGACGCAAAATAGAGCGCGGTATAGGCATAGGCGTAGAAGTCGTACCATTCGATCAGATTGCCCGCCGACCCCGCGACCGCGGCGCGCGCGCGCGTCTTGCGGTCGAGCTGGGCCGGGATCGCGGGGCGCGTGTCGAGGGGGGCGTCCCCGTCCGCGGGCACGCCGATCATTCCAGGAATCTGGGTCATTCTTCTCTCCAGGTGCCGGCGCCGTGCGCCGATCTGTTGGTTCGATCAGCGCCGCGGTTCAGCGCACATCCTTGTAGCGTTCGGCGAGCATGTCCTGCCGCGACCAGTTCGACACCTGCCGGCCTTCGATGATGACGCTCCTGGCATTGGTCGACGGTTCGAGCGGATCGCCGTCCCACACGACGAGGTCGGCATCGGCGCCCGGCGCCAGCGTCCCGCCGCCGCGGCCCCATATCGCGAGCGGGTTCACCGTCACCGCGCGAAGTGCTTCGATATAGGGCAGCCCGTTGGCGACCGCGATTCCGGCGCCTTCGCGCAGGCCCATGCCCGCATTGTAATTGGCGTGAATGGCGCCGCCCGCCTGCCCGATCGCAATCGACACCCCTGCCCTCGTCAGGATCGCGGCATTGTCCCGCCGCGCGCCAAGCTGGTCGAAATTGAGCGGTAAATTGACCTGTGGGTCGAGGACGACAGCGATCTTTGCCGCCGCGAGCATATCCGCCGCGCGCCACGCCTCGGTGCCGCCGACGATGATCACCTTGATCCCAAGGTCGGAAGCGAGCGCTGCGGCCTGCCGGATGTCGGACTCGCGATGCGTCTGGATGGCGAGCGGCAGCTTGCCCGCCACGACATCGTGGATGGTGTCGTCTGGTCCACCACGCGGGCCGCCGGGCCCGCCACTGCGACGCTTGTCCTTTTTCCTGTCGGTCTCGGCCGGCGGCGGCGTACCGCGCTTCGCCTCGCCCAGCAGCTTGCGCAGTGCCGCCCATTGCTGCGCGCGCGCACCCAGCCGCTCCCACGCACCGCCGCCGATCACCGCATAGAGTGCGATGCCGCCGCGATCGAGAATGTCGACCCCGTCGCGAAGTCGCGCGAACACCGGCTCGCCGCTCGTCGGCGCATGGCGTGAAGGCGACGGATAGATGAGTGCGCGCGTGACGCCATCGGCGCGTGCGAGGCTGACCAGCGTCGAATTGCCATTGAGCGCGCGGCTCGGGTCATAGCCGGGCGTCCGTTCATCGGTCGAGGCGTCGTCGCGCGTGTCGGGTGATCCCGACACCTCGACCAGCCCGATCTGCGTCGCACCATTGACCAGCCCCGGGGTCACGGGCTTGCCGCCCGCATCGATCACCGTCGCCCCGGGCGGAACGCCGCCCGCCGCGGTCACCGATACGATCCGGCCGTTCTCGATGACGATCGTCGCGTCCCTGACGGGCTCGGCGCCTTCCATCGTCCAGGCTTCGGCATGGGTGACGGCGAGCGTTTGCGCCGCGGCGGGGGTCGCGACCATCAGCGCGATCAGGCTTGCCATCGTCCTCATTGGCCCGCTCCCGCGCGGCCGATCTCGAAATCGGATACCGGCTCGCCCGGCGGTCTCGACCGGTCGCGGACCACCGCGCCGTCGATCAACACCAGGTCGGCCTTGCTATAGATGCTGAACGGATTGCCCGACCACAGCACGACATCGGCCTGATAGCCGGGTGCCAGCGTGCCGATGCGTTTTTCCATCCCCAGCAGCCTGGCGGGATTGCTCGTCGTCCACTTGATCATGCGTTCGGGCGGAATGTCGATGCCGATCCGCTGTCCCGCAGCGGCTGCCTTGGCGGCGGCGATGTTCAGCCGCTGACCGTCGGCCGCCGAATCCGAATGCATCATCACGCACACGCCCGCGCGTTCGAGCATCGGTGCCTCGGCGCGCACCGCGTCCTGCGCCTCCATCTTGAACCCCCACCAGTCGGCCCACACCGCGGCGCAGGTTCCGGCGTCGCGCAACAGACCGGGGATTTTGTACGCCTCGGTCGCGTGATGGACCGCGCCGATGCGGAACCCGAACTCCTTGGCGATCGACAGCACGGCGGCGATGTCGCCGGCCCGGTAGCAATGGAGGTTCACCCTTATATCGCCGGCGAGGATGCCCGCGAGCGCCTCCAGCTTCAGGTCGCGCGGCGGCATCGCGCCGGTGCCCGCGCGCGCCTGTTCGACCGCGCGCTTGTAGCGCTGCGCATCGAGGAAGGCCTGGCGCATATAGGAAATGACGCCTTGCCGGCTCGTTGGCCCCTCATTGTCGTCGTCGGCGCCCCATGATTTGGGGTTCTCGCCGCACGCCATCTTGAATCCCTGGACATTGCCCGTCGCTTTCATGCCCCAAACGGTCGGCGCGCGAACGGGCTTCACGACGACCGACCGGCCCGCAAAGATCGGCGTCGATCCGGGCAGAATCTGGATGGTCGTGACTCCCGCCGACAGCGCGCGGTCGAAACCCATATCCTGCGCGTTGACCGCGGTTTCGATCCAGGTGTCGGCAACATTCGGCGCGCTCGTTTCGGACACGTCGGACGCTTCGCGATCGATCGCGGTCAGCGGTAGGACAAAGGTGCCGTCATGGCTGTGGACGTCGATTACACCGGGGGTCACCCAGCCGCCGCGCGCATCGACTTCGCGCACCCCGGGATTGGCGAGTCCTTTGCCAACCATGGCGATCTTGCCGCCGCGGATCAGCACATCGCCGTCGTCGATACGGCCGCCCGCCCCGTCGAGGATTGTTGCGCCTTTCAGCAGCATGTCCTGTGCCGGGGGCGCGTGATAGCGGCTGGGAAACGGATCTTCCTTCCATGGCAGCGGCGCCGCGCGCTGCGCGCCCGCGGGGCCGGCCAATGCCAGCGCACCCGCCGCGATCGATCCGAACAGCATCGCCTTCGCCATGATTATCGCCCCCTTCAGCGCCCCGGGTTGAACCGTCGCATCCATGCCGTCGTCGTGGCATCGGGCAACGCATCGAGGATGCTGTGCAACGTCTCGACCTTCTCGTCCTGCCCCAGCTTGAACTTGCCCGAAAGCTGCGTAACGGTCGCGCGAAAACCGATGATGTGGCCGAGCATGGAGCGATAGCGCGCACCCAGTTCTTCGACCGTCCACGGTTCGGCGCGCCCCGCCTCCATCGCGTCGATCAATATCTGCAGCGACGGCTCGGTCAGCGCGTCGTCGAACCGGATGTCGGCCCGGATTTTCAGCTGCGCATAGTTCCAGGTCGGCGCCCAATCGCGCTTTCCGGCGTGCTCGGGGCTGACATAGGCACCGGGGCCGGTGAAGAGGATCGTCGCGCGCGGATCCTGTTCGAGCGCGGCGTAAAGCGGGTTCGAACGCATCAGATGCCCGATCAGCTCGACCAGCCGTCCGTCCGCGTCATACACGCCGACAAGCGGGAGCAGGCTTGCGTCGAGCGTCGCCGCCGGACCGCCGCTGACCCACGCCAGCGGAAACTCCTCGATCAGCGCCTTCACGTCCGCATTTTCGAACCGCTCGAACAGCGTCACACTACCCCCTGCCTGACAATCTCGATCCGGCACGCATCCGGCCAGCTTCCTTCGTCTTGTCCCCCAACCTTGGGACCGCGACAAGCACCAAAACACAAAAGTTCGGGGGTCCAGTGCCTGCTTGCGACAGCGGATCGCCGGCGCTACGCTTGGCCCCCATGCGATTCGATTTTTTCGAAACAGGAGGATCCAATGCTCCGTCCATGGCAAGTCACTCTCGGTAAACGGATCGATCCGGCCCGCGATGTTCCGATCTATATGCAGATCATCCAGGCGCTGATCCGCGACATCGAGCGCGGCCGGCTGACGTCGGGAACCTTCCTTCCCAGCAGCCGCGAACTGGCGCAGATTTTGGGCGTCAATCGCAAGACGGTGGTGCTCGCTTATGAGGATCTGATCGCGCAGGGATGGCTCGATTCAGCCGGAACGCGTGGCACGATGGTGGCCAGCGCGCTGCCCGATCCGGTGAAACGCCACCAGAGCGAAGCCGAAGCGACGATGAGCAGCGCCGCGATCGACTATCGCTTTGCGGTGCCGCCGGCGCGGCCGATCGCGGTCCCCGCGGGTCCGGGGCTCAAGATCGACGAGGGCGCACCCGACGGCCGCCTCTTTCCGGCGGAACTGCTCGCCCGCGCTTATCGTGTCGCCGCGCACCGCGCGTCGCGCGACAATGGCTTCCAGTATCGCGATCCGCGCGGCTCGCCGGCGCTGCGCGAGGCGATCGCGACGATGCTCAAGAGCCAGCGCGGCCTGCCCGTGACGGCCGAGAACATCTGTATCACGCGCGGCAGCCAGAACGGCATCTTCCTCGCTGCGCAGGTGCTGGTCCAGCCGGGCGATTCGGTCATCGTCGAGGCGCTGACGTACGAACCCGCGGTCGCGGCTTTTCGCGCGATGGGGGCCAATATCGTCCCCGTTGGGCTCGACGAGGACGGCATCGACATCGAAGCGGTCGAGCATGCCTGCCGCCGCAATGCAGTGCGCGCGGTGTTCGTGACGCCGCATCACCAGTTTCCGACCACCGTTTCGCTGCGCCCCGAACGCCGCCTGCGCCTGCTCGAACTCGCGCGCCAGTTCGGCTTTGCAATCATCGAAGACGATTACGACCATGAGTTCCATTTTGAATCTCAGCCGCTGCTGCCGATGGCCGGCTATGGCCCGGGCCTCGTGCTCTATGTCGGATCGATGTCGAAGCTTTTGTTGCCCGCATTGCGGATCGGTTATGTCGCGGCGCCGCCCGCGGTGATCGACGCGATCGCGCACCGGGTTTCGCTGACCGACGGCATGGGCAACACGTTGACCGAAGATGCCGCCGCCGAGCTGATCGACAATGGCGAGTTGCGCCGTCACGCGCGCAAGGTGCGGCAAATTTATGCGCGGCGGCGACTGGACTTCGCCGCCGAAATCGACCGCGCACTGGGCGACATCGTCGATTACCGGATGCCCGACGGCGGCCTCGCCTTCTGGCTGCGCGTCGATACCGATCTCGACCAGATGGAAGTACGCGCCGCGGCGATGGGTCTGCGCTTCGCCTCGTCGCGCTCCTTCATGACGCGCGACGATGCGCCGCGCGGACTGCGCATCGGTTTCGCCAGCCTCAACGGGCACGAAGCGCGCACCGCGCTCGCGGCGCTGCGCGAGGCCGCCGGGTGATTCTTGGTCCCTTCGTGCCGCCGGTTATTGGATGTTTTCCGATCCATGCCAAGCGCAGACCCTGACGCCGTACAGGAGGGAAAATCATGAAATATTCTTTCGCATTGGTTCTAGCCGCCGCGGCGCTGCCGCTTGCTCCCGCGCACGCGCAACAGGCCCCCGCCGCCACACCCGCCGCGGCGGACGCCCCATGGCCCGAAGCCTGGTTCGAAATCTTCAAGCTCGCCCCCGGCAAGCAGGAAGAATTCATCCGCCGGATCGGCCAAGCCGATGAAGTCGCGGCCGCGGGCGGCTTTCCGCCAATCCAGCTGTTTTTCCACGAAAATGGCGCCGACTTCGACGTCATCCTGTTCAAACCGGTGACAGGCATCAAGCCGACGCCCGAACAGGAAGCGGCGATGACGAAGAAGCGCAAGGAACTCGGCCTGCCGAGCGGTCCCGCCTATTTCGTCAACATCCGCGAACTCGTCGCCGACCACACCGACAGCAAGACCTATGGCCCGCTGTCGGCGGCGACATGGCTTGCCAAGCTCGACAAATGGCGCGCCGAAAATCCGCCGCGCAAGGCGGCGGGCAAATGATGCTCGGCCGCCGCACGCTCCTCGCCTTTGCCGGTGGAACCGCAGCGGCGGCCGTCTCCCGCACGGCTTTTGCCGGGGCGGGAGACGACCTCGACATCGCTTATATCAACGCGCGGGTGTGGACGGGCGCAGGTCCCGATATTCGCACCGACGCGATCGGGGTGAAGGGCGACCGCATCGCCGCGATCGGCGCCGATGCGGTGCGCGCGCGTACCGGCAAGCGCACGCAGGTCATTGACCTGCAGGGCACCTTCGTCACCCCGGGCTTCATCGATCCGCACGTCCATTTCGTCAAAGCGTCGCGGATGCTGTCGCAGCCGTCGCTGCGCGATGCCGCCGATCCCAAGGAATTTGTCGCGCGGATCGCGGCGGCCGCCAAGTCGCTTCCCAAAGGCCAGTGGCTCGAGGGCGGCAATTGGGATCAGGATCGCTGGGGCGGCGAAATGCCGAACAAGTCGTGGATCGACGCGGTCACGCCCGACACGCCCGTCGCGGTCATCCGTTACGATCTTCACATGCTGCTGCTCAACTCGCTGGCGCTGAAACTGGCGGGCATCGACCGCAACACGCCCGATGTCGCCGGCGGCGTGATCGAGCGCGATGCGAGGGGCGAGCCGACGGGCATCATCAAGGACGCGGCGAAGGACCTTGTCCTGCGTGCGATCGGTGCGCCGAGCGCCGAACAGGTCGACGCCGCGACGCGGCAGGGCATCGAACTCGCGCTCAGCAAGGGCGTGACGCAGGTCCACCCGACCGAACTCGAAACGATCAGCTTCGATTCGACGCGCCGGCTGCGCGCAAAGGGTGAAACGGGCCTGCGCTTCCGCCACTATTTGCCGCTCAAGGATTGGGAAAAGCAGGTCGCCCTGATCAACGCCGAGGGCCGCGGCGACGACTGGGTGCAATGGGGCGCGTGCAAGGTCGTGTTCGACGGATCGCTCGGATCGCGCACCGCGCGCTTTTACGAACCCTATGCCGACGATCCGTCGACGCGCGGCATCGTCGTCACCGACCCCGGCGATCTTCGCCGCTGGATCGAGGGTGCCGACAAGGCGGGGTTGCAAGTCACCGCGCACGCGATCGGTGACGAGGCGAACGACATCGTCCTCGATACCATGGCCGCGGTCAGGGCGGCCAACGGCGCGCGCGACCGGCGCTTCCGGATCGAGCATGTCCAGCATATGAAACCGCACGCGATCGCGCGCTTCAAGGAACAGGGCATCATCGCCTCGGTTCAGCCCTATCACGCGATCGACGACGGCCGCTGGGCGGTGCGCCGTATCGGCGAGGAGCGGCTAAAAACCAGCTTCGCCTTCGGCTCGCTCGTCCGTTCGGGCGCGCATATCTGCATGGGATCCGACTGGCCCGTCGCGCCGATTGATCCGCTCACCGGACTCGATGCCGCGGTCAATCGCGAGACGCTCGACGGCAAAAATCCGCAAGGCTGGCACCCCGAACAGCGAGTCACGCTCGCGCAGGCGATGCACAGCTATACGCAGGAAGGCGCCTATGCCGGCTTCAACGAAAGGCGGCTCGGCCTGATCGCGCCGGGCTTCCTCGCCGATTTCGTGGTGTGGGACGCAGACTTTTTTGCTATTGACTCGCATTCACTTATCAAAGCAAGGGCACTACGCACGATTGTCGGAGGGCGCCAGCGATATGGATAGGGATTGTCGGGGCTTATAACATTGTTGCCCCTTGGTCCCCTGTGGCTGGCCAAACTGGATGTTTTAAGACCCAACCGAGACAATAATGTGAAAGCTCCAATACAGGCTTGGCCCGGCAGCCTTGCGGTATCGGTGGGGCATTGGACACCAATTGGGGGATTAAAGCATGGTTGCCTATCGCGACATTATCCGGGGAACTGGCCTGACGGCTCTTGGCGCGGCGCTCGTCGCGGCGGCGCCGGCTTCGGCGCAGGAAGCCAGTGCGGACGAAAGCATCGTCGTCACGGCGCAGCGCGATAACCAGACTCAGGTCAGCCGCAACGGTTCGCTCGGCGCATTGGGCGACAAGGACGCGATGAACACGCCGTTCGCGGTCAAGAGCTATAACGAGGCGCTGATCCTCAACCAGCAACCGCTCACGCTCGGCGCGGTGCTCGAAAACGACCCTTCGGTCCGGACCACGCTCGGCTTCGGCAACATGTCCGAACAGTTTGTCGTCCGCGGCTTTAACCTGTTCGGTGAGGATATCGCGATCGACGGGCTGTTCGGCGTCACGCCGCGTCAGCTCGTCTCACCCGAACTCTATGACCAGGTCCAAATCCTCAACGGCGCCAGCGCCTTCCTGTTCGGCGCCGCGCCAGGCGGGTCGGCGCTCGGCGGTACGGTCAATCTTACGCCCAAGCGCGCGAAGGACCGCGATACCAGCCGCCTCACCGTCAACTATCTGTCCGACGCGCACTTCGGCGGCGCGTTCGACTTTGGCCGCCGGTTCGGTGACGATATGGGGTTCGGCGCGCGCATCAACGGCGCCTATCGCTCGGGCGATATTGCGATCGACGATGAATTCCGCCGCTCGGCGGTGGTGGGCGGCAGCTTCGACTGGCGCACCGACACTCTGCGCGTCAGCCTCGACCTCGCCTATCAGAACGTCAAAGCGCAGCACATGCGGCCGATGGTGCAGCTGAACAACGCCTTCGGCACCGCGACGACGCTTCCGCGCGTCCCGCGCGCCAGCGGCAACTATGGCCAGCCCTGGTACAACCAGTCGATCCGCGACGTCTTCGGCATCGTGAAGGTCGAATATGACGCGACCGACAATCTGATGCTTTACGCGTCGGGCGGCGCCCGCGACACCGCCGAGCGCGGAGTCTATCAGGGTTTTCAGGTGACCAATTCGGCGACCGGCGCGGCGTTTGTGACGGGTTCGAACATCCCGCGCAACGACAATAATGAAGCGATGCAGGCAGGTCTGCGGCTGAAAGGCGAAGGCGCGGGGATCACGCACCAGCTCAACATGGGCTATTCGCACAGCCGCTACGTCAACCGTAACGCGTTCGAGTTCAGCACCTCGGTGCCCGCCACCTCGCCGCAAAACAACCTCTACGCCCCCGTGACGGTCGCGCGCCCGGCGTTCAACGGCTTCGTCTCGGGCAATCTGGCCGATCCCAATCCGGCCAACCGGACCCGCCTCAGCAGCTTTTTCGTGTCCGATACGCTCGGTTTTGCCGACGATCTCGTCCAGCTGACGGTCGGGTTGCGGCATCAGATCATTCACTTCCGCGCCTACAACATCAATACAAAGGCCCAGACCAGCGAATATCGGGAGGCTGCCACCACGCCGGTCGTCGGCCTGGTCATCCGCCCGAGCGAGAATATCTCGCTTTACGCCAACCGCATCGAGGGCCTGGCCCAAGGACCGGTCGCCGGCGCAGGCACGCTGAACGTCGGTGAGGTGTTCCCGCCGTTCCGGTCGGTACAATATGAGGTCGGCGGCAAGCTCCAGTTCGGCCGTTTCAACGCCTCGATCGCGGCGTTCCAGACCAGCCGGCCGCAGGGGCTCAACGTCCCGACGGCGCCGGGCGTGACGCCGGCAGGCACGATCTTCACCGTCGACGGCGAGCAGCGCAACAAGGGCATCGAGCTCAGTGTCGATGGCGAGCCGGTCAAGGGCCTGCGGATCATCGCCGGCGTCGCAGTCACCGACGCCACGCAGCGCCGGACCCAAGGCGGACTCAATGACGGCCGCGACGCGGTCGGCGTGCCCGAATATACCGCCAACGCCAATGTCGAATGGGATGTTTATGGCGGCCTGACGCTCACCGGCCGGGTGATCCAGACCGGCAAGCAGGCGTTCAACGTCACCAACAGCATCATCCTGCCCGAATGGACCCGCTTCGATCTCGGCGCGCGCTATGTCGTCGCCATCGGGGACGCCCCGGTCACCTTCCGCTTCAACGTCGATAACGTCGCCAACAAACGTTATTGGTCGTCGTCGCTGGGCGGCTATCTCGTTCAGGGCCTGCCGCGGACCTTCAAGACGTCGGCGACCGTCGAATTCTGACGGTCACAACGATAATGCACTCCTTGGGCCCGGCTGGCGACAGCCGGGCCTTTTCTTTTGGCCGACCGCCCGCTTGGACCCTTCAAATAGTCGATTAGTGGATGTTTCGAGGACCGGCCGGAGCCGCCAGACAAGGATCATGACTGCCCTTGCCACACCTACGCAGCCGTCGCTGCGCCGCCGGATTTTGACCCTGCACCGCTGGCTGAGCCTCGGCGCCGCGATCTTCTGGTTGCTTCAGGCGATCACCGGCATCCTCATCGTCTTTCACTGGGAAATCACCGACCGGTCTATTTCGGCCATTCACCGCCCGACCGACCTCGCGGCAATCGAACGGCGGATCGATGCGCTCGTGCCGCCCGAAAGCGGCGGCAAGGTCACGACGATCTGGACAACCGCCGGGCTCGCCGACCGCTACACCATCTATCTCGAGGACAAGGACGGCGAGAGCCGCAAGGTCCGTATCGCCGGCGACGGCGCGATCATCGACACGCCGCGCGATGGCGACAGCGACATCATGGGGTTCCTCGTGGGTTTCCATCACGACCTGCTTGGATCGTGGGGCAGCTGGATCGTGTCGATCAGCGGCATCCTCCTTTGCTCGAACCTTGTGCTGGGGCTTGTGGCCGCATGGCCGCGGCGCGGCACATGGCGGCTGGCGCTCAAGCCCGCGACGCGCGGACCCGCCGCCGCGCGGCTCTATTCGTGGCATCGCGCGGTCGGCCTTTGGGCCGCCCTTCCCGCGCTCGTCATCGCCGCCACGGGCACGATCATGAAATTCGAGGACGGCTTTGGCGAACTGATCGGCGCGGCTTCGGTGTCGCTGCCCGATAATCCGGTGACGGGCCCGCCGGTGGGCTTTGTGGCGGCGTCATCCGCCGCGCTGGCCGCGATCCCGGGCAGCAGCCTGACGCAAGTCGCCTGGCCCGAGGACGGCGATGCAACGTACCGCATCCGCGTCCGCGCGCCCGGCGAAATCCGCCGCGCCTATGGCGGCAGCATCGTCCTTGTCGACGCGAACGACGGCAGCGTCCGCGGCACCTATCCGATTGCCGACGCCGAACCCGCGCGCGCGTTCATGAGCGCGCTGTTTCCCATCCATACCGGCGAGGCCGGCGGGGTCGTCGGGCGCCTGTTGTCGATCGCGATCGGTCTGTGGCTGATCACGATGATCGTCGCGGGCGTGTTGCTGTGGACCAAGCGCCGCAAGCCGCGCGCCAAGCCCGTGTCAGCCTCGCGTCAGTAATGGTCGATAGAATACCGACCCGGAGGGAAACAGTATAATGCAGATAGGTCGCACGCTTCTCGCCGCGACGGCGCTCAGCCTCGCCGTGCCCGCATATGCGCAGGACGACCGGATCGATGCGCTCGAACGCCAGCTCGCTGCACAACAACAGCGGATCGAGCAACTTGAGGCGCTGGTGACGAAACAGGCCGACCTTCTCCAACAAGTGACGGCGCCCGCGCCGACCGCTCCGTCGGCTACGCCAACATTATCGGCTCCGGCTACCGGATCGACGCCGCCGGCTTCACCGCAGCTCGCGGCGGCCGCTCCCGCCACCGATGGCGCCTTCCGCATCCCCGGCCTCGACGTCAGCGGCGATATGCGCGTGCGGCAGGAATGGAATTTCGTCGACGGCCGCGACCGTTCGCGCACCGCGGTCCGCGCGCGGCTGCGCGCGACCTATGCGGTTAGCGACAAATTCTCGGTCGGCACCCAGATCGCGACCGGCGACCCCGACGACCCCAATTCGACCGACGTCACGCTCGGCAATTTCGTCGACGATTTCGCGGTCGCGCTCGACCAGGCGTGGATCCGCTATCACAGCGGCGGCCTCACCGCTTATGCGGGCAAGTTTCCGCAAATATTTCAGCGCACCGACATGCTGTGGGACAGCGACGTCTCGCCGCAGGGTGTCGCCGCAGCCTATAGCGCCGGGCTGGGCGGCGGCGCGAAGCTCGACGCGCGCGGCATCTATTTCGTCATCGACGAAGCCGCGGTGGCGCGCGACAGCGACATGTTGGGCGGCCAGCTCGCGTTGACCTCGCCGCTCGGGTCCGATTTCAAGGCCGGCCTGACGGGCAGCTATTATCACTACCGCCTCGGCTCGGCCGCCGGCGCCGATGCCGGCGATTTCCGCGGCAACCTTCTGTCGGCTGGGCGCTACCTCTCCGATTTCCATCTGATCGAGGGGATCGGCACGCTCGGCTGGGTCGGCCCGTCCGAACGCTGGCCGGTCGCCTTTACCGCCGATTATGTTCGCAACCTCGGCGCGGCGGTATCCGGCGACACTGCGTTCAACCTCGAACTTGCGGCGGGCCGCACGGCCCAGCCCGGCGACTTCCGCATCGCCTATAATTTCTCCGAGGTCGAAGTGGACTCAGTGCTCGCGGCATTCAGCCACGACAATATCGACCTGTCGACCAACTACCGCCTCCACGGCCTCGGCCTGTCCTACGTTCCGGCGTCCAACCTGCAACTCGACCTGCTCTGGTATCACTATCGCCCGCTCGACGCCCTCTATGCCGGATCGTTGCAGCCGTCGGACTGGCTCGACCGCGTCCGCCTCGCTTTCATGGTGAGCTTCTGATGTTTCTTTCCGCGCTTATGCTCGCCGCCGCCGGTGAAGAGGTGACCTTGCCGCCCCCGCACGGTCATTTGCCGCACGCCCACACGCACGCGCCGGGCGAGACCGACGAAACGCACGGCCCCGTGCTGTTGCAGGCGACCTATACGGCCGAAGTGATCGGCAATGCGTCGGGCGGCCTGAAGCGCGGGACGCGCTATCTCGACAATTTCGACATTGTGTTCGAGGCCGATATGGAGGCGCTCGTCGGCTGGAGCGGCGCGCAGGTTCACGTCTATGGCCTCTACAATAACGGCCGTTCGATCAGCGACCTCGTCGGCGATACGCAGGCGGTCAGCAACATTGAGACGGGCACTTCGGCGCTGCGGCTCTACGAAGCCTGGGTCGACCAAAAGGTCGGCGAACATGTTTCGGTGCGTGCGGGTCTTTATGATCTCAATTCGGAATTCGACGCGCTCGATGCGGCGGGCCTGTTCGTCAGCAGCCCGCACGGCATCGGCACCGATTTTGCGCAGAGCGGACAGAACGGACCGTCGATCTTTCCCTCGACGTCGCTCGCCGCGCGGCTGGCGGTCACGCCCGCCGAAGGCTGGACGGTCCGCGCCGCGGTTCTGGACGGCGTTCCCGGCGATCCGGCGCATCCGGCGCGCACGACGGTCAAGCTCGGCGATGGCGACGGGGCGCTGCTTGTGGGCGAGGTCGAGGCACCGCTTGGCGGCGGCAAGTTGCTGCTCGGTCACTGGCGCTACACCGCCGACTTCGACCGCAACGACGGGAACGGGGCGGGCGACGGCAATGCCGGCACCTATGTTCGCGCCGAAGCCCCGCTGATCGATCGGTCGGGCCGCAAGGTCGACGCGTTCGTCCGGCTCGGCACCGCAACCGGCCGCTATAATATGTTCGACCGTTTCGCGAGCGGCGGCCTCAAATTCAGCGGCTGGGTTCCCGGGCGCGAGCTGGACGAGTTCGGTATCGCGGTCGCCGCGGCCTTCACGTCGGATTCGTGGCGCACGGCGACGGGCGGCGGCGCTTCCGAGGTGGCATTCGAGGCGACCTATCGCGCGCAGCTCGCACCATGGCTCGCCGTCCAGCCGAACATCCATTACATCCATCGCCCGTCGGCCGACCCTGCCATCGCCGACGCGCTGGTCATCGGGCTGCGGGCGGAGGCGAGCTTCAGCCTTTTGGGATTCTGATCTC
Organism: Sphingopyxis sp. MSC1_008; assembly: GCF_023197165.1. Classification (GTDB taxonomy): domain Bacteria; phylum Pseudomonadota; class Alphaproteobacteria; order Sphingomonadales; family Sphingomonadaceae; genus Sphingopyxis. The sequence goes on from NZ_JALPRD010000005.1 coordinate 195,364, forward strand.
GCTCGAAGGCGGGCGATCGATCGGGATGTCGGCAAGTGCGGTCCATTTCGCCTCGCCGGCGCTGTTTTCGATCACCGCTTCGACGAAGGCCATCGTCCGCAGACCATCGCCGACCGCTGGAAACCAATCGGCCGTGCCGGGCGGCGGCGGGGTGGCGGCGTTCGCGCGAAGGGCGCGGCCGAAGCTGCGATAGAGGTTGGCAAACGCCTCGATATAGCCCTCGGGATGTCCCGCCGGGGTGCGCAGCCGCGCCATCGTCCGGTCGTCGAGGCCGGGGCCGCCCGCGCGGATCACTTCGGTCGGCCGGTCGAGCCAGCGTAAAGTCAACGTGTTGGGCTCCATCTGCGACCATTCGAGCCCGCCTTCCTCGCCATGGATCCGCAGGCGCAAGCCGTTTTCATCGCCCGCGGCGACCTGGCTGGCTTTCAGCACGCCGCGCGCGCCGCCGTCGAATCGCAGCAGCACCGCGACATCGTCGTCGAGGCGGCGGCCCGGAACATGTGTAGCCAACTCCGCGCTGAGCGACCCGACCGCAAGCCCGGAGACATGTTCGGCCAGCTGGAAGGCGTGCGTTCCGATATCGCCGAGGCAGCCGCCCAGCCCCGCGCGCGCAGGATCGGTACGCCATTCGGCCTGCTTGTTGCCGTCCTTGTCGATCGGGCGGCTCAGCCAGCCTTGCGAATATTCGACCTGCACCAACCGGATCTTGCCGAAATCGCCGCGTGCGACGCGCACGCGCGCCTCTTCGATCAGTGGATAGCCGCTATAGGTGAACGCCAGCCCGTACAGCTTGCCTCTGCGCGCGACGGCCGCGGCGATCGCCTGCGCTTCGGCGAGGTTCAGCGCCATCGGCTTTTCGGACAAGACGTGAAAACCGGCATCGAGCGCGGCGATCGCCATCGGGGCGTGCAGATGATTCGGGGTGACGATCGCCAGCACCTCCATCCGCTGATCCTCGGGCAGCGCGGCCTCACCTGCGAGCAGCGCGTCGAGCGTCGCGTAAGCCCGAACGGGGTCGAGCCCGAGCGCCGCGGCGCTGCGCCGATTGCGCTCGGCGTCGCTGCTGAACGCACCGCATACCAGCGCAAACTCGCCATCGAGCGCGGCGGCCATCCGGTGTACCGCGCCAATGAACGCGCCCTCGCCGCCGCCGACCATGCCGTAGCGCGTTTTTGACCTCGTATTCGTATTCATCGCATTCCCTCGGCCCGAATTTCCAAAATTGTTTGCATAATAGGATTTCGAACGGTTACCTGATCGCACCGGCTGTTGCCAGACGGGAGAGGATAATGAAATTTCTGTTCGCCCTGCCACCGGCGGGGGCAATATTGATTGCGCTGATGCTCGCGCCTTCGCCAGCGGCGGTTGCGGCACCCGCCCAAGGTCCCGGCGCGCAGGCCTTCGCGGCGTGCCGCGCCTGTCATACGCTGGAGCCCGGCGGCAAAAGCACGATGGGTCCCAATCTGCACGGTCTGTTCGGCCGGCAAGCCGGCTCAGTGGCCGGATTCAAATACAGCCCGGCGCTCAAGGCGTCGAAAATTCGCTGGGACGACAAGTCGCTCGACGAATATCTCGCCGCGCCGACCAAAAAGGTTCCGGGGACGCGCATGGTCGTCAAGGTGGCCGACCCGGCGCGCCGCGCGGCGCTGATCGCCTGGCTCAAGACCGAAACCAAATGACCGGAAAGGTATCCGCATGAAGGGTCCGGCTGTTTTCCTCGCGCAGTTCATGGGCGACGATGCGCCGTTCGACACTTTGCCCTCGGCGGCGCGCTGGATGGCAGATGCAGGCTATGTCGGCATCCAGATTCCGACGTGGGACAGCCGCTGCATCGACCTCAAGCAGGCAGCCGAAAGCCAAGATTATTGCGACGAACTCGCGGGCACCTGTCGCGAAGCGGGGGTCGAAATCACCGAGCTGTCGACGCATCTGCAGGGCCAGCTGGTCGCGGTGCATCCTGCCTATGACGCCCAGTTCGACGCCTTCGCGCCCGACGCGGTGAAGGGCAAGCCCGCCGAGCGTCAGGTCTGGGCGGTGGAGCAGCTCCATCTTGCCGCGAAAGCGAGCCGCCGGCTGGGTCTCGAAGCCCATGCGACCTTTTCGGGCGCGCTCGCCTGGCCCTATCTCTACCCGTGGCCGCAGCGTCCCACCGGACTGGTCGAAGAAGCCTTCGCCGAACTCGCGAAGCGCTGGCGGCCGATCCTCGATGCCTTCGACGAACAGGGCATCGACCTCGCCTATGAAATTCATCCCGGCGAGGATCTGCACGACGGTGTGACCTTCGAGCGCTTCCTCGCCGGTGTCGACAATCATCCGCGCGCCAACATCCTCTACGATCCTAGCCATTATGTGCTGCAGGCGCTCGACTATCTGCAGTTCATCGACATCTATCACGAGCGGATCCGCATGTTCCACGTCAAAGATGCCGAGCTGAATCCGACGGGTCGATCGGGCGTCTATGGCGGTTTTCAGGACTGGGTCGACCGGCCTGGGCGCTTCCGCTCGCTGGGCGACGGCCAAGTCGATTTCGGCGGCATTTTCTCCAAGCTGACGCAATATGGCTATGCCGGCTGGGCGGTGCTCGAATGGGAATGCTGCCTGAAGCATCCCGAGGACGGCGCGCGCGAAGGCGCTCCTTTCATCGCCGCGCACATGATCCGCAAGGCCGACAAGGCGTTCGACGATTTCGCGGGGGGGAGCGACCCGGCGCTCAACCGCGCGATGCTGGGGCTAAGCTAACGACGCGGCGGACGAATTAAACGATAATAATCAAAGGGGACGCAGGATGACGACATTGCACAAGGGGCGCTTATTCTGGCTGGGCGTGCTCGCGCTGTTCACCGCCGCGGCAAGCCTCGCGATCCGCGGTGCGATCGCCAGCGGGCTCAAGGCAGAATGGATCGACCCGATCGCTCCGTTGCAGGCGGGCGAGTTGATTGCCGCTGCGCTGGGTGCAGCGTTCCTGAGCTTTTCGATCACCTTGTTCGTCGTCAGCGCGCTGCTCGACCAGATTGGCATGAAGCGGTGCCTCGCGGGGGCGGGCCTGTGCTTCATCGTCGGCCCGTTGATGATCGTCACCGCGGGCCATGTGGCAACCGGCATGAACATCTATTGGCTCGTCTGGGCGGGGATGTTGCTCAGCGGCATCGGCTGGGGGCTGACCGAAGCGGCGATCAATCCGTTGACCGCGCAGCTTTACCCCGAGGACACGACGCACCGGCTCAACGTGCTGCACGCCTGGTTCCCCGGCGGCATCATCGTCGGCGGGCTTGCCGGCTTCTTCCTTTCTGCCGCCTTGCCCTGGCAGGGCATCATGGCGCTGGTGATGATCCCCGCGGCGGCTACCGTCGTGATCGCTCTCACCACAACCTTTCCCCCGCCGCTGCGCAGCGAAAGCGGCGTCAGCTTCGGCGAGATGATGAGCGAAGTGTTTCGCCGGCCGAGCTTCTTCATCTGGTTTGGCGCGATGTTCCTGACCGCGGCCTCCGAACTGGCGCCCGGACAGTGGATCGATGTCGCGCTGTCGAACCGCGTTGGCATGCGCGGCATTCTGCTCCTCGTCTATGTCAACGCGCTGATGTTCGTCTTCCGCCATTTCGCAGGCCGCCTCGCCAACAAAATCTCGAATCCCGGGCTGCTATGGGTATCGAGCCTGCTCGCCGCGATCGGCCTGTTCATGCTGAGCCAGGCGCAGTCGCCGATTACCGCGATCGTCGCCGCCACCGTTTGGGGCCTCGGCGTCTGCGTGATGTGGCCGACGATGCTCGCTTCGGTTGCCGAACGCTATCCGCGCGGCGGGTCGTGGGCGATGGGGCTGGTCGGATCGGCGGGCGCGCTCGCGAGCTTCTTCGTGCTGCCGCAACTCGGCGCGATGTTCGACCAGGCCAAGATCGAGTTTGCCGGCGGTCCCGAAGCCTTTGCGGCGCTGACCGGTGCCGCGAAGCTGGCGGTCGAGGACGCGGCGGCGTCGCTGTCGTTCCAGCGGCTGGCAATCCTGCCGGTGATCCTGCTCGCGGTGTTCGGCTTCATCTGGCTGCGCGAGCGCGGCAAGTCGCGCGCGACGCTCGCGGGTCAGACCGCATGAGCTTATCGCGCCGAGCGGTTCTGGCGGGCGGCGCCGCCGCCGCGGCGACGGTGGCGAACGGCGCGATAGCGCAGAACGCGCCGCGCTTTTCGCTGAAATACGCTCCGCACGAAGGCAGCTTCAAAAGCCGCGGCGACCGGCTCGAACAGATCGCTTTTGCCGCCGATCAGGGCTTTACCGCATGGGAGGATAATGAGGCGGCCAGCCGTTCGGTTACAGACCAGACGGCGATGGCGCGCGCACTGCAACAACGCGGCATGACGATGGGCGTGTTCGTCGCGAGCATGCCGCGATGGGCCGAGTTCCGGCCGCTGCTCGGCGGCAGCGACGATAGCGATCGCGAGCGCTTCCTTGCCGATATTCGCAGTTCGGTCGACGTCGCCAAAAGGCTGAATTCGAAGCATATGACGATCGTCACCGGCTTCATGGACCGCAAGCTGCCGGTCGATATCCAGACCGCGCGCGTGATCGATGTGCTGCGCCGCGCTGCCGAAATCTATGAACCGCATGGCCTCACCATGGTGATGGAGCCGCTCAACACGCTGGTGAACCATCCCGGCGTGTTCATGTCGACCGTCCCGCAGGGCTATGCGATGGCGCGCGCGGTCGACAGCCCCGCGATCAAGGTGCTGGCGGACCTGTATCACGAGCAGATTCAGGCGGGGAACCTGATCAATACCCTGGACAGTTGCTGGAACGAGATCGCCTACGTCCAGTTCGGCGACAATCCCGGCCGCAACGAGCCCGGCAGCGGCGAAATCAATTATCGCAATATCGTGCGCTGGCTGCGCGCGAAGAAATTCGCCGGAGTGATCGGCATGGAACATGGCAATTCGGTCGACGGCCGTGCCGGCGAAGAGCGGCTGATCGCCGCGTATCGCCAAATCGACGCGGCATGAGGGAGACACGCGTGAAGCATATCATCTGGGCCGCGGCGATCGCGGTCACTGTCGCGGCGGGCGGTCCTGCCACTGCGCAGGAGAAACCCGGATTCAAGGACACGCCGATATTGCCCGACGGCAAATGGCGCGTGCATGATTCCGATCGCCCCCATCCGACCGTCGTGACGCCCGGCGCGGTTCCCGGCGCTCCGCCCTCGGACGCCGTGGTGCTGTTCGACGGCAAATCGCTCGATGCGTGGCAGACGCAGGCAACCCCGTGGGTCGTCAAGGACGGCGCGGCGACGTCGGTCCCGCGCGCCGACGGCGGCGGCGAAAATGCGCTGGTCAGCAAGGCGAGCTTCGGCGACGTCCAGCTCCACCTCGAATTCGCCTCGCCCAACCCGCCGACGAAAAGCTCGCAGGACCGCGGCAACAGCGGCATCTGGTTCATGCAGCGCTACGAGATCCAGATCCTCGACGGCTATCAGAACCCCACTTACGCCGACGGCACCGTGGGCTCGATCTATGCCTGGAAGCCGCCGCTGGTGAACGCATCGCGCAAGCCCGGCGAATGGCAGAGCTACGATATCGTCTTCGAGCGACCGCATTTCGGACCCGATGGCAAGCTGCTGCGCCCGGCCTATGTCACTGCCTTCCTCAACGGTGTGCTCGTGCAGAACCGCCAGCCGTGGCTCGGCAGCACCGTCTGGCGCAAGGTCGCGACGTATGAAGCGCATGGCGATGCCGCGCCGATCCAGCTCCAGGACCATAATTCGCCGGTTTCGTTCCGTAACATCTGGGTGCGCCCGCTGCCCGAAGCGGCGGCGAGCCATGACTTCGAAGGAACCGTGAAATGATCATCGATCGCAGAGACGCGCTGGCCGGCATGGCCGCGATGTTCGGCGCGAGCCTGTTCGCCCCGATCGCGCGCGCTGCGGCGGGAGAAACGCCCCCGATCATCAGCAGCGGACCGCCCTCCTCGCCCGTGTTTACCGCGCAGCAGCGCGCGCTGATGACCGCGCTCAGCGAGCGCGTGATGCCGACCACCGACACCCCCGGCGCGATCGCGGCGGGCGTCCCCGAATATATCGAAAAGCTGCTCGCCGACTGGGCCTCGCCCGACGATCGCAAACCGATCATCGCGGGGCTCGACGCGATCGAGGCGCGCAGCCGGACCGATTTCAAGATCGCCGCCGACAAGGCGACGCCCGCGCAGCAGGACGCGCTGCTGACGCTGGCGATGGAAGGCAAGCTGCCCGGCGGCAAGGACTTCTTCGACAAGTTCCGTCAGCTCGTGCTCACCGGATATTTCACGTCGGAAGTCGGCATTACGCAGGAGCGCGAATATCTTCCCGTCCCCGGCCGCTACGACGGCGCCTATCCCTATTCCGAGATCAAAAAGGTGTTTTCGTCATGATGATCAACAGGCGGCAATGGATGGCGGGCGGCGCCGCGCTCGGGGCAACACTCGCAGCGGGACCGCTCATGGCAAAGAGCCTTAAATCGAAACCCATCGGCATCCAGCTCTATACCGTGCGCGAACTCTTCTCGAAGGACCCGATGGGGACGCTCGAGAAGGTGGCGGCGATCGGTTATCGGGAAGTCGAATATGGCGGTGGCGGCTACGACAAGATGGACCATGCCGCGCTCCGCAAGACGATGGACCGGCTGGGGCTGAAATCACCCTCGATCCATGTCGCCTATGAGGCGCTCGCCAGCGATTTCGACGGCGCGGTCGCGATGACCAAGGCGCTGGGCGCCGACACGCTGGTCGTTCCCTATATGACCGACGCGCATCGCAATGCCGAGGGCTGGAAAGCGGCAGTCGCCAATTTCAATCGCTATGCCGAACGGCTCAAAAAGGCCGGGCTCGGCTTCGCCTACCACAATCATGACTTCGAGTTCATATTGAAGCCGGGCGGCACCAGCCTGTTCGACACGCTGATCGCCGACGCCGATCCGGCATTGGTCCAGATCGAACTCGACCTGTTCTGGGCGGTCGCCGCGGGCGAGGATCCCAAGGCGATCATCCGGCGCCTGCCCGGCCGCATCTATGCCTATCATGTCAAGGATCGCACCGCCGACGGCAAGATGACGAGCGTCGGCAAGGGCGTGATCGATTTCGCCGACATTTTCACGCTCAACCGGACCGCCGGCGTGAAGCATTTCTATGTCGAGAACGACCAGTCGCCCGCGCCCTATCTTCCCGACATCCAGACCAGCTTCACCACGCTCAGCCGCCTTCGCGCGTAACCCAATTTTCGAGGATCAAGATATGGCCGACAATTTCGATGCGATCGTCATCGGCTCCGGAGTGAGCGGCGGATGGGCCGCGAAGGAATTGACCGAAAAGGGCCTCAAGGTCCTGATGCTCGACCGCGGCGTGATGGTCGAGCATGGCGAGGATTATGATTATGATGGCAAGCCCGCCTATGAGATTCCGGCGCGCGACAGGATGCCTGAGGCCTTGGTCAAGAGCGACTATTTCATCGCCACGCATGGCTATGTCTCGCCGTCGAACCAGAAATTCTACAACAACGACCGGCTCAACCCCTATGCCTATGACGAGGGCGAGAAATTCTACTGGATCCGCCCCGCGGCGGTCGGCGGCAAGTCGCTGATCTGGGGGCGCTGGAGCTTCCGCTGGGCGCCTGAGGATTTCGAGGCGAACAAGCGCGAGAATGTGGGGGGCGACTGGCCGATCCGCTATGACGACCTCGTTCCCTGGTACGACTATGTCGAAAAATATATCGGCGTGTCGGGATCGCGCGAGAATCTGCCGCAGCTGCCCGACAGCGCATTCCAGCCGCCGATGCAGATGAACGTTGCCGAGAAATGGGTGAAGGAACGGCTGGAGACGACCTCGCCGGGCCGCAAGCTGATCAACACCCGCCTGTCGAACATGACCGAGGACAAGGAGGATCAGGGCCGCAGCAAATGCCAGTTCCGCAACCAGTGCGGGCGCGGCTGCTCGTTCGGCGCCTATTTCTCGACGCAGGCGGTCACCCTACCCGCGGCGCGCGCCACCGGGCGGCTGACGCTGCGTTCCGACGCGGTGGTCTCCAATCTCGAATATGATCCGAAGACGAAGAAGGTCACCGGCGTGCGTGTGATCGATACGAAGACGAAGCAGGCCGAGGTGATCCCCGCGCGCCTCGTCTTCCTCTGTGCCTCGGCGATGGCCTCGACCCAGATCTTGATGAACTCGCGCATCCCGGGAACGGCCAAGAGCCACTTCGATTCCAGCGGGACATTGGGCCGTTATGTGATGGATCATATCTTCCGCGTGAACATCTCGGGCGAGATTCCCGGGATGACCGACTATATCGAATATGGCCGCCGCCCGGGCGGCGTCTATATCCCGCGCTTCCGCAACGTCGGCGGCGAAGAGGGAATCGGCTTCAAGCGCGGCTATGGCTATCAGGGCAGCGCGCGGCGCGATCCGCTGCCGCCCAAGGGTTTTGGCGCGGCGATGAAGCATGGTATGCGCGGCTATGGCCCGTGGAAGTTCGGCATGGGCGCGTTCGGCGAGTGCTTGCCCTATGAGGATAATCGCGTCAGCCTGCATGCGGACAAGGTCGACCGGTTCGGCATCCCGCAGATGCGCTTCGATGTCACCTTCCGCGAGAATGAAATCCGCATGATGGACGATGCGCGCAGCGAAGGCGAAGCGATGCTGCGCAAGGCGGGGCTGCAAAACGTCACCAGCGAACGCCGCGAACATGTCCCCGGCGACGCGATCCACGAAATGGGCGGCGCGCGCATGGGCGCCGATCCGCGCCAATCGGTGCTCAACAAATGGGGCCAAGCGCACGAGGCCGCCAATCTGTTCGTCACCGACGGCGCCCAGATGGCCTCGATCTCGTGCGTCAACCCGTCGCTCACCTTCATGGCACTGACCGCACGCGCCGCCGACCACGCGGTAAAGCTGTTTAAGGCGGGCACGATCTAGCGGCGGTCCGCGCTGTTCAGTCCTTTTCGACGATTGCCGAAAAATTTTGCACGCGGGCCTAAGCAACCGGGAAATGCGCCGGGTAATAGATGGGCAGGCACCATCCTCCCGCCAAAAGGTCCGCAATGGAAAAAATAGCCCTGATCGATCCGCCGATGCAGTCCGTCGGACTGGCGGATGGCCGGCAATTGACGTGGCAGGAATTCGGGCTGCCCGGTGGCAGGCCCGTTCTCTATTTTCACGGCGGGGGCAGCACCAGTCTGGAGGGCGGGATTTTCCACCGCGACGCGGTTCAGAACAATATCCGCCTGATTGCGACGAACCGGCCGGGCGCGGGTGGCTCGACGCTCTGCCCCGGCCGGCCGGTCGCCGCCTATTCGGACGACCTGGAAGAACTGCTCGACCATTTGGAAATCGGGCAATTCGCCTGTTTTGGTGAATCCAACGGCGGTTTGGTCACGATGGCTGTGGCGGCCACCATGGCGCCTCGCGTGATCGGCGCGGTGCCGATCAACCCGACCGTTCCTTGGTTCGACCCGATGGCGCGCAGCGTTTCTCCGGGGTCGGTAGCGATCGCCTACCGCCTTATGAAATATTGCCCGGGGCTTCTCGTCAAACTTGCTGCCGGTTCGGCAGCCAGAACCCGCCACCAACGGGCCGAGGCCGCTCCGAGCGACGGGTTCAGCCGTCTCGACCTGCTCGGCCCGCCGCCCGGAATCGAGCAGGACGTGGGCGAATTCCAATGGCGCGTTATGGAGCAACCGGCCGGAAAACAGGCGTTGCTGGCCGAGCTCAAATGGGCCGCATCCGATTGGGGCTTTGACCATTATGCGATCCCGACGCCGCTCGATTTCTATTGCGGCGCCTATGACGCGCAGGCTCCGTTCGCGCTTGTCCTCGCCGACCGCAACCCCGATGCGCGCTTTCACTATTTTTCGTACGGGCACCTCGCTTTCTCGCACCCCGATGCGCGACGCCGCGTCGTGGCAAGGATCGCCAGCTACTTCGCGCGGTAACGTCAGGCCTCGAGCAATCCGCGCCGGCGAAGTTCGCTCGGCGAAGTCCCGAAGCGCCGCTGGACCGCGAGCGAGAAGCTCGACGGGTGGCTGTAGCCGACGGCATAGGCGATCTGCGTGATCGACGCCGCGCGTTCGTTCAGCATCGCAAGCGCCTGCCGCATCCGCGCGAGCGCCTTGTTGGGGAGAGGTTATCATGGTTCGATTCGGCGCGCGGCGCTTATTGCTCGGTTCGGTTGCTGCAATGGCGATACCTGCGATGCCGGTGTTCGCGCAGGACGCGGAGCCCGGCGCGGCCGCCACCGGCGACGAGATCATCGTCACCGCGACCCGCCGCGAGGAGCGATTGCAGGATGTGCCGCTTTCGGTGACCGCGGTCTCGGGCGAAAGCCTGGCGCAGTCGGGGCTGAAGGAAGTCAGCGACATCCAGTATCTCGCGCCGAACATCACCTTCTCGGCGACCAACCCCGTATCGAACGGCGGCGGCTACCAGATCCGCGGCGTCGGCACCCAGACCTATGACAGCGGCGTCGAGCAGACCGTCGGCCTCGTCATCGACGGGGTCGTCATCGGCCTGTCGCGCGACCCCGGTTCGACCGGCTTTGCCGATATCGAACGCATCGAAGTGCTTCGCGGCCCGCAGGGAACGCTGTTCGGCAAGAATTCGAGCGCGGGTGTCATCCAAGTCGTCACCAAACGGCCGCGCATGGACGACGCCTCCTTCTCGCTCGACCTCAAATATGGCGAGCGCAATGATCGCGTTGTACAGGCCAGCGCCAATGTTCCGCTCGGCGAAACCCTCGCCCTGCGCATTTCGGGCTATAGCAACGGCCAGGACGGCGCGATCCCCTATGTGCTGGCCCCGTCGCGTGCGGTCGGCGACCGCCGGAACAACGGCGTTCGCGCGAAGCTGCTCTGGGAGCCGTCGGACAATCTCTCCTTCCTGCTGTCGGGCGAATATCAGACCGCCTTTGCGCGCGACGGCCAGATCATCCAGTCGCTCGGCACCAGCGCCCTGTTCAATTCGCAGTTCGCCCGCTTTGCCGAGAAGCCCGGTCCGAACGTCTACAAAAGCTATATGGATGGCGACTGGACAGCCGATACCAAGCTCTACGCCGGCTCGATCGAAATCAACGCAGGTCTCGGCGACCACACGCTGACCTCGATCACCGCATACCGGAAGCTGGAGACGCTCCAACTGTCCGACATCGATGCCTCGCCCGCGAACATCTTCAACAACAGCGACGGCGGCGTCGACAGCAATCAGTTCACGCAGGAGCTTCGCCTGACGTCGCCCGGCGGAAACCGTCTCGAATATGTGCTGGGTCTCTATTATTACCGGACCGAGAATGGCGGATATGCCGTCCAATACGGCAATTATTATGGGTTGTTCGGTGCGCCCGTCGTCGTCGGCGGCGGACAGCGCGACGCGACGAACACGGTGCGCAGCCTCGCCGCCTTCGGCAATGTGACCTTCGCGCTGACCGACGCGTTTAAGCTGATCGGCGGCCTCCGCTACACCAACGACCGCAACCACGGCACACTCGTCGTCTCGCCGCTGCCTTTCCCGGCCGTCCCATTGGGGACGCTGCCGAATTACGACGGCACGGTGAAAGCCGACAATGTGTCGGGCAAGGTGGGCGTGCAGTTCGAGCCGAGCCGCGACGTCATGCTCTACGCGACCTATTCGACCGGCTTCAAAGGACCGGCGATCGACGGCACCGCCGGCATCATCCGCGAGGTTCGTCCCGAAACGGTGAAGAGCTGGGAGATTGGTCTCAAGACCAGCTTCCTCGATGGCAAGGGCACCTTCAACATCGCCGCCTACTGGTCGAACTATCGCGACTTCCAGGCGCAGACGTTCGACATCACGATCACGCCGCCGGCATTTTATCTGTCGAACGCCGGGCTGCTACGCGCCCGCGGTATCGAGGTCGAAACCGGCTTCCGCGTGACCCCCGCGCTGCGCCTCTCTGCCAGCGGATCATATAATGACGCGACCTTCCGCGAGTATGACGGGCAATGCTACCCGGGCCAGCCCGTATCGCCGGTGGTCGGCCAAGGCTGCTACGTCGTCCCCGGGACGACGACTACCGTCGCAAACTATCGCGGCTTCAGCCTGCCCAATGCGCCGAAATGGTCGTACATCCTGCGCGCCGACTACAAGCAGGCGATCGGCGGCGACATGGCGATCGACGCCGCGGCTAATTGGGCGTGGCGCACGAAGACGCAGGCGGTGATCGGCGATCCGAATGCCCAGATCCCGTCCTACGGCCTGCTCAACGGCACCATCGGGTTCGGCGCGGAAGACGGCAGCTGGCGGTTCGGCATCTATGCGCGCAACCTGCTCGATAAGCGTTTTTACGCGCCCTATGCCGCAGGCGTGATCAATCCCGGCGGCTACTCGAAGATCGTGATGCCCGAAGCCTTCCGGACGATCGGCGGCACGCTGAGTTTCCGGATCTAGGCGATCAAGCTCCCTCCGCCCCTTCAAGGGGCGGAGGGCAGAGCGCCATCATATTGCGAAGCGCCGCGATCCAACATTCGCGGCGCGCATCCCGCCCTTGGCTGAGAGCAAACTGGCCGTTAATGCTCCCGGCCCGCCCTCCACAATGTTTGCGTCAGAGGCTCGATCAGATAGCCGAGCGCCGTGCGTTCGCGAAGCGGCACCATCACCTCTGCGGGCATGCCGGCGCGCAGGCTGTTCTCGCCGCGCAAGGCCGCGATCTTTTTCATTTCCTTGGGCGGGACGACGACCTCGATCTCGAAATATTCCATCCCCGTGCGATTGTCCTCGAAACTGTCGGCCGACACCTTGCTGATCTGACCTTTCAAGATCGGCAGGCTGCGTTCCTGGATTCCCGAAAAGCGCACCTGCGTCTGCATGCCCGACGTCAGGTCGTCGGCGTCGTTCGGCGAGGCTTTCGCCAGTACGACCAGTGCCTTGTCCTGCGGCACGATTTCCATCAACATTTCGCCCGGGGCGACGACGCCGCCGACGGTAAAAACCTTCAATCCGACGACGCGGCCGTTGGACGGGGCGCGGACCACCGACTGGGTCAGTCTTTCGCGCGTCGCGAACAGGCGCGGCTGCAATTCGTCGAGCCGGACCTGGACCTCGCGAAGCTGGGTCGCGACCTCTTCGATCACCTGACGGTCGAGCGACACCATCTGCAAGCGCGATTCGCCGATCGCCTCCTCGAGCCGCGCGACGTCGGACCGCAGCGCGCCGAAATCGCCGTCGAGCTGCGCCGAGCTGCGCTCCACCGCGCGCAGCCGGTTGGTCGAGACGAAACCGCGCTCGGACAATGTCCGCAGGCCGGTCAGTTCCTCGTTAATCAGGCGCTGCTGAATCCGGTTCGATTCCATCTGGGCGCCATAGCCCCCGATCTGCTGGTTATGCTGCGCGATCCGCTGACCCAGCATGCCGCGTTCGGTGACGCCCGATCGTTGCCGCGCGTCGAAAAGCAGGCGCTGGCCGCGCATCGCCTCTTCGGCAAGCGCGCGGTCGCCCGCGAGATAGGATGAAAATTCGACCGGCCGCACGATGTGCCGCGCGCCGTCGCGTTCGGCGGTCAATCGCGCGCGCTGCGCCAGCAAGGCCACGACCTCGCCGGTCAGGCCGCGTTCGGCGGCGACGATATCCGAAGCCGAGATCTTGAGCAGCACGTCGCCGCGACGCACCTCGCTCCCCTCGGTCACCATCAAAGCGGTGACGATGCCGCCATCCTTGTGCTGCACGGCTTGCCGATTGCCCGAAACAGACACCGATCCCTGCGCCATCGCGCCGGCGTCGAGCGGCGTGAACGCCGCCCAGCCGAGGAAGCCGACGAAAAAGGCCGCGGCGATCCATATGCCCGTGCGAAGCTCGCGCTTGGGGGAATCGATCGTATCGACGGCAAGCGGTTCGCCGTGCAGGTCGTCGCCAAAGCTCATCGCGTTCATGGTTTTTTGTTCCTCGTCATCTTGATGACATTCGCCGCGGCGGCCGCGCTCTCGCGCAGCAATTCGAGCACCTCGCCGCGCGGCCCCTGATATTCGATCACGCCATTCTTCAGCACCGCGAGGCGATCAGCGTCGCGCAGCGCCGACTGGCGATGCGTGACGATCATGATCGCCGCCTGACGCAGCTTGGCGGCGACGATGGCGTCGTTCAGCGCCTCTTCGCCCTGGCTGTCGAGCGCGGCGTTCGGCTCGTCGAGAATGAGGACCTTCGGATCGCCATAAAGCGCGCGCGCCAGCGCGATGCGCTGCGCCTGCCCGCCCGACAGGCGGAGTCCGCCGTCGCCGATCTGGGCATTATAGCCACCGGGCAGATGCAGGATCAGGTCGTGGATGCCCGCGGCGATCGCGGCGCGCGTGACCTTGTCGTCGATATCGACCGCATGCTCGCCGCGTGCCGCCGCAAAGCGCGAGATATTTTCGCCGATCGTGCCCGGCAGCAGCGTCGGCTCCTGCGGCAGATAGCCGATATGCGACGCGAGGCGTTCGGCGTCCCAGTCGCCATATTGCGCCTCGTCGATGCGGACTTCGCCGCCGTCGGGCGGGATCGCCCCGGCCGCGATGCGCGCCAGCGTCGTCTTGCCGGCACCCGAGGGACCGATCACGCCCAGCACTTCGCCGGGGATCAGCCACGTCGACACGCCGCGCAGGATCAGCGCGCTGTTGTCGGGCGAACGCAGCGAAACATTTGAGAGTTCGACATAACCCTCGGGCGCCGGCAGCACGACGCGGTCGCCGACGAGATTGTCGGTCGAACGGAACAGCGCCTCGATCGACGCCTTGGCCTGACGCGCCTGTCCGATCGACGGCCAAGCCTGAACCATCTGCTCGATCGGTTGAAGCGCGCGCGCCAGCAGCACCGATGCGGCGATGATCGCGCCCACCGAAATTTCGGCGTTGATAGCAAGCCAGGCGCCGACGCCGAGCGCCAACGACTGCAGGAACATGCGCGCGAATTTGACCAGCCCGGCATAGCGCGCGGCGGTCAATTGGGTGTTCGCGCTGGCCTCCAGTCCCGCCCGGCGGTCGGCGATCTGGCGTGCGACCAGCGCGCGGCGCATCCCGAGCGCGCGAACGATCTCCGCCTTTTCGAACATCGACTCCTGCTTCGCATAGGCGGCAGCCATCGCCTGATGGCCCGCGGCACCCGACTTTTTGGTTGCCCGCTCGTTGAGAAGCGCGAGGCAGAGGAGCACGGCCCCGGCGCCGAGGATCAGCAGTCCGAGGACAGGATGAATGATGAACGCGACCAAGAAATAGAGCGGCGTCCATGGCAGGTCGAACAAGGCGATCGCCGACGGGCTGGCGACCGCGCTTCGGAAAGTGTCGAAATCGCGCATCGCCTGCGCCGCCGCCGGGTCGGCATTGCCCTTGGCGCGCGCGAGCAGGCGGTCGAGGATCGGCGCCGCAAGCTGACGGTTGAGCCGCAACGAAGCGCGCAGCATCAATCGGCTGCGCACCATGTCGAGCGCGCTGAGGCAGGCGATGGCGACCGCAACGATAACCGTGATCCAGAACAGGGTCAGCACGCCGCCGGTCGGAACGACGCGATCATAGACCTGCATCATGTAGATCGTCGGCGCGAGATAGAGGATGTTGACGAGCGCGCTGAACGCGGCGGCGGCCACAAAATGCTGACGGCAGGCGGCAAAAGCCTGTCTGATTTGCGGCGGAACGGCGGAATCGGTTCGCATGACCCTGTTTCTTTCCTGTTCGGTTGAGTCCGGACCGGCGGGGGCCGGCCCGGACCTCCCGGGGGCGCGGGAGCTTAGAGGAGATCCCATTCGTGATGCGCCATCTCGTGACGGCCGTTCCCTTCGAACCGCGACCGCAGCCACCAAGGCGCGAGGTCGATATCGAACCCGCCGCCCCAGCGATCGTGGCTCAACGTCGAGGGATCGGGCGCGCCACCTGTTCCGCCCTGATCGACCGGCTGCGGTGACGGATCGTTCGCCGTCGCCTCGCTCTCGGCCGGCGGCGTGCCATTTGCCGCCGGATTCGGCCCAGTCGAAGCGAACGCAAACGATGCGGTCTGCATATTGGCGGCGGAGACCCCGTCGAGCCGCAGCTCATTCCCGTCGATGCGGACAAGCGTGTCGTTCCCCGACTGGCTGATGACGACGCGCGAAGCGAAGCTCTGCGCCGTGATGCCCAAGCCGCTGAGGTCGATGCTATCTTCGCCGAGCCGGAAGTCGGTAACCCGGTCGTCGCCTTCGCCGAAGACGAAAACATCGTCGCCGCTGCCGCCGGTCATGACGTCATCGCCGTCGCCGCCGTCGAGCCGGTCGTCACCCGATCCGCCCGCGAGCCTATCGTCGCCGGCACCGCCGAGCAGTGCATCGTCGCCCGACCCGCCGGCCAGATCGTCGTCGCCGGCCTCGCCGTCGAGGCGGTCGTCGCCCGAACCGCCACCGATAACATCGTCGCCGCCGCGGCCGCTAATGACGTCTTCGCCGGATCCGCCCTTGAGCATGTCGCCGCCAGCCGTACCGGTCAGCGTATCGTCATGCGACGGCGGGGTGACGACCGCGCCGTCGTCGTCGTCGTCGTCGTCGTCATCATGATCATCGTCATGAACCTGATCGTCGTCGTCATGATCGTCATCGTCATCGTCGTCATCGTCGTCATGCGAGTTCGATCCCGCGACGCGCAATTCGGGTGTTCCTTCGCCCGCAAAGGTAACCGAATGCGTCGCACTGCTCAGCGTGGTGATGCCATCGGCCGTGCTTGCGGTATAGTCGGCCGGGTTTGCCCCTTCGGGCAACTCGATCACATCCTGATCGCGCAGCGTGCCGAGGATCGTGTCATTGCCGCCATTCGAACGGAACACGATGCGGTGCGCCGACTGCAGCGCGGAGATGTCGACGATGTCGTCGCCCGCGCTTCCTTCGAGCGTGATCGTGCTGGTCAGCAGGCTGGTGCCGGCAAAGCTGCCGATCGCCGTGAAGGTGTCGCCGCCACCCATGCCGTTGATCACGATCTCCTCGATATTGTCGAGCTCGGCGATGACCGCGGCGTTGTTGGTGCCGTTGCGGGTAATCACGATCTCGGTGTTGGCGCCCAGGCCAGTGATGCCCGCCGCCACCGCCTCGGTACGCGAGTAGATGCGATAGGTTTCGGCCGAGCCGTCGCCGACGATCTTCACCGTGTCCACCGTTCCGGCGATGTTCGCAGCCGCCGTGTCGCCGTTGATGAGATCGCGGCCATCGCCCGCCGTCCAATAGATGGTGTCGTTGCCGGCTCCGCCGTTGACCGTGTCGCTGCCTTCGCCCCCGACAAGCAGGTCGTTGCCGCCATTACCGTTGAGCGTATCGGTGCCAGCGTGGCCGAAAAGGGCGTCGGCTCGATTTGCGTTCCCACCCGTACCACCGTTGACAGTGTTGTTGCCGGTCGTACCCGCCACCACCGTGTAGTTGACGCCTGCGAAGCGCAGCGTCTCGATCGTGTTGAGCGTGTCAGTCCCCTCCGCTCCAGTCAGGTCGGTGACCACCAAGTTGGTGCCGTTGGAACTTAGAGCGAAGTTGCTGGCGGCTCCCAGAAACGCCGCAACGTCGGTTCCGCCACCGCCGGTCACCAGATCGTTGCCGGCTCCTCCGGTGATGACATCGTTCCCTCCGGCGCCGTCGAGATCGTCGTCGCCAGCATTGCCGAAGAGGTTATCCACTCCCCCGAAAATGATCGGATTGCCGCCATCTGCGATATCGTTGCCCGCCGTCCCGTTGAAGGTGTTGGTGACCGCAGGCAAGCCGTCCCAGTTGACGCCGACTGGTCCGGTTGCGGTCGAGGTGACCGTCTCAATCGTGCCGCGGCCGTCAGTGAAGCTCGCGTTGACCCGCAACTGCAGGCCGGCCTGATCGCCGAACGAGGTCAGTGCATTATCATCCGGCGTGAAACTTGCCGCCGTGGCTCCCGCGATGTCGGTCCAGGTCGTGCCATTTGCCGACGATTGCCACTGGAAGGAGAAGGTGCCAAGGCCATTGGCGTCCGCAATGCTGCTCGTATCGACCGTCAGCGCCTGACCCTCGGTCGGCGTCAGGTCGCTGATTACCGGAGCTCCGGTCGCCGGCTGGTTGAAGAGCTGATCGACCGCAAATTCGCCGTCCGAAAAGCGCAGCTTTTCGATGTTGAACAGCCGGTCGGTGCCGTCGGACAGCGGCCGGTTCTGAAGCGTCTCCTCAGGGATATCCTCGCCGTTCTCATCCTCACCGTCCCCCGGATCGGTGAAGCCGGTGTGGTCGACCGTGATGCTGCCGTCGGCATTGCGGGTGAACGTGTAATTCGCGACCACATCGGTGTAGACCGCGATGTCGGTGCTTGCGTTTGCCGCATCGCCGTCGAGGATCTCGCGGACGATCGACAGCTGGGCGGGATTGATCTCGCCGGTGACCATGCGCGGAGCGATTTCGGTCATGCTGTCGACGCTGAACGCCGCCCAGCTGTCGCCCTCCTTGGGGGTGACGAGGATGCGGACGTTGAGCCAGCGGTCGCCATCGATGATGTCGTTGCCGGCGAGGCCCTTGATGACGTCGTTGCCGCCGCCGCCGAGCAGGATGTCCCCGGCCTCCGACGTGCTGAAGATCACGCGCTCCTGCACGCCATTCTCATCGAGCACGGGGACGGTTTGCCCGTTGACCACCTTGGTCACCGGGATGCCCGCGCCGAGATGCGCGACCAGCACGTCGAGCCCGTCGATCAGATCGACATTCTTCGCGAGCAGGTCGTTGGAGTAGGAGTCGAGCGGCGAGTCCGGGCCCGGGATCGCTGCGGTATTCTGCAGCTCTCCGCGCGCGTTGGTGCTGCGGCTGCGTCCTGTCAGCGTGTCGTCGAGATTCCAGCCCGACAGACCTTCGACCAGATCGAAGCGATCGCGCAGGATGAAGGCTTCTTGCGTTTCGAAGATCGGGATGCCGAGGTCCGAATTGGCCGCGGTGCTGTCACCCTTGTGGATGCCCCAGTCGAAACCGGCCTGCCCGTTCGAGCGCTGGATGCCTTCGTTGTTCTGGAACATGATGTCGTCGCCGGATTCGGCGTCATAATCGGTATCGCCGCTGCCGCCGTTCATCACATCGTGGCCGATGATCGAGGAGTTGAAGAACAGCTCCGAATTCTCGCCCGCCAGCGTATCGAAGCGCTGCCCGCCTTCCAGCCAGTCATTGCCTTCATTACCGAGCAGGAAGTCGCCGCCCGAACCGCCGAGGATGAAATCATCGCCGGTGCCGCCGAAGGCTTCCTTGCCGTCAGGGCCGGTGATGATGAAATCATTGCCTTGGTTGCCGAACAGCAGCGACAGGCCCGATCCGCCATGGATAACGTCATTGCCTTCGTTGCCGTGGAGGAAGTCGGCCTCGCCGATGTCGGTGCCGGCGTTGGTGATGATGTCGTCACCCTCGCCGCCGAACACCTTGTCGACACCGTAACCGGCCTCGATCCGGTCGTTGCCGCCCTTGCCCCAGATGGCATCGTCGCCGCCGCCCGACACGATGACGTCGTCATTTTCGGTCCCGCCGACGACGAAATGCTCGTTGCTGTTGATGCGGATATATTCGGCGATGCCGTCATTGTTGGCGTCGATGCGTTCGATGAGACTGGAAAAGCCGCCGAGGAACGGATCGTCCGACACCGGATCGGCACCCAATTGCTTGCTGATGTCCATTTCCAGCTGCGGCATCTCGAACGCAGAGAAGAGGTTGCCGGGCAGCGCGGTCGAATGATCGTCGCCCAGATCGGTGTTGCGCATCACCAGTTCGGCGAAGGTGTTGTTCTCCAGCTCGTTGAGCAGGTTGAGGCCCTGCGTGCGCGACAGATAATAGAAGCGGTCGGCGTCCTGCAGATTTTCCATCGTCATCTGGAAGACAAAGCTGAAGGTCGAACCGAGCATGCCGCCGAACGCCATCTTCTTTTCGGCGAGGCCGCCGATCCAGAAGTCGATGTCGTTGAGCCCGCCGAGCTTCGCGTCATTGGCGTAGGCGCCCTCGGCATTGAGGAAGTCGAGCCGGTCCGCCGGCGCTCCGGCCCCACCGAGGACGAGCAGGGCCGCGGCGTCGCGCAATTCCTCGACCGTCTTCGGATTGGCCTGCGTGTTGATCAACGTCTCGTGCGTGCCATAGGCCGCGATGAAGTTGATGATCGACGCCGGATTCTTGAGGTTGAGCGCGAAGTCGGCCCAGCTTTCATAGGGCTTGAGCAACGTGTCGCCGGTCGCGTCGAAGAAGCGCTCGCGCGCGGTCTGGAGCGAGGGCATGCCGACATCGCGGCCGCGCGCCAGGTTGATCGTCGCCAGATCGAGCGGGATGCCGAGCAGCTGGTTGCGCAGCACGTCGGTGACGAACTCGTCGATCTCGCTGCCCGTCTGGCGGCTCATGCCGCGGATGATCGCGCCCGACGCCTGTTCGGCGGTGCCGAGCGAGTCGTACATCACCGGGTTCAGGAAGCCGTCGAACAGCGAGATGTCGTTCTGAACCGGATTGCCGTTCTCATCCATTTCGATGACCGCGATATCCTGCCGCAGCATCGAGTGGCCGAAGCGGTAGACGACGTGCGCGAATTCGGCGGCGATGCTGGGATTGATGTCGGCCGAAGGCTCGAACACAAAGACATCGATGTCCGGCTGCATCATGCGGCCGAATTCCTCGAACACCAGATGCTGATATTCCATTTCGTTGGTGAAGCGGCCCACCTGGAACAGGCGTTCGCCGTCCCACGCCAGCGATTCCGACAGTGTCGCGATCGCAGCCGGATTGCCGGTCGTCAGCGTCGCGAACTGCGCATCGGTCAGGTCGGTCAGCAGCCATTCGTTGATGAACGCGCGGTCCATCGATGCAAGCGTCACATCCTTGGTGTGCTCGACGATGCGGTTATGCTCGGCGTGGAACACCTGATGGACCGCGGTCAGCGCGATATTCTCGTTCACGCGGCCATCGCCGGCAATGAAGTGGCGGTCGAGCAGCTCGTTATCATAGGCCGTGGGGCCGCGCTGCCCCATAGGCCCGGCGGTGCCGTCCGCATTGCGATAGCCGAGCGCCGAGTCGGTGTCGGCTTGCAGCACGCCGCCAGCCACGACCGGGGCGGCGGCATGCGCGATGTCGTCCAGAAACGCATGGCCGGTCAGCACGACGCCCTGCGCGCTGACACCTGGCGCGCCGGGAGTGGCGGGAGGAACGCCCTCGCGCAGAATATCGTCGGCCGTGCCGAGTTGGCCGTCTTCACCCATTCCTACAACCATCTGCGGATAGCCGTTCGCGCCGGGGATGAAATTCCCATAGGGATCGGTCGCGATCAGCGGGATGTTGCCGACGTTCAGGTCGGTCAGCTCGATCCCCAGCATGGTGCGCGCCTGCGCCTTGACATCGGCCCAGGTCGCAAGCCCGCCATTGCTGCCTTCCAGCAGCAGGCCGGTTGCGATCGGCTTGCCGTCAGGCCCGGCGACATATTCGCGCATGAAGACCTGCTTCGATGCGGAGGAGGCATAGGTCTGGTTCTGGTCGACCCAGGGGGTCGTCAGGTTCTTCGGCCCCGGACCGTCATCGGCGGTGCCGAGGATGCCGTCGGCGCCGGCGTTCACCGTCACGCGGGTGAGCGGAATATAGTTCTGGCCGCCCGGAACATAGAGCGGATCATCGGGCGACAACGGCACATAGACCGTGCCGTTGCCGCCCTTCGCGACCAGATCGAGGCCATGATCGAAGAACTGTCCAAAGATCGTCATCCAGCCGTTGAACGGCGACGACAGTCCTTCATCGGGCGAGACGTTGGGCAGATAGACGGTGTTGCCGTCCATCTCCACACCATGTTCGGCAAGCGCGGCGTCGAGCGCGGCGTTTGCATCGGCGACGACGGTATCGACCGCCTGCGCGTCCGCCAGCGCGGTTTGGGCGCCGGTCAGCGCGGCCTCTGCCGCCAGAAGCGCAGCGGCGGCAGCGGCAGCGGCAGCGGCCGACGCGGTCGAGGTCGCCTCCGCTGCCTCGGCGTTGTCCTGCGCCAGCTGGTAGGCGGCCTCGGCCGCGCCATATGCTCCCAGAGCCGCGGTGATCTCGGCGGTCTGCTCGCTGTTATCCGTGGTGTCGGCAAGGAGCGCCACATAGGCGGCGAGGCTCAAGTCGCGCGCGCCCATCGCCGGGGCGACTTCGGCGTCGGCGGCTTCGAAGGCGGCCTGATCGGTCGCCGCTTGCGCCGCAGCCGCGGTATCGGCCGCCTGCGCGCCGGTCAGCGCGAGTTGGGCGGCCGCGACGGCGGCCGTGAGGTCGCCGATCGTCCCTTCGGCGGCTTCGGCGGCTTCGGTGGCAGCTTCGAGCGCGTCGCGGGCTGCGACGATCTGGGTGAGCGCGGTCATCAGCGCCGCACCCGACAAGCCGGCATGCGTCAGCGCCGCGGCAATGGCGGCCGGATTCTTCAGCGTCTGATCGACGATCAGATTGGAGATGATGCGCGGATCGGCGTCGATCACGGTGCCGCTGCCCGGGCCGGGCGACGAACCGGAGCCGGGGCCGGCGTTGGCGTAATTATTGTTGGAGTACCACGTCTCCACATTCGGCATTGGATTGAAATCGTAGCGATCGCCATCCGCGTCGTTCATATATTCCGGGGTGAAGATGCCGGGGAAGGACTGGTCCGCCGCGCCCCAATTCTCGCGACCCGGCAACAGATTGTTATAGCTGCCGTCGACGGTCCTCAGGCCATAGGGCAGCAGATGCGCCTGCGCGAACCCGTCATTGCCGTTATAACCCGCGACCAGCGCGGCGAGATCGCCGCCGGCGGCGTGCGCCTCTGCGATCTTGATCTGGGCGAGGATGAAGTTGAGGTCGTGTTTCGTAAGCTGTACCATGTCGCGTCTCCGGTCCGGCCGCATGCGAAAGATGCACACGGCCTCATCCGCAAAATCGTGCGGACGAAAGGTTGAACAGAAGCTGGTGCGGCCCCCCGCCAGCAAGGCCGAACATCACAAATCGAATCGACTCGCTGGACGGCTTAAAAACAGGTTAAGTAAAAGCGGGGATAAGAGTCGATTGGACTTTACGTACTAGCCCGATATGGGACTCGATGAGTCTTCTTCACTATCGGTATGGCGGGATTATCTAGTACTTTTGGCCGATCCATCGGCACAGATATTCATGCCCGTCAAAACGGGATGAAAAACTTCTGTTTCCGGTGATTTTAACCGAAAGCGCGCGTGCCGAAATCGTCGTTCGCCCGGCGGCCAAGGAATTGCTCGCGGACAAAAGCGGACGCGGCTCCGCGGCTTTGCAGCGCGGCAACCGCCCCGACGCGATTATGCACGCCGAGCAAGCGGAATGCCGCGGCCACATGGACCTTCACCGTGCTTTCGGAGATGCGCAGCGAGCGGGCAATTTCCTTGTTGGATTTGCCCATCGACATATGCGTCAGCACTTCGCGCTGCCGTTCGGTGAGGCTGGATATCGAGGCTTGGTGCGAACCAGAAGAGCCCATGGCCAGCGTCTCTGCGTCGACATCGCTAACGATCGGCGGAACATAGACCTGGCCAGCCATCACTTGCCGGAAAGCCTGGAGCATTTCGTCCTGCTCCATGTCCTTCGGAATGAAACCATGCGCGCCTTCGGAAATGGCGCGGAGCACGGCGTCACGGTCGCGCCGCCAATCGACGATCACCAGCGAAAGCTGCGGAAAGCGGCGACGCAATCCCCGAATGCCGTTGGGGACGACCGAAATCAGGTCGATCCCGCCGTCGAGAACCAGCATGTCGTGCGCGCCGGTCGCGGCCAGCCAGTCGAGCGCCTGGTCGGCATCCCCCGCGGTCGCAACGTCACAATGAATGAATTCGCGCCGGATGATGGAAGCGAGACCGCTCCGGCAAAGTAGCTGCCGTTCCCAAACCAGTGCCCTCGATACAGCGGACAAAATATTTCCCCCAAAGTTCATCAACGGTTGCGACCCGCTGTGAACGCCGGATAGCTGCTCCCCTCTTTTATCTCTTGAGCTAGTCCGTCGGAAGAATCCGCCCTACCGAATCCTTCAACTCCTAAGGTAGCGTGTTTTGCTTACAGAAAGCTGACGGGGGCGGAATCTGTATCAAGTCGCTACAATAGTGTCGAAATCCAGTTCGATCGCTGGCTGGTCCGGATGGCTTCTCATCGTTCCGCCATGCACTTCCATGATACGCGCGACGATCGACAGGCCAAGACCGGCGCCGCCAAAGCTCGCATGTTCGCCGCGTCGGAAACGGTCCGACAAGGCGAGCAGCCTCACGGGATCGATCCCGGGCCCGCCATCGACAACGCGAATATTGGGGCCGGGTCCGCGAACGATAACCACCTCCTTGCCCGCGGCGGTCACCCGGACGGCATTTTCGACAAGATTGCGCAGCGCCGCGGTCACCGCTTCGATACGGCCCATCACCGTTGGCCCGCCTTCGTCCCGATACGCCAGCGCGACCCCCTTTTGCGCCGCATCGACCGCGCACAGCTTGATCGCATCTAGCGCCGCATCCGCCAGATTAACCGGCCGGAAGGGTTGCGGCGCCGCCGCATAGGCGTCGAGTTGGGCGAGCACGAGCAATTGTTCGACCAGACGGTTCATCGCCGCAAGATCGGCGTTCACGCGGTCGGTATCGGCGGTCTTCAGTCGCCCCAGTTCGAGCATCGCGACCGCAAGCGGCGTCTTGAGTTCGTGCGCGACGTCGGCGGCGAACCCCTCCTGCCGCCGCGCCGCATCGTCCAGCCGCGACAACAAGGCATTGACGGCCTCGGCAAAGGGCATGGCTTCTGTCGGGAAATCGGCGAGCGTCACGCGAAAACCGCGTTCGCGGCCCGTTGCCTGGTGAATGAACTCGGCGGCGTCATGCAGCGGCTTGAGCGCTCGGGCGATCAGCCATCGCGTCGCGATCGCCAGCGGCGCGAGCAGGACGATGATCGGGAAAATGACATGATCGATCACCTCATGGACGATTCCGATATGGCCGTAGCTTTCGCGAATGTCCTTCCGGACCAGCTCGAAATCGACGACCAGAAATGCGGCGAGCACGACGCTGCCCGTGAACGCCATCCACGCGAAACCCGTGCGCAGTTCGTCGATGATAGATCGCCCCTGCTGTATCAATCTGCAGGCTCCAGCATCAGATAGCCGACGCCGCGAAGCGTCACCAACTGGTCGTGTACACCCAGACCAGCAAGCTTCTTCCTGACCCGCGAAACCAGCACTTCGATCGCATTCGGGGTGACGGGCTCGTCAAAGGAATAGAGCGACGCCTCGATCTGTTCGCGGCTGACGACGCTGCCAGCCTTGACCATCATCAATTCGAGCAGCGCCGCTTCGCGCTGACTGAGGTGGAGTGGCTCGCCCTTGCAGCTACCGACGCGCGCTATGGTATCGAAATCGACCGGTCCTACCGAGAGGACGGGGCTCGAGCGGGCGCCAGGCCGGCGAAGGAGCGCGCGCACACGTGCGGCAAGCTCTTCGATCGCGAACGGCTTGACGAGATAATCGTCGGCCCCCGCGTCGAGGCCGTCGACGCGATCCCCCAACGCCGACCGCGCGGTGAGCATGATCACCGGCGTGACCAGTCCATGCGCACGTTCGACCATCAGCCATGCACGGCCATCGCCATCGGGCATCCCGAGGTCGAGCACGACAATATCGTAACTGGTCGCCGCAATCAGCTCCGAGGCTTCGGACAGTATCGGCGCGATGTCGCAGCAAAATCCCATCGCCGAAAGCCCTTCGGCAGTCAAAGCGCCGATCCTGGCGTTATCTTCGACGATGAGTATGCGCACGCTGTTCCCCCGGGGCGAGTGCAGCACTCCTCCCCGCGCTGGTCAAGCGCAACAACCTAATCCCTATGGCTTAATCCGATAGGTCGATGGACGGCCGGACGCGATCGCGCTTGAATTGTGACAATAGGGGCTGCAGTTGTAACATTGGGAAAAAGGGGACAAGGAAACGATGCGTAAAGAAGGCTGGTTCCTTGGCGTGCTCGCGGTGCTGTCGTTGCTTTGGCTGGTGCTGCACGCGTTCGACATCCTGTAGGCTCACACCGTTCGCGCTGGCACGTTTAATCGGGCGGCTGCTTCCGCAGTAGAATCGACAGCAACTGCGAGACCAATCTCTAGCACTCAGGTTCCAGCGATGTGCCTCAGGGCGAGGTCGAAAGGCGCCAGCAATTGAGCGGCCCGTCCTGGTCGTCCAGCCGCTCTCCCACCCTGCGGAAACCGTTCCGGACGAGAACGCGTTCCGACGGCAGGTTGGCGATGCTGGTTTCGGCCGTGATCGCGTGCAGCGCCGGTTGCTTCATTGCCCAGGACACGATGTCGCCGATCGCGCGGCTCGCAATCCCTCGGCCATGACGGCTAGGGGCTATGCCATAGCCAATGTCGATGACGCCTTCTTTCGGCGGGCGTGTGATCGAGCACAGGCCGACGACCTCATTTTCCTCTATGATGAGCCAAGATACCGGCGAAGACACTTGCCGTACCTCGGCGGCGATCTCCGCAAGCATCTCCAGCACGCCGGGCGGCCCGATCGGCGTATCGGCCAGTTCGAAATCCCGGGGGGCACGGCCTTCCGTCAGCGCGGAATAATCCTCTTCGGTTGTTTCGACGATCACAATATGTCTCTTTGGTCTGAGTGGTGCCGCTTGGCGGCAGCCTGGGCAATGTGCCTGCGGATGAATCTCCATCGATCTCCGATCGGCGCAATCGGCAGCGAGACAAGCTCAAAGCCGAGCTCATCATAAGTGAATTCGCCAAACTGGTCTTTCCCGACCCCGGACCACCGGCGAGCACGTGAAAGCGACCGGTCATCCTGTCGCGCCTTCATAAATTCGTGCCTGAAGGGCTTCAACGCATATCTTCCAGAAAATCGGTGATCGCATCACGGCCCGGTTGAAGTCCTTTCAGCTGTAGTACCGCGCCTGCGTTACCGCGATGATATGTGCCGTGCAGACAGATGTGGAGAAGGATCTGGCCGCGGCTCATGCGTGCGGCTTTGCCGCTCGTGAAGACGAAATCGATCTCCTCTTCAAGCGCGTCGGGTGTGAGCCCATCGACATAGGTGACGTACCAGTCGTCGAGTTTGGCCATGGCGCTCATCAGCGTATCGAGTTCGGGCGGCACATCCGATCGCGCGGCCTTGAAGTCGTGCGGCCTACCCTCGAGATGATGCTGAAAAATCTGGTCCACGGCATGGATATGATCGAAGATCTGGACCATGATTTTTGCCTCCTCTTCGCTCAGGCGGTCGAGATTGCCCTTCACCGCAGCACAAAGTCCATGGTCGGCCCATCGCTTGATATCGATGAGCTGCCGATAGGGAGCAAGTGTCATATGTCTTTCCAATTCCTTGTTATTCAAACGGAATGGCGATAATATGAGCAATAACTCGCATTGCATACTCGCATAGGAATTTGACCATGCTGGCGCGAAAGCCGCAAACGACGCCCCGGAAAATTGCGTCGCAGGCGCGGGCCCACGCGACGGTCGACGCGCTCGTCGAGGCGACTGCTCGCATTTTGGTGCGCGATGGGTTCGACCGCGCCAGCACGAATCGCATCGCCGAAGCCGCCGGGGTCAGTATCGGTTCGCTCTATCAATATTTCCCGAGCAAGGAGTCGCTCGTGGTCGCCGTCATCGAACGGCACAACCGCGATCTGATGACCATCGTCAACGCGGCGTTCGTCGACGCAAAGGATAAGCCTCTCAAAGAAGGCCTCGCGTTGCTGGTCGCCGCCGCGATCGATGGGCATCGGGTCGATCCTGCGCTGCACCGTGTGCTTGCCGAACAGACGCCGCGATCGGGGGCGCTCGCAAATGTCGAGCTGTTCCAGCGCGATGCGTACGGCATATTCCGATCCTATCTCGAAGAGCATCGCGACGAACTCCATATCGAGGACCTCGACCTCGCCGCTTTCGTCTGCGTGACCTCGATCGAGGCGCTCACGCACACCGCGGTCATCCACCGCCCCGATATTCTGGCCGAAGAGCGGGTGGACCAACTTTCGGAGGAAACCTCCAGGCTGATCTTCGGCTATTTATGCCGTCTGGACCGTCTTATCCGGTAGCGATATGATCCTGCGCAGCGCGAAACTCGTCCGCAGTCTCCAGATCGGCGAGCGGCGAGCGGCGAAAGCAGATCACCCGGAATCGCGAATCCTATGGCTACCAGCGGCGTCTATCTCTTCTGCATTCCCGAAAGCGATTATGTGACCGGGCAGGTCGTGACCGTCTCGGGCGGAATGAACTGAAGCGATCGCGCCCCGAGATGCGGCCCGAAACCTTGTGTTCGTTCAACAAGCCGTGATGATGATCGTTACCCGATGCGCAACGCGGCCGAGCAACGAGAGGTGCTGGGTCGCCTCATCATAGACCCAATCGACACTGGCATCATCGACTTCGACATTGAAGCGATCGCCGTAAATATGCCGCGGAAGATAGATTATTGTCGGCGCATCGATCGCGGGATCGACGTCGATTGTCGCGGCAAATG
Source organism: Sphingopyxis sp. MSC1_008 (assembly GCF_023197165.1). GTDB lineage: Bacteria > Pseudomonadota > Alphaproteobacteria > Sphingomonadales > Sphingomonadaceae > Sphingopyxis. The sequence continues at coordinate 223,750 of NZ_JALPRD010000005.1, forward strand.
CGTTGGTTCCGGCATCGAACCGCATATGCATCAGGGCGCCTTGCGCGGATTGAACAAACGGACGCGAAAAGCCGCCGAGCGCGCGGGCGCCGCTGTCGGGGTCGGCGGGATCGACGATCTGGTCGCGCGAAAAGATCGAAAGATCCTCCTGGTTCCAGCCATCGCCCACCCAGGCGTCGTTGCGGTTGGAGGCGGTATAATTCCACTGGGTGGAATGGATGCGCAGCGTATCGATGGCGTCGTACATCAATGCGAGCGCGGCGCGGTGATCGTCCCAGATCGACGGATCGGTTCGCCCTTCCTGCCAATCGCGATAGGCACGCCCTTCGTCGAGATCATAAGGAATGCCGAACTCGCCGATCAGCGTGGGGACGCTGCGCGCTGCCGACTGCGCCGCATAACTCGACAGCTGGCGCAGATAGCGCCGGCCGAGCCCGGCGAGATCGTCGTCGGGCTCTCCACTGACGATGTCCCGCGAGGTCTGCGGAGAAAAGCGCTTCGTATAGAGAATGGCGATGTCGTACCAATGCGCGGCGTTGACCCAACGTTCGGGCATTTCGTGCGGATAATCCCTCCGTTTGACCGCTGCGAACGGATCCATCTCGGCGAACACGATCCAATCGTCGCGGTGCCGCCGGATCGTTCGCGCGACTTCCTTGAAGAAGGGCGCATAGCAATCGTTGGAAAGCGAGAGCGAACGGGCATCGCGGCGATCGAAAATATGTTCGGCAACCGGGCGCGCACCAGCCTCGTCCAATGTATAGATGCCCGCTTTCTCGAAGGGGCACGCAACGCCCTCTGCCCAGATCCGGACACCCTTGGGGTTGAACTCGCTTTCTTCGGCAAGCGTCATTGTGCCGTCGGGCGCGCGTGCCAGCACGGGTAGCGTGACCGGGAGCCCCTGCGCCGCGGCGAGGCAGTCGAGCGGCGTCCAGAGTGGGCCGGGCTTCAACGGCACCGGTGCAGAGTGCCTTGGGTCGGTTATCCTGTGCGAGAGCGGCATTCCGACCCAGCCCGTACCCGGCTCGTTGAGCGTGTCGAAGCCGATGACATGCGGCATTTCGGCCACGCGTATCGCGACCTGTTCGACCGCGCCCAGATAATGCCGCTGGAGGAAATCCTGGACGTTGACGCCCTCGATCAGAAAGTCGGGGGTCGCCTCATGCCCCAGCCAGAACAGGGTCCACATGATCCCGTTCGCGGGGAGCTGGTAATTCGAACTCCACACCATTTGGGGATAGCTGGCCTGATGCGGGTTCGGGTCGCCAAAATCGACCGCGGCCTGCATCACGATCGCCGCATCGGCCGCCTGGAAGCGCCGGAAATCGAGTCCAACGGCTTCGAAAGTCCATCCTGGCGCGCCCGAACCGCCCGACATTCGGCTCCATACATCCTGATGAAAATCGACGAAGACATGGAAACCATGATCGCCCGCGCGGCGCGCCACCTCGGCGAAATAATCAAGATAATCGGTATCATAGATGCCCGGCCCGGCGTGCTCGACGGCCTCCCATGTCGTGAGCAGCCGAAGGCAGTTGAACCCCCAGCGCGCAAGCCGTCCGAAATGTTCATCGGCTTCATCAAGCGGGAAAGGCCGCCCGACGAAGCTGACCTCGCGATGGTCCGCGAAATCGGTCGGAATATGCGTTCCGCCATCCGGATAAGGAAGCTTGCTGTCGCCGCCCAGATTGACGCCGCGCAGGATGACCTCGCGACCGTGGCGGTCGCGAAGGCGGGTCCCGTCGATATAGAGCGGGCCGGGTTCGTCGTTGGTCATTGCGCGAGCTTGCTCCAGATGCCCTTGGTATAGGCGGCTTCGATCAGGTCGAGCCGCGCGCCGTCGAGGTTAGTGGTCACGGTCAATGCCTCGTCGAAGACCAGCGTCGGCCGCGACGCCGGGTCATAGGCAGGCCAGTCGACCGCCTGCCCCGCCGGGTTACCCGTTTGGGCGAAGCGCACCCAGGTGGCGCTGACGGTCGCTGCCATTTTCCGGTCGGCATCGGTCGCGCCGCGGATCGCGTCGGGGTTGCCGAACACATACGCTATCTCGCTTGCGTGCGGCGCGCCTTTCAGCTTTTTGCGGTCGGCCGATGCGACATAGGCGAAACTGTAATGCCATGCCTTGCCGCCGGCCTCGGCGGCGCGACGCGCCATATAGCGCGCGGGTTCGACGAAGCCCGCATCGCCCGGCAGCCGGTCCAGTTCTTCTCCCCCGCCGGGACGCTGGTACAGCGCCTTGACCAACGGTGCCGCCTCCCCGAATTGCGACAAGGCATGCGCCGCCAGCGCGCCGATCATCGGGATCGATCCCAGCTCGTCGCTGTTGGCGCCGACGATGAGCGGTACCTTGGCCTGCTCGCCGCGCATGAATATGGTCGTGGGATCGGCCTTGAGCAGCACGCCGTCCACCGACCAGTTCACCGATTTCTTGCGATCGAAATTGTTGATCATGTTGACCCCGCCGACCACCTTGTCGGCAGGAAGCGCGCGCAGCGACGCGAGGACGTCACCCTCCTTGACGCCGGCCTCGCGGGCGAAGGTCTCGCCGATCGCTTCCATCGACGGACCGCCGTCGGCCGACGCGCCGCGGATCGCGATCGGCACCTGCCGCCCGCCGCCCGATTCGATGATCGCCTTGTCGTACAGACCCTTGGCGAGCGGCGAGGTCATGAGCATGGCGACCGATCCGCCGCCCGCCGATTCACCGAATATCGTGACATTGTGGGGATCGCCCCCGAACGCCCCGATGTTCGCCCGCACCCATTTGAGCGCCGCGATCTGGTCCATATAACCATAGTTGCCGAGCGGCGCGCCGGGGCTTTCGGCCGACAGCGCCGGATGGGCGAAGAAGCCGAGCCGCCCCAGCCGATAGTTGAAGGTGACGACAACCACCCCCTGCCGTGCCAACGCCCGGCCGTCGGTGGCGGGTGTTGCCGAGCCGCCGTTCATCAGCCCGCCGCCGTGGATCCACACCATCACCGGGCGCGGCTTGCCGTTTTCGGGGCCGGCCCAGACGTTCAGCGTCAGGCAGTCTTCGTTCGTTTCGGTCTCGATCGGTTGCGAGTCACCCGGAAACGGCTTTTGCGGACAGGAAAAGCCGTACTCGGCCGCGCGCCGGACGCCTCGCCAATGCTGCGCCGGCGCGGGTGGGCGCCAGCGAAGCTCGCCGGTCGGTGGCGCCGCATAGGGAATGTCCTTGAAGATGCGGACATCGCCGTCGCGCGCGCCCGACAGCGTGCCGCTCTCGACCGCGACGACCGGCGGCGAGGCCGGGACCGTCGCAGCGACGAGGAGCAAGGAAATCAGCGTGAGCATCAGAATCCAAACTCCGCCGAAAGCCCGACGACGCGTTGCGCTTCATAGGGAATGAACTGACTGTAGCTGCCCGGCGAGCCGAGCGGCGTGGTGAAGTCGACGATGCTGTAGCGCTTGTCGGTCAGATTCTTGCCGAACAGCGATACGCGCCATGCATCGCCGCCTGCGAGCGCGACCGAGGCATTGAGCAGTGCAAAACCTTTCTGCAGCGCGCGCGGGTCGTTCGGGAACGCGATGAACTGGCTGCTGCGATAGTTGAGGCCAAGGTCGAAGACGAGCTTCAGGTCGCCGCCGAGTGGCTGGGTGAAGTTCGTCGCGATGTTGCCGCTGAACTTCGACGACCAGGGAAGCCGGGCGCCGGTCAGATCCTGCGCTTCGCCGACGCAGCCTTGGGCGGCCGTCTGTCCGCTGTAGCAGGGCGCGTTTGCAAAATCGCCCCATGCGCCGTCGGTGTAGGTGGCAGAGCCGTAAATGGACCAGTCGGCACCCGCGGCCGGCCGCCATGCGAAATCGGCTTCGATGCCCTTGGTCTTTGCCTCCCCGTTGAGAATACGGGTGATCGGCGGCGGTCCCGCATCGCGCGCCGACGCCTGATATCCGGCAACCTTGGTATGGAAGGCCGTGAGGTTGAAGATCAGCCCGGCATCGGGAAAGGCGGTGCGCAGGCCGAGTTCGATATTGGTCGGCTTCTCGGGCTTTACATCGGGCAGCGTGGCAAGCCCGATATTGGTGTCGTAACCGCCGCCCTTGTAACCGCGGGTGATCGTCGCGAAGGCCATGATGTCGTCGCTAAAATCATATTGCAGACCGCCGCGCCACACGACGGCCGTATCCTTCTTCTCCGCTGCGGCCGTGCTGGTAAGATTGAGGGCGAAATCGAGGCGGTCTTTCGACGCTTCGGCCTTTTCGTGCAGCAATCGTCCGCCGGCGATCAATCGAAAATCTTCGGTGACATGGATGTTCGCCTGCCCGAAGATCGCGGCGTTGCGCGTGCGCGCGCGATTGTCGACCTGTTTGTTGAAGAAGGGGAAAGGCAGCGTCGGGAAGCGCTGGACCGAACGCGAGAAGACCTTGCCGTCGAAATAAAAGAGGCCAACGACATAGTCGATCGTCCCGCCGACCGGCGAGGCGAGCCGCAGTTCCTGCGTGAACTGGCGCTGGCGGAACCGCGCGCTGTTCACGTCGAGAATATTGATCGGCGCGGAGTCGGCGTCATTATTGTCGGTGTTGCGATACCCGCGCCACGCCGTGATCGAGGTCAGTGTATAATCGCCAAGCTCATAATCGGCGGCAAGCGACGCGCCGTAGATGCTGTTCCGCGTGAACAGCTCGCCATTGATATTCTGTTCCAGATTGTCGCGGCCAGGCTCGATACCCGCGATCAGCGACAAGCCTTCGCTCGCGCTTGGCGTTCCCGAAATGTCGCGAAGCGTCCAAATGCAGCAGGCGGCGTCGCGCTTGTAATAGTCGCCGGCGAGCACGACCGTAAGGCCGTCGGTCGGTTCGACCTTCAGCTTTCCGCGCACGCCCCATTCGTCGCGGCCGTTGAAGACGCGATCGTCGGCGAGGTTCTTCACATAGCCGTCACGCTTGTTGATGCGCCCCGAAATGGTGAAGCCCACACCGTCGGCGATCGGGCCGCCGATATAGGCGGCCAGGCGGCGGTCGTCGTTCGGCCATGCCCAGCTGCCGCTGATCTTGCCTTCAAATTCGTCACCGGGATCGCGCGTGGTCACATTGACCACGCCCGCCGAGGCATTTTTCCCGAACAAAGTACCCTGCGGTCCGCGCAAGACCTCGATCCGCTCGATGTCGGGAAGGTCGGCAAAGGACGCACCCGACTGGCCGAGAACCACGCCGTCGACGACAAATGCGGTGCTGCCCTCGATCGATTCCGAGGAAAAGGAGCTGGTCCCGATGCCGCGGACGAAAAACCCCGAATTGCGGGTGCTCGAGGCGTTGATCAGGGTCAAACCGGGCACGACATATTGGAGGTCGGTCGCCTCGTTCATGCCAAAGGCAGCGAGTTGTTCGGGGTTCACGACGGTAATCGAGATCGGGACGTCCTGCAGCCGCTCCTCGCGTTTTTGGGCGGTCACGACAATCTCGTTTTCGGCGAAGGTCGATTGCCCGGCGTCGTCTTGCGCCAGAGCCGGGGCGCTTGCGACCAACGCCGTCCCTGCCATCAGGCTCACGGCGAAGCCCCGTGTCAAAATCTTCGTCATCATTCTTACTCCTCCCTCTATTTTATTATCCAATTGGATAGTATCGAGATCGGGCCGGTGGCCGGCCGCTCCCAAGACGCATCAAAATTTCAGCTGGTCGCGCCGCGCGCGGCGATCTCCTCCACCATCTGCAGGTGGCGTTTCGGCGTAATCGGGTAAAATCCGATGAGCATTGCGGTCACGATCGCACCCGCAAAGGGAAACCAGAACATCATCGCCTTGAGATCGGCGAGCGTTTCGGGCGACTGCACCGCGTCGGCGACATAGCCGATGTGCGCGAGCAATATCCCGAGAAGCCCCGCTCCTAGGCCCAACGCCGCCTTTTGCCCCAGCATCGCGAGCCCGAAGGCAAAGGATTCGGAACGGATTCCGGTTTTCCACTCGGCATATTCGACCGTGTCGGGAAGCATGGCCCAGAAGCAGACATAATAGGCGGCCGAACCCATGCTCATGATACCCAGCGCCACGAACAGCGCGCCCGTCCCCTGCCCGTCGGCAAGCCGCCAAAGGATGAGACCGGCAAGCGACGGAACGATGCCGATCAGCCAAGCGCGCCGCTTGCCCCAGCGCCGCGCAACCAGAGCGAAGACCGGTACGAAAACCGCCGAAACAATCGCGCAGAATCCCAATGCGCCGCCGCCCAGCGATGCGTCGCCAACGACATATTTGAAATAATAGAGCAGATTCTTCTGGAAAACGGTGCCCGAAAACGAACTGACAGCGACCGCGCCGAGCACGAGAAAAAGCGGCCAGTTCGCGGCCGTCGCGCGCAATTTTTCGTTGATCGGCGGGGATGCCGCCTCGCCGTCGGTCGGCCGGTCGAACGGCCGCACGCCTTGCGCGGTACAGAGAAGGACGATCGTCGCGACCGCGGCATAAAGGCTGGCAACCGCCGTCCATCCATTGCGGCCGCCGCCGAACATCTGCGCGAGCGGCAGGGTCAAGGTTGCGACGAGCACACCCGCGAGCGTCGCCGAAACCATGCGGATGCCTGTAATGTCGGCGCGCACTGCCGCATCGCGCGTGATCCGTGCGGTCAGCGCGGCATAGGGAACCGAGACGATGGCATAAAGGGTCCGGAACAGGAAATGGGTCGCCCCCGCCAGCAGGACGGCCTGAGGCGACGACGCGCCTGGCACGACGAAGAGCAAAATGAAGGCGATCGCGAGCACGGGCGCGCCGAAGAGAAGATAGGGCCGATAGCGGCCGAAGCGGCTGCGCGTGCGGTCGGCGGTCAGGCCGACGATCGGATCGAGGATCGCATCCCAAATCAATGCAATCATGTAGATCCCGCCGGCCACGGCGGGCGGCAGCTTCAGTACGTCGGTGTAGAAATAGAGGAGGTAGAGGCTGGCCGGCTGCCAATAGAGGTTGAAGCCGAAATCCCCGACGCCGACGGCCAGCTTCCGTGAAAAGGAGAGCCCCGATGCTCCGACATCCAATTTCCCCATCACCATAGCGCGCGACTCGTTTTCATTATCCCAATGGATAGTGAATTGCACATTCGCGACGAGGATGGCAAGTGTGATTGCGAACTCGTTATCCGCAACCTAGGTCTTGAGACATGACGTCAACCGTTTCCGCTTCCGAACCGGCGCAATCGCGCGGAAAAGCCGTGCCGGCCGGCGGCCGCGCGAAGCCGTCGATCCGTCAGCAACGGCTGGAGCACACGCGGAGCGCGATTCTGGCTAGCGCGCTGGGGCATTTCTCGCGTCGCGGATTCGAAGGCGCATCGCTCCGCGACATCGCGCAGGAAGCGGGCGTCCAGCATGGCATGATCCGCCATATCTACCAGACGAAAGAAGAGCTGTGGCGCCAGGCCATCGGCTTCCTGTTCGAGCGGATGGAAAGCGAAATGCCGCCCGAAATATCCGATCTCGGGCAAGGCGAAGCGCCAGAGCGGTTTCGCACATTCATTCATTGGTATGTCGGCTATTGCGCACGCCATCCCGAACATGCGCGGCTGATGATCCAGCAGTCGATCCTCGAAGGACCCGAGCTCGCCTGGACCGCCGAACGCTATATTCGCGGCCGCCATCAGTGGCATCTTCCGTTTATCGAAAAGCTGCAGGACAGTGGGCACCTGCCGCGGGTCGACCCCATTTCGGTCGTACTGATGGTAACGGCCGCGTGCCAGATGCCCTTCCTGCTTGCCCCGGAAATCCTGGCCGCCACCGGCAAGAATTTCCTCACGCAAGCTGCGATCAAGGATCATGCCGATGCCGTTACGAAGATCTTTCTTCGCAATGGGGGCTGATCACGAATAACCGCCGCCGCTCGCTGGCTCGCATTCGCTCGGAGGGAGCAGGCTCATCAGCGGCGACCTGGAACGGGTTTTGGCCAAGTTCGAGGTTCCCGAGGCGGGAGGGGTGCATTTGCTGTGGCACGAACGCCCGCCCGCGCGCGTCCGGGCCTTCGTCGCCTTCCTCCGCCAGCGCATTCGCGCCGAGGATTTATCACCAACTGGCACAATATAATCGGACCAGCTTGCACCTCCTCCGCCGGTAAATCACGGGATCGCCCGATCATTCGGCGATCGCATAAGTCGCCTCATACAAAACGGGAAAGTTCACCGACCTTGCGATGAAGCACACGCGGTGGATTTCATGGTGGATTGCGTCGGCGCGCTCGAGATCGGCGCCATGCTGCACGACAATTTCGGGCCTCAAGATCGCACGGACGAAGCGGCCTGCCCCATCCGGCGTGCTCTCGCCGACTCCGATCGGCTTATCTTCATAGGATTGCACGACGATACCGGCTTCGCTGGCCAGATGAAGATACCAAAGCATGTGGCAGGCGGCGAGCGCCGACAGAAGCATGTCCTCGGGGTTAGGCAAGGCAGGATTCCCGCCCAAGAGCGGATCGTTGGAGCAATGGACGACCGGCTTGCCCGGCGTGGTCACGCTCCAGGTCCGGTCATAGCCGCGATAGCTTCGCGTCCCATCGCCGCGATTTCCGGTCCACTCGATGCGGCTGATAAAGTCGTGTTGTTTCACTGCCACGCTAATCTTCCTCCCATGTTCAATCTCTCCAGGTGACCGGCGATACATTATATCGCCGGCAAAACCGCCGGGGCCATTTTGATCGGGTCGCCTGGCACCAGATACTCGTCAAACCAGATATGGGGCAACTTGTCCGCCTCCTGCATCCATTCGGCAACCGAGGCTCGCCCAAGAAGTGCTGTTGCCCAAGCCAGCGAGCGAGGCCAGTTCGCAAAGTCGAGATCGTGACGCGTCAGGCGAACCACCGTTGGTACGAGCATCAGATCGGCGAGACTCAACGTCCCGAAGAGAAAGGGTCCGCCGCTCCCTTGCAGGATTGGCTCGAGACAATCGAAAAGGCGACCGGCCTCCGCGCGCTCCGTAACAGTCAGCGATCGTTTGAGCGGGTAGAAGGCGCTTTCGAAAGAAATTCGCGCACAGATCTGGGATAACCCGGAATGTTGCCAGGATATGAGCGATCTCGCGCAGGCTCGCGCATTCAGATCATCGGGTAAAAGGATGCCCGCCGCCACGTCATTGGCATATTCCATGATCGCGATCGAATCGAAAATTACCGCCTCATTGACCACAAGGACAGGAACCATGGCGGGGGGCGAGAAAGCCGCAATCCGGTCCAGATTCGCGAAACGCTGCGGCCGCCGGATGTCGACGACCTCTTCGTCGAACGCGATGCCTGCTTCGCGGAGCGCGAGCCAGGCGCGCATGGCCCAGCTCGAAGCGTTTTTCGTACCGGAATAGAGAAGCGGCATTGCCATCGTCAGAGCCTCCAATTTTGCTACTAATTCCGTAGCGCGCTATCGAATCGATAGCAAGGTCTGATCGTGGTGCTTGTTTACCGAGCCAAGAAATCAGCTCGCCCAGAGTCTGGAGTGTCACGCAGCCAGGGTTGCGGCCTCTTCGGGCTCTATCCAAAGGCCGAACCCGGCCATCAGGCGGTTCCAGCCGTTGATCACATTGACCAGGAGCGTCAGTTCCACTTGTTCCTCCTCGGAGAAATGCGCCGCGAGTTCCTCCCGTGCCGCCTCATGCGAATCGCCGTGCGACAACCGGGTCAGCGCCTCCGACCACGCGAGCGCCGCGCGTTCCTTGTCGCTATAGCAGGGCGCCTCGCGCCATACCGAAATCAGGTCGATGCGCTGTTCGCTCAGGCCAATCGCCCGGGCGTGAACGACATGCATATTGACGCAGCTGGCGCAGCCATTGAGCTGTGAGGCGCGAATTTCGACCAGAAGCGCGAGCGCTGGATCCACCGCCGCGGCAACGGTGCGCGACGTGGCCAGCCAATTTTTCATCAGCGCGGGCGCTGCGGCGAACAGATTCAATTTGGCAGTCATATCTCGATCCTTTCGTCTTTCTCTGGATCAAGACGAAATGAGGCAGGCCAAATGTGACATGATGCCCAGATTTTTTTCACGCGACACGCGGTTAGCCATTGTCACAACAGCCCTACCGAACCTGCAACAGGCGTAGGGAGGTCGGTTTACGGTCCGCTCCCGCCGGCCGACAGGCTAGCTATCGAAAAAATAGCACGCTAAGAAGGCTGTCCGTGAATCGTTACGGTTACCGCGCTACAGGGCCCCAATTTCAGGAGAAATCCGATGGCCAAGCTGCCCGTGCCAGGTCAGCCCGTTCGTGGGTCCCGTTCCGGGGCACCCATCATGGCGTTGTTCGACTTGCTCGGTCGCCGGTGGGCCATGGGGGTTCTTTGGACGCTCAGCGAAGGCGGCGCGATGACCTTCCGGGAGCTTCAGGACCGATGCGAGACGATCTCGCCCTCCGTACTCAATCATCGCTTGCGCGAGTTGAAAGAAGCCGGGTTTGTGGCAAAGTCGGATCGCGGATACGTCCCTACGCCTCTCGGCGAGCGCATTTATCAGCAGCTTTTGCCGCTTGGGGCCACAGCCCGCGATTGGTCGGATGCACTGGGCGAAAACCGCCCAATGTAATTGGCCGACCTGGTGTCAGCACCCACCCTTGGCGCGACGCCGGGACGTGGCTGTTTCAAGAATAGCGGCCAACAGCCGCTACTCCCGACGGGAGCTGTAGCGATATTTTTCGGTCAGACCGAGATCGCCCAATATGCGCATTCCCATCGCAATTTCCGGCCCCCCCAGCTCGCGCAACGGCTTGCGAAGCCCGCCAACCGGCAAGCCGCATGCACGCATCAGCGATTTAATCGCGACGGGATTGATTGCCGAATAGTTGAAGTGGAGCAGCGGCAGAAGTTTGAGATATTGCTCGCGGAAGATCGCCGCTTCGCCCCCGCCCGCCCATGGCGCAGAAATGGCGGCCATTTCCCCAGGTGCGATATTGCCCCCCATGTTCGCGGTGCCGTGTCCGCCGAGAGCCATCGTCGGAACAACAAGACCGAGGTTGGGGGAGTCGCAGCACATCACCGAAACATCGGGCGCCGCTGCGAGGATCTGCGCCACCTGCCCCACGCGCGCGGTCGATTCCTTATGGATGACGATGTTGGGATGACGAAAGAGCCGTAGCAGCTGGTCCCAGTGCAGATCGGTCTTTACGCGCGGGGGGTTGTTGTAGATGCCGAGCGGCAGATCGACCGCGTCGGCGACCTCGAGATAGAATTGCTCGATGTCGGCTTCCGACGCGCAGATATAAGGCGGCGCAGCGATAATCGCGCCATCGGCGCCGTTCGCCGCCGCAAAGCGGACATTCTCGATCACCTGTTCGGTCGAAGGGCCGGTGCAGCCATAGAAAAAGGCCATGCCGCCTGTCCGCATCTTGACCGTTTCGACGATGATCCGCTTTTTTTCCTCGGGCGAGAGGAGAGACGGCTCGCCTGTCGAACCCATGAACAGAATAGCGCGCGTGCCATGCTGCTCCTGATGGTTGAGCAGCGCACGCCAGGCGCCGAAATCAATCTCTCCCCGGCTGTCGAACGGCGTGACCGTCGCGACGAAAGATCCCTCGATCCGGGTTTTGGACATGGCACACCTCCCAAAAAATGCCGTTGGACAATGACAAGGATGAATGTGACCGTCGAAATCCGCCATCCGGGCTGGCGGAATTGGGCGCGTCGCCGCTCGTACAATCAGGAACAGCGATCCCGGCGCCGGACTGGCCGGGACATTTCGGGGGATCAAGGATGCGGAAAACCGCCAACGGCATCGCGCGCGCACTCGCCACCGGCCTTCTGTTCCTGTGCGCGGGATCGGCGGCGACCGGGTCGGCGCAGGATGCATCGGGGACGATCGTCCTTCGTGCCGCGCGGATGTTCGATGCGACGAGCGAACGGCTGCGCAGCGATGCCGTCATCGTCGTCCGGAACGGGCAAATCGTCGGCATCGGGGGCGATGCTCCAATCCCCGACAGTGCGCGGATGATCGACCTGGGCGATGCCACGCTGCTGCCGGGGTTTATTGATGTCCATTCGCACCTGACACTCGAACCCGACGAAAATTATTATCGCAAGACGCTCAACGAATTGATGCGCAACCCGACCGAAATGGCCTTTTACGCGGGCGCCAACGCCCGCCGGACGCTCGAGGCGGGCTTCACCACCGTGCGCCACGTCGGCGCGCGCGAGTTTATCGATGTCGGCCTCCGCAACGCCATCGCCGCGAACCTGACGCCGGGACCGCGGATCCTTGCCGCGGGCAATGCGATCACCGCGACGGGAGGCAGCTGCGACCGGGCGCCCTATCCCGCACAGCGCGTCGCGCCGCTGACACCGCGCGAGGGCGTGTGCACCGGCGCCGACCAGTGCCGCGACGCGGTGCGCAACCAGATCAAATGGGGCGCCGACGTCATCAAGGTCTGCGCGTCGGGCGGCGTCCTTTCCTACGATCCCGTCGACGTCCCGCAGTTCACGCGCGAGGAACTCGACGCGGCGATCGGCGAAGCGCATCATTGGGGGCGCAAGGTCGCCGCACATTCGCACGGCGACACCGCCTCGCGGCTCGCGGTCGAGGCGGGGGTCGATTCGATCGAGCATGGAAGCTTCCTCTCCGAAGACACGCTGAAGCGGATGAAGGCAAAGGGCGTCTTCCTCGTCCCGACCTTCATGGCGCTCGACTGGGTCGAGAAGAACGCGGACAGCTACCCGCCGAACATCGCCGAAAAGGCGCGCGTCGCCGCCACGGCGCATGCAGCTATGTTCAAGGCGGCCTTGCGCCTCGGCGTACCGATTGCGCTCGGCACCGATGCGACGGTGCGCCCCGACGGTCATGGCCGCAATGCGATGGAATTTGGCCTGATGGTCGATGCCGGTATGCCCCCCGCCGCGGCGCTGATCGCGGGGACGAGCAACGCGGCGCGCCTGCTCGGCCTCGACGCCGAGATCGGAACGCTCAGCGTCGGCAAATCGGCCGATATCGTCGCCGTGCCCGGCAATCCGATAACCGACATCCACGTCACCGAAAGGCCGCTCTTCGTCATGCAGCGCGGCCGCGTGGTCCGGCAGGACGGTCAATCGCTGCTCCGTTGAAACCCGGTCTCCTTCCCAAAAGTCCAAGGAAAATCCGATGCGCCGTTTGCTGACCGTCCTGCTCCTCGCTGCAAGCCCGCTGCCGTTCGCTTCCGCGGCGGCGGCAGAGAGCGAAGCGGCGGCGCCGTCGCTGCTCGACGTCCCGCGGCTCGACTTCACCAAGCGCGTGCTCGCCAATGGCGCGACGGTCTATGCAATCCGCGACACCGGCACCGCGACGGTCTCGGTCAACATCTGGTACGACGTCGGACAACGCGACGATCCGCCGGCACGCGGCGGCTTTGCCCACCTGTTCGAACATCTCATGTTCAAAACAACCCGCAACCTGCCCGGCGGAGTGCTCGAAGCCGTCAATGCGATGGGCGGCAATGCCAACGCCTCGACGCTGTTCGACTATACCGACTATTACATCACCGTTCCCGCGAACCAGCTTGAGGGCATGCTCTGGCTCGAGGGCGAGCGACTGCGCAATCTCGTGATCGACGAGAAATCCTTCCACTCCGAACGCAACGTCGTGAAGGAAGAACTGCGCCAGCGCGTCCTGTCGCAGCCCTATGGACGCATCCTCTACACGCTGCTCCCCGCCTTTGCGTTCGACGGTCATCCCTATGCGCGCCCGATCGGCGGCACGATCGCCGACCTCGATCAGGCGCAGCTTGCCGACGTCCAGGCGTTTCACGAAGCCTATTACCGGCCCGACAATGCGGTCTTCGTCGTGTCGGGCAATTTCGACCCGGCACAGCTCGACGGCTGGGCCGACCGCTATATCGGGTCGGCGCCGCGTCCCGACCGCGCGATCCCCCGCGATGTCGCAAAAGGACGCCCGGTCACCGCACGGACGATCGACGCCTATGCACCGAACGTCCCGCTGCCCGCGGTCGCCTTCGCCTGGCGCGCGCCCTTCGCCGCCGATGCCGACGCGGCAGGGATCGACCTGATCGAGGCGGTGCTCACGCGCGGCGCCGCATCGCGGCTGCGCCGCCATCTGGTCGACGAAAAGGGCGTCGCATCGGCGGTCACCAGCTATAATCTTCCCGCGCGCGACGGCCATGCCTTCGCGCTCGTCGTGACGCTCGCCAAAGGGCGCGAGATCGCCGACGCCGAAGCGGCACTTGGCGCGGAGATCGCCCGGCTTCGCGATACGCCGCTTACCGCCGCCGAGCTCGACGCCGTCAAGAACGGCCTGTTCGGCGACGCGCTCGCGCGGCGCGAGACCGCGCGCGGCCGCGCCTACGAACTCGGCGGCGGCGCGGCGCTGACCGGCGATCCGGGACTTGCCGATGCGCGGCTCGACGCGATCCGCCGCATGACCCCCGCCGACGTCCAGCGCGTCGCGAAGACCTGGCTAGACGATGGGAAGCGGGTGACGCTGCGCTATCGCGACGAAAGCCAGCGACCGGCGGGCTACACCGGCGACACCTCTCCCGACGTGTCGAAGATGGGCCCGGCGGTCCCGCCCGCAAACCAGCCGCCGATGGTCATCGCGAGCGAAGGCGCTCGCGAGGTCCGTCCCGGCCCGGCCGAAGCCGTCCCGTCGGTTCCGCCGACGCTGACCGAACGCCGCCTTGCCAACGGGCTGCGCGTCGTCGTCGCCCAATCGTCGAAGGTTCCGCTCGCCAGCGTCCGGCTGGTGATCGACGGCGGCGATGCCGCCGATCCTGCCGGCCAGGCCGGCCGCGGCGACATAGCGGCAGCGCTGGCGCTGAAGGGCGCAGGCGGCCGCCGCGCTGAAGGGATTGCCAGCGACATCGCGGCGCTCGGCGGCACGATCGGCGCAAGCTCGGACGCCGACGCGACAGTCTTTTCGGTCAACGCCCCCGCCTCCAATATCGAACCCGCGGCGCGTATTCTCGCCGACGTCGCGATGCGTCCCGATTTCCCCGCCGACGCGTTCGAAGCGGTACGCAGCCAGCAAGCGTCGGCCATCGCCGTCGCGGCGAAACAACCGATGCAGACGGCCATGCGCGCGCTGCCCGCGGCAATCTTTGGCAAGGCGCCCTATGGTGCGATCCCGACGACCGCCAGCCTTGGCGCGGTGACGCGCGACGGCATCGCGGCGGCGCAGCGCGAAAATTGGGGTCCCAAGGCCGCAACGCTGATCGTCACCGGCGCGCTGACCCCCGATGAGGCCATCGCGCTTGCCGAACGCAGTTTCGGCGCGTGGAAGGGCGGCAAGGCCCCCGCCTCGATCCCGCGCGGCGCGGTGTCGGTCAGCCCCCGTGTCGTCGCGGTCGACATGCCGGGCGTCGCGCAGGCCGCGATCATCGCCGCACTGCCCACCGCCGGACGGCGCGATGCCGACTGGCCCTCGCTCCGCATCGCCAACGCCGTGCTCGGCGGCGGCTTCCAAGGCTGGCTGACGCAGGAGATCCGCGTCAAGCGCGGCCTTACCTATGGTGCCGGCAGCTTGCTCGACAGCCGCCGCGACGCCGCATATCTGATGGCGGTTACACAGACCAAGACCGCCTCGGCAAACGAGGTGGTGGGGCTGATCCTCGATCAGATCGGTCGCTTCGGCCGCGAACCGGTCGACGGCGCGCGCGCTGGCGAACGCAGCGTCTATCTCGCCAATGGCCTGTCGGGTCAGACCGAGCGCGCCGCCGGCCTCGCCGACTATCTGGCAACGCTGGTCTCGAGCGCTGCGCCGCTGGACGCGCTGCCTGCCGAACTCGCATCGTCGGCGCCCCCGTCACCCGAACGGATCGCCGCCGCGATCGCCGCGCATCTTCGCGCCGATCAGGCGACGATCGTCGTCGCCGGAGATTCAAAGCAGTGGGTCGGCGCGCTCCGCGAACGTTTCCCGGCGCTGGCACTGATCGATATCGATGGAAAGCCGCTACCCTGATCTTGGTCAGGGCAGCGGCGCCATGTAGCGGTCGCGCAATTCGAGCGGGCGGGCGGTGAGTGGTTTTTCCGTCCCCTCGACGAACAGCACCTGCGGCTGCGACAGCGGTTCGAGCGGATCGCCGTTCCACAGCACGAGGTCGGCGACGCGTCCCGCCTCCAGCGTCCCGACACGGTCGGCGACGCCAAAGACGCGCGCGGGATTGACCGTGATTGCCGCCACCGCGGCGTCGTGCGGCAAGCCCCAGGCGACGGCGTTGCCCGCGCCATAGCGCAATTCGCGCGCGCGGTGCGCGACGCCGCTTCCCGTCTTGATGACGATGGTCACGCCGGCGGCGTGGAGCCGCGCGGCATTTTCCATCGTCGCGCCAAGCTCGGAGAAGCTGCGCGGCAAATCGGCGAGCGGGTCGAGGATGACGGGGACTTTCGCCGCGGCTATCTCGCCCGCAACGCGCCATCCTTCCTCCGCACCGTCAAGGATGATGCGCAGCTTCTCCTCGCGCGCCAGCGCGATCATTTCGCTGATGTCCGACGCACGATCGACCTTGACGATCAGCGGCATGCGCCCCTGAACCACCGGAACGAGCGCCTCGAGATCGACGCGCGAAAGCGCCTGCGGCCGTCCTTCGCCGCGGTCGTAGGCCGCCCGGTGCGCGGCGAAATGACGGACGTCGGCCAGCGTCGCCCGCAGCTGGACGATCGCCGAACCGCGCGCGCCGCCCGCACGCCCGGCCCCGCCCTCGCCCATCTCCAGCACCATGGCGGCGCGCGGGCGCGTCACCATCTGCGGCCGCTGGGCGAGATCGATCACTGCGGCCTGCCCTGCGAATTGCAGCGCCCGCCCGCGACGGTCGTCGTAGAGCGGCGTGGTCACCGCATGGGTAATGCCCGCCAGCCGCGACACCGGCAGCAGGATCGAGTCGGGATTGAGGCCGAGCGAAATGTCGAAGCCCGCGCTGATCGCCGCGTTGTGCGTCGCACGATCGGCACTCGCCGGGACCTGGCTGACCTCGACCGCCCCCAGCGTGCTGTCGGCTTGGATGAAGCCCGGCGTCACAACCCCGCCGCGCCCGTCGATGACGCGCGCATGGGCAGGGACCGAGACATTGGCGCCGAGCGCCGCAATACGGCCGTCTTCGATCAGGATCGTCCCCCGTTCGATCTCGCCCGCGCCCGTCATCGTCATCAGCCGCGCATCGACGATCGCGATCGTCTCGGCCGAAGCGGGCGTCGCGAGAAGAAGCGCAACAAGCGCGGCAAGCCGGCGGGTCATTTCGTCTCTCCGGATTGGCCGAGCAGGAAGTCGGAATGGCGGCGATAACGCGCATCGGCGCGGTCGAAGACGATGCCGCCGTCGACCCAGACCTTTTCGGCGCGCGCATAGATGCTGAACGGATCGTGGCTCCATAGCACGACGTCGGCATTCTTGCCGGCCTCGATCGTGCCCACGCGGTCGGCGATGCCGAGTGCCTTTGCCGGATTGGCGGTGAACCAGCGGATGGCATCGGCCTTGCTGATCCGGATGCCCGCGCGCCATGCTGCCGACAATGCCGCCGCGGCTTCCTGGTTCAGCCGCTGGATGACGATCGGATCGTCCGAGTGAATGATCGCGCAGCCGCCCGCCGCGTGAACGAGTGCCGCATTCTCCTCGATCGCGTCGAACACTTCCATCTTATATCCCCACCAACTGGCCCAGGTGGCGATGCAAATGTCTTCCTTCGCGAGTAGCGATGCGACCTTGTAGGCCTCGTTGGCGTGGTGGAAGGTGCGGATCCTGAACCCGAACTCGCGCGAGATATCGATCATGTTCGCCATCTCGTCGGCGCGATAGCAATGATTCTGGACGAGGATTTCGCCCCTCAGCACGCCGGCGAGCGTTTCGAGCTGCAGGTCGCGTTTCGGCGCCTCGCCGCTCCGGCCGGCCTTGTCCCATTTGTCCCAGCGCCGCGCATAATCCTGCGCGTCGATCCACGCCTTGCGATAGCCCGCAACATTGCCCATCCGCGTCGCCGGCGAGCGTCCCTTGCCGCCATAGACGCGCTTGGGATTCTCACCGCACGCGATCTTCAGGCCATAGGGCGCGCCCGGGAACTTCATTCCCTGCATCGTGACCGACGGCACATTCTTCAGCGTCACCGTGCGCCCGCCGAACAGATTTCCCGATCCGGGCAGGATCATCATCGTCGTGACACCCGCCTCGCGCGCCGCATCGAAGCCGGGATCCTGCGGCCAGACCGAATGTTCGACCCACACTTGCGCGGTGTTGGGGTCGGTCATCTCGTTGACGTCGTTATGCGCCTCGACCGACTCGGGCTGCGCCCAGGCCCCCAGGTGCGAGTGCGCATCGATCACGCCCGGGGTTACCCATTTGCCGCGCGCATCGACCGTCCGATAGCCGCCCGGCACCGCGAGCGAGGCGCCGACGGCGGCGATCTTGCCGTCCTCCATCAGCACGGTGCCGTTTGCAATCTCCTCGCCCGTCGCCGTCAGCACGGTGCCGCCAACCAAGGCGACGCGGTCGGCGGCGGGCGCGCGGTAGGTGCTGGGATAGGGATCGCGGTCGATCGCCGGCGCCGCGTCGGCGGCGGGCGCCGGCGCGGGTTGCGGCCGATCGGACGCGGCACAGCCCGCAAGCGCGGTGGCCGCGAGAAGGACGAGCGAGGCGTGCCTCATTTGGCGTCGGGGGTGACCGAGCGGATCACGCCGCCCTTGTCGTCGAGGAAGTCGATCGACGCCTTGCCGTCGGGGGTGACCTTCATCAGGATGCGCGGACGCCCCATCGCGTCGTTCAGCATCACCGCCGACTCGCGGTCGCGGGTCTTGCCGACATAGAGGCGCTGACGGCCGAAGCTGCCGTCGGCCTGCACCTTTTGCAGCGCGGCGGTCTTTTCGGGGCCGTCGGGCATTTTCGACAGCCGCTCGGCCATGTCGAAATCAAGCGGAGCATCGGGCCGGTCGTTGACGATCATCGCGGCCCAGCGCCGCCCGTTATATTCGTTCTGCGTCAGCTGGATCACCTGATCCTGCTCATATTGGTCGAAGCTCAGATGGCCGCCCCCCGACACCTTGCCGTCGGGGCCCTTCTGGCCGCTGAAGGTCAGCCCGCCGTTTTCGGACCCTTCATTGTTGTAAAAGATGATCCCGGCGCCACGATTGCCGCTCGGATGCGGGCGTTCCTTGCCATGCATGATGATGCCCGGCGAGCGGCTGGTGTTCGATACGATCATGCGGATCGTCCCGTCGTCCTCGCGAATGTTGATGCGCTTGACGTCGATCTCGTCGAACGCCGCCTTCGCGGGCGCGGTGTCGGCGCCGGCGGTGGTCGTCATGGCGATTGCGCAGGCGGCGGTGAGCACGCCCGAATAAAGCACGAGAAGGCGATTGGTGTTCATGGCGTTTCTCCATTGGAAGGATGCAAGACGGCGGGAAGGTAACGATCGCGAAGTTCGGTCGCGCGCGAGGTCATCGGCTGCGCCGCGCCGCGGATGAAGACCGCGGTCGGGCGCGCGAGCGTGTCGAGCGGATCGCCGTCCCAGATCACGACATCACCCTCCTTGCCCGCCTCAAGCGAACCGATACGGTCGGCGAGCCCGAAAATGCGTGCGGGGTTGATTGTGATCGCGGCGAGCGCCGCCTGCCGGTCGAGCCCGTTCGCGGCCGCGTTGCCCGCGTTGTAGCGCATCTCGCGCTCGCGATGATTGTCATTGCCCTCGATCGCGATAGTGACCCCTGCGGCGGCGAGGCGCGCAGCGTTGGTCAGGGTCGCGCCCAGCATTTCGAACGACGCGGGGGTATTTTCGACCGGCGTCAGGAGGACGGGAACCCCCGCCGCGGCGATCTCGTCCGCGACGCGCCACCCCTCGCTGGCGCTTTCGAGGATCAGCTTAAGCCCTTCCTCGCGGCCAAGCGCCAGCGCATCGCGGATGTCGGCCGCGCGGTTCACGCTGACGAGCAACGGCATACGCCCCTCGACGACCGGGATCAGCGCGTCCATGTCGGCGCGCGACAGCGTATAATCGCGCGTTTCGCCGCGATCATAGGCGGCGCGCCGCGCCCTGTAATCGCGCACTTCGGCAAAGAGCGCGCGCAATGCGACGAGCTCGGCGGCTCGGGCGCCACCCGCGCGCTCGGCGCCGGCGTCGCCCATGTCGAGCACCATCGCGACGCCGCGCTTCATCAGCATCGCCCGTCCATCGAGCACGACCGCGGCCGCCTGCCCGGCGAAAAGCAGTTCGCGGTCGCTCCTGTCCTTATAGGCCGGGGTCGTGATCGCACGGGTGATGCCGCCGAGCCGCGCGACCGGGATCAGCAAGGAGTCGGGATTGAGCCCATAGCCGGCGTCGAAGGCGGCGCTGACGTCGCTCGCGTCGGTGGCGCGATCGTCGGTCGTCTCGACCGCGCGCACCTCGATCAGCCCGAGCGCCGTCCCCGCGGCGACCAGCCCAGGGGTCACGATCTTGCCCGTCGCATCGACGATTTTCGCACTAGGGGGCACCGCAACATCGGCCCCGACCGCGACGATCCGGCCGCCCGTGATCACTACCGTGCCGCGCTCGATCTCGCCCGCCGGTCCCATCGTGACGACGCGGCCGCCCGTGATCGCGACGGTTTGGGCTGCGGCAGGCGTGGTGAAGGTCAAAGCCAGGACGATGGCAACAGCGCGGATCATCGCACAAACCCCTGTCCCGGCTGGCCGAGGACGAAATCGGACGGACTTTGATAGCGCGGATCGGCGCGGTCCCACTGGACCACCCCGTCGACCCAGACACGGTCGGCGAGCGCGTAAACGCTAAACGGGTTTGCGCTCCACAGCACGACGTCGGCCATCTTGCCCGGCTCGAGCGTGCCGACCTTGTCGGCAATCCCCATCGCTTTGGCGGGATTGGCCGTGATCCATTTGATCGCCTCGCCGCGGCTGACGGGCAGGCCGGCATGATTGGCGGCGGTCATCGCGATTCCGGCTTCCTGATTGAGCCGCTGGATCAGCAGGCCGTCGTCCGAATGGATGATCGCGCAGCCGCCCGCCGCGTCGATCATCGGGGCATTCTCCTCGATCCCGTCGAGCGATTCCATCTTGGCGCCCCAGCTGTTCCCCCAGGTCGCGACGCAAATATCTTCCTTCGCGAGCAAGGGGGCGATCTTGAAAGCCTCATTGGCGTGGTGGAAGGTGCGGATCTTGAACCCGAACTCGCGCGCGACATCGATCATCACCGCCATCTCGTCGGCGCGGTAACAGTGGTTCTGGACCAAAATTTCGCCGCGCAGCACGCCGGCAAGCGTTTCGAGCTGCAAGTCGCGTTTCGGGGGATCGCCGGCCTTCGCGCCCGCTTCCCATTTGTCCTGGCGGCGGACATAATCGGCGGCGTCGATCCACGCCTTGCGATAGCCCGCAACATTGCCCATCCGCGTCGCGGGCGAGCGCCCCTTGCTGCCGTAGACGCGCTTCGGATTCTCGCCGCACGCGATCTTCAGGCCATAGGGGGCGCCCGGGAACTTCATCCCCTGCGCCGTCACCGACGGCACATTCTTCAGCGTCACCGAACGGCCGCCGAACAGGTTGGCTGACCCCGGAAGGATCATCAGGCTGGTCACCCCGCCGGCCCGCGCGAGGCGGAATTTCGGATCTTGCGGCCAGACCGAATGTTCGGCCCAGACCTCCGCCGTGTTCGGCGAAACGGCTTCATTGCCATCCTCGTGCGATGGCGTCGCCGGCGATGGATAAACGCCGAGGTGCGAATGCGCGTCGATGATTCCGGGGGTTACCCATTTGCCGCGGCCGTCGACCCGGGCATAGCCTTCGGGCACCGGCAGGCTCGCTCCGACCGCTTCGATCTTGCCGTCCGCGATCAAAAGCGTCGCATCGGCCATTTCTGCACCCGTGCCCGTCAGCACAGTCGCGCCGACGATCGCCAGCGGCGCCGACCGGGCTGGATGATAGGTCGCGGGAAAGGGATCGTCGGGGGCGCCGTGCGCAGCGAACGCCACGCCCGCGATCGCCAGCGATATCAGCGCGATGCACGTGCCGCCCAGATGCTTGATCGTCGATGCCATCTTCGCCTCCCCGATCTGAATGAGCGACGAGCGGGACGAATCCGCCATTCGATTTTCGGTCGTTCGCCGATGGCGGATTCGCCGTCCCGAACCATCGTTCTGGGCAGGGTGAGATGTTCCGCGGCAAGCGGGGCAATGGAGGGGCCGAAATTTGTGGAATGACAATTGCCTGGCGCGCCGGGCCGAACATCTTTCGACGCAGCTTCCCGCTCCCCATTTTCCGTCCGAATTCGGCGACGAGATCATCCTGTTCGATTCGGGTTTCGCAGCGCCGCAGCTGCTTCCGGACCTGAGCGGGTTCGCCGCCGATGCGCTGACCACGCACCGCGAGGAGGTGCTGCAATATGCATCGGGTCGCGGGCAGCCCTATCTGCGCGAATGGCTCGCGAACTGGATGAACGAAGACGGCTGCGCGCTGACCGCCGACCATATCCTGATCACCAATGGCGCCAAGCAGGGCATCGACCTCACCTGCCGCCTGCTGCTTGACGATGGCGACGCGATCGTCGTCACCGCACCGACCTATTTCACCGCCATCCCGATTTTCCGCAACCATGGCGCCGAGTTCGTCGAGATCGCCCAGGATGATGCGGGGCTCGACGTCGCTGCACTCGAAGCCGCGCTGGATGCCCGCGCCGCCGCCGGCAGGGCGCCCCCCAAATTCATCTACAATATCCCTGAATTCCATAATCCGACCGGCGCCACGATGTCGGCGGCACGACGCGAGGCACTCGTCGCGCTGGCCGAGGCGCGCGGCATTCCGATCGTCGAGGACAGCCCGTATCGCCACGTGCGCTTCAACGGACCCGACGCGCCGCTGCTGAAAGCGCTCGACCGCTCGGGGTCGGTCCTGCACCTCGGGACATTTTCAAAACTGGTTGCGCCCGGCCTCCGCATCGGCTGGGTCGCGGCTGAGCCTGCGCTGATAGCGCGCATGGTCCAGCTCAAATCCGAGGGCGGATCCTCGCCGCTCATCCAGCGGATCATCCATGATTTCGCGCGCTCGGATCAGTTCCCCACGCATATCGCACGCGTGCAGCGCGCCTATCGCGAACGCCGGGACCATATCGTGGCGGCCACCGCGCGCGAACTTCCCGACGCCCTCATCGCGGTGCCTGAGGGTGGCTATTATGTCTGGCTGACGCTGCCCGAACATGTCGACGGCGACCTTCTCGCCGCACGCGCGCACGATGCCGGGGTCCATCTGATCGCCGGCAGCCGCTTCTTTGCCGCGCAAAGCGCCGCTGCGCCGCGAAACCACATCCGCCTGTCGTTCAGTTATACGACCCCCGAACAGATCGACGACGGGGTCCGCCGGCTGGGCGCAGTCTATCGGGCGTTGGCCGGCGAATGATTGCCGCCTCCCCTCTTGTCGAGTTTCGCGGCGTCGAAAAGCGCTATGCCGAGGGCGGCCCCACCGCCGTTGCCGATCTCGATCTCGCGATCGAGCGCGGCGAATTCCTGACGCTGCTCGGCCCGTCGGGATCGGGAAAGACGACCACGCTGATGATGCTCGCGGGATTCGAAACCCCGAGCGCGGGCGAGATATTGCTCGGCGGCGCATCGCTCGTCGACCGGCCGCCCTACCGGCGCAACATGGGCGTCGTTTTCCAGAATTATGCGCTGTTCCCGCATATGAGCGTCGCCGAAAATGTCGCCTTCCCGCTGCGCGTGCGCGGGATCAAGGGAAGCGAAGCGACGAAGAAGGTCGCGAACGCGCTCGCGCTGGTGAAGCTCGACGGCCTCGGGGAGCGGCGTCCCGATGCCTTGTCGGGCGGGCAGCGCCAGCGCGTCGCGCTCGCCCGCGCTCTGGTGTTCGAGCCCGACCTCGTGCTGATGGACGAACCGCTTGGCGCGCTCGATCGCCAGCTTCGCGAACATCTGCAGGTCGAAATCAAGCGGATCCAGCGCGCTCTGGGTTTGACCATCGTCTACGTCACCCACGATCAGGGCGAAGCCTTGGCCATGTCCGACAGAATCGCGGTGTTCGCCGGCGGACGCGTTCAGCAGATCGGCCGCCCCGACGCCATCTATGAAAAGCCGGCAAACGCCTTCGTCGCGGCCTTTGTTGGTGAGAACAACATGCTGACGGGCACGGTGGTGACACGGCACGAGGATCAATGTGCCATCCGGCTGCCCGGCGGACAGATCGTGCGCGCGATGGCGACCGGCGCGATGATGCCCGGCGACAGCGTGATCGCGGCCATCCGCCCCGAGCATGTCGAAACGGGCACCACACCACCCGCCTGCTGCAATGCCATCGAGGCGCAGGTCGAAGAGCTTGCCTATCACGGCGATCACAGCCGCATCCGCGCGGCGCTCGATGGCGGTGGATCGCTCGTAATCCGGACGCCGAGCGCGGGGGATTTCGCGGCAGGCCAGCGGCTTCCGATCGGCTGGTGCACCGATCGCTGCTTTGCCTTTCCCGCCGAAGACGGGGCCACCGCGTGGCGAAAGGCGGTCGCATGAAGAGCTGGGCACGCCTTCTCGGCATCGCCGCGCTTACCGCGAGTGTGGCGGCGTGCGGGTCGAGTTCGGAACTTCGCCCGCTCACCGTGGTCGGCTGGGGCGGATCTTCGCAGGACGCGCATCGCAACGCCTATTGGACCTCCTTTTCGCGCACCACGGGAATTCCGCTGCGCGAAGATAGCTGGCGCGGCGGCGTCGGCGTGATCCGGACCAAGGTCGTCGGCGGCGACACGAGCTGGGACATCGTGCAGGTCGAGACCGAGGATCTGATCCTCGGCTGCGAAGAAGGACTGTTCCAGCGGCTCGACTGGGCTGGCTTGGGCGGACGCAACGCATTCCTGCCCGCCGCGGTGCACGACTGCGGCGTCGGCGCGATGCTCTGGTCTTATGTGATCGGCTATGACGGCGATCGCATCAAGGGGCCGGGCCCCAAAAGCTGGGCCGACTTCTGGGACGTCAAGCGTTTCCCGGGCAAAAGGGGCATGCGCAAGACCCCCAAATATTCGCTCGAATTCGCGCTGATGGCCGACGGCGTGCCGGCCGATCAGGTCTATCCGACGCTGCGGACGCCCCAAGGCGTCGACCGCGCGTTCCGCAAGCTCGACGAGATCAAGCCCAACGTCATCTGGTGGTCCTCGATCTCACAGGTGCCCGACCTCCTTGGCTCGCGCGAGGTGGTGATGTCGGTGACCAGCCCCGGCCGGCTGATCGTCGCCAATCGCACCGAGGGCCGCAATTTCAAACTCGACTGGCACGGCAATATCTTTGCGGTCGATTATTGGGTGATCCTCGCCAACAGTCCGCGCAAGGCCGAAGCGACGCAGCTTATTCGTTATATGACGCGAGCCGAGAACCAGATGCGGCTGGCGAGCCATATTCCGACCGGTCTCACCAACGTCGAGGCGAACCAGCGCGTCGATCCGAAACTCAAGCTCGACACGCCGAGCGACCCGGCAAACATGGTGGGCGCGCTCGAACTCGATGCCAATTTCTGGGTCGAATATGGCGACCAGCTCACCCAGCGGTTCAATGCCTGGGTCGCGCGCTAAACTGCCGGGACTCCGGCGCTGGTGGCGCGTCGCGCTCCTCGCGCCGCTGCTCCTGTTCCTGCTCGCGAGCTTCGTCGCGCCCGTGCTGATGATGTTGTCACGCGCCGTGGTCGACCGCGATCTCGAACGCCTCTGGCCCGACAGCGCGGTCGCGCTTCGGCAGTGGGACGGTGCCGGCGCGCCGCCCGATGCGCTTGCGGCGACCGTCGCGCGCGAGATCGTCGCGACGCGGCAGGCAGGGACGCTCAACCAGGTCGCCAACCGGCTGAACTACGACATGGTGGGATCGCGCAGCCTTCTCTACGCGACCGCCGACCGCTTGACCGCGGGCAGCGCCGGAACCACCGTCCGGGATCTCGCGCGGATCGATCCGCGGTGGGGGCAACCCGGGATATGGGCGGCGATGCGTCATGCCGACGGTCCGCTCACCCGCCATTATCTGCTCGCGGCACTCGACCGCCGGCTGGACGCGGACGACCGCATCGTCAACGTTCCTGCCGAACAGGCGGTCTTCGCGAATATCTATCTGCGCACCTTTAAGATCAGCGCGATCGTCGCGCTGCTTTGCATCGCCCTCGGCTATCCGGTCGCCTATCTGCTCGCCTCGCTTCCCGAGCGAAAGGCCAATCCCCTGCTGATCCTCGTGCTCCTGCCCTTCTGGACCTCGGCGCTCGTACGCACCGCGGCGTGGGCGGTGCTGCTCCAGACGAATGGCGTCGTGAACAACGCGCTACAGACCGTCGGGCTGATCGATGCGCCGCTCCAGCTGATCTACAACCGGCTTGGCGTCTACATTGCGATGACGCATGTGCTGCTGCCCTTCTTCATACTGCCGCTCTATGGCGTGATGAAGGGCATTCCGCCGACCGCAATGCGTGCGGCGAGTTCGCTTGGCGCGCCGCCGCTCCGCGCTTTCCTGTCCGTTTACCTGCCGCAAACATTGCCCGGCGTCGCGGCGGGGGCGATCATCGTCTTCACCCTCGCGCTCGGCTATTATGTCACCCCGGCGCTCGTCGGCGGCGGCGCCGACCAGATGATCAGCGCGTCGATTGCCTTCTACACCAACCAGTCGCTCAACTGGGGCATGGCGGCGGCGCTCAGCCTGCTGCTCCTGCTGCCGCTGCTGCTGATGGTCTTCGCCGGACGGACGATGGTCCGCACGGTGCCGGCATGAGCGCCTACCGGTCCCGCTCGGAGCGCGCCGGCCGTGCCGCACTGATCGGCTTTTCGGTCCTCGTCTTCGCCTTTCTGGTGCTGCCGATCCTCGCGGTCATTCCGCTGTCGCTCAATCCGACGACCTTTCTCGTCTTTCCGGAGGGTGAAATTTCGCTGCGCTGGTACAGGCATCTCGCCGAATCGCCGCAATGGACCCACGCCTTCGGCAACAGCCTGAAGATCGCCATCGCGACGACGTTGATCGCGACCCCGCTCGGCACGCTCGCGGCGATCGGGCTCGCCTATATGCGATCACGCGCGAAAACCGCGATCGTCGCGCTGATCACCGCGCCGCTCGTCGTCCCGGTGGTGGTCGTCGCGATCGCTTTCTATTTTCTCTTCGCGCCGCTGGGGCTCGTCAACGGCTCGCTCGGGTTGATTGTTGCGCATAGCGCGCTCGCGGTGCCCTTTGTGGTGATCGTGGTTCATGCGGCGCTGCGCGGGCTCGATACCGAACTGCTGCGCGCCGCGGCGAGCCTCGGTGCGCGCCCCCTCACCATATTGATCCGGGTCCTCGTCCCGCTGATCGCCCCCGGGGTCGCAGCGGGTGCGGTCTTCGCCTTCATGACCTCCTTCGACGAGACGACGGTGGCCCTGTTCATCGCGGGCCCCGAACAGCGCACGCTGCCGATCCAGATGTTCGAGGGGGTGCGCGAGCAGATCAGCCCGGCGATCGCCGCCGCGGCGACGCTGCTGATTATCGCGTCGACGTTGCTGCTGGGGGCGGCCGAACTGCTGCGCCGCCGCGGCGAAGGGCGCGCCGGATCAGCGCCCCCAGACGTCGGCGCATAGCCGCGCGAAATTGGCGCCGAGCAGTTTCTCGATGCGCCGCGCGGGCCAGCCGCGCACGGCGAGATCGTCGGCGAGCTTCAGGAAGCGCGCCGGCTCGTTATATTCGGGGATCAGGTTGAAGACGTCGGGCGCTTCCCCCGGCGCCGCAATCCCCATCGCCTTACGCTCCTCATAGAAACGCCGCTGGCCTTCGGCATATTCGGCATTGAGTTCGAAGCTGCGGATGCCGCCGTCGGTGCCGAGCGCGACATGATCCTCGCCCGCGACCTTCACCGCATGTTCGACATGGCGGATGACGTCGGCGGCGCGCGGCTGCCCGCTCTTGCGCAGGAAAGGCATGAAATAGATGCCCGCGACCCCGCCCTTGTCGGCCAGCGCGCGGAGGTCGGCGTCGGTCGTGTTGCGCGGGACGTCGTTCAGGGCACGGCAGCCAGTGTGGCTGATCGCGATCGGCGCGGTCGAGGCCGCGATCGCCTCGGCAATCGTGCGCTGCGCGGCGTGGCTCGCGTCGACGAGCATCCGCCGCGCGTTGAGCCCCGCCACGACCTCGCGGCCATAGTCGCTGAGCCCGGCGTTGCCGGGCTCAAGGCAGCCGTCGCCGACGAGGTTGCGCTTGTTGTATGTGAGCTGGACGATGCGCACGCCGAGCACATCGAACAGGTCGAGCCGCGCCACCTCGGTTTCGAGCGGCACCGTGTCCTGGAAGCCGAAGATCACGCCGAGCCGCCTGCTCGCCTGCGCAGCCGCAAGATCGGCGGCCGTGCGGACATGGAGCAGATGATCGGGAAGCGCCTGGATGAAGCGCGTGTAGCGTGCGATGCGGCGCAGCGTTTCCTCATAACGCCCGGGCGTATTGCCCGCGGCGCCGACCGTCTGGTGGATCGCGGTCAGCCCCGACGCGCGATAGACCGCGAGCTGGTCGGCGATGCCCGGCGCTTTCGGATCGAGCGCGCCCAGCGACGACAGGCCATCGATAACCATCGCCTTGCCGTAGCGCACGGCGCCGAAATCCGCGCTGCGGGCTGGACCCGCGAACGCCAGCGCCGCCGCGCCGCCGATCAGCGCGCGGCGCGAGACGATCATGTATGGAGCGCCTTCTCGAACTCCCTGACCGCATCGGCGCCAGCGATTGCGGTCAGATGCTTCAGGAAGACCGGCGTCGTGTGGACGGGTTCCTTCGCCATCGCGATCATCAGCCGGTCCATCGCGGGCCGGCCGATGCGATGTTCAAGATCGAGGAGCAGCAGCGGCCCTTTGCCGTAAAGCTGGACGCGGTTCGGGCGGCCGTGTCCCATGACCGGGCCCGCATCTTTCGTCGCGTCGCGCTTGGCTGCGATATTCTTTGCCAGCTCTTCGGCACCGAAGGCATGTTCGACATAGCGCATCGACATATATTCGGCGGCCGATTCGACGAGCCAGAAGTCGTCGGTCAGCGGGCTGGCGAGCATCCACCAGGCGTGCGCGATCTCATGCGCGACATAGCGACCGGGATTGACCTCGGTGATGTCGGGGGTGTTGCGTCCGCCTTCCGACAAGACGGTATAGGCGGTGCGCGCATAACCCATCGAACGTTCGCGCCAGACCTGCGCCATCCGTACCTTGCGCGGCAACGGGCCGAACTTCGTCTCGAAATAGCGCGCAGCGCCTTCCGCGTGCTTGACGTACCAGCCCGAAAGCTGGGTCGACAGGTCGCGCGAATAGAATTCGACGCCATGCGCTTCGGCGCGTTGCAGCCCATGCATCGCGACCATCGGCAGGTCGATGTCGAGGAAATCGCGGTGGATACGCACCCCCGTCGCGGTCCGCGTCACATCGCCCTGCGCAACGACGACGAGGTCGGGATCGAGCCCGTCGATCGCCGCATCGACGGTGAAGCGCGTCTGGATGTCGGCCCCGACCGGGAACCACATATGGTCGATGAAGAGCTCATAGCCTTCGGGCCGCAGCGGCTTGTTGCCGCTGTCATGTTCGGTGAGGATCGGTCCCGCATAGCGGAAGCGCAGCTTCACCGGGTCAGCCGTCGGCGCCGCGAAGCGAAAACTATATTTGTTGAGCGCGGGCATCGGCGACGTCGACGGCTCAACCGACATGGTAACACCCGGCGGCAGATCCATCGGACGCAAGGTGAAGCGGTCCGAAAGCAGGAAGGCCTTTTCGACTTCGGACTCGCTGAGCGTGATTGTGACGTCGGCGTCGAGTGCGCCCTGCGGGTCGAATTTCGCCGCGACATCGTAATGCAGCGGCGCCGCGTGCGCCGCAGTCGCACCGCCGAGCGCCAGCAGGAGCGCTGATAGTCTCTTCATGCCGATTGTCCTCCCCCGGCGATCCATGCGTCGATGCGTTCTTCGAGCAGCGGCAGGGGCAGCGGACCCGCGCCGAGCGTCACGTCGTGAAAGCGGCGAAGGTCGAAGCGATCGCCGAGTTTGGCGCGCGCGCGGGCGCGCAGTTCGATGATCTTCTGCATCCCGATATAATAGGAGGTCGCCTGCCCCGGAATGACGATATAGCGTTCGACCTCGCGCTGATTGTCATAATGGCTCGACGGCATGTTCGCGTCGAAATAGGCGATGCCCTGCTCGCGCGTCCATTGGAGCGAATGGATACCTGTATCGACGACGAGGCGGCACGCGCGCATCAGCGACAACGAGAGGCGGCCGAAGTCCGAATAGGGATCGGCATAGAGCCCCATCTCCTTCGGCAGCAGCTCCGAGTAAAGGCCCCAGCCCTCGGAAAAGGCGGCGATGCTCGCGAAGCGGCGGAACTTGGGCAGCCCCTCCATTTCGTGCGCGATGCAGGTTTCGACATGATGGCCGGGGATTGCCTCGTGATAGAGCGTCGCGGCGAGCTGGTAGCGCGGCTGCGCCTTCATGTCGGAAAGGTTGATGTAGAAGATGCCCGGCGCCGATCCGTCCTGCGGCGGGTTGCGGTAATGCGCCTTGGGCGCCGATTTCTCGCGCCATGCCTCGATCGCGCGAACCTCGACCGATGCCTTGGGCAGATGCGCGAACAGCTCGCCCTGCCGCGCGCGAATCTGGCCCAGCAGCGCATCGGCCTCGGCGACATAGGCGGCGCGGCCCGCGTCGGTATCGGGATGATAGAAGCGCGGATCGCTGCGCATGAAGGAAAAAAATGACTGCAAGTCGCCGGCAAAGCCGACCTGTTGCATGATCGCGCGCATCGCGTCGTGGATCCCGGCGACTTCTTTCAGGCCGAGCGCATGGACGTCGGTGGCCTTCAGCGGCAAGGTCGTGTAGCTTTCGAGCTGCGCCGCATAATAGGCTTGGCCGTCGGGCAGCTTCCAGACGCCCGCCGTCGCGTCGGCTTTCGTTTCGGCAGCACGCAGATGCGCGATCAGCGTGCGATAGCCCGCGGCAAAACCGCCTTGCAGCGCCGCGGTGCCCCGCGCGATAAGGTCGGCGCGCTCGGCATCGGAAAGGCCTGCTTTCGCAACCTTGCCCCGGAAATCGGCGAAGATCGGGCTGTCGCCCTCGCCGTCGAACGGCGCGCCCTTGAGCAGGTTGAGGCAGGGTTCGAGGACGAGGCCATAGACGAAGCGCGGCGGCCGGATCCCCTTCGCTTCCTGCGCCGCTATCCGCTGGACGGCCTGCGCCATCAGCGGCGCGACGCCTTCGAGCCGCTTGATATAGGCCTCGGCGTCGGCCTTGTCCGTGATCGGATGACTGTTGGTGAGCGTGCTGGGGACGCGCGTGTGCATGCCGCCCATCTGCGTCATCACATAGTCGTGATGGCGCCATCTGAAGTCGCGGAGCGCAAGCTCGGTCGAGCGTGCGAACATGCGAAGGCTGAGCGCCGCCTGCGGCGACAGCTTCGCGGCGTCGAAGCCTTTGAGCGCGGCACGGTCCGCCTCGCGCAGTTTGTGATCCTCAAGTTCGCGCGCTTCGCCGATGTCGTCCCACTTGTCCTGATCGCGGCGGATGCCGAGCGCCGACTGGCGCGTCGGACTGCGATCGAGCGAGCGCTGGAAGATCGCCTCGAAAAAGGCGTCGAGGCGTGCGTCCTCGTCGGTCTGGATCGCAAAGACCGGGGGCGCGATCAGCGCCGCGCCCGCCAACGCCGCCGAACCGATGAAATTCCGTCTGCCGATCATGCCCGTCCTCCCGCGGCGATCCACGCGTCGATCTGAGTTTCGAGCATCGGGAGCGGCAGCGCGCCATTTCCCAACACGCGGTCGTTGAAGCGGCGCAGATCGAACCCCCCGCCGAGTTTTCCCCGCGCGCGATCGCGTAGTTCGACGAGCTTGAGCTTGCCCATCTCGTATGCGCAGGCTTGGCCGGGCGTGACGATGTAGCGCTGGATCGCGGTGATATTGTCGGCGTGGTTCGACGGCGTATTTTCGTCGAGCCAAGCGACGGCCTTTTCGCGGTTCCAGCGTAGCGCGTGGACGCCGGTGTCGGTGACGAGGCGCCCCGCGCGCATCAGTTCCATCGAAAGGCGCCCGAACTCCTGCCACGGATCGTCGTAGAGCCCCATGTCGATCGGCAATTGCTCGGCGAACAGCGCCCAGCCTTCGCTGAACGCGGTATAGCCGCCGAAGGCGCGGAATTTGGGCAGCCCGGTCAAGGCGCGCGTTACCGCCTTTTTGAGATGATGCCCGGGCACGCCCTCATGATAGGAGAGCGCCGACAGTTCAAAGATCGGCAGGTTCCGCATATCGCGCGTGTTGACGTAGAGGATCCCGGGGCGTGATCCGTCGGCCGAGGGCGCGAAATAGCCCGCGGTGCCCGCGGACGCTTCGAGCCAGGGTTCGACCGGCTTGACCAGCACGTCGGCGCTGGGGACATGGTTCGTCAGCTCGCCGAGACGCGACGTGACCGCCGCGATCTTGGCGCGCATCGCGTCGAGATAGCCCGCCTTCCCTTCAGCGGTATCGGGATAATAGAAACGGGGGTCGCTGCGGACATGCTCGAAGAGTTCGGGAAGCGTCCCTGCAAAGCCCGCGCGCTTCGCCACCGCGCGCATCTCTCCATGGAGGCGTTCGGTTTCTTCGAGACCGATGCGGTGCACTTCGGCGGGCGAAAGCGGCAGCGTCGTGTTCCAGCGGAGCTGCGCGGCATAATAGGCCTCGCCATCGGGGAGCCGCCAGACGCCGTCGTTGCAGTTCGCCCCGCACCCGATACCGCGCAGATGGTCGATGAGACTGCGAAAACCGGGTCCGAAGCCCTGTGTGAGGCCTGCCTCGGCCGCTTTTATTAGCCGCGCCTTTTCGGCATCTCCGACCGGAAGCTTTGCAAGCTTGCCGCGGAAATCGGCAAGAATCGGGCTATCGGGCGCACCGGGCTGGAACGGCGCGCCGGCGATCAGCTTCTCGCAATTGCCGATGACGAGCGGCGCCGAGAAAGGCGGCGGAACGACGCCCCTCGCGGCCTGCCGCTCGAGACTCGCCACGACCGCCGCCAGATAGGGGCGCACCGCGTGCAAACGCGCGATATAGGTCTCGGCGTCGGCGACACTGGCGATCGGATGATTGTTGATCAGCGTCTGCGGAATATCGCGCTGCGGCCCGCGCATCTGACAGACCGGATAATGATTGTCGCGCCAGCGGTGACGTTCGATCGCCTCCTCCGCATCATAGGCGAAAAGATCGTAGCTGAGCTGCGCCTGCGGCTTCAGCGCGGTACGATCAAAGCGTCTCAACTCGGCGAGATCGCGCCGGACCAGCGCGACATTCTCGTCCGCGCGCGCCGGGCTGACGTCAGGCCACCAGCCCGCCGTGCCGCTCGTCACGCCCATCGACGATTGCGCCGCGGGATTGCGCGCGAGATCGCGCTGAAAGACGCTTTCGAAGAAGGCATCGATGCGCGCGCTTTCGTCCGTCGGCGCCGCCCATGCGGGGGTCGCTACGACGAGCGCCCCGGCCGCGATCAGTTCGCGGCGGCTGAGGCGAAGGTCGCTCACTGACCGTTCGGGAAATCGCCGAGCGGCGATACCGTCGCCGTTTCGGCCCCGGCCGCCTTGGCCGGCCCGCGCTTCACATGCGTATCGAGGAATTCCAGAATCTTGCGATAGGCAGTGATCTGGTTCGCCTTTTTGCGAAAGCCGTGCCCCTCGTCGGGGAAGACAAGATAGTCGACCGGAACGCCGTTCGCCTTCACCTTGGCGACGATATCCTCGGACTCGATCGGCAGCACGCGCGGATCGTTCGCGCCCTGGAGAACGAGCAGTGGCTTTTTGATATTCGCAGCATGGAAGACCGGCGAAATCTTGCGGAGATAATCGGCGTCCTTTCCGGGATCGCCGACCTCGGTGAAGAGCAACCGGCGCAGATCCTCCCACCAGCTCGGCGTGTTGGCGAGCAGGCGCGGCCAGTTCGAGACGCCATAGATGTCGACCCCCGCGGCGAACGCATCGGGCCGGAAGGCAAGCCCGGCGAGCGTCATATAGCCGCCATAGCTCTGCCCCTGAATCACAACCTTGGCGGGGTCGACGAAGCCTGTGGCGGCGAGCATCGCCTTCGCCGCGACGACGTCGTCGAGATCGGCGTCTCCGTGCCTGCGATCATCGAGATGATAGAAGGTGCGCCCCGATCCGCTGCTGCCGCGATTGTTGATCTCGAACACGACATAGTCATGGTTGGTAAGATATTGTTGTAGCGGGCGGTAGCCGATCCGGCTTTCGTCGCCGGGCCCGCCGTGGACATGAATGACGGCGGGGAGCGCATCGCCCTTCTTCGCGCCCTTCGGCACGTAGAGGATGCCGGGCACGGTGACGCCATCGTAGGATTTGAAGCGCACGACCTCGCCCGCGACAAGGTCGTCGGGCGCCACGCCGGGCGCGCGCGCGTTGAGAAGCGGCGTCCGTTTGCCCGTAGCAAGGTCGAGCAACAGGATTTCACCCGGCGTGGCGCCGTTCGAGGCGCTGATGAGCGCCTTTCTCGCATGGTTGGCGAGGAGCAGCCCGGCGCTAGCGCCGGGCATCGGGTCGGCAAGACGCTGCGGTTTGAAGGTCGCGGCGTCGAACAGATAAGGGCGCGAACGCGCGTCCTCGTTGACCGACACGACCAGCGTCTTGCCATCGCGCGACAGGTTCGCGCCCTGGACATCCCAGTCGGGCTTGAACACGGTGGCGCGCTTGCCGGTCGCAAGGTCCTGCCGCGCAAGGAAGGCGAACTCGCCCCCGTCGTCGGTGGTGTAGAAAAGCTGCGCGCCCCCATCAGTCCCCGTGTCGGCAAAGGTCTGCGGCTCGCAGGCGACGGGCTTGCTCTCGGCGGTCAACTGGATCAGCTTCGCCGCGGTCCGGTCGTAGACATAGCAATGCTTGGTCGCATTATCGACGATCCGGCTGAGCCCGACATAGCGGCGGTCGGGGCTGACCGCGCGAACCTGATACGCCTTGTCATTCTCGAACAGCTTCGTCTTGGCATAGCCGTCGGCCTGGATCTCGTAGAGGTCGAAGAAGCGCGGGTCGCGCTCGTTGGTCTGGACGAAAAAGCTTTTGCCGTCCTGCGCCCATTCGACGAAGCGTGCGACATGCTTCGCACCGGGCGTCACGTCGCGCGTGGTACCGTCGAGCTCGCGGACGTAGATATGCGCGAGTTCGTTGCCGCCCTGATCGCTCGAAAAGAGGATGCGCTCGTCGTTCGGGAAATAGCCGATCGCGCTGACCGTTTCCTTGACCGAGTTGGTGAGCGGAGTCGGCGTCCCACCGCCCGACGGTATCTCATAGATGTTGGCGATGCCGGTACGGTTGCTCGTGAAGATCAGCTTGCTGTCGTCAGGCGACCAGGACAGGCCGCCGATCACATCCGAATCCATCAGCTGCTCGATCGTGTAGCGTTTCGGCGAATTTTCCTCGGCCAGAGCTGGAGTGGCGTGGCAGGCCAGCGCGATGCCGAGCAGCAGATATTTGCGCATTTTGTTCCCCATATGGGCGGTTCGGGGCGGCGCCGGCGCGCCGCCCCGCAGGATCGTCAGAAGCTGGCGCTCGCGGTCAGCAAATAGGCGCGGCCGAGAAAATCGAACGACCCGAAGCTGCGACGGGCGAGCGCGGCATAGGGTATGTCGCGATCGAAGATATTGTTGACGATCAGCTGCAGCCGGAAGCGGTCGTCGATATTGAAGCCGATCGTCCCGTTGACCAGCGCATAGGCGCCGACGTTGTTGATCGGCGTATCCTCGATCGTCTGGTCGAGATTGAACTTGGTCTTGTCACGCCAGAGAATCTGGACGTCGAGATCGACGTCGCCAAGCGTCGCGCCGACATTGCCCTGCACGCGCCATTTCGGCACCCCGACCGTTCCCGCAGCCTCCGTCACCGGCTGGCCGGCGAAAAGGACCTGCTCGAAGGTGTCGGTGTAGAAAAGCTTGGTTCCGAAGCGCATCGAGTTGCGCCCGGTCGAAGCCGGTATCAGGCCGCTGATGTCGAAGCCATAGTCGGCGGCGACGATCAGCCCGGCAAAGTGAAGCGTCGACGTGTTCACGAAGCCGGTCGTGAAACCGTTCGCGATGTCGCCGGGATTGCGCTGCGCCCCGCCCGTGCCGTTCCCCGACGCGATATCGGCGGCGGTCAAGCGGCGAAAATTGCCGCAGGCATCGGTCGCGGGATAGCTGGCGCTGTCATAACAGGACGCCATCAGCGAATTGATGTCGAGATTTTCGATCCCGCCGACCAGCTTGACGTCGGTCCAGTCGGCCGCGAGCCGGAAGCCGGGAATCGCGGGCGGCTGATAAACGAGGCCGAGCGACCAGCTCTTCGCCTTTTCGTTGTCGAGGTTCGAATTGCCCGACAGGCTGCCCGACGCCGACCGGATATTGGTCGTGGGCGTAAACACGCTCGGTACAGGCGCGCTCACGGCGGCAAGCGCGGCGGCGCAGTTCGCGGCGCGAACATCGGGATTGTTGCCGCGGTTGTAATTATCCTTGCTGCACGGATCGGTCAGCGTGTTCGTCACCGGCGAACTGGCCGCGAACAATTCGCTGATCGCCGGCGACCGGATCGCGCGGGTATAGACGCCGCGAAGGGTCAGCCCTTCGCCGATCCCGCCGAGCTTCGGCGCGATCCGGCCGCCCGCGGACCAGGTGATCGCACCACCCGCAATCGAATGGTCGACATAGCGGATCGACCCGTCGAATTCGGCGCTGCGGATGAGCGGAAAATTCTGGTCGTCGGAGATCAGCGGAACGACGAGTTCGCCATAGACCTCCTTCGTCCCGAACTTGCCCGAAACCGGCGAATAGGCGCCGATGCCTTCGCCGAGCAGCCTGTCGCCGGCCTGGAGGATGGCGTCGGGTGCGAAGACCGCTTTCTCGACGCGGCGCTCGACGCCGATGTTGAAGGCGATCCGTTCGCTCGAGATGCCGAAAGGCAGTTTGCCGCCAAGGTTCGCTGTCAGCACCGTCTGCGTGTTCGTGCTCTTCGACCGCCCGGCCTCGCTGACATAGGCGGCCGCCTCGTCGCTCGGCGATCCGTAGCCGAACAGGTTGATCGGCACGCAACCTGCCGGCGCGCTGCCGCCGCAGACGATCGAGCCGTCGGGCGCTTCGACGGCATTGACCGCCGCCAGAAAACGCTCGGGATTGATATAGGTCACTCGCGAATTGTTGCGCACGCGTCCGTAATTATAGGATACATCCCAGTTCCAGCGCTCGCCGGCGACGTCGAAATTCCCCTCGACCCCACCCACGAAACGATAGAGATTCTGCACCGTCTGCTGCGGCTCGCGCTGGACGATGTCGTTGAGGTTGCGGTTGAGGTTGAAGCTGGTGAGGCCGTTCGCCTGAAGGATCGAACGCGCCTGATCGGAAAGAAACGGGTTGTCGACCGAGAAAGTCAGCTTCGGCCCGCCGATCAGTCCCGGCGCGGCCACCGACGTGAGGTCGGACAGGCGGACGACCTTGCTGTGCGCATAAGCGCCTTCGAAGAAGACGCGCAGGTTGGGCGTCACGTCGAAATGCGCGAGGAGGTTGCCGAGCACCCGATCGGTCGGGGTGAGCAGCGAGGTATTGTCGGCGAGGCTGAACCCGTCGCCGCCCGAGGTCGCGAGCGGAAAGACGCCCAACGCGCCGAGCCCCGCCGACGCCAGAATATCGTTGACCACGGTTCCGACGTTGTAAGGGACCAACTCGCCATTCGCGCCGAATTGCAGCGGACGCCCCTGGGCGTCGAAGATATAATTGCCGTTCGGCGCGATGCCGAAGCCCGGCAACGATACGCCCGGCCCATCGACCCCAAGCAGCCCTTCGGCACCCGAATCGAAATAGGGCAGGCCGCCCTCGGTGAAGACGGCAAAACGATAGTCGTCGACGACACTGAGCGCGGGAATGCCGTCGGTCGAACTGGTGTTGGCGGGATTGGGGATCGTGTTCCGGAAACCGCCGAAGCGGTCGCCATACAGCAAGCCGCTCTGCTTCGAATATTCCAGCCCGACGACGATGTTGCCGCGGCCTTCGGAAAAGTTGGTCCCGGCGAGCCCGCGGATGGCATATTGGCTCGAATCCCCATCTTCGTTGAGCCCGGCCAGCCCCGATATCTGCAGCCCGTCGAAATCGTCCTTCAGGATGATATTGACCGTACCCGCGATCGCGTCCGAACCATAGATCGGCGCGCCGCCGATCGCGATCGTTTCGACCCGGTCGACCAGCCCCGTCGGAATCAGATTGAGATCGACCTGCGAACCCGCCGAGGCATTGCCGCTCGCCGCCGCCGAATTCGCCGAAACGAAGCGGCGCCCATTGACCAGAGTCAGCGTCCGCTGCGACCCCAGGCTGAACATGTTGACGAACCGCTGCCCGGTTCCGTTGATCGCCTGGTTCCCGCCGACGCCGCTGCTGTCCGACGTTCCGAACAGCGGGTTCGCCTCCAGCGCCTGCGCGACATTGACATAGCCGCGCTTCTCGATTTCCTTGGAATCCTCGACCATTGCCGGTTGCAACGTGTCGAAGCCCGCGCGCTCGATGCGCGATCCGGTGACGATGATCTCTTCGCCGGTCGTTTCGGCGCCGACGCTCGCCTGCGGACGGTCCGCCGCGCGGCGGATCACCACCGCGCCATTGGCGTTCCGGACGACCTCGAGCCCCTTGTTCGCGAGCATCATGCGCAGCGCTTCGAGGGGCGTATAGCTGCCGTTCACCGCGTTCGTCTTGATACCCGCCAGGTCGGCGTCGGGTGCCATGACCTGCACGCCCGACTGAACGGCAAGGCGCTGGACCGTCTGGGCCGCGTCGCCCGAAGGGATCGAATAGCGCTGCCGCTCCTGGGCCATGGCGGGCGCTGCCCACAGCATCGTCGCCGCCACGCCGACCATCAGAACTGCGCGCGAATTGAATCGGCTCACTTGCCCCCACCTCATCGTCTTGCCTCCCTCATCCCCGGAGCGATCCAGCGCTTCCATAAACAGACGAGCGACAGCACGCGGAAATCCGCTATCAGTGTGAGGGAGAATTCTGCTGGCGCACCAAAACAAGTTCGTCGCCGCGGCGCACGACCTCGCCGTTGAACGCCTGCGCCGCGGCGCCCGCGAAGGCCTGTGCATCGCCAAGCTTGAAAACACCCATGAATTCGGCGCGCGCGAGCGTGGGATCTTCGATCACGACCTTAAGGTCGGAATAACGGTTCACTTCCGCTGCCGCGGCACCGAGTTGCTGGCCGTCGAAAACCAGCACGCCATTGCGCCAGGCGATGCGGCGTTCGACGTCGGCGGCATCGAGTACCGCCTTCCGCGGCCCGGTCGCAGCGGCGACAAATTGTTCGTTGCGGCGGATATAGCGCGGCTGCGCCGAACCGCTCGCCTTGCCATCCACAGCGACGACGCCTTCCTCGACCGTGACCTCGACGCCGCCATCCTCGATCCCGACGACGAATTCGGTTCCGACGGCGCGTACGTCGAGCCCTTCGGCGCTGACGATGAAAGGCCGCTGCTTGTTATGCGCCACCTCGAACGACGCCTCGCCGCGGCGGAGAATGATCCGCCGGATATCGTCCTCGTAACGCACCTGCACCGCCGAATTGCCGTTGAGCGTCAGGATGGAGCCGTCCTCGAGCGCGATCCGGCGGACCTCGCCGCGTTCGGTCGAGATGCGTCCGGCCAGATGATCGTAAGCGATGGTGCCGCCGAACGCGGCAAGCGCGACGGAGGCTGCCATGGCATAACGCCGCCACGGACGTTCACGGACGGGCGCGGGAATATCGCGCTGGGTTCCGCCATCGAGCGCGGCGATCCGGTCGATATCGAGCCAGATCGCCTGCGCGCGGACATAGGCGCCCAGATGCCGACTGTCGGCCTCCAGCCATTCGTCGAGCTGGCGCTGTTCGGCGCTGTCTAGCGGGCGCTCGGCCGACCGGACCGCCCAGGCTGTCGCCCGGGTGTCGATATCAGCCCCATTTCCAGAACCTGCGCTCACGCTGTCTTCCATCCTGTGCGCCGGCTGGCGCCTCTTTCATTGCTTCGGAAACGAGCCGAAGCGCCTTGGCGAGATGCTTCTCTACCGTGCTTTCGGCTATTCCCATATGTTCGGCGATCTCGCGCTGCGAAAAGTCCTGAAACTTCTTCAACTCGAACGCCTGTCGGCATTTTGGCGGCAACGTCTGCAGTATTTCGTACAAACGCGCCAGTTCTTCCTGTCCGCTGAGACGCCGGTGGACGCTCATCTCTTCGTCAATGATGTTCAGCGAGTCCAAATCCGCCACAAGATCGATCGCAACGATGCGCGAGCGGCGAAGATGCTCGCCGACAATGTGGCGCGCGGTCACGAATAAATAGGCGCGCGCGTTGCGGATCGCATCGGGATCGCCGGTCCACAGGCGCGCGTAGGCTTCCTGTACGACTTCGTCGACATCGCAGGAATCGAGTCCGCGAACGCGGCCGCCGAGCCATTTGCGCAAGTCGGGCTCGTGCGGGAGCACTTCGCGTGCAAACCAGCGGAGTTGAGCCTGACGATCCATGGGCGCGATGGCACCAGCAATCGCTTCGCCCGTCAAGCAAAAATGACATAATTGTGAATTTTTTTGTTTAAAAATAATAAGTTAAATGGGCGCGCTCGTCAGCCCCGGGAACCGCCCTCCCGGCCGTTGCGGAAAGAATGGACAGCTCTATTGCGTGATGCGTTTGACGACCTTCCCCATCGGGTCGAGAAATTCGATGCTCGGCTCTCCGTCGGCGCCGACCTTGAGCAGCAGGCGCGGCTTGCCGCTTTTGTCGGCGAGGCGCACGATCGCATCGTCCGACGTCTTGCCGGTGAAGACGCGTTCGGCCCCTGCCCCGCCGTTCGCCATGGCATAGGCGCGCATTTCTTCGCGGATGCGGTTCTTGCTCGCCTCATCGGAGGCGGCAGCGGCGCGCGCGCTCATTTCCATCAACGGTTTGATCGACCAGTCGGGCCGGTCCCAGACGCGCAGCCCGGCGGAGCGATTGCCGTTCGCCTCGCTATACTGGATGCCCACGGTCTGGTCCTGCTTATACTGGTCGAACATCAGCGAGCCCGAGGCGCGGCGATTGTCGCCGACGGTCTTGCTGCCGAAGGTCAACCCGCCGACCTCGTCCCCCTCGTCGTTGAAGAAGAGCATCCCGCCGCCGTCGCGGCTGTGGTGTTTATATTCCTTCCCTTCCATGAACAGGCCGGGAAAGCGTTCGGCGTTGGAAAGGACGAGGCGGTACTTGCCGTCGGGCTCGATGATGTTGACCCGCTTGACGCTGATCTCGTCGAACACGGCTTTCGGCGGTCCGCTGTCGGCCATCACGAGCGCGGTCGGTGCCGCTGCCCCCATCATGAAACCAGCAGCGACGAGCGCGAGGCGCTTTCCCCCAATCTCGACCATCCGCTGTCTCCCTAATAATTCCACTGGTCGACCGGTGCGCCGGCGGGCGCGTTCTTCCGGACGTGAT
This sequence comes from Sphingopyxis sp. MSC1_008, assembly GCF_023197165.1. Taxonomy (GTDB): domain Bacteria; phylum Pseudomonadota; class Alphaproteobacteria; order Sphingomonadales; family Sphingomonadaceae; genus Sphingopyxis. Next base: position 264,999 of record NZ_JALPRD010000005.1, read on the forward strand.
CGGCAACCTCGTGGACGACACCGGCCCAATCGGTGTGGTGCCAGTTATGCCCTTTTTTCGGCCGGCCATATTCGAAGCGGATCGGATAATCCTTGCCCCCGACCTCGGCGATCATGTCCTGGAACCGATAGACTGCGAGGTTGAGGTAGAAATCGTCCATCTCGCCCGCGAAGAAATGGAGCTTGCCGCGCAGCTTCGGGCCGAGCGTCGCCCAATTGTCGCGCGCATACCCCGACAGATCGAAGCCCTTCTCGCGCATATATTTGACGACGTCCTTGTTGATGACGCCGGTCTTGTAGTCATAGAGCATGACGGGATAGCCGTCGGGACCGACCGGGCCGTGCGTCGTCTGCCAGATACCGAGCTGATAATAGCTCCGCCCCTTCGACCCGAGCATGCCCTCGAGCGCCGCGAGCGTGCGCAGGTCGACGAGCGGATGGCCTTCGCGGCTGCGGCGGAACGGTTTTTCCTGCGTGATCCAGTCGTTGATCTTCAAGGTGAACATATTGTCCTCCTTGTAGATGTCGGTGAGCTGGTAGCGGGTGAAGTCGATCGGGTCGGGGTTGAACACCCATGCACCGCCGAACAGGTCGGGATAATGGAGCTGCAGCGCGAGCGCTTCCCACCCGCCGGTCGAAGCGCCCTCGACGATACGGCCATAAGGCTGGTCGATCAGCCGGAAGGTCTTTTCGAGATAGGGCATCAACTCCTTCGTGATTGCATCGCCCCACGGCCCGTTGTTCGCCGAATTGAGCGCGTAGGATTCGAAGAAATATGGTCCGGGCGTATCCAGCGTGATCCCGACCATGCGCGGGAATTTCTCGCCCGACCATTGCTGCGCGAACTGATATCCCGTCTTGACGTTGGCGTCGGCGGCGGCGCGCCGCGCGCCCTCGCTGTCGTTCGCCGGATCGGTGTCGAAATTAAACGAACCGCCGAAATGGCCGTAGGTATAGATGGCGGGATAGCGCGCGTCCGGATGCTGGTCGAAATCCTTGGGCAGCAGCACTTCGGCGCCGATGTAAATCGGCATGCCCCAGAAATCGGACAGGATCTTGCTCTTGATGCGCACGCGCTTGATCCAGGGCGTGTCGGGTTCGCGCGCGATCGGACCGATCTTTTCGGTCAGCGTCAGCGCGACGGGCGCCTTCGCAGCCGGATCGAGCCGGACATCGGCGGGTTTGCTATAAGGATTGCCGGGAAACATCGGCGCGATGACGCGCTGGTCGTTCATCGGCACCCAGATCGTGTGCCCGTCGGCGCGCTTCGCCTTCTTGTATCGGACGAGCACCGCCTGGACGCTATAGTCGCCGGCGGGGAGGCGATCGAGACCGAAAGGAAAGCCGTCCGATTTCGCATCGAGCGTTACCGTCGCGCCGGGGCGAAGATTTTCAATGTCCATGCCAAAGGCCGGCGGGCCGTTCATCCCGATCATCTGGCGCGGCTCGGCGTTGGCAGGAGCTCCATCGGCGGCACGTCGCGTCGTGACGACGATCAGCCGCCCCGTGACGGGCTCGTCGACAGCGGACTGCGGCAGCGTAACGGAAAAGCTGATTTGCGCGGCCGCCGGCACGCTGCTTGCCAACGCAAGCGTTGCCAAACCCCAAGACAACAAAAGCCTGCCGTTTTCCAGAATAGCCATTCCAGCCCCCAATTCATCATTCCCTATCCGCACGATGAGCGGGACAATCAAATCCTCCACTCGCTCCGCCTGTTTCGCAATTTTGGGGGTGCGCTCCACTGCGAAACCCGACTATCGATCCGCACCCGTTTTCGCTCGGGACCCGGGTTTCGGGAACGCGGCGCCTTGCTGGAGAAGATGATGACCAAGCTGTTCGAGCCCATCGCGATAGGCGGTCTGCCGCTCGTCAACCGCATCGTCATCGCACCCATGTGCCAATATTCTGCCGAAGACGGATGCATGACCGACTGGCATCTGATGCACCTCGGACAGCTGGCCATCTCGGGCGCAGGGGTGCTGACGATCGAGGCGGCGGCGGTCTTGCCGGAAGGGCGCATCACCTATGCCGACGTCGGCCTGTACGACGATGCGAGCGAAGCGGCGATGGCGCGCGTGCTGTCGGCGGTGCGGCAATGGTCGGATATTCCCGTCGCGATCCAGCTCGCGCACGCGGGGCGCAAGGCGAGCACGGCGCGGCCTTGGGACGGCGGCGGACAGATCGCGCCCGACGCCGCGAACGGATGGCAGACCGTTGCACCGTCCGCGATCCCTTTCCTCGACGCCGACAATGCACCCGTCGCGCTCGATGACCGCGGGCTCGACCGGATTCGCACCGCCTTTGCCGACGCTGCGGTGCGCGCGGCGCGGCTCGGGATCGACGCGATCCAGTTGCACGCCGCGCACGGCTATCTGCTCCATCAATTTCTGTCGCCGCTATCGAACCGGCGCGACGATGAATATGGCGGCAGCCTCGAAAACCGGATGCGCTTTCCGCTTGAGATTTTCGACATCGTCCGCGACGCGTTCGCCGCGCACGGCCCCGTGACGGTGCGCGTTTCGGGCACCGACTGGGTCGAGGGCGGCTGGTCGATCGACGAGACCATGGCCTTTGCGCAGGCGCTCGAAGCGCGCGGGTGCGCCGCGATCAATGTGTCGAGCGGCGGATTGCACCCGGCGCAGCAGATCAAGCTGGAGCCGGGGTATCAGGTGCCGCTGGCGCGCAAGGTCAAGGATGCGGTCACCATGCCGGTGATCGCCGTCGGCCTGATCACTGACCCGATCGAGGCCGAAGCGATCATCGCCAATGGCGACGCCGATGCGGTCGCGATCGCGCGCGCCGCGCTCTATGATCCGCGCTGGCCGTGGCACGCGGCCGCTGCGCTGGGTGCGACCATAACGGTGCCGCCGCAATATGAGCGCAGCGAACCGCGCGAGCATCGCGGGCTCTATGCGCCGCGGCGGCCCTGAACAGGGTCAGACCCCCATCATCCCCGCGGTTGTCGCGCCATCGATCACATAGTCGGCGCCCGAGATGAAAGCCGCTTCGTCGGAGGCCAGAAACGCGACGAGCGCGCTGACCTCGCCCAGCTGCGCCATGCGTTTCATCGGCGCCATCCCCTCGAACGCGGCGCGCGCCGCGGCGGGGTCGGGCGCACGGTCGATCACGCCGCGGATCATGTCGGTTTCGACGACACCGGGAAGGACCGCGTTGACGCGGACCTGATAGCCCTTGCCCGCGCAATGGATCGCCGCCGATTTGACGAGCGCGACGACCGCCGCCTTGGTCACCGAATAAGCGGCATAATTGCCCATCGCGCGGTGCGCATTCATCGACGAGTTGACGATGATCGATCCCTTGGGCCCTTGTGGGTTCTTCGCCATCGCACGGATCGCGTGCTGGACGGTCAGCATCACCCCGGTCTGGTTGACGCCGACGATATGGTTCCACGCGTCGATGCCGATATCCTCGACGTTCGCGTCGCCCGCCTCGGTCCCGGCGTTGGCGAAGGCGATGTCGAGCCGGCCATATTCGGCCTCGATCTCCGCCATCAGCGCATCCCACGCCGATGCATCCTCGACGCGGTGGGCACGAAAGATTGCGCCGGTTTCGTCCTCGACCGCCGCCGCGGCCTCGGCATTCGAGCCCGTGAAGACAACTTTCGCACCGTCGCGAACCAGCCTTGCAACGGTCGCGGCGCCGATGCCGCTCGTTCCACCGGTGACCAAAGCGACCTTGCCGCCGAGCTTTTGCTGCATCGCGCCTCTCCTCTCACTGTTTCTCTTGCCAGTTTCGCAGCATCGATGAACCTATCAATACAGCAAGGTGACGCGGGCGCGGCATGCACGCATGAAACGGTTATAACAGAAGGAGAGGACCGGCGATGAGCGAGAGCGAACATCCACCCCGCATCGATTGCGTGCTGATCTGCGGCGGCGTCTGGCACGACATGGATTTTGCGCGGCTCGAGCTGTTGAAGCTGCTCGCCGAGGATCAGCGCGTGCGGACGCGCGTGTTCGAGAATTACGAGAATATCGAGGCGATCGAGGCGGCGGACATCCTGATCACCTACACCTGCGACGTCACCCCGTCGCTGCCCGCACAGGAGGCGCTGAAGCGCTGGCTCACGGCGGGCGGGCGCTGGTACGCGCTCCACGGCACCAACTCGATCCTCCGCCTGCTCGATACGGGCGTCTGGGACGCGCCGCGCTGGGCGCCGCTGATGATGGATCTGCTCGGCTCGCAGTTCATCAGCCATCCCGCGATCGAGCCCTATACCGTCCGCGTCGCCGACCCCGGCCACGCGCTTACCAAAGGCATCGAACCGTTTGAGACGACCGACGAGCTTTATCATCTCGAAACGCATGGGGCTCTGCACGTTCTGCTCGATACCGAATGCACGGGGCCTGGCACGGGTTTCGTCGAGGCCGACGATGCGCCCGGCACCTATCCCGTCTTCTACATCAAGCAGCATGGCGCGGGCGCGGTGCTCTACCTCACGCTCGGCCATTGCCGGGGCCATTACGACCTGCAACCGATGATGGACTGGTGGCCGACGGTCGACCGCTGCGCTTGGGACCTGCCGGTCTTCTACGACCTGCTGCGCCGCGGGATCGGCTGGCTGAAAGAACGCGAAAGCGCCTAAGCCACCGCGCGCAACTTCCGCCGGTCTTCGCGGATCAGATCGGCAGCGCGGAGCGCGAGCGCCATCGCGGGGGCATTGGTATTGCCCGTCACCGGCGAGGGCATCACCGAACAGTCGACGACACGCAGGCCATCGACGCCGTTGACGCGGAGCCGCGCGTCAGTGACCGCGCGATTGTCGCTACCCATCCGGCACGTCCCGACGCCATGCAGCCCGCAGGTCGCGAGACGGCGGAAAGCCGCGAGGATTTCGGCGTCGCTCTGCACCGCCGCGCCGGGGAGCAGTTCGCGCTCGACTACCCCGACGAGCGCCGGCTGCGCCATATAGCGGCGCATCGCGTGGACGGCGGCGATTGCGGTGCGTTCATCCTCGCGCGTCGACAGCCAGTTGGGCTTGATGTCGGCGGGCGCATCGCTGCCGGGGCCGTTGATCAATATGCTCCCCTCGCTCGTCAGGCGCAGGAGCTGGCCATAGATCGTCATCCCCGGCTTGCGTTCGATGCTGTTCAGCGGCACCGGATGCTTCGCGTCGCCCAGGGCAAAGGTGTAGCCGCCGAGATAGAGCTGGAGATCGGGCCGCATGTCGCGACTCGTCAGGTTCAGAAAGGCGCCGACCTCGAAGGGTCCCGTCGCCATGATCCCGCCGCGCGTCAGCATATATTGCACCATCGCACGCGCAAGGCCGATGCCGTAGAAGCTGCGGTTGCTGCCGACGTCGCGCGACAGGCGATGCGGCATCGAAAAACCCAGATGCTCGCGCATCCGCCCGCCGACGTCGGGCGCGTCGACGATCGGCTCCACCCCGGCGGCGCAGAGCACATCGGCGGGGCCGATGCCCGATCGCTGAAGCAGCAACGGACTTTCCAACGTGCCGCCCGACACGACCACCTCGCCCTCGCAATCGAAGCGCCGCGACTGCCCCGAAACCTTTGCCTCGACGCCGGTCACGCGCCCGCCTTCGACCACCAGCCGTTCGGCCATCGCGTATGTGATGACGCGCAGGTTGGGCCGCTTTCCGGCACGGGCAAGGAAAGTGGTCGCCGCACTCTCGCGCCGCCCGCGGCGGACATTGTGCGAATAGAAGCCGACGCGGTCCGACGTCGCGGCGTTGAGATCGTCGACGGGACGCAGCCCCATCTCGACCCCGGCCTGAACCATCGTCTCGGCAAGCGGATAGCTGTGGATCTTTGGCGCCACGCCGACGGGTCCCCCCGCGCCGCGCGTCGCGCTCGCGCCAAGGCCATGGTCCTCGAGTTTGCGAAAGGCGTCGGTCATCGCCTCGCCGTTCCAGCCGGTGCAGCCGAGCTTTTCCCATTCGTCATAGTCGGCAGGCTCGCCGCGGCTCCAGATCATTCCGTTGACCGCTGACGATCCCCCGAGCCCCTTGCCGCGGATCCACACCTCGCTCGGCGCAGCGCCGTCGCCGCGCGGCTGCGACACGCCATAGGCCCAGATATGCTCGGGATTGGTGACGAGCTTTGCGACCCCCTTCGGGATCGAAACCCAGCGGCTGTCGTTGCTGCCGCCCGCTTCGAGAAGGAGCACGCGGACTTGCGGATCGGCGCTCAACCGCTCGGCGAGCACGCACCCCGCCGATCCCGCGCCGACGATGATATAGTCCCAGCCTGCCGACATACCGCCTCTCCTGCAACGGGCGCCTCGACCTTGGAACCGTCGGCATGTCCCCCGCACCTAGCGCAATAAATAGTCCCCTCGCCCTTCGCGCAGGATGATAGTGCGGCGGCAAAGGAGGGAGGATCAGATGGCAGACACAAGCGGACGGGTCGCGGGCAAGACGGCCTTTGTCACCGGCGGCGCGTCGGGGCTCGGCCTCGACATCGTTCGTCGCTTCGTCGCCGAGGGCGCGGCCGTCGTCATCGCCGATATCGATGTTGCCGCGGGTGAGGCGCTGGCCGCCGAACTCGGGCAGCGTTTCGTCAGGCTCGACGTGTCGAACGAGGCGGAATGGCTCGCGGTGCTCGATAGCTGTGGGCGCATCGACATCCTCGTCAACAATGCCGGGATCACCACCCACGGGTCGATCGAGGATCTGACGCTCGAAGCCTTTCGCCACGAATTTTCGGTCGACGTCGACGGCGTCTTTTTGGGCTGCAAGCACATCATCCCCAAGATGAAGAATCACGGCGGGTCGGTGATCAACATGTCGTCGATGTGCGGCGTGCGCGCGCAGGGCGACCTTGCCGCATATAACGCCGCGAAGGCCGCGGTGACGCATCTCACGAAATCGGTCGCGCTGCATTATGCGCGCAAGGGTTACGGCATCCGCTGTAATTCGGTGCATCCGGGCGCGATCCACACGCCGATCCTCGACAAGGTGATGGCGCAGGTCGCCGACGGCCAAGCGCTCTATGACAGCTGGGTCGCGACGCATCCCGTGGGGAGGCTCGGCAAGCCCGAGGAGATTTCGGCGATCGTCCTCTATCTTGCGTCCGATGAGTCCGCCTTCGCAACTGGCGCCGAGTTCCGCGTCGACGGCGGCAGTTCGCTGTGACGGCGGGGCGCCTCGACGGCCGCGCGGCGCTCGTCACCGGCGCGGGATCCGGGATCGGTCTTGCCATAGCGCAGCGGCTCGCCGCCGATGGCGCCCGCGTGCTGACCACCGACCGCGCGGGCGAGGTCGACATTGTCGCCGATGTCACCGCACTCGGTATCAACACAAAGCTGGTCGCCGAGGCCGAAGCGCGTCTCAGCGGACTCGACATCGTCGTTGCCTGCGCTGGGATCACCGGCATGGAAATGCTCGACGGAGCCGGCGACGAATTTTTCGATCAGATGATGGCGGTGAACGTCACCGCGGTGTTTCGCCTGATGCGCGACGCGCTGCCGCTGCTCAAGCGCTCGCCGCATGGACGAATCATCCTCATCGGATCGGTGATGTCGAGCTTTGGCGAGGCAGGGATGACCGCCTACAGCGCGTCGAAACATGCCGTACTCGGCATGACCAAATCGGTCGCGGCCGAGGTCGGCGCGTTCGGCATCACGGTCAACTGTATCCAGCCCGGCGCGATCGACACGCCCATGACCGCCCCGGCCTTCACCACCATGCCCGAATTCAAACAACGCTGGATCGACAAGGCTGCGCTCGGTCGGCTCGGCCAGCCCCAAGACATCGCCGACGTCGCGGCCTTTCTGGCCTCCGACGATGCGCGATTCATGTCCGGACACGGCGTTTTCGTCGACGGCGGAGCGACGCAACGTCAGTAAAATCAAGGCGTTCGATGCCGTTACGGCACGCCTGATATTTTTGATGATTGTTGAATCGAGGCATAAAGCGGACCTTCGCTTCCGACGTGACCGGCGAGCCTATGCGCCGGCGCGAGAGGGAGGAATGACGATGACCACGCATGCCCGAATGCTGCCTGCCGTCTACGCCACTGTGTCGCTCGCTGCACTTGTCATCGCCACGCCGGCGTTCGCGCAGGAGGCTCCGGTGCAAGACGATAGCGGCGGCGCACTCCGCGAAATCGTCGTCACGGCGCAGAAGCGCGAAGAGAGCGCGCAGTCCGTCCCCGTTGCCATTACGGCGTTGGATGCCGAGGCCTTGGACACCGGCATGGTTCAGGACATTCGCGACGTCGCGGGACGCGTCCCAAGCCTCGTCATCGACAGCGTTTCGGCAGGACCCAGCGCTGCGGCGATTTCCATTCGCGGCATTTCGTTCGAAGACATCGAAAAAAGCTTTGATCCGACCGTCGGCGTCGTCGTCGACGGCGTATTTATCGGCACGAATACCGGGCAGCTGCTCGACAGTTTCGATCTTGAAAGCCTGCAGGTTCTTCGCGGTCCCCAAGGGACATTATTCGGTCGCAACACGATCGGCGGCGTGATCGAGGTAAAACGCAGCACGCCGACCGACGAATTCGGGGTGAAAGGCCGTTTTTCCTACGCAAGATTCGATACCAAAAGCGCGCGTCTCGTAGTGAACAGCGGCAAGCTGGGTGACTTCGTCGCGATCAAGGCTTTCGGCTATTATGACAAGACCGACGGCTTTGTCCGGAACATCAGCACGGGCGGTCGCGACGGGAAATATGAAACGCTGAGCGGCGGGGTGACCGCGCTGATCGAACCCAGCAGCGATTTTTCGGCCGAGATCACTTACGAACACAGCCGCGAGCGCGGCGAGACCGTTTCGATCCCGACATCGTCCAGCCTCGACCTCATCTGCCTGGCGGCTGGCGTGCCCGGATTTTCGCCGGTCGCCGAGTGCAATCGGTTCGCGCTTCCCGATCGCGGGATGAATGCAACATATCAATTGGCGCCGCATGATGTCACCAACGACACCGACGCAGTGACCGGCAACGTCACCTGGTCGCTGGGCGACAATTTCACGCTCTATTCGGTCACCGGCTATCGCACCAATGACGAGAATGTGGCGCAGGATTTCGACGGCAGTTCGGCCGACTTCTTTGCGACCCGCCGTATCCAGCAATTCGAACAATTCAGCCAGGAACTGCGTGTCCTTGCCGAGCTCAGCGATAGGGTAAACCTGCTGGTCGGCGGATATTATTACACCAGCAATTACCAACTGGACCAATACACCCGGTTGGGTCCGGTGCCCTCGCAATCGGCCACGGGTGCGACGCTGCGCGCCTACACCGACAACAAGGCAACGTCCTACGCCGGGTTTGCCGACGCGCAATTTACGTTGACCGACAAATTCAAACTGTCCGTCGGCGGCCGATACACGCGCGATAAAAAAGAAGCGTTCAACAATTACGGCCAGGTGGTCGGACTCGTCGAACTGAGCCTGCCGACATTCGACGGAAAAACCTGCGTCGGCGCAACGGGGGTCTTTCCGGCCGGACCGCTGGCCGGATTGCCGGTTTTCGCTGCGGCCAACATTTGTTCGGGCGAAAAGTCGTTCGGGAAATTTACATGGCGGGCCAACGCCACCTATGAAGTCGGCGACAACAAAATTGTCTATGGTTCCTATTCGACCGGTTTCCGGTCAGGCGGTTTCAACGGACGCGCGGCGTCGCCGACATCGCTTGGTCCTTATTTCCCGGAAACCGTCGATGCGTTCGAGGTCGGTTTGAAGGCCGACTGGCTCGACCGCAGCTTGCGCACCAACATCGCCCTGTTCCACACCAAATATGACAACAAGCAGGAAGAGGTCGTCCAGCCCTCGCCGCCGGGATCGGCCCAGCCGCAGGAAACGGTCGTCGGAAACGCCGCCTCGGCGACAATCTTCGGGGCCGAACTGGAACTGATCATGCAGCCTTCCGATTCGCTCAACTTCACCGCGTCGGCAAGCTATCTCGACGCGAAATACGGGACGTTTCTCAAGGATTTGAATGGCGATAACGTCGGCGACGACGTGTCGACTCTGACTTTGCGGCGGGCACCAAAGTTCCAGATTTCGACGGGCGTCAACTATTCGAAGGAAATCGGCTCGGGACGTTTCGATGCCAATCTGTTGCTTCGCTTCCAGAGCAAGACCGCAACTTGCATCACGGTCAATCGGCCGATCGTGCTCGGTGCCGTGACCAATGATGTCCGCTGCTTCACCAAAGACCGCGAAAATCTGTCGGGCCAGGTGTCTTACACCTTCCTCACCGGAAGCGGAGAAGTCAGCGTCGCTGTGTTTGGTCGTAATTTGACCAACGTGCGCGACATCGGCAGCACCTTGCCGGTTGCCGGCCTCTTCACCTTCTCCGGCGCGATCGAGCCGCGCACCTACGGTGTCGAACTCGGTTTCAAATTCTGACGACGGGGCGTTCCCGTCATGGCACGACGGGATCGTAAGGGGGCCAAGAGAACAAGGGGCGGCGCGTTGCATCGCCCCTTGTTTAGTAAGCGAACTGACAATCAAAGGGATCAAGGATGACGCAGGCATTTTTCGACCACCCCTTCCTGTCGGGGCATCACCAGCCCGTTCGCTTCGAGGCGACCGCCCCCGACCTGATCGTCGAGGGCGAGATCCCAGATGACTTGGTCGGGGTCTTTTATCGCAACGGCCCCGAGCCGCTCTATCCGACGCGCGAGGGCGAGTATCACTGGTTCGATGGCGACGGCATGGTCTATGCCTTCCACATCGCGGACGGCCGCGCGGCGATGCTCAATCGCTGGGTGCGGACCGAGAAGTTCGAGCTGGAGAAAGCGGCGGGAAAGCGCCTGTTCGGCCTGTTCGGCAACCCGATGACCGCCGATCCGTCGGTGCAGGGCAAACGCTACAATACCGCGAACACCAATATCATCGTCCATGGCGGCAAATTGCTCGCACTCATGGAGGGCGCCCCCGCGGTCGAGCTCGACCCGCGCACGCTTAAGACGCTGGGCGAGGAACATTATCGCGGGACGATCACCACGACCTTCTCCGCCCACCCCAAGATCGACCACTACACGGGCGAACTCGTCAATATCGGCGCGATGATCAACGGCCCGATGGGCGCCGCGCAGATCCGCTACGACGTGATCGCCGCCGACGGCAGCGTGCGCAAGGCCGAGCTGATCGACATGCCGCACAATGCGCTGATGCACACCTTTTTCCTGACCGAGAATTGGGTCGTTTTCCCCGTGATCCCGATCGACGTCGACCTCGCCCGCTTCATGGAGGGCGGCCCGATGACCGCGTGGGTCAACGATCGCCCGACCAAATTCGCAGTGATGCCGCGCGAGGGATCGGCGAGCGATGTGCGCTGGTTCGATTACGAACCGCGCCACATGTTCCACGAACTCAATGTCTGGGAACAGGATGGCAAGATCATCGCCGACGTCGCCGCCGCGAACGGCACCGCGCTTTTCCCCGACGAGACCGGGGTGAAGCGGACCCACGGCGATACGCAGCAGAGCCTGCGCCGCTGGACGATCGACCCCGGCACCAACGGCAACGGGACGTGGATCAAGGAAGAAACGCTCAACGACCGCGACATCCAATTCCCGCGCCCCGACGACCGCTTCATGACGCGCGCCTCGCGCCACAGCTTCGCGAACATCAATCTCAACAGCCGCGACGGACGCGCCGAGGGAATGGACGGCGTGCTGCGCTTCGACACAGTGAGCGGCACGGAAGATGTCTACCACTTCGGCAACGGCGCCTCGTGCGGCGAGCTGATCTTCGCACCGAAGATGGGGTCAGGCGGCGAAGGCGACGGCTATGCGATGACGCTCGTCCACCGCGCCGGCGCCGCGACGAGCGAGCTTGCGATCTTCGATGCGCTCGACATTGCCGCGGGCCCGGTCGCGTTGGTGCAGGTGCCGTTCCGCGTTCCGTCGGGTTTCCATTGCAATTTCTATGCGGCGGACTCCATGCTCTACCGGCAAGCGCTCGGCGAAGCATAGGAGAGGCGCCGGTGAAGGTCGCAGCATTTGAACGCGTCGCCGACGTCGCGCGGCGGAACGGGCGCGAGCGTCCCGACAAGATCCTCTTTCATTTCGAAGGCCGCGCGACGACCTACGCCGATTTTGACGCGAACAGCAATCGCGCCGCAAACGCGCTGATCGCGCTCGGGCTGAAGCCCGACGACCGCGTTGCCTATCTCGGCAAGAACAGCGATCTCTATTTCGAACTGGTGATAGCGGTCGCCAAGGCCGGCGGAGTGATGACGCCGGTCAACTGGCGGCTCGCGGTGCCCGAGATCGCGTGGATCATCGACAATTGCGGCGCGCGCATATTATTCGTCGGCCCCGAATTCACCGATCTGGTTGCGGCCAACCGCGCCGCCTTCCCCGGCGTCGAGCATGTTATCGCGACCGAAGGCCCCGCGAACGGCTTTGCCGACTACCAGACCTGGCGCGGCACCTTCCCCGACAGCGACCCCGACGTACCGCGCGGCGAAACCGACGCGGTGATCCAGATGTACACCTCGGGCACCACCGGCAAGCCCAAAGGCGCGGTGCTCACCAACGGGTCGGTGCTCCGCTCGAAGCTCGACCGCGATCCTGCGCTGCAGGCCGACTGGGAGCGCTGGGACGAGAATGACGTCGGTCTCGTCGCCATGCCCTGCTTCCATATCGGCGGCACCGGATACGGCATCACCGTGATGACCAACGGCGCGACGGGCGTCATCACGCGCGAGTTCGACCCGGGCGGGGTGCTCGACTTGATCGAGGCCCATGGCATCTCGAAAATCTTCATGGTGCCCGCAGCGATGCAGATCATCGTCAGCCAGCCGCGGGCGCGCGAGGTCGATTTCTCGCGCCTTCGCCACATCGCCTATGGCGCCTCGCCGATCCCGCTCGATCTGCTGCGCCAGTGCATCGACGTCTTCCAGTGCGGCTTCGTCCAGATGTACGGGATGACCGAGACGTCGGGCACGATCGCCGCGCTGCCGCCCGAAGATCATGACCCCGCGGGCAACGAGCGCATGCGCTCGGTCGGCAAGCCGCTCCGCGGCGTCGAGATGCGCGTGATCGACGGCGACGGCCATGTGCTGCCGCCGCGCGAAATCGGCGAGATCGCGATCCGCGCGCAGGCGAACATGCGCGAATATTGGGGCCGCCCCGAAGCAACGGCGGAAACAATTGACGCTGGCGGATGGCTGCGAACCGGCGACGCCGGCTATACCGACGAGGACGGCTATTTCTACCTCCACGACCGGGTGAAGGACATGATCATCTCGGGCGGCGAGAATGTCTATCCGGCCGAGGTCGAGAATGCGATCTATGGCCATCCGGCCGTCGCCGACGTGGCGGTCGTTGGTGTCCCCGACGAAAAATGGGGCGAGGCGGTGAAAGCCTGCGTCGTACTGCGCGAAGGCCAGAGCGCCGACGCAACCGAGATCATCACTTGGGCACGCGAACGGATCGCGGGTTACAAATGCCCGAAGTCGGTCGACTTCATCTCCGCGCTGCCGCGCAACCCGTCGGGCAAGATTCTGCGCCGCGAACTCCGTGCGCCCTATTGGGACGGGCGCGAACGGCAGATCGGCTAATCGATCCTCCCCATCGCGAAGCGAAGGGGAGGATCTTTAGTTCTGCAGCTTCGCCATCGCGGCACTCACCGCCGCCGCGATATCGGCTTCCTGCGGATTGCCACGCAGCGCAAGCCCGCCGTTGGGCTGAAGATTTTCGCCGGTCACGAACGCCTCGTCGCTCGCGAGCCACAGGCACGCGTTCGCGACATCCTCCGACGTATTCAGCCGCCCGAGCGGATAGCGCGGCAGGAAGGCATCGACGAGCCCCGGCGTCGCGAACGCACCCTGCGTCATCGGCGATTCAGTAAATGCCGGCGACACGATATTCGCGCGAATCCCTGCGGCGCCGAAATCATTAGCGACACAGCGGATCAACGCCTCCGACCCCGTCTTGGTGCCGATATAGGCAGCATGGTTGCCGATCGGCGAGTGCGTCGTCGCCGACGAAATCTGGATGATCGACCCGCCGGTCGGATCGTTCGCCAGCATCGTGCCGACGAACGCCTGCAGGAAATGATGCACACCGGTGAACTGCAACGCAACGATTCCGTCCAGCTCTTCTTCGGTTACCTCGAGCAAGGGCTTGAGCAGCCCCCACCCGCTCGCGTTCATTGCGATATCGACCCCGCCCATCTTCGCCTTCGCCGCATCGGCGAGCGCGAAGACCGACGCCTTGTCGGTGATATCGCAGAGCGCCGCGTGGCCGCCGATCTCGGCCGCGAGCGCGTCGAGCGGTTCCTGCTTGCGCCCCGCGACCATCACCGTCGCGCCCTCGCGCGCGAAGCGCCGCGCGGTCACCTGCGCCATGTTGCCCGTCGATGCCGCGCCGATGATGACGGCGCGCTTTCCTGCCAGCCTGCCCATGTCGACCTCCTCAGAGTTTCAAGAGTTGCTTGCCGCGGTTCTGGCCGCTGAACAGACGTTTCAGGGTCGCGGGGGCATTTTCGAAACCCGCCTGCACATCCTCGCGGTAGTTGAGTCGCCCATCGCGAACGAAGCCCTCGAGCCGCTTGCGGATTTCCGGAAATTCGTTCGCCCAGTCGAGCACGATGAACCCGGCCATCGAGCCGCGTCGAAAGATCAGGTTGAAGTAATTCTGCGGGCCTGCGGGCAGCGACCCACTCTCGTACCGGCTGATCCCGCCGCACACCGCGATGCGCGCGCCGGTCGCGATCTCGCCGAGCATGTCGTTGAGGATCGCGCCGCCGACATTGTCGAAGATGACATGGACGCCGCCGGGGCAATGCGCCTTGATCTGCGCGCGGACATTGCCCGCCTTGTAATCGATCGCGGCGTCATACCCCGCTTCCTCGACGAGCCAGCGGCACTTGTCCTCGCCCCCCGCGATACCGACCGCGCGGCAGCCGGCGATCTTGGCGAGCTGACCGACGACCGATCCCGTCGCCCCCGCCGCGCCCGACACCAGCACGGTGTCACCCGCGACCGGCTGCCCGACCTTAAACAGCCCGCAATAGGCGGTGACGCCCGTCGTCCCGAGCACCGAGAGCATCGCCGTCGGCGGCAACTCGGTCTCGATCTTGACCAGCCCCTCACCGCTCGAGACATGCCATTCGGTCCAGCCCGTCGATCCCATGACCAGATCGCCTGCTGCGAAACCTGGGTGGTTGCTCTCGACGACTTCGCTGATCCCGCTGCCGCGCATCACGTCGCCGATTGCCATCGGCGCGACATAGTCGGCGATATTCTCCATCCAGCCCTTCTGCGCCGGATCGAAGCCGAGATAGAGCGTCTTCAGGAGCAGTTCGCCATCGCCCGGCGCGCCGACCTCGGTCTCGACCAGCCGGAAATCGCCATCTTCGATCCCGCGCCCGCGCGGGTGTCCGTTCAGCAGCCATTGGCGCGATGTCGGCATCGATACTCTCCCTGTTCCGGCACCGAAATTGCGCCTGCGCTCGGCAGCCAGCCACCGCCAAAAGTGCCAGTCGATCGGTCCACCCGCTGGCGTAGGATGGGATCAGGGAGAGAGACGATGCCCGAGGTCCGCCGCAGTTTCTGCCGCTTCTGCCACGCCAATTGCGCAATGCTCGTCACCGTCGACCACGGGCGGGTGACCAAGGTCCAGGGCGACGCCGACGATCCGGTGTTCGGCGGCTATACGTGCATCAAGGGCCGCCAGCTTGCCGAGGCGCACCATGGCCCACAGCGGTTGATGGTCTCGCAGAAGCGCGTCGACGGGGCGTTTCAAAATATCGCGATGGATAACGCGCTCGATGAGATCGGCGCAAAACTGGCGGCGATTGTCGCCGAGCACGGCCCGCACGCCGTCGCCGTCTATGGCGGCACCTACGCGTTTCAGAACAGCGCCGGGGTCGGCAGCGCGATGTCGTTCGCGCAGGGGCTCGGCACGCGCAACATCTATACCTCGGTGACGCTCGACCAGCCGGCGAAAGTCTATACGACGATGCGCTACGGCAGCTGGATGGGCGGGATGCACACCTTTGCCGACGCCGACGTCGCCTTCTTCATCGGCAACAATCCGATCGTCTCGCACTACGGTCCGCCGGGCGGGCTGCCGCCCTTCTCGCCCTCGCGCCGCCTGCGCGATGCGCTCGAAGGCGGGCTGAAGCTGATCGTCGCCGACCCGCGCGAGAGCGACGTCGCCGCGCTCGCGCATATCCATTTGCCCGTGCGGCCCGGCGAGGACCCCGCGCTGCTCGCGGGGATGATCAACGTCATCCTGTCCGAGTGCCTGTACGACAAGGCATTCGTCCAGCGTTACGTCGACGGCCTCGACGAATTGCAGCGCGCGGTCGCGGGCTTCACCCCCGCCGTCGCCGCGGCGCGCGCGGGGATCGAGGAAAGCCAGCTCGTCGCGGCGGCGCGAATGTTCGCGGGAGGCACCAAGGGCGTCGTCTCGACCGGCACCGGCCCCGAGATGGCCGGCAACGGCACGCTCACCCAATATCTCGTTTCGTCGCTCAACATCATCTGCGGGCGTTTTTGCCGCGAGGGCGAGAAAAGCTCGATCCCGCGCGTCTTCACGCCGGTGACGCCGCGCCGCGCGCAAGTCGCGCCGCCGATGGCGCTTTATGGCGAGGGGTTTCCTGCCTCACGCATCCGCGGTTTGACGCATCTCGGCATGGAAATGCCATGCAACGTCCTTGCCGACGAGATGCTGACGCCCGGCGAAGGTCAGGTGCGCGCACTGATCGTGATCGGCGGCAACCCCGTGGTCGCCTTCCCCGATCAGGACAAGATGACGCGAGCGATCGACGGGCTGGAGTTGCTCGTCTGTATCGACGTCAACGCCGAGTCCGCGACGGCAAAACGCGCTGACTATATCCTCGCGCCCAAAATGTGCCTCGAGCGCGAGGACATCAGCAACCTCAGCGAATGGTGGTACGAGATCCCCTATGCCCGCTATACCGAGGCGATGATCGAAGCGCCCGAAGGGCTGCTCGAGGAGTGGGAGATGCTCTGGGAACTCGCGCACCGTCTCGGCACCGGCATGCCGCTCGCGGGCGGCGCCTGCCCTATGGACGAGCGGCCCGCGAAAGAGGCCTTCCTCGACCTGATGGTCGCGGGCTGCTCGGTGGCGCCGAGTGTCGTGCGTGCGGATACCGTCGACGGCAAGGCGGTGATCTACGCCGACCTCCACCCGGTCGTCGAGGCGTGCGATCCCGATGCGCCCGGCCGCTTCGACCTGACTGCCGGAGCGATGCCCGACGAGTTGATCGCCTATGCCACGGCCGCCCAGCCGACCCCCGATTTTCCCTGGCGCATGGTTTCACGCCGCAGCCGCCACCGCTTCAATTCGACCGGACAGAATCTGCCCGCGTTGCGCGCCAAGCGAACGACCAACCCCGCCTTCCTCCATCCCGACGACCTCGCGCTGATTCCCTGCGCCGACGGCGACACGGTACGCATCCGCTCGGCGGTCGGCGAAGTCGTCGCCGTCGCGCGCGCCGCCGAGAATATGCGCCCCGGCGTCGTGTCGATGGCGCATGCCTTCGGCGGCCCCGACATCGGCCCCGACGGGGTCCACGAGCATGGTGCCTCGACCAACCGCCTCGTCAGCGAGAGCGTCGCCTACGACCCCATCACCGGCCAGTCGCTGCAAAGCGCAATCCCGGTCTCCATCGTCCCCGCGTAAGGAATCCACATGCCCGACAACCGCCGCTTCCTGCTGACCCGCCGCCCCAATGGCGAGCCCGTGCAGGCGGATTTCTCGCTCGTTACCGAACCCACGCCCGAACTCGCCGATGGCCAATTCCTGATCCGCAACCATTATGCCTCGCTCGATCCCGCGATCCGCGGCTGGATGGACGATGCGCCAAGCTATATGCCGCCGATCCCGCTCGGCGACCCGGTGCGCGCCTCGACGATCGGCACTGTCGAGGCGAGCAAGGCCGAAGGCTTCACGCCCGGCCAATGGGTGATGGGACTCAACGGGATCGAGGATTATTCGGTCGGCACCGTCGGCGGCTTCACCCAGCCAATCGACGCGAGCCTCGTGCCGTCGGTCACCAATTATCTGTCGGTGCTCGGCGCGGTCGGGATGACCGCCTATTTCGGCTATATCGACGTTTGCGAGCCCAAACCGGGCGACGTCGTGCTCGTTACCGGCGCCGCAGGCGCGGTCGGCTCGCTCGTCGGACAGATCGCGAAGATCAAGGGCGCGAGCAAGGTCATCGGCATCGCGGGCGGCCCCGAAAAATGCGCAAAGCTCACCGATCGTTACGGTTTCGACGCCGCGATCGATTATCGCGGCAAGGATGTGCCGGCGCTCACCGACGCGATCCGCGCCGTGGCCCCCGACGGCGTCGACATCATCTTCGAAAATGTCGGCGGCGACATCCTCGACGCCGGCCTCAACAATCTGCGCCATGGCGCGCGCATCGGGCTTTGCGGGCTGATCAGCGAATATAATTCGGTCGAAAAGATCGGCGCGCGCAACATCTGGCAGCTCATCGTCCACCGCGCCTCGATCCGCGGACTGCTCGTCGCCGATTTTATCCCGCGCTTCGCCGAGGGTGGTGCCGCGATGGCGGCGTGGCTGCAGCAGGGCAAGATGATCGCCGACGAGCATGTCGACGAAGGGATCGAGAACAGCTTCGACGCCTTCATGCGGCTCTTCGCGGGGAGCAATCAGGGCAAGATGATCCTCAAGATCGCATGACGGGACCGCGCCGCCTTCTCGTCTTGTCGGGCGGCCACCCCTATGACGCCGAACCCTTCGCCGATCTGCTCGCGAGCTTCACCGGCTGGGCGGTCACGCACCTGATCCATCCCGAGGCCGAAACTATGGTTGCCGCAGGCGCGGCGAGCGATGTCGACGCGATCCTCTTCTACGATATGCCCGGCTATCGCTTCGAGGGCGGCAAAGCGGCGACGCGTTCGCCTTCCTTCACCTACCGCCGCGCAATCACTGACTATTTCGCGCGCGGCGGCGGCGCGGTCGCGATGCATCATGCGATCGCGGGCTGGGCCGACTGGCCCGAATGGGCCGAGATGCTCGGCGGGCGCTTCCTGTACGATCGCGGCGAAGCGAATGGCGAAACCCATCTCGACTCGGGCTATCGTCACGAGGTCCGTTACAATGCGGTCGTCCTCGATCCCGATCATCCGGTGACCGCGGGCCTGCCATCACGCTTTCCGCTCTGCGACGAGCTGTATCTCGCGCCGATATGGGGCGCGGCCAAGCCGCTGCTCCGCGCCGATCACGCCTTCGTCCGCAACAATTCCTATTCGGCGGCACAGGCGGTCGCGGGGCGGATGTTCAGCAATACCGGCTGGGATCACCGCGCCGAAAGCGACCTCATTGCATGGGAAAAACCCGTCGGCGCGGGCCGCCTCGTCTATCTTCAGCCCGGCGACGGCCCCGCCGCCTATGCCGATCCGAACCTTCGCCGCCTGCTCGCCAACGCCCTCGCCCATGTCGCGCCAAACCTCACGCGCTCCTAACGAAAGTGTGCATCGCGCGGGCGGAGCGGGCGCATATAGTTGTGCGTATAAAGAGAAGATCGAGGGAAGAGGCGCGTGAACGATATCGCCGCAAGCAGTTTTTTCGACCCGCAAGTCATCGCGGACCCGTTCGACTATTATCGCGCCTGGATGCCCAAGAGCCCCGTCGTGCAGCTTTCCGAGGGCATGTTCCTCGTCCTCTCCTATGATCTTTGCGTGCAGGCAACCGGTGACGTCGAGACCTTCTCGAACAATTTTCAGGGTACATTGTCGGGCGCGATGGCCGAGGACGGCGATGTCGCCGCGATCCTCGCCGAAGGCTGGCCGCAGGTCGATACTTTGCTCACCGCCGATCCGCCGACCCACACGCGCTTCCGCAAGCTCGTCAACCTCGCCTTCTCGATGAAGCGCGTCGCCGCGATCGAGGAGGATATGCGCGGGGTCGTGATCGACCTGATCGAGAAGATGGCGGCAAAGGGAGAAGCCGATTTCGTGCGCGATTTCGGCATTCCGCTGCCCGTCGCGATGATCGCGAGCCAGATCGGCATGACCGGCGACGATCTCGACAAGGTGAAGCGCTGGTCCGACGCCTTCGTCGATCGGCTCGGGCGGATGATCCCCAAGGAGCGCGAACTTGAGTGCGCGCGCGAGGTCGTCGAATTCCAGCATTTCGTCAAAGCGAAGATCGACGAGCGTCGCGCCAATCGCACCGACGATCTGCTCTCCGACCTCGTCTATGCCGAGGTTGATGGCGAGCGTCCGCTCGAGGATGCCGAAATATTGTCGATCATGCAGCAGCTGATGGTCGCGGGGAACGAGACGACGACCTCGGCACTCGCGGGGGGGCTCCTCCAGCTGATCGATAATCCCGACCAGATGGCGAAGGCGGTTACGGCGGCCGACGAAGGCAATGAGCGCGCGATCATCAACCTCGTCGAAGAGGTGCTGCGCACCGAAAGCCCGACCGCGGGCATGTGGCGGATGGTACTGAAGGACGCCGAAATTGGCGGGATGAAGATACCCAAGGGCGCGATGGTCCAGCTGCGCTACGCCGCAGCGAACCGCGACCCCGCCAAATATCCCGACCCCGACCGCTTCGACATCGAACGTGCCAACGCGCGCAGCCACCTTGCCTTCGGCAAGGGCATCCATATGTGTGTCGGCAATATGCTCAGCCGCAAGGAAATGGCGGTCGCCTATTCAGAACTGCTGACGCGGCTCACCGATTTCCGCGTCGCCGAGGGTCATCAACCGAGCTGGCCGCCGAACATGCTGCTGCGCGGGCTCACCACCCTGCCGATCACATTCGAGCGCCGCGCATGAATTTCGACCTCAACGAAGACCAGCAGCTGACGCGCGACATGATCGGGCGCTTTCTGGGTCCGGTCGACATCGCGGCGCGGCATGCGATGCGGGGGGCCGAGGGCGGCTATTCGCGCGCGCGCTGGCAGGATGTTGCCGACCTCGGCCTGCTCGCGCTCGCCGCGCCAGAGGCGATGGGCGGCATCGGCGGAACGATGGTCGACCTCGCGCTCGTCGCCGAGGCGCTCGGCAAGGGGATCGCGATCGATCCCTGGCTCGAAAATGGCGTGCTGCCGATCCGTCTGGGCACCGCGATCGGCAACAGCGCGCTGGTTGGCGAACTGGTCGCGGGCGCGCAATTGGCCGCCGTCGCATTCGCAGAACCGGGGCGCCGTTACGAGACCGAAGCCCTAGGCACCAAAGCCGAGGGTGCTCAGCTCACCGGCGCCAAGACCTTCGTCCTCGGAGCGCTCCTCGCCGATACGCTGCTGGTCACCGTCGCCGGCGACAAGCTCGCGAACGTCGCGAAGGGAGCCACCGGCGTCGTGCGGCAGGACTATCCGGTGATCGACGGCTCGAACGCCGCGACGATCGACCTGCACCGCGCGCCTGCCGAGCTGTTCGAACTGCCCGAAGCGAAATTCCGGCGCGTCATCGGCGATATCCGCCTGCTCGCCGCCGCCGAGATGCTGGGGCTCGCACAGACGATGTTCGACGACACGCTCGCCTATGTCGGCGAGCGCCAGCAGTTCGGTGCCGCGATCGGCAGCTTTCAGGCGCTCCAGCACCGGCTGGTCGAATGCTATGCCGCGCTCGAGCAGGCACGCTCGATGGTGCTGCACACCGCGATGCTCGATCCGACGACCGACAATGCGAACTGGCCGCGCATTACCGCGGGTGCCAAGGCCTTTGTCGGCGAAGCGGCGACACGCATCGGGCTCGAGGCGGTGCAGATGCACGGCGGGATGGGGCAGACCGACGAGCTCGCGATCGGCCATGCGCTGAAGCGCGTGATGCTGCTCGATAAATTGTTCGGCGATCAGGACCATTGTCTGCGCAGCTTCGCGAGGGCGGCATGAGCGCGCTCGCGCCCATCGCTCCGGGCCTGTGGACCGACGAAGCCGAACCGCGCCTCATCGGTGCGCGCCGTGCCGACGGTGAGATCATCTTTCCCGTGCCTTCGGGCGACGCCGCCGCGCTGGTCGAGCCCGTCGCGCTGTCGCGCAACGGGACGCTCTGGTCGTGGACCACGCAGGGCTTCGAACCCAAGGAACCGTACAGCGGTCCGCAGCCCTTCCAGCCCTTCCTCATCGGCTATGTCGAACTGCCCGGCGAAGTGATCGTCGAGACGCGTATCGTCGACGCCAGTCCCACTGACCTGGTCATCGGCATGCCGATGACCTTCGTCGTCGTCCCTTTCGACGATGCGCGGTCGACCTATGCCTTCCGTCCGGAGCGCCAGCCATGAACGACGACGTCTATATCATCGGCGCGGGTATCCATCCCTTTGGCCGCACCGACGGCCGTTCGGGGCGCGATCAGGGTGTATATGCGGTGCGCGAAGCGCTCGGCGACGCGGGGATCGAATGGGGCGACGTCGAATTCGCCTATGGAGGTTCGGCCGCCGCGGGATCGGCCGACATCATGGTCAACGAACTCGGCCTGACGAGCGTACCCTTCATCAATGTCGCGAACGGCTGCGCGACCGGCGGCAGCGCGCTCACAGCCGCGCGCAATGCGATCGCCGCGGGCGCGTGCGATATCGCGCTCGCGGTCGGCTTCGACAAGCATCCGCGCGGCGCGTTCAACGCCAAGCCGTCCGATTACGGCCTGCCTGAATGGTATGGCGAGACGGGCATGATGCTAACGACACAGTTTTTTGCGCTCAAGATTCAGCGTTATATGGCGATCCACGGCATCAGCCGCCGCACGCTCGGTCTCGTCGCCGAAAAGGCGTTCCGCAACGGCACGCTCTGCGACCATGCCTGGCGGCGCTCGCCGGTCGATCTCGACACGATCCTGAACGCGCCGATGGTCAACGATCCGCTGACCAAATATATGTTCTGCTCGCCCGCCGAGGGCGCGGTCGCGCTGGTGCTCGCAAGCGGCAAGAAGGTCCGCGAACTGGGGTCCGATGCGGTGCGCATCGCGAGCGTTGCCTTCCGCACCCGTCCCGAAGGATCGTTCGAAGTTTTCGCACCGTCGATTAGCGTCAACGGCGGCGGCAAGCCGACCGAAGTCGCGAGCCGCGCAGCATTCGAAATGGCGGGCATCGGCCCCGAAGATGTTTCGGTCGCCCAATTGCAGGACACCGAGAGCGGCGCCGAAATCATGCACATGGCCGAGAATGGCTTCTGCTCCGACGGCGAACAGGAACAATGGCTCGCCGAAGGCTGGAGCGAAATCGGCGGTAAAATGCCGATCAACACCGACGGCGGCTGCCTCGCGTGCGGCGAGCCTATCGGCGCCTCGGGCCTGCGGCAAGTCTATGAAAATACGGTGCAACTGCGCGGCCGCGGCGGCGAGCGGCAGGTGCCGAACGGCCCCAAGGTCGGTTATTCTCATGTCTATGGAGCGCCCGGCCTGTCGGCGGTGGCAATCCTCGAACGCTAGCGGAAATATGGATCTAGACCTTACCCAAGACGAGATGGATTTCCGCGAGGAGGTGCGGGACTTTCTCCGCACCTCGCTGCCGCCCCAAGTCCGCGATGGCGCCAAGCGCACCCCCGGCGTGTTTGTTGAACCCGACATCGGTCTCGTCTGGCACCGCATCCTGAGCGACAAGGGCTGGGTCGCCTATCACTGGCCCGCGGATTGCGGCGGCACCGGCTGGACGCCGATGCAACGCTATATCTTTGAAAAGGAATGCGCGATCGCGGGCGCGCCGGCGCTGTCGGTGCTCGGGCTGCGCCTCGTTGGTCCCGTCATCTGCGCCTTCGGGACGCAGGAGCAGAAGGATCGTTTCCTGCCCGCGATCCGCGCAGGGACCGATTATTGGTGCCAGGGCTATTCCGAACCGCAGAGCGGCTCCGATCTCGCCTCGTTGCGCACCCGCGCGCGGCGCGATGGCGACGAATATGTCGTCGACGGGTCGAAAATCTGGACCACCCACGCGCATCACGCAAATTGGATCTTCTGCCTCGTCCGTACCGACGGCGAGGTGAAGAAGCAGGCGGGGATCAGCTTCCTGCTCGTCCCCATGGACCAGCCCGGCGTCACCGTCAGCCCGATCATCACGATGGCGGGCGACCATGAGGTCAATCAGGTCTTCCTCGACGGCGCGCGCACGTCGATAGACAACCGCATCGGCGAAGAGGGTCAGGGCTGGACGATCGCCAAGTTCCTGCTCGAGAATGAGCGCGGCGGATCGTTCCACGCCCCGCGTCTGATCCGTGCGATCGACCATCTCGAACAGCTCGCGGGTGTCGCGCCGAGCGGGCACAACGGAACGCTCGGCGGCGATATCCAGATCGCGATCCGGATCGCGCGGCTGCGGCTCGAGGCCGAGGCGCTCGAAACGACCGAACTGCGTATCCTCGCCGATATCGCGAAGGGCCGCCCTGCCGGCCCGCAAACCTCGCTCGTGAAATTGCTCTCGTCCGAGATCCACCAGCGGATCGACGGCCTCGTGATGGATTTGCACGGATACGACGGCCTGCAGCTGCCGACCGCGCGCCCGCTCTATGGCAATGAAGCGCCGCCGGCGATCGGCGACGACGACGCGCAGGTCGCGGCCGCCCGCTATCTCAACAGCCGTGCCTGGACCGTCTTCGGCGGTTCGAGCGAAGTTCAGAAAAACATCATAGCAAAGACGGTGCTCCGCTTATGACACATGCATTGCGACTTGCCGGCCAGTGTGAAATAGTCCCCTTGATGGGAGAACAGGCAGAAAAACTGCCGATCGACGGGTTCGCGCCCCCAATGGATGCCAGGACCCTCGTCGATACGGTCACGGTTCGCTGTGTGGAAGACATCCACGACGCCGCGGTCGTGCTGCGCGATTATGCCGCCGCTTATGGCCTGCGCGCGGCGCTCTGCGACGATATCGCATCGAAGGAAACGATGGTCGACGCCGACGGCGCGGTTCTCGCCGCCGACCTGTTCGGCTGGCTCGGCGACGGCGAGCGCTGGTGGGAAGATCACAGGCTGGCGCTCCACTCGCCGCTGCCGCGCTCGTGCCGGTACGAAAGCGAGCCTTTCTGGTGCAATGCCGAAGGTTTCCGCACCGCGCAGCCCAACCCCTATCTCGATGACATAGACCTCTCGCGCTATTTTTCGGCGCACGATCGATACAAGGCGGCGATCGTGGTTCCCGTCCATCTGCCGTTCGGGCAGATTTCGGCGAACAGCTTTCAACCGTCGGACCCCGACATTACCGATCTGTCGGACCTGTTTGCGGCGATCGGCGACACGCTGGCGCTCGCGACGCGGCGTTTCATCGCCGGCTATGCCTCGGCGATGCGGACCAAGCGGCGCATCCCGTCGGATTGCGAGCTGTCGAAGCGCGAGGTGGAATGTCTGCGCTGGGCCGCGATCGGCAAGACCGACCGCGAGATCGGCATGATCATTTCATTGAGCCACGCGACGGTGCGTTACCACGTCCACCGCGCGGGCGAGAAACTGAACTCGGTCAACCGCGCGCAGACGATCTTCAAGGCCGGGCAGCTGGGGTATTTGGGCGCAAATAGCTGATCCACATGATCGTCCCTGTCGCGCAGCGATGGGGAGGTGGCAGCGCGAAGCGCTGACGGAGGGGCAATGGCGTAAACGTCGCTGGCCCCTCCACCACCCTTCGGG